>CAVZBG010000015.1:0-41827 GCA_963773345.1 uncultured Alphaproteobacteria bacterium | reverse complement strand
ACTTCACGTTCCAGTGCCTGGGCACGCAGGATAAGCTGCGCCTGACCGCCGAGGCACGCGGCATCAGTCTCGATGAATTGCCGCGCCTGCTGAGCCCGATGGTGCGGCGCATGTACGAGGCCGACAGTCGCTACACCAAGCTCGACGTCTGGCGGATGATGTCGAACAGCAACCGCATCACCCGCGCCTTCGGCCGCTTCATGGAGAAGTATGATGCGCTGCTGACACCCACGCTGCCGATCCGCGTGCCTGAAGCGCACCGCCCGTCTATCATTGGAGCGGGAAGTCGATATCGACGTTTGGATGGAGCGGCTGCTGGACGCCTGCCGATACACCATGCCGGGCAACGAAACCGGACTGCCGGCTATATCGCTGCCGGCCGGGCTGGATACCGACCGGCTGCCGATCGGTTTTCAACTCTATGGAAACTTCCGCGCTGAGGGCCTGTTGCTGCAACTCGCCGCGCAGATCGAGCCGGCCAAGCCCGAATGGTTCGGGGCGATCCCGCCGGTGCACGTGACTGCCGGGACCTGACACCATGGCCACCACCCGCCGCCGGCTGCTCGCCGGTGCCGCCGCCGCGGCGCTGCCGCTGCCCGCCATTTCCCAGCCCGCACGCACGCTACGGTTTGCGCCGCAGGCGAACCTGACGGTGCTCGACCCGGTCTCCACCACCGGCGAAGTCACGATCGAGCACGGCTTCCTGGTGTTCGATACGTTATATGGCACCGACACCAATCTGATGCCGCGGCCGCAGATGGCCGAGGGCCAGACTGTGTCCGACGACCAGCGAACCTGGACGATCCGCCTGCGCGAGGGCCTGAAGTTCCACGATGGCGAGCCGGTGCGTGCCATTGACGCCGTCGCGAGCATTCAACGCTGGAGCAAGCGCGATGCGTTCGGCCAATCGGTTGCCGCTGCCTTCGACGCGATCGAGGCGACCGACGACCGCACCATCCGCATCAGCCTCAAGCGACCGGTGGGTGCGCTGCTCGTCGCCATGTCGCATTCCACCAGCGTGCCGCTGTTTATCATGCCGGAGCGGCTGGCACGCACCGATACTAACGTCCAGATCACTGAAATGGTCGGCTCCGGTCCGTTCCGATTTATGAAGGACGAATACGTCTCTGGCAGTTTCGTCGCCTATTCCCGCTTCGACGGCTACGTCCCGCGCGCCGAGCCGGCCGACTGGACGGCGGGCGGCAAGCGCGTGTTTTACGATCGCGTCGAATGGCATGTGATCCCCGATCCTTCCACCGCCGCCGCAGCCTTGCAGAATGGCGAGGTGGACGCCTGGGAATATGTCTTGGCCGATCTGGTTCCGATGCTGTCGAAGGACCCCAACCTCTCGGTCGTGCCCATGAACAAGTCCGGGCTCGGCATGATGCTCCGCTTCAACGTGCTGAACCCACCCTTCGACAAGCCTGCGGTGCGCCGCGCTGTGCTCTCGGCGGTCAACCAGAACGACAACATGCAGGCTATCGTCGGCGCCGATCCTTCGCTGTATCGCACCTGCTATGCCATGTTCACGTGTGGCTTGCCGGGGGTGGAGGAAGTAGGCGCGGATCTGATGAAACCGCCCAAGGATCTTGCCCGCGCGCAGCAGGCGTTGCGCGACGCCGGATATGCCGGTGAGCGCGTCGTGATCCTCAACCCCACCGACTACGCCTTCATCCGATCGCAAGGTCTGATCACCGCCGATCTCCTGACCAAGCTGGGCATGATCGTCGATCTGCAGGAGATGGACTGGGGCACATTGCTGCACCGGCGGACATCTCGCGAGCCGCTCGACAAAGGCGGCTGGAGCATCTTTCACACCGCCACCGACGCGCCAACGATGACTAATCCGGCGATAAATCTCTACACCCGTGGCCTGGGTCTGCGTGGGTACACTGGCTGGTACCAAAGCGCGGAGATGGAGCGCCTGGTCGCAGCGTGGACGGCGTCTGGCGACGAGGCGGAGCGGCAGCGCCTGTTCCTGGAAGTACAAAAAGCTGGCGATACAGGATGCCCCGAGCGTGCCGTTGGGCATGTGGCAACAGCGCACGGCGCTCCGCCGCACTATCACCGGCTTCGTGCCGTGCACCAGCACGTTGTTCTGGAATCTGCGACCGGTCTAGCGGGCCGGATCGTTCATGGCAGGCTCGATTTCGCCGACCTTCGCGATCTGGCGCGCCGGCGCCTTCCAAAGGGCCTGTTCGAAGTCGGCGATCGCGGCAGCGAGGACGACGTCGCACTATGCGACAACCGTGAGGCATTCCGGCGCCTGAAGCTGCGCACCCCTTTTCTCGTTGACCTGTCGGCGAACGACATGGGCACGTACCTTTGGCAAGCGTGTCGAGTTGCCACGCGAGACCATCAGCGCGATCATCCAGTGGCTCCAATTGCACGGGTTCGACGTAGGGAGGGAGGCCGCATGGAACGTCGCCTGGCCGCCATACTCGCCGCCGATGTCTCCGGCTACAGCCGCATGATGGCCTCCGACGAAACGGCGACTCTGGCAGCCGTGCAGCGGCACCGCGCCGAGGTGTGGACGCCGGAGATCGCGCGCCACCGCGGCCGTGTGGTCAAGCTGATGGGCGACGGTATCCTCGCCGAGTTTCCCGAGCATCGTCGAAGCGGTCGATTGCGCGGCTAAGGTCCAGCAGGAAATGGCGCGGCGAAACGCAGGGTCGCCGACGATCGAGCGCATGGCATTCCGCGATCGGCGTGCATGTCGGCGATGTCATCGTTGAGGGCGATGACATCTACGGCGACGGCGTGAACGTCGCAGCGCGTCTCGAATCGATCGCCGAAGTCGGCGGTGTAAAATCGCGTGCAATAGTGACCCCCTGAGGGGCGGTTTTCGCGTCCAATCCTGACCCCCTCTGACGTTGTGTCAGTGTCCCTTCCTTTTGGCCGTTGGCGGCCGGGAAGGGTGTGGGGGGATGATTGGCGTGGACCTGATCGGCGAGATACGTCGCGCCTATTTCGAGCAGCGCCGGCCGATCAAGGAGATCGTGCGGGCGCTTGCGGTGTCGCGGGCGACGGTGCGCAAAGTGATCCGCGGCCAGGAGACCGAGTTCAAGTACGAGCGCGGCGTGCAGCCGGCGCCGAAGCTGGGCGATTGGGTCGAGGTTCTGACCGAGATCCTGGAGAAGGAAGCCAAGCTGCCTCGGCGGGAGCGCCGCTCGACCCAGCGGCTGTTCGAGGAGTTGCGCGGGCGCGGCTATGACGGCGCGCACGACAGCGTGCATCGCTTCGTCAAGGCTTGGCGGGACGAACGAGCGCGGGTTCCGGCGCAGGCGTTTGTGCCGATGAGCTTTGCACCGGGCGAGGCGTACCAGTTCGACTGGAGCCACGAGACGATCACGCTTCAGGGTCTGCCGCTGATGATCAAGGCGGCGCACATGAAGCTGTCGCACAGCCGCATGCCGTTCGTGCGCGCCTATTTCCGCGAGACCCAGGAGCTGGTGTTCGACGCCCACGACAAGGCGTTCGTCTTCTATGGCGGGGTCTGCCGGCGCGGCATCTACGACAACATGAAGACGGCGGTGGAGGCGATCTTCATCGGCAAGGCGCGCCAGTACAATCGCCGCTTTCTGCAGATGTGCTCGCACCATCTGATCGAGCCGGTGGCCTGCACGCCGGCGTCGGGCTGGGAGAAGGGTCAGGTCGAGAACCAGGTTGGCAATCTGCGCGACCAGCTGTTCCGTCCCAAGCCGCGGGTGAAGAGCCTGACCGAGCTGAATGCCTGGCTGGAAGATCAGTGCATCGCCTACGCCAAACGAACCAAGCACCCGGAGTTCAAGGACCGGACGATCTGGGAGGTGTTCCAGGACGAACGGGCGAGCCTGATGGAGCTGCGCGGGCCGTTCGACGGCTTTGTCGAGAAGGCGGTGCGCGCCACCACCACCTGCCTGATCATGGCCGATCACAACCGCTACAGCGTCGACGCGCGGGCCGCCGGCCGGATGGTGCTGGTGCGCTCCCACGCCGAGCGCATCGTCGTGCTGTTCAACGACGAAGTGGTGGCCGACCACCCTCGCCAGTTCCGGCACGACCAGATCATCTACGATCCCTGGCACTATCTGCCGGTCCTGGTGAAGAAGCCGGGCGCCTTGCGCAATGGCGCTCCGTTCAAGGACTGGGACCTGCCGCCCGCCCTGGCCCAGGTCCGCGCCAAGCTGAAGCCACATGCCGACGGCGATCGTCAGTTCGTCAAAGTGCTGGGCGCGGTGCTCGACCATGGGCTGGCTGCCGTCGAGGCCGCCTGCGCCGAAGCGCTCGCGGCCGGCATCGCCAGCGGCGATGTGATTCTGACCGTGCTGGCGCGCCAGCGGCAGCCGGCGGCGCCGCCCAGCATCACCACGCCCGATGCGCTGCGCCTGAAGATCGAACCCATGGCCGATTGTGGCCGCTACGACAGCATAAGGAAGGTCGCCTGATGGAACGCCATGAGATCCTCGAGGCCATGACCGAACTCAAGCTCTACGGCATGCGCGCCAGCTTCGACGAGATCGCCGGCAAGGGCCTGGCCCGGCGCGACGAGATCTATCCCCTCATCGCCAGCCTGATCCGGGCCGAGCGCACCCACCGTCAGGCCCGATCGATCAGCTATCGCATCGGCGGAGCCAAGTTCCCGGTCCTCAAAGACCTCGACACGTTCGTCTTCGCCGACACGCCGGTCGATGAGGGCCAGGTGCGCGAACTCGCCACCGGCGCCTTCCTCGACGCCAAGCGCAACGCGATCTTCATCGGCGGAACCGGCACCGGCAAAACCCATCTCTGCATCGCCGTCGCCTCGGCCGTCATCCGCACCCGCGCCAGGGGGCGCTTCTTCAATCTGGTCGATCTGGTCAACCAGCTCGAGCAGGAAAAGGCCGCCGGCCGCAGCGGTCGCCTGGCCGAGAAGCTGCTGCGCTACGATCTCATCGTCATCGACGAACTCGGCTACCTGCCGTTCAGCCAGCCCGGCGGCCAGTTGCTGTTCCACCTGATCAGCAAACTCTACGAGAACACCTCGCTGCTGATCACCACCAATCTCGCCTTCGCCGATTGGCCCCAGGTGTTCGGCGACGCCAAGATGACCACCGCCATGCTCGATCGCCTGACCCACCATTGCGATATCATCGAGACCGGCAACACCAGCTGGCGATTCAAAAACCGCAGCTGAGCAAGCCGTCTAACGGATATCGTGACGTCACGCTTCGGAGTGGAGCATGCCGCGCAAGCCGATCGGCGACAGGCCGATGACCGATGCCGAACGCCAGGCCCGCCACCGGGCTGCCCAAGCCGCGGGTAAGCCCGCCACCCGCATCCGCCCCACAGCCGACCGACGCAGCCGCATCCAGCGCTGGCGGGATGCCGTCGCCGAACTGACGACGGTGCAGGCTCAATGCGTCGCCTGGCTCGAGGCACTGCCGACCAGCCTGCACGAAGGCGCCACCGCCGAGGCGTTGCAGGCGATCTGCGAACTCGACCTCTCCGAACTCCAGGCCATCGAGCCACCACGAGGCTTCGGCAGGGACTGACCACCGCACTCGCGACGCGCAGACCACGACCCCGCGAACACCCTCTTCTCCATCAACCCTGACAACCGATCAGAGGCCTCTACAGGGGTCGGAATTGGATGCGAAAAGGGGGTCAGCTTTGGATGCGATTTGACATGGTGGCCCGCGAGTGATCTTCGCCGGCTCCGCGAAAAGCCTCCGCGCCACACTTTGGGGAACTCAGGCATGGGAAATCGCCGTCAAGCAATTTGGCGCAGACCAGCTTCATGTCCGACTCAGAATCGGAGGCGGAGAGCCGGATTTCAGGTGCGAGACGATCTTGTCGAGAGATATCGTCCGCCGATGAACAGCTTGCACACTGACCACGCAGATCAGGAATGAACCCGTCCTGCACGAGATGCTGATGGTATTTCAGGATGCGTTCAGTAATGAGCGCCTAGACGGCTTCTCGAGCCACTTCACGACGATCCGGCGTAATCTGGTACAAGGGCAACCGCTCCGCGTACAAGACCCACGGATGCTGAGAGCGCATCATCTCCGGCGCGGGCTTCGGACCCGTTGCCGCCGACAAGCATAGCACAACGCGCGGGCGCCCCAAGGGGTGCCCGTTTCGTTTTCGGGCACTAGCCCGCCCATCCTTTCCCCCGTCGACTGTTGATGGCATTATCCCGAAGCCGGGGGCGTGACTGCGCCCGGCAACGCCTATGCGTGACTGAAACACGGGCCCCCGCCGCTTGGTCGGGTGGCCCACGGAATAGAACACCCGTCGCAAGGTGCTGGGTCGCTCCCGGCACTGGGAAGATGCGTGCGGCGTGCTTCCGTGTTCGCGCGCAGTCAACCGCCCGGCACCAGCCGGGCTGAACGCGGAGGCATGCATGCGGCACCTCAGGACGCGCGCGTTTTCTGCCGCGCTGTGCGCTGCGGTCGCCGCCGCCCCTTCCGTCCGAGCCGACGAACAGCACCCGGCGACCTGCAAGGGACTGATCGCGGTCATGGATGCCGCGATACAGAGTGGCGATCCCCTCGGGCCGCAAGCGTACGTGAATTTGGCCGATGCGATGTACAAGAGCATCAACTCGGCAATGATTAGGCGCGGCGTGCCACCCCTCCCGCTACCGAATGACGAAAACTCGGAAGGCTCGCGCGAGCTCGCTGTTATTGTCGAATGCAAGGCAAATCCGAGCCTCACCTATGCCGAGGCCGTCACCTACGCGTACGTCAAGCTTCGTCAGGTGGCCGGGTTGCCCGTAGCTCTGCCGCCGCCGTGATGACTGTTCGACCAGCCGCCACCGCGTCTCCCATCCGCTCCCCACCTGTTCCAATACCCCACCCGCCACCACACCGTCAGCGCCGACCGGACGCTGTTCTGGACCGCATCGCGCAGATACCCGGCGTCATTCTGCGCCAGGAGGTGCTGAGGATTGCCCCGGGGTGAGGCGCTGCCAGGGACCCGAGGGACCCATTGGGCGTGTGAACCTGCGGAACCTTGGGGGGAGGGGGGCCACCATCCGAGTGGCATCCCGGCCGCGAAAAGATTTCGTTCCCGCACTACGACACTCTGGACAAACACCATACGTTCATATAGAGTGATTTCCAGACAGGCGAGATGACGGCAATGCGTGATGTGGTGGCCTACTTCCGGGTTTCGACCGATCGGCAAGGCAAGAGCGGCCTCGGCCTTGATGCGCAGCGCGCCGCCGTAGCCCGGTTCATAGAAGCCGAGGGGATGACTGTGCTGGCCGAGCACGTCGAGATCGAGACGCGCAAAGGCGCGGATACGCTGGAGCGTCGCCCCCGACTCCGCGAAGCCCTGAC
Organism: uncultured Alphaproteobacteria bacterium; assembly: GCA_963773345.1. Classification (GTDB taxonomy): domain Bacteria; phylum Pseudomonadota; class Alphaproteobacteria; order Acetobacterales; family Acetobacteraceae; genus Palsa-883. Next base: position 34,520 of record CAVZBG010000015.1, on the reverse strand, counting down.
GCAGGCCCGCAAGGCAAGGGCTGCAGTGGTGGTGGCGAAGCTAGATCGCCTCTCACGGGACGTGCATTTCGTTTCCGGCCTGATGACGCATCGCGTGCCGTTCATCGTGGCCGAACTGGGCGCTGACGCCGACCCCTTCATGCTGCACATCTACGCGGCGCTCGCTGAAAAGGAACGGGCTCTGATCGCGGAACGGACGCGCGCTGCACTGGCCACCAAGAAAGCGCAGGGCGCGATCCTCGGTAACCGCACCAACCTGCCAGAGGCGCAGGCGAAAGGCGCAGCGGCGAATCGAGCTGTGGCTGATGCATTCGCCGCCAACGTCCTGCCGATCGTGCGTCAGCTGCAAGAGGCCGGCATCACCACGACGCGAGCGCTTGCCGAGGCGTTGAACGCGCGCGGCATTCACACAGCCCGAGGCGGGCAGTGGCATCACACGACAGTGCAGAAGTTGCTGACGCGGTCCACGCGTCCAGGCCATCCGGTAGAAAGCTGATCAGGGAGACGCGGTACCGTCTCGACCAATATGGCAAGCCCCTATTCCAGCGGCGGTGGTGGATCGCACTTCGAAGCCACCGTAGTTTCCTACTATCTCGCGGCGCTCCTATGCGAATTGCCGGCCCGCGGCCTGCTGGGCAACGTTGTCACCAGCACGCGCACACAACGCGGGGAACTGGGCGCGCCTCTCGATGACATTGTGCTGTCCGGTTCTACCGAAGACGGTGAAGCCACGGTGCTTCACCTGCAGATCAAGAATCAGATCGCGTTCACCGCTGGCGATGCGAACTGGATCAATGTTCTACAGCGGGCCTGGGACACCTTCGCCGCTGGCGATTTTGACGGAACGCGCATGCGGTTCGGCGTGGGCATCGGCCGCTACAGCGCCCGCGCCGACGACCATTATCAGTCGGTTCTGTCCTGGGCGCGCTATAGCGACAGCGCGGACGACTTCTTCTTGCGTATCGAAAAGCAGGATTTTTCCAGTGAGGAAAAGATCGCCTTCGTGCAGACCGTTCGTGACGCGTTCACAGTCCACGTCGGAAGGGCGGTGAGCAATGACGAGCTCTGGAAATTTCTGAAATGCCTCGTCATCGTGCATTTCGACTTTCAGAATGTCGAGGTCTCCCGCGACACTGAGGCCGTATGCGATCGGCTGCGCGCCTTGTTCGCTGATGCGCCCGAGACCCGCGCGGCCGAACTCTGGAACCATCTCATCGCGCAGGCCGGCCGCCTCATTCCCGTCGCCGGCAGTCTCGACCGAGCCGCGCTCAGGCTGCAGATGCGCAGCGACGGTTTCACGCTGGCGGAAACTTCGGCCATGCGGCGGCGTGCGCTCCGCGCCATCGACCAAGAATCCCAACGTGCGTTGGCCGAAATCAAGCCGGATATCGCGGGCTTACGCCTGCACCGCCGCGCGGCCAGCACAGCGCTGCGCAAAGCGCTGGACACGGCCCGCTTCATCCAGCTCATTGGCGAGCCCGGAACCGGAAAGTCGGCGCTGCTCAAGGAGTTCGCCGAGGAAAGCGCCCGCATTGGCCCGGTCTTCGTGCTCAAGGACGCGCGCATCCAACCGCGAGGCTGGGCAGCGCAGGCCAATATTCTGGGTGTTGGTGCCGACTGCGCAGAGGTTCTGACGGATCTTGCCGGTGCGGGCGAGCCTACTCTGTTCATCGACGGTATCGACAAGATCGTCGATCCGGCCGTGCAGATCACCGTGAACGACATTCTGCGCACCATCGCCGCCACGCCGCATCTGGCCGATTGGAAGATCGTGGTGACCGTCCGTGAGCAGAATCTTCGCCATCTCGAAACCTGGATCGACGGTGATGTGCTGAAAGCCTTGCCGCTTGCGAGCGTCAGCGTGGCGCCGCTGGGGCGTGAAGAACTGGCCACGGTGGCTGCCTATTTTCCGCGGCTGCGGGCACTGCTCGCACAGGAATTGATCGACATCATCTTGCATCGGCCGTTTTTCCTCAACGCGTTGCTTACGCTGGGCGCGCGAGGCGGCGATGACGCCCCGTCGCCGGCGACGGAAACAGCCCTGCTGCAATTGTGGTGGTCGTTCGGCGGCACGGACCAGGCTGGCTTTGCGCTTGCCCAGGAGCAGCGGGAAACATTGATCGCGCTTGGCGAGCGGCTCGCGCGGGCGCCCGGTGCTCCGATCGCTTTGGGTGGATTGACGGCAACGGCCACCGAACGGCTCGTGGCCGCCGGTGTCCTGCGAAATGTCGAACTCGGTCACAGCGTCGTGTTCGCCCACGACATCTTCGAGGAATGGACGCTATGCGAGACGCTCATTCGTTATCGCGCGGATGTCATTGCCTTCCTGTTCAGTGCCGGTGAACCTGACAACCTCGTACGGCCCATGCAGTTGCTGGGCACCTATCTGCTCGAGACCGAACCAACATCGGAGGCCTGGGAGCACCTTATTGTCCAAACCGTGGCAGCGGACTTTCGCCCGGTGTGGCAACGGGCCGTGTTGCTCTCCTGTCTGCAGTCGACGCGCACGACAGCCCTGTTGGATTCCTTGGCGCCGCATCTTCTGGCCAAGGAAGCGCAATGGCTTCGCAAGCTCATGCTGGCCTTGCGCACGATCGAGGTAGTGCCCAACAGACAGTTTCTCAACGCGACGCTGACGCCGAACGTCGATCCGGCCGACCGGCTTAAATACGCAAATCTTACGGCCAAGCCGCGCATCATGGTGTGGGTCCGCTTCCTCGATTGGCTCGTGCCCAATATCGCAAGTGTGCCGCACAGTGTGATTCCGGATCTTCTGCCGATCTTCGCCAGTTGGCAGAAACAGTTCGCCGGACAAAGCGTCCGGCACTGCCGCGAAATGGGTCAGCTTGCCGGCGATTGGCTTGTGGCGGTCGAGCAGGACCTCCATCCTGACAGTTTTGCCGATCGCCGCGACCCGCTCGGCCTCTCTTTGTCCTATGAAGATGAGCGAGCGCTGGAAAAATCGCTGCGCGCGATATTTCTGGGATCGGCCGCCGAAAACCCGGATCAGGTCACGGCCTATCTGACCGAGAAGGCGGCGACCGAGCGCCGCCACCGCATCGACCGCGACGCCATCATGGACAGCGCCGTACCGTTGGCGTGCCATCTACCGAGCGCCCTCGTCGATTTCATGCTGGCGACGTTTCTCGATCATCCGGATGACCTTGAAGACGATCCCTTCCACAGCGACGCCCGATCCCTGATCGACGATCTCGGCGTTGGCTCGGATCATCACTTCTACCCGGCGTCTCCCGTCCAGCCACCCTTTCTGCTGTTGCTGCGGCTCCACGAGATCGAAGGCCTCCGCCTCATCCACTCGTTCTGCAATCATTCCATCGCCGTCTGGCGTTGGAGCCGCACCCATCCTGCGCACTATGCCCCGGCGACCCCAGGTACCGGTGACAGTGTCCTGGAATGACAATCTCCGCGAATTCTGGGGTGACCATCAGGTCTATGTCTGGTTTCGCGGAACGTGGGGAAGCAAGGCGGTGCGCTGTGCGCTTATGGCGCTGGAGCTCTGGGCACTCCAGCAGCTCGACGCTGGCGCACCCTTCGCGGAGGTCTTCGACAAGGTGCTGGACGGAAACGAGTCCGTTGCCGTGCTGGGTCTCGCCGTGAGCTTGTGTCTCGCGTTTCCGCAGGCCTCCCTCGCGCAGTCCGCCCCTCTCGTCACTTGTTCGCATCTCTGGGGCTGGGACATCGAACGCTGGATAGGGGACCGTCGTCCCGTCAACCAGATGGGCAACTGGTATCAGGACCGGCATCTGCTTTCCGCAAACAAGGAATTGAACGAACGGCCGCATCGCCAACGCGACATCCGCGACCTCCTGCCCTACCTAATCCTCAGCGGCGAGAACGACCTGCAACGGCGAGTGCTCGCGGACGTGTCCGCGTTCCCTGAGCATCTGCCCTTCGAATACGAAGAAGAGAAGGGTAATGCGGACCGAGTCGCCGATCTGACCGAGAAGATGCGGGTGTTTGCCGAGCGCGGCGTCCTCGACAACTGGCGGGTGCAGCAAACCAAGGACGGCGACGGTTACATGATCTGGTGTGATCCGCCATCGACCCACACCGAAGGCTTCAAGGCCGAATCCGACGACCACGCGCGGCTCAACGAGTTTTTCGCTCTCAGTCTCTGGGCGCAAAACACGCTCGACAAGCGCGAACTCGATCCGACGATCTCGATGGCCGACGCCTGGAAACGGGTCCAAGCCATCGATGCCGACACAGTCTTTGCTGCAGCCGATGAGGATTTTCACGCGCAGCAGGGGGCCGCGGCAATTGCGGGCGTCGCATTTGTTCTCGCGCGTTATTCCGACGATGACGCCGCCTTTATCTGGGCTGTCGGGACGCTCAATCGGGTCGCGACCAGGCCGGAGGTGCCGCGCGGCTTTCTGGTGCGCAGCTCGATCGTCCCCATGCATCCCAAGGTGTTCGCCGTGCATGGGTATTCGGGACTTCTCGGGCGCAACCGCCATGTCGCCACCGCTCAAGAGGCTTTACTCCATGCCGCGCTCCATCCGCTGGAGGCGCTCGCCTCTGCCGTCTTCATCAGCATGGCGAACTATGCGCCCAACTATCCGACTTTCTGCTGGGTGCTGATGGATCTCGCCATCGGCCGATCGATCGCCGATCGCGACCATATCCCCAATCATCACAGCGTCATTGCCGATGCACATGAACAAGTTGCCAACGAAAAACTGTTGCGTAGAGCGCTGCGCCATATCGCGAAAGACACCGTTCCCGAACTTCCCGCGCTTCCCATGCCTTGGATCAGGCCACCCCGGTTCTCCTGGGCGGGCCTTAAGGCCCGGGTGAACAATCTTCGCCGACCGGCGCAACCACAGCCACGGCATCGCAAAGCAATGCCAGATCACGACGGCTATCAGCGCAACGCGCGCATCTTTCTCTGGCATATTGCTGGAGAACTTCTATCCTCAAGGCCCCGCTCGCGGCGCTCATGGCCAGCCCAGTTGGTCCGGCGCAACGCAACGTCGAGTTGGCGTCCAGAGCTGCAAGATTTCACGATCATGGAGATGGTGCCACCCTTCGTAGATACGCGCCGCGAATATCGAGGGCAACACACCCTTTGAGTCTGGGTCTATGCCTGTTCAGCGCCTGGCTCAGTCGACTTCTCGCCGCCCTTTCCAAAGCCAAGAGCCAAAGAACGCCTTCTCAGTCCCAGTCCTCGCCATCTGAAAACGAAACTGCCCTCTTGATCCTCTCCACACCCTCATGCGTCATTTCATGCTGAAAGCGTTGGCCACACCGGCAGAGATCGCGCCGAGGATATGGATCTGTGGAGAGCGGTTGGCAGATTCGGTGGTTCACGCCAATCCGGAAGGATCCGATCCGCTCGACGAACATCTGGATAACAAATACAGGCGGACTGCGTCTTCAGCCTTCTCTTTTGTGTGACCCCCGATTTCTCGCCCGTGCTCTGCGTGATCGACCCGGGGTGGCACCACTTGCCGCTGTTTCAGTCCACTGTAGAAAGGACCGTCGCAAAACTTGGGGCTAATTCGATTGTCTACTCGGCGCTGACTGCGCTTCTGAAGCGCGGTGGGCGAGATTGGCTGCCCGACCCGGCGCTGGGCTGGGTCGAAGCCATCGTGGAAGTGCGCAAGGCGGATGTCTCTTTCTGGCAGATCCATGGCGAAGACACGGTTGCTCTTCAGGAGCATCGTCGCCGCAAACCAAGGCAACGTGACGGCAGTGCTGCGCCAACGGATCGTCCGTCTCGCCGATCGGCTGGTGGACGGGGGAGTGCGCGGCGCTGGATTTTTGCAGCAAGAATTGTTGCGATAGTCATCATAATGATGCTGAGCCGAAGCATGCTGAATACCGGCAAATGGCTGAGATATGACCGAAAGCGAACTATAGACTTCACGGTAGTGTAGCTTGGTTGAGCGGTGCGCGCGGGACCACCTGCGGGCAGCATGAGCGGGCGACTTCGGCGCTGACAGACCACGTATCGTCCTCTTCTGACGCCCAAAGAAGGTCCGGCAAGTCGTACGCCAAGCCGCAGCGAGTCGCCAAATGGGTTGTGTCGCCGCGGAAAGACCGCGTAGCCGTCACAGCAGTGCAGTCGCGCCTGGAAATCTGCTAATCTCCGATGACCATGACACGCAGCACCCACAGCAACCGAAAGAGGAAGTTGCTGGCCATCCTTGGTGCCGGCAGCTCAGTGCCGTGCGGCATGCCGACTGTTGCTGATATAGATGATCGGATGAGGGGTTGGAGCCGGGAGTGGGAGAATCTTCCCGTCGTACCCTGCCGGTATAACGCCCGGCGTCTTCAACGATCTTTGGGAGCTGGTTGGAGCGGTACGACAGGGAGAACCCACGGCCGCAGCTTGGCCTTCGCGTGAACTTCGAGCGCGTCCTCGGGGAGATGATCTCCTTGGCTAGCTGGGCAACGCCTGCACCGTTCGGCAACGCACTGCGGGTCGTAGTTCGCGATGGCAACCTTGGTGACGGGTTCAGATGGCCGGGCGAGGAATTCAGGCCGTATTTCCATCGTCAATTGATTACCGAACAGATGGGCTTCCTGCTCACTAGGCTGGCTGAGTTCATGCGCGAACGATGCAAGTCGGTTGATGTCGCTTCCCCGGCATTCACGGATTACCGAACCCTTCTGGAGACGACTTCGCGACGAATTCGAGGTGGGGATCTACAACCTAAACTACGACAATCTGGCGCATCGCGCCTGGCCCGATGCATTCACCGGAATTAACTTCGGTAGGTTTGATGGGCGCGCCATTGGTCAGCGTCGCGAATGGGACTTCATCTACCATCTCCACGGTAGCGTCCATTATTCCTTTGCCGCTTCGCCCGCGCGGCACGAGGTGCTTTGGCGAGACGATCTCGGCGGGGATTTTGATGTTTGCCGGCATCTATCGCCGGAAATGACCTCGGGATTCAGGCCAGTCCTGCCGGCAACATTGGTGGTCGGAGGATACAAGCTCGATCAGCTCCTGGTTGATCCGGCTCAAAGTTTCCACGCTGCGCTCGTGCGTCACGTGCACGAGGCGGACGCAGTTCTGATTGCCGGCTACGGGTTCGGAGACGCTCATGTGAACCGTGCGCTCCGCAACAGGTTCGACCTACCGCTTTCTGATCGCTTAGGCCGCCCCCCTGTGGTTGTTCTCGACAAGACGACCTCGACTGCGCATGCGACTGTTAGCGTGCGGCAAGGCTACGAGTTCTGGGCTTGGGAGCCGACGCACACGCTGAATTGCCGGTTCTGGTCTGGTCCCGCGCGGCCCGGAGCTTCAACGTCCATCGAGCAACTGGTTGAAGAACGGGCATTCGAGGTAGACATGGGCAATCGCACCGCTGTTTGGCATGGTGGCTTCGTTGAAGCCCTAGACTGCATCGATCGTATCATCGCCTGGCTCCGCCGTTGAAGCGACTGTTAGGATTTCAACCGTTACCGGTCTCTTGCCGGATCGGGGCCCGCATTGGCCGGCGGACGGTCCATCAGAACGTAGCCTGATCGCTCAAGGTGCTCCACGAGACACTGCGTGGTGATCCGTGCCATCATCTCGTCGGCTGTGCAGCGACGCGATGATGTTGTCCAGCCGCCGCAGCAGGTCGTCGTAAGTCAGGATGTCGATCATGTTGGCGTACTTGCGCTTGATGATCTCCAGGTCGAGCTGCTGGCTCGTGTCCAGCGCCAGCGACCCGTTCGGCCGCCGATCACGGCCGAGAATGATCATGGCCTTGGGGCTAGTGATGCGGATTTCCATGCCTGAAAGCAGCTTACCGGCGTAGCGCTGGGTGAGCGTCTTCTCGCCGACTAAGCCCCACTTGGATAGGTGGAACAGGTACTTCTCCGCCTGCATGATGCTACCTGAGAGCTCCTTGGTTGGGATGTAGTTATCCCGATATGGCGTGCGCCCCATTAGGGCATCTTCGAACGGCTTCTTGATCTCGATGACGTCGATGTTTTCCAGCCGCGTCGATCAGCGCCAGATCGATAAAGCGGTCCTTGGTGGCGCCGGGGGTCGAATAGGCGTCCACCACCTTCACGTTCGGCAGCACCGCCACGTACTTCGGGAAGATCAGCAGCAGGAAATTGAGGATCATCTTCTGCCAGTCGCCTTCGGATCGCGTGGTGCCATCCCGCAACCATTTGGCGATAGTGTCGCGGATGAAGACGTACTTCTCGATCTCTGTCTGTAGTAGCTCTGGCTGGGCCAGGACCGCGCCGATCATCGTCGAGCGCCGGCGGTTCAAGTAGGCCTCGTACTGCGCCCGCGCGTCCCTTAGGGGCGTGATGTAGTCGCCAATAACGGTCGCCACCCTGGCGGCGGCGTAGCGGTTGAGTTCCCCGGTGTTGGGGAACTTGCTCAGGAGCGCCTGGAAATCGGGAATTGGAATGGCGCCCGACCGGCTGCCGCCGACGATGATCGGCTGATCGGGACCGATGAGCTCGGCGACCTTGCGGAAAATGGAGATGTTCCGCTCGGCGACGAAGACCGTGCGCTCCAGACCCAGGCCTGCCTCGGCGATGAGGACTGGGTTGTCGATATCGAAAACCCGACCCTCGATGTGGAAGTAGCCTTCGCGGCGCACGGCGAAGTGGAACCGGTAATGAAAGGCTTCGAAGTCATTCTCCCGGTCGGCCTCGTTGGGCTCGGCGACCAAGTCCCGGCGCTCGAACGTGAAGACCGGCTGAGGGTGACGGTGCCGCGGTCGCGCAGTCGTGCCAAACCCATTCGTTGCCTGACTGGTCGGCCCGGTAGGTCAACACCACATCCGATGCGGAAATCTCAAAATCAAGCAAGGTTTCGGCCCTCCAACCGGTTCGATGGCCTTATATTAATCCGTGAGGTGGAGGTTCCCATGCTGCCCGTCGCCGCCACGCCCCCGAAGATTTTGTCGCTGCGGTCGATGAGAATGCGGCTCAGGGCGAGCTTATCAGCGCTCACTCGCAAGCTTTCTGGGAATCGGGCGGTTGAACGCAAAAGCTGCCGCACTCACTGCCGCATCCGTTCTGTCGGGAACCATTGCCCGCGCACTTAGCAGTTGGCCCGCGTGGGCAGCCGTGCTTTGGCCGCGGTAGGGTCGCATGCCACGCCTGTCCCGTGGTACAACCCACAATCGATGAACACCTAATCCGGAAAGAAACGTCTGGGGGAATTCTTGGCGATCGTCGATCTACAGGATCAAATTCAGGAAGAAGAGAAACAGCAGCGGCAATCGAGACAAGCCCGGGTGGGCGGCGTTTCGATTTGGAATGCGTCGAAAGAAGGCGCTTGGTCTCCTCCCAACGTCGACGGCGAGCTCAAGACGCTGCTCGGTGGGAGCGTCGTGGACCAATTCGTCGCCGGTCACGATGCGACGGACGTGTTGCGTGAGCTCGTACAAAACGAATTCGATGCGGGCGGAACACGGCTGGACATGACCTTCGGTCACGACGCGCTGACGGTCAGCGGGAACGGTCGTCCGATCAAGAGCGATGGCTGGCGTCGGCTCTCGGTCATTCTGGGCACTGGCCGCGTTGTGGGGGACGAGAGCGCCAGCCCGATCGCTGCCAAGATGAACGGAATCGGTTCGAAGAACTTCGGCCTTCGCTCACTTTTCATTTTAGGGGATCGCATTCACGTGCGATCCGGCGGCCAGGTAGCCGTACTGGACCTGCCTCGCCTCGCCACGGCGCGCGTGAGGGATCCTGCCGGAAGATCCGGGACCGGCGTGTCAATTCACGTGCCATATCGCTCAGCGCCTTTCCAGGGCCTTGAACCATTCACGGTCGAAAGCGAGGCACGAACGCTCGATGCGATGGCAGGAGGGATGCTGGCGACGCTTGCCAAGCTCGCGCCGATTGGGGCGCGCCGCGGGATCGAGAATATAAGGATTCGATCTGAACGCTCGGGCCGGCAAATTCAGTGGGTCCAGCGCGCGGAAACGACGCGCTGCAAGGCGGTAGGCGTGAAAGCCATTCGCCGGACCGGACGGATGACCGACACGGCGCCGAACCGCCCGCGCGAGACCGCCCGGTTCGAAGAAATCGAATTCCAGCGAGCCGTGCCGTTGCCGTCTGCCTACGCCCAGCGGGATTTGCCGGAATATTATCGTCGAGCTGAGGGCCGCATCCAGATTGCCGTATCGCTCCCAATAACTCGGCAAAGGGTGGATCGCCGCCAAGCCGGGCGATTCTACTACCCCCTGCAGACTCCGCATTCCTGGACCGGCTGCTGCGTCAGCGTCAGCGCCCCATTCGACCTCGATGGCGACCGAAGCAAGCTTCTGGGGTCAGACTGGAACGAATGGCTCGCGAAAGAAGCCGCTGCTCTGGCTTGCGATCTTCTCGCATCCGAGTGGATGGAGCGTTTCGGCGCCGACGCATTTGCAGCACTTCGTCGCGGCGGAGCGACAGACCCTGCCACCTTCTCGGCGACGATTCTCAGGCTCCTTTCCGCGGAGGCCCTCTGGCCAGCAGCCGACGGGTTTTGCGCAAAAGCCAAGGATATCGTGCTGCCAGATGACTCGAACGTCGATTGCTTCCTCGAGAGATCGAAGCGGATCGATCCAAGGCTCGCGTCCGACGAGGTCGCGAAGGCACTCGCGCGCGAAGCCGGAGCGAAGCCGTTCATTCTCGGGTCGCTGGTCAGGCTGCGTTGCGGCGGAAAGGACGCGCGCCTCAAAACCAAGCTCGCCGACGACGTCGCGACCTACTTTTTCACAGACCACGCGTCCAAAATGAAGGGGCCGGAACTTCAGGCGAAGTTCGCCGCGACGCTCACCCGGCTGTCCCGAAAGCTCTCCAACCCGAACCGACAAGATTTGCGCGAGACGCCCTCGACCCTTGCAGCCGACGGCACGCTCAAACCGGCGTCCGAGCTTGTTCTCGTCGACGATGCCATCTGGGACGCCTGTCCGGAGCCGCTGGCGACGCGACTGCACCCGATCCTCCGGGTGCACACCGCAATCGCGAAGCTCTGCCAAGAATTCGACTACGACCAATGGTTTCGAAACGCGGCCGCGCGCGCCATAAACGGCACAATCTCGGATCCGGAGCGGGAAGCGCTATATGGCCATCTGTTGGAACGAGGGGACAGCCTCAGCCGTCGCGCGATTGCTGTTGCGCGCAGCAGTCCCATCGTGCGCGACCAGCACGGTGCCTGGATTGCTCCGGATCGCCTTCTGGCGCTTAGGGGGGCCACGGGAAAGCTCCTCTACGAGGTCCTGAGCGGGCCGTCGCTCGAAGTCGCCGCTCGACCGCAGCTTCTGACACGTCTCCGCGTGCGGCAAACGCCGAACGGAGACGACCTCGTCTTTTTTGCGTCCGCTGTAGCATCTCGCCCGGAGTTGGCTGAGCGCTTCGAGCGGCTGCTCGAAGCGAACCAGAGGCTCCTGACTCCGGGGACGGTCAAACGGCTCGCCGGCATCCGTTTTCTGAGAACTGCTAGAGGGACCATCGCCGCCCCGGAGGCTCTTCATTTGGATACGGCTGCGAACCGACTCTGCGTCGGCGACGAAGCCGCCATCGTCGGCGGAAACGGTTTCGCGCTGTATCGCAAGCTGAATGTGCACCAAGCACCTCGTCTCGACACCTTGCTTGCGACCGTCGGGCGCGCAAGGGAAAGTGGCCAACCCCCGCCGGCGCCCGATATTCTCTACCCGGCGCTCGCGGCCGCAATGGTCCGCGAACGATCGTCCCGAGCGAAACTTGAGGACCAACCCCTGCTTTGGATCTGGAGCGGCTTTCGAACTCCGGCGGAGGTTCTCGTTGGCCATGCTATCCCGCGCATTCTGGACGGCGTCGTGCCTGTCATTCGAAGCCCTGACGCGATCGTTCGGGCCTACGAGGCGCTCGGCGCCGCGACATTTCCAAAGGATGAGCATTGGCGCGCGTTCTTTGTTCATTTTGGTGACAAACTGTCGGACGGCGAAGCCACGCTTTTCCCCGATCGGCGCCTGCTTCTCGAAGCGTATCATCAGCGGAGTCACGTTGGTCTTCCGCCAGGCCTCGACGACGCCCGATGCCTGCTCGATCGGCGGGGCATGCTTCGCTCGCTGACCGATCTCAAGGCGGGCAGATACCTCGAGGATGACTATCCAGCGTTGGCGCAGGCTCTAGAGGACGGCACCAGTACGATCAGCTTCGCCGACGCAAGAGAATTATCGCGAGCGTTTTTGCGTCGCCTTGGCTTGCGCACGCTCACGAGCGTCTGCGGTGGTGGAGCGGCTTCGTTCAGCTTCGAGATTCGACCACCGCTTTGGTTTAGGCCGGCGCACACCGAGCGGATACTCGCCATCATGCATCGACCCGACTTCGCGCGCGCTCTTTATGAGCTCGCAGGATCACGCGATCGATCGGAAGCTTCCATCCGTGGCACTTCCCTTGCCGAAATCGAGACCCGACTGGCGGCTATCGGCCGGATCGCGTTCCTTGATCGGATAACCCGCGAATATTCGGTGGCCGGATCCGCCGCCTCGGTGCAAGATGAAACCGCGGTCGGGGAGGACTTCATTGCCGTGGTGCGCCCGCGGACCGAACTCGACCTGAAGCAGCTCGTGGCCCAATCCCTTGGTGAGGTGGCTGGCGTTCGCGAGGTGTCGCGTGCCAGATCGCTGGCGAGCACGATCCTGCCGCTCCTGTTGGTCTCTACCGACGCGGATATGAGAGCCTACCTCAAGCGGCAAGGGATAACTGTCGGTGACTGGGGTGAGGGCGACGATGCTCCGGACGATGAGATCTCGGATCGGAGAGAGGATATCTTTCGCCATCTCATCGCCAGCATCGACACGGGCCGTACCCCTAGTGCTGTGAAGCCTGAGCCATCCCGCACCTCCGGAGAGAATTCCTCCGCGGCTGCCATCCCGCCAGCCGAGCGGCCTACGCCCGTTCAGCCTCAGCTGCCGCCTCTGGAAGCTGTGGTTATCACCGTCGCAGAAAGATCAGGCACCACATTGGAGAACTCACTCAGCGGGAACGGGTGGAGCTGGCGGCGGGAGCTCAGGCTATTGGACCCCGCCAACACAGGCCGACGTTGAACGGAACCGGATCATCGGACGGAGGGGAGAGGAACTGGTCTACCGAATGGAGCTCGATCGGGTGCGCGCCATGGGCCATGAGCGACCCGAGGAGGTTGTCGTATGGACGGCTGCGCACGATCCCGGGGCGGACCACGACATTCGTTCGATCGACCAAAATGGGCTGACGCGATGGATCGAAGTGAAATCGACCACCGGCACAGACGGCCGGTTCGATTGGCCGAGGAAGGAATTTGAGAAGGCTCTTAACGAACGCGAACGTTACGAGCTTTGGCGCGTCTACAAAGCTGACGCCGCTTCGCCTATCGCCAAATTCTTCCCTGACCCGACATCGCTGCTCCAGCACTCGCAGCTAACGCTCGACATTGGGACTCTCAGAGCCGAACTCGAGCCCCTAACGTAGTGAGCTTCCCGGTGGCGCCCGAAGTCGAGCAGCCCGAGAACGGGGGGACCCATCGACCGCACGAACCTTCAGAACCTTGGGGGGTGGGGGTGTCGGCCGCGCACCGTTCCTACCAGGAGACCGGCGCCGGCCAGCCGCGCCATCGCCAGAAGCCGATCGCTCCGGGCGCCGTTCGTGCTAAAATGTCGAAAGATGAACTGGACACGGGGACTGCTTCGAGCCTGGGTGGTTCTGTCGGCCGTGTGGGTCGTGTGTGCGACCCCTGCCGCGTGGACGGTTTGGCGCGAGTCGGCGAGCCCGGCTGCCGCGAGTAGACCAGCGACGCAATCCTTGGAGCCGGGAACCCAGCCCCCCCGAGGCAATAACCACGACCCATTCGCGGCAGTGGGAGCAATACCGGTCCCCGCGCCGGCACCGTCGGCGCCAATCCAGTTCCAGACGCCCGGCCTGACGGAGAAAATCGCCGCGGCGAATGCGGCCGCGGCTGACCCGAACTGGAAACCGCCGGCCGCGCCGCACCCGCTTACCGGCCTCGATCCTGCGGCGTTCGGTCTCGGCGATCCAGTTGGGCCAGCAGCGGAGACTGTGCCGGCACGGGCTGGTGGCTGGTCGAACTGGACAATGGCGTGGTCGAAGGCGGCCGGGTTAGTATTCGTGCCCCCCCTGGCCTTGCTGCTGGCTGGTGTCGCGATAGGTTGGGTATGCCGAGGGTTCCGCCAAAGGCCGAGCTAGAGGCTTGCCGCCGGGAGTGCTGGTGGACGGGCTGAGCGGATGCGGCGAAATCGGCTCACGGGGTCCGCATGGGGTCCGCAACGCAGTCGACACTAACCGTTGTTAGTAAGATCGTCTTATAAATGCTTGATTTCATTGGTGGGCGCAGTAGGATTCGAACCTACGACCCGCTGATTAAGAGTCAGCTGCTCTACCAACTGAGCTATGCGCCCGCCGTCCAGCCATCGCGCACCGGGCGGCCGGTGTGGATCGCGGGGGCCGCCCCTATAGCAAGCGCCGCCCCCCCTGTGAAGGGCGCGGCCACGCGGGCGGTTGCGCGCGGTTCGGGCGCATGCTTCGGTGCCGGCGCGGCATGCGTGGGGGATAGCGATGCTCGAACTGCGACCGAATTGCGAATGCTGCGGCGCCGCCCTGCCGCCGGCGAGCCTGCAGGCGCGCATCTGCTCGTTCGAGTGCACGTTCTGCGCGGGCTGCGCCGAGGGCGTGCTCGGCGGGCATTGCCCCAATTGCGGGGGCGAACTGGTGCGGCGCCCGGTGCGGCCCGCGGAAAAGTTGGCGAAATTCCCGGCGTCGACCGTCCGCAAGGTGAAGGCGGAAGGGTGCGTCGCCGCATGAACGCGGACCAGCTGCGCGCGGTGCAGGCGCCGTTGAAGCAACGTTACCGCGATGATGCGGCGGCGGCGCGCATTGCCGCGCGCGCCGAGGCGGTGCTGAGCGCGGACGACATCGCCTGCACGATCGCGGGCCGCACCGGGCCGGTCGTTGCGGGGCTGCATCCGGCCGCCGGCGGCGATGGGTCGCTGGCGTGCTCCGCGGACATGCTGCTGGAGGCGCTGGTCGCCTGCGCCGGGGTGACGCTGCGCGCGGTGGCGACGGCGATGGGGGTGACGGTGCGCGCGGGCCGCATTGTCGCCGAGGGGCATTGGGACGCGCGCGGGACGCTGGGGGTGGATCGGGGCGCGCCGATCGGGCTGACCGATATCACGTTGCGGTTCGTGATCGACAGCGATGGTGATGCGGCAAAGGTGGAGCGGATGATCCAGACCACCGAACGCTACTGCGTCATCCTGCAAACACTGAAGTCGCCGCCGGTTGTGAAGGTAGAGATCGGCTGAGCGGCGGAGCCGCACGTAGCCTGGATGAAGCGCAGCGAAATCCGGGGGGCGGTGTGCCGAAGGCCAGAGATGGTTATCCCGGGTTGCGCTCCGCTCCATCCAGGCTACGCTTGCCGGCATGCCCAAGATCGACGTCGCCGCCGTGCCCGAACGCGAAGGCTCGGGCTATCCGCCGCCATTCGACGCACCCTGTGCCGAGCGCGTGCGGCAGCGGCTGGGCAACGCCGGCGGGCTCACTGATTTCGGGGTCAACCTCATGCGCCTGCCGCCGGGCAATTGGTCGAGCCAGCGCCACTGGCATTCGGCCGAAGACGAATTCGTCTATGTGCTCGAAGGCGAACTGACGCTGATCGAAGACGGCGGCGAGACGGTGCTGCGCGCCGGCGATTGCGCGGCCTTTCCGAAAGGCTCCGGCAACGGCCATCACATGATCAACAAATCGGACGCGATGGCGGTTTATCTCGAAGTCGGCTCGCGCTCGCCCGCCGACGTCACCACCTGCTCCGACATCGACATGATGAGCGCCAACGCCGATGGCCGGTTCGTGCACAAGGACGGCACGCCCTATTCCGGGCCGTAGCATGCAGGCTGGATGGAGCCCCGCGAAGGCGGAGGGAAACCCAGGGCTGGTGGCGCGAGCACGTTTGCACCTGTCACTTGCCCGAAAATCCGAACCACAGTTGACCGGCCGCATATAGCGCGAACAACCAAACTGCGACTATTCGACCGCGAAGGGTGGATTTCAATAGAGGCAAGAGGCTCGGGGCAGGCTGAGCGAGGCGGATAAATGTCTTTGAAAGCCGGCAAATGGAGAATGTGTAGAGAAGCGACATTATCAGAACTAACGCCAGCGCACCGGAAATCGCCTGCACGTTCCCATGTATCCGGCTCCAGTTGCCTATCGCAACTGCGGTGTCCTGTGCGGCTGCGAAGGCGGTGACGGCATTGAGCATGAGCCAGAATTTATCGGCGTAGGCGCTGGAGTTTTCCGATCCACTCACGGTCATAGGCGCGTGACTGAAACGAAATCAGCGGGCACGCACATGTTCCAGCGTCAAGTCCGCGTAATGTTCCAGAACACCGGCAGGCCGGCCAGGATGCCCGTCAGGTTCGCCCGATAGCCGGTCGGGCGCGAAATACTGGCCGAGCGGGATGTAGGGCACGTCCTCGAAGGCCTGCAGCTGGAGCTGCGCGCAGATCGTCTTCTGCGCCGCCAGGTCCGGCGCCTTGAACCAGGCGTCGCGCAGTTCCTCGATGCGCGGGCTGGTCGGCCAGCCGAGCGCGGCCGCCCTGCCGTTGCCGCGCAGGAAGACGTGGCCCGCCGGCTTGAGCTGGTCCAGGCCACTCCAGCGGGTGTGGAACATGCTCCAGCCGCCCTGGTCCACCGGGTCGGTCTTGGCGCGGCGCTGCACCAGCGTTGCCCAGTCCATCGCCTGGTAGTCGACGTTCATGCCGAGGCGCTTGAGCAGATCGGCCGAGACGTCGGCGAGCGCCTTGGCGCTGGGGATGTCGGTCGGGGCCAGCAGGACGACTCTCTCCCCCTTGTAGCCGGCCGCCTCGAGTTCGCCCTTCACCTCGTCGAGGTCGCGCGGGCCGGTGAGCTCCGTCCATGCCGGCATCGCTCGCCATCGGCGTGTCGGGACAGAAATAGCCGACGCCGTCGCGCCACAGGCTGGATCGGTGCCGCCCTGCACGGCTCATGTAGTCCGACTGGGTGCACCGCGCCCAGCATCGCGCGGCGGATCGCCGGGTTGTCGAACGGCGGGTCAAGCTGGTTGAAGCGCATCGTGGCGACCAGCGCCGGTCGTGACGGTGTTCTCGACCGTCACGCCGGGGCGCGCCGGCAGCAGCGGCAGCAGATCGGCGCCGGGCGTGAGCCACCAGTCGATCTCGCCCGCTGCAGGGCCGCCGCGACGGTGCCGGCATCGGGGATGAACTGCCATTCGACGCGGTCGAAATGCACGATCTTCGGCCGGCGGTGCCGCTGCGGCAGCCGCCCTCGCGCGGCACGTAGCCCGCGAAACGCTCGTAGACGACGCGCGAGCCGGGCACGCGTTCGTTGGCGACGTAAGCGGAACGGGCCGCTGCCGACCATCTCCGTCACCTGCTTGAACGGATCGGTCGCGGCGAGGCGCTCCGGCATGATCGGGCACATGCTGGGCGAGTCTTGGCGAGCGCGTCGGGCAGCAGCGGGAACGGCGTCTTTCAGCCGGAACACCATCGTCCGGTCGTCGGGGGCGGTGATCTCATCGGTCGCCGCCATCAGCGCCTGGCCGAAGGCATCGCGCGTGCCCCAGCGCCGCACGCTGGCCGCCGCGTCGCGGGCGAGCACCTTTGTGCCGTCGTGGAACATCAGCCCGTCGCGCAGCGTGAGGCGCCAGGTCTTGCCGTCATCCTCGGTCGCATCGCCCCGACCATCTGCGGCTGGCGCGAAGTGCGTCATCGAGGCCGAACAGCGTGTCGAACACCATGAAGCCGTGGTCGCGCGTCTGGTAGCTGGTGGTCCACACCGGATCGAGCACGGCGAGATCGGCATCGGGGACGAAGCGCAGCGGCTTGGCGGCCTGGGCGTTGGCGATGCGCGGCGCGGCGAGCGCGGCGGTGGCGGCGATGCCGGACTTCAGCAGGGTGCGGCGCTTCATGGCGGGTCTCCCGAACGTGGTGTTTGGGCGAGGTTAGCGCCGAATTGGGCGGGTGAGTAGGGCGGCGGCGCGGTGGCGGAATTCCGCCCTAGAGGATCCGCCGCATCGGGGGGATCGCGAACAGGCATTGCGCGGTCAGCCAACTGAGCGTGGCGGCACCGGCGAACACGCACAGGAACTTCACGCCGGCGCCGGCGTCGACGCCAAGCAACATCCGCTGGAGCCACAACACATAGACGTAATGCACGAGATAGATCACGTACGCCGCGCGCGAGAGCGAATCCATCCAGCGCCGCCGCGTCCGCACGGCGCCGCGAAACAGCGCGAGGAAGGCGAAGCAACTGGCAACGCAGCTGGCGACCCAGAGCACCGTCTCCACCGTCCCGCGCACGGTCAGCGCGGCGGCGATCAGCGCGTTGTAGGCGATGAAGCAGGCCAGCACCCACCACCGCCAGTGGCGCGCCAATGCGCCGTCGCGCGCCAACAGCCCGCGCTCGAGGTCCTCGCCGCCGATCCACGCGCCCGCGGCAAACCAGGCCAAGTACAGGGCGAAGCGGCTCAACTGGAAATCGAGCGGGCGCACGAAGAACGCGCCCCACGCGCCGAAGCCGAACGCCGCGCGCGCCGGCAGATAGACGGCGGCACAGACGGCGAACATGAGCAGGGCCGCTAACAGCGGGCGGTCCTTCAGCGCGCTTGCGCCACGGCCGTTCCACGCGGTGCAGGCGCCGGCGGCGAGCAGGTCGAAAAACAGCAGCAGCCAGATGAACCACAGCGGGCCCGGCGGCGAGCCGTCGATCGCGAGGTTGCGGTGCCAGTAGGCGAGATAGCCCGAATCGTGCCCGGTGAGCTGCCAGGACGCGTAGTAGGCGAGCGGCATTACCAGCAGCACTCCCGCCACGAACGGAACGCCGAGCCGCAGCAGGCGGTCGCGCAGGAAGGCGGCCGGGCCGGAGCGCCGCAGCGACGGCAGTACCAACAGGCCGGAGATGAAGAACATCAGCGACATGAAGAAGACGTCGTTGAAGTTCTCGGCATAGTCGAAGAACCGCCAGCGCACGCTGTCAACAACGGGCTCGGAGGCGAAGTATCGGGCCGGATCGAAGTGGGCGAAGGTCGTGTAGGCGAGGCAACTGTGGTGCGCGACCACCATCAGCACCAGCGTCGCCTTCAGGTAGTCGAACGAAACGTCGCGCGTGCGCGCGGTCGTGCGAGCAATGGCGGGGGTGAGCGCGATGGAGGTCATTGCACCCGCGCTTCCGCTACTGCGCCGCCTCGAGCGCCTGCGAGGCCGCGAGCCATTCGGCCTCGGCGGCGGCGGCCTCGCGCAGGACGGCGCGCGAGGCGGGTCTGCGCTTCCGTCACCTCGGCGGCGCGGTTGGGCTCGTAGAGGGCGGGATCGAGCAGTTTCGCCTGCAGGCGCGCGCGCTCGGCGTCGAGCTTTGCGATGCGCGCCTCGGCGTCCCTGGCGCGCGCGGCGCAACGGCGCGATCGCCGGCGCGGGCTTCGGCGCGCTCGCGGCGCTCGTCGCGCTTGCTGGGCGCATCGCGGCGGATCGTGGGGCGGCCGCGCTCGCCCAGCAGCGCGCGGTAGTCGTCCAGGTCGCCGTCGAACGGGCGCACCGTGCCGTCGGCCACCAGCCACAGCCGGTCGGCGACCAGCTCGACCAGATGCGGATCGTGGGTGATCAGCAGCGACCGCGCCCTCGAAATCAGCCAGCGCGCGCACCAGCGCCTCGCGCGCGTCGATGTCGAGGTGGTTGGTGGGCTCGTCGAGGATCAGCAGTTGCGGCGCGTCGCGCGTGGCCAGCGCCAACAACAGCCGCGCCTTCTCGCCGCCGGACAGGTTCGCCACCGGCGTCTCGGCGCGATCGGCGTCGAGGCCGAAGCGGGCGAGCTGGGCGCGCTGCTGGCGCTCGTGCGCGCGCGGCAGGGCGCGGGCCATGTGGTCGAGCGGCGTGCCGGCGAGGTCCAGCTCTTCCGCCTGGTGCTGGGCGAAATAGCCGACGCGCAGCTTCGGGCCGCGCCGCACCTCGCCGCCGAGCGGCGGCAGGCGGCCGGCGAGCAGTCGGGCAAGCGTCGATTTGCCGTTGCCGTTGGCGCCGAGCAGCGCGATGCGGTCGTCCATGTCGATGCGCAGATCGAGATTTTTCAGCACCGGCACGCCGTCGTAGCCGACGGAGACGCGCTCCAGCGCCAGGATCGGCGGCGCCAGCTGCTGCGGCTGCGGGAAGACGAAAGCGCGTGGGGGCGTCCTCCACCACCGCCTCGATCATGGGCAGGCGCGCGATCGCCTTGAGCCGGGCCTGCGCCTGGCGGGCCTTGCTCGCCTTGTAGCGGAAGCGGTCGACGAAGCTCTGCATGTGCGCGCGCTGCGCGGCGATTTTTGTCGCCATCGCCGCCTGCTGCGCCGCGCGCTCGGTGCGGATGCGCACGAACTCGTCGTAGCCGCCGGGATACAAAGCTGATTTTCCCCCGGTCGAGATGGGCGATGCCGTGCACGCAGCGATCGAGCAGGCCGCGGTCGTGCGAAACGATCAAGGCGGCGCCTGGGAACTTTTGCAGCCAGCCTTCCAGCCACAGGGTCGCTTCGAGGTCGAGGTGGTTGGTGGGCTCGTCGAGCAGCAGCAGGTCGGGCTGCTCGAACAGCACGGTGGCCAGCGCGACGCGCATGCGCCAGCCGCCGGAGAATTCTTCCACCGGGCGCGCCTGCGCGGCTTCGTCGAAGCCGAGGCCGGCGAGGATGGTGGCGGCGCGCGCGGGGGCGGAGTCGGCGCCGATGGCGCGCAGGCGCTCGTGGATCTCGGCGAGCCGGTGCGGCTCCGCGTGCTCGGCCTCGGCGAGCAGCGCCAGGCGCTCGGGATCGCCTTCCAGCACGGTGTCGAGCAGCGATTGCTTCGCCGGCAGGCGCCTCCTGCTCCAGGCGCCCGAGGCGGGCGCGGGAGGCGAGGCGGATTTCGCCGCCGTCCAGCGCGATGTCGCCGGCGATCGCGCGCATGAGCGTCGTCTTGCCGGCGCCGTTGCGGCCGACGAGGCCGATGCGCTTGCCCGGTCGATGACCAGGTCGGCGCGGTCGAGCAGCACCCGGCCGGCGATGCGGATCGTGACGCCGTTGATGAAAAGCAGGCTCATGGGGGGGCCGTTTAGAGCATCATCCGTGCGGGAAGGAAGGCAGGGGGCGAAGCCCCTCGCCTTTCCTTCCCGCGAGGGTTGCTCTAAACGGCGCCCCCACACTGCAAGAGGGGCCGTCATGGCGACCGAGCGCACGCTTTCCATCATCAAGCCGGACGCCACGCGGCGGAACCTCACCGGCAGGATCAACGCCAAGCTGGAGGGCGCGGGCTTGCGCATCGTCGCGCAGAAGCGGCTGCGGCTGACGCGCGAGCAGGCGGAGGCGTTCTATGCGGTGCACCGCGAGCGCGGGTTTTTCGGCGAGCTCGTTGCGTTCATGATTTCGGGGCCGGTGGTGGTGCAGGTGCTGGAGGGCGAGGGGGCGGTGGCGAAGAACCGCGAGGTCATGGGCGCGACCAATCCGGCGAACGCGGCGGCGGGCACGATCCGCAAGGAATTCGCGGAGAGCATCGAGGCGAACTCGGTACACGGGTCGGACAGCGCGGAGAACGCGGCGGGGGAGATTGCTTACTTTTTCGCGGGGTATGAGATCGTGGGGTGACGACGGCTGCTCATTGCGAGACCGTCACGCGCAGCGCGGACATCTTGCCGTCAGCGCTCCTGGCCAGGAACATGGTGGCCATGGCGCCAGGCTTCAGCATCGAGGCATCGCCCGGGGACAGAGCGAAGACCGGCACATCGGCGGGGACATCGAATTCGGTCTCTCCGACGCAGCCCTTGCCGACGCCGCCCGGCGCATCCGCGGCGCGGCCGGTGCAGTCGGCGGCGCCCGGCGCGCCGGCGCCGTGAAAGGCGAGCCGGATGACGGGAACGCCGGCGGCGGAACCGACCTGCTGCACCGTCGCGTTGGTCATCACTGCCTGCACGGTGGCGTTGGTCATGACCTGGCCGGGCCGGCTCATCGGAAACTGGCCCTCGCCGGCGGGCGCCGAGAAGATGCGGATTTCATTGGCGTGAATTTTTCCGTCCGGCCCCCTGGTGCCCCCGGAGGCGATGAAGTCGCCGGGCTTGATGGCGGCCAGGCTGCTTCTGACGCTGCGCTGGAGCCGCGCATCGGGCGCCAGGGTTGCCGCGACGGTGCTCCCGTCCGCCGTTTTCA
Organism: uncultured Alphaproteobacteria bacterium; assembly: GCA_963773345.1. GTDB lineage: Bacteria > Pseudomonadota > Alphaproteobacteria > Acetobacterales > Acetobacteraceae > Palsa-883. The sequence goes on along the minus strand of CAVZBG010000015.1, from coordinate 12,391 downwards.
ACGTCAGCAGCTTGCCGTCGAAGGACTGGATGATGCCAGCGACGGGCGGGCCGACGGGTGCGGCACTCTGGGCCAGGGCGGGAACGGCCGTGAGGAATGCGGCGCAGAGTGCCGGAACCGAAATGCGCATGGGTCATCTCCGATTTTGCAGCTCGATCCGGGCCCGGCCGGCTGCGTTCAATGACGAAGGGCAAACCGGTAGACGAACCATGGCGCCCTGGAATTCCCGCGCGCAGTTTCCCATCGGCGTGCGATGCTGGCAATGCGCCGCGGCGAGGACGGCGGGTGCGCATGACGGGAGGTGCCGGGTGAGCGTGCTCGCGATAATCGGCTACGCGTTGGGCGGCGTGGTGGTGTTAGGCGCGCTCGCGGGCTTCTTTCTGTCGTTCTGGCAGCCGGCACCGAAACGCGGGGAATTTTCCGACCCCGGCTGGCAAGGCAGCAGCCACCCAACGGATGATGGCCACGGCTCGCACCAGGGCTGACGCTTTCGATTGCGGAATGCGTCACGGTGGAGGCGCATTGCCCCCCCAACGTTTCGCGGCTGGCGAAGGGCGAACCAACAGATTGGATCAGGCGCGCGGCACGAGGGTTGCGGGAGCAGCATGACGGAGCGCAAGCCAGCGGGCAGGAGCTGGGAATCGTGGATCGAAGGGCAGATCCGCGGCGCCATGGAAGACGGCGCCTTCGACAACTTGCCAGGCGCCGGCAAGCCGCTGCCGAATTACGGCGGGGAATACGATCCGGACTGGTGGCAGAAGCAACTCGTGCGGCGTGAGCAGATCTCCGTGCTGCCGCCGGCGCTCGAGATGTTGCGCAAGGTGGAGACGGAACTCGCGGCGATCGCGATGCTCGACGACGAGGCGGCCGTGCGGCGCCGGGTCGCGGCGCTCAACGCCGAAGTCGCCAGGGTGAATGCGACCGTGGTGGAAGGGCCGCCGACGCGCGTCGGCCCGCTGGACGCCGAGCAGGTGGTGGCGCGGTGGCGGCGGAGCCGGGCCGCCGGGCCGGGGTAGTTCGGCGCGGGGTAGTTCGGGGGGCTTGCCGCTGCGCGGCCATGGTGGGTTGCGCTCCGCTTACCCACCCTACAGCCTGGATCCCTGACCCGGGAATGACGGGTTGAGGGGAGACGGTTAAAAAATATCTGACAGACCCCTTGCCCCGGGCGTCCGCCGGATTATGTATGTGGGCAGTGAGTTGTTAACTGACTTTGGAAAGGAAAAATGTTAGTCGACCTCCTCCCCCTCCCCGACCAGCTCACCTGGATCGTCGCTGTCTTCATGAAGACAATGGCGGCGGAGGGCTGCAAGCGGCGGATCGGGCTGTTCTCGGTCGCGATCTGGAGCCGGGTGAAGCGGTTCGAGCGGCGGTTTCTGGCGCTGTATGCCGAGTGGAAGGCGGGGACACTGCCGCAGGCGCGGGTGGTGCGGCCGAAAGACACCTCACCCCGGCCCACCGGATCAAGTCCGGTGGCAGGCCTCCGCAGAGCGGAGAGGGGGCGAACGGCGCGGATAGTGCGACCGCGGGCGGTGCCGCCCCGGCTGCCGCGTTTGATCCGGGGGCGCACGATGCGGCGTCGTTCGAGTGGGCCAAGCAGCGGCCGGTGAGCGTGCTGCCGCGGGGGTTCGCGGGGTTGCGCTCGCTGGTGCCGATGGGCGCCGGGACGCTGGCGAGCATGCTGGGGCCGCTGCTGACCGAACATCCGGAGATGCGGGCGTTCGTGACGGAGGCGCCGCAGGCGGGACGCATGCTGCGGCCGATCTGCGAGATGATCGGGCTGAAGCCGCCGGAATGGCTGATGCTGCCGAAGCGGGTGCGGAAGAAGAAGGAGCCGCCGCGGCTCTCGGAGGCGGACGAGGCGGAGTTGCGGCGGGTCACGGCGTGGTTTCCGGACACGCCGCCGGCGCGCCGGGCGAAGTGGGCGCTGCGGCAGACGTTCCTGGGCAAGCCGGTCGATCTGACGCGGATGTCGGCGATCGCGCGCGGATACTTCCTGCACCCGCCGCGCGACCGTAACTGCCCGCCGCCGGAGATCGGGTATGGCGGGCGGTGGCCGCGGCTGCCGAAGGATTATGTGCGGCCGAAGGATTGGGAGTGAGCAGTGAGGCAGAGAGAAGAAAGTCGTGGATCGCCGGAGGCCGAGCGCGTGGTGAAGCCTTCTTCCTACACCAGGAAAATCGTCATCAGCACCAGGATGATGATGATCAGCACGACGTTGGCCACGACGAACGAACACCAGCCGGACCAGAAGCGCATGCGGTCGGCCAGGAACGCTTCCTCGGTCAGGGGCGGCTGCGTGGCGGGGGCGGGGGTGTGGGCCATGGGCGTTTCGATCTCTCCGGCGTGCCGGCGGTTTCTAGGCGGGGGTGGCGTTATCAGGCAAGGGGTTGGACAAAACCGCGTTATCGGGCGGCGCGGCGGCAGGCCCGCCGGCGATGAAGCGGCGCGAGCGCCGCCGGATAGATCCGGTGCTCCTGCGCCAGCACGCGGGCGGCGAGGCGTGTCCTCGGTGTCGCCGGGCAGCACCGGCACGGCGGCCTGCGCGAGGATCGGGCCGTCGTCCATCGCCTCGGTGACCAGGTGCACGGTGCAGCCGTGCAGCTTCACCCCCGCCGCGAGGGCGCGGGCGTGGGTGTCCAGGCCGGGGAAGGCGGGCAGCAGGCTCGGGTGGATGTTCAGCATGCGGCCGGCATAGCGCCGCACCAGGAACGGCGTCAGCAGGCGCATGTAGCCGGCGAGGCAGACGATCTCCACCTCGGCCGCGATCGAGTTCGCGCGGCGATCGCCGCCTTCGTGCGCGGCGCGGTCGCCGCCGAAGGGGCGGTGGTCGACGACGGCGGTCGGCGACGGTCGGCGCCGGCCAGCGAGGCCGGGGGCTCGGGGCTGTTGGAGAGCACCAGGACGATCTCGGCCGGATAATCGTTGCCGGCCGCGGCGGCGGCGAGGAGCGACACCATGTTGGAGCCGCGGCCGCTGATCAGGACGCCGACGCGGCGCTTCATGCGGGCCAGCCGGTCGGGGAGCGTGATGCGCACCTCGGGCGGCGTCCGGGGCCGGCCTCGATGCGGCCGATGGCGAAGACTGTTTCGCCCGTCGGCTTCGCAGGATCGGCCGCGCGCGGCGTGGCGGGTCGGCGACCACCAGCGACCATGCCGATGCCGCAGTTGAACACGCGCAGCATTTCGTCCGGCGCCACGCCGCCCGATGCGCGCCAGCCAGGCGAACACCGGCGGCAGCGGCCAGGCGCCGGCGTCGAGACGGCGCGCGTGCCGGCGGGCAGCACGCGCGGCAGATTGCCGGGCAGGCCGCCGCCGGTGATGTGGGCCGCCGCCTTCAGCAGGCCGGCGCGGTGCAGCGCCAGCACGCGACCTCACGTAGATCCGCGTCGGCGTCAGCAGCGCCTCGCCGAGCGTCTGGCCGGCGGCGAACGGCGCCGGCGCGTCCCAGCCGGCAGTTGCCGGCCGGCGACGATCCGGCGGACCAGGGAAAAGCCGTTGGAATGCACGCCGGAACTGGCCAGGCCGAGCACCGCATCGCCCGGCGCCACGCCGCGCGGCAGCAGGTCGCCGCGCTCGGCGGCGCCGACGGCGAAGCCGGCCAGGTCGTAGTCGCCGCGCGGCGTACATGCCCGGCATCTCGGCCGTTTCGCCGCCGACCAGGGCGCAGCCGGCGATGCGGCAGCCCTCGGCGATGCCGGCGATCACCTGCGCGCGCCTGCGCCGACATCGAGCCGGCCGGTGGCGAAATAGTCGAGGAAGAACAGCGGCTCGGCGCCCTGCACCACCAGGTCGTTGACGCACATCGCGACCAGGTCGATGCCGACGCTGTCGTGCCGGCCGGTCTCGATGGCGATCTTCAGCTTGGTGCCGACGCCGTCGGTGGACGACGACCAGGACCGGGTCGCGGAAGCCGGCGGCCCTGGGGTCGAACAGCGCGCCGAAGCCGCCGAGGCCGCCGAGCACGCCGGGGCGGGCTGGTGGCGCGGGCCAGCGGCTTGATGCGCTCGACCAGGGCGTCGCCGGCGTCGATATCCACGCCGGCCGCGCGATAGGTCATGTTGCTTGTCGATTCTGGCCATGGCGGTCCTCGGTGTATACTAGCGGTGCGTGGGACCGATCATGGCACGGTAGGGTAATGACGCCAGTGACGGCGCCGCGGCCGCGGGAGCGCGGACAGAACCATAGCGACCGGGCCCGGGCAATGGCGGCTGCCGTGTCGCCGCCGACCGTGCCGCGCCCGTGGCTGACGGCGGCGAATTCGCGCGGCCGGTCGGCTACGGCTGTCGTCACCCTGCCGAACGTCATCACGTTCGCGCGGCTCTGCGCCGTGCCGGTGGCGGTGTGGCTGGTGCTGCAGGAGCATTTCGGCACCGCGTTCTGGCTGTTCGTCGCGCGCCGGCGCGTCCGACGCGGTGGATGGCTGGCTGGCGCGGCGGCGGGGCACGAGCTATGTGGGCGCGCTGCTCGACCCGGTGGCCGACAAGGCGCTGCTGGTGACGATGTACGTCACCCTGGCGGCGGTGCACGTGTTGCCGGACTGGCTGGCGATCCTGGTGGTGTTCCGCGACGTGGTGATCGTCGGCGGCGTGGTCGTGCTGGCATTGCTCGGGCAGCCGTTGGTGATCCGGCCGCTGATGATCTCCAAGCTGAACACCGTGCTGCAGATCGTGCTGGTGGCGCTGGCGCTGTTGCTGGCGCGGCGGTCGGACCTGGCGCGCCGCTCGTGATGTGGGTGCTGATCTGGGCGGTGGCGGCGAGCACGCTGGTCTCCGGCGCCGCCTATGTGTGGAAGGCGGCGCGTGCGCGTGACCGAGCCCTCGCCTCTCGGCGCCGGTACGCTGCGAGCGGCCGGCGGAGCCGGCGCCGCCCGCGGCCGCCATCGTCGCCGGTGCAGCGGGGCGACGCGCGACGCAGCGCATCGCGCTGCTGGTCGGGCTGCTGGTGGTGGTCTGGCTGGCGCTGCAGCTGTTCGCGTCGGTGCTGCTGCCGTTCGTGGCCGCCGCGGTGATCGCCTATTTCCTCGATCCGCTGGCGACGCGGCTGGCGCAGGCCGGCGTGCGCCGCGCGGCGTCGCGGCGCTGGTGCTGATCATCGCGCTGATCGGCGCCGCGCTGCTGTTCGCGCTGCTGCTCTATCCGCTGATCGTCGCGCAGATCGGCATGCTGTTGTCGCGGCTGCCGCACTACGTGGGGCTCCTGCGCGGCTTGGCGAGCGAGGCCTGATCACGCAGCCTGCAGGAGCGGCTGGGGCCGGACTTCGTCAACGACAAGCTGCGCGACCTGGTCGGCGGCCAGGCCGGGGCGATGCTGGACTTCGTCGTCCACCGCGCTGCGCCAGGTGATCGGCAGCGGCTTCGCGATCTTCAACGTGCTGACGCTGGTGGTGGTGACGCCGGTGGTGGCGTTCTACCTGCTGCGCGACTGGCCGAGGTGGTGGCGCGCATCGATAGCTGGCTGCCGCACCGCTACGCCGGGGTGCTGCGGGCGCAGGCGCGCGAGGTCGACCGCATCCTGTCCGCCTGGCTGCGCGGGCAGGCGATGTGCTGCCTGGTGCTGGCGTCTATTACTCGCTGTCGCGCTGACGCTGGTGGGGCTGGATCTGGGGCTGATCGTGGGGCTGGCCGCCGGGTTCCTGTCGTTCATCCCGTATGTCGGCACGATCACCGGCGGCGTGACCGGCGATCGCGCTGGCGTTCGCGCAGTTCCCGACCTGGACCGGCGTGGTCATGGTGGTCGTGCGTGTTCATCATCGGCCAGTTCCTGGAAGGCTATGTGATCTATCCGCGCTTCCTCGGCGACCGGGTGGAGCTGCACGCGGTGTGGGTGATCTTCGCGCTGTTCGCCGGGCGGCGCGGCGTTCGGCTTCCTCGGCGTGCTGCTGGCGGTGCCGGTGGCGGCGACGATCGGCGTGCTGTGCCGGTTCTGGCTGCGCCGCTACCTGCACAGCCCGCTCTATCTCGATCCGCCGGACGCGCCTCGATCCGGAAACCGGGGCCGGGTGAGCGGCGCGGCACGTGCAGCTTCGCGCTGCCGTTTCCCGCATTCGCCGCACTACGACGCGGCGGATTTCCTGACGCGCCGACTGCAATGCGGAGGCGCTGTCCTGGCTCGACCACACCGCGCGACTGGCCGCTGCGGCGGCTCGCGCTGTGGGGGCCGGCGGGGTGCGGCAAGACGCATCTGCTGCATCTGTGGCGCGGCGCGCAGGGCGGCGCTGCTGGTGGCCCGGGCCGGTCGCGTGCGGCTGGCGCCGCCCGGACGCGGCGCTGGCGATCGACGACGCCGATGCCGCGCCGAGAGCAGACGCTGCTGCATCTGCTGAACGCCGCCGCCGAGGCGGGGCTGCCGGTGCTGCTGGCGGCCCGCGAGCCGCCGGCGCGCTGGCCGGTGACGGCTGCCCGACCTCGCCAGCCGGCTGCGCGCGATCACCGCGGTGCCGATCGGCGCCGCCGGACGACGGGCTGCTGCGCGCGCTGCTCGCTCGGCTGCTTGTCCGAGCGGCAGCTGGCCGTGCCGGAGGCGGTCCAGCAGTGCCTGCTGCTGCACCTGCCGCGCACCCCGGCGGCGATGCGCGAAGCGGCCGCCCGGCTCGACCACGCCGCCCTGGCCGCCGGCGGCCGGGCAAGCCGCGCGCATCGCCGACCAAGGTGCTCGCCGACATGACCGGGCTGGACGTGATGAATTTCGACGGTGACGTCAACAGATGCCTCCCTCTGACCGGCCCCGCTCCTCCTGTAAGACTGCGCCCCACCATGAACACGCCCGACGCCCACGTTGACGTGGAACTGCCCGGCGGAACCAGGCGTCGCCGAGCTGCCCGCCAGCGAAGCGGCGCCGCCGATCGCGCGCGACAGTCCCGAGCGCTTCATCAACCGCGAACTGTCGTGGCTCGACTTCAACCACCGCGTGCTGGAGGAGGCGGAGAACCCGCGCCATCCGCTGCTGGAGCGGCTGCGCTTCGTCTCGATCAGCGCCGAGCAACCTCGACGAATTCTACTCGGTCCGCGTCGCCGGGCTGATCGGCCAGGCCAAGGCCGGCGTCACGACAGCGCCCGCCGGACGGCCGCACGCCCGGCGCAGCAACTGGCCGAGGTCGAGGCGCGGGCCGGGCGCTGATCGCCGAGCAGCAGCGCGTCTGGCACCAGCTGCGCGGCCAGGCTGGCGGAAGCCGGCATCGTCGTTGCCGTGCGCCGACATCCTGACCGCCGAGGACCGGCACTGGCTGGACGCCTGGTTCATGGAGCGGGTGTTCCCGGTGCTGACGCCCGCTCGCGATCGACCCGGCGCATCCGTTCCCGTTCATCCCGAACTTGGGCCTGGTGATGGCGCTGCGCGCTGGTGCGCGAGGAGGACGGGCACGCGCATGCGCGCGCTGATCCCGCTGCCCGCGCAGGTCGAGCGCTTCATCCGCCTGCCGCCGCACCTAATCCGGCCGAGGCGGACGGGGACCGCATCCGCTTCGTGCTGCTGGAGCACCTGGTCGACGCTGTTCCTCGACCGCCTGTTCCCCGGCTTCCGTGTGCTCGGCCACGGGCTGTTCCGGCTGATCCGCGACACCGACGTGGAGTTCGAGGAAGAGGCCGAGGACCTGGTGCGCTGCTACGAAACGGCGCTGAAGCGCCGCCGCCGCGGGGTCGCGATCCATCTCTCGGTCGATGCCGACATGCCGGACGAGCTGCGCGATGCTGGTCGAGCACGAAGCGCTGGCGCGCCAGCCAGGAAGTACATGTCGAGTAGACGGCCTGCTCGGGCTGGCCGACCTGAAGCAGCTCATCGTCGATGACCGGCCGGACCTGCTGTTCCCGCCCTACACGCCGCGCTTCCCCGAACGCATCCGCGATTTCGGCGGCGACTGTTTCGCCGCGATCCGCGCCAAGGACATCATCGTCCACCACCCGTTCGAGAGCTTCGACGTCGTGGTGCAGTTCCTGCGCCAGGCGGCGCGCGATCCCGAACGTGGTCGCGGTGAAGCAGACGCTCTACCGCACCAGCCGCGACAGCCCGATCGTCAAGGCGCTGATCGAGGCGGCGGAGGCCGGCAAGTCGGTCACCGCCATGGTGGAACTGCGCGCCCGCTTCGACGAGGAAGCCAATATCCGGCTGGCGCGCGCGATGGAAGCGGCCGGCGTGCAGGTGGTGTTCGGGTTCACCGAGCTGAAGACGCACGCCAAGCTGTCGCTGGTGGTGCGGCGCGAGGGCGGCGACGATGCGCTCCTACGCGCATTTCGGCACCGGCAACTATCACCCGATCACGGCGCGCATCTACACCGACCTCAGCTTCTTCACCTGCGATCCCGACCTGACGCGCGACGCGGCGCGGCTGTTCAACTACATGACCGGCTACGCCAAGCCCGAGAAGATGGACGCGCTGGCGTTCAGTCCGCTGACCACGCGCACCGTTGCTGCATTGGGCTGATCGAGCGCGAGATCGCATTCGCGCGCGCGGGCAAGCCGGCGACGATCTGGCTGAAGATGAACAGCCTCGTCGATCAGATCGCTGATCGACAAGCTCTATGACGCGAGCAGCGCCGGCGTGAAGATCATGGCGGTGGTGCGCGGCATCTGCTGCCTGCGGCCGGGTGTGCCGGGGCTGTCGGAGAACATCCGCGTGAAATCGATCGTCGGGCGCTTCCTCGAGCACAGCCGCATCTGCGTGTTCGGCAACGGCCACCCGCTGCCGAGCCGGCATGCGAAGGTGTTCATCAGCTCGGCCGACTGGATGGCGCGCAACATGGACTGGCGCGTTGAGACGCTGGTGCCGATCCATAATCCGACCGTGCATGCGCAGGTGCTGGATCAGATCATGGTGGTGAATCTGCAAGGACAGCATGCAGTCCTGGGAACTCGGCCCCGACGGCGGCTGGCAGCGGGTGCCGCCGGGACACCGGCAAGAAACGCGTTTCCGCGCACGACTACTTCATGACCAATCCATCGCTGTCGGGCCGCGGCTCGGCGCTGCACGGACCCGCCGTTCCCGGCGAGCCATCTTCCCCGCCGTCCCGATCGGCTGTTGCAGGATTAGATGCCCTTTTCCGCCACCGCCTGGCCAGCCGCGTTGCGCCGTCGTCGATCTTGGCTCCAACTCGGTGCGCCTCGTCGTGTTCGAGGGCGTCAGCCGCAATCCCGTGGCGATCTTCAACGAGAAGGCGGTGCTGCGGCTCGGGCGCGGGCTTGCAGGCGACGGGGATGCTGAACGAGGAGGGCATGGCGCAGGCGTTGACGGTGATGAACCGCTACGCCGCCATCGCCCGCGCCATGGGCGCCGATCCGTTCGAGGTGCTTGCCACCGCGGCCGTGCGCGATGCCAAGAACGGCTCGGGGTTCGTGGCCGAGCCTGCGCAAGCGGCATGCAGCGGCGTGCCGTTCCGCATTCTGTCGGGCGAGCAGGAAGCGGAGCTATCGGCCGCGGGCGTGCTGTGCGGCATTCCCGACCGCCGACGGCATCCTCGCCGATATCGGCGGCGGCTCGATGGAGCTGGTGCGGCTTGATGCCGGCCGGAGCGGCGAGGCGCGCACGCTGCCGCTCGGCGTGATCCGGCTGGCCGATCGCGCGGGCAGCGATCCGGCGCGCGCGCGGGCGATCGCCGAGGCCGAACTCGCCGACGTGCCGTGGCTGGCGGAGGGCGAACGGGCGCGACCTCTACCTGGTCGGCGGCACCTGGCGGGCGCTCGCGCGCATCCACATCGCGCAGACCGGCTATCCGCTGAACATGGTGCACCACTACACGATCGGCCGCGACGAGGCGCGCGACCTGGCCGGGCGTGATCGCGGCGGCGTCGCGGCGCACGCTGGAGCGCATGCCTGGCGCGCCGCGCCGGCGGATCGATGATCTGCCCTACGCCGCGGTGGTGCTGCGCCGGCTGCTGCGCGCGACCGGCGCGCGGCGCGTGGTGTTCAGCGCCAACGGGCTGCGCGAGGGCTGGTACATGGAGCGCATGCCCGACGGAAATGCGCGCGCAGCGATCCACTGCTGGCGGCGGGGCGCGAATTCGCTTACCGCGTCGGCCGCGACCCGATCGCTGCCGCCGGCGCTGCTGGCGCTGGACCGACCCGCTGTTTCCCGGCGAGACCGGCGAGCCGCGGCGGCTGCGCGAGGCGGCCTGCTGGATGTCCGACATCGGCAGCCACGAGCATCCGGAATACCGCGCCGAGCAGGCGTTCCTGCGCATTCTCCGCCAGCCGGGCATCGGGCTCGATCACCACGCGCGCGCGTTCCTCGGGCTGACGCTGGCGCTGCGCTACGAGGCGGAAGCCGAGGCGCCGTTCCTCGCGCCGGCGCGCGGGCTGCTGTCGCCGGAGGCGATCCGGCGCGCGACGATTCTCGGCGTCGCGCTGCGGCTGGCGTACACGCTGTCCGCGGGCACGCCCGACCTGCTGGCCGGGACGCAGTTGCTGGCGAACCACACGCTGACGCTGCGCCTGGCGGAGGGCAGCGGCGTGTTCGCCGGCGAGAGCGTGACGCGGCGGCTGGATCGGCTGGCGCAGGCGCTCGGGCTGGACGCGACGACGGAACTGGCCGCTTAGGTTTCGTCACCATGCATTCGTTTTCCTTTCCTCGATCACAGCGACTTTGCCAGGTCGTGCGGCAAGTCAGGGATGGCCGAAGGCCACCCGCGTAGCGGGCGCGCAGCGTCCTTGACGCGCCGTGCGAGCCGGCCGGACAATCGCTGATCGAGGCAAGGTGACGAGAGGAAAGCGCGCATGACCAAGCCACCGATCCGCATCGCGGTGCTGCAGTTCTCCCACGAGACCGTCACGTTTCTGCCGAACGACACCACGATCGATGATTTCACCTATCCCGGTTCGCCGGCGGCGGGCGAGGCGCTGCTGAAGATCCGATCCGCGCGGCTACATGGGCGGCTTCGTGCAGGTCGCCCGCGAGCACGACGGCGTAGAACTGGTCGGCATCGAATCGCCGCAATTTCCGAAGACCGGCTCCGGCTCAGGCTGGGTGACCGAAGATGCGTACGAGCATTTCGTCGGCAGGATGATCGGGGGGCTGAAGAACGGAGGAAAATTCGACGGCGTCTATCTCTGCGTGCACGGCGCGATGGCGGCGCGCGGCATTCCGCGCCCCGAGGCGGAACTGGCGCGGCGCGTGCGCGAAGTGGTCGGGCCGAAGGCGCGCATCGCCGGCACCTTCGACCCGCACGGCAACGAGGACGCCGAATTTCTGCGCCACGCCGACATGGCATTCTGCGGTGAAATATTTTCCCGCACTACGACAGCCATCTCCAGGGCCAGCGCGCGGCGCGCATGCTGGTGCGCGCGATCCGCGGCGACTACGATCCGCAGACACGTCACGGTGCACGTGCCGATCATCTCGCCGACCGTGCTGCAATGGACCGGCGAGCGGCCGTGGATGGACCTGATCCAGCGCGCGCTGATCTGGGAGGCGCGCGAGCCCGACGCTTACGTCAACGTGTTCTTCGGCTTCCCGTGGTCGGACGTGCCCGATGTCGGCATGACCATCCAGGCGATGACCAACGGCAACGCCGCGCTGCGCGCGGCAGATCGCCGACGACATGGCGGCCTGGGCGTGGCGCCGGCGCAAGGAGCTGCTGTCCGCGACGAAAATCCACGGCATGGCCGACGGCGTGAAGCTGGCGCACGACGCCGATCGCGCACAACGCGACGCCGGTTATCCTTGCCGACTACAGCGACCGCTCGGGCTACGCGACCTGGCTGTTGCAGGAGATCGTGCAGCAGGACCTGCCGGACACGCTGGTCGCCACCGTCACCGACGCGCCGGCGCTGCGAGCGACTCGGCAACGCGAAGGCGGGCGATGCGTTCGACATGGACATCGGCGGGATATTCGACGAGTCCGCGGGCGCGCCCGGTGCACCTCACCGGCACCGTGCACAGCGTGATCGAGCGCGCCGGCGAACGCTGGGTTTCGGTGCGGTTCGGGCGCGGCAATGTGCTGGTGATCACGCCCTATCTCGAGCAGATCATCGAGCCGTCCACGCTGACGGCGATCGGCCTCGACCCGGCCGCGTTCAAGGTGATCGCGATCAAGTCGCGCGCGCACTTCCGCCGCGGTTTCGACGACAGCGGCTTTGCGAAGACGATCATGCTGGTCGAACCGCCGCACCCGTTCCTCGGCACGGTGCATCTCGATGCGTTGCCGTACCGGAACGTCGATTTGAAGCGCGTTTTATCCGTACGGAAATCCCACGTTCCCGTAGGGCGGAAGACCCCGGCGAAAGCCGGGGGTATTCCGCCACGTTTCCTCGGACTGGCGGAATGCGCCGACGCTTTTCCGCCCTACGAATAAAACGCGTTCAACTCCGGCGTCGGGATCGACGTGTCGATGAACCCGAACGTCCCCTCCTTCGCTTCCTTCGCCGCCGCGACCAGCCCCGTCATTGCGGCGCGATAGAGCGAACTC
>CAVZBG010000014.1:0-140303 GCA_963773345.1 uncultured Alphaproteobacteria bacterium | reverse complement strand
GAGGATCTGGTCGTCTTCTTTAAAGCGGGAAGGGGAGGGGGCTAACGTCAATCGTCCAGCTCCTGCGCCGCTTCCGAAGGAGGATGCCTCAAGGGATACCGCGCCTGCCGCTTCGCCCTCGCTACCGGCGCCAGAGCGGCGCATCATGGTGTCGACGAAGGCTATCGACCGCTTGTATGAAATTGCGCCGGGCTGGGACAAGTACATGCTGGAGCACGCCTATATCGCCTGGGCGAGCGATAAGGACCCCGCTCATAACGAGGACGCGCGGTTCCTGAGCTGGGTCGGAAGCTACACGAAGGGAAAACCCGCGCCATAAAATGATCGTGGCGCAGTTCTTTGCGTCTGTTTTCCACACTGTAGGGCGCCCTACAGCATAACGATTGACAGGACGCGATTCGAATATATAGCAGTAGGATGATCTACAGAGCTATATATGCCGAAACTTAGCCAAATCGCAGATATCCAACTTGGGCATACCGCTCGAGGCCGACTTGAGCCCGTTGAGGGCGAGGGCGTGCGAGCCATCCAGCTCCGTGACACATCTCCTGAGGGAGGCCGCGCCACGGATGCGATCAGCCAATACCGGCTTGATTCAATTCCTGAGCGGTACTGGGCGCGGCAGGGTGATGTCCTGTTTCGTTCGAGGGGGGATCGCAACACTGCGACCGCCCTTACGGGCTGGTTCAAGGAGCCTGCCGTGGCGGTTATGCCTCTGGTTGTTCTGCGCCCAAAGGCCGAGTTGGCGGACCCCGAGTATCTGGCTTGGTTCATTAATCAACCTCCGCACAGCAATATTTTGATGGCTGCGCTCGCGGGACGGGCATGCGGATGATCCCGGTCGGATGCCTCGCCGAATTGGAAGTTCCGCTTCCCGAATTGGCGGTCCAGAAATCGATTGCAGAGGTGGACGGCCTGGCCCGCCGTGAATTCAAGCTCGCGACGCGCCTTGCCGAGAGACGGCGCCTTCTTACCCGATACGCCTTACTCGAACGTGCCCACAAAAATATTTCAACGCATACTGCAAGACGAGCATCCGCTCCGTCTCGCTCCAAGAAAGAGGGACTTAAATGAACGATCAGGTGAACTAAGCAGCAAGTCAACAACACGGCCTGGGCCGCTTGCGACACCTTCAGGGGCGTCGTCGATGCCGGACAGTATAAAGACTACATACTTGTTATGTTATTTTTGAAATACATCTCAGACCTTTGGAACGATCACGTCGAGACCTACAAAAAGCAATTTGGCGGCGATGATACACGTATCCGGCGGCGTTTGGAGCGCGAGCGCTTTATCCTGCCGAAGGGCACGAGCTTTTATGACCTCTATGAAGCCCGCAACGAAGCTAACATTGGCGAGCTGATCAATATCGCTTTTGCGAAGATCGAAGATACCAACCGCTCGAAACTCGAAGGCGTCTTCCGCAACATCGATTTTAACTCTGAGGCGAACCTCGGAAAAGCCAAAGATCGCAATCGCCGTCTAAAAAACCTGCTTGAAGATTTCGCGAAGCCTGCTCTCGATCTCAGCCCGTCGCGTGTAACCGAGGATATCATCGGCGAGTGCTATATTTATCTAATCGGTAAATTTGCATCCGATGCGGGCAAGAAGGCCGGAGAATTCTACACTCCACGCCCGTGTCGCTGCTGCTTGCCAAACTCGCCAACCCGCAGGCTGGCAATACGATCTGCGATCCTGCCTGCGGCTCTGGATCGCTGCTTATTCGTGCTGCGGAGCAGGTGGGTTCTGACAACTTCTCCCTTTACGGGCAGGAAGTGAACGGAGCGACTTGGGCGCTCGCGCGCATGAACATGTTTTTGCATGCGAAGGATGCGGCTCGGATCGAATGGTGCGACACGCTCGAATAGCTCGACTCTGATTGAGGGCGATCACCTTATGCGCTTTGACGTGGTCGTCGCTAATCCCCCTCTTTTGCTCGACAAATGGGGGAGCCGAGCACGCCTCGGAGGACCTTTATAAGCGCTTCTGGCGGGGCATCCCACCGAAGTCCAAGGGCGACTATGCCTTCATCACCCACATGGTCGAGATCGCAAAACGCCAAACCGGCCGGGTGGCGGTGATCGCACCGCATGGTGTCTGTTTCCGAGGCGGCTCGGAAGGCGAAATCGCAAGCGCCTGATTGAGGAAAACCTACTCGACGCAGTTATCGGGTTGCCGGCTAATCTGTTCACGACCACGGGCATTCCCGTAGCCATTCTTGTCTTTGATCGCACGCGCGAGCAGGGGGGCGAGAATGAGAAGCGGACAGATGTGCTCTTTATCGACGCCAGCCGTGAGTATACGAGCGCGAAAACACAGAATGTGCTCGAAGCAGCCACATTGACAAAATCGTAGAGACTTACCGAAAGCGGGAGGAGATCGAGAAGTATTCGTACAAAGCTAAGCTCGAGGAGATGATCGAAAAAGATTTCAATCTCAATATCCCCCGTTATGTCGATACATTTGAGCCCGAGGCTGAGATCGACGTGGCGTTAGTGCAGAAGGAGATCGACGCGATCGAAGCCGAGCTGGCGGATGTGCGCCAGCGCATGGCCAAGCATCTGAAGGAGCTTCGGTGCGTATGCTTAGCGTTGCAGAGCTCCTTTGGACGTATATGTCGAGTTCTCTAGCGGCAAGACCAAGCCTTCGCGCATTGGCGACACGCCTGACAGCGGAAAGCGCTACCCCGTCTTTGGCGGCAATGGCGTCTTCGGGTTGGAGTGACGAGACGAATGCTGACGGAGAAACATAATCGTCGGGCGTGTTGATGCTCTTGTCGGGTGCGTCCACTATTATAGTGGACCCCGTTGGATCACTGATAATGCACTCTATTCCAAGGAGTTCTTAACCGACGTCGATCAAAGGTTCTTCGCATATCTGTTAGAGTTTATTGACCTCGCTAAGTTTCGGGTGCAGGAGGTCAACCTCTCGTATCGCAAGGCCCGATCCACGCTCATGTTGCACCAGTTCCGAGATTGAAGGGCGAGCAGCGCAAAATCGCCGAAATCCTACGGACGTGGGACGAGGCGATTGAAAAGATTTCAATCTATAGAGCGCAAAGAATACCAAACAATGGCTCTTACACATCAGCTTGTCTTCGGCCGGATAAGACTTCCGGCAATTACTCCAGCGCGAAGCAGGCAGTTCGGCACATTTGGTTTTCTCTACCTGGGGATTGGCAGGTCGCACCAATATGGGAAACTTGCGAAGGAAATATCTGAGGGGAACCGTGATGTGAGCGCGATAGAGGTGCTGTCAATGTTCTAAGTATGACGGATTTGCGCTCCGACGATTTAAGAAGCAGATATTCAGCTCGGACCTATCAGGATACAAGAAAAATCTGGCGGGGTGATTTTGGCTTTCCGAGTAACCACGTGGAGGAGGGGTCGATCGGTCTCCAAAACGTAACTGATGTTGGGGTTGTGAGCCCGATTTATACTGTGTTTCGGTTTAATTCAAGAACATGTGGACAATGCCTATGCGCACAGCGTTTTGAAATATTAGCCTCTACAAGCACATCTTTCAGATCAGCACGAGTGCCAGCGTAGACCGACGCGGGAGTTTGCGTTGAGAGAATCTAAAGATTCCATTTCCGTGCTCCTATCGCCGAGCAGAGAGCAATAAGCGAGGTGCTCGCGAAATCGTTCTGATTCAAAAGCTTGTTGCTGAACGGGATGCCTTCGTTTGTCAAAGCGCGGCCTCATGCAGAAGCTGTTG
This sequence comes from uncultured Alphaproteobacteria bacterium, assembly GCA_963773345.1. Classification (GTDB taxonomy): domain Bacteria; phylum Pseudomonadota; class Alphaproteobacteria; order Acetobacterales; family Acetobacteraceae; genus Palsa-883. Next base: position 136,586 of record CAVZBG010000014.1, on the reverse strand, counting down.
ACGGGCGGGGAATGGCGGGTGCGCGTCGGGGGGAGGCATCCTCGTGACAAAAATTCTTGGCTCCCGCGCTGACCCGACCAATGCGCGTTACGCGATCTATACTATACGATGGCTCAAGCTTTACCCTTGAAAACGCGGCTGCGCAGAGCCGTCTCGTCTACCCGCCCGATATGACGGAGGCGCCCAAGGTCCTCTGGCTCTACCGCGAAATCGATCGGATTTTTCATGCGAATTCGTCAATCGAGCGGGTGGTTATCAAGTTCCGATCGGTTGCGGAGGGATGCCTTCGACAGCACCAATGCGGGTTTCGGGCTATCTCGAAGCGTCGGTCATGCTGTTTTGCGAGCAGCGGCAAATCCGGTTTGTCTGAAGACCTACGCCTCATTATCCACGCGAAGTGCCGAAGTAAGAACGCACGCCGGAGCAGCGTGTGGGGCGTACCGCGAAACACTGGGACAACAAAATTGCGGATGCCGTCGTCTCCGCATCGTGGGGCACAGCAGACATGAGCACTCTACCCGCTCCGGCCTACAGTGCGGGCGATCAGCTCTATAAATACAATCTCGTCAGCCGCCTCGGGCAGGGGCAGTTCGGCCAGGTGTGGCTTGCTAACGACCTGGCGGTGCAATGCCAATACGCGGTAGGAGTTAATCCTGGCGTCCCCGTCGATGAGCGCTTGCGCGAGGCCCAGACTGGACACCGGCTCAAACACAACAATCTCGTTCACGTGCATCAAGCTGATGTCATTCCGCACGGCAGCGAGCACGTCGTTATTCTCGCGCCATGCGAATATGCCGAACAGTTGCGGGTGGTCCGGCGAGTGAACGCAGGCAATTTTTTGCCGCTTCCAGAGGTGTTGCGGACAGCCCGAGATCTTGCAGGGATTGGACTACCTGCCGTCCAACAGCTTCTTCTATCATCACTGGGGTCTGAAGCCTGAGAACATTCTCCTTGGCGGCATGGGCCAAGCCATGCTGACCGACTACGGGATCATGGGCGTGTCTTCGAGACGGTCAGCCGACAGCGGCGCCGAACGCCTATCGCTTGCATATGGCGCGGGAAATTGCCCTTCCGCAACCAGGCAAATCAGCGCTCAAACCGACATATTCCAGACCGGTCTGACACTCTACCGATTGGCGACAGGGCTATCCGCCCTCCCGCGCTAAGCAAAGCACACTCGGCTGAACGACTACTACGCGGGGGCGGTAAACGCGGGCTTTGCTGTCGCAATCGGATTTCCCGGCTTTCATACCGGCTCCGTTCAGGCGCGTATCTCCGCGCCGTCGCGCCCGATCCTGCATCTCGCTTCCAAACTGCGCTGAGATGCGCCGGGAAGTAGAAAAACTCTCGTATCCTGGTTATTGGTCGGTCGATGCTAGCGGCACGCTCATCGGCACAAGTGGGCACAATGAATTCAGGTTCGAGAAAACTCCGACAGGGTCTCGGTTTTCAGTAACCGCTTTTAAAAAGATCTCCACTCGGGGAATGAGACCAGGGTCTCCGATTTCTGCGCCCGCGATCTCACCTCGAAGCAGGCTGACGCCCTCGTTGATAAATTGACCAAGCATGTGGTGACCGGATCATGAGCTTCGACGCAGCAGAAAAATATCAGTCGCAAATTCCGGCTATCCAGACGCTCGTCGCTCTTGGCTTCAGGCCGCTATCTCAAGCTGACGCGGAGAAGCGTCGCGGCCGCCTGCGCAACGTCGTGCTCGACGATGTGCTTGTCGAGCAACTGCTCAAGATCAATAAGTTTAATCACCGCGGTAAGGATTACCTTTTCGACTTGCAGGATGCTCATGAAGCCCTTCGACGATTGAAGCCGACGCCGGACAAGATCAAGGGTCTCAAAGGCACCAATCAAGACATTTACGACTTACTCGTTCTTGGGACCACGATTTCCAAGACCATTGAAGGGGATAGCAAGAGCTATTCCTTTCGTTACATTGATTGGGAAACACCCTCCAACAACATCTTCCATGTGACAGCGGAGATGGCGGTCGAGCGCTCCGGCAGCTCTCAGACCAAGCGCTGCGACATTGTTTGCTTCGTTAACGGCATTCCGTTTGCGATCATCGAGAACAAGCGTCCGACGGAAAGCCTCAAGAAGGCCGGCAGCCAGCTGATCGGGTATCAGAGCGAAGACAACATTCCGCACCTGTTTCACTTCGCGCAAATGCTGATGACGATGAACCGCGTTGAGGCGCGGTACGCCACGGTAGGGACGCCGCAGAAATTTTGGCAGACCTGGCGCGACGACGAGGACCGCGACGCCGACATCTCGGCCCTCATCAATCGGCCGCTGACCGACCAAGAAAAGAAGACGATTTTCTCGGGAGATTTTGCGGAAGTCCGGCGGTTCTTTGATGCGCTTGCTGCCGAAGGGGACCGCGCTGTTACCGCGCAGGATCGATTAATCTATGCCTTGTGCCGGCCGGAACGCCTGCTTGACCTCGTGCGCCGCTTTACCGTGTTCGACGGAGGGGTGCGGAAGGTAGCGCGCCACCAGCAATATTTCGGGATCAAAGCGGCTATTGAGCGCGTCAAACAATATGACCTTGGCAATCTGCGGAAGGGCGGCGTCATCTGGCATACGCAGGGCTCCGGCAAGTCCCTCACCATGGTGATGCTTGGCCGCTGCCTTGCGCTCGATAAGACGATTATCAATCCGCGGATCCTCATCGTCACCGACCGCGACGACCTCGATAAGCAGATCAAGGCAACCTTCAAATCCTGTGAGATGGAGCCTGAGCGGGCGAGGTCCGGCGCTCACCTTGTCGAGCTGATAGAAAACAAAAAGCCGCTCATTACGACGATCATCAATAAGTTTTCGTCGGCCTTGTCAGGGAGCAGCTTTCGCGACGAGAGCGCGGACATTTTCGTTCTTGTCGATGAGAGTCACCGAACCCAAACCGGGCGTTACGGCGGGTATGGCGACTTCGCCAAGAAGATGCGGCGCATGCTGCCGAAGGCTTGCTATCTCGGCTTTACCGGAACACCTCTGCTTAAAAGCGAGAAAAACACGCTCAACACGTTTGGCGGGCTGATCCATAAATATACGATCGACGAAGCCGTCGCCGACGAGGCCGTTGTGCCGCTCCTTTATGAGGGCAGGCTTGTCGAGCAGCAGGTGACGGGGAAAGTCATCGACAACTGGTTCGAAAAAATCACGGCAGGCTTGACCCCCGCGCAAGAGGCCGACCTCAAGCGCAAATTCTCGCGCATGGACGCTCTCTCCAAGACCGGCCAGGCTATTCGCGCCAAGGCGTTCGATATCTCCGAACATTATCGCCAGCACTGGCAAGGCACTGGCTTTAAGGCCCAGCTGGTGGCGCCTTCAAAAGCGGCAGCCATTCGTTACAAGGAGGTTCTGGACGAGATAGGCCACGTGACAAGTGAGATCATCATGTCACCTCCAGACGACAACGAGGGTAACGAGGAGGTTGATAAGGAATCCAAGGACCTGGTCCGCAAGTTCTGGGATCAGATGATGGTCCGTTTTAATAAGTCCGAAGACGAGTACACGCGCCAGATTATCGAGGCCTTCAAGGGCAGCGGCGATCCGGAAATTCTGATCGTCGTTTCTAAGCTGCTGACCGGATTTGACGCGCCGCGCAACACCGTCCTTTATGTCTGCAAACCGTTACGTGAGCATAGTCTTTTGCAAGCCGTGGCGCGCGTGAACCGGCTCTTCGAGGAAGACGACCAGGAAAAGGAATTCGGTTTCATACTCGATTATGAGGGGTTGCTCGGCGAGCTGGATAAAGCCCTGACCACCTACACCGCGTTTGAGGGCTTCGACGCCGAGGATGTGGCCGGCGCTTTGACCGACGTTCGAGAGGAAATGAAAAAGCTGCCGCAAAGGCACGAGCAGCTTTGGGACCTCTTCAAGCAGGTCCGCAACAAAAAGGACATGGAGCAGTTCGAGCAATTGCTCGCCGACGAAGCCAAGCGCCAGGACTTCTATGAGCGGCTTCGGGCGTTCAGCCGATGCCTGCATATCTCGCTATCATCGGACAAGCTCGACGAAGTCTTCACGGATGCAAAGGTCGCCGAATTCAAGCGCGATTGGAAGCAATTTACGGAACTCAGACGGTCGGTTCAAATTCGATATCAGGAAATTGTGGACATCAAAGAGTATGAGCCAAAAGTTCAGAAGCTGTTGGACGATCATGTGATCGCGCTCCCCGCCGAGACGACATCAATCTCGTCAATATACACGATCGCGCCGCGCTTAAGGCGGTTATGGAGGAGACCGGGGTAACGACAGCATCCAAAGCGGATCGGATCGCGAGCGCGACGCGCCGTACCATCACGGAAAATATGGAGGAAAATCCGGCTTTCTATAAGCAATTCTCCGAGATGCTCGAGGAAACCATCCGCGATTACCGCGAGCGCAGGTTGTCCGAAAAAGAGTACCTGAGCAGCGTCGTCGATATCGCCAGCCGGGTATCCGAAAAGGACCATGGCCGGGATATACCGGAAACGATTAGGGGCAATGACGATGTGGCGGCATTTTTTGGTGTGATCGAGCCCGCGATCGTGCAATCCGCCGACAGCGGCCGCCGCGATGATGCGGCGCAGATCGCGCTGGCCCTCATTGATATCGTCAAGAGCCACCACATCGTCGATGTCTGGTCTAATGACGTCGCCAAAAACAAGATGCGCGACGCTATCGACGATTACTTTTTCGATGTGGTGCGCGACGGAGAAGGCATCCAGATTCCGGTGGAGCAGCTCGATGAGCTGGAAACCAAGATTATAAATCTAGCCCGCGCTCGGTTCCCTGCATGACGACGACAGCACACCAATTGCGTTACGGTGAGGAGACCATCAGCTATACCGTCACGCGCAGAAAGCGCCGGACGATGCAGATTTCGGTATTGCCGGACATGACGGTCGAAGTGGTCGCCCCGTTCGATACCGAAGAAAAAGCGATCTTGAGAGGATGAAGAAAAGAGCGGGATGGATTTGCCGACAAATTCAGTTCTTTCAGCAGTACCATCCGCGCACGCCGGGGCGGCAATACGAGTCAGGTGAGACGCACCTCTATCTCGGACGGCGTTATCGGCTCAAGGTTATGCAGGCGCTTCAGTCCGGCATTAAACTGAAGGGCGGCTATATCGAGGTGCACACGCACTATCCTTCACGGAACGACATCATCCGCAGCCAGGTCGAGGAGTGGTTCAAGGCCTGTGCCCATGAGCATTTCGAGAAGCGCCTCGAAGCGTGCTTGGCGCAATTTCCCGATGTTGAGGAATATCGTCCAAGATCGCTGATCGTCCGGCAGCTCAAACAAAGGTGGGGGTCGATGACGGCAGCGGGCCGGCTTGTGCTAAATCGGTCTCTTATCCATGCCTCACTCTACGAGATCGATTACGTGATAACCCACGAGCTGTGCCATCGTCGGTATCATCATCACGGACCCCAGTTCTTTGAGCTCCTCGATCGAGTGATGCCGGATTGGGAAGGCCGAAAGAAAAGTCTCGAACGGCGTTTGGCTTAGCTCGGCTCCGGAGTTTTCGGCTCGAATATCATGCGAAACGGCGGAGCGGTGTTGGGAGCGCCTATGTGGCTGACCATTTATACTTCTATGACGCGACCGGTACGTGCCCATGCGCATACGGTCCGACCTTCATTGCGAACGCTTCGACGTCTTCCAGTGCCATCATCGAGCCCGATATCAACGAAAACGCGGAACCTCCGTGCAAACGACGGAGCAATTCAGAAAGCGCCAGCGCGGCGGCCGTCAAGCCGACGAACGGCACGCCAACTGTCCGGGATGCCAGCTGTGTCAACCCGCAGGCATCCATGCCCCTGGCACGTAGAGCCTTGTACGCCGGCTTTTCTTCTACGTTGAAATGCGTGTCCTGCGCGAAGCGCGACCAGATTAACTCCGCACTACGCTCGCCAGGAAATGTGTGAATGGCAAAGTTGCGAAACCCATCAGGGCCCGCGCCGAGCCCGGCTTCCACCACGAGATCAAAGCCTGCTTTTTCAAGCGCCATGCGAGCAAGGGCATTGTCGACGCCGCAGAAGGCGGCGCTGGGGTCGCCGGGCCCCCGCCGCGTCGCTTCTCCAAAACGGTGCTCATCGAGGATTGTGGAGAAACCCCTAGCATCAAGCCAGGCCGCCGCGGAGCGTCCTTTCTTTTTGGCCCACGGCCCTCAACGTCGAAAGTAGCGACGTACTGTCGTTCGAGATTGCGAGACAATCAAAATCCTGCAGCACGAACTCCACCACCTGACGGTCTGCGTAGGGCAGGGCAGCCAGCAACCATGCGAAGGCTTGTCCAAGATTTCCCATGCCGATGAGCCAGAGACGCGAAGGCAGGTAAGAAAGCTTGGGCTCCGATGAATCTTCGTCCAGCCAGTCGCGGCCGGGCATCCACAATGACATTCCGGCAGAGCGCCTGCCCGCCATCGGATGATCACCTGCGTGATACGCGAAGGCCTCGGCGATACATGCGGCGGCTGCAATCGAAGATGCCAGTGGAATGGCACTCTCTTCCGTCGGCATCTTGCCCAATCGAGCGGGAGTAACGCCGCCACGCCACCCCGACCAGCACAACCGCCAAATAGGCGCCCCGGTAGTAATATTGTCCCCATCGCCGATCAGTGCCACCGGCCAAGACTGGTTGTGGTTGCTTACTAGGCGTCCGCCTAGCTCCGCGACGGCTGCGGATAAAGCACCTGCCGATGCGAGTGGCGCAATCAAAGGTATATTAGGTAGGCCTTGGACTTCGATTCCGGCAAGAAATGTCCGCCGCGCGGCGTTTACGAGGGTCAACAACGCGACCTGGCCGTTGACGGTCGCCGCGGTTCTTGCATCTATCCTGATGGACAATCCGAAGCTTTGTAACAGGCGAACCGCGTCTTCGTGGGTTTCGGCGCGGCCGTTGTCCATGAAGTATTTAGCGGTCCGGTGAAGGTTTGTGTCATCTACGGCTCGCGTCATAATCAGCTCCAAAGGCCGGTATAGAGAAAGTTGGGAGAACGTTGTGGACTACGGTCATGCCACTGATGGCTGCCGCGATACTCAAAGATGCCGATTTCGTTCGGGCATACTGGCGGTGCGGCAAAGTTTGGAATGATAATGGCGATGTGGCCCTCGCGCGCGACCATTGGATTGGTTTGGTCGGAGATGCTCTGGAACGAACCGCCGGGATGGGTGTGCACGTCCGCCACGACGGTCAGGGATTTCTCGCGGCACATGCCCCACAGCTTTGAGAAAGCCGCCGCGTGCAGAACGCATACCCCCGTCGCATAGGCATTGGGGTCAAGGTCGTCATAGAATACGACCTCGCTGACCTCTCGCCTGCCGCCTTGGGAACGCCCAAGAAGGAACGCGCCTGCCTCGTGCTTGCGGCCGCCTCGGGCATCCAGCTGCTTTATAAGGGAATACCAGAACTTGCGGGGGCAGCTGACAACGTGTTTAGGCGCCGCGAACGCCCGTATAATCGCTTTGATTGAGAAGTTCATAGATCTGCTCCAGATAGCAAACGAGTCCCCGCGATGGTTGCCACAAGCGGTTGGGATGCTCGTGCTGCCAGTTGGCGTGGCCTTCGAACGAATTGCGATCGCATGGCAGGTAGAGGCAGCTGCCGGCTTTCCAGTCTGGCCGGAATACGGATGGGACGATGCTGCGTCCCTGCGGCCAGGCGGCGGCGGGCAGGGGAGTATTATGCTCGGCATCCCATGGCAGCGCCGTGGGAAGCCCATGGCGGTATCCGGAGCAATCGAACCGAAAGCAATATTCGGATGGAGCACCCGGTCGCTCGGCAGCAGACACTGCGATGATCACATGCGGCCAGTTCGTGCCAACATGCCGCCATTTACACTCCATCTCGCCGCAACGGAATGGCGCGGCGGCAAGATCCTGCTCCAGCATGACTTTATCCGGTGGAATGTGGATGGTCATGGCCTCAGCCCTCGACACGCTTGACCGGTACGAAGTCGAAGCAGACCGAGCATTGGTGCTGATCTGCAAGCTCAGCAAGTGGGGTATCGGTCGGCGGTTCCCGCGTCGAATTGCAAAGGCGCAGGACGTGCTCGCCTGCATCCTTGTCGTCGATCCTTAGGTCGCGCACTACCCAGGCCTTCACAGTGCGAAGTCGAGTGCCCGGCGTGAATTCCCGCTTGACCGTGCTTTCAAGGTAGTGGACCTCGGTCTTGATCTTGTGGCAGTGGGTTAGATGGATACGGCAGCCGTGCTTGAAGTCCTTGAGCAGCGCCATCCGGTCTGTGCGGCTGTGCGCGTCGCCCTCGTCGATGAAAATTCCGGTTAACTCGTGGAGTTCGATGCCTGCCTTGGTAAGAGCAACCTCCAGGTCGTCCAACGTCGGCCTTTCCGGAATCTCGGCCTCTACGATGTCGGGATTGCCCTGTAGCTGTATGAAAATAATGTTCTTCGTCATCACATCCTCCTTCGAGACGGCGCGTTAGTGCGCCGCTGACATAGAGAGCGATACGAAAGGGAAAAAAGCGGAAGCGCGATTGGATCAAGCGTTGCAAATGAAGTAGCAAGGGCAATGCGGGCATTTGCGGTCTGAAGTTTCAACGGGAAACGAGCCGCGCTCGATGCCGTCTAAAGCCGTCGCGTATTCCGAGAGCTTATCGTGTTCCTTGTGGCCGAGAGGGATCGGGATGGCCCGACCGGCAGCCGGATAGAAGGCTTCAATCGAAACCCGCCGCCCGGGATAGCGCGGGAGCGCACCATGACGAAGTAATGCGTAGATTTTATCATCGAGTTCCGATGTGCTTTGCCTGCCAGTGCGAATACGCTGCACATGCACGGTGCCGTCTGCGCCGATCACGACACGATCCGGCGTGATTGCGACGGACTTTCCGCCCATCGGTATTAGCCACTCGTCGCGGAGGTAGGCACCCGACTCCGCAGCAATAGTATCGACCATGCACGAGACTATGGCCGTCGCGGATTTGCGGTAGAACTTCTCTAAACCGCCTGTCGGCCCGCGCGCTGTCCATTCACTTTCCAGCCGCGCGAAGGCTCCGGCGCGATCGACAACTTTGCCGTTTGCGCGCTGTTCTTCAAGCCAAACCAAGGTGCGATAAACGCACCCATGGAACCTGACGTAAGGCGAACTTCCGCCGGCGCCTTTCAGGCCGTCGATGATTTCATAGCGATAGCGAGCAGGGCATCTGAGATAAAGGCTGAGTTCGGCTTCGGTGTAAGTCGCCCGCACCGCAGGCGGATGCAGGGGGATAGGAGCCTCGACATAGACGGCGGGCGGCACGCGGCGTTGCGATGGCAACGGGATCTTTGTCAGAAATTTCGAAGCGCTGGCGTTCTGTGTCGTGTATCGCTCTGCGCGGCTCAAGCGCAAATGATCGCGTGCGCGGGAGATCGCGACGAAAAACAGGCACTCTTCCTCGGCGTCGTGGTCTTCGGCGCAAACAGCCAGATGCGCGAGACCGGGTGGCGGTGGGCAGCGTGTCCACTGCCGGGTGCTTGGCATGTACCGCGTCGCCAAGCCAGGCAGATGCACACCACGGAATTCGAGACCCTTGCTGCCGTGGACAGTCATAACGCGCACAGCATCGATATCTGTGGCTTCGGAAGCTACCGCGCGGAAAATGCGATCATCATTGAGGGATTTAACGCGGCGAATACGTTCGAGTAGGCGTTTGCGGTTCGGATCTCCGCTCGCAACATGCTCACTGCATACCTTGAGCAGCTGATAGATGGCGATCAGCTGCTGCTTGTCCTTCGCATCGTTGGAAACAACTATGCTGCTCAGGTATGAGCTTCGCTCTAGAAGATAGGTTGTGAGCATGGTCCACGGAGAAGTATAGTCGTCCATGCCCTGGAGATGCGAGGCAAGTTTGATCAGCCCCGCCCTGCCTTGTTCCGAGAGGTCGGGCACCTCCGCGACACGCGCTAAGGCACTAAAGATGTCGGTTTTCTGGGCGTTCATCCTGCGCAGCAAAGTCAAAGCGTCCTGCTTGGGTACGCCGTATTCAGCGAACTGCGCCACGCGCACAATGCCTACGCTGCCGAATTCGGCATCAAGGGCGATAAGCGAAAGAAGATCGCGGATTTCATTTCGCTCGAAGAGGTCGCCCAGATAGAGAAGGGGCACGCCAAGACGTTCAAGCGGCGTGCAGATACGTGCCAGGGTAAGATGGCTGCGGGCGAGGATGACCTGGTCGCTATAGGCGAGACCTTGTGCCCGTAGCGCTTCGATGTTCTCGCGGATCGCCGAGGCTTCCGAGTTTGCATCCGGCGCTACAACCATGCTGATGCTGCCGATATGCCCGCGGTTGGCACGCCACGTCCCGCCAACCCGAACACCTTCCATAGCATTAGCGAAGCATGAAAAGAGCCGCACCAGAGGCTCTCCGGAGCGGTAATTGTGCTGAAGCGAGCGCCGCTTGCCTGCGAAGTCGTTTTCGAATCGCTGCACGTTGGCCGGTTCTGCGCCACGGAAACGGTAGATTGACTGGCGAGGATCAGCGACAACCCACACATCGGTGTCGGGCTTGCACAATGCGCGTAGCAGCCGTGCACTGGCGACGTTCACATCCTGATATTCATCGACGAGGATATGCTTGAAGCGCGCGCGATGGATTTCTGCAATCTCAGGATGGTCTTCAAGGAGTCCGGCGGAAAGCATGACCAGATCGCCGAAATCGACAGCGTCGTTTTCCTGAAGTAGCTCCTGGTACACCTTATAGATCGCAGCCAGTTCGAGCGCCTTCTCGGCTGCTTCCCGCTTTGCCGGGTCTGGCGAGCGCGCAGCGGCTTCAGCTTCGGCTAAATATTCTTCCGGCGTAATCATGTCGTCTTTGCAGCGCGAGATAGCCCTAAGCACAGGAATCAGATCAAAAGCAGGCTCATGGATGTTGAGAAAGTGTTGCAACGGCAAACGCTCAAGATTGTCTTCTAGAAGTCCCAGGGTTGCTGTTTCGTCGAGTAGCCGCACATTGATGGTGCGCTTAATGAAATTGTGATGCTTGCTCAGGAGCTCCCAGCCGAAGCCATGGAAATTCCCGATCCACATTTCGATGACGGCCTGAGAGTTCATGGCCGAGAGGCGTTCGCGCATTTCCTCTGCTGCCTTGACCGAGAAAGTCAGCGCCAGAATTGATGCAGGCGAGGACTTTTCAAGGAGCAACCCGATGCGATGGACAAGCGTGCGTGTCTTGCCTGTACCCGGTCCGGCATCTACCAGCAAGGGGCCGCCATTCCAGCTCGCCGCTTCCAGCTGGCTAGGATCTTAGTGCGACTACAGGCGCAGCGGCAGCGGGTGCAGGCACACGCAGGGGCGGCAACAGCAGAGCGCGCACCGCTTGATTGGTGACAAGGTTTTCGGGCAGTCCCAAGTCTGTGGCGATCTCTGATGGCTTGCGTCCCCGCACCAGAATTCTGATCCCGCATCCAGTCGGCGGGGCAGAGGAATTCGCCGGCAAAGACATCGGCCTGAACCTCTTTCCTTTCCCGCGGCGAATATCCTTGTGCCTTGGCCGAGCCTGCTTCGATCTGGTCGCCACCCAATCCAGGCGAAAGCATCGTCACGTCCTGGCTGGCGTCGCGGTGCAGCTTGAGATGGCCGATCTCATGCGCGACGACCAGCGCTTCTTCTTTCGGGTCCTGACCTTCTGCGACGTGGACGATGAGCGACGGTCGGTCGAGGAACCCAAACACTCCATCTCCCGCTCGTGTGCCGGGGCGGTAATATGCGAGTTGCAGGTCGTCGAGCTTGAGAGCAGCTGCGCACATCGCAGCGGCGCGACGGTCGCCATTCGATTCGGAAAGTACACGCGCGTGGTGTTCTCTCGCAGCTAGTCGGATTTCTTGCCAGGTGTCCATTTAGTATCCTGTCCCAGCCAATATCTCTTTTGCTCTTCACTCATCGAAGTGCGCAAAACGACCTCTTCATACGATTGCAAAATTACTGAGGGAGACTTGTTTGCTTTCGCCTGGCCGAGCGCAGGCGTGGCCGCACTTCGCGAGATCGCATCATCCAGGCGTTGCTGAGCGACATTGAGGGCGCCAAGCAAAGCACTAAGCAGTATACCTCCTACGGGCAGCCTCATGCGTCCGGCGTTAAGTTCTCCAAGGACAAGCCGATCGATATCGATTTGGCGTGCAAGCGCCGGAATCGTCGTGCCGCGGTCTTCGATCAGCTGTGCAAGCGTCACCTGATTGCCCGCGTATTCTGCAATCTGTTCTTCTTCTTTTTCCGCGTGATAGATGGCGTTGAGAGTACGACTCCAACCTCGGGCGATCACGCCATCGTCCACCTGCGCGCCAGGATGATCCTCGCGCGCGAGCCAGGCTAAGCGCTGCTCTGCATGCTCACGGATATCTTCCGCGAACTCCGGATATCTCGTCGTCCATTCTAGGATCACTTCGGGCGAAGGACGCTCGCACGTCTCATGGAATGCGAACAGCACCTCGTCCCTAGTCTCAGTTCCGCTCCTCTTAGTCATGTCGCCCTCCGATCTTCGCTTTTACGATGGCTTCGACTTCATCTATCCATTCGCCGACTGTTTTTGCGCTGACGCCGATCGCCTCGGAGATAGAAGTCGTACCCTTCGTCGTTCTACGCGGCACGCCCTGCAGGTGCAGCCGGTAGGCGAGCCGCTTACGCGGGTCCGGCACGGATTCAAGCAGTCGTTCTAGCACCCTCTCATAGTCGATCTTCTCATCGATACGGGCCTGGCTGTCGGCGGCTTCGCGCTCCGGATCCTCGGCGATCTCATCTTCATACGTGGTGAAACGATCGCGCTCCTTCGCAGCGTTGCGGACTGCGTCGATGGTCCTGGTTTTGAGCACCGCCCAGAAGCGCTGGCCCAACTCGTTGCCGTCAGCCGAGGTCGGTCGGAGGACCGCAGCGATCAGGTTATCATGGACATCATCCACGATGTCCTGGCCCCCGTTATTCCACCCCCTGTGCACACCCGCCCGCACGGCGCGCAGGATAAGCCCGGACAGATGCTGCATGAGGGCATTGTATATGAACCGCTCGGCCTTGAGTTTTGGGTCTTGAGCCGCTCTGACTATGTCCTCCGGCCGCAAGCGGCTCAGGGGCGCGTTGCGCCATCCATCGATGTCGCCGGGTGCCGGTGCCTTCTCGTAGTCGGTCGTCTGTCTCATATTCAGCCCTCGCCCGTCCTCTGCCCCCTAGATCGGTAGCGAAGTCAGGCTGAAAAAAGTGGAAGTGGCCGGAAGCATGCCGAATTGGGATGTGAGCGTATAATGTACCTTATTTGTTCTCGTAAGTTAATGGTGCAGCGACATACTCATGGGTGAGAGTGCCGGCTGCCTACCGGTTTTCCCATTACCCGTCACTGTCGTCGTCCGGAACGTCTAGGAGCGAAAGAAAATAGTTGGCCGCAAACGAGATGCTCAAAGAAAGTAGTGTCTAGAGTATAGAATTCCACCAAACTGCGTGCTACCTTAAGGAAGGTGCAAAGCCAAAGGTCAGGATTGGCGGATGCGATTTCTGGTGGTGGCGGTGAGTGCAGGCGCGGCGCTGACGTTGATTGTGGCTTCCGGTCTGATGAATTGGGTCTTCATGACCTCGCTCGGCAAGAGCGAATTCGAACAGCAAATCCTGGGAGCGGTCAGCGTGGCGGTTTCCGCCTTCCTCGCTCTTTTGCCGACGCTATTGCTGTGGGCCTATCGCGAGCGCCGCACGCTTTACATCATTCTCGGCGTGCCGGTTTTTCTTGCCTTTGGCGCTTTCTCCCTTTCATCCGCGGTCGGCTTCGCAGCCAAGAACCGTGGCAGCCTCAGCGAAGATCGTGCGCTTGCCGCTGCGAAGCTTGACGGTGTGAGACATGAGATCGAAGCGGCGGAAGCGAAGCTCAAAACCTTCGGCGCTCATCATCCCTTTCCGGCCCTTCAAGAATCCTTGCACGGTCTCGAACAGGATCGCCGCTGGCAATCGTCGAAAGCGTGCCAGGAAGCGACAACGGATGCTTCACGCTCCTTCTGTAAGGGCTATTTCGAACTGAAGGCGGAAACCGCGAGCGCGAGCGAAGCGGTTCGAATTGATGAGCGCATAGCCGAACTTAAAAGCGAAAGCCGCCGTCTCGAAGATCAAGGCGCGGGGCGCGAAGCCGACAATCAGGCGGCTGTGCTTGCGCGGCTCTTTGGATTGCCGACCACGAAAGTCGAGCGCGGCCTCATGCTCTTTCTCGCCGTGCTGGTCGAGATTGGCGCGGCTCTTGGATTGTATTTTGCGACAGGTCACATGCGTTCGTCAGGCTCAGCCACTGCGGAGCGTGGCAGGGGAGCGAAGATTATCGAAGGCGAGCTCTTGCCGGATATTCCCCAAGGCAAGTTCACGCGCGCTCCGATGAAACAGATTGCAACGACGGTTCCACGGCGCGTGCCGCGCATGAGCCGGGGTTAGCGTGGCGTTCAACAAACACAATGAAGCAAGGAAACTAGGACCATGGGCTATGTGGTGCCCTTTATGAATGGCAAAGGCGGAACCGGAAAATCGGTGCTGGCGCGCGCTTACGCGGTTGAAGCGGCTCGGGCAGGGGCCTCTGTCCTGATCGCCGATCTTGACGATGTGCAGCGCACCTCGAAACACTGGGCGGATCATCGCAAGGCAAACGGCCTCAAGCCTGAGATCCGCGTCGAGGTCGCAACACCGCGCGTAGCCTATGACATGGCGGATCGCTCCGACGTGCTCGTCATCGATGCGCCGGGCTGGACGGATGGCGAGAGCCTGAAAATGGCGCGCTGGTCGACCTTCTGTGTGATCCCGTCTCGCGCCAATCGCATGGACGACCTCTCGGAAACCGTGCGGCTCCTTCATGCGCTCAAGGCGGAAGGCATTGCCGACTGGCGGTTTGGCGTGGCGCTGAACGCGCTTCGCGCTGCAACGGCCATCCAGGATGACCAGGATGCGAGAGCCTATCTCGCCGAGGTCGGCTTTAAGGCGCTGCCCGGTTTTGTGCGCGATCTAAAGGGATACGAGATCGCGCTTCTCGAAGGCAAAGCCATTACCGAAACTAGCTGAGAAAGAGCTCAATGATGAGGCTTTCGTGCTGGTGAACGGCATTGCCGGCGCGGTCCTCGAAGCCGGTAAAAAGCTGACTCGCGAGGCGGAAGCCAAATCCAAAGACCGCGAGCGCGACAAAGGAGGGCGCGGGCGATGACCAAGAGCAATTTCGAGAAACTTGCGAAGCAGCCGATGTTTGCGCGGCCGCCGCGCGCCGACGAGGAGTGCGAGCCCCGTCGTGGGTTATGGCGCTGTCCGTGCCGCGGACGGACGTACCGCGCGCCGTACCGGCCGGACGGTGCAATTTGCGACCGTGGTCTCGCCCGAGTTCAAACGCTGGGTCAAGACCAAGGCGGCCGAGAAGGACAAGAGCATGGCGGCGCTGCTCGACGATATGAAAGCGGCCTATATCGAAAAATATGGAGAGTAGCTGTGCTGTACCTTTTGAAGCGGAAGCCAAAGCCTGCAATGATTGAGCGGCCGGCGCCGGAGCCGACCAGGCGCAACCGGCAGCAAAACATCAAAGTCAGCGAAGACTGTTCGGTTGCCTTTACGGCGCTTGCCGAAGCGCAAGGCATAAGCAAGGCCGCTTTGTTCGAGGACATGGTCGCCGAGCGTCTTGAAACAGCGCAGCGGCAGGGCTTCGAGCTCAAGATTTCGAACGGTTAGAAGCTGGCAGAGGTGGCCGCCGTGGGTGATGGATTGCGCGAGGAGCGTTGGTCTTATCCGCCCGACTATGTGTCGGCGGAAACGCTCGCCTATCGCCTCGATTGCTCGCGCTCCACCATTGACGCCTATGTCCGGCTCGGCTTGCTGCCGAAGCCAGAGAGCATTGGCAATTTGCAGCGCTGGGATTTCGGGCAGGTCAAAGCCTTCATCAAGGCGCAAAATGCTGCGACAATGAACTCGCAAGACGGCTCGGCATCCGGATGAAGAAGACGCGTTTCTGAAAGGGCTCGAAGGTGGGTCGGCCAAGAACGGCGAGGGTTAAGCTCCCGCCGCATGTCCATGTCGTGAAAGCGAGCGGGAAGGACTATTATTACTATCACCCTATCGAGGCACGAGATCACGAAGGTCAGCGCGTAAAGCTGCCGGGTGATCCCTTCCAGCGGCGACGGCACGCCCAATGCCGAATGGTGGGACGCCTACGACGTGCTGGCCGGTAACCGGAAGCGGGGGCCGAAGGCAGGAAGCTTTTCCGCACTCATCCTTGAATTATAAGGACGAGCCCGGAATGGTAGCGATGCTCTCCGAACACACGCGCCTGGACTGGTCGCGCTATCTTGACCGTGTTGAGGAGGCTTGGGGACCGCTTTCGCGTTTTGGCGCTGGAGCCAAAGCATGTGCTTAAGCTCAGGGACAAATACGCGAAGACCCCGGCGGCAGCGAACAATCTTCGTGAGATGCCTCTCGGCTATGATGAGCTTTGCCGTTCCGCGCGGCTGGCGGCCGACAATCCTTGCGTCGCAGGTCAAGAAGCTAAAAGGGGGCGAGGGCTACGCGCCGTGGGAATTCGGCGATATCGATTATTTTAAAATGCGCGCACGCCGGACCTTTGGCATGCGGCCATCCTCGCGCTCTATTCCGGGCAGCGGCTGGGCGATGTTCTGAATATGCGGTGGGACGACATCGCGAATGGCCTGATCGCGGTCCTTCAGAACAAAACGCGGAAGAAGCTTTGGATACCGATGCACGCGAACTTGCGCGCGGCTCTCCATGATATCCCGCGTCGCGGCGTGACCATCCTGACAAACACGACGGGGCAGTCCCTGGACCGTCGATGGGTTCAAGGCAATCTGGTCAACCGAACTCAATCGCCCTGAAATGAAGCCGCTGCGCGATAAGGCGCTTGTCTTTCACGGCCTAAGAAAGTCCGCTGTTGTGTTTTTGCTCGAAGCGGGATGCACCGATGCGGAAGTGGCGGCGATCACCGGGCAGTCGCGTCAAATGGTCGAGCATTATGCGAAGCAAGTGAACCAGCGGAAACTGGCAGCGACGGCTATGTCGAAATGGGAAGCTTCCGATGCCGACAGCGCTTCAAAAGGCGATGAGGATTAGCGCTATCTGCCGTGAAAAACCGCGGCGGTGCGGGGCGTATTTCGGACGAAACAGGAACGTCTAAAACCGGAATATGTAAAACATCGCCGGAAAATATGTAAAACGTTCCCAAATGTTCTGCTGATTTTGCTCGCTAACTCACTGAAACTAATTGGCGATCCCGGAGGGGCTCGAACCCCCAACCCCCTGCTTAGAAGGCAGGTGCTCTATCCTGTTGAGCTACGGGACCGGCGCGCGCACACTACCCTTCGCTGCCCGCTCTGTAAATCGCGGCGATGACTGTGCTGCATGCGGACCAGCGAGGCCAGAGCACGATCCGTAAAATGGCTACCGGTTTTGCGATCGGATCCTGCGGAAAACAAAAACTAGATCGCGCCTATGTTTCTATCAAAGGCGCGAGGAGACAGCGGTGCGCTGAGCAGGATCGCCCAGTAGAGTGCCGGGACAGCGACGAGCAGGGCTCGCGCGGCTTCAAGGGGAGGCCGCGTTGGCCCAGACGATGAAAGCTGTCCGGGAAAGAGCCTTCATGCAGGCGAAAAACCCTCGGCCATTTTTCTGAAGTGGCCCAAAAATGCCTCGTGATCGCTTTCCGGCGCCAGCCCGATCAGCCGGAAATAGCCGCCGTGGCGGGCCTCCACGATCAACTGATAGACGAGAGCGGCTATCCCCGTGCGGGCATCGGCTCCCCGGCCGGCGATCTCGATGGCGGGAAGCCCGGAAATCATAAGATCCCGCACCGAGAGGACCTTCTTATCCACGATCCGGTCGATTTGCTCGAACGAGCGCCCGGCAAGGAGGCTGAGATTTGGGATCGGGGCCCCAGATAAGGAAGGCGCCACAAGAAAAAGCGGCGGAAAAGCTGCGCTGCCTCCGGCTGCCTCCCCTTCCTTCAGCCGGTAACCTTTGGTTGTGCCTAAAATGGACAAATCTTCCTCGAAGGGGCCCAAATAGCAGAGGGTGAAGAGCTTGGGTGCCTCGGCCGTTTCACCGCGCACCGCTGCGGATGCAAGAATCTTCTCGATTGCCGCGCCAGTTACCATGCCCGAATTAAGTGCAGCTCGCGGAACGTTTGCGCTCACCATTGCGGTGACGCCAGCCTCGCAGAAGATCAAAACGTATTTCGCGTAGTCGACAAGCGCCGAGTTCTGTTCGCCGCGAAGGTAAATATAGTTTCCGGACCGGCCGGAAAGTTCCAGCCGCGTCGCGTTGCCGATACCGTGCACCTCTAAAGTTTCCTGGCCGTGCCCAAGTGCTTGCAGAGGCTCAAAGGCTTCGAGCGGAAGCTCCAAGAGCACGATCGACATCCCGCTCTTCTCGTGTACAAATCCTGCGAAGCGATCGGACGGAGCGAAGCTCTCGTTCACCGAAAGGGCAATTCTGCTGCCCGGCGCTTGCCGGAGGAAACCCTTTTTGCGGCTGCGCAGGCTAAGGATGGCTGCCACCGCGCCGAGCACGGCGATGGCCACGGCTGTGATGAAGACGGCATGCAGAGGCACGGCGTTCATGATTGCGCCCCGCGAAAAATCATAGTGCGATTCTCCTCTCCCGCTTCGAACGCTCAAGTCCCTAACAGGGGAACTCGTTTTTGGCAAAAAAGCAAAACGGCCTCTATTAAACAGGGTTCAGGCGAACGATTACGCTATGCAGATTTCGCCCGCGAGAGAAGGGCGCCGATCAATGCCGGCAGCTCCTCGAAACGGTTCATGACGGCATCGGCGCCTAGTTGGCCTGCCGGCGTGGAAGCGTAGCCGAAGCCTGCAGCGATAATGGGAATGCCCGCCGCCCGGGCGGCATCGATGTCCGCTTCGCTGTCGCCCACCATGACGGCAGCGGAAAGCTCGCCGCCCGCGAGTTCTACAACGCCTGCGATATGGCGGGGGTCGGGCTTGTGGAAGGCAAAGGTGTCGCGGCCGGCGACGGCATCGAACAGGCTGCCAATCCCCAATTCGGCGAGCAGTCTCAGCGCCAGCTGCTCGCGCTTATTTGTGCAGAGCGCGAGCTTAGCGCCTCCGAGGCGTAATGTTTCAGCCGCTTCGCTGAAGCCAGGAAACAACCGTGTTTTCACGGCGATGTTCTCTTCGTAATGCGCCACGAGCTTTTCGGCCAGCCGCTGCATTTGTCCGGCGCCGGCATCGTGGCCGCCGGCCGAGAGTGCGGATCGAAGCATCGCGATCGCGCCGTAGCCCACGCCCTGCCGGATCGCCCCGGCTGGCGCACGGCCGAAGCCTTCGGCGATGAGCGCCGCATTTGCAGCGTCGATCAAATCGCCCGCGGTATCGGCAATTGTGCCATCGAGGTCGAAGACGATCGTGGCCCCCATCGTCCTGCACGGCCGGTTCGGCATTTTCTCCAATTCAGCGCTGCGGGCCGCCCGCTCGCCGTGCGAGCTTGTGCCGGAAGGCGGTGCCGGGTTCTAGCGAGCAGAGGGATTGGACCGATTTGAGGCGTGGCGGCCCACTTCTATCCCCGGAAACCACAGGTTTTATTCGTTTCGCAGCTATATTTAAGGAGAGCTGTGCCAATATTATCACAAACAAAGACGTACCTGGCCGGGGCTCGCCTCGTTCGCGCGGAAAAGTTGTGCCAGATGGAATAAATTGCTGTGCCCGTCTTGCGAAATTATTAACGCTCCGGTAATACAACCGTGGAGTGCACTTGCGAGTGCAGCGCAATCGAAGATGGGCGTGGATTGAACCACGTGGAGTTGTTTAATCATGAATATACCCAGAAGCCAACTTTATTTAGCTCATAGCTGTCCTCCCGAAGAGATCTTTCAGGAGGAGGCCGAAAGCGGCGAGTATGCCGCCGAAATTCAGTGCGAAGCCGCCGCCGAGTATATTGCCGATCTCCTGAGTTCCCTGCGCCCCATAGCGGCCAAAGCTCAACTTCGCCTGCTATCCGATCTCCTTTCCGTTGCCGAGGAGGAAGCACGGTTACACGCGCGCGCATAGGTGCCCGAGAGCCAAGGTCTTATGGCCGCAAGGCAACCTGACGGCCCCCCCGACGCTCGATGTGCCCCGATAAATCGAGCGAGAGAAGCGCGGCATTGACATGCCGCGCTTCCAACCCGCTCAGCCGGCAAAGCTCGTCGATATCGATGGGCGATAGGCTCAAAAGCTTCAGAACATCTCTCGTTACGTCGCCGATAAAGTCCAAGCTCTCCGGCGCAACTTCGCGCTTGCCGGCCGGGGATACCGCGTATGGGCCTTCCTCGCGGAGCGAAGCGGGAACGTCTTCGGGCACGGCGATTTCCCAGCCGGCGAGCGACGGCTTCAGCACGGCTTCGATATCGTCCGGTCCGGCAGTAAAAACCGCACCTTCCTTAATGAGCTTGTTCGTGCCTGCGGCGCGCGGCTCGTATGGATGGCCAGGCACCGCAAACACCTCGCGGTTCTGCTCGCCGGCAAGCCGCGCCGTGATGAGCGAGCCCGAGCGCTCGGCCGCCTCGACAACTACGACACCGAGGCTCGCCCCGGAAATGATCCGGTTCCGCCTTGGGAAATCCTGCGAGCGTGCCACGAAACCAGGCGGGCATTCGCTGACAGCAAGGCCATTTTGCTCGATGTCCACGGCAAGGCCCGCATGCTCCGGCGGATAGATCGCATCGAGCCCACCCGGAAGGACCGCGCAGGTCGCGAACGGCAGTGCGGCTCGATGTGCAGCCGCGTCGATACCGCGCGCGAGGCCCGACACAATGAGAAAGCCGCGCCGCCCGAGCGCTTCGGCGATTTCGGCAGCGAACTTCAGTCCAGCAGCGGATGCATCCCTGGCGCCAACTACGGCAAGCGGAGGGCGGCGCCAAACGCTGGGATCGCCCTTGATATAAAGCAGGGGCGGCGGCACCTCGACTTGCGCCAGCAGCGGCGGATAGCCTGCTTCGCCCGCCGCAACGAGCGTCATGCCGGCGATGGCTGCCTTTTCAAGCTCTTTGTCGATCGCCGCAGGCGTTGGAATGTTCCGCGCCGCGATGCGGCTGCCATGTTTTGCGAATTCCGGCAGCGCTTCGATCGCAGCCTCCGCCGAGCCGAAATGCGCGAGCAAGGCCCAGAATGTCACCCCGCCAATATGGGGCGTGCGGATCAAACGTAGCCACGCCTGCTTCGTGCTTTCGCCGGGCGAGGCGGCGGGTTCAGGAGCGTCTGGCGTTTCAACCCGCCGCCGCGGCGTTTTGGCCGGTTTTGCTATCATGGGTGAAAATCGAATTCCTAATATTTCGATAATGCCGCGCTTCGGAGAGCCCGCAGCGACGAGTAGCTGTTCAAGAGCACATTGCATAGGCAAAACGCAAAAAATGCTTCGGGCAAATTCAGGGACTCGAAAATCCCTGAATAGGGACGGTTGAAAGTATGTTTCCCGGACCGGGAAGACTGCAATAGCAGGAATAATGTGCAACGTTGCAAAACGGTTCACCCTACGGCTTGACGGCGCAGGGCCGGCCAGGCTTGCCGTGTTAGCGGCCGCCGGCGCTGTCTACTCGTAGCAAATGTTTTTATGTCGTTTCAACATCAATTCATATAAATGTCGCACATTGCAGGTCGTTATATCGACTAAATACCTTTTGCTTCGCCCGATTTAATCATATCATCCGTTAGCTTTAAAGAAAATCGTTATTCTTTGATCCAATTAAGCTTTTTAAAAATATTTTGTAAAATTTTTTGCAGAAACTCTCGCTTCAACAATTTTTAACATTTTGCGCGACATTATTCCACGAGATATTTCTATAAATGTAATTTTTTAGAAAATGTGTCCAACTGCGCTACGCATACTAATAATGTGCGGCACCGTGGCCAACGTCAATACCGCATTTGTAAACACACTGGATATCAGCATGCCAGGGCTAACTCCCTACAAAGTAAGCGCAACTTTCATTTCAGTTCAAAAAATTCCAAAGTATAAATCGATTGTAGTAGAACAAAGTTTACGCATGTTGACAATAATCTAGAACTTAGAATCTTTGATTACAGGATTTATGCGCCGTGATTAGCATATGCTGCTATTAATCTTTCATATATCTTTATTTCTTTTGTACCTTGGACTTTCGCTAATGCTAGGTTGCACCAGATAAAACTTAAAATGTTTTACTTCAGAATTGGCTAACCTAGCGTTAGCGACAGTCCAAGGTACAAAAGTAATAAAGACACCTGAAGGGTTGGTATTACATTGTGTTACTAGACTGGACTAGTAGCACAGGCGCCCATGCTGTTCTGCATAGGGATAGAAAGTTGCGAACTCTTTTCTTATGTACTCTTTGTGTGACCGAATCAAGTCCGCTATCTTTGAAGCTTAATCCTAAGTACAGTATGTGTAGGATGACAACCATTACTGTACGGCCGTTAAAATCAACCAGCCAACCTATGTGGTTCGTTTCGTTGCAACTTTTTCTGGAGCACATCATATGGTGCTTTACGGGTGCCGCTTGCCAGCCTCGTTCAACTCGACTTGGTATACCAATAACTTTTTATCTAGTGTTGTAGAACATTAAATCGCTTATCAAGAAGTTATTATGTGTTTCGGCAGGTTAAGATTCGATTGCTAGGATTCTGTAGGTTATATGAACCAACTATTAATATAAGTATATATATGTATGTGTTGAATATATGCACCGTGTCACTTTTGTTTTCTATCTGGATGGGTAGGAATGATTTACCTATTAATTTCATTTTGTCCCTGTTTTTGAAGCCAAAAATCATTTTGCAGCCAAAATCGCATTACAAAATCATGCGCTAATTGGCTGTTAATTTTAGTTCCAAAGCAAAAGCAAAATCTCAGGAAGGCATCGCTGCAGTTCCATCATGATAAAAATGTAAAATATTCCACTCGTGTTGTGGTCTATACTCCTGATCATTTGAAAAAAACTTTGACTTGATGGTACTTTAGATGCTGCTGGTAGTAGCTTGGTACTATGGCGCTTATTTAGGGGACTACGCAAATTTCTATACAACTGGCGTAGTGTGTGAAGGCGAAGAAATAATGGCAGTTGTTTATTCTGCGCTATCGTCGGAGTTTCCAACATTTGCACTGCCAGATGACACTGGCATAAGAAAATGGCCCGGGTTCCGGCATTGATTACGTCATTCTATTCGCGCACTACCCAAAGAAGTATTCACAGAATTTGCGCGATTACTCCGGCGTGACGTTGTTTTATGTGACGGAGGCCCCACGGTTTTAGCTTCGAATATACCCAATGGCTCATGCCAGTGGAACAATACCTCCACATCTTGAAGGTAAATGAATCAATGCATAAATAAAAACGAATGATTCGAGATCAAGTTTCAAGTCTCCCTATAAATTGAAAAACAGAAAAAAGGTAAAACTTGTACGAGGCGAAACATTATATACCGATAATCCACACTGGGGGGAAAATTCGGCTTTAAGATTTTTTCTAATTTTACAAAAGTCCCCTGTGTTCATGAGAGTCAACACGTTATATCTACCGCATTTCCTTCGTAATTTCACTTCGAACAATTCTCCTTCTAAAACGCTTGCCGAAAAAATAGTTAGCCCCTTAAATCATTCCCCATGCAGAATTGTTCGACACTTTCACTGCCTCTACAACATTCACAAATGTATATAAAGTACATAGTAGCGGTTGCAAACAGTAGATGAAGTCTTGTTTGTATGAATAGGGCACAAGGAGATGCTGTGCAAAAGTGCTAAAAATTGAACAGTGGCAAAATAATTTTAAATTTTCTTGATTTCGTTATGCTTTTTAGATTTCCGATTTAATGTCTCGTGCAAACTGAACGCTACGAGTCCCATTTGTTCCATTCGCATTTCAAATACATGCGCATAGTCACGGTGTTTTACTGTCTGGTAGCTTTAAAAACGCCAGTGGTTGGTACATTATTGGTGCGGCCAGCCCACAATTGCCACAAGCGTTCTATCCGTTAAAAAGCACCTACAAATAAATCCAAATGATGTCATCGCTAGCCAATGTGTGTACAATTCTACAGGAATGAACGCATCAACAATACTCAAGTATACACTAACAAGCACTCCACAAGGCGTCTGGTCAGCTATGGTTCTATAACTAGCATTCCGCAAGCTTCACGTATGTAAACGAACTATATACATACAGTTTACATTATATATGCATATAGAGTACTACAATATATAGGTACCATATACGTGTACTTACTGTATGTTCGCATATTGTTGGCCTGCGTAGCCTTCAGCCAGCTAGCTATCGAACCATAACCTGTCGGAAACCCTTACTTTATTGCATTGCTGCACAGTCCTTATACAAGCAATCAAAGAGTCGTCTACTTCTTTTAATCAAAAACATATGTTTCAGAATTGTTTTGACGTTGTTTAGGTAAAGAACTAGCACAGTCAGTAACATTGGACTGCGAAACAAATTTATGATCTAATAAACTTTCAGTTTATGCGAATTTTCGTTTTTGTGTAGTTAAAAAATTTCTGAAAATGAGTACCTGATAGTTATGGGCTTGCAAAAATGATCAATATTCAATGCATGAAAAGATCTGCTAACCAGACATCAACACGGGTTCCAAAGTCGGGGAGGGGGTGCACCTATAAATTTTGCTAAAAGTGGGGGGGTGCACCTTTTTTTGTGCGGGAGGTTCATTTTGTGGGGGGGTGCACCTATTTTTTGCCAATTTGGGGGGGGGGGTGTCTACCCCCCAACCCCCGAGTTGATGTCTGCTGCTAACCTTCGAAAGGCGACATTTTGTTGATAAAGTAGAAAGAGTCAAAAATGTACAAGAAAAAAAATTTCAAATCTGAACATCAAAAAGCAATATAGCGTAGAAATGTAGTGTAATGTCATGCACTATTTCAAGACTTTAAGCGCGGTTACGTGTTAATGTGTGAAAAAGCCTACAAAAGTTTTGATTTCACATTCAGACCTACCGATGAAGATGAAATGTGCGTTTTCTTAATCTTTTATTATATGCCGCGGGAGCATTTTCAACGACAGGGTAATTGCTTAACGTCGGGAGATGCGAAACTGTTTCAAACGTATCCAACCATTCCGATCCCTGCATCGTCGAATGTAGGAATGGAAATGGAAATGCAAAGTGCAGGCATGTGATTGGCATATGTAGCAATCATAGTTTAGTGTTATGTTTATATTTAATTTTTGATCTCCATTCCCCTCCCCCAACGATAGCAACCACAGTACTGCAAGCCGGTGGAGATCATTGGTTACAAGTTATATCAAAGTTAAAAGTTAAAAAAGTGAAAAATGGTACTTCTACAGTTGGATCAAACTTTGACACGCAATCTCAAAATGTAGTCACCTTCAACTATAAAATTTTGACAACGGGCTCACTTTCACTATGGAGAAGCCCTGCGCACATTCTCACTTGTCGCAAATAATAAGCTTTAAATAAACTATATACATTTAGAAATTCTCGACGATCCTGATTGGCTTAATACGAGTGTTCAATTTGGGCCAATTGGAGGTGTCGCGACCGACAACTCTGGCTACCTGTTAGTGTTTCATGGAGGTGAACAAGTGTACACTGCAAAATGCTTCGATGAAAAATATCGCTTCCTGAAAATTGCGAACGGGCCTATACAGCAGCCGACATTAATTATCATCGATGTAGCGAAAGGACGTGTGGTACACACATGGGGAAGCGGAATGTAATTCTCACTAAAATTTGTTGAAATGAAGTTTCACTAAAATGAAGTTATTTGGCTGAACCAAAAGTTTTCAAAACTACAGTAAAATTACAAAATAGATTGATATCGTTCAATCCTGCTTCTTTTTGGCAACACACATTTTTTTGTAACGATGCACAATTTTTAAAATCGCAACAAAATAATTGTAGGTTTTACATGCCACATGGAGTGTCTGTCGATCATGTTGGTCACGTTTGGTTGACCGACATCGCCATGCATCAAGTGTTCAAATACGATGTATCAGCAACTGAAATAGGCGAGCATCGCCCATACGAAGCCAAGCGGGTCGGTCGGCCCGAGCGCCCGCGCGATCCGGCAGCATTCGATAGCCTTGGCCGTTTCGCCCCGGTAGCAATGAACCCAGGCGAGCCGGCCCCACGCCCAGCTCGACCCGCCGTCGATCGCAAGTGCGCGTCGAGCGTGAATCTCAGCGGCGGCGAGATCGTGGGCCAGCATGTAAGCGGCCGACAACATTGTGTCGGATAGCGGGTCGCCGGCGCCAAGCCTCGACGCCTGCGATGCCAGCTGAAGCGCCGCGTCGCGCTCAAGCTCGGGGTGACTGGTGAAGTGGTGACCGGCGCGCAGCCCATAACACCACGCCGCGAGCGACATTGGAACCGGATCGCGAGGCGCGCGCTCGATTGCCCGGTTGAGCAATTCGATTGCGGTTGCGTGGCCGCGGGGTCAGCGGCAAGCACCTTCGGCAGTGCGCGCATGCTAAGTTCCCACGCCGTCAGCTGCAGCTTGTCCCCGCCGGCTGTCCGGTCGATTTCAGCGTCGCACAGGACCGACCGAAGTGAGCCCGACACGAGGTTCGAAAACCAGTCCCGCGGGCCGAAGAGATCGCCGGACACGCCCTCGAAGCAATCCGCCCAGACGTATCGGGAGATGGTGCGATCGATGAGCATAAGCCTGATCCGCAGCGTGCCCGTGCCATCGTCAGTGACCTTGCCTCGCAGGTGGTAGCGCCCGGCCGGTGCGGGCACGAGCCTGATCCACCCGGTGCGATGCAATGCGTCGCCGATGGCCTCCGATAGGTCCTCTACCCCGCCGGGCAGTGGGCCGGTCAGATCGAACGGAAGCAGCGCAAGCGCCGGGCGTTCCGACGATACCGCCAGGCGGAACGGTGCAGACCGAACAGACGCTGTGACGTGCCGCCATCTGAGGGTCTCCGAAGGACTCTCGCCATAGCGGTCGCGGTAGAGGACGGCAAAGCGCCCGAAATGGTTCAACCCGCAATCCGCGGCCATTTCCATCACGCTCGCGCCGGGCGGCGCCTTTAGCAGCTTGCGCCGGGCCTGATCGAGACGCTCCGCGCGCAGAAACTCGAGCGGCGCACACCCGACGAAGCGCCGGAAATGCTTCTCCAGCGTTCGCCGCGGCACGTCGCAGCGGCGTGCCAGATCACCGATTCTCCAGGGGCGTGCGAGATCACCCCGGAGGAGATCAATCGCCTTCTTCACGTCGTGCGGCAACGGCTGTGCAAGCATGGTGAGCATCTCCGTCGATGGCGTCATAGCACCGCCGGATCATCTGACCGAGGCGGAATCAGGGCGGCGGCCAGGTTATGGGCGCAGAACGGATAGTCGCGGCGCAACTCGGATTGTTCGGGCGAGGCGTGGCTGGCAAGTCTGCCGCATTACCTTATCGGCAAACTCCGGTTCGATCCGAACCGGAGAGACTGACGGAGGAAGCGATCCATGAGCGCCCAACAGATCGACGACCTCGAGGCTATCAAAGCACGCGCCAGGGCGACATGGATGGCGGGAGACTATCCGCGGGTCGCACGGCTGACTGAGCCGGCCGCGAATGAGTTTGTCGCCCGCTTGCAGCTGAAGCCAGGCATGAAGGTGCTGGATGTTGCGTGCGGCAGCGGCAATCTCGCAATCCCGGCGGCGAAGGCGGGTGCAATCGTCACCGGGGTCGATATCGCCCCCAACCTCCTTGACCATGCGCGCGGACGCGCGGCCGGCGAGACGCTCGACATCCGGTTCGAGGAAGGCGATGCGGAAGATCTCCCGTTTGAGGAAGGCGCGTTCGACGTCGTCCTCAGCATGTTCGGCACAATGTTCGCGCCCCGGCCCGAGGCCGTCGCCGGCGAACTTACCCGGGTGTGCCGGCAGGGGGGGCGGATCGCACTGGCGAGCTGGACACCTGCCGGTTTCATCGGCGAGCTGTTCAGTGTCACCGGCCGACATGTTCCGCCGCAAGCAGGAGTGCCAAGTCCGCTGCTTTGGGGCGACGAGACTGCGGTGCGCGAGCGACTTGGCGCGCGTGTTGCCGATATTAGGATGACACGCATTCTGGCTTCGTTGGAATTTCCGTTTTCAGTGCCGGACACGATCGAATTTTACCGCATTCATTACGGCCCGACGCTGAGGGCCTTCGCCGGCCTCTCCGAGGCCGGCCAGGCTGCACTACGACGTGATTTGGCGAATCTCTACGTCCGTCACAACAAAAATGCCAATGGCACAACAAGCATTGCAGCCGAGTACCTCGAAGTTATCGCAACGCGCGCGTAGCCAGCACTGCGGCGAGTGTCCTTGATATCGGCACCGAGCGAAGCGTCCGCTTCCAGGAAGGTTGCGGCCACCCTTTTATGGCCGCCATGGGCGCAAAGCCGTCGGCGCGCAGCAACGCCGAACGTCCGGTTCCTGGATCGGCCGACAGGCCAACCTATGGCGTAGCCTCGGTCGCAAGTAGACTCGCGCAGAGTCCCAAGCTCTATCGGCCGAACGCCAGTCCGCTACTTGATCCGCCCGCGCGCGGCGACCGGCCAGATCGCCTCGATCCGCCCGTCGCGCACGGCGACGATCTCCTCGTGCAGATGCACGGTGGTGTCGCCATAGCCGACCACGAACAGCACCTTGTCGCCGACCGCCGGCGTCTCGCTCGGCGCTTCCAGCTCGACGGTCGCGTGCTCGGCCGAGAGTTTGACCCCGCGCACCCCGGCAAGCCCAACCGGCGCGGGCACCGCGCCATCGCTGCTCATCGCCTTCTTGCCGGCATCCAGGATGATGCGGGTCGGCGTCGGCCGGCTGGTGACGCTTGCCAGCAAATGCAGCGCGGGCGGGAAATCCAGATGGTACTTCTCGCGATACAGCACGTCGCTGAAGATTGCGCCGCCCGCCTCGATTTCCGTGATCCCCGGCTGCATCGCGCAATACGGCAGCGTGCCGCTGCCGCCGCAACTGACGACATCGATGCGATGGCCGGCCCGGCGGCAGGCATCGGCACTGGCGGTGATCTGGGCGACGGCCTCGCGCACCACCCGTGCCTTCTCGGCGAGATCGGCGATGCCGGTGGCCTGGCTCTCCCAGGTCATCAGCCCCGCGAGCCGCACGCTCGGCATGGCGGCGACGGCGTCGGCCAGCGCCACCACCGGCGCGCCCGGGGCGACGCCGGCGCGGTTCATGCCGACATTCACCTCGATCACCACGGGCACGGTCACTCCGGCGCGCGCGGCCGCCGCGGCGATCGGCGCGCAGTTCGCCACCGAATCGATTCCGACCATCACCTCGGCTTGTGCCTGCAACGCCACCAGCCGGGCGATTTTGGGCCCGCCGACGATCTCGTTGGCGATCAGGATGCTGCGCACGCCGGCCGCCGCCATCACCTCGGCCTCGCCGACCTTGGCGCAGGTGATGCCGATGGCGCCGGCCGCCAGCTCCTTGCGCACGATCTCGACGGTCTTGTTGCCCTTCACGTGCGGGCGCCAGTTCACTCCGTTGTCGCGGCACAGCCTGGCGATGCGGGCGATGTTGGCCTCGACGACGTCGAGATCGACGATCAGGGCGGGCGTGTCCAGCGCCGTCACGGCCTGGCCGAGCAGCGGGTTGGCGGCGGTGTCGTTCATGGCGTTTTCTCCAGGGTCATGGGCGCGCCGGTCGTCCACGCCCCGACAGCACGGGCGTGACGGCAGCGCAGTCAGGTTTGCCGTCCGGAAGCATCGGCTGGCGTCGGGCACCATGTCCCCGCACCAAGGCGGGTTGATAACCCGCGGCCGCACCATCGGACCGCCGACAATACATCCGCCTCATCAAAGCGGCGCGCATTTGCGGCCGAACCGGCGTCAGTGGCGCCACCAGCCCCGCTTCTTCTCCGCCGGCGCCTCCGCATCGACGCCGATGAGGATCGGCTTGACCAACGGCTCCGGCGTCGCATCGTTCGCCGGGACCGGAGGGGTCGGTGCTTCGGCCACCAGTTCGGGTTCCGTGGTCACCGGCTCCGGGGCCATGGTCGCCGCCTCGGGTGCCGCGACGAGCGTCGGCGCCGCTTCGGCCGCGACCGGTTCGGCCGCGAAGTCGGGCACCGGCGCGGGCGTGCCTTCGGGCGACGGCTCCGGCACGGGCTCCGGCGGAACGCCCGACACCGGTGCCGGCGGACGCGCGGATATCGGCTCCGGCTGAATCTCGGATGTCGGCTCGGCCGGATGCTGCGGCATCGGCTCGAACTCGATGCCGCGGCATCGGTTCCGGGGGCTGCTCGGGCGCTGATGGCATCGCCGCGGCGGTCGGCCGATCCGCCGCCCGCTCGGCCTGCTCGAGCACGTCGAAGATATCAAACGCATCGCCACCGAACGGGTTGGCCGGCGTCGGGCCGGTGTAGATCGGGAGCAGCTCCGGCTGCTCGGCGCCAGGTTCGGCGATGGGCTCCAGGCCACCGTCCGGGCCGTCGCGCCGCCGGCGGCGTCCGCCGCGCCGGCCGCGCCGCCGGCCGCGTGCCGCCTCGTCGCCGCCCTCCTCGCCCGGCTCTTCGCCCCGTTTGGCAACCGGCACGGCGTCGCCGTGTTCCGGCACGCCCTCGATGTGCTCTTCGAGGTCCGCCGCGGCGAGACCGGCCTGCTCGGCGCCGCCCTCGACCGGCGCGCCAGCGCCATGCGCCGGCTCGGCGACAGCCGGGGCCCCGTCTTCCCGCCGGCCAGTCCGACGACGGCGGCGGCGACGGCGACGGCGGCGCTCGGCCTCCTCCGCCGTTTCTGCCCCGGCTTCCCCGGAGTCGGCGCGCGCGCCACCGGTTTCGGCAGCCTCCGCCGCGCCGCCCTCGGTCTCGACGCCTTCTTCCTCGACCTCCTCGAACGCCTCCTCGGCCTCCTCGACGGTCTCCATCGGCGGTTCCGGGGCGGGGCGGGCATCGGGCGTCACCGGCGCCTCGACCGCCGCCTGCGCCCGCATCCGCTCGATGCGGACCTGCGGCGGGATCAGCGAGTCGTCGCCGGCGAACGTCACGTGCATCGCGTAGCGCTGCTCGATCTCGGCCAGCCGCGCGCGCTTGTGGTTCAGGATGTACATCGCGATCGGCGAGGCCACGTGCACCAGGATCTCGGCCGCCCGCCGCTTGGCGCCCTCCTCCTCGATGTCGCGCAGCACATGGATCGCGGCGCTCTCGGTGCTGCGCACATGCCCGGTGCCGCCGCAATGCGGGCAGGTGACGAAACTGGTCTCGGCCAGCGACGGGCGCAGCCGCTGCCGGCTCATTTCCATCAGGCCGAAATGGCTGATATGGCCGAGCTGGATGCGCGCGCGATCGTTCTTCAGCGCCTCCTTCAGGCGCCGCTCGACCGTCGCGTTGTTCTTGCTTCGCTCTCCATGTCGATGAAGTCGATGACGATCAGCCCGGCGAGGTCGCGCAGGCGAAGCTGGCGCGCCACCTCGTCGGCCGCTTCCAGGTTGGTGCGCAGCGCCGTCTCCTCGATGCCGCGCTCGCGCGTCGAGCGGCCCGAGTTGACGTCGATCGCCACCAGCGCCTCGGTCTGGTTGATCACCAGGTAGCCGCCGGAGCGAAGCTGCACCGTCGGCAGCAGCATGGCGTCGAGCTGCGCCTCGACCTGCTGGCGGGCGAACAGCGGCTGCCGGGGTCGCGCCAGAGCTGCACCTTCTTGGCGTGGGTCGGCATCAGCATGCGCATGAAGTCGCGCGCCGCCTTCCAGCCCTCCTCGCCGTCGACCAGGATCTCGTCGATGTCGCGCGAGTAGACGTCGCGGATCGCCCGCTTGATCAGGCTGGCTTCCTCGTAGATCAGCGCCGGGGCGACCGACTTCAGCGTGTGTTCGCGGATGTCGTCCCACAGGCGCATCAGGTATTCGCAGTCGCGCTTGATCTCCGGCTTCGGGCGGTTGGCGCCGGCGGTGCGCACGATCAGGCCCATGCCGTCGCGGGATGTCGAGCTCGGCCGTGACCTCCTTCAGCCGCCGGCGGTCGGTGGCCGAGGTGATCTTCCGGGATATGCCGCCGCCGCGCGGCGAGTTGGGCATCAGCACGCAGAAGCGGCCGGCGAGCGAGATGTAGGTGGTCAGCGCCGCGCCCTTGGTGCCGCGCTCCTCCTTGACCACCTGGACCAGCAGGATCTGCCGGCGGCGGATCACCTCCTGGATCTTGTAGTTGCGCAGGAAGCGCGGCGGGATGCGGCGCTCGCGGGCGTCCTCGGCGGCATCGGCGTCGCCGCCGACGGTCTCCGGCGGCGGGGCGTCGGGCATCGCCTCGGCGTCGGCATCGTCCGCCTCTGCATCGGACCGGTCGGGACTGGCCGCTTCGGAGTCCCCTGCGTCGGGCTGCCCTGCCGCGTGATCTCCGGCGTTCGGCGCCCACAAGTCGGGCTCTCCTGATTCGGGGTCCATTGCCGCGGTGTCGAGCGGCTGGACCTCCGGCGCCGCGACCTGCGCCGCTGCGATCTGCACCTCGGCCGAACTGTCCGGCAGGGTTTCGGCGGCCGGTGCAACCAGGGTGGCGACCACCGCGGGTTGTACGGCGCCGTCCTCCCTTTCGCCGGGCGCGGCCGCGGTCGGGATCCGAAAGGAGTCGGCATCCTCATCCGGCGGCAGCGCATCGGCGGAACCCTCGACCGACTCGATTTCGATGCGCAGCGGCTGGGCCTTGGCCGCCTGCGGCGACCCGGACCACGCGGCCGCCGACTCGACGGTGTCGGACGCGGCGGTGTCGGACGCGGCGGGCTCCGGCGACCCTTCGGCAGCGCCGGTGTCGTCAGCGCCAGGGTCGGCAGCGCCGGTGTCGTCAGCTTCCGTGTCGGCATCGCCCGTGTCATCGGCTTCGGTGTCGGCAGCGTCCGCGGCTGCCTCTGCCGCCTCGTTGCCCGACCCGGCAAGCGCCTCGCGGTCGTCTTCCTCCTGCTCGCGCAGCGCATCCTCGGCCTGCATGTCGAGCAGGCGCTGCCGGTCGGCCACCGGGATCTGGTAATAGTCCGGGTGGATCTCGCCGAAGGCGAGGAAGCCGTGCCGGTTGCCGCCATACTCGACGAACGCCGCCTGGAGCGACGGCTCCACGCGGACCACCTTGGCGAGATAGATATTTCCCTTAAGCTGCTTCTTCGTCGAGGTCTCGACGTCGAAATCCTCGAGGCGGCTACCGTCCAGCACCACCACGCGGGTCTCTTCCGCGTGGGTGGCGTCGATCAACATGCGCTTGGTCATCTAGGCGTGAACTCCGGTGCGGCCGCACGGCGCGCGGCGCCGCCCCGTTGGGGGCGCGCGCGAACCGGCGGACGAATGGGGTGGTGAGAAGGGGGATGCCACACGCGCGAGCCGCCGACCGTTCGGCAAAACCCATCTGCGAGTCAGCGGAAGCGTGTGCGATCATCGGTCCCCTGGCATCGATCCCTGGCGTGCTGGCCGCGCCTTCCTGCGAAGTCGCGGCAAGTCGAAGCGAGTGCCTGCCGCCCCGGGTGGGGCAGCCCCGGCGCACCCACGATCATTGCGAGAGGGGGCGCGGCGCGGCGCGGTGACAGCCCATGGCCGGTGCGGATCCTCCCCGGACCGCGCGCCCGTCGGACCGTCCGTCCGTTCCGAGCCCGCGATCACGCGATCCGCCCGATCCGGCCCGGAAGCGGCGGATGAACCCGCCGGCCTCCGAAGCCTGTCACCGGAGCAGGCCGACCATGAAGCAAACCGCCCTGGATCGCAAGGCGCGATCTGTGCGGGAAACATAAACCCGGCATGATCAATAAGTAAGCTGCATTTCCGTAGAAACTGTGTTAGGAACGCACCATGGCAGGCTGTTTTCCCGTCGCGCGCCGTCTGCTGCTCGCCCAGGTCGGGTCGGGCGTGTTCGGCACGTTCCTGCTGCCCGGCGCGCTGCACCAGGCGATGGCAAACCCGGCGCCACGGGCCGCGCGCGCCGGACGGACCGGGAGTCAGGCGCCTGGGCGGCCCGCGGCGCGGCAGGTGCCGCTGGTCATGCTGGACCCGGGGCACGGCGGCAAGGATCCCGGCGCCATCGGCGTCTCCGGCACCTATGAGAAGCACGTCTCGCTGGCCACCGCGCTGGAATTGAAGCGCCAGCTTGCCGCCGGCGGCCACTATCGCGTGGAGCTGACCCGGGCGCGCGACGTGTTCATTCCCCTGGACGACCGGGTGGCGTACGCGCAGGCGCACGGCGCCTCACTGTTCGTCTCGATGCACGCCGACGCGCTGAACGACCACGCGGTGCGCGGCGCCAGCGTCTACACCCTGGCCAACACCGCCTCGGACGCGCAGACCGCCGCACTGGCCCGGCGGGAGAACAGCGCCGACCGCTTCCTCGGACCGACCTGGCACGGCGTCTCGCCGGAGGTGGCGCGCATCCTGGCCAGCCTGGTCCGCCAGGAGACGGTGCGCGGCTCCGGCCGCCTGGCACACGACCTGGTGGACAGCCTCGACCAGGACCTGCCGATGCTGCCGAATCCGGACCGGCATGCCGGGTTCGTCGTGCTGAAGTCGGCGGACATCCCCAGCGTGCTGGTCGAGATGGGGTTCATGTCCAACCCGCGCGACGAGGCGCTGCTGCGCCAGGCCGACCACCGTGTCCTGCGTGGCCCGCGCGATGAAGCGGGCGGTGGACGCCTATTTCGCCGGCGCCGGCCACCTGGTGGCCGCCGGCTAGCACCGCCATCGCATGAGGCAAGCAAGGTCAGGGCTCCGCCCTGAAACCGGCCAGGGGGCCTTGCCCCTAGGCGTTAAATTAGCCATTGACACAGCGCGAATCGGGACCATTCTCGGGGCAGATGCATCACACAGCATCTCTCCCGGCGGACCACTTCGACGAGGTGTTGCGCCGCTTGCCGGCTGATCTGGACCTCGACGCGCTTGCGTTGCGGACCCGGGCGATCGAGCGACAGCGCAAGATCGCGGAAGGCGCCAGCCTGCTACGGCTGGCGCTGGCACGCGGCCCTGGCGGGCTGTCACTCAGTGAGACGGCGGCCTGGGCGTCGATGATCGGGCTGGCCGAGATGAGTGATCCGGCGATCAAGTTCCGCTTGGACAAGGCGGTCGAGTTCCTCGAGGCGGTGGTGTCGGCGCAATTGGCGGTGCTGTCCGCCGGGGCCAGTGTGCGCTGGCCGGGCCGCGTCCTGCGCGCCGCCGATGGCAGCTCGATCAGCCAGCGCGCCAGCAGCGGGACGGATTGGCGGGTGCATGGGGTGTTCGACCTGGGTCGCGGCGGTTTCAGCCATCTGGAAGTCACCGACAAGCACGGTGCCGAGGCAGTGGACCGTGGCGCACCGCTGCCTGGTGAGGTGCGGATCGGCGACCGCAACTACGCCGGAGCGAAGGGTCTGCGACGCTTTCGCGAGCAAAGCAACGGACAGGCCGACTTCATCACCCGGCTGCGTTGGAACGGGTTGCGCCTGCTCAAACCCGATGGCAAACCATTCGACCTGATCAAGCATCTCGCCACACTGCCGAACGACACGCAGCCCCACGAAGTGAGCGTGCAGGCCGTCGTGGCCCGCTTCCAGCCGACCCTGCCGCTGCGTCTGATCATCCGGCGCAAACCACCCGAAGCGGCCGCAGCCGCCTGCAAGACGCTGCGTCGTTCGGCCAGCCGCAAGCAGAAGACGCTCGATCCGCGCAGCCTGATCGCCGCCGAGTTCATCATCCTGGCAACCTCGTTGCCGGCGGAGGGATACCCGGCCGAGGAGGTGCTCGCCGCCTACCGGCTGCGCTGGCAAATCGAGCTGGCCTTCAAGCGGCTCAAGTCGCTGCTGCACATCGATCGGCTGCCAACCCGAACCCCCCAGGCGTCGCGAGTTGGCTCTACGCGCATCTCATCTTGGCCCTGCTGTGTGACGATCTTAGCCAGGAGTTCCTGGAAGCTTCCCCCTGAGGACCTGCTCGACGCCGACTACCTGCCGTCGCTGTGGCGGGTCTACAAGATCGCCGCCATGATGCTGCTCGCCAGCGTCCGTGGGCACCTCTGCCTCGGCCTCCTCGCCCGCGCCGGGCCGGCAATCCATCGACGCCTCGCAAATCCACCGCGCACGCGAAAGCCTCACATCCGGTACCCGATCAGGTGCTAATTTAACGCCTATGGGGCAGCGCCCTCTGGTGGGGTCCAGGGGCGAAGCCCCTGGCCTTGCTTGGCTCAGGCGATGGCGGTGCTGGCGGGGCGGCGGGGGGCTGATACATCGCCCGCATGGATGCTATCTCGACGGGCGCGGTCCAGGCCGATCCGCCGCCGCCGCCAGGGCGTGACTCCACCCAGGCGCTGCTCGGCCGGCTGTGGCGCGAGCACATTCGCCACTACAAGAGCCGGCTGCTGCTGGTTCTGGTGCTCACCCTGCTGATGGCCGGCACCACGGCGCTCTATCCGGTGGTGATCGACCACGCCTTCCAGATGTTCACCGAGCGCGACAAGCGGATTCTCTACCAGCTTCCCGCGCTGGTCATCGCGGTGACCACGGTCAAGGCGCTGGCGCAATATTTCCAGAACGTGCAGGTGCAGCAGGTCGTGTTGCTGGTGATCCGCGCGTTGCAGACCCGCATGTTCGCCCATCTCTCGCGCGCCGATCTGGCGCGGGTGGAGCGCGAGGCACCGGCGCAGCTCGCCGCCCGCTTCACCACCGACGCCACGGTGATCCGCGAGGCGCTGACCCGTGCGGTGAACGGCATCGCCGATGTGGTGACGGTGATCGGGCTGGTCGCCTCGATGCTGTATCTCGACTGGCTGCTCAGCCTGATCGCCGCGGTGCTGTACCCGCTCGCCGCGGTGCCGATCCAGCGCATCGGCCGCCGGGTCCGCCGCGCCTCCGGCGGCATGCAGCAGCGCATGGGCGAGACTGCCGCGCTGCTGAACGAAAGCTTCGCCCAGGCCCGCACGGTCCGCGCCTACCGGCTGGAGGACGCCGAGACCGAGCGCGCCCGCACGGCGTTCGACGCGCTGTACCGCGCGCTGGTCCGGATCATCAAGAGCCGCGCGCGGATCGATCCGGTGATGGAGGTGCTCGGCGGCGCCGCGGTGGCCGCGGTGATCGGCTTTGCCGGCTGGCGGGCCGCGGTCGGCTCCAACACCATCGGCAACTTCACCGGCTTCGTCGCGGCACTGCTGATCGCCGCGCGCCCGCTGCGCGCGCTGGGCTCGCTGAACGCCGCGCTGCAGGAGGGTCTTGCCGGGCTGATCCGGGTGTTCGGCGTGATCGACGAGCCGCCGTGCGTGGTCGAGCGGCCGGATGCGGTCACGTTGCCGCCCGGGCATGGCCGTGTGGTGTTCGACGACGTCCATTTCGTTTACCCCGACGGGCGCGTCGGCCTGGCGGGCCTCAGCTTCGAGGCCGCGCCCGGCACCACCGTCGCGCTGGTCGGGCCGTCGGGCGCCGGAAAATCCACTGCGCTGGCGCTGATCCCCCGGCTGCAGGACGTCTCCGCCGGCGCGGTGCGCATCGATGGCGCCGACGTGCGCGATGTCACGCTGGCCAGCCTGCGCGACGCGATCGCCTATGTCAGCCAGGACGCGCTGCTGTTCGACGACACCATCGCCGCCAATATCCGCATGGGCCGGCCCGGCGCCAGCGATGCCGAGGTGGAAGCCGCCGCGGACGCCGCGGCCGCCGCTTCGTTCATCGCCGCCCTGCCGCAGGGCTACGCCACCAGGGTGGGGCCCGGCGGGCAGCGCCTGTCGGGCGGGCAGCGCCAACGCGTCGCGCTCGCCCGCGCGCTGCTGCGCGATCCACGCATCCTGCTGCTGGACGAGGCGACCAGCGCGCTCGACACCGAGAACGAGGCCGCGGTACAGGTGGCGCTCGCGCGGCTGCGTCGCGGTCGCACAACGATTGTCATTGCGCATCGTCTCTCCACCGTGCGCGAGGCCGAACAGGTGATCACGATGGATTCGGGACACGCGGTTGAACGCGGAACTCACGCGAAATTGACGCAAGCGAATGGCCTTTATGCCAGGCTTGTTCGCAGCCAGGCTCTGGTCCAATAGCACGCAGCCGCATCGCGCGACCGGGGTAGGCATACCGGGCGCGAACCTGTAATAAGTGCTACCCTAGCGTGCATCCCCGGGGGCGTCTTGGATGGATGATCTGCCAAGAACCGCTGAGCCGACGCTGACCATCGAGGCGCGGTACAGACGGCGGCGCAGCCGGACCGTGTGGGCGCGGCTGTCGCTGCTGTTCGTTCTGCTGGCGGGCGCCCTGGTCAGCACCGGCTACTGGTACATGACCCGGGACGAAGTCGAGCACGGACGACGCCTACACCGACGGCCAGTCGATCACCATCGCGCCACAGGTGTCCGGCAATGTCGTCGCGCTCGACGTGACCGACAACCAGCGCGTCAAGGCCGGCGATACGCTGATCCAGATCGATCCGCGCACCTACGCGGCGGCGCGTGACGAGGCGGCAGCGAACCTGCGGATCGCCGAGGCGCAGCTCGACAACGCACGGTTGAAACTGGAGACGGCACGCATCGAATACCCGGCACGGCTGGCCGGCCGCCCAGGCGCAGCTCGACGCCGCGCAGGCGGCCCGCTTCAAGGCCGAGGCCGATGCCCGGCGGCAGCTTGCCCTGCCGCGCCAGGCGACCACGCAGCAGGACATCGACTCCGCCACTGCCGCGCGCCGCAACGCCGATGCGCAGGTGGCCCAGGCCCAGGCCGCGGTGCAGCAGGCCGACATGGTCCGCCAGTTCATTGCCGAGTCGGAAGCAGCAGGTCACCCAGCTCGAGGCGCAGGTGGCGCTGGCCCACGCGCGGCTCGACCAGGCCGCGCTCGAGCTGTCCTGGACCAAGGTGACCGCGCCGCAGGACGGCTGGGTCACCAAGCGCAACGTGGAAATGGGCAACTACGTGCAGGCCGGCCAGGCGGTCATGGCGCTGGTCACGCCGGATGTCTGGATCACCGCGAACTTCAAGGAGTCGCAGCTTGACCGGATGCGGGTCGGCCAGAAGGTGGACATCAGCGTCGATGCCTATCCGGACCTGAAGCTGACCGGCCATGTCGACAGCATCCAGCGCGGCTCCGGCTCGCGCTTCACCGCCTTCCCGGCGGAGAACGCCACCGGCAACTTCGTGAAGGTGGTGCAGCGCGTGCCGGTGAAGATCGTGATCGACAGCGGGCTGGAGCCGGGGTTGGCGTTGCCGCTTGGCGTTTCGGTCGAGCCGACCGTCCGGCTGAAGTGAGACCGCCCCGACTGCTCCCCCTCCCCTTGAGGGCTTGGGCCGCGAAGCGGACCAAGGATGGGGGGAGGGGCCCCGCGGGAAACGGCTTTGATCCGACTCGCGTGGAGACCCCTCCCCCCATCCTTGGTCCGCTTCGCGGCCCAAGCCCTCAAGGGGAGGGGGAGAGGATATGAGTGCCTTCGTCGGGCTGGACGCGGCCTGGCGGCCGCGCGCCAGCCCCTGGCTGATCACCGCGGCGGCGACACTGGCGCCGTTCATGGAGATCCTCGACAGCACCATCGTCAATGTCAGCGTGCCGCACATCGCCGGCAGCCTGTCGGCGAGCTACGACGATGCGACCTGGACCCTCACCTCCTACCTGGTCGCCAACGGCGTGGTGATGCCGGTGGCCGGCTGGGTCAGCCGCCTGCTTGGGCGCAAGCGCTACTTCCTGATCTCGATCGCGATGTTCACGCTGTGCTCGTTCCTGTGCGGCACCGCCACGACGCTGCCGCAACTGGTCATCTTCCGGCTGCTGCAGGGCCTGTTCGGCGGCGGCATGCAGCCCTGCCAGCAGGCGATCGTGCTCGACACGTTCGAGCCGGCACAGCGCAGCCGCGGCTTCTCGGTGGTCGCCTTCGCGGTGATTTTTGCCCCGATCCTGGGGCCGGTGCTGGGCGGCTGGATCACCGATACCTATTCCTGGCGCTGGGTGTTCCTGATCAACGTGCCGATCGGCCTGTTCGCGTTCCTGGCGGTGGCCGAGCTGGTGGAGGACCCGCCCTGGGTGCGGCGCGACCGCGCCCGCTTCTCCGACATCGATTCGATCGGGCTCGGGCTGATCGCGCTCGGCCTCGGCGCGTTGCAGATGATGCTCGACCGCGGCGAGGACGCCGACTGGTTCGGTTCGCCGATGATACGGCTGTTCGCGCTGCTCGCCGCGATGGGCCTGGCCGGGGCTGTCGCCTGGCTGCTGCTGACCGACAAGCCGATCGTCAACCTGCGGGCGCTGGCGGATCGCAATTTTGCCGTCGGCGTGACGATGATCGCGCTGATCAGCGCGCTGCTGTATTCGTCCAACCTGCTGATCCCGTCGCTGGCGCAGAATTGGCTGGGCTACACCGCGCTGCTCGCCGGGCTGCTGCTGTCGCCCGGCGCGGTGATCATGGTGGTGCTGATCCCGGTGGTGGGAAAATACGCGCTGCCGAACATCCAGACGCGGAACCTGATCGCCTTCGGCTTCTTCGTGCTGGGCGCGGCGTCCTGGTATGCACACGACCTGACGCCGGACATCGACTTCACCACGCTGGCACTGTTCCGCGCGGTGCAGACCGTCGGCCTGGCGTTCCTGTTCGTGCCGAACAGCACACTGGCCTATTCGACGCTGCCGCGGTCGCTGAACACCGACGCCGCGGCGCTGTACTCGATGTTCCGCAACATCGTCGGCTCGATCGGCATCGCCTTGGCGACGGCGATGGCGGACCGGCGGCTGGAGGTGCATCGCGCGCACCTGGTCGAGCACCTGGGTCCGTTCGACCAGCCGTATCAGGAACTGCTGGGGCGCACCACGCGGGCCTTCGTCGATCTCGGCCAGAGCGCCGCCGCGGCGCACAATTCGGCTATGGGGATGATCAACACGACGCTGAACCAGCAGGCGGCGGTGCTGGCCTATATGGACGTGTTCGAGCTGTGCGCGGTGATCGCCTTCCTGGCGGTGCCGCTGACCTTCCTGTTCCGCCCCAGCAAGGCGGGCGGTCGGCGGTGAGCGGTTGGGCGTGGGTCAGTTTGAATGTCTCCTGCCGACCCGAAGCCGACCTTGGGCCCACTAGACGATTTGCTCAAAATCGTACGCCAAGGTGCCCTCAGATCGCCATTGCCTTTCGAGTTGGTTTCGAAAGAGGGTTATGAAACGAAAAATGGCGGGATTTGCCGTCTGCGCACATCCCATTCGCAAACGTTCGTTTGAGAAAGCCCGTGCGCTTGCTACTCCACCACCCGATCAGGTCGTCCACCGCCCTTAGCTGCGGCTTGAAGAAAAGTCTTCATTGCCGAGCGGGATGTCAGATGGTAAACCTGTTTGGATGGTGCCGCCTCGGCGACGTGTTGACGATATTTTGGCGTCAAACTCCGATGGCAAAGCCAAATCACCCGGTAGCCATCCAGCGTGCTCTCCCACACCGGGCTGTTCTCCGGCCAGCCCTGGGGATTTTGGAACAGCCCCGCAGCGAACCGCTTCGTGACCCCCCAATAATGCGCCATAATGGGCAGATCGATATAGATGAGGGTGTCGGCTGCGGAGATTCGCTCCCAAACCGTCGGCAGATTGCCGTAACCGTCGATAATCCATTCGTCCTGGCTTAGGATCTCACGATGGATCGACACATACTCCTCGTCCGGGAGCTTGCCGCCATCTTTCTCGTCCGGGCGGAATATCCCGCTGCGGAATTGGATGATGTCCAGGACATACAGCGGGAGCCCGGTGATTTCCGCCAATCGCCTCGATAGTGTCGATTTGCCGCCACCGGCGTTGCCAAATACGGCAACCTTCTTCATGGTCATGTCCTCGCTCGCCTCCGCATGAGCGCCGCCTGCCAACAAAATCGCCCCGTCCGACGTCAATGTAGCGTCGAACCCTCTGCCAGCTTGGC
Organism: uncultured Alphaproteobacteria bacterium; assembly: GCA_963773345.1. Classification (GTDB taxonomy): domain Bacteria; phylum Pseudomonadota; class Alphaproteobacteria; order Acetobacterales; family Acetobacteraceae; genus Palsa-883. The sequence goes on along the minus strand of CAVZBG010000014.1, from coordinate 94,880 downwards.
TTGGCGTGCAGTTTTGGACAAATCGTGTGGTGACCGCATGGCGGCTGGTGTCGATTTGAGCAAACCCTGCTTTATGGGCTGACCGGAGACAGAGAGGCGCGCATGGCCCAGCTTTACCCTCCAATTGAGCCGTACGAGCATGGCCTGATGGACGTGGGGCACGGTCACCAGGTCTATTGGGAGGAGTGCGGCAATCCACAAGGGAAACCAGCACTCGTGATTCACGGCGGCCCTGGCTCGGGCGCAACTCCCGCCTGGCGACTCTATTTCGATCCCGACCGTTACCGACTCGTCCTCTTCGATCAACGTGGCTGCGGGCGCAGCACGCCGCACGCCGCGGACACCCACCTGGCTCTTGAGGCCAACACGACGTCGGATTTGCTGGCTGACATCGAACAGCTCAGAGAGTTGAGGCGAGTTCGAACGATGGTTGCTGTTCGGGGCTCCTGGGGCGTGACGTTGGGCTTGGCGTACGCTGAGATGCATTCAAATCGGGTCAGCGAAGCGATCTTCTTCAGTATCACCGCCGGCACCCGTAAAGAACTCGACTGGATCACGCGCCAGGCTGGTCGGTTCTTTCCGGAGGCCTGGGCGAACTTTCACGACGGAGTCCCAATGACAGATCGCGATGGCGATCTTGCTGACGCTTACGCTCGCCTACTTGCCAGTCCCGATCCTGGGGTACGAGAGAAGGCCGCCCGCGACTGGTGCGCATGGGAGGCGGCGCACGTGGCTATCCGCCCCGGCCAGAGACCGTCGGCTCGCTACGAGGACCCCCGGTTCAGGCTGGCGTTCGCGCGCATCGTCACCCACTACTGGCGTCATAACTGCTGGATGGACGGCGTCGATCTCATAGGCGGGGCGTCGAAGCTTACGGACATCCCGGCGATACTCGTCCATGGACGCCTTGATATCTCCGGGCCACCGGATGTCGCTTGGCAGCTGAGTCAGATGTGGCGCGGTTCCAAACTCACGCTCCTTGACGATGCAGGCCACGGCGCGGGAGAGCCGGGCATGACCGAAATCCTTGTTCGGGCGACCGACGCGTTTGCAGCCTGAGGTTCTGATTGGGCGACCGGTCTCCACCCAAAGCAGCGATAGCAGTGTCCACTGGCGTGAACCCCCGCATCCGACCCTTTGCACCCGTGCAAGCCGACCCGCTACCGACCGGTTGCCGGACGCGCCAGCGCCGCCTATCTGAAGCCGCATGAGCCAATCCGACGACACCGACCCGGTCGCTACGTCCGACGGCACGCAAGCTGGCACGCCGGCGCCGTCGGCGGAATCGCCCGCCGCCACGGTGCCCCCCAAGGCGCCAACGGAGATCGGCGGCCCGCCGGGCCCCGAGCCGACCCGCTACGGCGACTGGCAATACAAGGGCCGCTGCACCGACTTCTGATCGGGCGCATCGGATGGCGATCACCGCCCGGCCATGCGGGTGGCGGATCGTTGAGCCAGCTCGGTCGCCTGCGGCGTCGTTGATGGTGGGTCAGGGTGTCGCGGGCTGTGGTGACTGGTCAGCCGCTCGCTGCGGCTGCTGTGGCGCCTCTGCCGGGTGCGTCTCGAACCAGAGAGCATCGGCGCAGAAGTCGATCTCGCCCGGCCATTCGAGGCTGCGCCCGCGCTCGCCGGCGCGTACCTGTGCGAAGGCCGCCGGATCGGTGACGGTGGCAAGGACGCCCTTGCCCACCAGATGATCGAACCGGTTGACGGTCGTCTCGCCGTTCGCCCAGGCCACCTTGACGCTGTAAGTTTTTGCATCGGGCTCGGCGGCCATGATGACGCTATCCAGCACTTGCGGCATTTCTATATTCTCTCCCGACCGCCGCGGCTTCTCCCGATGGTCTCGACGAGGCTCACCTCGTCACCCGCCGCGTCGGCGCAGCGCGGCGGTCACCGTGTTCTCCAGCAGGCACGCAATGGTCATCGGCCCGACACCGCCGGGCACCGGCGTGATCGCGCCGGCGACCGCGGCGCACTCGGCGAACGCGACGTCGCCGACCAGCCGGCCGTCCGCCAGCCGGTTGATGCCGACATCGATCACCGTCGCGCCCGGAGAAATCCAGTCGCCGCGCACCATTTCCGCCCGACCCACGGCGGCCACCAGGATGTCTGCGCGCCGGCATTCCGCGGCCAGGTCGTGCGTGCGCGAATGCGCCACCGTCACCGTGGCGTCGGCCGCCAGCAGCAGCGCCGCCAGCGGCCGCCCGACGATGGCCGAGCGGCCGAGCACCAGGGCGCGTCGGCCGGACGGCGCCACGCCGGCGGCCTCCAGCAGCTTCATCACGCCGAGCGGCGTGCAGGGCACCAGCGCCGGGCGTCCCACGGCGAGCAGCCCGGCATTGGACGGGTGAAAACCGTCGACGTCCTTGGCCGGATCGACCAGGTCGATCACCGCCGCCGACCGGATGCCGCGCGGCAGCGGCAACTGCACCAGGATGCCGTCGACCGCCGGGTCGGCATTGAGCCGAGCCACCTCGGCCAGCAGCGCTGCCTCGGTGATCGCGCCCGGCAGGCGGATCGTGGTGGCGGCAATCCCCACGGCCTGCGCCGCGCGGTCCTTGGCGCGGACATAGGCGGCGCTGGCCGGATCGTCGCCGACCAGCACGACAGCGAGGCCCGGGCGGAACGGCAGCGCGGCGACCCGCGTCGCGAGCGCCGCACGCAGCGCCGCGGCGATGGCCTTGCCGTCGATCAGCCGGGCGGTCACAGCGCAGCCAGCCTGGTGGCGATCGACGCGGCATCGCCGTTGATCAGCAGCGTCTTGCGCCGGGAGGCCGCGCCGGCGGCGACGTCCACCTGCGAGGGCGGGACCCCGACGGCGGCGGCCAACGCGGCGCAGGCAGCCCGGTTGGCGCGCCCGTCCTCGGCCGGTTCGCGCACGCCGATTGCCAGCCGCTCGCCCTCTACGTCCGGCACGCGGCCGTGCAGCCCCGGACGGCGGGCGCGGGGCTGCACCTTCACCGCCACCGCGACGGCATCGCCCATCACCCGCCAGAACATCGTCAGAAGACCAGCGGCTGCCAGTTGCCGTAGGTGATCGCGGTGTAGAGCTTGGCCAGCATCGGGAGCACGACGATCTGGATCAGCACGACCACCACCCAGGGGCTCAGGTCGATCCCGCCGAAACTCGGCAGGATGTTGCGTATCGGGCGCAGCACCGGCTCGGTGACGCGATACAGGAAGTCGCCGATCGTCCAGACGATGCGGTTGCGCGTGTCGAGCACGCCGAACGCCGCCAGGATGCTGAACAGGGCGGCCAGTATGACCGCCCATTTGAACAGGTTGATGACGTAGTCCAGCAGCTCGAACAACGCGCTGATCATCTTGCAACTCCGGGCGACGGGCGGACGCTAGCGACGGTCCTTTCGATGCGCAACCTGACCGGTCCCGACGCGCAGCGACCGGCGGGCCTCGGTGGCGCGGGATGCCGCGACGCGTGGTTGACTTCACCCCCCCTGATAAGCATTGTCCGCGCCCTGCGGCGGCCGGGGTATCGGCTGCCGATGCGCGGGATGGGGCTGTAGCTCAGCTGGGAGAGCGCCTCGTTCGCAATGAGGAGGTCAGGGGTTCGATCCCCCTCAGCTCCACCACCATCGCCGCCATGATCCTTCTCGCCAATCGAGCGCCCGCAACCCCAGTGCCCCATGTCTGATACCCTATGGCCGATCCCACCCGCGACGCCGCGTTCGATCTGCTGACCGCGGTGCTCGACCGCCGCCGCCCGCTGGAGGAGGCGCTGGATGCGCTGCCGCCGGCCGCCGCGCGTGACCGGGCCGCGGCGCATCGGCTGGTGGCGGCGACGCTGCGCCGGCTGGGCACGCTCGACGCCGTGCTGGAACCGTACCTGAAGAAGTCGCCGCCCGAGCCGGTGCGCCACGTGCTGCGCCTCGGCGCGGCCGGGCTGCTGCTGCTGGACACGCCGCCGCACGCGGCGGTGGCCACCGCCGTCGGCCTGGCGCGCGCCCGCCGGCTGCACGCCTTCGCCGGCCTGGTGAACGCGGTGCTGCGCCGCGTCGCCGAGGCCGGGCCGGCGGCACTGGCCGAGCTTGACGGTCCGCGGCTCGACACGCCGGCGTGGCTGTGGGCCTCCTGGGGCGCCGAGGCGCGCGCCATCGCGCTGGCGCATCAGCACGAGGCGCCGCTGGACCTGACGATGCGCCCCGGCGCACTGCCGCCGGACGGCGGCGAGGTGCTGCCGACCGGTTCGGTGCGGTTTTCTCCCGGCACCGCGGTCACGCCGCTACCGGGGTTCGAGCAGGGCGCCTTCTGGGTGCAGGACGCCGCCGCCGCGCTGCCCGCGCGGCTGCTGGCGCCGCTGCCAGGGGAGCGCATCGGCGACCTGTGCGCCGCCCCCGGCAGCAAGACCGCGCAGCTTGCCGCCGCCGGCGCCCAGGTGACGGCGCTGGACCGCGACAAGACGCGCCTGGCGCGGCTGGCCGATAATCTGCGGCATTGGCGGCTGAGCGCGGAGACGATCGCCGCCGATGCCACCGCATGGTCCCCCGAAATTCCGTTCGACGCCGTGCTGCTGGACGCGCCGTGCAGCGCCACCGGCACCATCCGGCGCCACCCCGACGTGCCGCGGCTGAAACGCCCGCGCGATGTTCGCGCCCTGACGGAAACCCAGGACCGGCTGCTGGCGGCGGCAGCCGGGATGCTGCGGGCGGGCGGGCGGCTGATCTACGCGGTGTGCTCCTTGCAGCCGGAGGAAGCTGCTCCCCGCATCGCGGCGGCGCTGGCGCGCGGCGGGCTGCGGCGCGAGCCGTTCCTGCCCGCCGAGTTGCCCGGCCTGCCCGAGGCTCTGACCCCGGAGGGCGACTTGCGCACGCACCCTGGCTTATGGTCGGAGCGCGGCGGCATGGACGGCTTCTTCGCAGCACGGCTGGTCAAGGTCTGACCGGCCGGCCGCTTCGCCGAGGCCGATCGATCTGCCGGTCCCTCCGAGGCACTGCCTCGGGGCAGTTATCGTTGGGCGTCGCCCTGCGCGGGCCCGAGCCGCGCCCGGATGACGGCCATCGCAGCGGCGAAGGCAGCGTCGGCGTCGAGCGTGGTGGTGTCGAGCGTCACCGCGTCCTCGGCCTGGCGCATGTTGGGTGCATCGCGGGCGTCGCGGGCACGCAGGTCGGCTTCGACCTCGGGGAGGTCCGCGCTGACGCCGCGCGCCAGCAGCTCGGTCCAGCGGCGGCGGGCGCGCTCGGCCGGGGCGGCGGTGATGTAGAGTTTTACCGGCGCGTCGGGGAAGATCACCGTGCCGATGTCGCGCCCGTCGAGCACCGCGCCCGAGGCGGCGCCGAAGCCGCGTTGGAAGTCGAGCAGCGCGGTGCGCACGCCCGGGATCGCGGCCACCGAGGCGGCGGCGTCATCGGTCGCGGGGCCGCGCAGGTCGGGACGGTGAAGGTCCTCGGGCCGCAGGGCGCGCGCGGCCGCCGTCGCGGTGGCGGGGTCCCGCGGGTCGCCGGCGGCATCCAGCACGCGCCGCCCCACCGCGCGGTAGAGCAGTCCGGTGTCGAGGTAGGGCAGGCCGAGCGCGGCGGCGATGCGGCGGGCCAGCGTGCCCTTGCCGGCCGCCGCCGGGCCGTCGATGGCGATGATGGATTTCATGCCGGGGTCAGGCGATGTGCGGCAGGGCGGCGCCGCGGCCAAGGCGCACCGTTCTCCCCCTCCCCTTGAGGGAGGGGGCTGGGGGAGGGGTTCCGGCGGTACACGGCTACCGTGCGACCCTGGCAACACCCCCTCCCCCCGCCCCCCTCCCTCAAGGGGAGGGGGAGATGCTGCTGCTGCGATGGCCGCGGATGGTCTCACGCCGGGGTTAGCCGGGCGCCCAGGCCGTCCATCAGCGCGGTGAAACCCGGAAAACTGGTGTCGATGAACGCCGCGTCGTCGACCGCGATCGGGGCGGCGGCGGCCAGGCCGAACACCAGGGCACTCATCGCCAGGCGGTGATCCATGTGCGTCGCGACGGTCGCGCCGCCCGGGATGCCGCCGGGCATGCCGTGCACGATCAGGTCGTCACCCTCGACTTCGACGCGGACGCCGTTGGCGTGCAGCATCGCCGCGGTGGCGGCGAGGCGGTCACTCTCCTTCACCCGCAGCTCCTTCAGGCCGCGCATGCGCGTGGTGCCCTCGGCGCCGGCGGCGGCGACCGCAAGGATCGGGTATTCGTCGATCATGCTGGGCGCGCGCTCCGGCGGCACGGTCGCCGCTTGCAGCGCGCCGTGCGTGACGACCAGATCGCCGACCGGTTCGCCGCCCTCGGTGCGCCGGTTCTCGACGCGAAGGTCGGCGCCCATCTCGGTGAGCGTGGCCAGCAGGCCGGTGCGCAGCGGGTTCAGCCCGACGCCGGTGATGGTCAGCCGCGAGCCGGGGACCAGCAGGGCTGCGACCAGGGGGAAGGCGGCGGAGGACGGGTCGCCGGGCACAACCACGTCGGCGGCGATCAACTCCGGCTGGCCGTGGAGCTGGATCACCCGGCCGGCGCCGGCGCGCTCCACCTGCACCGTCGCGCCGAAGTGGCGGAGCATGTTCTCGCTGTGGTCGCGGGTGGCCTCGGGCTCCTCGACGCGGGTGATGCCGGGGGCGTTCAGGCCGCACAGCAGGATGGCCGACTTGACCTGGGCGGACGGGACGGGGACGCGGTAGTCGAGCGGCAGCGCGTCCTTGGCGCCCTGGACCGCCAGCGGCAGGCGGCCGCCCTCGCGGGCCGAGAAGCGGGCGCCGCAGGCGGTGAGCGGGTCGATCACCCGGCGCATCGGACGGCCGCGCAGGCTTCCGTCGCCGGTCATCACCGCGAACAGGTCGTGGCTGGCCAGGATGCCGCACAGCAGGCGGGCGGCGGTCCCGGAGTTGCCCATGTCGAGCACGTCGGCGGGCTCGGTCAGGCCACCGATGCCGCGGCCGGCGACGCGCCAGGTGCCGCCGGCGTCATGCATGACCTCGGCGCCGAGGGCACGCATGACGGCGGCGGTGCGCAGCACGTCCTCGCCTTCCAGCAGGCCCGTGATGCGAGTTTCGCCGACGGCGAGGGCGCCGAACATCAGCGCGCGGTGGCTGATCGACTTGTCGCCGGGGACGGCGATGCGGCCGGCGAGGGGGCCGGCGGGGCGGCGGGCGACAAGAGGGCGGGCCATTGGGGGGCGGGCGACGGCGTCCATGCGGCTGGGTCCTTGGCTGGAGCGGCGATTAGCACGGACGGGTGCGGGGTGGCGACGGGCGGATGGCCCCACGCACGATAGCTCTTGTGAATCTACGGCTTAGCCGTATATGGAGGTGTGGACATCGAGTTCGACAGTGCGAAGGACGCGACCAATCGTTTGCAGCACGGCTTGCCCCTCGCCATCGGCCGTGCGGTGCTGATGAACGCGGTTGGCCGGATCGAGGACGACCGCAACGATTACGGAGAGATGCGGTTCAATGCGTTTGGCCTGGTCGATCAACGCCTGCTCGTCTGCACATACACGATGCGCGGCGAGACCTACCGACTGATTTCGGTCCGCAAGGCCAGCAAGCAGGAGCGACGGACATGGCTGCGATGAAGGTCACGCCAGCGATGGTTGATCGAGCCATCAAGGAAACGGATTGGGCGGCGCTGGATGCGCTTACGGACGAAGATATTGCCCGTCAGGTGGCCGATAATCCGGACGCTGCGCCGATCCTGAGCGACGCGGCGACCGCGGCGGCGATCGTGCGTACGGTCCGTAAACGGCTCGGCATTTCCCAGGCGGCGTTTGCCGCGCGCTACCATATTCCCGTTGGCACGTTGCGCGATTGGGAGCAGGAGCGGAAACGACCGGATGCGCCGGCGCTGGCGTATTTGCGCGTCATCGCCAGGGAGCCGGAGGTGACGGCGCGGGCGCTCGAAAGCGTCGGATAGGATCGTGCTACGCCGGGCGCGACGTGATTGTGTGCGCAGGGCTGCAAAATACATTTGGATCGCAATCCCGCGCGGAGAACCGACGTGGCTCATTTGACCGATGCCCAGATCGATGCCGCCGCGGAACGGGGCAGGGCTGCGCAACGCAATGAGCCGCGCGCCGCCTCGGCGCGGTATGACCGCCGGCAGGGCCGGGTGATCGTCGAGCTGGCCAACGGCTGCACCTTCGCGTTCCCGCCTCGTCTGGCGCAGGGACTGGAAACCGCGACGGCGGACCAACTTGCCGTGGTCGAAGTGCTTGGCGCTGGCTATGGGTTGCACCGGGAAGCGCTGGATGTCGATCTGTCGATCCCTGGGTTGCTTGCCGGTTTGTTTGGTACCAAGGCGTGCATGGCCCGGCACGCCGGGCAGGCGACGTCTGCGGCCAAGGCCGCGGCGGCACGGGTGAACGGCGCGAAAGGCGGGCGGCCGTGCAGGTCGGCCCAGAATGGGCGAGGGGAGTCAGCAAAGTGCCACCGGCAACGGACACAGGGCCGCGATTGCCTCCAGGATTTTCTGGAACAGGTCGCGCGGCACCATCACCTCGGCCGTCTGGAATGTGATCGACCGGCCGTGGCGGACGATCTTGGCGCCGATCTTCACCAGCCGGTCCCGCAACGTCGTCATCGACCAATGGCTGACCGCCTCGGGCAGCGCCAGGGTGCGCAGGAAGTTGGCGAGATTATGCCGTGCTGCCGACGACACAGTGGCGCGGCTACGACCCAGCATGGAACAGTGCGTGTCAGGTGCGACGGCGGCGAGCCACGCCAAGGCCGAACAAGCTGCTACCCAGGAGGGCGAGAGTCATCGGCTCCGGCACCACCTCTGTGATCGCGAAGCTCTGACCGGAGCCAAGTTCCATGTCGTAGGTGCCGCCAACTTCGTTGTAATAGGCGTAGTCAGACCCGCCATTACCCCAAACGTTGCCTTCATCGTGGTTGGCCATGGAGATGAGCGCCCCGTAGGTATCGAGGAAGCCCCCTGTCCCTCCCCCATCGAGCGGCGGCGCGTTGTCGGTGCGGTAAAGGATGTTGTCGTACATGAAAAGGCCGCTGGGGCTAGAAGTACCGACCGGCCCTGGATCACCACCGAGCAGACCCGTCACCGTTTCGCCGCCAATTTCCCCCGTGAACGACGTGATGTCATAGCCGCCATTATCCGGGGTGCCAGTGGTCAGCGTGCCAGAGCCCGAGAAGGTCCCGGAGAACGTCCAATCATAGACGGTAGCTGAGGCCGTGTTGCTCAAGGCGATAAAACTGGCCGCAGCCGCCGAGGCCAATAGAAGCCTCTTCATCATGTGTCTCTCCGCTGCCCGGGGCATGGTCTCGGCCCGGCTACGAGAATGGGTGCATCACTCTCCGCTGGGGGCGCATGGGAGGAAGAAAGCACTAAAGCCTTTGCAAATTCATCCCAGGCGGATCGGATTGAAACCATTCCCGCGCCTTCATGGTGGTCTGAGCACCTATCGGCGGGCGCTTCAGGGGAAGGACCGATTTGGGTCGGCAGCCGACATTCGAACCGACCTATTCTCCGGCACGCGTCAGGCTGGCCAGGCAGGTTGCCCGCACCTACACTCACGCCAAGGTCCGGGGAGCTGGCGATGGCGTTCGACGAAGCAGCGGCGATCGACAGCCTGTGGGCGGCGCGCCTGCGGGGCGATTTCTTTCCGGACGCGTGGATCGGCCGGCTGACGATCGATCAGGCCTATCGCGTGCAGCTTGGCATCCTGGCGCGGCGCAGCGCGGCGGGGGCGCGGCGGATCGGCTGGAAGGTGGCGCTGACCTCGAAGCCGACGCAGGAGCAGTTCAACTTCCACGAACCGGCGTTCGGCCATGTGCTGGAGAGGTTTTCCACCGGGCAGCAATTTCCGACGGACATGATCCGACCAGGCTGCGAGCCGGAGATCTGCGTGCGCCTGGCCCGCCCGATCGCGGCCGGGGCGGACGCCGACGCCGTGCGCGCGGCGATCGAGGTCTGCTATCCGGCGCTGGAGATCGTCGAGTTGCGCTGCGACCTGCGGCGCGACATGGCGCTCGCGCTGGCGGACAACGCGGCGCAGAAGGCGGTGGTGCTGGGCGCGCCGGTGCGCATGGCCGACATGCCCGACCTGGGCGGGATCGAGACGCGGGTGCGGGTGAATGGCGTGGAACGCGAGGCGGGTCTGGGGTCGGCGGTGCTTGGGCATCCGCTGAATGCCATCGTCTGGCTGGCGGGGAAGCTGCCGGAGTACGGCCAGGCGCTGGGAGCGGGCGATCTGATCATGACGGGCTCGTTCACCCGCATGCTGCCGCTGGCCCCCGGCGATCAGGTGCAGGCGACGTTCATCGGGTTCGGCACGGTGGAGACCAGCGTCGCGACATAGCGCCAACGGTCGGGTCGCGGCGGCCCTCGGGCACTCTCCAAGGGAAAATCCCCGGCTTTTTTCCGGCCAAACCCGGCCGGTGTTCGGGCGAAAAGAGTCCAGCCATCTCTCCAGTATCCGGCGACGCACAGGCGCGCCTACGGTCTGTTCACGGCACCGAACATCGCCGAACCAACAACGTGGTGGAGATGAAGATGACACGCTCGACCTCTCTGACAACCGGACTGAAGCGCCTGGCCGCTGGCGGCGCCCTGCTGGGTCTTGTGGCGCTCGGCACCACCGCCGCGCCGAAGCCGGCCGAGGCCTGGTGGGCCCATGGCGGCGGCTGGGGCGGCGGCTGGGGCGGGGGCTGGGGCTACCATGGTGGCGGCTGGTGCTGCGGCGGCGTCGGCATCTACGTCCCGCCGGTTGTCGTCGCCCCGCCGGTCTACGCCCCGCCGCCGGCCTACTACGCGCCGGCCCCCGCGTACTACGCGCCGGCCCCGCGTCTGCGCCGCCGTCCCAGCCGCCGCAGCAGGTCTGGGTCCCGCCGCACTATCAGAACGGGTACTATATTCCCGGCCACTGGGGCTGACCTGAGGCAGCCGCTCGCGGCCGCCATCTGACGCTCCGCCACGTCCGGCACCTGGCCCGCCCCTGCCCGTGCGCCTTGGTCCGCTGCGCGGTCCAAGCCCGCACGCGGCGGGGGCAAGGCCGTGCAAATCGCCGAATTGACTCCACGTGCGGCCGATGGCATGGCCGCCCGCTCGCGCGGGCCGCGCCCGCCAGATTGCCACACGAGGCCACCGAATGGCGAAGCCCGAACTTGGCTCCAAGCGCGTTTGCGTCGCCTGCAACACCCGCTTTTACGACCTGGGGAAAGCGCCCGCAGTCTGCCCCAAATGTGGCACCGAGCAGCCGGTCGAGCAGCCGCGCCTGCGCCGCCCCGGCGGCAACGTGTCCGACCAGAAGCCGATCAAAAAGCCGGTGCCCGCAGCGGGCGCCGATGAGGCCGATCTGGTGGAGGTCGTGGGCGTCGGGGACGAAGCCGAAGAGGACGTGCTGGAAGACGCCGCCGATCTCGAGGATGCCGACGACGCGATCGGCCCCGAGATCGAGGTCGAGCCGGACGCCGACGAAGCCGAACGCTGACCCGCCCTGCCGCGCTGCACGGGTGGGCGCTGGGGCGGCGGGCTCGCTCCGGGTTGCCGCGGTAAATTTCGCGCTGGTTGCTCCACAGTGTTTCATGGGGGGGCATCGGGCGCTTCCTTGCCGCTGACCGGGCGCGGTCCCATACTGCTTGCCATGCAGTCCTGCGTAAGCCTGACCCTGAACGGTGAAGACCGCAGTCTCGATGGGCCGGTCACTGTCGACGGCCTGCTGGCCACGCTCGGCCTCGATCGCCGCAAGGTGGCGGTGGAGCGCAACGAGGCGATCGTGCCGCGCTCCAGCTATGCCGAAACCTGGCTTGCCAGCGGCGATGCGATCGAGATCGTGCACTTCATCGGTGGAGGCTGATGATGGACGGAATGACACAGGCCGACGACACCTGGACCGTGGCCGGGCGGCGCTTCCGCTCGCGGCTGATCGTCGGCACGGGGAAGTACAAGGACCTGGAGGAGACCGCCGCGGCGATCGCGGCGAGCGGCGCGGAGATTGTCACGGTCGCGGTGCGGCGGGTGAACCTGTCGGACCCCAAGGCGCCGATGCTGCAGGACTATGTGGATCCGAAGAAGATCACCTACCTGCCCAACACCGCCGGCTGCCACACCGCCAACGAGGCGGTGCGCACCTTGCGCCTGGCGCGCGAGGCCGGCGGCTGGAACCTGGTCAAGCTGGAGGTGCTGGGCCCGCCGCCGTTGCTGTATCCCGACATGCCCGGCACGTTCGAGGCGGCGGAGGCGCTGATCAAGGACGGGTTCGAGGTGATGGTCTACTGCGCCGACGATCCGCTGGCGGCCAAGCGGCTGGAGGAGCTGGGCTGCGTGGCGATCATGCCGCTGGGCGCGCCGATCGGCTCCGGCCTCGGCATGCAGAACCCGGCGATGCTGACCATGATGATGGAGCAGGTGAAGGTGCCGTTCCTGGTCGACGCCGGGGTGGGCACCGCGTCGGACGCGGCGATCGCGATGGAGCTGGGGTGCGATGCGGTGCTGCTGAACTCGGCGATCGCGCTGGCGAAGGACCCGGTGACGATGGCGCGGGCGATGAAGCTGGCGGTGGAGGCCGGGCGGCTGGCCTTCCTGGCCGGGCGGATGCCGCGGCGCATGGGGGCGGACCCGAGCAGTCCGTTGACCGGACTGATCCGGTAGCGGCGCGGCTCCGTGGACCAAAGGCGGCGCGGGCTGACCTGGCAGAGCGCCTGTATCGACCCGGCGCCTGGGTCGGATGTCTGACCAGCCGCAACCGGGACCCGAGGCTTCGCCGACTGCCGCGACGCCGGAGACCACGACATTCCTGCTCATGACGTTTGCCGAGTTCTACCGTCAAGAGGTCGGGGCGGAAGAGGACGTGCATCGATCCCTGCCATTTTTCGGCACGGCCCTTGGGCTCGTTATCGGCGCACTCGCTTATGCCGCGGGCCGGCTGCCCAAATGGACGGAAGTTGCCGATTGGCGATCGGTTGTGGCGTTCCTCACCAGTGCGGCGTTTCTGCTCTTGGCAGTGGCAGAGGCGTCCTTTGTATTGTTTTGGCTTTTTCGAGCCATCACTCAGCACAGGTACCGGCGAATCGGGTTCGAGAAAGCATTGATGCTGCGGCTTGATGACTTGCGACGATACTATGACAAGCAGGGTTTGGCTGCCGATCGTCAGGATCGTGCCTTGGCTACCGATATGCGGCAAGCGCTGCTTAACTCGTATCTGACGGTCACTCCGCTAAATCGCGAGGTGAATCAGGAACGGTACAGGTTGCGAGCACTTGCCGCATCGCACTTGGTTCGCAGCTTGATCTGGGCACTTTGCGCCACTACCATCATTCTCGTCGCTGACAAAGTCGGCTACCTGCCGAAGGTGATCCCATGAATAAGCCGAGCCTGAGCAGAGCACTGCCGATGTCAAAACCGACCGGACCGGTGATCGACGATATCAGCAAGGGCGCCGGCTTCGGGCTGCAGTTAAGGCATGTGCCCCGGAGCGATCGCGAGGATATTGAGATCGGTCCTGCGCCGTCGCGGCCGGTCGCCGGACGAATTTTATGTCTCCGACACACCATCGCAACTCGATCCGCCTCGTTTCGAGCGGGATGGCGTGATCTGGCGCTATTTGAGACGTCTAGCAAGTCTGCTGGCACTCGCGTGGAAGAACGTGCGCTATCCCTTTTCGGCAGCAGCCGCCCGGGCGCGATTGGACCGCGCCTACTTTGGTCCAATCGCCACCGACGTGATCGTAAGGTCCCGAAAGACTGGTACTGCGCGAGCTTATATAGCCCAACCAGGAAGGCACAACGGCCCGTTCGCCGAATGGGTCAACCAGTTCGCTGAAGATCTCGATAATGGATTGTTCGAGTAGCCGGCACCAGCCGCGGTATTTTCCTTCTGCATCGACTGTGTTCGGGGACGTCCAATGCCCCGCCGATCAACGCGTCGGCTCGTTCCCGAACGCCAACCTCGCGCCGCAGCGACGGGGCTACACCGTGAACTGCTCGGCGATGATCCGCTCCGACAGACCCTGATCCGGGTCGAACAGCACTGTCACGCTGACAGAACGGTCCTCGGTGACTGCGACCGACAGCACGTCGCGCACCTCGGTGAAGTCGGCCACCGCGGCGACCGGGCGCTTGTCGTGCTCCAGCACCTCGAACAGCACGTCGGCGCTGCTGGGCAGCAGGGCGCCGCGCCAGCGCCGCGGGCGGAACGAGCTGATCGGCGTCAGCGGCAGCAGGTTGGCCGACAGCGGCACGATCGGGCCGTGCGCCGACAGGTTGTAGGCGGTCGAGCCGGCCGGCGTGGACAGCAGGATGCCGTCGCACATCAGCTCGGGCAGCCGCACGTGGCCGTCGACGGTGACGCGGATCTTGGCGCCCTGGCGGAGCTGGCGCAGCAGGCTGACCTCGTTGAAGGCCAGCGCCTCCTCCATCATGCCGGTGACCGTGACGGCGTTCATGCGCAGCGGGTGCAGCACGGCTTCCTGGGCGTGGGTCAGGCGCTCCAGCAGGTTGTCCTCGCTGTAGGTGTTCATCAGGAAGCCGACCGAGCCGCAGTTCATGCCGTAGACCGGCAGGCCGTTGACCACCGCGCGATGCAGCGTCTCCAGCATCTGGCCGTCGCCGCCGAGCGCCACCACCACGGCGGCATCATCGACCTTGCAGTCGCCGTAGCGCGCCACGAGGCGGGCACAGCTCTCCTGTGCCAGCGGTGCGGTCGAGGCGGAGAATGCCACGCGGCCGGACCCGATGGCCCGGCGCGTGGCCGGGGGCGCCGGCTCCGGAATGAGTGGGCTCACACCCGTTTCCGATGTTCCAGCACCGGCATGTTGCCGCGGACGCGGCCGGTGACCGCCGGGTCGATGCGCGCGGTGGCCCAGCCGATGCCGTCGGAGACCTGCGCGAGCACCTGACCCCAGGGATCGCAGACCAGCGAGTGGCCGTAGGTGAAGCGCGGCTCGCCCTTGCCTTCCAGGTGCTTGCCGTGCGTGGCGGGGGCGGCGAACCAGCACTGCGTCTCGATGGCGCGGCCGCGGATCAGCACCTCCCAGTGGTCCTTGCCGGTGGCGAGCGTGAACGCCGAGGGCAGGAAGATCAGGTCGGCGCCGCGTTCGCGCAGCGCCCAGAACAGGTCGGGGAAGCGCACGTCGTAGCAGATGGCGCAGCCGACGGTGACGCCGTCGGCCTGGTAGGTGACGACCTCGTCGCCGGCGCCGTAGGTGGCGCTCTCGCGATAGCCGGTGCCGTCGGGGGCGACGATGTCGAACAGGTGGATCTTGCGGTAGCGGGCGATTTCTCTCCCGTCGGGGTCGAACACCACTGTGGTGTTGAACAGCTTTTCGGGTCCCTGTTCGATGATCGAGCCGCCGTGCACGTGGACTTTTGCCCCGCGGGCGACGTCGCGCAGGAATTCATAGGCGGGGCCGCCGGGTTCGTTGGAGCCTTTGGCGGGCAGGGTCTCGGCGTTGGCGTTGCGCACGCGTGCGGTCGCCGCCGAGGCTGTCCCACACCTCCGGCAGGCTGACGATGTCGGGGCGGTCGGCGCTGATCGCCTGGTCGAGCAGGGTGCGCGCCTGGGCGATGTTTTCCGCTTTGTTGGCGCCGGGGTTCATCTGCACGACGGAGACGCGCATCGGGGGGATCCTATCGGTGAGCGGGGTCTGGATGCGTCGGCAGAAGACCGCAAGCTTGGACGCAAGGCAACAGTGCGCGGGGGGACTGCGCCAGCGGTGGCCTAGTGAGGCGGCGACGGCTCAACGCGGCAACGCGTCCAGCCTCTGCCGCAGATCCCGCATCATCCAAGCGTCCGCGGGCGCAAGCCGCTTGCTCGCCTGCAATGCCTCCACGACCCCCAGTGCCCGCCGCAGGTACGCCGGCGCCGCCGCGCCTTCCGCCATTTCCGCTTGCCGCACTAACGAGACGACAAGGTCGCGCTGGTAGTCGGCGCGACTTGGTTCCGCGTGCGCCAAACGATCGGCGATTTCCAGGTCCTTAAGATAGAAATCGCGTGCCGCTTCGCCCTGGCCGTGCGCGCGATAAAGATCGCCCATTCGTCCATATGACACCGAGAGGTCGCGCTGGTAGTCGGCGCGGTCGGGTTCCGCGCGCGCGAGACGCTCGGTGATCGCTAGCGCCTTGGCATATGCCTCGCGCGCCGCCTCCATCTGGCCGAGCGCGCCGTAGAGGTCACCCATTTTGTTGTACGATACGAATAGGTCGCGCTGGTAGTCCGCCCGACTGGGTTCCGCGCGCGCCAGACGCTCGGTAATCGCCAGGGCATTGGCATAAGCCTCGCCGGCCGCCTCGCCCTGGCCGAGCGTGGCATAGAGGTCACCCATCTTGTTGCACGACACCAGGAGGTCGCGCTGGTAGTCGGCGCGGTCGGGTTCCGCCCGCGCAAGACGCTCGGCGATCACCAGCGCCCTAGCATAGGCCTCGCGTGCCGCCTCGCCCTGGCCGAGCGCGCTATAGAGATCCCCCATCTTGTTGTACGACACCGAAAGGTCGCGCTGGTAGTCGGCCCGATCGGGTTCCGCCCGCGCAAGACGCTCGGCGATTTCCAGGTCCTTGAGATAGAACTCGCGGGCCGCCTCGTGCTGGCCGGCCGCGTTATGGAGGTCGCCCATTCGCTCATAGGACACCGAGAGATCGCGCTGAAAATCGGCGCGAACGGGTTCCACCCGCGCCAGACGCTCACGGATTTCGAGCGCCTTGGAATAGGCCTCGCGTGCCGCCTCAGCCCGGCCGAGCGTGTCATAAAGGTCACCCATTCGTTCATAGCACACCGAGAGGTCGCGCTGGTAGTCGACGCGGTCGGGTTGCGCGCGCGCCAGACGCTCGGCGATCGCCAGCGCCTGGGCATAGGCCTCGCGCGCCGCGTCGCTCTGGCCGAGCGTGCCATTCATGTCGCCCATTTTGCTGTACGATACGGATAGGTCGTGCTGGTAGTCGGCGCGATCGGGTTCGGCGCGCGCCAGACGCTCGCGAATTTCGAGCGCCTTGGCGTAGGCGTCGCGCGCCATGTCCACCCGACCTGTGACATACCAGTGGTCGGCCAACTCAACCAACGTCCACGCGGCAGCTTGCTGCGGGCCGAAGCGCTCGAAGAGGTCCGCCGCCTCGCCCCAAGCGGCCTCGGCTTGGGGCCACTGTTTCCGGGCGGCAAACCCCTCGCCGGCGCGAACCAGCAGGAGTGCGAGCGTCTGCTGCTGCCCGTCGCGGCCGCGGACGCGGTCGGCCATTCGCAACGCCAGCTCTGGGTCCGGCGCCGCGGTGCGCGCCGGCGGCTCCGGTTTCGGCCGATACAACGGCTCGATTTCGATCGCCTCCCGCCCCGGTTCGATCCGCAGCGATAGCGAGCGGACCGACCACAGATCCCCGGCAATCTCGCGCATCGCCGACACGAGGCCGGCCGTGCCGACAAGAATCAGCGGCAGCAGGAAGCGACGGCGCAGGGGGTTGCGCTGCTGGTTCAGTCCGACCAACGCATGGCGCCAAGCGAGGTCCCAGGCTCCGACGTTCGGGTCCGGCGGTCCATACGCGGCGGCGAGCCAAATTGTCCCCCGCGTCGGCTCATCGGGCAGGCTGAACAGAGTGACCGATGCCTCATGCAAGGCGGCAGGCGAGTCCGGCTCGATGACGGTCAGGCGCCGGCCGCGCTGCGCCAACCAGGACTGCAGTTCGTTCCGGCACAGGCGCGCGCCGTCCATGTCGGGCACGACGAGGACCACCAACGCGAATTCCTCAGCCAGTTCGATCTGGTTGAGCAGGACCTGCCATTCGCTCGCTGCCGTCGCGCCGAAACGGCGTTCGATTGCGGTGCCTTCCGTTGATGACCGTGTTGCACTCATTCGCTCGGCCGGCTGTCGGCGAGAATCCGTTCGACCTCGTCGCGGATCAGCGGATGGGTATCATACCAGGACCGGCCGTTCTCGAAATACATCACGAGATGCGTGTTAAAGAAATTGCTCAGCCGTTCGATCGAGGTCTCGTCGAGCGTTTCGGGCTCCAGGTTCTGTTTTAGGCTGATGTCGTGCAGCAGGCGCGCATCGTCTACCGCGATCGGTAGGAAATCGCGCCGCGCGACGCTGATCACCCGATCGATCACGCCGACGTCGACCGGAAGCGAATTCGCTCGAGTTAGCACTTCCCGCATCATGCGCAGAAGGTCGCGCACCTGGCCGCCACAAGCGACGATGAGCCGCTCGATCGGCGCGTCTGGTGCGTCAGCGCCCGGTCCGAACAGGCGGGCGGAATCGGCGCCGCTCACGCGGCGGCGCATCAGGCTGCGGAAACTCTCGCGGCCGCGGGCGAACGGCGCACGATCAGCACCCTTGTTCCAAAGCTGAATGGTTGGCAGCAGGGTCATCTCCTGCGGGCGCGACAGGAAGGCCAGCCAAGCCGGCACCGAGTAGATGCAGTGCACATAGGGCATGCGCAACCGGTCAAGATGCACGGTGAAGAGTTGCTGAACACAACGGATCACATCCTGCCAATTGTGGTAGTCGCCGCGCAGTTGCTCAAGCTGATCCAGTATGAAGACGATTTGCACATTCTCGTTGCCCTCGGCTGCCCAGATCGCCTTGGCGCCCTGTTCGAAGAATTGCGCGACGTCTTCCTGCAGTTGCACCAAATGCGCGGCGAGAAACTCCTGAAGCGTCCGGCGAAAGCTCGATCGCGTTTTCAGCTCCGCCTTGATGTTCAGACCAGCCTTGATCCCGCCCAGCACGCTGTGTCCTGGACTGCTGTATTCGAGCTTCGCATCGCCGCCGCTGAGCCGGATCTCGGTCCGCGCCACGAGACCGGGCAGGCGGTCCCAGAACGATTCCGTACGCAGGTCGATGCCCAGGTCTTCCTGAATGGCATCGCTAAAGGCCCCAGCAGCGACCATCAGCATGTCGCCGATGGGCAAAGGATCGAACGGGTCCACATATTTCAGCGCATCCGCATACAGCACGACGCAACCCTGCTCGCGCAGGTTGCGGCGCAGGCGGAACAGCTCGGTCGTCTTGCCCGATCCGCTGAAGCCGGAGAAGAGTTGCATCGTCTGCACGTCGGCAAGCTCGATCCGGCGTTGCATGATCGCGACGGGATCGTCCTCGTTCAACTGCTCGTGAATGGGTTCATACAGTGGATCGTCGGGCTCAAGAGGTTGATCCAGCACCCGGCGGTACAGGCCGCGAACAAACTCCCGGTCGTCCTGACTGAGTGACATCCGCGCTCCCTAGGCGGCCCAACGGACACGGGGCCGCGCGGCGCACGATACAACAAATTCCTGCCACGCTCCCAGCCCATCGCTGCCCTCGGGCGCACGGCGCCGAAGTGCGCGCAAGTGCCGGGCTCCGTGTCGTGCAGGCTGGGCCTGCCGGTTCCTTACGTCCGTCACTCCTGCTCGGCGAACCCCGACTCGACCAGCGCGGCCAGCGCGTCCAGCGCCTCCTTCGCACCCCAGCCCTCGGCGCGCAGCTCGATCGTGGCGCCGCAGCCGGCGCCCAACATCATCAGCCCCATGATCGAGCGGGCGGACACGCTCTGCCCGTCGCGGATCACGTCCACCGACGCGTCGAACCGCTCTGCCAAAGTAACGAACTTGGCCGCCGCGCGCGCGTGCAGGCCGCGCTGGTTGGGAATGGTGACCGTGCGGCTGATGACGGGGCCGTGCGGTTCCGCGGACCGATCCGGTTCCGGTTCGGCCGCGTCGGCCATCAGCCGCAGGTTCCGTTCTTCTTCTCGCCGTGCAGCACGTGGGACGCGGCGGCGATGTATTTCCGGCCCGCTTCCTGGGCGCAGGTCACCGCCGAGGCCAGCGGCTGGTTGGACCGGACCTTGGCCAGCTTGACCAGCATCGGCAGGTTGACGCCGGCGATCACCTCGACCCCCTCGTGCTCCATCATCGAGATCGCCAGGTTGGACGGCGTGCCGCCGAACATGTCGGTCAGCAGCACCACACCATCGCCACAGTCGCAACGCTTGATGCAGGCCTCGATCTCGGCACGCCGGTTGCCCATGTCGTCTTCCGGGCCGATGCACACCGTGTCGACGCAACGCTGGGCGCCGACCACGTGCTCCATGGCGGAGCGCAACTCCTCGGCCAGGCGGCCGTGGGTCACCAGGATCATGCCGATCATGGATCGTGCACGAGGTCCCTGACGGCTTCCGCGGAGGGAAGCCCACTGTCTTTGTGGGAACACATCATGTCGTGTCAGGCCTCCTGTGCCTGAGCCGGCAAGGGCCACGCGCCCAAGCTGTCGTCCGTCACCCCGTCGCCGTCCATCGCGTCGCCCCCCGCCACCTGGTTGCCGGTCGCAGCCCCCCGGATCGCAATCCCTTGCGTCGCAGTCCCGTCGCCGCGCGGTGCCGCGACGGGCGTCGCCCCGGCCGGGGTCGTCATAGCCGTGTCGTCCCGGGCCAGCTCCCGGTGCATCACCTGCAGTCGCCAGCCACCAACTCCCCCGGCGGCGCGATCCGCGTCGAGCCGGGAGGTCAGCCGGGCGGCCAGTGTCTCGACGAGATACACCGAGCGGTGACGTCCACCGGTGCAGCCGATCGCGATGGTCGCGTATTTCTTGCCCTCTTGCACGAACCTCGGCAAGAGCATCTCCACCAACCCGGCCAGCCGGTCTAGGAAGGCGGAAAAATCCGGATCGGCTGCGATGAACGCGCCGACCTCGGGATCGAGCCCGGTTCGAGGCCGCAGAAGTGGGTCGTAGTGCGGGTTCCGCAAGAAGCGCGCATCGAATACCACATCTGCTTCCGGCGGCAGGCCTTGCCGATAGGCGAAGGACACCAGGGTCACCACCAGGCGATCCGTCGCCGTGTCGGCGCCGTACCGCTGCTCGATGTGCCGGCGCATGGCGCCGATCGGCAGGTTGGAGGTGTCCACCACCAGGTCGGCGGCCTCGCGCAGCTTGCCAGTCAGTGCCAGCTCCTGGGCGATGCCGACCGCGACCCGGTCGTGCGGCGCGAGCGGATGCGGGCGCCGGCTTTCGGTGTAGCGGCGCAGCAGCGTGGTCTCGTCGGCGGTGACATAGACCAGCTCGGGCCGCAGCCTTGGGTTGGTGCGCAACGCCGCCAGCGTCTCCAGCACCCGCGTCGCGTCGAAGCCCCGGGTGCGGGCGTCCACGCCGACCGCCAGCTCGCGCTCGCCGCGTCCGACCATGTCGGCGAGCATCTCCAGCGGCGGGTTGTCGACGGTCTCGAAGCCCAGATCCTCCAGCGCGCCGAGCACCGACAGTTTTCCCCCGCCCGACAGGCCGGTAACCAGCACCACGCGCAGGCGTGGCGGGTCCGGCGGCGGGTTCATGCCGCGAACGCTCCGGCGACCTGGCTGACGCGGCCGAGTGCGCCCTCGAGCGCCAGGGCGACGCGCTCCGGCGCCGAGGCGGCCGCGGCGTCGATGCGGACCAGCGGCAGATCCAGGACGGCGTGCCGCTCCGGCACCGGCAGGCGGGGCGGAGCGAGCGACAATACGGGGGCCAGGTCGACCACCAGCGCGAGGCGGGTTTCGGTCCGGTACGGCAGGCGGAAGATGCCCAGGCCGCGCACCTCCAGCAATCCGGCCAGCGCCGGCGGCGGGCACGCGATACCGTCGGCAATGACCACGCGGTCGTCGGCCACCAGCTCGAACCCATGGCTGCGCAGCCGCAGCAGCAGATCGGACTTCCCCGATCCCGGCGGTCCCACCAGTAAAACGCCTGCGCCCCCCTTGGACGCGCAGCTCCCGTGGATCTGCATGGGGGTGCAGTCTGGCCTCATGCCGCGCGGAATGAAAGGGTGCATTGGTCCTGGCCGGGCGATCCCACGGGCTAGGCCGAACGCGGTATATCCAACAAATCATTGATCTTGCGGGCCGAAGGCGGCAATTTCCAGCCATGCCAGGATTCGTTCGCCGCATGCCGGAGGGCGACCACCACGAGCGCATGGTCTGCGCCGACTGCGGCTACATTGCCTATGAGAACCCGAAAATCGTCGTCGGCACAGTGGTCGTCGCCGATGGCGCGGTGCTGCTGTGCCGTCGCGCGATCGAGCCGCGCCACGGCTACTGGACCTTGCCGGCGGGCTATCTCGAGCTCGGCGAGACCCTCGAGGAGGGCGCCGCGCGGGAAACCTGGGAGGAGGCGCAGGCACGGGTCGAGCTGGACGGCATCCTGGGCATCTTCTCGGTCAGCCGGATCGGCCAGGTCTACGTCATGTTCCGCGCCCGATTCGCCGCCGGCGCGGCGTCGCCCCGCTTCGCCGCCGGCACGGAAAGCCTGGAGGTCGCGCTGTTCGGCTGGCCCGACATTCCCTGGGACCACCTGGCATTTCCGTCGGTCCGCTGGTCGCTGGATGCGTGGCGCCGCAACGGCACCGGACCACTTGGCGTACCGGCCGGCAATCCGCTTGACGACCCGCGCGGGATGCGACCCCCTGGGGAAACGCCACCTGTCGCGCCGAGGGCATGCTCATGAAGGGGATCAGCTCTTTGGTGGTGCTGCTGCCCCTGATCCTCGCGGCGGCGCCGGTGCATCCGGGACCACTCCCGGTGCCGCCGATACCGCCCGCGTACCCGCCGGCCGATGGCGCGGCGCCGAGCCAGGATCAGGCTGCCGCGGCGCCGGGGGCGCTGGCCTTGGTCGGCCCGGCGCCGATCCCCGATGAGAATGCCGCGGCGCCGATCGCGCTGGAGTCCGACCACCCGAAGATCACGCCGCATTTCATCCGGGCACCGAGTTTTCACAACAGCTACGATCCAAGTCAGGGCTACATCACCGGCTCCCGCTGGCAGGACGATCCAGCGGAGGATCGTCGGCCGACGCCGTCACCGGGCATCAATGTCGTGATCCCGTTCAAGTACTGAAGCAAACCGCATCTGCTGCCACCGTGTCTGCTGGTATCCTCCGGCGGCGCAGCCGGAGAGTGGCATGGGCGCGATTGGCCAGTTTCAACCAGTTACCGCGGTCCCGCACGCGGCGGCTGATCGGTGCATCTGCGTGCCAACATGTCGTTGCGCGAACGGGTGCATCCGATCGAGTGGCGTGATCAAGCCGCATCCTGTGCCTGCCGCAGCCGCGCCGGCGCCGGGGCAACGGTTTCTCGCACGCAACGTGCGAGGGGGGTGGTCGGCGGCGGCGCCGTGCGACACCCCGCAACGGCGACGCGGAGAACGGTCGCCACACAGCGAACGCCCCGCCTTTTATGCGAGGCAGGCAGTCACGGAACACATGCCGAACGGTGCAAAGACGTTCGCCACGCGGAAGCAATAGGCGGTAGCTTAACCGGTTACCGCCGGGGCGACGCGCAGGCAGACCATCGTACTTTAACCATCTGATTGTATTCGACGTTGTACGGTTGTTCTCGATGCAGAACACCGCGGCAACATTAACCCTTTCTTATCCTCCGCAGGGCAGGATCGGCTTCGCTCCGGCGGATGGGCCGAGTGCAGACAGGAGTTGGTTCAGTCATGCCGCAAGTACGCCGCAACCGCGCTCCGAAGCTGGAACCGGAACTGCTCGAGCGCGGCCGCGGCGTTGGCAGCGTCGGCGGCGGCACCGCGCCGGCGAAGGACAACACCCGCGTGTCCGGTGCCTCGGTTTCCCAGTCCGCCGACGTCAGGGGTGACGCATCGACGACCATCGCACTGTGCGACGGCAGCCAGTTCACGTTCACGCGCCTGGTCGATCTGCCGACGACGGCGGACGCGTAAGCAGCGCCGCGCGTCATTGCGTCGCGGGCCAGTCCGGCAGGGTAGGCCGGGGCGGCGGTCTCAGCCCTCGGCGCGCAGTTCGGCGAACGCTTCGCACGCCGTCAGCATCGCCTCGCGCACCAGTGGGGCACCGACATAGCCTGCCAGGTGCAGCAGCGCCTCGGCGAGTTCATCCTCGGTCCAGCCTTGGTTGCGTGCGAAGCGCAGGTGCAGCTTCAGCTCCGGCGTGCGCCCGGTCGCGGTGTCGGAGATCACGCAGATCATGGCACGCGTCTTCAGGTCCAGGCCGGGCCGGGTCCACAGCGTGCCGAAAATCGTTTCCTGGGTGACCTCGGCGAATTTCTGCATGATCGGGTCGCGGTAGACGGCCTGGTCGAGCTTGTCGGCGAACGCCTCGCCCATCAGCTTGCGCCGGATCGCGCGGCCCTGCTCGCGTCGGGTGGTGTCCGTCATCGTCGTCCTCCGTCGGTTCGAACCGGTGCCCGACCTAGCATCCGGTCCGCGGCCCGGCCACGGCTGCCCGGTCGCCCTGGCTTCCCGGTCGCAGCCGCTTCTGGCAAGGTCCCGGCGGAATGCCGCGCGAGCGGACACAAATCGGGAGCCAATGCCGTGATCCATGTCATCGCCATCATCACCGCCAAGCCGGGCATGCGCGGCGCGATACTTGAGGCGTTTCACGCCAACATGCCGGCGGTGCACGCCGAGCAGGGCTGCATCGAATACGGCCCGGCGGCGGATGCCGAGGGGGCGCTTCCGGTCCAGACGAAGTTCGGCCCGGACACTTTTGTGGTGATTGAGAAGTGGGAGAGCGCCGACGCGCTGAAGGCGCACGCCGCCTCGGCGCACATGGCGGCGTACGGCGCGAAGACCCGGCCAATGATCGCCAGCCGGGTCATCCACGTGCTATCGCCGGTCTGAACGGCGCGTGCGCGCGCTCGACGCACGGTTCGCAGCGGCACTGGAGCTGGCGACCGAGGCGGGCGCGCTGGCGCTGCGCATGCGCCCCTCGCCCGGTGCGGCGACGGTCACGCTGAAGGGCGCGCAGGACTGGCTGACCGAGGCCGACGGGGCGGTGGAGCGCTTCCTGTCCGACCGTCTGGCCACGTTGTTTCCGGCGGACGGCTTCCAGGGCGAGGAGGGCGGCAAGGCGCGGGGGGGAAGCCTGCGCTGGGTGGTCGATCCGATCGACGGCACGTCCAACTACGCCCGCGGCCGGCGGCGCTTCTGCGTCTCGCTGGCGCTGCTGGAGGATCGCACGCCGCTGATCGGCGTGCTGGTCGCCCCGGCGATGGGCGAGACGTTCGCCGCGCGGCTGGGGGGAGGCGCGACGCTCGACGGCGCCGCGATCCGCGCCGCCGCGACCACCGAGCTGGCGCGCGCCCTGGTGGAGGTCGGCTGGTCGCACCGCCGCCCGGTCGCCGCGTTCGCGGCGCTGATGCAACGGGTGATCGAGGCCGGCGCGGCGCCGCGGGCATCCGGCTCCGGCGCGCTCGGCCTGGCCGACGTCGCCGCCGGCCGCAGCGACGCCTATGTCGAGCTGCACATCAATCTGTGGGATGTCGCCGCGGCGCTGGTGCTGCTGCGCGAGGCGGGGGCGCATGTCAGCCCGTTCCTGGAGGGTGACGGACCGGAGCGCGGCAACCCGATCCTGGCCTGCGCGCCGGGGATCGCGGCGGAGCTGACGCGGGTTGCGGGGATCTGAGGGATCGGC
Source organism: uncultured Alphaproteobacteria bacterium (assembly GCA_963773345.1). Lineage (GTDB taxonomy): Bacteria > Pseudomonadota > Alphaproteobacteria > Acetobacterales > Acetobacteraceae > Palsa-883. The sequence goes on along the minus strand of CAVZBG010000014.1, from coordinate 69,588 downwards.
GCGTCCGGCTGCCGGCGGGAGCGGCGACGTGGGGTGCGCGTGGCGGAATGCGCTGCCCCCCGGGTCAAGCGCCCGGGGGCGTTGGCTTGTCCGCCCTACGGTCTGAGGCGGCCGAGGCCGTAGGGCGGAAAAGCGCAGCGCATTCCGCCACTCAAGCCATCACGCGTCGATCCCCGTCAACATCGGCTTAATCGCCCTATGCGGGCAGCTCGTAGCCGATCGCCGCCTCGATCTCGATCGTCCGCCGCACCGCCGGGCGTGCCATCATACGCTGATGATGCGCCGCGAGGTTGGGAAACGTTCCGGGCGCGGGGTTCAGCGATCTGGCCAGCCGCCAATACAGACGAAACAAATGGATGTCGGCGATCGAGTAGCGCCCGAGCGCCCATTCGGCGTCGCCCAGGCGCTGGTCGGCGAGCGTCCACACTTTTGTCGCGTGCTCGATCCCCATCGTGCGCGCCGGGTGCAGGGTCGAAGCGATGAACGACATCCAGGAGATCGCCTGCGCCTCGGCTTCGAGATCGTTCTCCGGCAGCAGCGATGCCGCGGGGAATTTTTTCGCGAGATAGAACAGGATCGCGGCGACCTCGGTCAGCCGGCGGCCATCGATGAGCAGCGTGGGAACCTTGCCCTCCGGATTGATCGCGAGGAATTCGGCGGAGCGCAGTTCGCGCCGGGCGAACGACATCGGCCGCGGCTCGAAGGGCGTGCCGATTTCGTGCAGGGCGATGTGGACCGCCATCGAGCTTGATCCCGGAGCAAAATAGAATGTCAGCATGGGTGTCCTGCCGGAGTTGACGCACGGTCGTGGCTCGGACGAGCAGCATGCTGGTGTGCGCGATCGCGCGCAACTGGGGGCACCGGCAAGTGGTCGGTCAGCTTGAATGTCCCTGCCGACCCGGTGTGAATGTCCGCTCCGGGTTGGCCGGAACATTCGCACCGGAGTTTCGCACCACGTAAACCGTTGCAGAGGCTTCGCTCGCCGCGCGGTGCGTTTTTCTTGAGTTCTGCAAATCCACCTCTGTGCCGTAGATCGTGTATGATGCCGCTATGATCATCGTCACGCCGCGCACCCGGCTTCGCTGTTGGGAGCACACTGACCGGGATGCGTTTGCCGCCATGCACGCAGATCCTGTGGTGATGCATGACTACGGCGGACCGATCAGCCGGAACGATAGCGACGCAAAGCTTGACCGCTATGCCATGGCATACTGTCAACATGGCTTTTGCCGCTGGGCGGTTGAAAGCAAAGACGGTGCTTTTCTCGGCTACACCGGTATCATGCCCTCTCGTCCGGGTCATCCGATCGGCTCACATGTCGAGATTGGCTGGCGCTTGGTGCGGCACGCCTGGGGCCATGGATATGCCACGGAAGCCGCGCGTGCCGCACTGAACGATGCTTTTCTTCGCATCGGGTTGTCCGAAGTGGTCGCCTATACCGCCCCGGACAATCCAAGGTCACAGGCCGTAATGACCCGGTTACAGTTGGAGCGCGATCCATCGCGCGACTTCACGTCAGACTACGACGCCGTCAAAGCGTGGCGAGGGCTGGTCTGGGTAGCGCGCCGTGGTGAATAAATCTTGATTTATGCACCTGCCCGCCGCCCGTGCGGGTGACACTCCGGCACGACCGTCCGCATTCCACCGATGCAGACAGCCAGCATGGACCGACCACCCACCAACGACCGCTTTGACACCACTCCGCCGCGGCGCTTTCCTCCCGCCAAGACAACGCAGCACGGAGAAAAAATCGTGCGACCCCTGGACGGCATGCGCGTCATCGCGCTGGAGCACGCGGTGGCGGCGCCGATCTGCTCGCGCCACCTGGCCGATCTCGGCGCCGACGTGATCAAGATCGAGCGCCCCGGCGACGGCGATTTCGCCCGCGGCTACGACAGCGCCGTCCACGGCCAGTCCAGCTTCTTCGTCTGGCTCAACCGCGGCAAGCGCAGCATCACGCTGGACGTGAAGCAGCCCGCCGCGCGCGAGGCGCTGCACAAGCTGATCGACGGCGCCGACGTGCTGCTGCAGAACCTCGCGCCCGGCGCCGCCGCGCGGCTTGGCCTCGGCCACGCCGACCTGGCGCCGCACCACCCGAAGCTGGTGGTCTGCGACATCTCCGGCTACGGCGAGAGCGGGCCGTTCGCGCAGAAGAAAGCCTACGACCTGCTGATCCAGGCGGAATCCGGGCTGCTCAGCGTCACCGGCACGCCGGAGCAGCCGTCGCGCGTCGGCATCTCGATCGCCGACATCGCCACCGGGATGTATGCGCTGACCGGCATCCTCGCCGCCCTGGTGCGCCGCGGCCGCACCGGCGAGGGCGCCAACGTGCAGGTCGCCATGCTGGACGCGCTGGCGGAATGGATGACCTACCCGATGTATCGCCACGCCTATGCCGGGCAGACCGTGCCGCGCCAGCCGACCAGCCACCCGCTGCTGTGCCCGTACGGCGCGCACCGCACCGGCGACGGGCAGGTGATCTTCGGCATCCAGAACGAGCGCGAGTGGGGCGTGTTCTGCGAGAAAGTGCTCGGCCGGCCCGCGCTCGCCGCCGACCCGCGCTACGCCAACGTCGCCGCCCGCGTCGCCAACCGGGCCGAGCTGACCGCGCTGATCGAGGATTTCTTCGCGCCCATGACCGCGCTGGAGGCGGCCGCGCTGCTGGAGCGCGCCGGCATCGCCAACGGCCGGCTGAACGAGGCGAAGGACGTGTGGGACCACCCGCAGCTTGCCGCCCGCGACCGCTGGCGCGAGGTCGCCACACCGAACGGCGCCGGTGCGCGCCCTGCTGCCGCCCTTCCTTTTCACCGACCACGAAGCGGCGATCGGCCCGGTCCCGGCGCTGGGCGAGCACACCGACGCGATCCTGCGCGAGCTCGGCTATGCCGACGCCGCGATCGCCGCGATGCACGCCGCCGGCGCGGCATGACCGACTTCGACCCCGCCCGGCACCGCATGGTGCCGGAGCAGCGCTGGTTCGAGGATTTTCGCCTGGGCGAACGCTTCGTGCTGCCCAGCCGGACGATGACCGAGGCGATCTTCCTGGCCTTCCAGGCGGCCAGCGGCGACAACCACCCGATCCATTACGACGCCGAATACTGCCGCGCGCGCGGCATGCCGGGGATGCTGGCGCACGGGCTGCAGACGCTGATCCAGACCGCCGCCGGCGCCGGCCTGTTCCCCTACCTGACCGAGGACTCGCTGATCGGCTTCATCGAGCAGTCCAGCCGCTTCCTCAAGCCGGTGTTCGTCGGCGACACGCTGTATCCGGCGTTGGAAGTGGATGAGCTGACCCCGAACCGATCGACCGGCGTGGTCGGCCTGGCCAGCACCGTGCACAACCAGCGCGGCGAGACGGTGCTCGAGGGCCGCCAGCGCTACCTGCTGCGCCGCCGCCCGGCCTCTGCGCGCGGGCCGTAGCGCAGCTACCTGCTGCGCCGCCGCCCGGCCTCTGCGCGCGGGCCGTAGCGCGCGCCGTAGCGCCGCAGCGCGGAAAAGCCAACGTGGCAGACGTAAGAAAGATTACGAAATCTTGATTACGGCATCCCCTTGCCATCTTGCTGCCACGAGTCGGCGCCATGTGCCGCTATGGCGGAGGATGATCCGCCGCAGCCGACCCCAGGAGCCGAAAATGGCACGCGTCAGAGCCCGCATGCATCCAGGCCGGGTCTTGCGCGAGGAATACATGGAGCCGATGCAGCTTAGCGCGAGCGAGCTGGCGGCGGCCCTCGACGTCACCCCGAATCGGATCAGCGCCATCATCGACGACAGCCAGCGGCACACGCTGACCTCGGATATCGCATTGCGCCTGGCGCGGCGCTTCCGCACCAGCCCGCAATTCTGGCTGGGCCTGCAGAACGCCTACGATCTGGCGATGGCGCAGGCGGAGATGGGGGCCGAAATCGAGGCCCGCATCCAGCCGCTGCCGGCCTGACCGCGCCGACCTGACCGCGCCGGCCTGACCGCGCTCACCTAACGATGTCGGCCTGACCGCGCCGGCGTGATTGCGCCGCGGATCAGGCGCCGTCGCCCAACACCTCCAGCAAGCCGGACAGGTGGCGCCGGTACAGGCGCCACCGCCCCACCGACCGCGTGTTGATCGGCTGGCGGACCTGCCAGGCGCTTGCAGTGGTCACCACGCGCTCGGTCCGGTACGCCTCCAGGCACGCAGCCTCGTGCTCCAGCCCGAGGAAATCGATCAGTCGCCAGATCTCTTCGGCCGGCCGCGCGACGAGCGATTCATAGAGCACCTCGTGCATCCGCAGCTTCAGCACCGCGCGCCAGTGTGCGATCAGCCGCTCGATCGCCCGGGCCCGCCGGGCGCATGCCACCAGGTCGTAGGTGTAGAGGTTCGGGTCGGCAAAGCGGTGGAAGTAGCAGGACAGGCAGACGTCGCGCAGATCGCGGCGACAGATGACCACCCTGGCATTCGGGAACAGGGCGGCGATCACCCCGAGGCGAAAGACGTTGTCGAGCGTCTTGTCCAGCACCCGGGCTATCCCGCTGCCCGCGCCACCGGCCAGGGCTGCAAGCGCCGCCACGTGCCGATCGGCCAGGTCGCGCGCCGCTGCCGCGTCCCAGTCGGGTGGCGTGCGCAGGCCAAAACCCTGTGCCATCGCGTCAATCGCCCGACCGAGTGCCTTGCCCTCCCCGGCGCCAAACACCCGGCTGTGACTGGCGGCGATCTGCTCCACCAATGTGGATCCGGACCGCGGCATGCCGACGATGAACACGGGCAGTTCCGACGGATTGCCCCACACCGCCGCCCGCGCGAGGAAGTCGGTCCTCGGCTGAGCGATCAGGCGATCGATCGCACCGTCGAAGGCGGCCGCGTCGAAGCGATGTCCTGCTTGTGCTTCTGTCGCCATCACCAGGGCATTGGCGTCCGCGAACCGCGCGAATGCGTCGTCGTAGCGGCCCGCGGTGTCGAGCACCTGCCCCAGGGCGAACCCGGCGGTGATGCGGTCGTCGATCGGCAAATCCACGCGATCGAGCAACGCGGACAGGCGGTCGATATCCGCCGCCTGCGTCCCCGGCCGGCCGCAGGCCGCCAGGCTGCGGCGCGCGGCGAGTTGATCCGGATCGAGGCGCAGCGCCTGGCGAAAACTGGCGGTCGCCTCGTCAAGCTGGCCAACCGCCACCAGGCAGTCGCCGAGCGCGGTCCAGGCGATCGGATTGCCGGGCGCGAGTGCCACGGCCCGTCGATGCGGTGGGATCGCCGCAAGGATGCTGCCTTGCCGATACAGCACCGTCGCCAACGCCAGGGCGGCCTGCGCATCGTCGGGTCGCAATTCGGCGGCCCGGCGGACGCAGGCGAGCGCAGTGTCGTGCTGGTCGAGCTGCGACAACAACAGCCCCAGATTAGTCAGGGTCGCGGGATGGTCCGGCCGCAGCAGGTTGGCGCGCTGAAACTGCTGCGCGGCCTCCAGCAATCGGCCGCTTCCGGCCAGCGCGGTCCCGCGCGCAAAGCAAGCCTCCGCCGTGCCGGAGTCGCCCGCTGCGCTTTGGCCTGCCGGCGACGTTGCGTCGGTGGCGGCGAGGGCGGGGCCACACAGGATCGTCTGCCTCAGGCCGGGCTGGTTCAGGTCGGGCCGATGTAGGTCGGGCCGATGCGGATCGGGCATGATCCGCCGAGACTACGAAGCGCCCACCACCCCGGTCCAGAGAGTGTCGCGTGCGGCCGGCGCATCCGCCACCTCGTCGTCGGCCGAGAGTGTCTCCGGCGCAGCCTTGCCCGGCATGCGCAACACCACCCGGTTGCCGCGCAGCTTCCAACATTCGATCTCGAGGGTGCCGCCCTGCAGTGCGGCGCATTGCTCGACCTCGCGCAACCGGCCGACCAAGGCGGCATGATCGCCGGTCGGCCCGTCATCCGTCACGGTCACCTGGACGCGGCCGCCGTGCCAACCCGCGCTCAGCAGAACCGCGCTGTCGGCGGCCCGCTCCACGGCCTGCGCCAGCATCGAGGCGAGCATTTGCCGCAGCGCGCCAGGGTCCGCCCAGACCGCCAACCTTGGCTGCACGGCGATGTGCAGTTCCACCCGCTGGCGGTGCGCCAGATACCGGAATTGGGTGAGCGCTGCCGTCACCTCGTGGTCGATATCGAGTTCCCGCGACTCGAATGCGAAGGGGTGCAGGTCACCGTGCGAGGGTGCCGGCGGGGCAGATTCGACCGCCGCGGGCTGGAATGCGGCGACGCGTTGGTGGCTACGCCATGCCAGCAGCGCCAGGAAGCCGATCGCCAGTGCGGTCAGCACGCCCCACCAGACGCCGATCCACTCAAGCAGTCTCACCATCGCCGGCAATGCCTCGGATGCCACCTGCGCAGTGTCGCGCCATCGTATTGCCAGAGCGTAAATGGGGCGGCCAGGCCGGCATGCATCCCGCGTCGCGCCGAAATCATGGGGCCGTTATCGCCGCAACTCCATCTGGATCGGCCCTTCGCGCCGGCCATGGGTGAACTGGTCGACGACCGCGTTGCCGCTGTCCATCAGCTCGACCGCCGGGCCGCTCCAGATGATCTTGCCATGGTGCAGCATCGCCGCCGCGTCGCCGATCCGCCGGGCGCTCGCCATGTCGTGGGTGATCGCCACCGCGGTCGAGCCCAGGCGCTTGACGCAATCCACCAGCAGCCCGTCGATGATCGCGCCCATGATCGGGTCGAGCCCGGTGGTCGGCTCGTCGAAGAACATGATGTCCGGCTGGGCGGCGATGGCGCGCGCCAGGGCCACGCGCTTCTGCATCCCGCCGGACAGCTCCGCCGGCGACAGCTCGCCGACCGAGGCGGCGAGGCCCACCTCGGCCAGGAACCCTCCGGCCGCCTCGCGCGCCGCCCGCCGGCCCAGGCGATTCTGCGCCAGCAGTCCGAAGGTCACGTTCTCCCAGACCGGCAGGCTGTCGAACAGCGCGCCGTTCTGGAACAGCATGCCGATCCGCCGGCGCGCCGCGTCGCGTTCGGCGCGCGACATGGCGAGCAGGTCGCGCCCGTCGATCTCGATCGTGCCGGCGTCCGGCTCCAGCAGGCCCAGGATGCATTTCAGCAGCACCGACTTGCCGGAGCCGGAGCCGCCGATCACCACCATCGAGGTGCCCGGCCAGACGTCGAGATCGATCCCGTCGAGCACGACCTTGTCGCCAAAACTCTTCGCCAGGCCGCGCAGGCGGATCTTTGGTGGCGCTGCGTTCAGCGACGGTGTGTTCAGCGGGGGGGCGATCATCGGGCGGCGGTCATTGGGTGGCAGCTATCCAGCGGCGATCATCGTGCGGCGCTGATCGGATGGCGTTCATCGCGTGACGCTCATCGCGCGAAGAACATCTCGGTCAGCACGTAGTCGAACGCCAGGATCAGGATCGAGGCGCTGACCACCGCCGCGGTGGTTGCCGCGCCCGACGCCCTCGGCGCCGCCGCGGCTGTTATAGCCCTGGTAGCAGCCCATCAGCGCGATCAGGAAGCCGAACACCGCCGCCTTCGCCAGGCCCGACACCACGTCCATCGTCTGCACGAAGTCGAGCGTGTTGTGCAGGTAGGTTGCCGTGTTGAAGCCGAGCTTCAGCGTGGAGACGATGAAGCCGCCCATCACGCCCAGGATGTCCGCCACCACCACCAGCAACGGCAGCGCGATGATCCCGGCCAGCAGGCGCGGCGCGACCAGGTATTTCATCGGGTTGGTCGACAGCGTGCTGAGCGCGTCGATCTGGTCGGTGACGCGCATGGTGCCGATCTCGGCTGCCATCGCCGCGCCGATGCGCCCGGCCACCATCAGTCCGGCCAGCACCGGCCCAAGCTCGCGGGTGACCGACAGCACGACGATGTTCGGCAATGGCGCTCTCGGCGGAGAAGCGGGAAAAGCCGGTATAGGATTGCAGCGCCAGCACCATGCCGGTGAAGATCGCGGTCAGCGCCACCACCGGCAGGCTGAAATAGCCGATCTCCAGCAGCGCGCGGCCGAACATCCGCCAGTAGAACGGCGGGCGCAGCAGGTGCGACAGGCCTTCGGCGGCGAACAGCGCCAGGGTCCCGGCCACTCGGCAGGCGCCGATCGCGCCGCGCCCGACGGCCGCAACAACGTCGAGGAGCGCGTTCACCCGGCGTCGTCGTCCTGGGCGCGATAGACCCGGTGGAACCGGCGGCCGAGCGAGGTCAGCACCTCGTAGCCGTTGGTGCCGGCGGCGGCGGCCACGTCGTCCGGCGTGCAGGCCGGCCCGATCATCTCCAGCCACGCGCCGGGGCCGATGGTCGGGTGGTCGGTCACGTCGAAGGTGGTCAGGTCCATGGACACACGGCCTACCAGCGGGACCGGGCTGGCCGTCAAAGTATGCCGCGCCGCGGTCCGGACAGGCTGCGGTGCCAGCCGTCGGCATAGCCGAGCGCGGCGGTGGCGACGCGGCCCGGGCGCGCCGCCCGCCAGGTGGCGTTGTAGCCGACGCTCTCGCCGACGGCGACGTCGCGCACCTGCAGCACGCGCGCGCGGCAGGCGGACCGTCTGGCGCATCGGATTGGCCGCACCCGGCGTGGGATTGATGCCGTAAAGCGCCGCCCCGGGCCGGGCGAGGTCGGAGGCAAATCCGTCGCCGAGGAAAATGCCGGAGGAATTCGCCAGGCTGCGCGGCGCCGGCGGCAGCCCCGCGCAGGCCGCCTGAAAGCGGGCGCGCTGCTGCCCGTTGAGCGGGTCGTCCGCCACCTCGGAGGCAACCAGGTGCGTCATTATATAGGCGAGGTCGATCGCCGCCGAGCCGCGCATGGTCCTGCTGCAGCGTGGCCAGCTCCGCGCCGGTCGAGGCCCAGGCGCGCCATGCCGGTGTCGACGTGCAGGATCGCCGGCAGCCGGCGTCCCGCCCGGCGCCCCGCCGCGGTCCAGCGGTCCACTTCCGCGAGCGAGCCGAGCACCGGCGTCAGGTCGTGCGCGACGTGGTCGGTTTCGGTGCCGGGGAGGAGGCCGTTCAGCACGCCGAGCATGGCGCCGGGGAGGCGGCGGCGGAGCGCCAGCGCCTCGTCCAGCAGTGCGACGAAGAAGTGCCGGCAGCCGGCGGTATGCAGCGCCGGGGCGACGTGCAGTGCGCCGAGACCGTAGGCGTCGGCCTTGACCACGCCGGCGACCGCGCCGCCGCGATGCCGTGCGCACAGCATTCGCCAGTTGGCGACGATCGCCGCCAGGTCGATTTCTAATACGGCGCCGGCGCCGGGCGGGATGTCGGGGAGCTGTTGCATCTTGGTGCGATGATGTTGCCCCAATTGTGTCCGGAGCGGGTCGCGGCAGGGAAGAATTCCCCCTCCCCTTGAGGGAGGGGGAGAATTTTAATTTTAGCCGGGGTCATTCCCGGAATGCGCCAGGTCGAGATCGTCGAAGCGGGTGAACTCCGCCTCGAAGAACAGCGGAATGGTGCCGGTCGGGCCATGCCGCTGCTTCGCGATGATCAGGTCGGCCTTGTTGTGCGCCTCCTCGCCGGCCTTTTTGAACTCGGTCAGCGCCTTCTCGTATTTTTCGTCGCTGTCGGACGGGGCACGCTCGGGTTCGCGCAGATAGTACTCGCGCGGTACAGGAACATCACCGCGTCCGCGTCCTGCTCGATCGTCCCGGATTCGCGCAGATCGGACAGTTGCGGCCGCTTGTCCTCGCGGTTCTCCACCTGGCGGGAAAGCTGCGACAGCGCCAGCACCGGCACCGCCAGCTCCTTGGCGATCGCCTTCAGGCCCTGGGTGATCTGGCTGATCTCCAGCACGCGGTTCTCCGGCTTGGTCCCGGCCGCGGGCCGCATCAGTTGCAGATAGTCGATGACGATCAGCGCCAGCCCCTTGGTCCGCTTCAACCGCCGGCCCGCGTGCGCATCGCCGACAGCGTCAGCGCCGGCGTATCGTCGATCTCCAGTGGGACATTTGCCATCTCGCGGCTGGCACCGACGAATTTGTCGAAGTCCCGCTGGCTGATGTCGCCGCGGCGGATGCGATCGCTCTGGATCCTGGTCTCTTCCGCCAGCAGGCGAGTCGCAAGCTGCTCGGCGCTCATTTCCAGCGAGAAGAATGCCACGCATTTTTTCGGCACGGCGTTCGAGTCGGTCTGGCGCGCCTCGGCCAGCAGGGCCTTGCCCGCGCCGTAGGCGATCTTCGTCGCCAGCGCCGTCTTGCCCATGCCCGGCCGGCCGGCGAGGATGACCAGATCCGACGGGTGCAGTCCGCCCGTCTTCTTGTCGAGGTCGCGCAGCCCGGTGGTCAGGCCCATGACATGGCCGGCGCCGCTGAACGCCCGTTCGGCGCCCAGAATCGCCTCGGTCAGCGCCCGCTGAAGGCTGACGAACCCCCCGGCAACGGCCGCCCTTCGCCGCGAGGTCGAACAGCGACTGTTCGGCGGCCTCGATCTGCTGGGCGCCGTCCAGCTCGGGCTCGGCGCCGAAGGCGTTGTTCACCACCGTCTCGCCGATATCGATCAACTGGCGGCGCAGCCAGGCATCGTGGATCGCACGGCCGTACTCGCCGGCGTTGATGATGCCGACCATGGCGCTGAGGAGCTGCGCCAGATAGGCGGTGCCGCCGACCTCATCCAGCACGCCGGCGTGTTCGAACTCGGCCTTCAGGGTCACCGCGTCGGCAAGCTGGCTACCCTCGACCCGCCGCGCGATCGCCTGGTAGATGCGGCCGTGAATCGGATCGGCGAAATGCTCCGGTGCGAGGAACTCGGAGACCCGTTCATAGGCCCTGTTGTTGGCGAGCAGCGCGCCCAGCAACGCCTGCTCCGCCTGGAGGTTGGAGGGCGGCAGGCGCTGCGACAGGCCGAGCAGGGGCGAATCGATGGTGTTCATGGATGGGGGAGCATAGCCGTGGCCGTCGCGCGCCGCATCGGCCGGCGGCCTGTGGACCAGTGTGGATATCGGGGGTGGGTTGGGGTCGCGCCACCATTCCCCCCCTCCCCTTAAGGAAGGGGGTTGGGGGGAGGGGTCTCCGTCGAGGTCAAAAGGCGGCCAATTCGCCGCGGAACCCCTCCCCCCATCCCCCTCCCTCAAGGGGAGGGGGAGAACATGCTTCCAACCGTTGGCCCTCTCGCCCGGCGTGTATCGCTTTTAAGACCAAGTAACACGTTTGCGTGTCCTCCGACCGGCGTATAGTGACTCGCATGCCCTTCGACGTGCGCGACTTTCCCGACCTCCCGCCTGGGGAGAAGGCCGCCGACCGACGCAGCCGACGCATGGTTGCGCGGTGGCTGTTCGGCGTCGCGGGCATGATTCTGGTGATGGTGGTGCTGGGCGGCGTCACGCGGCTGACCGGCTCCGGTCTGTCGATCATGGAATGGGCACCGGTCACCGGCGTCCTGCCGCCGCTCAACCAGGCCGACTGGCAGAAGCTGTTCGATCTCTACCAGCAGATCCCGCAATACGCGCTGCTGCACGACGGCTTCGGCCTGGCCGGCTTCAAGCAGATCTTCTGGCTGGAATGGCTCCACCGCCTCTGGGGCCGGCTGATCGGCCTGGCGTTTCTCGGTCCGCTGATCTGGCTGTGGGCAACCGGACGGATCGAGCGGAAGCTGCTGCCCCGCCTGGTGCTGCTGTTCGTGCTCGGCGGGCTGCAAGGGGCGGTCGGCTGGTTCATGGTTGACTCGGGGTTCCTGCCCGACACGACCGCGGTCTCGCCCTACCGGCTGGTCATCCACCTTGTGCTGGCACTGGTGCTCTACGCCGCCATCGTGTGGACCGGGTTTGAAGTGTTGCGGCCGACCCCCGTCAGGCTGCTGTGCGGGCGGGCGATCCGCCGGCTGGCCGCGCTGTGCTGCGCGCTGGTTGCGCTGACCATTGTCGCGGGCGGCTTTGTCGCCGGCACGCATGCCGGCTTCGACTACAACACCTTCCCCTGGATGGCCGGCGATCTGGTGCCGGACGGCTACGCCAGGCTGTCGCCGTTCGTCCGCAACCTGACCGAAAACATCGCCGCCGTGCAGTTCGACCATCGGCTGCTGGCGACGTTGACCACCGCGATCGTCGCCTCGATCGTGGCCATCGGTATCGCCAAGCCGTCATTGCGGCCGGCGCGCCGCGCGATCCTGGCGCTGGGCGTCGCGGTGGCCGCGCAATACACCCTGGGCGTGCTGACGCTGCTGCTGGTGGTTCCGGTCGGGCTCGCTGCGGCCCACCAGGCAACCGCCGTGCTGCTGCTGACCGCGGCGCTGGCGACGCTGCACGCGCTGCGCGGGGCAACATGACGCCGGTCGATCTCGACACGGACGACGGGATCGCGTCGAGCGCCTCCTGGGCGGAAACGGTGCTGAACGCGCTGCCGGTGGGTGTCGCCATCTATAACGCCGAGCAGTCGGCGGTCCTGGTCAACCCGGCCTACTGCGCCTCGGTGGGGCTGCCGCCCGGCGGCGTACCACCCGGCATGAAGCTGGAGGATGGCCTGCGCCAGGCCGCCTATCGTGGTGTTTTCGGTCCCGGCGATCCCGAGGCGCAGGTCGCGGCCGCGCTGGCCGCCGACCGCTCGCGCCCCGGCCGGCTGCGCCGGCGCTACCACGACGGGCGCAGCTACGACCTGGTGAGCCAACCGCTGCCGGTCGGCGGACACGTGGTCTGCGCGATCGAGACGACGCCGCTGATTGCCGCGCGCGACGAGGCCGAGGGCGCACTGGTGCGGATGACCACCGCGCTGGCGACGCTGCGCATCGGGCTGGCCGCGTTCTCCCCCGGCCGCGGTCTCGCTCTGTTCAATCCGCGCTTTGCCGAGCTGCTGGGCCTGCCCCCGGACGAGCTCCGGCGTGGCCTGGGGTTCGCCGAGCTGCTCGACATGATGCGCGGGCGCGACGAGTTCATCGGTGCCGAGGGCGAGGCGTTCCTGGCGGCAGAGGCGGCGATCGACCGGTCGCAGCCGTCGTCGGTCCGCCGCATTCACGCCAACGGCCAGGTGATCGACGTCGTGTCGGATCCGCTGCCGGACGGCGGCTGGACGATGACGGTCACGGATATCAGCGCCCTCGTCCGTGCCGAAGGCGATGCGCGGCGGCGCGCCAGACTGCTGGATGCGATCCTGGAGCGCATCCCGCACGGGATCTGCGTCTACGGCGCGGATCGGCGGCTCAGCATGTTCAACCGTGCCTACACCGAGGTGATGGCCGGCGCACCGCTGCAGCTCGGTGATGACCTTGAGACGGTGATCCGTCGGCGGGCCGAGGCCGGCGAATACGGGCCAGGCCCCGCCGGGGAGATATTCCGCCAGCAGATGGCGTTCGACATCGGCCGGCCGCAAATGCGGCGGCGGCAACGGCCGAACGGGATGACGATCGATATCCGCACCGCCCCGCTGCCGGACGGCGGCCATATCAGCGTGGTGACCGACATCACCCCGCTGGTCCAGGCGGAGCAGGAGATTTCCCGCCGCGCGGCGGAGATGTCGGTCGATGCTGAGCTCGATCCACCACGGCATCATCCTGTGGGGACCCGACCGCCGGCTGATCGCCACCAACCAGGTCGCCGCCGAACTGCTGGGGCATCCGCCCGGCGCGCTGGTCCCGGGCAAGCCGCAGGCGGATCTGATCGACGAGATGTTCGCGCGCGGGGCGTTCGGCAGCGGGGCCACCGCGAAATCGACCGCAAACCGGTTGAAGACACGCGACTGGACGGAACCGTATGTCCGCCGGTTCATCTCGCGCGCCGGGCGGGTGCTGGAGGGGCACTCGCAGCCGACGCCGGACGGCGGGTTCGTCTCGACCTTCACCGACATCACCGAGGCACGCAACGCGGAGACCGAACTGCGCCGCGCCAAGCAGGCCGCGGAGAGCGCCAATCAGGCGAAGTCGCGCTTCCTGGCCACCATGAGCCACGAACTGCGCACGCCGCTGAATGCCGTGATCGGCTTCTCCGACGCGCTGCTGCACGAGGCAGCCCGCCCGTCGCCCCAGCGGGTCGCCGAGTTTGCCCGGCAAATCAACGAGTCCGGGCGGCATCTGCTCGATCTGATCAACATCATCCTCGACGTGGCCCGGATCGAGGCGGGGCGCTTCGACCTTGCCTCCGACCAGGTGGAGGTCGAGCGCCTGGTGCTGGACTGCCTGCGGCAGGCGAACGCCGCGGCCCAGGCCGCCGAGATCACGCTCTCCACCGACGTGCACCCCGGGCTGCCGCTGCTGCGCGGCGACGAGCGCCGGCTGGCGCAGGTGGTGAACCATCTCCTGTCGAATGCGGTGAAGTTCACCGGCGCCGGCGGGGCGGTGACCGTCGGGGCGGAGATCGACGGCACGGGGGACCTGCTGATCTCGGTGACCGACACCGGCATCGGCATCGCCGAGGCGGACATCGAGCGCGCGTTCGAGCCGTTCACGCAGCTTGACGCCACGCTGGCGCGGCGGTTCGAGGGCGCCGGATTGGGTCTCTACAGGTCGCGTGCGCTGGCCGAGGGCCATGGCGGGCGCCTGCGGTTGCATTCACGGCCGGGCGAAGGCACCACGGCCGAGCTGCGGCTGCCCGCCGGCCGGTTGATTTGGCCGACGGACAGCCCAAGTGCCGGACAGGAGATGCCCGCATGACCCCACTCGCCGTGACCGATCGGCTGTTTTTTGAGCGCGCCGACGCCCAGCTCGACCGCGACGCCGCCGAACGCCATCTCGACACGGCGCTGACCGCCAGCGACGACGGCGAGCTGTTCCTGGAATATCGCGAGAGCGAGCAGATCAGCCTGGACGACGGCCGGATCCGCAGCGCCGGCTTCGACACGGCGCTGGGCTTCGGGCTGCGCGCGGTTGCCGGCGAAGCGACCGGCTATGCGCATGCGGGCGAGCTGTCCGACGCCGCGCTCGGGCGCGCGGCAGCGAGCGTCGCCGCGGTCGCGGCAGGCCATTCGGGCACCGCGGCCGAGCCGCCGCGGGCGACCAATTCCCGCCTGTATTCCGACGCGAACCCGCTGTCGGGCATGGACTTTGCGGTGCGCACCGCGGTGCTGGCGGAGATCGACGCCTATGCACGCGGCAAGGACGCGCGCGTCAAGCAGGTGATGGCCTCGCTCGGCGGCGAATGGCAGGCGGTGCAGATCATGCGTCCCGACGGGACACGCGTCGCCGACCTGCGGCCGCTGGTGCGGCTGAACGTCTCGGTGGTGGTGGAGCAGGACGGGCGGCGGGAAACCGGCAGTTACGGCACCGGCGGGCGCTTCGCGTACGACGCGATGACCGCGCCGGCGACCTGGCGGGCCGCGGTCGATGAGGCGTTGCGTCAGGCGCTGGTCAATCTCGACAGCCGGCCCGCACCGGCCGGCGAGATGGAAGTGGTGCTCGGCAACGGCTGGCCGGGCATCCTGCTGCATGAGGCGATCGGCCACGGGCTGGAGGGCGACTTCAATCGCAAGCAGACCTCGGCCTTCGCCGGCCTGATGGGGCAGCGGATCGGCGCCCCGGGCGTCACCGTGGTGGACGACGGCACGCTGCCTGACCGGCGCGGCAGCCTGACGGTGGACGATGAGGGCACGCCGACCAGCCGCACGGTGCTGATCGAGGACGGCGTGCTGACCGGCTACCTGCAGGACCGGCTGAACGCGCGGCTGATGGGCATGCGCGCCACCGGCAACGGCCGTCGCCAGTCCTACGCGCACGCGCCGATGCCGCGGATGACCAACACGATCATGCTGGCCGGGTCGCACACGCCGGAAGAGATGATCCACTCGGTCAAGCGCGGCCTGTATGCGGTGAATTTCGGCGGCGGGCAGGTGGACATCACCTCGGGCAAGTTCGTGTTCTCGGCGTCCGAGGCCTATCTGATCGAGGACGGCAAGGTCACCGCGCCGGTGAAGGGGGCCACCTTGATCGGCAACGGACCGGACGCGCTGACCAAGGTCGCGATGGTCGGCAACGACATGGCGCTGGACCCGGGGGTGGGGACCTGCGGCAAGAATGGGCAGGGCGTCCCGGTGGGTGTCGGGCAGCCGACACTGAAGCTGACGGGCCTGACGGTCGGCGGTACCGCGGCCTGACCATTTGGCCGCTTCGCGCGGCCACGCACACGATATTGTGAAGGTTGTCCGAGCGAACACGCGTCGCGTGCCGAGTCACCGTGTGACGGCGGCCAGGGGGGCCGCGTGAGTGCGAGCGCGGCCCGACCGCATCCTCTCACTAGAAAATCCCATATTATTTACAACCAGCACGATTTGACGCCGCGGTAACGTCAAACGAACGGTAAAAAATCCTCAACGTGGCACGGTCTTCTCATGTCGAGCCGGGGCGTACAACTCCGGAGCTTAATCCTCAACACGCCTCGGTCAGGGAAGGACCTTCAACGATGCTCATCACCGCACGTTCGACCGTCAACGCACTTTCAGTGGTCGCTGACGCCGGAAAAGTTCGCCTCGGCGGCTATGCGCCGACGCTGGCGCCGACCGCCGATGCCGGGAAGGTCCGCCTCGGCGGCTATGCGCCGACGCTGGCGCCGACCGCCGATGCCGGGAAGGTCCGCCTCGGTGGCTATGCGCCGACGCTGGCGCCGACCGCCGATGCCGGGAAGGTCCGCCTCGGTGGCTATGCGCCGACGCTGGCACCGACCGCCGATGCCGGGAAGGTCCGCCTCGGTGGCTATGCCCCGACGCTGGCGCCGACCGCTGATGCCGGGAAGGTTCGCCTCGGCGGCTATGCCCCGACGCTGGCGCCGACCGCCGATGCCGGGAAGGTCCGCCTCGGGGGCTATGCCCCGACCTTGGCGCCGACCGCCGATGCCGGGAAGGTCCGCCTCGGGGGCTATGCCCCGACCCTGGCGCCGACCGCCGATGCCGGGAAGGTCCGCCTCGGGGGCTATGCCCCGACCCTGGCGCCGACCGCCGATGCCGGGAAGGTCCGCCTGGGTGGCTATGCGCCGACGCTGGCGCCGACCGCTGACGCCGGGAAGGTCCGCCTGGGTGGCTATGCGCCGACGCTGGCGCCGACCGCGGATGCCGGAAAAGTCCGCCTCGGTGGTTATGCCCCGACGCTCGCGCCGACCGTCGACGCCGGAAAAGTCCGCCTCGGCGGCTATGCCCCGACGCTGGAGCCGACCGCCGATGCCGGGAAGGTGCGCCTCAGCTAGTTCGCGCCGACCGCTGATTCTGTCGGCCTGTCGCGAGACAAGCCTTCACGCTCTGGCTACAGTCATGGGACCGGGCAGCAAACCTGCCCGGTCCCGCTCTGTTGGTCATCCGCAGCCTGTGAGTCACAAGTCTTGTCCACGCACACCGAACCCGCGCCGCTCGCTGACCGGCCGGCGCAGCCGCCCAAGCTGATCACGTTCCACCGGCTGATCCCGACCGCGCGCCTGCCGCAGCGGGCCGACCGCTCCGCCTCCGGTTCGTTGCCGACGCGCGCCTTTCGCTACTGCGATCCGTCCACCAGCGCGTCGGGCTGGGGGTATTACGTCTTCCCGCCGATTGCTTTCAGCCTGATCTGGGACGGCAACGACATCAAATGGACGTGGGACGGCGCCGCGGAGTGGTTGCCGCTGAAGTCCGCGCAATTCCCCAACTTCCGCGCGCTGTTCGAGTCGGTGGCGCCCGAGGAGATTCGCGCGTATTCACCACCCTTCCTGGGCGCGCTGCAGGAACCGGGACTGGTGCAGCTCTGGACCGGCCTGATCGTGCGCACCGCGCCAGGATGGAGTTCGTTCGTGCGCGCCCCGGTGAACGTGCCGCGCAGCGGGACCTACGAGCTTTATGAAGGCATCATCGAAACCGATCGCTGGTTCGGCCCGCTGATCACCAATATGCGGCTGACGAAGACCGATGTGCCGATCGATTTCCGCGCGGACTATCCGCTGCTTCAGGTCCTGCCGGTGCCGCGCCAAGCCTATGACGAAGCAAATCTCAACAATTATGAACTGGTGCCGGAGCTGACCCAGCTCAGCCCGGAGGACTGGGACGATTATTACGACACCGTGGTGCGGCCGCATGTCCAGGAGGTCCGGCCGCGCGGCCAGTACGCCGCCGCCGCGCGCAAGCGCCGGGCCGCGGAGGAACGGCCGGGGTAGGGTTGGGTTGGGTTGCGGTGTGTGCGGCGCAACCCTCACCCGGAGCGCTCCGCGCTCCGACCTCTCCCGCGAAGAGCGGGAGAGGTGTACGCGCACTGCGGCAATTCCAGTCGGGCCGTGACCGCTCTAGTCGGCCAGTTCGATCGTCAGGATCAGCGCGCTGAGGCTCTTGCCGTGCGGATCGATCGCCAGGGAGCGCGTCACGCCACCGCCCAGCACGTTCTCGATCACGAAATTCAGCGCGCGCAGCTTCGGCAGCTCGTAACGGCGCACGGGACCGGGGGTCAGGTGCCGGTAGGCGGTCAACACGCGTTCCGGCGTCAGCTTGTCGCGCAGCATCTCCCAGCCGTGCTGGTTGTAGGCCACCACCGAAATGTTAGAGGTATCGCTCTTGTCGCCGGCGCGCGAGTGCGCGAGGTCATAGACGCGAACACTCATTGCGCGCCCTCCAGCACGATCTCGGTTCGCACCATCTCGCGCGGCAGCAGCACCGACTTCACCGCGAGAATCTCGCGTGCGCCAAAATTGATGCCGCCGCCCGCGGCGCCCGGTCCCTGCATGTGCATGGCGCGGACTTCCGCCCCCACCGCCTCGGCCGCCTTCCGGCTGTCGGTGCGCGCGGCGATGCGCAGCCGCACCTCGTACGGCTCCGGCTTCGGCCGGCCGTCCTCGCCATGCAGGCTGTTGATGCCGATCAGGTCGCAGCGCGTCTCGCGATAGACCAGGCCGCGCCGGCGCAAACGTTCCAGGATGACGTCGCGCGCCAGCTTCGCGCGCGCCACGGCGTTGATCCCAGCGTAGCCGATCTCGCCCGAGCCGATATAGCCGTCGAAATACCCGACCACGACTTTGTAGGTGGGCGTGCGCGGCCTCGCCCGGGCACCCAGCACGCGCACCCGGTCGGCGGCTTCCGGGTCGAGCTCCACCCCGGTGATGTCGAGCACGCAGTCCGGCGTGGTGTACGCCGCGGGGTCGTGCATCTCGTAAAGGATCTGCTCGGTGCAGGTGGCGACATCGAGCCGCCCGCCCGACCCGGGCGTCTTGCCCAGCGTGATCCGGCCATCCGCCGTCACGTCGACGAACGGGAAGCCGAGCCCCGCCAGGTCGTCGACGTCCTTCACGCCGGGATCGGCGAAGCACCCGCCGGTCAGTTGTCCGGTGCATTCCAGCATATGTCCGGCCAGCGTCCCGGCGGCGAGCTTGTCCCAGTCGTCATAGTCCCAGCCGAACGCGTGCAGCATCGGGCCGAGGAACAGCGACGGGTCGGCGACCCGCCCGGTGATCACCACCTCCGCGCCGGTGTCGAGTGCCCGGGCCACGACGTCGGCGCCGAGATAGGCGTTGGCCGAGGCCATGCGTGGCAGGATCGATTCCAATGGCGCGCCGTCTTCCATCAGCGGCAACGCCGGGTGGTCGCGCATGATCTCGGTGACGTCGTCGCCCAGGACGACGGCGCAGCTTACCGGTCCGCATCCCCAGCCGGACGCGGCTTCCGTCAGCACCGTGGCGGCGGCGAGCGGATTGGCCGCCCCCATGTTCGACACGATGCGCACGCCGCGCGCGAGCGATGGCGGCAGCACCGCCTCCATCCGCTCCAGCATCGTCGGCGTGTAGCCGCGCTTCGGGTCCCGCGCGCGATCCAGCGACTCGCGGGCGATCGTGCGTTCGGCCAGGCACTCGCAGCACAGATAATCGAGTTCGCCGCGCTCGACGAGCTCGACCGCCGGCGGAATCCGGTCATCCGACATGCCGCATCCGGCACCGACCCTGATCCGCTGCTTGCTCATGCGCTGAACCTCCTGATCCGCCGGCGAGTTCGTCGCGCCGGGCGGGGCTCACGCCGTCAGGTCGCCTCCTGCCGGCCGATCAGGCGGGAGAGCTCGTCGTCGATCGGGGCCGCCACGTTGTCGCTGTCGTGTTCTGGGACGCCGGCGAGCCGCAGGCCGTTCGCGAAGACCTCGCGATCGGCTTCGCGCTCGAAGGGAGCCGTCCGCAAGAAGTGCTCGACGGTGAAGTCCGGCTCGAGGGCGAGAAGCCGCGCGCGCGCCACCGCGGCTTCCTGCTGTCGGCCGATATGCCCGAGCGCGGCCAGATACGGCTTGAAGCCGGCCGACAGGGAGGGGTTCATCTGCGTGACGGCGCGCCCGGCCACGACGGCGCACTCGAAGTCGCGCTTCAGCAGGTGAATGACGGTGAAGAATCCGTCGAAGATGAAGGCGTACGGATCGAGCGGCGACAGCTTCTTGTAGCGGCTGATGCGCCGTTCGGCGTCCTCGACCTCACCCATGTACGCGGCGGTGATCGCCGACAGCGCCCAGGCCATCGCCAGGTTCGGGTTGAGCGAGAGCGCCCGCTCGTGCAGCGCCGCGGCCTCGCGCAGGCGCCGATGCAGGAATGCCCGCACATGCCCGGCGATCGTCAGGCCGCGCGCGTCGAACGGGTCGAGCACGATGCCCCGCTCGGCGTACTCACCCGCCTCCTCCATCATCGCCCGCGCGTCACCCGCCCAGGCCTGACCGACCAGGAAGATGTGCCAGTAGGCGTACCAGGTGTGCGCCGCCGCGTAGTCCGGTTCGAGCTTGATGGCCCGCTGCAGATAGCCGCCCGCCAACATGAACGGTGCGTGCTCCATGCGTCCCATCAAGGGCAGGGCGCGCAGCACAAGATCATAGGCGGTGGCATCGACCGGCGGACGCGCCGAGATGCGATTGGCCTCGATCAGCAGGATTTCCGGATCGATCTGCGCCACCACCTCGGCGGCGATTTCGTCCTGCAGCGACAGCAGGTCATGCGTCTGGCGATCGAACCGGCGCGCCCACACGACCTGGCTGCCGGCGCGCAGATCGAGCAGCCGCAAGGTGATGCGCAGGCGCGTTCGCTCCTTCTGGATGGTTCCATCCAGAAGGAAATCGATGCCGAAGGTGCGGCGGATCGCCGCTTCGTCGCGCGATTCCATCGCGAATCGGCCAAGCGAGGTGGAGGACACCACGAACATCCAGCGGAACCGCGCGAGCGCCATGGTGATCTCTTCGGCCAGGCCGGACGCGAGATGCGCTTCGTCTTCCGTGGTGCCGACCAACTGCAGGGGCAGCACGCCGACATGCGCGCCGCCCCGGGCCGGCGTGGCGGCCGCTTTCGGCTCCAGGATCGGTGGGGGTTCGTCGGCTTCCTCGATCGGTGGCGGCGCCGCCGGACGGGGGCGGAACCGGCTGCCGGACGGGCCGCGAATCTCGGCCAACAGCCTCTGCGTTTCGATCGAGGGCGCCACATCCAGCAGATCGGCCAGCACGGCGCGGCAGCGGTCATAGGCCTGGATCGCCATGCCGCGCTCGCCGCGCGCGGCGTGCGCCCGCATCAGTGCGCGCCAGGCGCCCTCGTGTGCGCGGTCGATCGACAGCAACCGCTGGGCGACCGGGATGGCGGCCTCGGGTTCCACCTGGGTGCGCAGCAGCGCTTCGGCGACCGAACGTGCCTTGTCGCGAACCCGCTCGCGCTCCGCCGCCAGCCAGGCGTCGAAGGTCGGGTCGATCCCGTCCAGGTCTTCCAGCAGATCGCCTTCGAGCAGCGACAGCGAGGCCGGCTGCTCGACCGTGGCGCGCATCACCTCGTCGACGTCCACCCAGACGGCACCCGGCCGCAGCGACAGGTGGTCGCGGGTGACGGTCAGGATATCGCCGCTCGCCGGGGTCAGCGCTTCGAGCAGGCGGTGGATTTCCTGGCGCAGCGAGGCACGGGCCTGTTCCTCGGGTCGCCGGCTCCACAACAGCTCGGCCAGCCGCCCGCGCAGCGCCGGACGCGGCGCGGACAGCGCGATAACCGCCAGCAATGCTCGGGTTTTGCGACCCTGCGGCAGCACATTCTCGCTGGTGAGCGACCAGGCTTCCATCTGCCCGATCAGCCGCAGCCGCACCACCACCTGTCCGGCAGTGTCGGACGATGCGGTCAGGCTCGGCATCGGCTGCACGAGGTCCGCCATTACCTCACCATAGTACGGACTTTAGATGCGCCTGCAAACCCTTCTGCGTACATGATTATCTACTGCAGCTAGATTGCCGCTTCGGCGAAGATGCGGCGGGCGTCACCATGCCAGTCGCCGCGGTAGCGTGCCAACCAATATTCTGCCTGGGTGGGGCCGCCGGCGACGATTGTTTCCAACGGGGCCAGGTAGATGGTTTCGTCCACCCCGGTCGGGTCGAGCCGGCCGCGCGCCCGCAGTCCATCCTGGGCGATTGCCACCACCTCCTTGGCCAGATCACGCAACGTCCCACCCCGGAAAGCGACCTCAAGGCCATGTTTCGGCACCGCGGCGCGGAGCGCCAGCGCATCGTCGCGACCGAAACCTTGCGACAGCGCTTCGGCGGCGGCGAGCGCCGCGTCGTCGTAGAGCAGGCCGACCCACAGCGCCGACTGCGCCACCATCATCTCCGCCGACCCGGCGTCGGCGCCGCGCGTTTCGAGGTAGCGCTTCAGGCGGACGTCAGTGAACACCGTGGTCACGTGGTCGGCGAAGTCGCCCATAGTCGGCACGGTGCCGGACAGGTTGTGCAACTGCCCATTCATGAACGCGCGGAACGACTGGCCGGCGACATCGATGTAATTGCCGTCGCGATAGACGAAATACATCGGCACATCGTCGATCAGCCACTCGGCGTAACGCTCGAAACCGAAACCGTCCTCGAAGAACACCGCCGGGATGCCGCTGCGTTGGGCGTCGGTGTCGGTCCAGGCATGCGCGCGATACGACAGGAACCCGTTCGGCTGACCTTCGGTGAAGGGTGAGTTGGCAAACAGCGCCGTGGCCAGCGGCTGCAGCTTCAGCCCGACGAGCAGCTTGCGCCGCATGTCCGCTTCCGAGGCGTAGTCCAGGTTCACCTGCACGGTGCAGGTGCGCGTCATCATGTCCAGGCCGAGCGACCCGACCGTCGGCATGTAGCGGCGCATGAGCGCGTAGCGCCCTTTCGGCATCCACGGCATCGCCTCGCGGGTGGCCACCGGGTGGAAGCCGAGTGGCGCGAAGCCAATCCTGAGGTCGCGCGAAGGACATCGGAGCTGGGCGAAATGCGCCTCCAGCTCCGCCTTGGTGTCATGCAGGGTGGTGAGCGGCGCGCCCGACAGCTCAAGCTGGCCGGCCGGTTCCAGCGAGACCGCCGCGTCGCCCTGGCGCAGCCCGATCACGTTTCCGTGGTCGAGAATGGGGCCGTGGTCGGGACCGGTGCCGCCGCTGCGCTCCAGGCTTTCCAGCAGATTGCGAATCGATCCCGGATGGCCGTCCGCCGGCAGGTAGGGCGGTGGCGTCAGGTCCGGCAGGCGGAAGCCGAATTTCTCATGCTCGGTGCCGATGCGAAACCGCTCGCGCGGCTTGCAGCCGGCGGCTAGGTATTCGGCAAGCTGGCGGACCGACGTGATGGGCGTCGTATCGGCGTCTCCAGGGTTGGACATGTAGCTCCCATCCGTCGACGGCTGTGTATCACCGTACTATTCCCAGCCTGCGACCTGCAACCGCGCCAGTCCGGCAATGGCGGCGGTTTCGGCCCGCAGAATTCTGGGACCGAGGCTCATGACCGTAACAAGGGGATGCTGCCGCAGCGCGTCAAGCTCCGCCGGTGCGAAGCCGCCCTCGGGGCCGACCAGCAGCGCGGCCGGTTCGCGCGTCGCAACGATCGGCGGCGCGGCGGTGCGTTCGGCCGCGACAAACAGGCGGCGGTCGGCGGGCCAGGAATGCAGGAGCACCGCAAGCGGGCGCGGTTCGTGGATGGCGGGGACGGTCAGGCGCTCGCTCTGCTCCGCCGCTTCAATGGCAATGGCGTGAAACCTGGCCAGGTTGACCCGCTGCGCGGTGGTGTGCGCGGTGAGAACGGGCCACAGCGCTGCGACGGCGAGCTCGGTGGCCTTCTGCACCACCAGATCGGTCGCATCGCGCTTGAGCAGCGCGAACACCAGCCACAGGTCGGGCTCCGCCGCCTGCGAGCGCAGCATGCGGTCAACGACGAAGCTGGCCGTGCCGCGCCCTTGTGCGACGATCCGCGCGGCCCACTCGCCGTCGCGCCCGTTGAACAGCACGACGGCGTCGCCGACCGCGCGGCGCATCACCGTGCCGAGGTAGTGAGCCTGGGCGGCGGTCGCGGCGATCTCGGCCCCGGGGGCGAGGGCGGCAGTGACGAACAGGCGGATTGACCCGGACATGGCGGCAGGCAGAGTAGCAGTCATGGCGTCCCACACCGACATCATTGCCGACGGCTGGGTGGCGCGGCTGCCGGTGGGCTGGCGGCCCTACGTGCTGCTGGCGCGGCTCGACCGGCCGATCGGCGCCTGGCTGCTGTTCCTGCCCGGGTTGTGGGGGATCCTGCTGGGCCGGCCGAGCTTGGTCGAGGCTGTGCGGCTGATCGTCTTGTTCGGCATCGGTGCGGTGGTGATGCGCTCGGCCGGTTGCGTGGTGAACGACCTGTGGGACCGCGATATCGACCGCAAGGTGGCGCGGACGGCGGCTCGGCCGCTAGCCTCCGGCGTGCTGCGGCCGCGCCAGGCGTTTTTCTTCCTGGCCGCGCTGCTGGCGGTCGGGCTGGCGATTCTGCTGCAGCTCAATGTGCTGTCGTGGGTGCTGGGGACGGCGTCGCTGGTGCTGGTCGGACTTTATCCGCTGGCCAAGCGGGTGACCTGGTGGCCGCAGCTTATGATGGGGTTCACTTTCGGGTTCGGCGCGCCGCTGGGCTACGCCGCGGCCACCGGGCGGATCGATGCGGCGCTGGCGGCGCTATACGGCGCGGCGATCCTGTGGGATCTGGGGTTCGACACAATCTATGCGCACCAGGATCGCGAGGACGACGCGCTGGTCGGGATCGGCTCGACCGCGCTGCTGTTCGGCGAACGGACCGCGCCGTTGCTGGCGGCTTGCTACGCGGGAGCGGTGGCGCTGCTGGCGCTGGCCGGGTGGGCGGCCGGGCTGGCGCTCTGGTTCTATCCGGCGCTGCTGGTGCCCGCGGCGCTGCTGCTGCGCCAGGTGCTGGTGCTCGACATCGACGATCCGGCGCTGTGCCTGCGGCTGTTCCGGGCCAATCGCGAGGTGGGGCTGGCGGTCGGCGCGGCCATCCTGCTGGGGTGGGTGTGAGAATTGCCGCCGCGGCGTTTGCGGAGACTCCTTGCATCGGCCGGTGAAAACCCGATTCTCCCGATATGAAGACGAACGACACTGTGAAGAGGCGAGCCGGACGAACGCGGATCACGCCGGCTGCAATGGGACCAGAGACGTTGGATATGAAGCCCCGCGTCATCGTCGCGCCGGGGGCGCATGGCGATGGCGCGACGGTGGTCCGGCATCCCGACGACACCGGCTCGGAGTATCAGGCACGGTGCGACCTGTTCGCGCTGCTGCTTGAACATGCCGAGAAAGATTGACGATATCAGTCGACAAGCCCAGGCGTGCGGCAACACCGCATTCAGCCGATGACGGGATTGGCGGGCCGGCCTGCTGGCGCGCCGGTGCTGGGCGATGGCACGCCTTCGCCGGTCGATATTGCACCCCAGGCTGGCCAACGGCGCCGCGCCAATCGGATAGTCAGACCAATGGTCGTTCCTATATGACCGATGGCACGGCCCCACCAAAGTTCGTTGCCGGGGACTTCGTCTGGTGCGCTTTCCCCGAAACCGAACATCCAGCCCCTCCGAGCCGCATCCAGCATATTGGCTACACGCTGCTGATCGTTGAGGCTGGACCAATGGACGGCCGGGTTTCCACTCATACGCATGATGCCCTGATTGCATACACGACCACCCGGCCGTGGCCGCATGCGGCCGGCCGTCCTGGTGTCGTCGCGTTTTCTTCTGAGCAGGCGGCGACGCTCGGACAGCGGCGCGGGTTCGTCCTGCACTTGTGGCGCGTCGCCCGCCTTCCGGTCATCGGGAGCTCGCTTTCCGTTGGAGCGGTGCGATCGATCCCTGACAGCGCGCGTTGGACGGTCTACGTACTCGGCTGCTTCGGCTTGTATTTGGTGAAGTCGATGACGTGCTTGTCCAGCTCGTCCAGTTCGTCAATTTCGTCGTCGATGCCCTTCTCCAGGTCGTCCGCCCACCCCTTCAGGATATCGTGTGCTTCCTTGATCTTCTTGGCGTCTTCCTTGTTCTTTTCGTTGAGGCCGAAGGCCTCGTCATCAATCTCGTCCCCGTACTGCTTGAGGGTGAGCTTAATGGATGCCCCTGCCTTCTGAAGCGCGAGAATCTTGCTTTCCAAGTCGCCGCACGACTTTTGATAGTCGGCGAAGGCGGACCACCAATCATCGCGCACCTTCTTCAGGGATTTGGGCTCGGGGATCTTCACGTCCTTGCCAAGGATCTTCTGCGCTTTGGCCTTGGTTGAGCTCCAATTGTCTGCCACGGGAGACCTCCCTCCGCTGACGGCCGGTACCCGAAGTTGGCCGCCGCCGATTTGCCTACCCTGCCAGTTCGTCCGGCCTGGATCAGGGCTTTGGGTGGCGCGGCGGCTGCCAGTCGCCGTCGATGCCGGTTCGACAAATCTTGCACACCTTCCAGACGCGAAAGCCTCGCGCACCCAACCTTTAGGCATCAGCGAAGCAGCGCGTCTGATACCATTGTGCGGTATCAGCCGAGGTTCCCCCCGATGAACGGCCAATTCGGCCGCACGAAGGCAGGATAGCCACCGAACTAAGCGTCCTGCAAGGGGTTCCCGTCCCCAATGTTCCCGTCCCCAAGGCGCCAAATGTCAACGCCGGAGAGAAAATGCATCGGCGCGCCGGAGTAAAAATGCACCAATGAAGAACGCCAGAAGGCCCGGCGTGGGCCTGCCGGGGTTTCGGCGCGATGGCGCCCCCAAGGGTCTTGTTGAGGGGTGTCGGCACGAGACGCGGAGGTGCTGGGCCGAGTGATCAATCCGGGCCGAATCCTCGCGGTGGGTCGATTGCCTGGGGCTCGGCGAGATCGAGCTCGCAGATCGCCTGCAGCGCGGCGGCCAGCGCGCTGTCTTGCAGGTTGATCGGCAGCGCCTCCAGCCAGGCGGCATACTGCGCCTGCGCTTCTGTCAGTTCGGCGACAGCGTCATGCCAGCGCCGGGCCCGTCCACGATGATCGGTCGGGCGGCGCGTGCGAATGGCCGGCGCACCAGCCGCGCGTGCGGCGCGGTGGCGTGCCTGCCGTTCGGCGTCGGTCATCGGTCTCTCGCAGATCGATTTACGTGGCATGGTTCCACTCCGAAGCGTAACGTCACGAAACCTCCGGCGCACAGTGCGCTTCGGCATCATCCCTCGGATGGGTTATCCGGGGTGTCCGCGGAGCGGCTGCCGCGCTGACGCCGCTTGCTTTGCTTCAGCCGGTAGCTGTCGCCGTTCATTTCGAGGATGTGAACATGGTGCGCGAGCCGGTCGAGCAGGGCGCCGATGAGCCGTTCGGAGGCGAACACGCCGGTCCCACTCGTCGAACGGCAGGTTGCTGGTGACGATGGTCGAGCCGCGCTCCTGCATGGTTTCCCAGACTGTCCGCCCCGGATGCCGGGAGGCTCGGTCCTGCACCGACAGCGCTCAGGCTCGCCTCGAAGGTGAAGCCACGCGGGTTTTCGCGCGCCACACGGACAATGTTGAACGCCTGGGGCCAGGATCATCGAGACGTTGACCAATGAGCGGGACTTCGTCCGCGCCAACACGGTCGTGTCGCACGCGGCGCTGGTGCCGGAGATCGCGCTGCACATGGCCAGCGAGATCACGCCGATCTGGCGCGCGACCGAGGACTGGCTGGCGACGCGCAATGTCGATCCGCCGTACTGGGCGTTCGCCTGGCCGGGCGGGCAAGCGCTGGCGCGGCATATCCTGGATCACCCGGAGAGCGTCGCCGGCAAGCGGGTGCTCGATTTCGCCGCCGGCGGGGGGATTGCCGCGATCGCCGCCGCCCGCGCCGGCGCGGCAGAGGTCGAGGCGGTGGACATCGATCCACTCGCTGCCGCGGCGATCGGGGTCAACGCCGCGGCGAATGGCGTCTCGGTGGCGACGCAGGTCGCGGACGTGGTGGGCACGGCGTGCCGGTGGGATCTGATCCTGTGTGGCGACGTCTGCTACGAGGCGCCGATGACCGAGCACATCCTGCCATGGCTGCGCGCGATGGCGGAGTTGGCGGAGGTGTGGCTGGCCGATCCCGGCCGCGCTTATTTGCCGTCTGAAGGGATTGCTGCGTTCGCCCATTATACGGTGCCGACGACGCTGGAGCTGGAGTGCCGGACCGTGCGCCGGGCGATGCTGTATCGGCTGGTGTCCGCGCCAGCGCCCGGTGATGCCTCGATTTGAGATTTGGCCGGGTGGCGCAGGCTGCCCGGCAGAAAGCCCGCAGCGCGGCCAACCGGCATTCACACATTTGGCCACGGGCGGTGGTGTGCGCCTTCGTATTCGTGCTCGTTCTCGCCGCCCGACCGTTGCGCGGGCGCGGCGCGGCAGGTCAAGCCGAGTCTGGGACCGGGCCGGACATGGCCCGTGTTGCCATCCCGCTTTACCACAGCGTGTAGCCACCATCGATCACCAATGCGGCGCCGGTCATATAGCGTGAGGCCTCACTAGCCAGATACACCGCAAGCGGACCGAGATCCTCCGGACGGCCGAAGTCCCCCATCGGAATCTGTGCCTTGAAGGCGGAGATGATCTCCGGCTGCTCGCGTGCCCAGCGCTGGTTCGGTTCCGTCATGAATCCACCAGGCAGGATGGCATTGACGGTGATGCCGTGCGGAGCCCAGTCGGCCGCGGTGACGCGGGTGAAGTGCAGCACCGCGGCCTTTGCGGTCTCGTAGTGCCGGCCGCCGACGCCGCGGTTGGCGATCAGTCCGCTGATCGAGGCGATGTTGATCACCCGCCCACCCCATGGCCGGTCCGGGCCGCGCGCCAGCATCGCCCCGCCGATCAGCTTGGTGCAAAGGAACGTGCTGGTCAGATTAAGGTCCATCAGTTGCCGCCAGACCTCCAGCGGTTCGTCCTCGATGGGGACGTTGACCCGACGGCCCCCGATGTTGTTGATCAGCACGTCGATCGGGCCGAGCGCCAGCGCGGCGGCGCAGGCGCGCTCACAGCCGTCCGGTGTGCTGGCGTCGGCCTGCAGGGGCCACGCACTTCGGCCGATGGCGCGGATGTCATTGGCGGTGCGCGTCAGGCTGTCGGCGTCGCGGCCGACCAGCACCACGTCGGCGCCGGCCTCGGCGATGGCCAGTGCCATCTCCCGCCCCAGGCCGCGGCTGCCGCCGGTGATGAACAGGCGTTTGCCATCGAGGCGGAAGCGGTCGAGCACGGACATGCGGCGGTTCCTCGGTCGTGGCTGGGTGTCTGACGCTATGCTGGCCGGATAGGTTTCGACTGGCCCGACAGGGCGATTCGCGCTTGGCGCGGACCATGGCCGATCGGGCTGACCCCGCGCATGCCCGCGGCATAACGGGGGAGTTCGTCGAGCACCTCGAACCACCCGAGCTGTTCCGCGACATGCACATGCGCGGTCGGCCGGATCGCTCCCGGATTGGTCAGCGTGCCGTGATACAGATGCACTTCGTTGGGGATGCGGTCCGCCTCATACGCGATGGGCGAGCCGCATCCGCGGGCAGAAATTGCGTCGCACGCCGGGCGATGTATTCGTAAACCTGAGGTTTGCCCTGCGTGAAACGAAATCCGTCCCGCAACACGCAGACGAACGTCGCGACCGGCGATGACACATGGCGCCGGCAACTGTCGCAATGGCAATGAAATACCCGGTCCGACGCGCCCATGAACTCGTAACGCATGTCGCGGCACAGACAACGCCCGGTGGTGACCGCCGGTGCGCTCACAGCGTCGCCCCCGTCCCCAGGATCACCGTGCTCTGCGCCGACAGCACGCCGCCGTTGCCGTGCACGATCGCCGTCTCGCACCCCGCGACCTGGCGTTGCTCCGCCTTCGCCGCGCAACTGCCGCACCGCCTCGATCAGCAGGAACAGCCCGTACATGCCGGGATGGCAATACGACAGCCCGCCGCCGTTGGTGTTCACCGGCAGCGTCGCCGCCCGGCGCGATCCGGCCGCCGGAGATGAAGGGCCCGCCTTCACCTTTGCGCACAGAAGCCGAGATCCTCCAGGAACAGGATCGTGTTCAGGGTGAACGCGTCGTACAGCTCGACGACGTCGATGTCCGCGGCGCTCATGCCGGCCATCGCGTAGGCCTGCCGCCCGGACTCCACCGCGCCGGTGACCGTCAGGTCCGGCATGAAGCTGATCGTTGCATGGGTGATCGACTGGCCGCAACCCAGCACGTAGATCGGCGGCTTCTTCAGCGTCTTCGCCCGTTCCACCGACGTCATGATCACCGCGCCGCCGCCATCGGTCACCAGGCAGCAGTCGCGCACGGTGAACGGATCGCTGATCGGCCGCGCGGCGATCACGTCGGCGACGGTGAGCGGCTTTTTCTCCCACGCCGCCGGATTGAGCAGCGCCCATTGCCGCGCGGCCACCGCGACCTCGGCAAGCTGCTCGCGGGTGGTGCCGAACTGGTGCATGTGGCGCGAGGCCGCCAATCGCGTAGGCGGTGGCCGGCAGGAACGGCTTGAACGGCGTTTCGTACGGATTGTATTCGCGCACCGAGGCGGCCCGCCGCCCGACCGTGCGCTGCGTGCTGCCATAGGCGATCACCGCCACCGAGCACAGTCCGGCGCTGATCGCCGCCAGCGCGTGCGCCACATGGATCTCGAACGACGAGCCGCCGACGATGGTCGAATCGGTGTAGGCGTTCGGCAGGCCGAGATATTCCACCAGCGACATGGCCGAGGTGCGCGCCTGGGTCGTCGCGCAGAACAGCCCGTCGACCTCGGGCAGGGTCAGCCCGCAGTCGGCCAGGGCGCGCTGGATGCCCTGCGCCATCAGGTCGATCGGGCTCATCAGCGTCGGCGACGGCGCCGAGATCGGATTCGGCGACGCCGACGATCGCCGCGCCGCCGCGTGGCAGACCGCGCATCACGCTGCCTCCGCCGGGGTGAACACCGGGCAGGGCGGTTCGTCGCCGCCCGGCCGGTGCACGCGGAATTGCACCCGCATGCCGATCCGCACCTGCTCGGGCGGCACGTCCTCCACCCGGCTCATCATGCGGAAGCCCTCGTCGATGTCGATCAGCGCCACGTTGTACGGCGCGCCCTGCTGCGGATGCACCACGGTGGTCGCGTGCACCGTGCCGAGTCCCGCGCTGATCCGCCATTCCAGGGTCGGTGCTGCCGGTTTTCGGGCAGATCACGCGCGGGAAGAACACCGGCGCGTTGGCGTCGGGGCTGAACTGGTAGGCCAGGCGGCCCTGCTCGAGGTGCGCGAGATAGGTCGCCAGAGGCGAGGCGGGCGCCTTGTCCATGGTCCGCGTTCCGTTCCGTTGCCGCGATCCCGTACACCTCTCCCGCTCTTCGCGGGAGAGGTCGCGCGAACCCTTGCGACGCGGGTGAGGGGGGTGCATGCGGCACGACCCTCACCCGTCTCGCTGCGCTCGCCGACCTCTCCCGCGAAGAGCGGGCGAGGTGTACGTGGATCCAGCCGGCGTGAGCCCGCTCTACCGATTCATCATCACCGGCAACGCCGAGTTCTCCAGCACGTGCCGCGTCACGCCGCCCAGGATAAGCTGGCGCAGCCGCGAGTGCGAATAAGCGCCCATCGCCAGCAGGTCGCAGCCGAAATCGCGCGCGGCGGCCAGCAGCCCGGCGCCGACCACGCCATTGATCGGCTGGAACATCACGATATCGGCGTGCACGTCGTGCAGCGCGAGATAGGCCGCCAGCTCCGGGGCCGCCGGGCCGCGCCGCTGGTAGCCCGCGGCCGACAGGATGCGCACCGCCTCGGCGCGCTGCAGCCAGGGCAGTGCCGCCTGCACCGCCGAGGCGGATTCGGCGGTGCCGTTCCAGCCCAGACATATGCGCGTCGCCGATGGATTTCGGCGCAGTGCGTGGCGAGACCAGCACCGGCCGGCCGGAATCGAACAGCACGGCGTGCAGCGCGTCGGACGAGGAGACATCCTCGCCGGCGTCGGGATGCGGCACCACGGTCACGTCGGCGAGACGGGCCTGCTGCGCCACCAGGTCCTCCTCGCGTCCGGTCACCGCGGCGAAGCTGGCGGTGGCACAGTCGGCGCCGGGACGCGCCTCCGCCAGGGTCACCTCCTGCTGGGCCACGAAACGGTCGAACATCGAGCGCACCGCGTGGGCGCGCTCGCTCGATTCCTTCTCGGTGGCCGACATCATTTCCTCGATCATCGCCCCCGACAGGCCCTCGCCGGCCAGCGGGGCGACGTCCCGGCTGTCGACGCGGACGTGCAGGGCGAGGACATGCGCGTTCCAGGCCCGGGCGATCATCAGCGCGGTGGTCAGTGCCGCCTCGCCGGCGGCGGTGCCGGTCAGCGGCAGCAGCAGCTTCCGGATGGCCATGGCTTGTTACTCCTCCCGTGCGGGTCAGGTTTGCGTTTCTAGCACGGCTGTCGTTCGCTGTGCGACCCAAACCGCATTTGTAGCGCCTGCCGCGCGATTGCCAACGCCTGGGCCAACGCCTGACCGGCATCGCGCGCATCGATCGCCAGCCAGTCTCCGCCGCCGTGGTCGTTGCGGGCCGCCGCGCGCAGCACGGCGATCGTGGCGTCCGAGGCGTCGCCCGTCCGGGCGGCGAGCCGCGCCTCCAGCACATCGAGCGGCGCGGTCAGCCACAGCCCGAGAAACGGCACGCCGGCGCGGGTTGCCGCCTGCGCGACGGCCGCGCGCTGTTCGGGCCGCAGGAACATGGCGTCCGCGATCACGGCGTGGCCGCCCGCCGCCACGCTGCCCGCGAGGGTTGCCAGCTCGGCGAACACGGCATCGCTGGCGGCCGGGGTGTAGGCGCTCTCCGGCAGGCGCTGCTCCGGCGCGACGTCATGCTGGCGTTTGCGGATCTCGTCGCTGCGCAGCACCAGCGCGCCCGGCGCGCCACCCAGCGTTGGCGCCAGCGCCCGCGCCAGGGTGGACTTGCCGGTGCCGGTCAGCCCGCCGATCGCGATCGCCACCGGTGGCGCGGGCGCGAGATAGGTGCTCGCCCGCTCCAGGTAGGCAGCCGCGACGTCCCGGTTGCCGCGGCTTGCCTCGACCTGGGCGCGGATCATCGCGCGCATCGACAGGAAGACCGGCAGTCCGCGAGTCAGCGCGGCGTCGCCGGTGCGCGCGACATAGCGATTCAGCACCCGGTTCGCCGCGCCTCGCGACACCCGATGATCGAGGTCCATCAGCAGGAACGCCAGGTCGTAGCCGAGGTCGATCGTTGCGATCGCCTCGTCGAACTCGATCGCATCGAACGGCACCGGGCGACCGCGCCAGAGGCAGAGGTTCCCCAGGTGCAGGTCGCCGTGCGCGCGACGCACGAAGCCATTCGCCGCACGCCGCGCGAGCCAGGCGGCAATATCCGCAATTCGTGCGGTGATTACCGTGAGCCAGGTGCGCATGCGGTCGTCCGGCAGCCCCGCGTCATGCGCCGCGCGGGCGTTGCCCTGCGCGACGGCGCGCATCGCCGCAGGCGAGTCGACCCCCGGTACCGGCGGCAATGCCTGGTGATACGCGGCGACCGTATCCGCCAGCGCGTCCAGCAGGGCCGGCGTCAGGCCGCCTTGCGCCGCGATGACGTCGAGAAAGTCCGCCGCCGGAACCGGGGCCATCCGCAGCACCCAATCCACCACCTGCGACCCGGGAGGCAGGCCGTCGCCGAGCGCCAACGTGCCGTCCGGCTGACGGATCACCGAGACCACGTCGCGGTACAGCTCCGGGGCAGCCGCTTGGTTCACCTCCAGCTCGCGCAGCAGGAAGCGGTGGCGCGCCGGCACCTCGGAAAAATCGAGGAATGAC
Source organism: uncultured Alphaproteobacteria bacterium (assembly GCA_963773345.1). Classification (GTDB taxonomy): domain Bacteria; phylum Pseudomonadota; class Alphaproteobacteria; order Acetobacterales; family Acetobacteraceae; genus Palsa-883. The sequence goes on along the minus strand of CAVZBG010000014.1, from coordinate 35,811 downwards.
AGCCGGACCGCCTTCTTCAGTTTCCAGACGGTATCGGTGCCGATGTAGACCGCCGAGATATGCGTCTCGACCGGCTCCCGGCCGGCGAGGGTGCGCAGGAACGCGGCGGTTTCGCGCTGCTCGGCGGGGATGCTCACCGGCTCACGGGAACAGTTTTCCCATCGTCCAGCCCCCAGGGGCGGTCCTGGGCGCGCGCGTGTAGACGGTACGGTCGTGCAGGCGGAACTCCATGCCCTGCCAGAACTCGAACAGTTCCGGGATCACCCGGTAGCCCGACCAGTAGGGCGGACGCGGGATGTTTTCTCCCGGGTAGCGCGCCTCGTACTCGGCCAACCGCCGCTCCAGCTCCGCCCGCTCGGCCAGCGGGCGCGACTGCGACGACGCCCAGGCGCCCAGCCGCGAGATGCGCGGCCGGCTGGCGTAATAGGCATCCGCCTCGGCATCGGTGACGTCTTCCGCGATGCCCTCGATGCGGATCTGCCGGGCCAGCGATTTCCAATGGAACAGCAGGAAGATGCGCGGGTTGACCGCCAGCTCGGCGGACTTGCGGCTCTCCTTGTTGGTGTAGAACACGAAACCGCGGTCATCGACGCCCTTGAGCAGGATGGCGCGCGCCGAGGGCCGGCCGTCCGGCGTCGCGGTCACCACCGTCATCGCGTTCGGTTCGGTCGGCTCGTGCTCGATCGCCTCGGCCATCCAGGCGTGGAACTGGATGAACGGGTCGGCGTCGTATGGGCTCGGATTGGCCATGGTCGGCTCCTGCAAACAAGCGCACTGTGCTGTCGCGCCGGAGGCGCGCCAAGGTGTGTCTTGGCCGGCGCGCGCCAAGTCAAGTTCTTCGCCCGGGTTCTTCGCGGGGGCGCGGCGGCGCCGGGATCGTCGCCCTCTTGCCCCGTGGCGCGTCGCTGTGCCACGAGATCGATACCAGGCCGACCAGCAATGCCGAGGACCGATATGACCGACCGTGCCCCCGCCAAAGGCACCCTGAGGCCCAAGGGCTCGCTGATGCGGGGCAAGCGCGGCCTGATCATGGGCGTGGCGAACGACCGCTCGCTGGCCTGGGGCATCGCCGCCGCCTGCGCCGCACAGGGTGCGGAGCTCGCCTTCACCTTCCAGGGGGAGGCGCTGGAGCGGCGCGTCCGCCCGCTGGCGGCCTCGGTCGGCTCCGACCTGGTGTTTCCCTGCGACGTCACGGACGAGGCGAGCATCGACGCCAGCTTCGATGGGCTGCGGCAGCGCTGGGACCGGCTCGACTTCCTGGTCCACGCCATCGCCTATGCGGACAAGCAGTATCTGCGCGGCCGCTACCTGGATACGCCGCGGACGGCCTTCCTGCAGGCGCTGGACATCTCCTGCTACTCGTTCGTTTCGGTCAGCCAGCGCGCCGTGCCGATGATGGCGGCGGGCGGCAGCCTGCTGACTCTGACCTATATCGGCGCCGAGAGCTGGACGCCGCACTACAACGTCATGGGCGTGGCGAAGGCGGCGCTGGAGGCCTCGGTGCGCTACCTGGCGGCCGATCTGGGCGACGTCGGCATAAGGGTGAATGCGATCAGCGCCGGCCCGATCAAGACGCTGGCGGCCAACGGGATCGGCGACTTCCGCTACATTTTGCGCTGGAACCAGCTCAATTCGCCGATGCAGCGCAACGTCACGATCGAGGAGGTCGGCGGCGCCGGCGTCTACCTGCTGTCCGATCTCGCCTCGGCCGTCACCGGCGAGGTGCATCACGTTGATTGCGGCTACCACATCGTCGGGATGAAGAACCCCGCCGCGCCGGATATCGCGATCGTCGAGGGCAGCGGCGGCGGATGACTGAAACGCACTCCCCCTCCCCTTGAGGGAGGGGGCTGGGGGGAGGGGTCGATGCGAGAGACGAACGTAAGCCCCGTGCCCGGGAACCCCTCCCCCCATCCCCCTCCCTCAAGGGGAGGGGGCGACAGGAGAACCAGGAGCAGTCGCCTCGCATGTCGCACAACACCTTCGGCCACCTGTTCCGCGTCACCACCTGGGGCGAGAGCCACGGGCCGGCGATCGGCTGCGTGGTCGACGGCTGCCCGCCGCGCCTGGCGCTGAGCGAGGCGGACATCCAGCCCTGGCTGGACCGCCGCCGGCCGGGCCAGAGCAAGTTCACCAGCCAGCGGCAGGAGCCCGACCAGGTGCGCATCCTGTCCGGCGTGTTCGAGGGGCTGACTACCGGCACGCCGATCGCGTTGCAGATCGACAACGTCGACCAACGCTCGCGCGACTATTCCGACATCGCGGCGAAGTTCCGCCCCGGCCATGCTGACCTGACCTATGAGCTGAAATACGGCATCCGCGACTACCGCGGCGGCGGGCGCGCCTCGGCGCGCGAGACGGCGAGCCGGGTCGCCGCCGGCGGCGTGGCACGCAAGGTGCTGGGCGAGCGCGTGCGCATCCGCGGCGCATTGGTGCAGATCGGCCCGCACCCGATCGATCGCGCGCGCTGGGACTGGGGCGAGGTGGACAACAATCCGTTCTTCTGTCCCGACCCGGTCATGGCGCAGACGTGGGAAGACTATCTGGCGGCGGTGCGCAAGGCCGGCTCCTCGGCCGGCGCGGTGATCGAGGTGGTCGCCGACGGCGTGCCGCCCGGCCTGGGCGCACCGATCTACGGCAAGCTGGACGCCGACCTGGCGGCGGCGCTGATGTCGATCAACGCGGTCAAGGGGGTGGAGGTCGGCGCGGGTTTTGCCGCCGCGGCGCTGTCCGGCGAGGCGAACGCCGACGAGATGCGCATGCACGACGGCAAGGTCATGTTCCGGGCGAACAACGCCGGCGGCATTCTGGGGGGCATCTCCACCGGCCAGCCGATTGTCGCACGGTTCGCGGTGAAGCCGACCAGCTCGATCCTGACGCCGCGCGCGACGGTGGATCGCGCGGGGCAGGAGACGGAGATCACCACCAAGGGGCGGCACGACCCGTGCGTCGGCATTCGCGCCGTGCCGGTGGGCGAGGCGATGCTGGCCTGCGTGCTGGCGGATCATTTGTTGCGCCACCGGGCGCAGAATCCGGACGCACCGGAGGTGGCGCGGCTGCCGCGGAATTAGGCTTGTACACCTCTCCCGCTCTTCGCGGGAGAGGTCGGCGAGCGGAGCGAGACGGGTGAGGGTGGTGCACGCTACAACACCCTCACCCGCGTCGCTGCGCTCCGCGACCTCTCCCGCGAAGAGCGGGAGAGGTGTTCGTCCAACTCAATGAACCCGCTTCAGGCGTGGACGCCGGTGCTGCCGAAGCCGCCGGTGCTGCGAGAGGTGTCGTCCAGGCTTTCGACCTCCTGCCACTCCGCCCGCACCACCGGCGCAACGACCGCCTGGGCGATCCGCATCCCGCGCTCGACGGTGAACGGCGCATCCCCGGCGTTCAGCAGGATCACCTGCACCTCGCCACGATAATCCTCGTCGATCGTGCCGGGGCTGTTCGGCAGCACGATGCCGTTGCGCAATGCCAAGCCGGAGCGTGGGCGCACCTGCATTTCGAAGCCCGGCGGCAAGGCGATCGCGAGGCCGGTGGGGATCAGCGCGCGCTTGCCCGGATCGATGGTGACCGGCGCGGTCACGGCGGCCAGCAGGTCCATGCCGGCGGCGCCCGGCGTGGCATAGGCGGGCAACGCCAGTCCCTCGCTGTGCGGCAGCCGCCGCACCTGGATCACCACGTTCATCGGTCCTCCACGATCGCGCGATGCCGGATCAATCCAGATCCAACAGCATCAGCTCCTCGTCCACGAACTCGCCGTCCACCAGCAGGCCGCGCGGCTCGATGCCGAACGTGCGAAACCCCAGCCGACCATAGATGCGCCGCGCGCTGTCGTTACCAACCGCGACGGTGAGCCAGACGTAGCGCAGCCCGGCCTGCCGCGCGGCCGCGATCGCCGCCTCGACCAGCGCGGTCGCCAACCCGCCGCCACGGAACGACTGGTCGACATAAACGGTGTAGATGAAGCCTTTGTGCCGCAGCTTGATCTTCGGCATCACCTGCAATCCGGCAAAGCCGATCAGGCGATCCTCGACAAATCCACCAAGCATCACACCTGGCGCGTCGGGCCAACGCGCCGTGAAGTCGTCGAGCGTGTAGTCGATCTCCTCCTCATACGAACTACCGTAGGCGCGCGGATGCAGCCGCAGCGCCTCCAGCCGCGCGGCACGGAAGTCGGGCAGGTCCGCCGTCGTCAGCGGGCGGATGGTCCAGGGTGCCGCCCCGCTCACGCCAGCGCCGCGGCAATGCGGGCGGCCAGCCGCCGCGCCACCTCATCCTTGGCCATGCGCGGCCAGTCTTCTACCCCGTCGGCGGTGATCAGGTGCACCGCGTTCTCCACCCCGCCCATGATCCCGGTCGCCGGCGAGACGTCGTTCGCCACGATCCAGTCGCAGCCTTTGCGGGCACGCTTGGCCTGCGCGTTGGCCAGCAGGTCGTCGGTCTCCGCGGCGAAGCCGACCACCAGGCGCGGCCGGCGCGCCCCCGGCGCGGAGAGCGTGGCGAGGATGTCCGGGTTGGGCACCAGCTCGAGCGTCGGCGGCGCGGCCCCGGGGATCTTCTTGATCTTGCCGGCGGCGGCGCTGGCCACCCGCCAGTCGGCCACCGCGGCGGCGCACACCGCGACCTCGGCGGGCAGCGCGTCCTGGCAGGCCGCCAGCATCTGCTGCGCCGATTCGATGTGCAGCACGGTCACGCCGGGCGGGTCGGGCACCGCGACCGGCCCGCTGACCAGCGTCACCCGCGCGCCCAATGCCGCCAGCGAAGCGGCGATCGCGTGCCCCTGCCGCCCGGAGGAGCGGTTGGCGATGTAGCGCACCGGGTCGATCGGCTCGTGCGTCGGTCCACTGGTGACGATGGCATGCTTGCCGGCAAGCGGGCGGGACGGCGCGAGCAGCGCCTCGATCGCCGCGACGATGGCAGGCGGTTCGGACATCCGGCCGGGGCCGTATTCGTTGCAGGCCATCGCGCCCTCGTCCGGCCCGACCACGACGACGCCGCGCGCGGCCAGCAGCGCCATGTTGGCCTGCGTCGCCGCGTGCAGCCACATGCGCACATTCATCGCCGGGGCTGCCAGTACCGGCTTGTCGGTGGCCAGCAGCAGCGTGGTCGCCAGGTCGTCGCCGATACCGGCGGCCATCTTCGCCAGGATATTAGCGGTGGCGGGCGCGACCACGACCAGGTCCGCGCTGCGCGAAAGCTGGATGTGGCCCATCTCGTTCTCGTCGGTCAGCGAGAACAGGTCGCTGTAGACCTTGGTTTCCGTCAGAGCCTGCAAGGTGAGCGGCGTGACGAAGTGCGCGCCGGATTGCGTCAGCACGCAGGTGACGCCGCAGTCGCGGCCGCGCAGCAGGCGGATCAGATCGGGGATCTTGAATGCCGCGATGCCACCCGGAACGATCAGCAGCACGCGCTTGCCCGCGAGATTGCTCATGATTCGCCCGCCTGGTTGCCCTCATGCACGCGTCGTACGTGTAGGGCGGAAAAGCGCAGCGCATTCCGCCGCCGCGGAGTGGCGGAATGCGCTGCGCTTTTCCGCCCTACGCGAGGATCGTCGATCACAACCGCCACCCCGAATGGATCGCCGCGATCCCGCCCGACAGGTTCCGCACCTCCACGCGCGCGAAGCCCGCATCCCGCATCATTCCGACCAGCCGTTCCTGGTCCGGAAACGTCCGGATGCTCTCCACCAGATACTGATAGCTGTCCGCATCCTTTGCGACCCACCGCCCCAGCCGTGGCAGCACCCGGAACGACCACGCGTCGTATACCGGCAGCAATGCCGCCACCTGCACGCGGCTGAACTCCAGACAGAAGAACCGCCCGCCCGGCTTCAGCACGCGCCGCGCCTCGCGCAGCACCGCGTCCTTGTCGGTGCAGTTGCGCAACCCGAACGCGATCGACACGCGATCGAACCCGCCATCCGGCAGCGGCAAATGCTCCGCGTCGACCACCAGGAAATCCAGCCCCTCGACGATCCCGCGATTCAGCGCCCGGTCCCGAGCGACCTCAAGCATGGCGGGATTGATGTCGCTCAGCAGCACGTTTCCCCCGCCCAGCCGCTTCCAGCCGAAGCTGATGTCGCCGGTGCCGCCGGCCAGGTCCAGCAGCGCGCGGTCCGGCCGCGGGTCGAGCGCGGTCAGCAAAATGCGCTTCCACACCCGGTGCACGCCGAGCGACATCAGATCGTTCATCAGGTCGTAGCGCGGCGCCACGTTGGCGAACACCGCGCGCACCATCCCGGCCTTGGCCGCGCGGGGCACCTGGCGGAAGCCGAAGTCGGTGGTGGCGTGGTTGTCGCTCATCGGGGGCAGGTATAGCGTGCCCGACGCCCATGCCGGAACTCCCCGAGGTCGAGACAGTAATGCGCGGCCTGCGGGCTCGGCTCGAAGGGCACCGGATCGTACGCGCCGCGGCGCATCGGCCCGATCTGCGCTGGCCGCTGCCCCAGGGCCTCGCCCGCCGGCTGACCGGCGCCCGCGTGCTGGGCTTCCGCCGGCGCGGCAAATACATCCTGATGCGGCTGGACGGCGGCGACAGCGTGCTGCTGCACCTGGGCATGTCCGGCCGCATGCTGATCGAGAAGGCCGGGCGCAACGAGGTCACGCCGCACGAGCACCTGGTGCTGGAGACCGACGAGGGCTGGCGCGTCGGTTTCGTTGACCCGCGCCGGTTCGGCTCGGTCGATCTGGTGCCGACCGCGCAGGAGGACGCGCACAAGCTGCTGGCCGAGCTGGGGCCTGAGCCGCTGGACACGGCGTTCAGCGTGGCCAGCCTGTCCGAGGCGCTGGCCGGCAAGCGCACGCCGGTCAAGGCGGCGCTGCTGGACCAGAAGATCGTCGCCGGGCTGGGCAACATCTATGTCTGCGAGGCGCTGTTCCGCGCCGGGATCAGCCCGCTGCGCTCGGCGCACACCATTCCCGGGGCGCGCGCGGCGCGGCTGGTGCCGGCGATCAAGAACACGCTGACCGAGGCGATCGCCGCGGGCGGGTCGAGCCTGCGCGACTATGTGCAGCCGGATGGCGAGCTGGGCTATTTCCAGCACGCCTGGAAGGTCTACGGCCACGAGGGTGAGAAGTGCGAGCGTTGCCCGGGCAAGCCGGTGTGCCAGGGGATCAAGCGCATCGTGCAGTCCGGCCGCAGCACGTTCTGCTGCCCACGGATGCAGCGGTAGGCGGACACGCCCCTACACCTCTCCCGCCTGCGGGAGAGGGCCTTGCCGCGTGCACGACCCTCACCCGCGTCGCAAGTGCTCCGCGACCTCTCCCGCGAAGGGCGGGAGAGGTGTACGATCGGCAACTCAGCAACGGAGACGAACGATGGCGACCTACGACACCATCCTGGTCGAAACCCACGGCAGGGTCGGGTTGATCCGCCTCAACCGGCCGCAGGCGCTCAACGCGCTGTGCGACGCGATGATGGCCGAGATCGCCGCGCAACTGCTGGCGTTCGACGCCGATCCGGCGATCGGCGCTATCGTGCTGACCGGCAGCGAGAAGGCGTTCGCGGCCGGCGCCGACATCAAGGAGATGCAGAACCGCACCTATCCGGCTGCCTACCAGGAGGACTTCATCAGCCGCTGGGAGACCATCCTGCAGGTGAAGAAGCCGGTGATCGCCGCGGTGGCCGGCTTCGCGCTGGGCGGCGGCTGCGAGCTGGCGATGATGAGCGACATGATCGTCGCCGCCGACACCGCGAAGTTCGGTCAGCCGGAGATCAACCTCGGGATCATTCCGGGTTCGGGCGGCACGCAGCGGCTGACGCGCGCGGTGGGCAAGTCCAAGGCGATGGACATGATCCTGACCGCGCGGATGATGGATGCGGCCGAGGCCGAGCGCGCCAATCTCGTGTCGCGGGTGTTCCCGGCGGATCAACTCGTCGCCGAGGCGATCAAGATCGCCGAAAAGATCGCCAGCCTCTCGCCGGTGTCGGTGTCGATGGCGAAGCAGGCGGTGAACCGTGCATTCGAGACGACGCTGGTGGAGGGCGTGCGCTACGAGCGCGCGCTGTTCCTGTCGCTATTCGGCACGCCGGATCAGCGCGAGGGGATGACTGCGTTCGTGGAGAAGCGCAAGCCGGTGTTCGGCAAGGGTTAAGGCGGCGCCGCAGCATACTCCCCCTCCCCTTGAGGGAGGGGGTTGGGGGGAGGGGTCCAGCGGCACGATGCTACGGGTACACCTCCTGGCACCAACCCCTCCCCCCAACCCCCTCCCTCAAGGGGAGGGGGAGAATCGCGTGGGCCCGCCTACAACAAATCGCCCACCGCTTCGCGATAGCGCTTCGCCGCGGCCAGATGATCGGCCAGCGTGCGTCCGGCGATCCGATGATGGTGACGGCGGTTGAATGTCGTGGTCAGGCAGATATGCGACGCGCCGGCCGCCTTCCAGAACGCGGTCTCCTTGCGCCAGTCAGCCTCGCTGCCGGCCCCGCACGAGGTCCAGACCTCGATGCCGACCGCCGCAGGGTCGCGACCCTCGGCGCGGGTCAGTGCCCGCAGCGTCGCGAAAATATCCAGCGCGCTCTGGTCCGGCGGGAAGGCGTTCGGCATCCAGCCATCGCCGTGTTTCGCGATGCGCTTCAGCGTCTGCTCGTGATGGCCGCCGAACCACACCGGCACGCGGCCGGACGCCGGACGCGGATTGATCCCGGCATCGTCGATCGTGTGCCAACGCCCCTTGAACGTCACGTGCGGCTGCGCCCACAGCGCCTGCATCACCTGCACCTGTTCCGCCGACCGCCGGCCGCGATTGTGAAAGTCCTCGTTCAGCCCGACGAACTCCACCTCGTTCCACCCCACGCCGATGCCCAGCCGGAATTTTCCCCCGCACAGCACGTCCAGGCATGCCGCCTGCTTCGCCACCAGCGCGGTCTGCCGCTGCGGCAGGATCAGCACGCCGGTGGAGAAGCCGAGCCGGCGCGTGCAGCCGGCCAGGAAGCCGAACAGCACGAACGGATCGTGGAACAGATCGGCCGAGGTGTTGCGGCTCAGGTCCCAGTCCGGCCGGCTGGCCGCGTTCACGCCCAGCACGTGGTCGGGCGCCTCCAGGAAGTCGATCCCCAGCGCCTCCAGTCCCTGCGCGTAGTCGCGCACCACTGACGGATCGCCGCCGATATCGCCGAGCGGCAGCAATGTGCCGAGCTGCATGATCTCTCCCCTTCGCGCTGCTGGTCGGCCGCAGCCTACACCAGGACGGCGCTTGGCGTCAGGCCAGCCTCGGCGTATCTGCCTCGCGGACCCACAGCGGAGAACACCTCATGGCCAGGCTCACCGGCAAGGTGGCGATCGTCACCGGCGCCTCGCGCGGCATCGGCCACGAGATCGCCAGGCTGTTCGCCGCGGAGGGCGCCAAGGTCGTCTGCGCGGCGCGCACGCACCACGAGGGCGATCACCGGCTGCGCGGATCGCTGGCCGGCACCGTCGCCGAGATCCGTGCGGCCGGAGGCGAGGCAACCGCAGTGACCGCCGATGTCTCGTCCGAGGCCGACTGCGTCGCACTGGTCGGCGCGGCGCGCGGTGCCTATGGGCCCATCGATATCCTGGTGAACAACGCCGCGCTGACCTACTACATCCCGACGGCCGAGTATCCGACCCACCTGTGGATGCGCGCCTTTGCGGTCAACGTGCACGGGCCATTCATCCTGTCGAAGGCGGTGCTGCCCGACATGATCGCGCGGCGTGCGGGCGCGATCGTGAACATCAGCTCGGGGGCGGCGATCGGACCGGGGCGCGGGCCGTATGCCGACAAGACGGTGCGCGGCGGCGTGCTGTACGGCACCTGCAAGGCGGCGCTGGAGCGCTTCACCCAGGGGCTGGCACAGGAGGTGGCGCAGTATGACGGGATCACCGTCGCGGCGGTGTCGCCGTCGCGCGTGGTGCCGACGCCGGGCACGGTGTTCCACAAACTGGTCAGCGGCATGGACGACCCGCGCGGCGAGCCGGCGAGCCTGCTGGCGCGCGCCACGTTGCTGCTGGCGACCGAGCCGGCGGAGAAGGTGAACGGACGGGTGACCTACAGCCAGCAGATCCTGCTGGAGTACGGCTTGATCACCGAGGCGCACGGGCGCGGGGTCGATACCGCCGGGTCGGGCTACTCGCAGATTTGACGGCGGATGCGGTGGCAGGCCGCCGCTGCGACGAAGCTCGGCTAGCGGCCGCTCGTGCCGGCTGCGATCAACGTCGTCATAAGTGCCACGAAACGGCGCCCGGTTGCGATTGCTGTCTTCGCCCGCTCGACGGATATTCTGGCGCCAGGGCCCGTTTCGTCGTCGGCGATAGACTTGAGATTATAAGTTTGCGACAGGAACATGCGCAAAGTGGGGTCAACGCGCTGATCGTCCTTTGTCAGGCGCAGGAATTCGGTATGTACCCCATGATGGGATTTCAGAACCTTGCCGGTGCGCGCGAAGATCAGCGCCTGTGCGGCGTGAAACCCCGCGAGATACGCGGTGCGTCCCGCAGCTTCATGGAGACTGATGCCCAGCATGGCATCAGCCTGCTCGAGCAGTTCGCGGGCCTTTGCCAGGTAGCTGTCCGTCTCCGCCGTCACAAGTCGATCCCCTCCTGCCTAATCTCATGCATCAGGGGGGTTCGCTCCAGATAGGCGGTCACCGGATAGGGTTTCGCATCGAAGAAGGCGCCAGTCTCGTCGATCATCTCAACCCGCAGCGCTGCCAGTCGATCCAATTCCGCCCATCGATCGGACAGTGACTTGAGGAACACCGCGACGTCATAGTCGGAATCGGCGCGCGCATCGTTCCGGGCACGTGAACCGAACAGCACCACGCGATCGATCCGGTCACCATATATCGCATCCAACGCCTTGCGAAAGCGCGTAAGGACGGGATCGTCGGTTACCGTCGTTGGCATGGCTGCCTCCGCTCTCGCCGCGGTGTGTAGCATAACGTTGGTCGGCGCAGCTCGCCGTCACGCCGCTAGCGTGGCCGGCCGCGGCCAGCGCGCCGCCACGGCGGGCAGCACTTCCTCGATCAGCCGGCGCGTCTGATCCAGCAGATCGGCATCATCTCCGCCGGCCGGGCGCAGAATGAACTTCGACGCACCCACCGCCACGAACGCGGCGATGCGCTCGACGATCGTCCCGGCGTCGCCCACCGCGAACATCGTCGCCGGATCCCGCCCGGTGCGCGCGCGATAGTTTTCCATCGCCCGCGCCATGCCCGGATCGTCGGCGCGGCCGAAGCGGAACGGGAACGCGGCGCCGTAATGGTCCTCGTCGATCGGCCGGCCGGCGGCGATCGCCGCGTCGCGGATCGCCGCGATCACCGGGCCGATCTCCGCCACGCTCTCGCCGCCCGCCTGCCAGCCGGTGCCATATTTCGCCGTGCGCCGGATCGCCGCCGCCGAGGAACCGCCGATCCACATCGGCAGGTCCGGCTGCACCGGCTTGGGCGAAATCGACGCCCCGGTCAGCCGGTAATGCACCCCCGCGAAGTCGACCGAGTCCTCGGTCCACAGCCGCCGGATGATCTCCAGGCTTTCATCGGTCCGCTTCCCCCGCGTCGCCGGATCGAGGTGCAGCGCCTGCCACTCCGGCCCGCGCGGGCTGCCGATGCCGAAGCCCGGCAGCAGCCGGCCCTCCGACAGCACGTCGATCGTCGCGCACTGCTTGGCCAGTAGCACCGGGTCGCGCATCGCCAGCGACACGACGTTGACGCCGAACTTGATCCGCCGCGTCCGCCCGGCGATCGCGGCCAGCGCTGTCATGCACTCCAGGATCGGTTGGCGGCTGATCAGCCGGTCGGTCTGCCACAGCGAATCGACCCCGCCCGCCTCGCACAGATCGACCCAGCGCCAGAATCCGGCCGGGCCACTGAACGGGAACTCCATCAGCCCGAGGCCGACGGCGATGCTGCGTGCCATGAGGCTCTCCGCTGCGATGCATGACCGGAGGACAGGCTAACGTCCGCCATCCCGGCCGACCAGCCGGTGCGCTTGCGGGCCGTGCTGCGCCGGTAGCCGATGGTCGATCGCGCGACGACGCCGGTCCTGATCCTGCGCGTGCTCGGCATCTGCCGCGATATCGCGGCGCTTCCCAGATAGCACGGGCTGTGATCCGGCCGCGGCTTAGGGCCTGAGACGGAATAACCGAATCGATCGGCCTGGGTCGTAGCATCCCGTGTCATGACCGTCCCCGGCGCTTGACCCGGGGATCGGGCCCGGTCACCCACGACTTTGTAGCTCTCAACAAAGACAGTCGTGGGTGGCCGGGCTTGATCCCCGGGTCAAGCGCCCGGGGACGGCCATGACACAGAAGTGTGCCGCGCATGGGATTGACGCACTTGTTTCACCTCAGGTCCTTAAGTCGGCGGCGCCGCGCCAACCATCCGCCGCCGGGTCACTCCTCCTCGTGTACCGTGATGTTGTTGACCATCACCTTCTGCGGGTCGCTGCGGTTGGCCACGCCGGCGATCTCGGCAATCCGGTAGGGCTGCAAAATCGCCGGATCCAACCCGTGCTGCTGCAACACCGCGCGATCGGGCATGAACGCGCAGGTCTCCGAGGTGCCCGACAGCACCACGACCAGGGTGTGGTCGGGCATGAAGTCCACCCGCTCGATCCGTCCGGCCAGCGACACCGGATGGCTGGTGTCATACGCGCTGATCGGCTCGTAGCCGGTGTTGCAGTGCTTGATGTCGGCCGGCCCCGGCCCCAGCACGAGGTCGCCCAGCTTCCAGGTGCCATTTTCGCGGACGAAGCCGATGTCGAGCTCGTTCTGCGCCTGCCCGGACGACGTGGCCTTATCGGCCCAGGCGATCAGCCGCGCGCGCTCGGTCGAGTCGTCGACGCTGGCGTGGCGCACTTCCAGCCGGGTCGGCACCAGATCGCGGGCGCCGGCCAGGTAGTCGTCCCGGTCCTTCGGCGTCTTGAGCTGCTGTTCCAGCGCAGTTCGCACCGTGCTCGCCCGCAACGCCAGCGCCGCGTCCAGGTTGCCGGCGGCGATATCCTTGTTGTAGCGGTCGTAGAGCGCCAGCAACTCCTGCTGGAGCGGCCCGTCCATCGGCCGTCCCCAGGCGACAGTGGCGGCCAACGGCACCATCAGCAGCAGGGCCGCGACCGCGGTGCGCCCCAGCGCGGCCCGCAGCGCAGTAACGCCCAGCGGAGTTACCCATCGACGCATGGCCGGACCTCCTGTCGGGTGTAGCGGCATATAGGCGCTGGCCCGGCTGCTGGCCACCTGTGCAATCCACGCGGTTGATTTGCCCGCCCGCTTCGCCCAGAACGTCCGCCGCCTCCCCAATCGCGCCAGGACGCCAACCACAATGACCACCGGCACCTACTTCGAGGACCTGCAGATCGGCCAGACTGCCAGCCTCGGCAAGACCATCACCGAGGCCGATATCCTGCTGTATGCCGCGGTCTCCCTCGACACCAACCCGGTGCACATGAACGAGGACGCAGCGCGCCAGTCAGGGTTTGGCGGGCGCGTCGCGCATGGCATGCTGTCCGCCGGCCTGATCTCGGGCGTGTTGGGCACCTGCCTGCCCGGCCCCGGGACGATCTACATGCGCCAGTCGCTGCGGTTTGCCGCCCCGGTGAAGATCGGCTCCACCGTGACCGCGACCGTGGAGGTGACGGCGCTGAACCCGGAGAAGAAGCGGGCGACCCTGAAGACCACCTGCACCGTCGGCGACGAGGTGGTGATCGAGGGCGAGGCCTATGTCCAGGTGCCCTCGCGCGCGTGATGCGCATCTTCCGTGACTGGCGGGGCTTGCCGGCGGACGCGCGAGGCGCGTCGGTGGCGCTCGGCAACTTCGACGGCGTGCACCTGGGCCACGCGCACCTGCTGCGGGCCGCGCACGGCGCCCGCCCGGACGCGCCCCTGGCGGTGCTGACGTTCGAGCCGCATCCCCGCGAATATTTTCGCCCCGACGACCCGCCGTTCCGCCTGACGCTCGCCGCCGAGCGGGCCGACGCGCTGGCCGCGCTGGGCGTGACGCTGCTGTACGAGCTGCCGTTCACCCACGCATTCAGCCTGATCACCGCCGCGCAGTTCGTCGCCGAGGTGCTGCACGCCGGCCTGGGCGCGCGGCACCTGACCTCGGGGCAGGATTTCGCCTTCGGGCGCCGCCGCGGCGGCGGGGTCGGCTTCCTGGCCGAGAGGGCCGAGGCGCTGGGCATGGGCTTCGCCCCGGTGCCGCTGGTGGCGGATGCCGAGGGGCCGCTGTCGTCGACCCGCATCCGCCGGGCGTTGCAGGACGGCTACCCGGAGCGGGCGACGGCCGAGCTGGGCCGCCCTTGGGCGATCCGCGGCATCGTGGCACACGGCGACGCGCGCGGACGGACCATCGGTTTCCCGACCGCCAACGTGCCGCTGGGCCGGCATCTGGAGCCGGCGCGCGGCGTGTACGCGGTGACGGCGCGGCTGGCTGACGGCGCGGTGCACAAGGGGGTGGCGAATATCGGCCGCCGGCCGACCTTCAACGCCGGGCCGGAGAGCCGGCTGGAGGTCAATATCTTCGACTTCGACGCGGATCTGTACGACGCCGAGATCACCGTCAGCCTGCACGGCTACATCCGCGAGGAGCGCAAGTTCGCCGGCCTCGACGCGCTGAAGGCGCAGATCGCGGCCGACGCGGCCGAGGCGCGCCGGCTGCTGTAGGGGGGACGTTCGCCCGGCGGCCCCGCACCGGCAGGGCGACGGCTCGTCGCCCGGAGCGTCCCCCACGTCAGGCCGGCGCATGCCGGCATCCACGTCTTTACCTGGTGCAAGCGAGGCAAACGTCGGTGGTCCGCGGAGCCCGCCCTCGGGCGACCCTGCGGGCCGACCCGGCGGCGGGTCATGACAGGCCGCCGGTTACGCTTCGTGAAACACCAGCGTCCGCAGCTCGATGCTCTCCCGCGGCAGCTTGTCGGCGGGCGCGGTCGGGTCCTCGAACGCAGTGTGCGGCGCGAAGCGCGCCCGGCCGTCGGTGGCCGAGTCGTAGCACTTCAACAACAACGCCTCGTCCGGCTGCATGTCCGGCACGTAGTACCAGCGGTGCGCCGGATTGTAGGTGACGCCATAGGTTTCGCCGACCCGATCGCGATACACGAGGTCCGCCGGCACCAGATCGTCCGGCGCGACGGTGGTGGCATCGCACACCGCCAGCGGGGCGTCTTGCAGCGGGCCGCGGATCGGCCGCCACAGGTTGATCACCTGCACCCGCCCGCGCAGCAACTCGTCCGCCTCGTCGCCGAAGAAATCGCGCACGCGCTGCGGGCCGGATTTCTCGGTGTGATCGACATGCACGCCGGTCGCGGGCTGGCGCGGCGCGCCCGGTGCACGATCCTGCGCGCCCGGCACGCGGCGGCGCAGCGTGTGGTCGAACACGAACACCTTTTTGGCGCCGGTTGCCGCGGCGATCAGTCGCTCGGCCTCGCCGTAGTAGACGCGGCGCAGTTCGTCCTCGTCGTAGAAGTCGCGCACCGCACTGGCGTGGTGCAGCACGGCAAAGCCTTCGCGGTCGAGCGTGATGTCCGACGCGACCGGCCGTGCATCGTGGATCGGCACGCGGTGCGTATCGCGCGTGGTGTTGGAGCGCGGGATGCCGGCCGGCGGATCATAGGTGTAGTTGCGCGGCCGTTCCGCTGTCGCGGCCAGGTAGTTCAGCTCCGCCTCGACGTGCGGCAGGTCGGTTTGCATGGTCATTGTGCGTCAGCTCCTTGGCTGGGGGCAGGGGCAACAGGATCGGGCGCGGCGTCGGCCGGCGGGCGTCAGACCGCGGGCGGGGCGCGCCAGAACGGCCGGCGGAGCTCAGCATAGACGTCCGAGTACGAGGCGCCGAAGTCGTGCAGGTCGCGCTCATCGAGCCGCTCCAGCGCCCGCTTCTCGCGGATTCGCCGGCGCCAGATCCGCAGCGTCGCGGCAGCGCGCGCCAGCAGTGAGGTGCTCCGGGCATCGGCCGCGCGCGGCGACGGATGAAAATGTGTCAGTCCAGGGTGGATCAGGCTGTTCATAGCGCCCCTCCTTGGGTGCGGGATTGGCTCGCAAACTGGCGTCTCGAGCGGCGATTGACAAAGGATGGTTTGTCACCCTACGCATGAGCTAATATCATGTGTAGGAAGTCCGATGGTGCTGATCCTGCCGTCGCTGAATGGCCTGCGGGCGTTCGAATCGGCGGCGCGGCACCTCAGCTTCACCCGCGCCGCGACCGAGTTGCACGTCACCCAGACCGCGATCAGCCATCAGATCCGCCGGCTGGAGGAGCAGCTTGGGACAACCCTGTTCGAGCGGCGCACGCGCGAGCTGCGGCTGACCCGCGAGGCCGCCGCTTACCTGCCCTCGGTGCAGGCGGCGTTCGACGAACTGCGCCAGGCAACGGCGCGGCTGCAGCGTCCCGCGCGCGACTCGCTGCTGACGGTCAGCACCACCGCCTCGCTGGCCGCAAAATGGCTGGTGACGCGCGTCGCCGCGTTCCAGGACGCCAATCCGGGCATCGAGGTCCGCATCACCACCTCGGCGCACCTGGTCGACTTCCGGCGCGAGGAGGTCGACATGGCGGTGCGCTACGGCCGTGGCAACTGGCCGGGCCTGCGCGCACGCTGGCTGATGGCCGAGGACATCTTCCCGGTATGCGCGCCGGCGCTGCTGCGCGCCGCCAGGCCGCTGCGCCAGCCGGCGGACCTGGCGCACCACACGCTGCTGCACACCACCATCTCGCGCGAGGACTGGCAGCTCTGGCTGACCGCCGCCGGGCTGCCAGTTTCGATCGCGGCACGGCGTGGGCTGAGCTTCGATCAGAGCTTCATGGCGGTGCAGGCGGCGGTGGACGGGCTTGGCGTGGCGCTCGGCCGGACGCGCTTCGTCGAGGCGGACATCGCCGCCGGCCGGCTGGTGGTGCCGTTCGACCTGGTGCTGCCGGCGGATGCGGGCTTCTACGTCGTCGCGCCGGAGGACACCGCGGACACGCCGAAGATCGCATTGTTTCGCGACTGGCTATTGGCGTCGGTGACGCCGGGCGCGGTCGCCCCGCCGCCCGACACGCCGCCGACGTTCCGCTAACGCAGTCAAGAACCGACGCACCACGACCGTCGGACCGTAGGGCGGAAAAGCCAACGCCCCCGGACTTGTTCCGGGGGGCAGCGCATTCCGCCGACTGCGCGGGGCGCGTTCCGTTGGGTGTCGGATGCCTCAAAGCGCCTTGCGCATGTGCACAACAATCCCACTGGTGAACGCCTCCTCGCGATCCACCTGGTAGCCGAGCCGGCAATACAGCCGCACGTTCGCGTCGAACAGCTTGTTGGTATAAAGCCGGATGTCGGTGCGCCCGAGTGACAGCGCCAGTTGCTCGGCGTGCGCCATCAGCGTGCGGCCGTACCCGCGCCCCTGGAATGCCGGCGCGACCGCAACGTTCTCGATCAGCAGGTGATCGGCCGCGAGGATCGTCTCGATCAGTGCGACGAGCTCGCCGCCGACATGCAGCAGATCGATCAGATGATCCCGTACGGCGGCGTCATAGTCCGCCGCCATCGGCTTGGGTTCGCGTCCGATGACCGGCACCCACCTGGCGTAGGCCGCACGCGTCAGTTCGCGGATCGCGTGGGCATCCGCCGGCGCCGCCCGTCTGATGTCTGCACTACCCTCGCCCATTTACGGCTCCCGTCTGCGCCGGCGATCCCGTCCATATGTTCCGTGAGAGTGCCTAGAGTCCACCTCTCCCGCTCTTGGCGGGGTTGGGCCGCGAAGCGGACCAACGCGGTTGGGTCGCGAAGCGAACCAACCGAAGCGCCGAGGGTGAGGGCAGCGCCCGCGGCACGACCCTCACCCGCGTCGCAAGGGCGCCGCGACCTCTCCCGCAAAGGGCGGGAGAGGTGTACGCAGTCGTGGCCTGACTTCGCACTGCCTTGCAACCGATCGGACACCACGTGGACCTGCACTCGACCACCGACAATCCGTACACCCAAGGCATCGCCGACTTCGTTGCCGGCCTGCACTATGACGCCATCCCGCCCGAGGTGATCGCGCGCATCAAGCTGCTGATCCTCGACTCGCTCGGCTGCGCGATCTTCGGTGCCGACCTCCCCTGGAGCCGCATCCTGCTCGACACGCTGGCACGCGTGGACACCACGCCGGGCTGCACCATCTGGGGCACGCGCCAAAAACTGTCGGCCCCGCACGCCGCCCCGGTGAACGGCACCCTGGTGCAGAGCTTCGAGCTGGACGACGTGCACCGCGTCGGCGTGCTGCATGTCGGCGCCGTCACCCTGCCGCCGGTTCTCGCCCTCGCCGAGCTGAACCCGCTGATGTCGGGCCGCGATTTCCTCGCCGCCTGCGTCGCCGGCTACGAGATCGGCCCGCGCGTCGGCATGTGCATGGGACCGGAACATATCGGCCAGGGCTGGCACTCCGGCGCCACGGTGGGCGTGTTCTCCGCCTGCGCCGGCGCCGCGGCGGCGCTGCGCCTGCCGCACGACCAGGTGGTGCACGCGCTCGGCATCGCCGGCACCCAGTCGTCCGGTCTGATGGCCGCGCAATTCGGTGCGATGGTGAAACGCATGCACGCCGGCCGCGCGGCGCAAAGCGGCCTCTATGCCGCCCTGCTGGCGCAGAGCGGCTTCACCGGCATCGTCGATGTGTTCGAGAACCCGTATGGCGGCTTCTGCACCACCTTCTCCCGCTCCACCGACCGGTTCGACCGGGCGCAACTCACCGCCGGCCTTGGCGCGCGCTTCGAGACGTTGCGCATCGCGCTCAAATTCTATTCCTGCGTCGGCAGCAACCACACCACGCTCGACGCGCTCCGCACCCTGCAGGCCCGTCATCCCTTCGGCGCCGAGGATGTGGCACGCATCCTGGTGCGCGGCTCACGCGTCACGACTGACCACGCCGGCTGGCCTTACGTCCCGCAGGGCATGACCGCGGCGCAGCTTAACCTGCCCTATTGCATCGCCACGCTGCTGCGCGACGGCGATGTGTTCGTCGATCAGTTCACCGAGGCCAAGGTCGCCGACCCCGACCGCATGCGCATCGCCGCCAGGGTCGCCGTCGCCGAGGACCCGTCGATCACCGCGCGCGGTGCGCGCTATCGTCACATGGTCCACGTCACCGTCGAGCTGCGCGACGGCACGATCCTGGAGGAAACCGTCGAAGCCCCGCACGGCAGCGAACACGCCTTCGCCAGCCCCGAGGACGTGATCGGCAAGTTCGGCAAGCTGGCATCACGGCGCATCGCCGCGGCGCGGGTGGACGCGATCATCGACCACGTGATGCAGGCCGAGCGCCTCGAAAATGCCGCGTCGCTGGTTCGCTCGCTCGCCGGCGCGCCCTGAATGGGCGCCGGAGACTTTCGCCCCGCCGGGATCAACGCACCACAAGACGTAGGGCGGAAAAGCGCAGCGTATTCCGCCATCTTTGATCCAAGCCAAGGTCGATGATGGACAACGCAACGCTGCTGGCGGAATGCGCTGCGCTGTTCCGCCCTACGTCCAGCCGCGTCGGACCCGTCAGTACGTCGAGGGGCCGTCGCCATTCCGCCCAACCACGCGATCCCGCGCCCGACGACCCGGCACAACGCCGGATCGCCGGACGGCGGGCAGCGATCAGGCCAGGACCAGCTTCGGATCCAGCACCTTGCCCTTCGTCTCCGGCCCGCAGAGCAGCGCGAAGATGAAGCTGATCGCCCCGAACATGGTGCCGACCAGCATCGAGATGCCGAAGCCGACGCCGAAGTTGGTGGCAATCCCGGTCAGGATCAGCGGAATGAACCCGGCCACGAACGATCCCAGGTGATAGACGAAGGCGCCCGCGGTGGCGCGCACCTCGGTCGGGAAGCGTTCCGCCAGATAGCTCGGGTTCTGGCCGTAGATCGCCTGGCCGAACAGGCCCTGCACGGTGAAGCCGACGATGATCACCGTCAGGTCGTGCGACAGCAGATAGATTGGCGTGACGACCATCGCGCACACCGCCGGAATGATCATCGACCAGCGCCGGCCGATGCGGTCGGCCAGGTGCCCCCAGAAGCCCATCGCCAGGAACGCCAGCAGGTTGGCCAGCGCGACCGGTGTCGCCACCAGCGCCGGGCTCAGGTTCAGGTCCTTCTGCAGATGCGTCGCGAACAGCGCGTTGATCGAGTAGTAGACGATGAACCCGCTGATCATCCACCAGCACGCCGTCAGCGTGTTGCCCAGCACGGCCGGCTTGAAGATGCTGAACAGCGGCGTGTGCATCTGGCGATTTTCCGCGTGCTGCTGTGCCCGGTTTTCCGTCCAGACCGCCGGCTCCTTCACGAAGAACCTCACATAGATCACCACCAGGGCCGGCAGGATGCCGATCCACAGCATGCCGCGCCAGCCGATCGTGTTGAACAGCAGGCCATACACGAGGCTGGCGATCAGGAAGCCCAGGCTCCACGAACCCTGCAGGATGCCGCTCATGAATCCGCGCGAGCGGGCCGGCCAGGATTCCATCGCCAGCGCGGCGCCCGCCGGCCACTCGCCACCCATGCCCAGGCCGAGCAGGCCGCGGAACAGGAACAGCCACATGAAGGTCGGCGAAAACCCGGCCGCGAAGTTGCATAGCGAATACAGCAGGATCGACACCATCAGCGGCGTCTTCCGGCCGATCCGGTCGGCGAACCACCCCGAGGTCACTGCGCCGACCAGGCGCAGCCACAGCGTCACCGACAGCACGAACGCCACGGCGGTGAGCGGCACGCCGAACTCCTTGGAGATCGGCACCATGATCAGCAGGAACATGGTGAAGTCGAACGCATCGAGCATCCACCCAAGCCAGCCAGCGACCCAGGCCAGCCATTGGTCTTTCGTCGGCTCGCGATACCAGGGAACGGATCCAGTGGCAGTTGCGAAGCCCGCGGCGTCGTTCATCGTTGAAGTCCCTCCTTGACGATTTCTTGTCGGCGGTCTTGTCGACCTACGGCACGGCACGAGACGGCACGGCGCACGCGGCAACGCGGCGGCGAGGCCACCGCGGTTGGTTTCGGCACGAACGAGATCGCCCCTTACGGCGTTCCACGTGTCCGCCCGGCACTTCCACAGCGCTCCAGCCCGGGGCGAGGGGGCGGACGCGGCTGCGCCAGACGATGCTAGCGAGCCAGTCCCACGGGCGCAAGGCAGTGCTGCACAGGATGCAGGTCAAACGGCCGCACGCGCGTCACGGCCCGGGGCCGCTCATGCCTTACATGGAATCGCCTGATGTCCGCCGGCAACGGAGCTGCGGTAGGGCGGAACAGCGCAGCGCATTCCGCCACTTTCTTGTCAGCAGGAAAAGATGGCGGAATGCGCTGCCCCCCGGGTCAAGCGCCCGGGGGCGTTGGCTTTTCCGCCCTTTATCTTTCTCTCAAGCCTATTTCATCGTTGCGTTCCAGTTTCTCGGTTCGACTGAAGGGACCGTTTCTCCGTCCCGACCTGAGGCTTCAGCGGGCACCGCGCGGAGCCGGGGTCAAGGATGGGCCGCAGGCCACCGCCGGAGGCGGCGCGCAGCGTCCTTGACGCCGGCGAGCACGGTGCCAGGCTCGTGATGCCCGGGCGGTCGATCGGCATTGCCATCCGACCAGAGGGGAGTTCGCCCTGCGCCCCGCGATGCTTCGCGTGGCACCTGTACGTTGGCGTCCGACGCTGCTTCGTCAGCTTGCGTAGTCAGGTTCCTCGCGGTCCAGGATGCGCCGCCACGCATCCAGGTGCATCCGCGCATCGATCTTCTCACCCCAAGGTCCGGTCCACCCCCGACGCGAGCTCTCCGGCAGATGGCGCAGCTTCTGCCCGGTCGCCATCGCGGTCATCTGATACATGCAGGTCCGCTCGGCCATGTAGCATTCGTCGAACGCCTCGTGCACCGTTGCGCCCACCACCGTGACGCCGTGCGCCCCCATCACCATGATGGTCTTGTCGCCCATCAGGTCGGCGATGCGGTCGCCTTCCGCATTGTCGCCCACCGGCGCGGTCGCCCACGTATCGTATACGACACGATCGTTGAGAAACAGGTTGTTGTGGTGCGACAGCGCGAAACCGGGGTCCTCCAGCAGCGCCAGCGCGGTCAGATACTGCGGATGCACATGCACGATGCACGCCGCGTTGGGCTTTTTCAGATGCAGGCGCGCGTGGATGTGGAACGCCACCTTGCGCAGCTCGCCCCTGCCGCGCAGCACGTGCCCGTCCAGGCCGCAGACGATCAGCGAACTCGCCGTCAGCTCCTGAAACAGATACCCGCGCGGATTGATCAGAAACAGCGGCGGATCACCCGCAGAACGTTGCGGCAGCATCACCGAGTTGTGGTTGCCGATCTGCTCGTTCCAGCCCAGCCGCGCCGACACGCGGAATACCGCCGCCATGTCGCAGCGCAGCCGCCACTCCTCGGCTTCGGCATCGGTGGACGTCAAACTGTGCAGCACGGCGACCATGCGTATTCTCCTGCCCGGGACCGTGGAATCCTGCGCGAGCGAAGCGCGCTTGCCAAGCACCGGCCGGCGCCCCCCCTTCCGCCCATCACACCACAAACCGTGCCCGCCACGCCCTACACGACAAACCGTGCCGGCCACGCCCTACACCGCACGCCGCGCCCGCCGCGTCCGCCCGGGCGTCGTGCCGAACGCCGCGCGATACGCCGCGCCGAACGCCGGGGTGAAAACCCCAAGCTGGCATCCGCCATGGCGCGATGCCATGTAGGGCGCATGCGCCGCCGTGTCCTGCTTGCCCTGCCCCTGCTGCTCGCCGCGTCCCGCTTCACCCGGGCGCGGGGTGCGGGCCCGCCCGCGTGGCAGGCCACCGCGCAGGATCGCGCCGACCTGGTGCGCATCGAGGCCTATCTGAACAACCTGCGCACGCTGAAGGCGCATTTCCTGCAGGTGGCACCCGACGGCGGCCTCAGCGAGGGCACCGCCTGGCTGGAGCGACCCGGCCGCATGCGCTTCCAGTACGACCCGCCGGCGCCGTTCGTGCTGGTCGCCGCGCACGGGCTGCTGGTGTTCCATGACAGCAAGCTCAACCAGACCAGCAACGTGCTGCTGTCGCAGACCCCGCTCGGCATGCTGCTGGCCGACAAGGTGACGCTGTCAGGCGACGTGACGGTGACCGGCATGCAGCGCGAGCCGGGGCAGATCCAGGTCAGCCTGGTGCGCACCGCCAGCCCGTCCGACGGCACGCTGACGCTGATCTTCGCGGACAACCCGCTGGCGCTGCGGCAATGGACCGTGCTGGACGCGCAGGGCAAAGTTACCCGGGTGACTTTGTATAATGTCGAGCTTGGCGGCAGCTTCGACCCGGGGCTGTTCGAGATCGCCACGCCGCAGCCACCAACCGGCAATGGCTGAGCCGACCGCGCCGCCGAGCGCTTCGACCATCCCCCCCGGAATCCCACCGGCCATTCCGCGCGCCGCCCTGGTGACCGGCGCGGCGCGTCGGCTCGGCCGGGCCATTGCGCTCGGCCTGGCCGACGCGGGCTTCGCGGTTGCCGTGCACAGCCACACCAGCACGCGCGACGCCGAGGCGACCTGCGGCGAGATCCGCGGCCGCGGTCGCGACGCCATCCCGCTGCACGCCGACCTGGCCCGCGAGCCCGAGGTCGCCGCCCTGCTGCCGGCGGCCGAGGCGGCGCTGGGGCCGATCGGCGTGCTGGTCAACAACGCTAGCGTCTTCGAGCGCGACGAGTGGCACGATGCGACCCGCGCCTCCTGGGACCGGCACCTCGAGCCCAACCTGCGCGCGCCCTTCGTGCTGATGCAGGCATTCGCCCGCCGCCTGCCCCCGCAGGCCGAAGGGCGTGGTGGTGAACATGCTCGACCAGCGGGTCTGGTCGCTGACGCAGCACTTCGTGTCCTACACCGTGTCCAAGGCCGCGCTATGGGCACTGACCCAGAGCATGGCGCTGGCCCTGGCGCCGCGCATCCGGGTGAACGGGATCGGCCCCGGCCCGGCGCTGCCCAACGCGCTGCAGACCGAGGCGCAATATGCCAAGCAGTCCGCCTCGGTACCGCTCGGCCACGGCACCAGCCCGGACGAGGTGGCGCGCGCGGTGGTCGCCATCCTGGGCCTGCCGGCGATGACCGGACAGATGATCGCGCTCGACGGCGGCCAGCACCTGCAATGGGGCGCGGCGCGCAGCGGCCCGCCGGACGACGAGTAGGAGCCCGCCATGGACCATCCCCGCATCGCCGACGCGGCCCGCGGTCTGCGCCACGTCTTCCTGCGCGACCTCGTGCTGCCGGCCAGCATCGGCGTGCACCCGCACGAGCACGCCGCCCCCCAACGGGTGCGGATCAACGTCGATCTTGGCGTGGAGGACGACGGCGCCCGCGCGCTGTCACGCCCCAGCGTCGGGCGGGACGACCTGCGCCGGGTGGTGGACTACGAGGGCGTGGCCGACGCGGTGCGGGCCATCGTCGCCGCCGGGCACGTCATGCTGGTCGAGACCTTGGCCGAGCGGATCGCCGAATCCTGCCTGGCGGATTCTCGGGTGCACCTGGCGCGGGTGCGGGTGGAGAAGCTGGATGTGTTCGCGGATGCAGCATCCGCCGGGGTGGAGATCGAGCGCCGCCGGGCGGATTTGTCCACGCGCTGACGGCGCGGCGGCACATTTCAGCGAGATGGCGGAATGTGTTAATCGTATGACACTTTCCACAGGGCGATATTCAACAAAATCAATAAGTTGGTTTTTGAGTGAAATTTGTGCAATCCGATTGGCGGCCAGGGAACCGGCCGGTCAGGACGCCATCGCTGGGCATTCCCCCACAAACTTATCCACAGACCTTGGGGACGGCCCGTGGCCCGGCGGACGCAGCCGGCCGACGCGGTGCAACCGCTTCGTCGCCCAGGCGCTGCCCGACAGCGCGCCGCCATCGCACGCGGGCCGGCCGTCGAGCCCGAGATCCTGCTGCTCGACGAGCCGTTCGGCGCGCTCGACGCGCTGACCCGCGACGCGCTGAAGCTGGAGTTGCAGCGCATCTGGGTGCAGACCGGCTGCACCGCGGTGCTGGTGACGCAGGCGATCAACGCGGCGATTTTCTTGGCCGATCGCATCGCGGTGTTCTCGGCGCGGTCGGCCTGCGTCGAGGCGTTGATCGGGGGAAAACTGCCGCATCCGCGCGCGCCGGACGTGCGGGCGTGCCCGGCGTTTCGGGCGATCGCCGCGACGTTGCGCCGGCTGCTGGCGATGGGTGCCGGATAGGGGCGGCTTGTGGGTGCTGGGCTGGGTTTTCAGCTACTCCGATGCTGGTGGCTTGCCGTGCCGGGTGGCGTTGTCTCACGGTGCATAGGGTGTGTTCCCCCGATTACGCCGCGACGGCGCTGGCGGTGGCCGCCGCGAGGGCAGCGACCTCGGCTTGCAGGCGCTGGTGCATGGCATTGTCCGCGGCGGTTGTGTCGCGGCCGAGCCGGCGCTGGGCGGCGGCAAGGTGCCGCTCGGCGCGCTCTCGGCGGCGGCGTTCGTGGCGGCTCTCCGGCACCGGCGGGTGGGGCGGCGCGGCTGCGCGGGCGGTGTTGGGCGCCGGCTGCGGGCGGGCGGCGGGTGACGGGGCCGGGCGGGCCGCCGGGCGCAACACGGGGATGCCCTGGCGGTTGGCGAGATCGCGCATCGCCCGGTCGATGATCCGGCACAGCGCGACCGCCTTGGCCACTGTGCGGTGGTGCAGATCGATCGGCAGGTCGTCGCGCGCGGCGCGGCGGAAATAGTCCATGGCCAGGTAGTGCGCGCCGACGATGCGGGCGGCGAGCACCGCCTGCAGCGGGTCGCGCGGGGCCAGGGCGGCGAGGATTTCCAGGGCGCCGTCGCGCTGGTCGGCTTTTTCCGCGTCGGAGGCGCCCGGGCGCGACGGCAGGGCGTCGAGGGTCGCGCTGCGCATGGCGGCGAGGGTCGCGGGGCCGAGCGGGAGGGATGGGGTTTCGGTGGGGGGCGGGTTCATTGTGAGCGCTCCGTGGGTTGAGTTTTTGGAACGTAGCATGAACGGGCGAGGGGGTCAAGGAAATCTTTCCTGTACTCCGGGTGGCGACGGACGCGGCAACGCGAGGCGTTTCAACCGCAAATGAACGCAAAGGACGCGGTGGCCGTTTGGCTGTTTCGGATTTTGCGGAATCTGCCGCGCGGGCAGCGGAGCGACTGATCGATCGGGTCGCGGCGCGGCAGTCGATCGTGTTGGTGGTGACAGCAAGAGGCTTGGTGTCCGCAACGCAGCCGGCCGCCAAGCGGGCAGTCCCCGCTGACGCAAGGCGGACATTCCTGGAGCGTTGACCGAAGACGTGGCCGTGCAGGCGTCGCAGGCACAAGCGTCTCACGCACCGTGCGAAAGTTATCATGCCGGGCGATTCGTGGCCAGACCAAAATATTGCGCAAGGGTGTGATCTGCATCACAGGGAAGCGCAGGTATCCCGTACACAATGTTGCGAGCGGCGTGTGGGTGGATGAGGTCGCGGCAAGGAGAAGAGGGAAACTCGCAGCACACGGGCAGGATTATAGTCAGTTCAGGCGGTCAACGCCACGGAGAGTCTGTGTCGAAGATGGGGCGGGTAACAAGGTATGTTCTGTTAGACGGTCCCACGCCCTCCTTTCGAGAAGTCAACGAGTGGACATACTCACGCAGCGAACGGGCTTAGGGAGACCAAAGAAATGAAACGCATCATCGCCGTGATCGTGGGGCTATCGTTCACCGTCGGCTGCACTGACCCCACGGCGGTGCAGAAATTCGCCCTATCCGCCCCACCCGCCGCGTCCTATCATGCCCTGCTGCTGAACTATGCCAATATTCCAACCGACGAAGCCAACCTCCTGCGACTGGAACCGAGCCCGAACCCCGCACTGATCTCCGGAGGAATCGCCGAAACCGCGAGACGCTGCGGTCAGCTTCTCCCCCTCGACAATCTGCATGCCGCGATGATCGGCTACATGTCCGCCCTGGGCGCGCTGGCCACCGCCGGCGGCACATCGTCCGCCACCTCTGGCCCTGCCACCCAAACTCCGGCGCCTGCTGCGGCCGCGGCCCCCGCTGCCCCCACGACCCCGATCGGCGCCGAATTCTGCGCTGCCACTCTGCCGAAACCGGCCGCCACCGCGGCGCAAATCAGCGCTGGCCAGACTGCTGCCACTGCGCAGCCTAGTGCCGCCCAGACCGCCACGGCGAACGCACTCGGCACCGACCTGACCGCCTTTGCCAAGGCCTTCCCGCAACTCAACATCAGTGCCGCCGACGCCGGTGCCGCCGGCGCTCTCGCCAAGCTTGTCGTTGACGTCGCCACCACCGCCGCGCGCGAAACCGCCATCGCCAACGCATTGAAAAGCGGCCACGACGCCTTCCTGGCCGCGATCGTTGTCGAGACCTCAGTCGTGCAATATGGCCTCAGCGCGACCGCGGGAAGTTCGGACGACCTGCAAGCCTATAACAGCTCGCTGACCGAGCATCTGAACATCATCATCTCGGCCAGTCAGCGGCCCAATCAAACCAATGCCGTCAGGGCCACCGCCGCGCTGGCCGTCGGGCTGGCCAACGGCACGCTGCTGACGCCGGTGCAAGCCGCCAACCTGCACGCCGCGGCGCAAGCCTATCTGTCCGCGCTGAGCAACTTGCAAAAGGCCTACAACACGCTCACCGCGGCGTCAGCCGCAGGCGGGGTCCTCACGACGGCGACGTGGAACCAGGTGCAGGGCCCGCTATCCGACGTCGCCGCCGCCTACACTGCGGTGAACAAGCTCTGATCCACCCGAACGTCAGCGAGCAGAAAGGATAACACCGATGAACGATACACCCTGGCAGGTAACGCTCGCCAGCACGTTCAACCAAGCCGCCGATGCCTTGAACCAGCAGGCGCAGAATGCGCCGGACGCCGCCACGCAGCAGGCCGTGCTCGACAAGCAGGGCCAGCTGCGGCTCGCCGCTGAACAACTCACCGGCGGCGCGGTCGATGCCGTAATCGCCAGCGCGGCCGGCTTGACCGCCACGCTCACCCAGGCCGCCGCGGACGCCAAAACCGCTGCCACCGTGATCGCGGACATCGCCGCCGCCGCCAACTTCCTTGGGTCTCTGCTGGCCCTCGCGACCGCCATCGTCGGCGCCGCCGCCAACCCAGGCGGCCTGCTGACCGCCGCGCAAGGCGTCATCAACGCTGCGAAACCGTTTCTGCCCGCGGGATGAACAGCTCGCTTCCTCGCGACCGGCGAAGGTTAGTCGTATAAAAAGCTGCCATTTGTCCGCCTGCAACAGTGTCAAACGGCGACGGTGCGAGGTGCTCGTGACGCGGGAAGCGTCGAAGAGACTGCCGCGCTGGGCAGTTAACACTAACGGCAATTGCGCCACGATCACGGCGGCATCACAGTTGCTGGACGCTCGGTCTGGTGAATATCCTGCCTTCCTGGCCGCAGAATTGGCTGTTCATCGGAGGCATCTCGATTTATGTTGCTGAGTAACGTTCTCCAATAACGGTTGCCGGGCGGCCGTAGCCGGCGCCCAGGAGGAACGCCATGCCGGGTAGCTGGTCGGCCGTCGAGGATGCGCCGTTCAACGTCGGAACCGTTCTGCTGCTGACCGACGGGGCGCTGTTCGCGCAGGATATCTCCTCGGCAAGCTGGTGGCGGCTGCGGCCCCTTGTCAGCGGCGACTACGCGGGTGGGACTTGGACCAAGGCTGCCGAGGCACGCCACCGCCGACTATATTTCGCGTCCGCCGTGCTCGCGGACGGGTGCGTCTTCGTCGCCGGAGGCAAGTTCTCGAACAATCCAAACACGCCATCGAATCTGTGCGCCGCGGAAATCTACGATCCCGTCGCCGACGCCTGGACCGATCTGCCGACCCCCGATGGCTGGACGGTGATTGGTGATGCGCCGTGCTGTGTGCTGCCGGACGGGACCGTGCTGCTGGGCAACATCGAGACCGGTGAGTGCGCGCTGTTCGATCCGGCCCAGAATGCGTGGCGACCCACTGGACGCAAGGTAAACCGCAAGGCGCGCGGGGAGAGCTGGACGCTGCTGCCGGACGGCTCGGTGCTGGCCATCGATTGCACCGGGCATCCGCAGACGGAACGCTTTGTGAATGGCACGTGGCGCGCGGACAACCCGGTGCCGGCAGCAAACGACCTCGTCGACCCATCCGGCGTAGCCGTGGCATCCGGCGAAGTCGGGCCGGCGATTCTGCGCGCGGATGGCGCGGTGTTTGCCCTCGGCGCCACGGGCCACACGGCGATCTTTACGCCAGGCGCGAACGCGACCACGCTTGGCACGTGGGCGGTCGGTCCCGATCTTCAGGGCGCGCGCGTCGCCAAGGACGCGCCGGCGTGCCTTGAGCCGGACGGCACGATGTTGTTCGTGGCCGGCGTGGCCGGGGGCACGTCCTGCGAGCTGTACGAAGTCGACGGCACCACCGTGACGCCGCTGGCGACGCAGCCGGCCAACACCGGCGTCGCCTCGTCCGGCACGCGGCTTCTGCTGTTGCCGAGCGGGCAGGTGCTGTTCAGCAACAACTCGCCGAAGTTTCAATTCTTCACGCCGAGCGGGCTGCCGCTGACCGCAGCGCGCCCCGTCATCACCCTGTCGCCGCAACAAATCGTGCCGGGGCAGAGCTATGTGCTGCGCGGCCAGCAGTTCAACGGCCTGTCGCAGGCCTGCGCCTATGGCGACGACGCCAGCATGGCGACCAATTACCCGCTGGTCCGCCTGATCAACGTCAACCGCACAGCGGTCACCTATTGCCGCAGCTTCGGCCATTCGAGCATGGGAGTGGCGACCGGCGCGGCCGAGCACAACACCAGCTTCGTCGTACCCGTCGGCCTGGCACCCGGCTCATACACGCTGGAGGTGGTGGCGAACGGCATCGCCTCCGCCGCCGTCGCGGTCAGCATGGCGCCGCGCAAGCCCGAATCTGCCGCGGTCGCAGGTGGCGGGCGCAACAAGACGCGGGACCGCGAACTGCAGGAGGAGATGCTCTGGCGCGACCTGAACGAAGTGCATCTGCTGATGGATTTCATCTCCGGCCGCGCCGACAAATCGCTCACCGACCTGAAGGACGTGCCAAATCCCGACAGCGGCAGCACGGTCAACCTGACCCCGCAGGAAGCGGTGCGACGGGTCTGCCTCATCCGCTTTCCGCCGGAGGGCACACCGGAGGAGCGGGCCACCCAGGCGGAGTTGCTGCTGTTGGCGAAGGACCGGCTAAACGCGCTCGCTTATCCGGCGCGTGGTCTCACCATTGCGTTCACCTCGATGTTTGCGGCGATCACCAGCCCGGAAGAAGGTGGCGAAGACGCGGACGCCGTGGCTTCGAGCCCCGCTCGCCTGCGCGACAAGGCGTGGCTGGATTGGCTTGAACGCCACCCCAAGGCGCGGAGATTCCTTCCGAGGGGCTATCTCGCAACGTTGCGGCACCGTGCGAGGCCACCCCGGCCCGGCGGCAAGCCGGCGCCCGCGACGCAGCTGACCGGGTTCGCATGGGAGGCATATCCGCATCTGTCCGACCAGGCCCGTCGCTTCCGCAGGTTCTACAAGCGGTTGCCTATGTGGACCGCGGTTTGGCTGGTGTTGACTGGGCTGGTTGCCTGGGACGTCGCGACGAGTTCGGGGGTTCTGCAAAAGATAACGCCGCCCACGGGAAACCTCCCCAGCGCGACCGTCAACGACGAAAGTTGCAACCTCAAAGTGGACGGCGGCATGGTGGCGTACAGCCCGAAGCCGCCCACGGATAAGCCGGCTGACTGTGAGGCGCTGCGCAAGCAGGAGCAGACAACCTATCTGGCGCAGTCGGCTGGCGCCGCCCTGTTCGCGGGTGGCCAGACATCGGGGTGGCATCCGGTCGGTTTTGTCGTGCGGCACTTCGGTCCGCCCGGCCCCCCCGTCAATCCGGCCCGCCCCCCCGTCAATCCGGCCGGACCCGCCGTCAATCCGGCCGGCCCCCCCGTCAATCCGGCCGGACCCGCCGTCAATCCGGCCGGCCCCCCCGTCAACCCGGCCGGCCCCCCCGTCAACCCGGCCGGACCCGCCGTCAACCCGGCCGGACCCGCCGTCAATCCGGCCGGACCCGCCGTCAAAGCGGCGCAGGGGGACAAGGCCTACGCCGAGGCCGCCGCAATAGACTTCGCCGCGACGGTCGTGAACGTGTTCTCTAACAACATCCTGCCGATGATGTTCGGTCTGCTGGGGACGCTCGCGGGCGTCATGCGCTCGATCTATGCCAAGGTCCGCGACAACACGCTCAGCCCGCGCGATTACCGTCTTTCTTGGTCATTGCTACCGCTCGGCGCCGTGGCGGGCCTCACGGTCGGACTGATCATCCCGCCCAACGCCGGATCGCCCGGCGTGACGGCCGGCGTCGTCCTCTCGGCGGCGAGCCTTTCCTTCCTGGCCGGCTACGGTTCGGAGTTCTTCTTCGGCATGCTGGATGCCGCGCTCACCCGCATCTTCTCGACGAACCCATCGGGCACTCCGAAATAGAGCGGTCTCACTTGGTGTGGCCGGGAGCGCGACGACGAGGCAATCTCGTGCCTTATTGGGCGGGAGATTGCTTCGTCGCTTCGCTCCTCGCAATGACAGATTCTGCGACAGCAGTGGGGTTGCATCGTCAACGACCCAGACCGCATCGCCTCGACCGGTTTTCTCCGGTCATTGTGTCAGCCTCCGGGCGGACTGGCATCACACCCGCCCCCATGCTTTATGACCGTCGTCATGTCAGTCCGTTCGGACTCGCCAATCCCGCAACGACCCAGGCTGGAATTTCTGGCCGCGCCGGCCTTGCTTGGCTGCCTGCTGCTGGCCTGGCACGGCTACGTCTCGGTGTCCGGCGTGTCCGCCTTCATCCTGCCGCCGCCCGGCGCCGTGCTGGCGGCGCTGCTGCGGCTGCTGGCGGCGCCTGCCGTGTGGCGTCACGTCGGGCTCACCGCGCTGGAGACCGGCGTCGGTTTTTTGGCCGCCACGCTGCTGCCAGCAGCAAGCAAGTCGTGGATGGCCCGCCTGCGCGGGCCATGACGGGAAGGAGTCGTTCATCGTCGCCCGCCAGCTTGTGCCGAAGGTCGCGCTGATCCCGCTGTTCACCGTGTGATTCGGCTACAGGCCGGGAGCAAAACTGCTGGTCGTCACGGTGATGGCGTTCTTCTCGGTGTTCACCAGCAGCGTGCTCGGGCGGGGTAGGGGGCGGCCGACACAAGCAATCAAAAAAGCCAGATTAACACAGATTACACGGAGAAGCAGATCAAGCCACGGATTACACGGAAAGGAAGTTATGGCGCTTCGCGCAAGTGTATTGTATTACTTTGCGCGCAGCGCCATAACTTCCTTTCCGTGTAATCCTCTTCTTAATCCGTGTAATCTGTGTTAATCTGGCTTTCTTGCTTTGCTTGGCTTTACGAGAAAGATGCGCCGACACCGTTCCGCGATTGCCGGCCGCGGGACGATGACCGGCGCGCTGCGTCAGGCAGGCAGGCGGTCGAGGTATTGCTGCACGAAGTCGCAGCCGACCTCGGCGACGTAGGCATCGATCAGGCGCTGGGTGACCGGGCCGGCCCCGGTCCAGGCCGAGGTGCCGACCGCCTCGCCGTTGAACCGGCTGACCGGCAGGATGCAGAGGCTGGTCGCGGTCAGGAACATCTCGTCCGCGTTGGCCGCGTCATAGAGGTCGATGTCGGCCTCCTCGCACGGAATGCCGAGCTTCGCCGCCAGATCCATCGTCATCTGCCGGCTGACGCCGGGCAGCACGTAGCGGGCGCGCGGCGTGCGCAGCCCGCCATCCTGAAGGATAAAGATGTTGCTGCCGGAGCCCTCCGCCAGGTTGCCGTTCTCGTCCAGCAGCAGCGGCCAGGCGTCGGGCCGCGCGGCTTTGATCGGTGCCCCGGCGACGACCATGTTCAGGTAGTTGTTCATCTTGGCGCGCGGGCTGAGCATGCTGGGCGCGGTGCGGCGCATCGTGGTGGTCATCACCTCGGCCCCGTCGCGGTACATCGCGGCGCGGGAGGCCAGCGGCAGTGGCGTCACGTCGATCACCAGGTTCGGGCCGGTATGCTCCCAGCCCTCGTCGCCGACCGCGTCGACGCCGCGGTTGACCCGCTGGCCCACCCACCAGTCGCCGAACGGCGCGCGCAGGTGCTCGTTGCGGGCGACGACGTCTTCGGTGGCCGCGATCATCTCCCTGGGCGAGAGGCCGGGATCGATGCGCACGTAGCGCAGCGACTTGTAGAACCGCCCGATGTGCTCCCGCAGGCGGAAGATCGCGCCGTTGAAGGTGCGGGTCATGTCGAAGGCGCCGTCGCCGGATTTCCAGCTCCGGTCGCGGTAGGGGATGAGGACCTGGCCCTCCGGCACGATCGCTCCGTTGAACCAGGCAACGCGCGTGTTCGCCAGCATCACGACCTCTCTGTCCGGGC
This sequence comes from uncultured Alphaproteobacteria bacterium, assembly GCA_963773345.1. Lineage (GTDB taxonomy): Bacteria > Pseudomonadota > Alphaproteobacteria > Acetobacterales > Acetobacteraceae > Palsa-883. The sequence goes on along the minus strand of CAVZBG010000014.1, from coordinate 2,543 downwards.
TGCCCGCAGCCTACCGCCCGGACCTTTCGGGGGAAAGCGTGCCGGGGGCGGTCGCCGGACCTGTTGCGCGGGGACGTTCCGGCACCTCATCGGCGCGCGTGAGGTGACGACAAGGCGATGCGCGCCACCGCCACGATGTGAGCCTCACTATCCACTGCCGGCCACTTGCGAACCGCGCCGCGACGCGCGACCAAATAACTCGCCGCCGGCACGCAATCCTTCGAGAACACGCGGTGCAGCCTCTTGGGGGTAGGTTCAAGATACGTGTAAAAAGTGGTCACAAGGCCGGCGCCAGTCCGGCGCGGATGCGCTTGGTGATCTCCCCGACCACGCCGCGGCTGACCTTGCCGGCAATTTCCCTCTGAATTTGGCGGACGCTGAGCTTGGATGAGGCGGCGAGAGCCTCGATTTCGCTGACAATGCGCGCAGGGACGGATGGCCGACCGAGATGCCGCCCCCGGACCTCGGCCGCCTTCATGCCGGCGGTGACCCGCTCGCTGATCAGCGACGATTCCAGCTCCGCCATGGCACCGATGATCGTGAACATGGCGCGTCCCATTGGGCTGTCGGTGTCGATCTGATCCTGTACGCTGATGAACCGGACGCCGAGATGGTCGAATTCCTCCAGCGCCACCAGCAGGTGGCGGGTACTGCGGGCGAAGCGGTCGAATTTCCACACCAAGACGCAGTCGATCTCGCGGTTCCGCACCGCCGTCATTAGCGCGTTCAGTTGCGGTCGGCCCTCACGTCGCCCAGAGACGGCGACGTCGCAGTAATCCCGGACCACCTCAAGCCCGGCACGTGCCGCGTATCCCCGGAGTCCGTCATATTGGAGGTCCGGCTTTTGGTCTGGGGTCGAGACCCGTAGGTAAAGGGCCGTGCGGGCGCCCGTCGCCGGCGGCGGGGCGCGGCGGCGGCGTCCGGAAAGGTATTCCTTTGCGGACACCGATCCGCTACTGGCTATCCCCTTCAAATCACAGGCTCCGTCCGACTCTCACGGCGGACCCTTTTCCGGACATCACATGACGGCCATCGACCGCACGGTGTACCCGCGCCCAGGGGCGCTGTTGACCCGCGATGAACTGAGTGCCCGCTACGACCTGGCCGAATTGGAAGTCGCCTTCATTCGAGCGAACGCCCGCGGCGATGCGGGCCGCTTGATGTTGGCGACACTGCTGAAGACGCGCCAGGACCTCGGATGCTTCACGATGCCCGAAGAAGCGCATTCCGCCACGGTCGCACATCTTGCCTCGCAGCTTGGATTGCGAGGTCCGCCCGGCTGGCCCGACGAGGCGCGCCGAACGAAATCGCTGTATCGCTATCAAGCGGCGGTTCGCGCGCACCTCTCCGTTCGGCCATACGACGAATCGGCTGAAGGCCTGGTGTCGAACGCCACGCGGAAATCCGCGGAAACGATGAGCGATCCCGCCGACCTTATCAACCGCGCGGTCGAAGCATTGCAGGCCGCGGCGATCGATTTGCCGGCGTTCAGCACGCTCGATCGGCTGGTTAACAGCGTGCGCATTGAAGTTCATGCACGAATCTATAAGCAGGTTTCGGTGCGGTTGACGGCGGATGACAAGGTGGTGCTGGATGGTTTGCTTGCGAAACCGCCGAACAGCGTCACGACCAGCTTCAATCGCCTCAAGCAGACGCCGGGGCCGGCAACCCCGAAGACGATCAGGCTTTGGATCGAGCGGCTGGAATGGCTGACTGGCCTGGTCGACCCGGAGCCGCTTCTGGAAGGTGTCACCCACACCAAGCTCCGTCAGTTCGCCTCGGAGGCCACGGCACTGGAGGTGAATGAGCTTCTTGATATCTCCCGGCCGGGAAGGCGGCACACGATGTTGCTCAGCGCGCTGCGACAGGCTCGCATGCGCTGCCGTGACGAACTGATCGAGATGATGCTGCGTCGGATTCGCCGGACACAGGCTGCGGCCAAAGAGCGGCTGGAAGAGCTGCACGATCAGCACCGGGAAATCGAGGAAGCGTTGATCGGTATCTTTGGCCAAGTGCTCGAAACCGCGCAAGCACAAGAAGCCGACGCTGCTTTTGGCCACAAGGTCAAGCAGTTGCTCGCGGAACAAGGTGGCGTCGAAGCCTTGGTGGGGCAATACGAAACTGTGTCCGCTTGGCACCACAAGAATGATCTGCCGCTGCTTTGGCCGATTCACGCCAAGCACCGAAGCCTGCTGTTCCAGCTGATCGATCTGCTTGACATCCGATCAGCAACACAGGACGCCAGCCTGCTGGATGCGTTGTCGCTCGTGCGCAGTCTTCGCCACGCACGTCGTGACGAGGTTCTGGACGCACTCGATATCGGTTTTGCTGCGGAGCGCTGGCAGCGCTTTGTGATCAAGCCCCGGTCCGAACCCGTCGTCCTTGATCGGCGCGCGCTCGAAGTCTGCGTGTTTGTCCATTTGGCCGACGCTCTGCAGGCCGGCGATCTCTATGTGGTCGGGTCTAGAACTTTGCCGACTACCGCGCCCAACTGCTGCCTGGGGTCGAATGCGAAACCGCAACTCGCCGCCTTTTGCGCGGCT
>CAVZBG010000013.1:0-132240 GCA_963773345.1 uncultured Alphaproteobacteria bacterium | reverse complement strand
CGTTGCCCCCTGGACACCCACCAGAGGCAGCGGCCTCTGGACTCCATTTTTTGGTCGGGTTGAGGGAGGGGTGCCGACGGGGACGAATGCACGGCGGATCACCGCCGTGCATTCGTCCCCGTCGGCACCCCTCCCTCAGCCCGACCAAAGGCCGGGTTCCAAGGGCCGCTGCCCTTGGCGGGGTTCCAAGGGGCAGCGCCCCTTGGTGGGGTCTGGGGCGAAGCCCCGGCCTTGTTTCCTTCCGGCGCTTGCCCTGCCGATCAGGCCGGCGGCGTGCCGATCATGCGCCGCGATGCGATACCCCGGGAAGGCGGCGAGGCGCGCACGGCCTGTGGCACGACTGGCACGGTGCGGCACCGTGTGCAATCGCGCCGCGCCAGATCAAATCGCTATTGCATTCTGTTAAGGTCAAAGATGATAAATCCGTCGGAAACTTCACCGAGGGGGACGGGTAACCCATGACCCGCCTGCGTGCCTTGCTGTGGCTGTTCGGGCTGTGCGCGCTGTCGGCCTGCGGTTCGGGCGGCGGCGGCGCGCGGGTGGGGGACTACGTCGGCGGCAACGCACCGGTGGAGTGCGCGCCGTTCGCCCGCGCGCTGAGCGGCGTGCAACTGCACGGCGATGCCGAGGCGTGGTGGCAGGAGGCGTCCGGGCGCTACCAGCGCGCGGCCAGCCCGGCGGTCGGCAGCATCCTGGTGCTGGGCCGCTCCGGACGGCTGCCCGACGGGCACGTGGCGGTGGTCACCCGGGTGCTGTCGCGGCGCCAGGTGCTGGTGACCCAGGCCAACTGGGTGCATCACCGCGTCACCGAGGACCAACCGGTGATCGATGTCTCGGCCGGCAACGACTGGAGCGTGGTGCGGCTGTGGTGGCCACCGTCGGGGCAGATGGGAATCACCGACTATGCGGTGCTGGGCTTCATCCTGCCGGATCGGCCGGCATCGCATGACCAGTTGATCGCCGCGACGCCGCGGGCGGTGCGGCTGGCGGAGAACGAGTAGCGCGCCGATCTCCTTGATACGCTCTCATCATGGTGGAATGATCCGGCAGCGAGGCGTTGCGAGGGCGTCTCCGCGGCGGCGAGGTTTGCCGCCGCGTGCGCGGTTCTGCGATCGCTCGGCTGCTGCTGCCCGACACTGTGGCCGCCCATCCGCCCCGATATGAGCATGGTTGCTACAGCATCCGACGCGCGAGCCCCACCAGCGCGGAGGCGGTCACATCGGCACGTCGTGGCCGGAACGCGGCAGCCAAGCCGGGTTGCGCACGATAGGCTTGCAGCAGGCCCGGTGCGCCCGACCGGGCGGCGGCGCGCACGGTGCGCCACCAGATTGTTCCGGTTACGGTCGCCAGCTCTGCGCGCTGTCGCGCGTCGAGGTCCTGCGCCAGAAAGAACGCGGCCAGCAGCCGTGTCAGGTACGATCCGAGCCGCGCGAGCGTCGCGCCGTCGCGCACCGGCTTTCGATCCGACAGATGCCGGATCACCAGCGTTGCCGCGTCCGCCGCCTCGGCGCCCAGCAGTGGGGCATACGCCGCGGCGAGCACGCGCACCGCGTTGGCGTTCAGCGCGGCTTCGCGGCCGTAGGTCGTGTTGTCGGCGTGCCAGCGATAGACGGTGAGCACCTCGTCGAGCCGGGCGATGTCGCCGATCGTCAGCAGGCGATGATAAAAATCGAAATCGTCCGCCAGCTCGTAGTCGGGGCGCATGAACGCCCCCAGCCGGCGCACCGCGTCCGCCCGAAACATCACCGAGGACCAGGTCAGCGGATTGTCCACGTGCAACAGCCAGCGGATCAGCGTGGGAGCGCCTCCGGTGGGGTGGTCCGGGGGGTGGCGGCGTCCGGGCGCGGGCGCACCGCGGGTTCTTGCTGCGCCAATCCCTCCCGCTGCCTTGGTCCGCTTCGCGGCCCAAGCCCCCAAGGGGCGGGGGAGACCCTTCTTGCGGCCGGCCGGTTCTTCGATCTCGATTTCGGTCGCCACCAGCACCACCCCGGGGTGCGCGTCGAGATATGCCACTTGGCGCGCCAGGCGTTCGGGATGGCTGAGATCGTCATGGTCCAGCGCCGCGACATAGCGTCCGCGCGCCGCCAGGAACCCGGCATTGCGTGCCGCCACCACGCCGCCGTTCACCGCCTGGCGCAGCACGCGCAGCCGCGGATCGCCGATCCCGGCCAGCACCTGTGCCATCGTGTCGGTCGAGCCGTCGTCCACCACGATCAGCTCGAAATCGCTAAAACTTTGCGCCAGCACACTGGCGATGCTGGCACCGATGAAGCCGGCGCCGTTGAACGTGGTCATCAGCACGCTGACGACCGGCGTGGGCGCCGGCGCCCCCACAGCGCTCATGGCCGGTCCCTGGGCGATCGCCTGAAGGAAGCAAGGTCAGGGTTCCGCCCTGAAACCCGCCAGGGGGCCTTGCCCCCTGGACCCCCACCAGAGGCAGCGGCCCTTGGCGGGAGTCCAGAGGGCAGAGCCCTCCGGTGGGGTCCGGGGCGAAGCGCCGGCCTTGCTTCCTTCAGGCGATCGCCCTGCCGCCGGCCCATTATCGCTTGCATCGCGCCGCGCCTCGCGCCATGTCGTGTCCCGCAGGGTTGGACCGCGGCCGGATCGCCGCCCCCCCGCATGGAGGAATCATGGGTAGCTTCAGCATCTGGCACTGGATGGTGGTGCTGCTGGTCGTGCTTCTGCTGTTCGGCGGCGGCAAGGTCAGCAGCCTGATGGGCGACTTCGCCAAGGGGATCAAGGCGTTCAAGAAGAACATGGCGGAGCCCGACGACGCCTCGATGGAAGCCAGCGCGGAGAAGCCGGCCGGCACCATCGCGGGCCCAGGCCCCCAGGGTGCCGCCCCGACGGGCGCCAAGACCGCCGCGCGCGACGCGGCTTGACGCGGCGCGCCAATCCAGGAGCATCACGTCAGTCCCCCTGACGGAGTGCCCCGCATGGCCACGCACCGCCTGTCGCCCACGCCCTCCACCGTCCGGTGGGGCACGTTCGATGCCGCCTATCCCCCGCAGATCACCGTGGCTTCCGGCGATACGGTCGTGTTGGAGTGCGTCTCCGGCGGGCCGGAGGTGATGCCGCCGCCGGGGTCGGGCCTGCACATCCCGCCGGCGCTCGCGGCGATCCAGGCCGCCAACCTGCCGCGGGTGGGCGGCCACATCCTGACCGGCCCCGTCGCGGTGGCCGGCGCCCAGCCGGGCGACATGCTGGAAGTCCGCGTCGAAAAAATCGAGTTCGGCGCCGACTGGGGCTATTGCGGCTTCCGCCCGCTGATGGGAACGCTGCCGGAGGACTTCCCGGAGCGCTTCCTCAGCCACATCCCGATCGACCCGGCGCGTCGCGTCGCCAGGCTGCCATGGGGCACCGAGCTGCCGCTGGCACCTTTCTTCGGCGTGATGGGGGTGGCGCCGCCGGCCGAATGGGGCACCATCTCCACCAAGGAGCCGCGCGCGCACGGCGGCAACCTCGACAACAAGGAGGTCGGCGAGGGCGCCACGCTGTTCCTGCCGGTGTTTGTCGAGGGCGCGAATTTCTCCGCCGGCGACGGCCACGGCGTGCAGGGCGACGGCGAGGTCTGCATCAACGCGCTGGAGATCTGCCTGACCGGCACCTTCACCCTGACCCTGCACAAGAACATGTCGTCCGGCGGTGTCGCGCCCGGGGGAAGCGGCGGGCGTACGCCGCTGCTGGCCTATCCGCGGGCCGAGACGGCGACGCATTTCATCAGCATGGGGATGCACGAGGACCTTGACGTGGCGATGAAGACGGCACTGCGCGAGATGATCGCCTTCATCTGCACCCGCTCCAACCTGTCGCGCAACGAGGCGTATCAGTTCTGCTCGCTGGCGGTGGATTTCCACGTCACCCAGACGGTGAACGGCGAGAAGGGCGTGCACGGGCTGCTGAAGAAGGGGCTGCTGTTCTAGCGCCGGCCGTCCAGGTCCCGCAGGGGTCGGCAAGCCCGGATGAACCATCGCGGCGCACGCGAGAGGTGCGGCGCCGGCGGGACCGGCTATTCCGGTCGGCGGCGCATGGCGCGGCACCGGCATCGCCTGGCCGGTGCGGGACACAAGACCATGCCCCGGTGCGGATTGAACCACCCATGCTGGTTGTGCGCGCTGGTCCGGGGGCGGGGCATCTCGGGGATGTGAAACCGGTCGCCGATGCGGTTGCCATTGCATCTTGCGTTCGTTGTGGGAGCCGCATAAATAATATCCGTCGACCCGGAGGCTGGCGATGGCTGGTGGCTCGACCGATCTGAACAGCCTTTGCACGGACAAATGGTTCAAACAGCAAGTCGCGTCGATGAGCCGGGCGTCCGAAAGCGCGCAGAAAGCCGGCAACGCGCTGCTCAAAGACCCGGAAATCAAGGCCCTGGCGCCGGCGGATACTGCCGAGTTCAAGACCGCTCTGACGATAGAGCACGTTGCGTGCGCCGCCTTCACAGTCATGGTCGTCGCAGCGACGCTCAATAACAAAGTGGTCAATCCCAAGCGGTTTACCGATGCGTTCGAGGACTGGGGCAACCGGCTTGGGGCGCAGCGGGAAGCGAACGCTTACTTCGATGGTCTGAAGGAAGCCAAGGCAGCGGCCACCGCTGCCGCGATCGTTGCGTTCTGTACGGCCGTGCTCAAGTCGGCTTTGGCCTCGCTCCCAAAGCTGCAAGCCGATCTGAAGAACGCGGCCGATGCACTCAAGGCGGCTGAGAAGGGCGTGAAGCAGGCCGAGTTTCACCGCGCGATGAACCTGAGTTTGTCGCTGGTCATGCTGGCCATACCCGAAGTCGAAGGTGTTTCGACCATTCTGGTGTCATGCCTTGGCATCGCAGGACATATCGATATTGATTACTTCCTCGGTCAGAACACGAAAATCGGTACCCTGATAACGGTGCTGGGCGATTCTGACTCGGTCCTGAAGAAAATCCCTCAGATCGAGAAGATGTTGGGCGATGCGTTGAAGCCCATCCTGGGCATCGGCAGCGCGATGGCGACCCTCAAGTTCGACGCCGACGAAGCCGACGAAGCCAAAAAGCGGCTCGCCGAGGTAACAGAGAAATTGGAAAAGGCGGTCGGCCGATACGAGGCGTTCGCGGCGTGGATCCTGCCACGGGCGCGTGGCATCCCAGCGCTTGTCGTGATGACCAAGGCTTGCGTGGCCGGCGATCGCCAAGGCACTCGCCGACAGCAAGCAGGCGGCCGACAACTACAACGCGCTCCTCCGTTACATCAAAAAAGCCGCGGCCTGACCCGGGTCAGTTCACGACGTGGTCATGCGCGTTGCGATCATTGGTTTATTGCAATCGTCTCGCTCCGGCGGCTTTCGGGGCGCACGCCGCGCGCGGGATTAAGTCAGACACCCCGCTTCCGCGCGGCCCGGGGTTGCCGTCGAACGACACCTTACGGCCACCACCGAACGCCGTTTCGCCGCGGCAGTGGCCGTGCGGCGATTCGCCGGGGCTGGAACGAAGCGAGATCGCAAGGTCGGGATGCGATGCGCGTCCGATCCGGACATGAACGTCACCTGGGTTGGCCCGAGCAACCCAGGAGCACCCTGCCGCACGCGCATCTGACCGGGACGGTGTAACGTCACAAGGCGAGATCGGTGGTCTCGGCATGTCGGCCACCGGCCGACATTGGGCACGGCGGGCATCCCCGTCCTGCGCGCGCGCCGCGGTGTGTCTTGCCGTCCGACTGAGCGTCCGCCGCCCGGCCGTGCCAAGATCCGGCGGCCGGCCGCGCCTCGACAGCCCCGGAAATCCCTTCTCCGGCCACTGGGAATCAACCCCTGGTGATCGAATCGCGAGTTTTCCACAAGTTTTTGTGGTCCCAGCGCAAACTCGTGTTGCGCGCCGGAAAATGCCCCGCTACCGTATGTTGTGGTCACAGGACTGGGGGACCCACGAAATGGAGTGGAGCGAGGAGACGATCGTCCACCTGCGCGCGTTGTGGGCAGATGGGCATTCCACCGCAGAGATCGGACGCCGCCTGGGCGTGTCGAAGAATTCCGTGGTGGGCAAGGCGCACCGGCTCGATCTGCCGGCACGGCCCTCGCCGATCCGCCGGGACGGTCCTGGTCCGCGCCAGCCGCGGCGTGCCGTGCCGCGCACCACCGGCCCGACGCTGCCGCCGCTGGCCAGTACCCAGCCGCTGGTGCCGATGGCGCACCCCGTCGCACCGGCGCGGCCCAGGCCGGTGCCAGCGCCTCCGCGCGTCCACGCGCCGCCGCCGCGTCCGTATGGCCGCCTGGTGGCCTGTTGCTGGCCGATCGGCGAGCCGGGCACGCGCGAGTTCCGCTTCTGCGACGCCGAGTCGGTGCCCGGCAAGCCATACTGCGCCGAGCATGCGCAGCTCGCCTACGTCAAGGTGCGCGACCGGCGCGAGGATGCGGCCTGACACCGGCGGCCCAAACGGCACGCGACAGGCGCATTGCCACGGGCGCATTGCCACGGGCGGATTGCTGGAGGCGCCTCATCCGCAGCGTATCACGGGCGCCCCATCGCCACGGCCGCATCGCCGCGCCGACCCGTCCGTGTGTGGGGCTGTCCGCCCGGGTCACCCGGCGGCCACGGTGCAAACCGCGGCGCTGGCCGCCTCGCGCGTAAAAACCGACCCTGACTCGTTCGGATTTATTGCGACCGGATGGCGGGATGGCTATCGTCCGCTTCGGCAGACACGCGATCCCGATCGTCAACGAGGATTGGCACCTGCCAAAGGGAAGGGCGTTCCTGCCGGGGATTGGACATCGGACCGGGATGCCCCTGTTAACGTAGGGCGTCGCCGGTGGTGCGCCCGCAGGCAGAAAGGCAGCACGTCGATGCCCATGGGCACCGTCAAATGGTTCAATCCGACCAAGGGCTATGGCTTCATCGCTCCTGATACCGGGGGCAAGGACATCTTCGTCCATATCAGCGCGGTCCAGAAGGCCGGACTGCGCAGCCTGAGCGAAGGACAAAAGATCGGCTTCGAGGTCGAGCAGCAGCAGAACGGCCGCTCGGCCGCAGTCAATCTCACCCAGTCCGACTGACAGCCCTTCGGCCGGCCGCCCCGGTCGGCCAGGCTGGTCGGCCGGGCTGGCTGGCCTGACCGGCCCTTTTTGGCCGACCTGGGCACAGGCCGGCGGGCGTCGGCGGCACCGGTTTCGGCCGACCGCCAGGCCGGCGCCTGGCGGGGCGCTGGTGTGCGTACGGTCGCGCGCCTGTGATCTAGGCTTGCGCAACGCGGGGCGGTTGTCTAGGCAGCACCTGGAAGGGAACCGTCCCGCATGAGTCACACGCTGCTGCCGACACGTCGCGGCCCCGGCCCGGGTGGCGGCGGCCCCAGGGCCGCACTCGATGCCGATGCCGTGCGCGAAGCCTATCGCCGCTGGGCCGGGGTGTACGACGTGGCGTTCGGCGGCGTCTCGACGTTCGCCCGGCGCCGCGCGGTGCTGGCGGCCAACCGCGTGCCGGGCCGAGCCGTGCTGGAGGTGGGCGTCGGCACCGGCCTCGCGCTGCCGCGCTACCTGCCGGAGAAGCGGATCACCGGGATCGACCTGTCGGCCGAAATGCTGGCCCAGGCGCGCAAGCGCGTGACGCAGCTTGGGCTGCGCAACGTCGAGGCGCTGCGCGTGATGGACGCCGAGGCGACCGATTTCGCCGATGCCAGCTTCGATATCGCGGTGGCGATGTTCGTGGCCTCGGTGGTGCCGAACCCGCCGCTGCTGCTGGCCGAGATGCGCCGCGTGGTCCGCCCTGGGGGCACCATCCTGTTCGTCGGTCACTTCGCCGCCAAGGCCGGGCCGCGCTGGTGGATCGAGCGGGCGATGGCGCCGGCGTCGCGCGCGCTGGGCTGGCACCCGGACTTCTCGGTGGACGAGCTGCTCAGCCCGGCCGACCAGGCGCGGGCCGAGGCGGTGCCGGTGCCACCGATCGGCATCTTCACACTGGTGCGGCTGCCGAACTAGCGCGTTCGGACGACCCACGGCGCTGCACTGTAGATGCTATGGGGCAGGCGACGAGGAGATGGCACCATCGTCGCGTTGTGAAAACCTTCGATGGAGTGCCCCATGCCAAAGTTTGACGACCTCAGCCGGTCCCTCGTCGCCCTGGACCAGGATAGCACGTTAATCGCCGCGATCGAGCTGAGCCGCTCGAGCTGGCTTGTCGGCGGCCTTGTCCCTGGCCTGCGGCGGGATCCGCGCAAGAAGCTGGAACCCGACGCACCGACCCTGCTCGGCCTGCTGTACCGCTGGCGCGACGAAGCGATCGCCGCCGGTCGGCGGATCGAGCGGATCTGCGTTGCCTACGAGGCCGGCCGTGACGGGTTCTGGCTGGCGCGTTGGCTGCAGGCCCGCGGCATCGAGTGCCACGTGATCCATCCGACCAGCATACCGGTCTCGCGCGAGCACCGGCGGGCGAAGTCGGACCGGCTCGACCTTGGGCTGCTGCTGCGCGCCTTGCTCGGCTGGCTGCGCGGCGAGGCGAAGCACTGCTCCATGGTCGCGGTGCCCACGGTCGAGGAAGAGGACGCCAAGCGCCCGATCCGCGAACGCGACCGCCTGACGGTCGAAGCGACCCGTCTGGTGAACCGGATGACCTCGCTGCTGGCGCTGCACGGCATCCGCGGCTTCAACGTGAAGCTGAAGGGGGCGGCGGCGAAGCTGGCCACGCTGCGCACGGCGGAGGGCGCGCCGCTGCCGCCCAACACGGCGGCCGAGCTGCGCTCGGCGATGCAGCGGCGGCAGGTGATCAAGGTGCGGATCGCCGAGATCGAGGCGGCGCGGCTGGCGCGGCTGAAGCAGGCGCCGCACACCGGGCCGAACGCGATGATCGCGCTGCTGGCGCGCGTGGTCGGCGTCGGCGTCGAGACCGCCGAGATGCTGGTCCACGAGGTGCTGTCGCGCCCGTTGCGCGATCGCCGCGCGGTGGCCCGCTACGCTGGCCTGACCGGCTCGCCCGACGAGAGCGGCAGCAAGCGGCGCGAGCAAGGCCTGGCCAAGGCCGGCAATGCCCGGGTGCGGCGCGGGCTGATCCAGCTCGCCTGGCGCCTGCTGACGCATCAGCCGCAGTGCGAGCTGGTCAAGTGGTATCGCGAGCGCACCGTGGACGGGCGCCCCATCACCCGCAAGGTCATGATCGTCGCCATGGCGCGCAAGCTGCTGATCGCGCTGTGGGACTATGTCACCCACGGCACACTGCCGGCCGGTATGCGACTGCATCCGGCGGCCTGAACCGCCCCGCTTCGGCAAGCGGCAGAGGACGCATAGAAGAGGAGGCATAGAGACGGAATAGAGGGTTCGGCGCTCGTCTGCTCGCGGAGCAGGTGTTGCCGATGACGATCCGAGGTGGCGGTGTCCCGCTTCCGCCCACGGCCCTGGTGCCGCTCTTGTAGAATGGGCCCGCCGCTCGGAGCTTCGCCGCCGATGCGAATGTCTGCATCATGGTATCGATCCCGCAGGATCGGCCGAATACAAGGTTGCCACGCGAAGCATCGCGGGGCGCAGGGCGAACTCCCCTCTGGTCGGATGGCAATGCCGATCGACCGCCCGGGCATCACGAGCCTGGCACCGTGCTCGCCGGCGTCAAGGACGCTGCGCGCCGCCTCCGGCGGTGGCCTGCGGCCATCCTTGACCCCGGCTCCGCGCGGTGCCCGCTGAAGCCTCAGGTCGGGACGGAGAAACGGTCCCTTCAGTCGAACCGAGAAACTGGAACGCAACGATGAAATAGGCCTTGACAGAGAAAGCCCCATACAAGGGCGGAAAGGAAGCGGCGCGGGATTCAGCGGCGAGGCGTGGGACGGGGGGATCGGGCCGAGAGGCGTGCAACAGGGTGGCCGAGGCGGAAATTTGTGAACGCCGGCGGTCTGCTCGACGGTCGGGGGACCGGGGAAGCGTCGTGTCGCGCCGCCCGGGACTGGGTGTTGACTGGCCCGCCGGCGTGATTGGCAGGTGACTGGCGCGGGCAGGCCGTCCAGCACCAGGTACCCGATAAGGGATATGGCCTTCAAATGGCGGATCACTACCGCCGCAACGGTTCAAGACGCGCCGCTCGCCGGTTCGGAACCGGACACAGCGGCGACGCCGGGAGGATGCAAGACGATGAAGCGCAGCATTGACCTCACCATCGCAGCCAGGCCGGCGATCGACGATGGCGATCTCCTGCTTTACCGGGCCCTGCCGGCGCCGGGCATGGACGCGGTCGGGCCCTTCGTGTTCCTGGACCATTACCGCACGCAGAGCCTTCGGGAACTCGGCGACAGTGCGCATCCGCATGCCGGAATCGAGGTGCTGAGCTACCTGCTGGAGGGCAGCCTGGAACATCGCGACAGCATGGGCTTCCGCGATCGGCTCGGCCCCGGCGATGCGCAGTGGATCCGGGCCGGGCGTGGCATGCTGCACGCAGAGCAACCGCTCAGCGGACGGCACGGCTTGCAGCTCTGGGCCAGCCTGCCGGCGACGCAACGGTTCGATGCGCCGGCCTATGCCTCCTGGCAGAACACGGAGCTGCCGCTGATCCAGCAGCAAGGGGCGATGGTGCGCGTGGTTGCCGGGCCGGTCGGCGGCGTCGAGGGCGTTGCAGCGTTCGCCACGCCCACGACATTCGCCCATATCCGGCTACAGCCCTGCGCGAGCGTCGCGCTGCAAGTCGATCCGGACGCCGAGCTCGGCGCTTACGTGATCGACGGGGCGTTGGTCGGAGCCGACGGCCGGATTCTGCCCGTGGGGTCGTTGTCAATCCTGACGCCGGGCAACAGCGTGCACCTCGCGAGCACCGCACAGCATGCGGCGGATGTCGCCTTGCTCGGCGGCCGGCCTGCGGAGCGTCCGATCCTGTTTTCCGGTCCGTTTGTCATGGGCACGCGGCAAGAACTGCTGCGGGCCAAGCATGATTTTGCGAGTGGCGCGATGGGCCGGCTCGATGGCGTGCCGTTCTGACGCAGATCAACCAATCGGTATGGATGCCCAAGGAGATGACCATGAATATCCAGGAAAAAGTCGTCGAAACGGTCGATGCACTGATTGCCGCGGCCAACGACATGACCGCCCAGCGAATTGTTGTTTGTGGCGATATCGCCAACGTACCGACCGTCCGGCTTTTGCCCGGGCAGTCTCTGCGCGGTGAGAACGAGCGATCCTCCCTCAATTTCGCCGAAGGGATCGATGGCCTGCAGCTTTCCCGCGACAATCGAATTCACAACATTTGGCTGCGTGCCTCGTCCGACAAACGCGCGATCTTCAATGACACAACCGCGGACAGCCTCGGCCGGATCGAGTTGCGCGGTGTCACGACGACCGGTCGGGTTCAGATTCTCGCCCGCGACAAGGTTCGCGGCGGCCATGTCGAGGTGAATGGCCTCGACATTGTCGCGGCCGATGCTCGGAGCGAGACGGAACGGCCACACGGCTACGGCGTTTACGTGCTGCATGGAGCGTTCACGCTCTGGAACATGCAATCAGACGAGAGCGTGGTCGTCAGCGCGGACCTTGTCGGCCTTGCGGCCGGCCGTGACGGTGCGCCGGTTCGGGGCAGCGGCATTTTCGTAAGCGGCGCGGGCGACAAAGGCGGCCGGCTCAACGTGCGTCGCCTGGAAACCGACGCGGTCTACAGTGATGGTGGGATTACGCCAGGCACGCCCGACCAGATTATCGGTGGCGTCTTCACCGTCTATGGTGCCCATGTCGATGTGGTCCGAAATCGCGGCCCGGTGGTGACCTACGGTGCCAACGACATGGTGCTGGACAATTGGGGCGTGGTCGATCGCTGGACCGCCGAGCAGAAGATTACATCGTATGGCCCGAGCGGCATCGGCTTTGTCAACTTCGGCATCGTGCACGAATTGAAAGTCAGCGCGCCAATCGAAACCTTCGGCCAGGGCGCACGGGGCTTCAATGTCTACACGGGCACCGTGAACCTTGCGGAGTTCGATCGCGTCGTCACCCATGCTGACGGTGCGGTCGGCATTCAGATCAGTCAGCCGATCGGCCGGCTGGTCGTCCGCCGGGGCATCGAGACATTCGGCGGGACCGGGCCATCGCTGGTCAAGGGCGTCGTGGTCAGCCTGTCCGCTATTGCCCTTAGCATCAAACCAGGCGGCTCCGCCCGGGAGATCGAGATCACCGGGGGCATCAAGACCAATGGAGCCGGCGTGGCGCCGATCGAGCAACATGGCTCCATCGACGCGTTCCGGGTCAGCGGAGGCTTCGTTGCAGCGGGTGGTGGATTCGACAAGATTCTGAGTGGCGACGCAGCGGGCCGCCCGGCGCGCCACCGGTGCGACCCGGGGGTGAGCAACGCCTCCCGCGTGCTCCGCGGTGGACCTTGCTTGCGGAGGCGCCGCACGCACCGCTGGCAGGCTTGGACTGCCCTCCGCCGCCGATCTGGCGGAACCGCCCGCCCGGTGTTACCAGCGGCGCACAACACGCCCCGCTCCACCCCGGACGGGTGGAAAGCTGACGCGACCCATGAACCACCGCTCCGCCACCGCGACCCACGCCGGCGCGCCCCCCTCCCGACCAAGCGGGGAAACGCCATGAACTGGCTCACCGAATTCGTCCGCCCGAAAATCCGTACGCTGTTCACCCGGCGCGAGGTGCCGGACAACCTCTGGCACAAGTGTCCCGCCTGCGAGCAGATGATCTTCCATCGCGATCTGATGGCGAACCTGAAGGTCTGCCCGCATTGCGGCCACCACATGCGCGCCCGCGCCGTCGAGCGGCTGGAATGGACGCTCGATCCCGGCTTCTCGCGCATCGAGCTGCCCAAGGCGGTGGCGGATCCGCTGCGCTTCCGCGACACCAAGCGCTACACCGACCGCCTGAAGGAGGCGCGCGAGAAGACCCACCTCGACGACGCGATCGTGGTCGCGCACGGCAGCATCGACGGCCACCGCGCCGTGGTCGCGGCGATGGAGTTCGAGTTCATCGGCGGCTCGATGGGCGCTGCGGTGGGCGACGGCATCGTTGCCGCGGCGCGGCTGGCGGTGCTGCAGGACGTGCCGCTGATCGTGTTCACCGCCTCGGGCGGGGCGCGCATGCAGGAGGGCGCGATCAGCCTGATGCAGATGCCGCGCACGGTGATCGCCACGCGCCTGGTGAAGGACGCGGGGCTGCCCTACATCGTTGTGCTGACCGATCCCACCACGGGGGGCGTCACCGCCAGCTTCCCGATGCTGGGCGACATCCAGATCGCCGAGCCGGGCGCGCTGATCGGCTTCGCCGGGGCGCGCGTGATCGAGCAGACGGTGCGCGAGAAGCTGCCCGAGGGGTTCCAGCGCGCCGAGTACCTGCACGAGCACGGCATCGTCGACATGCTGGTGAAGCGCACCGAGCTGAAGGCGATGCTGGCGCGGCTGATCAGCCTGACGCGGGTCAAGGACATCGAGCCGGAGGCGGCATGATCGCCCGCAAGATCAAGTCTCCCCCTTCCCTTGAGGGCTTGGGCCGCGAAGCGGACAAAGGGTGGGGGGAGGGGTTGGTGCCAGTATCGCACCGAAATATCACGCCCGCGGAACCCCTCCCCCAACCTTGGTCCGCTTCGCGGCCCAAGCCCTCAAGGGGAGGGGGCGAGTACGTCAGTCCACATACGTAACGTACTCCCATGCCGTTCCCTCCGCAGGCAACCCCCGCATGACCTCCGCCCGCATCGACGGGATCGTTGCGCGGCTGCACGGGCTGCACCCGCGGCTGATCGATCTCACCCTGGAACGGCTGCAGGCCCTGCTCGCGAAACTCGGCCATCCCGAACGCAAGCTGCCCCCCGTCATCCACGTCGCCGGCACCAACGGCAAGGGCAGCACCTGCGCCTACCTCCGCGGCATGGCGGAGGCGGCGGGGCTGCGCGTGCATGTCTACACCTCGCCGCACCTGGTGCGCTTCAACGAGCGCATCCGCATCGCCGGCGACCTTGTCTCCGACGCCGCGCTGGGCGACGCCTTGGAACACGTCCAGCGCGCCAACGCCGGTGCCCCGATCACCGTCTTCGAGGTGATCACCGCCGTCGCCTTCCACCTGTTCGCGCGGACCCCAGCCGAGCTCTGCGTCCTGGAGGTCGGCCTCGGCGGCCGCGGCGACGCCACCAACGTCATTGCCCGTCCCGCCGCCTGCGCGATCACCTCGATCTCGCTCGATCATCGCGAGCTGCTGGGCGACACGCTGGAACTGATCGCCGCCGAGAAGGCGGGCATCATGAAGCCAGGCGTGCCGGTGGCGATCGGTGCGCAGCCGGATGTGGTCGCCGCCGTGCTGCTGGACGCCGCCGCGCACGTCGGCGCGCCGGTGTCGTTGCGCGGGCGTGACTGGACGGTGGCGCCGGCCGCCACCGGCTTTCGCTACGAGGCAGCAACGGCAAAGCTGCTGCTTCCGGCGCCGTCGCTGCCCGGCCTGCATCAACTGGACAACGCCGGCATCGCCATCGCTGCGCTCGAGGCGTCCGGAATTGCCGTCAGCGACGCCGCGATCGCCGCCGGCATTGCCGCCGCCGAATGGCCGGCCCGGCTGCAGCGCCTGCACGGCCGGCTGGCCCAGACGTTGCCGCCGGGCTGGGAGTTGTGGCTGGACGGCGGCCACAACCCCGGCGCCGGCGAGGTGCTTGCCGCCCATCTCGCGACCTGGGCCGACCGGCCGGTGCACCTGATCGTCGGGATGAAGGACAGCAAGGACGCCGCGGGCTTCCTGCGTCCGCTGCTGCCGCACGCCGCGACGCTGTGGGCGGTGGCGGAGCCTGGCCAGCACTCCGCCCTGCCGGTCGAGGCGATCGTCGCGGCATCCGGCGGCGTCGCGCGCCCCGGGCCGCACGTCGCCGATGCGCTCGCCGTCATCGTGCGCGAGCCCGGACCCGGCCGGGTGCTGATCTGCGGCACGCTCTACCTGGCTGGCGAGGTGCTGAAGCAGGACCATGACGAACCGGTGCCGCCGCAATGATCCCCCGCTCGCGCCACGCCCGCCTGCGGCACGTCCGGCCACGAGACTGGCGCTCGCCGGGGGCCGCGCCTAGTCTACCCCGCGCATGCTGACCGACCTGCCGAACCTGCTGACGCTCTCGCGCATCGCGGCGATTCCCCTACTTGTCGCGCTGGTGGTGATCGGCCGCCCGGCCACCGACCTGGCGGCCTGCGTCCTGTTCAGCACCGCTGCCATCACCGACTGGCTCGACGGCCACCTCGCCCGCACCCGCCGCCAGCAATCCGATCTCGGCCGCATGCTCGATCCAATCGCCGACAAGCTGCTGGTGGGTGCCGCGCTGATGCTGCTGGTCGGTCAGGCGCGGCTCAGCCACTGGGGCCTGTATCCGGCCATCGTCATCATGCTGCGGGAGATCCTGGTCAGCGGGCTGCGCGAATACCTGGCCGGCATCCGCATCGGCCTGCCGGTCACCAGGCTCGCCAAATGGAAGACCGGCTTTCAGATGGGCGCCTTGGGCACGCTGCTGGCCGGCGATCCCGGCGCCGCCGTGCTGCACCTGTCCTTCCTGCCGGTCAGCCTGATCGGCGAGGTCATGCTGTGGGTCGCCGCCGCGCTCACGCTGGTGACCGGCTGGGACTACCTCACCGCCAGCTTGCATCACAGCAGCAGCGCCCGCGCCCCCTCGCGGGCCGACGCCATGCCACCGGGCGCGTAGCCGCGGGTGCAGGTCCTCGGCATCGTCGGCTGGTCCGGCAGCGGCAAGACCACGCTGCTCACCGCGCTGATCCCGTGCCTGCGCGCCCGGGGCCTGACGCTGTCCACCGTCAAGCACGCGCACCACGGCTTCGACATGGACCGACCGGGCAAGGACACCTACCGCCACCGCGAGGCCGGTGCGCACGAGGTGCTGGTCGCCACCGCCAGCCGCTGGGCGCTGCTGCACGAGGTGGACGGGCCGGAGCCGCCGCTGCCCGCCTTGCTGGCCCGCATGGCGCCGGTCGACCTGGTGCTGGTCGAGGGGTTCAAGACGCACGAGTTCCCCAAGCTCGAGGTGTACCGTCCCGCGCTCGGCAAGCCGCCGATCTGGCCCGACTGGCCCGATGTGGTCGCCGTCGCCAGCGACGCGCCGCTGCCCGACTGCCCGCGCCCGGTGCTGGTCCTTGATGACGCCATTGCGATCGCCAACTGGGTCGTGGCGTACCTGCAAATCGTACCCGGTGGGCGAAATGCACCCGGCGGGTCATCGGGTGCTTGAGCGAACGGCGCCGCGAGGGCACAGTCCCTTGGCGTCGGCCGACCGGGTGCCGGTCGCGGCGTCAATCAGTCCCGGGGGGAGCCAGTCGGCATGCGGCATATCGTCTTCCTCGGCCTGCTGTTGACGCTTGGCGGTTGCGGCGCCGGATCCAGCTTCTGGGACGATATGCCGTTCACCGCGGGGTCCAACCCGCACTTTCCGGCGGGCGACAGCGAGAACCTGCGCCGGGCGATGGGCGAGACGGCAAACGTGCAGCCGCTGACGCCGGAGCCGGGCGATATCTGGCCGGGGCCGATCAAGCCGCCGCCGACCCTGCAGGATCTGGAAAGTCAAAGCGGGACGGCCGAGCAGCCGCTGCCGCCGATCGGCAGCAGCACGCCGCCGTCGATGACGCCGCCGGCCTTCCCGCCGATGCCGTCGGCGGCACCGACCGCGACATTGCCGCCGCAGTCCACCACGACCGGCCTGCCCAATGCCATGACGCCGCCGCGCGCCGGGCAGGTCTACCAGACCAACCAGGGCCCGGCGGTCTCCACCGGCGGCACCACCAAGTATCAGACCATCACCACGCCGGGCGGCGGCGGACAGTCGATCGTCGTGCCGAACGGCAACGGTACCAGCACTGTCATTCATCCGAACGGCACGGTGGAAACCGTGCCCACGCCGCAGTGATTCGTGCCGCATGGCGGGCCCAGGTGATCCGCGCCACATGGCCGGCGCAAGCAACCCGCGCCGCATGGCCGGCGCAAGCAACCCACGCGGCATGGCCGACGACGAACGCTCCCCCCTGACCATCCTGTGGTTCGCCTGGCTGCGCGAGCGCACCGGCACCGCCGAGGAGCACCTGTCCCCGCCCGCCGAGGTCGCCACCGTCGGGGCGCTGATCGACTGGCTGAGCGCCCGCAGCCCGCGCCACGCCGCGGCCTTCCAGAACCGCCGCGCGGTGCGCTGCGCCGTCAACCAGGACTTCGCCGATCCGGCAACGCCGATCCGCCCCGGCGACGAGGTGGCGTTCTTCCCGCCGGTGACGGGCGGCTGAGGCGATGGCCACCATCCGCGTCCACGCGGCGGACTTCGACCTTGGCGCCGAATTCGCCGCGCTGACCGCAGGCCGCACCGACATTGGCGGCATCGGCTGCTTCGTCGGCACGGTGCGCGCCAACCCGACCGGACCGCGCCTGGAGGCGCTGACCCTGGAGCACTATCCCGGGATGACCGAGCGCGCCATCGCCGGCGTCGTCGCCGAGGCTGAGCGGCGCTGGCCGTTGCTCGGCTGCACCGTCGTCCACCGCGTCGGACGCCTGCGGCCGGGGGAAAACATCGTTCTGGTGCTGACCGCCGCCGCACACCGCCAGGCCGCCCTGGACGCAACCGCGTTCCTGATCGACTGGCTGAAGACGAAAGCGCCGTTCTGGAAGCAGGAAGCCTTCGTGGACGGCTTGGCCACCTGGGTGGCGGCGCGGGAGACCGACGATGCCGCCGCCGCGCGGTGGGACCCGCCGCCGGCGCGGTGACGCCGACCGGCACGCTTGTCGCCTGAAGGCATGGTCAGGGCTTCGCCCTGGACCCCACCAGGCGGCAGCGCCCCTTGGTGGGTCCAGGGGCAAAGGCAAGCAGGTAATTCCAGGTAGCGAGTAACAGCACAGGTCCGCAGCTGCGGCCACATCCCGACGACGATACGGAGGGACAAACGGCCGAGCGGCGCAGATATAGTAGGTTAGCGGCGAATCCGGCATAGATTTTGTTTGACAAGGAGCTGGATTGTCGATTCCAAGGAGTCGGTGGATCGCACCGCGCTCAGCCAGCTCTCGAAAGACGACCTCATCGCGCTGTTGCTGGCGCAAGAGGCACGTATTGCCGAATTGGAGCGCCGGCTTGGGTTGAACAGCAGCAACAGCGGCAAGCCGCCGTCCAGCGACGGGCTGAAGAAGCCGCCGCGGGTCAGCAGTCTGCGGGAACCGTCGGGCAAGAAGACCGGAGGGCAGAAGGGCCATCCGGGCCAGACGTTGCGGCGGACGGAAACACCCGATGCCACCATCGAGCATTATCCAACGACCTGCACGGCGTGCGGCGCGGCGTTGACCGCGGCAATGGCGACGGACCATGTCGCCCGGCAGGTGTTCGATATCCCCGAACCGCGACCTCTGATCGTCACCGAACACCGCGCGTATGGCTGCTGTTGCGCGGCCTGCGGCACGCAGACCCGGGCGGCCTTTCCCGAAGGCATCGCCGCGCCGGTGCAGTACGGCAAGCGGATCGGCGCCTTCGTGCTCTATCTCCTGCACTATCAGTTGCTGCCCGAGAAGCGTCTCGCCGAGGCGATGGCCGATCTGTTCGGCGTACATCTCGTTACCGCGACCATCGCCCGGATCAGCCAGGACTGCGCCCAGCGCTTCCAGTCCTTCGCTGATGCCGTGCGTGACCACGTGGCGGCAGCGCCGGTCAAACATATGGATGAAACCGGCTTTCGGATTGGCGGCAAGACGCAGTGGCTGCACATTGCCTCGACCGTCCTGCTCACATTCTACCGCGTCTCGCCGCGGCGCGGCAGCCTGCTGGGGCATGTCACCGGCATTGTCGTGCACGACCACTGGAAGCCGTACTACACCCTGAAAGGCGTGCTGCATGCGCTGTGCAACGCGCACCATCTGCGGGAACTGAAGGCGCTGGTCGAGATCGAGAAGGAAGACTGGGCGCGCAAGATGCAAGGCCTGTTGCGCCGTGCCTGCCACGCGACGAACCTCGCGCGCGAGCGGGGCGTCGCGCTGAAGCCGGGTCTGATCGCGCTGTTCGAGCGTAGTTACGACGCCATTCTCACCGACGGCTTCGCGTTCCATGAGGCACAGCCCACGCTGATCTCTGCCGAAGTGAAGGCCAGGCGCCGCGGCCGTCCGCCGCGACGGGTTGGCCACAACCTGCTGCTGCGTCTCAGCACCCGTAAGCAGGACGTGCTCCGCTTTCTCGTCGATCCGCTGGTGCCCTTTACCAACAACCTGGCGGAACGGGATGGGCGGATGATGAAGCTGCGGCAGAAGATTTCGGGCGGCTTCCGCTCCGAAGACGGAGCGAAGGAGTTTGGCGTGATCCGCTCGCTCCTTTCGACAGCCAGGAAGCAGGGCTGGGATGTCCTCCAGACTCTGAACACCGACCCCATGCGCCTGATCGCGGATCTCAGGCTGGTTTGACCGGTCCAGCTACCTGGGCAGTAACGGTAGCGAAAGGATTGACTCTCCCGTGTCATGGCCGGGCTTCGCCCGGCCACCCACGACTTTGGCGTCCCCAGCAAGGAAGTCGTGGGTGGCCGGCCGGAGCCTGTCCTCGGGCGGCCCTGCGGGCCGACCCGGGGGCCGGCCATGACACGACATGGCGCCGGTGGGTCAGTCCTTTCGCTACCTGGTATAAGCCTGACCGCAAAGGACGCAAATGACGCAAATGCAGCCGACGCGAACCGATCGTTCCCGCCGCAACGATCAGCCGGTGCCCACGGTCATTGCGATCGCCCGCAGCACCTGACGACACGGCGTCGGCCGTCAGGCAACGCCAACCTGTTAGCGCTTTTTGCGTGCAGGTGCGGTTGCAGACGCTGGCTTCGACGCCTGCCCTCCCGACCTCGCCAGCAGCCGACGGCGTGCGCGTGACCGGCGCAAAATTCCAATCCGGGCCTCCGGCCGGGTTTCCCCGCCGGCCCCACGACGCCGCTGACCGACAGTTGGATTCGGTCAGATGCGGCCCGTCACCCTCAGCCGCGGATGACGTTAGTTTGGTGAGGCAAAATGTCAACCCATATAACGCACCCTCACGATCGTTTCCAGCCGGAGCTGCCCGCATGTCCTTCTCCTCCAACAGCATCGCCCCAGGCGCAATGCGCGGACCCACGCCGCCGCACCGCCTCGCTGCCAGCCGGCCGCAGACCACTGTCGCCGTGCGCAAGGCGGCGTCGCGCGCGTGCGCCAATCAGGCGGACGTGCAGGCAGCAGCACCTGCGCAAAACCCCGAATCCGCGTTGCCCCGAATCAACCCTTTGGATCCCGATCCGGCGGCGGCACTCGTGCAAGACCCCGAATCTGCTTTTTCCCGAATCAACCCCCTGAACCCCGAGCCGGCGGCGCCGCCTGTGCAAAACCCCGAATCTGCATTTTCTCGAATCAACCCTTTGAACCCCGAGCCGGCGTCACCCGTGCAAATCGCCAAATCCGCGTTTCCCCGAATCAACCCTTTGAACCCCGAGCCGGCGGCGCCCGTGCAAACCCCCAAATCCGCGTTTCCCCAAATCAACCCCCGGCGCACGCGCCGCGCCGAGGCAACGCGCGCACGCGAACCCCCAGCCAAAACCCCTTGTACCAGAGGGCGCGCCCAGCGCGCGCCAAACCGCGGCGCCAGAACCCCTTGTACCAGTCTCCGCCGCCGCCGCGCCCCCCCTCCCACCCGGACTGCCCAACCGCGCCGCGCGGCGGCGATGGATGCACCAGCAGCGGCGCCTTCACCTTGTCCCACCCGTCGCCACCCGCCCGTGACCGCGTGCCCGGCCATGACGGTGTCGGATGCCGTCGCCCTGCCCCTTGGGGTCGCGCGCCAGCGCAAGGTCTTGAGGCGGAGGCCGCCGCCGGGCCACACTCGCCGTTGCCGACCGAGCAGCACGAAAGGCCCACACCATGCAGTCAGCCCTCATCGTCGGCGCCGGCGCCGGCCTCAGCGCGTCGCTCGCCCGCCTGTTCGTGCGCAACGGCCTGCGCGTCACCCTGGCCGCGCGCGACACGGAAAAACTCGCGGCGCTGTGCGGCGAGACCGGCGCCAAGGCGCTCGCGACAAACGCCACGCAGCCGGCCGACGTCGCCCGCCTGTTCGACGCGATCGAGCCGCCCGACGTCGTGGTCTACAACGCCAGCGCGCGCGCCCGCGGGCCATTCACGGAACTGGACCCGGCCGCCGTCGCGCACTCGATCGCCGTCAGCGCCTATGGCGGGTTCCTGGTCGCGCAGCAGGCGGTGAAGCGCATGCTGCCGCGCGGCGCGGGGGCCATCCTGTTCACCGGCGCCTCGGCCAGCGTGAAAGGCTACGCGCAGTCGGCCCCCTTCGCGATGGGCAAGTTCGCGCTGCGCGGCCTGGCGCAGAGCATGGCGCGCGAGTTTTCTCCCCAAGGCATCCACATCGCGCATTTCGTCATCGATGGTGGGATACGCAGCGCCCTGCGGACGGTGCCGGGCGAAAAACCCGACAGCCTGCTGGATCCCGACGACATCGCCGCGAGCTACTGGCACGTGCTGACCCAGAACCGCAGCGCCTGGACGTGGGAGGTCGAGCTGCGTCCCTGGGTGGAGCGGTTCTGAGACGGGTGCACAACGGTCGTGGACCGCAGGATCATCGCGCTGATCTGGCTGGCCGGCATCGTGCTGATGGTCGCGATCTACGAGGTCGGGCCGCAGCATTTCATCGCCGCGTGCGAGCAGTTCATTGCCGATGCGACGGCGTGGCTGGGCGAGCTGATCGATACGCTGATGCAGCGTGCCTTCGAGGCGGTGCGCGCCGCGGCGATCGCGATGTACGCGGTGTTCGTTGCGCTTGCGATACTGGCGATGCGGCGCCGGCAGCGCGCCGGCGGCATGCTGTTCGTGGTCTCCGTGGTGTTCCTGCTGCTGGTGCGCACGGACTGGTACGGTTCGGATACGCGATGGTTCGCCGCCGCCGTGCTGACCGCGGTGGCGTCGTTGCTGCTGACCAGGCGGCTGATCCATGCGCCCCGCCCGCGCGATCCGGCGGACCCGTGGGGGATGGGATTGCGCGGTGGCGATCGACCCGCCCCGCCGCGCACGCCGTCCGGGCCGCCGCCATAGGGTGCTGGGGTTCGTGGGGTTGCGGTCGGGCGGTGTCCTCCGGCTTGCCCGTCGCCGCCAACGGACGCATGCTTCAGCCGGGAGGTACCCAACATGCTGTATGAACTTCGCATCTATCACGCCGTGCCCGGCCGGCTGCCGGACCTGCTGAAGCGCTTCGACACCATCACGCTGAAGCTGTGGGACAAGCACGGCATCAAGCAGGCCGGCTTCTGGACCACGGTGATCGGCGAGTCCAACCAGGTCCTGTACTACTTCCTCACCTGGAACTCGCTGGCCGAGCGCGAGCAGAAATGGGCCGCGTTCGGCAGCGATCCGGACTGGCTGGCGGCGCGCGCGCAGACCGAGGCGAACGGCGCGATCGTTGCCAAGGTGACGAACGAGATCCTGACACCGACCTCGTTCTCTTCGGTGAAGTAGCGGGTGGCCACCAGCCTGCCGCGCGCCCCGTCGTTCCGGCTGGACGGCCGGCGCGCCCTGGTGACCGGGGCGGGCCGGGGCATCGGCCTGGCGCTGGCGGCGGCGCTGGCGCAGGCTGGCGCGCATGTCGTGCTGGCCGCGCGCACCGCGGCGCAGATCGAGGCCGCCGGTGCCGCCATCCGCGCCGACGGCGGCAGCGCCGAGGCGCTGGTGCTGGACGTGACCGACCTGCCCTCAATGCGCGCGGCGATCGCGGCGCAGCCGGCGTTCGACATCCTGGTGAACAATGCCGGCACCAACCGCCCGCGCGATTTCCTGGAGGTGACGGAGGACGACTACGACACCATCACCACGCTCAATCTGCGCGCCGCGTTCTTCGTTGCGCAGGCGGTCGCGCGGGGGATGGTGGACGCGGGGCGGAAGGGGTCGATCATCCACATCTCCTCGCAGATGGGGCACGTCGGCGGGGCGCGGCGCACGGTGTACTGCACCACCAAGCACGGCATCGTGGGACTGACCAAGGCGATGGCGATCGACCTCGCGCCGCATGGCATCCGGGTGAATTCAATCGATCCCACCTACATCGACACGCCGTTGACCAAGCCGTTCTTTCAGGACAAGGCGTTCCTCGACGACACGCTGCGGCGGATCAAGCTAGGGCGGCTCGGCCAGGTGGAGGACCTGATGGGCGCGGTGGTGTTCCTGGCCTCGGACGCCGCGGCGATGGTCAGCGGAACCTCCTTGCTCATCGATGGCGGCTATACCGCCGAGTAGGGGAAAGCAGCCGATGATCCGCATCCTCAAGCACGGCAAGAGCGAGGCCGAGAAGTTCGAAGCCGACCGCCAGGTGCGGCAGACGGTCGAGGCGATCCTCGAGGACATCATGGCCCGCGGCGACATCGCGGTGCGCGAGCTGTCGGCGAAGTTCGACAAGTGGGAACCCGCGGAGTTCCGCTTGTCTCGTGCGCAGATCGATTCGCTGGTCGGCAGCCTGCCGGCGCAGGTGATCGACGACATCAAATTCGCCCAGGCGCAGATCCGGCATTTCGCCGAGGTGCAGCGCGCCGCCCTGCTCGACGTGGAGGTGGAGACGCTGCCCGGCGTGCGGCTGGGCCACAAGAACATTCCGGTCGCGTCGGTTGGCTGTTACGTTCCCGGCGGGCGCTATCCGATGGTGGCCAGCGCGCACATGAGCGTGGTGACCGCAAAAGTCGCCGGTGTGCAGCGGGTGATCGCCTGCACTCCGCCGCTGAATGGCGAGCCGCCGGCGGCGACAGTTGCGGCGATGGCGCTGGGCGGGGCGGACGAGATCTACCTGCTGGGCGGCATCCAGGCGGTGGCAGCGATGGCGCTGGGGACGGCCTCGATCGCGCCGGTGGACATGCTGGTGGGACCGGGCAACGCATATGTCGCGGAAGCGAAACGGCAACTGTTCGGCCGCGTCGGTATCGACCTGCTGGCCGGGCCGACCGAGACGCTGATCATCGCCGACGACACCACGGATGTGGAGATCTGCGCGACGGACCTGCTGGGTCAGGCGGAGCATGGCCCGACCTCGCCGGCGGTGCTGATCACCACGTCGGGGCGGATCGCGGAGGGGATCGAGGCGGAGATCGCTCGGCA
Source organism: uncultured Alphaproteobacteria bacterium (assembly GCA_963773345.1). Lineage (GTDB taxonomy): Bacteria > Pseudomonadota > Alphaproteobacteria > Acetobacterales > Acetobacteraceae > Palsa-883. The sequence continues at coordinate 108,237 of CAVZBG010000013.1, read as the reverse complement.
GTTGCAGACGCTGGAGACGGCGCACATCGCGGGGGTTGCGTGGCGCGATTACGGGCAGGTGATCCTGTGCGATACCGACGAGGAGATGTTGCAGGAGGCCGACCGCATCGCGTCCGAGCACGTGCAGGTGATGACCAAGGAGCCGCGCTGGTTTCTGGAGCGGATGCGCAACTATGGCTCACTGTTCCTGGGCCAGGAGACCAACGTGGCCTATGGCGACAAGGTGATCGGCACCAACCACACGCTGCCGACACGGCGAGCCGCGCGCTACACTGGCGGCCTTTGGGTGGGGAAGTTCCTCAAGACCGTGACGTATCAGGAGGTCAGCGCAGCGGCGACGGCGATGATCGGCGAGTACTGTTCGCGGCTGTGCGCGATCGAGAATTTCGCCGCGCACAAGGCGCAGGCCGATCTGCGCGTGCGCCGCTACGGCGGGCGCAACGCAGCAGAGTAGCCGCGGCACCTGGCGGGACGCACGTACACCTCTCCCGCTCTTCGCGGGAGAGGTCGCGGAGCACTTGCGACGCGGGTGAGGGTGGTGCACGCGCCACGACCCTCACCCTCGGTGCTTCGCGCCTCGACCTCTCCCGCGAAGAGCGGGAGAGGTGTAGCCGGATCGCAACGACAGCACCCGGCCCTACGCTGTCGGCGCGGTCAGAAATTCCAGCAGCACCGTTGCGATCGTCTCCGGCGCTTCCACCAGCACGCTGTGCTTCAACCCGGGCAGAATCCGCAGCGCCGATCCGGGAATCTGCTCCTGCATGAACCGCGCCATCCGCGTGTTCGATCCGACATCGTGCTCGCCGGTCGCCACCAGCGTCGGCTTGCGGATCGCATGCAGCCGCTCGCCAAGATCGCTGGTGGAGAACACGGTGTAAGCCGCCGCGTAGGACGGCGCATGGTTGCGCTGCAACTGTTCCATTCGCTGGCGCACCAGATCCGGATGGCGCTCGATAAACCCCGCCGTGAACCACCTATCCTGCGCCGCGCCGGTAATCGCGCCGATCCCCTGCGTGCGCAGGATCTCCAGCCGCTCGGACACCCGCGCGCGCTCCTGCTCGGTGCGCCCGGCGACCGCGCTCAGCAGCACCAGCCGATCCACCCGCGCCGCATGGTCCAACGCCAGCGCCTGCGCAATCATCCCGCCCAGCGAGAAGCCCACCACGTGCGCCCGCGCCGCGCCGGCGGCGTCCAGCACGTCCACCACATCCCTCGCGAAATCCTCCAGCGCCAGCGCGCCGTCGATGTGACCCGACCTGCCGTGCCCGCGCAGATCCAGCCGGATCACGGTGAAGCGTGGGGTCAGCACCGGCGCGATCTCATCCCAGCTCGAGCCATCCGCGCCGACCCCGTGGATCAGCACCACCGGCGGGCCGGCACCCTCGACCTGGTAGAACAATGCGGGCGCTGCCGCCCGTTCCAGCCTGGCATCCATCCCGAGCCGTCTCCCTGCCTTGCCTGCCGTGCCCGCACCGGCCTACGAAAACGCCGCGGCAACGTCAACGGAGCGGCGGCGGAATGGACCTCGGCCCCGGCCAATCGCGCGCCTTAGGCCGGCGCGCACCGACCCGGGCGGCGCGCAGCACGCGCGCACTGCGCGATGCGATCCTGTCGCTGCGCCTCGCCCCTGGCGCGCGGCTGGTGGAGCGCGAGCTGGTGGCCCAGCTTGGCGTCAGCCGCACCGGCGTGCGGGCCGCGCTGCAGTCGCTGGACTCCGAGGGCCTGCTGGTGCGAGGCCGGCGCGGTGTCTTCTCGGTCGCCACCGTGTCGGCGGACGAGGCGCGGCAGAATCTACGAAGTCCGCGCCGCGCTGGAGCCGGCCATGGCACGGCTGTTCATCGACCGCGCGACCGCGGCGCAGATCGCGGCACTCGGCGCCGCCGTCACGCGGGCCGAGGCGGCGGCGCGCAAACATGACGGCCCCGCCTATGTCGAGGCATTCCGATCCTTCTACGCGGTGCTGCTGGCCGGCAGCGGCAACAAGGTCGCGCACCGCATCCTTGACACGCTGGACGCGCGCATTACGTATCTGCGCCACCTGACAACGCAGCGCGCGAAGCTGGCCCGGCAACTGCGCACCGTTATCCTGTTGCGCGGCATCCTTGCCGCCGCGCAGGCGCACGACGGGGCACTCGCCGCACGCCGCTGCGCCGCGTTCGTTGCGCGCTCGGCGCGCTTCGCGCTGGAGGTGCTGGGCGAGGGCGCCTGACCGGGCCGTCACTCCGCGGCGACGGGCGCGGCCTCCGCCCGCAGTGCCGCGCGCACCGCCGGGATCACCTCGGTGCCGAGCCGGCGCACGCTCTCGCGCGCCGCCGCGTGTGGCAGGCCGGACCACGAGGTCTTGAACACCACGCTGTCGATGCCAGTCTCGCGGTGCAGGTGCAGGATCTGCTGCACGATCTGCGCCGGCGGGCCGAAATACGTGCTGCGGTCACGGACGAACTCATAGGTCAGCCGCTGCTTCAGCGCCGCCTCGTCCGCGGGGGCCAGCGTCTCGCCCGGGTTGAGATACACGCTCGGCCCGCGCCAGTTGGAAAAATTCAGCGAGTCCATCATCGGTCCGGCGGCGATGCGCACCGCCTCCGCCTCACTATCGGCGACGAAGGTATCGCGCATGATCGCGGTGCGAGCACCAAGCGGCAGGTCCTTGCCGGTCGCCGCGCGCAGCGTGTCGCGATAGACGCGCAGCCGCTCCCGCAGTGCCGCCACCGGCGGGCGCCACATGATGATGCCCAGGTCCTGGCCTGCGGCGTGGCGGATCGAGTTCGAGCGAGTTCACCACCTCCCACATCGGCAGCGGGTTCTGCCGGGCGCGCGGGTAGATCGACAGCTTGACCAGCTCGCCGGTGTCGGGGTCGACATAGGCCGGATCGTTCACCGTGTGCGCCCGGTCGGCGCGGAAACCCGGTGCCGGGAACTGGTAAACCTCGCCCTTGAAGGAAAATCGTTCCTGGGTCAGCGCGGCCTTGATCACCGACACCGCCTCGTCGAACACGATCTTGCTCTTCACCTGGTCGTTCGGATTGGCCTCGGGATTGAGGTTGCTGGCCTCCAGCCCGTAATTGCCGCGGCCGAACCCGACCTCGATGCGCCCGCCGGTAAGTTGGTCGAGCAGCGCGATGTCCTCGGCGGCGCGCAGCGGATGCCAGAATGTGACGATCGCGGCAGCCAGGCCGATGCGGATGCGCCGCGTGCGGGCGGCGACGTCGACCGCGGCCATCAGCGGGTTGGGCAGCAGCTCGCGACCCCAGACGCTGAAATGGTGCTCCGGCATCCAGAACACGTCGAAGTCGGTCTCGTCGCAGATCGTCGCCAGGTCGCGCAGCTCGTCCAGCAGGTCGCCGTAGTCGCGCTGGCGGGTCAGGTCGTGCGGGTTGTGGAACAATCCGAAGCGCATGGGGCCTCTCCGTTCGGGCGGCGAGAAGGTGGGTGGACGCGGGCGCGTTTGGTATACCATACTGCGCCGCGGGGCGACGCGCCAGCCCGATGTCGCGGCCCCGGTCGGGGCGATCCGGCCAGGGAAATCCTGGCTGGGACATTCTGGCCGGGCGATCGGGGTGGGGCGATACTGGCGGGACGCTGGGATGGGGATGGTTCACGCCGATGCTGAGGCTGATCGTGCGCCGCGTGCTGCTGATGCTGCTGACGGCGCTCGCGGTGTCCGCGCTGTTGTTCTTCAGCGTGACCAAACTGCTCGGCAGCCCGGCGGCCATGATGCTGGGCCAGGACGCCAGCCAGCAGGAGATCGCCGCGCTGAACGCGCAATACGGCTTCGACCGGCCGGCGCTGAGCCAGTATCTGCACTGGCTCGGCGGCGCGCTGACCGGCGATCTCGGCCGGTCGTACACCACGCAGCAGAGTGTCGCGCAGGCAATTCTGGCGCGCGTGCCGGTGTCACTGGAGCTGGCCGCCTGGTCGATCGCGCTGGCGGTGGCCGCCGCGGTGTTTTTCAATACGGTCCCGGTCGCGCCGAGGCCGCTGCGGCGCATCGTCACCGCGGTGAACCTGATCGGCATCACGGTGCCGAACTTCATGCTGGGCGTGTCGCTGATCTTTCTGCTGTCAGTGGAGCTGGACCTGCTGCCCTCGACCGGCTGGGTGCCGTGGTCGGACGGCGTGGGTGCGCACCTCGCGCACATGATCATGCCGGTGCTGACGCTGTCGGCGTACCTACTTCGGCGCCTTCAGCATCGTTTATCGCGCCGAATACCAGAACGTGATGCAGCGCCCGTTCATCGGCGTCGCCCGCGCCCGGGGCTTGAGCGAGTGGCGCGTGGCGTTCCGCCATGCCGCGCCGAACGCGATCCTGCCGGTGATCACCTTCGTCGGTATTTCCATCGGCCAGTTGACCGGCGGTGCGGTGGTGACCGAAACGATCTTCTCGATGCCGGGCACCGGCCGGCTGTTCGTTGCCTCGATCGAGGGCCGCGACTTTCCGGTGATGCTGGCGATCGGCATGCTGATCGTGGTCGGCGTGGTGCTGATGAACCTGCTGGCCGACATCGCCTACACGATCGCCAATCCGCAGATCCGGCACGACGCGTGACGCGGCCGGGACGCTGGGTTGGCGTTGCCATCGTTGCCGTGATGGTCGCGGTGGCGTTGGCCGCGCCCGTGCTGGCGCCGGCCGACCCGTATCGGTCGGGCATCGACATGCTGACGCTGCCGTCGGCGGCGCACTGGTTCGGCACCGACGACCTGGGCCGCGACGTGCTCAGCCGGGTGATCTTTGGCGCGCGCGCCTCGCTGGCGATCGGCCTGGGCGCGGCGCTGGTGGCGATGCTGATCGGCGTGCCGATCGGACTGACGGCGGGAACGCTGCGTGGGCGGATCGACGTGGCGCTGGTGGCGCTGATCGACCTGTTCATCGCGCTGCCCGGGCTGGTGCTGGCGCTGATCATCACCGCCATGGTCGGCGCCAATCTGCGCAACCTGATACTGGTGCTGGGCGTCGTGATGTGGCCGCCGATCGCGCGGCTGGTGCGCGGCCAGGCGCTGGCGCTGCGCGAGGCGCTGTTCGTCGAGGCGGCGCGCGCCACCGGCGGCTCGCCATTATGGATCATCCGCCACCATGTCTGGCCCGGCGTGCTGCCGGTGGTCGCCGCGCAGTTCTCTATCAGCGTGTCGTTCGCGATTTTCACGTCGGCCAGCCTCAGCTTTCTCGGACTGGGGATTCCGCCACCGGCGGCGGACTGGGGCGGCATGGTGCGCGCCGGCTACGACTACCTGGCGATCAATCCGGCGATGAGCCTGGCGCCGGGTGCGGCGGTCAGCCTGACCGTGATGGGCTTCTACGTCATCGGCACCTCATTTAAATGAACCGGAGGGAGACCAAGATGCAATCGGTCGCGATGGGACGGCGCCAGGCCCTGGCGGGATTGACCGGGGCGCTGCTGGCGGGGGGCGTGGCGCAGGCGGCGCCGACGCGCGGCGGGACGCTGAACGTCGGTCTGGACAACGACGCCAAGACCTATGACCCGATCTTCTCGGTGCAGTTCACCGAGCGCTACGTGTTGTATCTGGCGTTCAACACGCTGGTGAAATATGGGCCGGACTTCTCGATCCTGCCCGAGCTGGCGACAAGCTGGCAGACCTTGGCCGACGGCAAGCGGATCGTGTTCACCTTGCAGCCGGGTGTGACGTTCCAGGACGGCACAAAATTCGACGCCGCCGCGGTGAAGTGGAACATCGACCAGCGCATGGATAAGACGGTGAACTCGCCGCAGCGCCAGTTGCTGGAACCGATCATCGCCTCGGTGGACGTGATCGATCCGTTGCATGTGGCATTCAACCTGGTGGCACCTTCGCCGGTGCTGTTCAGCCTGCTGGGCGAGCGCCCGGGCTTCATGGTTTCGCCCACGGCATGGAAGCAGCGGGGCACGGATTTCGCCAGCCATCCCGTGGGCACCGGCGCGTTCGTGCTGAAGCAATGGACGCGCGGCAGCCAGGTCGAGCTGGAGCGCTATCCCGGCTACTGGCAGGCGGGGCTGCCGTATCTCGATCGCATCGTCATGCACGACCTTGCCGGCTCGGTGATCGGCGTGCAGCGGTTGCTGACCGGCGAGGTCGATTACGTCGACCAGCTTACGCCGACCGACGTGCTGCCGATCGAGAAACACGCAGGGATCGTGCTGAAACCGATCAAGGTGGGCCGCTGGTATTTCCTGCAGTGGCACGTCAACGCCGCGCCGTTCGACAATGCCAAGCTGCGCCAGGCCATCGCGCACGGGATCGACCGCAACCGGCTGAACGAGATCACCATGCGCGGCCAGGGCAGCGTGTCCGACGGGCCGACGCCCGAGGGGCTGTGGTGGTACGATCCCGCCCTGAAATCCTATCCGCACGATCCGGCGCGGGCCAAAGCGCTGCTGGCTGAGGCGGGCTATCCCAACGGTTTCGAATACGATCTGTCGACGCCGCAGGTGACGGTGTTCAAGCAGATGAACCAGTTGATGCAGGAGCAGCTTGGCGCGATCGGCATCAAGCTGCGGCTGCAACCGGTCGCCAGCAGCGAGTGGTACGCGCGCGTCGTCGCCGGCGCAACCAACATGACGCCGACGCGCTGGACGCAGCGCGCCGATCCGGACGGGCTGCTGTACATCCTGTTCCACAGCAAGCGTTTCGCGAACACCATGAAATACCGCAACGACCGGGTCGATGCGCTGCTCGGCCAGGCGCGCACGGTCTACGACATTCCGACCCGCAAGCGACTGTATGCCGAGGCGCAGCAGCAGATCGTCACCGACCTGCCGATGGTGCCGCTTATCTTCGGCGCCGAATACGCCGCGCTGCGCAGCACGGTCGGCGGGTTCCAGTGGATCCCGGACGAGATCCCACGCTTCCGCGAGTTGTGGAAGGCGACCGGCTGAAAGGGGGGTGCGATGGAGTATGTCAGGCTGGGGCGGTCGGGGCTGAAGGTGTCGCGACTGGGACTGGGGGCGATGGGCTTCGGCGATACGTCCTGGCGCTCCTGGGTGCTCGACCTTGATCAGAGCCGCGCGGTGTTCCGCCGCGCGATCGACGCCGGGATCAACTTCATCGACACCTGCGACTATTATTCCGCGGGCATGAGCGAGGAGATCGTCGGGACGCTGGTGGCCGAGCGCGGCAACCGTGCCGAGCTGGTGATCGCGACCAAGGTCGGCAACCCGATGGGGCGCGATGCCAACGCGCGGGGCTTCTCGCGCAAGCACATCATCGACGCGGCGGAACGTTCGCTGCGGCGGCTGCGCACCGATCATATCGATATCTACCAGACGCACATCTGGGACCCGGCCGCGAACCTGGAGGAGATGGTCGCGGCGTTCGATCACCTGGTGCGCGCGGGGAAGGTGTTGTACGTCGGGATTACCGACATGCCGTTCTGGCAGTTCGCCACGGCGTATTTTCATGCCGAGCGGTACGGGCTGGCGCGCTTTGCGTCGGTGCAGAACCACTACAACCTGTTGTGGCGCGAGGACGAGCGCGAGCTGCTGCCGTTCTGCCGCGCGCAGGGCATCGGGCTGATCCCGTACAGCCCGATGGCGCGTGGGTTCCTGTGCGGGCGGGCACGGCGGCTGAGATCCGACGCGCACCGAGCGGGCGAAAACCGATGACTACACCTACAAGCTGTACGGACGTCCGGTGGACGAGGCGGTGGTGGATCACGTGGCGGAGCTTGCCGCGGCGCGGGGATTGGGCCCGGCGCAGGTGGCGCTCGCCTGGGTGTTGCATCAGCCCGGCGTGACCGCGCCGATCATCGGGGCGACGCAGCCGGCGCACATCGATCAGGCGATCCACGCGCTCGCGGTGCGACTGAGCGCGGAGGAGCAGCGAATGTTGCAGCAACCCTACACACCGCGACCGTAGTTGACGGTCATCGCGACCGGGATTGCTGCCTCTCAGGTGCACCTCTCCCGCTGTTTGCGGGCTTGAGCCGCGAAGCGGATCAAGGTCGCCGTGAAGCGGCGGGTGAGGGTGGAGCCGCACGTACAAGCCATTGCGGACGCGGCACCGACCCTCACCCTCGGCGCTTCACGCCTCGACCTTGATCCGCTTCGCGGCTCAAGCCCGCGAGCGGGAGAGGTTTACGATCCCGTGCTCGTGTCGTTCGGCCACAGGCGGTGCTGCGTCTCAGCCGCCCGGCGCCCCCTGGGTGTTCACGTACAGCGCATACAGGCTGTGGCTTGCTGCCATGAACAACCTGTTCCGGTAGCGTCCGCCGAAGCACAGATTGGCGCAGCGTTCCGGCAGGCCGATATGTCCGATCGGATCGCCGCCGGGCGTGAACACGCGCACGCCGTCCAGCTCGTCGCTGCCCGTCCCCCAGCCGCACCACAGGTTGCCGTCGACATCGACCCGGAAGCCGTCCGGCGACCCCGGACCCGCATCGATCAGCGTCCTGCTCTTGCCCAGCTTGGCGCCGTTGCCGGTCACGTCGTAGCTCAGGATCAGCCGGTTCGGCGCGGCGCGCGAGGCGACCACATACAGCTTCGATTCATCCGGCGAGAACGCCAGCCCGTTCGGCCCCGGAATATCGTCGGCCAGCACGGTCAGCTTGCCGGTCTTGCCGTCCAGCCGATAGACCGCGGGCGCGGTCTCCGACTCCGCCTTGTGGCCCTCGTAGTAGCCCAGGATGCCGAACTGCGGATCGGTGAACCACACCGAGCCGTCGGACTTCACCACCACGTCGTTCGGCGAGTTCAGCTTCTTGCCGTCGAAACTGTCGGCCAGCACGGTGATGCTGCCGTCATATTCCGTGCGGGTGACGCGGCGCGCGTCGTGCTCGCAGGTCACCAGCCGCCCCTGGCGGTCGCGCGTGTTGCCGTTGGCGTTGTTCGACGGTTTCCGAAACGCGGTGACCGCGCCGGTCTCCTCCTCCCATTTCAGGATGCGATTGTTCGGGATGTCGCTCCACAGCACGATAGCGGCCGTCGCCGAACCAGACCGGGCCCTCCGACCAGCGGCAGCCGTCGGCGAGTTTGTCGATCGAGGCGAGCGGCAGGCGGTACTTGTTGAAATCGGCATGCAGCACGCGCACGGCCGGATCGGGATAGCGCTGGCTCGGTTGCCACATGGTGGTCGTTCCCCTTTTGGTTGTCGCGGCGGATGCTAGAGCATTCTGGCAACCGCCGGAAACGCCGCCCGATCCCGCCCGGCTACAGCCGCCCGGCGTCCACCACCCACAACTGGCTGGTGCACATCCGGCTGTCGTCCGCGGCCAGCCACAGCACCATCCGCGTCAAGTCCGTCCGGCACCAGCTTCTGCTTCAGGCATTGCATGCTGCAGCAGGTTCTCCTCCGCCTCCGGCGTCAGCCACAGCCTGATCTGCCGCTCGGTCATCACCCAGCCGGGGATCACGCAGTTCACCCGGATGTTGTCGCCGCCCAGGTCGCGCGCCATGCCCTTGGTCAGCCCCTCCACGCCGGCCTTCGCCGTGGTGTAGGCCGGCATGCCGCCGGTGTTGGCGTGCCAGGAGATCGAGCCGAAATTGATGATCGAGCCGCCGCCCGCCGCGCGCATCATCGGCGCCACCGCCTGGATGGCGAAGAACTGGTGGCGCAGATTGACCGCCAGGCGCTCGTCCCAATACGCCGACCGTCACGTCCTTGTAGTCGTGCCGCTGGTCGTTGGCGGCGTTGTTCACCAGCACGGTGATCGGCCCCAGCTTGTCCGCCGCCGCGGCGATCGCGCGTTGCAGGGCCGGAATGTCGCGTCAGGTCGCAGTGCTGATAGAACGGCGCGGGATGGCCGGCGCGCTCGATCGACGCCATCACCTCGGCCGCCGCGTCGTCGGCGATGTCGACGAACGCCACGCGCGCACCCTGCGCGGCGAACTGGCGCACGTGCTCGGCGCCGATGCCGCTGGCGCCGCCGGTGATGAACACCACGCGGTCGCTTCAGGCTCGGGTAGATCGCGAAACCCTCGGTCATGGAACGACGCTCCCGCTGCCGCAGCTCTTCGATGATCGTCTGCGACGATCGCATCCGGTGCCGGCGCGATCGACACGACGATCGGGCGTTCCGCCTCGCCCGGTTCCTCCAGTGTGGCGAACTGGCTGTCGAGCAGGCCGGGCGGCATGAAATGGCCGTGCCGCGCCGCCATCCGCTCGGCGATCAGCTCGTGCGAGCCTTGCAGGTAGACCAGCACCACGTCCGGCCGCTGCCCGATCAGGATGTCGCGATAGGCGCGCTTCAGCGCCGAGCAGGCGACGACGCCGGACACGCCCTTGGCCCGCCAGTCGTCGATGGCGGCGGCGATCGCCCGCAGCCAGGGCCAGCGATCTTCGTCGGTCAGCGGCGTGCCCGCCGACATCTTCGCGATGTTGGCCGGCGGGTGCAGCTTGTCGCCCTCCAGCATCTGCCAGCCACGCTGCTCGCGCGACGCGCTTGGCGATGGTGGTCTTGCCGGAGCCGGAGACCCCCATCAGCACGGCGACGGTCATGACGGCGGCTTCGTGCCCGGCTCCACGTGGCCGCCGAAGCCGAACCGCATCGCCGACAGGATCTTTTCGGCGAAGGTATGATCCTGCCGCGAACGGAAGCGCACGAACAGCGAGGCGGCGAGCACGTCGGCCGGCACCGCTTCCTCGATCGCCGCCTCGACGGTCCAGCGGCCTTCGCCGGAATCCTCGACGTTGCCGGAGAAATGTTCCAGTGTCGCATCGCCTGCCAGCGCCTCGGCCGTCAGGTCGAGCAGCCATGAGGTCACCACCGAGCCGCGCCGCCAGACCTCGGCGATGTCGGGGATGTTCAGCTCGAAGCGCTCGTCGGCCGGTAGTTTTTCCGAGGTGCGGTTGCGCAGGATGTCGAACCCCTCCGCCATCGCCTGCATCATGCCGTATTCGATGCCGTTGTGGATCATCTTGACGAAATGCCCGGCGCCGGTCGGGCCGGCGTGCAGGTAGCCCTGCTCGACGCGCGGATCGCGGCCTTCGCGGCCGTCGGTGCGCGGGATCGTGCCGACGCCCGGGGCGAGCGCCGAAAAAATCGGGTCGAGGTGGCGCACCGCGGCGTCGTCGCCGCCGATCATCAGGCAGTAGCCGCGTTGCAGGCCCCAGACGCCGCCTGACGTTCCGCAATCGAGATAGTGGATGCCCTTCGCCGCCAGCGCCTTGCCGCGGCGGATGTCGTCCTTGTAGTAGGCGTTGCCGCCATCGATGATGTTGTCGTCCTTTGCCAGCAGGGTGGCGAGTTCGTTGACGGTGGCTTCGGTGATCTTGCCCGCCGGCAGCATCACCCAGACGGTGCGCGGTGTTTCGCGCAGCTTGCCGACCAGGTCGGCGAGGGACGTGGCGGGGGTCGCGCCCTCGCTGCCCAGCGCCTGCGCGGTCGCCGGGTTCGCGTCGTAGACCACGCAGGAGTGGCCTGCGCGTGTCAGGCGGCGGACAATGTTGCCACCCATACGGCCGAGGCCGATCACGCCGATTTGCATGTGTGTGCTCCGTACCCTCTCGTCATGCCCCGGGGGCCGGCCATGACGCGGCGCGGGCGGCAGTTGCCGCCGCGCCGCGTCAATTCAACGCCCAGACTCCAACCTCGTACCCCGGCACAAAGTTCCGGTTGTTCATCTCCGGATTGCGGTTCACAAACGTCCGGTTGAACATCGGATGCCGCATGCTGCGGGTCTCGTGCTCGATGCGGAATATCGGCTTGTTGGTGTCCACATCGACGATGTCGAGGAAGCGGTACTGGTGCTGATCGCTCTCTTCGCTGATCAGCCCGCGCTCCAGCAGCTTCTTGTACGGGCCGGAGAAGTCGGCCAGCGTGATCTGGATGTGGTGCCCGTCATACTCGGGCAGCTTCTTCTTCGTCGGCCGGTAGGTCACCTTGCTGTCGGCCGACATGCTGGCCCAGGCATGCTCGCCGCGGTCGTCGGAGGCCACGCCGGCAATGCCGCCCAGGATCTCGCGGTAGAACCGTGCGATCGCGGACAGATCGGATTTGGCCGGCACGTCGAACTCGACATACGGCATGCCCACGCGCATCTGGCCGAACCGCGCCGGGTCCGGCGCGTGCACGCGAATGCGGTTGCCCCATGGGCAGGTGGTCTCCACCACGTCGCCCGCCTCACGAAAACTGTACTCGGTGTCTTCGAGGTATTTCTTGACGTAGTGCAGCCGCTTCAGCAGCGCCTCGAGATCGGGCAGCACCAGCGCGGTGGTGCCGCGCACCACCTGCGGCGCGCGCGACGGCAGGTGGAACTGGCCGCGCCCGACATTCACCCACATGTTCTCCAGACCCGCCATCAGGTACGGGTCGCGGGTCAGGCCGAGCCCCATCAGATAGAACGCCGTCGCCTTGGTCTGGTCCGGCACGGTCACATTGACGTGGCCGAGCTCGACGATGTTGCCAAGGTCCTCGGCGGTGCGATCGAAGTGCGGCATCGTCATGCTGTCGTTCATCCTTGGTCTCCCTCTGCCGAAACGGCTATTTTGACGGCATTATATCGGCGGCCGGCGCGCCGGTCCACGTCCGCCCGCCAGGCGCGGGCGCGGCGTCGGCCTGCCCCTATTCGGCCGCGACCTGCTTCAGCCGGTCCTTGAACGCCTTGCGGAATTTTGCGACTTTTGGCGCAATGACCACCTGGCAATAGCCGCTCCACGGGTTGCGCGCGTAATAGTCGTCGTGCTCCGCCTCGGCCGGGTAGAATGCGGTCAACGGTTCTATCTGCGTCACCAGCGGCGCCGGCCAAAGCTTCGCCGCCGCGATCTCCTGCATCACCGCTTTCGCGGTGGCCGCCTGCGCGTCGGAGTGCGTCAGGATGATTGAGCGGTACTGCGGCCCGACATCGTTGCCCTGGCGATCCTTCGTCGTCGGATCGTGCGTGGTGAAGAACACCCGCAGCAGGTCGGCGTAGTCGAGCTGCGCCGGATCGAAGCGGACCTGCACCACCTCGGCGTGGCCGGTCCGGCCGGAGCAGACCTGCTTGTAGCTCGGATTGACGACGTGGCCGCCGGCATAGCCTGACTGCAGGCCGGTGACGCCGCGCAGCTCCTTGAACACCGCTTCCAGGCACCAGAAGCAGCCTCCGCCCAACGTGGCGATTATCTCTTCGTTCATGTGGGTTCTCCCTCCTTCTTGCGCGACACGGTCACCGCCGCAGGAACCAGGCGATCAGCGTTACCGCCAGTGACAGCACCACCGACACGACCAGGCCGCTGCCCAGCGGAGCGTAGAAGCTGAATCCCGGCCGCTCAACCCGGATGTCGCCGGGCAGATGGCCCAGCCCCAGGCGGCCGAGCCATGGCCACAGCAGGCCGGCCGCGAGCAGGATCAGGCCGAGCACGATCAACACCTGGCGCACGTTTCCCAACATAGGCACGCGTCGCGCAAACGCCAGTCCGCGGCCGCGGTGGCGAAAGCCGCACCGCTTGGCTACGGTTCGCCGTGATGCCTGCCCAGTGGCGACCCGGGAGAACGCGCATGACGGACTTTGTCCCGCCGCTGGAATTCGGCAACCGCGCCTTCTACGGGCTGCGCGCTACCGACGGGTGTGCGGTGGTGATCGACTCGCCCCGCGAGATCGACCGCTCCGACGTGCCGATCGATCCGCCGCGCGACGTGGTGGTGCACGCCGCCTACATGGCCGCGCCGGTCGCCACGCCGCTCCTGCGCCGCGGCTTCCGCGGCTTCATCGGGGTCGACGCCGGGATCGGCCGCAACGAAGCCGGCATCGGCGGGTTGCCGCTGGCCGATCAGCACGACGTGCCAGCCGCCGCGGTCAGCGTCTACAGTTGCGACATGTGCGCCGGTGCCTCGGTCTGGGCGGACGGCGTGATCAGCAGCGCCAATGCACACGCCGCCGCGTTGGGCGTGCAGCCCGGCCAGGGCACCGCCGAGGCCGCCGCGCTGCTGCTGCGTGCCCCGCCCGGCCAGGCGCGGGATCTGCGCGGCAGCCTGCCGGACACCGACTTTCCGCTGCGGCCAGGGGCGGACTGTCGCGTGTTCGGCTGCTGGAGCATGAGCCTCGTACACGGCGAACGCGCGCGCGACGCGTTCTGCGTCGGCACGCCGGTCAATACGACGATGACGACTTATGTCTATCGTTACGGCATCCGGCCGGCAGGCATCATCGGCAGTGACGGCGGCTTCGGGCGCCACCGCATGGCGGTCGCCGGGCTGCCGGTCCTGCAGGCGATGGGCATCGCCTGTGCCGCGGTGTCGCACCTGTCAGCCGATCTCGGCGATCCGCGCAGCGTCTATCAGGACGGGCGCATCTCGCTGGTCAACGCGTTGGCGCGGGGTGCCGGGGTTGTGCTCGACATGCCGGCGGTCGAAGCGGTGCAGCGGCTGCTGCACGTACGCGACACACCCGGTTGACGGCTGCGGCGTCGCTCTGCGACGTTGTTGCGTAAGCCGCTGTAGTCGGCCAACCGGGGGGAAGCGCGCATGGCCCAGACGATCGAGGGTTTCGTCGGCACGTCGATGGACGAGGCCCGCCTGAGTCCGATCCATTACCGCGTCTTTGCCCTGATCGCCGCCGGGTACTTCTTCGACGTCGCCGACTACGTGATCCTGGGCTCGCTGATCCCCGACATGACGCGCAGCGGGTTCGCCACTGCGGCACAGATCGCCACCGTGGGCAGCGCCACCCTGCTCGGCCTGTTCATCGGCACCGTCGCGCAGGGCGAGTTCACCGACCGGTGGGGCCGCAAGACGGTCTACCAGTTCAACCTGCTGCTCTACGGCCTCGCAACGATCGCCGCGTCGTTCTCGCCGGACTGGATCTGGCTGGCGTCGCTGCGGTTCATCGCCGGCATCGGCCTTGGCGCGGAGCAGCCGCTGTGCTTCGCCTATGCCGGCGAATACGCGCCGAAGAACATCCGCGGCCGGTTCATTGCCGGGGTGCAATTGATCGGCGGGGCATTCTCGTGGCCGCTGACGACGCTATTCGCGCTGGCGTTTCGCGACTCGCTCGGCTGGCGGGGCTGCTGGATCGTCATCGGCATCTGTGCGCTGATCGTCTTCGTGTTCCGCTTCTCGCTGCCGGAATCGCCGCGCTGGCTGGCCACGCACGGGCAGGGCAACCGGGCGCTCGACCTGCTCGAGCGCATGGGCATGAAGCGGCCGCCGCCCGGTGTGACGCTGATCACCGATGCGGCCAGCGACAGCCACAGCGATCCGTTTGTCGTGGTGTTCCGGCACTATCGCGGCCGGGTGATCGCGGGGATGGTGTGCTTCATCGCCTTCTTCGGCGTGGCACTCGGTTTGGGCGCCTGGCTGCCGAGCATGATCGCCGCGCGCGGCATGACCATCACCAGGTCGCTGACCTATACGTTCGGCATGCAGTTGGCGTTCCCGTGCGCCAGCGTGTTCATGATGTATGCGCTGGAACGGTTCGGGCGTAAGCGGACGGCGACCGCCGCGTTCGTGTTCGCCGGCGTGTTCGCGATCGGCTTCGTCAACGCAACGACCAACGCGATGCTGCTGGCGGTCGGCTTCTGCATGATCTTCTGCATCCAGTTGGCCGGCAACTCGATGCAGATCTTTGCCTCCGAGGTGTTTCCGACCAATGCGCGCGCCTCGGGGTTCGGGCTGGCACAGAGCGCCGGCCGGCTTGGCGCCGCGTTCACCATTCCCGCCATCCTGTGGGTCCAGACCGGGTACGGCATCGGTGCGGTGTTCGCCAGCGTCGCCGCCGTGCTGGTGATCGCCGCGGGGACGGTGAACCTGATCGGCCCGGAGGCGCGCGGCGTGCCGCTGGACGTGCTGGCGCCGCCGGAGGGGTGACGGCGACCTCCGCGTGCTGCGCGTACGCCGCGGCGCGTTTGGCTGCCGCCGTGCTTCGCGGTTACGCCATCCAGGGCGGCACCGGCAGCGCCTTCGACCTCAGAAACTCCGGATTGAACAGCTTCGACTGATAGCGCGATCCCCCGTCCGCCAGGATCGTCACCACCGTGTGCCCAGGCCCCATCGCCTTCGCCACCCGTACCGCCGCCGCGATGTTGATCCCCGCCGACGTGCCGACCGACAACCCCTCATGGATCAGCACGTCGTAGATGTAGCCGAGCGCCTCGGCGTCCGGGATCTTCTCCGCGTCGTCGATCGGCGCGCCCT
This sequence comes from uncultured Alphaproteobacteria bacterium, assembly GCA_963773345.1. Classification (GTDB taxonomy): domain Bacteria; phylum Pseudomonadota; class Alphaproteobacteria; order Acetobacterales; family Acetobacteraceae; genus Palsa-883. Next base: position 92,198 of record CAVZBG010000013.1, on the reverse strand, counting down.
CCAGGTTGCCGGGCACGCGCGACTGGCCGATGCCCTCGGTGATCGAGCTGCCGGTCACCGTCAGGTCGTTGCTCTTCACCCAGCCATACAGGCCGCTGCCCTCGGGATCGGCCAGCACGATGCGCACCTTGGGGTTGTGTGCCTTCAGCGCCAGCGCGACGCCGGCCAGCGTGCCGCCGGTGCCGCAGGCGCAGGTGAAGGCGTCCACCTTGCCGTCGGTCTGCTCCCAGATTTCCCGCCCGGTGCTGATCCGGTGACCCTCGCGGTTGGCCAGGTTGTCGAACTGGTTGGCCCAGAGCGCGCCGGTCTCCTCGGCCAACCGGCGCGAGACATGCACGTAGTTGCCGGGATCGCGATACGGCTTGGCCGGCACCAGGCGCAGGTCGGCGCCGATCATGCGCAGGAAGTCGATCTTCTCCTTGCTCTGCGTCTCCGGCATCACGATGACGCAGCGGTAGCCGCGGGCGTTGCCCACCAGGGTCAGGCCGATGCCGGTGTTGCCGGCGGTGCCCTCCACCACCGTGCCGCCCGGCTTCAGCGCGCCGCGCCGTTCGGCGTCAGTGATGATGTACAGGCCGGCGCGGTCCTTCACCGAGCCGCCGGGGTTCATGAACTCGGCCTTGCCCAGGATGTTGCAGCCGGTCGCCTCCGAGGCGCGGCGCAGCCGGATCAGCGGCGTGTTGCCGATCGCCGCGGCCATGTCGTCCTGCCAGCTGCGTCCCGTGATACAGTTGTGTCATCGCATCCCTCGTCCAGCCGGAGTAACCCATATGGTCGACAATGTGCCGCCCGCCCAGGTCTGGGAAGCCCTGCGGTCCGACCCGAAGGCGCAGCTCGTGGACGTGCGCACCGATGCCGAGTGGACCTTTGTCGGCCTGCCCGACCTTGCGCCGGCCGGCAAGCAGGCGGTGCTGATCCCCTGGCAGGTCTACCCGAGCGATGCAGGTGAACGGGAACTTCGTCGACCAGCTTACGCAAAGCCGGGTTCACGCCGGACCACCACATCTACTTCATCTGCCGCAGCGGCCAGCGCAGCCTGGCGGCGGCGACAGGCGGCGCAGGCGGCCGGGTTCCCGCACGCCTACAACGTCGCCGACGGGTTCGAGGGCCCGGCCGACGGCGCCGGCCACCGCGGCACCATGGCCGGCTGGAAAGCGCGCGCGCCTGCCCTGGCGGCAGCGGTAGGAGGGGGCACCGATGGCCCCGCGCGTCGATCCCGTCGCCTCCGACGAAGCGCTTCCCGCCCGCACCGGCGTCGTCGTCATCGGCGGCGGCATCATCGGCACCTGCACGGCGTTCTTCCTGGCGCAGAAGGGCGTGCCCGTCGTGCTGTGCGAGAAGGGCCACATCGCCGGCGAGCAATCCAGCCGCAACTGGGGCTGGGTCCGCAAGATGGGTCGCGATCCGCGCGAGATCCCGCTGGCGATCGAGGCGCTGCGGCTGTGGGGCGGTATGAACGACGCGGTGGGGGCGGAAACCGGTTTTCGACGTTGCGGCATCATGTTCCTGTGCAAGACGCCGGAGAATCTGGCGGAAAAGGCCACCTGGCTGGAGGCGGCGCGGCCGTACCAGCTCGACACCCGCATGCTGACGCGGGCCGAGGCGGCGGAAAAACTGCCGGGCCTGACCGGGGAGTGGGCTGGCGCGCTGTATACCGAGAGCGACGGCCGCGGCGAGCCGCAGATGGCCGCCCCGGCGATCGCCGAGGCGGCGCGCCGGCTGGGGGCCAACGTGTTTACCCAGTGTGCGGTGCGCGGGATCGAGACTCAGGGCGGGCGCGTCGCCGGCGTGGTGACCGAGAAGGGTCGTATCGCCTGCGATTCGGTGGTGCTCGCCGGCGGGGCGTGGTCGCGGCTGTTCTGCGGCAACCTCGGGGTGCGGCTGCCGCAGTTGAAAGTGCTGTCCTCGGTGATGCGCACCGAGAAGCTGGACGGCGCGCCGGAGGTCTCGGCCAGCGGCGTCGGCTTCGGGTTCCGCAAGCGGCTCGACGGCGGCTACAACGTCGGCGGCTGGACCGCGAACGTGATGGACCTGACGATGGATACGTTCCGCCTGCTGGGCGATTTCCTGCCGACGGCGCGGGTGAACTGGCGCAGCGTGCGGCTGCGCGTGGGCGGAAAATTCATCGAGGACTGGCAGATCCCGCGAAGCTGGAAGCTGGATGAGGCGACGCCGTTCGAGAAGGTGCGCACGCTCGATCCGGAGCCGCACCAGCCGATTCTGGATGGCGCGCAGAAGGCGATCGGCGCGACGTTTCCGGCGTTCCGCGACATGCGGATCGCCGAGCGCTGGGGCGGCATGATCGACGTGACGCCGGACATCGTTCCGGTGATCTCCGGGGTCGATACGATCCCGGGGTTCTTCATCGCGACGGGGTTCTCCGGCCACGGGTTCGGGATCGGTCCGGGGGCGGGACGGCTGATGGCTGAGCTGGTCACCGGCGACGCGCCGGTGGTCGATCCGAGCGCGTTCCGGTTCAGCCGCTTTAGCGACGGGTCGCGGACGCAGGTGCTGCCGGCGATCTAGGGGATCTGGGGCTCAAGGCCCGTCTTCTCCCCCTCCCCTTGCGGGAGGGGGTTGGGGGGAGGGGTTGGTGCCCGGGTCGCACCGAAGCCGCGTGCCCCTGAACCCCTCCCCCCCACCCCCTCCCTCAAGGGGAGGGGGAGAAGACGGGCACTCGGCCCCACGATTGCGGAGGACACATCCATGACCACCCTCAACGAACTGCGCGAAGCCGGCGCCCGTCAGCGCGAGGCACTGTTCGGCACCGACAACCCGGTACCCGCCGGACTCGCGCGCCTGCTGGACGAGGCGGCGTTCGGCGGCATCTGGTCGCGCCCCGGCCTGCCGATCGCCGACCGCATGACCTGCACCCTCGGCGCGCTGGCAGTCTTCCCGCGGCTGCGCGCGTTGCGCCGGCACATCGGCGCGGCGCTCGACCTGGGCCTGACGCCGCTGACACTGCGGGAAGTGTTCATCCAGGCGGGACTCTACGCCGGCTTCTCGGCTGCCGAGGAGACCATCGGGCTGCTGGAGGAGATCTGCGCCACCCGCGGCCTGCCCCTGCCGCCCGATCCGGACGAGGACCCGACGCTCGACGAACTCTCCCGCCGTGGCCGCGAGCGGATGGAATCGCTGCACGCAGAGCGCAGCAAGGACGGCTACGCCGCGCCCTCCAACAAGGTGGCCGGCGCGCTGTACGGCCTGGCGATCCAATACGGCTACGGCGTCATCTGGTTCCGCCCCGACCTGACGCCGCGCCAGCGGGCGCTGCTCGCGGTTGCCGCCTTCACCGCGCTGCGGCTGCCCGAGCAGATGCGCCGCTTCGGCCATTCGGCGCTGAATGTCGGCGCGACGCGCGCGGAGGTGGTGGAGGCGGTGATTCAGACCGCTCCGGCCAGCGGCTTTCCCCCGGCGTTGAATGCGCTGGTGGCGCTGGGTGCCGATTTCCTCGGGTGACGTCCGAGGGGCCTTACCGCCTGGCCCGTGACATCCGTCCCCCCGACATGGAGAAGGCTCCGAGGCTTGCGCCCCGGAGCCTTCGGCATTGTCTGTGGGCGTCGAAGCCCGAAAGCCCTAGGCGACCCCGCACGCGGTTGCTGTGGAGATCCAGGCCACGGCCCTCGGCGCCGCGATCAAACAATGAGACACTGGATCACCTCCTTTCAGTTGTTGACGGACGCGGGCAGTGTGCACATCCCGGGCCCGCGCCGCAAGACAATCCGACAGCCAATCTGACGACAGGCCGCCAGCCCCTCCGACACGCCACCCCGAAAGGTCCCGCGATGCCCAGCAGCCGAACCCGCATCATCCCCGAGGTCGATTTCGCCAAGGACGGCCGCCAGCACGGCTTCCTGCGGCTGTTCCACTCGGTGCACAGCTCGGCCTACGGGTTCCTCCCAATCCCCATCGTGGTGCTGAAGCACGGCGACGGCCCGACCGCGCTGTTCGTCTCCGGCAACCACGGCGACGAGTACGAGGGCCAGGTCGCGCTGTGCAACCTGGCCAAATCGCTCGATCCGGCGCGCATCCAGGGGCGCATCATCATCCTGCCGGCTGCCAACTTCCCGGCCGCGGTGGCCGGGCGGCGCACCTCGCCGATTGATGAGGGCAACCTGAACCGGCTGTTCCCCGGCGATGCCGACGGCACGGTGACGCAACAGATCGCCTATTACATCGAGCACGAGCTGATCCGGCTGGCCGACCTGGTGTGCGACCTGCACTCGGGCGGCTCGTCGCTGATGTATGTCCCGGCGGCGCTGGTCGGCGGCTACAGCCGCGACGCCGACATGTCGCGCCAGCTTGCCGCGCTGAAGGCGTTCGCCTCGCCGCTGTCGTATGTCGTGGAGGCGAACCAGGGCGGCGACCGCACGCTGTCGGGCGGCGCGATCCGCCGCGGCGTGCTGGCGCTCGGCACCGAGCTGGGCGGGTCCGGGCACGTCACGCGCGCCGCGCTGCGCATCGCCGAGCGCGGTGTCAACAACCTGCTGGTGCACATGGGCATCCTGCCGGACACCGACCGCATCGCGCCCGACGGGCCGACGCGGACGCTGGAGGTCGGCGGCGCCGACTACTACGTCTACACGCCGGAGAACGGTCTCTATGAGCCGCTGGTCGAACTGGGCGACATGGTGCATGCCGGCCAGCCCGCGGCGCGCATCCACTTCCCCGAGACGCCGTGGGCCGAGCCGGTCACCGCGCACTTCGCGCGCGACGGGTTCGTGCTGTGCAAGCGCATGCCCGGGCGGACGATGCGCGGCGACTGCCTGTTCCACCTGGGCACCGATATCGCCGTATAGGAAACGACCGTGCCTGGCCCGACGCTGGAAACCGAGCGGCTGATCCTGCGCCCACCCTGCGCCGAGGATTTTGCGCCCTGGGCGGCGTTCATGGCCGATCCGGAAGCGGCACGTTTCCTTGGCGGTCCGCAGCCGCCCGCCGGCGCCTGGCGCAGCCTGGCGATGATGGCGGGTTCCTGGGTGATCAGCGGGTTCGGCAATTTCTCGGTGCTCGAGAAGGCGTCCGGGCGCTGGATCGGCCGCGCTGGGCCCTGGTACCCGGAAGGCTGGCCCGGCCCGGAGATCGGCTGGGCGTTCGATCGTTCTGCCTGGGGCAACGGCTACGCCACCGAGGCCGCGCGGCGGTGTCTGGCGTTCGCGTTCGACGTGCTGGGCTGGGACCGCGTGGTGCATCCGATCGACCCGGCCAACGCGGCCTCGATCGCGGTCGCGCGGCGGCTCGGTTCGACGCTATTGGGGCCGACCCAATTGGTGCTGCCGCACGTGGTCGTCACCGCCGATCTCTATGGCCAGAGTCGCGCGGAATGGGAGGCACGCAATGCCATCAATGGCAGAGTCCTGTAGAGCGCCTGAGGATCGGAGTGCTCCCTGTCAGACACCCGACAAATCGGTCATGCCATCGACCGCTGCCATCATCGCGGCGATCTCGGTGATCGCCTGTCGAACATCCTGAGCGGTCGGGCCACCGTCCGTGTCGAGCGCCGGATAGCGTGTGTCGGTTGACCACGGCGACAGCCAAGCAAGCGCTCGTATGTGACCGGCCAGTTTCGGGTACCGAGGTATCAGCAATTCCGCAAGATAGCCCAGGTCGTGGGTACGCGGCACCGGGAGCACCGCAGCAACCAGCAGCCCCTTGAACAGCTTCTCCACCGCCTGCTGACAGTGATACGCAGCAGGATCAAGCAACGGCGGCTGTGCTGCCATCGCCAGCCGCGCGACCTGCAAATCCTCGGTCGCCTTGCTGAACCAGCGTGACGCTTCGGCCCGCCGTGGGTCGGGCGCTTCGTCAGTTCCGCTCATACACCACAACGCCATCGCGCAGTACCGTGTCGGCGAACGAGCCGGCGACACGGGCCCGCTCGGTCAACACACCTTGTCGACACGGAATGATATCCACCGGGCCGCGATAGGACCCGCGCGCTTCGTGTCGCCGGCGCCAGGACAGCGTCTCAGCGGGCACATCGTCATCCAGCACCACCAGAAGATCGAGGTCGCTGTCCTCGGTCGCGTTGCCGCGGGCTCGGCTGCCGAACAGCACGACACGTCTCGGCGCATAGGTGCGCACGATCGCGTCGATCAGGGTTGGCGGGACCACGGCGTCCATGCCGCTATCTTACACGACGTTGCTTGCGGCACGAAGGCAAGTCGTGGATTCTGGCAGGAGCCTGCCCCCGGGCGCTTGACCCGGGGGCCGGCATGACGGGCGAGCCGGCGCCGCAATCCACCGCTATCTTACCGCCGCCTGGTACGCCGCCAGGCACGCGATATCGACGATCTGGCTGACCGCGGCATCCATCTGCACGATCTGCACCGGCCGCTCCATCCCGATCAGCAGCGGCCCGATCGTCGTCCCGCCGCCCAGGTGCTGCATCAGCCGGGACGTGATGTGCGCCGAGTGCAGCCCCGGCATGATCAGCACATTGGCGTCCTGGGTCAGCCGGCAGAACGGGAACAGCGCGCGGATCGAGGGCTCCAGCGCCACGTCTGGACTGACCTCGCCGTCATACTCGAAATCCACCTTGCGCGTGTCCAACAGCGCCACCGCCTCGCGCATCGGGATCGTCCGGTCATTCGGCGGATCGCCGAACGTCGAGTGCGACAACAGCGCCACCCTCGGCTCGTGGCCCAGCTGGCGGGCCGCGTTGGCCGCCCCCACCACAATATCGACCAGCTGCGCGGCATCGGGGCGGAAATGTATCAGCGTATCGGCAACAAAAATCGTCTTGCCGCGATTGCCCAGCACCAGCGTCAGGCCAAACGCAATATGGCCCGGCGCCGGATCGATCGCGTGCCCGATGTCGTCCAGGCACACCGCGGTGGACCGCGTCAGCCCGGTGACCAGCGCGTCCGCCTGGCCGGTCGCCACCATGCAGGCGGCGAACACGTTGCGGTCCTGGTTGACCATGCGCTGGCAGTCGCGCTGCAGGAAGCCGCGCCGCTGCAGTCGCTTGTAGAGGAACTCCATGTACTCCCGGTTCTTCTGCGACAGCCGCGCGTTGTGGATCTCGATCCCATCGACCAGGCCAAGGCCAAGGCTCGTCATCGTCGCCTTCACCCGGTCCTCGCGGCCGATCAACACCGGGGTGCCGTAGCCGGCGTTGCGGAACGCCACGGCGGCGCGCACCGACGTTTCCTCCTCGCCCTCGGCGAACACCACGCGCTTGGGGTTGGCGCGCACGCTTTCCATGATCGCATCGAGCGCGCCGGCGGTGGGATCGAGCCGCCCGGACAGGTCGCGCGCGTAACGCCGCAGGTCGGCCAGCGGCTTGCGCGCCACGCCGCTGTCCATCGCTGCCTTGGCCACCGCCGGCGGCACCCGGGAAATCAGCCGCGGATCGAACGCATTCGGAATGATGTAGTCGGGGCCAAAACTCAGCCGGCGCACCGCGGCGGCGCTGCGCACCTCGTCCGGCACGTCCTCGCGCGCCAGGTGGGCCAGCGCCTCGGCCGCGGCGATCTTCATCGCGTCGTTGATCGTGCTGGCCCGCACGTCCAGCGCGCCGCGGAAGATGTAGGGGAAGCCGAGGATGTTGTTGACCTGGTTCGGATAGTCGCTGCGCCCGGTGGCGATGATCGCGTGCGGGCTGGCGGCGCGCGCCGCCTCGGGCGTGATCTCGGGGTCCGGGTTGGCCATGGCGAAGATGATCGGCATGTCGGCCATGCCGCGCACCATCTCCTGGGTCAGTGCGCCCTTCACGGAAAGGCCGAGCACCACGTCGGCGCCCTCCATCGCCTCGCGCAGGGTGCGTGCCTTGGTCGGCGAGGCGTGCGCCGACTTCCACTGGTTCATCCCCTCGGTGCGGCCCTGGTAGACCACGCCCTTGGTGTCGCACAGCACGATGTTCTCCGGGCGCATGCCCATCGCGCGCATCAGCTCGACGCAGGCGATCGCCGCCGCACCGGCGCCGTTCACCACCATCTTCGTGTCGCGCAACGAGCGCCCGGTGATCTGGCAGGCATTGATCAGTCCGGCGGCGGTGACGATCGCGGTGCCGTGCTGGTCGTCGTGAAACACCGGGATGTCCATCGCCTCGCGCAGCCGCTGCTCGATCACGAAGCACTCGGGCGCCTTGATGTCTTCCAGGTTGATGCCGCCGAAGCCGCATAGGTGGCGCACCGCGGCAACGAATTCGTCGACGTCCTCGGTGCCGATCTCCAGGTCGATGCCGTCGATGTCGGCAAACCGCTTGAACAGCGCGACCTTGCCCTCCATGACCGGCTTGGAGGCGACGGCGCCGAGATTGCCCAGCCCCAGCACCGCGGTGCCGTTGGATATCACCGCGATCATGTTGCCCTTGGTGGTGTAGTCGTAGGCGAGCGCCGGGTCGCGGGCGATCAGCAGGCAGGGCTCGGCGACGCCGGGCGAATAGGCGAGCGACAGGTCGCGCGCCGTGGTCAGCGGCTTGCTGATGCGGGTTTCCAGCTTGCCGGGCCGGCCGCTGGAATGCAGCGCGAGGGCTTCCTCGGTCGAGATCCGCGCGGTGCGCGTGTCGACGGTGCCATCAGCCATGATCGTTCCCCACGGGCGCCGCCCGATTGTGCGGGGCGCATCATGCCGGGCGGGAGAGAGGCTGGAAAGCCACCGGTTGCGCATGGCCGCTGGGCGCGGGTGGGGTGTCGCGGCCCTGGGGCAGCGGGGCCAGCGTTACCGGCCGGCCCGTCTCACCAACGGGACAAGTGCCGGGTGGCGTGCGGTGCAGGGTGTTAATGCCGGCACGTGCGAGGCAAGGTCCGCCGCGGAGCGCAGGGATCGGCCCGCCCATCGCGCAACGGTGCCTGGCGCCTCACGTCGCGGACCACGCTGTTGCGGGGAGTGTTTCACCGAGCAGATTGACGGCGTCTCGCGCGAGTGAGCGGGGCATGGGTTGACACGGCGGCGCGCGGCGCCGTCGGCTTACTCTCGGTGAAACTCTGTGTGCCTTCTGTGCACGTCTGAGCTTTGGTGACTCAATACCAGCAAACGAAACAATTGACCCATCGGCCGTGCGCCAGCGTCATGCCGTCGCAGCATGCCCCGGCGAAGGCCGTGCGCCAGCATCCACGACTTTACTTTGCGGCACGGCGGCAAGTCGTGGATGCCGGCATGCGCCGGCATGACGATGAGTGCCTGGCTCAGCTCGCGGGGCGCGTCCCGGCGCCCACATTCTGCCGCTCCAGCCACTCGCCGATCCGCCGGATGGCTTCCTGCAAGGCGTCCATGCTCGCGGCGTAGGAGAACCGCAGATGCCCCTCGCCGAGGGCGCCGAAGCTGGTGCCGGAAATGGTGGCGATCCCGGCCTCATCGAGCAGCCGCACCTGCAGGCTGCGCGACTCCATGCCGGTGTCGCGGATGTTCGGGAAGGCATAGAACGCACCGCCTGGATTGACGCAGCGGAAGCCCGGCAGCGCATTCAGTGCCGGAATGATATAGTCGCGGCGCTCGGCGAACGCCTGCATCATCCGCTGCACCGGTTCGCGCGGCCCGGTCAGCGCGGCGATGCCGGCATATTGCGCGGCCGCATTGACGCAGGAATGGCAGTTGATCGCCAGCCGCTCGGCATGCGGGAACAGCGCCGCGGGCCACACGCTGTAGCCGAGCCGCCAGCCGGTCATCGCGTAGGTCTTGCTCCAGCCATCGAGCAGGATCAGCCGGTCGGCCAGCTCGGGGTAGGTGGTCAGGCTGACATGCTCTCCATCGTAGACCATCTCGCCGTAGATCTCGTCCGACATCACCGTCACCTGAGGATGGTCGGCGAGTCCCGCGACCAGGCGATCCACTTCGGCCTTCGGCACGACGCCGCCGGTCGGGTTGGCCGGGCTGTTCAGGATGAGCAGCCTGGTGCGCGGGGTGATCAGCGCCAGCACCTCGTCGGCGCTGAAGGAAAATCCCTTGCTCTCGTGCGAGGGCATCGGCACCGGCGTGGCACCCGAGAAGCGGATCACGCTCTCGTAGATCGGAAACCCGGGGTTGGGATAGACGATCTCCGCGCCGGCCTCGCCGAACATCAGGATGGCGAAGAACATCGTGACCTTTCCACCGGGGACGACCAGCACCTGCTCGGGCGAGATGGTGACCCCGTGGCGGCGATGCTGATCCGCCGCCACGGCCTCGCGCAGGGGGAGAATACCGTTCGCCGGCGTGTAGCCGTGATGGCCGTCGGCCAGCGCCTTGCGCCCGGCCTCGACGATGTGTTCCGGAGTCGGGAAGTCCGGCTGGCCGATGCCGAGGTTGATGATGCTGCGGCCGGCGCGCTGCAACGCGTTGGCGCGCGCCAGCACCTCGAAGGCGGATTCGGTGCCGAGCTGGTTCATGCGCGTGGCCAGGATGGGCATGGCAATGGTCCTTCGATGACACGACAGTGATCGCCTGCGAACCGACGACATCCGCAACCGCACGCCGGCTCGCACGTTAGGGTTGTCGGGGGCCGGTACGTGCGCGGCCGCATTGTCTTTGTCAAATCAGGATCCGCCGTCGATGGCAGATGCATCTCGGGTCCAACGTGCTTGATGGCGCAGGAGTGACGATGCGGTCGGCACGGCCGGTGCGTCGCAAAGATCGACGATGCGCGTTGATCCATATCAACGCGATGTCGCGACGGAAGCACTTGATTAACGCAATGGCGGGATACATGGTGATCCCGTTCGGTTGGGACCGTGCGAGCGTTGCCGATTGCCACGCCAGTGCTCGGATTGTTCTCCGAAGAATCGGGTCATCTGAGGCTCACGCCGACCTGAGTGAATCGCGTCGCGCTGGTCGGTTGAGTGGAAACTCACGAGGAGACCGGCATGCATGACATGATTGGCGCTTCCGGCATGGTACGGGGATGGGCCGCGCTCTGGCACATGGAACTTGTGTGGCTGCTGGCGATGCTCGCGGTGTCCGTTGCGGCGACCGCGCTCGTCGAGTCGCTGTTCGCGAGCGTTCGTCTGCGTCTGGCCATACCAAAATTCGTCGCGAGTCGCGTGGCGTTGGGCACACGCATCCGAGTTGTGAAGCTGCGATGAGATGATGTGACGACATAAGCGTACTCGGCTCAGATTTGTGTACGATTGCGACTTTATTCGACGCGAACCGCCGCGTCCCGCCGCGTCGACCATCGCCTGACCGGCGCGCCGCTTTTTTGGGCGCAGCTCAAGATCCGGCGTCCTCAGGCGCGTTGAGCGTGCAACGCGCCGGAGTGGCGCGAGGCGGGCGCTACTCTGCCGCGCTGCGCAAGGCCGCCCCGGCCGCCAGTGGGCACAGCGGCAGCGCCGCCGCCAGCAGCGCCGCCAGCAGCAGCAGGTGCGGCCGCGCGCTCATGCCGGTGGACGCCGCATCGGCCGCGGCGACGCCAAAAATCAGCACCGGCGTGGTCAGCGGCAGCACCAGGATCGGCAGCAGCACGCCGCCGCGCCGCGCGCCCAGCACCACCGCCGCACCCGTCGTGCCCAGCAATGACAGCAGCAGCGTCCCCGGCAGCAGCCCGGCCAGCAGGATCGGAATGCCCGCATCCGGCATGCGCAGCATCAACGCGATCGGCGCTGCCGCGAGCAGCAGCGGCACGCCGGTCACCAGCCAGTGCGCCAGCGCCTTGGCACCGGCCAGCGCCATCGCCGGCAACCCGCACAGCAGCAACTGATCGAGCGAGCCGTCGTCGAAATCCGCGCCGAACAGCCGGTCAAGCGGCAGCAGCGCGGCGAGCAGCGCGCACACCCAGACGATGCCTGGCGCCAGCCGCCCCAGCACCTCCGGGGCCGGCCCGATCGCCAGCGGGAACAGCGACGCCGCCACCAGGAAGAACAGCAGCGCCGCCAGTGTATCGGCGCCGTGGCGCATCGACAGCCGGATCTCGCGTGCCAGGACCGCGTTGAATCGGCTCATGCCAGGCGCAGTTCGGCCGCGTCGGCAAGCGGCAGCGGCAGGTGCGTCGCCGCGACGACCATCCCGCCACGCGCGCGATGCGTCGCCAGCACGCCGCCGAACCGCTCGACCGAGGCACGGTCCAGCCCCAGCGTCGGCTCATCCAGCAGCCACAGCGGCGCCGCGGACAGTGACAGCCGTGCCAGCGCCAGCCGCCGCTTCTGCCCGGCCGACAGCATGCGCGCCGGCAGTTCGGCCAGTGCGTCGAGGCCGAAGGCCTCCAGCGCCGCCGCGGTCCTCCCACCGCCGACCCGCGCGGCGAAGCGCAGGTTTTCCTCCGTCGTCAGCCCGGGCTTCACCGCGTCCAGGTGCCCGACATAGGTCACGCGCGCGGCGTGCGCGGTCAGGTCGGCCAGCGCGTCCTCGCCGTCCCATAGCACCTCGCCGGCGGCGAGCCGCCCGAGGCCGGCCAGCAGCCGCAGCAGCGTCGACTTGCCCGAGCCGTTCGGCCCGGCCAGCAGCAGCGCGCCGCCGGCCGCGACGGAAAACGCCAGGTCGCGGAACACCAGCCGCTCGCCCCGGAAGGCCGCCAAGTCCCGTGCCTGTAACAGACTCGCTCCCCCTCCCGTTGAGGGAGGGGGCGGGGGGAGGGGGCGGTGGCAATATCGCACCGAAACCTTCCGCGCCGACCCCTCCCCCCGACCCCCTCCCGCAAGGGGAGGGGGAGAACAGACGCCAACCCGCCCCCTTGGTGGACGCTGGCCGGCTGCTATGGTTAAAGCCCGCCGCCAGCACCATTCTGTCAGCTTCAGGCGCCCTCAAGCACGGCAGGGCGCGCCGCGCAACCTTACCAGAGGCGCCCCGGCACCCCGGGGACGAACACGCACATGACCTCCATCGGGCAGGACACCCTGAAGACGCGCCGCACCCTGACCGTGGAGGGCAAGCGCTACGAGTACTTCTCCCTGCCCGAAGCCGCGAAGACGCTGGGCGACATCTCCCGCCTGCCGGTCAGCCTGAAGACGCTGCTGGAGAACGTGCTGCGTTTCGAGGACGGCAAGAGCTACACGGTGGACGACGCCAAGGCGATCGCCGGCTGGCTGGGTGCGGCGCACTCGGACAAGGAGGTGCCGTTCAAGCCCGCCCGCATCCTGATGCAGGATTTTACCGGCGTGCCCGCGGTGGTCGATCTGGCGGCGATGCGCGACGGCATCACCCGGCTGGGCGGCAACCCGCAGAAGGTCAACCCGCTGGTGCCGGTCGATCTGGTGATCGACCATTCGGTGCAGGTCGACGTGTTTGCCCGCGCGGACGCGCTGACCAAGAACGTCGACATCGAGTTCGAGCGCAACGGCGAGCGCTACCGCTTCCTGCGCTGGGGCCAGGACGCGTTCGACAACTTTCCGCGTCGTGCCGCCGGGCACCGGCATCTGCCACCAGGTGAACCTGGAATATCTCGGCCAGTGCGGTCTGGACCTCGCGCAACGCGGCCCGACACGTTCGCCTATCCGGACACGCTGTACGGCACCGACAGCCACACCACGATGGTGAACGGCCTGGGCATCCTGGGCTGGGGCGTCGGCGGCATCGAGGCGGAGGCGGCGATGCTCGGCCAGCCGATCGCCATGCTGATCCCCGACGTGATCGGCTTCCGCCTGACCGGCAAGCTGCCGGAGGGCGCGACCGCCACCGACCTGGTGCTGACGGTCACGCAGATGCTGCGGCGCAAGGGCGTGGTGGGAAAGTTCGTGGAATTCTTCGGCCCCGGGCTGGACGACCTGGCGCTGCCGGACCGCGCGACCATCGGCAACATGGCGCCGGAATACGGCGCCACCTGCGGGTTCTTCCCGGTGGACCAGATCGCGCTCGACTACCTGCATCTGACCGGGCGCGACACGCACCGATCGCGCTGGTGGAGGCGTATCTGAAGGCGCAGGGCATGTTCCGCGAGCCGGGCCAGCCCGATCCGGTGTTCACCGACACGCTGGAACTCGACCTGTCCACGGTGCAGCCGTGCGTTGCCGGCCCGAAACGGCCGCAGGACCGGGTGCTGCTGAAGGATGTCAGCACCTCGTTCAAGGCCGATCTGACCAAGGGCCTGGGCGTGCCGGCGAACGAAGCCGGCACCTCGGTCAAGGTCGAGGGCAAGAACTACGAGTTGACCCATGGCGACGTGGTGATCGCGGCGATCACCTCGTGCACCAATACGTCCAACCCGTCGGTGCTGGTCGCCGCCGGCCTGGTGGCGCGCAAGGCGCGCGCGAAGGGGCTGCGGCCGAAGCCATGGGTGAAGACCTCGCTGGCGCCGGGCTCGCAGGTGGTGACCGAGTATCTCGACAAGGCCGGCCTGACCGCGGACCTGGACGCGCTCGGCTTCAACCTGGTGGGCTATGGCTGCACCACCTGCATCGGCAACTCCGGCCCGCTGGACGACGCCATCGTCGATGCGATCGAGGACAACAGGCTGGTCGGCGCCGCGGTGATCTCCGGCAACCGCAATTTCGAGGGCCGCGTGCACGCCAACGTGCGGGCGAACTACCTGGCCTCGCCGCCGCTGGTGGTGGCCTATGCGCTGCTGGGCAAGGTGACCGAGGACATCACCACGGCGCCGCTGGGCACCGGCAACGACGGCAAGCCGGTCTATCTGCGCGACGTGTGGCCGACCAACAAGGAGATCGCCGACGCGGTCGCCGCCAGCCTGTCGCGCGAGCAGTTCCTCAAGCGCTACGGCGAGGTGTTCAAGGGGCCGAAGCAGTGGCAGGCGATCGAGGTGGAAGGCGACAGCGCCACCTATCGCTGGTCCGACGGGTCCACCTATGTGAAGAACCCGCCCTATTTCGATGGCATCACGATGGAGCCGGCCGCCGGTCGGCGACGTGACGGGCGCGCGCATCCTGGCCGAGCTGGGTGACAGCATCACCACCGACCACATCAGCCCGGCGGGGTCGATCCGGAAAGTCTCGCCGGCCGGCGAGTACCTGCTGGAGCGCCAGGTCGGCGCAGAAGGACTTCAACAGCTACGGCGCGCGGCGCGGCAATCATGAGATCATGATGCGCGGCACCTTCGCCAACATCCGTATCCGCAACGAGATGCTGGTGAACGTCGAGGGCGGCATGACGAAGCACCTGCCGTCCGGCGAGCAGATGCCGATCTACGACGCGGCGATGCGCTACAAGGCAGGAAGGCGTGCCGCTGGTGATCTTCGGCGGCAAGGAATACGGCACCGGGTCGCTCGCGCGACTGGGCGGCGAAGGGCACCATGCTGCTGGGCGTCAAGGCGGTGATCGTCGAGAGTTTCGAGCGCATCCATCGCTCCAACCTGGTCGGCATGGGCGTGCTGCCGCTGACCTTCAAGGAGGGCATGGACCGCAAGTCGCTCGGCATCACCGGGGAAGAGATCATCGACGTGACCGGGCCTGGACGACATCAAGCCGCGCATGGACCTGACGCTGGTGATCCATCGGGCGAACGGCAAGGTCGACACAGGTGCCGGTGACGTGCCGGATCGATACGATCGACGAGGTGGCGTACTACCAGCACGGCGGCATCCTGCAGTACGTGCTGCGCGGGATGGCGAAGGCGGCTTGAAGGTCGGAGGCGCTCCTCCCGCCCAGGCGGGGGAGCGCCGCGCGTCGCTTCCCATGCGACACCCGAATGCGTGGTTTATGCAAGGATTCACCACGAAGAAGGCCGAGGGCCACGAAGGGCCACGGAGCGAGGTTTCGGCTAGACGACCAGCCGGCGCAGCCCGTCGATCAAGCGGCCAGCGTGGAAGTTCAGGATTAGACCGACGCGGATGCCGCTCATCCGGAGATACGTCTGAAGCTGGGCTTCGTGAACGGGCAAGATCCTGGCCACCGCCTTGATCTCAAGGATGACTGCGTGGTCGACCACGATATCGGAGCGGAATCCCTCGTCCAATCGCAACCCCTTGTAGACAATGGGGACAGCGGCCTGACGTTCGAATGGGATCCCGGCCGCATGCAGTTCGTGGCAGAGGCACCGCTCGTAAACCGACTCAAGCAACCCGGGGCCGGTATCGTGATGGACGTCGATGGCCAGGCCAATCACCCGTTTCGTCAACGCCGCATGGATCATGTGGCACGTCTCCGTGGCGCTTCGTGGCCCTCGGCCTTCTTCGTGGTAAATTCTTAACGAGGGTTGAAGCGGCACGCGGCTCAAGCCCTGGCGGGGCGGGGCGATCATCTCCTATGGTGCGCGCCACGACAGGCAAAGCGGAGGGACGGCATGGGCGTTGCTGACCAGCTCTACGAGCAAGCCAGGCTCCTGCCGGAGCCGCTGGCCCGCGAGGCTCTCGACTTCGTGCTGTTCCTCCGCGAGCGCCAGAAGCGCGGCGAGTGGCGCAATCTCATGGAAGCGCAGTCGGCAGCGCTCGCCGCGGACTGGGACAACGCAGAGGACGAGGCCTGGAACCGTGTTTGACGCAGGGGCATTGCTCCTGGTCCCATTCCCTTTCTCCAATTCGTCCAGCGCGAAACGGCGCCCCATTCTGGCACTGACCCCGCCCGATCCAAATGGCGACTTTATCGCCTGTCCAGTCGCCTCAAGGGACCGATGGATCAACGCCAGGCAGGTGCTGCCGGACGACATGATCGAGGGCGTGCTGCCATTGCCAAGCTGGGTTCGCACCGATCATGTCGTCACCCTGCATGTGGCCTTGGTGGTCAAGGCTTTCGGCCGAACCTCGGATGCGTTTCGCGGGGACATCGCCCGGGCACTTTGTGCGTTCGTGCGGGCACCATCGGCTGACGCTGCGTAGGCTCCCCTGGCGTGGCACCCGGTCCCGCGAAGCGGTGATGATAGGGGTCCTATCCGCGTTTTCTCGTCCGTGACACGGCCCGTGGCCCGCAACCCCGACGCAGTCTCTCCCAACCTTCGCGATCGCGCACGCGATCTCGCTCGCCTCCCGATCGGCCTGAACCTGCGCGCCATCAGCCTCGCCGAAGGCCTGCGCGCGGCGCTGTCCGTCGCGGTGATCATTGCGCTCAACGAACGCCTGCACTGGGCCGCGCTGAATGAGGCCGCGCTCGCCGCCCTGTGGACCTGCCTGTGCGACCCCGGCGGCCCGATCCGCCGCCGCCTGCCCGTCCTGCTGAGCTTTGCGGCGCTCGGCGCGTCGGTCACCGCCGGGGTCGGCCTCGCCCGCGGCCTCGGCCTGCCGGTGGCGCTGCCGCTCGGCGCGTTTGGGCTGTTCGCGCTGTCCTTCGTGCGGGTCCATGGCCAGGCGGCTGGGGTACTCGGCGCGCTGCTCTCCTTTGCGCTGATCCTGGCGCTCGACCGCCCGTTGCCGGACCTGGCGACCGCCGGCGCGCTCGCCGCAGGCTTCGTCGGCGGCGCGCTGTGGGCCATCGTTCTCACGCTGGTCATCTGGCGCCTCCATCCGTTCCTGCCGGCGCGCCGCGCGGTGGCCGAAGTGTACCACCTACTCGCCGCCCTCGCCGCCGACATGCAAGCCGTGTTGTCCGCTGGTGACCGCGATGCCGCGCGCTGGGAGGTCCACGCCCGCGAACATCGCCGTGCCGTGCGCGAGGCCATCGAGACGGCGCGCGACGTCGTGGTCGATACGCTGCGCGCGCGCGGGCCCACCAGCTTGCGCGGCGGGCCGAGCCTGATCCGTCTGGAGGCGGCCGAGCAGATGTTCGGCGCGCTGATCGCGCTGAGCGAGATCGCCGAACCCGGCAGCGCCCTGGAACGGCGCACCGCCCTGCGTCTGGTGCGCCGGCTGCGACCGCTGCTGCGCGTGCTGGGCCGCGCCACCGTCACGGCGGACGTGGTACCCAACAAGCGGATCGGCCGCTCGATCGATGCCATGGCGGCCGACGCCGCCGCGCTGCCCGCAACCGATGCGCTGCGGCCGATCGCGCTACGCATCGTCGAGCGGCTGCGCATCGCGCACACGCTGGCGCAGCCGGAGAATTTTTTGCCCGGCGCCGATCCGGCGGGGCGGCGCGCCACGCTGGCGCAGCGCGTGCTGTCCCCGGTGCGCGCCAACCTCGACTGGCGTTCGCCGGCGCTGCGCCATGCGCTGCGCAGCACCGTGGTGGCGACGCCGGCGCTGGCATTCACCATGCTCTGGTTCATGCCCGTACGATCATTGGCTGACCATCACGACCGTCGCGACGATGCAGCCGCATTTCGCGCTGACCTATACGCGCGCGCTGGAGCGCGTTGTCGGCACCGCGCTGGGTGGGCTGGTGGCGGCACTGGTCGGGTTGGTGTGCACCACGCCACTGGCGATCGCGGCGGCGATGTTCCCGCTGGCGATGGTGGCGCTCGCGGTGCGCGCGGTGAGCCTGGGGCTGTTCATGGCCGCGCTGACGCCGCTGATCGTGCTGCTGGTGGAGACCGGCCAGCCCGGCGCCAGCCAGTGGTCGATCGCGGCGGCGCGCTTCGGCTTCACGACGCTCGGCGGTGTTGTTGCGGTGGCGGCCGGTTTTGTGCTGTGGCCGACCTGGGAACCAGAGCGCCTGGGCCAGGAGGCGCGCGCAGCGATCGGGGCGCACGGCGCCTATGCCGAGGCGGCGCTGACGTTCATCGCGGGCGACGGTCCGGCCGAGGCGGTGCAGCGGGCGCGCCGAGCGGCTGGCCTTGCGACCAACAGCCTGGAGGCGTCGATCAGCCGCGCGCTGACCGAGCCGGGTGCCACCGGGCGCGCGCGGCTGGAGGCGGCGCTGGTGATCGACGCCGCGCTGCGCCGCACGGCAGGACGGCTGACCGCGATGCAACTCGACCCGGGACTGCGTGCCGCGTTGCCGCGGGATGCGCTTGATGCCTGGCGCGGCTGGGTCGGCGGCGCGATGCGCGCGCTGGCGGCGGGGGAGACGGAGTTGCCGCCGCGGCCGGCGGTGGCCGAGGCGGACTCGCTGGTGCGGGTCGCGCGCCAGATCGAGCTGATGGCGGGGGCGATACAGCCGCTGGCGGGCTAGGCGAGCCGGGTAATACGAGGCGTCGAAAGGATCGCCCGTTCCCGTCATGGCCGTGCTTGTCACGGCCATCCACGAGTTTCTTTCGTCCGTGCAACAAAGGCGTGGATGGCCGGCCCCCGGCCTTCGCCGGAGTAGGCTCCGCCTGTCCTCGGGCGGCTTGTTCGGGCCGGCCGCGAGGGTCGGCCATGACGGCTGAACCGACCGGAGAGCTACTGTAAGCGGCGTCTCGTATTACCCCGGCGCCTGTTGGGGGGACTGGTCTGGCGGCGCGGTCGTGCGCGTCGCCTGGCGGATCGCGCTGACGACGGGCGCCCTGGCGCGCGGTGCGGGGTGAGCTAAGCTGCGCCGGGAGGTGGGTGGAATGACCGAGGCACCGACGCCGGCAATCCATGCGATCGAAGCGCGGGTCCGCCGCAACATGGGGCGCGTGTTGTTCGCGGCACGCTGGCTGGTGGCACCGATCTATGGCGGGCTGCTTGTTGTGCTGGCAATGATCGCGGTGAAGTTCGTGCAGGATCTGGTGACCGAGGTGCCGCTGGTGCTTCGCATGACCACCGGCGACCTTATTCTTGCGGCACTGACCCTGGTCGATCTTTCGCTGGTGGCCAACCTGGTGGTGATCGTGATCTTTGCCGGCTGGACGAACTTCGTCGGCCCGCTGCTGCGCGAGCCCGGAGAGCGGGACACCGCCTGGGCCGGCGCTCTCGATTTCTCCGCGGTGAAGCTCAAGCTGATCGGCTCGGTCGCCGCGATCGCCGCCATCCAGATCCTCGAGACATTCGTGCATATCGATATGGCATCGAAACAGGACGCTGCCTGGCAGTTGGCGATCCTGCTGGGTATCGGCGTGACCGGCGTGCTGCTCGCGGCGATGGATCGCGATCGCCGGCGGACAAGTGAGCGCCATGCAGGTCGGCATCCAGTTCTTTCCCGATGTCGGCCCGGAAGAAAAATCCGGCGCGCGACTACTGGCAGGAGGCGCTGCACCTCGTCGGGCTGGTCGATCGTTACGGCTACAGCCATGTGCGGACGATCGAGCACTATTTCAACGCCTATGGCGGCTACAGCCCGAACCCGATCGTCTTCCTGGCCGCGGCGGCGCAGATCACGCGGCAGGCGCGGCTGGTCACCGGCGCGGTGCTGCCGGCGTTCAACAACCCGCTGAAGCTGGCCGGCGAGATCGGCATGCTGGACGCGCTTAGCGACGGGCGGCTGGATGTCGGCTTCGCCCGCGCCTTCCTGCCGCACGAGTTCGCCCATTTCGGCGTCGCACTGGACGACAGCCGGGCGCGGTTCGAGGAAGGCATGGAGCAGGTGCGCCGCCTGCTGGAGGAGGAGACGGTCACCGCGACCGGACGGTTCCACAGTTTTCGGGACGTGACGTCTCTGCCGCGGCCGACGCAGCGTCCGCGTCCGCCGTTCTATGTCGCGGCGCTGGCGTCGAAGGAGTCGTTCGAGCGCGACCGGCGCGGCCGGGCACGGGATCATGGCGATCCCGATGGCGGGTGGGGCGATGGCCGAGCTGATCGGCACCTACCGCGAGGCGTGGCTGCGCGCCGGACATCCCGGGCGCGGGACGGTGATGCTGGCGTTCCACATGCTGTGCCACGCGGACCAGGCGGAGGCGGAACGTATCGCCCGCGATCCGCTGAACCGGTATCTGCGCTCGCTGGTGGCGGCCGCGTCGGCATGGACCTCGGGCACCAGCTCGGCCGACTACAAGGGCTACGACCAGGTGATCGCCGCACTGGCGCGCGAGACGTTCGAGACGCAGGTGGAGAAATGCGCCGCCTGGGTGGGGACGCCGGAGCGCATCCTGGACACCATCGCGACCTATCAGCGCCAGGTGGGCGGGTTCGAGATCGCCTCCTTGCAGGTGAACTTCAACGACCTTCCGCTGGCCGGCGGCCGAGGCGTCGATGCGGCTGTTCGGGGAGCAGGTGCTGCCGAAGGTGGCTGCGGAATAGCGCCTTTTTGCTACGGGCCGGCAGCGCCATCCTGTACACCTCTCCCGCTCTTCGCGGGAGAGGTCGGAGCGCGGAGCGCTCCGGGTGAGGGGGGTGCACGCGGCACGACCCTCACCCACGGCGCTGCGCGCCTCGCCTTGGTCCGCTTCGCGGCCCAAGCCCGCGAAGCGCGGGAGAGGTGTACCTGGTTCCGGCCGGCCTGAGCCTCCTCTAGCCAATCGGCGCGGGCGGCTTCAAATAATCGGCGTCCGACACCTTCTCCAGCCAGACCGTTCCGGCTCCGGTCTCGGTGATCTCCGACATCGCCAGGTGCGCGAACAGCCGGTCCGGTGCCGCGCCGTGCCAGTGGCGCACGTCGGGCGGGATCACCACGGTGTCGCCCGGATGCAGCTCCTGCACCGGCTCGCCGTCGCGCTGCACGCGCCCGGCGCCGGACAGGCAATACAACGTCTGGCCGACCGGATGGGTGTGCCAGGCGGTGCGCGCGCCCGGGGTGAAAGAAACCACGGTGGCGCGCATACGCGAGGGCGGGGTGCCGACCACGACCTCATCGGCGAACACGGTGCCGGTGAAGTTGGCGGGCGGCTGCACCTTGGTCGGGCGGCTGGCGGCGCGGATGACTTTCATGGCTCGGTTCCTCCCTCAGTGGCTGCATCGTCAGTGAGCAACTGGCAGGTACTGGCGGTACCAGCCGACCGCGTGTTCCATCACCTGGCGGAAGCAGTCGCCGGTGTAGACCTCGTAATGGCCGAAGCCGCGCACCACCACCAGGCGTTTGGGCTCGCCGGCGCGGCGGAACAGTTCTGCCGAACTCATCGGGCGGCACCAGCCGGTCGTTGTCGGCGGTGATCAGCATCAGCGGGCGCGGGGCGATCTTGTCGACCACCCATTCCGGGTGGAACCCCAGCGTGTCGTCGATGAACTCCAGCGGGATCTGGCTCACCGCGCCGGCGGTGCCGGCGCGCGCGGCCGCGGCAAGCTCGGCGGACTGGCGGTCCGGCAGCAGGATCTCGGTGCGTTCGACGAACTCCGACACCCCCGTCATCGCGCGCTGCACGCGGTCGAACGTAGCGCGTTCCAGCAGGTCGGCGAACTCGTCGGGGCGCCGGACGCTGCGCATCCAGCGGCGGCCGTGGCCGATGCCGACCACCGAGACGACGCAGCGCACGCGCGGATCGACCGCCGCGGTCCACACCACGGTGGCGCCGCCGTAACTGGTGCCGTAGAGGCCGAGCCGGTCGGCATCGACCATCGGCTGCGCGCCCAGAAAAGTCAGCGCCGCCTGGCTGTCGATCACCCTGCCATAGGGCGACAGGCGCGCTTTCGGCCCGTCGCTGTCGCCCCAGCCCTTGTAGTCGAAGGTCAGCGCTACGTAGCCGGCCTCGGTCAGCACGCGGGCGTTGTCCGGCAGGTAGAGCGCGCGCACGCCGGTGTAGCCGTGGCACAGCACGATCCCCGGGCGGTGTTCGTGCGCGGTGAGCCCGTCGGGCAGGAACAGGTCGCCGCGGAGTTTCACGCCTTCGCTGTAGAAAGTGACAGGCTGGCTCTGCATGATGCGGACCTCCCGTGCCGGCGTATTGGCCAAGTGGGGCGGCCAGGCGGGAGGCAGTGTCCGGCGCGGCGCGGGGTTCGGCAAGGGGTGACGGAGGCGGCGATGCGGTCAGGGTGGCGGCTCATGCGATGGCTGGTGGCTGGGCTGGCGCTGTTGGCGCCGCGGCTGGCGACGGCGGGCTGCGCGCCGATCGCACAGGGCACGCCCCGGGGGATGCCCTATGTGATGCTGGCGGATGCCGCGCCCGACGGCCTGCGCATCACGTTTCTGGGCCACGCGAGTTTCCTGATCGAAACCCCGCAGGGCGTGCGCGCGGTGACCGACTACAACGGGGTGAACGTGCCGGAGGATCCGCCTGATATCGCCACGATGAACCACGCCCATTCGACGCACTACACGGATCATCCCGATCCGCGCATCAAATACGTGCTGCACGGCTGGCGCGACGACGGCGGGCCGGCGCAGATCGACCTGACTTTTCGCGACATGCACGTCAGCAACCTGCCGACCAACATCCGCGACTGGCAGGGCGGGACGGAGTATTACGGCAACTCGATCTTCGTGTTCGAAAGCGCGGGGCTGTGCGTGGCGCATCTGAGCCATTTGCACCACCTGCTGACCGAGCAGGACGTGGCGACGCTCGGCCATATCGATGTCGTGATGGCGCCGGTCGACGGCATTTACACGATGAGCCAGCCGGACATGGTCAAGGTGCTGGACGAGCTGCAGCCGCGCCTGGTGCTGCCGATGCACTATCCCACCCGCGAGACGCTGGATGCGTTCCTGGCGCTCGAGAAGGGGCGTTACGCGGTGCGGGAGTTCTCGCTGCCGACGGCGGTGGTGTCGCGCGCCACGCTGCCGGCACGGCCCGAGATATGGGTGCTGCCGGGTGGCTTCTGAATGTCTGGAGCAACGACCGCAGCGACCATCATGTCTGGCGAAATGACTGCAACAACCGTAGGGCGGAAAAGCGTAGCGCATTCCGCCGCTTTCGCGCGCGAGTGGCGGAATACGCTACGCTTTTCCGCCCTACGCCACACGCATCGATCCATTAGGAGAAACGAATGACCGCCCAACGCTCGCGCAGCATCGTTCCGGCAGGCGAAGCACGCATCGAGGTGATCGCGGAGGGTCAGGGACCTCTGCTGGTGCTGCTGCCGTCGTCGTCGCGCGATTCGGAAGACTTCGACGGCATCGCCGATTCCTTCGCCGCCGCCGGGTTGCGCGTGCTGCGCCCGCAGCCGCGCGGCATGGGCGCCAGCGTCGGCTGGATGGAAAACCTCACGCTGCACGATTTCGCCGCCGACGTGGCCGCGGTGATCGCGGCGGAGGGCACCGGCCCGGCGGTGGTGCTGGGTCACGCCTTCGGCCAATGGGTCGCCCGCACGCTGGCCGCGGACCGGCCGGAGCTGGTGCGCGGCGTGGTGCTGGCCGCGGCGGCGGCACAGACCGCGCCGCCCGAACTTCGAGAACATCTCGCGCGCTGCGCCAACACCGACCTGCCGGATGTCGTCCGGCTGTCTGCGCTGCGCGTGGCGTTCTTCGCGCCCGCGCACGATCCGTCCGAGTGGTTGTGCGGCTGGCACAAGGCAGCCGGCGTGGCGCAGCGCGCGGCCGCCAACGCAACACCGCAGGCGGAATGGTGGACCGCGGGCACCGCGCCGGTGCTGGACGTGCAGGCCGAGCAGGATCCCTGGCGGCCGCGCGATACGCTGAACCAGATGCGCGACGACATGGGCGCCGATCGGGTGACGGTGGTGGTCATCCCGGACGCCAGCCACGCGCTGATCCCGGAACAACCGGACAAGCTGGTGGCGGCCGTGCTGGACTGGATGCGCGGGCTGTCGGGCGAGGGTTAGTCCTGCCGCGCAGTCGGTCAGCCGAGCGCCAGTCCGATCCCCGCCAGCGCCCCCAGCCCGACCACCAGCAACGGCGGCGTGCGCCAGACCGTCAGCAGCACGAATCCCACCAGCGCCAGCGCGAAGTCGGCCGGGCTCATGACGGTGGTGGTCCAGATCGGGTCATACAGCGCGGCCCCGAGCACGCCGACCACCGCCGCGTTGATCCCGCGCATCGCCGCCTGGGCGGCCGGGCGCATGCGCAGCGCGTCCCAGAACGGCAGCGTCCCCGTCATCAGCAGCAGGCCGGGCAGGAAGATCGCCACCAGCGCCAGCGTGGCGCCCGGCACGCCGTGCATGATCGCGCCCAGGTACGCGGCAAAGGTGAAGACCGGTCCCGGCACCGCCTGCGTCGCGCCGTAGCCGGCCAGGAAGGCGTTGTCGGACACCCAGCCTGGCGCCACCACCGCCTCGCGCAGCAGCGGCAGCACCACGTGCCCGCCGCCGAACACCAGCGCGCCGGAGCGGTAGAACGCGTCGAAGAACGCGACCCCGGGGACCAACGGACGCAGCAGCGGCGGCAGCACCAGCAGCCCGGCGAACAGCGCCAGGCACGCCGCGCCGACGCGGCGCGACACCGGCATCGCCAGCGCCTCCGGCACCATCGCGCTGCCAAGGTCGCGGCACAGCGCCAGGCCCGCGATCGCGCCCAGCACGATCGCCGCGATCTGCCCGATCGCCACCGGCGCAGCCACGACGACCAGCACGGCAGCCGCAGCGATGGACGCGCGCGGCCGGTCCGGCGCCAGGGTGCGCGCCATGCCCCACACCGCCTGCGCCACGATCGCCACCGCCACCAGCTTCAGCCCATGCAGCAGCCCGGCCCCGGCCGCCGTGGCTGCCAACGGCGCCGCACCATAGGCGAACAGCACCAGCAGCACCGCGGAGGGCAGGGTGAAGCCGGTCCACGCCGCCAGCCCGCCAAGGTAGCCGGCGCGCCGCAAGCCGATTGCGAATCCGGTCTGGCTGGAGGCCGGCCCCGGCAGGAACTGCGCCAGCCCCACGAGGTCCGCATAGGCGCGCTCGTCGAGCCAGCGGCGGCGTTCGACGAACTCGGCGCGGTAGTAGCCGAGATGCGCGATCGGCCCGCCGAAACTGGTGCAGCCGAGCCGCAGGAAGATCGCGAACACTTCGGCGATCGCGCCGGTGGTGCGGGTGGTGGGAGAGGCCGCCACGCTCATGATCGATGGTCTCGGCTGGTTCGGGCGCAAGGTCGAGGGGGGTAAGGCGTACACCAGTTCGCAAGGGTGCAGATTTGGGCAGGACCATCCCCCGCAACGGGGGCAGAGGACAATGTTATGCCTTGGCTCGGGCTCTATGCGCTACTCCGTCGCAAATGCCTGATGCCGCCTGGGCCGGCGACGATGACATCGTCCGCCAGGTCGAGGAAGAGCCCGTGCCCGACGATCCCCGCGCGCGCCGACAGCCTGCCCGCGAGGCCGGCGGCGTCCGCGATCGGGCCGAACGTGCAGTCCAGGATCATGTTGTGCTGATCGGTCGTTGCGTCATGGCCGTCCGGCGCGCGACGGACGCTGACGCGGGCGCCCAGGGCCTCGAGAAACCGCGCCTGCGACCGCCAGCCGAACGGCAGGACCTCCACCGGCAGCGCCTGACGCGTTCCCAGCCGGTCGGACAGCTTGCTGTCATCGGCAACGATGATCACCCGGCTGCTCGCCTGTGCGGCAATCTTCTCGCGCAGCAGGGCGCCGCCGCCGCCCTTGATCAGGTTCAGCGCCGGATCGATCTCGTCGGCGCCGTCGATCGTCAGGTCGATCGCCCGCGGCATGTCCTCGGTCAGCATGGGGATGCCGAGGCGCTCCGCCGCATCCCACACCGCGCGCGAGGTCGCGAAGCCGACGATGTCGTGCAGCGTGCCTTGCCGCAGCAGCGCAGCGATGCCGCGCACGGCATGGATCGCGGTGGAGCCGGTGCCGAGCCCCACGACCATCCCGGGCCGCACGAATTCGACGGCATGTGCCGCCGCGCGCTGCTTGTACGCGTCCAGGGGGTCGGCGGTCATGGGTGTGCGCGGATTCATTCTATTCTCCCCCTCCCCTTGAGGGCTTGGGCCGCGAAGCGGACCAAGGGCGGGGGAAGGGGTCGGTACCAGGGTCGGGCGGACGTTTCGTGCCCCTGAACCCCTCCCCCCACCCCCCTCCCTCAAGGGGAGGGGGAGAAATGAGCGACGCCATCACTGACTGCCCGCCGTCACGCAGGGATCGCGCCAGGGGCCGTCCGGGCCGATCAGCGCCTCGGCCTCGGCGGGCCCCCAGGTTCCCGGCTCGTACGGATAGACCGGCGTCACATCGTCCAGCACCGGCTCGACGATGCGCCACTGCGCATCGATGATGTCGTCGCGCCCGAACAGCTCGCCCAGCCCGCGCATCGCGTCCCACAGCAGGCGCTGGTACGGCGACATCAGGTCGGCGACCTGCTCGGTCAGGATCAGCTCCAGGTCATCGCCGATCATGCGCTCGCCGGGTAGTTTGACCCGCACGCCCATGCCGATGGTGACATCAGGGCTGATGCGGATGCGCAGGTGGCCGGAGTTCGTCGGCACCAGCTCGTCGAACGTCTCGCGCGGCGGGCGCTTGAAATGCACGGTGACCTCGGCGGCGGTCACCGGCAGGTGCTTGCCGGCCCGGATGTAGATCGGCACCCCGGCCCAGCGCCAGGTTTCGATCGCCAGCCGCAGCGCCACGAACGTTTCGACCGTGGACTCCGGGCGCACGCCGGCGACCGCGCGGTAGCCTGAGTACTGGCCGCGCACGACATCGGCCGGGTCGAGCGGGCGCACTGCCTTCAGCAGCGCGGCCTTCTGGTCGCGCATCGCCTCATGCTCCTCCCCGGTGGGCGGATCCATGGTCAGGTTGGCGAGCACCTGCAGCATGTGGTTCTGCACGACATCGCGGATGGCGCCGGTCTCGTCGTAGAACCGGCCGCGATCCAGCACGCCAAAGTCCTCCGCCATGGTGATCTGGATGCTGCCGACGTGATCGCGGTTCCAGATCGGCTCGAACATCGAGTTGGCGAAGCGGGTGTACAGGATGTTCTGCACCGGCTCCTTGCCGAGGTAATGGTCGATGCGAAAGATGTTTTCTTCAAGGAACGACTGGGCCAGCAGGCGGCTGAGCGTCTGGGCGGTGGCGCGGTTGTGGCCGAACGGCTTTTCGATCACCAGGCGGGCGTCGGTGGCGCAGCCGGAGGCGGCGAGCCCGCTGGCGACCGTTGCGAACATGCTCGGCGGGACGGCGAGGTAGTGCAGCGGGCGTTTCGCCTCGCCGAGTTCCGTGCGCAACCGGGTGAAGGTGGCGGGGTCCGCATAGTCGCCGTCGACGTAGCGCAGCAGGGCCAGCAGGCGCTGCGTCGCGGCGGTGTCGCCGCCGTTGCGGATCGGTGCGTGGTGGGACAGGCTGTCGGCGGCGCGCGCCTTGAGCTGGTCCAGGGTTTTTCCGGCGCGGCCCATGCCGATGATCGGGACGTTCAGCCCCGCGTCCCGCACCAGGCCGAGCAGCGCGGGAAAGATCTGCTTGTAGGCCAGATCGCCGGTGGCGCCGAAGAAGACGATCGCGTCGGACGGTGGATTGGTCGTCATGGCAAGAGTCTCCCTCGCCTTCCGGGGGACGGAGAATGTCACGCTCCGGCCGGGACGGGAATTGCCGGGGACCGTGCGCGGCGCTGGCCCGGCACCGCCCTTCCCGCATAACGTTCGCGCACGCGATTGAGGCCGCGGCTACCGGGCGGGCAAGTTCGCGGCAGGCCCCTGCGATCGGATACCCAGATGCATCCAACCCGGCCGGCGCGGCGGCTGATCGGTCATCTCCGCTATGCCGCCTGGCTCGACCATGACCGGGTCGTCGCCTGGGGCCAGGTGCTGCTGACCCTGACTGCGCTGGCCATGCTGTTCCTGGTGCTGTGGTCGCACGGCGTGGTGATGCACCTTTCGCGTCCCGCCTCGAGCGACTTCGTCAGCTTCTACGCCGCCGGCAAGCTGGCGCTGGCCGGCACGCCGGCGCTCGCCTACGACCCCGCGGCGCACCTGCTGGCCGAGCAGCGCGCGGGCGTGGCCGCCGGCGCGGTCTACCAGGTACTTCTTCTATCCCCCGGTCTACCTGCTGGTGTGCGCCCCGCTCGCGCTGCTGCCGTATTACCTCGCCTTCGCGGTGTTCGAGGCGGTGACGCTGGCGCTGTTTGTGCTGGTGATGCGCGCGGTGCTGCGCGAGCGCGGCATCGGCTGGCTGGCCCCGTTGCTGGCGTTTCCCGCGGTGTGGTGGACGCTGGGGGAGGGGCAGAACGCGTTCCTGACGGCCGCGCTGCTCGGGCTGTTCACGCTGCTGGTCGACACGCGCCCGCTGCGCGCCGGCCTGCTGCTGGGGGCGCTGTGCTACAAGCCGCATTTCGGCCTGCTGGCGCCGGTGGCGCTGCTCGCCGGCTGCCGCTGGGCGGCGCTGGCTGGCGCGGCCGCCGCGGTGGCGGTGCTGGTCGGGGCGTCGGTCCTGGCGTTCGGCTGGGCGAGCTGGCACGCCTATCTGCTCGCCCTGGCAGATTCGCGACAGGTCTACGAATCCGGGCGGATCGAGTTCGCTGGATTCATCACCCCATTCGGCGCGGCGCGGCTGATGGGGTGGGCGTCGGCGACGGCCTACGCGCTGCAGGGCGTCTGCGCCGTGCTGATGGCGGTGCTGGTGGCGCTGGTCTGGCGCGGGCGGGCGTCGCTGCCACAGCGCGCCGCGATCCTGCTCGTGGCGACACTGCTGGCGATCCCGCTGGCGCTGATCTACGACCAGATGGTGGCGCTGCTGGCGATCGGCTGGCTGCTGCGCGAGGCGCGCGAAGCCGGCTTCCTGGCGTGGGAGAAGCTGGCGCTGCTGACCGTCTATCCGCTGTCGCTGCTGAGCGTGTTCGCGGGGCTCACGCGGCATTGGCCGTTCGGCCCGCTGGTCAGCCTTGTGGTGCTGGCGCTGTGCCTGCGGCGGGTGTGGCCGCCGGCAAGGGGCGCCCGGGTCAGCCGCCCGCCCTGAGGCGGGTCGCCGCCTAAGCCGCCAGGCGCGCGCCCCCGGCCCTGCCCGTATCCGGTCTCAATCGGCGCCGCCGGTGGTGCAGTCCGGCGAGACACGCCGCGGCGAAACCAAGCAGGCCCAGCGTGGCGGGTTCCGGGATGTAGTTTTCAAACTGGATCGACACCTCGAAGACATCAGTGGCGTTCGCGCTGGCCCCGTTCAGCGCGATATCGGTGATGCCGAGCAGGTCCACGCCGCCGGGTGCTGCCAGCGTTACCGAGAACTCCGTGCCGGCGCCATTGGCGCCGAGAGAGTATGGGGTGAGCGCTCCACCGACCGAGCCGACGTCGATATCGAAGCCCTGGGTCGTGACGCTGGGGGCATAATTCAAATCGGCGACGACGACCTCCACTTTCGCGGTTGCCGTCTCGTAGAACGGAATGAAATAGGTCGTGGAGCCGACGGTGCACTGGGGATAGGAGCCGACGGGGAATCCGTCCAGCAAGCCCTTCGTTCCGCTGGTTTCGAAGAAATCACCGATTGGCACCGAGGACGGAAAGCCAGGTGGACCGCTGAGCGAGCTGCAACTGGCCGCGAACGCGCTTGTCCCACCCACCGCGAGGCAACCCACAGCGACCAGCGAAACGCTACCGAACAACAGTGCCCGCAACATCGCGTCACATCCTCATCGTATCGCACGCCCCGCCTGCGCGCACGGACCACGGTCATCCGTTACCTACAATGAAATCGGTCCGAAAGCAATCAAATCTCCGGTATTCCTCAAAATTGTTCGCCGTCCCAAGATATGATCCAACGATCGAGACCAGTCACGCAAAAAGGCGGTTTTTCTCGCCTCGTTCCCACTGTCGCGGCAACCGATGCTGGCCGCGCGGGACAGCCATGATCCGGCACCGCCGCGTCGTAACGCCGGGGTAACCAAACCCATGCCTCAATTCCTCATCGCCTAGCGACGCTCACGCTCCCGACACAGGATACGGTCATGGTCGCCTCTGACTCGCGCGTTGCCAGCGCCTCAAGCTGGCTGACGACGTTCGCCTACGCCTACCTCGCCTTTGTCGGCTCGACAAGACTGGCGACGACCGCCGTGCGCTGGGCAGCGGCGCTGATCGGGGCCGGCGTGGCCTATGTGCTGGTGATGCTAGTGCTTGCGGCGTTCTGGCAGCACGACAGCGCACACGCAGCGGTCGGTTGCGCCGCGGGGATGGCGGTCTCCGTGCTGTGTGCTGCCCGGGTGGCCAGCGTGGTCCTGCTACCCGCGCATCGCATGGCGGGCGTGTGGGCCTGCACCATCCTGGGCATGCTCTACCCCGCGCTGCTGGCCGTCGGCAGCGCGCCCGGCACGCCGGTCCGCGCGATGCAGTTGTTGTACATCGCCACCGCTGCAGCCGGCGGCCTCGCGGCGATGCGCACCCTGCCACTCTCGCGCGGCGGACCGGCCCGGGGTATCGCACGGGCGTAAATTAGACGGTGCGCCGCGGCCGCAGGTGGCCCCCGCTTCCCCGAACAGTCCCCCATGCCGCATTTCCCCTCCTGCCGCCGCAGGTGGCCTTATATCGGCATGGCCTGGCCGTCGCCCCGGGGCGACTGCTCGGCCGCAAACGGCCCGCCCGTGCCAAGACGGTCAAGCCCGTTCCGGCCCGGGCCGCACTAGAACGCGTGCCACCGGGACCACCGCCGCGAACACGATCACGCCGGCGATCAGATCGACCAGATAGTGGCCGCCCTCGGAGATCACCGATGCCAGGACCGCCGCATTTAGCGTCGCAACGGCGAGTGTGAGCCGGCCGTTGCCGCGGTGGATATAGACCAGTGCCAGCGCCCAGATCGCGTGGAACGAGGGAAAGGTAACCAGCGCGGCACCGTTGTAGCTGATATCAAAGACCTCCGCGCCGCCCCGAAGCGCGAGCATGGTCGGCAGATACATGGCCTGATCGGTCATTCCGAAGGCTGCGAATGGCCCGAGGGCGGGCACGAACCGAACGCACAGGAGCGCTGGAATCAACGCCAGCACCGTAATGACAGCCATTTCGATGATCCGCTCGACGCGTCCGGTGAGCGGCAGATAGACCAATGACAGCGCGAACTGCGGCAGCAGGCTGACGTATGCCAGCAGCAGGCAGAGTCGGAGCAGGGGGTGGCTGTCGACCCAGCCGGTCCACAGCGGCCAGGAAAATCCCAGGCGTGCGTCGGCCGCGATCAGCATGGAGTCGACCAGCGGTGCTGCGGTCCTGGTCATCAGCGCGGTCGTCAGCAGGCCGACGAGAGAAATCGCGAGCCACAGCGCCGTGACTTCGAACATGTCGGCAACCCGACGGTCGCGTCTTCGATAGGCGGCCGAAACCAGCAGCAGCACCGTGCCGATCACGACGATGTGCCAAGCGCCGACCAGACGGAACTCGGCCCGCCAGCTCCACGCCGCCGCGCCCGCGGCCCACGCAATGACGAACGCCCACGCCGTCGGCAGAGTGACGGATCTGAACGGTCGGCCGCGGCGCGGCAACACCACCGTCGCCTGCACTACGCATCCGCTCGATAAGTCGGGCATGCATACATACTTTCGGAAACAGACGTCAGACCCGGCGCCTTGCAGATCCTTCGCCCATACGGCGCGCCGGCGGCAGGTGGCCCGCGCAGGCCTGACACGTCCGGCGAAGGCCGCCGCTGCGTGAGCCTCCGAGCCTTTGCGCCGCCGGCATCGGTCCTGCAACTCCGTGGTCTCGGTGATGGTACCGTCCAGTGAGCGCCAGATCGGCGAATACGCGGTGAAGGTATAGGAGCCCGTCACCATGATGTCGGTGACCCCCGGTCGGTTCGGGTGCTGCGTGACCGTCAGGGTCAGGTCCGCGTTGTCGACGAACGGCGTGATCCCGACGAAGCTGGCTGTGGTCGGGTCGATACTGCCGTCGATGGAGCGGTCGACCAACGCGGCCCGCGCGGTCTCCGCCACGACGGTGCGCAGCGAGTGCTCGGCCAGATAGTAGCGGCCGAGGTCCATGCAGCCGATCAGCACCGTCAGGAACAGCAACGCGACCACCGCGAATTCGACGGTGCTCACGCCGGCGTGGCCGAGCCGCCCGCATCCGGGCCTATTGCACTTGCGCGACATAGCTGGCGCTGGTGGAGGTCAGTGTGTTGACCAGCAGCGGTGAATAGTTCCGCTGCAGCGTGATCGTGACGAAGCGCTCGACCTGCCCCGACGAGCAGACCGGGGTGGCGGAACAGGATGCGGCGACCTGCCCGCCCGAGGCGCTCCAGCAGGCGCAGCTCAACGTCGGTCCGGTGATGTGCACGCCGGACCAGCCGGACGGCAGCGCCGCGTTGATCGCATTCGTCGCACCGATGGTGTCGGTCGGGTAGGAGACCGCGAACTGGCCGCCCACGGCGGCGGCCTCCGCCAGCTTCATCTGCTGCAGCACGTAATTGCCGACGTCGTAGGTGCCGAGCACGATCACGACGATGGCGCCCATGACGAAGCCGAACTCGATGGCCGCCATGCCGCGCCGGTCGCGTGCCGCGGCACGGACCGGGCGAACCAGGCGTACGCGCATGCGGCGCTCACTGGACAACGCGCGCCCCCTTCATCTGCGCCACCGCCGTGCCGTAGCCGCTGCATCCGGTCACGGCCAAGGAGAACGTGCTGTACAGCGTGATGCTGGCGGCCACCAGCGACAGGCAGCTCGACGGGCTGGTCGCGCTCCCGGTGAAGGTCAGGGTGGCGTTCGGGAAGTAGACGCCGCCGTCCATCGGCGAGGTCGTGGCGCCCTGCAGCGAAATACCGACCGGGCTGGTGCCCCGCCCGTAGAGCAGGATGCCGCTCAAGGCCGGGAAGCTCGCGTTGGTGCCGGCATTGATGTTGGTGCCAAACGCAATGGAGCCGATGTTCAGCGTGGCGGTGCTGCCGAGCATGACGATGCTGATGCCGGTGGAGTTGTTGCAGAACGTGCACCACAGCGTGCCGCCGGTCATCATCACCGGTCCGGTGAAGAAAAACGTTCCCGGCGCCTGCAGGTACACCGATGTTACGTTGATCCCGTCGATCGTCAGGCCGCAATAGGCAACGTTCCCGTTCCTCTCGTACGGCAGCAGCGGATTGATGACGCCGTTGTTCACCGTGGGGGTGGTGCAGGTGCCGAACGTCGGCAGCGTCGCGCTGTCGGCGCTGCTGTAGGGGTTGGCTGTCGGCGGGTGGTAGGGTGCCGCCGGCCTGGTCAGCGTCGGCGAGCCGGCGTAGTTGCCGACTGCGGTGATGGTCAGCGCGGTCAGCGACCCGGTCACGTTGATCGCGGTGCTGTCGTTGTTGTCGGACGCCAGTCCGCAGCCCGGGGCACGCAGCGTGCCGCTGACCGTCAGATCGCCGGTCAGTGACAACGCGCAGGCGCCGCCCAGTGACTGCAGCCAGGCGACCGACTGCGCCCCGACCGTGATGCCGTTGCCGCCGAACAAGCGGGAAATCAGCGGCGCCACTGTCTCGCTGACCGCAACCTGCTCGGCGGGGCAGGTGATGCTGGGCGCGATGGGCGTACAGACATAGGTGCTTGGCGACGCCGGCGCGTAGTTCGAATAGTAGGTCGGCGTAACCGTCACGGATCCGAACGGGGTTGACGCGCCGTCGGTGAAGCCGTTCGCCGTGGCAAGCGCGGCAACGACCGACTGCGCGGCTGAGGCCGGGTCGGTGTTCGCGGCGATCGCGTCATTGGCAGCCAGCGCGCCGGCGATCGCGGCGGCATCGGCGACACCCTGGGCCTCGCGCCGCACTACGTACCAGGTGCCGACCTCGGTCGCCAGCCCGACGAACCCTATGACGGTGAGCAGGCTGACGGCGAACATCAGGGCAGTCGCGCCGCGCCGATCGCCCAACAGACCCGGGCGCACCCCGGCCGACGCCCGGCGCAAGCGGACCGCGCCGGCGCAGCGGGCCGCGAGGCGCCGGTGCAACCCTCCGTCATGCTGCTGTGATGGGATGCGTCTCATTTTACTCAAATCGTCGATTCTGACTTGCAAATGGTTACAACATCCTCTACGTGTGGTCAACAGGACGTGATGGGCGGGGCAATTCGACCTATTTTCGTCTTACGCGCAACAAAAGAGATGCGCCATTCAGGCCGTTTTTGCCGGTCCGGGGCGTGGGAGACCTAAAATGCTCAAGTCTGCAATTCAACTACTGCGTGCGTCCCTTCGCGACCGTGCCGGCGTGTCCTCGATCGAATACGGCGTGCTCGCCGTCGGGATCATTGCCGCCGTGACCGCGGCGATGGCCGTGTTCCTCACCGTCCTCTCGACCGCCTACACCACCCTCGGCGCGGCGATCGAGGCCGCATTCTGACCCGCAGCCAGCGGCCACGGGCATCTGGATCGCGTCGGCACCGATCGGTGATCCCGGGTATCGGACGATATAAGTACTTCGGTATCGAACGATATTTAGGGTATCAACCGGTCGCGCCGGTGCAGCGTATGGCCCGCTGGCGCCGGCGATGACGGGGACTGGCAGTCGATGGGGGCCTTTCCGGCGATCTGGATCACCGATCTGATTGCGCTGCTGACGATCGGCCTGCTCGCCGTCACGGCGGTGTCGGACCTGGCGACGCGCACGATCCCCGATCAGGCCTGCATCGCCCTGGCGCTGCTCGGCTTCGGCGTGCGTGTGTTCGCCGGGATCACCGCGCTGGCCCTGTCCATCATCATCGCCGCGGCGCTGTTCGCCCTGCTGGTTCTGGCGCATGCACGCGGTGCCCTGGGCGGCGGCGACGTCAAGCTCGCCGCCGCCATGGCCGTGGGCCTGTCGCCGGCGCAGACCTACCGCTTCGTCGTCGCGACCGTCCTCGCCGGCGGCGTGCTGAGCTTGCTGCACCTGCTGCTGCGCCGCGCGCCGCCCCGGGCAGGACGTGTGTCTCGGTCCAGGTCGCGATCCACCTCGCACTCCATGTCATGGTTCACCCGGCTGGCGTGGCTGGCCCGGCGTATTGTCACCGTCGAGCGCTGGCGGATCCGCCGCAAGGGGTCGCTGCCCTACGGCATTGCCATCGCCTGTGGCGGCGCATGGGTGACGCTGACCGGCCTGGGAGGCTGAGGCCATGTCGGCACGTCTTGTAATCATCGGATTGATGCTGGTCGCGGCGATTGTCCTCGGCATCATCGCCTTCCAGATCGCGCGCCCGCCCGCCCTGCCCCCCCAGGCGCAGGCGCCGGCCCCGCCGCCGGCGCTCAGCTATCTGGTCGCCGCGCATCCGCTGCCGCCCGGCACGCTGGAGCGCGACTCCGATCTGACCGTGAAGACCGTGCCGCGCGACCACGTGCCGCCGGACGCCATCCTCGACACGCCCCTAGGCCGCGCGCAACTGTACGGCGCGCTGGTCCAGCATTATATCGAACCCGGCATGCCGCTTCGCCTCGACGACGTGCTGCGCCCGCGTGACCGCGGGTTCCTGGCCGCGGTGCTGGCGCCCGGCACGCGCGCCGTATCGATCGCCGTTGACCCGGTCTCCGGAGTAGGCGGGCTGATCTGGCCGGGCGACCGGGTCGACGTGATCCTGACGCAGGAGATTCCCCAGGCCGGCACCAGCATCAGACGCGTGGTCGCCGAGACGACGCTGAGCGACGTGCGGGTCGTCGCGGTCGACCAGGACATCGTGCAGGGCGGCTCGCCCACCGCCGGGATCAGCGGCAAGCTGGCCAGCACGGTGACGCTGCAGGCCAGCGAGGACCAGGCGGAGCGGCTGAACGTCGCCGGCCGCCTCGGGCGCCTCAGCCTGGCGATCCGCGCGGTCGGCGCCATGCCGTCGCGCGGCGGCGGCGCGTCGCCGACCGTCACCGGCGAGCAGGTCTCACCGGCCCTGTCGCAGACGGGCGGCATGACCGGCAGCCGCGTTCTGGTGATCCAGGGCGACCAGCACAGCGAAGTGAACTTCCGATGAGATCCGCGCCACGGCTGCTCGCGCTTCTGGGCCCAGCTCATGGCCGCGCCAGCGTCCGTCCTGTGCTCGCGTCGGGTCTCTGGGTGGTGCTTGCACTCGTCCTGTCCGCAGCCGCCCTGTGCGCCGCGCCGGCCACGCCGGTGCTGGCGCAGGTGCTGCCCGCCACGCCCGTTCAGGCCGTGCCGCAGCCCGCCGCGCCGGTCGCACCTCCGAGCCAGACCGTCACGCTTCCGGCCGGCACCGGCGTGCTGCTGCACCTGCCGCAGGCCGCCGCGACCATCATGTCGGCCGATCCCGCCGTGGCGCGAGTACAGCCGGCCTCGCCCACCAGCCTGTTCCTGATGGGCGTCGCCGCGGGCCGCACCACGGTGCTGGCGACCTCCGAGTCCGGCACCGCCATCGCGCAGTTCGATGTCGCGGTGACGCCCGGCGCGACCGGCGCGGCGACGCCCAGCGCCGCCACGCCGCTCGCCATCGGCGGCGCTGCGGCGCCGGCCGCCGGCACCGTCGTCACGCCGGAGATGGCGGCGAAGATCCAGGCCGCCGTGGCCACCTCGGTGATGGGCGTCAGCTCGGTGCGCGTCCGTGCCGCCGGCGGCGGCCTGTTGCTCACCGGTACCGTCCCGACCCCCGCCGCGGCGCAGACCATCGAGGCGATCAGCCGCGCCTATGCCGGGGAGGGGGTGCGGCTGGTGGACCGGTTGTTCGTGCTCAGCAGCATCCAGGTCAACGTGCGGGTGCGCATCGCCGAAATCGACCGCAATGTCACTCGCCAGCTCGGCTTCAACTGGCAGGCGTTAGGCAACAACAACAACTGGAAATACGGCATTCTGACCGGCGCGGCGATCGCCGGGAAAATCAGTCCGCTCGCGCCACTCGGTCTGACGGCCCTCTCGGGCGCCACCTCGCCGCCGTACCAAGTCGGCACCGGCTACTCGACATCGACCACCGACATCAACGGCATCATCGACGCGTTGGCGGAAGATCAGCTTGTCACCATCCTCGCCGAACCCAACCTCACGGCGCAGTCGGGCGAGACCGCCAGCTTCCTCGCCGGTGGCGAATTCCCGGTGCCGATCTCCGGGAGCTCCAGCAATGGCAGCCCCACGATCACTGTGGAGTACAAGCAGTTCGGGGTCAGCCTGGCGGTGATTCCAACCGTGCTGTCGCCCACTCGGCTGAACCTGCGCGTGCGTCCCGAGGTGAGCCAGCTTTCCAGCAACGGCGCGGTCAGCGTGCCGATCGGCATCGGCGCCGTGATCACCATCCCCGCGCTGACGGTGCGCCGGGCAGAGACCACGGTGGAACTCGGCAGCGGACAGAGCTTCGCCATCGCCGGGCTGCTGCAGCGGACCAGCACCAACACCACCGACGCGCTGCCCGGCCTGGGCGAGCTGCCGGTGATCGGCGCGCTGTTCAAGTCCAACAATTTCCAGCGCGGCCTGAGCGAGTTGGTGATCATCGTCACGCCCTATCTGGTGAAGCCGGCACCGAGCCCGGATGCGCTGCACCTGCCGACCGACGGCTTCACGCCCGCGACCGACCTCGACCGCATCCTGCTCGGCCGGCAGATCGCGCCCGGGCCGAACGGGGCGCCGCTGGACGCCGGCTTCATCCTGAAATGAGGGGTCCCATGCTCCATCGGCTTCGCCTGATCGTGGTGTCGCTCGCGGCCTGGGGCCTGCTGCCGCTGGCGCTGCCGCTGCTGCTTCCACTCTGGGCGTGCTCGCCGGATTATCCGATGGACAAGCCCGGCACCTGGAACATCCCGCCGGGCGCGCTGAATGCCAATGACGCGAACCTGCGCGTCATGATCGTTGATCCGCATGACCTGACCACCGGGGAATCGGCGGAGGGCAGCGAGGGCACCGCGGCCGCACCCCCGGTGCAGCGACTGGTGTCCGGCCGGCGGCCAGCGCTGCCGGAGGAGAATGGGATCCCGCTTGGATCATCCGGCGGGCAAACGTCGGCGTCGCCCGGCCAGGCAGGGACCAATGGCATTGTTCAGTAGCAGCGACCCCGCGCCGCTGACGACGGAGCCGACCCCGCAGGCATCGCTCGATGCGCTGCGCGTCGTCGCCTTCGTCACCGACGATGCCTCGATGGCTGCGCTGCGGGTCGGCCTGCTGCCGCTCGCCGAAGATCTCGACATCCGCCGCGGCACGGTGCGCCAGGCGATCCGCTTCTTCGAAAAGCAGGTCGCCGCCCAGGCGGTCGTGGCGGACGTCACCGGGATCGAGGATGCGCAGGCGACGCTCGACGACCTGGCGCGCGTCTGCCCGCCTGATGTGCAGGTCTTCGTGGTCGGCGAGAACACCGACATCACGTTCTACCGGCTGCTGGTGCACGATCTCGGCGTCACCGAGTACCTGCCGAAGCCGCTGACGCGCGATTCCATCCAGCGCCTGCTGCTGCCGCGGCTGTCGGGCGGCGTCGCCGAGCCGTCGGCGGGACGCGGCGGCCACGTCGTTGCGGTGTGCGGCGCGCGCGGCGGCGTGGGCACCACGACGATGGCGGTCAGCCTGGCGCTCGAGCTGTCGGATGTCGCCAAGGCGCACGTCGCGCTGCTCGATCTGCATCTGCAGGGCGGCACCGCGGCGCTGATGCTGTCCGGCCGGCCTGGCCCCGGGCTGCGCATCGCGCTGGAGGACAGCGAGCGCGCCGACAGCCTGTTCCTCGAACGCACCGCGATCGCCGTCGAGCCGCGGCTGCGGCTGATCGCCGCCGAGGAGCCGATCGGCACTACCTTGCAGGTGTCCAGCGGCGGTGTGGCGCGCGTGCTCGACCTGCTGCAACGCAAGTTCAACTATGTGGTCGTCGACCTGCCGATGCCGGTGCCGCAGGAGATGAACTGGGCGATCGTCATGGCGCGCCAGGTGGTCGTGGTGATGGGTCCCGATGTCGGCAGCCTGCGCGACGCCCAGGCGATCCGGCATTTCGTGATCGGCACGACCGGCAGCGACCGCGTGGTGACCGTGCTGAATCGCGCCGACATCAAGGGCGGCCTGCCGCTCAGCCTGATCGAGCGCGGCCTGGGCGGCAAGCCGGACGCCATCATTCCCGATCTGGGCCGGCGCATGCACGAGGCAGTCAGTCTCGGCGTGCCGGCGTTGCGGCGGGTTCCCGCGCTCGGCCGGCACATGGCTGCGCTGGTGCGCGAGATCACCGGCCTCGGCGCGACGGCCGCGCCGACCTCCTGGCTGCGGCGGATACTACGGGCGTGAAGCCGGGGCGCATGAAGCCGGGGCGCGCATGAACCGGTGGGGCGGATGAAGCGGTTCGGCAGGCGCGACCAGCTCGTCGCCGACCCCACGGCCGCGGCCGATCAGTACGCGCAGGGCGCGCTGACCGCGGTGCAGACGGCGGTGCGGCTCGCCGAGCTGCGCAGCCGGGCGCTGAAGCGGATCGACCCGGCTGTCGCGGTGGACATGCCGACCTCGGTGCTGCAGCGCCAGCTTGAGCAGATCATCCACGACATCGCCAACGACGAGCGCTACGAGCTGTCGGCGCGCGAGCAGAGCCGGCTCGCCGAGGAACTCGCCAACGACATGACCGGCTACGGTCCGCTGGAGCCGCTGCTGGCCGACGCCTCGGTCACCGACATCATGGTGAACGGCCCGGCCAGCGTCTACGTCGAACGCGCCGGCAAACTGGAGCGGACCTCCGTCCGCTTCCGCGACACCGACCACATTGCCTCGATCGCCCAGAAGATCGCCGCCCGCGTCGGCCGGCGGATCGACGAATCCAGCCCGATGGTCGATGCCAGGCTGTCCGACGGCAGCCGCGTCAACGTGATCTTTCCGCCGCTGGCGATCGACAGCCCGTGCATCTCGATCCGCAAATTCTCCCGCCAGCGGCTCGACTTCCCCGCGATGGTCGAGAACGGCACGATGTCCGCCGGCATGGCGCGGCTGCTCGGCATCGCTGCGCGCTGCCGGCTGAACGTGCTGATCTCGGGTGGCACCGGCTCGGGCAAGACCACGTTGCTCAACGCCATGAGCCAGTTGATCGACAACGGCGAGCGGATCATCAGTGTCGAGGACGCCGCCGAGCTGCAGCTTCGCCAGCCGCACGTCATCCGGCTGGAAACGCGGCCGAACAACCTGGAGGGCCAGGGTGCGGTGTCGCAGCGCGAGCTGCTGCGCAACGCGCTGCGCATGCGCCCCGACCGCATCATCCTCGGCGAGGTGCGCGGCGAGGAAGCGTTCGACATGCTGCAGGCGATGAATACCGGGCATGACGGCTCGATCTCCACGGTGCACGCCAACACCGCGCGCGACGCGCTGACGCGGATCGAGAACATGGTGCAGATGGGCCAGTTCAACCTGCCCTCGCGCGCCATCCGCTCGCAGATCGTCGGCGCGATCGACCTGATCGTGCAGGTCGAGCGCATGCGCGACGGCGTCCGCCGGGTGACCCAGCTCAGCGAGATCTGCGGCCTCGAGGGCGACGTGATCACGATGAACGACCTGACGGCGTTCGAGTTCGAGCACGAGGACACCCAGGGCCGCATCGTCGGGCACTACACCGCCGGCACCGCGCGGCCGGGCTTCCTGCGGCGGCTGGAATACTTCGGCCTCGATCGTGCCTGGATGACCGCGATGCAGACGGCCTGACCATGCGCGGAACCCTGCTCGTCCCGGTGCTGCTGCTGCTGGCCGTGCTGATCGCCGGCGTGTTCGCGCTGGTGGCGGACAGCCGCAGGAAACGGCTGCTGCGCCGGGTCGAGGAGCTGGTGCCGGCCCGCGACGCCGTCTCCGGCGCGGC
Organism: uncultured Alphaproteobacteria bacterium; assembly: GCA_963773345.1. Taxonomy (GTDB): domain Bacteria; phylum Pseudomonadota; class Alphaproteobacteria; order Acetobacterales; family Acetobacteraceae; genus Palsa-883. The sequence goes on along the minus strand of CAVZBG010000013.1, from coordinate 51,296 downwards.
AGGTCGCGGCGCCGACCTGCGCGACGAGGGCGCGGCGGGCTGGCGGGTCGGCAGCCTGCTGCTGCGCCTGCTGCGCGTGCCCGTCGATATGCCGGGCGCCCAGGTCATCGCGCCGCGCATCGTCTGGTCGGCCGGGGTGGTGGCCGGGGTGGCGGCGATGCTGATCGCGCTCAGTTACACCGCGCTGCCGGCGGCGATCGGGCTGGGGCTGCTTGCCGGCGCACTGCTGCTGCGCACCGTGTTCGGCTGGGAGCGGGCACGCTACTGCGCCGCGCTGGTGCGCCAGCTTCCCGACGCCATTGAGCTGGTGGTCAGCGCGACCCGGGCCGGCCTGCCAATCCGCGAGGCGTTCCGCGGCATCGCCGAGGACATGCCGGCGCCGACCGGCGTGGAGTTCGGCCGGATCGTCGATCAGATCTCGCTCGGCCTGCCGCCCGAGGATGCGCTGTTGGCGCTGTATCGCCGCACCCGGGTCAGCGAGTACGCGATCTTCGCGGTGACCATCGGCGTGCAGATCAAGAGCGGCGGGCGGCTTGCCGAGACCATCCAGACGCTGGCGGAAACCGTACGCCAGCGCCTGGCGATGGCGGCGCGTGCCCATGCTCTGGCCAGCGAGGCGCGCACCTCGGCGATCATCCTGGCCTCCTTGCCGTTCGTTGGCGGGGCGCTCCTGAGCGTGATCAACCCCGGCTACCTCACCCCGCTGTTCCATGATCCGCGCGGCATCCGCATGCTGACCTATGCGGCGGCCGGCGTCGTGCTCGGCATCTGGGCGATGCGCCAGATGATCGTCCGGGCGATCCGCGAATGATCGCCAGTCACGCCCCGTTGGTCGGCCTGTTGATCACGATGGCCGCGCTGCTGGTCGTCGCGGCGGCGCTGATGCTGATGCGCGAGGCCACGGCCAGCCGGCTGGATCAGCGGATCGACGAGCTGACTGCCGGCCCGGGCGGGATCGCCGGGCCGGCCGTGCCGCTGCCGCTGGGCGGGTTCGGCCGGCTGCTGCGGCGTCTCGGCGAGCGGCTGGGCGGCGCGCGGTTGTATTCCGAGCAGGACCTCGGCGCGCTGGAGAGCGCCATCACTGCCGCGGGCCTGAATCCCACCCGCGTGCTGCCGATGGTGCTCGGCACGAAGGCCCTGCTGGCGGTGCTGGTGCCGGTCGCGGCGGTCCTCTACGGGTTGCTCGCGCGGCTGGGGGGCCTGGCCGACTTCCTGCTGATCGCGGTGTCGCTGCCGCTCGGCTTGCTCGGGCCCGACTGGGTGCTGCACTTCGTCCGCCGTCCCTATCTCGCGGCGTTGCGGCGCGGCCTGCCGGACGCGCTCGATCTGCTGGTGGTCTGCACCGAGGCGGGCATGGGCCTGGAAAGCGCGCTCGCTCATGTCGCGACCGAGATCGCCGCCTCCAACCCGGCCATCTCCGTGGCGCTGTCGACCCTGCTCGACGAGCTGCGGGTGCTGCCGGACCGGCGCGAGGCATTCGCCAATTTCGGCCGCCGCTCCGGCGTCGCGGCGATCCGTCGGCTGGCCACCATGCTCGGCCAGACGCTGAATTACGGCACGCCGCTGGCCGATGCGCTGCGCGCGGTCTCCGCCGACCTGCGGCGCGAGCGCATGACGGCGATGGAGGCGCGGTGCGCGCGGCTGCCGGCACTGCTGGTGTTGCCGCTGATCGTGTTCATCATGCCGGCGCTGTTCATCGTGCTGGCTGGCAGTCCGGTGCTGCGGCTGATCAATTCGCTGCACTCGATGCCCGGCCTGCTTCACCACTAGGTGCCCCGCGCCATGTGCCCCCTCGCGATGCCCCGCCCCGCGATATGCCCGCCCGCGACGCCCGAGGCTGCGCTGCCCCAAACTGCGAGGCCCCCGGTTGCGCGACATCGGCCCGTTCGGACGCGGTCGCTGCCGAGCGTGCTCCTGGGCGTGGTTCTGTGCGGCATGTTGGCGGCGTGCGCAACGACACCGCCGGGGCCGGGCGCCGATCTGGACGCCGACGCGCGGCTGCGCGTGGCGGATGCCGCCACAGCGTCGGGCGATCACGACTTGGCGCTGTCGATGTACCAGGCGGCGGCGGACAGCGCGCCGAACGACACCGCGCTGCAGCTTCGCTGCGCCACCGGGCTGGCACGCAACGGCCGGACCGGCGCAGCGCGGGATCTGCTGCTCGTGCGGCTGAAGGCCCATCCGCACGACAGCGACCTGCTGCGCGGGCTGGCGGCGATCTACGTGGTGACCGGGCTGCCGAGCCCGGCGATCGGCAAGCTCGACGAGGCGCTGGCGGCGCGGCCCGGCGACGCCGACGCGCTGCTGGACAAGGCCGTCGCGCTCGACCTGCAGGGCCATCACGCCGAGGCCCAGAGCCTGTACCGCCAGATGCTGGCGCGGTCTCCGGACGACCCGGTGATCAGCAACGACCTTGCGGTGTCGCTGATGATCGAGGGGCGCACGCGCGAGGCGCAGGCGGTGCTGGCGCCGTTCGCCGAGTCGGACGGTGTCCCGGAACGGCTGCGAATCAATCTGGGGCTGATCTATGCGGCCAGCGGCAACGTCGAGGCGGCCAAGCGGCTGCTGGGCGATCGGTTCGGTGAGGCGGACGTTCAGGCGCTGACCCGCACCATCGCCTCGGCCACGCCGAGCGGGCAGGGCGTGCAGACGCCATGACCCGCCCGCGCCACGGACGGAGTCGGTCGGGTTCCCCCCGCATCGCGGAGGCGTGCCATGCAACGTGAGTCGCGTCATCGCCGAACACCGGCCGCTTCCGGAGTACGGCTGCGCGGACGTCAGTGCCCGCTGCCGCAAGCGGCCATCGCGCTGAGCCTCGGTCTGATGGGCTGCAGCAATCTGCTGCAGACCGACGCCGCGCCGGCGCAGGGGCGGCTGACCGTGCAGGTGGCGGATGCGGCGCTCGCCGCGGGGGCGCCGGACATGGCCTTGCGGGTGGCCGACCTGATCCTGCGCGAAGTCACCGCGCAACGTCCCGGCCCTGGTTGCCAAGGGTGACGCGCTGTACGCGATGGGCCATCTCGACCTGGCACGCGGGGCGTACCGCAGCGCGATCGAGGTGGACTCCGGCTCGGTAGGTGGGCTGATCGGGCTTGGCCGGACGCTGGTGCGCGGCAATCCCAAGGCGGCCGAGGCCGCGTTCCTCGACGCCGCGACGCGCCAGCCGGGCAACGTGACGGCGCTGAGCAACCTGGGCATCGCGCGCGATCTGCAAGGCCGCCACGAAACCGCGCAGGAGGCGTATCGCCGGGCACTGGCCGCGGCGCCGGAGGCGGCGGACATCAAAGTCAATCTGGGGCTGTCGCTGGCACTGTCCGGGAGGTCGGACGAGGCGTTGGCGCTGCTGCGCCCACTGGCCGAGCAGCCCGATCTGGCCGGCCTGCCGCGCAACGATCTGGCGGCGGCGCTGGCCCTGGCCGGCGACCCGGCCGAGTCCCGGCGCGTGCTGCGCAACGAGCTGGCCCCGTCGGATGCGGATACCTGGGCGACGGACACCGCGTCCGCCGAGCCGCCGCTCGTTGCCGTCGATTCCCCGGCCCGCGGCCCAGTCTCGTCGCCGGCCGGCGCGCCGCCGGCCGGCGCGGCACCGGCGGCGCTATTCGCTGCCGGTGCGTCCCCGGCCCGAGGCACCGTTGTGCCGCCCGCCGGCGCGGCGCCCGCGGCGCCGTTGGACATCCGCACCGCACCGGTCGTTCCAGTGCTGCGGGTGGCCGACGGTCGTCCGGCACGCCAGCCCGCGATCGTCGCCGCAGCGCCGATCGCTGCGCCGCCGATTGCCCAGCCGCCGACCGCTGCTACAAGCGCACCACAACCGCCCCCGGCCGCCGCGACGCCCACCGAGCCGCACCACGCCGCGCCGTCGACAATCGCCGCGGCGCCAATTGCCGAACCGGTGACCGCCGCGCCAAGTTCCCCGCACCCGGCCGCGGCCGCCATGGCGCCCATCGAGCCGCACCGCGCCGCACCGATGACCGTCGCCGCGGCGCCGATTGCCGAGCCGTCGACTGCCGGTCCAAGTGCGCCTCACTTGGCCGCGGCCGCCGTGGCGTCCACCGAGCCGCACCACGCCGCGCCGATGACCGTCGCCGCGTCGGCGATTGCCGAGCCGGTGACGGCTGCTCCAAGTGCGCCTCGCCAGACCCCGGCCGCCGTGGCGCCACCCGAGCGGCATGACGCCGCGCCGATGATCGTCGCCGCGGCGGCGGTTGCCGAGCCGGTGACCGCCGCTCCAGGCGCCCCGCACCCGGTCCCGGCCGCCGCGGCGCTTCCCGAGCCGCATGACATCACGGCGCTGACCGTCGCCGCGGCGTCGATCGCCGCGCCGCCGACCGTCACTCCGAGCGCCGCCCACCCGGCCGCGCCCACCGTGGCGCTTCCCGAGCCGCACGAGACCACGCCGGCATCCGCCGCAGCGCAGATGGCCGAGCCGCCAGCCGCACTGCATCATCCGGCTGCGCCGCATCATCCCGTTGCGGTCCGGCCGTACGGGTCGGCCGATCCGGCCTCCGCCGCGCCAACCGTGGTCGTGGCCGCGCTGAGCATGCCGCCCCGCGCATCTGCCCGCCTGGCGCCCGCTGCGCCGGCGGCGACCTCACACGCGCCGGCCACGCTGGCCGTGACGACGCCCCAGCCCGCGCCGAGCGAACGCAAGCCTGAACTCTTTGCCCAACTGGCGGCGCTCGACTCCGCGGAGCGCGCCAAGTGGGAGTGGCAGCATCTGCAATCGCGGCTGTGCGGGCTGCTGGACGGCCGCACGCCGGAGATCGTGTCGGCGGAGGTGCATGGGCGCACCTTCTGGCGCCTGCGGACCGGCGGTTTCCGCACCACGACCGAGCAAAGCGCGTTCTGTTCGCAGGTGCGCGGGCTCGGGCTGGAGTGCTGGTGAGACTGGCGCGCCAACCGGTTGGGTGCGCGCGGCGGGCGGCCCCCACCCGGCGCGTGGGCCGGCGCGCGAGTTGCCGCGCGGCCCGGACGCTGCCGTCGGGCGAAGCAGCCAACGCCGCGACGCCGTCGTGCTGTCGGGATGAGGCAGCGCGATGCTGACGCAGGCCTCACCGGTGGGTCAGTTCGGCCTCTATGTGATCGCGGCGGTGATCACCGGGTTCTGCAGCCTGCTGCTGTTTGCCGCCGGCCGGCGCCGACGCGGCATGGACCCGCTGACCTGGTGGGCCATCTCGATGGCGCTCACCGCCGGCAGCCTGCTGGCCGCGGCGGCGCCGCGCTTCCTGCCGACGGTGTCGCGATCGATCGGCAGCGATCTCGCGATTGCCCTGCTGCTGCTCGGCGGCGGCGTGTCGTGGATCGCCGCCCGCGCGTTCGCCGGCCGGCGCCTGGTGCCGGTGATCGGACTGGCCGGCGCCGCCGTGTGGCTGCTGGCGCTGTGCATCCCGGGCTTCGACCGCGCCACGGACGCGCAGATGGCGCTGGCCTGGGGCATGAGCGCACTCTACGCCGGGGGCGTCATCGCCGCCTTGTGGCCGGACGGGTCGGAGAAGCTGCCGTCCCGTCCGTTCTTCCTGCTGCTGACCGGACTGTACGGCGCGAACTACCTGGTACGCGCCGTGATGTCCGGCATCGGGCTCGAGGCGGCGCTGCAGCAGGCGCCGGCCACCGCGACAGTGATCGAGGCGCAGTTGCGCGTGATCGGCATCGCCTTCCTGGCCTTGGCCATGACCAAGGAGCGCGCGGAACTGGCGATCGTGCGCTCGCGCGACATGGCGCGCGACGCGGGTGAGGCGCGCAAGCGTTTCCTGGCGCAGATGAGCCACGAGGTGCGAACGCCGCTCAACGGCGTGCTGGGACTGGCCCAGGTGCTGCTGCAGGACCGCCGGCTGGTGCCCGATCAGCGCCAGCACGTGGCGACGCTGGAGGCGGCCGGGCGGCATCTGCTGGCGATCGTCAACGACGCTCTCGATCTGGCGAAGATCGATGCCGGCCACCTGGCGTTCCGGATCCGCCCGTTCGATCCCTCCGAGGCGATGAACGCCTGCCTGGCGCTGGTGCGCCCCGCCGCGGAGGACAAGCACATCAAGCTGCAGCTTCTGCTGGCCGCCGTGCTGCCGGGGACGATCTCGGGCGACACTACGCGGCTGCAGCAGATCCTGCTCAACCTGCTGTGGAACGCGCTGAAGTTCACCCCCGAAGGCGGCGCGGTGACGCTGCGCGTCGGCGCCGGCACCGATTGGCTGCGCTGCGAGATCATCGACACCGGCGCGGGCATTCCGCCCGAGAAGGAGGCGATGCTGTTCAAGGACTTCGCCCGGCTGGACCCGAACGCCGCCGACGGCACCGGGCTTGGGCTGGCGATCTCGGCGCGGCTGGCCGAGCGGATGGGCGGGCGGCTGGTGTACCACCCGGGACCGGGCGGCGTCGGCAGCCTGTTCCGCCTCGAGCTGCCCTGGCCCGCCGTCGAGGCTCCGCCGGAGCAGGTACCGGAGGAGGCGTACCGCGAACCGGTCGAACTGCCGCTGCCCGAGCCGGTGCAGGTGGCCCCGGCGCCCTTCCCGGCCCCCGTCCTGGAACCGGCCGAGGCCGCGCCGCAGCCGGTGCCGGCACGATCCGGCGGCCTGCACCTGTTGGTGGTGGACGACGTGGCGGCCAACCGCGCGATGATGCGCGCGCTGCTCACCTCGGACGGGCACCTGGTGACCGCGGCGGAGAACGGCGCCGAGGCGGTCGCGCTGGCCGCGCGGGATCGCTTCGATGCCATATTGATGGATGTCCGCATGCCGGTCATGGACGGGATCGAGGCGACGCGGCGCATCCGCATGCTGGCGGGCGAGGCCGGCGGCGTGCCGATCATTGCGATTTCGGCAGACGTGATGCCGGAGACCACGCGCACCTGCCTGTCCGCCGGCATGAACGCCATGCTGGCCAAGCCGATCGAGCGCGATGCGCTGGTGGCCACGCTGCGCCGGCTGGAGCTGCAGCGCTACCGGCCGGTGGCGCGCGAACCCGCGGCGGTGCCGCACACGGTCGAGCGCTGGGCGCTCGGCCGCGGGTGATTGCGCGTCTGGGTCGTGGCGCTGCGCAACGCCGAGCGAGCGTCCGGCGCGTGAACGGCCCCCGTACACCTCTCCCGCCCTTCGCGGGAAAGGTCGGAGCGCGTCAGCGCTCCGGGTGAGGGCGGTGCTTGCGGCACGACTCTCACAGGCGTCGCAAGTGCTCCGCGACCTTGATCCGCTTCGCGGCTCAAGCCCGCCAAGCGCGGGAGAGGTGATCGGCAATCTTAGCGCAGGCTGGCGTTCAGCTTGTCCAGCACCGCCGAGCCGGGACACAGCTCCGCTTCGTCCAGCGCGTTGAACGGCGTGCTCACCGTGTTCATGTGCTGGTGCAGATCGTCCGGTTCCGGATCGACATACAGCAGCCCGGTGACGATCTCGCCCGCCGCGTGGCGCTGCTGCAGCCAGGTCATCGCCGCCACCCGGTCGTGCACGTTGTAGTCGTCCGCCAGCTTGCGCAGCCTGCAGGTAGCTGCCGTCATGCTGCGTCACCATCTCCACCGTGCCGGGCGCGTAGTCCACCGTGATCGGCTCACGGCTGGTGATGACGTCGAGGAAGTTCACCGCCTCGTTGTGCTCGCGCACATAGTCGAAGCTCTTGGTGGAGCCGTCGTGGTTGTTGAACGCGACGCAGGGCGAGATGCAGTCGATGAAGGCCGCGCCCTCATGCGTCAGCGCCGCCTTGATCAGCGGCACGAGCTGCGCCTTGTCGCCGGAGAAGCTGCGCGCGACGTAGGTGGCGCCAAGCTGCAGCGCCATGCCGACCAGGTCGATCGCCTCGTCGCTGTTGACCACGCCGCGCTTCGACTTGGCGCCGCTGGTCGGACGTGGCGGAGAACTGCCCCTTGGTCAGGCCGTACACGCCGTTGTTCTCGACGATGTAGACCATGTTCACGCCGCGCCGCATGACATGGGCGAACTGGCCGATGCCGATCGAGGCGGAATCGCCGTCGCCCGACACGCCCAGATAGATCAGGTCGCGGTTCGCCAGGTTGGCGCCGGTCAGCACCGACGGCATCCGTCCGTGCACCGAGTTGAACCCGTGCGAGGCGCCCAGGAAGTAGGTCGGCGTCTTCGACGAGCAGCCGATGCCGGACAGCTTGGCGATCCGGTGCGGCGGCAGATCGAGCTCGAAGCAGGCGTGCACGATGGCGGCGCTGATCGAATCGTGCCCGCAGCCGGCGCATAGCGTGGAGATCGCGCCCTCGTAGTCGCGCCGCGTGAAGCCGAGCGCGTTGGTCGGCAGGCCGGGGTGGTGCAGCTTCGGCTTGGCGAGGAAGGTCATGGCACCGCCTTGCGAAACGGAACGATTTTCAGGTCATCCACGCGATCGGCGATGGCATCGACGATGAAGCGGGCGGTGATCGGCGTGCCGTCGTAGTGCAGCACGCGCACCAGCCTGGCCGGGATCGATCTCCAGCTCGTTGACCAGCAGCATGCGCAGCTGCCCGTCGCGGTTCTGCTCCACCACGAAGACCTGCTCGTGCGCCGCGATGAAGGCCTTCACCTCGTCGCTGAACGGGAAGCCGCGCACCCGCAGCAGGTCCAGATGCACGCCCTGCTTCGCCAGGATCTCGTCGGCCTCGTTCATCGCCGGGCTGGTGGAGCCGAAATAGATCGCGCCCAGCTTTGTCGGCTCGCGCGCCGGCCGCAGTTCGGGCGCCGGCACCAGCGTCTTCGCGGTGTCGAACTTCTTCAGCAGCCGCTGCATGTTGTCGGCGTAGGCGGGGCCTTCCTCGGTGTAGCGCGCGTAGCGGTCCTTCGAGGTGCCGCGGGTGAAAAAGGCGCCGCGCGTCGGGTGCGTGCCGGGATAGGTGCGGTACGGGATGCCGTCGCCGTCCACGTCCAGATAGCGGCCGAAATCCTTGCCCGCCGACAGCTCCGCCGCGGTCATCACCTTGCCGCGGTCCAATTTTCGGCTGTCGTCCCAGGCGAACGGCCGGGTCAGCCGCTCGTTCATGCCGATTTCGAGGTCCAGCATGACGAAGATCGGCGTCTGCAGCCGGTCGGCGAGATCGAACGCCAGCGCGCCGAACTCGAAGCATTCGTGCGGGTCTTCCGGGAACAGCAGCACGTGCTTGGTGTCGCCGTGGCTGGCATAGGCGCAGCTTAGCAGGTCGGTCTGCTGGGTGCGCGTCGGCATGCCGGTGGACGGGCCGGAGCGCTGCACGTCGAAGATCACCGCGGGGATCTCGGCGAAATACGCCAGCCCGAGAAATTCCTGCATCAGCGAGATGCCCGGCCCCGAGGTCGCGGTGAACGCCCGCGCGCCGTTCCAGGCGGCGCCGATCACCATGCCGATCGAGGCCAGCTCGTCCTCGGCCTGGACGATGGCGAAGCGGTGCTGCTTCGTTTCCGGATCGACCCGGTAGCGGTTGCAGTAGCGGGTGAACGCCTCGGCCAGCGAGGAGGACGGCGTGATCGGGTACCAGGCGCAGACCGTCGCCCCGCCGTACACCGCGCCCAGCGCCGCCGCGGCGTTGCCGTCGATGAAGATGCGATCGCCGACCGCGTCGCTGCGGCGCAGGCGCAGCCCGATCGGGCAGTCGAGATTGGCCAGCGCGTAGTCGCGGCCCATGTGCAGCGCGTGCACGTTGGCGCTGATCAGCTTGTCGCGGCCGTGGAACTGCTCGGCCAGCAGCGTCTCGATCGCCGCCGCATCCATGTCCAGCAGCGCCGACAGCGCGCCGAGATAGATGATGTTCTTGAACAACTGGCGCTGCCGCGGATCGGTGTATTCGCGGTTGCACATCTCGGTCAGCGGCACGCCGATCACGTTGATGTCGCGCCGGAACTTCGATTGCGGCATCGGCTTGGTCGAGTCGTAGAACAGGTAGCCGCCGGGTTCGATCTCGGCGACGTCCTTGTCCCAGGTCTGCGGGTTCATCGCCACCATCAGATCGACGCCGCCGCGCGCGCCGAGATGCCCCGCCTCGCTGATCCGCACCTGGTACCAGGTCGGCAGGCCCTGGATGTTGGACGGGAAGATGTTGCGCGGCGTCGCCGGGATGCCCATGCGCAGCACCGCCTTGGCGAACAGCGCGTTGGCGCTGGCAGAGCCGGAGCCGTTGACGTTGGCGAACTTGACGACGAAGTCGTTGACCCGTTCCAGGCGCGGCGCGCCCTCGGCGGTTACGCCGGGTGTAAGCTGCAACATGCGTTCTCCGCGAGCGCGATATCGAGAAGGAAGCGCTGCATGTCCCACGCGCCGGTCGGGCAGCGCTCGGCGCACAGGCCGCAGTGAAGGCAGACGTCCTCGTCCTTCACCATGACCCGGCCGGTCTTCAGTTCGCCCGAGACATACAGGTCCTGAGTGACGTTCGTTCGCCGGCGCGTTCAGGCTGGCGCGCAGCGCGTCCTCATCGGCGTTGCCGGTGAAGGTGATGCAGTCCACCGGGCAGATGTCGACGCAGGCGTCGCATTCGATGCAGAGCTTGTCGGTGAACACCGTCTGCACGTCGCAGTTCAGGCAGCGCTGCGCTTCGGCGAAGGCCTGCTGGTCATCGAAGCCGAGCTCGACCTCGGCGGTGATGTCGCGCAGCGCGACCGCCTTGTCGCGGTGCGGCACCTTGAAGCGCAGGTCGAGCGAGATGTCGTTGTCGTAGCTCCACTCGTGGATGCCCATCTTCTGCGAGGCCAGCGTCACGTGCGGCGGCGGGCGCTGCGTGATGTCCTCGCCCTGGCACAGCAGGTGGATCGACAGCGCCGCCTGCTGGCCGTGCGCCACCGCCCAGATGATGTTCTTCGGGCCGAACGCGGCGTCGCCGCCGAAGAACACGCGCGGATGGCTGCAGCCGCATCGTGGTCTCGTCGACCACCGGCATGTCCCACTTGTCGAAGGTGATGCCGGCGTCGCGCTCGATCCAGGGGAAGGCGTTCTCCTGGCCGACCGCGACCAGCACGTCGTCGCATTCGAAGAACTGGTCGGGCTCGCCGGTGGGCACCAGCCGGCGGCGCTCCTTGTCGTCGTACTCGGCCTTCACCTTATCGAACGTCATGCCGGTCAGCCGGCCGCCCTGGTGGATGAACGCCTTGGGCACCAGGATAGTTCAGGATCGGGATGTCCTCGTGCATCGCGTCCTCCTTTTCCCAGGGGGACGCCTTCATTTCCTCGAAGCCGGAGCGGACGATCACCTTCACGTCCTCGCCGCCGAGCCGGCGGGACGAGCGGCAGCAATCCATCGCCGTGTTGCCGCCGCCCAGCACGATCACGCGCCTGCCGATTTTCGTGATGTGGCCGAACGAGACCGAGGACAGCCAGTCGATGCCGATATGGATGTTGGCGGCGGCTTCCTGCGCGGCCGGGAATGTGCAGGTCGCGCCCGCGCGGGGCGCCGGAGCCGACGAAGATTGCGTCGTAGTCCTCGGCCAGCAGCGCCTTCATGCTGTCGATGCGCTGGCCCAGCCGCATTTCGAGGCCAAGGTCGGTGATGTAGCCGACCTCTTCGTCGATCACTTCCTCGGGCAGACGGAATTGGGGGATCTGGCTGCGGATCATGCCGCCGGCGCGTGGGTCGGAGTCGTAGACGACGCACTGGTAGCCGAGCGGGGCAAGGTCGCGCGCCACGGTCAGCGAGGCCGGGCCGGCGCCGACCAGGGCGATGCGCTTGCCATTGTGCGCCGCAGCAGGTTTCGGCAGGCGCGCGCGGATGTCGCCCTTGTGATCGGCGGCGACGCGTTTCAGCCGGCAGATCGCCACCGGCTCCTGCTCGACGCGGCCGCGCCGGCAGGCCGGCTCGCACGGGCGGTCGCAGGTGCGCCCGAGAATCCCGGGGAACACGTTGGAGCGCCAGTTGATCATGTAGGCGTCGGCGTAGCGGCCGGCGGCGATCAGGCGGATGTACTCCGGCACCGGCGTGTGCGCGGGGCAGGCATATTGGCAATCCACGACCTTGTGGAAATACTCGGGGTCCCGGATATTGGTCGGCTTCAAGACAGACTCCTTCCCCCGCGCGGTGCCCGCTTCCGGCAGCGGCGGCTTCGACGGCGGCGTCTTCTGCGACCTTCCCTGCGCGTCGTCAACACCAGAGGGTAGTGCCAATATGGGGTTGTATCAACCACATCCCAATGCGCGGTCCGCATAGCCGCCTGTGCGACGACGTGGACCAGTTGGGCAGGGAGGACGGGCGGCCCGGCGGATCACCGCCCGCTTCGGGATCGCGGTGCTGTCGCCGGCCGACACATTGAGGAGGATACAAGGATGACGACGAAGCTAGCGACCGTGTCGGTGCGGTTGCCGGCGTCACTGAAGTCTGCCGTGGCGCAGCTCGCCGCGGCGGGAGGCATCAGTGTGAGCCAGTTCCTCGCCAGCGCCGCGGCGCAGAAGCTCAGCGCGATGCAGACCGCCGGGGCATTCTTCGCCGAGAGGAAGGGGCGGGGCGACAAGGACGCCGCGATCCGGTTCCTGAAACGCGAGGGCGGTGAGCCGGCGCGGCGGGACGATGAACTTTCGGCAGCGAAAAGCGACGGTGGATAGGCCGAGGGTCTGGCGCCATGCACGTCTATCTGGTCGATGGCCGCGCCCGCGGCTGCGTGGTCGAACGTTACGCCACGCGACGTAGCGACCAAGTGTGCCCGGCGTCCGCGCTGCTGACGAATCCCATGCGCTGCAGCGCACCCAGCACGGAGCCGACCTTCGGCGCGACGCGGCGGCCCTGGCGGAAGCGTGCGGCGAGCGATGTGGCATCCAGTGGCGCAGGTGCAGAGGCGAGCGCAGCCATGACGGCAGCGGTTTGTGCGGTGTCGTCGGCGGGGAAGGCGGGTTTGGGGCCCTGGGCAGGCTCTGTCTGTGCCGCATGCATGGCGCCGCCTTCAAGCACCAGCTCGGCCTTTTGCTGCGCCGAGCCGAAGCGCGGAATCTGGTAGTCCGGGCGCAGCCAGCGCACCAGGCCGCGCGCCTCCTCCTGCGCGCGCTCGCGGTTGAGCGCGACCAGCCGGGCGAGGATGTCGTTGTCGCTGAGGTCGGCGGGCCAGCCATAGGCCTCGGCGACGGCGGCATCGAGGTGGTCGTGGAACTCCTTCAGGATCAGCACCAGGCCGTCGTCGAAGATGCGCCGGTCTGGCACGGACAGGGCGGCGGGGTCGGTGCCGGCGCGCAACTTCTCCAGCACGTTGTAGAGGCCGGTGAGGGTAAGGTGGGGGTGCTCCGCCAGGATGCGCTTGCGGTGGGCGTCAAGGTCTCCGGCGATGGAGCGGATGACACGGGATAGAGCTTCGCTAGGAGCGGGAAATGGAAACGGGTCGAAGCATCGTGAAGTGATGTACGTCGGACGATCTTCCAATGTGGCTCCAGTCGCCTCCGCCCAGACCATATGTGCTCTAGATGATAAGGTGCCTAACAAAAGGGCATCGTCGCTTGCGAAGCACACTAAGCGCACATCAGGAAGAATGACGCCATCCAAAAACTGGAAGATGCGGTGCTTGGCGATTGTCGCGGTCACAACGTACCTTGGTAGGCCAATCAGTGCTGGGCGGAACTCACCGCGTGGCTCACCGAATATCCACCAGTTTTCGCGATACGCAGCCCTATTATTCTTGTCGCGCTCAGGTTTTACTGATAAGAGCAGGTGTTGATAAACCTCTGGGAATCTATTCTTAACATTTTCTGCGCTGAGACCAAATAGATCGATCACCTTCACACCACGTGGCCTATCAGTCAGATCACGGCCGTTTCGGTATTCTCGAACATGGGACTCAAGGCCCCGACGCCCTCCCAAACCGAGGTACGAACACTGCTGCGGTGTAATAATAAATCCCGAACCATGCAACTTGACTCCTGTCGAGCATATTCCCCTATTTGCCATCAGCGCGGTGGCGGAGGTCACGTCGGTACCTATCGTCAGGTTACTATTAATCGTGCCGACATGCTTGGTAAGTGTGATTACCGGCGCGTCGGAGTCCAGTGCATCTTCGTGGCACACCCCAAAGAGTAGGCCATCGACGCGCCCTGCCTGTGCTACCGTCATCGCAATTCGGACTGCAGCCGCGTCGGAAGTTGCCTTGGTCCATGGATGATCGGGAATTGCCGTGACAATAGAGATTGGATCGATGGCTCGAAGATGCTTTTCGAGTACACGACGCTGAAAGGACTGTGTGATAGAATTTGTAGTTACCAACCCAAATCTCCTCAAAGCTGTCCCTCTAGATATGAGTACGTTGGCTGCATGGTCCCACCAATACATAACAAAGTCGGCTGACTCGTTCATGTTAGGGTATACGGACCAGAGCGCTTCGGCGTAATTATCGCCAAGGCGACCTCGCAGGTATTTGCTGCCAATGAACGGTGGATTCCCAACAACAAACTCCGCCTCCGGCCACTCCGGCTGGCGTGGATCGTCGTAGCGGTACACCTCCGCTTCCGTCCCGTCCGGTCCAACTCGTGTCACCGGCTTGCCGTCTCTGTCCCTTACCAGCGTGATCTTCGCCTCCAACACCGCGTCCTTCACCACGATGTTGCGGAACGCCTTCAGGATCGGCTCGGACGGCAGCCCGCTCTGCGTGCGCAGATGCCATTGCAGATAGCCGATCCACAGCACAAGCTCGGCAATCGCCGCAGCGCGCGGATTGATCTCCAGCCCGAGGAACTGATGTGGGTCGACAGTGTGCCCCTCCAGCCCGTGCAATGCCTCCTGGCCGCCGAGGTCCGTCAGCGCCTCCAGCACCTCGCCCTCCAGCCGCTTCACCAGCTCCAGCGACACGTACAGAAAGTTCCCGGTGCCGCAGGCCGGATCCAGGACGCGTGTCTTGCACAGTGCCTCATGGAACGCGGTGATCGTTGCCACCGCGTCCTTGATGCGGCCTTCCGACTTCTGCCGCTCCGCCGTGGAGAGCGCGCGATCCCAGTCGGCACGCAGCGGCTCGATGATCGTCGCCACCACCAGCCGCTCGACATAGGAGCGCGGCGTATAGTGCGCCCCGAGCCGCCGGCGTTCCTGCTGGTCCAGCGCCTGCTCCAGCAGCGTGCCGAAGATCGACGGATCGACATCGCGCCAGTCGTACGATGCCGCCTGGCGCAGCTCGCCGATCTCCTCACGCGCCAGTGGCAGCACCGAGCGCGTCTTGAAGAACTCGCCGTTGAAACGCTTCACCCGCGCTTCGATGGCGATGGCAAAATCGCCGCGGTCCATCGCCCCCCAGAGCTGGCCCACCATCGGTATCAGCCGCTCCGGGTCTTGCTCGCAACGTTCCAGAAGCCGCCGGAACGAGGCCTTCGGAAGCAGGCCGACGTCCTCGGCGAACATGGTGAACAGGCATCGCATCAGGAACATCGCGACTTCTTCCGGCGGGTACTGCGCTGCCTCCAGTGCCTTCGATACGGCGGCCAGACGCTCGGCGATCGCGCGGGTGACGCGTGCCGACTTGCGGGCCGGATCCAGTGAGAGCGGATCGGTCCAGATCCGCACCAGCCGATCGCGCGCCGCAGGGTCGCGCAGGTCCTCCAGGTAGATGCGGAAGGACTGGCGGTCGGGAAACTGCGCGTAGTTCTTTCCCTGGCCGGAGAAGTCGGCATAGACCTCCAGCACGTGGCCGACGTCGCAAACCAGGACGAACGGCGGCCATCCGTGGGAGACGGGCAATGCGCGAGCGTAGCCCTCGGCCTGGCGGCGGGCATTCAACATCAGCACGTCCCAGGATCGGCTGGCGGTGCGGGCACCGCGGCGGGCCGGTTCGTCCCCGGCGAACAGGCTGGCCTGGCCGACGACCTCCTTCTTGCCGCCCTTTTGGCGCGACTGCTTCGCCTCCAGGACGAAGCAGTTCCGCTTGTAGAGGTCGATGCGGCGGTGGGAAACGCCGCCCTGGTCGTCCGGTTCGTCGACTGCGCGTTCAAAGACGTAGTCGTTGATCGCCGTGTCCTTCGAGGCAGGGTCCGGGCGCGGCACGCCGATTGCGTCACACAGCTCGCTGAGGAACAGCGCGTAATTGGCACGCTCCTGACCGCCCTCACGCCCCTGCCAACGCCGGTTGAAGGCATCCAACGGCGTCTGGTCGTCTGGGTCGGCTACCGCGGCACTGCTCGCTTGCCGGGCGGCCACCTTCCGCCTGACTTCGGCCGGGGTGCCGCCGCGCACGCCGTCGGACCAGTCCTCGATGAGCGGCAGATCGGACGTGTCGATAGCCTCATCGGGCAGGGCCGCGAGGCGTTCCAGGCGTCGCAATTGTCCTGCGTCAGCGGTCTTGCTCATAGGCGCTCCGCTCTCTGCGCTCCGCCTTGCGCGCGCCGATGATGCGGACTCTCTGGTCGTCATGGGGATCGGGGTATGTATGCCATACCACCAGGATTACAACTCCGTGAGCATAGCCGATGATCTGCCATCTTTCCTCGCCAGCTTCGTGGCGCTCAAGCCGGAGGATATGATTGGGGTCCTCCCAGACAAGCTGCGCATCCTCGAACGCGACGCCGTGCTTTGCCAGGTTCGTCCTGGCCTTCGCCGGGTCCCATTCGAACTGCATCATGCGGCCGCCACGCCGTCTTTAGCAACGCTCGGACACGCATCAAAGCCGCTGGTTACCCACGCCCCTAGGGCCGCATCGCGAACCGCGACTCCCCCGGCGTGCGCAGCGGCGCCGCCAGGTTGGCGAACTCGGTCAGCAGCCGGCGCGTTTCGCGTGGATCGATGATCTCCTCCACCCAGAACGCCTCGGCCGTGCGCAGCGGCGAGCGCAGCGCATTCAGCCGCGCCTCGATCTCCCCCAGCTTGCCCTGCCTGTCCTCGGCCGCGTCGATCTCGGCGCGATACGCCGCCTCGATCCCGCCCTCCAGCGGCAGCGATCCCCAGCTTGCCGAGGGCCACGCGTAGCGCACGCAAAGATGCCCGACCGGCTGGTGGCCCAGCCCACCGACACCGTAACAATTGCGCACGATCACGCTGCACCACGGCACCGTGGTCTGGTTGATCGCGCTGAGCGCGCGCACGCCCCAGCGGATCACCGCGCTCGATTTCGGCCGCAAGTCCGACCTGGAAGCCCGGACAGTCGACCAGGTGCACGATCGGCAGGTGGAACGTCTGCGCCATATCGACGAAGCGGATGATCTTCTGGCACGCGTCCGCGGTCCAGGCGCCGCCGTGATACAGCGGGTCGCCCGCCAGCAGCGCCACCGGCCAGCCGTCCAGTCGAACCAGGGCCGTGATGATCGAGCGCCCGAAGCTGCGCCCGATCTCGAAGACGCTGTCACGATCGACCAGCGCCTCGATGATGCGGCGCATGTGGTAGGCCAGCCGCCGGTCGCGCGGGATTGCCGCGATCAGGAATTCCTCGCGCCGGGCCGGATCGTCCCAGCCGTGCGCCCGCGGTGGCAGGTCCCAGATCGAACTCGGCAGGTAGGACAGGAAGCGCCGCGCGGCCGCGAACGCCTCCTCCTCGGTCTCGACGGCATGGTCCACCGCGCCGCAGCCAAGCTGCACCTCCCAGCCGCCCAGCTCCTGCTTGCTGCGCGGCTCGCCCAGTCGTTCCACCACCGGCGGGCCGGCGACGAACACCGCGGACAGCTCCTTCACCATCACCGAGTAGTGGCTGGCCGCCAGCCGGGCCGCGCCCAGCCCGGCGACCGAGCCGAGCCCCAGCGCCACGACCGGCACCAGGCCCATGTTGTCGGCGACCAGATCGAACGACGTGGTCTCGACCAGCCGCCCGGCAGGTTGGCGCGCCCGGTGGTTTCGATCGTCTTGACCGAGCCGCCGCCGCCGGAACCCTCGACCAGGCGAATGATCGGCATGCGGAACTGCGCCGCCATCTGCTCCGACATCTTCGGCTTGGCCTTGATCGAGGCATCAGCCGAGCCACCGCGCAGGGTGAAGTCGTCGCCGGCGACCACCACCGGCCGGCCGTCCACCGTGCCGCGGCCGAACACGCAGTTGGCCGGGGTGAAGGCGGTGATGCTACGCACGTCCGGCGCGTAGCTGGCCTTGCCGGCGATCGCGCCCAACTCGTGAAAGGAGCCGGTATCGAGCAGGCGATCGATCCGCTCGCGGACCGTCAGCCGGCCGCCCGCGTGCTGGCGCGCCACGCGCTCCGGCCCGCCCATCTCGCGGGCCAGTGCGATACGCGCGCGCAGTTCCGCGAGCTCCGGTTCCCAGCCAATCGCCGCGTCCGGCCGCTTGCCAGGCGTGTCGTCCGGCATCAGCGCCCCGATCCCCGACCTGGTTCCCTGGTCATCAGCCGGTTGCCTAGAGCTGCTCGTGGCGCGGCACCGATCGGTGGCCGCGCTCAAACACCACGATGCTGTCGTAGAAGGTGATCGCCTTGGTGGTGCGGCAGAACGCCGACGCCTGGTCCGCCAGCAACACGTTCTGATCGGTCATCAATTGACGGAAGTTCTCCCGCCGTCCCGACCACTCCATCAGTTGCGCACAGCGCGCGGTGGCGAAGGTCAGGATGTTCTGCCCGTCCTGGCGGTCGTTGTAGCGTCCGCCCCACAGCGCGGTATGGGTGTCCTCGACCAGGTAGATCCCGGTCTCGCTCAGCGCAGGGTACAGCTCCTCGAAACTGGTGATCTGCTGGTTGGCCATGTGCCCGCCGTCGTCGATGACGATGTCGAGCACCCCGACCTCGCGCCGCACCTGGCGCAGGAAGTTGCGGTCGGCCTGGTCGCCGACGTACACCTTGGTGGCGACATCTTCGTTGCGCTTGGCGGCTGGATCGCTGTCGAGGCCGAAGATCCGAGCGTTCTCGCCGAAATACTCGCGCCACATCTCCAGCGCGCCTCCGCCGCCCCCCTCGCCGATCTCCAGCACCGCCGGGTTCGTGTGCCGGAATCGCGCGAAGTAGCGCTCGTACACCTCGAAATAGTGGTGCCATTTGTGCATCGGCCTGGTGTTCCGCCGCTGCAGGAAAAACGAATAGAGATCGTTCATCAGGCCTCCATCACGGGTCCACCTGGCATGCCGGATATAGCGCTCCGGCATTCCGCCCGGTCCGTCCCGATTGCGCCGACTCGTAGCGCAGGCCTCCCACCGGGTCCAATACGTTCCGGCGGGTGCGTTCCAGCGGGGCGCTTCCGGCGGGGCGGTGGCTGCCCGCGCCGCCCCATACTATGACTCATATCATGGCTGGACGGCCAACGGACGAGGGACCGGCGATGAGCGACGAGCTTCTCTACACGACGGCCGACGGCGTCGGCTGGATCACCTTCAACCGCCCGGCGGCGCGCAACGCGCTGACGTTCGCGATGTACGACGGCCTCGCCGAGATCTGCGCCGCGCAGACCGCGGCACCGAGCCTGCGAGCGCTGGTGCTGACCGGGGCCGGCGAAAAGGCCTTCGCCGCCGGCACCGACATCAGCCAGTTCCGCGCCTTCGCCGGGCCGGAGGACGCCATCGCCTACGAGGCGCGGCTGGACCGCGTGCTGGACACCATCGAGCGCTGCCCGATCCCGATGATCGCCGCGCTGTCCGGCGCCTGCACCGGCGGCGGTGCGGGCATCGCCGCGTGCTGCGACATCCGCCTCGCGGCGGCCAATCTGCGGTTCGGCTTCCCAATCGCGCGCACGCTGGGCAACTGCCTGTCGCTGGCCAACATCGCGCGGCTCAGCGCGCTGATCGGCCCGGCGCGGGTGAAGGAGATCATCTTCACCGCTCGCCTGGTCGAGGCCGAGGAAGCGAAATCCGTCGGCCTGGTCAGCGAGGTTCTGCCCGACCACGCGGCGCTGATGGCCCGCTCCGAGGCGCTGGCGCGCGCCATCGCCGGCAATGCGCCGCTGACCCTGCGCGCCACCAAGGAGGCGGTGCGCCGGCTGCGTGCGCCGCACGGTGCCGATGCCGACCGGGACCTGATCCTGCTGTGCTACCAGAGCCAGGATTTCCGCGAGGGCATGGAAGCGTTCCTTGGCAAGCGGGCGCCAGTTTGGCGCGGGGCGTGACATCGCCTGATCCTGGGCGCTATCCCCTGCGGTCGCCAGATCGCCAGGGAGCAGGAACATGCCCAAGACCCCGGATTACTTCGTCGGCAAGACGATCGTCATCACCGGCGCGGCCAGCGGCATCGGCCGCGCCACCGCGCTGATCTTTGCCCGCGAGGGCGCCAACGTGGTGTGCGCCGACCTGGACGCCGACGGCGCGCGCCGCACCGCCGAAACGATCGCCCAGCTTGGCCGCAAGGCGCTGGCCCTGCCCACCGACGTGACGCAGCGGGCGCAGGTCAACGACGCGATCTCGCGGGCGATCGCCACGTTCGGGACGGTGGATTTCCTGTTCAACTCGGCCGGCGCCGCGCTGCGCCGCTGCAAGTTCCTGGAGATCGATGACGATCTGCTGAAGCGGACGTTCGATCTGAACGTCAACGGAACGTTTTACGCGATGCAGGCGGTGCTGCCGCACATGCTGGCGAACGGCCACGGGGTGATCGTCAACGTCGCCTCGATGTCGCACAAGCGCGGTGGGCCGGGGGCCTCGGTGCACTACGCCGCGGCGAAGGGCGCGGTGCTGACCATGACGCTGGGCGTGGCGCGCGAGTTCGCCGATCGCGGCATTCGCTGCCTGTCGATCTCGCCCGGCCCGGTGAACACGCCGTTTGCCCGTGCCGCCGACACCTCGCCGGAGCTGGTGCAGAAATTCATCGCCGACGTGCCGATGAAGCGGATGGGCGAGCCGGAGGAGATCGGCGAACTGGTGCTGTTCGTCTGCTCCGACGCGTGTCCGTACATGACGGCGGACACGGTGTATGTGAACGGCGGCGGCGGTTGGCGGTAGCCGTCATCGCCGTTGGCGTGACCGGAACGGCGTACACTTCTCCCGCTCTTCGCGGGAGAGGTCGCGGAGCATTTGCGACGCGGGTGAGGGTCGTGCCGCGTGCAGCACCCTCACCCTCGGCGCTTCGCGCCTCGCGTCGGTCCGCTTCGCGGCCCAACCCCGCAAAGAGCGGGAGTGGTGAAGAAGAATGCGCTCCGGGCTATCCGAACAGGCCCGCCACCCAGCGGACGATGCCCAGATGCGTAAGGTCGTTCCAGGTGGCGAACACCATCAGGCTGGCGAGCAGCGCCAGGCCGGCGCGGAACCCATACTCCTGCGCCTTCTGCGGCACCGGCCGGCCGCGGATCGCCTCGACAAGGTAGAACAGCAGGTGCCCGCCATCCAGCACCGGGATGGGGAACAGGTTGATCAGCCCGAGATTGACCGAGAGGATGGCGATGAACGACACCAGGCTCGCCAGGCCGAGTTCCGCCACCTGACCGGAAAGCTGGGCGATCCGCAGCGGGCCGCCAAGGTCCTCGGTGCCGCGCCGGCCGGAGATCATCTGCGCCACGCCGCTGACCGTCTCTGCCGTCACGTCCCAGGTCTGCGCGATGCCCAGACCGATCGCGCTCAGCGGATTGACCCGCTGGTAGGTCACCTCGCCGCCGCGGATGCCAAGGACCCCGATCCGCGTCCCGTCGCCCGCATCGCGCGTACCCACCGTGGCGGTCAGGGTCCGGTCGGCGTCGCCGCGTCGCACCGTCAGCACGATCTGCGCGCCGGGCCGACTGCTGACGATCCGCTGGATGTCCATGAAGGTCGGCGTCGCCACGCCGTCGATCGCCTCGATCCGGTCGCTCGTTCTGCAGCCCGGCCGCCGCGGCCGCCGAGCCGGCCACCACCTCGGCCACCACCGGCTGCGTCACCGGCTGGCCAGCGGTCGCGAACAGGCCGGCGAACAGCACCGCCGCGAGCAGGAAGTTGGCGATCGGGCCGGCGGCGACAACGATTGCCCGCGACATGATGCTCTTGTCGTGGAAGGTGCGGCCCGCCATCCAGCCCGCGCGGGTCTCGTCCGAGACCGTCTCCGGCCGTTCCAGCCCGTGCAGCTTGACGTAGCCGCCCAGCGGCAGCCAGGCGACCTTCCAGGTCGTCCCGACGCTGGTCCTTCCAGCTTGCGATCGCGCGGCCGAAGCCGATCGAGAACACCTCGACATGCACGCCGCACCAGCGCGCCGCGGCGTAGTGGCCGAACTCGTGCACGAAGACCAGCACGCCCAGCACCACCACGAAGGCAAGGCCGGATTGCAGAAAGCCGGGCATGGCGTTGAACAAGTGCGTGTCCTTCAGGCAGCGCGGGCGGCGGCGAACTGGGCGGCGGCGCGGCGGGCTGCCGCATCGAGGGCAATCACATCGCCGAGCGTATCGGCATGCGGCGCACCCATAGCATGTAGCACACGCGACACGGTGCTGGCTATGTCTAAAAACCCGATCCTGCGCTGCAAAAATGCCTCGACCGCAACCTCGTTGGCGGCCGAGCAGCACAGTTGGTGCGCCACCGCCGGCCCGCAAGGCGTCGCGCGCCAGCCCCAGCGCCGGGAAGCGCGCCATATCGGGCTCCGCGAATTCCAGCCGCGCCAGCGCCGCCAGGTCGAGCCGCGGCGATGGCGTCGCCATCCGCTCCGGCCAGGCCAGCGTGTGCGAGATCGGGATGCGCATGTCCGGCGAGCCAAGCTGCGCCACCACGCTGCCGTCGTGGTAGCAGACCAGGCCGTGGATCACCGATTGCGGATGCACCAGCACGCCGATCCGCTCCTCCGGCAGGCCGAACAGCCGCGCCGCCTCGATCACCTCCAGGCCCTTGTTCATCAGCGTCGCCGAATTGATGCTGATCTTGGCGCCCATCGACCAGACCGGGTGCTTTAGCGCCGCCTCCGGCGTGGCCTTGGCCATGTCCTCCATGCTGGCGGTGCGGAACGGGCCGCCCGAGGCGGTCAGCACGATCCGCTCCACCGCGCCATGGTTGCCGTCGGCGAGCGACTGGAAGATCGCGTTGTGCTCGGAATCGACCGGCAGCAGCCTGGCGCCGGCGGCCTTGACGGCGCGCAGCATCACCTCGCCGGCGCAGACCAGCGCCTCCTTGTTGGCCAGCGCGACGATCGCCGCCGCCGCGGATCGCCGCCAGCGTCGGCGCCAGGCCGACCGCGCCGGTGATCGCCGCCATGGTCCAGTCGACCGGCAGCGCGGCCGCCTCCACCACCGCATCCGCGCCCGCCGGCCGCCATCACGTCGGTGCCGGCCAGCGCCTCGCGCAGTTCCTGGTAGCGCGTGGGATCGCTGATCACCGCCCGCTCGGCGTTGAGCGCGATGGCCTGCTCGGCCAGCAGCGCGGCGTTGCGTCCGGCGACCAGCGCGCGCACCCGGAACCGTTGCGGCGCGCCTGCCAGCAGCTCGACCGTCTGGGTGCCGACGCTGCCGGTGCTGCCGAGGACGGTGACGGAGCGCGGGTGACTGAGACTCATTCCCACAACAGTACACCACGTCCCAGGCAAAGCGCCAGCAGGGCCGCGAACGGCGCCACGGCGAGCAGCGCGTCCAGCCGGTCGAGCAGCCCGCCATGGCCGGGGATCAGCGTGCCGGAGTCCTTTACGCCGAAGCGCCGCTTTGCCCAGCTTTCCAGCCAGATCGCCGAGCTGGCCGATGATGCACGAGCACCGAGCGCCACCACCGCGACCCGGATCGGGCCGGCGCCGGTCGGCAGCAGCCAGGTCGCGCCCCAGCCGACGCCGAGCGCCGCGGCGATGCCGCCCGCCGCGCCCGACCAGGTTTTTCCAGGCGAGATCACGCGGCGCGAGGCGCGGGCCGCCGAGCAGGCGCCCGACCAGGTAGGCGCCGATGTCGCTCGCCCAGACCAGCAGCAGCACGAACAGCAGGTTGGCCCGCCCGGCCGTGGGATCGGCTCGCAGCCACAGCAGCGCGGCGGCGGCCAGCAGGATCCACAGCGTTCCGCCGGCCATCAATGCGTGTGCGCGGGCGTACCGGCAGAGGCGGATCCATTCCACGGCCAGCAGGACAGTGGCGGCATCGATCAGCAGGGTGAAGGCCAGTCCGCCGAACCAGACGCAGGCCAGCGCGATCGGTGCCAGCACGGCAGCCGAGATCGCCCGCAGGCCAAAGTCCTTCCAGCGGTAGGAGGCGCTAGGCGGCATGTCTCATACGCACACTGTCAGGTGAGCACCGCTGAATTGAATCAATGCTCGAATGGGCAATTTGTTTCGTTATAGGTGTGAATGTGCAACATTGGTGCCTGCGGCGGCCGTCGATGCAACACAGAGACACAGAGGCCTCAGGGATCGCAGAGGAAGAACGTGGCGCTTCGCGCGAAGCGCATTCACTGCCTTGTCTTCTCTGAGGTCCCGGAGCCTGCCCCCGGGCACTTGTCCCTGCGGCCTCTGCACCTCTGTGTTGAATACTGAGCTTGCGCGCGCTCCGGACGGCACCTTGTCTTTCCCATTGCAAAACAGCAATATTAGCCGCGGAACCCGTCAAGCCTCGCCGACCCAGTCATCCGCTCTACGCCGGCCTGGCACCAAACCGCCGCTCCCGCCGCGCATACTCGGCCAGCGCCGCGGCAAAGTGCGCCTCGTCGAAATCGGGCCACAGCACATCGAGGAACACCAGCTCCGCATAGGCCGCCTGCCACAGCAGGAAATTCGACAGCCGCTGCTCGCCCGAGGTGCGGATCAGCAGGTCGGGGTCGGGAATCCCGGCGGTCGACAGGAAGCCGGCGAACACCGCGTCATCGACGGCCTCCGGGGCCAGCGCGCCAGCCTGCGCCGCCGCCGCCAGTGCGCGCGCCGCGGCGACGATCTCCGCCCGCGCGCCATAGGACAGCGCCACCGTCAGGTGCAGCCGCGTGTTTTCCGCCGTTGCCTTCTCGGCCTCCGCCAGATCGTGCTGGATGTCGGCATCGAAGCGGGTCCGGTCGCCGATGAAGCGCAACCGCACGCCATTGGCCCCGAGCTCGGCGATCTCGGTCCGCAGATAGTGGCGCAGCAGGCCGGTGAGATCGAACACCTCGCCCGCCGGGCGGCGCCAGTTCTCGCTGGAGAACGCGTAGATCGTCAGCCAGGACACACCCTGGCGGATCGCCGCCTCGATGGCGCGGCGCACCGCGCGGGCGCCCTCGCGATGTCCGGCGATCCGCGGCAGGTGGCGCGCGGCGGCCCAGCGGCCGTTGCCGTCCATGATGATCGCCACATGATTGGGCACGGAGGCCGGTGGCTCGACCGCATGTGCCGCCGGGGGGTCTGTCGCGGGCGCGCGCTGCTGGGTGGCGGCGGACATTACTTGGTCGTGCTCAGGGTGTGATTCTCCAGGTGTGGCCCACGGGACGTGACCTCGGCGTGACCCTCTGGGCGTGACCCTCTGGGCGTGACCCTCTGGGCGTGACCCTCTGGGCGCGATCCAAAGGGCGTGATCCTTTGGGCGTGAGTCTCCGGGGGACGATTCTCGTGTCAGACCTGACGGATCTCCCTTTCCTTCTCGACCAGCGTCTCGTCGACCCGCTTGATGTAGGCATCGGTGAGTTTCTGCACCTCGACGTGCCAGTCCTTGGCCATGTCCTCGCCGATCTCGTGCTTCTTCTCGTAGCGTCTTCACCTGTTCCATGCCGTCGCGCCGCACGGCACGCACCGCGACGCGCGCGCCCTCGGCGTATTTGTGCGCGGTCTTCACCAGGTCGTTGCGCCGCTCGGTGGTCAGTTGCGGGATCGGCACCCGCACCGTCTGCCCGTCGGCCATCGGGTTGAGCCCCAGCCCCGAGTCGCGGATCGCCTTCTCCACCGCGCCGACCAGGGCGCGGTCCCACACCTGCACGCTCAGCATGCGCGCCTCCGGCACCGCGACGTTGCCGACCTGGTTGAGCGGCATGTCGGTGCCATAGGCGTGCACCTTGACCGGCTCCAGCAGGCCCGGATGCGCACGCCCGGTGCGCAATCCGACGAATTCGCGCTTCAGCGTGTCCAGCGCGCCGTCCATCCGGCGCGTCAGGTCCTGCTTCAGTTTGTCGAGGTCGGCTGCCATGCCTGTCCTCCCGCCTGGGTTATATGGGGCTCGATGATCCTGGTGAACCGGCCCTTCGCCGCGCATCACCTGGGCGAAGGCGCCCGGAGCGTTGATGTTGAACACCACGATCGGCAGATGGTTCTCCCGCGCCAGGCTGATCGCCGCCGCGTCCATCACCTGAAGGTCGCGCGACAGCACGTCGAGATAGGTCAGCTCGTCGTAGCGCTCCGCGTCCGGCACCTTGCGCGGATCGGCGGAGTAGACGCCGTCGACCTGGGTGCCCTTGAACAGCGCCTGGCAGCCCATCTCGGTCGCGCGCAGCGCGGCGGCGGTGTCGGTGGTGAAGAACGGGTTGCCGGTGCCGGCGGCGAAGATCACCACCCGGCCCTTCTCCATGTGCCGCTCGGCGCGGCGGCGGATATACGGCTCGCAGACCGAGGCCATCGGGATCGCCGACTGCACCCGCGTCGCCACGCCGCGCTTCTCCAGCGCGCTCTGCATGGCCAGAGCATTCATCACGGTCGCCAGCATGCCGATGTAGTCGGCCTGGGCGCGTTCCATGCCCGAGGCGGCAGCCGAGACGCCCCGGAAAATGTTGCCGCCGCCGATCACCAGGCAGACCTCGACGCCCATCGCCACGACGTCGCCGACATCGGCGGCGATGCCGGCAACCGTCTCGGTGTCCAATCCATAGTCGCGCCGGCCCATCAGCGCTTCGCCGGACACCTTCAGCAGAACCCGCTTGTAGACCGGCTGATGCGACATGCGACTCGTCTGCTGCAGACCGCAACAATCGGGCGGCACCCTAGTCGGCCGCCGATCGTCCCACAAGCCAAGGAAGGTCGGGGCTCCGCCGCCAGCCTTCGCCGGGGCGGGCCGGAAACCCGCCAGGCAGCAAAGCCCCCCGACCTGGCTGCCCTACACCAGCGCGACCGGCCGCACCGGCGCGCCGGTCGCGCCGCGGAATTTTGGCGCCAGCAGGATGAAGCAGAAGCTGCGCAAGCCATCCCGCGCCAGTTCGTCCAGCGCCAGGTTCTCGATCAGGTGCACGCCGGCCTCGACCAGCGCGTGCTGGTGTACCGGCATCGCCAACGTGCGCTCGGGGTTCGGCAGCACCTCGACTGCCATGTTGTCGCAGCCGATGGCCACCACGCCCTGGCCGGTCAGCCATTGTGCCGCCGGCAGATCGATGCCCGGCTCGCCGGCCAGGTATTTCGGGTTGTCGGCCCCGAAATACCGCCCCCAGCCGGTGCGGATCAGCACGATGTCGCCGGGCTCGATGCCGACCTGGGCGGCCTCCGCGGCGCGCGCCAGCTCGTCCGGCGTGATCGCCCGGCCGGGGTTCAGGTGCGCCCCGCCGTCGAGGCCCGCCACGTCCAGCAGCACGCCGCGCGTGATCATCGGCGGCGCCTGCTCGATCCCCAGCTTCAGCAGGCCCCAGTCGGTGACCGTCTCGGCCGCCGACAGCCCGTTGTAGAGCCTGTCGCCCTTGGAGAAATGCCCCAGCGCGTCGATATGCGTGCCGACATGCGCGGTCATTTCGATCCGCTCCACGTTGGCCCCGGCGTCGTTCACCGCCCCGGCGAGCCGGCGGCGTCGGATCGATATCGCGCCAGGACGCCCAGATCGACATCAGGAACGGCGTTTGGTTCGGCACCAGGAACGGCGCGCCCATCGAGATCTCGTGGCTGACATCGTAGATGCGGCCCTGCTCGACCGAGCGCAGCGCGGCCAGCCGTTTTTCCCCCGTCAGCAGGTTGCCGGCGCCGAGCTGGTCCGTCGGGCCCCACGGCGAATGCCCGGCGGGTGAATGCCCATTGGGCGAATACCCCCACTGCGCGTGATCATGCATGCCGCCCGTCATCGTCGTCTCCCCCCGTCGCTGCAGCCCCATCCTGGACCGGCAGCGCCGCATCGGGGAAGCGCCGTCAGCCGGCGCGGGCAGCCAGCCGCGCGCCGAGACCGGCGAGCAGCCCGCGCAGCCGGTCCGGCATCCCGCGCGGCGGCCGCTTCGCGGTGGTGCGGATGCCGGTGCGCCGCTCCAGCGCGTCGTAGGCCTGGCCCAGCTCGGCGCACGTTGCGGCGAATGCCGCGGCGCCGTCGAGGCCGTCGGCCTGCTCCCACGACTTCACCCGGTCGATCATGTCGTAGACCGCGCGCAGCAGCGCCACCGCGGCGGCATAGTCGCCGCGGCCGGTGCTGGCGGTGCGCGCCACCCAGTGCTCGATCCGCGCATGGGCGAAGCCGATCAGGTCGGCCGCTTCCGGCGCGCAGCGGACCCGGTCGGGGCGCGAGGTGTAGCGGTTGGTCTTCTCGATCCACTGCGCCGCGTCGAGATGCGACAGATGGTGGATGCATATGCCGCTCTCCGGCGCGATCCGCTCGACGTGCTCGGTGAGCACCTGCACGCCGCCGTGCACCGTCGGGCCGAACGCGACCGCATCCTTGCGGAAGAACTGCGGGTGGTGCTCCGGCCAGTAGTAGGCGGCCTGATCGAAGCGTCCCAGGATGTAGTGCTTCTTCGGCAGGTAATACGCCTCGGCGGCGTCGCGGGCCCGTGGGCGGCTGAGGAACGCGATCGCCTCCGGGCTGAACATCTCGTCATCGTCCAGGTGCACCACCCAGTCGTGGCGGCACAGCGCCAGCGCATGCGCCCGCGTCTCCTCGACGGTCGGCGACCAGGGCACGGTGATCACCCGGTCGGCATAGCGCTTGGCGATCGCGCGCGTGCCGTCGGTGGAGGACTTGTCGATGACGATCAGTTGGTCGACGAAGCGGATGGAGCGCAGGCAGGTCTCGACGAGACTCGCGCGGTTATGGGCGATGACGAAGCCACTTACGCGTGACGGTTGCACATCGGAAGCATAACACATGTGAGCGCTGGGCCGCCAGCGATCTCCCTCGGCAACCTTGCTCAACCCTGCTGCGGGCGGATTTCCCAGTGCTGGCGGGCGACAGCCCGCACCGCGCGCAGGATGGGCCGGCGAATGGTCCAGTGCGCGCCCAAGGCAAAATCATATGCCGGATCGTGGAACGGGAGCAGCCCTGACCACGAATACAGCGTGATCTCACCGACGACCAGCCGGTCGCCGCAGTCGTAGATGTCAACGCGGCAATGCGACAGACCGGCGCCGAGACGTTCCGCCAGATCGAGGATGTCGGTGAGCAGCGGCGGCCGAGGCGGCGGGACGACATCCGGAATGGTCGTCAGGCGAAACGGCAACCTCTCCCATGCACGGGTGTGAAATGCGAGGGTACGAAAAATGCCGTCGGATACGACAACCGAGGTCTGGATGACGGTTGCGTGCCCGTCGAAGACAAACGCGCATCGCTCGATCGGTGACCGTACCGTCCGTAGTGACCAGCAGCCGCTCCACCATCAGCCGCCGTGGCAGATGAACGTAGGCCGGCTCGTTCAATGGCGTGCCATGGCAATGCGCCAGCCAGCCGCGCGCCTCGGCGCGCACCGCGGCCTCGTCCAGCGCCGCCTTGTCGCGTACGATGATCGTATGCCCCTGAGCATGTGTGCTTTTCAGCACATATGGCGGGACGAGCCGGTCGAATGGAATGGCGTCCGGGTCGCTCCCCACCCATAGCAGCTCGGCCTGCCGGCCAGGGCCGATGCGCCCGGCGACGAAATCCCGCGCGGCCAGCTTGTCGGTCAGAACGGCGAACATGGGGTCGAGCTCGAACAGCTTGCGCCATTGGATCTTCTCGGTGAACCGGCGCGGACGCAGCAGGCAGGGTGGGCGACCGGCGACGTCCCGGTAGGCAGTGCGCACCCGACGGATGACGTACGCCCATTTGCCAAGCCGCGTCTGCACGATCAGGTCCCCGACGCACACGAGCATCCGCCGCCCTGTCGTGGAGAAGCGCACTGGCACGCCTCGGGCCAGCGACCACATCCGCCGCGGTAGCCGCCCGATGGGGGCGATCAGGGCCCAGGCGCGACGCAGCGCCGGCTTGACACGCGGGGGGATGTGCCGGCGGATCCGCGTGATCACGTCGCCGTCCGGAACGTCGAAGCGCGTGCTTGGGGTCATGTCGGCCAGTCATATCGACACAAGCGGGAGTCTAAAAGTGACGCCGGCGCGACTTGATCTGGCCCCGGCGAGGCTGCGGAGCCGGCTGGCCGGCGTGCGAGGATGCGCCCCGCCGGTCGGTGCGTCCCGAACACTGCACGCCCGACCGTCGGCAGGACCCGCGCTCAGGTCCGCGGCGGGCGGATTTCCCAACGCCGGACGGCGACGGTCCACAGGGCGCGCAGCATCGGCCAGCGGATGATCCAGGGCGCGCCCATGACGAAGTCATGCGCCGGGTCCGGATAGACGACCATCCCGGACTGCGAATAGATCACGATCTCGCCCACCATCAGCGCCTCGCCGCAATCGTAGAGATCGACGCGGCAGTGCGACAGCCCCGCGCCGAGCCGCTCCGCCAACTCGATCATCTCGGCAAGCCGGGCGGGCCGCGGCAGCGGCGCCGGATGGCGGGGGACTTCCCACGCGATCGGCAGCCAGGTCCAGTCGCAGGTATGGACCTCGCCGAAGACTGGGCGCCCATATGCATCCATCGTGTTGGTCCGGAGGAAGGCCGCCCGACCGTCGTAGACGTACAAGCGGCGCTCCAGCGGCGGGGCGCCGCCGGGGCCGAGCAGCAGGCGCTCCACGATCAGGCGCCGCGGGATGTGGACATAGGCCGGCTCGACCTGCCGCGTGCCATGGCAATAGGTCAGCCAGCGGCGCGCGGCGGCGCGTGCCGCTGGCACGTCCAGCGCCGCCCTGCCGCGCACGATGATGCTATGCGACCAGCCATGCGTGCTTTTCAGCACATAGGGTGGAACGAGCCGGTCGAACGGGATGGCATCCGGGTCGTCGCCCGCCCAGAGCAGGTCGGCCTGCCGGCCGGGACCGACGCGCGCCGCCACGTAATCCCGCGCCGCCAGCTTGTCGGTCAGAATGGCGAAGAGGGGCTCGAGTTCGAACAGCTTGCGCCACTGCATCTTCTCGGTGAACCGGCGCGGCCGGAGCAGTGAGGGCGTGCGGCCGGTAACGCGGCGGTAGGAAGTGCGGACCTGATGGATGGCGAGCGCCCATTGGACGAGCCGCGTCTGCACGATCAGGCCTCCGACGCGCAGGAGCATCCGCCACCCTGTCGTGGCGAAGTGCACCGGCACGCCTCGGGCCAGCGACCACATCCGCCACGGCAGCCGCCTGATGGGGGCGATCAGGGCCCAGTCGCGGCGCAGCGCCGGCTTGGCGCGCGGGCGGATGTGCCAGCGGATCCGCGTGACGATGCGGCAGTCCGGACCATCGGGGCGTGGGCTGCGGGCCATGTCGGCCAGTCATATCGACGCCCGAGGGAGTCTGACAGGGACGCTGGTGCAGTCTGATCCAGGCCCGGCCGGGCGCGTGCAGGCGGTTGGTCAGCGTGAGTGGATGCGAACCCCCGGCCCCTGTGTCCCGTCAAGCGTCCCCGACCAGATCCTCCATCGGCACCGCAAGCGTTTTCGCCAACGCGCGGTAGGCCGCGACGCTACCCGGTTTCTTGCCGCTCTCGATCTCGCTGAGATAGCCGGCCGGGACCGCCGCCGCCAGGGCACGCTGCGTCATGCCGCGCTTCTCACGCCAGATTCGCACGGGGCTCTCGCCGGCCAGCAGGCGCTTCGCCTTCTCGGCCGTATAGGTGTTCGCGATCGCCGCAGCGCGCCCAACGGCGGCAACGTGGGCGGTCCAGGCGCGAACCGAGGCGAGGTCCGCCGCGTTCTCCGCGGCATCGATCAACGCGTCGAGGTCGGCCCGGCTGATCGTCACGGTATCGGGCGTTTCCGCCAGCAGCTTGATCGCACTCATCGATATATCTCCCGCCGGTTGCCGATCCTGGTCACCACCACGTCGGCGCCCTCGATGACGAAAACAAGCGTTCGCGCGAGATGTACGAGGACGTCGAATTTAGAACGTTCATCGAGCGTACCTTCCCGGAGATTGAAATTGCGAAAGTGGATAGATGGCTGCGGCTTACTTCCCACATGATCGCGTAGCACCAGTCCGAAACAGCGGCAAACTGACTCAGCGGAGCAACTCAGCCGACTGGCGCGGCCATTGCACGACAAACGACGGGCCGAGAGTTCGTGCCCAAACTCACCGATCACCCGCTGCATCATTCGAGCGCGCGCGCCGCATCTCTCAGATGCTCCGGGTGATGGTGACCATCGACCTGCTGCACCATGTCGACTGTCATCCCGACAAGGGCCGCCGCCTACCAAGGATCGACCGCGTGACCAAACGATTATGCAGGCGTGCAGCCTTGAACCATCACCCTGTGGCAGTCGTCCTAGCGCGCGGAGGAGGGAGGACAGAGCCTGCGCCGCCGCGCGGGCTTCGGGAAATTTATCGTCGCATAGCTTCCCGCCATTGCCGCTTCCACGGCAGGGAGGATGCCCTCAGCGTTGTCCCGGATCGTATCCCAATGGTTCGTCATCAGCACGATGAGGGCCAGTCGTCTGCCCGTCGTGTGTAACCGATAGAGGATGTTCCGGTCGGCGGTGATCATCACGTCGTAACCAGCGTGTTCCGCCGCCTCGATCGGCTCGCCGTTAGCCAGCCGCGCCCACCCGCGTTCGGCTGCCGAAACCTCCGGCCACTGCGTCCCGAACGCGTGGTTCCCTTGAGCATTGGACACTGTTTTTCGCTTTTCCCGGCATATTGCGATGCTGTTTTCGTCACGGAGTTCCGCGGCGTTCCGTGCCGTGTGTCTTCATTTGAACAACCAGGCACTGCGTCATCGCGGGGTCGGTTTGAATGCCCGCAACGGGTGGGTAGCGGACATTCGCACCAGACCCTGAGGACAGCGCGGCGCATGGCTATCCTAGCCACGGACTATCCCCAATCTCGATCATTGCGGTGCCCGATCGCGGCGATCCGAGCCATCGCTTGCGGCATTCTGTGATCCCTTCTCGCACCACGGAGATAGGGCTAGCTTCTGGCTTCGGTCACTCAGCGAAGGAGGAAGCGGTGCGTTCATCAATGGGAATGCTGGCGGCATTGGCGATTGGCTTGGCGGTACCGGCGGTCGCTCAGCAGACCACCACAACCGATCCACAAATTCAGAAAGAGGCCGCCGTGATCGTCGCTCGGTTCACGGAGGTCACCAATACGGGCGACACCCAGGCGCTCGGCGAGTTATTCACAAACGATGCGATTCTCATTGATGTCTATGGAAGGCACACAACGCGGGAAGCAATCCAAGAACTCGCGTCGCAACGTCCATAGCATGGGGCTGACGGTCACGACGAAGGTCGAGGATGTGCAGAGCGTATTTGGCGGGCAGGGTATGCTGTGTGTTGCGTCCTATACAGGGTCGTACCGCAACAACCCCTTGGCGTCGCAAGTTCACGGCAACGAGATGTTTGTTCTCGAAAAGACCGGCGATGATTGGAAGATCGTCGGCCTTACGGTGTCCCGCCAGTGATGATGGAGATAGTAAGCCAAGTCACACTCATGCCGACAACCTCGAAATCGTCGCCTGACTGACGTTGTAGCTGCGGGCAACGTTGCGTTGTGTCTCTCCGACGTCGATTCGCTTGCGCGCCTCTTGCTGTTGATGTGGCTGAGCGAGGGCTTTGCGACCAAACTTGACGCCAATGGCCTTGGCGTCGGCACGGCCCGTGCTGTGCGCTCGACGATGCGGCGGCGTTCGAGTTTGGGCCATAGCTGTATCCCGATTGACACTATGCGGGAATTTCGCCGCCGTGACGTCCATAGAATACGCGCCACAACGCCAAATCGTCGCTGAAGTCGTCGTAGTGATGTTCGGTACCGGCAGCCACAAACAGGATGTCATCTGATTGGAACGGGTCCCGTTCTTCGTCGTGGATCAGAACGCCTCGACCACGAACAACGAAATAAAGCTCGTCTTGTTCGTGAGGCGTCTGTCGGTTCAGGGACGTGGGGATGGATAGCTTGATATCAAGCGTGCCGCGATGCAGGACGAGAACGGCGCGCTCACCTGCAGGGCGGGAATACGCGCCTCGGCATCGGCAAGGCGGATTACGCCGGCGCGATCAGTTGTGGCCATCGGTCGCTCCTCACACAGCCTCCGTGCCGCAAATTTGCAGAACGACGAGCCGCTGAATATCACCTTGACTGATGGCGTCGAAGAATAGCCGCCTGACCGCCTCCCCGGCCAAGAAGCGGTGGATCCGAGGTCCGTTCCGGGTCGAGAACCGACATTCGAACCCGCGTGTGGCAAGGTGACGCGGGGGCTTGCCGGCAACGGCGCGGCACGCTACATGTAGCTAATGGACAAGCTCACCAGCGCCGAGCGGGTCAGGCGACGCCGCGACAAGATGCGCGCCGCCGGACTGCGTCCAATCCAAATCTGGGTTCCCGACACGCGCGCGCCCGGCTTCGCCGCGGAATGCCGCCGCCAATGCGAATTGCTCGCGAGAGCCGAGAAAACCGGCGAGGCCCAGGCCGAAACAGCGTTCTGGGAACGTGTCAGCGCCGACGCCTGGGATGACCTTGGCTGACACGCCGGGGCGACATTGTCGTCGTCGCCTTGCAGGGGGACAGCGGCAAGCCACGTCCAGCCGTCGTCATTCAGGCCGATTGGTTCGACGCGCTCTCGACCGTCGTCGTATTGCCGTTGACCAGCAGCCTGCAGGACGCCGCCGTGACGCGGATCGATGTCGCGGCAACCGATGAGAACGGCCTGAAGGTTCCCTCGCAGATCGCGGTCGACCGTCCCCAAACGGTGCGCCGCACCAAGCTCGGCCCCACCATCGGCCGGCTCGACAATGTTGTCATGCTCGCGGTTCACCGGTCGCTTGCGGTGTTTCTCGGGCTGGCGTAGCTGGCCGCACGCATCGGCTGGTCAACACCCCGCCAGCCTCGTATACGCCACGTGGTCGTTTGAACCTTTGAAATGATTGGTCGGAGTGAGAGGATTCGAACCTCCGGCCCCTGCGTCCCGAACACAGTGCTCTACCAGGCTGAGCTACACTCCGGCCGAGCCGCGCCATATAGCGGCGGCGCATGCCCCCGGCAAGGCACCGGTCGCCGATGTACCTGTGGGCAAAATCGGCACGCTGGCTGGCAACCAGAAACCGGTGTGCGGGGGCCCGGTCCTCGTGGAGGCTCGTGCCACGAGGGTTCCACGTGGCACTCGCGCCGGCCCCCCCCAAACCTTTGTCCGCTTCGCGGCCATAGCCCTCAAGGGGGCGGGGGAGATTCATTCAGGTGCGGTCGCCGCCCGACCCGCCCAGCAGGCTGCCGAGGATGCCGCCCACCGCGGTCGCCGCCACCGCGCCGCCGACGCTCCCCGAGGTCGTCGCCTGGGCCTGGGCCGGCATGTAGCGCGCCAGCTCCTCGGCAAGGTTCATGATCGGCATGCTTTGCAGCGCGACATGGCCCGGGCCCGTCACCGTCGCGAGGAACAGGCCCTCGCCGCCGAACAGGATGTTCCGGAAGCCGGGAACCATTTGAATGTCGAACTGGATGGTCGGGTCCATCACGCCGACATGGCCGGCATGGATCAGCAGCCGCTCGCCCGCGGCCAGGTCGCGTTCGACCACCTCGCCCGCCAGGTCCAGGAACACCGTGCCGGGGCCGGTCACCTTCTGCAGAATGAACCCCTGGCCGCCGAAGAACCCGGCACCGATCTTCTTCTGCCAGGCGATCTCCAGGGTCACCGACTTCTCGGCGCACAGGAACGTCTCCTTGCGGCAGATCAGCGATTGTCCGGCGGCGAGCGGGACCGGCATGATCTTGCCGGGAAAGCGCGGCGCGAAGGCGACGTGGCCGTTGCCGCGCGCGGTGAAGTCCGTCACGAACAGCGTGCCGCCGCCGAAGGTGCGCGCCAGTCCGGCAAGGAACCCACCGCCGGTGTTGGTGTTCATCTCGACCGCGTCATTCATCCAGCACATGCAGTTGGTCTGGCTGTAGACGACCTCGCCCGGCGGCAGGTCGATGGCGACGGTCTGCATGACGGTGCCGGAAATCTCGTAGCGCATGGTGCTCTCCTCCTGGCCGCGTGCAGCCTAGCGCGCCTGCCGATTCACGCCAGGATCAATCGGTCCGGTCAGCCCGCCTGCGCCTGCTCCGGAGGCTCGCGCATGGCCTCGGCCTCGCGTTTCAGCCGGCGGAAGCTGCGCACGCTGAACGGCAGCATGCCGACATAGACCAGGCCCCCCGCCGCCAGCGCCGCCCAGGGGTCGGCGACCAGCAGGGCGGCGAACACGCAACACGCCCAGGAAGGTCGGCAGCACATACTCGGCCGGCATCTTGAAGTTCTTGAAGCTCCACACCGGCAGGGTGGAGACCAGCAGCAGCGCGATGCCCACCAGCACGACGGCGCACACCAGTGGATGGGACGCGATCGTCAGCAGCCAGTCCCAGCCCAGAGAGCGCGCCTCCAGCCCGACGAACAGCGGGAACAGCACCAGCCCCGCGCCGGCCGGAGCGGGCACGCCGGTGAAGAAATTGTAGGCGTAGGCCGGACCCGGCGCGCTATCCAGCGCGGCATTGAAGCGCGCCAGCCGCAGCGCCATGCACACGGCGAACATCATGCAGGGGATGAAGCCGAACGCGCCGGCCCGGTGCAGCGACCACAGGTACAGCACGAAGGCCGGTGCCACGCCGAAACACAGGAAGTCGGCCAGGCTGTCGAACTCGGCGCCGAAGCGCGAGGTGGCCTTCAGCAGGCGCGCCAGCCGCCCGTCCAGCCCGTCGATCGCGGCGGCGACGGCGATCGCCACGACCGCGGCGCCGAACCGGCCGTCCAGCGCGTAGCGCATGCCGGTCAGCCCGGCGCACAGGCCGATCAGCGTCATGATGTTGGGCACCACCCGGTTGAACGACGGGCCCTTGAAGCGCGGCCGCTGCCGCGGCCGCATCCGCCGGTGCAGCAGGCGCATCGGCGAGACGCGCCCGGTCTCGTCGCGTCCCACAGGGTCAGGCCTTTGGTCATCGCGCCGAGGCACCTCGCGCCGGGGCTCGTCACCGGCGCCGCGGCCGGGCTGCGCCGCGCCGCTCATGCGCCCAGCTCCGCGATCACCGTCTCGCCGCCGATCATGCTCTGACCCTCCTGCACCAGCGCGTGCACGCCCTCGGGCAGGTAGAGGTCCGTGCGGCTGCCGAAGCGGATGATACCAAATCGCGCGCCGGCGCGCACCGCGTCACCCTCGCGCAGGTCGCAGACGATGCGCCGTGCGATCAGCCCGGCGATCTGCACCACCGCGATCTCCCGCCCGTCCGGCAGGCGGATGGCGATGGCGTTGCGCTCGTTCTCCTCCGCCGCCTTGTCCGCCGCGGCATTGACGAAGGCACCGTGCCGATAGGCGATCCGGCTGACCGTGCCGTCGGCCGGCACGCGGTTCACGTGCACGTCGAGTACCGAGAGGAAGATGCCCACCCGCCAGCGCAGCGTGGCGCCGAGGCCGAGCTCGCCCGGCGGCAGCGCCAGGCCGACCGCGACCACCCTGCCATCCGCCGGCGCCAGCAGCACGCCCGGCCGGTCCGGCGGCACGCGCTCGGGGTCGCGGAAGAAATACAGGCAGACCAGGGTGAAGATCAGCCCGAGCCAGGACAGCCAGGCGCCAAGCAGCAGCCCCAGCGCCAGCGCCACCACGCCGCCCAGCAGGAACGGCCGGCCGGCCGGGTGCGGCGGCGCGAAGGCCTGGCGGAAACTTTCGGCGATATCCATGCCGCCGGTTTATGGATGCTTCACTTTGCTCGGACAAGCTGGCGGTCCCGCATCGCCAGCCCTCAGGAGCTGCCCGTGAGCCTGGAGCACACACCACCGACCACGACACTGACGTTGGGGCCCTTCCGCGTCGGCGCCACCGGCACCCTGGAGCCGATCGCCTCCGACCCAGCGCCGGGTTTCACCTGCCGCTGGCGCCACCGCATGGTCTACGCCCGGCTGCTGCCCGGCGAATACGGCGAGTGGCGGCTGCTGCTGCGCGCACC
Organism: uncultured Alphaproteobacteria bacterium; assembly: GCA_963773345.1. Taxonomy (GTDB): domain Bacteria; phylum Pseudomonadota; class Alphaproteobacteria; order Acetobacterales; family Acetobacteraceae; genus Palsa-883. The sequence continues at coordinate 13,592 of CAVZBG010000013.1, read as the reverse complement.
GCTCGCCCGGGTGCCGAGCAGCGTGCGCCCGCCCGACGCGGCGCGCCGCTCGCCGAGCTTCGCCCTGCTGCGCGACCTGCCCGCCACCCTGCCCGACGGCTGGCGCATCGGGCTGGCCGCGGATCACCGGGTGCTGCTGGAGGCGGAGTGCCGCGCCCACCTGCCGATCACCGCGACGGCGCTGATCAGCGAGATCACCTCGTTCCTGCTGACGCTGGCGCCGTATCTCGACGTGCTGGACGAAACCGGGTTGACCGTGCCCGCCTAAGCGGACGGCCCTACGGTCCCGACGCGAGATAACCGCTTCGGGTGGTGTACCGATCCGCGCCCACCACGTCATGCCGGCGCATGCCGGCATCCACGACTTTCTTTGTTGCACGACTTCAAGTCGTGGATGCCGGCATGCGCCGGCATGACGTGAAGCCAATGGTGCGCACCGCGAGACGATTTGGTTAGTCGGCGTCAGGCCCTAAGGGGACGGCACTGTGAAGACCTGGCCCGGATAGATCAGGTTCGGGTTGCGGATCTGGTCTCGATTGGCCTGGAAGATCACGGTGTAACGGGGGCCGTGGCCGTAGGCGTGATAGGCGATCCGCCACAAGTTGTTGCCCGGCTGCACGATGACGCGGCCCGCCGCCAGCTCGCCGGGCGGCATCACCTCGCGGCGGAACGGCAGCTCCACCCGCGCGGTGACCTTGCCGTTCGGGCCGACCTGGTCGAGGCGGAGCTGGTGGGTTCCCTCGGCGATTTCGCTCCCCGGGGCGGTGCCGGGGACCAGGGTCCAGCGGCCGGACTTGTCGGTGCGCGCCTCGCCGATCGGGTGGTTGTCGGAGTAGAGGCGCACGGTCGTGTCGGGCTTGGCGGTGCCGGACATCTGCAGCTTGCCCTGCGTGTCATAGTCCAATGCGCCAAGGCCGAGATGTCCGGGCTTCGCGGTTCCTTCGCCCGGCGGGCCTTGCAGCACGCGCGGTGCCTGCTGCGGCGCGGTGAGCACCGCCAGCGGCGGCAGCGGCGGGGCCGGGCCGCGCTCCGGCACTGACATCAGGACCGAGCCCTCGCTGGCGAGACGCTGCCCGGCGGTGGTGTGCTCGCTGCAGGGTCAGCGCATGCGGACCGGCCGGCAGCGGCACGTCCAGGGTCAGCGCCCAGGCGCCCTGGTCGTCCACCGTGGCGCGGCCGATCGCGGTACCATCGGAGAGGACCGTCACCTCGGCGCCCGGCGCGGCGCGGCCGGCGATCACCGCACTGCCGGCGGGATCGATCCGCACGATGTCGAAACTGGGCGGGATGGACCCCCGACCGGTCGGCGTGGTGCCCGGCGCGGTCCCGGTCTGGGCGGAGGCAGTGGGCGCGGTTCCAGCCGGGGCGGCTCCGGTCGGGGTCGGCGAGGTCGAGGCCAGCGCGCCCGGTGCGGTGCTGGCCTGGTTTGGCGTCGCCGGCGGTGCGCTCGCGGTCGAACCGGTCGCGCCCGGCGCCGAGGGCCCGAACGTCTGCACCACGAACATGCCGATGCTGACCGCCGCCGCAAGCGCCAGCGCTGCCAGCACCAGATTGCGGACCAGGGTCGCCCGATGAGACGCGGGGCTTGGATCGGACATCGCGATCAGACTACGGTCCCGTGTCCCGCTTCGCAATCACGCGTCGCAACCGAGTATGTGGTGACGGCGCGCGCGGCGGGTTCGGGCGTGGCGACATGGTGCGCGGCGGCGTCGCGCACGGCGCCCGGGCGGGAGCCGCCAGGAGGTGTCTGGCGTGAGGGGAAGGTTTCATCCGTGCAGCGATCCTATGTGCCGGTGCGGGTCTGGGACCTGCCGACGCGGCTGTTCCATTGGGCGCTCGTCCTGCTGGTCGGATTCAGTTGGCTGACCCAGGAACTCAACTGGATGGACTGGCACAAGCTGTCGGGCTACGCGGTGCTGACGCTGCTGCTGTTCCGCCTGGCCTGGGGAATGGTCGGCAGCGAGACGGCGCGTTTCAGCCAGTTCCTGGCCAGCCCGCGCGCCGCGTTGCGCCATCTGTCCCATCTGGCGCGGCGCGAGCCCGACCACGAGGTGGGGCACAACGCCGCCGGCGGCTGGATGGTGCTGGGGATGCTGCTGCTGCTCGCCGTGCAGGTCGGCACCGGGTTGTATGCCAACGACGACGTGCTGACCGAGGGACCGCTGGCCGAGACCGTCGACAAGTCGACCAGCGACTGGCTCAGCCACATCCACGTGGTGAATTTCCGGCTGATCGAGCTCGCCGTGGCGGCGCATATCCTGGCGGTGCTGACCTACGCGGTGCTGAAGCGGCACGATCTGGTGCGGCCGATGCTGACCGGGCGCAAGCGGTTGCCGCCGGAGCTGCGGCCGCCACGGATGGCCAGCCCGTGGCTCGCGCTGGTGCTGGTGGTCATCGCCGCCGGCGCGGTCGCCTGGCTGGTCAACGGTTCCTAGCGGCGCGAGGCGGAATAACCGATTCGACCGGGACGGGTCGTCGCATCCCGTGTCATGACCGGCCCCGGGCCTGCCCCGGGGATTGGCCCGGTCCCCCACGTCCTTTCTTCGTTCCACGCAGCAAAGACGTGGGTGGCCGGCCGGAGCCTGTCCTCGGGCCGGCCTTTGGCCGGACCCGGGGGCCGGCCATGACACGGGGGGCGAGCCGTTCCGCGATTTGTCAATCTTTTCGCCTCCTGGAATTACGCCGGCGATGAGGATGCAGGCACCCGCGCCGCCCCGGTCGCGATCAGTGCGTCGATCTCGGCGGCGCTGTAGGCCGCCTCGGCCAGCACGGCGCGCGTGTCGTAGCCGACCGGGCGCGCGGGGGGACCTGGATCGCTCGGCGCGCCGTCGTCCAGGATGGTCGGGCGGATGGTGCGGATCGGGCCTTCCAGCTCGTGCTGTTCGTCGCGCAGCAGGCCGACCGCTTGCAGGTGAGCGTCCTCGATCAGCGCCTCCAGCGTGTGGCAGGGTGCGGCGGGGACGTCCGCCGCGGCGAAGGCGGCGACCCAGTGCGCGGTCGGGCGATGCTTCAGCGCCGCGCGGCGCAGCGCCATCCATTCGGTGACATTGCGGAAGCGGGCGGTGACGCTGTGGAAGCGCGGTTCCTCGATCAACTCGGGGCGGCCGATCGCGGTGAGGAAGCCGCGCACCTGGGCGTCAGTGTTGGCGGTGACGGTCATCCAGCCGTCGGCGGTCTCGATAAGCTGGTTGTTCGGCTCCAGGATGCGGGCGTCGCCGGGCGGGCCGAGCGGGGGGGAAAAACTGGCGGGGCCGAGGTGCTCCTTCAGGACGAACGCGGCGATGGTTTCCTGCATGGGGACCTCGATGGCGGCGCCCTGGCCGGTGCGTTCGCGGCGGAACAGGGCGGCCATGATGGCGCCGGCGGTGATCTCGCCGGTGACATGGTCGCACATCACCAGCGGGACGTAGCGCGGCACGCCGTCGCGGCGGATGAACAGGCCGGCGACGCCGCCGACCGACTGGATGACGGTGTCGTAGGCGGGGCGGCCTCGGTACGGGCCGCCGGGGCCGAAGCCGGTGATGGCGCAGTGGATCAGGCGCGGGCGGGTGGCGCGGGTGGTCGCGGCGTCGAGGCCGAGGCGGGCCAGCGCTTCGGGGCGGATGTTGGAGACCAGCACGTCGCAGCCATTGAGGATGCGCAGCACCGCGGCGCGCGCGGCGGGCTGTTTAAGGTCCAGGCAGATGGCGCGCTTGTTGCGGTTGAACGCGAGGTATTTGCCCGAGTGCTGGCCGCTGGGCGAGGGGCCGCCGAGGGTGCGCAGCACGTCGCCCTCGGGGGATTCCAGCTTGATCACGTCCGCGCCGTAGTCCGCCAGGCGCAGCGTGCAGGACGGCCCGACGACCACGGTGGTCAGGTCGAGGATGCGGACGCCGGCGAGCGGTAAGGAAGTGTTTGGGTCCACTGATGTTGCCCTTCTCGCCATACACGGCATCACAGCGGCTTGCTTGGCGGGCGGGCCGGGGTCAACCCCCGTAGCCGCGCAGCGGTCGCGCGCCCTCGCGCGCGAGGGGTTGAGGCCGGCCCGGCCGCCAAGCACACTCGGAGCGCCGTGCGGCAACGACACCGTTTGCGCCCAAGGGCGTTCGCGTCAGGGCAATCGGGCGAAGGTGCGGACCTGGGCCGGATGTCGCCGTCGCGCACGTAACGCAGCACGTTCCGGACGGGCGCGGGGTGGGAGGGCTGATTCGCGAACACGCGATTTGCACGGGCGGCACCGCGGGCTCGGGGTTCAAGGGGTCGATTCGGGAAAACGCGGATTTGGGGTTTTGCGCGGGTGCCGCGGTCGGCTCGGGGTTCAAGGGGTTGATTCGGGGAAACGTGGATTTGGGGTTTTGCGCGGGCGCCGCGGTCGGCTCGGGGTTCAAGGGGTCGATTCGGGAAAACGCGGATTTGGGGTTTTGCGCGGGTGCCGCGGTCGGCTCGGGGTTCAAGGGGTTGATTCGGGGAAACATGGATTTGGGGTTTGGCGTCAGTGCCGTGGCCGGCTCGGGGTTCAAGGGGTCGATTCGGGGAAACGTGGATTTGGGGTTTTGCACGGGCGGCACAGCCGGCTCGGGGTTCAAAGGGTCGATTTGGGGAAACGCAGATTTGGGGTCTTGTGTGGATCGCACCGTCGGCTCGGGGTTCACGGGGTTGATTTGGGGAAACGTGGATTTGGGGTTTTGCGCGGGCGCCGCGGTCGGCTCGGGGTTCAAGGGGTTGATTCGGGAAAACGCAGATTTGGGGTTTTGCGCAGGCGCCGCGGTCGGCTCGGGGTTCAAGGGGTTGATTCGGGCAAACGTGGTTTCGGGGTTTTGCACAGGCGCCGCCGCCTGCCCGTCCGCAGGGTTGGTGCACGCGCGCGACCGCACCTTGCGGGCGGCGACAGTGGTCTGCGACAGGCCGGCGGCGAGGCGGTGCGGCGGCACGGGTCCGCGCACTGCGCCTGGGACGATGCTGTTGCAAGAGAAGGACATGCAGGCAGGCTCCGGCTGAAAATGACTGTGACGGTGCGTTATATGGGTTGACATTCCCCCTGGCCAAACTAACGTCTGCCTCGGCTGCGGGTGACGGGCCGCACCTGGACCAGTCCAACAGTCGGTCACCGGCGTCATCGGCCCGGTGGGGCGTCTGGACTGCTTTCGTCCCGGGGGGGTCGCCGGCAGGCCGAGGTGGAGCACGCGACGGCCGTGCAGGGGCCGATCGCGCGCCATTCACGGTTCACCCGATCGCCCTGGCGTTCGCGTAGTCACGGTGTGACTACAATGTTTATCCGTGTTAGAGCGTCCATCCCGCCGACCAGGTGTCGGTGCCGCTGGGGACACGCCATGGAACTGTCGATCCGCGAGGCCAAAACCCGTTTCGCCGAAGCCGCCGCCGCCGCGGCGCGGGGGGAGCGTGTTGTCGTGACCAAACATGGCCGTCCCTTCGTCGAGCTGGTCTCGGCGCTGCGCGTGTCCGGCATGGATTTCGCGAAAGCCGCCATCGTTCGCCGCGCGCTCGGGCTCGATGGCCTGACGGTGCGTTTGCCGCCCAATTTTGACGATACGGCGTTCAGCCGGCAGGTGATCGGCCTCGACGAGTGAGACTGCTGCTCGACACGCCCATCGCGGTTTGGGCGGCGCTGGACCCCGATGCGTTGACCGACGCCGAGCGCAACCGGATGGCACGGGCCGACGCGCCGCTTGTGCTGTCCGCCGTGGCGGTGTGGGAACTCCGGTTGAAGTGGCATCGCTTCCACATTTCCGGCGGGCGAAAGGGCCCGGTCGCCCCGGCTTCCGTTGTGGCTTTCGCCGCGGCGATGGATTGGGAGCTTTTGCCGCTGACCGCCCGTCATGCCGCCGCCGAGCTGGCGCGGCTGCTGGGGCATAAGGACCCGTTTGATGAATTGTTGCTGGTGCAGGCGCAGGAAGAGGGCATGCGTGTGTTGACGCGTGACGCGAAGCTTGCTGGTTACGCGCTTGCCATTGTCGGCGGGCAGGATTGATTTCCGACCAAGACGGTGATTCGGGTGGGAGGTTCGATGATCGAAGTTGGCCGGAAGCTGACTGGCGGCTTTGGAGCGCACGGTGGGCCAAAGCCGCCATTGCGATAGGTCGACCTTCTGGCTGCTGTCGACCCAACTCCGCCACAGAGGCGCGGCTCAGACTATATCCGAAGCGGACGTTCGGCGACGTCCCGTGCCGGCGGCTTCGCGCCCGTTGATGCCGTTCAGCCGCATACGAGGCGCGCCTGAAAGCCGCCGTTCGTTCGGTGAGGCTGCCAAGTCCGTGCTTGCTGGATGTGAACGGCGAGAAGGGGTGGATTCCGGTCCTTTTTGCGCGAGCGGTCGGCCGGCTCACGGCGCTTGCGCCGGGCCGATCTGCGGCGCCTTCACGGGCTTCGCCATGCCATAGAACACGACAATCCCATGGCCTCCGCACTGGGTCGAAACGCCCTCGTCGGGCTTGCCGTAGCATGACCACTCATCCTGCCAGTTGTTCGACACCCATACGTCGCCGGCGGGATCGATGGAGGCATCGACCAGGAATTGCATGCCGCCACCCTTGTAGCCGCCGGGAGGGGAAATCGGGTCGCCCGTTTTCATCCCTACCGGGCATGTCTCGGTCCGCGCACCGCACAGCTCAGTCAGGCCGCCTCCGGGTGCGAAGTTGGAAATCCAGGCATGGTCGTTGCCGTCGATCGACACCGCCCAGGCGCCCCAGATGCTGCCGGGATTGAATGGCGAACCAGGTGCAGGGCTGCCATCGGGGCGCAACATCGTCACGCTTCCCAGGCCGGGGTGAGAAACCAAATCCTGCAGGGCAATCCGGTCGATCGCCGACAGCGTCGCGCCGGTCAGCTTGAGGTAGATCAAACGCGCCTTGGTCTCCAACGTCAGGCCGGATCCTATTGTGTTGGTGATCCAGGCGTTGCCCTTGCTGTCGATCGCCATCCCCTTGCCGCTGCCGCCACCGGTCGGAAACACGTCGATCTTGCTGGGGTCGGTCGCGGGAAAACGCGTGACGGTGTCGCCGATGGCATTGGTGATCCAGATCCGGTCCTGCTGGTCGATCGCCAGGCCGAACGGACCGTTCAGCTTGCAGGCGCTGTCCTTGTTGGGCTGGCCGTCGGTTGACTGGCAAAAGAACTTCGCCTTTGCGGGATCGCCACCGGGCATGTAGACGACCTTGTCGTCACCGAAATCCAGTGCCCAGACGTCGCCGTTGGGTGTGACGATGACGCCCTGCATCGTGCGGAGCTTGCCGCCGAAGTTGTAGCCCTCGGGGGGCGACAGCGGTTTGCCGCTGTTGTCGAACAGGGAGATCGTTTGGCCGCTGGTGCTGGTGGCCCAGACGCGGTCGTTCGCGTCGATGGCCGTGCCGAACCCGGGACCGAGCAGGCCGCCGCCGGTGAAGCCGGTGGTCATCGGTGAAAGTGGCCGCCCGTCCGGCGCGAACTTTGACAGATTGCCGTCCCATAAATCGTCGTGCCCCTGCCAGCCGACGAGGAAATTGTCGCCGCTCCAGGCGTTGCCCTGGCTGTCGAACATGATTTTCGCGCCGCCGGCGTTGCCGCCGCCGGAGAACTTGAGCGGCAGGACCCACGAACCCGGTGCGAAGCTCAGATAGGGCATGAACGGCGTTGGGCGCAGGTGCTTGCCCGGCGGCACCGGATAAAACGCGTCCAGCAGCGCGAAGACGCGGTCCGGCTTGTAGCCCATGTTGTGCGCGATCGAGATCGCCGCGGTCAGTGTGTCGGTGGGCGCCTTGCCATCCCGCCCGGTCGCGGCCGCGAACAGGCTGGCGCAGGCATCGGGCTTCACGCGGACGGTGCAGCCGGCGAGCACGCTGGACAGCGTGGCGAAGTTGGCCATGGTCGGCGTCTGGGTGCTGTTGAGTCCGTCCTGGATCATGCCGCCGTAGCCGCCGGTCGCGAGATCGACGAAGTTTGGAACATTTCCGGCGGCGATGCGCAGGCCGAGCGCGTACCCCTTGATCGTCGTGCCGTCGATGAATTGCGCGTGGGTCCAGACCGAGGCGACCGTCGTCATCTCGTTGATGGTCACCTTGGCCGGCGGGCTGCCGCCCAGCACCGTCATAAGGACGATGGCCGGATTGTCGCCGCCCTGCTTGCTGACGGAGGGTGTTCCGCCGGCTGCGGTCAGATAGAGGATCGCGCCATCCTGCGTCTGGTCGACGGAGATGGCGAAGCCGCCGTCGGCGCCGGTGGTGGCCTGGGCGAGGCGCGCGGGCGCGTTCGAGGTGGCGGCCCACAGGCTCACCGTGGATCCCGCGACGGCGCCGCCGCCGGCCTGGACCTGGCCTTCGACACGGACGGCAGCTTCAGCCGCGCTCGCGGCGCAGCCAAGCAGTCCTGCGGCGAATAGCAGCCTAACGATCCCGCCTTTGCGTCTGTATGCAAGCATCTGTACTCCCCCAAGGCGTCGCTCCACCAAACTCAATCACATCGCTGGTCGGTGAGCTAGGCGGTTCCGGCAAAGGACCGCTTTGGTCGAGACCCGCCGTGCCACGGCTGCTGACGTCGGCGGCCGAGTAGTTTCTCCTCTGGCCATCCCGGCCATTGGAGACTGATCATGGGTATGTCGGAGTTTGATCCTGCGGCGTCTGACCGACGTGCATGGAACGCTGGACGGAAAGTCGGTGCGAAACGGGCGCTAAAGCCGAGGCAGGTTTGGGCCATCCGTTTTTTCCTTGACCAGCATCGTCGGCTGCGTGATCGGGCGTTGTTCGACTTGGCGATCGACAGCAAGCTGCGTGGCTGTGACGTTGTGAGGATCAAAATCGGTGACTTGGTCATTGGCGGCCAAATTCGCGCACGTGCGATCGTCGTGCAGCAGAAGACCGGTCGGCCCGTCCAGTTCGAGTTGCTGACAGACGCACGAGCGAGCCTGCTTGCCTGGCTGGAACGGCGGGGCGGCACGGTCGGCGACTATGTCTTCCCGAGCCGTGTCGATCGCACTGATCACCTCAGCACGCGACAATACGCGCGACTCGTCGATGAGTGGGTCAGCGGTGTCGGATTACGACGTGAGGAGTATGGCACCCATTCGCTTCGCCGGACAAAGGCATCGATCATCTACAAGGCCACCGGCAACCTTCGCGCCGTGCAGATACTACTCGGCCATACCAAGATCGAGAACACCGTGCGATATCTTGGCGTCGACGTGGAGGATGCTCTTATGCTGGCGGAGAGTACCGAGATCTAAACCCCCGGCTCCTTGCTCCCAGCGAGGAGCCGGACTGCTACGCGCCCATCTCCGTCAATCGGGGTGGTAAGGGGCGCTCCCGGGACCGGTCATTCCTCGCCCTTCTTCCGGACAACGCAGCGGAACCCGATGTGGCAGGTTGCCGTATCGATCATCTGCGGATGCCGCGCCGCCGGCCTGTATCTTCGGCAGTAGTTGGGCGCGCACAGATATGACCCGCCCTTGATCACCCTGCGCGGAATGCGAACGGCCGGCTGCTCCGGATCGTAACTCAGCGCTTCCGCGCCGCCCCGTGGATTGCGCGGCACGCAGCACGGCGGCCCCGCCTTGACCGGATGCTGGGACGAGTACCAGTCGGCCGTCCATTCCCAGACATTCCCGGCCATGTCGTAGAGGCCGTAGCCGTTGGCCGGAAACGAGCCGACCGGAGCGCGGCCGGCGAACCCGTCGGCGCCTGAATCCTGAAACGGGAACGTTCCTTGCCATGTGTTGGCGAGATAACGGCCGCCGGGCGTGAACTCGTCCCCCCAACAGAACTCCGCGCTATCCAGTCCGCCGCGCGCGGCAAACTCCCATTCGGCCTCGGTCGGCAATTCCTTGCCCGCCCACGCGGCGTAAGCGGCCGCATCCTCGAATGCGACGTGCACCACCGGTTCACGCCCGCGCCCTTCGAGCGTGCTGTCGGGCCCATCCGGATGGCGCCAGTTCGCGCCGGGCACATAGGCCCACCGACTATGGATATCGCGTATGTCCGCGCGGCCGGTCGGCATGAAGAACACCGCGGAGCCGGGCTTGAGCAGTTCGGGTTGCGCCCCCGGATAAAGCGCCGGGTCGAGCGGCCGTTCGGCGACGGTGCGATAGCCGGTGGCCCGGACAAAGTCAGCGAATTGGTCGTTGGTGACGGTATGCGCGGCCATCCAGAAGCCGCTCACCGCTACCGCATGCGCTGGCGCCTCCTCCGGATAGCCCCTGTCATCGCCCATCCGGAAGGTGCCGCCAGGAATCCAGTGCATGCCCAGCATCGTGTCCTACCGGATTGAGCGCCGATGAACGCCGCACATGTCGCCGTTTTCTCAACGCACAATCAGACGTACAATGCCTTGTTCATACGCAATTCCTTGATAGCCCTCTGCGCCTCCTCGCTCAGGTTGGACCTGCCAACCTGGACGGTAACCTTGTGGATCTTGCCGGTGAACCTGTTTTTGCCGTGTTGGTAGTCGTCACTGACACAGGTATAGAGGTTCTCGCCCACGTCCGTCGTTTCGGCGCCAAACGCGAACGGCTGCGTGTGCTCGATCCTCCCCTCGGCGACCTTTTCGCCGTTGATGAAGATCACACCGTTACCCCCCGCGCCCGGCCTGCCTCCGTCGTAAGCAAACTCGAAGCGGAGCGCCACCCGCCCGGCCGGCAGGCGTGTGGCGCCGGCGACCTTGTAGATGTCGCGGCCGAGATAATTCCAGGCAAACCGGGGTGCGCCGTCCTTCGCGTAGAGGCTCCAGCCGCCCATTTCCCCACCTTGGGCAATGATCACCCCCTCTGCTCCGCCCGCCGGGACCTCGATGTCGGCCGCAACCACGAACGAGCGGTTCTTGATGTTGATAAAGCCGTTCTCGGGAATTCCCTTCATCCCCTCGTACACCGTTATCTCGGTGCGGCCTTCCATCAGGTCCGGACGGCCCGCCAGCGCGGCGTTGAAGCGCTCCCAGGCGCGGTCGTCCAGCGGAAGCACGTTGTACTTGACCGCCTCTTCCAGGAAGACCCGCTTTAGCTGCTCAAGTTTGTCGGGATACTTCGCCGCAAGGTCATGTGCGCAACTGAAATCTTCCTCGACGTTGTAAAGCTCCCACTTGTCGTTCTCGAACGTAGCCCGCGGCTTGGGTTCCCACGGGGGGCGGTGTACCGTGGTGGCGAACCAGCCGTCCTGGTAGATGCCCCGGTTGCCGGCCATCTCGAAGTATTGCGTGGTGTGCCGCGACTTCGCCTCGGGGTTATTCAAGGTCTCCAGCATGCTCACGCCCTCGAGGGGCCTCTGCTGCACACCGTCGACCACCGCGGGCTCGGGCACACCGACTGCCTCCAACACGGTCGCGGCAATATCGATCATGTGCATCCACTGCGTACGCAGGCCGCCCGTCTCGGCGATGCCCTTCGGCCAGTGCGCCACCATGGATTGGCAGACCCCGCCGTAGGAGGCCACCTGGTGGCCCCAACCAAACGGCGTGGCGCCGGCGAAGGCCCAGCCGTTGGGATATAAAATATGCGATTTGGGACCGCCGATCTCGTCGAAGTTCTTCAGCGCAACGTCCAGGGGTTCCGGCAGCCCGTTGAACACGGACAACTCGTTGAAGGCGCCGATCGGGCCGCCCTGAAAGACCGAACCGTTGTCGCCGGTGATGTAGAGGATCAGCGTATTATCCATTTCACCGAGGGCCTCGATTTCATCGACAAAGCGCCCGACTTCGTAGTCGGTCACCTCGGCGAAGGCCGCGTAAATCTCCATGTAGCGGGCGAATACCTTCTTCTCGTCGGCGGTCAGCTCGTTCCATTCCTGGATGCCCGGCGGCTTGGGCGCCAGATCGGTGCCGGGGGGCACGACCCCCAGCTCGATCTGCCTCACTAACGTTTCCTTGCGCACCTCGTCCCAGCCCTGATCGAACTTGCCCTTGTAGCGGTCGCGCCAACTGTCGGGGACCTGGAACGGGCCGTGGGTGCCGATTGCCGAGTAGTAGACGAAAAACGGCTTCTCGGGGGCGAGCGAACGCTGCGTACGCAGCCACAGGATGGCCTGGTCCGTGATGTCGGTACTGGCGTAGTAGTCGGCGTGGGGATACATATCCAACCTGGTCATGTTATCGTAGATAACCGGGTGGAACAGGTCAGCCTCGCCGGACATGAAGCCGTAGAACCGCTCGAACCCGCTGTGCACCGGCCAGCGGTCGAACGGCCCAACCACGCTGGCCTCCCAGGGTCCGAGTTCGTGGCACTTTCCGAACATCGCCGTGTTGTAGCCGTTGAGCCGCAGGATCTCGGGCAGCATCGTGACGCTGCTGGGACGCTTCGCGGTGTACCCCGTGAAGCCAGTGGCGATCTCCGAGATCACGCCGAAGTTGGCGCTATGGCTGTTCCGGCCGGTCAGCAGGGCTACGCGGCTGGGCGAACACAACGGAGGGACTTTGAGATTGTTGTAGCGCAGCCCGGTTTTGGCCAGCCGATCAAGCGTCGGCATCTGGATCGGCCCTCCGAACGTCGATACGTCGCCGAAGCCCATGTTGTCGAGCAGGATGACCACGACGTTGGGCGCGCCTTTCGGCGCCTTCACCTCGAACCGCGGCGGGGCCTTGACCTTTTTCGCATCAAGCTCCGTAACGGGGGGATATTCGGGCTCGGGGACAGGCAGCACGGTGCGATCCAAAGGAGCTGCCGCCGAGACGGTGCCGTTGGCGGGCCCCGAGTTTCGTGCCTGATTCATTCTCATTCCCCCTCTTGATCAGCCGGCCTGGTCATAAATCATCAGCCTCGGGTGCCGTCTGATAAAGATTTCCGTGCTCTGACCCGAGCGTTGAACAGGGACGTGGGCTCACCGAGCCTACGATGCCGCTCCGGGTATAGGTCAATAGCCTATCCGCTCGTGCCCCGCCAACGGCTGCGGCTGTTCGATATGGGATGCGCAGGGGTTAGAGCATTGCAGACGGTCGGAACGGGTCGCCCTATCATCAGCGAAGCACGCGGGCGCTTATCTGTAGTGATCAGCCTCGCTCGGCCCCATCCGGACTTCCTGGCCGAATCGGAGGAGCGCGCCGCCCAGTAGAAGCAGCGCGATCCCGAACAGCAAGGGCGTGCCGTATGGCGGTAGCCGGAAAAGCGCGCTGACAAATCCCACCACCACGAGCCACGCCGTACAAAGGCCGCTGAGCAGCGCCAAGAACGTTGCTCTGTTCAACAGCTTGATCCGCTGCCGCAAGCGCGGAATGTCGGACTTGAGATGGCTTCGAGCGGCATCGTCGTCGGCAATTTCATTCAGGCTGCGGATGCGCTCGATCAGAATTGTCATCCGGTTGAGCAGGACGGCAACAAAGCCAGCCACCGCGCCGAGCACGAAGGCAGGTGCCGTGGCGAGCGACATGACCTGCAAAAGCTCAGCAGCATCCGGCGGGGCATGCAAGCGTCTACCTTCCTCCAGAAGCGGCGACTGATCGAAGCCGCGGCGGCATTGGCAAGCGATCCCCGGTCACCATACTGCGGATGGCAGGTGCGTGTCGCCTCGATGCTGTTCTCATCGGTCCGCTGATGACCGCTCAGGGCGTCGCGCGGCATATGGGGCAGCGCAAGCCGAACGCTATCGCGACCAACAGCGAACGTCTGCTTCTCGCCGTCGGCTTCTCCACACTTGCCGGTCCGGATT
>CAVZBG010000012.1:0-74646 GCA_963773345.1 uncultured Alphaproteobacteria bacterium | reverse complement strand
GCACCGCCTAGCCGAGAGCATCCAGAAGTGCTTTCACCGATTGGAGATCGGCGGTGTCAAACCCTTCGGTGAAACGGCCGTAAACCGGTTGAAGAATGCCCCTCGCCGCGCGGGAACGACCCTGATCGCGCAGCAATCGCGCGCGACTCGCTGCCGCGCGCAGCTCCCAGGACAAAGCACCTTGCCGGTGTCCCAGATCGAGCGCCTGCTGGAAGAGAGCCTCGGCCGCCGCGCCCGCTCCCGGCGCGTCCTGCATCAGCAGGAGCTCGCCTTTTACGCGCAGAAATTCGGGCAACTCCCACCGTTCCTGCGTGCGCCCGGCACGCCGCTCCGCTTCCTCGATCACGACAAGCCCCCTGGAGGCTTGGCCAGCGTGTCCCAAAGCCTCGGCAATATAAACCGCGGCAAACCGCATGAAGCGCGGAACGGCTATTCCCATTTCGCCGAGTTCCTCAAAGCAGGCTCGGAGCACGCGCAACCCGGCCGCGGCATCGCCGCTTTTGATGGCAAGCGCTCCCTGATAACCGCGGCCGTAAAGCTGCCATCGGCCCAGCCCGTGCCTTGCCGCGTGGTCGAGCTGCATGTCTGCATAGTGGCGCGCGACCGACAGGTTTCCGGTCCATAGCGCGACCGGAAACGCGCCGCGGTGCAACGCATAGTTGAACGAAATAGCATGCTGAGCCGCGCGCGCGTCCTCGATGCTCTGCTCGGCCGCGCGCATTGCACGGTCCGGCAGACCTTGCAGCCACAAGATCCGCGCAAGGTGGACACGTGCCGTCACCCGTGGTTCGAGCTCGAGGCGAAGCATGTGATGCGTGCGGGCGGGAGCTCCGGAAACAGGCAGCGCCCGTTCAATGTGATGCCGTGCGCTGGATTGGTTGCCCAGGAAGTGGTACGAGATGGCAATCATCCGCTCACCCACCAACCGATCGCCGGGATCAGGGCGCGTCGCCGCCAACGCAGAGAACCTGTGCGCCAGAGTCAGGGCGGTGTCATATTCGATACCATTGACGTGGAACGCCCACAGGCCCCATAGCGACATCATCTGGTACTTGGCATCGTCCAGGCTTTCCGCGATCTCCAGAGTCCTGTTCCAGATTACGGGGACTTCGGGACCGCCGCCCCCGGTATAAATCAAAGACGCACCCAGGGCGGCATGAAGCTTCATGTCCCGGCGTGCATCTGGCTCAGCGCTGACCGCGTCCAAAGCCTGCCCGACGCGGCGCCGCAATTCCTCCACCAGCGACGATTGCATCCATAACGGAACCGCGGCCGCGGTCAGCGAAGCCGCGATCGACGGATCGCCGCCCGGCGAGAAGCCCCAGTCAAGCGCCACGCGCAAATTGTCGAGTTTCTGCCCGTACTCGGCCAACCATTCCGCTGTTGGCCTAGTCTCGCGCTCGGCTTCGGCCCGCTCGAACAAGTCCCGATAGTACTCGGCGTGCCGGCGCGCCATTTGGTCAGGTTCGCCGCTTTCGGCGAGTTGTTCGCGCCCGTATATCCGTGCCGTATCGAGCAGCCGGTAGTGCGCGACCCGGTCTAGCTCGGTCACGACAAGCGACTTCGCGACCAGTTCGGAGAGGCTCTCCATGACCTGCCCCGGAGCCATGCCAGGGCTCGCCACGACGGCGACGGCGGCCTCGAGGCTGAACGTCCCGCTGAAAACCCCCAGCCGGCGAAAGACCACCCGCTCGGGTTCAGGCAGCAGCTCGTAGCTCCAGTCGAGCGTTGCCCGGAGGGTCTGATGGCGCGGCAACGCCGTCCGTCGTCCGCCGGTCAAGAGGTGGAAACTGTCCTGGAGGTGGTCAACGAGCTGTTTTACGCTGAGCGAAGCGGTACGCGCCGCCGCCAGCTCGATCGCGAGCGGAATACCATCGACCCGGCGGCAGATCGCCGCGATTGCCGCCAGATCCTGCGGGCTGGTTGCAAAATGCGGCTCAACCGCGCGCGCCCGTTCGATGAACAACCGCACCGCGCCATACCGCAGGGGATCGTCGTCTGGTGCATCTTCTGCCGGCACCGCGAGGGGAAGCACCGGATAGATCCATTCTCCCTCGGCACGCAGCGACTCACGGCTGGTGGCAATGAGATGCACCGCTGGGCCGGCCCGCAGCAGCTCCTCGGCCATGGCCGCCACGGCACCGACCACGTGTTCGCAGGTGTCGAGCAGCAGCAGCAGTGACTGGGCGGCAAGCGTTCGCGCCACAAGCTGTCGCGTGGCCGTCCCGCTGGGATCCAGCCCGACTGTTATTGCGATGGCTCCTGGAATCAGGCTGGCGTCCGACAGCGTGGAAAAATCGACAATCCAGACGCCATCGCCGAATCGCGGCATGAGTCGACGGGCCGCCTCCATCGCCAGGCGTGTTTTGCCAATTCCACCGGTTCCGGTGAGGGTCACGAGGCGATGGCTTGCAGCGAGGTCCTCAACCTCACCCAACTCCGTGTCACGACCGATCAACCCGGAAACCAGCCCTGGCAGGTTTGTCGGAGGCGAACCCGCCTGAGGCGATGACATGGCCGCGCGCGCGTCGGCATCGGCCCTGCGTGCCGGCTCATCGCGAATCTCCCCGACGAACTGATAACCGCGGCCCGAGACCGTACGGATCAGCTCCCGGTCCGCTCCCAACGCGGCGCGCAACGCGGAGATCTGCGATTGTAAAGCGGTATCCTGAATGATCTGGCCACGCCAAACACGCGCCGCCAGCGCATCTTTGCCGACAACGGCTCCGCGCGCCTCGATCAACGCCATCAGCACGTCGAACGCGCGTGCACCGAGGCCAGTCGGCTGGCCGTCTGCAAGCAGTTCACGGCGGTGCGGCAACAGAAGAAAACGTCCAAATGCGACGCTCGCCGGGCCTTTGGCGTCTGGTTCCATGGGGGGCGAATATAGCAAGCTTCCAAGAAATCAGGAAATTCTAGACTTTTCCAGGAATCCCGGCTCGGCGTCGCATATGCGCGGCCGATTGCTGTTTTTCCAGATCATTTGGCTACCACGCCCGAAGGCGCTCGCCCTATCTCAAAGCACCTGCACGACACGTCGAAAGCGAGGCAAGGCATGCAACATATTACCATCGGCACAGCCGGTCCGAACACGTTGTATGTCGGCCGGAAAAGCGCAAATGGCCGACCGTTGGATGTGGGGCGGTACCGGCATAGCGAACTCGATTGCAACCAAGCGATCGCCATGAGCGTCCCAGGCCTAATTCAGGAGAAGGCGTGCGATCCCCCGGGCCAAAGAACGGGCGATCCGCCGGTGGAGCCTGGTTCACTCGTCCTGGTGGCCCGGTTCCTCAACGCTGCTTTACGGATGTGGGATGAAGACCACATCCACGCGAAATCGAAAGTCAAGGCAGCCGCCGGCATGTTGCGTTACTGCGTGAGTGATGCGGCGGCAGATATGCCGGGCGCAGCCTCGCCGTTGGAACGCCGCTGCCTCGTGTCCTGGGAGGTACGCAGGATCAAAGCATTTATCGACGCATCCCTGGAGTCGAAGATCGGCGTGCGCGATTGCGCCAACAAAATCGACCTGAGTGCCGCCTACTTTGGGCAAGCGTTTAAAGCGACCTTTGGCGTCACAGTGTCCCATTATATCCGGTGTCGGCGCATCGAACGCGCCCAGCAGATCATGCTCCTGTCAAACGAACCACAGTCGCAGATTGCGCTCGCTTGCGGCTTTGCAAATCAGGCGCATTACAGCCGGGTTTTTCGAGCGGAGGTGGGTCTGAGCCCGAACAGGTGGCGCCGTCGGCACAACGCCGTGCCGGCCGGCGAACAGCCCAGCGTGAGCCGTCAGTAAAGGATCGAAACCGATGAACGATAAGGCGTTCGCCCAGACCGAAAAAGCAGGGCCGATGCGCGCCCAGGACATCATGACCTCCGAAGTTGTGTCAGTTCCGCCCGACATGCCTGTAGGCACGATCGCCAAAGTGTTGTTCGAGAAGCGGATCAGCGCGGTGCCGGTGGTCGCCGGCGACGGCGAGCCGATCGGGATGGTGAGCGACGGCGACCTGATCCCCCGCGATGAACAAGAGCGCCTCTCCCGTGGCGATTGGTGGCTCGCGGTACTCAGCGGCTCACGGGCGCTGAGCGACACTTCGAAGGATCGTCCGCAGGCCAGCGAACGCACGGCGCGCGACATCATGTCGGCGCCGCTGATCTCGGTCGCTGAGAATACCGAGGTCGGCGAGATCGCGCGGCTCCTTACAGCTCACAAGATCAAGCGCGTGCCGGTGCTCCATGATGGCCGCCTGGTGGGCATCGTAAGCCGCGCCGACCTGGTGCGCATCGTCGCCGCTGGGCAGGCGATCATGCCTGCGCAGCACAAGGCAGCGCATCGGAACTTGCTGTCGACACTCTTCGGCGAGTACCATCTCCCGGTGTGGGAGACCGTGGCAGGCATTAAGGCCGCGGACCCGCCAGCGAAACACGACGAAATGCAGCTCACCGCGCGCGATCTCCGGCATTTCGTCGAAGATTTCCAACACGCCACGGCGCAACAGGCCGACGCAGTGCGCCGCGCCGCGGCGAAGCGGCGGGCGGATGAAGTCCACGCGTTGATCGACACACACGTGTCCGACGAAGCCTGGCGGCAGATCATGCATCGAACGTGCGAAGCCGCGCAACACGGGGAGAAAGAAGTTATTTTGGACCGTTTCCCGAGCGAGCTCTGCGTCGACGGCGGCCGCGCCATCAACACCGAAGAGCACGACTGGCCGGCCACACTGCGCGGGAAACCGGCGGAGATGTACTTGCGCTGGGAGCGGGACCTGAAACCGCGCGGCTTGCATCTTGCCGCCCGCGTCATCGACTTTCCGGAAGGCAAACCGGGCGACATCGGGATTTTCCTCTCCTGGGGTGAATAGGGACGCGGTCAGAGCCTGTCCGGGCGTAGCAAGAAGGACGTTGCAACCATGACACCAACCGTGACGAAGATGCCTGCGGCGGATTCCACGAGTCCGATGGGTTCGCCCAGCACAAACGCCGTGCTGCCCAAACTTCCGAACCGGCAGCACGAGCGGTACCGGGAGCTCATTCGTATGTGCGCCGGCCTGGAGCCGATCCCGACGGCCGTGGTACATCCCTGCGACGAAACGTCACTCGAGGGCGCGGTGCGCGCCGCCGAAGCGGGCCTGATCGTTCCTGTCCTCGTCGGTCCCGAGGAGAAGATCCGGTCCGTTGCCCAATCCTGCGGTCTCGATATCGCCCCATACGAGATCGTCAGCACGGAACACAGCCATGCCTCGGCCGCAAAGGCCGTCGCGTTGGCGCGCGCCGGCAAGGTGGAAGCCCTGATGAAGGGCAGCCTGCACACCGACGAACTGATGCACGAGGTGATGGCGACAGACACTGGCCTCAGGACGTCGCGGCGCGTCAGCCACGCCTTCATTATGGACGTTCCTCGCTACCCGGACCCGCTGATCATCACCGACGCGGCGATCAATATCTTCCCGAAGCTCGAAGACAAGCAGGACATTTGTCAGAACGCCATCGACCTCGCGCAGGTTCTGGGTTTCAAGGAGCCGAAGGTTGCGGTTCTCTCGGCAGTCGAAACCGTCACCTCGAAAATCCCGTCGACCCTGGATGCGGCCGCGCTGTGCAAGATGGCGGACCGCGGCCAGATCACCGGTGGCCTTGTCGACGGCCCCCTGGCGTTTGACAACGCCATCAGCGAGGAGGCTGCCCGGACGAAGCACATCGTTTCGCCGGTCGCAGGCAAGGCCAACATTCTTCTGGTACCCGACCTGGAAGCGGGCAACATGCTCGCCAAGCAACTGACCTACATGGCGGATGCCGATGCCGCCGGCATCGTACTCGGTGCCCGGATCCCCATCATGTTGACCAGCCGCGCCGACAATCCGCAGACCCGCACGGCATCGGCGGCCGTGGCGGTACTGCTCGCGCACGCGCGGCGCCAGACGATTTCCACCAGGGAGTGAGTTTCATGCAAGGCCCAATTCTCGTGGTCAACGCGGGATCTTCGAGCATCAAATTCTCGGGTTATGCCGTGCAAGGCAAGCAGGACCCGGTACTGCTTTTGAATGGGCAGCTCGAGGGTATCGGCACGATGCCTCACCTGGTCGCCAGGAACGCGAACTGCGGGATCATCACAGAGAAAACCTGGCCACGCGGGGACAAATCGGATCACGAGGCGCTGTTCGGCTATCTCGTCGACTGGATGCAGACGCATCTCGGCGGTGACAAGCCTGTCGCCGTCGGGCATCGCGTCCTCCATGGGGGTACCCGTTTCGCCGAGGCGACGCTCATCGACGCCGCGGTGCTGGACCATTTGCAATCGCTGTGTCTGCTGGCGCCGTTGCACCAGCCGCACAATCTCGCGGCCATCCGCGCCATCGCCGTTGTGGCGCCATCACTGCCGCAGGTCGCCTGCTTCGACACCGCCTTCCATCATGACCAGCCAGAGGTCGCGCAGCGCTTCGGGTTGCCGCGCGAACTGCACGACGCTGGAGTCAGGCGCTACGGCTTCCACGGGCTTTCCTATGATTACATCGCTTCCGCCCTGCGCGAACGAGACCCGGACGTGGTCCGCGGGCGGGTTGTCGTCGCCCACCTCGGCTCAGGCGCCAGCCTGTGCGCCATGCGCGACGGGAAGAGCATCGACACCACCATGGGCTTTACCGCGCTCGACGGGCTGCCGATGGGCACGCGCTGCGGCGCGCTCGATCCCGGGGTGATCCTTTATCTCCTACGCGAGCGCAAAATGAGCATCGATGGGATCGAGAGGTTGCTCTATCACCAGAGCGGACTTCTTGGCGTGTCCGGAATAAGCAACGACATGCGCGAATTGCTTGCCTCGCGCGACCCGCGCGCCGAGCAGGCGGTCGATCTGTTTGTGTATCGGATTGCCCGTGAGCTGGGCGCTCTGGTCGCGGTGCTTGGCGGGCTTGATGGCCTGGTTTTTACGGCCGGGATCGGTGAACACGCACCCGAGATCCGCCGGCGTGTCTGCGAGAAAGCCTCCTGGCTTGGGGTGGTTCTCGATCCGGCGGCCAACGAGCGCGGAACAGAGCGAATTTCCACTGAAGCAAGCCGTGTGCCCGTTTGGGCGATCCCGACCGACGAAGAGCGAACGATCGCTCGCCAGACGATCAAGGTTCTCCAGGTGCGTGGCGGGGATCCCTCCTTCGGACCGGGCTCGTCGCCTCGTAGTCCCTATCGGGAGAATCACTCATGATCGACGTCTCACCCAAGCCACTCATGGGCAGAAGGGGGCTTGTCCTCGGCATCGCCAATGAGCACTCGCTCGCCTACGGATGCGCACTCGGGTTCCGGACTCTCGGCGCTGACCTCGCCATCACTTATCTCGATGAAAAAGCGAAACCCTACGTGGAGCCACTCGCGAAGGAACTCGAGGCGCCGATTTTTCTGCCTTGCGATGTGATGGTACCGGGCCAGCTTGACGCAGTGTTCGACGAGATGGAGCGAACCTGGGGCAAGATTGATTTCGCGCTTCACGCCATCGCCTTTGCACCGAAGGAAGACTTGCATGGCCGCCTCTGCGATTGCTCGCGCGACGGCTTCCTCCTGGCCATGGATGTCTCATGTCATTCGTTCATACGCATGGCGCGTCTGGCGGAGCCGCTGATGCGGGATGGCGGCGCCCTTTTCACCATGAGCTATTACGGTGCGGAAAAGGTTGTCGAGCATTACAACGTGATGGGTCCGGTGAAGGCTGCACTGGAAAGCGTCGTGCGCTATCTCGCTTACGAGCTGGGACCAAAGCAGATACGCGTGCACGCCATCTCGCCGGGGCCGGTGAAGACGCGCGCTGCATCCGGGATTGATCATTTCGATGATTTTATCGATCGCGCCGCGAAACTCGCGCCCGCGAAAAACCGCGTCAGTATAGAGGATGTTGGTGCCGCGACGGCTTTCCTGGCGACTGATTTCGCCAAACTGATCACGGGAGAAACGGTTTATGTCGATGGCGGATATCACATCCTCGGGTAACCCGAAGCGGTGGCCGTATCTAGACCGACATCTCGCGCCGGCGAACCACGGCCGAACAGCTCAGGGACAGCCCAGGTTGGGAGGACATGCGATGAAAGCTGGTGCAGTTGGTGCGGGTATGGCCGGCAGCAGCGCCGCGTGTGCCATCGGTACTGCTCGGAGCGGCGAGCGAAGTGGTCTTCGTTGACGTCAACGAGAAATTGGCGCACGCGCAGGCGGACGACATTTCGCCCGCGGGGCAGTTTCTATCGCCGACCCGCGTTGCCGCCGGGCACTGTGAAGACCTGGCGGGGGCCGGGGTCGTCCTGCTCGGTTGCCGCGTGGCACAGCGACCAGGCGAAACCCTCCTTCGATTGCTGGATCGGAACGCCTCCATATTCCGCGAGGTTGTTCCAAAGGTGGGTGCCGCCGCGCCGGACGCCGTGCTGGTCGTCGCCTCGAACCCCGTGGATGTGATGACCGGTCTGGCCCGGATGCGGGCAACACGAGTTCAGCGAAGGAGCGCAAGACATGTCCGCCGGCACTGGAATGATGTGCTCCCGACCGGAAGCCAGCGCCGCGGTCACTGGTCTCATCGAGACGGCAGCGGATCACGCTGGCCTCGACCCTGCCGTTCCGATCTTCCTCTCATCGCTCGGCATCGACGGCCAGAGGCAAACGGATGGAGGCGAGAAATGCCGATACCAGGGACATCATCTCGGTCTCCAGCCGAACTTCTCCTGGCGCACGCAGGTAATGTTCGACACAGCCATTGACCAACAGGAACAGGGCACGCCCCGCTACAGCGGACGACCATCCGGGCACCAGCCGGCCCTGAGCGGCAGCCGACGCTATGACATCGACGAAGAGCTGTTGCATCGCCGCGTCGGCGCTTTGCCGGCGCTCCAAGGCGGGCAACATCTCGCCGACATATTCGCAGCGCAGCGACAGAATCGTGACAATGCGCCGGCGTTCAGTATTGGCTTCGAACGCTTGCACCCCCTCACGGATTGTACGTGCCAACTCATCCAGCGGATCGAGGCCGGAGTTAGAGGCAAGGCGCGCTCTGAGACGGTTGGCGAACTCCTCATTCGGCAGATCGGCACGCCTTTCCAACGCGTCGAAGATCTCCAGCTTGTTGTTGAAGTGCCAGTAGACGGCGCCGCGGGTCACACCGGCGGTCCGAGCGATCTCATCGAAGGTGGCACGGGCGAAGCCCCGCTCCAGAAAGACGGTGACGGCCGCCGCCATGATGGCGTCGCGGGTCTGCTCTGCTTCGGCTTTGGTGCGTCGCATGGCCTTTCCTCGCAATCTCCCCTTTACATACATCCGAGGACGTATATATTCAAGGCCCAATCGACCAGGCTACCGCCGCCCCCAAGGGGCCGGAGCAACACGCGCCCGAGGTCTACGATGAATGCCGCCGCCACTCTTGTCCGGCCGGGTCCGGCTTTGCCCGGACTCGTCCGAGGAACCGCGCTGGCCCTGACGGACAACCCGCCGTTTGATCCAGGTCAAAGTCGTACGCCCGGTTCGGGTACTACCCATGCCGCACCGGCATCTGACGATGAGCCGGAAATTCGCCGATGGCGTGACGATCGTTCCGGCATCCGGCTCAACGCTTCCGACCCGGCGCAGGACTTCCGGCATGAAGAATTGCGGACCCGCTTCCGACGCGGACCGCACGAACTAGCGAAGGAGCACGACAATGTCTGTCCAGACGATCGCTGTCATCGGTGCCGGCACGATGGGCACCGGCATCGCGCAGGTGGCCGCCGCCACCGGATGTCAGGTGATCCTGATCGACATCAACCAAACTGTCCTGAGCAAGGCGGTGGAACGCATTGGCTCAGGTTACGACCGGCTCGTCGCGAAGGGGCAGATGAGCCCGGGAGCCAGGCAGGAAGCACTCAGCCTCATCAAGACCGGCACCGACAACAGCGCACTCGCAATGGCCGATCTCGTCGTTGAGGCCGCATCCGAAAACGCGGAACTCAAGGAAAAAATTCTGCAAGCGGTGGATAAGGTGGTGCGGCCCGATGCGATCATCAGCACGAACACATCCTCGGTCTCCATCACCATGCTTGCCGCGTGCGTTTCCAATCCCGGCCGATTCATCGGGTTGCACTTCTTCAATCCGGTGCCGGTGATGAAGCTGGTCGAAGTGGTGCGCGGCCTGCAGACCACCGCCGAAACGCACGACGCGGCGATCGACTTTGTGCGAAAGCTCGGCAAGACGCCGATCACCGTCAAGAACATGCCTGGTTTCGTGGTCAACCGGCTGCTGCTTCCCATGATCAACGAGGCGTTTTTCGCGCTTGCGGAGGGCGACGCCAGCGCCGAGGAGATCGACCAGGGGATGAAGCTCGGGTGCAATCATCCGATGGGGCCCCTGGCGCTCGCCGATCTGATCGGATTGGACGTGCTGCTGTCGGTGATGGAAGTGCTGCATCACGAGCTTGGCGACGACAAGTACCGCCCCTGCCCCAACCTGCGGGAAATGGTTGAGGCGGGATATCTCGGCCGCAAGACGGGCCGTGGTGTTTATCAGTACCAATGATCGGAGGCTGACAATGACAACCCCAAATCCGGCCGGCATGCCGTTGCTTTCACCGGCCGATCCCGTGTCGGAATACTGCATCGACGCCTTTCAGCGGGCCATCCTGCTTGTCGATGTGCTTCGCCAGCGCGGCAACAACTTCTTCGAACAGAACGCCCGCGAGGCGCCGCATGTCCTGACATTCGATGCCGAGCTGCTGATCGACGGACGCACGCTGGAACGGCCGGTCAACTATGGCCTGGCGCGGATCATCCCCCCGGCCGGCATGGCCGTCGACGAAGACAAGCGCCCCTTCATCGTCTTCGATCCGCGTGCCGGCCAGGTACCTGGCATCGGTGGCATGAAACATGACAGCGAGATCGGCGAAGCACTGGCAGCGGGCCACCCATGCTATTTCGTGGGCTTCCTGCCGAAGCCCGTCCCCGAACAGACCGTGGAAGACGTATGCCGCGCAGAAACGCACTTCATCGAGACGGTGGCAGCCCGCCACAAGAAATCCAGTGGCAAGCCTGCCTTGATCGGCAACTGCCAGGCCGGATGGCAGGTCATGATGGCCTGCGCAATGCGTCCGGACCTGCCCGGACCGATCCTGCTCGCCGGCTCGCCACTTTCGTATTGGGCCGGCATCCGCGGCAAGGCGCCGATGCGCTATCTCGGCGGCCTTCTCGGCGGAACCTGGCTGACATCGCTCGCAGGAGATCTTGGCGACGGCATCTTCGACGGCGCCAGCCTGGTCGCCAATTTCGAGTCGATGCATCCCGACAATGCGCTCTGGAAAAAGCTCTACCACGTCTACGCCAACATCGACACCGAGCCGCCCCGGTTCCTTGAATTCGAAAAATGGTGGGGATGTCCGGTCCTGACGAATGCCGACGAAATGCAGTACATCGTCGACAATCTGTTCGTCGGCAACAGGCTCTCCACCGGCCAGCTCCGCACCTCGGACGGGCTGCGTATCGACCTGCGCAACATCACCTCACCGATCATCGTCTTCTGCTCTTGGGGCGATGACATCACCCCACCGCCGCAGGCGCTTGACTGGATCCTCGACCTCTACGATCATGAGGATGAGATCGTCGCCAACGGCCAGACGATCGTTTACACCCTGCACCAGACCATTGGCCATCTTGGCATCTTCGTCTCGGGACAGGTGGCAACCAAGGAAGACGCCGAGCTCGTCCAGTGCATGGACCTGATCGATCTCCTGCCGCCCGGGCTTTATGAGGCGGTGATCACCGAAGCCGAGCAGGATTCCGAAAAACAGAAGCTGGTGCAGGGCCGCTACCACTTCGCCCTGGAAAGACGGACGTTGAACGACATCCGCGCGCTTGGCTGCAACGATGTGGAGGATGACCGTCGGTTTGCGACGGTGGCAAGACTGTCCGAGGTGAACGAGAGTTTATACCAGACCTTGGTCCGCCCGGCGGTCCGCGCGGCCGTAACGCCGGCCATCGCCGATGCCATACGCGAAATGCACCCCAACCGGTTTGGCTTCGGCTTCTTCTCCGACCGCAACCCGTTCGTGGCAGCCATCGCGTCGCTTGCCGAAGCCGCCCGACAAGACCGGCGTCCCGCCGCGCCGGATAACCCCCTGTTTGCGATCGAACGCCTCGCATCGGATTGGATCGAGACGAGCTGGAAGTTATGGGGCCAAACACGGGATGCGCTTGCGGAGCAAGTCTTTCTTGCTCTTTACGGCTCCCCCCTGCTGCAGTCGCTGGTGGGCCTGAATGCCGGGAACGCCGATGTACGCCGGCGCATAGCACGCGATGCGGCGCGCGACACCACCGCCAATCGGCTGCGTGCCGAGCTGCAAACCGCCATTGAGCAAGGCGGCGTCGTTGAGGCATTTGTGCGCGCTCAGGCTTACATCCTGGAGCCGACCGGTGCGGTGGATGACCGGGAGTTTGCGGCCTTGCAGCACATCCGCCAGATGGTGCCGCCGGAGCATTGTCCGGACTTCGCACGGTTCCGGGACATCGTTCATCAGCAGCTCCTCATCATGCACATGGATGAGGCCCGTGCCATCGAAGCTCTGCCGAAACTCGCCGCCACCGCCGAGGACCGCCGCCTCGTGCTTGAAACGCTGCACCGCCTCAGGGCGATCCGGCGGCCCGATCTCACGGCAGAACAAAAGCACAGGCTCGCCAGGGTGGAACACCTGCTCGCTCCCCCGGCAGGGCGCAATGCCCGCCGCGAGACGGTTGCGGCGATGAACTAAGGCGGTTCCACCCGTGGCGCGGGCGACGCCACGCTCAGTAGTTCCCGACCCACCGAGGTCGCCAGCCGTTCTCCTCGGCACCGCGCGAACAAGAAGGAGGCTGTCGCATGAAACCCCTGATCGCTCTCGCGTGTTGCAGCGTGGTTTTCTTGAGCGCGTGCAACAAGAAAGCGCCGCCGGCCGCGGAGATCCGGCCAGTCCGGACCGTTGTGGCCACGCTTCAGAACGAGGGAGAACTGGAAACGCTTACCGGCCACATCCGTGCGCGCACCGAGGAGAACCTCGCGTTCCGCATCGACGGCCGGATGCTGGTGCGCCACGTCAACATAGGCCAGGAACTCCAGCCGGACGATGTCGTCGCCGAATTGGACCCGCTTCCCCAGCGGGACGGGCTTCGGACCGCGCAAGCGCTGCTCGCCGCCGCGCAGGCCTCGCTCCGGGAAGCCACGAACAATCTGCAACGCCAGCAGACGCTGGTGAATCAGGGGTGGACCACCCGGGTGGAGTTTGATTCTGCGCAAAAAACATTCCTGACCGCGAAAGCTGCGGTCGATGCGGCCGCAGCCCAGGTACACAATGCCGAGGACCAGCTCGGCTACACCCGGTTGACGGCAGACGCCGCGGGCGTGGCGACCGCCACCGGCGCCGAGCCCGGCGAGGTGGTACGCGCCGGCCAGATGATCGTGACTGTCGCGCAGCATAACGGGCTCGACGCGGTCTTCGACGTGCCCGACAGCCTGATGCGGCGTCTGCAGCGGGACGTGACCGTCACCGTCGCACTCACCGACGATCCGAACATCCAGGCCACCGGGCACGTTCGGGAAACCTCACCGCAGGCGGATCCGGTGACCCGAAGCTACCAGGTCAAAATCGCTTTGGATCGGCCACCCGCCTCCATGCGGCTGGGCGCGACCGTGATCGGGCAGGCGCACGAGATCGCAGAGCGCGGCATCGAACTTCCCGCCACCGCCCTGACTACCGTGGATGACAAGCCGGCCATCTGGGTGGTCGATCCCAAGACGCAGGAAGTGTCACTGCGCACGGTGACGATACGGCGTGGCGGGTCCGACAGCATCGTCGTCTCGGACGGGCTTGTGGGCGGCGAGCGGGTGGTAACTGCCGGCGTCCATGCGCTGCGGCCAGGACAGAAAGTCCGTCTCGAAGGAGCCGCGACATGAAAGGCTTCAACCTTACGGGCTGGGCGATCTCGCATCGCTCGCTGGTATACTACTTCATGCTGATGCTCGTGGTGATCGGCGTCGCCTCCTATACGCGGCTCGGGCGCAACGAGGATCCGACCTTCACCATCAAGACCATGGTGGTCCACACGGAATGGCCCGGCGCGACGCTCGATGACACACTGCTGCAGGTCACCGAACGCATCGAGCGCAAGCTACAGGAGACGCCACACCTCGATTACCTGAAGAGCTACACCAAGGCGGGGCAATCGACCGTCTTCGTGTACCTGAAGGGATCGAGCGGGCCGAAGGTGGTTGCCGACACCTGGTACCAGGTGCGCAAGAAGATCAAAGACATCGAGCTGACCCTGCCCCAGGGCGTCATCGGGCCGGTCGCAGACGACGAATTCGGCGACACCTACGGCATTATCTATGGCTTCACCGCCGATGGCTTTACCAGCCGTGAACTACGCGACTACGTCGAGGAAATCCGGTCGCGGCTGCTGCAAGTGCCGGATGTCTCCAAGGTGGACCTGATCGGCGACCAGCCCGAACGCATCTATATCGAGTTCTCGCCCGCGAAATTGGCCGGCTACGGACTCAATGCCTCGGAGCTTGCAGCGGCGTTGCAGGCACAGAACGCGGTCGCTCCTTCGGGGGTCATCACCACCGATCACGAGACCATCGTGCTGCGGGTCAGCGGTGCCTTCAAATCCGAAAAAGACATCCTGGCCATGAACTTCGCCGTGGGCAACCGGATCATACGGCTGGCCGACATCGCGGACGTCCGGCGGGGCGTTGCCGATCCCCCGCAGCCGATTTTCCGCATCAATGGCAAGCCTGGCCTGGGCCTGGCGATTTCCATGCGCGACGGCGGTGACGTGCTCGCGCTCGGCCGCAACATCCAGCAGACCATGCAGGAGCTGAAGGCCAATCTGCCGATCGGCATCGAGCCGGTGATGGTCGCCAACCAGCCCGATACCGTCGGGCACGCGATCAACGATTTCATGGAAGCGCTGTGGGAGGCCATCGCCATCGTTCTGGTGGTGAGCATGGTCAGTCTCGGCCTGCGCGCCGGCGCGATCGTCGTGGTCTCGATCCCGCTGGTGCTCGCGATCGTGTTCGCAGCAATGGGCGTGTTCTCCATCGACCTTCAGCGCATCTCGCTCGGCGCTCTCATCATCGCGCTCGGCCTGTTGGTGGACGATGCGATGATCACCATAGAGAGCATGGTCTTCCGCCTGGAACGCGGGGATACCAAGGAACGGGCGGCGATCTTCGCCTATGAATCCACGGCTTATCCGCGGCTCACCGGCACGCTGGTGACAATTGCAGGCTTCGTACCGGTCGGCTTCGCCCGCAGCGACGCCGGCGAGTATACCTATTCCCTCTTCGCCGTCGTGGCGCTGGCGCTGCTGGCCTCCTGGATCGTTTCCGGCATCTGCGCGCCGGTGGCCGGCCTGGCACTGCTGCGCCCGCCGAAGCAGCCGCACGGCGAGACACTGGGCGCGGCGATGCGCCTCTACCGAAGCTGCTTGCTGGCGGCGATGCGGGCGAAATGGCTAACAATCATTGTCACGGCTTGCTTGTTCGCGGCTGCGGTGTACGGAATCCGTTTCATCCCCGAGCAATTCTTCCCGTCATCCGACCGGCCGGAACTGCTGGTGGATCTGAAGCTGCAGGATAATGCCTCGATCTACGCCACGCGCGACGTGGCGACGGCGTTCGACGCGGTACTTGGCAAGGATCCGGATATCGAGCGCTTCTCCACCTATGTTGGGCAGGGCGCGATCCGCTTCTATCTGCCGCTCGATGTTGCGCTGCCGAACGACTACTTTGCCCAATCGGTCGTGGTGACCAAGGGTCTGAAGGAACGCGACCAGGTGCGCGAGCGCCTGGAGAAGACGCTCGCGGAGCGCTTCCCGGGGGTGGTCGCCCGCGTCTATCCGCTTGAACTCGGTCCCCCCGTCGGCTGGCCGATCAAGTTCCGGGTGAGCGGACCGGACCTGAACCGCGTGCACGCAATCGCCATGCAGGTCGCCGAGCGAATCGGGGCCAATCCGCTGTCGCGCCATGTCAACTTCGATTGGATCGAGCCGGCCCGGTCCATGCGCATCAACATCGATCAGGAGCAGGCGCGGCAGCTTGGGTTGAGTTCCGAGGATGTCGCGCAGGCACTGAATGCCGTCGTGTCCGGCACCACGGTCACGCAGGTGCGCGACAGCATCTATCTGGTCGATGTGGTCGAGCGCGCCGTGCAGGGACAGCGGACCTCGCTCGAATTGATCCGTTCGTTGCAAATTCCGCTACGGAACGGCAAGGTTGTACCGTTGCGGCAGATCGCCACGTTCGCATATAAGCAGGAATACCCGATCGTCTGGCGGCGCGACCGGGTGCCGACCCTGACTGTGCAGGCGGACGTGGTGCAAGGCGTGCTGCCGGCGACGGTGACGCAACAAGTCCAGCCGGCTATCGATCAGTTCGCCGCAACGCTGCTGAGCGGCTACCGGATCGAAACGGGCGGATCTGTGGAAGAGAGCGCGAAGGCGCAGGCATCCGTCAAGGCGGTTCTGCCGCTGATGCTGTTGCTTGTGCTGACCATCCTGATGTTCCAGTTGCAGAGCTTCCAGCGCGTGCTGTTGGTGTTGAGCGTGGCGCCGCTGGGATTGATCGGGGTGGTCGCAGCCTTGCTGATCGCGCAGGCTCCGCTTGGGTTCGTCGCTATGCTGGGCATACTGGCGCTGACCGGCATGATCGCCCGCAACTCGGTCATCCTGATCGACCAGGTCGAGCATGAGAGGGCGGCCGGCAGTCATCCCTGGGACGCGGTCGTGACCGCCGCGATCCACCGCACCCGCCCGATCCTGCTGACCGCATCCGCGGCCACGCTGGGCATGATCCCGATTGCGCCGACGGTGTTCTGGGGGCCGATGGCGTTCTCGATCATCGGCGGGCTTGCCGTGGCAACCGTGCTGACGCTGATCTTCCTGCCTGCCCTGTATGTCGCCTGGTTCCGGATCAAAGAGCCGGAATCTTCCGAGACCCGCGTCCAGAGAGAGGAGGTGGCAGCACATGCGTGACCTGATGCGGCGACGTTCGTTCACATCTATGCCTTGATCAGTAACTTGCGGCTGTTCGCTCGGTTCACGTGATACTGGCGGCGGAGGAGGTCATGACAAAAATCATTGAAACCTATGAAGCACCGGTTGCGAATTTAAGTGAAATGGCCGTGGATGAGAAGCATATGCGCAATTCGAATGTCCTTCGGCCATTCGGAGAAGCGTGCCGCCGGGACATGGATTTGTTGGCCCGCCTGCCTCAAGGACTATATGCCGGCGCCAGCGGAGACGAGCTGGTCAATGAGTAATCAGGTGCGCGACACGGCACGATCAATGGGGCCTGTGACGTCGCGCTCCTTGAACGCCGATATACCACCTCCGGGCTGGAAGATGGAACGAAATGGCTCGGATGCGCAATTGCATGTCTCCGGCCGTTGGATCGCTCGAGAAACCGGCCTGCGCGATCCGGCACTGATCAGCAGTCTTCTCGCCGAAGCCAAGCCGCTCGAACGTCTCCGGATCGACACGTCGCAGCTCGGGCGATGGGACAGTGCCCTGATCGTCTTCTTGCAAGACTTGCGGCAGGTCTGCGCCAGGCAACGGATCGAATTCGACGACAGCAGCGTACCCGCGGCAGCCCGGCGCTTGCTGGCCTTGGCAGCCGGGAGCGAGGCAATGCCCTGCGTTCACGCTCGTGGCGCATCGCTGCTGGAACGTGTGGGCCGCGGCGCCCTTTCGATTCAGGCGAGCCTCGGCGCCATCAGCCAATTACTCGGCGAGACGGTCCTGCACGCCGTGGCCGCACTGGGCGGCCGCGTATGGACCCGGGCTGTCGATGTGGTGGAGCTGATGAGCGAGGCGGGACCCGGCGCACTGATCATTGTCGGCATCGCCAATGGATTGGTCGGCGCTATCCTGGCCTTCGTCGGTGCCGTCGAGCTGCGCCAATTCGGTGCCCAGATTTACGTCGCCGATCTGGTCGGCATCGCCCTGGTGCGGGAACTGGCCGCGATCATGACGGCGATCGTCATGGCCGGGCGAACCGGGGGCGCCTTCGCCGCCCATATCGCCACCATGCAGGGTAATGAGGAAATCGACGCGCTGGAAGTCTTCGGCATTCCGGTATTCGACTTCCTGGTGCAGCCGAGAGTGGCCGCATTGGTCGGCATGCTGCCATTGCTCTACTGCTACGCCTGCGCCGTCGGATTGCTCGGCGGGTTGGTCGTCAGCATGTCGGTCCTGGACCTGAGTGCCACCAGCTATATCGAGGAGACTCGCAAAGCGATTGCCGCGCGCCATTTCATCATCGGGCTGACGAAAAGCGTCTTCTTCGGCGCGCTGGTTGCCCTGGCAGGCTGCCACATCGGCCTGCGCGCCGGGCGCAGCGCCGCCGATGTCGGCCGTGCCGCCACCACCGCGGTGGTCGTCGGCATCATCGGCATCATCGCACTCGACGCGATTTTCGCCGTGTGCACCAATGCGCTCGGGGTTTGACACATGAGCGCCATGCAAGTCGAACCCTACCTGCAAGCGCGGCACCTGACCGTGGGTTACGGCAATCGGGTAATTCAGCGCGAACTTTGCTTCTCTGTCCCCCGCGGATCGGTGTTTGCGATCATGGGCGGCAGCGGCTGCGGCAAGAGCACGGTACTGCGGGCCATGATCGGCCTGCTGCGCCCGTTCGCAGGCACCGTGCTGGTGGAGAACGACGACTACTGGGCGGCCACCGATGCACACCGGATCGAGATCGGACGGCGCTTCGGCGTGCTGTTTCAAAGCGGCGCGCTGTGGAGTTCGATGACCGTGGCGGAAAACGTCGCGCTGCCGATGCAGATGTTCACCCGATTGCATCCGGCCGAAATCGATGCGCTGGTCAAGCTGAAACTGTCGCTGGTCGGGCTCGCTGACGCCGGCGAGAGGATGCCTGCGGAACTGTCCGGCGGCATGCGCAAACGCGCGGGACTTGCGCGTGCGCTTTCTCTCGACCCCGACGTGTTGTTTTTCGATGAGCCCTCGGCCGGCCTGGACCCGGTCACGTCAAGGCGTCTGGACGACCTGATCCTGGAACTGCGCGACGGACTGGGCGCCACGATCGTGATTGTCAGCCACGAGCTGGCCAGCCTGTTCGCCATTTGCGACGACGGTGTGTTTCTGGACGCCGAAACGCACACGGCCATCGCGCATGGCGCGCCGCGAACGTTGCGCGATGCGTGCGACAACCCGACCGTGCGCGCCTTCATGACGCGCGGTCGCTCGGACCGGAGCGACCTGAAGGAGACACGGGATGGCCAGCAATAGGGCCACAATCGTCGGCGGCTTCGTACTGGGTGCGCTGGCGCTTGTCGTTGCCGCCATTCTGTTCTTTGGCGGCTCGGACTTGTTCGCCCACAAATACCGTGCGGTGGTGTTCTTCGAGAATTCGGTGGCCGGGCTCGAAGTTGGTGCACCGGTGACCTTCCGTGGCGTGCAGGTAGGATCGGTGCGGCATATCGAGCTGCAACTTTTATCCTCGGGCCGGGCACGGATCCCGGTCATCCTCGAAGTCATGCCCGAGCAGGTGACGCTGAATGGGCAAAGGCTGGTGGTGGGGTCGCTGAGTACCGATCGAGCTGTGGAACAAGGGCTGCGGGCGCAGCTCAACTTGCAGAGTTTCGTCACCGGCCAGTTGCGGGTCGATCTCGATTTCCTTCCCGGCACGCCAGTCCACCTGGCACCCGACAACACCTTCGGCGTACCGCAGATTCCGGCCCTGCCGTCCGATCTCGAACGTCTCCGCGCGTCGGTTTCCGAATTGCCGCTCCGGGAGTTGAGCCAGAGAATGCTGCAGGCTCTTGAAGCGATCGAACGACTTGCCAGCCACCTGGATTCGCGGGTCGACCCGTTGGCGGACAGCATTGAGCGGGGATTCGACACCGCCACGCGTACCATGGAAGTTGTTCAGACGGCGATCGGTCAGTTACGTCCTGAAATATCACACACCCTTGAGAATGCCGACGCTTTACTGACCGACACAACGCACCAGATCGATGACCGCAGCGCGGATATCGCGCATCTGGTACAGTCGGCAGATCGCGTGACGCAGCAGGCCAACACGCTGCTCTCGACGCTGAACAATCTGGCCGAGCCACGGTCGGAGTTCCGCGGCAATCTGGAGGCGTCGATGCGGGACATTGCAGCCACCGCTGCCTCTTTGCGCGAATTGGCACGAACGCTCGATCGCGATCCCAGTGTCGTGTTGCGCGGCAGGAGCGGCCAATGAGGAGCATCCCAGGCTCGCGGCGGCGGGCAGCCAGCGCCCTCGCCGCGATTGGATTTGTCCTCACGGCATGCGGCTCGGGCCCTCCGCCGCCGGTGACGTATGTGATCGGCCCGCCTCCGATAATGAGCGCCAGTGCCCAGCCGCTGATCGGACGGCCGGTGGTGGAAGTAAAACCGGTTTTGCTGCCGGACTACCTGGATGTCTCCGACCTTATGGTGCGCCGTTCGGACAACGTGGTTGCACCCAGCCTGACCGGCCGTTGGGGCGAACACCTATCTGTCGGCGTGACCCGGGCGCTGACGTTGGATCTGCAGCAACGGTTACCGGGCCTGGTGGTGACCAGGATCGCTCCGTTGGATCGGCCGACGTTGCGGGTCTTTGTCGACATCGATGACTTCGAGCCGCGCGCCGATGGGATGGTGGTGCTCGTGGCGCGCTGGCGGCTGGTTGACCCTGCCAGCCTTGTCTCGCTCGCGGGAGAGCGTGTGTCGCTGACGGAGTCGAGTACGGGAAGCTCCGATGCCTCGATGGCGGCTGGCATGAGCCGGGCGGTCGATGATCTAACTGCGCCCGTTGCCGCGGCGGTTCGCGCGGCGTTGGCGCGGAGCGGTGTAGGCGCGGCATTCCGTTGAGATGGCCGGATCGTAACAGCACAGGTCCGCAGCTGCGGCCACATCCCGACGACGATACGGAGGGACAAACGGCCGAGCGGCGCAGATATAGTAGGTTAGCGGCGAATCCGGCATAGATTTTGTTTGACAAGGAGCTGGATTGTCGATTCCAAGGAGTTGGTGGATCGCACCGCGCTCAGCCAGCTCTCGAAAGACGACCTCATCGCGCTGTTGCTGGCGCAAGAGGCACGTATTGCCGAATTGGAGCGCCGGCTTGGGTTGAACAGCAGCAACAGCGGCAAGCCGCCGTCCAGCGACGGGCTGAAGAAGCCGCCGCGGGTCAGCAGTCTGCGGGAACCGTCGGGCAAGAAGACCGGAGGGCAGAAGGGCCATCCGGGCCAGACGTTGCGGCGGACGGAAACACCCGATGCCACCATCGAGCATTATCCAACGACCTGCACGGCGTGCGGCGCGGCGTTGACCGCGGCAATGGCGACGGACCATGTCGCCCGGCAGGTGTTCGATATCCCCGAACCGCGACCTCTGATCGTCACCGAACACCGCGCGTATGGCTGCTGTTGCGCGGCCTGCGGCACGCAGACCCGGGCGGCCTTTCCCGAAGGCATCGCCGCGCCGGTGCAGTACGGCAAGCGGATCGGCGCCTTCGTGCTCTATCTCCTGCACTATCAGTTGCTGCCCGAGAAGCGTCTCGCCGAGGCGATGGCCGATCTGTTCGGCGTACATCTCGTTACCGCGACCATCGCCCGGATCAGCCAGGACTGCGCCCAGCGCTTCCAGTCCTTCGCTGATGCCGTGCGTGACCACGTGGCGGCAGCGCCGGTCAAACATATGGATGAAACCGGCTTTCGGATTGGCGGCAAGACGCAGTGGCTGCACATTGCCTCGACCGTCCTGCTCACATTCTACCGCGTCTCGCCGCGGCGCGGCAGCCTGCTGGGGCATGTCACCGGCATTGTCGTGCACGACCACTGGAAGCCGTACTACACCCTGAAAGGCGTGCTGCATGCGCTGTGCAACGCGCACCATCTGCGGGAACTGAAGGCGCTGGTCGAGATCGAGAAGGAAGACTGGGCGCGCAAGATGCAAGGCCTGTTGCGCCGTGCCTGCCACGCGACGAACCTCGCGCGCGAGCGGGGCGTCGCGCTGAAGCCGGGTCTGATCGCGCTGTTCGAGCGTAGTTACGACGCCATTCTCACCGACGGCTTCGCGTTCCATGAGGCACAGCCCACGCTGATCTCTGCCGAAGTGAAGGCCAGGCGCCGCGGCCGTCCGCCGCGACGGGTTGGCCACAACCTGCTGCTGCGTCTCAGCACCCGTAAGCAGGACGTGCTCCGCTTTCTCGTCGATCCGCTGGTGCCCTTTACCAACAACCTGGCGGAACGGGATGGGCGGATGATGAAGCTGCGGCAGAAGATTTCGGGCGGCTTCCGCTCCGAAGACGGAGCGAAGGAGTTTGGCGTGATCCGCTCGCTCCTTTCGACAGCCAGGAAGCAGGGCTGGGATGTCCTCCAGACTCTGAACACCGACCCCATGCGCCTGATCGCGGATCTCAGGCTGGTTTGACCGGTCCAGCTACCTGGGCAGTAACGCCGGATCTAACGATACGCCCTCCTGGCACGCATAAGCGGACAAAGCAGGAACATCATGCGGCTCTGGCACAGGCGTCAGTGAGGTCCCGTAGAGGCCTCAATCCGTCACTGTTTTCCGACGTGCCGAGTGGCGTGTTCCAAACGTAATCGCCAGTTTTCAGCCGCCAAGATGCGCCGCAATGCCGGTACCGGCAGACGAACGCCTTGCTCCACAGTGAACCGAACGATGTGGACGCGGCCCCGTTGATTGCAGAGGTTACGGGCCACGCCCACCAAGGAAAGGCGCCAAGCGATCTGGTCAAGGCCAATGCCATTGGTGCGATTTGCGGCCCGTCGGTTCCGCCATGGTGCCGAGGCACCAAGGAAGCTTTGCAGGCAGTTGGATATTAGCCCATAGGTTTTTGAAAAGATGAGGAAGATCTGGAGCGGGCGAAGGGATTCGAACCCTCGACCCCAACCTTGGCAAGGTTGTGCTCTACCCCTGAGCTACGCCCGCGCTCCGTGCGCTCCCCGCAAGGAGCAGGGGCGCGGTTTCTAGGCGGCTTTCCCCCGCTTGGCAACCCGATCGGCCCAGGGCGACCGGGAACCTGGAACCGGCGCTCGACCAGCCGCCCCCGGTCACGGCGAATTCCACACGGGCCTGGCGCCGACCCGCGCTGGATGAAAACAGTCCAGCCGCGTTTTCCCCCGAGGCGACGTTGGAGACGGCTTTGGCCCGCTTTCTTGTCAGGGGCTCAGCGCCGCGGCGATCCACTGCCCGGAGCGCGCGGACCTCCGCGGACCGGTGACCGCCCATCGCGTCGCGCCTCGCGATAACGGGACGGTCGCGCGGTTTGCCGCCGGAGCGTCGATCACGCGGGCGCAGCGGCACCGCGAGTTCCCGCAAAGCTGCACCAGGCAAGCACACATCACCGCGCGCAAGGCGCCTCGATCCGTGCCCCTGTCATCCGCGCGACGCGCCAAAAAAAGTCCGGGCAAGCAAGTAAATTTAACCGCGAAGCACACAAATGACGCAAATGCAACCAAGGCGAACCGACTGTTCCCGCCACACTGACGAGCCGGTTGCCCAGTCCCCTGCAATCGCCGTCAGCACTTGCCACCCACAACATGTGCCGACAATCGGGCAACGCCGATCTGTTGGCGTTTTTTTTGCGTGCTTTGCGGTGGAAAACCGTTGCATTGCCGCGTGCCATCCCGCCCTCACAAGCAGCCGGCGACCTGCATCGGCCCGCGGGCAAGACCCCAATCAAGACCTCCCGCCAAACTGGCCGACTTCCCCACCGGCCCCACGACGGCAGCGGCCGACAGCCGGGTCCATCCAGGCACGTCACCGCACCCCGCACAGCGAGGCGCACGTTAGTTTGAATGGCCGACAGTGTCAATCCATATAACAGGCCGAGTCAGTCAATTTCAACCGGGGCCTGCCCGCATGCACAATTTTTCCAACAGCATCGCCTCAGACCCAATCCGCGAGATCGTGCCGCCGCACCACCTCGGCGTCTGCCTGTGGCAGGTCGCCTTCGCTGCGCGCAAGGCGGAGTTGCGCGCGTGCATCAACCAGCCGGACCAGCGTCTGGCAACATGCACCGCAAACCCAAATCCGCATGTTCGCGTAGCAACCCTGTCGCCACCGCCGGCGCCGCGGCACCCACACAAAACCCCCGGATCCGCGTTTTCCCAAATCAACCCCTTGAACCCCGAGCCGACCGCGCCACCCGCGCAAAATCCCGGATCCGCGTTTTCCCAAATCAACCCTTTGAACCCCGAGCCGGCCGCGCCACCCGCGCGAAACCCCGGATCCGCGTTTTCCCAAATCAACCCTTTGAACCCCGAGCCGACCGCGCCATCCGCCCAAAACCCCGAATCCGCGTTTCCCCAAATCAACCCCTTGAACCCCGAGCCGGCCGCGCCACCCGCGCAAACCCCCGGATCCGCGTTTTCCCAAATCAACCCCTTGAACCCCGAGCCGACCGCGCCGCCCGCGCAAAATCCCGGATCCGCGTTTTCCCAAATCAACCCTTTGAACCCCGAGCCGACCGCGCCACCCGCGCAAAACCCCAAATCCGCGTTTTCCCAAATCAACCCTCCGACCCCGCACCCGTCCGGAACGTGCTTCATGACGCGATTGACAGCGACATCCGGACAGGCCCGCTGCTTCGCCCGATCGCCCTGCCGATCGGCCGCTGCGGCGTTCCCGCAGGATATCGCTGCCGCCGCACCCGGGCTAAGCTGGCCGTATCCTTTCCGGTTCGGACCGCGCTGTGACCTCCGCCCTTCCCGCTCCGCCGCTCGGGAACTCGACGCCTGCAACTCCGGCGGCATCCTCCGACGCCCCTCCCCTCGCCGCCCCCACCCTCGCGTCCAACGTGCTGCACTTCGCCCGCCTGCTGCGGCGCGCCGGGCTGCCGGTCGGCCCGGCCGAGACCATCGCCGCACAGCAGGCGCTGACCCGGATCGACCTCGCCAGCAAGATCCAAGCGCGCACCGCGCTGCGCGCCGCGATGGTGCACCGCCACGAGCAGCAGGAGGTGTTCGACCAGGCCTTCGCGCTGTTCTGGCGCGATCCCACCGCCGCGCGCCAGGCCGCCGCGATGGCGCTGCTGGAGGCGCAGAAGGAGAAGAAAAAGGAGCGCCCCTCCGCCGGCAGCCGCCGCGTCGCCGAGGCGATGGCCCCGCCGCGCCCGCCGCAAACGCCGCCGGAGGACCGGCCGGTGCAGGACGCAGTGCTGACCGTCTCCGACCAGGAGCGGCTGCAGCGGATGGATTTCGAGGCGATGAGCGCGGCCGAGATCGAGCAGGCCAAGCGGGAGATCCGGCGGCTGACCCTGCCGCTCGACCTGCGCCGGACGCGGCGGCTGCGTGCCGACCCGCTGGGGCCGGTGACCGACCTGCGGCGGACCATCCGGGCCAGCCTGCGCCGCGGCGGAGAAATCCTGACGATCGCCCGCAGCCGCCGCCGGACGCGCCCGCCGCCGCTGGTCGTGCTGTGCGACATCTCCGGCTCGATGGCGCGCTATGCACAGATTTTGCTGCATTTCCTGCACGCGGTGACGAATGACCGCGACCGCGTGCATGGCTTCCTGTTCGGCACGCGGCTGACCAACGTCACGCGCCAGCTCCGCCATCACGACCCCGAGGTGGCGTTCCAGATGGTCGCGCATATCGTGCCCGACTGGTCCGGCGGCACGCGCATCGGCGAGGCATTGGACAGCTTCAACCGGTTTTGGGCGCGCCGCGTGCTGGGCCAGGGCGCGGTGGTGCTGCTGATCACCGACGGGCTGGACCGGCCGCGCGACCGGGAGGGGGTGCAGGGGCTGGCGGAGAGCATGGACCGGCTGCACCGCTCCTGCCGCCGCCTGATCTGGCTGAACCCGCTGTTGCGTTGGAGCGGTTTCGAGCCAAAATCACAGGGCATCCGCGCGATGCTGCCGCACGTGGACGAGTTTCGGCCCGTACACAACCTGGCCAGCCTGCGCGCGCTGGTCGAACTGCTGTCTCGCCCGATGCCGGCCCGGCGTGCGGGCGTGCCCGAAAGGATGGCGTCATGAGCTCTGCGATGAACACCGGAATGATCCCTGGGGAAGCCGAGGACGTGCTGGGCCAGGCGGCGCGGTGGCGCGCGGCCGGCGAGTCGGTGGCGATCGCCACGGTGACGGAGACCTGGGGCAGCTCGCCGCGGCCGGC
Organism: uncultured Alphaproteobacteria bacterium; assembly: GCA_963773345.1. Lineage (GTDB taxonomy): Bacteria > Pseudomonadota > Alphaproteobacteria > Acetobacterales > Acetobacteraceae > Palsa-883. The sequence continues at coordinate 48,517 of CAVZBG010000012.1, read as the reverse complement.
GGGCAGCCAGATGGCGGTGACAACCTCGGGCAAGATGGCCGGCTCGGTGTCCGGCGGCTGCATCGAGGGTGCGGTCGCCGAGGCGGCGATGAAGACGATCGAGACGGGCGCGCCGCAACTGCTGGATTTCGGCGTGACCCACGAGCGGGCGTGGGAGGTCGGGCTGGCCTGCGGGGGAAAGGTAAAGGTGTTCGTGGAGAAGCTGGCGTGAACGGCGTCGGCGCGGTCGGCGTGGTCGGCGTAGGGCGGAACAGCGTAGCGCATTCCGCCATCGCGGGCCGGCGGAATGCGCTTCGCTTTTCCGCCCCACGCTCACCTCGGAGAACCCCATGACCCCCGACATCCTCGCCGCCCTGGAAGACGCCAGGCGGGCCGGCCGGCCGATCGTGCTGGGGACCCGGCTGCCCGACGGGGTGCAGCGCCTGCTGCCCGATCCCGCCGCTAGCCCGGAGCTGAACGAGGCCGCCCGCGCCGCGCTGGCCGACGACGAGACCCGCACCGTCCGGCTCGGCGAGCACGACTGGTTCCTGCACGTCTACAACCCGCCGCTCCGGCTGATCGTGGTCGGGGCGGTGCACATCGCCCAGGCGCTGGTCCCGTTCGCCGCCGCGACCGGCTTTGCCGTCACCGTGATCGATCCGCGCCGCGCCTTCGCCACCGACGAGCGCTTTCCCAACGTCACCGTCTCCACCGGGTGGCCGGACGAGGCGATGGCGGTGCTGCGCCCGGACGTGCGCACCGCGGTGGTGACGCTGACGCACGATCCCAAACTGGACGACCCGGCGCTGGACCACGCGCTCAAGTCGCCGGCGTTCTACATCGGCGCGCTCGGCTCGCGGCGCACCCATGCGGCGCGGCTGAAGCGGCTGCGCGAGCTGGGGCACACGGACGCGGAGATGGTGCGCATCCGCGGCCCGGTCGGGCTGAACATCGAGGCGGTGACCGCGCCGGAGATCGCGCTCTCGATCGTGGCCGAGGTGGTTGCCGCGCACCGCGGCTCGCCGCTGGGGCAGAAGCAGCCGGCCGACAGCGGCAGCATGAAGCCGGCCGCATGATGGTTGTCGCGGAGCGTCGTCGTGCGAGGAGTCGCCGCGTCGCCGGTACACCTCTCCCGCACTGGCGGGAGAGGTCGTGGAGCGCAGCGACGCGGGTGAGGGTCGTGCCGCAAGCACGACCCTCACCGTTGATCCGCTTCGCGGCTCAACCGCTTCGCTCGCCGACCTCTCCCGCAAAGGGCGGGCGAGGTGAAGGTACGCGGCGAGGGGTCCGTCGCCTGACGGTCCGCCGATGAAATTCGGCCCCGTGCCGCTCGCCGAGGCACGCGGCGCCATCATGGCGCACAGCCTGCGCGCCGGCGACCGGATGATCCGCAAGGGCACTGTGCTCGACGCCGAGGCGATCGACGCCCTCCGCCTCGCCGGACGCGACGAGATCGTTGTCGCGCAGCTCGATCCGGGCGACGTGCCGGAGGACCTGGCCGCGGACCGGCTGGCGCAGTGCGTGCTGTCGCCGCTGCTCGCCCGCTCGCGCGCCGCCACCGGGCGGGTGAACCTGGTCGCCGAAACGCCGGGGCTGCTGCGCGTCGATGCGGCAAAGATCGACCGGCTGAACTCGATCGACGAGTCGCTGACGATCGGCACGCTGCCCGACTATGCGGTGGTGGCGCCGAAGGACCTGGTGGCGACCATCAAGGTGATCCCGTTCGCCGTGCCGGGCACGGTGCTGACGGTCGCCGAGACGCTGGCGCGCCAGGGCAGTCCGGCACTGACGCTGGCGCCGTTCCACCACCTCAAGGTGGGGCTGGTGGTGACCGAGCTGCCGGGGTTGAAGGACAGCGTCACCGAGAAGACCATCGACGCGACCGAGGCGCGGGTGACCCGGCTGACCGGCACGCTGCTGCCGCCGGTGCGCTGTCCGCACGACGAGGTGGCCATCGCCCGCGCGCTGGAAGGGCTGATCGCCGGCGGGGGCGACCAGGGGCCGGCCGATCTGCTGCTGGTGGTCGGGGCCTCGGCGGTGGTGGACCGGCGCGACGTGGGGCCGGCCGGGATCGTGCGGGCCGGTGGGGAGATCCTGCATTTCGGCATGCCGGTTGATCCCGGCAACCTGATCTGCCTCGGGCGCATCGGCGCGCGGCCGGCGCTGGTGCTGCCCGGCTGCGCCCGCAGCCCGGTGCTGAACGGCATCGACTTCGTGCTGACCCGGCTGTTCGCCGGGATGGCCGTGACCTCGGCGGACGTGATGCGGATGGGGGTCGGCGGGCTGCTGAAGGAGTTCGAGACCCGCCCGCTGCCGCGCGAGAAGGCCCCGAGCACGCCGCGCAGCGGGATCGCACCGCGCACGGCGCCGACGGTCGCCGCGGTGGTGCTGGCCGCCGGGCGGTCGCGGCGGATGGCGCCGCACAACAAGCTGCTGCTGCCCGACCGCACCGGCAAGCCGATGATCGCGCGGGTGGTGGACAACGTGCTGTCCTCAGGTGCGCGGCCGGTGCTGGTGGTGCTCGGCCACCAGGCGGAGGAGGTGGAGAAGCTGCTCGCCGGGCGGCCGGTGCGGTTCGTGCACGCGCCGGATTATGCCGAGGGGCTGTCGGCCAGCCTGAAGGCCGGCATCGCCGCGGTGCCGCCGGAGAGCGCGGCGGCGATCGTGTGCCTGGGCGACATGCCGCTGGTGACCGGGCGGATGATCGACCGGCTGCTGGCGACCTACGACCCGACCGAGGGGCGGCGCATCGTGCTGCCGACGTTCCGCGGCAAGCAGGGTAATCCGATGCTGTGGGATCGTAGCTTTTTCCCGGAAATTCTTGGGATTACGGGAGATTCAGGGGCACGGTTCCTGGTAGGCAAGCACCTGGAATCGGTCGCCGAGGTGGAAATGGCGGACGACGCGGTGTTGCGCGACTTCGACACCACCGAGAGCCTGGGCACGCTGCCGGCGCGGCTGCGGCCGGAGTGGGTGCCCGAGGGCGCGGCACGCTAGGCGGCACCGCTGCCGCATCGCGCCGTAGCGCCGTAGGGCGGAAAAGCCAACGCCCCCGGGCGCTTGACCCGGGGGGCAGCGTATTCCGCCGCTTGCGATGCATCGGCGATCCCGGGCGTCGGCGAGCTACCAAGAAGGAGGATTGCGCTGCGTTTATCCGCCCTACGCGGTTGTTGCCCTACGCGGTTGTTGCGTAGACCGTCGGGCGCGGGCTAAAGTCCGGAAGCGCGGAGAGCCAAAATGACTCCCTGCCGCAACCGGTTGGGACGGCGAACGGCGGCGTGCGATTACTACTCGCACCCACCACCGGCCCCACCGAAAGCACCAGCGAATGCACAAGCGCATCCTTGGTCCTCCGGCTCGCTCATAGCAGGATTGCCGTGAGCATCCCGGAGGCTGAGGCAATTAAGTTTACCGGCCGTTACTGGTCCCTCCCGCCACTACGCGATCGCCGCGGCGACCCATTGCGCCCAGGCCAGCACCGCGCGGTCCTCGCCCTGCCGGCCGACGATCTGGATGCCCAGCGGCAACCCGTCCGGCCCCTCGCCCGCCGGCACCGTGACGCAGGGCACGTGCAGGCTGGTCCAGATCAGGTTGAACGCGGGATCGCCGGTCCAATCGAGGCCTTTCGGCGCCTCGCCGGGCGCCGACGGCGTGACCAGCACGTCGAGCCCCTCGGTGGCGGCCGGAAATGCCGCCTGCGCCGCGGCGAACGCCGCGTAGCCCTCGGCCAGCTCGGCCGGGCTGCGCGACAGGCCGAACTCCAACCGCTCGCGCAGACCCTCGCTGATCTGCTCGGGCGCGGTGGCCAGTTCCCAGCCCAGCGCGCGGGCGCTCTCGTTGTTCATCACCACCGGGTGCGCGGTGGTCAAGGCGGCGATGGCGGGAGGCAGCTCACGCGGCGACACGGCCGCGCCGGCGCGGCCGAGCGCGGCCGTCACCCGCTCGAGCAGCGCCTCGGTCTCCGGCAGCGCCAAGTCCCAGCTTGGCGAGCGGCAGATGCCGATGCGCGGCGGCCGCTCCGCCCGGACCCCAGGATCGCCCAGGTCACGCCCGGACACGGCGGAGGCGAACAGCGCGCAGTCGGCGACGCTGCGGGCCATGACACCAATCGTATCAAGGCTGTCGGACATGATCCTCATGCCGAACCGATTGAGCGTACCGAAGCTCGGCTTGTAGCCGACCACGCCGCAATAGGCGGCTGGGCGCAGGATGCTGCCGGCAGTCTGGGTGCCGTAGGCGAGCGGGAAGAAGCCGGCCGCGACGCCGGCCGCGGAGCCGCTGCTCGACCCGCCCGGGGTGTGGCCGAGGTTGCGCGGGTTGGCGGTCGGCCCCGGCTTGCGGGTGGCGAACTCCGTGGTGACGGTCTTGCCGACCACTGCGCCGCCGGCCGCGCGCGCCCAGGCAACCGCGGCCGCGTCCGCGCGGGGGCGCCAGCCGCGCCAGATCGGCGAGCCGTATTCGCTCGGCATATCAGCGGTATCGAGCACGTCCTTCACGCCGATCGGCAGGCCGTGCAGCGGTCCCGGCCGCGCCGCGGCGGCGGCCCCGCGCGCCTGCGCGGGATCGAGGTGCGTGAAGGCCCGCACCTCGGGCTCGCGCGCCGCGATGCGTGCCAGGCAGGCGTCCATCAGCGCCTCCGGCCGCAACGTCCCGGCGCGGAGCAGCCGTGCGGCTGCGGTGGCGGTGAGATCGGCGGGATCCGACATGAACGAAACCTCGCAAGACGAAATTGCCCCTGCGGGCAGCACACGGGCTGGCGCTGGCGGCGTCGCTGTCCCATTCTGCCACCAATGGAACACGCCGAGCACTCCCCCACCGTGCAAGTCGATGTCGTTGCCGACGGCGCGCTGACCTATCTGGTCGATGCGCCGCCCGAGGCGTTGCCGCCGGTGCGCGGGCGGGACCTGGAGCGGGCGTGGTACGCGGCACGCGAGGCGGCGATGGCGACCACCTGGGGGGCTGCGCGCGGCTTCCGGTTCCGCCGCGCCGACGGCTCGTTCACCAACCTGGCGCTGGCCGATCGCGACGCGTGCTGCTGGGCCGCGGCGGTCGACTCGATCGCCGGGCTGACCAGCTCCTACGGCCTGTCGCTCTGCCTGCGGCTGCTGGCGCTGGTCGACCTGCTGGCGCGCGCCCGCTGGGCGGCGCCGCTGTGCCGGCTGGAGCGCGGACGGCGCCGATCTGCACCCCTCGCTGCTGCGCGCCGCCGCGGCCACGCCGCTGACCGCCGAGGCGCAGTTCGACGAGGGCGGCTTTCGCGCCCGCCTCACCCCGGCGCTGGTAGAGTCGCCGGCGGCGCGATCGGCCGGGGCTCCGGCATGATACGCGAGAGACGCGTGATCCGGCGCTCGATGGCGTTGGCCGTGGGCCTGCTGCTGGCCGGGCTGGGCGGCTGCATGTTCGGGGGGTCGCCGGAGTCGCACACCGACCGGGCAACGGTGGCCGCGTGCCGGGCGCACGCGAGCCAGGTCTACGACCGCAACCATCGTGCGGACATCTACAGCATCAACCAGAGCGGCCAGCCGTACTCGGACAGCTATCTGCCCAACAACCAGACCAACGCCCTGGCCAACCAGTACCAGAACGACCGGATCGTCGACGACTGCGTGCGCAACACCGGCACCGAGACCAACCGCGAGGATACGACGCCGCCCCCCGCCGGCCAGCCGTGAGTCGCCGGCTGCTTGCCGGCGCCGCGCCGCGGCCCTAGAAGCCGCGAATCGCAACACGCCGCCAATGCAACCGGAGGGGCCAATGAGCAAGATCATCCGTACCGAGCCGAACAAGATCCTCGCCAAGGCCGTGGAATTCCACGGCTTCGTTTATCTTCAAGGCGTTACGGCGAAGGATTCGAGCAAGGACATCAAGGGGCAGACCGCCGAGGTGCTGGCGCAGATCGACGACCTGCTGGAGCGCCACGGCACCGACAAGACGCGGCTGCTGCAGGCGCAGATCTGGGTGAAGGACATCCGCGACCGCGAGCCGCTGAACGAGGTCTGGGTCGCCTGGCTGCCGACCGACGGCGCGCCCGCCCGCGCCTGCGTGCAGGCGGACCTCGCCGATCCACGGCTGCTGGTCGAAATCATGGTGACCGCCTGCAAATAGGCGGCCCTGCCGTGTCGTCGCGCGGTGCGGTGCGGACTCGGTCACCGGCCGGCCGCGCGGCGGGATTAAGGTAACGAAAACCTCACGAAATGTTACCGATTAGGACGACAGTCCCGATTTTTGAGGTTATCCACAGGGTTGGATTGGCAAAATAGCCGCGGTCCAGATAAATCTGCGGTCACCGGGTTGTCATCGTTGCAACCCTGCTGCTACGCCCGGTCGGGGCTGACGATCGCAACCGGGGGCCAATCGGATGGGTGGACGCTACTGCAGTCAGCCGCAGGTGGCTATTCGGACCGATGCTGGCTATCGCGCTGCCTGCCCTGACATCCCACGGCCATGCCGCGACCGCGACGCAGGACAAGGTCACCCACCGGGTGGTGCACCTGGCGCATAACGTGCGCGAAGCGACCGAGCACAACGTGCGCTTGGCGCCGCATTATGTGCGCATGGTGCACGGTGTCGTGAACCATGCGGTCCATATAACCGTCCATCATGCCGTGGCGCACTTCTATGCCGGCCGCAGCCGGGTGCGCATGGTCGGGATTTCCTGTGTGCCGTACGCCCGCAGCGCCTCGGGCATCACCTTGGCCGGCAATGCTTGGCAATGGTGGGAGCATGCCGACGGCGTCTACGAGCGGGGCAGCGTTCCGGAGCCGGGCGGCGTGCTGGCGTTCCAGGCCAATGGCCGGATGCGGCTGGGCCATGTCGCGGTGGTCACCAAGGTCGTCAACGACCGCGAGATCGAGATCGATCACGCGAACTGGGCTGGGCGCGGGGTCGCGATCGGCGTGCCGGTCGTCGACGTGTCGGAGAACAACGACTGGACGGCGGTGCGCGTCGGCCTGGGCCGCAGCGATGAATTCGGCAGCATCTATCCGACCTACGGCTTCATCTATGACCGCCCGGACACCGGTACCAGGCTGACGGCGATCACCGTGCCGGCGGCGCCGCCGGCGCTCAACGCGGCGCCGCGAGATCTGCGGACGCCCGCCGAACGGATGACGGTTGCCGTCGCGCATCGGCCGACAAGCGACTATGACGAGGTGGCCGAAGCCCCACCGCCGCAGCTGGAACCGCGGCCCCGGCTTGGCGCCAGCCCGATCATGGATCGGTCCGATCCGGCGGCGGCCGGCGAGCGGTAGGCGGCTTGCGTCACCGCGGGGTCCGCCGAACGGGCGGCCCAAGACCATAGGCAAGCAGCGCGCGCAGCCCGGTTACGTTGCCTTCGACGGCGACCATTTATAGACCCGCCGCAGGGTCTCCCCCATCAGCACGCTGCGGTCGCTGTCGGACAGGCGGTCGGTGACGCGGAACGCCTCCACCCCCTGCGCGTAGCTCAGCAGCGCGACGGCGCGGGTCCAATCGGTGCCCCACATGCAGCGATCGAGGCCGAAGGCGTCGAAGATTCGCGCCAGCGGATCCCAGATGTCGTTGTAGGGAAACGGCTGGTGCGACAGTGTGCAGGCGCCGCTGATCTTGATCATGACGTTGTCGTGCGCGGCCAGAGCCAGCACCTTCGGCAGCTCGGCGAACGGCTCCGCGGGCGGCGGCGGCGCGAATGGCTGTTGCAGCCCGAGGTGGTCGATCACCAGCGTCGTGGCGGGGTTGCGCGCAGCCAGCAGGCCGGCCTGCTCCAACCGGCCCCAAGCCAGGAGGTTGACCGGCAGGGCGTGCCGCGCCGCGGCGGCCAGGACCCGGTTCAGGCCCGGGTCGGCGGCGTCCTCCGACGCCTCGCGATTCAGCATGATCCGAACGCCAATTGTGCCGTCGGTGGCCCCCCAGTCGGCGATGGTGTCGGCTACGGCAGGATCGGTGGGGTCGACCGGCTTGATCAGGCCGAAGCGGGTGGGATGCGCGGCGTGCACCTGGACGGCGTAGCTGGCGTCGTAGCGGTAGAGCGAGAACGGCGAGACCAGCAGCGCACCGTCGACGCCGACCGCGTCCATCGCGGCGACCATCTGATCGCCGGTGACCTCGGCCGGTCCGGCGAGTACGCCTACCCAGGGGCGGCCCGGGTGATTGCGCTCGTAGGCGTGCACTTGGACATCGATCGTCGGCATGGTTTTCGCCCCTCCCTTGCGATGATCAGGCGCGAACGCCCCAGGCGATGGCGTTGCGCAACAAAGCGATGAATGCCTCGCTCTGCCACGCCCCGCGGAAGGTGGGCGGAGTGCGGTCCGCGGCGTCGGCGGTCCGGGCGGCACGGATGGCCGGGTTGTGGCAATGGCCAAGCGCGACATAGGTCACGCCGCCGTCGCCGACCTGCCTGGTGTAGCCGAGCACGCGCGTCCTGCCGTCGGGCTGTAGCGAGGTGTCCGCCGGGTACACCGTGCCGATGGCGGGTGACGTGGCGTCCGGGCCATACTCTGCGGTCAGCAGGATCCGCGTCGACGCGGGATCGTGCAGCTCGATGAAATACGGCTCGTCCTCGACCTCGAAGGAGCTGGGAAGCCCGCGCGTGATCGGGTGCTCGGTGTCGCGGACATCGACCCTGATGCGGCAGATCGGCGGATGGGTCAGGAAGTAGCTGCCCAGCAGGGCGTGGTGCTCGGTCTTGACGGTGCGGCGCTGGTGCAGGCCCGCCACCCGCGCGGCGCGGCCGCCGCTGGTGCCATGCAGGCCCAGCCACTGACCGCCCGCCGCCAGCCACTGCTGGATCGCGCGGCACTGCGCGCCGTCGGGGTAAGGGCCGGCGACATAGGTGATCAGCAATCGGGTTACCGGCAGCCATTTCTCGACATCGGCAAAGTCGTTGGCGACCGAGGCCGGAATGTCCCGTTCGGCCAGCAGCCCCAGCAGCCGCAGGCGGGCGTAGTCGTGGTCGTGCCCGGCGGCCGAACCGGGCGGAAAGCCGCCGGCAATCAGATGCGCGCGGGCGGAGTCCTGGCTTGTCATTGGCTCGCCTCCCCGGCCGTTGGTCGATCGCCAAAGGTCGCGGGCGAGTGTCTCACTTTTCCCGCGTTTCGCCTAACGTCGACTGGTTCGCGCGGATGGAGGCCAACATCTTATACAGGCGGCGAAACGATCGACGCTTCAGGAGTGCTCACCCACGTCATGCCGGCGCATGACGGCATCCACGACTTGTCTTTGTGGCAGCATCAAAGTCGCGGATGCCCTAAGTTCACAAACGACGTGCAACACCAGGCTAAGGTGTTACAATGCCCCAACATTACGTCAACCTCGATCTCGAGGACCGCTGCGCGATTGCCCGCCGTCATGAAAGCGGGCAATCGATCCGCCAGCGATCAGCCGCCCTCACCGACGCTGGCGAAATACAGCGTCGGATCGGCTGCCCGCACACGTGCCTCCGGCAGTCCCAGCTCGCGGCGCACGATGTTGGTGCCTTCGACCAGCGAGACGCATTTGTAATAGGCGATGCGCCGGCTCAGCCCTTCGCGGCCGAAGCCGCAATCGGTGGTGATCACCAGCCGCTCGGGCGGGATGTATTCCAGTGCCTTGCGGATCAGCTTGGCGACGTACTCGGGCGGTTCGACGACCGTGTTGCAGTGGTTGACCACGCCGATGCCGATCTTCTTGTCGGTCTTGTATTTGGCGAACAGCGGCAGGTCCTTGCCGTCGCTGCTGGCGCACTCGAAGGTGATCACGTCAGCGTCAAGCTGCAGCAGATGCGGCATCGCGCGCTCATAGCTCGGCACCTCCCAGTGCACGCGCTGCTGATTGGGATTGCCCCAGCAGGTGTGCACCCAGATCTCGGCATCGACCCCGACGAGTTGGCGGTTGAACGCCTCGGTCATGAATTCGAGATCGGCCTCGGTGCAATCCGGCCGCACCGCGCGGCCGTGATGCGGCGGTTCCTCGACCTGGATCAGCGGGCAACCGGCCGCGGCCAACTCGCGCAGTTCGGCGTTCATGATGTCGCAGAGATCGAGGATCATCGCCTTGTCGTCGGCGTAATGCTCGTTCCACAGCATGCTGGCCAGCGCCGGCGCGCAGATCGCGCCGAACTTCACCGGGCGGTCGGTCAGCCGCTGCGCGACCTGCCACAGCGCGGTGTATTCCAGCGGCCCGCGCGTAAGCTTCTCCGTGACGACCCCGGGCTGATAGGCTTCCTGCACTTCCCACAGGATGTGGCCCGGACGCAGCCCGTGCCGGCTCATCCAGCCGCGCGAGGTGTCGCGGTGGCCGTGAATGCCACCCAGCCGCTCGATCGGGTAGAAGAACCACGACTTGCCGCCGACCGCGAGATCGAAGCGGCTGTCGCCGTCGGTCACGATGTCGAGGCCGGCGGCTTCCTGCGCATTGATCATCGCGGCGACGGCATCGAGGTACTGCTCGCGAAACAATGACTCGCCCATCGCCGACTTGAACGATCGTCCCTCCAGGCTGGCGTCGAACCAGAGCGGCCGTGGATAGGATCCGGTGATTGCTGTCGGCAGCATCATGTCGCGCGTGACGGTCAGCATCGATGGTTCCTCCAGTTGATCAGTGCCACAAGTGGGATGGCGCCAGGGCGAAAGGCACTGACGCCAACCGGCTGGCGGCGGATACCTGCGCCTTGTCGATGAGCAGGGCTGCATGAATCCTGGTCGGGCACATGGCAAGCCTTGCCACCTTCCGGTGCGGATGCGTCAGGACGGGATGCCGGATTCAGCCGGCGTGTAGGCGCGGATGTTGGTCGGGGTGATGATCATCTCCGGTATCGATGTGCGCGCCGGCAGCAGCGCGACCAGCCGCATCGTCGCCGCGAGATCCTCCGGTTGGATGAACTGGTCGAGCACCGCCCGCGAGTACTTCACCTTGCGGCGCTGCATGATCGGCGTGTTGACGTCGTCGGGGCAAAGGCAGCAGGCACGGACGCCGAATTTCCAGGCCTCCTGGGTCAGGGACAGGCTCATGCCGAGCATCCCGAACTTGGAGGCCGAATAGGCGATGCCCGCCGCGCCGCTGACCCGCTTTGCCGCGGTCGAGGCAACGTTGATGATCAGGCCGCTCTGCTGCGCCCGCATCGCAGGCAGCACCGCCAACACCATGTTGAACGCGCCGGTGAGGTTGGTCGCGAGGACCGCGTCCCAGTCCTCCAGCGCGATTTCGTCCAACCGGCGATTGACGACATTCGTTCCGGCGTTGTTGACCAGAATGTCGACGCCGCCATGCGCCTCAAGCAGCCTGCTGGCGGCCGCCTGTACCGCCGGGCGTTGGGCGACGTCGAGCGGCACGACCGTGGCGCCGCCGCCGCGGTTGGCAATCTCGCCGGCGACCTGCTCGAGCATCGCGCGGCGACGGCCGATCAGCGCGACGTGGGCGCCTTCGCCGGCAAACATCAGGGCAGCCGCCGCGCCGATGCCGGTACCGGCACCGGTCACCCAAACGCGCTTGCCGTCAAAAACGCCCATCGGGCCCTCCTCGTCGTCGCCCGGCGCGCTCTGCGTATCATGCTCGCCTGGCTGAAATGTCCTGGTGCTTGCTCCCTGTTTGGCACGGCGTCGATACGAGGTCAAAGACCGCAGCGGTCGCGCGCCGCGGCTGAACGGCCTCGCGCGCCGGGCGTCATGCCACGCGATCGCCGCGCTTGATCTCCACCGTGCGGTTGTCGACCGCCGGAAGCATCTGGGCGGGATCGCGGGTGACCACGACGTCGATGACGGTCGGGCGGTCGCGTTCCTCCATGCCCTGCCGAAGGGCCGGAGACAGCGCCTCGGGATCTTCGACGCGAATGCCGCCGCAGCCCATGGTGCGGGCAATCGCCGCGTAGTCCATCTCGTTCAGGTCGGCCGACTGGTAACGCCCGCCCATCATCGCGTGCTGCAACGCCTTGACGTAACCGGAGGCGGCGTTGTTGACGACGATCACGGTAAGACCGCAGCCGGTGCGGCGCGCGGTCTCGAGTTCGCCCAACATCATGTTGAACCCGCCATCGCCGCTGATCGCGACCACCGGCCGGTCGGGCGCGGCGAGCGATGCGCCGATGCCGCCCGGCAGCCCGTAGCCGATCGAGGCGAAGCCGCGATCCGGAATGAAGTGCCGCCCGGGGGACTTGGTGTCGTAGAGCAGCCCGGTCCAATGCCCGGCGAATCCGCCATCGGCGACCAGGATCGCGTCCGCCGGCAGGGTCTTGTTCAGCTCGCGGCAGAGGCGCGCCATGTGCACCGGCCGGTCGCGCGAGTTGAGCCGCGGCGCGGCATCGTCCTCCCAGGCCAGCATGCGCGGCCCGAGCTCGGCGACGTACTCGGCCCGTGCCACGCGGGCGGCGGCGCCGCTATCCGACAGCGCCTCGGCAAAGTCTTCCAGCCCGGCGCGCGCATCGCCCCACAGCGCGATCTCGGTGGGGATGCAGCGGCCGATCTCTTCGGCAACGATGTCGAGATGAATCACCGGGATGTGGGACGGCGGCAGGGCGAAGCGTTTGGTCGCGATCTCGCCAAGCTTGCAGCCGACGACGATCAGGCAATCCGACGCCGCGATCAGGTCGTTGGCGATACGTGAATAGCGGCCGAACAGGCCGATCGACAGCTTGTTCGTGCAGGCGATGCCGCCCTTGCCGGTCATGGTGTGCGCGACCGGGATCGACTGCGCTTCGGCGAAGGCGGTCAGCGCGCTCCAGGCTTCGGACAGGTGAATGCCTCCCCGCCGCCAGCAGCAGCGGCCGTTTCGCCTTCGCTATTAGTCTCGCGGCGCGCTCGATGTCGGCACGATCGGGGCGGATGCGCCGGGCCGGCGCCTTCAGCGTCGCTTCGTCGATGACGAAATCCTCGGGGGCGAAATCGTGCGTGCCGTGCGCGACATCCTCGGGCACGTCGAGCAGCACCGGCCCCGGCCGCCCCGAGGTCGCCACCGCGAAGGCGCGCCGCACCAGCTCGGGAATGCGGCTGGTCATTTCGACGCGAATCAGTTCCTTCACCGCGGGCTTGAGGATATCGACCTGGCGGCATTCCTGGGTCATATTCTTCCAGGAATGCGCGCGGTTGGTGTCGCCGGTGATCGCAACGATCGGGATGCCGCCATTCAGCGATTCGACGAGCCCGGTGACGAGGTTGGTCGCGCCGGGGCCGAGCGTGCCGTCGCAAATCCCGGGGCGGTTGGTGACGCGGGCGTAGGCGTCGGCGGCGAAGGCGCCGCAGCGCTCGTCGTTGATCAGGTGGTGGTTCAGGCCGACCAGGCCGATCGCGTCGTAGAACGGCAGCAGTTGGAACCCACCCATGCCGAACATCGGCCCGGCGCCCGACAGACGCAGCATCTCGGCGAGCGCGCGCCCGCCGGTCATCGTGCCCGACGGGCGGTTTGGCAGCGTGTGCGACATGGTTCCTCCTTATGCGGCGAGGGCGCGGCGCAGCCCGGCGACGAATTCGCGCGCGCTGATGTCGGCGCAAAGGCCGAGCGAAGCAGCGCGGGCGTTGACCCGGCTGATGACCCCGTCCTCGTAGGTTGAGCGCGCGTCGCCGATGCGCGCGCTGGCCGCCGAGACCGTCGCGGCCGCGATGCCGCGGGCGTCGAGCGCCGGCAAACGCGAGATGCCGGCTGCGTCCTTGCCGATGCCGGCGTCGTTGTAGAGGACGCCGAGCACGTCGTATTTGAGCGCGGTCTCCGGCCTGCCGCCGAGCAGCCCGCCATGCGAGCCGGTGACGACGATCGCGGCCTTGTGCTCGGGCAGGACGAGCGAGGCGGAGTCGAGTGCCCAGACTTGAGGCGGTTCGGAAACAAGCAGGAAGGAGGCTTCCAGCGCTTCCGGGGGCGCGCGATGCGTTGACCGGGCATGTTGCAGCGCGGTGGCGGCGTCGCGGCACGATTGGCCGAGGCTGACACCAAGTGATGCGGCCGGCGCGTTCGCATGGGTGATGACGCCGTGCGCCATCATGTCGGCGCCGTCGCCGATCTGCGCCGTGTCATGACCGACGGTGGCGGCGGGGATGCCGAATTCTTCCAGGTAATCAAGCCCGCCGATCCCGGCGCGGTCGCGGCCAACGCCGGCGTCGTTGAAAATCGCCGCGGCGGCTTGGAGTTTTGCCGCGAGATAGGCGGCATAGACACCACCGTGGGAGGCGTTGACGACGACCGCGCCGGCGGCTTCCGGCGCGACGCGGGTGATGCTGTCGGCGATGACGATAGGAGCGGGCATCATTGCCCTCCGCGTCTGGTGACTACGCCGCGGCGGACCTGCGTCCCTGCAGCACCTCACGGATACCCGCGATGATCCGTTTGCGGTCCGGAAACACCGCGTTTTCCAGCACCGGACTGTAGGGGATCGGCACCTGCAACGCGCAGACCCGCTTCACCGGGGCCTTCAGGCGCGCGAACGTCGCGGCATCCTCGGTGGCAACTGCCGCGACCTCGGCCGAGAAGCCGGCCGTCGGCCCCGCCTCGTCGGCGATGACCAGCCGTCCGGTTTTTCGCACCGACTCCCGGATCGTCGCCGTGTCCAGCGGCACCAGCGTGCGCGGATCGACGACTTCGACCGAGATTCCTTCCCGCGCCAGCTCTTCGGCGGCGGCAAGCGCCTCGTGCACCAGCCAGGCCAGGGCGACGACCGTCACATCATCACCGGAACGTTTGACGTCGGCAACCCCCAGCGGGATCGTGTAGTCCTCCTCCGGCACCGGGCCTTTGCGTCCCATCAGCCGGCTCGACTCGAATGAAATGACCGGGTTGTTGTCACGAATCGCCGTCTTCAACAGCCCCTTGATGTCGTAGGGCGTCGACGGCAGGAACATCTTCAGGCCAGCAACGTTCATGAACATCGAATAGGGCGACTGCGAGTGCTGCGCCGCGACCAGGCCGCCGCCGCCGACCGACGCCCGGAACAGCAGCGGGAACGTCACCTGTCCGCCGAACATGTAGTGGATCTTCGCGGCCTGGTTGACGATCTGGTCCATCGCGACAAAGCAGAACGTCACCTGCCGCCAGTCGACGATCGGGCGGAAGCCACACCCGGCCGCCCCGATGCCCATCCCGGTCAGCGCGGCCTCCGCGATCGGCGTCGCCCTGATCCGCCGGTCGCCGAACTCCTGCAGCAGCGACGGAATCGCGTCGGTCGACATGTAGAAGATCTTCGGATCGCGCCGCATCTCCTCAGCAATGGCTTCGACCGCGGCTTCATTGTAGGTCAGTTCTCGCATCGTCCGGTCCTCGCATCACGCTGCAAACACGTCGTCGGTCGCCTGCTCGGGCAGCGGGAACGGGCTCGCCTCGGCGAAGGCGACGGCCGCCTCGAGCGCGGCCATGACGTCATGCTCCATGCTCTGCAGCCCGGCGTCGTCGAGGTCACCCTGGCCCCTCATTTGCCGCTCGAGCAGCGCGATCGGATCCTTTTGCTGCCACGCCGCGACCTCGGCCTTGTCGCGGGGATCGGGCTGGCCCTTGCGCTCGGTATGGGCACGCCAACGATACGTTTTGCACTCGATCAACGTCGGTCCGTCGCCCGAGCGCGCCCGATCCACCGCGCGGATGGCCGCCTGATGCACCGCGAAGATGTCGTTGCCGTCCACCACGACGCCCGGAATGCCGTAGCCGGCCGCGCGTGCCGCCACATCGTCCAGGGCGTGCGTCGCCGCGGCCGAGGTCTGCGCCGCATGCAGGTTGTTCTCGCACACGTAGAGCATCGGCAGCTTCCAGGTCGCCGCGATATTGAGGCACTCGTGGAACGGCCCCGCGTTCGATGCCCCGTCGCCGAAGAAGGCAACCGCGACGCCGCCCTTGCCCTCCATCTGCGCCGCCAGGCCGGCGCCGGTGATAATCGAGATGCCACCCGCAACGATCCCGTTGGCGCCGAGCATGCCGATGCCGAAATCGGCGATGTGCATGGACCCGCCCTTGCCCTTGCAATAGCCGGTTTGCCGCCCGTACAGCTCGGCCATCATGCGGTTCAGGTCGGCGCCCTTGGCGATGCAGTGGCCGTGGCCACGATGCGTCGAGATAATCCGGTCGCCGCGATCGAGCGCGGAACAGACGCCGACGGCGACCGCCTCCTCGCCGATGTAGCAGTGCACGACGCCGTAGATCTTGCCGGCATGGTAATCGGCCGAAGCACGTTCCTCAAAGCGGCGGATGGTGAGCATCTGGCGCAGCATCGCACGCTGCTGGTCTGGCGGCAGGTTCGGCGAGAGGCTCATGGACATGGACGTGATCCCTCTGGGCCGGTCGGGGCGGTTCATGATGGGCGCGGGCGCGACGGCTGGCAATCGCAACGCCGACCCACGCCTCGGGATGATTGGACCGAGATGGCCCCGGGGGCGCAGGCGTAGCGTTCGCGGCCGCGGCTTCAGCGCGGATGCCGAGCGCACCGAGCCCGTTTGCGCACGGTGACGTGGTCTTGCGCATCGGCGAAGGCCGCCGCCGGCGCCGCGGTCAGTGTGATCGAACCGGCGGTGGACGTGTCATTGATCCTATCGGCGAGAATGTAGGCCGGGCTCAGGCTGTCGATACCGGCTGCCATGTCGCTGACGGTGACCGTATCGTTCTGCGGCACGGCGACCGCATCGTTCCGATTGGCGAACAGAGCCGCCGGGCTGTCGGGAACTGCGGCCCCGGGTCGAGACGGTGGTGACCGCTGCACGCGTCGCAGCCAGGGCGCCGTCGTGACGCCGTCCTCGCATGGCATGCGAGGTGATGAGTCGCGCGATGTGCGCCGCAGCGCATTCATCCGAAGGTCGCACGCTGTCAGGCAGTCATCGCGGCAGTGCACGGCGCCCGGTGGCGTGCGACCCTGGTCCGCTGCCGTTCGCCGGTATCCAGGAACCGCTGTCCTGGCAAACGTGGTTGGCAAGCTCGGCAGATGGTGCGCAATTCTGCGGCTAAATTCGCCGTAAGTCACTGAAAACATGGCGTCCCGTGCGGGATTCGAACCCGCGTTGCCGCCGTGAGAGGGCGGTGTCCTGGGCCTCTAGACGAACGGGACCACGGCCGAGCCGCGGGTTCTAGGCCAACCGCGGGGCTGCTTCAAGCCATCGTTGGCCGGCCACCGCTCGCCCGTCACCGCTTGCCTCCTCCGGCCCCCCGACGCAGCATCGCGCCAACCGCCGCCCGAAGGAAACGCCGCCCCATGCCCACCATCGTCCTGTGCCGCCCGCTGCATGCCAGCGGCATGGCCCTGCTCGAAGCCCGTCACGACGTGACCATCCGCCAGCTTGTCCGCCCCAGCCCGGCGGAGCTGGCTGCCGCCATTCCGGGCGCGCACGCTGTCCTGGTCGGGCTGGAGCAGGTGGACGAACCGCTGCTCGACCGCGCGCGCGAGTTGAAGGTCGTCTCTCGTTTCGGGGTCGGCTACGACACGGTGGACATCGCGGCCTGCACGCGCCGCGGCGTCGTGGTCGGCGTCACCAACGGCGGCAACGACCTTGCGGTGGCCGAGCACACGATGATGCTGCTGCTCGCGGTGGCGCGCCGCACCATCGAGATGGACGCACGCGTGCGCACCGGCGCCTGGACGAACCGCGAGGGAAGGCCGATGGGCGAGTTGGCCGGCCGCACCGTGTTGGTGGTCGGCTACGGCCGCATCGGCACCCGCGTCGCCCGCTTCTGCACCGCCTTCGGCATGCGCGTGATGGTGTGCGACCCCGCCTTTCCGGTGCCGCGCATCGCCGCCGACGGCCACGTCCCCGTTACCAACATCGCAGCCGCGCTGCCCGAGGTCGATGTGCTGACGCTGCATTGTCCACTCAACGAAACGACTCACCACATGATCAACCGCGAGATGCTGGGCCTGATGAAGCCGACCGCCTGGCTGATCAACGCCGCGCGCGGCCCGCTGGTGGACGAGGCGGCGCTGGTCGCGGCGTTGAGCACCGGCAAGCTGGAGGCCGCGGGCCTCGACGTGCAACTGCGCGAGCCACCGGACCCGGCAAATCCGCTGCTGCACCTGAACAACGTCGTGTTCAGCCCGCACAACGCCGCCGCGCCGATCGAGACCTACCAGAAGATGTCGATCCGGGCGGCGAAGAACATGCTGGAGGTGTTCGACGGCACGCTGGACCCGGGCTACGTGGTGAACCCGGAGACGTTGCCCAACCGGCGCAATCTCTGACCGCAATGAAGGAAGGCCAAGGGGCGCTGCCCCTTGGAACCCCGCCAGGGGCCGAGCCCCTGGACCTCATCCTGTCTTGTTGCGAGGGGAGCCGGTGTGCGCCGCCGTCCTGCACCGGCGATCGCCGGCGCGGGACGGCGGCGCACAGCGGCTCCCCTCGCAACAAGACAACCGGGGTTCCAAGGGCTTGCCCTTGGTGAGGGTTTCAGGAGGCAACGTCCCCTGACCTTCCTTGATTGCATCCGCGCGCTCAGATGCCGCGCAGGAAGAAGCTCAGCGTGATCGCGCTGGAGATCGCGATCACGCCGGCGCGCAGCCAGAGCACGCCGAGGCGCATCGCCAGCCGCACGCCGAGGTAGCCGCCGAGTGCCGCGGCGAACAGCATTGCCAGCGTCTGCGGCCAGATCACCGCGCCGCCCACGATGAAATACAACACCGCCACGCCGTTCATCGCGCCGACCAGCACGGTCTTGGTCGGGTTCATCCGCTTCAGGTCGCCGGCCCCCAGCAGACCCCAGACCGCCATCATCATGATGCCGACGGCGCCGCCGAAATAGCCGCCGTAGACGGCGAGCAGGAATTGCGCGGCGAGTGTCGTGACGTGGCCGATACGCACGACGCGGCGCAGTGCGACCCCGACCTTGTTGCCGAACGCGAAAGCCAGCGTGGCCAGCAGCAGAAGCCAGGGCACCAGCACGTTGAACGCCCCCGGCGGCGTCGCCAGCAGCAGCACGGCGCCCAGCAGGCCGCCGATCATGCTGACGCCCAGCAGTTGCGGCAGCGTCACGCCGCCGATCCCGCCGAGCGCCCGGCGATAGGCCTAGGAGCTGGTGACGGCACCGGGAAGCAGCGCCACCGTGCTGGAGGCGTTGGCGTAGACTGGCGACACGCCGGCGACGATCAGGGCGGGGAAGCTGACGAACGAACCGCCGCCGGCCGCGGCGTTCATCCTAAATCCGGCAGTTGAGCCGGTATATCCGTGACATGAGGGACGGGGGGTGCAACCTCCGATAGGCGGTTCAGGCGGGGTTCAGCCTGATCGGTGGGCGCAGTTGGCGTCCTTTCAGGAAGTGCTTCAGCGCTTCACTGAGGATTTGATACCAGCGGTCCAACGGACTTAACTGCTCCGCAGTTTTGCGCAACTGCGCCAGGAAGCCGGCAATGCGCAGGTAGGCCCGTCGCGCCTTGTCGCGCGCGCCATGTGTGCTGCTGATCGTCAGCGTCACTTGTCCGGCATGCTGCGTCCGTCGCGCAATTGCCGAGAGCAGCAGCGGGCGGGTGGTGATCGCCTCGCGGTGGTGCTCTGGATCGGCGAGGCGGACGAACAGGCTCCACCAGTTGTAGAACAGCGCGACCATGCCGGCGAGCAGCCGGCAACGCTTCAGGTCCTGTGTGGTGAAGCCGCCCCAGCCCCACTGGTTCTTCAACTCGTCGAACGCGTTCTCACAGTCCGCTCGGTCGCGATACAACTGACCGAGCGTCAGGATCTCGTTGTCCAGCGAGGTGGCCAGGGCCGCGTATTCCCAGGCGTCCAGGTCAGGTCCGACTTCGATGAAGCCGAGCCGCTGCTGGCCGCGATCGGTGCGCTCGGCAACCGCCAGTTCACGCCCCAGCTTGCGGCGCAGCAGGACCACCCGACGTTGCCGGCTCCAGCCGAGCAGCCGCAGTGTCGTCGCCTTGCCCTGCCAGCCTTGACCGGCATCTGCCCAATCCGATTGGGCCATCGCCCGCTCCATCGCCCGCCGGACATTCTTCGTCATGCGCAGGCGGAACAGATAGGCCAGCCCCTCGCGTTCCGCCCGCGCCATCACCGGCTCGATGCCGCACGACTTGTCGCCGCGCAGCAAGCTGGGTCGGCGGCCCGGCCCCAGGTGGTCCAGCAGCGCCCACAGTCCCTTCGTCGCACGGGCAACGTTATGTTCGTCGCCCGCCAGCGCATCGACCCGCAGCACCAGCCGCAAGCTCGACAGCATGTAGGTGTGATAGCAATGCGACGGCCGGCCAGGCTTGTGCGGATTGTAGCCGACCTCGGCCCCTTCCTGGTGGCCATACAAAGGCTTGATCGTGCTGTCCATGTCGAGCACCCACGGCTCGCCCAGCAGCGGCGTGGTGGTATAATCCAGGTGGTTCTGCAGCCAGGCCAGGCCCTTCGCTTCGTCGATCTTCCCCAGGTTGCGACGCACCGAATCCTCGCTCGCCACCTTGCGCATGCCGAGCAGTGGCGGGTTCACCGAATCGCACCGCAGCGAGGTGATGTGGGCGTAGCGCCAATGCCCGGCCAGCACCGATAACAGCACCGTGCCAAGCAGGTCGCGCTTGCTCGGCGCGTTCGGGCCGCTCAGCCACAGCGGGCAGTCCGCCACCCAGGCGTCAAACAGCCCCGCCTGCTTCAGGTAGTCGATGAAGAATGGCAGTTGGCCGAACGGCGTCACCGGCGCTTCGGCGTCCCATTCAACGTGGACACGCCCAGCAAAAGTGTCGGCAATCGCAGACCATGGTTCAACTGTCGGTTGTTCACCCGCCGGGTGAGCGATCAGGCCCTGCTGTTCTGTGCTCATGCCGGCCAAATCTGCCGATCCCGCCAGCCTTGGCAATCACCGAACTGCCGGATTTAGGTTCATTGCCCCTGCCAGGAATCCTGCGCCGGCCAGCAACAACAGATCGTGCATGCGGGCCTGCATGACCGCATTGCCGCGGCACGGCAACCTGGCAATGCGCGCGTCGGTTCGACCGGTGTCGAACCATCCGGCCGGTCGATCGTCGACGCTTCGTCGTGCTGTGTGGCCGCCGGCTGCTATGGCATCTCGCGCAGCGCGGAGTGGAACACCGAAAACACCTCGGTGCCGAAACAAGCGAACACCACGCGCGTGATCGAGGGCGCACCGTCTAGGAACGCCTTGGTCTCCGTCACGGCGATGTGTGCCGCCGCTGCGATCGGGTAGCCGTAGATGCCGCAACTGATCGCCGGGAAGGCGATCGAACCGATGCCGTGCGCGACGCCGAGTTTCAGGCTTTCGCGATAGCAACTGGCGAGCGCCGCGGGCTCGCCGTTTGTGCCGCCACGCCAGACCGGTCCGACCGCATGGATGATGTGGCGCGCCGGCAGGCGGTAGCCCTTGGTGATGCGCGCCTGACCGGTCGGGCTGCCGCCGAGGGTGCGGCATTCGGCCAGCAGCTCGGGGCCGGCGGCGCGATGGATCGCCCCGTCCACGCCGCCGCCGCCCAGCAGGGATTGGTTGGCGGCGTTGACGATGGCATCCACCGCGAGGCGGGTGATGTCGGCCTCCAGCACCTCGATCCGAGCGGTCATGGGCAAGCTTTCAGTCCGTGGTTGGCAGCGAAGCAAGGTTCACCGCGGAGCACGCGGAGCGCGCGGAGAATGTCGAATGTGACCACCGCCCGCCGGCAATGCCACAAGCAAACTCTGCGTGCTCTGTGCGCTCTGCGGTGCATCCTGCTTTCTTGCCGACGAGCGAGCGCCCGCGTCCCATACGTGCACCACACCCCCACGCGTGCCACCACGCACAACCGCCGCGGCTCGAACCAGCGCAGGGCGCCGACCCTCAGTTCCTCGTCTTGTCCACCAGCGCGTTCTTGGCGATCCACGGCATCATCGCGCGCAGCTTCTCGCCGATCTGCTCGATCGGGTGCTCGGCCATGCGCCGGCGCATGGCCTTGAAGCTCGCCTGGTTCACCTTGTTCTCCAGCATCCAGTCGCGCGCGAAACGGCCGCTCTGGATGTCGTCCAGCACCCGCTTCATCTCCGCCCGCGTCGCGTCGTTGACGATGCGCGGGCCGGAGACGTACTCGCCGTATTCGGCGGTGTTGCTGACCGAGTAGTTCATGTTGGCGATGCCGCCCTCGTAGATCAGGTCGACGATCAGCTTCACCTCGTGCACGCACTCGAAATAGGCCATTTCGGGGGCGTAGCCGGCTTCCACCAGCGTCTCGTAGCCGGCCTTCATCAGCTCGACCAGGCCGCCGCACAGCACGATCTGCTCGCCGAACAGATCGGTCTCGCATTCTTCCTTGAAGGTCGTCTCGATGATGCCGGCGCGCCCGCCGCCGATCGCGCAGGCGTAGGACAGCGCGACCTCCAGCGCGTTGCCGGACGGGTTCTGCGCCACCGCGACCAGGCACGGCACGCCGCCGCCGCGCTGATACTCGCTGCGCACGGTGTGGCCGGGGCCTTTCGGCGCGATCATGAACACGTCGATGTCGGGGCGCGGATCGAGCAGGTTGAAGTGCACGTTCAGCCCGTGCGCGAAGGCCAGCGCGGCGCCGGACTTCATGTTGGGGCCGAGCTTGTCGCGGTACAGGTCGCCCTGGCCCTCGTCGGGCGTCAGCACCATCACCACGTCGGCCCATTTGGCGCAGTCGGCCGGGTCCATGCACCTTCATGCCCAGCGGCCTCGGCCTTCGCCACGCCGGCGGAGCCCTGGCGCAGCCCGACCGACGATCTCGCGTCACGCCGCTGTCCTTCAGGTTGTTGGCGTGGGCGTGGCCCTGGCTGCCGTAGCCGATGATGGCGACCTTCTTGCCCTTGATCAGGTTCACGTCGGCGTCGCGGTCGTAGTAGACGCGCATGGTCGGTATTCCTTCCTCGTAGCATGACTGTCGATATGGTGCGGATGCCGCGCGCCAGCGCGGCGACGCCGGTGCGGGAGACCTCGGCCAGGCCGAGCGGGCGCATCAGGTCGATGAACGCGTCGAGCTTGTCGGTCGCCCCGGTCAGTTCGAAGACGAAGCTTTCGATCGTGGTGTCGACCACGCGGGCGCGGAACGTGTCGGCGATGCGCAGCGCCTCGACCCGCTCCTCGCCGTTGCCGACCACCTTCACCAGCGCCATCTCGCGCGCGACGTGCGGCCCCTCGCGCGACAGGTCGGCGACGCGGTGCACCGGCACCAGCCGGTCGAGCTGCGCCTTGATCTGCTCGATCACCATCTCGGTGCCCGAGGTGACGATGTTGATGCGGCTGAGCGGCTGCGCCTCGGCATCGACCGGCGCGACGGTCAGGCTGTCGATGTTGTAGCCGCGGCCGGAGAACAGGCCGACGACGCGGGCCAGTATGCCCGGCTTCGTTGTCCACCAGGACGGAGATCGTGGCGCTGCGCAGGGTGGTGTCGGGCATGGTGCGTACCGGGATCGTCAGTGAAAGCCGTCCGTCATGGCCGGCCTGGCCTGCGGATCGCCGGCCATCCGCCCTGCCGTCCGTGCGTGGCTGGCCAGCAATCCCGGGACAGCGCCGGGACAGGCCCGGCCATGACGCGGCGAGCGGGGTTCAGACCAGCACCAGCCCCTCGTCGGTGATCCCGGCGGCGCGACCGGATGCGCTCCTCGTGCTCCGGCCCGAGGATCATCTCGTTGTGCGCGGCGCCGGACGGGATCATCGGGAAGCAGTTCTCCTTCGGATCGACCGCGATGTCGGCGATCACCGCGGTGTCGCAGGCCAGCATCTCGCGGATCACGTCGTCGAGCTGATCGACGCGTCTGCGCGCGCAGCCCCTTGGCGTGGAACGCATCCGCCAGCTTGACGAAATCCGGCAGCGCCGCCGAGTAGCTTTCGGAATAGCGCCCGCCATGCAGCAGTTCCTGCCACTGGCGCACCATCCCCATGTACTCGTTGTTCAGGATGAACACCTTCACCGGCAGGCGGTACTGCGCCAGCGTGCCCATCTCCTGGATGTTCATCAGCACGCTGGCCTCGCCGGCGATGTCGATCACCAGCGCATCGGGATGCGCGATCTGCACGCCCATCGCCGCCGGCAGCCCATAGCCCATGGTGCCCAGGCCGCCGCGAGGTCATCCAATGGTTCGGCTGCTCGAACTTGAAGTGCTGCGCGGCCCACATCTGGTGCTGGCCGACCTCGGTGGTGATGAAGATGTCCTGCTTCACCGCGCGAGTCAGCTCGTACAGCCGCTGGATCGCGTATTGCGGCTTGATGATCGCGCCCGGGCTCATGTCCTGGGTGAATTTCAGGCTGTCCTTCGCGCGCCAGGCGTCGATCTGCCGCCACCACGCGGTCAGCGCGTGGCGTGTCCACCGGCGTCGGGTCGGCGTGCCAGGCCGCCAGCAGCGCCGCCAGCGCGCGGCCGGCGTCGGCGACGATCGGCACGTCCACCGGAACGTTCTTGTTGATCGAGGACGGATCGATGTCGATGTGGATCTTTTTCGACCCCTGGCTGAACGCGTTCAGCCGCCCGGTCACCCGGTCGTCGAACCGCGCGCCGACCGCCAGCAGCACGTCGCAGCCGTGCATCGCCAGGTTCGCCTCGTAGGTCCCGTGCATTCCCAGCATGCCGAGGAACTGCGGGTCGCTGGCGGGGAAGCTGCCCAGGCCCATCAGCGTGTTGGTGCATCGGGAAGCCGGTCGCGCGGACGAATTGCGTCAGCAGCGCCGAGGCCGCGGGCCCGGCGTTGATCACGCCGCCGCCGGCGTAGATCACCGGCCGTTTGCGCCGGCTTCAGCAGCGCTGACCGCGCGGGCGATCTGCGCCGGATCGGGCTCGGTCTGCGGCCGGTAGCTGCGATGGGTGGCCTGCTGGCTCGGCGTAGGGCGCCTTGCCGATCACGATGTCCTTCGGCAGGTCGATCACCACCGGCCCGGGCCGGCCGGTGCGGGCGACGTAGAACGCCTCGTGCACCACGCGCGCCAGGTCCTCGGCGCGCTTCACCAGGTAGTTGTGCTTGGTCGCCGGGCGGGTGATGCCGGTGGTGTCCGCCTCCTGGAAGGCGTCGTTGCCGATCAGGTGGGTCGGCACCTGGCCGGTCAGGCAGACGATCGGGATGCTGTCCATCAGCGCGTCGGTCAGCCCGGTCACCGCGTTGGTCGCGCCCGGCCCGGAGGTCACCAGCACCACGCCGACCTTGCCGGTGGAGCGCGCGTAGCCCTCGGCCGCGTGCACCGCGCCGCCCTCCTGGCGGACCAGGATGTGGCGGATGGCGTTCTGCTTGAACAACGCGTCGTAGATCGGCAGGACGGCGCCGCCGGGGTAGCCGAAGATGACCTCGACGCCCTGGTCCTTCAGGGCGCGCAGCAGCACCTCCGCGCCGGATTGGGCGGTGTCCGCGGGGCCGGCGTGCGCCGTGGTGAGCTGTGGCTGGCTGGCGTGGGCCGGGTTGGCGCCTGCCTGGGTGGCGCCGGCCGGCGTTGCTGGTGGCGACATCGTCGCGTTCCTTATGGTCGCGTCCGGCCGCCCGGAGGGCACGCACGACGAGTGCGCGGCGGCGGCAGGGGGCGCACGGATAGGCCGGCTTGGTGCGGTGCGTCAAGCGGGGGTTTCAACAAAATTCAACAACTCCCCCCTATTTGTTTCCAAAAATTGCGCTAAACCCGTGAATCGCGCATGGATTGTATGCGTTGCCGGTGCCTCTGCCAGCGCGTGATGGCGGAACCAAGTGGCCTGCCGCTTGGCGTACTGCCCGGTCACCAGCCGCGCCCGCCGCGCCGCCTCCTCGAGCGAGATTTCGCCCCGCAAATGCGCCGCCAGCTCCGGCACGCCGTGCGCCCGCATCGCCGGCAGCGCCGGGTCGAGCCCCAGCGCCAGCAGCGCGTCCACCTCCGCCAGCGCCCCGGCGGCGAGCATCGCAGCGAACCGCCCCTCGATCGCTGCCCGCAGGGCCTCGCGCGGGGGATCGAGCAGCACCGCGCGGAACGCCCATTGGCCCCCCTCGCCCGCCGACGCGCCTGGCTCCGCCTGCCAGGCCGCCAGCCCGCGCCCGCTGCTGCGCCACACCTCCCACGCACGCGCGACGCGCTGGCTGTCGGTCGGGCGCAGCCGCGCCGCAGTGGCAGGATCGACCGCTGCTAACCGCGCGTGCAGCGCCGCCGGCCCGATCGCCTTCAGCAGCTCCCGCGCTTCCTGCCGCGCCGCTTCCGAGACCGGAGGAATCGGCGATAATCCATTGATCAGGGAAGAACAATACAGGCCCGTCCCGCCGCACAGCAGCGGCATCCGGCCGACCGCCCAGGCTGCGTCCATCGCCGCCAGTGCGGCCTGCCGCCACCATGCGGCGCTGCCCGGTTCGCGCGCCGGCCGCACGCCATACAGTGCGTGCGGCACTGTCGCTTCCTCCGCCGGCGTCGGCCGTGCGGTGAGGATGCGCAGCTCGCGATACACCTGCATGCTGTCCGCGTTGATCACCGTGCCGCCGAGCCGCTCGGCGAGCGCGAGGGCCAGCGCCGACTTGCCGCTCGCGGTCGGCCCGGCGACGATCAGCGCGGCCCGCTTCCGGGATCCTTGGGTCAAGGAGGGAGGCCTCGGGGATGCCAGCGGCAGGTGTGCGGCATTCGGCACCGGCTGTCATCGGGGGAGCCGGACGTAGCGCCGCTCGCCGCTTGGGGGACGGAAGAACACCGCGACGGTCGCGCCGGTCTCCGGGTCGCGGAACCGCTCGCCGGTGTCGGTCCAGCCGGGGCCGGGCGGCGCGTCGCCCAGCCGGCGGTAGCGCGTGCGCTCGAACAGCGTGCCGAGCAGGAGCAGCGCGCCGGCGCCGCCCGGCACCACCGCCGGGAACGCCGTGCCCAGATGCAGTGCGAGGCCGACGGCAAACCCCAGCAGGGCCAGCCCGAGGACGATGGGAACGGCGCGTAACATGCTGTTATTGCGGTATCTTATCCAGTACGACCGCGGTGCCGTAGGCGACGATCTCACTCATCGTCTGGCCGATCTCGGAGCTGTCGAAGCGCATCATCAGGATCGCGTTGGCGCCCATCAGCGTGGCGTTCTGCACCATCCGGTCGACCGCGTGGCGGCGGGCCTCCTCCAGCATCTGGGTGTATTCGCTGATTTCTCCCCCGACGATGCTGCGCAGGCCGGCCATGATGTTGCCGCCGAGGCCGCGGCTGCGGACGGTGACGCCAAAACACTGGCCGAGCGTCTGGCGCATGCGGTGGCCGGCGACCGTTTCCGTGGTGGCGACGAGCATGGGGTTGGCTCCGTTGCGGTGGGTGGGGACGGGCAGTGTAGCGCGGTGATGGTTTTCGAGGTGTATCGGCCGGGCGGCGGTCGGCGGGCGAGGTCCGGGTCGGCGGGCGACGATCTGCGAGGCGGTCGGGCGGTCATCGGCAAGGTGGTCGGCCACCGGGACTGCCGGCAGCGGCCGTCTGCCGACCCGCGCGGCGGCCGAACAGGTGCATAGGGTTTTGACGCGCGCGGCGGCGGCGGCACAGGTGCACAGGGTTTTGGCGCGCCAGTCGGTGCGGGCGGCGCCGTCGCCGCAGGTACAAGGGATTTTGGCGCGCGTGGCGGCGGCGGCACGGGTGCACACGGTTCTGACACGCCGGTCGGCGCGGGCGCCGCCGTCGCCACAGGTGCAACGGGTTTTGGCGGGCGTGGCGGCGGTGGCACAGGTGCACAGGGTTTTGGCGCGCCGGTCGGCGCGGGCGGCGCCGTCGCCACAGGTGCAAGGGGTTTTGGCGCGCTGGTCGGCGCGGGCAGCGCCGTCGCCACAGGTGCAAGAGGTTTTGGCCGGCGGATCGCCGTGCGTCGGGCCGCTGGCGCGATGTGCGCGCGGCACCGCGCTGGCGGGCGCTGCATGGGCGGCATCGTCAGCCTCCGTGTCGCCGGCACGGGCGGTGCCGCCGCCACAGGCGCAAGGGGTTCTGGCGCGCGTCGCGGTGGTGGCACAGGTGCACAGGGTTTTGGTGCGCCGGTCGGCGCGGGCGGCGCCGTCGCCACAGGTGCAAGGGGTTTTGGCCGGCGGATCGCCGTGCGTCGGGCCGCTGGCGCGATGCGCGCGCGGCACGGCGCTGGCGGGCGCTGCATGGGCGGCATCGTCAGCCGCCGTGTCGCCGGCACGGACGGCGGCCGCTCGCGGCGCGACCCCACAGCGTTACCCGGCCGCCTGCGCCGTGGCGCGGTGAGCGCTCGGCGGCCGGGGTCCCGCTGCTCGACGGTGTGGGCGATGCGCAGCGTGTGGGTGGGCGCGGCCGCACCGGCCCCAGCAGGTGGCAGGGCCGGGGGTGCCCGCCGCGCATCCGCAAGTGGGGTGCCCGGCGGATCGCCAGCGCGCGGCTGGGATGGACGGTGCGGGTGGACGGACCGCAACTTGGGGCATGGTTCGGGTTGGGATTGCCCCCCGGGCCGGCCGCGGCATGGCATGGGCGGGGTTGCGATATCGCAGGAAGGTGGCAGTGGCGCGGTCCCGACTGATGTCCGTGATGACAGGATATAGTTCCTATACCCCGGCGGGGAAGCGTGCTGCCCGGTCGGTGGGCCGAGGGCCCCTGCGCGTGGAGCCTCGACCCGGCAGGCCACCCATCTGGCTGCACCAAGTCGCAATCGAGATGACAACGCTCGGGGGTTTCCTGTATCATACGGATGTTACGTATGATGGAGATTATACGGACATGTTCACGGTGTCCGCCGCTGAGTTCCAGCGGCACTTCGGGCGCTACCAGGACGAGGCCCTGCTGCACCCGGTTGCCATCACCCGCAACGGGCGCGAGCGGCTGGTCGTGCTGTCAAGCGAGGAATACCACCGCTTGAGACGCCGTTCACGCGAGGTGTTGCGTGCGGAGGATCTGACGGACGCTGAACTCGACCAAATCGCCAACACAGAGATGGACCCCCGGCACGATCACCTCAACCGCGAGCTTGAGTAGGCCGTGCCGCTTCCTGCCGCGGAGCCGGTATTCTGCCATCCGGATTGCTGCGCGATACGCGGCGGGGGCATTGCTGCGCCACCCGCTCATACGTGCCGCCTGCGGCAAAGCAAGGGAAAACGCAGATGCACGCGGATCAGTGGGATGCACGCAGATGGTGCGCCTGCACCGCCGCGGGTTGGCCGGAGCCGATGTCGGTTCGGCCGCGATCCGCGTGCATCCCACTGATCCGCGTGCATCTGCGTTTCCACTTGCTTTGCCGCAGCAAGCGCGAAGCCGACGCCGAGGCACCAGCGTGAGGCCCGGACGCGGCGGGCTGGACCGCGCGCGTTGTGCCCACCAGGAAACAACGGTCCCGGTCACGACGTGATGCCTGTCCGCGACCAGTGATCGGGTCCTCGATCTTGTTTGGTTGCGGCCTCTCGGCCGCGTTGCGTGGCGTCGCGGCAATGGCGGGGGCGGTGTCAGACCGGGCCGGGGGGATAGGCGAGCGGGCAAAGCAATCGACGCGCAAATGCCTCACCGACGCGGGGTGGAGCGGCCCGGTAGCTCGTCAGGCTCATAACCTGAAGGCCGCAGGTCCAAACCCTGCCCCCAACCAAATATCCCCATAATATCAATCAGATAGAAGCCACCTCGAACATCCGCCTCGTAGGCGTCTCTTCTGTGTCCGCGCTGTGTCCGACTACGGGACGGGACCCGCATCGTGACCACTCGGCGACGGACAAGGCCGCGCTGCACAGCCAATGCGTGCGGCAAAGGACATCATCACATATTAGACAAACAAAAAGAGGCCGTGCGATCCTCGGTATCTGAACAAAGTGATGACGGCATGGCGCAGAAACCCTCTCCAAATTCAGGCTTACCACCCGCTAAGTGGTATGTGATCGCGCCCCTCGGCGAGGTCATGAGACGTGCTTTTGCGACGGAGGCGTCCGCGTGGAATTACCTCGGCCGCTTCCTGACTGGCCTGGCAACCAAAGCGCCCATCAGCGCCATAGCAAATCCACTGCTAGAACTCTCCCCGTCCAAGCTCTATGCCCGCGGCTACCGCGTAACACAGGAATCGCCAAACATCGACACCCCGAAAGGATTCATCACCGAATCTGCCATCAAAGAACTCTATGTGATGCAGAACGCTTACGGACTTATTAAGATCGGCCGCAGCCAGAATCCGGAACGCCGGCGGCAACAACTCGAACGGCGAACTCGGCTGCTCAATAGCCCTAGTTTCTCGGCAACACGGCCGCGGATTAGACGAAGAAAAGGTTCACCTTGCGTTACAGCGTCACCATCTGTCGCACGAATGGTTCAAGGGCAGCCATGAAGCACGCCGCGCGGTGGCACGTATTCTCAAACTGGGGCCAGGCCTTGCTTGGCCTTATCAACTTGACGAACTGCGAGCCGCAGAATGGGCCACACAGTTTATGGCAGCACAGGCAGACAGCTATTGGCGCTCGCGCCGGCGTCGGGTGATCGGGATACTGAAGGGAGCCGAGTTAGCCCTTGGCCTTCTCGCATCATACCAAAAATGGGGCTTCGCCAGCCTCGACGCTGATATCTGGAGCGCAGATAACCCAGGGGAGGTGTGTGTCATAACAACAGGGGCCGATGGCCGGTCCATCGCGCTCAGGAACACCAACCAAGGAGCACCAGAGGTCCCCCACTACACGACGGAGTTGACTGCGGCGATGACTCTCTGGCCGGTTGGATCGAACCCATATTCCGACGACCCGAAGACCTGGCCGCGAATGACAGCATTCACCTGCTGCATCGCCGCTCTTGGAGCACGTTGGGATTTCGACGTGAGCAACATCAACCCAAAATGGAGCCGATAGCCAGCACCGTTCCCTCAGTCGCTTCGGTGGGTAGCCCAGCTCGCAGGCCTGTCTAAATACGCAACTACTAATCGAGCTCGGCCAACGCCCGGCAGACCGAGCGTGGCACGGCGGCACGGGCCGCCTCAAGGACGCTCCCAAGCGGTCGCGCCGCGCAGCGGTCGGCACTGAAGAAGCGCCGATCCTTGACCCGACCCGTGCCGCCACGCCCGATGAGCACATGGCCGGGACGGAGAAGCGGCCTTCAGCCGAACTGAGAAGCGCTGGCCGGTTGCAGCACCGCCGGCGGCGGAAAACGAAGCTCGGGATGGTTCCGCGCGCGCCTACGACGCCAGCGCAGCAACGGCCAATCCAGGCACCGGCTCGCCCGTCACACGGGCATACAGCACGTCCGGGCACAGATCGGCCCCACCTGGCCAGACCACGGTTCCCAGGTCCGGGTCCACACGCACGTTGGCAAAAGTCACCGGGTCCTGCAGCGGCGCGAATACCCCGTCGAACTTCGTCAACGCCGCAATATCCAGCGTACCCGTTGTCCCATCATCGAACCGGACAAACAGACGATGTCCCTCCAACGCGTGGGCTTCAACAACATCGTGCAACATGGGATCACTCCAACGGTGCAATCGGCTTCAGCGGCGCGTGACGTTCGGCCAGGCGCCACGCCTCACGCAACTCCTGGCGATGCAGTGCGGCCCATTCCATCACCAGACCAAGAGCACGCGGCGACAATCGGCCATCCAGGATCGCCAGCGCGGGAACGGGAAGGCGTGGATGGCCGGCCTTCGCCGGCCATGACGGGTGGATCGGGCCGTGCGAGCTCCGGCATGCTACCCGACCGCCACCGCACGCATCGCCTCCCCCAGCATCTCCAGCCCCAGATCGATTTCTGGCCCGCTCACCGTCAGCGGCGGCGCGATCCGCATCACCCCGCCCGACGCCCCCGCGCGCACGATATTGGCACTCAGCCCC
Organism: uncultured Alphaproteobacteria bacterium; assembly: GCA_963773345.1. Classification (GTDB taxonomy): domain Bacteria; phylum Pseudomonadota; class Alphaproteobacteria; order Acetobacterales; family Acetobacteraceae; genus Palsa-883. The sequence goes on along the minus strand of CAVZBG010000012.1, from coordinate 17,038 downwards.
AGCTCCAGCGCGCGGTCGGTCACCGCATCCGACAGCTCCGCGGCCGAGCGCCGGCGCCCGCCGTCCTCATCGACGAACTCCAGCCCGAGCAGCAGCCCGCGCCCGCGCACGTCGCCAACCCACGGGAACCGCGCCTGCAGCGCCCGCAGCCCGTCCTTCAGCCGCGCGCCCATCACCCCCGCCCGCGCCGCCAGGCCATCCCGCTCGACGATCTCCAGCACCTTCAGCCCGACCGCGGCCGGCAGCGGGTCGTTCACGTGCGTGGTGTAGAACAGGAACCCTCGCGCATCGCAGGCCGCGGAGATCGCCTCGCTGGTCAGCACCGCCGACAGCGGCAGCCCGGCGCCGAGCGTCTTCGACAGCACCAGCAGGTCCGGCACCACGCCGTCGCGCTCGAAGGCGAACATCAGCCCGGTGCGGCCCAGCCCGGTCTGCGCCTCATCGACGATCAGCTTCATCCCGCGCTCGGCGCATTTTCCCGCCAGCGCCCGCAGGTAGCCCTCGGGCAGCTCGATGACCCCGCCGGAGGACAGGATCGGCTCGGCGATGAACGCGGCGAAATTGCCCGTGCTCTGCCGGTCCAGCAGGGCGAACGCGTCGTCCAGCTCCGCCTGCCAGGACACGCCGGGAAACCGCGGCCGGAACGCGTTCGGCGCCGGAATGGCGAAGGACCCCGCCGCCGCCGGCCCATAGCCGCGCCGCCCGGCCTTGTAGGTCGCCGCGGCGGCCCCGCCGGTCATGCCGTGCCAGGACTGCGCGAAACCCACCACCTCCCACCCGCCGGTGACCAGTTTGGCGATCTTGATCGCCGCCTCGTTCGCCTCGCCGCCGGTGGACAGCAGCATCACCTTGGGCAGGTCGGGCACCAGCCGCGCCAGCGCCTCGGCCAGGTCCACCACCGGCGGGCTGAGCATCGACGAGAACAGATGGTCCAGCCGCCCCGCCGCGTCGCGCACGGTGGCGACGATCTCGGGATGGCAGTGCCCGAGGATCGCGCTCATCTGCCCGGAGGTGAAATCCAGCACCCGCCGCCCGGCGGCATCGAACACGAAGGTTCCCGCGGCGCGCACCGGGACGAAGGGCACGAACGTGCCGCCGAAATGCAACATGTGCCGCCGCGCGCGTGTCCAAAATGCCGCATCGCCGGCATGTCGCCCGGCGGGATCCCCACTCGGCGTTCCGGAGAATGCCCCGCCGGCGGTTCCGGTGGGCGCCAACACGTCGTCCATCGCCGCTCTCCCGCGTTGTCGCGACAAGCCTGCGGCCTCGCGCCATCCGCGGTCAATCCACCACCCTGCCTCCACCGGCGGGCACCCAGCGGCGGGCACCCACCCTCTGGGCAGCCACCCGCCGGCGGAAACACACCGTTGTACTTTTCACGACGAGGTCACAGTAACATTGCTTGCGGCGGCTCGCGCTGAGGCCACATATCCGGCCATGTCCGCAGCGGTGGCAGTCTCGGCCGGCATGCGAAAGCTTCCGCGCGATTTGCGCGTGGACGCGTTGCGCGGGCTCGCGCTGATCATGATCTTCATCGATCACGTGCCCGGCAACCTGCTCAGCCTGTTCACGCTGCGCAATTTCGGCTTCTCCGATGCCGCCGAGCTGTTCGTGCTGCTGTCCGGGTTTTCCTCCATGGTCGCCTATGGCGGCAGCTTCGACCGCGACGGGCTGGCCGTCGGCCTGCGCCGCGTGCTGCTGCGCTGCCTGCGGATCTACCTGTTCCAGGCCATCCTGCTGCTGGTGGTGCTGTTCATGGTCGGCGCCTGGTACGATCATTTCGATCTGCTGCCAGAGCACGGTGCGCCGTACATCGGCAGCGGCATCGTGGGCCTGCGCCACGGCCTGACGCTGCAGGCGCAGCCGTCCGCGCTGAATATCCTGCCGCTCTACATCGTCCTGCTGGCGATGTTCCCGCTGATCTACGGCCTGATCCGGATCAGCCCGCTGCTCGCGCTGCTGGTCTCCGGCGCGCTGTGGGTCGCGGTCAACCTGGATCCCTCGATCAACCTGAGCAACTGGCTGGACGGCCAGGGCTGGTTCTTCGACCCGTTCGCCTGGCAGTTCCTGTTCGTGATCGGCGCGGTCGGCGCCCTGCTGCTGCGCCGCTACAACGGCGACCTGCCGGGCCCGGTGTGGCTGCGGGCGGCGGCCTGGGGCTATCTCGCGTTCGCGCTGGTCGCCGCGGCGCCGTGGGACGCCTGGGGCTGGTCCAGCGTCCACCTCATCGACCTTGCGACGCCGGACAAGACCGCCCTGGGGCCGCTGCGGCTGCTGGACGTGCTGGCCTTCATCACCCTCGCGCTCGGCTCCCGCCGGCTGCGTGCCTGGGTCGAGCGGCCGGCGCTGCGCCCGCTGGTCGTCTGCGGCCGCCATTCGCTGGAGGTGTTCTCGCTCGGCACGGTGCTGGCGATGCTCGCCCACCTGATCTTCCGCACCTACGGCGTCACCCTGGCGACCCAGGTGCTGGTCAACGGTGTCGGCCTGGGGCTGATGATCGTGCTGGCGGTGGTGCTGGAGCGCCGGCGCCGCCCGGTCGCGGCCGCGCCGGGCAGGCATGCACAACCCGCGCCGGTCCTGGCGGCGAATCGGCTTGCGGGACCGTCTGCGATGTGACAAATAATCGTGAATGGATTTCAGCCGAAGCCGCCCGGGCAAGGGCGTCGTGCGGGCCCTTGCCGGGGCGATTGCGTTGTCCGCGTTTCTGTTCACGGTGTCGGCATTCGCCGACGATCCCCCGCCCCCGCTTGCACACGCCCTGCTGCAGCACGTGGCATACCGCCTGGCGACACATCAGCCGCTGCGCATCGTCGCGTTCGGTTCGTCCTCGACCGAGGGCATCGGCGCAAGTTCTCCCGCCGCCACCTACCCAAGCCGCCTGCTGGCCGACCTGACCACCGACCTGCCGCCACGCCAGCGCGTGGTCGTGCTCAACCAGGGCATCGGCGGGGAGGATGCCGACGACATGGCCCGCCGCCTGCCGGCGGTGATCGCCGAGCACCCCGACCTGATCATCTGGCAGACCGGCAGCAACGACCCGCTGCGCAATGTGCCGCTCGACCGCTTCGTGCAGGAGACCATCGCCGGCATCCAGGCGATCCGGGCGGCGCATATCGACGTGATGCTGATGGGCCCGCAGCTCTGCCACGCGCTGGACGGCAAGTCCAGCACCCCCCGGTATCGCCAGGCGCTGCGCGCGATCGGCGCCGGCATGGGCGTGCCGGTCATCCACCGCTACGACCTGATGCGAAGCTGGCTGGCGTCCGGCGTCCTGACGCCGACGCAAATGCTGGCGCCCGACGGACTGCACATGACGGACGGCGGCTACGCCAAGCTGGCAGACGCGGTCGCCGACGAAATCCTGCACCTCGCCGAACCGCCGCGCGTGGCGATGGACACCACCCCACGCCGCTGAGGCGTCTCGCCTGAATGAAGGAAGGTCAGGGCTCCGCCCCTGACCTTCCTTCGTTCCGGCCGCCCGCCCTTGCGCCGTGCGGTGGGCGCTCGCACAGTCGGTGGGTGCACCGACCGGGGAGGGGCTCGCATGATCGCCAGACGTCATTTCGCCGTGGGCGGCGCCGCGTTCGCCCTCGGTGCTGCCGCGTCCGTCCGCCGGGCCGGCGCGCAGGCGCCGCGCAAGGTGCTGCGCTCGGTGCCGCAGGCCGAACCCCAGGTATTCGACCCGCACCAGTCACAGGCCAACGTGACCTCGGTGCATGCCGCGATGATCTACGACACGCTGTTCAGTTGGGACGCCAACATGGTGCCCCGGCCGCAGATGGTGGACACCTGGACGAAGTCGGACGATCGGCTGCTCTACACCTTCACGCTTGCGGCCCGGCCTGACCTTCCACGACGGCTCGCCGGTCACCACGCGCGACGTCATCGCCACCCTGCGGCGCATGTTCATCCGCGACACGCAGAACCAGATCTTCGCCAACCTGATCGTGGCGATGGAGCGGGTCGACGACCGCACGTTCACGCTGCGGCTGAAGGAACCGTTCAACTACGTCGAGTTCCTGCTCGGCGGCAGCAACGGCGTCGCCGGCGCGATCATGCGCGAGCAGGAGGCGTTGACCGACCCCTTCACCCCGATCAAGGACGCTGATCGGCTCCGGGCCGTTTCGTTTCAACACCGCCGAATACAAGCCCGGCGCGCGGCTGGTCTACGACAAATTCGAAGACTACGTGCCGCGCAAGCGAGCCGCCGAGTGGCTTCGCCGGCGGCAAGGTGGTCAAAGTCGATCGCGTCGAGCTGGTGGTGATCCCCGAGGCCGCCACCGCCTACGACGCGCTGCGCCAGGGCGAGGTGGATTTCCTCGACGCGCCCAGCCATCGATCTGCTGCCGACGGTCGGCACACGACCCCAACATCGTCATCGGCGAGGTCTGGCCGATCGAGACCTACGCCCTGCTGCGCTTCAATTGCCTGTATCCGCCGTTCGACAACGTGAAGGCGCGCCAGGCGGTGGCGCACGCGGTCAGCCAGCGCGACTACATGACCGCGGCCTACGGCGATCCGAAATACTGGCGCGAGTGCTACGCCTTCTGGATCTGCGGCAGTCCGAACGGCACCGAGGTCGGATCGGAGGACTATCGCCGTCCCGATCTCGACAAGGCCCGCGCTCTGGTCAAGGAATCCGGCTACCAGGGTCGAGCCGGTCGTGCTGATGGCCGGCTCCGATATTCCCGCCTATCGGCAGATGAGCCTGGTCACCGCGGATCTGCTGAAGAAGATCGGCATGAACGTCGATCTGCAGATGATCGACTGGGGCACCGTTGCGGCGCGGCGCGCCAAGAAGGACCCGCCGTCGCAGGGCGGCTGGAACCTGTTCCACACCAGTGCCAACGGCGCGCAGCTTGCCAACCCGCTGACCAGCCCGCCCACCATCACCACCTGCGACGGCAAGAACTTTCCCGGTTGGCCGTGCGACCAGGTCGAGGAGGACATGCGGATCAAATACATCCGCGAGTCCGATCCGGCAAAGCAACGGGCGCTGCTGGAGGCGATGCACGCGCGGCTGTGGGTGTCGCTGCCGTACGTGCCGCTCGGCCAGTTCAAGCAGCCGTTCGTCTGGCGCAAGAACATCACCGGCGTGCTGAAGACCAACACGTTGGTCTACTGGAACATCGAGAAGACTTGAGCCGTGCGCCACGCCATCCTGTCCGTCTCCGCCGGCCCGGCGCGGCTGCATGTGCGCCTCATGGGCGCGGGAAAATTGCTGGTGCTGCTGCCCGGGCTCGGCCGGCCGGCGACCGACCTCGATGCGCTGGCGGCCCTGCTTGCCGACGGCGGCTATCGCGTGGCGCAGCCCGACCCGCGCGGCAATGGCGGCAGCACCGGGCCGATGCAGGGGCTGACGCTGCACGATCTCGCCGCCGACGTCAGCGCGGTGATCGAGGCGCTCGGCGGTGGTCCGGCCACGCTGATCGGCCAGGCCTTCGGCAACCGCATCGCGCGGATGACCGCGACCGACCGGCGGGACCTGGTGCGCGCGGTGGTGCTGCTGGGCTGCAGCGGCAAGGTGCAGCCGACGCCGGAGATCGCCGATGCGATCCGGCTTGCCCAGGCCGTCGACACGCCGTTCGAGGTCCGCGCCCGTGCCGTGCGCGCCGCCTGGTTCGCGCCGGGGGCGGACATCTCGGTCTGGCTGGATGGCTGGTCGCAGCCGGTGATGCGAGGCGTATCTCGCCGCCGCCGCGGCGACCGACACCGCGTCGTGGTGGACCGCCGGCACCGCGCCGGTGCTGATCGTGCAGGGTGCGGCGGATGTCAGCGCGCCGCCCGCCAACGGCCATCTGCTGCAAGCCGAGATCGGCGCGCGCGCCACGCTGGTCGATCTGCCCGGAATTGGCCACGCGGTCGGCGTCGAGGGGCCGGATGCGGTCGCGCAGGTGGTGCTACGGTGGCTGGACGGACAATCGCCGGTCGCTGCGGTGTGAGCGCGCGGCAAGGCCTTCGCACTCCGACCAAGGAATCCTGAAGATGGCCGACACTGCCAGCACCTCCTCTCAACCCGGATCGGCCATTCCCCCGGATGACCCGCGGCGCGCGCTAACAGTCGCGCACCCCGATGCCCGGCAGATGCGCCACATCTCCGTCGCCGGAGATACCTACACGATCCTTGTCAGCGGGGCCGAGACGGCGGGCCGCTACTGCCTGATCGACATGCACGTGCCGCCGGGCGGTGGTCCGCCGCCGCACCGTCATGATTTCGAGGAAATGTTCACGCTGCTGGGAGGCGAGCTCGAATTCACCTTCCGTGGCGAGACAGCCACGGTCCAGGCCGGATCGACGGTGAACATTCCGGCCAATGCGCCACACGCGTTCAGGAACGCGTCCGGCGCGCCCGTGCGGATGCTGTGCATGGCGACGCCCGCCGGCCTGGACGAGTTCTTCATGGCGGTCGGTGATCCCGTCGAGAGCCGAACCGCACGTCCGCCAAAGCTCACGCCAGAGGCAATCATCGAGCGGCAGAAAAAGGCGGGATCGCTGCTGGTGAAATACCGCACCGAGATGGTGACGCCATGAAGGTGTGTTGTGGTTCGCCGCGCCACGGACCGGCACCGCAGCCGGTCCTCTCGACATCTGCGTGGGGCGGACCACGGCGAAGCTGACCAGACGCTTGCGTTGGGCGGGCCATCAGGACTTTGCCGCTTGCTTCACACCGCCAGGTTGTCGATCAGCCGCACCGACCCGAGCCGTGCTGCGGCGATCAGTCGCGCGGCAGGTCGCGCGGCAGGAAGCGGCGACAACGACGGCCCGTCCACCAGCGCAACATAGTCCACCGCGAAACCTTCGCGCGTCAGGCTGGCGCGCGCATCCTCCAGGATCGGCTCGGCGGGGGCACCTTGCACCAGCCGCCGCGCGGCCGCCTGCAGCGTGGCGAACAGGCGCGCAGCCCGCCCGCGTTCTTCCGGCGAAAGAAACCGGTTGCGTGACGACAGCGCCAGCCCGTCCGGCTCGCGCACCGTCGGCACGCCGACGATCTGCAGCGGCAGCCGCAGATCCGCCACCATGCGTGTGACCACCTGCAACTGCTGCCAGTCCTTCTCGCCAAAACAGGCACGGTCCGGCCGCACCTGGCTGAACAGCTTGGCACACACCGTCGCGACGCCGCGGAAATGCCCCGGCCGCGCATCGCCCTCCCAGCGCAGTGCCGGGCCCTCCACGGTGATCGTCGTGGCGTCATCCGGCGGATACATCGTCGCGTCGTCGGGCAGCCAGGCCAGATGGCAACCGTTCGCCGCAAGCTGCGCCAGGTCACCCGCCTCGTCATGCGGATAGCGCGCCAGGTCCTCGGTCGGGCCGAATTGCAGCGGATTGACGAAGATCGACGCGACGACGGCCGCCTCCTGCGCCGCCGCCGCATGCAGCAGCGCCATGTGCCCGGCGTGCAGCGCCCCCATCGTCGGCACCAGCGCGAGCAATCCGTGCCGCGCCCGCAACGTGGCGCAGTGGGACCGCAGCTCGGCGAGCGTCCGGGCGATCTGCATGGCGGCGCAGCTTGGTGCCGCCCGGGGCGCAAGGCAACACAGGCGGCCACGCCGCGGCCGGCGCGCGGCTCAGGGGGGCACGGCGATCGCTTGAAGGAAGCAACGCCAGGGGCTTCGCCCCATATGCGTTAGGATAAGGTTTCTGCGGGAAATATCCTTTGCCGTCGTCGTTTGCGTTTGGCCTCGGCGAGGTGCCGGCAGGTTTCTCGCCTCGCGCGCGCCAAGTCGGCCAAGGTAAAGTTGCGTGGCGCCAGGGCGGTGCGCAGGAGAGCGATGACGACGGCCTGGATCGCCCATAGGGATGGCACCCCAGCGTCGTCAGCACGGTCCAGAGGGGGAAGATTCCAGGATTTCCTGGCAAATGTCGTCGCTCAGCAGTGCCAGGATGAGATGCGGATAGAGCCAACTCAAGCTCCCCGCTTTGGTACGCGTTGGTAATCGGTCGATCCCGATCAACGACTTCAACCGCTTGAACGCCAACTCAATTTGCCAGCGCAACCGGTAGACGGCGCAAATCTCATCGGCCGGAATCTCCATCGGCAATGAGGTCGCCAGCACCATGAAGCCAGCGGCGACTTCACTGCGCGGGTCGACCTGCTGCTGGCGCTTGCTGCCACTTCGCCTGACCTTGTTGCGGGCGATTTCGGCCTTCTCCGGCGGCAGTGGCAGGATCACCAGCCGGATCGGCAGTCGTTGGGTGTTCTTGTCGCGCCCGTACAGCGCCTGGACGGTCCATTCCCGCGGTTGGTTCAGCGGATCTGGCTGGGGGGCCTGCTCCATCTGACGCAGCGCGCCGATCAGATCGAATGTCTTGCCATCCAGGCTCTCCAGGCGAAGCATGTTCCAACCGGTGCGAACGATGAAGTCCCTGGGCCGGCCACCAGATCCCACGCGGAATGCCGCCATCTCTCCGGCTTTGGCATAACCGCGGTCGGCGATCATCACCCCGCCATCATCGCACACCGTACGGCTGAGCGCTTCGGCGCCCTGCCCATCGGTCACCTCCAGGTGGCTGAACTTGCCGCTGCCAAGGTCATAGGTCGCATGGATCCGCCAGTCCGTTCCTGTGCTGCCGCGCTGGCTCAGGCTGCTGCCATCGCACAGATGCAGGCAGCGACCGTGCCAGATGGTCGGAGTGGTGCAGCGGCCCGCGGCGAGCAACTGGCTGGTCAGGGCGGAAAAGAAGCCAACGGACTGGTGCAACCGGTCAGACAGCGACGGGGCGGACAGTTCGGCGATCCCGTTCATCGAGGCCCACGCGGCGGTCTGCACGAGGGTCTTTCCGCCAGGGCCGCGCACCAGCCCCAGGCGCAACAGGTCTGCGGCGTCGGTGATCCCGCGCAATCGCTGGATCGCCAGGGTATCGCGGGCCAGACGGTTGAGGTCCAGGTCGGCCGGAAGGCGCGACAGAATGTCCAGCCAATCAGAGTCGGGACGGGATGCCAGGGTTTGCATCCCCGCCATGAATCGTACCCGACCGCGTCGGGGGAAACGTTTTCTACGCTATGGGGCTAACCTAACGCATATGGGGCGAAGCCCCGGCCTTCTACCTCCAGGCGATTGCCTGCTCAGGGGGGCAGCACCGGTTCGCTGGGCGGCCGACATGTCGGCACCGCGCCGATGCCGTTGGTGTAGCTGATACGCGCGGCGCGCCACAACTGATCCATCTCGGGCGTGCGAGGATTCGCCAGCAGGTGCCGGACGCCCGCAGCGAAATGAACCTGCGCGCCAGCACAGTCGTAAGGTGCGATCGCGTCACCCCAGCCCAACTGGGCAGTCGCCCCCAGGAAATGGGCTGCATAAGGAAGCTGTGTCAGGTCGTATTTCCGGTCCAGCGTTGCGGCTCTGGCATAGAGATCCTCGCCGGCCTTGCGGCCCTCCGGCGTGGTCGCACTGCGCACCTCAAGGAACCCAAGGTCGCGCAACGCGATCGATTCATCATTGGGATTGTGCGCGGCTGACAGGGCGAGCTGCAGCAGCCGTCGCGCGGTTTCGTAGTCGCCGATATTGTAGAGCCCTTGGGAGATCGTGGTCAGTTCCCCGGTGGTCGCACTCGTGCCGAGACGAAGCGCGAGCTCACTTGCGATCCGCAGCATCGTGTTGACCTGGGCCACGATCAGGGTCGTGGTCGGTGCTTCGAACGCCGTTCCTTTGTATTTCTCATAGGCCTCGGCGTTCTTCACCTCCAGGTCCTGGATCGACTGCACGGCGGCGGCGAGCTGTTGCTCCTGGTCGTGGATGTCCTTGCGATAGCCGATGGCGGCGGCCACGATCGAGGTGATGAGTGACAAGGCGAAGGCCGCGACCGCCACCTGCAGCGAGTGGTCGCGCCAGAACAACTCTTCCGGCTTGGCAGCGATCTTCTTCAGCCGCAGAATCTCGCCGGCGCTGAACGTTGGCGCAGCCCCCTCGGCCCGCTCGGCTGACGTGTCCTTCGCGTCGGTCATGACCGCTCCTGTTCTGCGACCGCTCCACCCTGCGCCGAGGCTATCCGGTTTTGCGCGGGCGAGGGAGGCGCAAGGTTGCCGGCAGGTCGTGCAAAGCCTTCCGATCTCGCACCGGAACCCGCGGCGGCCGGGGCGACGCACGGCGGTCGGGCTTGGTGCTGGTGCGCCGTCGAGGCAACATGCGGTGTACACGGAGGACCCTCATGCAGCTTGCCGGACAGGTCGCGCTCGTCACCGGCGGATCGCGCGGCATCGGCCGTGCCACCGCGCTCGCCTTCGCGGCCGAGGGCGCCGACATTGCCTTCTGCCACCTCGACGACGGGGCCAAGGCCGACGCAACCGCGGCCGGGATCGCCGCGCTCGGCCGCCGTGCGCTGCACCGTTCGGTCGACGTGGCGGACGTCGCCGCGAGCAAAGCGTTCGCCGCGTTCGCCGCGCAGAGTTTTGGCCCGATCGACATCCTGCTCAACAACGCCGGCATGAACATCCGCAAGCCGTTCGAGGCATATACCGAGGCCGAATTCGACCGGCTGATCGCCGTGCACCTGAAGGGCATGTTCTTCATGGCCCAGGCGGTCTACCCGGCGATGGTCGCGCGCGGCCGCGGCTGCATCATCAACATCGCCTCGCAGCGCGGGCTGAAAGGGGCGGTGAACGCGGCCCCCTATTCGGCGGCGAAGGCGGCGATCATCGGCTTCACCCGGTCGCTGTCGTGGGAGGCCGCGCCGAAGGGCGTGCGGGTGAACGCCATCGCCCCGGGCCCGATCGACACCGACCTGACGGCGACGATGGCGCCGGAAGACCGCGCCGCTTTCATCGCCGCGCTGCCGGCGGGCCGCTTCGGCCGGCCGGAGGAGATCGCCGCCACCGCGCTGCTGCTGGCCGGACCGCAGGGCGGCTTCTATGTCGGCGCCTGCCTGTCGCCGAACGGCGGCGACGTGATGCATTAGCGACCGCAACGAAGCCAACGCGGCATCGCGCGGGTGGCGGAATGCGCTGCGCTTGTCCGCCCTACGATCTGCGCCGTAGGGCGGACAAGCGCAGCGCATTCCGCCTCTCCTGAACTACGTCCGCGATGCTGGGCTGGAACGTGCCTGGGGCCTGACATTTCCCAACCTTCATTCTTGAGGCCCTGTCCATTCCGCCGCCGCTGAGCTAATCCCCGTTCAATGGCCGAGACCGAGAACGCGAAGCGCGCGGCGCGCGCCTGGACGCGCGAGCAGACGCGGCTTGGCGCGCGCGCGGCACGCCCGGTGGTTCTGTACGGTCTGCTCGGCACACTGCTGGCCGTCGGACAGGCCTGGTGCATGGCGGCGGTCCTGGCGGCGGCACTCACGCAACACGGCATCCAACCGGCGCTGCTGACCGCCTTCGCCGCGCTGGCGCTTGCCCGCGCCCTGCTCGGCTACCTCTCGGAGCTGGCCGCCACCGACGCCGGCGCCGCCGCCCGCCGGCGGCTGCGCAGCGACGCGCTGACCCGCCTGCTGCACGCCGGCCCGGCGCTGCTGCGCGCACACCACTCGGGCGACCTCGCCGCATCGTGGTGGACCGGATCGAGGCGCTGGACGGCCTGTTCTCGCGCTGGGTGCCGGCCGCCACGCTGGCGGTCGCCGGGCCGGCGCTGGTCGCACTCGCCGCGCTGTGGGCCGACCCGCTCGCCGCCCTGGTGCTGGTGCTGTGCGGCCTGCTGGTGCCCGTGGCCATGGCCGCCGCCGGCATCGGCGCCGCGGCGGCCTCGCGCGGCCAGTTCCTCGCGCTGACCCGGCTGCAGGCGCGCTTCCTCGACCGGGTTCGCGGCATCGCCACCATCGTGCTCGCCGGCCGCGCCGAGGACGAAGCAAAATCCCTCGCCGCCGCCGCCGCCGAGCTGCGCTCGCGCACCATGCGCGTGCTGCGCGTCGCCTTCCTGTCCTCGGCGGCGCTCGACCTGGCCACCGTTGCCGCCCTGGCGCTGCTCGCCGTGCACTACGCCATCGCACTGCGCGCCGGCACGCTGACGCAGCCGGGCCTTGCCCTGTTCGCCCTGCTGCTGGTGCCGGAATTCTTCGCCCCGCTGCGCGCCTTCGCGGCCGCCTACCAGGACCGCCTGCACGCCACCGGCGCGGCCGATGCGCTGATCGCGCTGCCGCCGGCGCAAGCGCCTGCACCCGCCCCGCCGCACGAGATCCGCACCGTCGCCGCATCAGGCGTGACCGTCGCGTTCGAGGACGTGCACCTGACCTGGGACCCGGCCCGTGGCCCGGCGCTGGACGGGCTGAGCTTCCGCGTGCCTGCCGGGGAGACGCTGATCCTTGCCGGCCCGTCGGGCGCCGGCAAATCGACGGTGATCGAGCTGCTGCTCGGCTTCGTGCGCCCGGATGGCGGGCGGGTGACGATCAACGGCGTCGACCTGGCCGATCTGGTGCCGCAGGCGCTGAACCGGCTGATCGCCTGGATCGGCCAGCGCCCGGTGCTGTTCGCCGGCTCGATCCGCGACAACATCCTGTTCGCCCGGCCCGAGGCCACGGGGGAAGAACTCGCCGCCGCCGTCCGCGCCGCGCGCGTCAACGAGTTCGCCGACGCGCTGCCGGACGGGCTCGACACCCGGGTCGGCGAGGGCGGCTACGGCCTGTCCGGCGGCCAGGCGCAGCGCGTGGCGATCGCGCGGGCGTTCCTGAAGAACGCGCCGCTGCTGCTGCTCGACGAGCCGACCGCGTATCTCGACCCCGCCACCGAAGGCGAAGTGCTCGACAGCCTGCGCCGCCTGGCGATCGGCCGCACGGTGGTGATGGCGGCGCATTCCACGGCGGCGCTGGCCCTGCGCGGCCAGCGGCTGGACATGCGCGACGGTCGCGCGCTGCCGGCGCGAGGGGTGGCATGAGCGCGAAGACACGACTCCCCCTCCCCTTGAGGGAGGGGGTTGGGGGGAGGGGTTCGCGCCCAGGTCGCACTGAAGCCTGCGACCGCGATAACCCCTCCCCCCATCCCCCTCCCTCAAGGGGAGGGGGCGAATCGTGCCCCACCGCCCCAGCCGCCCCCGCATGACCGACCTCCTCCGCATCCTCGGCCTGTGGCGCCCGCGCGCGGCATGGCTGCTGCTCGGCGGCCTCGTCTCGCTCGCCGCCCTGGCCGCCGGCGTCGGCCTGATGGCGGTGGCCGGGGCGGTGCTCGCAGTGGCCGTCGGCAGCGGCGCGCTCGTCGCCCCCAACATCCTGCGCGGCCTCGGCACCGCGCGCGTCGTGCTGCGCTATCTCGAGCGCCTGGTCACCCACGCCGCCACCTTCCGCGCGCTCGCCGACCTGCGCGTGTGGTTCTTCCGCCGCCTGGCGCAGGGTGGCGCGGGCGGCCTCGGCTTCCGCCAGGCCGGCGACCTGCTGTCGCGCCTGGTCGGCGACATCGAGGCGCTGGACGGCCTCTACCTGCGCATCCTGCTGCCGCTGGCCGGCGCGGCGTTCCTGCTGCCGGTGCTGTTCCTGGTCATCGCCCCGCACAGCCTGGCGCTGGCCGCGGCGCTCGTGCTGCTGTTCGCGCTCGCCGCCTTCGCGCTGCCCTGGTTTGCCGCGCGCGCCACCCTGGGCGCCGGCCGAACGCTGGCCGAGGCCGCCGGCGCGGTGCGCATCGTCGCGCTCGACGCGCTCACCGGGCTGCGCGAGGTGCGCGCGTTCGGCGCCGAGGGCCGCATGGTCGCCGCCATGCAGGCGCGCGAGACCGCGCTGCTCGCCGCGCAGCACGCCGTTGCCCGCCGCACCGCCGTCGCCACCGTCGGCGCCTTCCTGTGCGGCCAGGCGGCGATCCTGGCGGTGCTGCTGGCCGCGGGCCAAAACCCCACGGCCGCGGTCGCCGCCGCCTTCCTGGTGCTGGCCGCGTTCGAGGCGGTCGGCGGGCTGCCGCGCGCCGGTGCGCTTGCCGGCCATGCCGCCGCCGCCGCGCATCGCGTGCTGGAGGCCGCCGACGCGCCGGTGCCGGTGCCCGATCCGGCCGTGCCGAAGCCGATCCCGCCCGGCTTCACGCTGCGCTTCGAGGCCCTGCATTACCGCTGGCGCCCCGACCTGCCGGAGGTGTTTTCCGGGTTGACGCTGGAGGTGCCGGAGGGCGCGCGCGTCGCCCTGCTGGGCCCGTCCGGGGCGGGCAAGTCCACGCTCGCCGCGCTGGCGCTGAAGGTGGCCGCCCCCAATCGCGGCCGCATCCTGCTGGGCGGCGCCGACATCGCCGCACTGACCGCGGCCGAGGTGCACGCGCGGATCGGCTGGCTGTCGCAGGCCACGCACCTGTTCGACGACACGATCCGCGCCAACCTGCTTCTGGCGCGGCCCGAGGCGGACGACGCCGCGCTGTGGGCTGCGCTGGATGCCGCGCAGATCGGCGAGGTGGTGCGGGCGCTGCCCGACGGGCTCGACGCCTGGGTGGGCGAGGGCGGCGCGCGGTTCTCGGGCGGCCAGGGGCGACGGCTGGCACTGGCGCGCGCGATCCTGTCGCCGGCGCCGATCCTGATCCTGGACGAACCCTGCGCCGGGCTGGATGCCGCCACCGAGCGCGCCTTCCTGGCGACGCTGAACGAGGTCGCCGCCGGGGCGCACGATCATCATGATCACGCACCGGCTGGTCGGGATCGAGCGGCTGGATCGCATCTGGCGGCTGTCCGGCGGCCAGGCGGTCGCGGCGGCAGCGTAAGGTCTGCGCACGCAGCCGGAAGAGTGTGATGCCAACCGATCGAACTACCGACCCGTCCACCATTTCAGCCGGTTGACATGAGCCTCGATCTGCAACACCACTCGACGCGTTTACCGTTTTTTAAGTGACTGCCGCACATACCCCGTGGGTAACAGGAGGTTGAACGTGGCCATTATCGATGAACTGCGTCTGGAGCTGTACAACGGTGATAACCCATTTCTCTGTGCCCAATTGAAGTACATGGACTTCGGCTACACACACACGAATATCGCACCCGAATTGATCGACAGCACGCTGCGGATCATTCGTCCAGCGTTCTGGCTGGAAATAGGCTCGATGCTGGGTGGCTCAGCGATCAGAACGGCCGAGGCTGTCAAGCGGGCTGCGATGCCCACGCAGATCGTATGCATCGATCCGTTCTGCGGCGACGTCAACATGTGGGCGTGGGAACGACCGCTGACCGCCAGGAATGCCTGGCGCTTCCTGCGGGTCCAGGATTGCCGCCCAACCATCTACGAGCGGTTTCTGGCCAACATCCTCTGCCGAGGCCATCACGACATCATCCTGCCGATCATGACCACGTCCTCCGTCGGTCTTAAATTGTTGGTCCGTCTGGTCCAGGAACAACGGCTGTCCGCTTTGCCTCAGGTCATCTACCTGGACGCTGCGCACGAGGTCGATGAGACGTTCCTTGAAATAAGGACATCGTGGGCGCTGTTGCCAACCGGCGGCGTCCTGTTGGGTGACGATTGGGATTGGCCGGCGGTGCGCGGCGACGTACTCAAATTCGCCGAGCAGATTGCGCCCAACCAGGCAGTGCTGGACCAGTTCGCCGCCGCGCATCCGGACGCGGCCCGCGAGGGCAACGTGTTCCTCTATCGCGGCCAATGGGTGCTGGCGAAGTAGGCAGCACACGGCCAAGCTCCACCCGTCACGCGGCGTGGCCCAGTGCCGGTGACGGGGCGCCCGCGCGAGACAAATCCGTCGCGGCCAACCTATATGGCTGGCATGGCGGAGCGCGCGCGAAGGACCCTACCCATGGTTACGATCACCTCGGCTGACCTGCGACGGCAGTTCGCCCGCTGCCGCGAACTGGCCCTGAAGGAACCAGTCTCGGTCACCCACAACGGACAGGAAAGCCTCGTCGTGCTGTCGGCCGACGAGTTCAAACGGCTCAAAGCCCTGGACGCGCGCGAGGCGTTCTACGCCTGGGAACTCCCCCCGGATCTGGTCGATGCCCTGGACGCCGCGGAACCCCCCGCGTTCACCGCCCATTTCAACCACGAGCTGGAAGCATGCGACGGCGTTGCGATGGGCTGAAATCCTACTTACTCCCGGGGTCGGTGATGCCGTGCTTCAACCCAAGAAGGCAAGGAAGTTCAACCACAGATGCACACAGATGTTCCGTGCGGCGTCACGGACCGTGGGCCAAACGTTTGATCTCCAGAACCGGCCTCCCGATCTCCGGTGCCTTCGCCAGCATGGGCGAATACGGGATCTCATAGGTTCCCAGGCGATCCGTTCCGTACCCTTGCCACGGCTCCTAACCCCGGCCGGCCCGGTGCGACCTCGCCATGTCGGTCACCCCGGTGCTGCTCCCGCTCACAGAGCGACGAAGGCTCCAGCGCTTTGATTATTTCGTGGCCAACTTACCGCGGCTTCAGCACCCGCTGCCTACGCTTCACGAGTGTCGTTGCCTAACCCATGCAAGGCTCGCTTCCGGCTGGCTGGCTCGCCGTTGCCGGGAGGGAGTTCAACCCTCTGGATCGCTACCAAAGGTTTCCGTCTGTCTACATCGACTTCCCCCTTTCCTGAGCTTCCTATCGCGGTCCGCGTTCATCTGTGGCTGATATTCCTTGCGGTGCTGCGATTGCCTCCGGCCTCGCCGGCAGAAGACCAATTTGTGCCAGCAATTGGTTAAAATCCGACCCAGGTATCCGCCTGGCTTGGCGGATTTTCATCGCCTGTTGGGGTGGGCTCGCTACCGAGCGCCGCATCGGATGGCGATCAGCGGCAGAGGTATACCCCGCTCACGCGATAATCCGGAACTCCGTTGGGTTTATGATACGGAAGTTGTCCGTGACCTCATCGCAGTAGGTGCGCCAGTTCCTGGGCACGTCGTCGCGCGAGAAGTTCAGCATTGCGATGCTGAAGTCCCTGAAGGAGCTGTAGCACTTGTTGTGGGTGGTGTGTCTGTGCATCAACCCCCATAACCGTTCGATCGGATTGAGGTGCGGACAGTAGGCCGGGACGAAATGAAGCTTGATCCGGCAGTCAGGCCGCGCCAGCCAAGCTTGAACCAGTTTAGCGTGATGGTATCTGGCATTGTCCAGAAAGACGTGAACCAGCCGCATGCCTGGATACACCGCCTCGATTGCCATCAACAGCATGATCGTACTCAAGGCATCCACCGTCAGCACATCCTTCATGACGGTCTTGCCGGTC
>CAVZBG010000011.1:207500-1316891 GCA_963773345.1 uncultured Alphaproteobacteria bacterium | reverse complement strand
CCTGGTGTTCGGCGTGCTGCGCAAGGGAGAAAACACGTTCCTGGCCAGCATGTTCACCCTCGGCGGCTTCCTGCTTGCCGCCATCCTGGTGGCCTCGCGCACCGAGGGCATCGCGTTCAACGGTCAGTTCATCGCCGATCCGTTCAGCGTGTTCATGAAGGAGCTGCTGCTGACCGGTGCCGCGATGTCGCTGATCCTGTCGCTCGACTACAACCGGCAGGAGCACCTGGCGCGCTTCGAGTTCCCCGTGCTGATGCTGTTCGCCGTGGTCGGCATGATGATCATGACCTCGGCGTCCAACATGATGACGCTGTACCTGGGGCTCGAGCTGCAATCCCTGTCGCTTTACGTGCTCGCGGCGTTCGCCCGCGACGACGTGCGCTCGACCGAGGCGGGATTGAAATATTTCGTCCTCGGCGCGCTCGCCTCGGGCCTGCTGCTGTACGGCATCTCGCTGGTCTACGGCTTCTCCGGCACGATGGATTTCGCCGGTCTGCGCAAAACTGCTGGCCAAGCCGGAAACCGCGTCGCCCGGCGTGATCGTCGGCCTGGTGTTCATCCTGACCGGCCTGATGTTCAAGATCTCCGCGGTGCCGTTCCACATGTGGACGCCCGACGTCTATGAGGGCGCGCCGACCCCGGTCACCGTGTTCTTCGCCACCGCCCCGAAAGTCGCGGCCATGGCGCTGCTGCTGCGCGTCATGGCCACGCCGTTCGGCCACCTGCTTGGCTCCTGGCAGCTTCTGATCATCCTGGTTTCGCTCGCCTCGATGATCCTCGGCGCGCTGGGGGCGATCGGGCAGACCAACATCAAGCGGCTGATGGCGTACTCCTCCATCGGGCACATGGGCTACGCGCTGATCGGCCTGGCGCCCGGCACGCCCGAGGGGATCCGCGGCGTGCTGGTCTACATGATCGTCTACGTGTTCATGAGCGCCGGCAGCTTCGCCTGCATCATCGCCATGCGCCGCCGTGGCCACGCGGTGGAACGGATCAGCGAGCTGAGCGGCCTGGCGCGCACCGATCCCGGCCTGGCGCTGGCGATGGCGGTGTTCATGTTCTCGATGGCCGGCATCCCGCCGCTGTCGGGCTTCTTCGGCAAGCTGTACGTGTTCCTCGCCGCGGTGCAGAGCGGGCTGTGGACCCTCGCCATCGTCGGTGTGCTGACCAGCGTGGTGGGCGCCTTCTATTACCTGCGCATCGTCAAGGTGATGTATTTCGATGCGCCGGCGGAAGCGTTCGACCACCGCCCGGCCTCGCTCTCGTTCGTTGCGGCGGTGACCGGGCTGTTCACCACCTTCTTCTTCATCTTCCCCGCCCCCTTCATCAACGCGGCCCAGGCCGCGGCGAAGGTGCTGTTCCAGTGATCGTCAGTGATGAGTGATCAGTAGTGTTTCGCCAGACCCGTCCTGATCCGTGTTCGGTGACCGGTCAGCCCCAGGACCACTCCTGACCACTGATCATGGCTCACCGGCGCAGCCCCGGTTTCGGCGCCCCCAGCGGTAAGGCTTGCACGCCGCGCCGCCGAGCTGGAAATGCTCCTCGCTGGCACAGGCCCGGGTCAACGCCTGCCGGCATAAGCCTTGCGTAGGGCGCAAGGCCAGCATCCGCTTACGCCTAGCCCGCTTAACCGCATATTAATCGCGGCACAGCATGAATACATCCCTGAGATCGGGTACCTGTGATGAGACTCGGGGCTGGTTCGATGTGGCTTGCTCTCCGTTTGCCGTCTCGTATGTGGGTGGCACTGGGCAAGTTTCTTTTCCGCCCCAGTGTCTCGTCCCGATTCATGCTCGTGCTGGCAATCGGCTGTGTCTTCCAGGCCGGCATTTCCGTCGTGTCGCTGGTACGTCTCAGGGATTCACTCCTGCAGGCGCGGACCTCCGAGGTCAAACATCTGCTCGAAACCGCCTACTCCACCGTGGCATTCTACCATGATCAGGCGAGCAAGGGTCTGATGACCGACGCGGCGGCGCGCCAGGCTGCCGCGAATGACGTGCGGGCGATGCGATATGATGGCGTCAACTATTTCTTCATCTGGGCGCTCGACGGCACCGGCATTGCGCATGGCGCCCACCCGGAGTGGGAAGGCAGGAACTTCCTCAACCCGGTGCTGGCAGCCCAGAGCGCGCTCTTCACCGATGTTTCCTATATGGTGAAGAGGTTGCTCGAGGTGGCTCGGAGCGACAAGAAACAGGGGGTGACGACCTATCGCATCCCGAAAGCCGGCGAGACCGTCGCGCTCGACAAGATCGCCTATACCAGGCTGTTCGAGCCCTGGGGGTGGTCGATCGGCACCGGCGCCTACGTCGACGACATCGACGCGGTGTTCTGGCACGAGGCCCTCTCTGTCTTGGCGGTCTTCATCGGCCTGATCGCCCTGGCCGGCGTCCTGACCTTCATCATCGGGCGTAACCCGGCGCGCGCGATAAATCGTCTCTCTGTCCGGGTCGCCAGTGTTGCCAAGGGTGAACTCGATGGCGAGGTGCCGGAGGTCGAACGGGTCGACAAGATCGGCGACATCGCCCGCGCCTTGCTCGTGCTGCGCGACAACAGCCGGGACGCGGTCAACCTCAGGCTTGACCACCTGACCGGCCTGTCCAATCGCAAGGTCCTGATGGATCGGCTCAAGCAGGTCATGGCCGCCAGTTCACGCAGCAGCAACTATGCCGCGCTCATGCTCATCGATATGGATAAATTCAAGGCCCTTAACGACACGCAAGGACACGACGCCGGCGACATGCTGCTGCGCCAAGTCGCGCAGCGCCTGACTGCGTGCGTCCGTGCGGGCGACATCGTTGCGCGACTGGGTGGCGACGAATTTGTCGTGGTCGCGGCCGATATCGCCCCGGACCAGACATCCGCGGCGGTCGCGGCCGAAACGATTGCGCAGAAAATACTGACCGCACTCAACCAGACCTATCATCTCGGTAGCGTTGTGCATGTCTGCACGGCGAGTGCCGGGATTGCGCTGTTCAAGGGCGAAGCGACGTCCGCCAATGAGCTGTTGAAACAGGCCGATTTGGCTTTGTACAAATCCAAGAATGCCGGCCGCAATTCCTGTCGGTTCTTCGATCCCGCCATGGAAACAACGGTGCGCGAACGTGCTGCGCTGGAAGCCGACCTGCGGCAAGCCATCGTGGCAAAGCAGTTCCATCTGCACTTTCAGGCCCAGGTAGGGATCGCAGGCCGGCTTACCGGGGCCGAAGCCTTGATACGTTGGGATCATCCCGAACGAGGATCGGTGCCGCCGGCCGAGTTCATTCCCCTGGCTGAGGCAACCGGCTTGATCTTCCCTATCGGCGAATGGGTCTTGGAAGCTGCCTGCACCCAATTGGCAATATGGAGCACCCGTCCGGAGATGGCCCATCTCACCATGGGGGTGAATGTCAGCGTCCGGCAATTCCAACTGTCGCACTTCGTGGAACAGCTCCTGACGACACTGCAACGCACCGGCGCCGATCCCCATCGACTGGAGCTGGAACTGACGGAAAGCATGCTGCTGGAGAACATTGGTGATGTCATCGAGAAAATGCTGGCACTGAAGGCCCTGGGAGTGAGCTTTGCGTTGGATGATTTCGGTACGGGTTATTCCTCACTCGCCTATCTGAAAAGCCTGCCGCTGGACCGCTTGAAGATAGATCGCTCGTTTGTGAGCGACGTGCTCACCGACCCGGACGACGCCGCAATCGCCGCAACGATCGTGGGCTTGGCCCGTACCCTGGGACTGGGCGTCATCGCCGAAGGCGTTGAGACCGCCGAACAACGAGATTTCCTTGCCGATGCCGGTTGCCATTCCTACCAGGGCTTTTTTCTCAGCCGGCCATTGTCACCGGAAAGCTTCGAGAAGTTCGCTTACCAGGCATGGCGCCGCCGGTCGGCTTTGCCGGCCCGGACCACCGGCTCGTCGCTGCCCGGCTCATTGCGTATACCGGCCACGTTGGCCGATTTGCCGGTGGGCGGCGCCGGCCCCGCCAGGTCGGCGGATTCCACCGAGCCCAGCCCGTCAATGCGCTCAAAGCCAGGCTGGCGCGCGCGTGCAAGCGCGTCGGGGGAGGCAGTCGCCGCCGATGGCCCGGTGGTGCCAGAACTCACCTGACGGTGTCTCAAACGTCCCGACCCGGGCGATGTCTTAGGCCAACCGGCCGAAACATTAACTCATCGGCACTCCAGCGTGCCCCCCGTGTCATGGCCGGCGCAGGCCGGCCACCCACGTCCTTTCTTCGTTCCACGCAGCAAGGATGTGGGTGGCCGGCCTGCGCCGGCCATGACACGGCGGGTGAGCCGTTCCGCGATCTGTCAATCTTTTCGCCGCCTGGTCTCATGCCAGGTGCCCGCAGCGCCGACGCTTCCAGCATGTCGAGCGTACGCGATCATGCGTGGGATCGCCCCGGCGGAAGCAGCGTGCGGCCGTGCGCCAAACCAGGCCTCACGCCAGCGCCACATCGGCCGAACCGTCCGAAATCAGGTCCGCTGGTCAGGTCGCGGTTTCGTCCACAGGCAGAAAATCGGCGCACCCGGCCCGGCGCTCCTGTCTCATATGCGCCCGGGGACGCCGGCGCGGTGCCGCTGCGGCGGCCGGTCCGCCGTCAGCCCGCGCGACGCGCCCTGGATATGTCCTGCCATCTGGGATAAATCGCCCAATCTGTCAGGCTGGGCAGTCCGTCAGGCTGGAAATCATCGCCATGAGAGAGGGCCACACCATGTGGGTTTCCGTCGCGTGCCTGGCAGCCAACACGACGCGTGCCCAGCGGCGGCCAGATCACTGATCAGGCAACCGCCATGCTCCTCGTCATCGATGCCGGCAACACCAACGTCGTCTTCGCGGTGCATGACGACAACGCGCGTGACGCCGGCGGCTGGCGCGGCACCTGGCGCCTGCGCACCGACGCCCAGCGCACCTCCGACGAATACGCCGTCTGGCTGCTGACGCTGCTTCAGCACGCCGGCCTGCGCAAGGACGACATCGGCGCCGCGGTGATCGGCACCGTCGTCCCCGCTGCGCTGTACCACCTGCGCCGCCTCTGCCGCGACTGGTTCTCGGTCGAGCCGCTGATCGCCCGCGCCCCGCTCGACTGGGGTTTCGACATCCGCGTCGACAACCCGGCCGAGGTCGGCGCCGACCGCCTCGCCAACGCGCTCGCCGGGCACCAGCGCTTCGGCGGCCCGCTGATCGTGGTCGATTTCGGCACCGCCACTACCTTCGACGTGATCGGCGCCGACGGCGCCTATCTCGGCGGCGTGATCTGCCCCGGCATCAACCTCTCGCTCGGCGCCCTGCACCAGGCGGCCGCGCGCCTGCCGCGCATCGGCATCGGCCGGCCGCAGTCGGTGATCGGCCGCTCCACCGTTCCCGCCATGCAGTCCGGCATCTACTGGGGCTATGTCGGCATGATCGAGGGCCTGATCGCACGCATCCGCGCCGAATACGGCGGACCGATGAAGGTCGTTGCGACAGGCGGCCTGGCGCCGCTGCTCGCCGAGGGCACCCTGCTGATCGAGCAGATCGACCCCGACCTGACCCTGGAGGGCTTGCGGCTGTTGGCGGAACGCAATCCCGCGCCCACATTGTCGCGTGAACGCACGCGACTGATCGAACACGAGTAAACCGACCGCCAGAGTAAACAGACCTTATGAACGACGCCATCGGTGACCTGGCCTTCCTGCCACTCGGCGGGACGGGCGAGATCGGCATGAATCTCAACCTGTACCGCTGCGACGGCCACTGGCTCGCGGTGGATTGCGGCATCGGCTTCGGCGGCGCCGAGCTCCCCGAGGTCGAAATCATGGTCCCCGACCCGGCGTTCATCGCCCAGCGCCGCGACCGGCTGCGCGGCCTGGTCATTACCCATGCGCACGAGGACCACATCGGCGCTGTTGCGTGGCTGTGGCCGCAACTGCAGTGCCCGGTCTACGCGACTCCCTTCGCCGCCGCCGTGCTGCGCCGCAAGCTGCTCGAGGCGAACCTGCTCAACCAGGTGAAACTGCATGTCATTCCGCCCGGCGGCGAGATCGCGCTGAAACCCTTTTCGCTGCGCTTCATCCGCATGGCGCACTCGATCCCGGAATCCCAGGCGCTGGCGATCACCACGCCGTACGGCGTGCTGCTGCACACCGGGGACTGGAAGCTCGACCCGACGCCGCTGATCGGTCCGCCCACCGACGAGGCCGCGCTGGCTGCACTCGGCAACTCCGGCGTGCTGGCGATGATCTGCGATTCCACCAACGCAATGGTGGAGGGCCACTCCGGCAGCGAGGCCGAGGTCCGCCAAAATCTCGCCGCGCTGATCCGCGGCCTGTCCGGCCGCGTCGCGGTGACCTGCTTCGCCTCCAACGTCGCGCGCTTCGAATCGGTCGCGCTGGCCGGTCAGGCGTGCGGCCGTCGCGTCGCCCTGGTCGGCCGCTCGCTGCGCAACATCGAGGCAGCGGCGCGCGAGTGCGGCTACCTCGCCGGCCTGCCCTCCTTCCTGCGCGAGGACGATGTCGACGACGTGCCCGACGACAACCTGCTGATGCTGACCACCGGCAGCCAGGGCGAGCCGCGCTCGGCACTGGCCCGCATCGCGCAGGACAACCATCCCCGCGTGGTGCTGGGCGAGGGCGACACCGTGGTGTTTTCCTCGCGCGTCATCCCCGGCAACGAGCGGGCGATCACCGCCGTGCAGGACGCGCTGGTGCGCCGCGGCGTGCGGCTGATGACCGACGCCGACCACCTGGTGCACGTCTCCGGCCATCCGGCGCGCGACGAGCTGCGCCGCCTCTACCGCCTGGTGAAGCCGCGCTACGCCGTCCCCGTGCACGGCGAGTGGCGCCACCTGACCGCGCACGCCGAGCTCGCGCGCGAGGCCGGCGCGGAGCCCGTGCTGCTGGAGGACGGCGACCTGCTGAACCTCGCCCCCGGCCGCGTGGAAGTGGTGGACAGCGCCGTGACCGGCCGGCTGGTGGTGGACGGCAATCGCCTGGTGCCGCTGGGCGGCGGCGTGATGGCCGCGCGCAAGCGCATGCTGTTCAACGGCGTCGCGGTCGCCAGCCTGGCGGTGGACGGCTCCGGGCGCCTGCTCGGCCGGCCGCGCCTCAGCACGCCCGGTCTGTTCGAGCTGGACGATCCCGAGACCGACCGCATCACCAGCGAGTTCGCCGCCGCGCTGGCCGATCTGCCCGCCTCGGCGCGTCGCGACGACGCCGCGCTGACCGAAGCTGCACGCGCCGCTCTGCGCCGCGCCCTCGGCAAGCGGCTGCAGAAGCGTCCCCTGGTCGAGGTGCACGTACTGCGGGTGCCCTGAGGTATGGGGCCCCTGGAAATGACGGTGCCCGGAGATGACGGTGCCCGGAGATGACGGTGCCCGGAGATGACGGTGCCCTGAGATGAACTGGTTCACCGGCTGCGTGCTGTACGTGCTGATCTGGTGGATCGCGTTGTTCGCGGTCCTGCCGTTTGGCACGCGCCCGGTCGCGCAGGCCGACAAACACACGGGCTGGCGTGGCGCCCCCGAACACCCACACCTGCTGCGCACGGCGATCGCCACCACGATCGTCGCCACCATCGTCTGGTTCGGCGCCTACCTGCTGATCGCCAGCCCGTATCTCAGCTTCCGGCACGGCTGGCTGGCCATGCCGCGGGAATAAGCTGGCGTTGCGCTTGCGGCGACACGGGCAGCCGGCTGCGGCGTGGCGGGGTCGTGCTGCTGAACCCCGGCGCGGTGACGACCTTCGTGCCGAACCCCGATCACATCCATATGACCGGCATCGCGGCGGAGCGGCCTCGCCGCGTCAGCCTGCACCTCTATGGCCGCAACATGGATTCGTTCCACGCCTACGATGTTGCAGCGGGGACTCGGAAGCTGATCAATGTCCCGCACTTTGAAAGCCGCTGACGCCCATCGCACAGGGATTGGGCCGAACCTGTGATTTCCGCGCCATGCTGCACAGAACGACGGCAAATTCCGTCTGGCACCCTAAAATTTGTCTTTCCGAGACGCGTTTTTCGGTGGACCGGGACCGGCAGCCGTAGAATCATAACGGCAGGAAGAGGAGCGTTTCCTCGACCTGCCGTGTGACTGGCGTTTCCTCCCTAAACTTGGCCCGCTGTGCCATTGGCACGCGGGCCTTCTCTTTTTTTCCCATATCCCGCCAGCCGAGTCACGCGATTTTGTCCGGATTTGGGCAAGTTTGTGAGGGTTTGTTGCGTCTAAATGTTGTGCGGCGCAGCAAAATGCTGCAGCGCAGCATTGGGGCGCGTCCCGCCCCATCCGGAAAGAGAGCTCAGGGCAATCGGGTGAAGGAAGGTAAGGTCAGGGCTCCGCCCTTAAACCCGCCAGGAGGCTTTGCCCCCTGGACCCCCAGCAAAGGCAGCGGCCTTTGCAATCCATCCAGTGGATCGGATGTGAGGGAGGGGGGCCGACGGCACCGTCACCGTGGCGGCGATCTGCCGCCACGATGACGGTGCCGTCGGCCCCCCTCCCTCACACCCGATCAAGTGAAAGGTTCCAAGGGCCGCTGCCCTTGGCGGGGTTCCAAGGGGCAGCGCCCCTTGGTGGGGTCCAGGGGCGAAGCCCCTGGCCTTACTCTCCTTCACCCGATTGCCCGGAAGGAGAACTGCCGCCGCCCGCGACAGTGCGAGCAATCCGGGCTAGGGTCCGCCTCCCGCTGCATGCCCGAGGATGGACCAGACCGCGATGCGCCTCTCCCACAGCTTCGTGCCCACGCTGAAGGAAACGCCCGCCGAGGCGCAGATCGCCTCGCACCGGCTGATGCTGCGCGCCGGGCTGGTGCGGCAGACCTCGGCCGGCATCTACGCCTGGCTGCCGGTCGGCTTCCGCGTGCTGCAAGAACATCGAGCGCATCGTGCGCGAGGAGCAGGACGCCGCCGGCGCGCAGGAAGTGCTGATGCCGACGATCCAGCCGGCCGAGCTGTGGCGCGAGAGCGGCCGCTACGACGCCTACGGCAAGGAGATGCTGCGCATCGTCGACCGGCACGAGCGCGACATGCTGTACGGCCCGACCAACGAGGAGATGATCACCGACCTGTTCCGCCAGTCGGTGAAGAGCTACCGCGAGCTGCCGCAGATCCTCTACCACATCCAGTGGAAGTTCCGCGACGAGGTGCGCCCGCGCTTCGGCGTCATGCGCGGCCGCGAATTCCTGATGAAGGACGCCTATTCAGCTTCGATCTCGACTACGCCGGCGCCGTGGTCAGCTATCGCAAGATGATGCTGGCCTACATGCGCACCTTCCAGCGGCATGGGCCTGAAGGCGATCCCGATGGAGGCCGAGAGCGGCCCGATCGGCGGCGACCTGTCGCCACGAGTTCATCATCCTGGCGCCGACCGGCGAGAGCCAGGTGTTCTACGACGCTGCGTTCGAGGAGATCGACTACCTGAGCCAGGGCGCCGGCGGGTTCAGCCACGCCAGTGCCGCGGACCTGGAACGTTTCTTCAGGGTCATGACCACGCACTACGCCGCGACCGACGAGAAGCACGACGCGGCGAAATGGGCGCAGGTCGACGAGGCCCGCCGCCGCGAGGGCCGCGGCATCGAGGTCGGGCACATCTTCTATTTCGGCACCAAGTATTCGCAAGCCGATGGGCTGCCACGGTGGCCGGCCAGGACGGGCGAAAGATCGCGCCGGAGATGGGCAGCTACGGCATCGGCGTCTCGCGCCTGGTCGGCGCGGTGATCGAGGCCAGCCACGACGAGCGCCGGCATCATCTGGCCCGACAGCATCGCCCCGTTCAAGGCGGCGATCCTCAACCTGCAGCCAGGGCGACGCCGCCTGCGACGCGCATGTGCGAGGCGCTGTACGCGAAGCTCGGCACCGCCGCGCTCTACGACGACCGCGAGGAGCGGGCCGGGGCGAAATTCGCCGACGCCGACCTGATGGGCCATCCCTGGCAGCTCATCGTCGGCCCGCGCGGCGCGGCCGCCGGGAAGGTGGAGCTGAAGCGGCGCGCCACCGGCGAACGGGTGGAGCTTACCCCGAGGACGCACTGGCCCGGATCGGCGCCTGAAGGTGGCCAGAACACCCATACGCCCCCTCCCCTTGAGGGAGGGGGATGGGGGAGGGGTTCGCGCGGGAAGGTCCGGCGCGATACTGGCACGAACCCCTCCCCCAGCCCCCTCCCGCAAGGGGAGGGGAGAAGCAGGCCCGTAACGATGTTCGGCCCCTTCGAACGCGCGGTCGCCGGCCGCTACCTGCGCGCCCGCAAGGGCGAGCGCTTCGTCTCCATCATCGCCATCTTCTCCCTGGTCGGCATCGCGCTGGGCGTCGCCACGCTGATCGTCGTGACCAGCGTGATGAGCGGCTTCCAGATCGAGCTCGAACGCCGCATCCTCGGCGTGAACGGCCACATCGAGATCGAGGCCTACGCCGGCCAGGCAATCGACGGCTACCAGCCACTGTTGGAAAAAATCCGAGCCGTGCCGGGCATCGTTTCGGCGCTCGGCGGTGCTGGATGGCCAGGCGCTGCTGACCACCTACGGGCGGCGGCGCGCAGGGCGGGCTGGTGCGCGGCATGACGCTGGACGACCTGCGCGCGCTGCACCCCGGTCAGCCGACAACATCATCGCCGGCAGCCTTAATCAGTTCACCGGCGATGACGCGATCGCCGTCGGCGTCGGGCTGGCCGGACTGTACCGGCTGCGCATCGGCGACCCGCTGACGGTGATCTCGCCCAATGGCGCCGCGACCGCCTTCGGCACCATCCCGCGCGTGCGGGCCTACAAGGTGGTGGCGATCTTCGATGCCGGCCTGCAACGATACAACACCGGCGTGGTGTTCCTGCCGCTGCAGCGCGGCGCAGATCTTCTTCCAGAAGCCGGACGCCATCACCGGCATCGAGATCCGCGTCACCGATCCCGACCACGTGGAGAACCTGCTGCCGCCACTGCGAAAAATCCTCGCCGGGCGGCAACTGCTGCTGCGCGACTGGCGCCACGCCAACGACAGATCATCGGCGTGCTGCAGGTGCAGAAGGACACCATGTTCATCGTGCTCGGCATGATCGTGCTGGTGGCGGCGTTCAACGTGATCTCCTCGCTGATCATGCTGGTGAAGGACAAGCGCGCCGACATCGCGGTGCTGCGCACGATCGGCGCCTGGCCGGCGCGGTGCTGCGCATCTTCCTGATGTGCGGCGCCTTCGTCGGCGTCATCCGGCACCGCTGATCGGCACGCTGCTCGGCATCGTCGTCTGCCGCAACATCGTCGCGATCCAGCACGTCATCGAGCAGATCAGCGGTGGCAAAGTGTTCGACTCCTCGGTGTTCATGCTGACCGAGCTGCCCAGCACCATCGACTGGGGCGACGTGGCGCAGGTGGTCGCGCTGGGCCTCGCGCTGTCGCTGCTGGCGACGCTGTATCCGAGCTGGCGCGCCGCGCGCACCGATCCGGTCGAGGCGCTGCGGCATGAATGAACCGCCGCCATGGCTGATCCGTTGCGGTTGCAAGACGTGCAGCGCACCTATCGCAGCGAGGCGGGCGACCTTGCCGGTGCTGCGCGGCGTCGATCTGACGCTGCGCGCCGGCGAGATCGTGGCACTGGTGGCGCCGTCAGGCGCCGGCAAGTCGACGCTGCTGCACATCGCCGGACTGCTCGACCGGCCGGATGGCGGGACGATCCTGGTTGCCGGCCGCGACGCCGGCACGCTGTCCGACGCCGCGCGCACCGCGATCCGGCGCGACACGATCGGCTTCGTCTACCAGTTCCACCATCTGCTGGCCGAGTTCACCGCGCTGGAGAACGTGATGCTGCCGCAGATGATCGCCGGCAATCCGCGCCGCGCCGCCGCGGCGCGAGCGCTGGAGCTGCTCGGCGTGTTCGGCCTGGCCGAGCGCGCGCAGCATCTGCCGGGAAAACTCTCGGGCGGCGAGCAGCAGCGCGTGGCGATCGCCCGTGCGCTGGCCAATGCGCCCGCGCGTGCTGCTGGCCGACGAGCCGACCGGCAACCTGGACGTGGCGACCGCCGGCGTGGTGTTCGACGAGCTGCTGCGTGTGGTGCGCGAGCGGAACGTTGCCGCACTGATCGCGACGCACAATCCCGACCTGGCGGCGCGCATGGACCGCACGGTGACGCTGCGCGACGGGCACGTGGTGGAGGCGTGATCCGTACACCTCTCCCGCTCTTCGCGGGAGAGGTCGCGGAGCCCTTGCGACGCGGGTGAGGGTGGTGCACGCGGCACGCCCCTCACCCTCGGCGCTTCGCGCCTCGACCTCCCGCGAAGAGCGGGCGAGGTGTAGCAGGGCCCCTGGCCGGACTCGGCGCTCGTCCCCATACTCCCGCCATGCCCCACGCCGATTTCGTGCATCTGCGCGTCCACTCCGCCTATTCGCTCAGCGAGGGCGCCATCAAGGCGGAAAAAATCCCCGCCCTGGCGCGCGACGCCGGGATGCCCGCGGTCGCCATCACCGACACCGGCAACCTGTTCGGCGCGCTGGAATTCAGCCAGGCCTGCGCCGCCAAGGGCATCCAGCCGATCATCGGCTGCCAGCTCGCGCTGACCCGCGCCGACAACCCCCGCCTGCCGCCCGACCCGCTGGTGCTGCTGGCGCAGGACGCGACCGGCTTCGCCAACCTCCAGCGCCTGTCCTCGCACGGCTTCCTGCGACACCGACCCGGGCCAGAAACCGCAGCTTGCGCTCGGCCTGCTCGCCGGCCACGCGGCCGGGCTGATCCTGCTGACCGGCGGCACCAACGGCCCGATCGCCCGGCTGCTGGCCGAGGGCCAGCAGCACGAGGCCGAGGCGCCTGCTCGCCCATCTCGCCGAGGCCTTCCCCGATCGCTGCGTCGTGGAACTGCACCGCCACAGCCTGGCGCTGGACCACGCCATCGAGCCCGGGCTGATCGCGCTCGCCGACGCCGCGCGCCTGCCGCTGGTCGCCACCAACGACTGCTTCTTCGCCACCCCCGCGATGTTCGAGGCGCACGACGCCCTGCTGTGCATCGCCGAGGGCCGGCTGCTGTCCGAGCAGGATCGCCGCCGCGTCACCCCGGAGCACTGGTTCAAGCCGGCCGCCGACATGCGCGCGCTGTTCGCCGACCTGCCGGAGGCCTGCGACAACACGCTGGCGATCGCGCGGCGCTGCGCGGTGATGGCGGAAACGCGCAAGCCGCTGCTGCCGGTTTCGCCAAAAGTGCGCCCCGGCAGCACCGAGGAAGAAACCGTCCGCGCCATGGCGCGCGAGGGCCTCGACCGACGCATGGACGCCATGGCGGCCGACGCCGCCGACGCGCGCCCAGCTACCGCGAGCGGCTGGAATACGAGCTCGACGTCATCGCCCAGATGGGTTTTTCCGGCTATTTCCTGATCGTCGCCGACTTCATCCAGTGGGCGAAGGCGCAGGGGATTCCGGTCGGCCCCGGCCGCGGCTCGGGCGCCGGTTCGGTCGCCGCCTGGTCGCTCACCATCACCGACGTCGATCCGATCCGTTTCAACCTGCTGTTCGAGCGCTTCCTCAATCCCGAGCGCGTGTCGATGCCCGACTTCGACATCGATTTCTGCCAGGAGGGCCGCGACGCGCGTCATCGATTATGTGCGCAACGAATACGGCGCCGACCGGGTCGCGCAGATCATCACCTTCGGGAAACTGCAGGCCCGCGCGGTGGTGCGCGACGTCGGCCGCGTGCTGGGCCTGCCGTTCGGCCAGGTGAACCGCGTCGCCGAGCTGATCCCCAACATTCCCGCCGCAGCCGGTAACGTTGCAGCAGGCGATCGACCGCGAGCCGCGGCTGCAACAGCTGCGCGACGAGGACGAAAGCATCCAGCGCCTGATCGAGATCGCGTTGCAGCTTGAGGGCCTGTACCGCCACGCCTCGACGCACGCCGCCGGCGTGGTGATCGGCGACCGGCCGCTTGCAGGAGCTGGTGCCGCTGTATCGCGATCCGAGATCCGATTTGCTGGTCACGCAATACTCGATGAAGCACGTCGAACAGGCCGGGCTGGTAAAGTTCGACTTCCTCGGCCTGACCACGCTGACGATCCTGAAGCGCGCCGAGGGACTGCTGGCCGGGCTGGGCATCACGATCGACATCAACAGCCTGCCGCTGGATGACGCGAAGACCTACGAGATGCTGGCAAAGGGCGATGCCGGCGGGGTGTTCCAGATGGAAGGCCAGGGCGTGCGCGACATGCTGCGCCAGATGAAACCCGACCGGTTCGAGGATCTGGTCGCCGCGGTGGCGCTGTATCGTCCCGGCCCGATGGACAGCATCCCCGAGTACTGCCGGCGCAAGCACGCGGGGATCTGGGAGGCGCCGCATCCCGAGATCGACGACATCCTGGCCGAGACCTACGGCATCATCGTCTACCAGGAACAGGTGATGCAGATCGCCCAGAAGATGGCCGGCTACTCGCTGGGCGGGGCGGATCTGCTGCGGCGCGCGATGGGCAAGAAGAACCCCGCCGAGATGGAAGCGCAGCGCGACATTTTTACCCGAGGCGCGATCGCGCGCGGCATCGATCCCGAGAAAGCCACCGAGATCTTCGAGCTGATGGCGAAGTTCGCCGGCTACGGCTTCAACAAATGCCACGCCGTGCCGTACGGGCTGCTCGCCTATCAGACCGCCTGGCTGAAGGCCAACCACCCCGAGGTGTTCATCGCCGCCTGCATGAGCCTGGCGCTCGGCAACACCGACCGGCTGGCGGCGCTGAAGCAGGAGGCGGAGCGGGCGTCGCTGCGCATCCTGCCGCCCGACGTGAACCGTTCCGCGGCCGACTTCACCGTCGAGCGGCTCGACGACGGGGCGCTGGCGATCCGCTACGCGCTAGCCGCGGTGAAGAAGGTCGGCATGGCGGCGATGCAGGCGATGGTGGACGCGCGCGGCGATCGCCCGTTCGCCGATCTCGCCGATTTCGCCGCCCGCGTCGATCCGCGGCAGCTCAACAAGATGCAGCTTGAAAACCTGGCGAAGGCCGGGGCGTTCGATCGGCTGGAGCCGAACCGCGCGCGGGTCTTCACCGGTGCCGAAACGATCCTGCGCCGCGCGCAGGCGCAGGCCGAGGAGACCGCGTCCGGCCAGATCGGCCTGTTCGGCGATGCCGGCAAGGCGGAGCCGTTGCGCCTGCCCGAGATGCCCGACTGGCCGATGATCGAGCGGCTGGCGTTCGAGGCCGAGGCGATCGGCTTCCACCTCAGCGCGCATCCGCTCGACGCCTATGCCCAGGTGCTGCGCCGCCTCGGCGTGACCCCGTGCGCCCAGGTCGAGGCGCGGGCGCGCGCCGGCGTCACCCGCGTCACGCCTGGCCGGCAATGTGGTTGCCACCAAGGAACGCATCGCCCGCAACGGCAAGCGCATGGCCTGGGTGCGCATCTCCGACGCGTCAGGCTCCACCGAGGTGACGCTGTTCGCCGAGACGCTGGCGACCGCGCGCGACCTGGTCAGCAACGGCACCAACCTGCTGGTGACGGCGGAGCTGCTGTTCCAGGGCGAGGCGTTCCGCATCACCGCGCTGGACGTGGCGCCGCTCGACCAGGCGGCGGCGAACGCGGGGGCGGGGATGCGCATCTGGCTGCAGGAAACCGCGGCGGTGCCGCACATCCGCGACCTGCTGGGCCGCGAGGGCAGGGGCAAGGGCCGGGTCTTCCTGGTGCCGCGACTCGGCGCACGAGCAGTCGGTCGAGATCGCGCTGCCCGGCGGGTTCAACGTGTCGCCCCGGCTGGCGCAGGCGATGAAGATCCTTCCCGGCGTGGAACGGGTCGACGAGCTCTGACCCGTTACACCTCTCCCGCTCTTCGCGGGAGAGGTCGCGGAGCACTTGCGACGCGGGTGAGGGTGGTGCACGCGGCACGACCCTCACCCGTGTCGCTACGCTCCACGCGTCGGTCCGCTTCGCGGCCCAACCCCGCGAAGAGCGGGAGAGGTGTACGCGTGCCCGCCCATCGCTAAACCAACCGGACCGCCGGCACCTCGCCCTTCACCTCCAACATCGCCCCGGTTGCCGCCCGAATCTCCTCCACCGAAAACCCCGGCGCGATCTCCCGCAGCACGAACCCATCCCCCGCCGGTTCGAACAACCCGTAATTCGTCACCACCAGCTTCACCACGCCGCGCGCCGTCACCGGCAGCGCGCAGCGCTCCACCAGCCGCGGCGCCCCACTCCTGGTCACGTGCTCCTGAATGATGAACACCCGTTTCGCACACGCGGCGAGATCCATCGCCCCGCCAATCCCGCCCCCCTTTGCCCCCGCCACCTTCCAGTTGGCAAAGTCGCCGTTGCACGCGACCTCGTAAGCGCCCATCACCGTCGCATCGATGCGGCCGCCGCGGATGATGCCGAAACTGTCGGCGTGGTGCACGATCGCGGCGCCGGGATTGAGCGTCACGTTCTGCCCGCCGGCATTGACCAGGTTCAGGTCCTCCTCGCCGGCGGGCGCGATCGGTCCATAGCCGATCACGCCGTTTTCGGAATGATAGATCACGTGGCGATCGCCGATCGCGGTGTTGGAGCACAGCGTCGGGATGCCGACCCCGAGGTTGACGATCCAGCCGTCCTCGAACTCCAGCGCGATGCGGTCCGCCATCTGCTGGCGGGTCAGGCCCGCCGCCTTGTGTATCGTATCGCTCATCGCCGCCGCTCCTGCCGCCGCTGTGGCCACAGCCCCTCGGGCGGCGGTGGCACGCGCACCAGCCGGTGCACGAAGATGCCGGACAGGTGCACCGCGTCCGGATCGATCGCGCCCGCCGGCAGGATGTCCTCGTCCACCTCGGCGATCGTCACCCGCGCCGCGGTCGCCATCACCGGGCCGAAATTCCGCTGCGAGCGGTGGAACTGCAGGTTGCCGAACGCATCGGCCCGCGTGGCGCGCACGAACGCGTAGTCCACCGGCAGCGCGTATTCCAGCAGGTATTCGCGCCCGTCGATCACCCGTGTCTCGCGCCCCTCGGCCAGTTCGGTGCCCACCGCGGTCGGCGTGTAGAAGGCGGGAATGCCGGCGCCCGCCGCGCGCAGCCGTTCCGCCAGCGTGCCCTGCGGCACCAGCTCCGCCGCGACCTTGCCGGATTCGTAATATCTGGTGAACGGCAGCACGTCGGAGGCGCGCGTCGCCGCGGTGAAGGCGCAGATCACCTTCCTCACCTGGCCGTTCTCCACCAGCATGCCGATGTCGGGCATGCGCGGAAGCTGCGCGCCGCCGGTGGTGTTGGCGATGCAGGTCAGGTTCCTCGCACCCTGCGCGCCCAGTGCCTTGATCAGGTTGAACGGCACGCCGGGCATGCCGAACCCGCCGAACGCCACCACCGCGCCGTCGGGCACGTCGTGCACGGCGTCGGCGAAATTTTCGAGCTGCTTTGACCGGGCCATGTCCCCCCTCGCTGCGCTGGCCGCGGCGATGAACCGACAGGGCGCCCACGGATGTCAAGTCCGGTGTCAAGGCCACGGTCAGGGCTGCGTTGCGCGGCGCCAGATTGAACCGCGCGCGAGTCTCCGCGTAGCCTCCATCGCAAGCGGCCGACGCGGCCGGACCATTGGGGGAACGTCATTTGCAACGGGCGAGGCATTGCCATCGCGCGGGCAGGGTCTGCTGTCGGCACGCCGCCGCCCGCCCGGGCCGTTCCGTGCACGCGACGGGCTGAGCGCGATGGCCTCCCTCGCGCTGCTGGCGCCGTTCCGGGTACGCAGCTTTCGCTTCCAGTGGCCGGCCGACCTGCTGACCTCCTGGGGCTTCGAGATGGAGAACGTCATCCTCGGCTGGTACATCCTGGTCGCGACGGGCTCGGTCGTGCTGCTTACCGCCTTCGCCTCGATCCAGTATCTCGGCACGCTGTTCGCGCCGGTGATCGGCATGGCGGGCGACCGGATCGGCCATCGCACCGTGCTGTGCGCCATGCGCGCCACCTACGCCGTGCTGGCAACGACGCTGATGGGCCTTGCCCTCACCGGCCTGGTGGACCCGGTCGCGGTGTTCGTCGTCGCCGCGCTGTCCGGCATGATCCGCTCGTCCGACCTGGCGATGCGCAACGCGCTGGTCGCCGAAACGATGCCGGCCGACCGGTTCACCGCCGCGGTCGGCGCCGCGCGCACCACCTCCGATTCCGCCCGGGTGGTCGGATCCCTGGCGGGTGCCGGGCTGTTCGCCGCGGTCGGCATGGGGCGCGCGTACCTGGTGATCGCCTGCTTCTATCTGGCCGGCTTCCTGCTGACCTCGCAGGTGGGCGCGCCGCGGGCGCGCCACGCGGCGGTGGATATCGTTCCGACCTCGATGTGGCGCGATCTGCGCGAGGGGTTGTCCTACGTGTGGGACACGCCGTGTTCGCTGGCGGCGATGTGGCTGGCCTTCCTGGTCAACATGACGGCGTTTCCGCTGACCAGCGGCCTGCTGCCCTATGTCGCGCGCGAGATCTACCACATCGATCAGACCGGGCTGGGCTATCTCGTCGCGAGCTTTGCGATCGGCGCGCTGTCCGGCTCCATCGCGATCAGCGTCGCCAGCCGGCTGATCCGCCCGGCGCGCATGATGCTGGTGTTCGCCATGGTGTGGTACGCGATGCTGCTGGCGTTCGTGCGGATGCCGACGGTGACCGGCGGCAGTGCCATGCTGGTGCTGGCGGGATTCGCGCAGAGCCTCAGCATGGTGCCGATGTCGGTCATGCTGCTGCACAGCGCCGGCCCGCGCTTTCGCGGCCGCGTGATGGGCGTGCGCATGTTCGCGATCTACGGCCTGCCGTTGGGCCTGCTGCCGGCCGGCGCGCTGATCGACCGCATCGCCTTCGCGCCGACGGTGACCCTGTATTGCTGCATCGGGCTGCTGGCAACGCTGGGGATCGCGTTGCGGTGGCGGGCCGACCTGTGGCCGCTGCTGGCGCCCGCCAATCAGCGGTGAGCCGCCTCGCGCGGCAATACGTTGGCGTCGCGGCCCATTCCGGGTTAATCCCGGTGCATGGCGCGTTCCACCTATCTGGTCACCGGCGGTGCCGGCTTCATCGGCTCGCATCTCTGCGATGCACTGGTCCAAGACGGCCATGCCGTGCGCGTGCTCGACGACCTGTCCACCGGCCGCCGCGCCAACCTGCCCCCGGGCGTCGAGCTGATCGAGGGCGACGTCGCCGACCCCGACGCGATACAGGCCGCCGTTGCGGGGGTAGACGGCTGTTTTCATCTCGCCGCCATCGCCTCGGTCGCCCGCGGGGTCGATGACTGGCTCGGCACGCACCGCACCAACCTGACCGGAACCATCACGCTGTTCGACGAGGTGCGCCGCCTGTCCCGGCCGGTCCCGGTGGTCTACGCGTCCTCGGCCGCGGTCTACGGCGACTGCGCGGAGCTGCCGATCGCCGAGACCGCGCCCAAGTGCCCGCTCTCCGCCTACGGCGCCGACAAATACGCCTGCGAGCTGCACGCCATGGTGGCGAGCCACGTTCACCATATCCCAACGGTCGGGTTGCGTTTCTTCAACGTCTACGGCCCGCGCCAGGACCCGCGCTCGCCTTATTCCGGCGTGATCTCGATCTTCTGCGAGCGGCTGCGGCGCGGCACGCCGGTCGAGGTGTTCGGCGATGGTGCGCAGACCCGCGACTTCATCGCGGTCGCCGATGTCGTCGCCGCGCTGCGCGCCGCCCAGGCAAGCGCTCAACGGGACCTCCAACCGCAGCCCCAAACGGGCTCCCCCGCGCGCCGCCCGCCGGACGCGCCGGTGTTCAACGTCTGCACCGGCATCGCCACGACAGTCACCGAGCTGGCCCACACCATCGCCGCGCTCATCGGCCGGCCGCCCGAGCTGCGCCACGCCCCGCCGCGCGCCGGCGAGATCCGCCACTCCGTCGGCGACCCGGAACTGTCCCGCTGTGCGCTCGGCCTTGCCCCGACGGTGGCGCTGCGCGACGGGCTGGCGCGTGTGCTGGACTGGCTTGGCTCGCCCGGCTAACGCCTCCCGGCACCAGCGCGCAGTCGGAGGCGGCCCACCTTGAAGGAATTTCTGGAGATGGTGGCGCTGCCGCCGGCCAACCTGCCGCTGCTGGCAGTGGCCGGGCTGATCGTGCGGCGCTGGCACCGTCGCCTCGGCGAATGGCTGACCGCGGCAAGTTGCGTGCTGCTCATCCTGCTCGCGATGCCGTTCGTCGGCAGCACCCTGCTCGTTAGCCTGGAGCAGGGCCTGCCGTTGCGCGCCGACGCCGGCGACAAGCCCGCGGCCATCGTCGTTCTCACCGGGGATATCGACCGGTTCGGCGGTGCCGACCCGGGCTTCGCGCCCGGCCGGCTGACCCTGGACCGCGAACGTGCGGCCAGCGCATTGTTCCGCCGCGTGCAGCTTCCGGTCCTGGTCACCGGCGGCATCCTGCAGCCCGACGATCCGCCGATCGCGGTAGTGACCGCGCAAAGCCTGCGCGACGATTTCCAGATCCCGGTGCGCTGGCTGGAGACAAAATCGCACGACACCTGGGAGAACGCGGAATATTCCGCCCCGATCCTGCGCGCCAACAACATCGCGACGGTGTATCTGGTCACCCATGCCTGGCACATGAAGCGCGCGCTGCTGGCGTTCCATCATTTCGGCATCCATGCCGTTCCGGCGCCGGTGCAGATCGACCGGTATCCCAAACTGTCGCTGCCCGATCTGATACCGTCGGTCTATGGCTGGCAGATCACCTACTACGCCCTGCACGAATGGCTCGGCTATGCCGACTACGCCGTGCGCTGACGTGCCAGCCGGGCCGGCGGTGTTCGACCGCCTTGCGGATCTGCCGCCCTCGGCGCGATCGCTGTTCGACCGCGCCCGGGACCGCGACCTGTTCTGCACCATCGCCTGGTTCGAAACCGTGCTCGCCTGCGGCATGGCGGCGGGCGCGGCGCCGCGCTTTGTGGTGTGCGGCCGGGCAGGCGGGCCGGTCGCGCTGCTGCCGATGCAGCTCCAGGCGGATCGGCGCGGCCTGGCCAGCCTCACCACGCCGTATACCTGCCG
The DNA here is from genome assembly GCA_963773345.1 of uncultured Alphaproteobacteria bacterium. Classification (GTDB taxonomy): domain Bacteria; phylum Pseudomonadota; class Alphaproteobacteria; order Acetobacterales; family Acetobacteraceae; genus Palsa-883. The sequence continues at coordinate 1,295,998 of CAVZBG010000011.1, read as the reverse complement.
CTATCAGCCGCTGTGCGATCCCGGCGCCGACGCGGCGGCGCTGACCGCTGCCTTCACCGGTTTCGCCGCCTGGTGCCGGGCATGGCCGACCGTGCGGCTCGACGCGCTGGACGCCGACGCACCCTGGCTCCCGGCGCTGCTGGCCGGCGCGGCATCCGCCGGGCTGGCCGGGCGAAAATTCGCCCATTTCGGCAACTGGCACGAGCCGATGCGCCGGGCTGGACTGGGCGCGCTACCTCGCCGCGCGGCCCGGTCCGTTGCGCGAGACGATCCGCCGGCGGCTGGCGCGCGGCCGCCGGGAGGGCGGACGCTTCCAGTTGGTCACCGGCGGCGAGGCGCTCGAACCCGGCATCGCCGCCTACGAAGCGGTCTACGCGCGAAGCTGGAAGCCGGCCGAGCCGTTCCCGCGGTTCAACGCCGCGCTGATGCGCGCGACCGCCGCACACGGCCTGCTGCGGCTTGGCCTCTACTGGCACGATGATCGGCCGGTGGCGGCGCAGCTCTGGATCGTGGAGAACGCGCAGGCGACGGTCCTCAAGCTCGCGCATGACGAGGGGGCGAAGGCCGCCTCGCCGGGAACCGTGCTGACCGCCCTGATGCTGCAGCATCTGCTCGACCAGGAGCGTGTCGAGCGGATCGACTTCGGCCGCGGCGACGATCCCTACAAGCGGCTCTGGGCGGCCGAGCGCCGCCAGCGCATCGGCGTGGTGCTGGCCAATCCGCGCCATCCGCGCGGCCTGGCGTTCCTCGGCCGGCACGCGCTCGGCCGCCTCCGCCAGGCGCTGACCGGGTAAGCCCGATGAGGATTCTCTACAGCCACCGCATCCAGTCGCGCGACGGCCAGAGCGTGCATGTCGAGCAGATGGTGGCCGCGCTGCGTCAGGCGGGCCACGAGGTGCTGGTGGTCGGCCCCGGCTTCTACAACCGGGCCGCGTTCGGGGCCGAGAGCCGCCTGGTCGGCTGGATCCGTGCACGGCTGCCGGCCGCGCTCGGCGAGCTTGCCGAGATTGCCTATAACGCGCCCGCCTACCGCCGGCTGCGCCGCGCTGCCGCCCAGTTCCGCCCGGACCTCATCTACGAGCGCTACAACCTCTACCATCTCGCCGGCGCGCTGCTGGCGCGGCGGACCGCGCTGAAATTCTACCTGGAGGTCAATGCGCCGCTGGTCGACGAGCGGTCGCGCTTCGGGGACCTGCGCCTGCGCCGGCTCGCCCGGCGGCTGGAGGCATGGACCTGGCGCGCGGCGACGCGCGTCGTGGCGGTGACCGGCGTGCTGAAATCGGTCATCGCCGCCGCCGGCGTGCCGCCCGAGCGGATCGAGGTCGTGCCGAACGGCATCGATCCGGCGGACTTCGCCGACCTGCCGGCGCGGCCCGACGCGCCCGATCCGCTGGTGCTGGGCTTCGTCGGCTTCGTCCGCGACTGGCACGGCCTGGATGCGGTGATCGCGGCGATGGCCGCGCATGCCGGCACGCCGCGCCTCGATCTGGTGGTGGTCGGCGACGGCCCGGTGCGCCCGGCACTGGAGCGGCAGGCGGCGGCGCTCGGCATCGCCGACCGCGTCCGCTTCACCGGCCTGGCGCCGCACGCGGACGTGCCGCGCCTGGTGGCGGGGTTCGACATCGCGCTGCAGCCGCGCGCGGTGGCCTATGCCTCGCCGCTGAAGCTGTTCGACTACATGGCGGCCGGCTGCGCAATCGTGGCGCCGGACCAGCCGAACATCCGCGAGATTCTGACCGACGGGGAAACCGCCCTGCTGTTCGACCCAGCGCGCCCCGAGGCGCTATGGCAGGCGCTGCTGCGCCTGGCTGGGGACGCGGCGTTGCGGGCCCGACTCGGCGCGGCCGCGCGCACGCGGATCGAGCAGCGGCGCTACACCTGGGCCGGCAATGCGGCGCGGTTGATCGAGTGGGCCGGGCGCGACAGGGCGGGGTAGCGCGGTGCCTGCTGCGCGCACCATGCTGCCGCGTGTGGCGCTTCCAGCGATCCAACAGCCTGCTGATCTTGTAGCGCCGACGGGGCCTGCCGACGGTCGGATACCTTCAGCCGGCCGCCATGGTCGCTTCGCCCGCTGACCGCCGTGCCGCACGTCGGCGGCGCACCCAGCCCAGGCCGGCCAGGCCCATGCCGAAGGTCACCACCGTCGCTGGCTCGGGAATGTTGGCCACCAGGAAGTAGGTGAACGTCGTGCCGGTGGCGGCAAACGCGGCACCCTGGTCCGTGGTGAATGACAGGTCGGCATTGTAGTAGCCGTTGGTCCCGCCACTGAAATCCAGCATCACGTCGACGCTGTTTCCTGCGGTGATCGCCCCGGCGGTGAAGCCGATCACGCTGAATCCATCGGAGGAGCAGCCGTCCACAACGGCACTCACGGCACAGGAGCCGAGCGTGAAGTTTTCGAGCGTCAGGTTGGTCAAGGTGCTGACGCCGTCGGTGGTCGCGTTGGAAATCGTCATCGTCACCGTGCTGGTGACATGTGCCTTGTTGCTCGCGATGGAGACCGTCTGGCCGGTGTTGACGGTCAGGCTGCCGATGGCCGTGCTGTTGCTGTACCAGAGGGTGGTACCCGTGATCGCGGCCGTCGAGATGGTGCTCTCGAATGTGGGTCCTACGCCCCGGCCGGTCAGCACCACCGAGGCGGTCTGGGACGCGTTGTTCGCAAGGCTGCTGCCGTTGGCGAAGCTGAGGTTCACCGTCGATGAGTCGGTTGCATGGGCGGTCGGCGCATAGCTGTAGCTGGTCGTAAATGAAGTCGTCCCGCCGGCCCCCGTGTACCCGAGTCATTGAGCTGGAAACTGCTGCTGGCGGTTCCCTTGAATACCGAGCCGCTTGGCACCCCGATGCTGGAGACCTGCAACTGCGCGGAGGTGGCGGTCTTATTGTATAGGTAGCCATCACCGATGTTCGATACGGTGAGGGCGGCAATCGTGGCCGTGGTGCCGATGCGCACCGTCGTGCCGGACTGGTTGTTGTTGCTCGTCGTGGCCGCATTCAGGATGGTCTTCTGCACCGGCGCCACCGCGGTCCCGGTCATCGGTACGGTAACTGACGACAACGAGGTCCCCTGCAAATTGCTCGATGAAATCGTCAGGCTGGCGCTAAAGGCGCCGGTGACCGTCGGGGCGAACGTGTAGGTGGTCTTCGCTGTTGCGGACGTTCCGCTTGTGCCGCTCAGCGTCGTGACAATCGACGGACCGGAGAATGGGGTGGTCGCGACGGCGTCTAAGGTGACTACGTTGTGGCTAGCGAGCTTATTCGAGACCGTCTCGGCCAGGGCGGACGTAGTAACGGACGAATTGAGCAGTACATAGCCGAAGTTCAGCGGGCTGGGGGTCGCCGTAAACGTCTGCGCCCGCGCCGGCTGCGCGTCGATCGCGACGTCCAGGCCAACCTCGAACGCCAGCAGCGCCGCCAGCGAGGTTGCCGATACGAGTGCCGCCTTCATCGTTGCCTGCCTATCACCACGCCCACATATGCACCAAAATCAGACATGAGACAACTAAATTTCTACACGCCCGCCAGCATCCCCCGCAGCCACCCTCCCGCCCGGGCCGCCAACCGGGCCGGATCCAGCCTCGGCCCCAAAGTCAGCCAGTGTAGGCTACTCGCGGTGTCCGAAAGGCTTCGCTTGTAGCGGTCGTCACCCGCCAGGAAGTCATAGCAAATCCGCTGCGCAGTCAAACTATTTTCGATGATCAGATGATGGCAGGTCAGCCCCGGCTTGGCCCGGCGATCCGCCAGGGCGTAATCGAAACCGCTCTGGTAGGCCAGCACCCGGCCGTGGTGCTGGAAATTGTACAGATAGCCGATCTCTGCCGGCCCGGCGCTGACCCGCCACAGCTCGACCTCCCCACGCGGCAGCGCGCGATCGATCAGGGCGTGGTGGAACCGCGCGAAATGCGGCTCGGCAAACGCCCCCACACGACCGCGGTGCTGCCAAGTCGCCTGATGCAGCCTGGCAAGCGCGTCGAGGAAGCGGTGCGCCTCCGCCGCGTCGGTGGCGCGCCGGACCTCCAGCGCGCCGAGCGCCGTGTAGGCGCGCAGCGAGCGGCGAAGCTGCGCCCGCGTGTTGGCGCTGAGCACATCTGCGTGAGCACGCCCGTCGCGCCGCAGCGCGGCAAGATCCACCGCCGGTGCCACCCGTGTGATCAGCCCCGACACCGCGCCGGTCGCCGCGGCGGCGCGCAGATGCGCCGGGTCGACTCCGCTCAGGATCAGGCGCCGGCCGACACGCTGACCCGGCAGTGCGGCACGCCGCGCCGCCGCCAGGCAGGTGGCGCGCAGCCTGTCGCCGGTTGCGCGCCCGTCGGCCTGCGCGGCCTCGGCGTCGATCAGCAGGCCATTGTGCTCGATGAAGATCGAATCTAATTGTGCGACACCCGTCTCATGCAACCACAACGTGTCGAATAGCCAACCTTGTCGCCGATTGAACAGCCCCAGCGCCACGGTTCGCCCCTGATGCCGCGCCTCGAGCAGCATCGGGTTGTCGTAGCGCTCCGCAGCGAGGCAGCCGATCCAGCTCCAGCCCTGAAAGAACGAGCCGTCGGCGCGCGACTCCAGCTCCCGCCAGCGTTCGCCGAGCGCTTCCCAGTCAGTCACGGTGCGCAACGTCACCGCGAGGGTGGCCTGTGACGCCATCAGGATAAGGCCCGCGCGGTACGCGAAATACTCCCCCTCCCCTTGAGGGAGGGGGGTGGGGGGAGGGGTCCCGCGGCAAGGTGTCGCGGTTCGGCTACCGCGTCACCCCTCCCCCCAACCCCCTCCCTCAAGGGGAGGGGGAGAATGAGCATCGCTCCCCCCACCGTCCCCACCCCCGTCACTGCGCCACCTCGCCGTCGAACAGCGCGGCATAGGCGGCGAACATCCGCTCCTGATCGAACGCGGCCAGCGCCCTCGCGCGGTTCGCCGCGCCGACCCGCGCCCGCAGCGTCGCATCGTCCAGCAGCGCCGCGAGGCTGCCCGCCAGCGCCGCATCGTCGCGCGGGCCGATCCACGGCGCATTCGCCTCCGACAGCATGGCGCGCACGTCGCCAACGTCGGTCGCGGCGACCGGCAGGCCGGCGGCCATCGCCTCGATCACCGCGATCGGCATCTGCTCGGTGTCGGAGGACAGCGCGAACAGATCGAACCCCGCGTAAAGCGGCGCCGGCTCCGCGACATGGCCGAGAAAACTGACGCGCGGCGCCACGCCAAGCGAGGCAGCCAGGGCCTGCAGCCCGGCGCGCTCCGCCCCGTCGCCGACGATCACCAGGCGGGCCGGCCGCGTGCGCGCAGCCGCGGCGAAGGCGCGCAGCAGCCGTCCGAGGTTCTTCTCCGCCCGCAGCGCCGCGACGGTGGCGATCACCGGCCCCTCGCCGGGCCACGCGGCGGCCACCGAGGGATCATGCGCACCGGGAAACCGGCGCAAGATCGATCCCGTTCGGAATGAAATGCACGCGCTGCGGCGCCAGCCGCCAGACCCCCATGGCAATGCGGGCAAGCGTTCGCGACGGCACCGCCAGCGTGGACCGGCGCAACACCAGGCGGCGGATCAGCACGCGCCGCCGAAGCTGGCGGTCGCGTTCCTCCGGCCCGAATCCGTCCTCGATGTGCACATGGCGAACGAGCGCCGGCAGGTTGGCCGCCGCCCACTCGATCGAGCCCCAGTTGTGGGTCACCAGAACGTCCGGCCGCTGCGCCCGCAGGAAGCGGCGGAACGCCCGCAGGTTGGCGATGATCGCGCCCTTGCGGATCGGCACCGGCGAAAAACGCACGTCGAGCGACGGCGACAGCCGTTCCCGACAGGCGACATTGCCGTCCATCGCCACGATCAGGTGCCGGTAGCGCGCGCCATAGCGATTGGCCAACGCAGCGAACCGCACCTGCGGGCCGCCAACCGCGAAGGTCGCGAAGACGCTCAGCACCGTTCGCGGCGCAGCTTGCATCACGCAGCGTGCATCAGAGGCGTGAGCAGCGGGCGCGGCGCCCGGTTCTGGCGGGCACGCCGGCTCCGCGACGGCGGTGAAACACGCGCGTGCCGAGCGCCGTCATCGCGCGGTCCGGTGTACCTCGATGGCCCGCGCCCGGAACACCGCATCGTCCGCCACCGGCCGCCAGCCCAGATCGTGCCTGGCGTCTTCGCAGTCGAAGCGCGCCGTCATCCCGCGCGACAGGAAATCGCGCCGGCTCGGCGCGGCGACCGACCGTCCCGTCAGGCGCTTGATCAGCCATTTGCCGCACTCGACCAGCCACAGCCAGGTTGCCGACTGCGGATGGAACCGCAGCGGTCGCTCCAGCATCGCGGCGAGCGCCGCGACGTACTCGCGCGCGCTCCAGCGCACGTCGCCGACCAGGTTGTAGCACCGCCCGTCGATCCCCTCGGCGCGGCAGGCGCGCAGGATGGCGTCGGCCACGTCTTCGGCCAGCACGAAGGGCAGGGGGTTCTGCCCCGCGTTCCAGCCGATGCAGTGCTGCTCGTTGTTGAACAGGCCGAGTCCGCTGTGAAACGGCGAACTGCCCTCGCCGACCACCACGCCGGGGCGCAGGATCACCAGCTTCAGGCCGGCGTCGCGGGCCATCGCCAGCAGCGCCAGGTCGCCCGCCGCCTTCGCCCGCGCGTAGTCGGAGCGCTGCTCGGCCTGCGGGTCGGGCGGCGTGGCGCCAGTGACCGGCGCTGGCTGCGGCCCGAGATACAGCGCGGCGATCGATCCCACGTGCACCAGCCGCGCCCCGGCCGCCTGCGCCGCGCGCGCCACGGTTTCGGCGCCGCCGACCATCGCGGCGCGAATCGCGCCGATACGACTCGCCGCCGCCGCCGTGCGCCAGGTTGACCACCGCGGGCGCGCCGTCGATCGCGCGCGCCACTGCCTCCGCGTCGCGAATGTCGCCGCGCAGCACGCGCACCCGTGCATCGCGGAACTCCGCCGGCAGCCCGTCCACCGAGCGGGCCATCACCGTGACGGCCAGATTGTCCGCCAGGCAGCGCCGCAGAACATGCGTGCCGATGAAGCCGGTGCCGCCGAGGATGGCGATGTCGGGCCGGGCGGCCGCGACAGCCGGGCGTGCCGGGACCGGCGCCGGTGCCGGAACGAACGCGGCGTCGCGGATGCGCTCGCACGCCTCGACCAGCATGGCGCCGAATGCGCCATCCAGCGCCGGCGGCACCCCGGCATCGACCGCCTGATGGAACGCCGCGATCGAGGCGCGCATGCTGACGAAGAACGGATCGCTGCGCGGGCGCAGCCGCAGCAGCGAGGCGACGTAGCCCAGCGTGAACCCAAAACTGTCGCGCAGCAGCGCCGCCGCCGTGCGCGTGCCGGACAGCGACATATCGACCGCCTCCATCCAGCGCGTGCGGGCATGCGTGACGCAGCGATTGGCGAGGATGTCGGCGACGATCACGCCGTCGTCGCACACCACGCGGACCTGCCAGAACGGAAACGACTGGCCGACGGCGAAGCGAAGCTGGGCGGGCAGATGCTCGCCGGCCAGCGCCACGTCGACACTGGCGTGGAACAGCCGATCCGGGGCCAGCGCGACCGGCGGGGCCGCGATCGCCCGCACCTCGCCGATCGGCCCGGCCAGCGCGGCGATCTGTGACAGCGGATGCACCGCCTGCTCCAGCAGGATGTTGCCCGGCGCGGCGAACATCCAATGGCCGAACTGGCGCGCCGCCAACTGGCGCAGCGGCACGTTGTAAAGCACGTCGACGTAATTCGGACGGCCCAGCGCGTGCGTCTCGACCAGACCGCGCAGCCGCGCGAAGGCCGGGTGATGCACGAAATTCTGGTTCACCCCGAGCGGCACGCCGGCCGCCATCGCCTGGGCCACCAGCGCCGCGGCGGCAGTGGCGCTGGCCGCCAGCGGCTTCTCCAGCAGCACCGGCTTGCCGGCGGCCAGCAGCTCGGCGGCGATCGGCGCGTGCAGATCCGGCGGGACCAGCACATGCGCCCGATCGAACGCTTCCGCCGCAAGGGCCGCGCTGACTGAGTCGAACACCGCGGCCCCCGGGCACCGCGCGGCCAGCGCCGCAGCGGCGGCGGCCGAGGGATCGACGATCGCGGCAATCTGCGCGCCTGGCACGCTGCCTAGCGCCTCGGCATGCGCCCGGGCGATGGAGCCCGCGCCGACCAGAGCGATTCGCGTCACCCGTCTGTTCCCTGCCGTCTGACTGCCATAGGGTGCGCGCCGATGGTCCAGGCCGGGCCGGTGGGATGGCCGGTGGGATGGCCGGTGGGATGGCCGGTGGGATGGCCGGTGGGATGGCCGGCGGGATGGCCGGCGGGATGGTATGTGTGATCGCCAGCAGTCCAGAGGCCAGGTTCGGCATGCTCAACCGGTTTCCCGCGCGGTGCGGTCTGATCCACTGGCTCGCCGCCGCGGGCTGGCTTGCGGCGTTCAGCCACCCGGCGATGGCACGGACCCTGCTGGTCGGCGCGGCGCGCGAGCTGGCCAGCCCCAGCGCGGCCGCCGCGATTGCCGCCGACGGCGACACGATCCTGATCGATCCCGGCAGCTACACCGATTGCGCGGTGTGGCGCGCCAGCCGCCTGACCATCGCCGCCGCCGGCCCCGGCGTCGTCGTGCGTGATCGGGTCTGCCAGAACAAAGGCATCTTCGTGACCGCGGGCAACGACATCACCATCCGCGGCATCACCTTCACCGGCGCGCGCGCCCCGGCGCACAACGGCGCCGGGATTCGCGCCCAGGGGCGGAACCTGACCATCCTCGACAGCCGCTTCATCGACGACGAGAACGGCATCCTGGCCGCGCCCATGCCCGGCAGCACGATTCGCCTGCTCGACAGCGAGGTGCGCGACAACGGCCTGTGTGCGCAGGACTGCGCGCATGGCATCTACATCAACCGCATCGCGCTGCTCGACGTCGAGCGGTCGCGCTTCGTCGATCAGCATATCGGGCACCATATCAAGTCGCGGGCGCTGCGGACGGAGTTGATCGACGACACGATCGTCGATGGCCCGGACGGTACGTCGAGCTATCTGGTCGATGTCCCGAACGGCGGCGACTTTCTGATGCGGGGATGCGTGCTGGAAAAGGGGCCGAAGTCGGACAACCCGCTTGTCGCGGTGTCGATCGGCGAGGAGCGTGCGACCAATCCGACCCAGACCATCGCGGTGCTCGACAACCAGTTCCGCAACGACCTGGCGCAGCCGACGATTTTCGTGCGCAACGCCACCACCGTCCCGGCCGAGCTGGCCGGCAACCGCATCTCCGGCCGCGTGGACGCGCTCGACGGCCCCGGAACAGTCCGGCCGCAACCGTAACCGTAGGGCGGAACAGCCTTGTCCCCGGGCGCTTGACCCGGGGGGCAGCGCATTCCGCCACCTGCATCGCGCCGAGCCTGGCTGGTGCTGGCGCGCGGCAAAACTGGCGGAATGCGCCATCCCCGGGTCAAGCGCCCGGGGGCAAGGCTGTTCCGCCCTACGTCCGCCACGCTGACGCGATCGCGGATCAGTGCGCAGCCGCCGAGTAGGACAGCCGTTTGACCTGATCGGGCAGCGATTTGTATGTCTGCACGAACAGCGAGATCAGGTCGCGGGCCCGATTGCGCAGCGCGACGCTCGGCTTCGACCAGTCGAGCTCCGGCGTCAGGGTCATCACGACCGGTGCATAGGCGGAACCGAACATGCTGGCCCAGGCCCGGTTCATGCGCATGTCGAACGACACCTGTGACGGCCGTCCATCGATCCACAGCGAGGCGGCGATGACGCTGTTCGGGTCCGCAAGCTCCAGAACGCGCCAGGTTTGCGGCCCTTCCGGAGTCGAGAGATTGACCGCATTGACCACATCGGCCCCCGTTTCGCCTGACAGCGTGCGCAACTCGGAGATGATGCCGCTCGGCGGCGTGCGCGGCGGGAATACTTCGAGGCGCAGCGTGAATGCCTCCTGGCCGCATTTGAGGTGCTCCACCCACAGCCGGCCGATGCCGTCATGCTGCTCCGTCTTCTGGTTGGGGTCGGTGATGCAGGCGCCGGTGAATTCGATCGGCCGCAGCGTGGCGGGCAGGTTCGCCGCCGACCCGGGCGTCAGTATCGCGGCGGCGGCAGGGCCGGCTGCCGCGATCACGACGGCCACGACCGCGGCGGTGGCGAACCCACGCAGCGTCGCCGGACGCGATGGCATCACCGCGGCCCGGTCGAGAAACATCGCCCAGTACCGCTGTAGCATGGCCTGTACACGCCCATGCCAGGTCAGGCGGCGGCGACGCACGCCGCGGCTGGCCCGCGTCCCGGCGCGGACCGAGGTCTCCGGCCCTTGCGCACGCGGGACCACCCGGGGGCGGATCGCCGGTTGTGCCGGCCGGTGATCCTGCCGGAATGGCAGGCCAAGCGCGATCAGCAGCAGGATCACCACGGAGAAGAACAACCAGCCATAGACAATGTGGTCGGTGACGGCCGCCTGGGCACTGCCGATGATATGCCCGAGCACGACGATGCCCAGCGCGCGAAACCCGTTGGCGATGATCGGCACCACGATCGACGCCAGGATGAAGAGCGCGCGTCGCAGCGGCGAGCGGTACATCAGCATGACGTAAAGACAGCCGAAGGCGATCGACGCGATCAGGAAACGCAGCCCGGCACAGGCCTCGGCGACCAGGAACGAGCCTTCGGGAATCTCGATCGCGTAGCCGTCGGAATAGTTGGGGATGTTCAGCAGGTTGAGCCCGTGCACGACGAAGCTGGCGGTGAAGCCTTGCAGCGCCGGCGTGATGAAGGCGCCGAACGGCACCAGGAAGTAGAGATACAGCAGCGGGCCGGCCAGGCGATAGCACAGCCGCCAGCCCAGCACGCTGAGGAAGAAGATCTCCAGCAGCGTCATCGCCATGAGTTGGCGGCCTTCCATGATGCCCAGCCGCTCGACGAGCAGCCAGACCACGACCACCGGGATCGCCAGCAGGGCGAACCAGGCGTTCGGGATCGGCGTGGCCACGGCCAGCACGTCGCGCCGGTCCCACAGCAGGTAGGCGACGATCGGGATCACCAGGAAGCAGTGGTTGTAGGCGGTCGAAGCGAGCCATACGTGGACCGCGTCGGCGACCTCCGTGTGGAACAGCACGCCGAACAGCAGAAGTCCGACGCCAAGGACGGGGCCGGCCAGCCGGTAGCTCTGCTGGAGCTGTCCCGGCATCGACGGGGCCATGGTCTGGACGGTCATCGCGCTACCTCGGGCGGGTGGGGAACGGGGCGGCTGGCAGGCATTGCGGCGGGTCGATCCGGCACGGGATCATCGGGAAACAGGTCGTCGAGCGGGGCGAGCGTGACCGACCAGTCGTGCCGCAGCTCCACGGCGCGGCGTGCCGCGGCGCCGAGGCCCGGATGGCGCCCGGACAATACGTCGGTGATCCGCTCAACGGTCTGCTCCACCCCACTGGCCAACAGGATATCCCGTTCCGGCATCGCCTGCACACCCTCGAATGCTTCCGGCGAGGCAATCACCGGCCGGGCCATCGCCATGCCCTCCAGCACCTTGTTCTGCGTGCCGCGCCCGATCAGCAGCGGTGCCACGACGATGCTGGCATGCGCCAGCCAGGGTCGCGTGTCGGCCACGCGCCCGGTGACGATCACCCCGGGCAGCGCCGCGAGCTGACGCACTTCCGGTGCCGGCGCGGCACCGACGATGGCAAACCGCACGCCGGGAATGCGCGCACGCAATTCCGGCAGCACGGCCTGGGCGAACCAGGTCACCGCGTCGACATTCGGGCGATAGTCCATGCGGCCGGTGAACACCAGCCGAGGTGCCCCACCATTCTTCACCGGCCCGGCGTTATCCTGATGCCCCGCCGGCAACCCCAGCGGGGGAAACGGGTCGGCGAACGCCAGCGCGGGCGAGAAGTACTCCAGATCAACCCCGTTGCCGATCCACCCGGTGCGGTCGCGCGTCTCCGGGGCGAGATCGACGAAATGGCGCCACTCCGCCTCATTGACGAAAATGCTGCGGTCGAAAGCGCGCGCCGCACGCCGCTCGAACGCCAGCAGCGTGCGCCCCTCGCGGACGAACACCGCGCGCGCCGGCCAGCGGGCGGTCGCCGCGTAGGCGCTCCACTTCGCGGAATCCACGTCAACCATGTCCAGCACCCGGATCGACCCCGCCCCGAAGGCGGCCATCCCGGGCGCCGGCGCCCGCATCACGTAGTGCGCCACCGCCGAGGAATAGACGAAGACGTGCCGGATTGCATGCCGCGCCAGCGTCGCGTCCACCCAGCGCTGCAGCCGCGCATCGTGGAAATAGCCGAGCGTCAGCGGCTGGCCGGGCCGTGCCCGCAGCAGCGCCTTGAGCCGCTGGATACGGGGATCGATGCGGATGCAGGCCAGGTCGGCGCACAGCGGGCGCAGCTCGGCGACCCGTGCGTCATCGTCGGGATCGTCCAGCAGGCACCCCAGATGCACGCGGAATCGCCGCGCCAGATGGCGGAACATGTGCCAGGCGCGGATCTTGTCGCCCTTGTCGGGCGGGTAGGGGATGCGGTGGGACAGAAACAGCAGGTCGCGCACGGTGCCCGCGCCTCAGCCCAGGCCGCGCACGATCGGCGGGCCGAGCAGATTGGCGATCGGCAGCGGCAGCCGCTTCCAGGCGGCGATGAGCAGCCGGTATTTCGGGTTGAGCGGGTTGTGATCCGGGATCGCGGCGCCCGGCGCCAGGCGGTAGCGGTAGGGCAGGGCGGCCGGCTCGAAGCCCCAGTTGTGCTTGAAGGCGAAAGCCCCCGTGCCGGCCTTGCTGCGCCCGAAATCGAACACGCGGCAGCCGCGCGCGGCCGCGCGGCGCAGCACTTCCCAGTACATGAAATCGTTGCCCGCAACCTGGCGTGCGAACAGCGTGCCGCCGCCGTAGTACGGCAGCACCTCGTCGCGGAAGTAGAAATTCAACACCGCGGCGATCGGAATGCCTTGGTGCATCACCGTTAACACTTCGGCGCAGTCGCGAAACACCGAGAGCAGGATGCGGAAATAGCGCGGCGCGAACACCGGGGTCCCGAGGTTCCGCACACTTTCGGCATAGACCTCGTGCAGCGTGTCCACGTCCTGGTCGACCACCGAAACCAGGCCGTTCTGGATGCCCTTGCGTACCATCGCGCGCTGCTTGCGCGGGATCGCCTTCAGATTGGCGTCGTCGCTGGCGACGATCGGCTTGCGGAACGTGACGTACAGATCGGACCGGGTCAGCCAGTCCCCGGCCAGCCAGGCGTCGTCCAACGGGTCGCGCTGGCGCAGCTCCACCGCACTGGCACCGGCCCGCGCGCGCAGCGCTTCGGCGTGCGCGGTGAGCGCCAACGCCGCCTCGGCGTCGCCGGCGAGCGGGCCGCCGTAGACACAGAACGGCGTCGACACCAGCGTGTTGCCGAACAGCCGGGTCTTCATCTGGACCAGCGGCAGCACGCCGACAATCATGCCGTCGCGCTCCGCCAGGGTGTACAGGCTGGTGTGGCCGAATGCCGTGGCGATCACCTCTGCCCAGGCCGCGCGATGGAAGAAGGTGCCGGACGAATGGCTCGCCACGAACGCGTCCCAGGTATTGGCGTGGCGCGGCTCGAGGCTGCGGAGCGTGAGCGCCATGGTTGTCCGGCGATCGCTCAGGCCGTCGCGGCGGCGCGGGTCGTAGTCGCTGCCCGGCCGCCTACCGCCGCCTCGCCTGCTGCGATGTCGCCTGCCGCCGCGTCGCGTGCTGCGGTGTCGCCTGCCGCCATGTCGCCTGCCGCCATGTCGCCTGCCGCCATGTCGCCTGCCGCCATGTCGCCTGCCGCCATGTCGCCTGCCGCCATGTCGCCTGCCGCCATGTCGCCTGCCGCCATGTCGCCTGCCGCCGTGTCGCCTGCCGCCATGCCGCCTGCCGCCATGTGGCCTGCCGCCATGTGGCCTGCCGCCGTGTCACCTGCCGCCGTGTCGGCCCCCGCCTTGGCGGCCGATCCGTGGGCAAGCTGGGCGGCAAACACCCGGTCCATCCGGTCCCAGGCGAAGTCCGCCAGCAGCCGGTCCAGCTTGCCCGACATCCGCGCCAGGTTGGTGTAGTGGCGCAGCCGCGACTTCCAGCCGCAGTTGCGGACCCGCGGCTGGCCGGGATCGACCTCCCAGGGGTGGAAGTAGAACACGCCGGGGCGGCCTTCGCCGTCGGTCGCCGCGGCGAACAGGCGGCGGAACAGCGCGTACGGCGCCAGGCGGAAATAGCCGCCGCCCGAACATGGCACGTTGCGCCCGGCCAGCCGCGCCGTCGTCATCGGGAATTCCCACAGCGCGCCGCCGGCCGTGCGATAGGGCGCGCGCGGTGCGTCGGGCATGCCGTAATTGTCGTGCCGCACCGGGTTGACCGAGGAGCTGTAGCGGTGCCCTGCCTCGGCGATCAGGTCGAACGCCCAGGGCGTGGTCGCGCCGATCGAGAAGGTCGGCGCCCGATAGCCGGCGACGGCAACGCCGCCGAGGTCCTCGAGGATGGCCCGCGTGCGGCGCAAATCCTCGCGGAATGCCGCCGGGTCCATCGCGTCGACCCGTCGGTGGTCGTAGCCGTGGCTCGCCAGCTCGTGTCCGGCATCGACGATACGACGCACCATCGTCGGGTGCCGCTCGGCGATCCAGCCCAGGGTGAAGAACGTGGCAGTGACGCCGGCGGCGGCGAACTGCGCGAGGATGCGGTCCACATTGGCCTCGACCCGGCACGCATACTGGTCCCAGGTGTCGCGCGGGATGCAATGGAAGAACGCATAGACCTGGAAGTAGTCCTCGACGTCCACCGTCAGCGCGTGCGTCAGCGTCCGCATGGGCACCGGCGTCGTCATGCCTGCCATCGCATCCACCGAGTGGCGGGAGCCCTCGGGCTGGCGCGCGTTGCGACTCATCGCTGCGGCTCAACATAGGTGCTGAGCAGGTCGATCACCCGGCGGAACAGGCGATCCTGCCGCACCACGCCGGCCTCGACCGTCTCGATACGCCGCAGCAGGTATTCGGCGACGTTCGGCGATCGCGACGCCGCCCCCCCAAGCGACGACCCCTGGGCCGACACCTGGGTCGGCGCCGTCGGGGCGGCCGGCGCGGCGGCGCCCATGCCGCCGCCCAGATCCTCCCGCAGCTCCGCCGCGGTGCTCTCGACCATCTCGGCCTCGATGACGTGCGCCTCCTCCAGCGCGCCGAGCAGCAGCACGCGCGAGCACAGCGTGTTGATGCGCCGCGGGATGCCGTTGGTCGCGGCATAGACGGCGTCGAACGCGGCATCCTCCCAGTGCGGGTCGTCCTGCCAGCCGACGGTGCGCAGCCGGTGCTCGATATACGAGCGGGTCTCGGTGCCGGTGAGCGGGCCGAGGTGGTACGACGCGAGCACCCGCTGGCGGAGCTGCTCGGTGTCCGGGCGAGCCAGCGTCTGGCGGAATTGCGGCTGGCCGAGCAGGATGGTCTGCACCGACGCCTTGCCGTCCACCGTGATATTGGACAGCATGCGCAGCTCTTCCAGCGCGCTGAGCGACAGGTTCTGCACCTCGTCGACCACCAGAACGAGACGCCGGCCCCAGCCCATCTGCTCGCGCGCCAGGCTCGCGAACCGCCCGAGCAGCGCGGCCTTGTCCATCCCGTTGGTTTCCAGCCCGAAATTGGCCATGACCAGCCGCAGCAGATCGTCGCCGGAGACCTGCGTGGTGACGATGCGCGAGGTCACGTAGGTGTTGCGGTCGAGCTGCGACCACAGATGCTCGACGAGCGTGGTCTTCCCAGCCCCGACCTCGCCGGTGATGACGATGAAGCCTTCCTCCTGGCTCAGCCCGTAGACCAGGTGCGCGATGGCGCGCGCGTGCCCGCTCGAGCTGAAGAAGAAGCGGCGGTCCGGCGTAAGCTGGAACGGGATGCCGGAGAGCTTGTAGAAACGTTCGTACACGCGCCGCCTGTCAGGATCAGAATTGCTTGGTGAGGGTCAGAAGGACCATGTCCTGGTACAACGACTGGCCCGGCTGTGTCGAATTCAGGTCGTAAAAGGCGTAGCTCAGACTGGCGTTGAGCGTGGCCGAAATGGCGTAGTTCAGTGAAGTGTTGAACGCGGTGAAGGTGTTGTGCCCGCCCGGGTCGATGAACCAGCGCAGCCCGTAGGATCCGCTGACATTCAGCGTCAGGTCCTCCCGCAGCGAATGCGTCCACGTGGCGGTCCCGGTGACGCCACTGGTGGAACCGGTCGCCCCGGCACCTGCCGCCGTATAGACGGCATACTGCAGGTTGAGGCTGATCGTGTCGCGGTCGAGGCTGGTGGTCGCGCCAACTGTCGCTGTCGTCGATCGGTACAGCTCGTTCTGCGTGCCGAGCAGGTTGCTGTTGTTGTATAACGGCGCGCCGGTGCGGCTGTTGACCAGGGTGCCGGAATTGTTGATGTCGGCCAGCGCGAGCTGGTTTTGCAGCGACTGTAGCTGCGTGCCGAGTGTCGAGCCGTAGCTGACGTTGAGCGTGGTCCGCGCCGTCGCCGTGTACACCCCACTCACCGACATGCTGTTGGCGCCCTGCTGGTGACCGTAGCTCATGGACAGCGTGCTGCGCGGGCTCGGCGTCAGCGTCGTGCCGATCTGCCAGGTCATGTCATTGACCGCCAGCGAATTGGTGCCGCCGTAGTCGATGCTCTCGTAGCCGATGCTGCCGAACACCGACATGGTGCGATTCACCACATAGTTGACCTGGTTGGACGCGGTGTCGCTGTGACCGCTCGTTCCAACGCCGGTTCCGCCGTACTGCTGGGCGTCGATCGTCACCGTATCGCTGCCCCACTCAATGAAGCTGCCCGTGGTGAACGTTACCAGCTCCTCGTTGGTGGTCTGGCTGGTGGACGGGCCGGTGGAATTCACCGGCAGCGGTACGAACCCGGTGGCGTTGTTGGACTCCGTTGAATGACTGAGCGTGTAGCCGAGCTTCAGGGTTCCGTAGCTGTCGAACTGCTGCAGGAAGTAGGGGGAAGCCGCAAAGCTGGTGTACTGCGAGGAGTTGTTCTTGGTCAGGCCGGTCAGGCCCAGGCTCGGCGCGCCGGCGGCGCCTCCGCCATAGCCCAGACCTGGTATCGAGCCCGAAGCGGAGCCCACGCCCGCCGTGGCGCGCAGGTCGAGATAAAGGTGGTCCCGCCATAAGGTGGCATCGGCAACAGCGTTGAGGTTTTGCGCGAGCTGGTTCAGCGACGAGTTGCGCGCGTAGTAAATCAGCGACGGCTGATAGTTGAAGCGCAACTGGATATTTCTTGTGTCGCCGTAGATGGCAAGGCCCGGCGTCACATAGCTGATCAGGTCCCAGCGCCGGTCATATTCGGTCTGAAACACGTTGTCGTTGAACGCCTCCTGCAGGGTGAGCGACGGAGTGAACGTCCAGCCGACGCCCACCGTGTTGGCGTAGGGGTTCAACAATTGCAGTTGATGCGCCAGGGCGGAGGTATCCGCTGGGGTCGCCTCCGCCGCCGTTGCGGGTGCCACGACCGAGGGATTCGACGCATCCGACGCCGGGAACGCAGCGGCCTGCTCCGTCACCAGACCGAAGCCGCAGAACGCGCCCCAGAGCACGGCGGCGAGGCGCGTTGCGCGACGACATACCAGCCGACGGCACAACAGCACGGCTCCGGTCTGCCTGGAGCGTCCGGTCGCGCCGCCCATGGGCCGTCAGGACGTGTAGTAGGTCGAATAGGCGCCGAAGGTGTAGCGGGTCTGCACCTGGACCTTGTTCAGCAGCAGCGTGATGGTCGGACAGGCCTGCAGCAGGTCGAGCGAGGAGATCACCTCCTCGCGCTGGGTGCGCTCCGCCTCGACCACGAACAGCACCTGGCCGACGATCGGCGCCAGCGCCGCCGGGTCCGAGGTCGACAACGTCGGCGGCGCGTCCAGCACGATCAATCGATCGGCATAGCGCCGCCCCAGCGCCTGGATCAGCTTGGTCATCTGCTTGGAGGCGAACAATTCCGGTCCCAGGTCGCGCTCGATGCCGATCGGCAGGACCGACAGGTTTTCGATCGCCGTGCGTGCCATCACCAGGCTGGCGTCGAGCTCGGGATTGGCCGCCAGGTCCAGCAGTCCCGGCGCGTCGCCGAGGCCGAGTGCCATGCAGAACGAGTCCCGCTTCGAGTCGATGTCGATCAGCAGCACATGATGGTCGCGCTGCCGTGCGATGCAGGCGGCCAGATTGAGCGCGGTGAAGCTTTTGCCCTCGCCGGGGATCGAGCTGGTGATCATCAGCAGATTGGAGAAACCCGGCTCGGCGCCCGCGGCGGTGAACGCGGTGCGCACGATCTGCCGCTGCACCAGGCGGAATTCCTCGGACACCCGGCTGCGCACCCGGTTCCAGTCGATCATGCCGGCGCGGTACAGCGAGGTCATGTCCACGAACGGCTGCCCGGCACCTTCCTCGCCCGGCATCAACGTGTGCGGTCCCGGCTCTGTCGCCGGCCCATCGGCAAGAAGATCCGGATGGATATCCCCGTCTGCGGCGGGAGCGTCGAAGGGCGGCGTGAGCTCCTCCGGCGACCGATCCGCGAGCGATGCCTCGTGCACGACGTGGGTGTCCATGCCCGGCGTGGGATCCCACCCCGCCAGGGCGGCCGCATCATCGTCGTGCAGCGCGGCGCCGGACGGCGGACGCACCGCCTCAAGCACGGCGGCGACGGGTGTCACCGCCGATGGGGCCGGCCTGAACAGCGACCGGGCGTGCTGGTCCGGCTCCAGCAGATGCGCCGACGACTCGTCGAGGTCGCCGGACTGGGCCAGCCGCTCGACCGCCCGTTCGACCAGATGCGTGCGCTTGCGTCCGAACATCGGCGTCAGGCCGAGGTACGCAGGACGTGCAGCACCAGCCCGCCATAGATTATCACCAGCACGCCGACGGCGGTCGCGAAGCGCATGAACACCATCAGGCGGCGGATGATCGAGCGGGTGCGGACGATCGAGATCCCGCCCAACACCGGCAGGCCGAGCTCGCGCAGGTCGTCCACGGTGTTGAAGCAGCGGTCCATCTGGCTCAGCAGCAGCACCATCACCGCGCCCGCGGCGATGCCGGCCAGCAGCACGCCGCTGAGCAGCAGCACGCGGTTCGGCGCCACCGCGATGCGCGGAATCTCCGGCGGGTCGACGATCTGCAGCTTGACCTTGTCCGCCTGGGTATCGGCCGCCTGGGCGATATTGGCGGACTGCAGGCGGCCGATCAGCGCCTCGTAGTTGGTGCGCAGCACGCCGTAGTCGCGGTCCATGTTCTGGAACTCGGCCAGCAGCCCCGGCTGCTCGCGCTGGAACTTCTCCAGCCGATCCCTGACCAAGGTCGCCTCATCGAGCTGGCGCTGCAATGACGCCACCTGGGCGTCGGCGTCGACCAGCTTGACCTTCAGGTTGTCGTAGATCGGGTTGGGCACCGAGCGCTTCACGTCGCCCTGGGTCGGCACCGGCGTGACCGGCTCACTGGCTTTGTCCGGCGTGGCCTTCAGGCGTTCGATGAGCTTCTTCTGCAGGATCACGTCGGGATGCTGCTCGGTGTCGCGCAGCAGCAGGTCATGCAGTTGCTGTTCGGCCTGCATCAGCCGCGTCTGGCCGCCGGCGGCGGCTGCCGCGGCGTTGATGTTCTCCACCACCAGCAGGGTGGGGGTCTTCGCGACCTCCTTCTGCAGCGCGTCGCGCTTGCCGGTCGCATCCTGCAACTGGCCTTGCAGCGCCTTCATCTGGCCCCGTGCCTGCTCGACGCCGAAGGTGCTCGGGTTGATGTCGTTGGGGAAGATGTCGATGTATTTCAGCCGGAAGTCGACCCGGCGTTTCTCGGCCGCGCGCAACTGCTGCTCATACGACGAGATCTGGTGCTCAAGGAACCGCTTGGCGTTCTCCATGTCGGTTCGGTTGCCGCCGGTGGCACTCTCGACGAAGATCGTCAGCAGGGCCTGCACCACGTCATGCGCCAGCTTGGGCGAATGATCGCGATAGGAAATGGTGAACAGGTTGCGGGTCTGCGGGTTGACGTGGATCTGGTTCGACAGCCGCGAGATCAGCCGCTCCCGGTCCGATGGGTTGGCCACTGTCAGATCGAGGTCGGTCTTCGAGATCACCTTCTCGAGGTTCGGCCGGCTGAGCAGCGTGCGCTGCAACAGCTCAAGCTGGCTCGCCGGCGCCGAGTTCGGCTTCAAGGCCGCTCAGCAGCGGCGTCAGCACCGCGTCGGCATCGACGTACAGCCGCGCGCTGGACTCGTAGTCGTTCGGAATGAAGGTGATCGCCCCCCAGCCGAAGGCGCAGACCATCCAGGCAACCACCACGCCGGTCCAGCGCCGGCGCCAGGCGGCGGTGATGTATTGGCGGATCAGCAGGCGGATCGGGTCCATGCTCGACTCCGGTATCAGAACCAGGATTGCGGAATGATTAACGTGTCGCCCGGCTGCATCGCTAGGTTCTGGCTGATGTCGCCATTCTTGATCAGGTCGTCGAGATGCACCCTGATGTCGTGCTCCTTGCCGTCCGGCCCGTGCCGGACGATCACCGCGCGGTTGCCGGCGGCGTATTTCGTCAGCCCCTTGGTGGCAATCATCAGATCGAGCACGGTCATGCCGTCGCGGTAGGGGATCGCCTCCGGGTCGGTCGCTTCGCCGATCACGCGAATCTGCCGGTCCATCGGGCCGACGAAGGAGCGGACGATGACCGAGACGAGCGGGTCCTGCACGTATTTCTTCAGCCGCTCCTGGATTTCGGCGGCAAGTTGGGGCGGCGTCTTGCCGGCGGCGACGATCTCCTCAATCAGCGGCACGGAGATTTTTCCGTCCGGGCGCACCTCGACGCCGCCTTCGCTCAGGTCGCTGTTGTGCCAGACGAAGACGCTGAGCGAATCGCCGGCGCCGATGACGTACTCGTCGCTGGTCTTCGGCTGGTCCGGATGAGCCTTGTCATAGGTCTTGAGCCAGGCGTTGTACTGCGCCGGCGACTCGTTCGGCTGTGATCCGCCGCAGCCGACCAGCCCCAGGCCGATCAGCCCCACGCCGATCAGCCGCACGCTGATCGGCCCCACGCCGACCGGCCCCACGCCGATCAGCCCTGGCAACACCGCCCGGAGGCGCCTACCCGCAGTCACGACAGCCCTGTCCCCCTACCTGCACCAGCCACATCTACTCGGGTCCTGATTACACCGACCCTACCGGATCCGCGACGAGAAATTGACCTGTTACCAAATGGTAGGCGCGGAAGGAATCGAACCCCCTCCTCTGCCATGTGTTGGCAGCGCTCTGCCACTGAGCTACACGCCTGCGCCCGGATACCGATTTGCGGCCGGAGCCGTTCGCGACGGTTGTTAACACCATCGCCGACCATCCACAATCGCGTGAGCGGTGAGTCAATGCCTATGATACAATCCTGCGTTGTGTATTGCGTTCAGACCGCACCCGTCCAGCGCCCGTCCTTCGGCGCCACCCCGCACGGGACACGCCCTGAACGACCTGACACCGCGGCAACCCGCGCGAAACTTGATCCGCGCTATAATGGCACAATATAAATCCGGAGACAAGTTGAGGAAATTCAGCAATGGCGTTGGCGCCCCTGCCGCGCAGCCGGCGCGCACCGCGCTGCCGGCCCGTCAGGGCCGGTGTGCGACGATGCGCGGCTTGATGGTGCGGCTCCATGACGCAGCCGTGGCCGCCAGGCGGCAGACCGCCTGCCACCCGCGCGCAGAAGCACGCGCGCAGACAGGCACGCAGACCGGGCGGTGCCTCTGGGTTGCCGGTGTCGGGCCAGGCGCCGGCACCGGGTCGGCCAGCACTGGGTCGGCCAACACCGGGTCGGCCGCCACTGGGTCGGCAAACACTGGGTCGGCAAACACTGGGTCGGTAAACACTGGGGTTGAGGCAGGACGCGATACGGTGAAGCAGGCATGATCCTGGAAGTCCCGGCGATGGCCGTGCTGCACGGCATCTGCGCCGGGCTGTACATCATCCTCGCCGCGTTGATCCTGGTTCGGCGCCAGCAGAGCCGCACCGGCCTCTATCTGGCCGGCGCCGCGCTGTGCACCGCGGCCTGGGCGCTGTCCGTGGCGGTGTGGTGGCAGACGCCGCTCGCGCTGCTGCCGCGCTCCCTCGAACTGCTGCGCGCGGCCGCCTGGTACGGCTTCATCCTGCATCTCTACCGACGCGGCCTCGGCGGCAGGCAGGCGCTGACGCCGGTCTTTGTCACCATGGGGCTGGTTGCCCTGCTGACGGTCGGCGGCCTGCCGCTGCTCGATCTGCTGTTCCTGCCCAACGCCGGCTCGGTCTTCTCGCTGTTGATCGCCAGCCGGCTCGCCTTCGCCGTCGGCACCCTGCTGCTGATCGAGAACCTCTACCGCAACTCGCCCGAAGACGAACGCTGGCACATCAACCTGCTCTGCGTCGCCCTGGGCGGACTCGCGCTCTACGACCTGCTGCTCTACGCCGATGCCGCGCTGTTCCGGCGCGTGTCGTGGGAGCTGTTCATCGGCCGGGCCAGCGTCACCGCGCTCGCGGCGCCGCTGATCGCGCTGGCCGCGGTGCGCAACCGGCGCTGGGACATCAACATCCATGTCTCGCGCCAGGCGGCGTTCCACAGCGCCACCCTGGTGATCAGCGGCGTCTTCCTGCTGGGCCTCGCCGCGGTGGGCGAGGTGTTCCGCCGAACCGGCGCCGAATGGGGGCTGGTCGCCGAGGTCACGCTGGTGTTCGCCGGCCTGCTGGCGATCGCCGTCCTGCTCACCTCGGGGTCCGGCCGCGCCCGCCTGCGCGCCCTCGTGGTCGATCACTTTTTCAGCCTGCGCTACGACTACCGGCGCCAGTGGATGCAATGCATCGAAACGCTGTCGGCGCCCGAGGCCTATGTCGGCCTGCACACGCGCGCCGCCCGCGCCCTTGCCGAGGTGATCGACAGCCCGGCTGGTGCGCTCTACGTGCGCGATCCCGAGGAGGTGGAATTCCGCTGGGCCGGGTCCTGGAACCTGCCCGCCGCCACCGCCGCGATCCCACCCGGCCACCCGCTGGTCGCGGCATTTCGCGACGGCAACTGGATCGCCGAGCTCGACGCGACGCAAGTCGCGCGCGAATGGTTCCCCGAGCTGCCGCGGGTCTGGCTGGCCGTCCCGCTCAATCATCTCGGCACCCTGCTCGGCTTCGTCGTGCTGACCCAGTCGCGCGCGCCGTTCAAGCTCGATCGCGAGGTGTTCGAGCTACTGCGCGTCATCAGCCGCGAGGTCGCCGGACGGGTCGCCGAGCAGCGCGCCGTGCAGGTGCTGCAGCAGACCCGCGAGCTGCGCGAGTACAGCCAGCGCTTCGCCTTCGTCGTCCACGACATCAAGAACGTCTCCGGGCAGCTCAGCATGCTGCTCGCCAATGCCGAGCGACACGCCGACAACCCGGAGTTCCAGCGCGACATGCTGACCACGGTGCGCGCCTCGGTGGCGCGCATCACCCGGCTGCTGACGCGGCTGGCAGCCGGCGCGCAGGAGCGGACCTATGCGCTGATCGAGCCGGTGGAGCGGATCGGCGATGTGGTCGCGACGTTTCGCCGCTCCAGCGGCGCGGCGGTGACGGTCGAGGACGATGGCGGCGCGGCCGGCGTCGCAATCGACCCCGACGCGTTCGATGCGGTGGTGACACATCTACTGACCAACGCGGTGGAGGCGACGAATGAGGTGGCAAATGGATCCGACGACGGCACACCCAATGCGGCGCGGCGAGCGGCAGGCCCGGTGCGCGTCGTGGTGCGCCACGAGGCGTTGAGCGTGCTCATCGACATCATCGACGAAGGGCCGGGGATGAGCGCGGATTTCATCCGCGACCGGCTGTTCCGTCCCTTCGCCACCACCAAGACCGGCGGCCACGGCATCGGGGCGTACCAGGCACGCGAATTGCTGCGTGCCGCCGGCGGCGATCTTCTGGTATTGAGCCGCCCGGATGCCGGAACCACGATGCGTCTGCTGCTGCCCTCGGTGCGGGTGCCGACGGTGGAGGCGTCGTCGGTTTCCGCCTGAGCGCGCGCGGCATGAACCGAGACCGGCGCAAAATGGGGCCGGCATGAACCGAGACCGGCGCAAAATGGGGCCGGCGTAAACCGAGGCTGGCGCAAAATGGGGCCGGCGTTAACTGAGGCCGACGTTAACCGAGGCCAAACGAAACCGAGGCCACGCTGAACTGAGGAGTGAATGGCCAACCCGAAACTGCTGATCGTCGAGGATGATGTCGGTCTCTGCTCGCAGTACCGCTGGGCGTTCCCGGCGCACGAGGTGCTGATCACGCAGAACCGCGCCCAGGCGCTGGCGGCGGCGCAGAAGGAGCGCCCGCCGGTGGTGGTCATGGACCTTGGCCTGCCGCCCGACCCCGACGGGGTGAGCGAGGGATTCGCTCGCCCTCGAGGAGATCCTGGCCGTCGCGCCGGAAACCAAGGTGA
The DNA here is from genome assembly GCA_963773345.1 of uncultured Alphaproteobacteria bacterium. Lineage (GTDB taxonomy): Bacteria > Pseudomonadota > Alphaproteobacteria > Acetobacterales > Acetobacteraceae > Palsa-883. Next base: position 1,271,666 of record CAVZBG010000011.1, on the reverse strand, counting down.
TCGTGGCGACCGGCAACAGCGATCGCAGCAAGGCATTGAAGGCGGTGGCGAACGGCGCCTACGACTTCTGCGAGAAGCCGGTCGATCTCGACGTGCTGCACACCATCGTCGATCGCGCCTTCAGGCTTGCCGCGATCGAGGAGGAAAACCGCCGGCTGGCCGCCGGGGCAGCCACGCGCTCGCCGATCGAGCGGATCATCACCGCCAGTGACGCCATGCTGAAGGTCTGCCGCGATGTCGAGAAGCTCGCAGCAACCAATGTTCCCGTGCTGCTGCTCGGCGAGAGCGGCACCGGCAAGGAGGCGCTGGCGCAGGCGCTGCACGACCTTGGACCACGGGCGCGCCAGCCCTTCGTCGCGATCAACTGCGGCGCCATCCCGGAGACGCTGCTGGAAAGCGAGCTGTTCGGCCACGAGCGCGGCGCGTTCACCGGCGCCTTCAAGCAGACCATCGGCAAGATCGAGAGCGCCAACAAGGGCACGCTGTTCCTCGACGAGATCGGCGACCTGCCGCGGCCGCTGCAGGTCAAGCTGCTGCGCTTCCTGCAGGACCAGATCGTCGAGCGGATCGGCGGACGGGCGCGCATCCAGGTCGATGTGCGGATCGTCTCGGCCACCAACCAGAGCGTCGAGGAGAAGGTGCGCGAGGGCCAGTTCCGCGGCGATCTGCTCTACCGGATGAACGCGGTCACCGTGCGCATCCCGCCGCTGCGCGAGCGTGGTGGCGACGTGCTGCTGCTGGCCAACTGGTTCCTCGGCCGCTTCAACCGCGAGTTCGCCCGCAATCTGCGCGGCTTCACCGCCGCCGCGCTCGGCGCGCTGGAGGCGCATGCGTGGCCCGGCAACGTGCGTGAACTGGAGAACCGGGTGAAGCGGGCGGTGGTGATGGCCGAGGGACGCCAGCTCGGTCCGGAGGATTTGGAGCTGACCCAGGTGGAGGCTACTATCGTCGACCTGGACCTGCGCGCCGCCAGACTGCGCGCGGAACGCGACGTGCTGCATCTGGCCTTGGCGCACAGCAATGGCACGCTGTCGGTGGCCGCGAAGCTGCTTGGGATCAGCCGACCGACCCTGTATGGACTGATGGAAGCCCATGGCATCGAGGTGGAATCCGGCAAGCCGGCCGAAGCGGCGGCGGGCGGCGGACGAACCGATCTGGAGTGAGGGTACCACGTATGCGCTACAGTCGTTTCCTGGGTATTTTGCCAGTCGCCGCGATCGCCATCGCCGCGATCGCCTTCGCCCCGCTCGGCGCGCACGCGGCCGACTATCTGGCCAACGCCAGGCTGGCCTTGCAGAAGGGCGACCTGCGGGCGGCCCAGGTTCAGTTGCTGAACGCGGTCAAGGCCGACCCGCAGAACGCGGAGACGCGCTTCCTGCTGGCCCGGGTGGAGTTCGATCTCGGCGATCCGGTCGCCGCCGAGCGCGAGGTGCGCAACGCGCGCGAGCGTGGCTACGATCCGCACAAGACGCTCGCGCTGCTCAGCCAGGCGATGCTGGCGCAGTCCAAGTTCCAGGAGATGCTCAACGAGTTCAAGCCGACCGGCAAGGACAAGCAGCTCGACTCCGAGATCCTGGTCTCCCGCGGCATTGCCGAAGCCGGGCTGAACCATGTCGACGACGCCGAGAAGGATTTCTCCGCGTCGGAGAAGCTCGAACCGACGTCGGTGCAGCCGCTGCTGGCTGACGCCAGGCTGGCGGTCGCCCGGCGGGAGGTCGATCGCGCCCTGCAGAAAGCCGATGCGGCCCTGGCGATCCAGCCGAAGTCGGCGGATGCCATGCTGGTGAAGGCGCAGGCACTGCGGCTGAAAGGCGACCTTGTCGGCTCTGCCGCGGTGCTCGACCAGGCGGTCGAAGCCGATCCCGACAGCCTGCAGGCCAAGCTCGATCGGGCCAGCATGCTGCTGGCGACCGGCCGGATCACCTCGGCGCAATCGGATATTCAGACGGTGCTGGCGGTTTCGCCGGGCAATGTGCAGGCGATCTATCTGCAGGCCGTGCTGCAGGCGAACGCCAAGGACTGGCACGCTGTCGACCTGACGCTCAACCGGATTTCCAACTTCCTTGGCCGGATCCCGCGCGCCTACTACCTGCTGGCGGTGACCAAGCGTGAGCTCGGCCAGCTCGAGCAGGCGCGCGACGCGGCGACGCGCTACCTCGCCCGCGCGCCCAACGACATGGCGGGCTACAAGCTGCTGGGGCATATCGAGACCGACCAGCACCAGCCGGACCAGGTGATCGCGACGCTGTCGCAGATCGCCGATGCCGGCAAGGGCGACGCCGAGACCTACGACCTGCTGGGTCGCGCCTACGTTGCGACCGGGCGGGGCGAGGACGCGGTCAAGATGTTCCAGAAGGCCGAGGCGCTGGCGCCGAAGGACGTCGGGCTGCAGACGCGGCTGGCCGCGGCACAGCTTGGCCAGGGCAACGTGAGCGATGCGATCGGCGATCTCGAAGGGACCCTGAAGCTCGCGCCGTCGCAGCCGATGGTGGGTGAGGCGCTGTTCTTCGCAACCCTCGCCACCGGCGACCTCGACAAGGCCGCCCTGGTGATCAAGCAACTGCGCGGCATCCAGGGCGATACGCCGGTGGTGCAGAATCTGGACGGGCTGCTGCTGCTGGCCAAGCTCGATCTGGACGGCGCGCGCGCCAAGTTCGCGGACATCACCCAGAAGTCACCCAACTTCCTGCCGGCGCAGGCCAATCTCGCCCGCGTGCTGGCGATGCAGGGACACGATGCGGAAGCCGAGAAGCTGTTGACCGACGTGCTCGACAAATCGCCGGCGGCCGAGCCCGCCCTGTCGATTCTGGTCAATATGATGTTGCAAACCAATCAGACCGGCAAAGCGATCGCCCGGGTGCAGCGGGCGCACGCCGCCGCACCCGGTGATCTGCGCCTCGCTGCCGGGTTGGCCCAACTGTATATCCGTGACCAGCAGCCCCAGAAGGCGCTCGACATCACCAACGACACCAAGGGCGCCGACAACGATGCGACGGTGCTTGGCGTCCGTGTCGCCGCGCTGGTCGCGCTGCAGCGCCCGGACCAGGCGCGCGATACGTTGCAGCAGATCCTCCGGCTCGATCCGGGCTCGGTTCCGGCGCGCCGCCAGCTCATGGCGCTGTTCGTGCAGAACGGGGACTATGAAAGTGCCCGCAATGTCATGAAGGAGGGCTTCGCCGCGCGGCCGCGGGATTACCAGTTCTACCAGGACTATGTGATGATCGACCTTAAGGCAGGTGGCGTCGACGCCGCGCTCGCCTCGGCGCACCGGTTGGCCGATCAGGACCGCGGCTTCACGCAGGCGCTCGCCCTGCCCGGTGACATCTATCTCGCCGCGGACCGGCCGGCCGCGGCGGTGAATGCCTACGCCACTGCGTTTGCCACCGCACCGTCGAGCTTCCTGGTGGTCAGGCTGGCCAGCGCCATGGTCCGCAACAACCAGCCCGACCAGGGGTGGCAGAAGCTGGTCGACTGGGTGAACGCACATCCGGACGATCTGGTGGTGCTGGAGGCGCTGACCGAGCTCGATATCAACACCCGCCGGTGGGACGCGGCGGAACAGCATCTGAAGCTGCTGCTGGCGAAAAAGCCGCACGACGCCGTGGCCCTCAACAACCTGGCCTGGGTGTATCAGCAGAGAGGCAACCCGGAGGCGCGGTCGCTGGCATTGCAGGCCTATATCCTGCTGCCCGGCACCCAGACCGCCGACACCCTGGGCTGGATCCTCACTCAGAACGGCGACCCGACCAAGGGCCTGCCGCTGTTGCGCCAGGCCATGTCGACGGCCCCCGGCGACTACCGCATCCGCTATCACTACGCCGTCGCGCTGGACAAGACCGGCAATGTCGACGAGGCGGTTCGGCAGCTCAACCAGGTCGTCGCGGCCAAGGGCAATTTCCTCGAGAAGACCGACGCCCAGGCCCTGCTCGAAGAACTGAAGAAGAAGCTGTGACGCGAACCCCCAGCACCGGCGAAATGGACTGACGCATGCGCTCGCTCGCCTTCTTCATGGAGATGCTGGTCCTGCTGCCGGTGATCACGATCCGACCATTCGTCGGCGTGCTGGTCTGGTCATGGATCTCGTTCATGAACCCCCACAAGCTGCTGTGGGGGCCGGGGAGCGACCTGCCGTGGGCGTGGATCACGTTCGTGGCGCTGGCGATCGGCTGTTTCATCGCGCGTGAGCCGAAGCGCTTCGCCTGGAACCCGACCACCGCGATGATCGTGACCTTCCTGGTCTGCATCACGATGACGTCGCTAACCGCAATGACCGCGCCGATGGACGTATTCGGCAGATGGGAAATGGTGGTGAAGGAGTTCGGGCTCATACTCCTCACCGCCTCTTTGCTGACGAGCAAGGAGCGGATCCATGCCATGGTGTGGATCATGGTCCTGTCGCTGGCCTATTTCGGCGTCAAGGGCGGCGGATTCACCGTGATGCACGGCGGGGCCAATCGGGTGGAGGGACCGCCCGGGACGATGATCGGCGACAATAACGCGCTTGCGGTCGGGTTGCTGGTGACGGTGCCGCTGATGAACTATCTCCGCATGCAGTCGAAGCATCGGATCGTGCGCATCGGGTTGGCCGCGACGACGGTCCTGACGCTGTTCTCGATCGTCGGCAGCTATTCGCGTGGGGCACTGGTCGGTCTGCTGGCGGTTAGTGTCTTCCTGTGGATGAGGAGCAAGCGCAAGCTCGTGGCTGCGGTCGTGCTGCCGGCGCTGCTCGCCTCGGTCATCCTGTTCATGCCGCCCGACTGGATGGACCGGATGCACACGATCGACTCATCTCAGGCGGACAGCTCGGTCGAGGGACGGTACGACATCTGGACCACCGCCTGGACAATGGCGATCCATCGGCCGTTGACCGGTGCCGGGTTCGGGGCGCCGCAACATGAGGAGGTCGTTCGCCAGTTCCGCCCCGGCTCCGGCGCTCGTGCGGTCCACAGCATCTATTTCGAGATTTTGGCCGAGCACGGCTTTCCCACGTTCTTCGTGTGGCTGGGAATCACCATCAGCGGTGTCGTGGCGGCGCAGCGCATCATCAAACGTGCGTCCGGCGTGCCGGAACTTGAATGGTGCGTGGACCTGGCGAAGATGTCACAGGTTTCTGTGATAGCATATCTAACGGCCGGCGCGTTCCTGTCGCTGTCCTACTGGGACTTCTATTTCACCCTCTTGGTGGTGGTCGCCGCGACCTACCAACACGTGCAGCAGGCTCTGGGTGAGCCGGCGACTGGATGGCGACTGGCGGCTGCACGGCGGGTGCGGCTGCCGATCCGCGGTGGCGGCGCCATCGCGGCGAGAGCCCGTGCCGGGCCAGCCGCATGAGTTCCGTCCTCCTCGGACTGACGCTGATCGCCGTGTTCTTGCTGACGATCTGGTCGGTTAAGGACCAATCGCGGCCATCGAAGATCTGGTGGATGTTCGCCATTCGCGACCCGGTCGCGGGGCGGCCGCAACCACGCCAGGGGCCGTTCCGGTCGGGTCGCCAGGCGCCGGATGCCGGCAAGCCGGCACAGCGAGCATGGCGCCGCTCCGGCTCCTGACGTTCTCCACCCTTTACCCAAGTGATCAGCGGCCGAACCACGGCATCTTCGTGGAGAACCGGCTGCGTCACCTGGTGGCCAGCGGCGAGATCGAGAGCACGGTCGTTGCGCCGGTGCCGTGGTTTCCCGCCAAGGTGGCCCGGTTCGGCACCTGGGCGGCCTACGCACGGACGGCGCAGCGCGAGACGCGCCATGGGATCGAGGTGTTCCACCCGCGCTTTCCGGTGATCCCGAAGCTGGGCATGTCGGCCGCGCCCTGGCTGCTCTACCGCGCCGCGCTGCCGCTGCTCCGCCGCCTGTGCGCCACGCAAAGCCGGCCCGACGCGATCGATGCCCACTACGTCTATCCGGATGGCGTGGCCGCGACGTGGCTCGGCAAGCGCCTCGGCCTGCCGGTGGTGATCACCGCGCGGGGCACCGACGTGAATCTGATTCCGCGCTACGCGATCCCGCGGTGGCTGATCCGGGGCGCCATCCGCGACGCCGCCGCGCTGATCGCGGTCAGCGGCGCGCTGAAGCAGGCGCTGGTCGGGTTGGGGGCGCCGTCCGACAAGGTGACGGTGCTCCGGAACGGGGTGGACACCACGTTGTTCCGTCCGCCAGACGATCGCGTCGCCGCCCGCACCGCGCTCGGGCTGGCCGGGCCGACGCTGATCTCGGTCGGGCTGCTGATCGAGCGAAAGGGGCATCATCGCGTGATCGAGGCGATGGCGTCGTTGCCGGGATACGCGCTGCTGATCGTCGGCGATGGGCCCGAGCGTCGACATCTGACAGCGATGATCGAACGGCTGGGGCTCGTCGACCGGGTCCGTCTTCTGGGCGCCCGCCCGCATGCCGAGCTGCCCGCGCTGTACGGCGCAGCCGACGCGCTGGTGCTCGCCTCCTCGCGCGAGGGCTGGGCCAATGTGCTGCTGGAGGCGATGGCCTGCGGCACGCCGGTCATTGCCAGCAACATCTGGGGCAACCCCGAGGTCGTGCGGGCGCCGCAAGCCGGCCTGATCATCCCGAGCAACTCCGCCGAGGTGATCGCGGCCGCGGCACGTCAGCTATTCGCCAATCCGCCTGATCGCGCCGCGACGCGCGCCTATGCCGAGCAGTTCAGTTGGGACGAGACCACGGCCGGCCAGCTTGCTCTGTTCAGCCGTATAGCGCACCGAAACGTCTGAGCCTGCCCCGCCGGAGCGCGTGAGGCCTTCGACGCTCTTACACCACCTCAGCGGACATGACCAATCACGAGACTCAAACGAGGGGATGATTGAGCCTCGCGATATCAATGCCGCGCTGTTAGCCGGTTCTATGACATTTCATTAAATCAATGGCTTACTTACCGTCATTGGGCATTTTTTGCACCGCGATGACGAGAATCCCAGTGTGGTCTCACCGCCGTCCTGTCGCGCCGCGGCGGTGGAGGTGGCGGCCGAGCCCGCGCGGGGGCTCTGTCCGCGGCGTTGGCCGGCGCTGGTAGCCCGGTTCACCGTCTGGCGGCAGGGCACGGCGGCGGTCTGGCTGCGGCCGGAGGCGGCAGTGATTGTGACCGACCGCGCGTGCCCTGGCGCGCGGCCGTGGGTGGTGCCGGTAACAAGCCACCGGACGATGGCGCCGTTGCCACCGGCCGCTCCGGTTGATCAGGGCGCGGTGGATTGACCGAAGCTGTTCCTGATCGTTGCTTCCGATCGCCAAAGTTGGAGGGTGAACACGATGTCCCGGGAGACATGATCCGCGGCTGACGTTCCGCTTGCCTCAGGGGCCGGACGTACCCGATAAGCAGTTTGATGATGAATGGGAACTTGCGATCCATGCCGGGACAACCGCCTCGCACCCCGGGACTGGATGCGCTGCCTGTACGGCCGACACGAAGGACGGAATGGCTCGGGTCGTCGATCGGAAGGCTCCGCGGAGGAATTTCGGATGCTGACGGTGTCTGTCGGGCCGGTGAAGCCGCCGGCACCATGATCCGCCAACAGTTCGTCCGCTACGCCGTCATCGGCCTGGCGCTCAACGCCACGCTGTACGGCGCCTATCTGCTGTTGACCCAGACCCTGATGGGAAGCCGCGCCGCGATGACGCTCACTTATTGTGCTGGCGTCCTACTAGGCTTCATGCTGAACCGCAGCATAACCTTTCGTTACCACGGACGCGATGCCGGCGCGCTGCTGCGCTATGTCGCCAGCTACGTTATCGGGTATGCAATCAACTTCGCGGCCCTTTGGATCTTCGTGAGCCGGCTGGGCATTGCTCATCAGATTGTGCAGGGCATCGTGATACTGACCTTGCCGGTGGTATTGTTCGCCCTCCAGAGATACTGGGTATTTTCAGCGCATATCCGCAACCGTCCGACCCTCCGCGCAAAGTCAGCGCTATGACAATCCGCATCCCCTTCAACAAGCCTTGTATCGTTGGGTCCGAGTTGATCTATGTCGGCTAGGCCGTCGCTGCCAGCCATGCCCGTGGCGATGGGCCGTTCACCCGGCGCGCCCCGAAGCTGATGGAGGACCGTTTCGGCGCACCGCGCGTGCTGTTGACCATTTCCTGCACCTCAGCGCTCGAGATCGCGGCGCTACTCTGCGACCTGGACCCCGGTGACGAGGTGGTCCTGCCCTCCTACACCTTTGCCTCCACCGCCAACGCCGCCGTGCTGTGGGGCGTGACGCCGGTGCTCGTGGACATCCGGCCGGACACGCTGAACATCAACGAGCGCCTGATCGAGGCGGCGGTCACCCCACGCACGCGGCAATCTTCCCGATCCATTACGCCGGTGTCGCCTGCGAGATGGACGAGATCATGGCAATCGCCCGGCGCCACGACTTGTTGGGCGTCGAGGACGCGGCGCAGGGGGTCTTCGCCGAGGTACAAGGGCCAACGGCTCGGCACCATCGGCCATATGGGCTGCTATAGCTTCCACGAGACCAAGAATTTCTCCTGCGGGGAGGGTGGCGCGCTGGTCATCAACGACCCCAGCGTGGAGAAGCGCGCTGGGATCCTTAGGCTCCGCCCGGGAACAAACTGAGTCCTTACAGTCTCACGGTCGGTTCCATGCATCGCCTGCATCCCTGCATCTGGATAGCGGCAGAGAATCAGATCGACGCCGGTTCGGCCAAGGGGTTCTTCCGCACCCTGTTAAATCGTTTGCCGGACGCAGACACCGTATAGCACCGTCATTACCAGCTTCGGCTCGCCGCCCCAACGCGTGGTAATCAGGTAGAGCAGATATAAGACAATGTTCAGCGTCGCCCCTGCAATCGCATAATGCAGGATCTGGCCTGCACTCCTGCGGTGGTCTGACGGCGCCCGCCTAGGATCCAAAAATCGCGTCATTTGTTCCAATTGCAGCCGTCCAGATAGAACTGCTCGAATGCGAATTCAGACAAACCACCGATGGAACGTAAACAACGATTGATACAATCTAAACCCGCGATTTGTCCACGACCGCTGAACACGCCGGTTATCTAACTGGGTGGAGACGACCATCCGTGTCATGCCATTTTCGCCGCACCACTGCTTACCCCTGTCGATAAGCTTGCCATAGATGCCGATTCCGCTGAAGTCGGGATGCACCCCAAACAAGACCCCCTCACCTTCCGTCTCACTATTTCGACGCATCGTAGCGAATCCCGCAATTCTGCCATCCACGACCGGAAGGAACACAGTCGCAGCCACGGTGCGGTCGGTGCAGGACCGTCGCGCCCAGTCGATAAACGCCTCTGAGACCTTCGTCCGGTCAAGCCTGGGGTCGGCATGATAATGGCTGAAATAGTCAGTGAAGCACGCCTCTGCCACCGCGCACACCTCCTTGGTGTCCGCAGGGTTGCCTTCCCGTATTTCGAAACCGAGCGGTTCAACTCGGGGCAAATCGTCGGTTGGCACCTCATAATACACCAAGCAGTCCATCAGTCGGAACTCATGCTCTTCGAGATCCTGAACGAGCACGAACCTGTCCGTGGGCACGCGGAGGGTCAACATTTCCACCCGCTCTGCTCGGCACAGCTCGACAATACCGGCCGCCGTGACCGCAGTGTCGTCCTCGGTGAGCCGCAGGCGTGCCATGCGACGGCCGAAGCGGGCAACTTCCACCTTGTCGATATACAAGCGCATTTTACATTTCCAATCCCAGATGACTTGCGTTCGGCCGACATTCCGGCTTCTAGGCTGTGTGGCTCTCCACCGAGCAGCGGACTTTATCTGACCCATGGGCGTCGCCCCTGCAATCGCATATTGCAGGATCTGGCCTGCACTCCCGCGGTGGTCTGACGGCGCCCGCCTAATATTCGCGAAATGCGCCATTCCCATTCCGTCCCGCGTGCCCGCAGGTGCCGCATCCTGCCACATCGCAAATCCCTATGGCCGCGGCCTAGGCAGGACTCGCGCAGGATTCCCCACCACTGTGCTTCCGGCCGCCACATCGCGGATAACAACCGTACCGACCCGACCAGTGCGGCCTCGCCCACCGTTGCATCGTTTATCACCCTGCTTCCGGCGCCCAGGTAAACTCCGGACCGCAGTCTGACTGAGCCGGCGATGAGGGATCCAGGTGCCATCGTCACATAATCGTCGACCACTGCATCATGGGCCACAATGCAGCCGTAGTGAATCAAGACATGGTCGCCAATGACAGCGTCCGTGGTCACCACCGCGTTCTGCAAAATGGCGGTCCCGGCCCCGACCGACGCCGTCGAAGAGAGGCTGGCCGTTGGATGGATGATCGTCGCGAGCCGCTCCCGCGGCAGGTCAAGTCGTTCGAATATTCTCCGCCGCTGCCACGGGTCGCCAGCTCTCGCCACCCCGATGATGAAGCGTCCGGCATGCATCTTCGCGGAATCGATCGAGCCTAGCACCGGCAGGCCGGCAATGAGCCTGGAGTGCTTCGTGACATCATCGTCGAGGAAGCCGACCAGATTCCACACCGCGGTGACACGATTGACGTCCGCAACGGCGTCGGCAATCTCGCGAGAGGTTCCACCTGCGCCCAGGATGATGAGATCTTCCATCGTTAGGCTTTCGACCGTCGGTTGACAATTACCACATGGGAACGGTCCAAACGCCTGGTGGCAGACCGTCCCTCGCAACCGCGGCTCACCGGCAGCGCGCCCACTCACAATGCGGAAGGGACAGTGAAAAGATCGATCCGGTATATTCGGCGCGGCCGCAATCCCGCTGGAAAAGCAGACAAGCCATCATGCGGCGGTCTCAAAATTACGATTTCCATCCTTGACTGCCCAAGGCGCCCGCCCAACGCTGGAGCCTTGCCCGGCACCGTGGCGGCCGCGGCCGTCCACGCCGATTTCGTCCTCAACGACGTAAAGTGGCCGTCTTTTGATCTCGCTGAAGATTTTCCCGATGTAAACTCCCATTACGCCGAGGACCATAAGAATTATTCCCCCGATGAAAAACGTGGAGACGATCAAACTTGTCCAGCCCTGAACAGAATATTCCTGGACGAACAGATAACGCATCACCATCCATATGCCCGTCACGCCGGACCATGCCGAAATGAGCAATCCGAACAGGATAGACAAGTGTAGCGGGCGGTCCGAATGGGCAAGAATGATATGATAGGCGAGCACCAACCGCTTACGCAGCGAGTAGCCCGGACTGCCGGCAAATCGCGTGCCGTGTTCCGCCTCGATCGAAGCCCGCTGGAATCCCAGCCAGTCAAGGATCCCGCCGTAGAACCGCAGACTCTCACCCATCATCCGATAGTGTTCGACGACCTTGCGCGAGATGATCGAGAAATTGCCGTGCGCCGGGTCGTACTCGGTATTCGCCAGCAGCTTGAAAATCTTGTAGAAAGTGCGGGCCGCCAGGCGATAGACTACCGACTCCGGTCGATCGACACGGGCAACGAACACCACCTCATACCCTTGCTGGGCCTTGGCGTAGAGCTCGGGAATTACTTCGGGCCGGTCCTGAAGGTCGCCGTCCATGACGACCACCCAGTCACCGTCGCAAACGTCAAGGCCGGCGGAAATAGCCAGATGCTGTCCAAAATTGCGGGTGAACTTCACGCCCTTCACGCGCGGATCGGCTGCCGACAGCTCCCGGATGATGTCCCAGGAACGATCGCGGCCGCCATCCGACACCAGAATGATCTCGAAGTCCGTCGATATCCTCGACAGCGAAGCGCTGAGCCGGCGGTACAACTCCGGCAGCACCAGTTCCTCACGGAAAATCGGCACGACCACGCTGAGGTGAGGCATCAGGTCCAGGCCCCGCTCCGGTTGTTGCATCCGCTCACAGCAGGCGTCCGTTCAGGGCGATGCTGTCGATGAGCTTCTGGGCATCGAGCACGTTGCGATACCATTTGACGGTCGACGTCTTCGGTCCGGTTTCAACCAAGCCCATCTTCAGGGCATCATAGATTTCGCGAACCCCGTCCCCGATCGAGTGCTGCGCCTCGAATCCAAGCTGCTGCGTTGCCTTCGCAAACGAGACATTGTAGTTGCGCCGGTCCGGATCGTCCGGCGCGACCTCGATCTGCAGCGGAAACGGCAGGGTTTCGCGTACGATATACGCAACGCTCAGCACCTGCGCATTCTCCTTCCCGATGTTGAATACCTCACCGGATACACGTTCCGGTGGCGCCTCGATCATCATGACAAACGCACGTGCGACGTCTCGCACGTGCACCAGGGGCCGCCATTGCCGACCACCGCCCAGAATCGTGACCTTGCCACGTTCGACCGCGTGCAACGTCATCAGGTTGACCACGAGGTCGAAGCGCATGCGTGGCGATAGACCGAACACGGTGGCATTGCGGATCGCCGATGCGCAAAACGCCCGGTCCGCCAACGGCAGTATCTCCTCCTCCGCGCGCAGATTCGCCCGCGCATACATCGTCAGCGGATTTTTCGGCGCGGCCTCGTGGAGAGGGTCTCCCTCACCATGGCCATAAACCGAGCAGGAGCTGGACAGCACATATCGCGCAACGCCGGCGCTTTTCGCCGCGCGCGCCACCCGCACCCGGCCGGCATGGTTAACCCCGAGTGTGAGTTCCGGATCCAAGTCTCCGCTCGGGTCATTGGACAGCGCCGCAAGGTCGCAAACAGCATAGACGCCGTCGAAATCGGCGGGCTCGACGTCGCGGATATCCTTCTTGAGGATGGTCAGCATCGGGTGCCCACTGACCTGCTTCAGCGTCTCCTGCCCGAAAAAGAAGCGGTCAAGCGCAATGACCGCATACCCGGAGCTCAGCAGGCAGTGTGTCAGTACCGCGCCAATATACCCGCCGGCCCCGGTGACCAAAACCTTCTTCACCGGTTTATTCCTATAGCCCCGAGATCATGGGAACGACGACGTCCTGGACCGTCGAGATGACGTAGTCCTGCTCCTCGACCGTTAGCGACGGAAACAGGGGCAGGGTGATGGTCCCTTCGCCCCATTCATGGCTGACCGGGAAATCGTCAGCGGCGTACCCATACTTCTCCCGGTAGTAGGTGAGCATCGGCACACTCCGGTAATTGACGGTCGTTCCAATACCGCGCTCGTTCAGTGCGGAAAGCGCCTGATCGCGGACGGCGGGCGGAACGAAGACCGGGAACAAGTGGCGGGCACTGACCGCACCCGGAACAACTTTAACGGTCCTTATCCAATTCCCGGCAAACGCTTCCTCGTAGCGTCGTGCACGATCCTCGCGCAGCTTCAGACGGTCATAAACCGTCGTGATCTGCGACGGCAGCAGTGCCGCGAGGAGGTCTGGCAGATTGGCCTTGGTGCCCAGGCGCACCATGTCCCAGTGCTGATAGTGGTTTTTGGCGAAGCGGTCGACGGCCCCCGCCGACATCCCATGCAGACGGGTCTGCAACACGGCCTCATGAAGGTCCGCCCGGCGCGTAATAACGGCGCCGCCTTCCCCGCATGTGACGTTCTTCGTCGCGTAGAAGGAGAAAATCGCCGCATCCGAATGAACCCCAGGCCGCTCGCCCTGGTACGTGCTTTCGAAGCTGTGAGCGCAATCTTCGATGATGGCGATATCGGGGCGATGGGCAACCGCCGCGCGGAGCGCGCGCACATCGCACATCTGGCCATAAAGATGGACGGGAATGATCGCCCGGGTATTCGGCGTCAGGGCTCGGCGGACTCCTTCCGGGGTCATCATCAGGGTGTCGGGATCAACATCGACAAAGACGGGCTTCGCTCCGAGGATCTCAGCGACATTGGCCGATGCGATGAACGTCATAGCCGGAACGATCACCTCTGCCCCGGAGCCGATATCGAGGGCGAGGAGCGTCGCAATCGCGCCGTTGGTCCAACTATTCACCAGGGCGGCATGGGGTACATCGAAAAATTCCCGAAGCTGCTGCTCCACCTTCCGCGCTACCCCACCCGTAGTCAGAAACGGCGTGTCAAGCACGTCCGCAACACTCTGGCCATAACTTTTGTCCAACGAGTGTCGGTAAAACGGAACCACGGAAACCATCTGATTTCTCCACCTGAGCCAAGTTGAGCGTCGAGAATGAATTATCTACCGTGCGTGCGGGGTCGAAAGCTGAAAATGTGGCCGAGCGTCGCCGTCACTCCTCCTTCGCACATCCGTCAATCCATGCAGGTGCCGACGCCGGAGGCCGTCGGAGCCAATAGCCTCGGGAAAGCTCGTTTGGTCCATCATCGCCATGATACCGCTCCTGCGCGGGACCATAGCCGGTTTTCCCGGCGTGATAAAGCGGATTTGAGCCGGGTCAGTGGCCGGTCCGTGGATCGGCCATGACGCGGGGAAGCTGGCCACCATGATACCGTTGCGGGCAGTGACTTCGCCCGCGTAGGAGAGCACATCGCCATGACGATCCAGGCACTCGATGACCTCGGCATCGGCGTCCGCGATCTGCACGACTGGAGACTATCCATGCCTCTCGACCTCGCATCCCTGGCGCCCGGCCTCGAACGGCGCGATGATGGCCTCTGGTTCGCCCGCCGGCAGGCATCGGTTTCCTATCCCGCGCACGGCAACGCCGCCTGCCTGGCGGTCGAGGACCGGTCGTTCTGGTTCCGCCACCGCAACCGCTGCATTGTCAGCCTGGTCCGCCGCTTCCCGCCGGACGGCCCGCTACTCGATATCGGCGGCGGCAACGGCTACGTGGCCAAGAGCTTGGCCGTGGCCGGAATTCCCTGCGTTCTGGTGTAGCCGGAGAACGATGGCGCCCTGGCTGCCCGCGCCCGCGGCATCGACCTGGTGATCTGCGCGCGGCTGGAAGATACCGGTCTGCCGCCAGACAGCATGGCCGCCGCAGGCATGTTCGACGTGCTCGAACACACCGAGGATGAGGTCGCCGCCCTGCGACGGGTTCATACGCTGTTGAGGCGGGCAGGCGGTTGTTCCTCACCGTCCCGGCCTATCCATTCCTCTGGTCGGCCGACGACGTATTGGCGGGGCATTTCCGCCGCTACACGCTCCCGAACCTCGACCGTGCGCTTGCAAGATCCGGATCTCGGTTGAGGTTTGCCTCCTACATGTTCGTCCCGCTGCCACCGCTCATTCTCCTCCTGCGTACCGTGCCGAGCCGCCTCGGCCTGCACCGCGGCGCGGACCCCGAGCACGATGCCGCGGAACAGGTCCCCACGGCATTGCGGCGCGGCTGATGGACCGCGTGCTCCCCGCCGAGTACGGGCGGATCGATGCGGGCCGCACACTCCCGATTGGCGGAAGTTGCCTATGCATGGCGGTCAAGGACTGATGGTTCTGTCGATCCGGTAGAGATCGGCGACGGACGAAGTGGCCACCAGCCGGAGATTAGCCGGAAGTGCTGCCGGCCGATTGCCGAAGTGTCGGATCAGGACGTAATCGAACTTGTTTTCCCAGCCCATCCAGTAGATCCGCAAGCCCTCCCCATTCCCTTTGTCCCCCGCCGGATCATCCCTGCGGCCCAACCCGTCCCTCAGATCAGCGAGACGCAGCGGATCCCCAAGCGGCGTGCTGGAAGCCCGCAATTCGGGGGCCGGGCGGACGGTGGCCAGGCCAGTGAACAGGTTCGGCACGAAGGCATCGCGGTCAATCACTGCCACCATCCCCACGTGCATTGTCGCCCGCGGCGGCACTGTACCCCGGTTCTGCCCGAACGGCGGATTGTCGACGAGCAGCAGGCGCATCCCGCGCGGCATCGCGCCGACGACCTCGCGCACCTCCGCGATCTGCCGATCAGCCGACTGCAGCGCGGTGGCGATACCCACCGAGCGCACCGCGGTCAGCGCGAGAAACCCGGCAAGTGCCGCAGCCCCCACGCCGCGGCCCGTCCGTTCGGTCGTACTTGTCGCCCCGATCAGCAGCAGTACCATCAGCAGCGGCAGGCGGAAATCCATGCCGAAGGTGCTCAGCAGCGTGTTCGGCATGCAGACCGCTACCGCGCCAACCGCGACGACAGCGGGCCAAACTGTGGGCGCCAGGCGCAGTCGACCGCTCAGCAGGCCGAGGATCAGCACCGACACTGCGAAACCGCCGGCTAGTTCGTCAGCACGGCCGCCAAAAAACAGCACGGGCGATTCGAGCGCGATGAGCTTGGTGGCCAGGTCGCCATAGGACGTGTGCAGAGGTCCCACGAAAGGCCGCTCCACATGGACGCTCAGGGCGAGCACGATTGCCGGGACCGCCTGCAATCCGGCGGCCAACCAGTCGGCCGCAATCGCACGCCAGGGGCGAAAGCCGGCTCGCCAGCCGCGCGCCAGTTCGAAGCCGCCCACCACCAGGCAGTAGGCCCCGAATGCCACCAGATGGCTGAGATACAGCGCCAGGGCCAGCACGCAGAACAGCGCCGCGCGCGGCCATCGCGGCCATTCGGCGCTGCCGATCCAACCGGCAAACAGCATGACCGCAAGGCAGAGCGCGGGCAGATAAACCAGGAACCCCCACGACAGCAAGTAGTTGTAGCAAAACAGGAACGCCGTCGTGGGCACCAGGCTGAGCCGGCGATGCACCGCAAAATGCAGCAACGCCACGCTCAGCACCGGCAGAACGACACAAATCGCCACGAATATCCGCCCCGCATCGTAGATCGTCGTGACATGGTTCAGGACGACGAAGGTGGCATCCATCGCGAGATAGGGGATCGCCTGCCAATGCACCCGGTAAAACCTGCTCAGCGCCTCCGAGTGACCAATGTCGGACAGGATATGCATCCGGGCCAAATGGTTCAGATAGTCGCCGAGGGCAGGCACCTGAACCGTAAGGACCGGGTACAGGACGACCGCTGTCATCACTGCATAGAGGGCCATCGCTTGCCAGACGGGCAGCCACCGGATGCTTCGCGCCAGTTTCATTATCGCCTTTCCAGGGGCTGCCAACGAGACGCCCACCAGCGCGAGACGACGTCGGCACCAACCGCGATGACGCAAAGGGCCGGAAAATACACCAGGTATGTGTAGCGCATGTCGGTATGCGTGATGAAATAGGGTGCCAGCGGCAGCACCGCGACACAGAGCCACAGCAGAACACCACGGCCGGCGAACGCGATCAGCCCCAGGCTGGCCAGTTCCAGGATCCCCACCATGGCCCGCAGCAGCCACACAGACGTGTGCAGCACAGGCATCCATGAGTTCGTCTGCCCGACCGGGACAAAGCTGTACCAGACGCGGATAACGCACAACTCGATGAAACGCAGCTTGTGCGTTGCCAACTGGCGGAGCGCGACCTGCTGGACCGAGTGCATATACGCGACCTCGCCCATCGCCGCCACTTTGGCGGCCACGCTGGGCGAACCAAGCGGGTGCATCTCACGTGCAACTCCCGGCGGGAGGTCATCCGTTATGCCGTCCGCCCCGTCCTGATTGCCGACGGCGAATTCAAGGAAGAAATTGGAACGGAACGGTATGAAGGCGCCGAGCTCGATTTCATTGCGAATCGCCCAGGGCAGGATGAATGCGGCGGCCAGACCGAGAGACAGGGCCGCTCGGGTCAGGCGAAAACGCCAGTTCGGTGCATCCCAGGCGTGGCGCAATGCCAGCACGACGAGCGTCGGAAACACCCCCGGTGAGACCAGGCTGCCTGCTCCGGCGAGGGCACCTTCAACGGCACTCAGACGCAGCGCCCCCGCTACCGAGTTCCTGTAGAGAAAGAACAGGAATATGCCGAGCATCAACACGAATGCGCTCAGCGGCTGGTCCATGGTCCGATACGATATCACCACATCGAACAGCGTCATGGGGACCAGGCAGCCGAGCACGCAGACCGTCCAGATACCCGCGGGTCCCAGGCGCAGGCTGCGGCACGTGCCAACGGCCAGCAGGTAGGTCCCGCAATACAGCAGCGTGTCGGCCAGGCTGAGGGCGATGCGCGCGGCCGGAGTGTTGATACCGAACAGCCAGTACACCGAGGCGATCCACCCGATATGCCCCGGCGAAACGTGCGCCGTCGGTCCGGTGGGAAATCCGTACGGATCCGCGAGCACCCCTTTGGTCAGCAGGGCGACCGTCGCGTTGGTCTGCTCGCCATGCGGATCGTGGCTGGTTCCCACATAGCCGATCGAGAAATACAGTCCCAGCAACAACGGGACGAGCAGGCACAGCCTCTGCAGTGCGGTCTGCCGCATGCCATCCTTCCAGATCGTGTGGCCGGGTCAGCCCCATCGCAGCTTAGCCCCCACCAGGGTCTCGAACAACCTAGCCGTCCCGGTAGGTGTTCCCGCCGCAGAGCCGGGATTTATTCGGCAGCGTATTGCACGTCAAGTCGGCCCGCTTTGTTGGTGGCATTGCCTGCGGGACACCATGCGCCCCGACGGACTTCCGCGGGATGCTCAAGGCGGGTCCGAGGCCACTCCAACCCACCTTGATGCATGCAGAGACCGGCGTCAGTGTTTTCCATCTCGCCACCGTATCAGGGAAGCTGGACCAAGACGGGCATTTCGAGCTCGAGCACTCGGTTACTCGCAATGCATCCGACCTTGCGTGAGAGGGCCGATTAAGCGGAGTCCGCTGGTGAAGTCGACGGCCGCTGATGAAACGGTATCCACTCCGTCACATTTATATCGAGCTCCGGCAATCGCAGGCCGAACGACGCTGCACCACATACGCCGGTGCTGTTCGATCGCCGCAATACACTGGTCGTGTTGCGTTGTCGCAGTCTCGCCGGACTCGTCGTCATCCCCGACGGAACGACGACCGCGGCTTGAGGATGACTTTCGGCGACAGTACCGTCGAGGGCCGCACTATGATACTCACCGTCGGACCGCATCGACGCAAAATCGGCTTCGATCTGATCCAGAAGCTGTGGCACGTCAGAGACGCGCCCTATTCATGCGCTAACGCGGCCGGTGCGCAGACGATGCCGAGACAGCGGGTGCGTAGATAGCCGGCCTGCCACACCTCGCCCAAGAGGATGAAACGACACCTAGACAGGCAGCGGACGATCGCGGATCATCGCCATCGGGCTAACATCGATTTCTTGACACACTGAGCGATCGGTCTCCAGCAGCACATGGAACGGCAGCACCATCGGGGAGACCCGGCCGCGGATGCCATCCGGCACGACCGGCCGTTTGCCGGGAACTGCTGGACTGCGGCGGATAGCGCGAGCCTCACCGTTCATCCAGCATGATACCACGCTGGAGGCTGTGCGAAGGATGGCCGGCCTACGTTCTGTGCCTCGCCGTCGTGCAGGGCGGGACGTGGTTGTTCGCGGCATTCTATGGCGGCTACGGGCTGCTGCGCCTGTTGCTGCTTGCGCTGATGCTGCTGTTCGTGCTGGCGCTGCGGCGGATGCGCGTGGCGCCGCAGCCGCTGCCGGGCAGGGCGTGGCTGCGGGTCGCCCTGGCTGTCCTCCTGTTGGGACTCGGCCTGCGCGACGTGCGCACGCTGCTCGGCGCAACACATATGGCGCACGTGACCGACCGGTTGCGGCTGGATGAGGGACGCACCACGCTGCGCGCGGCGCAATTGCTGTGGCACGGCGAGAACCCATACGCGGTCGGCGCGCTGGTCGACGACACCGCCTTCATGGATCGGCTGCCGCTGCGCATCACCGCCGGGGTGGGCCCCGCTCTGCCGCAAGATCAGGTGGGGGCGACGCTCGAACGATACCTGGCGACCCTCGATTCGGCCACGCGGCGGACGTTGCTGCCGTCTGCTCCGTCAGGGAATGCAACGGCCACCGACGCCACCGCGCGGCGGGAGGTCGCGCTGCTCGGCTACAAATACGGCCCGGTGCCGCTGCTGCTGACCTTTTTGCTGGAGCCGCTGGCCGGGCCGGCCTCGGTGCCGTTGAGCAATGGTTTAGCCTGTTTCGGCCTGTTCGCAGCGGTGGGCGCGATCCTGCTGAGTGCCCGCGCGGGCATGGCGGCGGCCGGGGCGGCGGTGGCGGAACTGATGCTGGATCCGCAATGCAGCTACTATTTCGTGTTCTGGACCGCGACTGATGTGTGGCCGCTGGTCTTCGGCTTCCTCGGTGTGTGGCTGGGGCTGAACGGGTGGTATGCGGGACTGGGGATCGCGGTGGCGCTGGCGCTCTGCAGCAAGATCCTGCCCGGCGCGTTGTTCCTGCTGCTGCTGCCGGTGGTGCGATCCTGGCGGGCGGCGGCGTGGTGCGCGGCAGCGACCGCCGCGCTGGTGCTGCCCTGGCTGGCACTTGATGCCTATGGCTTCGTGCACAACGTCGTGCTGTGGGGCATGCTGGTGGAGCCCTATTGGAATTCCTGGGTGTTCGGCGCCCCGCCCTGGCTGGTGCCGGCCGCGCGCGCGGTGCTGCTGGTGCCGCTCGGCTGGCTCACCTGGCGCATCGTCTGGCGGCGGGAGCGGCACCTGGCGAGTGCGTTCGCGCTGCTGAACATGCTGCTGATCGCCGGCGGCTCGCAGATGCACAACAACTATATCCCGTGGTTCAGCACCTGGATGGTTCTGGCGATCGCCGAGGCGGTATGTCTGCCGCAGCCGTTTGCCAGTGTGATGGCACGATACGACCACGACCTCGCACCGCCAGCGCAAAGATAGTCGCAAGACGGCGGTCTGGAATGTGGATGCCGGCCCTGCCACGGCTGATGATCGGGCGTGCCCCGGCTACTTGTTCCGACTGATGGTGCTGGGATGGCGGGCAGCAGCGTCGCTAGAATCAGGAGGGGACAACGCGCACGCACGGCCCAAATTTCGCACCGATGAGACTGTGCGGCCGATGGACGTCCAAGTGGGCAAAACCGCCTTGCCGGTTTCCGCCGATCCTCGCTTTGACTCTGTGGGGACGGAGCGGACCAACGATGAGACAGTGGCTCGCCGGTTCGGGCCGGGTGTGTCGGATTTGCCGCGATCGGCGGCGAACTGCGGTGGGCGCTGTCGTTGAGGCGCGATCATGCTAGCATCAGTTGTCGAAAGGATTGACTTATCGGTGGAGGCAAGGGTCGTGGATTCGTGAGAAGATGGACCGTGTGTCCGGAGCCGGCGTCAGCCCTTGCGGTGGTTGGTGCAAGGCTACCGCACCGTCGGAGCATCGACTCGCCTGATCGCCTCCCGGGAATTCCTCGGCGTGTCCAATCAGGCTTGTCAGTTACGACCGTAACGAACGAGCACCAGCGCAACTCCAGGCTCAGGATCGAAGTGAATGCCGTCAAACGAAGCGGGACCTGCCCACGCGCTCTTCAAGAAGCGTCCGCTCTGGCTCCTCCTGGCCGTCAGCTTCGTGCTCGGCGCCGTGCATGCCCTGACCATTCTGCCACTGCCGCTGATCCTCGGTTATGGTCCGTTTTGGGAGTTCCCAAGCGGGACCGTTCCGGGGTCATTCATCGACCTGGCGCAATCGTTTGCCGCCTATTTGTATCTGGTGCAGGCGCCATGG
Organism: uncultured Alphaproteobacteria bacterium; assembly: GCA_963773345.1. Classification (GTDB taxonomy): domain Bacteria; phylum Pseudomonadota; class Alphaproteobacteria; order Acetobacterales; family Acetobacteraceae; genus Palsa-883. The sequence continues at coordinate 1,250,381 of CAVZBG010000011.1, read as the reverse complement.
ACGGTGCCGCTGCTTTATGTCGCGGACCTCGTTCCCCCGATTGGACGCAACACGTTCTGGCTTGATCCGGTGCCATGGGTGGGACTGGTCGGAAAGGCTATTTTCTCCGCAACCGGCGTGTGCCTGAATTTGCTCGGGATCTTCCTGTTCTTCTGCTTCCTGTTGCCCGGCGTCGCCATGACCGTTCTGTTCTGGGTGGCCGGAAGGCGCGGACTGATATTCGCCATTGCGGGAAGCCTGCTGGCCAATTCAATGCCCCTTATGCTGTTCGAATGGGGTCACGTTTCGCTCAGCGCGCATTGCCTGCTCATCTTTGCGCTCGCGTTGTATCTGCTGACACAGCGCTACCCGGCCGACATGCGCGTCGTAGCGGGTTGGCTCGCCCTGCTGGCCATTGCGGCGCTGACCCACATGTATCTCTTCGTGATGGTCGGCGGCTGCTGGACCGCCGCTCTTGTTCAAAAGGGGCTGGACCGCCGCGCATCGGCACGACGACTTGCCGTCGAGGCATCAGCCACCATTGGAACGATCCTTATCGTCATGCTCGTTACCGGCGTTTTGGACTCGAACCTGGGGTCCGGCGGAACCAACGGCTTCGGCGTTAGTTCAATGAACCTGGGATCGCCGGTGATTCCGCAGTTGAGCGGAGCAATTCCGCCGCTGCGCACCTATTGGATCGGCATGCCGGATCAAGTCTTCGACTATTTTGGACTCGGCGTTCTGATCATGTTTTTGATTAGTATTCCTGGTATGGCAAGATATTTTAGCAAGAATGCGCGGTCTCATCTTGCCATCACTTGTGTCTTCATCGCATTTTATCTATTCGCACTTTCCAACAAAATCACACTCGGCAGCGATGTTCTCTTGGACATTCCGCTCCCCGATCGCCTGGCGCATGCGCTGGGGGCCTTTCGCGCGAGCGGACGCTTCTTCTGGCCGATCGCCTACGCGATATTGGCGCTGAGCATCCTTGTCGTTACGGAAAAATTCCACTCACGGACGGCTTTGGCCATCCTGGGGATTGCATGCATCCTGCAATTGGTAGATGCCGGTCCGGTCCGCAACGCGGTTGCGGAAACCGCCCGACACCCGCTGACCGCGGTTCTCGATCGCCAACGGGCCGACGAATTGATCGATTCAGCGCAAGGGTTGATGATCTTCCCATCCGCCGGATGTATCCCGATCGAGGGCGACCTGAAGCAGCCGCGCTACCGCCAGCCGTACAATCATCTGCTGCAAGCGGCGGTTGAGCTGGGACTGCTGGCCGCCCGTCACAACCTGCCCATCAACTCGGCCGTCAGTGTCAGGGTCGAGACGGATTGCGCCGCTGAAATGGCGATCAAGCAGCGGCCGCTTCGCACTGGAATCGAGTATTTTTATCTGACACCATTCACGCCGAGCGCCGCGCAACTCGGCGGTCATGACCTGACCGAAGTGTGTAAACCAGTCGACTGGTTCAAAGTCTGCCGCTTCCCGCCATGACGCCCCCTCATTGGTAACCGGGGCATGGCTGCGGGTGGGCTGGCGGTGATTTTTCAGGGGTCCTCGCTGTTTGGAATGGGTAGCAACCATCCCGGTCAGGCTTCGGACCGGCCAGGTCGGAGCCCGACTGTTACCAAAGGTCCTTGGCGTCGCGGCCAACCGATCATGTTTCCTTGGTCGGCTGAAAGGGCCGTTTCTTCGTCCCGGCCTGATAGTCCCGGGGCGCCGCGCGCAGCCACGGTCAAGGATGGCCGAAGGCCACCGCGGAGCGGCGCGAAGCGTCCTTGACGGCGGCGAGCACGGTGCCAGGTTCGATCAACCCGGGCTGCCCTTCTTGTCGTCCGACGCCGCGCCGAGCGGCACCGGCACCCATTGCAGGCTGTCCTGCCGCTGGATCAGCATCAGCACCGACTTGCGGTCCTGCTTGCGCACGCTGTCGACGCGGCTCTGCACGTCGGCCGGCGTGCTCACCGGCTCCTGCTGCACCTCGACGATCACGTCGCCCGGCTTCAGTCCCCGGTTCGCGGCCGGGCCATCCGGCGTCACGTCGGTGACCACCACGCCCTTCTGGTTGGCGCCGAGCTGATACTTGTCCTTGGTGTCCGGCGTGATCGGCGACAGCGACAGCCCCAGGCCGGCGATCGCCGTCGGCTTGGTCGTCTCCGCCGGCTTGGCCGGCTTGCTGTCCGCCGAGGCGATCTGCTGGTCGTCCGGCAGCTCGCCCACCTTGGCCGTCACCGTGACCTGCTTGCCGTCGCGCAGCAGCACCACGGGCACCTCGGTGCCGATCGCGGTCTCCGCGACGATGCAGCGGCAGCGCGTGCGTTTTCCTTCACGTCCTGGCCGTTGAACTTCAGGATGATGTCGCCGTTGCTGGATCTTCGCCGCCTCCGCCGGTCCGCCGGGCATCCACGCCGGCCACCATGCGCGCCCGTCGGTATCGTGCAGCCCCAGGCTCTCGGCGATCTCCGGCGTCACCGGCTGGATGCGCACGCCCAGCCAGCCGCGGCGCGGGTGGCCGTACTCGCGCAACTGCGCCACGACGTTCTTCGCCAGGTTGGCCGGGATCGAGAAGCCGATGCCGATCGACCCGCCCGACGGCGAGTAGATCGCCGTGTTGATGCCGATCACCTGGCCGTCCATGTTGAACAGCGGGCCGCCGGAGTTGCCCTTGTTGATCGCGGCGTCGGTCTGGATGAAGTCGTCATACGGCCCCTGGCGGATGTCGCGCCCGCGCGCCGAGACGATGCCGGCGGTCACGCGTGCCGCCCAGGCCGAACGGATTGCCGATCGCCACCACCCAGTCGCCGACCCGCGAGGCGTCGCGAATCGCCGAACGCCACCGCCGGCAGCGGCTTGTCCGACTTCACCTTCAGCACGGCGATGTCGCATGCGGTCGTCGCGGCCGATCACGGTGGCCTTCAGCGAGGTGTTGTCCTGCAGCGTCACGGTGATCTCGTCGGCGCCGTCGATCACGTGGTTGTTGGTCACGATGATGCCGGACGGATCGATGATGAAGCCCGAGCCGAGGCTCTGCATCCGCCGCTCAGGTGCCGGCTGGTCGGGATGCTCGCCCTGGTCCCGCCGCGGGTGATTGCGGTTCATGAAGTCCTTGAAGAACTGCTCGAACGGCGAGCCGGGCGGAAACATCGGGAAGTCCGGCCCGGTCCCCGCCGTTATGCGCCGTCACCGTCGTGGACGACGCCACGTTGACCACGGCCGGCAGCAGTTTCGCCGCCAGATCGGCGAAGCTGTCGGGCGCCGGGCGCGCGATGGCCGGGCCGGCCGGCAGCACCGCGGCAAGCGGGGCGGCGAAGGCGAGGGCAAGGGCGAGTGCGGTGGCGCGGATCGGGCGGGATGCAATGCGGCGCATGGTTGGAATTCCCTGGGGGCGAGCCGGATATGGCCCGCCCGGTTGCGACTGGCAAGTTGGTCACCGGCATCGAGTGTCGCCGGCAGCGAGTACGTCGCGCAAGCTGCTCACGTGCCTGCCTGGCCATCGCCCGTTGGCGGCTTTCCACCGGGCGCTCCCCACCGGTTGATCGCCGACAGTGTTCTCCTGCCGGCGGTTTCCCGCCGGTTACATTCCGCTGGCCGCTCCAAATGGCTACTGCGCATTGGGCGGCGGCGGCGCGGCCTGCAGATAGCGCAGGAAGTCGTTGTCCGGAGTCAGCACCAGGCGCGTCTTCCCGGCGTCGAAGGTGTCGCGATAGGCCTGCAAGGTGCGCCAGACGCCGTAGAAATACGGGTCCTGCGCCGATACGCCTTGGCGACAGGTGCGATCGCCTCCGCCTCGCCCTGGCCGCGCAGCTTGTCGGCGGTGGCGCGCGCGTCGGCCAGCAGCACGGTGCGGTCGCGCTCGGCATTGGCGCGGATCTTCGCGCGACGCCTCGGCGCCCTCGGCACGGGCCTGCGCGGCGACGCGCTGCCGCTCGGACTGCATGCGCTGCAGGATCGCCTGGGTGTTCTCCGGCGGCAGGTCGGCGCGGCGGATGCGCACATCCTCGATCGACGACGCCGAAGCCCTTCATCTCGGCGTTCACCTGGTCGCGGATCGCCGCCATGATCCGGTCGCGGTCGGCCGACAGCACGTCGAGCAGCTGGTTGTTGCCCAGCACGCGGCGCAGGCTGGACGACACGATCGAGTTCAGCCGGCCGCGGATGCCGTCCTCCGCCGGGCCGACCGCCTGGTAGTACAGCAGCGGGTCGGTGATGCGGAACAGGGCGAAGCTGTCGACGATCAGCCGGCGCTGGTCGCCGAGGATCACTTCCTCGCCCGGCAGCTCGAAGTTCAGCAGCCGCTTGTCGAACGGAATCACCGTCTGCACGAAGCGGCGATCTTGGCGTGCAGGCCGGGATCGGTGATCACCCGCACCGGCTGGCCGAACTGGGTGATCAGCACCTGCTCGGTCTGGTCCACGGTGAACAGGCTGCTGTCGGCCAGCACCAGCAGCACGATGGCCGCGGCGATGGCGGCGATGCCGACGCGGCTCATGGCGAGTTGCCCGAGCTGCCCGTCGGGGCTGCCGGCGACGTTGCCGCCGGCTGCGCGCCGGCGGCGCGCCGGCGCCGGGAAGCGTCTGGCCGGTCAGCGGCAGGAACGGCACCAGGCCCTTCAGCTTGTCGTCCACCACGATGCCGGGCGAGTGCGCTCAGGATGTCCTGCATCGTCTCGATGTACATCCGCTGCAGCGTGATGTCCTTGGCGGCGCTGGTAGGCGGTCAGCACCGAGAGGAAGCGCTGCGTCTGGCCGGTGGCCTGGGCGATCGTCGCCTGCCTGGCACCCTCCGCCTCGGCGACGATGCGCGCGGCGTCGCCGCGGGCGCGCGGCACGATGTCGTTGGCGTAGGACTGCGCCTCGTTGCGCATGCGCTCGGCGTCGGTGTTGGCGCGCTGCACGTCGCGGAAGCTTTCGATCACCGCGCCCGGCGGATCGACCTTCTGCAACTGCACCTGGGTGATCTCGATGCCGGCCTTGTAGCGGTTCGAGGATCTGCTGGGTCTGGCGCATGCACGTCGGTTTCGATCTGCGCGCGCAGCTCGGTCAGCGCCGGCTGGATCGGCGTGCGGCCGATCACCTCGCGCATCGAGCTTTCCGCCACCGCCTTGACCGATGTGTCCGGGTCGCGGGTGTTGAACAGGTAGGCGACGGCGTCGTTGATCTTCCAGAACACCGCGACAGTTGATGTCGATGATGTTCTCGTCGCCGGTCAGCATCAGGCTTTCCTGCGAGCACGTCGCGCCGGCCTGGTCGGGTCCCGACTCGATGCGGCTGCCGTTGGCGGAGCGGTAGCCGATCTCGGTGCGGTTGATGCGGGTGACCGCCGGCAGTCAGCACCTGCTCGATCGGCCAGGGCAGGTGCCAGTTCAGGCCGGGCGCGGTGCGGTCGACGTAGGCGCCGAAGCGCAGCACGACGCCGAGTTCGTCCGGCTGCACGCGGTAGAAGCCGCTGGCCAGCCACAGCGCGATGACGGCGATGCCGAGCAGCGCCAGGCCGCGGCGTCCGCCCGGCGCGGTCGTGCGCGGGCCGCCGCGTGCCGCCCGAAGATGCCGCGGACGAATGCCTGAAGCTGGGCGATCAGCTGATCGAGATCGGGCATCGGCCCGCCGGGCCGTCCGCCCGACCCCAGGGGCCGCCCGGTCCGCCGGGCCGACCGCCGCCGCCGCCGTTGCCGCCGCCCGGTCCGCCGCCGCCCGACCGCCGCCACCCGAGCCGCCGCCACCCGATCCGCCGGAGGACCCCCCAGGGGAACCCCAAGGGCCGGGGCCGCCAGTATTCCAAGGCATCGAGTCGGATGCTCCTGTGGTATGTCCGCCTGCGATCGCCGGTCCGCGGTTGGCGGACCGGCCATCATACGCCATATGCAGCCTCAGTCGCGCCGCGCCGGCATGGCGCGGCGCATATTCACCGCCGGGAAGAGGTTTGCAAGCGAATGAGCACGCGCCGATGAGCATCGGGGGAGCGGACGCGCCATCGCCCGAGGCGTTGCGCGCGGCATTGCGGGCGATCACCGACCCGGCGAGCGGGCAGGACATCGTCGCCGCCGGCCTGGTCGAGGGCATCGAGGTGCGCGACGGGCTGGTGCAGGTGGCGCTGCTGACCGACCGGGCGCACGCGGCGGAGATGGAGCCGGTGCGCAAGGCGGCCGAGGTGCTGCTGGCGCGCCAGCCCGGCGTGCTGAACGCCGCGGTCGTGCTGACCGCGCAAAAACGCGCCGGCGGCGCAGGCCGCGCCGCGCGCACGGGCCGGCGCAGCGCGCCGGCACGGCGGCGCAGGCGGCCAGCATGGCGGCCCAGCATGGCGGCCCGGCATGGCGCCCAGCATGGCGGGCACGGCCAGAAGCCGGCGCTGCTGCTGCCCGAGGTGCAGGCGATCGTCGCCGTCGCCTCCGGCAAGGGCGGCGTCGGCAAGTCGACCGTCGCGGTGAACCTGGCGGTGGCGCTGGCGCTGCAGGGCCACAAGGTCGGCCTGCTGGACGCCGACATCTACGGCCCGTCGCTGCCGCGCATGCTGGGCGTGACCCGCCAGCCGGAGGTGCAGCGGCGAGCGGATGATCCCGCTGGAGGCCTGGGGCGTCAAATGCATGTCGATCGGCTTCCTGGTCGACGAGGAGACGCCGATGATCTGGCGCGGCCCGATGGTGATGGGCGCGCTGGAGCAGATGATGGGCCAGGTGAACTGGGGCGCGCTGGACGTGCTGGTGGTGGACATGCCGCCCGGCACCGGCGACGCGCAACTGACCATGGCGCAGCGGGTGGCGCTGACCGGCGCGGTGATCGTCTCCACGCCGCAGGACATCGCGCTGATCGACGCGCGGCGCGGGGTGCAAGATGTTCGAGCGCGTGCACGTGCCGGTGCTCGGGCTGGTGGAGAACATGAGCTTCTTCTGCTGCCCGAACTGCGGCCACCGGGCGGAGCTGTTCGGCCATGGCGGCGCGCGTGCCGAGGCGGCGCGGCAGGGCACCGATTTCCTCGGCGAGATGCCGCTGCTGCTGGAGATCCGCACGGCGTCGGACGCCGGCACGCCGATCGTCGCCGCGGCGCCGGAGAGCGAGCCGGCCAAGGCGTTCCGCGCGGTGGCCGACGCGGTATGGGCGAAGCTGGCGGGCACGGTCCGGGCGGCGGGGCCGCGGATCGTGATCAACTGAGCTTCGAGCTACGGACAAAAAAAGTAGGGCGGAAAAGCGCAGCGCATTCCGCCACCTGTGCAAGGCCGGGGCAAGCCCCATGAGCGTTTGGATAAGGCGGCGGTGCGCCATAACGTCACCTCTCCCGCCCTTCGCGGGAGAGGTCGCCGCGAAGCGGCGGGTGAGGGTGGAGCGGCACGTATAAACCCTCGCCGCGGCTGCACCGCCCTCACCCTCGGCGCTTCGCGCCTCGACCTCTCCCGCGAAGGGCGGGCGAGGTAAAGTTTTGGCGCACCGCCGCCTGATCCTAACGCTCATGGAGACAAGCCCCCCCATGACGGGTCGGCGATGTCGCCGCCCCATGCCGAGACGTGCCGGGATCGCCTCGGCAGACACCGATGGCGTCCCGCGCGGCGTCAAATCGCGCGTCGACGCGGTGTCTCTGGTTTGCCGTGGTGATCCGCCCCGATATCATGCGGACCTCCCTCGGAAGCCCCCATGCCCGCAGCAAAGCCCACGATTGCGCCCGGCACGCCGCCGCCGTCCGGCCGCAGCCCGGCGGATATTGTCGACCGGCTGTTTACCGGCCACGCCGCGGAGGTGATGGCGACCTTTCCCACCGGGTGCATCGACCTGATCGTGACCTCGCCGCCCTACTGGACCGCAGTGGAATATGAACATGGGGAGAGTCCCTGGTCCTCCTACGATGCCTACCTGGCCGACATGCAGTCGGTGTGGCACCAGTGTGCCCGCGTGCTGCGCCCGAACGGCAAGCTCTGCGTGAACGCGCCGATCCTGCCGATCCCCAAGTCCGTCATCGACCAGCACACGCGGCACCTGAAGAACATCGCGTTCGACATGGAGCACGGGATCCTCGCCGAAACGGATCTCGAACGATACAGCCTGTTCGTCTGGCAGAAGCAGACCTCCAAGATGATGTTCGGCAGCTACCCCTATCCGGGCAACATCATCGAGAACAACACGATCGAGTTCATCAACGTCTACGTGAAGCCCGGCAGGCCGCCGAAATTCGCCCCCGAGGTCAAGGCGGCGAACGCACTGACCCGGACCGAGTGGCTCGATCTCGCCCAGCAGGTCTGGTTCATGTACCCGCAGGACGTGCAGCGCGCCGGCGAGCATCCCGCGCCGTTCCCGGAAAAACTGCCGGCACGGCTGATGCGGCTCTACACCCACGCGGCATGCGGAAGCTTCCCGGGCGAGATCGTGCTGGACCCCTTCGTCGGAACCGGCACCACCTGCGCGGTCGCCAGGCGCATGGGCCGCCGCTATGTCGGCATCGACATCAACCCGACATACGTAACGATCGCCGGCCAGCGGGTCAGTGCGGCGACCGGCGCCGCGCCTGTGCTGCTGGTCGGTCGCGCCCGCTATCGCGGCAAGGCCGAGCTGGCCGCGTTGGCCGCCGCCGAAGCCGGCACCGGCGGCCGGGGCGCCGCGAAAAAACACAAGCGCCGGACCTATGGCCGCAAGTTGCCGGCGAGGGCGGACGCTACGCCACCATAAGGAACCGAGGATGCCCCCGACCTACGCCGCCTTCCCAAAAGCCGAGCACCGCAATCGCCTCGCGCGGGCGCAAGCGATGCTGCGCCAAAACGACATCGCCTGCTGCATCAGCGTCGCGCCTGAGCATCTCTACTACTTCGCCGGCTACGACTCCTGGGTCAGCGTCAACAGCCCGCAGGCGCTCATCTTCATGGCCGGCGGCGGCGCGCCGACGCTGATCGTGCGTGACGTCGACCTGGCGTTGCCGCGCGAGACCTCGTGGGTGGCCGACGTCCGTTCGTATCACCTGTTCACCGACGATTTCGCCGCCCTGGTCGCCTCCGTCGCGCGGGAGAAGGGCCTCGGCAGCGCGCGCGTCGCCATCGAGACGCAGTCCTACGCGCTGCAGTTCGCGCTCGGCCAGGACCTTGCGCAGGCGCTGGCACCCGCCGGCATTGTCGACGCGACCGACCTGCTGGGCGCGCTGCGGCTGATCAAGTCACCGCAGGAGATGGCGTATCTGCGGCGGGCGGCGCAGTTCGCCAACGCCGGGCTCGACGCCGCCCGCGCCGCCCTCCAGCCGGGGATGACCGAGATCGCGCTCGCCGCTGCGGTGGAAGGAGCCATGCGGCATGCCGGCAGCGATTACTGGTCGATTCCGACCGAGCTCGCCAGCGGCCCACGCACCGCGGGCGGCCATGCCACGCCGCGCGAGCGCGTCATCGCGCCGGGCGATCTCGTGCACCTCGAATTCGCCGGGGTGGAGCGGCGCTACCACGCGGTCGCCGTGCACACCCTGGCCTGCGGCCAGCCGAGTGCGCGCGCCCGCGAGCTTTATGCCCTGGCGCGTGCCTCGCTCGCCGCCGGCATCGCCGCGGTTCGCCCCGGCGCCCCGGTGGCGGCGGCCGAGGAGGCCTCGCTGGCACCGTTGCGCCGCGCCGGGCTCGAGGCCGCGGCGCCGATGCGCTTCGGCTATGGGATCGGCATCGCCTATCCGCCGATCTGGCTCGAGCCGCTGCAGATCAGCCGCGGGTTCGCCCAGGTGTTCCAGCCCGGCATGGTCTTCGTGCTGCACGCCTATCTCCAGTTGCTGGAGGAGAATTTTGGCGTGATCCAGGGCGGCACCTACGCGCTGACCGATGCGGGCCTCGAGATGCTGGTCGGCGGCGGCGATGTCGAGCTGGAGGTGAGGTAATACCGGCCAGCGTAACAATTGACCCATCGGCGCTGCGACCTCGTCATGCCGGCGCATGCCGGCATGACGATGTGGGTGCCGGCGACGAGTCAACGTTCCGCCATCCGGTATCAAGTCAACGTTCCGCCATCCGGTATAAGGCGCCCTGCGCCACGACGGCGTGACCGTCCCGGCACCATCAGCCGCCCGCCGGTATGGCGCCCGGCGATGCGATGTGTTAGACATAGTGACCGCCCTCTAACGTCGAAGGCCCACACATGACCTCCATTCCATCCCCCCCGCATTTTGATCCTCCACCGCCCCACCCATCGCCACCCCGGCCCACGCGCCAACGGCTTCGTGGTGTGCAGCGGTGGCCGCTCCCGCCCCGGCCTCCCGCGAGCCCACGCCTGCCCGCATCGGCCCGCTGCGCAGCGGCAACCCCGACCTCGCCCCCCGTTGCGGGGCAAAAGCTCGCACCACCGGCGGCCCTTGCCGCGCGCCCGCCATGGCCAACGGCCGCTGCCGCATGCGCGGCGGCGCCAGCAAGGCACCGAGCCCGGCCCTCCGCGCCAAGTTCGCCGCCCTGCGCACCACGTACGGCGACTACGCCGCGGCGCAACGGGCGCAGTGGCGTTACGTCCGCACCCTCATCGTCCGCACCCGCCTGCTGGATGACGTGGAGCACATCGGCGGCGCTGATGAGCGTCCGGGATACCGCGCTACTCATCCTGGCCGACCAGGGCCGGGACGTGAACGACGCCGCCTTGGTCCGGTCAACGACCGGACATTCCCGGTATCGGCGGATCAGGGTCGTGCGGCCGGCGGCCGGGCGGGTGTCGGGGCGGGGATACTGTGGGAGGTGGTGAGGCGGCGACTCGGTCCGTCGGACCGATGTCAGCGGCTGTCAATGACTCACAAGGTATAGCGGTGAGAAAATATTTTACCGACTACTTCTTGAGTCCCGAACCGCGACTCTATCGCCTCATGCGATCTTGCCGCAGCAACGGCGAAGGGCGACTCGTAGTACCTTGTCAAGCGCTATTTGCTCCCAACGAGGCGGGGAAGTATGAACCCCCGCAGAACCGGAGAACGATATGGCTTTCATCCTCGATGCGGACCGCCCCCTCCCCGACAACGCTCAGCGGGATATAGAGGCGTTTGTCAAAAATTCCGACAAGATTTTGAGAATAATGGATGATTTTTCGACAAAGTCTCCCGACTTCACCCCCGCGCCCGTCTTCAACCGGATCGCCGGGGAGCTATCGACGACGTACTCCGAGGTGAGCCGGATGTTCACTGCCCTGGAGGCCATTGTGGACATCCAGCAGAATGTTGGCGGGGCAGATGAGGTCGTAACGCTTCTACTGAAAAGGCTGACCCCCGAAAGGGCAGTTGAGGTTGATAAGCACAAATCGGATATAATGAAACTGCTGGCCTTATACAGTAAGGACCACCCTATAGTCCTTTCTATTAAGGCAGAGAAGCTATCATACCTCCATGAAAATCTCTATCAAGACGCGGAGATAATAACAGATGCCCGCCCGGTATTTGGATCGGACGGGACAAGCGTCGTCGAATTCATAGTCACTCACTCTCTTGTCTTAAACCACTATTCCTTTGGGTCCGGCACAAAGCGCGTCCATTTCAGTATGGACGCGGCAGACGTTTCGCGGCTAAAGGAGGCGTGCGAGAGAGCCGAAACAAAGGCTGCCAGCCTGAAAAGTGCTCTGGGGGGATCGTGGCCGGTGCGGGTTCTGAATGAGCGAGGCAGTGATGCTTGACGCCCCGATCCCGCCGCCCGCATGTTTCGCGGACGAACCCGCTGGAATTGAGTGGGCGAACTGGGCCAGCCGGTCCCTAATTACCTCAAAGGTAGTGGCGCCCGAGAAGGTCGAACCGCTCCAGGAAGTGCCGGCGCTTCCCGGAGGGGCCACAGAAATGGTTCCCCGCCTCGCAGACCGGGGCGGTTGGGAGCTTGAATTCCGGATACGTGCCATGCAGCACCTTCACGTCCGGGCGCCTCACCTGAGGCAGACCATTATCGCCCATACCCGCCGAGACCTACCGACCGCAGGGGTCGAAACCCAGGTGGTCGTCCGTGTGCTCGCTGAACTGGCAAAAAGCCGTGGTGTCCGGGAAATCAGCCGAGGGCACCGCTTCGACCCGAACACTGTTCGGACAGCGTTGCTGGCGTTGTCAGATTGGATTGAGAGAGAAAGCCGCACAGCCGCCCTTCCCTCTATTGTTCCGGCAAGCGAGAGCAAGCCATCGGTTTTGGCTACAGCAATTGAGGCGACGCTGGGGCAAACGTCTGTAGAGCCGGGGTGTGAGGATGCGGCCCGATCTGCTGTTTCTGATGCTGCCGCGATTGCGCGCAGGGAGTTTCCGAACTCAACCCCTAGCGTGGAACTGACCGAAGAAGGGGTCCTAACTTTGCAATGGCAGACTCCGAGGAAGGGCTTGATGGTAGTTTTTGTCGGAGACGGGACAGCCACGTACTCGATCAGGGAACCAGGGGGATGGTATTCGGCTAGCCCAAAGGAATTTTCGCTGAACGCTGAAATGCCGCACGAACTGCATGCGGCTATCAGAGAAGTCGATGGAGCCTAGGCAAGTTTTGCGTACGTCCGTAGGCGATTGTGAGGAGGAAAAGTCGACCAGGCACTACCTAGGGGAGGGCTTTGGTCCGGTGCAAGATGGTGAGTGGTTGCTGTATGCGGTGTTTGAAAAGACACCGTTTGATGCCGCTACCCAGAAGGTGACCAAAAAGGCTTTCAAAACAAGCCAGCTTACACGTACGGAGGTTTCGGTTGCGCGCCAGAGCTACACTCCACGAGAACAATTCGAGGCTTGTGTCGTGCAACCTGCCGAGAAGACGGAGGGGTTCCTTAGGGGGATAGCGCGGGCCAGCGTGCTAACGATACGACAAATTCCCTTTTCTGTCCCACAACCAAAGCCGAATCCGCCTATTGGCGGCCGGGGGATATGTGTGGTGGACAAGGTGACTTCTTATGACTTTGATGGACATGCAGCACTTGGATACTCGGAGGCTCAGGATAGGCTCACAGACCCCCAGAAAGCGAAAATACGCGAGTTCATCAAGGCAGATCTTGTGAATGCCTTTGAAGAAATTGTGCCGCTAGAAGTAATATTCGGTACACCCGCTCCTTCGCTGCCAGCGGGCGGCGATATTGAGGAGCCATCGTAGGCCACGCCTATCACGGTAGGTTAGATTGCTCGGCCACGCTGCCAGTACCCGCATCACTTGCGCGACACCGGACGCGCCAACGCCGCACTGGTCACCGCCTCATGCTGGACCCCATTCGACACCCGCCGCGCGTCTTCCTTCCACGCCATTTCGTTAACGTAAGCGTGGAGATATTTGCCAGAAATATGATGGTGCTGGCCGAACTCCGCGTGGTGAAGTCGTGAGAAATAACTTTCGGCCACTGCTGTCCGGTCAATAACCGAACAAATTCAATTGGTTGTCGTCCATGACGAGATCGGAACCGTCAGGCGTTTGCAAGATCATAGATTCTATCGACGCTCTTTCAAATACTGTCACCGAAAACACCTGCATCAATGTGTAGAGTGACACGCCCAGCTTCAGCCGCTTCCGGACGATGGCGACCAGCACGTAGACCGACACGGCAATCCATATCTGCGTCTTCACTGCATTCTCGGAGGTCCCATAGAACTGCTTGATCCGGAGGTGCTGCTTGATCCACTTGAAGAAGAGCTCCACTTGCCAGCGGCTTTTGTACAGGTTGCAGATCGTCAGCGCCGGTAAGGCCGTCTGATTGGTAAGAAACACGAGCGTCTTTCCGGTTTTGGGATCCCTGAAGCGTACCCGCCGGAGATGCACCGGATAATCTCGACTCGTATAGTACCCGTCCAGCGTGATCGTCTGATCGGCGATCACGCCGGACCTGCGATCGGTGGCAGCCGAATACAGCCGATGAGCATCGAGGTTGGATTTGGCACGAGTCACGAAAAAGGCACCGGCCTGGTGCAGTCGATACAAACGGCCGAAATCGACATACCCACGGTCCATGACATATATGGCGCCGGCCTCCGGCACGAGCATATCGAGCGCATGCACGTCGTGAAGCTTTCCATCGGAAATATGGATAAAGCTCGGGATGTTGCCGCGCAAATCCAGCAACGTGTGCATCTTCACAGCGGCCTTTGTTGATCGGAAATCCGCCCACGGAAACAGCGACAGACACAAATCTATCGTGGTCGAGTCCAACGCGTAAACGGTGTTGGTCAAATCCACCGACAGGCTTTCACCCGCATAAAGCCGTCTCGCCTGCACGATCAGCCGTTGGGCGAATTCGGCATAGATGCGCCAATCGCGAGTTTGGTTGGCGTCTGCCAACGTCGAACGCCGGACCGGTCCGCGAAAGCCCATATGATAAAGCTTTCCGGGCTGGGCCGACAGGCACGCCTCAATGTCGCGAAGGCTCTCCCGGTAAGTCAGTTGGGCGAAGGCCATGGCTCGGTACTGCTCGGCACAAGGCAATGTTTGAACCGAGAAGTCGCCACGGTATCGCGCGACGAGCCGCGTGAATGTGCTCCAAGGCAGGCAATCCATCAGCTGCGAGAAAAGCGTCCTTCCGGCGTACATGGGTGGGCCCTCCCAGAAAAACGCTCCAGGAAACCACCAACAAGTTCAAGTCGACACCACCGAAAATCGCCGAAAATCCGTTGTAAATCAGATACTTCACGGCTGTTCGTTCGGAAAACTCCGGACAGCAGTGACTTTCGGCCTAATTCGTGCAGGCGCCATCCTGAGAGTAACTGACAGAATGATTGACCCGTCGTATCTCGAAATAAGCGTGCGGCCGATCCCAGCCGGGCGCTTCATCGGCGTGCACCGTCGTGTCCGGCTCGGCGCGGGAGCGGACGAACGTCACCGCGTCGCTTTCCTTGGCAACCGCGGTCGGCAGCTTCCGACCGCCGCGCTGCCGAACGGCGACGACAACCTGCTTTCTACCCGCAGGCTGGTCACCACGGCCACCAGCGTACATACCATCGACCTCAACTTCGCCGGCCAGCGTGACGCCAGCCTGATGGCTGCCGATGGCCTCGCGTAGGTTATGGGCGAGCACGAACGCCGTTTGTACTGCACGTCCAGTTGTACTGCACGTCCAGATCGCGGCCCGGTTGCAGCGCCGACAGCCCTTTGACCGCGTTTACGAAGATGCAGATTGCGACAAGATAGTCGCGTATGGCGCCCGGCGCCACGATATGTTAGAAAGAGTGACAGTCCTCTAACCACAACGAGCCACCCATGACCCCCGCTCCGTCCTCCCCCGCCTCTTCATCCCCCACCACCCTACCCATCGCGACCCCGACCCACGCGCCAACGGCTTCGTGCGGGGCGGCGCAGGCCGCTCCCGCCCCAGCCGCCGCCGCGCCCACGCCTGCCCGCACCGGCAGGCTGCGCAGCGGCAACCCGAGCGGCAACCCCGACCTCGCCCCCCGCTGCGGGGCAAAAGCCCGCACCACCGGCTGCCCCTGCCGCGCGCCCGCCATGGCCAACGGCCGCTGCCGCATGCACGGCGGCGCCAGCAAGGCACCGAGCCCCGCCCTCCGCGCCAAGCTCGCCGCCCTGCACACCACGCACGGCAACCACACCGCCGCGAAACGGGCCGAGCAGCGCTACGTTCGCACCCTGATCGTCCGCAACAGCCTGCTCTGCGCCGCGCGGAAGCTGATGCGCTGGTTGCCGCCGGACATGGCCAGGCGCCTGAAGGCCGGCCCCGAGGAGCTGGCGGCGCCGATCCACCCCTCGAACGCCGCATTCGTCGTGCAGATGGCCGCCAGCCTCTCCACCGCGGCGCGGGACTCGCGCGGGCGGCTCCTGACGCGAAACGCACGCGGGCGCTTCGCGGCCGCCGCCGCCGCCGCCGCTGCACGGGCGGACAGCCGAGCGGGCGGCAGCGCGCGCCGAGGCGGCCGCGCTGGCGCCCTGGCGCGCCTGCATCCGCGCGGCCCGCCAGGCCGCGCGCGAGGCACGCGCCGCGCGGCGGGCAGCCCGCGGCCACGGCAGCAGAAAACGCACGCCGCCGGGCACCGGTCCCGCGGGCGGAACGCTGGCGGCGCAGCGCTCGCCTCGACCAGACCCCCGTACACCGCGGCACGGTGCCGACGCCGTCGTCGCGCTGGCAGCCCACCTGGCCAGCGCCGTCGCGCCCGCCGCCGCGAGCGCAGATCGCCAACCTCAGCCAGACCCCCGTACACCGCGGCACGGTGCTGACGCCCTCGCAGCGCTGGCGGCACACCTGGCCAGCGCCGTCGCGCCCGCCGCTGCAAGCGCGGATCGCGAACCTCAGCCAGACCCCCGTACACCGCGGCACGGTGCCGACGCCCTCGCCGCGCCGGCGGCTGACCGAGTAGGCGCCCGCACGTCCGCCGCCGTGACCGCAAATGACGACTCCAGATCAGACCCTCACACGCCGTGGCACGGTGCCGGCACCATCGCTCCGCCGGCCGCCCACCTGGCTGACGCCCTCACGCAAGCGGCCGTGACCGCAAATGACGCACGCAGATCATCCCCCCCTGCACCGTGGCACGGCGCCCGCGCCGCGGCGGCGGCCCGACCGACCGACGCCCACACGCAAGCGGCGGCAAGCCCCGATCGCGAACCCCGCCACGGCCCGCCCACGCCGCCTGCCGCCGACGACCCGTCCCGGCGGTCGGACACCACCGCGCCTGCCATGACGATCGGGCTGGCCGCGGCCGAGCAGGCCCGGCGGGCACGCCAGCGCGCCGCGTCGGACCCGACCCGCCGCGCCGCATCCCTCCCGGCACCTGGCCACGCCGGCCGTCCACCCACCGCCGCTCTGCAACCGCCGCCCGCGGGCACCGGTCCCGCTGCCGTTTCGCTGCGCTTGCCGGTGCCCGGTCCCGGTGCCGTCCCGCTGTGCTTGCCGGTGCCCGGCCGCCGGCAACGCCTGCTTGCCGGCACCGGCCTCACCCCGCCGTGCGTACCGGTCTTCGCCTCCCCGGCGGGCGTGTTCGTCAGCGCGGTGAGCCTCGCCGCGGCCGAGCCGCCCGAGCGCCGGGCAGAGGCGCTGCGGCTGACCATCCGCGATGCCGTCCGGCGCGCCATCGCCGCGGGCCAAAAATGACCCGGCCCGGTGACCCGGTCCCCGCCCGACCGGCCAGCCCGGCGCTACGCGGCGTGCAGCAGCTCCAGCGCGCCCTCGTAGATCTCCATGTTCTTGCCGAACGAGATCGCCGCGGCCTGCGCCCCGCACACCAGGTGCATCCAGCGCCACGGCTCGCGCGTGGCATGGAACTCCTCGACGATCGCCTGGTGATGCTTGAACGCGTGCATCTCGGTGAAGCTGTCGTGGCAGACGATCTCGCCCAGCCGCCGCATCAGCGCCTCGGCGCTGTAGCCCAACTGCACGTATTGCTGCGCCAGGTTCACCGTGATCTTCACTTCCGGCACCGCGATCATCCGCCCGAGATTCGTCACCGTGGACCAGTCGGTCGGCGGCTGGTGGTAGATGCTCTCGGTGATCGCCTCCAGTAGCTCGTCCTGCGAGCGGTGCGGCAGCGCCGCGACCGCCGCCATGTCCGGCTGCGGCGTCTTCTCCATCCGGTACTGCGTCGACTTCACCTCCGGCCCGGTGTGCCACAGCAGCAGCACCAGCAGCTTGTTGCGCTTGCTCAGCCCGTCCAGCCGCAACAGATACCGCCGCAGGTTCGCACTGGTGTGCAGATGCACGTCCATCGGGTTGCCGGTCAGCGAGCGCAGGAACAGCCCCGCCGCGCCGATCGACAGCGCCTCGCCGGCGCCCTCCATCGACATCCCGTCCACCAGCGCCTTGGCCTGCAGCTTGGGGATCTCGCTGTAGCTGGTGCAGCGCCCGATCGCCTCGCCCAGCGCGCCGATCGCCGCGGTCTCGTCCTCGCCGGTGCGCTGGCGCAGCACGCGCGACATCAACTGATGCTCCTCGATCAGCGCATCGATGTCCGGGATGCTCTTCTGGCTCGGGAACCGCGCCACGTAGCGCACCACCGGGCGCATCAGCACCTTCAGGTGCTCGTGCCCCAGCAGCTCCAGCGCCCGCCAGGTGAACGCGGGGAAGATGAAGTAGTGGTCGTCCAGCACGTTCTTCGGAATCGCCGCGGTCATCAGCAGGTCGAACGCTTCCATCGGCGGAACGTTGTCCCACAGCCACAGGAACAGGTGGTCCGCCTTGTTGCTCTCGCCGCGGCTGACCGCCTTGAGGAACGCCTCCTTGGTCGCCGCCACGCCCTCGGCGTCCGTCACGTCGCCGCCACCGTCCGCCGCCAGGTCGGCCGTCCGGCTCACCCGCGCCCCGCTGGCATCGATCGGGTCGAATTCCAGCAGGCTGAACGGCGAGGTCACCGGGTCGTGCACGTGCTTGTTGGACAGCGCGACGTGCTGCAGCACCGGCAGGAACCGGTCCTCGCCCTCCAGCCGCCCGACCAGCTTGCTGATGGCATACAGCCCGGCCAGCGGGTGCAGCGGGCCGCCATGGTGCCCGGGCGGCAGGTCGGACGACCGCACCACCGCCAGCGCCGAGGCCATCAGCATGGTCTGCGTCGGCACCCCCGCGCGCAGCTTCTCCAGCGCCTTGTCGATGATCTCGCTGCGCGGCGTCTCTTCGATGAACTGAACCAGTGGCTCGATCGTGTCGGCAAACTGCACGCGTTGGTGCGGCATAGGGACCCCTCCGTTGGTTCGGCACGGACCGCACGCGACCGCCGACGGACGAGCGGCAACCTGCGGCCTTCGTCACTTCCAGCGCGATCGTCCTGCCCAATGTGCAAACTGTCAACGCCGGCGCGCTTGACCCGCCCGCCGAACTGCCGCCCAGTGCAACAGGGAGTGCAATAATGTCGGTTGTGATTTTCCTCGGCATCATCGCGATCGGCGGCTGGCTGCTCGGCATCGTCGGCTTCTTCCGCGCCGGGTCCGCCCACGCCGAACTGCGCGACTTGCGCCGCACGCTGGTCCGGTCCGCGCTGCGGCAACCGGCGCCGGCCGAGTCGGAAGCCGTCCCGGCACCCGGCATCCTGAGCACGCCCACTGCGACCACACCAACCCCGGTCCCGCCCACCCCGGCCACACCCACCCCGGCCACGCCGATCGCGCCGGTCCCGCCGGTCATTCCGCAATCCGTCCCGCAGGTCGGCACACGCGAACCAGCCGAACCACCGCCTCGGCGAGACGCCGACACCATCACGCCCAGACCGCGCCCCGAACCCGCCCGCGACCTTGAGGCCTTGCTCACCATGCGCTGGGGCATCTGGCTTGGCTCGGCAGCGCTGCTGCTCGCCGGCATCTTTCTGGTGCGCTACGCCGTCGAGCATGCGCTGCTCGGCCCCGCCGCCCGCTGCGGCCTCGCCGCCCTGCTCGGCGTCGCCCTGCTCACCGGCGCCGAGTGGCTGAAGCGCCACGACCGTCCGGCTGTCCCCGGCCCCTTCAGCGTCGACCAGGCGCCCGCGGGCCTCGCCGCCGGCGGCACTGCCATCCTGTTCGGTGCCGCTTACGGTGCGGGGCCGTTCTACGCCCTGCTGCCGCCGCTGCTCGCGTTCGCGGCGATGGCCGCAGCCTCCCTTGTCGGCCTGGTCGCCGCGCTGCGCTACGGCCCGCTCGCCGCGGCCGTCGGCATCGCCGGCGCCTTCGTCACCCCCGCCCTGGTCGCCACCGAGGCCCCATCGCTGCCCGGTCTCTTCGTCTATCTGCTGGTGGTCTCCGCCGCCGCCCTGCTGGTCGTGCGCCACACCGCCTGGACCTGGCTCGGCTGGGCGACGACGATCGCCGGTGCCATCTGGGTCTGTGTCGCCGCCATCCCCGATGCGCCGGACCGCTGGGCCGCCGCGGTATTCGTGCCGGCCGCGGCGGCACTCAACGTGGGTCTGCTGCCGGGCGCGGCGCTCGACCACAAGGTTGGGCGGCGCCTGTCATGGGTACCGTTCGCGGCGCTCGGTGCGGCCGGCCTTGTGCTGGAGTCCCTGGCGCCGGGCACCGCCCCACGCGCCGGGTTGTTCCTGCTGTCCCCGGTCGCCGTCTGGAAGGGCATCGCCGAGCCACGCCTCGATCGTCTGCCCTGGCTCGCCGCCCTGTTCGGCCTGTTGATGCTGCTGGCCTGGGCAGTGCCCGAGTGGACGCCAGCCAATGCAGCCGTCGGCCCCGAGGCCTTTGTCTTCGCCGTGCTGCCAGGCGCCTGGGCACCCCAGGTCATCCGGCCGTTGCTTGGCGCAGCCGCCTTGCTGGCCGCGTTCCATGCCGCCGCGGGACTCTGGCAAGAAGGCCGTGCACCCCACCCGCTTCGCTGGGCTGCGTTGGTCGCTGCGGTCCCCGTGCTGACCCTCGCCACGGTCTACGCCCAGGTCGCCCGCTTCGAGGCCGACATCGCCTGGGCCGCGGTCGCACTGGCGTTGACCGCAGCGCTGACCGCCATCGCCGCGCGTGCCACCCCGTTCTCCCTGGGCGGTCGCACGCGCGCCACTGCTGGTGATGCCGGCGATGATGCAGGCGCCAAGCAGCTTGCCGGCGTCCACGCAGCGGGCGCCGTCGCCGCTTTGGCGCTCGGCTGCTCGATGCTGCTGCACGACGAGTGGCTGACGCTCGCAGTCGCGCTGTTTCTGCCGGCGCTGGCCTGGATCGAGGCGCGCGCCGATCTGCCCGCGCTGCGCCAGGTCGCGCTGGGCGTTGCCGCGCTGGTGCTGGTGCGGCTGTTACTGAACTGGTACGTGTTTGATTACGCGTACGGCAGCACGAAACTCGCGAACGGGCTGCTTGCCGCCTACGCGGCGCCCGCCGCCGCATTCGCGTTCGCGGCCGGACTGTTCCGCCGCCGCGGCGACGATCTCCTTGTTGCCACGCTGGAGGCGGGTGCGGTTGCCTTCGCGGCCTGTTTCGTCGCGCTGGAGATCCGCCATTGGTTTGGCGGGGGAAACCTCGCCGGCCCGTTCGGCTTCAATGAAATCGCTCTGCACCTGCTGACGCTGGCGGTTCAGGCGACCGCCTATCTGCGCCTCGCCCAGCGTACCGGCCGCCCGATGCTGCACTGGGCCTGGCGCATCCTTGGCGGGATTGCGCTCGCGCTCGCCACGCTTCTGCTGGTGCTGAACCCGGCCTTGACCGGCGCGCACGCCGGCGTCCTGTCGCTGCTGGCGGCCTACTTCGTCCCCGCCGGCCTCGCCATGCTTGCATGCCGTTCCCTCGCCGAGCCGGAACTCCGGCGGACGCTCTCCGCCTACGCCCTGGCCGCCGGCTTTGCCTGGATCAGCTTGCAAATCCGGCAATGGTTCCATCCTGGCGCGATGTCGCTGATCTCCACCCCGGTCGACGAGGCGGAACTCTGGGCCTGGTCCGGCGCCTGGCTGGCCTACGGTATCGCCCTGATGGCGCTGGGCATCCGCCGGGATAGCCGGATGCTGCGCCTGACCGCGCTCGGCGTGATCGGTCTGGTGTGCGTCAAGGCGTTCCTGGTGGACATGGCAGACCTGACCGGGCTCTGGCGCGTGCTGTCGTTCCTGGGACTGGGCCTCGCGTTGATCGGCCTGGGCGCCGTGCATCGCCGCTTCGTCCTGCCGGCGCAGCGAGACCGGGATGGCGCTGCCGGTGGTGCCGCGGGCGGCCCCTGATGCGTCCGAGGGTTGCCCGCGTCGCCGGCCTGCTCGATCCCGGAGTCCGATGCATGGGCCGGCCGGGCGGACAGCCCTCGGTCACGCATGCGCGACGTGTGAAAGCAGCCCTTCCCACCGCCCGAGTTGGCCCCGTATAAGGGTCTTCCATGACGCGGTTCGTCTTCATCACCGGCGGCGTGGTCTCTTCCCTGGGCAAGGGCATCGCCTCGGCGGCGCTGGGCGCGCTGCTGCAGGCGCGCGGCTATTCGGTGCGGCTGCGCAAGCTCGACCCCTACCTGAACGTCGATCCGGGCACCATGAGCCCCTACCAGCACGGCGAGGTGTTCGTCACCGACGACGGGGCGGAGACCGACCTCGACCTGGGCCACTACGAGCGGTTCACCGGCGTGCACGCCACCAAGGCCGACAACGCCACCACCGGGCGCATCTACTCAGGACGTGATCGCCAAGGAGCGGCGCGGCGACTACCTCGGCGCCACTGTCCAGGTGATCCCGCACATCACCGACGCGATCAAGGAAATCGTGGTGCACGCCACGTCAGGCTACGATTTCGTGCTGGTGGAGATCGGCGGCACGGTCGGCGACATCGAGAGCCTGCCGTTCCTCGAAGCCATCCGCCAGCTTGGCAACGAACTCGGGCCGGAGCGGGCGATGTTCGCGCACCTGACGCTGGTGCCGTTCATCCCCTCGGCCGGCGAACTGAAGACCAAGCCGACGCAGCACTCGGTGAAGGAGCTGCAGAACGTCGGCATCCAGCCGCACATGCTGCTGTGCCGCTGCGACCGCGCCGATCCCGCGAGGCCGAGCGGCGCAAGATCGCGCTGTTCTGCAATGTCCGCGCCGAGGCGGTGATCGCCGCGCTGCGACGTGGACACCATCTACGACGTGCCGATCAGCTACCACGATGAGGGCATGGACCGCGAAGTGCTGCGCCATTTCGCCCTGCCGTTCGACCGCGCGCCCGACCTGTCGCAGTGGCAGCGCATCGTCGACACCGTGCGCGTCCCCGGAAGGCGAGGTGCGGATCGCCGTGGTCGGCAAGTACACCAACCTGCTCGACAGCTACAAATCGCTGGCCGAGGCGCTGGCGCACGGCGGCATCGCCAACCGCGTCAAGGTGTGCCTGGACTGGGTCGACAGCGAGGTGTTCGAGCAGCCCGGCACCGTGCAGCGCCTGGAGGGCGTGCACGGCATCCTCGTGCCCGGCGGCTTCGGCGAGCGCGGCACCCCCGGCAAGATCGCCGCGGTGCGTTTCGCCCGCGAACGAAAAGTGCCGTTCTTCGGCATCTGCTTCGGCATGCAGATGGCGGTGATCGAGGCCGCACGCAATCTGGCCGGCATGCCCGGCGCCTCGTCGACCGAGTTCGGCCCGTGCGAGACCCCGGTGGTCGGCCTGCTGACCGAATGGGCGCGCGGCAACGAGATCGAGCGGCGGATGGAGGGCGGCGAGCTGGGCGGCACCATGCGCCTCGGCGCCTATCCGGCGGTGCTGGGCGAGGGCAGCCTGGTGCGCGAGATCTACGGCGGCGTGCCGAGCATCGAGGAGCGCCACCGGCACCGCTACGAGGTGAACGTGAATTATCGCACCATCCTGGAATCGACCGGGATGCGGTTCTGCGGGATGTCGCCCGACGGCGTGCTGCCGGAGATCATCGAGCGGCCGGAGCATCCCTGGTTCGTCGGCGTGCAGTACCATCCCGAGCTGAAATCCAAGCCGTTCGCCCCGCATCCGCTGTTCGCCGGCTTCATTGCCGCGGCGGTGCATCAGGCGCGGCTGGTGTAGCGGGCGAAATTGGTGTGGCGGGCGGACGAGCCCCACGACAGCGCCCGGTCATTCGATGGACCTCGAACATTTTCACCCTGGCCGGTCCCCTTGTCATTGCGAGGAGCGCAGCGACGAAGCAATCTCCAGCCCCTGACGCAGGGGATTGCTTCGTCGCTGCGCTCCTCGCAATGACAAGGGGATCGGCGATTCCGGTCAGGCTGAACCGCTCTAGGTAGTTTCCGACCCTGACGCCGCTCGCTGCCGTCCCATATTGTTGTGGTTCAATGCCCGCGACGGCCCCCCTCCTGCTTCATCGGCATGCCAGTGTTTTCACCAATCCAACAACATTCACTGACTGATACGACGCGCTCCGCCGCGGCGGCTCGCCTCACTTCCGCGTTCAATGACTTTCTGTACGCAACCGTCGCCGAGGACCGGCATGGGATGCCGCTCAGCGTGCTTTCGGCGCTGGCAAGAGTGGGCCTCGACCCCTGGCAGGAGGCCGCAACTCTTGCCGGGCTGCCGGGGGAAGCCGCGATCCAACGATTGACGGCCTCGATCGCGGAGCTGCCCGGCGGGACCCCGGCACGCCCGGGTCCGGTGACCAACATCGCCGCGCTGATCGCGTTTTTGCCCCGTCGGGCGGGCCCCGCCATCCCGTCGCATCGGGGATTGTTCGGCGCCCGCCCGAATCCGGGTTCCCTGGCGGTCGCCTACGTGCTGCTCATGATTCTTATGATGGGTACGCAATGGATGATCGCGAATCATGGATCCGCTGCATCAGGCGGGACCGCTCGGACGCAAGCCACCGACACGATTTCCCCACTGATGCCATCGCCGGGCATCGACCGACGATGAGCAGGTCGGATCAGGCAGCCGGACAACCCTGGTGGCGCTGTCGCACAGCGTCCCCTCCCATGAACCGCGCATTGAACGGTCAATTCAGCCGCACGCCGCGTGTCGCTTGCGTAAGGGCGCCTTCGACGCCATGTGCGGCCGGTGACCGCACGCGCCAGCGGCGCCGGTGATGCCGTCTCGGCGCCGGACGCCGCGCGAACGCTGATGGCGTGCTCGCGCCATCAGCCGTTGGTCCCGAACGGTGTCGCGCAGCGGCCACCTGCGCGTTGCGCGCGTGCTGACAGCGCGTCTCGGCGGCACGCCATATCCGAGCGCCGCGCGCCGCCCTGTTCCGCCGGCGTCGCAGCCACCGCCAGCGGTGTGCCGGGCGTTCGCCGCCGGCGCGGTGCCTGACGTGGACACGCCAACGCCCACCCTTCCCGAGCATGTCGAACAGACGATCCGCGCCACGGTCGGGCTATATGCGGATCACCACGGGGCCGCCACACGGGTTCAGCGCGTGGTGGCACGCCTGGTCGATCTGCTCGGCCGCCCGGGATTTATTGGCCTGCTGGTCGCGGGCGTCCTGTGTTGGACCGGCGGCAATCTCCTGGTACTTACTTTGGGTTACACACCGATCGACCCGCCACCTTTCTCCTGGTTGGAGTTGGCGGTATCGCTCACGGCCCTCTGCATTACGGCGCTCATTCTGATGACGCAGCGGCGGGACGATCAGCTCGCGGAGCACCGCGAGCAGATGACGCTCGAACTCGCCATCCTGAGCGAGCAGAAGCTGGCCAAGGTCATCCAGCTTCTCGAAGAGAGTCGGCGCGACAACCCGTTGCTCGACAACCGCGTGGACGCGTCGGCCGACGCCATGGCAACGCCGGCCGATCCGCTGTCGCTGGGCCACACCGTCAAGCGCAGCCACGCCGATGCGGCGTAGGTTGGCCGGAAGGCGCGGCTCGCACGCCGGCAATCCGCGGGCGAACCGTGTTTGGGCTTGCCGAAACCAGGGTTGAAAGGACATCGGTCGAGGTGCCCGGCGGCTTCGGCGAACGGGCAATTGGAGTATACGCGGCGGGCCGTGAAGGAGCTGGCCAATGCTGGAGTCTCAGCAGCACCCCGGGCCGTGCCCAGGGCAACGCCCAGGGTACCGTACCGTGCGGGTGGGCGACATCGCCGTCGCCAACCACCTGCCGTTCGCCCTGATCGCCGGCCCGTGCCAGATCGAATCCCGCGCGCCACGCGCTGGAGGTCGCCGCCGCGCTCCGAGACCTGTCCGCCGCCTCGGGCGTGCCAGTGATCTACAAGTCCAGCTACGACAAGGCCAACCGCACCAGCGCCACCGCCGCGCGCGGCGTCGGCATGGCGGCCGGCCTCGCCATCCTCGCCGAGGTGCGCGCCCGGACCGGCCTGCCCACGCTCACCGACGTGCACGCCCCCGAGCACTGCGCCCCCGCGGCCGAGGCGGTGGACGTGCTGCAGATCCCCGCCTTCCTCTGCCGCCAGACCGATCTGCTGCTTGCCGCCGGACGGACCGGGCCGGGCGATCAACGTCAAGAAGGGCCAGTTCCTCGCCCCCTGGGACATGGCCAACGTGGCGGCCAAGATCGCCTCCACCGGCAACCACAGCATCCTGCTGTGCGAGCGCGGCACCAGCTTCGGCTACAACACGCTGGTCAACGACTTCCGCGCCCTGCCGATCATGGCGCGCACCGGCTACCCGGTGGTGTTCGACGCGACGCACTCGGTGCAGCAGCCGGGCGGGCAGGGCGACCGCGTCGGGCGGAGAGCGCGAGTTCGCGCCTGTGCTGGCCCGCGCCGCGCTGGCGGTCGGCGTGGCCGCGGTGTTCATCGAGACCCATCCCGACCCCGACCACGCCCCCAGCGACGGCCCCAGCATGATCCCGCTGCGCGCCATGCCGGCGCTGATCGCCCGGCTGAAGGCCTTCGACGACCTGGCGAAATCCCACCTGGCGAAATCCCAGGCGTGAAGCGCCCAGCCGCCCCGCTGACCCGCCTGCGCGCGATCTGCCTCGCCCTGCCGGAGGCGATCGAGCGCGAGACCTGGGAGATCCCGACCTTCCGCGTGCGCGAGAAGATCTTCACCATGTTCACCGCCGACAACGCCACGCCCGCGCTGTGGTGCAAGGCCCCGACGGGCGCGCAGACCATCCTGATCGAGGCCGCCCCCGACCGCTTCTTCCGTCCCCCCTATGTCGGCCACAAGGGCTGGATCGGCGTCCGCCTGCACGGCGCGGTCGACTGGGACGAGGTCGCGCAACTGGTGCGACGCAGCTACCAGATGACCGCACCCAGGAAGCTGTGGTCACGGCACGATCCCGGAACAGCGGCGTGAACGGAGGCGGATCAGCCCCGCCGCCTTCCGCCCTGCAAGCTTCGCCGCGACCCGGACCACGATGCCGTCATGCGTCAACCCGGAACGTCAGCGGCCTACGATGCAGGGGGTCACGCGGACGCCGTCGGCAGTGGCGATGCGGGTCGGCCCGGCGCCGTGGCTGTCACATGCGCGACGATGTCGTGGATGCGGTGCGCCAGCATATGATGCCGCAGCACATATTGCTGACGTGCCTCCGCCGCGGCCTCGCCGCCGCGGTCGAACGCCGCGATCGCCTGGGCATGCGCTGCCCGCAACGTATCGACATCGTAGCTCTCCAGCCGAACGATCGGCAGGCGTGCCTGATCGTCCGGCGGAACGACCCGGTCGAAATCCAGGATGTCGCGCGGCACGATCGGCACCTGCCCGGCCGCCAGCGCATCGAAAAAGCGCATCGACAGGTCCCCGCTCACCGGCAGAGCCACCGACGTCTTGCGGCGCCGCCAGCTCAGGAACCGGTCCAGCGGCGAGCGCTCGTGATAGGTCCACCCACGGCGCAGCGACAGGTCAGCCTCCGGCCACTGCTCGATCGCATCGGCGATCAGCCGATTGCGTCGCCAGGCCACGCCGTACAGCGAGAAATGCCCGCTCAGGGCGTCGGTCCGCGCCTCGTTGCGGCACGCGCGGTACAGCCGGGCAAGAGTTGGACGCGACCATTGGAATAGTGCCAGCGGCACGACTTGTCCCAGCCGCCCGCGCGCCCAGCGACCCAGATAATCGACCGGCGTCACGTGCGCCGGAAAGGTGATGTCCGCGGCGGTGGTCAGCAATGCATTCGCCAGGTAGGCCATGTGATTGGCGAAGCTCCACGCGACGACCGGACAGGTCGGGTCTGCCGCCTTGACCGCGCGTAACGTGCCGGCCTTTGCCATGCGGATGCCATGCGAATAGATCACCAACGTATCCGCGGCCGCGCCGTAGTCGGCCGGTGCGGCAACGGACAGATCGATGAGCTGCACCGGAAGCCCGCAGGCATCGGCGAGATCGGCCGCCTCGGCCGGGTGCATCAGGTGATGGCCACAATCGACGACCACGCGCCTGATCGGGCCGCCGATCGCCGGTGCGGGTTGCGTCGCAGCGGCCCCGGCGGCATGTTGCAACGCCGCCGGCATCGCTGCATCCAGCAACGCGACCGCTTCGGCATACCGCTCCTGCACGACCAGGTGGTCCATCCGGCTGTTCCAGTCTGTGCGGAGCGCGAGCCCGCGCGCCTCGTGGCGGACCGCCTCGTTGTATCGCCCCAGCACGCACAACACCGTGGCGAGACCGGCATGCGCCTGGGCAAAATCCGGCCGCAGCGCCAGGGCATCGCGGTAGCTGATCAGCGCCTCGTCGAAACGAGCCAGTTCGTAAAGTGCCAGGCCGCGATTGCTGTGCATCTCGGCCGTGGCCGGACCGATCGCCAGCGCCCGATCGAAATGTTCCAACGCCCCCGCGAAACGCGACAGCGCACACAGCACCGTGCCGAGATTCCCATGCGCTTCGGCCGACGCCAGCCCGAGCGCTATCGCGCCGCGGATGTGCTGACACGCCGCCTCGTTTCGGCCGCGCTGGTGCGCGACGACCCCCAGCAGGTGCAGCGCGTCGGCATGGTCGGGCTGCGCTGCCAGCACCGCCTTGCATAGCCATTCAGCCTGGGCAGTGTCGCCGCGACGCTGCGCGGCCATCGCGCGCTGCAGCACCATCGGCAACGTCAGGCCTGGTTCAGCCATGCCACCCAACCAGCATTCCCGACATGCGGTCACCTTTTTCCGCGCTGCCGCGTCCGACCAACGAAGCGGGCACGCGGATCAGTCTGATATGCAGGCGGTCGCTCTTGACCGGATTGTTTGAGCCGGTCAACGGTCCACTTCACCTGCGAACGCAATTCCGCCAGATTTGCGCGCCTGACAAGGGGCAGGATGGGGGACGGACTCAAAATGTTGCCGCTCGACCGCGACTGCACCTCGGATTTGCCCTTCGAACCGTTCCCCGAGACGGCGCTTGATGGGTCGATCACCGACCAATTCGAAGCGATCGTCGCCCGGTATCCGCGCCGACCAGCGGTCAGCGATGACACAAGGTCGCTGAGCTATGCCGACCTTTCGTTGCTGGCCGGCCGCATCGCCGCTGCCATCGGCGCGGCAACAACGGACCGCCCGGGCCAGGTGGCAATTCTGCTGCGCAATGAGGCGCGCTATGCGGCGGCAATGCTGGGCGTTCTGGCTGCGGGGCGTGCCTTCGTCCCGCTGAACGCCGATCATCCGGCCGAGCGCAACCAACTGATCGTGGCGCATGCCGGCGCCGTCGCGCTCGTCACGACCGGAGCTCTCGCCGGTGACATGCACGGCTTTCTTCCCGACGACGTCCCGATCGTCGACCTGGATGCGCTTGCGGCATACCCGCCGTTACAAGGGACGGCACGGGCAAGACCGGACGATCTCGCCTATATCCCGTACACGTCGGGGTCAACCGGTCGTCCCAAAGGGGTCGAACGGCACCATCGCAGTCTGTTGCATTACGCCCTTCAGGCGACCAATGCGATGCGCATCGGGTCGGCGGACCGCATGGTTGCATTCAACTCGCCCAGCGTGACCGAAGGCCTGATCATCGCCTTTAGCAGCCTGCTCAACGGCGCGTCGCTGCATTGCCTGCCGCCGACCGATCTTGCGCCGGCCGCTCTCGTCGAAAAGCTGCGCGCGTGCGGCGTGACGGTGCATTGGTCGGTCCCCAGATTGTTCCGCCACCTTGTCGATGCCCTCCCGCCCGGGGAGCGGTTCGATACGTTGCGGCTGGTGAGGCTGGCAGGGGACCGGGCCGACTGGGGCGATGTCGACGTGGTCCGGCGGGGCTGCGCGCCGCACGTGACCATTCTTGTGGGTTTTGGATCAACCGAGGCCGGGGTACACGCGCAATGGGTGGTCGACGAGACGCTGCGCGGGACCGGCGTCCGGATGCCGGTCGGCGGACCGCCGCCAGGTCAGCGCCTGGTGCTCCTGGATGACAACGGCGATCCAGTCGCCGACGGCGAGGTCGGCGAGATCGTTGTCACCAGCCGCTCGGTCGCGCTCGGCTACTGGCGGGATCCGGAGGCAACCGCTCGCGCCTTCGCGGCGGACCACAAGGATCCCACAGTGCGTACCTACCGGACCGGCGATCAGGCGCTGCGCCGGCCGGATGGGCTGCTCGAATATGTCGGACGCAAGGACCAGCAGGTCAAACTCAGTGGAATGCGTATCGAACTGGGCGAGGTCGAGAGTGCGTTGACCGCCTGCAAAGGGGTCCGCGATGCCGCCGTTGTGGTCAGACGGAACGAGAGCGGCATCCCTCGGTCCCTGGCGGCTTATTGCGAGGTTGAGCCGACGGTTGCCGCGCTATCGCCGCGAGATGTGAGCGCCAGGCTGGCCGGCCTCCTGCCACCGTTCATGCTGCCGGGCACGATCACGATCGTGCCTGAACTGCCGCGATTGGCGAATTTCAAGATCGACCGCGAAGAGCTGCGTCGGCGTGACCTGCTGGTGGCCGAGGACAAACCGGCCGCACCACCGCAAACCGCAACCGAGGCGTTGCTCGCCGAACTCTGGGAGGAGGCGTTCGAGGCGACGGAAATCAGCCGCGATGACGATTTCTTCGAGCTCGGCGGCGATTCACTGGCCGCCGCGACGATCGGCATCGGGGTTCAGGAGGCGCTGGGGGGCGAGATCGACCTAGGCATGATCGCCGACCATCCGACGCTCGCCGAACTGGCCGCCGCGATCGATGGGATCGCTGCAGCAAGCTCGGATGAGATACCGCTCGTTCGCGTTCCACGCGACGAACCTCTGCCGCTATCGTTCGTTCAGGAGGCGATCTGGAAGCACGCACCAACGCCGGAGTGGGCAGCGCACTTCGCCGATACCACCGCGTATCGCCTGGTTGGCTCACTTGACATCCGCGCCCTGCGCGGAGCGATCGACTTCATGGTGGGACGTCATGAATCTCTGCGCACGACATTTGGCCGCGTCGAGGACCGGCCGGTCCAGATCGTGCACCCGGCGGCACCCGTGCCCATGCCAACTGTCGATGTCGCCGGCGCGCCCGATCCCGAGGCCGTGGCCCGGCTGGTGGTACAGCAGGAACGAAACCGACCTGTCGGTCTGCAGGACGGCCCGCTGCTGCGGTTCTCGCTGATCAGGTTGCGCGATGACGAGCATTGGCTGGTGCAAACCACGAACCACGCCATCTGCGACGCGTCTTCGCGCGCGGTGTTCACGCGCGAGCTGGGTCTGATCTACGATGCCGGGGTACGCGGTGAACCACCGCCCCTGCCCGAGGACGAGCCGTTGCAATACGGCGACTACGCAGCGTGGCAGCGGAAGATGCTGCGCCCCGAGGACCCACGCTACCAGAACCAAATCGAGTGGTGGCATAGTCACTTCGCTTCGTTGCCGATCCTGCCTGATTTGCCCTTCAGACGTGACGCACCGGTTGCCGGCCTGGATCCCGACGAAGGGCTTATCCGCTGGGCCATGACACCTCGCACGGCGCGCCGAACGGTCGAATTCGCACGCGAGGAACGCACAACCCCGTACGTCGTACGGCTGGCGGCCTTCGCGGCATTGCTGGCCGCTGCAACCGGCGAGCGGACCATCGTCATCGGCACCTACGTCGACCTCCGCAAGCGCCGGGCGTTGCAGGACATGATCGGCAGCTTTCTCAACGCAATTGACCTGAAGCTGCACTGCGAACCGACGGCATCATTCCGTGATTGGACCGGGATCGTCGGGGCGATCGTCTCGCAGTCGATGGTGCACAGCGACATCCCGCGCGATCTGCTGTCCGCGGAGCTGGGCGCGCGCGGGGTGACGTTGCCCGACATTCGCGTGCATTGTCACTCGTTCATTCAGGCGCGCCCCGCCCTGAGCGGGTCGAGGTCAGCCTGGTCGATCGCGGCAACACGGCCATGCCCACGATATTCATCGTGAGCTTTCGCGAGCATGAGGAAGATCGCGATTGTTCGGCTATCTTCGATGCCGGTCAGTATGATCCGGTCAAGGTGCGCCGCTTCATCGACAGCTTCTGCCAATTGCTCGGCACGGCGGTCGAGTATCCCGACTGGTCGGTCGGGAGCCTGGTGGAGCCATTCCAACTGCCCCCAATGTTGACGCAGGAACCGCAGTTGCCTGACCCTGTCGAGGCCGATACGACGCAAGACCCGCAGCCGGATGACCATGCCGAGGCCACTCCGCATCGGCGACCTTCATTCTTGCGCGCGATCATGCCGTGGAGGGTGGGGCGCCACCCGCCATGACAGGTGGAACCGACCGCGGCATGCGGCATGCCCTTCGACCGGATTTGCGCGCCTGACAATGGGCAGGATGGGGGACGAAATCGCAATGCTGCCGCTCGACCACGATTGCGCCACGGATTTGCCCTTCGACTCGTTCCCCGAGACGGCGCTTGATGGGTCGATCACCGACCGGTTCGATGCGATAGTCGCCCGGTATCCTCGCCGACCGGCGGTCAGCGATGACACGAGCTCGCTGAGTTATGCTGACCTTTCGCTGCTGGTCGGCCGCATCGCCGCGATCATCGGTGCCGCAACAGCGGACCGGCCGGGTCAGGTGGCGATCCTGCTGCGCAATGAGGCGCGTTATGCCGCGGCGATGCTGGGGATCCTGGCTGCGGGGCGTGCCTTCGTCCCGCTCAACTCCGACGATCCGGCCGAGCGCAACGATCTGATCGTGGCGCATGCGGGCGTCGCCGCGCTTCTCTCGGCCGGGGATCTCGCCGCTGGCATGCGCGCCGTTCTTCCTGACAACATCCCGATCTTCGACCTGGAAGCACTTGGGGACTGTCCCTCGTTATCGGGGGCGGCTCGGGCACGGCCGGATGATCTGGCCTATATCACGTACACCTCGGGATCGACCGGTCGCCCCAAGGGCGTCCATCGGCACCATCGCAGCCTGCTGCACTACATCTGGCAGCTGACCAACACGATGCGGCTCGGGCCGGCGGATCGCCTGGTTGCGTTCAACTCGCCCAACCTGACCCTGAACCTGATCAATGCCTTTTGCAGCCTGCTCAACGGCGCGTCGCTGCATTGTCTGCCGCCGACCGATCTGTCACCGGCCGCTCTCGCCGAAAAGCTGCGCGCCTGCGGCGTCACCGTCGTCTGGTCGGTCCCGAGGTTGTTCCGCTACCTCGTTGAAGCGCTCCCGCCCGGGCAGCGGTTTGAGACGTTGCGGCTGGTCAGCCTGGCGGGGGACCGGGTCGACTGGGATGATATCGAAATGGTCTGGCGGGCCGGTGCGGAGCATGTGCGCGTGCGTGTCGGGTTCTCGTCAACCGAGGGTGGCGCGCATGCGCAATGGATCGTCGACGAGGCGCTGCGTGGGACCAGCCTCCGGCTGCCGGTTGGCCGAGCGCCACCGGGTCAGCGCCTGATGCTCCTCGATGACAACGACGATGCGGTCGCCGATGGCGAGGTTGGCGAGGTCGTCGTTGCGAGCCGCTCGGTTGCACTCGGCTATTGGCAGGATCCGGAGGCGACCGCTCGCGCCTTCACGACGGACCCCGAGGATCCATCCGCGCGCGTCTACCGGACCGGCGATCAGGCGCTGCGGCGGCCGGACGGGCTGATCGAATACGTCGGGCGCAAGGACCAGCAGATCAAACTCAGCGGCCAGCGCATCGAGCCGGGCGAGGTCGAGAGTGCGTTGAGGGCCTGCCAGGGGGTCCGCGATGCCGCCGTGGTGGTCAGGCGGAACGAGAGCGGCGAGCCTCGATCGCTGGCGGTCTATTGCGAAGTCGAGCCGACGGCGGCCGACCTGTCGCCGCGTGATGTGAGCGCCATGCTGGCCGACCTCCTGCCGCATTTCATGCTGCCGGGCACGATCGTGATCCTTCCCGAACTGCCGCGGCTGGCCAACTTCAAGATCGACCGCGAAGAGTTGCGTTGGCGTGACCTGCTGGTGTCCGAGGACAAGCCGGTCTCGCCACCACAGACCGCAACCGAGGCGTTGCTTGCCGAACTCTGGGAGGAGGCCTTCGAGGCGACGGAAATCAGCCGCGATGACGATTTCTTTGAGCTCGGCGGCGATTCACTGGCCGCCGCGACGATCGGCACCGGGGTTCAGGAGGCGCTGGGGCGCGAGATCGACCTGAGCATGATCGCCGAACATCCGACCCTCGCCGAATTGGCCGCCGCGATCGACGGGATAGCGGCGCCAAGCGCGGATGGGATGCCGCTCGCTCGCATTCCACGCGCTGAATTTGTGCCACTGTCATTCGTTCAGGAGGCGATCTGGAAGCACGCACCAACCCCGGAGTGGGCAGCGCACTTCGCCGATACCACCGCGTATCGCCTGGTTGGCTCGCTTGACATCCACGCCCTGCGCGAAGCCACCGACTTCATGGTCCGACGCCACGAATCCCTGCGCACGACATTTGGCCGCGTCGATGACCGGCCGGTCCAGATCGTGCACCCGGCGGCGCCCGTGCCTATGCCCACTGTCGATGTCGCCGGCGCGCCCGATCCGGAGGCCGTGGCCCGGCTGGTGGTACAGCAGGAACGAAACCAATTCACCGGCCTGCAGGACGGCCCGCTGCTGCGGTTCTCGCTGATCCGGGTGCGCGGTGACGAGCATTGGCTGGTGCAGACGACGAACCACGCCATTTGCGACGCCTCTTCGCGCGCGGTGTTCACGCGCGAGCTGGGTCTGGTTTACGATACCAGGGTACGCGGTGAACCATCGCCGCTGCCCGAGTACGAGCCGCTGCAATATGGCGACTACGCGGCGTGGCAGCGGAAGGCGCTGCGCCCGGAGGCCCCACGCTACCAGAAACAGGTCGAGTGGTGGCAGAGCCAGTTCGCGTCATTGCCGCCCTTGCCTGATTTGCCCTTCAGGCGCGACGCACCGGTCGCCGGCGTGGATCCCGACGAGGGGCTTATCCGCTGGGCCATGACACCGCAGACGGCGCGCCAAACGGTCGAGTTCGCACGCGAGGAACGCACAACCCCGTACGTGGTACGGCTGGCGGCGTTTGCGGCGTTGCTGGCCGCTGCAACCGGCGAGCGGACCGTCGTCATCGGCACCTACGTCGACCTCCGCAAGCGCCGGGCCTTGCAGGATATGATCGGCAGCTTTCTCAATCCAATTGACCTGAAGCTGCACTGCGAACCGACAACATCATTCCGCGATTGGACCAGGATCGTCGGGGAGGTTGTGTCGCAGGCAATGGCGCACAGCGAAATCCCACGCGAGATACTGTCCGCGGAGCTGGGCGCGCGCGGCGTGACGTTGCCCGACATTCGCGTGCACTGTCACTCATTCGTTCAGGCGCGCCTCGCCCTGACCGGGTTGGAGGTCAGCCCGGTCGATCGGGGCAACACCGCGATGCCCACGATCCTCATCGTGACCTTTCGCGAGCATGACGAAGATCGCGATTGTTCGGTCATCTTCGATGCCGGTCAGTACGACCCGGTCAAGGTGCGCCATTTCGTCGACCACTTCATCCGCTTGCTCGACACCGCCGTGGAATACCCAGATCGGACGATCGAGAGCCTGATGGAGCCATACCAACCGCTCCCGACTTTGACGCAACAACCGCAGCCGGATGACCATGCCGAGGCCGGTCTGACGCAACAACCGCAACCGGATGACCACGCCCAGGCCGGTCCGCGGCGTCGACCTTCGTTGTTGCACGCGGTCACGTCCTGGATGCTCGGCCGGTACCCGCCATGACGGGGGTGGCTCAGTCAATTGCGGATAAGTTCGCCCCCTGTCGCGACCGCCTGGACGACAGCCGCGGCACGGCCCGCAGTCCGCCCCGCCGCCCGCGCCATCGCCGGCCACATCTGTCATTGCGAGGAGCGCAGCGACGAAGCAATCTCCTTCCCCGGAGGCAGGGGATTGCTTCGTCGCCACGCTCCTCGCAATGACAGGTGGACGCAACGGCAGGTGGGCCGGCGATTCCACTCAGGATAAAGCGCTCTACAGCGCGAGCAGCCGGTCGAGCAGCGCCGGATCATCCCGCAACTCGGCCGCCGGCCCGGCGTGGCGCACGGCGCCCTTCTCCAGCACATAGACCCGGTCGGCGAGCGCCAGCGAGAACGCCACCCCTTGTTCCGCCAGCAGGATGGTCAGCCCCTCCGCCTTCAGCTCGGCGATCTTCTCCCGCAGCAGCGCGACCACCAGCGGCGCGAGGCCCTCCGACGGCTCGTCCAGCAGCAGCAGCTCGGGATTGCCCACCAGGGCGCGGGCGATGGTCAGCATCTGCTGCTCGCCCCCCGAGAGGAACCCGCCGCGCTGGTCACGCCGTTCGGCCAGCACCGGGAACAGCTCGCAGACGCGCGGAATGGTCCAGCGTCCGGGGCGGCGCGCCGCCCGCGCGGCGACGTCGAGGTTCTCCCACACGCTCAGCTCGGCGAAGATGCGGCGATCCTCCGGCACGAAGCCGATGCCGGCGCGGGCGATGCGGTAGGGCGGCCAGCCCGCGACGTCCCGCCCGTGCCAGACCACCCGGCCCGCGCGCGGCGGCGTCAGCCCCATGATCGAGCGCATGGTGGTCGTCTTGCCGACCCCGTTGCGGCCCAGCAGGCAGACGCACTCGCCCGGCTCCACCTCGAGCGAGAGGCCGAACAGCACCTGGCTCAGGCCATAGGCGGTGCGGATGTCCTCGACCGACAGCAGGGCCATCAGGCCTGTTCCCCGAGATAGACGCGGCGCACCTCGGGATTGGCGCGCACCGCCTCGGGCGCGCCCTCGGCCAGCTTGCGGCCCTGGTAGAGCACGGCGATCTTCTCCGCGATGCCGAACACCACCGCCATGTCGTGCTCGGTGAACAGCAGCGTCAAGCCGCGCTCGGCGGCGATGCGTTGCAGCAGGAAAATGGTTTCGTGGGTCTCGCCCGCCGACATCCCGGCGGTGGGTTCGTCGAGCAGCAGCACGCTCGGAT
The DNA here is from genome assembly GCA_963773345.1 of uncultured Alphaproteobacteria bacterium. Taxonomy (GTDB): domain Bacteria; phylum Pseudomonadota; class Alphaproteobacteria; order Acetobacterales; family Acetobacteraceae; genus Palsa-883. Next base: position 1,214,022 of record CAVZBG010000011.1, on the reverse strand, counting down.
CCGACGCCAGCGCGATGCCCAGTTCAAGCTGCTTCTGGTTGCCGTAGGCCAACGTGCCGGCGGTCGCGTCGGCCGCCGTGCCGAGCCCGACCGTGGCGAGCAGTGCCTCCGCCTCGTCGCGGAACAGCAGCTCCGAGCGCGACCAGAAGTCGCGGCCCTTCCCGCGATGCGCCAGCAGCGCCGCCTGCACGTTCTGCAGCACCGTCAGGCGCGGAAAGATGTTGGTCAACTGGAAGGATCGTCCCATGCCCAGGCCGCAGATGCGGTGCGGCGGCAGCCCGGTGATGTCGCGCCCGTCGAGCAGCACGCGCCCGGCGTTCGGGCGCAGATGCCCGGTGATCAGGTTGAAGAAGGTCGACTTGCCGGCGCCGTTCGGACCGATCACTGCGACGATCTGGCGCGGCTCGACCGTCAGGCTGACATCGCTCACCGCGCGGAAGCCGGCGAAGGATTTGCTCAGGCCGCGGATCTCAAGCATCGCGGCGAGCCGCGTGGGCTTGGTCGGGGTGAGCCGCGTGGGGTTCATCGCGGCCCGCCATACGCCGCCGCAGCGCTCCGCCCAGCCGCGCCAGACCGCCCAGCACGCCGCCGGGCAGCGCGAACAGCAGCACCAGCAGGATGCTGCCGAGCACGAACGGCCAGTACTGGGTGTAGTTGGTGATCTCCTGGTTCAGCCAGTCCAGCACCAGGGCACCGACCGCCGGTCCCCAGAAGAAGTTCATGCCGCCCAGGATGGTCATGATCATCACCTGGGCCGATTGCGGCCAGTAGACGTAGTCGGGGAACACGCCGCGGGTGAAGATGCCGTACAGTGCACCCGACAGGCCGGCGAACCCGGCCGCCACGACGAATGCCGCAAGCTCGTAGGCGCGCACGTTCAGGCCGATGAACGCCGCGCGCTCACGATTGTCGCGGATCGCCGTCAGCATCCGCCCGAACGGCGAGCGGGTGATCTGCCCGATCGCGGCGATCGACAGCGCCACCAGCACCAGGGTCAGCAGGAAGAACCTGCTGTTCTGCGTCAGATCGCCCACGCCGGGGATCGCACCCATCCAGTGCATGTCCGGAAACGGCACGTCGGCAATGCCCTGATCGCCGCCGGTGACCGCGTCCCACTTGAAACAGACGGCCCAGATGATCTGCGAGAAGGCCAGCGTCAGCATGGCGAAATAGATCTTCGTCAGCCGCACGCAGAAATAGCCGAACACCAGCGAGAAGGCGGCCGCGCCCAACCCCGCAGCCGGAAATGCAATCACGAACGGCATCCCGCAGGTCTTCATCAGGATGCCGCAGACATAGGCGCCGATCCCGAAATAAGCCACGTGCCCGAACGACACCAGGCCGGTGGTGCCTAGCAGCAGGTTGAGGCTGACGGCGAACAGCGCGTCGATCATGATCTGGTTGACCAGGAGCACGTCGTAGCGCGAGCCGATCCAGGGCAGCGGCAGCAGCAGCAGGAAAATCAGCAGCGTCCACGGCACGCGGCGCGCCAGCGGCGGGGCCGGTCGGGCGAGCGGCCGCGTCAGCGGCACGCTCATCGGATCGGCCGCCCGAACAGCCCCCAGGGCCGCACGATCAGTACCACCGCCATCAGCAGGAAGACCGAGAACAGCGAGAACTCCGGGAACGCCAGGATGCCGAATGACAGCGTCAGCCCGTAGATCACCGCACCCCAAAAAGTGCCCCAGAACGATCCCAGCCCGCCGATCACCACGACGATGAAGGCCTGCACGATGACCTGCACGTCCATGCCTGGCACGACGCTTTCAATCGGCGTAATCAGCGCGCCGGCGAGACCGGCCAGAAACGAGCTGACCACGAACATGCCGGTATAAAGCGCGCCGACATTGGCCCCCAGCGCGCCGAGCATCTCGCGGTCCTGCGCGGCGGCACGCAGCATCCGCCCGGCCGAACTGCGGCTGAGCAACACGCCGCCGCCGATGGCGATTGCCGGGCCTACCAGCATGATGAACAGGTTGTACAGCGGCAGCGTGGTGCCCAGCACCTGGACGCCGCCGTCCAGCAGCGGCGGGCGGTGCACCGAAAGCTGCTCGGTACCCCAGGTGTATTTCGCGACGTCACCCAGGATCAGCACCAGCGCGTAGGTCAGCAGAAGCTGGTACAGCTCCTCCAAGCCATACAGATGCCGCAGCAGCAGCCGCTCGACGATGGCGCCCAGCACCGCCACGCCGAGGCCGGCGGCGAGCGCCGCGATCCAGAAATCCGCCCCCATCGGCTGCAGCCAGCTAACCACCTGCCAGGCCAGGTAGGCGCCGATCATGTAGAACGATCCGTGCGCGAAATTCAGCACGCGCATGACGCCGAAAACGAGCGACAGGCCCGAGGCGATCAGGAACAGGAACATCGCCGTGGTCAGGCCGCTCAGGACCTGCGCGGCGATCAGGGAGACCGTCATGATGGCGGGCCGATCTCCCTGCTGCGTCGGGCTGCGATCAACCGCCGGCCGGCGGCGCGGGGTTGTAGTAGGTCGGATCCTTGATGACGGGGTATGGATACTTGGGGTCGGTCACCACCAGGCCCCAGGTACTCGCCGGCATCGGCGTCATGGTTCGTCGCATTGAAGGTGCGCGGGCCGAGCGGCGTCTGGTAGGTCATGCCTGCCATCGCCGCCGCGACCTTGGCATCGTCTGTCGTGCCGGCCTTGGCGATGCCCTGGGCGATCGCCGCGATCGTCACGTAGCCCTGGATCGCCCAGCTCGAGCCGTACTTGTTGCCCATCGCCTTCTCGACCTTCTGGTCGAACGTGATGTCGGCCGGCGGCTGGTTCGGCCCGTCCCAGATCACCGGATCATAGGCGTTGGCCCAGATGCCGACCGGGAAGGAGCTGCCCAGCGTGCGGGTGATGTCGACCGAGCCGACCTCGCCGCCGTCCACCAGGCGATTGTTGATCGCCTTGAAGTAGCCGAGCGGCGTCGCCTGCTTGACGAAGCTGACGAAGTCGCCGGCAAACTCATCGCAATAGACCGCGTCGGGATGCTTGCTCATCTGCGCCGTGATGAAGGGGGAAAAATTCGCCTCGCCAAGCTGCGGCCATTGCTGATCGACAATGGTGATCTCGGGGCGGAGCTCCTTCAGCTTGGCGATGAAGGCGGCAACCGCGTCGTGGCCATAGGCGTAGTCGGGCGCGATAGTGGCGACGGTCTTAACGTCCTTCCACTTCGCCAGGATGATCGCGCCCGCCTGGCCCTCGATCGTCGTGTTGGACGCGGCGCGGAAGATATACGGGTGGATGTGCGCCGGGTCGGTCAGCGAGGCGGTCTTCGCCGAGGGCGCGACGAAGACGACGTGGTTCTCCTTGGCGATCGTCGAGACCGCGGGCGCTTCCGCCGAGGTCAGCGTGCCGCCCAGGAACTCCACCCCGTTCTTCACGATCAGCTCGCGCGCCAGGCGGACCGCCTCTGCCGGGTTGGCCTTGCTGTCGCGCGGCAGCAGCTCGAGCTTACGGCCCAGCACGCCGCCGTTGGCGTTGATGTCGGCCACCGCGAGCTCGGCCCCTTTCAGGATCGGCTGGCCATAGACCGCCGTCGGGCCGGAAAGCGGGATGGGAAAGCCGATCTTGATGGACTCTTGGGCCAGCGCGGCCGCCGGCAGGGCAAGGCCAAACACTGTCGCCGCCAGCACATGACGGTATCGCATCTTGTACATCCCCCAGTTGCCGGGCGGCGTTCGGCCGTCCGATCGTTTACCCGATCGAACCTGATCTGTCGGGCGACGCGTTGTCAAGTTACGGCGCCGACAGGTACCGCGGCGGCAGGGCAATCGCCGGAAGGAAGCAAGGTCAGGGCTTTGCCCTGAAACCCACCAGGGGGCTTTGCCCCATAGGCGTTAAATTAGCCATTGACACGGCGCGAATCGGTACGATTCTCGGGGCAGATGCATCACACAGCATCTCTCCCGGCGGACCACTTCGACGAGGTGTTGCGCCGCTTGCCGGCTGATCTGGACCTCGACGCGCTTGCGTTGCGGACCCGGGCGATCGAGCGACAGCGCAAGATCGCGGAAGGCGCCAGCCTGCTACGGCTGGCGCTGGCACGCGGCCCTGGCGGGCTGTCACTCAGTGAGACGGCGGCCTGGGCGTCGATGATCGGGCTGGCCGAGATGAGTGATCCGGCGATCAAGTTCCGCTTGGACAAGGCGGTCGAGTTCCTCGAGGCGGTGGTGTCGGCGCAATTGGCGGTGCTGTCCGCCGGGGCCAGTGTGCGCTGGCCGGGCCGCGTCCTGCGCGCCGCCGATGGCAGCTCGATCAGCCAGCGCGCCAGCAGCGGGACGGATTGGCGGGTGCATGGGGTGTTCGACCTGGGTCGCGGCGGTTTCAGCCATCTGGAAGTGACCGACAAGCACGGTGCCGAGGCAGTGGACCGTGGCGCACCGCTGCCTGGTGAGGTGCGGATCGGCGACCGCAACTACGCCGGAGCGAAGGGTCTGCGACGCTTTCGCGAGCAGAGCAACGGACAGGCCGACTTCATCACCCGGCTGCGTTGGAACGGGTTGCGCCTGCTCAAACCCGATGGCAAACCATTCGACCTGATCAAGCATCTCGCCACACTGCCGAACGACACGCAGCCCCACGAAGTGAGCGTGCAGGCCGTCGTGGCCCGCTTCCAGCCGACCCTGCCGCTGCGTCTGATCATCCGGCGCAAACCACCCGAAGCGGCCGCAGCCGCCTGCAAGACGCTGCGTCGTTCGGCCAGCCGCAAGCAGAAGACGCTCGATCCGCGCAGCCTGATCGCCGCCGAGTTCATCATCCTGGCAACCTCGTTGCCGGCGGAGGGATACCCGGCCGAGGAGGTGCTCGCCGCCTACCGGCTGCGCTGGCAAATCGAGCTGGCCTTCAAGCGGCTCAAGTCGCTGCTGCACATCGATCGGCTGCCAACCCGAACCCCCCAGGCGTCGCGAAGTTGGCTCTACGCGCATCTCATCTTGGCCCTGCTGTGTGACGATCTTAGCCAGGAGTTCCTGGAATCTTCCCCCTGAGGACCTGCTCGACGCCGACTACCTGCCGTCGCTGTGGCGGGTCTACAAGATCGCCGCCATGATGCTGCTCGCCAGCGTCCGTGGGCACCTCTGCCTCGGCCTCCTCGCCCGCGCCGGGCCGGCAATCCATCGACGCCTCGCAAATCCACCGCGCACGCGAAAGCCTCACATCCGGTACCCGATCAGGTGCTAATTTAACGCCTATGGGGCTTTGCCCCCTGGACCCCCACCAAAGGCAGCGGCCTCTGGACTCCATTTTTTGGTTGGGTTGAGGGAGGGGTGCCGACGGGGACGAATGCACGGCGGATCACCGCCGTGCATTCGTCCCCGTCGGCACCCCTCCCTCAGCCCGACCAAAGGCCGGGTTCCAAGGGCCGCTGCCCTTGGCGGGGTTCCAAGGGGCAGCGCCCCTTGGTGGGGTCTGGGGCGAAGCCCCGGCCTTGTTTCCTTCCGGCGATTGCCCTGCCGCCGCCGGGGCCAGCTTGCTTTGTGCGCCGCACCCGCCTAAATGGGGGGTTCACCCTAGCGACTTGCCTTGGAGGCTGAGCGCATGGCGCGCGTCACGGTAGAAGACTGCGTCCAAAAGGTTCCCAACCGGTTCCAGCTCGTGCTGCTGGCCGCGCAGCGCGCGCGCAACCTCTCGCGCGGCGAGGAGCTGACGGTCGATCGCGACAACGACAAGAACCCCGTCGTCGCGCTGCGCGAGATCGCCGAGGAGACCATCGAGCTCGGCAAGATCGAGCAGGACCTGGTGAAGTCGCTGTCGCGCGCGCCGGAGCCGGAGCCCGCGGACGAGGAAGTGCTCGACCTGATCCCCACCGATCAGAACATCTTCGGCCTGCAGGACGTGGCGGCCGAGGAAGAGTCGGCGAACCTGCCGGCCGAGAACGATGAGATGTCGCCCGAGGACATCGAGGCGGCCATCGAGGCGGAACTCGGCGGCCGGGCGCGACGCTAGCGTGACATGACCCCGGGCGCCCCAGGACACGCGGTCCGGGCGCCCGCGCACGCGCCCGACGGCGTCGCGCAAGGCAGTGCCGCCCAGGGCAGCGCCGCCCAGGGCAGCACCTTCGCCGAAGCGCGCATGCGTCCCGCGGTCGTCCGCCAGTTCGAGCTGACCGAGAAGGTGCACGCCTACGACCCGAAGGCGGACACCGCGCTGATCGACGCCGCCTACGTGCTGGCGATGAAGGCGCACGGCGCGCAGAAGCGCGACAACGGCGACCCCTACATCACCCATCCGGTCGCGGTCGCCGACATCCTGGCCGGCTATCGGCTCGACACCGCCTCGATCGCCACCGGCCTGCTGCACGACGTGATCGAGGACACGTCGGTCAAGCTGCCGGAGATCACCGAACGCTTCGGCAAGGAGATCGCCGGGCTGGTCGACGGCGTCACCAAGCTGACCAGGCTGGAGCTGCAATCGGACCGCACCAAGCAGGCGGAGAACTTCCGCAAGCTGGTGCTGGCGATGAGCCGCGACATCCGCGTGCTGCTGGTCAAGCTCGCCGACCGGCTGCACAACATGCGCACGCTGCATTTCGTGCGCCGACCCGGAGCGGCGCAAGCGCATCGCCCGCGAAACGATGGAGATCTACGCCCCGCTCGCCGAGCGGATCGGCATGGACGCGGTGAAGACCGAGCTGCAGACGCTGGCCTTCGCCCAGCTCGACCCCGAGGCCTACGACACCATCCAGGCCCGCCTGAACTTCCTGCGCGGCCAGGGCGCCGACGTGATCGAGGAGGTGCGCGACGAGCTCAAGCGCGTCTGCGAGCAGTCCGGCGTGAAGGTGGTCGAGGTCACCGGGCGGGAGAAGTCGCCCTACTCGATCTGGGAGAAGATGCAGCGGCGCAACGTGGCGTTCGAGCAGCTTTCCGACATCATGGCGTTCCGCGTCGTGGTGCCGAACAAGGAGGCCTGCTACGCCGCGCTTGGGGCGATCCATTCCGCCTATCCGGTGATCGCCGGGCGGTTCAAGGACTACATCTCGACGCCGAAATCGAACGGCTACCAGTGCGCTGCACACCGGCGTGACGCTGCGCGAGCCGCGCAACCAGAAGATCGAGGTGCAGATCCGCACCGCCGAGATGAACGACATCGCCGAGAACGGTGTCGCCGCGCACTGGCTGTACAAGGCGCCCGACGCCAAGCCCGACGGCAAGGAGGTGCACCGGTTCCGCTGGGTGCAGGACCTGCTGGAAATCCTGGAGAACGCCGCCGCGCCGGACGAGTTCCTGGAGATACACCAAGCTGGAGCTCTACGAAGACCAGGTCTTCTGCTTCACCCCGAAGGGCGAGCTGATCCAGCTTGCCGCGCGGCGCGACGCCGGTGGATTTCGCCTACGCCGTGCACAGCCAGGTGGGCGACGCCTGCGTCGGCGCCAAGATCAACGGCAAGCTGATGCCGCTGCGCTACCAGCTTGCAGAACGGCGACCAGGTCGAGATCATGACCGCTCGCGGCGGCAAGCCGTCGCCGCAATGGGAGCGCTTCGTCGTCACCGGCAAGGCGCGCGCGCGGATCCGCCGCTTCGTGCACCAGCAGCAGCGCGAGCAGCATCTCGACATCGGCCGGGCGGAGCTGGCCAAGGCGTTCCGCCAGGCCGGCGTGGACGGCTCGGAGAAGGTGCTGGAGCCGGCGCTGAAGGCGCTGAAGTTCGCCGCTGTCGACGACCTGTACGATCGCCGTCGGCAACGGCAATATCAGCGCGCGCGACGTGGTGCACGCCGCCTATCCGGAGCTGCGCCAGGCCCCGCGCGCCCCGCGCATGGTGCCGGCGCTGCCGCCGCGCCCGGGCAAGCCGGCCGGCAAGGCCGACTTCGACATGGAGATCACCGGCCTGGTGCCCGGGATGGCGTATCACTTCGCCGGCTGCTGCCATGCGGTGCCGGGCGACGCCATCGTCGGCATCATCGCCACCGGCAAGGGCGTGACGATCCACGCGCGCGACTGCCCGACGCTGGAGGCGTTCGCCGCGACGCCGGAACGTTTCATCGACGTCGACTGGAACCACGACGCCCTGCCGCGCAACGGCGCCGGCCACACCGCCCGCGTCAGCGTGATCGCCGCCAACGAGCCGAGTGCGGTCGCCGACGTGGCCAACGCGGTGAGCAAGTACGAGGGCTCGGTGGCGGCGCTGCAGATCGGCGAACCGCCAGCAGGATTTCATGGAGATCCTGGTGGATGTCGACGTGCGCGACCTGGCGCACCTGGCGAAAGTCATCGCCGGCCTGCGCGCGCTGTCCATCGTCAAGGGCGTCGAGCGTGCAAAGGGGTAGGGTCCGGTGATCAGTGATCAGTGGTCAGTGATCAGCAGCGCGGGGATAAGCCGCACGCGGGCCCTGCTACCCGCTCCTGATCACCGATCACTGATCACCGATCACTGATCACTGAAATGATCCTCGGCCTCGGCTCCGACATCTGCGACATCCGCCGGGTCGAGGCGGTGATCGCGCGGCACGGCGACCGTTTCCTCGAGCGGGTGTTCACGCCGGTCGAGCGGGCGAGGGCAGGGCGGCGGACGGCGAAGATCCAGGCGGCGACCTACGCCAAGCGGTTCGCCGCGAAGGAGGCGGCGGCGAAGGCGCTGGGGACCGGATTCCGCAAGGGGGTGTTTTTCTCCGATCTCGGGCGTGGTCAATCTCCCAGGCGGGCAGCCGACGCTGCACATGACCGGCGGGGCGGCGGACCGGCTGGCCACGATCACGCCGCCGGGGATGCGCGCGATGGTCGCGCTGACCATGACCGACGAGTATCCCTATGCCTTCGCCCAGGTGATCATCTCGGCGGTGCCCCAGGCGTGACCGGTCGCGCACCCATCTGCTGACGATGCCCGGCGCGCGCGCCGCGGAGGTCGTACCGGACTTAACGCAAAAGAAACGGTAGAATAACGCCGAATAAATGGCCCGCAAACCGGGGCCGCCGCACGGAGCGTGGACCACAATCATCAACGGTCGAAAACATTAACTCCTCCGAATGTGATCTACATCACACCTCGCGGCCGGTTGCCGGCCTACGCTGCGTGATTGAGGCGGATCACTCCCCAGGTGACAATGTCGGCGATGTGGATCGAGGCGGCCTTGCTGCGACACGCCCCGCGAGACGCCAAGCCGATCATGCCCTGGGGCTGCGACCGCAAATGCCGGCCCGGCATGCAATATCGGGTAAAATAATCGGGAGCAACACCATGGCGTTTCAAACATACGGCGAACTTCGTCAGGAGCTGGTGCGCGAGAAGCTGACCTGGACGGTCAACCCGGCTCTCGCCGACAACGCGCCGATCACTCGCCCGCCCCTTGGCGCGCTGGGCAAGCCGCCGCCGGCCCGGCCGGAGTTGCGGGTCGACGTCGCCGCCCTGGTGCGCGCGGCGCCACCCAACAACACCCTGCTGGCACACGATCTTGCCGCGCGTGGCGTGCTGGGCGCGGCGCCGGCCGGGCGCGGGATCGCCGGCGCACAGCCGGCCGCACACGCCGCGGGAGGGCCGGCGGGAGGGCCGCCGGCGCCCCTGGTGGTCGACTGGCGCAACCGCTTCGGCTGGCCCTGGGTCACCGCGATACGCGACCAGGACCCCTGCGAACACTGCTGGATCTACGCCTCGACCGCCCTGGTCGAGTGCATGGTGCGCATCGAACACTGCGTCTGGTGCGCCCGTTCCGAAGGCGACTACATCGAGGCGAACAAGGTACCGTGCGGACAGTGCGGCGACCCGACCAACGTGCTCAATTGGTTCACCTCGAACGGGGTGACCGATCTCGACTGCGTCCCCTGGGTCGACCGCGATCCCGGCAACCGCTCGGGGCCGTACTGGAACCCGCCGCCGGGTGGCTGCGGCGGCGGCTCGATGCACCCACCGCCCGCCTATGCCCCGCCGTCGAATCGCGACGGCAGGACGGTGAAAGTCCCTGCCTACACCTCGATCAACAACATCCAGGACCAGAAGAACTGGATCCAGAACGTCGGCCCGCTGGTGGTCTATTTCGAGGTCTGGAGCGATTTCCAGGGCTGGCACGGAACCGTGCCATACGAGAAAGTCTCCACCGCGACCGACCTCGGCGGTCACATCATGCTCGCCGTCGGCTTCGACGACGAACTCGGCTGCTGGATCGTGAAGAATTCCTGGGGCCAGTACCTCGGCAACGCCGGCTACTGGCTGATCAAGTACGGCCAGTGCGGCATCGACAGCAGCGCGAAGCTCGGCGTGCGGCTGACCAATCCCGATCCCTGGACCAAGCGGCGCAGTCACGCCGGCGGGATGCTCGAGAGCGGCGACGGCGCGCTGCACCGCAATTTCGAACTGATCGCGCCGAGTGCGGGAAACTCGTTGACCCACTGGTGGCGCGACAATTCCAGCGCCAGCCTGCCCTGGGCCAAGGCCGAGACGATGGGCAACGACGTCGCCGATCCGCCGACCTTCACCGCCACCACCTACAACCGCAACTTCGAGATGGTCTACCGCACCACGGCGGGACGGCTGCATCACCGCTACTTCGACCAGGCATCGTCAAGCTGGAAGGATGGCCCGATATTCGGCCCCAACAACGCGACCGGCGCGGTCGGCTTCATCGAAAGCAGTTGGGGCCCCGGAAACTTCGAGGTCGTGGTCGGTGTCGGCGGCACCCAGTTGCAGCATTGGTGGCGCGGCGCGGGCGGCTGGGAAGCCACCGTGACCTTCGGCAGCAACATCGCCACGATGGGTGCCAGCCTGATCCAGAGCACCTGGGGCGCACTGGAGCTTGTCGCCGTGCTGCACGCCGGCCAGATGCAGCATTTCTGGCGCAATGGTGCGACCTGGGAGGGGGATCAGGTGTTCGGCGCCGGCATCACCTCGCCGCCGGTCATGATCCAGGGCCAGTACGGCATGGCGGACGAGAATGGCAACGGCAATTTCGAGCTGGTCGTCGCGAACCCATCGGGCGCGATCGAACATTGGTGGCGCAACAACCAGAACACCAACTGGGTCTGGTCCAAGTCCGCCACCTTCGGATCCGGTGTCGCGCGTGTGCTGGCATTGGTGGAAGGCAGCTTCGGCTTCGATCTGGAAGTGGTGGCTCTGCGGACTGATGGCATGTTGCAGCATTACTGGCGCGACGGCGCCGGTTGGCACGCCGGGGTCACCATTGGCAGTACCCACTGAACTGGCGCTGCGTGTTGGTGAGAGGGCGGTCATCCCTCTCACCAGCGCCGGCTCGGTCGGCTATGTCTGGCTGCTGACGGTCAGCGGCGAGGCGCCGGCGATCGAGGCCAGTGCCGGACCGGAACAACAGCGACCACCCGACGCACCGCCGGGCGGCAGCCTGCGGCAGGCCCTGTTCGTGCTCGGGCGCGCGCCCGGTCGCGCCGAGATTCATCTGCGGCTGATGCGCGTGCCCGGCCAGCCGCCGCGCGAGTCGCACGACATTGCCGTCACCGTCGTGCCATAGGCCGGCACGCCATGGATGGGAACGACATAGATGGGCACGAAATGGGCCGGTAAGCCGCCGCCGACCTGGGCCTGTCGCGGGTCCGCCGCCGGCATCGGAAACGGACGTGATGCCGACGGTATGGCATCACGTTGATTGGGGAGGCTGCAATGCGCCTGAAAGCCCTGACCTTCGACATCATCGGCACCGTCTTCGATTTCTATGACGGGCTGGCGCAGGGCGTCGGGCCGCTGAACGCCAAGTATGGCATCGCGGTCCAGGGCCCCGCGTTCGCCAGCGGCTCGCTCGCGGGGTATGGCGCGGGAGTCGGCCAGGTTCTCGCCGGCCACGGCTGGACGCCCCCGGACACGATTCTGCAGAATACGACGGCCGCGTTGCTGCCGATCCAGCAGCTCGGCAGCCAGGCACCCGCCGCGATCCAGGACTTCTTCGATCTGTGGCGCGCGCTGCCGCCCTGGCCGGATGTCGCCGCCGGAATGCAGGCGCTGCACCAGCACTACACGCTGGCCGTACTGTCCAACATGAGCATCGCCACCGGGACGGCGTTGCGCGCCCACGCCGGTCTGCCGTTCGACAAGGTGCTCTCCGGCGAGACCGTGCAGGCCTACAAGCCCAACCCGGCCGTCTACCAGATGGCGGTGTCCAGTCTGAACGTCAGTCCGGCCGAGATCCTGATGGTTGCCGCCCACAACTACGACCTTGATGCCGCGAAGGGGCAGGGGTTCAGGACGGCGTTCGTGGCCCGTCCCACCGAGCAGGGGCCTGCCGGCTCGCCCGGCAACCATCCCGATCCGTCGTTCGATTTCAACGCCACGAGCCTGATCGACCTCGCTCAGCAGTTGGGCGCCGATCTCGTTGCGACACCGGATGACTGCCTCGCCATCGACCCCGGAAGCGTACAGGTCCGCGAGATCGCCGGAAGCTGGAAGATCGTCGACGGCGACCAGTGGCTGCTCGACTTCGGCACGCATCAGGCGAATGCCGACCGGGCCAGGGACGTCATCGTGCACTACGGGTTCAATCGCATCTGCTATGTCGGGCGTCCGCATCCGCCGATGATGTATTTCACCGTCAACGGTCATGCCCCGTCCGGGGCAATGGCCGGCGAGGATGCCATCGCCTTCGATCCGGCCGCCGTCGTGGCGCAGCAACTGGCGGGTAGCTGGATTGTCACCGACGGGTCGTCGAGGCTGCTCAACTTCGGCAACAGCAAGGCGAACGCACTCCACGCGCTCAGCATCGTCAAACGCTATGGGTTCACGCATCAGTGCTTCGTGGGCCGCCCCAACGCCCCGATGATGTACTTCAGAACGTGAGTCCGCCGACCGGCTGCGTCGGCCCGCGGTGACCCCCACCGCTGTGGCCGGTGAGGGTCGGCATGCGGATCGCTCTGCCCTGAACCTCACCGGGAGCTTTGCGCCCCCTGCTCCGCATCACCGCCTAAGCGCCACAAACGGCGAAACTTTCGGAGTCCACCCGCATTGGGTCGGACAAGGGAGGGGCGCTGTATGCTGTTGGCGGACGTCCGTCGAGCCGCATGCTGGTGGCGGACGTCGGGCAAGCCGCCTCATTTGGTGGGCCTGCGCCGCGGAGCCGACCAAGGGTGCGACGCCCCGGTCCGTCGGTCCGGTCGCCCCATCGCCCTGCGGCCGTGCCGGCGTGACATTTTCTCCACGCGCTTGACAGCCCCATGCGGCATGGGCTTGATCCGCCCGCATTTTCTGGATGTGTTCATGGCGATCAGCAAGGCGAAACGCAGGTCCAATGCATGGGTCGAGAATGTCAAGACGATCGTCTATGCCGGACTGATCGCGATCGGCATTCGCACCCTTGCCTATGAGCCGTTCAACATCCCCTCCGGCAGCATGATCCCCACGCTGTTGGTGGGTGACTATTTGTTCGTGTCGAAATTCAGCTACGGCTACTCGCACTTCTCGCTGCCCTTCGCCCCTGACCTGTTCTCCGGACGGATCTTCGGGCGGCTGCCGCAGCGCGGCGACGTCGCGGTGTTCAAGTATCCGCGCGACACCAGCGTCGATTACATCAAGCGGATCGTCGGGCTGCCGGGCGATCGCATCCAGGTCACAGAGGGCCAACTCTACATCAACGGCGTGGAGGTGCCGCGCCAGCCGGCGGGCGACTACGTGACCGACGACAGCGGCATCCACATGGTGCTGCGCCGTTATCTCGAGACGCTGCCAGGTGGGGTGCAGCACTACATCCTGAAGGCGACCGACGAGGGCGAGATGAACAACACGCCCGAGTACGTGGTGCCACCGGATCACGTGTTTGCGATGGGCGACAATCGCGACAACTCGGCCGACAGCCGATTCATGAACGGCGTCGGGTTCGTTCCGGTGGAGAACCTGGTCGGCCGCGCGGAGTTCATGTTCTTCTCGGTCGATGCGGACTATCCCTGGTGGGAAATCTGGGAGTGGCCGTTCGAGATCCGCTGGAGCCGGCTGATGCGGCCGATCCATTGACCACGCACAGGCCACCGATCACACACCGGCCCTTGCGCGCCGTCCGGCCGGGCTCGTACCGGCATTGAGCGAACCGCTCGAAACCATTCTCGGCCACAGCTTCTCCCGTCCCGCCCTGCTGCGCGAGGCGCTGACCCACCGCTCCGCGACCCGGCGCGGCGCGCGCGGCACCGGCTCGAACGAGCGGCTTGAGTTCATCGGCGACCGGGTGCTGGGCCTGCTGATGGCGGAGTGGCTGATCGAGCGCTTTCCGCACGAGCAGGAGGGCGATCTCGGCCGGCGGCTGGCGCGGCTGGTCTCCCAGCCGCTGCTGGCCGAGGTGTCGGAGACGATCGGCCTGGGTGAGGTGCTGAACGTCTCGCCGGGCGAGGCGCGGGCGGGGGTGCGCCGGCGCGCCACCGTGCTGGCCGACGCGCTGGAGGCGGCGTTGGGGGCGCTCTATCTCGACGGTGGGCTCGTTCGGGCGCGCGATTTCGTCCGTCGCGCCTGGGACGGCGTGATGACGGCGCAGGCCGACCCGCCGAAGGATGCCAAGACGGCGCTGCAGGAATGGGTGCAGGCGCGCGGCCTCGGACTGCCGCACTACCAGGTGACCGCGCGTGCCGGCCCGCCGCACGCCCCGATGTTCGAGGTCACGGTCTCCGCCGGGGATTATTCCGCCATCGGCACCGCCGGCAGCAAGCGTGCCGCGGAACAGCGCGCCGCCGAGGACCTGCTGAGCGGCGTCGGGGCGGGTGGCACAGCATCGAATGGTGCAGCATCAAGTGGCGCAGCATCGGGTGGCGGCGCGCCCAGTGGTGCAGCACCGACCGGCGCCGGGTCGAACGGGCTGGTGCAGCGCGGCGAGGTCCCATGACCGTGCGCTGCGGCTTCGTGGCGATCGTGGGCGCGCCGAACGCGGGGAAGTCGACGCTGCTCAACCGGCTGACCGGCGCAAAACTGTCGATCGTTTCGCCGAAAGCACAGACCACCCGGTTTCGCATCCTCGGCATCCTGCCGCGCGGCGACAGCCAGATCCTGCTGGTGGACACGCCGGGCATCTTTCGCCCACGCCGGCGGCTGGACCGCGCCATGGTCGCGGCGGCCTGGGGCGGCGCGAAGGATGCCGACCTTGTGCTGCTGCTGGTGGATGCCAAGACCGGCGCGGATGCCGAGACGCGCGGCATCGCCGAGCGGCTGCGCGCGGCCGGGCGGCGAAGCTGGCTGGTGCTGAACAAGATCGACCTGGTGCCGCCGGCGCGCCTGCTGCCGCTGACCGCAACGCTGTCCACGCTGGCGCCGTTCGAGGCGACCTGCATGGTCAGTGCCGCGAC
Organism: uncultured Alphaproteobacteria bacterium; assembly: GCA_963773345.1. Classification (GTDB taxonomy): domain Bacteria; phylum Pseudomonadota; class Alphaproteobacteria; order Acetobacterales; family Acetobacteraceae; genus Palsa-883. The sequence continues at coordinate 1,198,809 of CAVZBG010000011.1, read as the reverse complement.
CGGCGACGGGCTGGACACGTTCGTGCAGGCGCTTGCCGACGCGATGCCGGAGGGACCGCATCTGTATCCCGACGACAACCTGACGGACCTGCCCGACCGGCTGCTGGCGGCGGAAATCGTGCGCGAGCAGATCTTTTTGCAGACGCACGAGGAAGTCCCCTACGCCACGACCGTGGAGACCGAGACCTGGCGCGAGGGCAACGACGGCTCGGTGCGCATCGAGGCAACGATCTACGTCACGCGGCCCGGCCACAAGGGGATCCTGATCGGCAACGGCGGCGCGCGCATCAAGGCGATCGGCGCCCGGGCGCGGGCGACGCTGGCCGAGCTGTTCGAGCGCAAGGTGCATCTGTTCCTGAACGTCAAGGAACGCGCCGGCTGGGACGAGGAGACGGCACGGCTGCGCGCGATCGGCTTGGAGGATGCCGGGTAGAGTATGTCCCGGCCGAGCGGACTCGCGTACACCTCTCCCGCCCTTCGCGGGAGAGGTCGAGGCGCGAAGCGCCGAGGGTGAGGGTAGTGCACACGGCACCGCACTCAGACCTTGGTGCGGACCAACCGGATCCGCCCGCCGCGCACGCGATCGCGCATCTCGTCATGCCGGCGCATGCCGGCATCCACGACTTGCCTTGGTGCAGCCAGCAAACTCGTGGATGCTGGAGACAAGCACCGGCATGACGGGTTGACGCGCGGCGCCTCCAGGTGTCAACGCCGCGACGGCCCGCCGATCAGCCCGTGAAGTGCACCAGCTTGCGCGACGCAAGGTCCACTGTCACGAAATCGTCCGGCGTTTTCGCCGCATCGCCGTCACTCGCCGGGTGGTATTCAATCCGCAACTGCGACGCGGTGACCACGACGCGCAGGTAACCGTAATCCTGGTCGTCGTAGTTCTCCAGGGTCACCTTGTCGGCATGGCCGGTCACCTGCAGGGCCTGCGGCGTGCGCAACGGCACCGCCCCCTTGCGCGACAGCTTGGCCAGGCCGTGGCCGCCATTGCCGCAGATGATGTAGGGGATCTGCGTCGCCCCGTGCAGCCGTGTGAACCGCTGGTAGTTGTGCGCATGGGCTGACAGCACGGCATGCGGCCACACGCCGGTCTGGGTGCAGATGGCATCGATCTGCGACAGCATCTGCTCGCTCCAGCCGTGCTTGCTGCCGGCGGTATAGGCTGGATGATGGTGGGCGAGGATCAAGGCCCCATCGAACCCCTCGGTCTTCACGCGCCCGAGCGCCGCCTTCAGGTAGTCGAGCTGGGACGTCCCGATGGTGTCGTCGGCGATCACGCCAGGGTCCTCCAGCGTGTTGCTGTAGAGTGTCAGGATCCGCAGGAACGGCGCCTCGAAGGTGAAGAACACGCCGGGCTGGATTTGCGCCGTGCGCGACAGGCCGCCGACCTCCGGCGTCACCTCGAACTCGGTCGCGCAAAAATTCTCCAGGAATGCCGCCAGCGTCGTCGCGTTGGTGCCGGGTGCCACCATGCCGTCGTGATTGCCGGCGAGCGCCACGATCGGCGCGGGATAGTCGCGATAGGGTTCGTAGAACTGGTCGTAGTAGTATTGCGCTTCACCGAAACTGTAGATGACATCGCCGAGGTGGAAGAAGAAGCTCGGCAGGTCGCCCGGGTCCGTCTCGTTGAAGTCGCTGACCAGCTTGTCGGCGACAAGGTTCTGGTTCTCCGGCCCGCGCGTGTTGCCGGTATCGCCCGCGGCGTGGAACACGATCTGACCTTTGGCCGCGATCTGGCGTTGCAACGCCGCGTCGTTGTCGCCCAGCACCGCGGCAAGGGTCAGCCGGGGCTCGGGCAGGCCGCGAGGCGGCGGGAAGGGTATCGGGGCAAGCTTGTGCTCCCGGTTGAGCTCATCGATCCGCTTGTAGGCCGGGTTATCGGAGGGATGCTTGACCTCGAACTTCGTCGGGTCGGCGGTCGGCTGCGGCTGGGCAAAACCCGGGCGGTCGATTGCCGTCGGTCCGGTGTTGTCGATCGCTTCGGATTGCGGCGGTGCCTTCGGCTTGCGGTGCCGTGCTGGGCGAGTTCATGTCGGTCCTCCCTGATTGGGTCGAAAACGCATCTGATCGCCGGTCGGCGGACAATATCGCCAAAATCCGCCAGCTCTTGCGTGAAACTACCGAGACGCCGTGCCGCCGGGCGTACGCGGAGGCAATCCGGACAACGCGCTGCGCTCGTCGTCCGCGCAGCCGCACAGCGGCGCGTTCCGGCGACCGCGACTGGTTGCACGCAGCGCCCTGCCATCCAGGCCGACCTGGACCGAGGCGTCGTCAAGTTGCAATCCTGCTTGACGCCACGGGCCGCTAACTGCTTGTCTTGCCTTTCGCTTGATGATGAGCCGACGACGAGCCGACCCGCCTCCGCGTGCCGCAGGCGACGACGTTGTGCCGGCAGCCGCGAGGGTGAGGGGGCAGTGGCGTTCGCTGTGCCCGCGCCTTGCCGCGCGCGGATGCCACTCTCCCCAACGGAATCCGGTTCGCGTCTTCTGTAAGGGAGGGCGTCGATGAACGACGGAACCGGAGTGGCTGCGGCACGAGTTCAGTGGATGGCGCGCGATCAGCCGCTATCAGTGGTTCGTGTTTCTGGTGGTCTGGCTCGGCTGGACGCTCGATGCGGGCGATTTCAGCCTCTACTCGCTGGTGCTGCGCCCGGCGCTCACCGAGTTGCTTGGCGGTCACCCGACGCTCGCGCAGATCGGCAGCGCGGGCGGCCTGCTCAGCATGACGGGCCTGCTCGGCTGGGCCTTCGGCGGGTTCCTGTTCGGCATCCTGGCCGACTACATCGGCCGCGTGCGGGCGCTGGCGTTCAGCATCCTGCTCTACAGCGTGTTCACCGCGTTGCAGGGGTTCTCGCAGGGCATCTGGGACTTCGCCATCTACCGCTTCGTTGCCGGCCTCGGCACGGGCGCGGAACTGATGGTCGGCATTCCGCTGCTGGCCGAGGTGCTGGGCGAAAGCCACCGCGCCAAGATCGCCGGCTGCATGATGACCGGCGGCGCGCTCGGTGCGTTCCTCGGCGCCTGGGCCTATGGGCTGATCGGCGGCTACGGCTGGCGCATTGTGTTCTTCATCGGCGTGCTGCCGGCGGTCCTGATCGGCGTCATGCGCCGGCGCATGCTGGAGCCCGACCGGTTCGAGGCGGTGCGCGAGCGCCGCCAGGCGGTTGCCGCCGGGCGGCGCGCGGGGGCCGACGACCGCGCGTTCATGCGGTTCGTGCCGTTGCAGCTTTTCACACCGGAGCACCGCTACAACACGATGGTGGGCGTGCTGTTCGGGCTGGGCTCGCTGCTGGCGATCTGGACCACCAACATCTGGCTGCCGACCATCCTGTCGCTGATGATCCAAAAGAGCGGCGTGGTCGGCGCGGCGGCCGTGCCGTTCGTCAGCAGCGGCATGATGGTATGGAGCGTCGGCGGCATCTTCGGCTACATCGCCTTCGGCTTCATTGCCGATGCGATCGGGCGGCGCGGCACCATCGCGCTCTACAGCGTCGGCACCATCGCGGCGGGGCTGACGCTCTATCTGGGCCTGTCCACCTACTATCCGTGGTACCCGGTCGTCCTGCCGGTGTTCGGCTTCTTCGTGTTCGGCACGTTCTCGGGATTCGCGATCTACCTGCCCGAGCTGTTCCCAACCCACATCCGCTCGACCGCGGTGGGCTTCTGCACCGGCTCGGCGCGCGTCGTCACCAGTTTCGGCCCGCTGGTCGCCGGCCTGATGGTCGGGGCGTTCGGCGGCAGCTTCAACAAGGTGACCGCCGTCATGACCTGCTGCGCGATCTTCAGCATCATCGCCATGCTGCTGGGACGGGAGACCAAGGGCGCCGGCCTGCCGCGGTAGGGGGGCGGTTTTATTCCGGCACCGGGTGGAGATGGCAGGCGCATCGGGCGTGTGTTGCAGACCGTCGTATGTATCTCGTGGTGCGGCGATCCGCCGTGCGCCGCCACCGCGCAGCAATTTGTACCCACTGTCGTCAGGCTGTCCTCCGTTGGCCGTGGAGCGGTGGACATGCCGGACATTCCCGTTGAACCCCGTGGCGGCGAGCAGTATCCTGCGGGTATGGAAGCCAGGGTCGCCGTACTGGAGCGGATTGCCCGCACCACCGCCGCCTCGCTCGAGCGGATCGAGCGGCGTATGGTTTTGGCGGCAGCCACACAGTGCAGCGATTTCCGCTGGCTGCTGGGCATGATGATGGGCGCAACCGGAACAATTCTGGCGGCTCTGACCGGTCTGCTCGGCATCATGGCGCACGGGTTCCACTGGCTGTAAGCCATCCCCGACGCCACCTGCGTCGGGACCCGTCACCAATGGCCGACCTCTGACATGGCCCATCTCTGATATGGCCGACCTCTGACATGGATTGGGAAGCGCCGGCGATCGTGCTGGACGCGCGCCCCTACGGCGAGGGCGACGCCGTCGCCGGCGTGATGACCGAGGCGCACGGCCTGCACCGCGGCCTTGCGCGCGGCGGCGCCGGCCGCGCCGGCGCGGCGACCTGGCAGGCCGGCAACCTGGTGCAGGTGCGCTGGGTGGCGCGGCTGGCCGAGCAGCTCGGCAGCTTCTCCGCCGAGCTGGTGCATCCCGCCGCCGCGCTGGCGATGGACGACCCACTGGCGCTGGCGATGCTGAGCGCCGCCTGCGCCGTCGCCGAGGGCGCGCTGCCCGAGCGCGAGCCGCACCCGCGCGTGTTCCACGGCCTGCTGCGGCTTCATCGCCCGGCTGTCGCAGGGGTCGCATATGCTGGCCGAGCAGGTGCGGTGGGAGACGCTGCTGCTGGCCGATCTCGGCTACGGCCTCGACCTGACCGCCTGCGCCGTTACCGGAGAGACAGCCGGCCTTGCCTACGTCTCGCCGCGCACCGGCCGGGCGGTGACCGCGGCGGCGGCAGGGACTGGTCGGGGCGGCTGCTGCGGCTGCCGGGCTTCCTGGTCGGCGCCAACACCAGCGGGCCGGCGGACTGGCGCGACGGGCTGGCGCTGACCGGACACTTCCTGGCGCGCGACGCCTTCGGCCACCACCACCGGCCGCTGCCGGCCGCGCGGCGGATGCTATACGACCGCGTCGTGGCGCTGGCCGCGGAGTCGGACGCCCAGGCGACGGACACCCAAGCGGTGGCAACGCCGGCAACGGGAAGCTCGGAATCGGAGACCAAGGATGCCGGATGACCTGATCGGCCACGTCGAGGACACCAACCTGGCGGACGCGCTGTCCGAGCGCTACCTGGCCTACGCGCTGTCCACCATCATGTCGCGCTCGCTGCCGGATGTGCGCGACGGGCTGAAGCCGGTGCACCGGCGGCTGATCTACGCCATGCACCAGTTGCGCCTCGACCCCGCCGCCGGCTTCAAGAAATGCGCCCGCGTGGTCGGCGACGTGATGGGCAAGTACCACCCGCACGGCGACGCCTCGATCTACGACGCCATGGTGCGCATGGCGCAGGAATTCGCCGCGCGCTACCCGCTGGTCGAGGGCCAGGGCAATTTCGGCAACATCGACGGCGATAACCCCGCCGCGATGCGCTACACCGAGGCGCGGCTGACCGAGGTCGCGCACGCGCCATGCTGGCGGGCATCGACGACGACGCGGTCGATTTCCGCCCGACCTATGACGGCGAGGAATCCGAACCCGTCGTGCTGCCCGGCGCCTTTCCCAACCTGCTGGCGAACGGCGCGGCGGGGATCGCGGTCGGCATGGCGACCTCGATCCCGCCGCACAACGCCGGCGAGATCTGCGCCGCGGCGATCCACCTGATCGCGCCATCCGAACGCCACGACCGCCGAGCTGCTGCGCCACATGCCCGGGCCGGATTTTCCCACCGGCGGCGTGCTGGCCGAGGACGCGGCGTCGCTGCTGGCCGCCTACGAGACCGGGCGCGGCGGCTTCCGTCTGCGCGCGAAATGGGCGGTCGAGAAGGGCAAGCACGGCACCTGGCAGATCGTGGTCACCGAAATCCCCTACCAGGTGCCGAAAGCGAAGCTGATCGAGCAGATCGCCCAGCTCCTGGAGGAGAAGAAGCTGCCGCTGCTCGGCGATGTGCGCGACGAAAGCGCCGAAGAAGTGCGCCTGGTGCTGGAGCCGCGCACCCGCGGCGTCGAGCCCGAGGTGCTGATGGAGACGGTGTTCCGCGCCACCGCGCTGGAAACCCGTTTCCCGCTCAACATGAACGTGCTGGATGCCGACGCGCACGCCGCGGGTGATGTCGCTGGCGCGAGGTGCTGCGCGCCTGGCTCGATCACCGCCACGAGGTGCTGGTGCGCCGCACGCGCCACCGCCTGGCGGCGATCGAGCGGCGCATCGAGATCCTGGACGGCTATCTGCTGGTCTACCTCAACCTCGACGAGGTGATCCGCATCATCCGCGAGGAGGACGAACCGAAGCCGCGCGCTGATGGCGCGCTTCGACGCTGACCGACACTGCAGGCCGAAGCGATCCTCAACATGCGGCTGCGCTCGCTTGCGCCGGCTGGAGGAGATGGAGATCCGCAAGGAGCACAGCGGCCTGACCAAGGAGCGGCGCGGACATCCAGGCGCTGCTGAAGGACGCAGGACAACGCTGGGACCGCATCGTCGAGGAACTGGAAGCGACGCGGCCAAAAATTCGGCGCCGGCACGCTGGGCGACGCGGCGCACCGAGATCGGCGCGGCGCCGTCGGCGATCGAGGTCGCCACCGAGGCGCTTCGTCGAGCGCGAGCCGATCACCGTGATCCTGTCCGACAAGGGCTGGATCCGCGCGTTCAAGGGGCACCTCGACGAGGATGCCGAGCTGCGCTTCAAGGAAGGCGACAAGCTGCAAGCTGCGGCTGCACTGCCAGACCACCGACCGGCTGACGCTGTTCGGCACCAACGGCCGCGCCTACACGCTGAAGCCGGCCGACCTGCCGCGCGGCCGCGGCGACGGCCAGCCGGTGCGCCTGCTGGCCGAGCTGACCAACGAGGACGACGTGGTCGCGCTGTTCGTCCCGAACGACAGCGGGAAATACCTGGTGGCGTCCTCGGCAGGGCGCGGCTTCGTCGTGCCGGGTGCGGAACTTGTCGGCAGAAAAGCGCACCGGCAAGCAGATTCTGAACCTGCGCCCCGGCGAGGAGGCGGCGATTTGCGTGCCGGCCGAGGGCGATCACGTCGCGGTGGTCGGCGCTCAACCGCAAGCTGCTGGTGTTCCCGCTGGACCAGGTGCCGGAGATGGCGCGCGGCGCCGGCGTGATCCTGCAGCGCTACAAGGACGGCGGGCATGGCGGATGCAAAGGTGTTCCGGCTGGCGGATGGGCTGACCTGGCGGCTGGGCGAGAAGACGCGAACCGAAACGAACCTGCGCGACTGGCTGGGCGAGCGCGCCCAGGCCGGCCGCCTGCCGCCGAACGGTTTTCCGCGCGCGCCGAAGTTCTGAGGCAGCGCGGGCCGTGACGTGAAACGGCGCACCACTCGTGCACCTCTCCCGCTCTTCGCGGGAGAGGTCGCGGAGCGCAGCGACGCGGGTGAGGGCGGTGCCGCGTGCACCACCCTCACCCTCGGCGCTTCGCGCCTCGACCTCTCCCGCGAAGCGCGGGAGAGGTGTACACAGTTCTAGTCAGCCGCAACTAGCTCTAAACTCACGCTGATCCTGCCAAGACAGAGACCGTCGCATCCATGCCCACCCCGCTGGTCCCGCCCGAGCTGCTCGATCCCGTCGTGGCCTACTTCAATCCGCGCCGCGTGATCCTGTTCGGTTCGCGCGCCCGCGGCGATGCGCGACTGGACAGCGACATCGACCTGCTTGTGGTGGTGGATGACGATACCCCGCCGGAGAAGGTCACCTTGCGGGCCGGCTTCGAGGCCCGCCAATCGTACCGACGAGTTCGGTCGATGTGATCCCGGTCCGCGAAACGACCTTCCGCGAAAATGCGCAGATCGCCGGCACGCTGTCCCGAGCGGCCCTGTTGGATGGTGTTGTGGTCTATGACCGCCCCTGACCCGTCCCGCGTTTGGCAACGGGTCGAGGGCTGGATGCGCCATGCCGCGGAAGACGCTCGGATGGCGCGTGGCTTGCTCCATATGGAACCGCCAGCGCGCGGGGGAGCGGCGTATCATTGTCAGCAGGCTGCCGAGAAGCTGCTGAAAGGCTTCCTGGTCCGCGAGAACATTGACTTCGCCCGGACGCATGACCTCGACCGGCTCGGTCACGCGGTCGCCGGCCGCTTCCCGGCGGCGCTGCAGCTCATTGCGTCGATGCGTGCCTGGACCACGTGGGGCGTTGCTTATCGCTATCCTGGGGATAGCCGAACCGGAGCCGGAACCCAGTGTGGAAGAGCTGATCGAGGCGTTAGACCTGATCTCCCGCTTGGCGGAGGTCCTTCGGTCGCTCGCGCCACCCGCCGCGGGCCCCAGCATTGGCGGAGTGGGCACTGGATGAGCAACCGGGACACCGGCGGAACATGGCAATCAAGCCAACATCGGTCGCCGAGCCACCCCAGGGCAGGCAAGGAGGAAGGTTCGGAGGCGGTCTTGCCTCGGCGGGCGGGAACAGAAGCGCCGAAGGCCAGCGATGCAGCTCGGCCGCGCATTACACTTGGCCCGCGACAGGCTAGACTCGCACTGACACCGCAAAGACCGAGACTGTCGCATCGATGACCGCGCCGCTGGTCCCGCCCGAGCTGCTTGATCCCGTCGTGGCCTACTTCAATCCGCGCCGGGTGATCGTGTTCGGCTCCGTCGCGCGGGGGGAGGCAGGGCCGGACAGCGACATCGACCTTCTGGTGATCGTTGATGACGACACGCCGCCGGAGAAGGTGACGCTGCGCGCCGGGTTCGAGTCCCGCCGGTCGTACCACGAACCGGCCGATGTGATCCCGGTGCGGGAAGCAACGTTCCGACGCAAATCGAAGATCGCCGGCACGCTGTCACGCGCTGCGACATTGGAGGGTGTGACCGTTTATGAGCGGCCTTGATCCCGACGATCCTTGGCCGGAGGTCCTTGAATGGCTCCAGGTCGCCGCGTCCGACTAGCGGGCCGTTCGCCTCTGTCTGAGTGCCAATCCGCCGCTTTGCGACGTGGCGACATTCCATTGCCAGCAGGCCGCCGAGAAATTGCTGAAGGGTTTCCTGGTCCGAGCCGGCGCCGATTTCCGAAAAACGCATGACCTGGATGCGTTGGTGCAGTCTGTTCTGGTTCACTTCCCATCGCTTGAGCCGCTGCTGACACCGATGCGGACCTGGACCGCATGGAGCGTCGCCTACCGCTACCCCGGTGAATCAGGACCGCAGCCGGAACCATCGGCCGATGAGATGTCGCAGGCGCTGGACGCGATCGAACGCCTCGATATGGCGTTGCGGTTGCTCGCGCCAACCTCCGGGGCCTCCGGCACCGCTGGCGTGGACCCAGGCTGAGCACGCCGAGTATCATTCCACGACCGTGACACTTTGAGCGCTTTCAGGATGAACTTTTCCCAGGCACTCGTAGCGGCTGGCACGAAGCGCCGCGGAGGCACCGCGACATAAGATAGGCTGCTAACCCGCCAGCGCCCGCAGCATCTCGTGGAACGCCAGCATCCCCGGGTCATCCAACCCGGCTGATTTCTCGCCGAAAATGCGCGCCCGCCCGATCTTCGCCTGCTGCCCGCGCAGCCGCGCCATCGTTTCCTCCACCGCGCCGCTCGCCGCCCCCAGCATCTCCGCCGGCGCCACGCCGTCGACCGCGTGCGCCGTGGCATCCAGCACATCCAGCACGGTCTTGTCGCCGAGCGCCGCCTTACCGCGCACTATCATCGCCTGCAACGCGCCTTGCAGCAGCGCCGACAGTTCCGTCCAAGGCACCTCGGTGCGCCCGCGCGTCGCCTTCGCCGCCGCCATCAAACCGGTCGCCAGCAGCGTGCCGTAGCTCGATCCCGACACGCGCGTCACCGCCTGGGCGCACGCCAGCAACGCCATGCCGACATCGGCCGGCAGTGTCGGCAGCGCCTTCACCAACTCGCGCCCGCCACGCTGCATGGTCACGCCAAGGTCGCCGTCGCCCAGCGCGCCATCCGCCCGGTTCAGCGCCTCCGCCACCGTCTCCATGTGCGCCGCGATGCGTTGCAGGCCTTCCGCCAGCACCGCCGTGGTCAGCGACGTCGGCGACGACCCGGTGCTCGCACTCATCGCCTCAAACCTTCCAGAACGCACACTCGGCCGGCGCCTTCAGCAACCGTTCCAGCTCGTCATCGAGCTTGCACAGCGTGAACGACACGCCCGCCATCTCCATCGACGTCGCATACCGCCCGACCAGCGGCATCACGATGGTCGCGCCAATATCGGTGAACCGCGCCGCCACCTCGCGATACAGGATGTAGAGTTCCTCCGGCGGCGTCGCCCCCAGGCTGTTCACCAGCACCGACACCCGGTCGCCACGCGCCACCGGCAGATCGGCCAGCAGCAGGTCCAGCATCTCCGCCGCGATCGCATCCGCCGTGCGCAGCTTGCCGCGCCACACGCCGGGCTCGCCGTGGATGCCCATGCCCATCTCCATTTCGTCCTCGGCGATCGTGAAGGTGGGCCGGCCCGCCTGCGGCACCGTGCACGACGTCAGCGCCGCGCCGACCGAGCGGCACGCATCCGCCGCCTTCTGCGCGACGGCGGTGACCGTTGCCAGATCGGCCCGCGTCTCGGCGGCGGCGCCGGCGATCTTGAAGGCGTAGACCATGCCGGCGACACCACGCCGCTTGTTGGCCTCGGCCTTTGGCGCGCTGGCCACGTCGTCGGCCAGCAGCACGGTGGTGGAGGGCACGTCCTCCATCTCCAGCATGTCGCCGGCCATGTCGAAGTTCATGCAGTCGCCGCCATAGTTGCCATACAGCCGCAGCACGCCGGCCCCGCCGTTCGCCGCGCGCATCGCCTCGGCCATCTGATCCACCGACGGCGAGGCGAACACCTCGCCGATCGCACACGCATCCAGCAGCCCCTTGCCGACATAGCCGGTGAATATCGGCAGATGGCCGGAGCCGCCGCCGGAGACGATGCCCACCTTGCCTGGCGTCGGTGCGCCCGGCCGCTTGATCACCCGGCCGTCCGTGCCGGCCCGCTCGTAATAGTCCGGGTGCGCCAGCACGAGGCCTTCCAGCATCTCGGCGACATAGGCGTACGGATCATTCAGGATCTTCTTCATCTGCGGCCTCCCGGTCGGTGCTGTGCTGGCGCGGCAATCCGCCGACCGATAGCGCCTCCGCTCCGTGCGGGCAATCGGACGCCAGATGCCACGGTGGTTTCGGTGACGCCGGCGGCCCACCCTGACGATCCGCCGACGCGAGCGTCCGGCCGCGTGCGCCTAGCTGGCCGGATCGGCCTATGCCATCATCGCGTCGGCGCGGCGTCGAGAGCTCGCGCCCCCGCGCCCAGGCGCGGGCTCGCAAGGCACGTCACCCAGGAGGGATTTCCATGCCCGTTTCTCGTCGCCTGCTGCTCGGGGGAGCGGCGGCGCTGTCCGCTGCGCCCATCATACGTGCCCGCGCGCAGGCCAAGCCCACCATCAAGCTCGGCGTGCTCACCGATCTGAGCGGCACCTATCGCGACAACACCGGACCGACCACCATCGCCTGCGTCCGCCAGGCCATCGAGGAGTTCAACCCCTCGGCGCACGGCTTCGAGGTCGATCTGCGGCAGGCCGACCACCAGAACAAGCCCGACGTCGCTGCCTCGATCGCGCGGCAATGGTACGACGAGGGCGTCGACTGGCAACGATCGACGTTCCCACCTCCTCGGTGGCGCTGGCGGTGGCGCAGGTGGCGAAGGAAAAAGACAAGATCATGCTCAACGCGTCCGCCACCACGACGGACCTGACCGACGGGCAGTGCAGCCCCAACACCATCGTCTGGAGCTTCGATACCTACGAGAACGCGGCCTCGACCGGCGGCGCCATGGTGCGGTCCGGCCAGAAGGACTGGTTCTTCATCACCGCCGACTACGTGTTCGGGCACATTCTGGAAACCCAGAACATCGCGCTGGTGAAGAAGGCCGGCGGCGAGGTGAAGGGCACGGTGCGCTATCCGTTCCCGGACACCACCGATTTCTCGGCCTACCTGACCCAGGCGATGGCGAGCGGCGCGACGACACTGGGCCTGGCCAACGCCGGCCTGGATACGCAGAACTGCGTCAAGCAGGCGCACGAATTCGGCCTCGACAAGAAGATGAAGATCGTGCCGCTGCTGCTGTTCATCACCGACGTGCACTCGCTGGGTCTCGACCTTGCCGCCGGGCTGGTGACCACCGAGACCTTCTACTGGGACCTCAACGACGGCACGCGCGCGTTCACCAAGCGGGTGCTGCCGAAGACGCCGAACAACTACCCGAACCAGGCGCACGCCAGCGGCTATGGGATCACGCTGCACTATCTCAAGGCGGTCGCGGCGATGGGGGCCGGGGACGCGATGAAGAGCGGACGCACCGCCGTCGCGCGGATGAAGTCCATCCCCACCGATGACGATGCGTTCGGCAAGGGCAGCATCCGGGCCGACGGGCGCGGCGTGTTCCCGGCCTATATGTTCCAGGTGAAGACCGCGGCCGAGAGCAAGGGGCCGTGGGACCTCTACAAGCTGATCCACACCTCGCAACCCGACGAGGTGCTGCATCCACTGAACGACAAGTGCAAGTTCCCGATCAGCGCCTAAGGACCGGCCGACCGTCCCGCGCGACGGCCCGCGCGGGACGGTGGTTGCCAGCGAAAGGATGAGCCATGGCAGTGGCTGAGGATGTGACCGTTGCGCCGACACAACTGCAACGCACGCCGGACCAGATCCTCGGGCCGTTCTATCCGGTGCAGCAGGAGCCGGTGCTGACCGGCGACCTGACTCGTTCCGGACGAGCGCAGGGTACAGTGCTGTACCTGAGCGGCCGGGTGCTGACCGGCGCCGGCGCACCGGTGACCGGCGCGCGGGTGGAGATCTGGCAGGCCAATGCCGGCGGCCGCTATGCGCATCCGAACGACAGCAACCCGACGCCGCTCGATCCGAATTTCGACGGATTTGCCGTCACCACCACGGATGCCGAAGGACGCTACCGCTTCACGACGGTGGTACCGGCGGCGTATCCCGCGGGTCCCGACCGGATGCGCCCGCCGCACATCCATTTCAAGGTGACCGGGAAGCGGGAACAGCTTGTCACCCAGATGTATTTTGCCGGCGAGGAATGGAACGATCGCGATCCGTGGCTGCAAAGCGCGCGGTGCAAGGACGCGCTGATCGTTGCGCTGCACGATGTGCCGGGCGAACCGGGGGCCAAGGCGACGACCTTCGATATCGTGCTGGCGTATGGCTAGCGCGCGTACACCTCTCCCGCTTGCGGGAGAGGTCGAGGCGCGAAGCGCCGAGGGTGAGGGTCGTGCCGCGAGCACCGCCCTCACCCGCGTCGAAAGTGCTCCGCGCCCTCGTCCGCTTCGCGGCCCAAGCCGGCGAAGACCGGGATAGGTGCAATCCGTTGCAGGAGATCAACGATGAAGATCACCGCCATATCCACGCAGGAATATCGTTGGCCGCGAGCCAAACCGATCACCAATGGGCTGCACACCTACACCCATGTCGATTTCGCATTGGTAAAAATCGAAACCGATATCGGCCTGACCGGCATCGGCCTCGGCAACGGCGGCCCGATCTGGCGCGCGAGCGTGGCCACGCTCGGAAATCTGCTGATCGGCGAGGATCCGATCGATGTCGAGCGGCTGTGGAACAAGATGTGGGTCCCGAAACTGACGGGCCGGCGCGGGCTGGTGACGCGGGCGATTTCCTCGATCGACATCGGGCTGTGGGACATCCGCGGCAAGGCGGCAAACATGCCGCTGTACAAGCTGCTGGGCGGATTCCGCGACCGGGTGCCAACCTATATCGCCGGCGGCTACTACGAGGAGGGCAAGGGCCTGAAGGAACTGGCGCAGGAGATGGAGCAGAACCTGCGGATGGGTGCGAAAGCGATGAAGATCAAAGTCGGCGGCGTGCCGATCCGCGAGGACATCGCGCGCGTCCGTACCGTGCGCGAGACGATCGGGCCGGACGTGAAGCTGCTGATCGACGCCAACTGCGCCTATCGCTGGTACCAGGCGGTGCAACTGGCGCGCCGGGTCGAGGAGTACGACATATTCTGGTTCGAGGAGCCGGTGCAGCCAGATGATTACGACGGCCACCGCAAGCTGGCCCAGGCGACAATCATTCCGATCGCAACCGGCGAGAACGAGTACACCCGCTATGGCTTCCGCGACCTGATCAAGCACGACGCGGCCTCGATCTTCAACGCCGACGCGAAAATCCTCGGCGGCGTCACCGAGTTCATGAAGGTGGCGGCACTGGCGCAATCGGTGGATCTGGACATTGCACCGCACGGCTCGCAGGACATTCACGTGCACCTGGTGGCGGCGATCGCCAACGGCCTGATCCTGGAGTTCTACCGTGACTCCACCGATCCGATGTGGGGCCGGATCTACAACGACACGCTGCGGCTGAACGACGACGGCACCGTCAGCGCGCCGAACGTCCCGGGCATCGGTGTCGACCCCAACTATGCCGCGTTGGCGGAGTATCGCACCGCATAGGAAGAGCAGGAGGTCCGCGTGCGGGCAATCAGGCGAAGCAACGAGGCCGCCCGGCTCCCGCTGTCATTGCGACCCCGGCGAAGGCCGGGGGAAGCAATCCCCATCCAGGAGCGCACCTGGATGGAGATTGCTTCGTCGCTGCGCTCCTCGCAATGACAGGGACGTGGCTGGTCGGCCGCCTTTCCCGCGGAAGGATCTCGACCGACGGCGTCGGCTGACGCGTCGCCGGTCGCCGTGGCCTAACCCGCCTTCGCTGCGTACTTTCCCCCGGTCTGTGGCGTCGGCGTATCAAACCCCTGGTTCTGCCGATCCAGCCTCGTCTCGCGCGACCAGGTGCGCTTTAGGTCGTCGCGCACCTTGATCGTCAGCCGCCCGAGGCCATTTGTCTCCAGCTCGACCGTGTCGCCGTCCATGAATGCGGACAGGCCGCGATGGTTGGTGCCGGTGGCCAGAATATCGCCCGGCTCCAGCGTGTGGATCGAGGTCACCCATTCGATGCAGCGGGGAATTTTGTTCGCCATGTCATCGGAGTTGAAATTCTGCTTCACCTCGCCGTTGACCCAGAGTTTCACCCCCAGATTGTGCGGATCAGGTATCTCGTCGGCGGTGACCAGGAACGGACCGATCGGGCAGAACGTGTCGCGCGACTTCATCTGGAAGAACACGTTGCCCGGCGGCGGCAGGCCGCGTGCCGAGCCGTCGATGAAGTTGACGTAGCCGAACACGTAGCCCATCGCGTCGGCCGCGCTCACTTTGGTGGCGCGCTTGCCGATCACCACGGCGATCTCCGCCTCGCCCTCGAAGATCGTTGCGGGCACGTCGGGCAGCACCATGGTCTCGCCCGGGCCGATGATCGAACTCGGCGCCTTGTGGAACGCATTCAGCGGCGCCGGCGCCGAGCGAGTGCCGTCCTCCATATAGTTCACCGCCATGCAGACGATGTTGCCCGGCTTGGGCAACGGGGCGCGCAGGTGCACGCCGGTGAGCGGCACCGGCTTGCCCGCGACCGCGGCCGCATCGAGCTTGCCGCGCCAGGCGGCGAAATGCTCGATCAGGCCGCTGATCAGATTGCCCGGACCGGTGTGCGGGATGTCGTGCACCACGGCGGAGACATCGACGATGCCGTCGCCCCGCACCACGCCCAGCTTGTAGTCGTCGAAGAAGGCCAGTTTCATGGCGGCATGTCCTCAGTCGATGGGAACGAAGATGGAATGGCGGAGCATGCCGCCGATCGATTTCGAGAGGTGGCCCTTGCCGGTGACGTCCTCGACCAGGATCACCTCGCCGGCGCCGATCATGCGGGCCTCGCCGTCGCTCGCAGTGATCTGCACCCCGGCGTCGAGGTTGATGATGTACTGCCGGCGCGGCGCCGGATGCCAGTCCATGTCGTAGTCGCCGGAGGTCTCGCGGAAGATGATGCCGGTGGCCGGCAGCCGCTTGCTGAGCTTGCTGAAGTTACGGGTTTCGACCCATTCCACCTCGATGTCGCGGAAATGGGACTCGCCGTCGGCGTCGGTGTAGAGATTGTGGATGCGCATGGTCGGATTGTCCTTCCCCCTGGACGCTGTGACTGGCGGGGAAGTCTACTGGCTGCGCGGGAGAAGGGACAGACCCATGCCGACCGGAGCCATGCCCACGGCCGCCGTGCCGACCATCCGCCGTGCCACGGCCGCCGATGTGCCGGCGATCGAGCGCGTCGTGCACGATGCGTATGTGAAATATGTCGCCCGCATCGGCAAGCCGCCGGGACCGATGCTGGACGACTACGCCGCGCGGCTCGCGGCGGGCGAGGTCTCGGTCTGCGTCGCCGCCGAGACGATCGCCGGCGTCCTGGTGCTGGAACCGGCGCCGGATCATCTGCTGCTGGACAACATCGCGGTGGCGCCGGCCTGGCAGGGCAGGGGGGTAGGCCGGCGGCTGCTGGACTTCGCGGATGCCGAGGCACGCCGCATGGGTTACGCCGAGCTGCGGCTCTACACCCACGTGCTGATGCACGAGAACATCGCGCTCTACGCGCGGCTTGGCTGGCGGGAAACCGGGCGCGGCGAACAGGCCGGGTTTCAGCGGGTGTTCATGCACAAGACGGTCTAGCGCCAATCGGCGGGCGCACGTCGGCGTCCGGGCTCTGTCCCGCACCAGGTATGCGCCCGCCTCCGCAGCCGATCTCGGCCGTGACGCCTCGCTGTCGCACCCAAGCGACTGCGCTAGGCAGAGGCATCGTGTCTGTTTATGGGACGTTCTCACGTGCCCGCTCGACGGAGATGAGTTCCTTGCAGTTGACGCAAAACCAACCTGGCGCGCGAGGTTGCCAACGCCAAGGCACGGGCACGTGACCGCGGACCAGGATACCACCGGCATCGCCCCCGCAGTCGCATCGGCACCGCGCGGGTGGACGGGCACGGTCCCCCCGAGCGCGGTCCCGCACCCGAGGCGCGACCGTCCGGGACGAGGCAAGACGCCGAAAGTCGCCTGTATCATGATGCAGAAAGATGAAAGATTTCTGCTGAAACCCTGGCTCGCATACTATGGGTATCTGTTCGAGTTCGAGAACATCTTCGTGTTCGATAATGGCTCGCAGGCTGCCGAAGTCTGCGAGATCCTGGCGGAGTATGAAGGGAAAGGCGTCACCATCTACCGCCACTATGCAACGCGGGACGATTACCGGGCGAAAGCGACCATCATCGGTGACCAGATCAAGCGCCTTGACGTCGGTCGGCAATACGATTTTCTTATCCCGCTCGATTGCGATGAATTCATAGTCATGAGGAATGAAAGCGGATATACGACATCGCGTGACGACATCACGGCATATCTCGCCAGTCTTATCGGCGAGACCCGCTCGCTCAGGTTCCCCTACCAGTTGGCCAACCACCCGGCGCAGCCCGACATCTATCACTACTTCACTTTCTTCAAGATCTTCTTTGCAGCCGACACGTTCACGTGGATGGATCACGGCCATCACGAAGGCGAGTCGCGCAAGGCCGCAGGATACCGGGATACGCAGCTTATCCACCTGCATTTTCATCACCTGCCGCTGGATTGGCAGGTTGCCAAGGCAAAGCAGAGCTGGGTCGGATCCGTGAGCACCGACGATCGCGACAGGCTCGCGGCATACGAAGGCCCATCGGGCCACCTCGTTCCGTATTTCCTCAAGACCAAGGAGCAATACTACGAGGCATTTCTTGATAAGGTGCATTTCTACCTGCCACAATTCAGGGGGTTCTTGCAGTCCCTGGGCGCACCTCTCGACATGCCCGCCGAATCCGTGCCCAAGGATCTTCTGGTGAACGTCGTCGGGCGGGAACCCGCGAGTTTGTTCGACGGCCGAGGCGCCACCGTCCTGATACCGCACCGAACGCCGTCGGGAACCGCCTACAACGTGGCGGAATTCAATGAGGCGCTCTACGCAGAAGCCAATCCCGACCTGGTTGGATCCGACCTTCGGCCCACGACACACTTTTGCTTGCGCGGGTTTCGAGAGGGGCGCCCGCTGCACCCCGCCATTGCAGCAGCGGACGGTTCATCCCCGCCCGCCGCGGCGATGTCGCAGCATGGGCCGACCCCAGGTCCCGTGGCTGACCTCCTCGATCCGCGCAGCGCGCCGACGCGGCAGGTCATCGCGGCATACGTCGCCGGTCGGGGACCGGTCCGTCCGGGGCCGGATGGCTTGCGGTGTATCGAGCTCGGGTCCGGCGGACATCACGTGCCCGGCTGGCTGCACACCGATCTCAGTGCGACAGCGCATGTCCTGCAGCTCGACGTTACACAGGCGTTCCCGATCGACGACCAGGTGTTCGACTATGCGTATTCGGAACACATGATCGAGCATATCGCGTTCGAACAGGGCCGATCGATGATCCGCGAATGCTTCCGGATCATGAAGGCCGGCGCGGTCATCCGCATCGTGACGCCCTCCATCGGGTTCCTCATGCGGCTGTTCTCGCGGGACAGATCCGAACTGGAGGATCGCTACATCGCGTGGGCGACGCAGCAGTTTGTGCCAAATGCGCCGGCGGTGCTGCCGTCGTTCGTCTTCAACAATTTTGTCCGCCAATGGGGCCATCAGTTCATCTACGATCGCGAGACTTTGCGCTTCGTTCTGACTGACACCGGGTTCGTGGACGTCAAGGAGTGCCGCATCGGTGAGAGCGCTCATCCGAAGCTGCGCGGCCTGGAGACCGTCGAGCGCATGCCCGATGGCTTCCTCGAACTTGAAAGCATGATCCTCGAGGCCACGCGGCCGCGGACCGGATGAGTGGGCTGGGGGAGAACGAACCTGTCGAACCGGCGCACGTTTCGCGAAGGCGCTCGGGCGCCCGGCCCCGAACCGCCTCAGTCGGCGGAGACCGGAACCAACGACGGCGCCGGTGCCTCGGCGCGATGATCCGCGTCGGTCAGCATCCGCCAGGCGCCGCCCATCAGGATCTCGGCAGGCCGGAACCGCGCCTTGTACGCCATCTTGCGGCTCTCCGGCACCCAGTAGCCGAGATACACGTGCGGCAGCCCGAGCGCGCGCGCCCGCTCGATCAGCCACAGGATGGTGAAGGTGCCCAGGCTGCGTCGTTCCAGCCCCGGCGCGAAATAGCTGTAGACCGCGGACAGCCCATCGCCCAGCCGGTCCGTCAGGCAGGCGCCGACCATGCGGTCGTCGGGGTCACGCAGCTCGATGATGAAGGTCTCGATCGGCGTGTCCTCGACCATGGCGCGATAGTCGTAGAAGCTCATGGTGGCCATGTCGCCGGCGCCGTGGCGGGCCTGCTGGTAGCGCTGGAAAAGCTGGAACTGCTCGGCGGTGGCGCGGGCCGGGACCTCGTAGCCCTCCACCATCGCATTGGCCTGGGCGATGCGGCGCAGCGTGCGGTCGGGCTGGAACGTCGCGACCGGGATGCGGATCGGGATGCAGGCCTGGCAGGACGGGCAGACCGGCGCATAGGCGATGTTGTGGCTGCGGCGGAATCCGGCGCGCGACAGCCGGTCGTGCAGCGTCTCGGCGTCCGGGCCGGCGATCTCGGTCACCACCTTGCGCTCCGTGCGGCCCGCCACGTAGGGGCAGGGCAGGGGGGCGGTGGTGTAGAAGAATTGCGGCCGGCGCGGCGACTTGTAGCTCATGCGTAAGGATGTCCCGGACGCATGTTCCAGGACCCGGCGCCTGCGGTCAACGCCCAGTCGTACCAGGCGCGCCGGCGCACCACCACCAGGCCGGAAATCAGATCGTGCAGCGTGCGCTTGCGCCGGGTGAACAGCGCCACCAGCAACAGCAGGCCGGAGGTGGCCAGCGTCAGGTAGAAGATCAGGGTGGAGACAGCCGCCTGTGGCAGGGTCGGCGGGCCGAGATCGTCGTCGCGCCGCACGATCAGCCCGAATGCCGCCTGGCCGGGGGTGGCGGACATGTCGCTGGTCAGGAACAGGCAGTGATAGGCGAACGGCACCAGCGGAACCAGGCCGAGCAGCCACCAGCCCAGGCCGAAGGTGAGCAGGCCCAGCAGCAGCAACGACGACCAGATCACACCGACCAGCACGCCCACCAAGACCAGGTCCATCAGCCAGCCGAGGCAGCGCCGCCACAGCACGCCGGCGGTCATGGCGTCTTCCCACAACGACCCGAACGCGGCGGGCCCAGTGGCGGTCCCGGTCGAGGTTCCAGTGTAGATCATGGCCGGTAGATCATGGCAGCAATCGGATGCTCGCAGTGGAGGTGGCGGCTTTCGGCCCCAGCATGATCGTCGCACCGTCCCGCCAGCGACGCAGGAAATCTGTCGCGTGAGAGCTGAGCGGATTGCCCGATTGGCCGGGGGCGACGACGAACAGGCTACGATCGAGATCGGCGAGATCATACACCGCTCGGAACTCCGGGCCATGCACGGATTCGAAACTGCCGTAGGCCGGCACGCCGCGGTCGATCGTGGTGTCGTCGCCGGGGCTGGCGATGCGAAGCGTGGTCCAGCGCCCGATCAACGGCAGATGGCGGAGCAGCGGGTTGGCGAAGACCGCCTGATGCGGCTGGCCCCAGCGCCATCTGGCCAGGTCCGGCCCGAAGCGCGCCGCAAGATCAGCGACCGCGGCCTCCAGCGACGCGCGCAACAGCACGCTGCAGTCCCCGCCACACCAGCGCGTGCCGCGTGGAGACAGCACATAGGCCGCGAACTCGCTGCGCGGGCCGGCGTCCTCGAGGGGGATGCGGGCGTCGCGCAGCGCCAGGTCGACGAACCGTTGCAGCCAGGCGGTGAAGATCAGCGGCTGCGGCAGGTCGCGGGCCGTGCTGCCGTCCCAATGGTGCAGCAGGCCGAGCGCGGCTGCGGCCCGCGGATCGTCGCTGTGCACGGCCAGCAGGACCGGCAGCAGGTCGCGCGCCAGAGGGCTGACCACGTCGAGCTGCATCCGCGCGAAATCCGCCGGCGTGGCGCGCGGGGTGGCGGCGAGCAGTTCGCGGATGCGACGGGCGCGCCAGTCGCCAAACCAGTCGCGGCCGAGGAACACCGGGAAGTCGGGTGGCGCAACGCGTTCATTGGCGTTGACCAGATGGCCGCTGGCCGGGGCGACGTAGTGCGGAAGCTGGTCACCGGAGGCCCAGCCGATCCAATCGTGCGCACCGTCGGCGCCCGCGACCGGGGCGAAGCCATCGCCGGCGCGGCGGATCGGGATGCGGCCGGTGACGAACAGCCCGATCGTGGCGCGGTCGGCGACGGTCAGGTTCTGGATCGGCGCGGTGATCTCGGCAGCGGCGCGGCCTGCCTCGGCGACGCTGTGTGCGAGGTTCAGCGCGCGCAGCCCGGCCGCTGCCACGTTGCCCGGCTCGAGGCTGGCCATGCTGACGGCCAGGATCGGGCCGCTGCCGCTACCGAGGTCGCTGATCACCGGCCCATGGCGGGTCTCGCGCACGGTCAGAAGTTGATCAGGCTGAGCCTTGATCTTAATGATTTCATGCCGGACCACGAAGGGACGTGGGCCGTCCGGTGTGGCGTAGTCGTTGGTCCCGACCGGGGTTTCGATGAACACGTCCTCGGTGTCGGCGCCGGTCGTGGTGAAGGTCCAGGCAAGGTTGCGGTTGCGGCCGAGCACCATGAACGGCACGCCCGGCGCGGTCGCGCCGACCAGCGTCGTGGTCGGTGTATCAATCCGCGCCAGGTACCAGATGGCGGGAAAGCCGAACGCCAGGTGCGGGTCGCCGGCCAGTAGCGGCGCACCCGTGGCACTGTGCGCGCCGTCCACCGCCCAGGCGTTGGAGGCCGTACCCGGTTGGGTGAACGATCCGGGAAAACGCGGCAGGCGGGCCAGCAGATGCTGGGCCACGGCGTGTTCGGCTGCAACGGGGGCTGCATCGGTGGCAGCATGGCCTGGGTCGGAACCGGCGCCAGGCGCGGCGTCCGCGAAGCGTGGGGCAGGGCGGCTGGCCTCGGGGTCGCCGGCATCGGTGTCCGGCGGCCACAGCGTGTCGATCATCCATTGCGGCACTTTGCCGGTCAGCGCGAGTCGCGATAACTCGGTGCGCCAGTTGGCCGACAACCACAGCCCCATGGTCTCGCCCCACAGCAGGCTGTCGACCGGTGTCCATGGCGCCGGCGCGCCGAGCAGCAGGAATTCCGGTGCGGTGACGGCGCCCGCGCAGCGCGATCCAGGCATTCACCCCGCGTGCGTAGGCGGCCAGCAGGGCGCGCGTGTCGGCGGGCAGCAGCGGCAGATCGGCCTCGGCCCGGCGGCGCAGGCCGAGCACGCGCATCAGGCGGTCGATCGGCAGCGTGGCTGGGCCGGCGATCTCCGACAGCCGGCCGGTGGCCGCGCGACGCATCAGCTCCATCTGGATCATCCGGTCGCGGGCGTGGACGAAGCCGAGTGCCGCTGCGGCATCGGTGTCGTTGGCGGCCTGGATGCGCGGGATGCCGTCGGCGTCGAAGCCGATCGAGACGGGGGCGGCAAGGCCGGGGATGTGCGCTTCTTGCGTGGCAGGAGGCAAGGTGGACCAAAGCAGCCCGACCACGCCGGCGACAACGAACAGGATCAGCAGGCCGGCTATGATCACGGCTCGTAGAAGGCCTCGCGCCAATCGGTTCATGAGCCCTGCGGTGGCCGTGTCTTGCCCGGGTGCATCGTGAGCGCCTTGGTGGCATGTTCGACCGCAAGACGGAAGGCCGCATTGCTGACCACGCACCCCGCGCGGGCAGGGGCGCGGGCCGCGCGGCCTCCGCGACATCGTGCATCCCTCGGCTCCCCCTCCGCTTGTCGAGCCGATACGCCACGCGTCCCGATCTTCGGTGGGGCACCACATGCGTGATGCAAATTGGCCACAGTGACTTTGGCCACAGTGACTGCGGGCTGGCACGTGAAGCCTGGGTGTCGCCAGACGCCGCCTGAACGTCGCGCCGGCAGGTCACCCGGGGAGGGTCGATTGTGCGGGCGGGAGCGAAGGCGATGCGCCGAATTCGTGATGGCTGCCGCGGCAGTCGCCACGCGGTGATACTCGTCCGCGCCCGGGCCAAGCTTCCCCGATCCGCCGGCGAGCCGCGTGCCGTGTCCTTTGAGGCACAGCCTTCGAAGGTCCCGCCGGGTCAAGCCCGACAGATCATCCCCTGTTACAGCGCCTCCAGTGCGTCCGGCAGGGCGGCCAGATCGTGCAGCATCAGGTGCGCCGCGACGGCGTCTGGCCGCTCGGCGTGCATCCAGCCCCAGGGGCCGCGGCGCAGCAGCACCGCTACCATGCCGGCGGCGCGGGCTGGAAGCACGTCATTGTCCATCCGATCGCCAACATAAGCTATACAATCAGCCTGTTCACCGGCGGCATTGATGACACGCTCGAAGAACGCCGGGTCCGGCTTGGCGACGCCCCAGCCGGCCGACGTGGCGATCAGATCGGCCGGCACCTGGAGCCTGGCCAGCGCCGCCTCGGCCTCGATCGGTTGATTGCCGGCGATCAACACCTTGAGTTCCGCGAGATTTCAGGGCCGCCAGGCACGGAATGGCGTCCGGATACAGATCCGAGGCGTGGAAGTCATAGCGGTAGCCCTGGGCGGCGCGCATTTCGCGGACCTTGCTGAACTCGAGGTCGGGCCGGAAGATCTCAAACACCCGGCGCAGCGACTGGCCGCGCTCCATGGTGACGCCCAGCGCGGTGAACAGCGTCAGCTTGGGCACGCCCAGGAACTCGGCCCATTCGCTCCAATGGCGGGTCTCATCGATCAATGTCTCACCGACATCGAAGCAGACGGCACGGATGGGCATTCGGGGCTCGCTCGACGGTCAGAGGCCACTGCAAGATAACCGCATCCGCGCCGCGCCTCCAGTTTCCATAATATATCTTCTGCGGTCTTAAGGTGTAGCCGCCGGCGCCTGGTGTCCCCGCGAGGCGCCAGCCGCTGTGTCGCGGGATCCCCTACGGGTGCTCCTACGACACTGTGATTGCTGACGTCACAAAGGCGCCGCTCGTGGCGGCACCGACGCCCTGTGCCAGCATCCACAGGTAGAAGGTCCCGGCGGTGGCGGGTGCGTTGAAATACTGGCCCCAGCCATTTGTTTGGCCATCGGCGCCGGCCGCGATCAGGCCGGTGGTCGGGACTGCGGAATTGCTTGCCGACCACGCGAACACTGCTCCGGTCACCACGGTTGGTGCCGGGGCCACGATCATGTTTGCCCCGCCGTTCGGCGCGACGCTCTGGTTGTGGGTTTGCGAGGCCGCGGCTACCCAGGTGCCCGGCGCGACGGTGGCGCCCCAGGTGGTGCCCGTGGTGATGGCCGACCATGCGCCCGGGCTTGCCGCGCCGTTCGTGCCTTGAACTCCGACGTCGATCCCGGCTGCACCCGCAAGGCCAGAGAGCGTATATGGGCTGGTGACCGCTGACACGGTCGTCCAGGTGCCGGCGCCGGACGGGCTGTAGCGCAGATTGTACCCGGTGGCGGCGTTGTGGCTGCCGTCGATCGCTGGAGCGGTCCACGTGACGGTGAGCTTGGTGTTGGTGCCGTCCGCCGGCGGTGTGACGCTGGCGATCGCCGGGGCGTTCGGCGTGTACGGTCCGCCAGCGGCGGTTGTTGACGTGCTGGTAGCCGACCATGCGCTTGCGCCGGCGAGGTTCGAACTCTGGAGTTGCACGTCGATCGCCGCGCCGGCTGCCAGGCCGGACAAGGTGTACGGGCTGGTGACTCCCGCCACGATCGTCCACGTGCCCGCGCCAGAGGGGCTGGATCGCAGGTTGAACCCGGTGACGGCACCGTGCGTGTTGTCGACCACCGGGGCGGTCCAGGTCACGGTCAGGTTGCTGCCGGCACCTTGCGCCAATGATAGCGCGCTCGGCGTGTTCGGCACGAATGGTCCAGCCGTGGTGAGCGTGCTGATGGTCGACCAACCGCTCGTGCCGGCCACGTTAGAGCTCTGGATCCGCACATCGGTCGCCGCTCCGGCTGCCAGGCCGAACAAGGTGTATGGGCTGGTGACCGCCGACACGATCGTCCAGGTGCCGGCGCCGGACGGGCTGGATTGCAGGTTGAATCCGGTGGCGGCACCGTGCGTGTTGTCGACCGCCGGGGCGGTCCAGGTCACGGTCAGGCTGCTGCCCACGCCTTGCGCCAGTGATAACGCGCTCGGCATGTTTGGCGCGAATGGTCCGCCCGTCGTGAGCGTGCTGGCGGCCGACCATGCGCTCGTGCCGGCCGCGTTCGTGCTCTCGAGTTGCACGTCGATCGCCGCTTCGGCTCCCAGGCCGGACAAGGTGTATGGACTGGTGACCCCCGACACGATCGTCCAGGTGCCGGCGCCGGACGGGCTCGATCGCAGGTTGAACCCGGTGGCGGCGTTGTGTGTGCTGTCGGCCGCCGGGGCGGTCCAGGTCACAGTCAGGTTGCTGCCCACGCCCTGCGCCAGCGCTAGCGCGCTCGGCATGTTCGGCGCCAATGGGCCGGCCGTGGTGAGCGTGCTGGTAGCCGACCATGCGCTCGTACCCAGGGCATTCGAGCTCTGGACCTGCACGTCGATCGCGGCATCCGTTGCCAGGCCGGACAAGGTGTATGGGCTGGCGACCCCTGACACGATCGTCCACGTGCCCGCGCCGAAGGGGCTGGATCGCAGGTTGAACCCGGTGCCGGCACCGTGCGTACTGTCGACCGCAGGGGCTGTCCAGGTCACAGTGAGGTTGGTGCCGACGCCTTGTGCCAGCGACACGGCGCCCGGCGTGTTCGGCGCGAATGGAACGGCCGTAGTGAGCGTGCTGGAGGCTGACCATGCGCTCGCGCCGGCGGCATTCGCGCTCTGAACCTGCACGTCGATCGCAACGCCGGCCGACAGGCCGGACAGATTGTACGGGCTGGTGACCCCTGGCACGACCGTCCAGTCGCCGGCGCCAGAGGGACTGAATTGCAGGTTGTATCCGGTGGCCGCGCCGTGCGTGCTATTGATCGCCGGGGCTGCCCAGGTCACGGTCAGGTTGCTGCCGCTGCCGAGTGCCAGCGACGGCGCGCCCGGTGCGTAAGGTACGTTCACGCCGCCTCCGGCGGTGGTGAGCGTGCTGGTGGCTGACCATGTGCTGGGGCCGGCAGCGTTCCAGCTCTGAAGCTGCACATCGATGGCGACGCCGGCTGCCAGGCCAGACAAGGCGTACGGGCTGGTAACCCCGGACACGGTCGTCCACGTGCCCGCGCCAGTGGGACTGGATCGCAAGTTGCACCCAAGGGACGCGCTGTGCGTGCTGTCGACCGCCGGAGCTGTCCAGGTGACGGTCAGATTGCAGCCGACGCCTTGCGCCAGGGAGGGCGCGCTCGGCGGGTTCGGTAATTGCGGGGTTGGCGGCGGCGATTTCGGTTGCGCGTGCGCGTACATCGTGGCCGGGAACCGGCGTGTCGTGGGTGGGGGCGGAAATATCGGCATTTTTGCTGCGGCTCCAATACGGCCAGTTGGATGCGGGGAGACTGATTCTGCTAACCAAATGTTAGTCTAGCTTTCTAATTCAAGGGTGCGGGGGCGTTCAAGCGACGATTTTCCACCCGCGGCATCATCAAGGCGATCCCATCCTGCCGGTCAGCCGGCAGCCCACAACGATCGTCCGGGTCCGCGCCACCCGGGTCGGCGCGTCGGGTCCATTTGCGTCTTCCCCTGTCCGCGGGTCGGCCAGGTGACGGTCGGCCGATCCCATCGTGCAGAAATGACGACGGAGGCGGGCGGCAGAGACCCCAACCGCCCTGCGCGCGGTGCCGCCGGTCGGGGCGTAGTCCGCGACGGCGGGCACGGTGCCTCGACCCGGATCGCGGATTGTGTGTGATGGATTGCCCGCCAAAGTGACGCGCGTCACGCCAGACCGGCCGGCTATCGATCAGGACGGACCGGTGCGCACCCGATGGCGGTTGCACCCATCCGGCGGCTGGCTTATCGGCGAGCGTACGCCTGGAGGGATCCCCACCCGTGCCCGATCGCGCCGAGGCCGAACTTCGTCGCCTTCTCGACGTCATGGCCGCGCTGCGCGACCCCGACCACGGCTGCCCCTGGGACCGGGAACAGAGCTTCGCCAGCATTGCCCCCTACACGATCGAGGAGGCGTACGAGGTGGCCGACGCGATCGTCCGCGGCGATTGGGTCGCCCTGCCGGATGAACTTGGCGACCTGCTGTTCCAGGTGGTCTATCACGCGCGGATGGCCGAAGAGGCCGGCTGGTTCGCCTTCGCCGAGGTCGCCGGCCGCATTGCCGACAAGATGGTGCGCCGCCATCCGCATGTGTTCGGCGATATCCCGGCGCCCAGGTACAGCGCAGGATGCAGCGCAGGATGCAGCGCAGGATGCAGCGCAGGATGCAGCGCAGGATGCAGCGCAGGATGCAGCGCAGGATGCAGCACGCGATTCCCTGGCGCAGACCGATGCCTGGGAGGCACAGAAACGGGCAGAACGGGCGGCGCGCGCACAGACCGGCAGTCTCGCCGGCGTGCCGGAGGGCCTCCCTGCCCTCACCCGCGCGGCCAAGCTGACCACCCGCGCCGCCCGGGTCGGCTTCGACTGGCCGGACGCCGCCGCGGTGCTGGACAAACTCGACGAAGAGATCGGCGAACTGCGCGCCGAACTGCCGGCAGGCGATCCGTCGCGGCTGGCGGACGAGGTGGGGGATCTGCTTTTTGTGCTGGCCAATCTGGCGCGCAAGCTCGATTTGGACCCCGAGACGTGCCTGCACCAAGCCAATCAGAAATTCGAGCGAAGGTTCAATTCAATGGAGCAAATGATTGAGTCTGAAAAATTAACATTGACCGAGGCGTCGCTGGAAGCGATGGAGGCGGCATGGCAGCAAGTGAAGCGCGCCGAGCGCGCCGGGCTGGACCGGCCATGACGCGTGCGGCAATGCGATCGTCGGTCGCCCGTCCGCGTCAGGAGCCGCCCTGCATCGGCGCGGTACCCCCTGCCCGGCTCCAGCCCTGGACCTCGCGGCGGTAGGACGTTCCACCATGGGGCATGGCCGCGTCGTCACCCACCTCGACTGGTACATCTTCCGCCAACTCACGTTCGGGCTGGTGGCGGTGACCGCCGGCCTCACCATGCTCATCTGGCTGGTGCAGTCGCTACGCTTCGTCGATCTGGTCGTGAACCATGGCCTGTCGCTCTGGGTGTTCCTCAAGCTGACCGGACTGCTCATCCCGAGTTTCGTCGCGGTGATCCTGCCGCTCACCACCTTCGTCGTCGTGCAATTCACCTACCAGCGCCTGGCCGGCGACCGGGAATTGACGGTGATGCGGGCGATGGGCCTCTCACCCGGCGCCCTGTCGCGCCCGGTGCTGGCGATGGTCGCGCTGGTCGTGGCGGCCGGCTACGCGTTCAACCTGTTGCTGGTGCCGGCGAGTCTGAATGCTTTCAGCGAGTTCCAATGGGAGATCCGCAACCAGATCGCCGCCTTCCTGCTGCAGGATGGCGTCTTCACGCCGCTCTCCGACGACGTCACGGTCTACGTCCGCTCGCGCGATCCGGACGGTACGCTGCGTGGCGTGATGATCGACGACGCCCGCAACAAGGCGCAGCATGCCACGATCCTCGCGGAGCGTGGCCAACTGGTGGAGGGGCCGGACGGGCTGAATGTACTGCTGTACGACGGCAGCCGGCAGGAGGTGGAACCCCAGACAGGACGACTTAACATATTGACTTTTCACGAAAATGTCGTTGATTTGAGCAGTCCCACACGCAACCAGGGCGAGCGCGTGATGGGGATGAGCGAGGTCTCGCTCCACGCCCTGCTGCACCCACCGAACACTCTCTCACGGATCGATCAGGCACGCTGGATTGGTGAGGCGCATAAGCGAATGACCACGCCGCTCGCCGCGCTGACCTTTGCCCTGGTCGCGCTGCTGTCGGTGCTGACCGGCACGTTCCGGCGGCATGCCAGCGTGTTGCGACCGCTGATGTCAGTTGGCGGTGTGGTGGCGCTGCTGGCACTGAGCCTGGCGCTGCAGACCCTGGCGGCGCGGGACAATGCCACGCTGCCGCTGCTGTGGGCGGAAACGGTCGTCCCGCCCGTGGTGTTCGCGGTCATGCTGTTCGGCCCACAGGTACTGGCAGCCTGGCAGCAGGTACTGGCCGCGCGCCGCGCCCGCGCCCCCGGGATGACCGTCTCGCGATCGACCAGGGTGCCGCGGAATGCACCGCGCTCTTGTGCCATGCAAGCTGCGCCGTAGAGTGGAAAAGCCAACGCCCCCGGACTTGTTCCGGGGGGCAGCGCATTCCACCACTTAGGGCCTGACGCGGAATACCCGAATCGACCGGGACGGATCGTAACATCCTGTGTCGAGTCCGGGGACGGCGATGACACAGACGTTTGCCGCGCGTGCGGTTGAAGCACTTGCTTCGCCTCAAACCCGTACACGGGGTCACTGCACGATCTGTTCGAAATCGTACGCTAAGGGGAAACACGCCGAGAACGTTGTCCCTTTCGCATCCCGATTGCCTTTGATCGTGATTTTGAAACAGGGTTTTGAAAGGTAAATCTGGCGGAAATCCGTCATTCGCGGATCGATGCGCAAACGACCGTTTGTGAAAGAAAACCAACCACCTGAGGGCATAGCGTCGGTTGTCGGGCTAAACAACGCTAGGAGTGAACGTCCTGAGAACATGGGCTGTGTCACGTGACCATGGCTGAGGTTACGAGGCCGACGTAGCCCGGCTGTGGTGGCGGCCTGCTATGTAGGACACCATCCCATGCGAAGGGGTATCATCGAGTCATGGGCAGGAGAAATTATCTGATTGAAGGCGTTTCCGGTGCCGGCAAGACGGCGGTCTGCACGGAATTGCAGCGGCGCGGCTACCAGGCCATTCATGGTGATCGGGAGTTGGTGTATCGAGGCGACCCGGAAACGGGACTACCGACAGCTCCGGAAACGGGTACACCGACGGCTACCTGGATGTCCAAGCACTGGATTTGGGATGTAAAGAAAGTACAAGCCTTCGTTGCCAACCAGGAGGAAGCGGTCACCTTTTTCTGCGGTGGCTCGAGGAATTTCGCCAAATTCATCCACTTATTTGACGGCGTATTTGTCCTGGAGGTCGACGTGGACACCATGAACCGGCGGATTGATGAGCGAGTGGCGCTGGACCCGACTGACTTCGGCGGACAACCAGAGGAGCGGGAACTCGTTGCACGCTTGCATCAGACGAAAGAAGACATTCCGAAAAACGGCATCATCATCGACGCCACCGCACCGCTCGCGCGCGTCGTTGACGAGATCCTCCGTCTATGCGCACCACCCGCAGACCATAACTAACAGACGATGCCCGACTGCTTGCCACTAACCTGGGTCTCCGGCCGCCAGTTAACGCCGATCTGCCGATGATGATTGAAGCGGCGGCACAGGCCGCCTGGAGCACTGATCGCGGGCAGCCGATCGCCGCTGCGGTTGTCGCCGCGTTGCCCGCGGCGCGCGTTAGCTGCTGACCACCGGGAGAGGCTTAACGTACGATTTTGAACAAATCGTCTGGTGACCCCTACACCGCCGCGCCGGCGCCGGGCGATCACCACACCGCCTCCGCTCACCGCCGGGTGCCTGCCGCGGCGCCATGCAGCGCGCGCCGCGCGCGTGCCAGGATGAGCACCGCGGCAAGCAGCTCCAGCCCGACGCACACCGCGACCGCCGCTGCGTACAGGCCGGTTGCGTCGTGCACCGCCCCCAGCAATGCCGGCCCGGCCGATAGCCCGAGCTGGCCGATCATGGAGGACAGCCCGATCACCAGCCCGAACGAGCGCGCCGCAACTCGCGTTGCACGATCAGTGACGGCAGGGTCACGACGTTGCCGACCGACGGGCCGAATACCAGGCCGCCGAGGTACAGCGCCGCCGGGCTGGCCGGCCAGAGCAGCATCAGCGCGAGGCCGCCCGCCTGGCTGGCAAAGCTGACCGCCGCGGTGCGGCGCTGGTGCAAACCCCTCAACCCTATTGGGATCCGCCGTTGTGACATCGCGTCGAGGACGACCACCGCCGGACCGCGGATGTGCGCGGAACGATCGTTCAGAAGGTCCTCGCGGGATTGTGCGGCGAGCTAGGCCGGTGGGCCGAAGCCCTGGAGCTGTTGGCACCGGTTTACGGCTGGTTCACTGAAGGCTTCGATACGGCAGACCTGGAGGCTGCGAAGGCGCTGCTCGACGCGCTGGCGTGAGACCGTGAGGCCGGCGTGACAACAATGCTTACAACGGATAGTCTGAAGAACGACGCGCAACCTCCAGGTGGCCAATTGTGATTTTCCGCTCCGCACATGCATTGCCTCGCGCCTCATCCGCCTGTGCCATGGCCGTCCTGGTGTTCATGGGATTTGGTTCCAGTGCTCACGCAAGCTGTCCGATCCCGGTCGCGGGGGATCTCGGCGCCCCCTTCGGCACCGACGCCGTGACGGCAATCGGCTGCGCTCTTCAAACGGAAGCGGGCGGGCGCGGCGTTACCTCGGCCTCGGTCCCGCTGGGCGGCGGGACGATGTCGGCCAGCGCCGACCTGTCGTCGGGGGTGCTGACGGCCTATTCCGCGGGCGGCTTCGCGTCGGCCGCGGAATGGGATACGTTCACCTTCGCTGGCCTGCCGGCGGGGGGCGAGACGATCACTGCCACGCTCAGTCTGAGCGGTACGCTCACGGGCTTCGCCACCGGACTTGCAAACCTCCAGGCGGGGCCGAGCGCGACGTTCGGCGATGTGGGCACGCTCTATCAAGATGCGTTTTTCGGCAACGGCAATCCCATTCCGCCGTCGATCGATTTGCAGGTGACGGTGACAGACGCGTCGTCCCTGACCGTGCTCGGCAACATTCTCGCCGACGGTTCGCCTGGCAACGTCGCCGACCTGACGGACCCACCGACGCTCTCGCTCGATTTGCCTGCCGGCGTGACGGCGACGTCGGCCTCCGGGGTGTTCACCAACTTCCAGCCGCTCACCGCCGTCCCGGAGCCATGGAGCGCCGGGCTACTGCTCGTCGGACTTGGTGCCCTGATCCACGCGCGGCGTCGGCGAGAACTCCCAGCCGGCCCCACTGTCTGAAACAACCTTCCGGCGAGCCTGTTGCCCGGAACCGACCTCCGGCCTTCAGGTCGCGCACCGCGTGGCACAGCCGGGCCTGCATGTCGACGCCGGGGATCGCCCACCGGTTGCCGGCATAATCCGCTATATGAAAACACATTGGTAATAATCGCAGAGTCCTCGGCAAGTCTCCGGACGCGCCGCGGCGGGGTCGCCGCGCTGTGCGCGCACGACAGGCCCGCCTCGGCCGCCAGGGTGTCATGGCTCGGGTCACACTGGCCGTCCGCCCCCAGCCTCTTGAGCAGTGCCGGCCCACCCATCCGGCCTTGTGCGACCGCACCTCGTGCTGATTCCCGCGTGGCCACCGCGTCGCGATCAGGACCAGGTCGCCGGCAATCGAGCCCTCGGCCTGGGGTGATCGAACGCTACAACAATTCCTGACGGGACCATCGCGGCGATTCGCAATCCGCCGCCACGCCACCGGAGACGAGCAATGCCGATTGTGATACATATCTTCATTCAGGCCGGGCTGATCGTTCGGATTCTGCTGCGCCAGCATCGCGATCCCGCCTCGCGGATCGCCTGGATTGTTGTGGTTCTGGCCCTGCCGGTCGTGGGCATCGTCGCGTATCTTCTGCTGGGTGAGACCCGTATCGGCGCAAGGCGTGCCGAGCGCTTGCGGCGCATCCTCGAGGCCATGCCGAAGATGAGTGAGACACCTGGGTGGGACGCGCCGGCTCTGTGCGCGGAGGTTCCTGAATTTTACCGGCCACTTTTCAACGTTGGCCGGTCGATCAGTGGATTTGAGCCGGTCGGCGGAAACCAGGCCGGATTGATGGCTGATTCGGATGCCACGATCGACGCCATGGTCGCTGACATTGACGCCGCCTGCGACCACGTTCATGTGCTTTTTTACATCTGGCTGCCGGACAACAACGGCGCACGGATAGCCGAAGCGGTGAAACGCGCGGCAATCCGCGGGGTGACCTGCCGCGCGATGGTCGATGGTCTTGGGTCACGCGCGCTTGTCCGTTCCCAAATTTGGACCGAAATGGCCAGTAGCGGTGTCAAACTTGCCCAGGCGCTGCCGATCGGCAATCCGATTTTCCGCGTATTCTTCGGGCGGATCGACCTGCGCAATCATCGCAAGATCGTGGTGATCGACAACCGGATCACCTATTGCGGCAGCCAGAATTGTGCCGATCCGGCGTTTCTGCCCAAGGCAAGATACGCGCCGTGGGTGGATGCCGTCATGCGGTTCGAGGGCGCCATCGCACGTCAAAACCAATCAGTCTTCGCGGCCGACTGGATGACCTACTACGATGAGGACATCCACAATCTCCTGCGCCAGCCCATCGAGGCGCCGGCCGCGGGTTTTGCAGCTCAGGTGATTGCCAGCGGTCCCACCGTCCGCCATTCGGCCATGCCAGAGATGTTCGAGAGCCTGATTTACAGTGCGCGGCATGAACTGGTGATCACGACGCCCTATTACGTGCCGGACGACGCGTTGCAGGGTGCGCTGTGTGCCGCGGGCAACCGCGGGGTTGCGGTGACCATCGTTTTTCCGGCACGCAATGACGACTTTGCGGTCGCGGCCTCCAGCAGAAGCTACTACGCGGATCTGCTCGCCGCAGGCGTGAGCATCTACGAATATGTCGGTGGCCTCTTGCACACGAAGTCGTTGACATTGGACGGCCAGATCACGCTGATCGGGTCGGCTAATATGGATCGGCGTAGCTTCGACCTGAATTACGAGAACAACGTCCTGCTCTTCGATCCCGCGTTGACCGCCGAGATGAGGCGGCGCCAAGACGCCTACATCGCCCGGTCAAGGCCGGTGACGTTCGCGGAAGTGGATGCCTGGCGTTGGTGGGACAGATTGAGCAACAATGCACTTGCCATGCTCGGGCCAATATTGTGACAAGCGCACCATGCCAAACACTTCGTTGCAATGGTCCTGACGCGGCTCAATTCGACGCTAGTGCCCTGCAGGCCCGTTATGCAACCGCTGGCTCCAAGGGGATCACCGCACGCACCTCGGCCACGTAGGCAGCGAATGCTGCCGCCAGCCCGTCCAGGTCGATCGCATCGATCGATCCGCCGATCCGCAGTCGCGCGTCCAGCGCCGCTGCCAGAGCCGCGAGACGAGGTGCGCAGACCGTGCCGGCGGCGCCTTTTAACGTGTGCATCTCATGGCATAGCCGACTCGAGTTGCCGTCCGGCGAGGCCATGCGGCGAAGCCGCGATCGGGTCTCGGCAATGAACAGGTCCACCAGGTCGGCGCCTCCGGCGCGGCCGATGTCCTCGATCAGCGCGGCCAACGCGACCGGATCGCACGCCAGGTCGTGCACCTCGTCGCCGACGCCGACGGTCGTCTCCGCTGCCCCGCCGATCGCGTGCAGGATGGCGGCGACGAGCGCCGGTTTGCCTACCGGCTTGGCGACGAACAGGTCCATTCCCGCGTCGAGGCAGGCGCGCACATCCCCGGGAAACGCGTTCCGGCCGACATGAACAGACGGCAAACCGGCGTCGCCATCGTTCGGCCCGCGTCGAAGCGTGCCGGCGGGGAATGCGCTATACTGGCGTCATGGACAGGTTCTCCGACATCACGCCGGTCGAGATTGCCGGTGCCGCGTCGCTGCTGAGCGACGTGGCCCGCGCCGCGATCCTGTGCGCCTTGCTGGACGGGCGGGCGCGCACCGCCGGCGAGCTGGCGTTTGCCGCCGGCGTAACGCCGCAGACCGCCAGCAGTCATCTGGGGCGGCTGGTGGACGCCGGGTTGATCGCCGTCGTGCCGCAAGGCCGCCATCGCTACCACCGGCTCGCCAGTCCGGAGGCCGCACAAGCGCTGGAAGCGCTGGGAGTGCTCGCCACCGGGCAGGCGCGCCGCACCCGCGTGCCGGGCCCGCGCGACGCGGCGCTGCGGGCGGCGCGTACCTGCTACGACCACCTCGCGGGACGGTTCGGCGTGGCCATCGCCGATGCGTTGCGCGTCGCTGGCGGTACCGTCGCGCATGATCGCGACGTGGAGGTCACGGCGGAAGGTGCGCGGCGCCTCGCCTGCCTGGGCGTCGACGTGGAGCTGCTGCGCCAGGACCGCCGCCCGCTGTGCCGCCACTGCCTGGACTGGAGCGAGCGGCGCCCGCACCTCGCCGGTTCGGTGGCGGCGCAGATCCTGCACAACGCCCTGGCATCCGGCTGGATTGAGCGCCTGAAGGACACCCGCGCCGTGCGCGTCACGCCCGAGGGGCGGCGTGCCTTCGCCGCCGCCCTGGGCAGCGGCTTCGCGGAACTCGACGCGGCGGCCTGAAAAAGGGTGCGGTGCGACGCCGAATCACCGCGCGGGCCGTCGGCCGCGGCGGGGACCGGGCGTCGGCGGCGGAGGTGCCGCATCGGGCACCGCACCGCCGTGGTCAGTCATGCACCGGCCAAGCGATGGGTTAGCCCTTGGAAGGGGCGGCCGATCGGTAGTGTCTCTGTTTGAATTTCGGCTTTGGGTGGAGAGCGGCAGGACAGGAAGGGGCGCCCATGGGTCCGTTCCGCGCCCCTCCACGACGTTCTCGACGAGGTCCCCACCCCCCGATACCGGACGTTCGTCAGCTCCGACGGGTCACGCCCGCTTACGACCGGCATGGGTGATGGGGGGGGAGATTCCTGGATCGAATCGTCGTTGATCGCGCCATGGCGACCCGCGTAGATGAAGAGAGTCCCCGTTCCATCATGCCGTTCGAGCTTCATTTCACCGCACTTTCGTATCGATAGTGCGCAGTCTGATCGTCTCTGGAAACGGGAAACCCAGCAGCGCCAGACCGAGGACAAGGCTGCTGCCGCCCACGGAGTGCGACCGGCTGAGGCGCGCCGTGCGATCCGGACCGGTGCCCGGCGGTGATGGCCGCCTTAATGCGGGCCTCCAAACGCCGCGGGGTGGTGTGGAGCCCGGGCGCGAGATTGTACCGAATAAGGACACGGCGCTTCTCCTGGAGCTGGGGGTCGATGCGGACGATTTGGACCGGGTAAATCGGATGCCGCTCAGGGCGGAATCGGAGTCGATGCCCTTTCGATAGAGGCCGGTGGCACGCTCCTCGCGGCGAGCGGAATTACGGCGGAAGCGGTCGCATATCTCCTGGCCAACCAGGCGCAAACCACAAGCTGCAAGGGGTGATAGATCATGATCGGGAGCAGCAGAGGCCCGGCGGACGCGCCGCCGAGCAGCGCGGCCGCCATCGGCACCCCGACAACCAGTGATTTCTGCGACCCGCAGAACACGACGGCAACCTCGTCCGCCTTGCAAAGAGCCATGGCGTGTCCGCCCATCGCCGCGATCAGCAACCCGCTCGCCAACAGCATGGCCATGACGAGGCCAAGTGTTGCCAGCATCGTCACCGGCACCTGATGCCAGATGCCGTGCACGACCGCGGCGCTGAAGGCGGTGTAGACAACCAGGAGTATCGAACTCCTGTCGGTAACCGCGAGTATCGCACGATTTCGCGCCGCCCATGCGCCGATCCAAGGCCGCAGAAGATGGCCGGCGGCGAATGGCGCCAGCAGTTGCACGATGATCTGCCAAATACCGTGAGCATCGATCCCGCCGCCATGCAGCCTCGACATCATGGCGAACAAGAGTGGAGAAAGGACGATACCGATGAGGCTGGACATGGTTGCCGAACAAACGGCGGCTGCCACGTTCCCGTCGGCAATCGAGGTCAGTGCGATCGAGGACTGAACCGTGGATGGCAGAGCGCACGCGAACAGCACTCCCATCCAGAGCACCGGGGGGAGCAACGTTGGGAACAGTGCGCTCATTCCCAGCCCAATGGCCGGAAAGACGATGAACGTCGTCGATGCCGTTACGGAGTGGATTCGCCAATGCGTCAGTCCATTGATGATCGCCTCACGCGACAGACGGGCGCCTTGCAGGAAAAACAGCGAGGCGATGGCGACCTTCGCCAGGACTCCGAAAACGCAGGCACCTTCTCCGTCACACGGGATGACGGTGGACGCGAGAATCACGCCGGCGAGCGCCAGCACAAAGCCATCGGGACGGAAAGGCCGGAGACTGCCTGCTCGCGCGGCAAGTTTCTGGAGCGATCTCTCAGTGATCGACATTGGATATCCTTCCCTGTCAGACCGATGACCTTGTTTCGTGGGCAATCACGGAGGCGTGATGGCATCCGGGTCTTGCCCGATCGCGCCCGCCGCCATCGCGGCCTCGGGCGCGCTGGTCAGCCAAAGGAAGCGCGCCGGCTCGAAGGGGACAGATGGGGGCACAATCGACATGATTGCGGCCATGGTCGCGAGTGCCAGCGCAATATAGACTTGACCGCTGGTCCGTTGCTGGATCATTTCTTTGCTCCTCTCATGCGAGGTTTTACGCGAACGATCTCGTCGCCGCTGTGAGCGGCGTCACAGGGTACCACGACGTTCCCCTCGCTCGGGGCTGACGTATTGGCGCGAGCGGAGACGGCGAGCGCGCGTAGACTGGTTCCCGTCTGGATAGCGGTGGTTGTGGTCGTGGCCACGCCGTTATCCTCCTCGCCCGTGCGTCGCGGGGGCTGCCGCGATGGTGGGAGGATGGCCGAGGCCGCCGCCAAAGACTTTACCGACGGCGTGTTTTGACCTTAAGACGGCCTTATCTTTTCCTTTAGATGCCAGGTCGGACCGTCTGGGAGGACCGCCGGTGACCTTCGCGTTCGGCGATCATGCGCTGGATATCGAGCGGCGGGAGCTGCGCCGCGGCGGCGCGCCGGTGGCGATCGAACCGCAGGTGTTCGACCTTCTGGTCCACCTCATCCGCAACCGTGGCCGCGTGGTCAGCAAGGACGATCTGATCGAGAGCATCTGGGGCGGACGGATCGTCTCCGAATCCGCCGTGACCACCCGCCTCAACGCGGCGCGCAAGGCGATCGGCGACAGTGGGACGACTCAGAAACTGATCCGCACCGTGCCTCGCCGGGGTGTGCGCTTCATCGGCGTCGTTATCGAGACGGCAGCGCCGGCGGCCGTCGCCGAGCCCACCGTGCCGCCGTTGGCAGCACGCCCGCTCGCACTCCCCGACAAGCCGTCGATCGCGGTGCTTCCCTTCGTCAATCTGAGCAGCGATCCCGAGCAGGAGTATCTCGCGGACGGCATGGTGGAGGATCTCATCACCAGCCTGTCGCGGCTGCGATGGCTATTTGTGATCGCCCGAAATTCGACCTTCGTCTATAAGGGCCGGGCGGTCGATGTCAGGACCGTCGCGACCGATCTCGGGGTCCGCTACGTGCTTGAAGGCAGTGTGCGCCGTACCCGCGGTCGGATGCGCGTCACGGCCCAGTTGATCGAGGCCGAGAGCGGACATCACGTCTGGGCTGAGCGTTACGACCGCGCGGTCGAGGACATATTCGCGGTCCAGGACGAGATTACTGACATGATCGCCGCGACTCTGGAGCCGGAGATCAGCGCTGCCGAGCGGGACCGCGCACGCCGGAAGCCGCCGGGAAGCCTTGGCGCGTGGGAACTGTATCAGCGCGGCATGTGGCACTTGTTACGACAAAATCGCGATGATCTCACCTTGGCACGCGCCCTGTTTCATGACGCGATCGGACTGGACCCGACGTTCGCCGCGGCACACGCCGCCTTCGCAATCGCCGCGTTCTGGCAATTCATCCACGGCCTCGCGACCGATCCCGACTCCGGGCGAGCCGAATTGCTCGCCGGAGCGGCGCGGGCCATGGAATGCGATCCGCGCGATTCCCTGGCGCATAGCGCGATGGGGCTGGCCTTCATGGAATCGGGTCAGCACGCGAAGGCGATCGCGGAGCACGAGATCGCCACCGAACTCAACCCGAACTCCGCGTTCGCCCAGTGGTGTTCCGGATATGCACTAAATCGCGCCGACCAGCCGGAACAGGCTCTCGCCCGGTTCGATCTCGCATTAAGATTGAGTCCGCGCGATCCAGCCGCGTGGTCCTATCAAACGTTGCGCGCCGCGTCGCTTTACTTCCTCGGCCGATACGAGGAAGCCATCGCCGCCGCACAGAGTGCCACGAGCGCACGGTTGGATGATGTCGTCTGGCCCCTCGTGCACTGGGCGGGATCGCTCGGCCAACTTGGCCGTCTTGACGAAGCGGAATCCGTCATCAGCGAACTTCGCCGCAAGCGGCCAGGATTGACCATTGCCGAGTTTCATGCGTGGCCACACAATGCGAGCCGGTCGGCGGGTTCGCTGGAAAGAATGCTCGATGGCTTGCGCAAGGCGGGACTGCCAGAATAGCGAGTGCATGATCGTTGCCTTTGACCTCGAATTGTGGAGGAAGCCCTGGTGACCTTCGCGTTCGGCGATCATGAGCTGGATATCGACCGGCGCGAGCTGCGCCGCGGCGGCGCGCAGGTGGCGATCGAACCGCAGGTGTTCGACCTTCTGGTCCACCTCATCCACAACCGCGACCGGGTCGTCAGCAAGGACGATCTGATCGAGAGCATTTGGGGCGGACGGATCGTCTCCGAGTCCGCCGTGACCACTCGCCTCAACGCAGCGCGCAAGGCGATCGGCGACAGTGGGACGGCTCAGAGACTGATCCGCACCGTGCCTCGCCGGGGTGTGCGCTTCATCGGCGACGTGACCGACGCAGACACGCGGCCAGCACCGGCTGAACGCATCGCGCCACGGCAGACGCCGATCCCGCTCGCCCTGCCCGACCGACCCTCGATCGCGGTGCTCCCCTTCGTCAACATGAGCAGCGATGCCGAGCAAGAATATTTTGTTGACGGTATGACTGAGGACATCATCACCGCCCTGGCGAAATTTCGATGGTTCTTCGTGATCGCCCGGAATTCGAGCTTCACCTACAAGGGGCAGTCCATCGATGTGGTGCGGGCGGGACGCGAACTCGGGGTTCGTTACATCCTGGAAGGCAGCGTACGAAAAGCTGGGAAACACCTGCGGATCACCGTCCAACTCGTCGAGGCGGAGACCGGTTCGCATCTATGGGCCGACTCCTACGACCGCGAACTGACCGACATATTCGCGGTGCAGGACGAGGTCACGCGGAACATCGCGGCCGCGATCGAGCCGGCTCTGGCCCGAACCGAAAGTCAATTGGCGGCACGCAGGCCGCCCGCGAACATGCTCGCGTGGGATTTCTTTCTGCGTGGCCAGTGGCATTTTCATCAAATGAGCCGGGATAATCGCGACAAAGCGATGGCATGCTTCGAACGTGCCCTTGCGTTGGACAACGAACTCGCCGACGCCCATATCGGGATTTCCCGTATCCTGCATGGGAATCTCGTTTACGGTCGCGGGACCGACCGGCAAGGCGAACTGCGCCGGGCCGGCGCGGCGGCGCGCCGCGCGCTCGAGCTGGACAACGACAATTCCTGGGCATGGTACTGCCTCGCGATGGCCCAATCGACAGGCGGCGACGCCGTCGCGGCGGCGGAATCCGCCGCCAGGGCCGTTGAACTCAATCCCAGTCTCGCCTGGGCGCACTTCGCGGTGGCGGTGGCGAACCTCTATCTGGGGCAACCAGAGGCCGGGCTGACCGCCGTCGATGCGGCGTTGCGTCTGAGTCCAAACGATCCGCAACGGTTTGCCTGGCTCGCGACACGCGCGTCAGCCCTGTATTTGCAGCGGCGTTACGACGAGGCGATCCAGACCGCGTCGCGAAGCCTGAGCGCGCACCGCTTCACTACCGCGATCCGGGTGCTGGCGGCCAGCTACGCTCAGCTTGGGTTACCGCGCCAGGCCGAAGCCGCGGTCGCTGAAATGCTCACGTCGGCTGATACCGAGCGAACGGTCGCCGATGTCGTCCGGCCGTTCATGCGGGCCGCGGATCGCGAACTCTACGCGGACGGATTGCGCAAGGCGGGACTACCCGAGACCTGAGGCCTGGCCGCTGTCGGGCCGCGATCATATGGAGGAGCTGATGATCGATTTCTGGTTTTTCATTGGCAGCACCTACACCTATCTGTCGGTCATGCGGTTGCCCGAGGTCGAGCGCGCGACTGGCGTCATGTTTCGTTGGCGGCCCTTTTCGGCCCGACGCATCATGATCGAAATGGATAACATTCCGTTCCGCACCAAGCCGGTGAAGGCCGCCTACATGTGGCGCGACGTCGAACGTCGCGCCGCGTTGTACGGACTACCGATCCGCCTCCCCATGCCTTACCCCTTGGCGCAGCCAGACGTCGCCAATCGAGTCGCCGTGCTCGCCGCCACCGAGGGCTGGGTCGCCGAGTACGCACGCGCGGCCTACCGGCGCTGGTTTCTGGAAGGCCTTGAGCCGGGCATTGATCCGAACCTCGGCGACAGCCTGCGCGAGCTCGGGCAGGATCCCGCGCGTGTCATGGCCCGCGCCGCGGCGGACGACATCGGCGAGGCCTACGACGCCGCGACCAACGAAGCCCGCGAACTCGGCGTATTCGGGTCACCGACCTTCGTGGTCGGGCGGGAGTTGTTCTGGGGCGACGATCGCCTTGATGACGCCATCGCGTGGTGGCGGAAACCCTATATCGAGGAACCGAGGTGACCTTCACGTTCGGCGATCATGAGCTCGTGGAGCGCGGGGAGCGAAGGCGGTTCCCACTGCTATTCAGGCCAACCCGTCAGACAATGGATGTTCGCTTTGGTCGAGAACTACCATTTCACTCCGCGGACGTGAACGTCCGCTTTGGCGTACAAAGTGAGCTGGACCCCGAAAACTGGACAGGTAGCTAAGAGAGAGTCTCCCCTTGGAACGGCTGGGTGGCCGGAGGTGAGACATGACCAATACACGGAAGAAGCACAGCGCTGAGTTCAAGGCGAAAGTTGCACTGGCGGCGGTGCGTGAGGAAGGCACTGTTGCGGAGCTGTCGAGCCGGTTCAGTGTGCACGCGAGCCAGATCCATGCGTGGAAGAAGACGCTGCTGGATGGAACGGCCTCTCTGTTCACGCGCAGCCACGCCAATGGGCAGGACGGCGCGGCGGCGTCGGAGGCCCAGCTTGCCCCGTTGTATGAGAAGATCGGGCAACTGACGGTGGAGCGGGATTTTTTTCGCAAACGGTCTGGGCCATGAGCCCGGCCGCGCGGCTTGCGCTGGTCGACCCGGCCGAGCCGGCCCTGTCGATCGTCGCGCAATGCCGGCTGCTGAAGGTGGCCCGCTCGACGCTGTATTACCGCGCTGTGCCGGTCAGCGCGGAGGATCTGAGGCTGATGCGGCGGATGGATGAGCTGCATCTGGCATATCCGTTCTACGGATCACGCCGCCTGGCGGCGGTGTTGCGGCGGGACGGCTGGTCGGTGACTCGCAAGCGGGTCAAGCGGCTGATGCAGGTGATGGCGATGGAGACGATCTACCAGAAGCCGAGCACCAGTCAGCCGCATCCCGATCATAAGGTGTACCCTTATCTGTTGCGCGGCCTTGCGATCGAGCGGGTGAACCAGGTCTGGTGTGCGGACATCACCTACATTCCGATGGCCAAGGGGTTTGTGTATCTGGTGGCTGTTATGGACTGGTTCAGTCGTCGGGTCCTGGCGTGGCGGGTGTCGATCAGCATGGACACGAGCTTCTGCGTCGAAGCGTTGCAGGAAGCGCTGGAACGGTACGGCCAGCCGGACATCTTCAACACCGACCAAGGGGCGCAGTTCACCAGCACGGAGTTTCTGGCTGAACTGGAGGCTCGCGGGGTTCGGGTCAGCATGGATGGCAAGGGGCGGTATCTGGACAACATCTTCATCGAGCGGCTGTGGCGGAGCCTGAAATACGAGGAGGTGTTCATCAAGGCGTATGGTTCGGTGGCGGAGGCGCGCCGGAGCATCGGCGGGTGGCTGGCGTTCTACAATGACGAGCGGGTGCATCAGGCGCTGAGCTATCGCACGCCGCGCGAGGTGTTCGAAGCGGCTGCCTGTGTATATGTGGACAACGCTTCCGCTACGCTACGCTGCGCTCACGCGTTGCCCACATATACACAGGCACAACATCAGCAAGAAAGGGTATTGACTGAAGTATAAGAAGGTCTATACTTACAGGCGCACACACCCCTCGGATCGGGAGGGGCCATGGAAACCGGAGAGACTCTCTCTTAAGTCGCGCCGATTCCTGTCCAACCGATGGGGTCCACCTCAAAGCCCCCAAACCGGCCATTCCGGCTTCGGCCATCTCCGGACGCGATGCTCTCCGCGCGCAACGCCCGCTTTGGGTCCAAACCCGAAATTCAAACTGGACCACTGCGTGTGCCGCGAACACACCAACTGCGAGGGAGGTGTGGAGCTGCAAGAGAGATGAGGGCAGGCCCCTCGGAGCCGGCGATCAGGAGCTGGCTCCAAACCGCTGCGAGCTGCTGGCGTCAAGAGCGCTGGTGGTGAGCGTCGCAGAAAAGGCGAGACCTGATCCCGTCAGGTGAGATCCGGAGAGACGAGCGAAAGCAAACCGCTGATGACGTGCCGAAATTCACAGGACGGTGTCGAAACCGGGGGGATGGTAGTGGCCTCCGGGATGAGTTCGGGCGGAGCCCTGAAGCCCGGCCCGAGCGGCACCCGGCTTGGAGGCGGCGTGAACCCGGATCAGGCTCTGTTGCGGAACGCGGGAACCTGTCGTCCCGATGTCAAGGGAGAAGCTCAAGCGGGAGGCCCCCGCAAGAGCCAGAGTACCGATGCGGGGCACAGGGACGGGGCAGCCCGTAGTAGGGGTGAAGGTCCTGTAATGGGGCTGGACCGAAGGGGCTGCGGTATCCTGCTGCGGCAGGCGGCCAACCGGTGACGGGAGGAGCCGCATGACCGAGGCAAAGCCGTTCGACATCCCGAAGCGGGAGGTCTGGGAAGCCTTCAAGAAGGTGAAGGCCAACCAGGGGGCGGCTGGCGTAGATGGACAGACGATTGCGGAGTTCGAGGCCGGCCTCGCCGGTAACCTCTACAAGCTCTGGAACCGGCTGTCCTCGGGGAGCTACTTCCCTCCACCGGTGCGACGGGTGGATATCCCCAAGGCGAGCGGCGGCACGCGTCCGTTGGGCATCCCAACGGTGGCCGATCGTGTCGCGCAAGAGGTTGTCCGCCGGTATCTGGAGCCGTGCCTGGAACCCGTGTTCCACGCCAACTGGTACGGCTACCGGCCCGGCCGCTCGGCGATCGATGCCGTGCGCCAGGCGCGCCAGCGGTGCTGGCGGTCCGACTGGGTGCTCGACATCGACATCAAGGCGTTCTTCGACAGCATCGATCATGCGCTGCTCTTGCGTGCGGTCCGGCGACATACCGGCTGCCCGTGGGTGCTGCTCTATGTGGAGCGCTGGCTGAAGGCGCCGATGCAGAGGGAAGATGGCGTGATCGAGCCTCGCGATGCAGGGACGCCTCAGGGCGGCGTGATCAGTCCGATCCTTGCCAACCTGTTCCTGCATTACGCGTTCGACATGTGGATGGCCCGGACGTGGCCCGCCGTTCCGTTCGAACGGTATGCCGACGATGCCATCTGTCATTGCCGGACACGTGACGAGGCCGAAGCCTTGCAGGTCGCGCTGCAAGAGCGCTTTGCGGCCTGCCGGCTGGTGCTCCATCCGCAGAAGACGAAGATTGTCTACTGCAAGGACACCAACCGGAAGGGGACGTATCCTGCCGTGACATTCGACTTTCTCGGCTACTCGTTCCGGCCGAGGCTGGCGGCATGGCGCGGCGGCAAATACGGCGTCTCGTTCCTGCCGGCGGCAGCCGACACGGCGCTCAAGAGGATGCGCGAGGAGGTCCGGCGCTGGAGCCTCCAGACCCGAACCGACAAGGCCCTCGATGATCTGGCCCGAATGTTCAATCCGCACATCCGGGGCTGGATCAACTACTACGGCCACTTCTACAAGTCGGCGCTGTATGACAGCCTGCGCCGCATTGACTTCCACCTGAGGAAATGGGCA
This sequence comes from uncultured Alphaproteobacteria bacterium, assembly GCA_963773345.1. Lineage (GTDB taxonomy): Bacteria > Pseudomonadota > Alphaproteobacteria > Acetobacterales > Acetobacteraceae > Palsa-883. The sequence goes on along the minus strand of CAVZBG010000011.1, from coordinate 1,153,996 downwards.
CGCCGCAAATACAAGCGCTTCCGGCACAAGCCGAAAGGCGCACGCGAGTGGTTCGCCCGGATCATCAGGACCAACCCAGCGCTCTTCGCGCACTGGCAGCTTCTGCATGCGACGCGGCCGGATACTGGGAGCCGGATGAGCTGAGAGGTTCACGTCCGGTTCTGTGAGAGCGCGGCGGTGAAATTCCGCCGCGCCACTCGCCCGGCCGACCGCTGCGGCGCCGAACGAGGTGTTGCCATCCAGGGGTGCTCTACCGCGCCACTCGCCGCTTGGCGGACCCCTTCGTGACGGCCTTCTTCCGACGCGCCGGCGCTTTTTTCTTTGCCGCCGGCTTCGCCACCGCGGCGGCCTTTTTCGCCGGCTGCTTCGGTGCCGCGCGCTTGGCTGGTGCTGCACGCCGCTCGGCGGCAACCGGTGGTGCGGCCGACGCGGCTGCCTTGCGCGCCGGTGCGCCCCGCCCACGCCGCGCCCCGCCGCGCGGCTTCAACTGCTTGCCCTTCTCGGCCAGCAGCGCCACAGCCTCATCCAGCGTGACCTCCTCCATCGCGACGCCGCGCGGCAGGTTCGCCACCATCTGGCCGTGCTGCGCATACGGCCCGAAGCGGCCCTTGCGCACGGTCACCGGTTGCTGGTCCTTCGGATGCAGTCCCAGCGTGCGGACGCTGGCCAGCTTCTTGGCCAGCAGATCGACCGCACGGTTGATGCCGAGCGCCAGCACGTCGTCGTCGCGATCCAGCGAGCCGAACACCGACCCCATCCGGACATAGGGCCCGAACCGGCCAATCCCGGCCTCGATCTGCTCCTTGGTCTCCGGATGGATGCCGATCAGCCGCGGCAGCGACAGCAGCGCGACCGCCTGCTCCAGCGTGACTTTTTCCCCGTCCATGCCACGCGGCAACGAGGTCCGGCGCGGCTTCACCTTCTTGTCCTCGCCGTTCTCGCCGCGCTGCACGTACAAGCCATACGGGCCGCGTCGCACGGTGATCGCCTCGCCGGTCACCGGATCCGCGCCAAGCTCGCGCATGCCGTCCTTCAGCACCTCGCTGTCGGCCTCACTGATCTCCACCGCGAGGCGACGCGTGTACTGGCACGCCGGATAGTTGGAGCAGCCGATGAAGCTGCCGTAGCGCCCGAGCTTCAGCCCGAGCCGCCCGTTGGCGCAAGCCGGGCAGCCGCGCGGATCGGACGCCATCCTCGCGCGCCGGGAAGAAGTGCGGGCCAAGGTCCTCGTCCAGCGCCGAGATGACGTCGCTGACCTTAAGGTCCTTGGTCTGCTCGATCGCGCGGGAGAACTCGTCCCAGAACGCACGCATCACCGCCCGCCAGGCAAGCTGGCCGGCCGAGACGTCGTCAAGTTTCTCTTCCATCGCAGCGGTGAAGCCGGTGTCGACCCAGTGCTCGAAGAAACTCACCAGGAACGCAGTGACCAGCCGTCCGCGGTCCTCCGGGATGAAGCGCCGCTTCTCCAGCCGGACATAGCTGCGGTCCTGCAGCACCGACAGGATCGCGGCATACGTCGACGGCCGGCCGATGCCCAGCTCCTCCAGCTTCTTCACCAGGCTGGCCTCCGAGTAGCGCGGCGGCGGCTGGGTGAAATGCTGCGTGGCGTCGACCTGGCCGCGGCGCAGCGGATCGCGCTCGCGCATCGGCGGCAGCATGCGGCTCTCGTCTTCCTCGGCCGGGTCGTCCTGGTCCTCGTGATACAGCTTCAGAAAACCGTCGAACGCGACGATCGAGCCGGTGGCCCGCAGGGTCTGTCCCTTGCCGTCGGTCACATCGACGCTGACCTGGTCGAGCTCGGCCGAGGCCATCTGCGAGGCCACGGCGCGCTTCCACACCAGCTCGTACAGCCGGCGCTGGTCGGGCGTGAGGTGGCGGCTGACCTCGGCAGGCGTGCGTGCGACGTCGGTCGGGCGGATCGCCTCGTGCGCTTCCTGGGCGTTCTTGATCTTGCTTTGGTATTCGCGCGGCGCGGCCGGCAGGTAGTCGCCGCCGTACGCCTGCTTCACGTGGTCGCGGATCGCCGTCACCGCCTCGCGCGCCATCTGCACGCCGTCGGTGCGCATGTAGGTGATCAGCCCGGTGACCTCGCCGTGCAGATCGATGCCCTCGTAGAGCTGTTGCGCCATGCGCATCGTCTGCTGCGCGCCGAAGCCGAGCTTACGACTGGCCTCCTGCTGCAACGTCGAGGTGGTGAACGGCGCCGGCGGATGGCGGCGGACGCGCTTCTTCTCCACCGTGCCGACGTGGAACGTGCCGGCCTCGACGGCGTTCTTGGCGGCCAGCGCGGTCGCCTCGTTCGGCAGGTCGAACTGCTCGAGCTTCTTGCCGTGCAGGTGCGTCAGCCGCGCAGTGAACGGCGCACCCGCAGGGGTGGTGAACGCAGCCTCGATGGTCCAGTACTCGCGGGCGCGGAACGCCTCGATCTCCGCCTCGCGCTCGCAGATCAGCCGCAGCGCGACCGACTGCACCCGCCCGGCCGAGCGGCTGCCCGGCAGCTTGCGCCACAGCACCGGCGACAGGTTGAAGCCAACCAGGTAGTCCAACGCGCGGCGGGCCAGGTAGGCCTCGATCAGCGGCTGGTCGAGTGCGCGCGGCGCGGCCATGGCGGCGCGCACCGCGTTGCGGGTGATCTCGTTGAAGGTGACGCGGCGGACGTCGACGCCCTTCAGCGCCTTGCGCTCCGCCAGCATGGCCTGGACGTGCCAGGAGATCGCCTCGCCCTCGCGGTCCGGGTCGGTGGCCAGGTACAGCGTGCGCGCGCCCTTCAGCGCCTTGGCGATGGCGCCCACGTGCTTCTCGCCGCGCGCGTCGGATTCCCAGTCCATCGCAAAGTCTTCGTCGGGGCGGACGCTGCCGTCCTTCGGCGGCAGGTCGCGCACATGGCCCATGCTGGCCAGCACGGTGAACTTGTCACCGAGGTAGCGGCTGATGGTTTTGGCCTTGGCGGGCGATTCGACGACGATGACGTCCGGCATTGTGTCCTGTGATTCGCTAGGCAGGCTGGCATCAGGCAGACGCTAGGCGATCGGCTCCGACAGCGCCGCAACCCGGCCACCCGGCAATGTCTCGATACGGCCGGCCAGCTCGAGTTCCAACAGCGCCGCCATGACGGCGGGGGCAGAGAACTGGCAGCGCCGCACCACCGCGTCAACCGGCGTTGGGGAAGGTCCCAGCAAATCAAGCACTTGCGCCTGGAGGGCGGCGTGGTCCGAGGCGGAGTCCCGGATATCGGGGCGCCGCTGGGCGCGGTTCGGCGAAGCCAGCGCGGTCATCTGGTGCGCCTTGCCGGCCGAACAAGGGGGCCGGTGCCGCTTCGAGCTGATCCGGCAGGTTGGCGAGCACGTCGGCGGCGGTCTCGATCAGTGCCGCACCCTGGCGTATCAGGTCGTTGCCGCCGCGCGCGCGGGGATCGAGCGGCGAGCCGGGCACCGCAAACACCTCGCGCCCTGCCTCGGCGGCCAGCCTCGCGGTGATCAGGCTGCCGGAGCGGGGCGCGGCCTCCACCACCACGACGGCCAGCGACAGGCCGGCGATGATGCGGTTGCGGCGCGGGAAATGGCGTGACTGCGCGACGGTGCCGGGTGGCGCCTCGGTGACCACGGCGCCGGCGGCGGCGATGCGGCGCTGCAGCTCGGCGTGCTCGGGCGGGTACGGCACGTCGAGCCCGCCGGCCACCACGGCAATGGTGCGCCCCGCGGACAGCGCGCCGGCATGCGCGGCTGCGTCGATGCCGCGGGCCATGCCGGAGACCACCACAATGCCGGCGCGCGCCAACTCGGCGGCAAGGTCTTCGGCGATGCGGCTGCCGTTGGTCGAGGCATTGCGCCCGCCGACCAGCGCGACGGCGCGGGCGGAGAGGCAGGCCGCGTCGCCCTGCACCGCGATCACCGGCGGCGCGTCGTCGAGTCGCGCCAGCAGCGGGGGATAATCCGCGTCGCCCAGCAGGATCAGCCGGGCACCGACCGCCATGCTGCGTTCCAGCTCGCGCGCGGCGTCGGCCTCGGTCGGCACCTCGGGTGGGCTGGTCCGACCGCCGGCCTGGGCCAGCCGAGGCAGTGCCCTGAGCGCGGCGGCGGCGCGTGCCGAAGCGGCCATCAGACGACGGTAGGTGACAGGGCCGACGCCCTCGGCGCGCGCCAGGCGCAGGCCATCGATCATGGCCTGGTCGGGGGAGGAAAATGGCTTGGGCACGGGCGAAAAAACTCCTGCTGCCCCCGGCCCTGGTGCCGCGGGGGCCGGTCCTACGCTTTTCCCCCGATGCGCGGCTCGGTGCCGGCGAGCAGGCGGCGGATGTTGGCGTGGTGGCGGACGAACACCAGCACGCCGATCGCCAACATCAGCTTAACGACGCCGCCATCGGCGAGAAAAACCGCGAAGACGGGGGCGAGGGCGAAGGCGGCAAGCGAGGCGAGCGAGGAACGCCGGCCGACGGCGGCGACGATCAGCCAGACCGCGCCGGCGGCGAGGCCGACCGGCCAGGCAACGCCGAACAGCACGCCGTAGCTGGTGGCCACGCCCTTGCCGCCCTTGAAGCCGAGCCAGACCGGGAAAAGATGCCCCAGCACGGCGCCGAGGCCGGCCCAGAGCGCGGCGGCCTCGCCGGCGAGGCGGGCGGCGATGAGGCAGGCGGCGGCGCCTTTCAGCGCGTCCAGCAGCAGGGTGGCGGCGGCGAGGCCTTTTTTCCCCGTGCGCAGCACGTTGGTGGCGCCGATGTTGCCGGAGCCGATGGCGCGGATGTCCCCGAGCCCGGCGGCGCGGGTCAGCAGCAGGCCGAACGGGATGGAGCCGAGAAGGTAGCCGAGGAGAAGGTACGACTCGGGGGGCATGGTGGTCGGAGCATAGCGGGGCCGCGCGGTGGTTCCGAGACCGCGCCTGCGGGCCGGGGCGATACCATCCCCCCGTGTCATGGCCGGGCTTGGCCCGGCCACCCACGACTTCGCTGCTGACAACAAGAAAAAAGGTGAGTGCCCGGGCCGATCCCCCGGTCAAGGTCACGGACGGCCATCACCATGGCGTCCCCCACTTTCACGCCGTCAGCCCCGAGTTCAACTGCAAGATTGCGATCGTCGACTTCTCGGTGATGTCCGGGTCCGGGCGTCTGCGCGGGCGCGATCTCGCGGCCATTCGGGCCTGGGGACAAACGCATCAGGACGCACTATAGGGCAACTGGCAGCGTGCCCGCGACGCGAGCCGCTGCGGGATATCGAGAGCTGAGCATGTTGTACCGGATCGACGCCGCCATACCGCATGAGAACCATACCGTCACCATCACCTGGTCGGACGGAATGACAGCCGACGTTGACCTGTCGCCGGTTATCGCCACGGGCCGCGTTTTCGCGGCCATGCGTGATGGCCGGTATTTCGTGGATATGATGCGCATCGCCCCGGACCGGCTTGGCCTCGAATGGCCGGTGCGGGTGGACTTCTCGGCAGACGGGCTGCGGTTTCGGCCGTTTCCCGAGGCGGCCGCGCAGGAATATGGCGCGCCCGATCGGATCGCTGATGCCGTGAAGTGATCGCGTGCGGCGCTCGCCGCGTCGGCGAATTTGCCGGGTCCGGCGATCAGCGCCGCGGCCTGGGCCTGTTGGGGAGACGGACCGTATCCTGGAGGTCGACGCGAAGGTGCTGCTGCGCTGGCGGTCGCTGGTGCAGCGGGGGCAGAAGGCCGGTACCACCTACGCCCAGCCGGACGCGCTGCTGGCGGCGACGGCGATCGAGCATGAGCTGGGCGTGGCGACGCGCAACACCGAGGACTTTACGCGCGGGCCGGGCTGCGGCTGCTGAACCCGTGGCGGGCGGAGAGATAGCAGCCTGCATCACTTCGCACGACGCAGTCCGGCCTGGGTGCATGATCGGGACGCAGTCAGACGGCAGGCTTTCGGCCGGGGAGGCGGTCGGCAGGCAGCGGCTCCCAGGCAACGGCTCCCTCTTGCATGAGACGTAATTGTCCTCCATACTCATATCCGTGGAGGATCGACATACCCCCTAATGGCACGTTAAGCTCTGGCAAAACGGGTGAGGCAGGAAAGTAAGCAGTCTTGGAAAACATTGAAGATGTCCATTGTCTTGCTGCTGTTGAAGCTGTTCTAAATGCGAACATAGAACTGGTCAATATAAATATACGGGAAGCAATACGAGAGGTGGAGTACGGGAAACCCGATACTCTCGGGCTAGATACCACCCCGGAAAAGGCGATTGAGACGAGCCTCACGAATTTCGATACAGAAGCCGGTACTAATTACTGAAGAGGCGGGAAAGGCCGGCCAGGTTACTTCCCGTGGGAGATTTGATCTCCAACGTCCTACATTCTACCTCAGCGACCCGACAGATCGCTCCGCGCAGTTTCATAAATTTCTTCTGGACGAAGACAATCAGAAGAGAGTCGGAGAGGTGTTGAATAATGAGGATGCGAAGACAAAGTGGGCGGCCAGATTCGGATCTCCGCCGTCGATCACGGGGGCATGTTCGGCAGTAACCTGTGTACGTTACGGAGTCCCAATTGCAACCGCGATAGTCAATTTTTTAACCCAAGAGCTGTTCGTAGCGTCGAGAATTGGTGTTCTTCGGATGGATATCCCTGAGAACCTGGAACCATCCAGCGTCACGCTTGAGTATCTCAGATCAAACGGCCACCCAATCTACTTCCCGACTTTGGCAAAGAGAGGGAACGACACACATAATTTTGTGACTTTTCTCGGCAAGACGGGCTACCTGGAGAATTTCAAAGACAACGATATTCTAACTCCGGAAGACGCCGTTAGATTCTGCAAATCCCCAGAGGCAGGTGGCCCTAGCAGGGTGCTCTATCTTTCTGACATGCAGCCTACGGATCAGCCGATAGGTTTCATTCTTGCAAATGGAGAGAAAATCGGAGAATGGGTCCATTGGATACCGTTTATTAGGTTCGGGCGGGCGAGAGACGATAGCTCCCGGCTTGGCCCTCTTGTGATGCACGAAATCCATCAGGGACGCCCCTGGACGAAGGACGGGATTTTAATGTCGACCAATCCTCTCTATAGTATCTTTGTTCCAGAGGACGAAAGCACGGACAATATGATGATAGATATTTCTAAACTGCATACGGTACCAAACCCAAGTAAGTTCCGTTCGACGCTCTTTGTCACCAACAGAGCGAACGGATGGGCAAACACACTTATGGCCGCCCGAAAGTTTCGACAGATCTCTTTTGCGCCACCCCGAGGAAGTCGTTGAGAACCCGACCTAGAACACAAATACAAGACCATTCAGAAGGAGTAAGTCTATTAAAATCGACGGATAAGCCGCACCTTGCGCGCATCAGCGAGCTGCTCAAATTCCTCTGCCGCTTTGGAGAGTGTGGCCTCGACAGTTCCAGACGCGTCCACCGACCGGAGCTCTATTCCGAGTACGCTACTTACTTCCAATAATTGCTTGTGCAAGGCAAAGAGATAGTCGTGATACATATCCATCACCGCCACAGCCTGTGTAGCAGGGAACCCGTTCACTCTCTCTTGGTATCGCGCCCTCCGCCTCTCCCATGAGACTTCCGGAGATACATGAAGGAATAGAATAGCAGCGTCCAACGCGTGCAACCGCTGTAGATACGCCGAAATCAGGCCACCTACTGCGAGCCCACGATGTAGCGCATGAGCGAGGGTGAAGACATTTGTTTCGTCCAGATAAATTCGGTCGTCTCCATCTCCTAGGAGGTGGTCCATGCGTGCGAGGTCGCGCTCAACAATCTCTAGTTCTGTCTCCGTATTGATAAAGATGGCACTATGAATGCCGTGGTCGTGCATGACGCTCTGCCGCATTTCTGGTAGTAGAATAAGATTGCGATGTGCAGGTGGCGCCTCTTCTGTTTGCGGCCGAGCGTTCGTCATGTAGCGAGAGTACAGGTAGCCCTTGGTGGTTGTCTTCCCAGCGCATTGTGGTCCGGCAATGATGAAGAACGCACCGGGCATCGCTTTCTGATCCTGTCAAGGAAGACGAAGACGCATACGGTTATCGCATCCCAGGCCGCTAACGAAGTGATGTGGAGTGGGACGCGGTTGATGAAGAAGGCCTATTTGTGGCCGAAGTATGACAAGAAAGACGGTATCCTCCCGATATGCACCGCGCCGGGAGAGTGTCCCTGTCGGTCGATCTCACGCATGATCACGTCCTTATCATGCGTAGTTCAACCTATTGATATCACGTGGGATTCCTACCACACCCGATCACCCTAAGGGGCCAGCCAACCCGAAGCGGCATAAACTCCCGCCGGCCTCCTCGCGCGGATAGCGGCCGTCCCGCGCCCTCGCGCACCACCCGCACCGTTGCCCGGGCGCGGCGGCGTCGTGCGAGCTGCCCGCCATACCGGAGACCTCGCTCCATCCCGCCGCGAGGCGCTTCCTGCAAGCGTCGGACTTTCGCGTGTGAGGCGAAGTGCGCGGCTGCGATACGGTCGCCGTGCAGCACGGGGCGCCCCTGCGCCGCGCGGTCGCAGACCTGAAGCCTGGCTTCACGCGCGATCCGCTGCTCCGGCGTCGCAAGTCGTGGATGCCGGGCCCCCGGCCAGTTCGCCGGGGCATGCTTCGCCCGGCATGACGCGGAGGGAGCCTGCACGCGGCGTGGCTTGGGTGGGGTCGGCGGCGCCGGGCGACATCGCGCGCCAGCGGGCAGGCACTCGCAATCTGGGGTTGTATTTCGTTGACTTTCTTCCCGAAGATAGGTAAACATTCACAGCTTGATCCGTTGGAGCCGTATCATGTCCCAATCCGCCTCCCCCCTCCCCCGCACCGTCACGCTGCCGGCGGCCTTCTCGCTGTCGTTCATCTGCACGCTGCTGCGGGCGCTGCCGGCGCCGGACCCGCTTCAGCCGGCGGCGGAGGCCGACCGCCTGCGCAAGACCCTGCTGCTGGTGCAGGAACTGGCGCCGCGCACGGTGCTGGAGGCGATGCTGGTGCAGCAGATCGTGCTCGGGATGGTGCACGGGCCGTGGTGCGCGATGCAGGCGACGCTGGCCGCCCAGGCGGAGAAGCCGGCGGTGATGGCGCAGTTCGAGCGGCTGGTGCTGGCCCATGGCCGGCTGGTGGGCAACCTGATGCGCCAGCGCGCGGTGCTGCGCGCGGCGGGCGGCGCAGAGGCGGCCGAGCCGGAGCAGACCTGGGATCTGGCGGAGCTGGCGGCGATGTGGCGGGGCTGGCACGCCGCCGGCCGAGGCGCCCGAGCCGGCGGCGGAGGAAGCGAACACGGGCGCGGATGCCGGAGTGATGCAGCAGGTGACCAACCAGGCGGCCGAGGTGCCGCAGCGACCGCAGGCGTCGACGCCGCTCCTGTCGCGGCAGCAGCGGCGGGCGCTGGAGCGGATGCAGCGCAGGATGGCGGCGCGGGTCGAGCCGCGGGAAAGGGCAGCGGCCTAGCAACCGGAGAAGAGACTACCCTATGCACCGTGAGAAACCGGCGCAGACGGTGCAGTGGACCGGCCCCCTCCCCTGGCGCATAACGTCACATGTCCACCCCGGACGCGCTGCCGGCCGCTATCGACTTCGACGACCCTTCAACGGTGACGGGCAGGCGTGCGGCCGATGTCGAAGCGGCGATCCCAAATGGGTGGATCGAGTCACCGGCACGGAATGATCTTGGCAGGCGTTACGCCGACCCAAATCATCCAGGAGACCAGATACGCATCATGCGCGGGAACGCCGCCGATCCAGACCCTGTGAAGCGGGGGCCGTATGTTCGGATCAGCAAGTCTGGTAAGGTGTCCGCCCCGATACCCTTGGATGGGAATCCTGCTTTGCCGACGGGGACGCCATGACCTCTGATGCCATCCGGCTGCGGATCCTGTCGCAGGCAACCGAGGATCTCACCGGATTATGGGAACTCGCGGCTGCGCCCGAGGCACCAAGCCTCGACAGGCTGATCGCGGCAGTCTCTTCGTTGGCCGAAGAGCGGCTGATTGCCGTGTTCCGGGGAACCCGGTTCGCCTCGGAAGAGCAGGAGCTGGAGACTGCCGCGGCACGGCGGGAGCTTCGTGACAAACGGTTCTGGGATTGGTCCGCTCCGGAGCGCGGCCCCCACCTGCGTGTATTTGCTACCCCGAAGGGGCGCGAATGGTACTTCTCACAAGGCCAGGCAGCGCTGGTTCCAAGATAGGGAACCGCTGGTCGCACCGCTCCGTGGCGCTTCGTGGCCCTCGGCCTTCTCCGTGGTGAAAATGCGGGGTTGCACAGGCCCGCGGCGGTGGGATCGGGATTTGTAGCAGGAAACACCCCATACAACGTGAGCCGGGTAGCCGACCTTGCCTCCCTGGATGGCGATCGCCACGCCTCCCCTCGGGCTTGACCCGTGGGGCCCTGTGGGCCTCGCGATGACACTGCGGTCCCGAGCGTCCATCGTGCTACACTGCCCACCCAGGAGACCGGTCATGAGCGACCTCTACGACGACGATGTCCTGCTGTGGAGCGAGCGCCAGGCAGCGCTGCTGCGACGGATCGCCGCCGGCGAGCCGGTGAACGAGCGCCCTGACTGGCCGAACATCATCGAGGAGGTCGAGAGCGTGGGACGCAGCGATCTGCGCGCGGTCGAGTCACTGTTGTTGCAGGCGCTGGTCCACCGGCTGAAGGCCGAGGCCTGGCCGCTGTCTCCAACCGTCCCGGGCTGGCAGGCCGAGGCGCGGCTGTTTCGTGCCCAGGCGCGACGGGCGTTCGCGCCCTCGATGCGCCAGCGGCTCGACGTGCCCGGCCTTTACGCGGACGCGCTGCGCGCGCTGCCGGAGACACTGGACGGGCAGCCGCCGCAGCCGATTGCCGCGATCTGCCCGGTGACTCTGGACGAGCTGCTTGCCGACACCTGACCGCGTGGGAACATCGGCGTCCAGGCCCGGCATCAACCAAATACCCGCCGCCCGGCCTTCCAGGTCCCCACGACAACCCCCTCCAGCGCCCGCCCGTCGAACGGCGTGTTCTGCGCCTTGCCCGGCAACTTCCCGGCCTCGACCTGCCACGCCCGCTCCGGATCGAACAGGCACAGATCCGCCGGCGCGCCCTTGGCCAGCCGCCCGGCCGCGCACCCCAACACGTCCGCCGGCCGCGCCGTCAGCAGCCCGATCGCCTGCATCAGCGACAACGCCCCGCCGTGCACCTGGGCCAGCGTCACCGACAGCAGCGTCGCCAGCCCCGACCCGCCCGCCGCCGCCTGGGCAAACGGCTGGCGCTTGTCGTCGGCGTCGCGCGGCTGGTGGTCCGAGGCGATCGCGTCGATCGTGCCGTCCGCCAGCGCCGCCACCACCGCCAGCCGGTCGGCCTCGCAGCGCAGCGGCGGCGACAGTTTTGCGTAGGTGCGGAACTCGCCGATCGCCGTCTCGTTCAGGTCGAAATACGGCGGCGCGGTGTCGCACGTCACCGCGACTCCCTCGGCCTTGGCGGCGCGGATCAGCGCCAGCGCCTCGCCGGTCGAGACATGCGCGAAATGCACCCGCCCCCCCGTCAGCCGCGCCAGCCGGAGGTCGCGTGCCACCTGGATCGCCTCGGCCGCGGCCGGAATGGCAGGCAGCCCAAGCCGCGTCGCCAGTTCGCCCTCGGTCGCGGCGCCGCCGGCCGCCAGGCTCGGGTCCTCCGGATGCTGCACGATCATGCCGCCGAACCAGCTTGCATACGACAGCGCCAGGCGCATCAGCCGCGCCGCGCCGATCGCGCGCGCGCCGTCGGTGAAGGCGACCGCGCCGGCCTCGTGCAGCAGCCCCAGCTCGGCCAGTTCTTCCCCGCGGCAGCCGCGGGTCACCGCGCCATAGGGCAGGATCGTCAGGCTGCCGGTTTCGTCGCCGCGCGCGCGCATCGCCCGCACCAGCGCCGGGTCGTCGATCGCCGGCGCGCTGTTGGGCAGCACCGCCACCGTGGTAACGCCGCCCGCCGCCGCCGCCGCGGCAGCCGAGGCGATCGTCTCGCGATACTCGAACCCCGGCTCGCCCAGCTCGGCCCGCATGTCGACCAGGCCCGGACAGAGCACCGCGCCGTCCCCGGCGATCACGACTACCCCATCGGGCCGGCCCAGCGCCAGGCCGAGATCGGCGATCGCCCCGTCCCGCACCAGCAGTTCGCCGATGACATCGACCCCGCTCGCCGGATCGAGCAGGCGGACGCCGGTGAACAGCGTATCCGGGGCGGCGGGAGAAAACCGATCAGCCGACATTGCGCCGGTACGTCCGCGACAGCGTGTCGAGCACCGCCATGCGCACGGCGACGCCCATCTCCACCTGCTCCTTGATCACGCTGCGCACCGGATCGTCGGCCACCGCGCTGTCGATCTCGACCCCGCGGTTCATCGGGCCGGGATGCATCACCAGCGCATCCGGCTTCGCCGCCGCCAGCTTCGCCGCATCCAGGCCGTAGAAGCGGAAATACTCCCGAGCGCTGGGCACCAGGCCCTTCTCCATCCGCTCCTTCTGCAGCCGCAGCATCATCACGGCGTCCGCGCCCGCCAGCCCGGTCGCCATGTCGTGGAACACCTCGACCCCGAGCCGCGCCGCCTCGGCCGGGATCAGCGTCGGCGGCCCGACCACCCGCACCCGGCTGCCCATCGCGCTGAGCAGGTGGATGTTCGACCGCGCCACGCGCGAGTGCAGGATGTCGCCGCACAGCGCCACCACCAGCCCCTCCAGCCGGCCCTTGCGCCGGCGGATCGTCAGCGCGTCCAGCAGCGCCTGCGTGGGGTGCTCGTGCGTGCCGTCGCCGGCGTTGATCACCGCCGCGTCGACCTTCTGCGCCAGCAGGTTCGGCGCGCCGGACTGGTCGTGGCGCACCACCAGCAGGTCGCAGTTCATCGCATTCAGCGTCGCCGCGGTGTCCAGCAGCGTCTCGCCCTTGTTCACCGAGGAGGTCGAGACCGACATGTTGACCACGTCCGCCCCCAGCCGCTTGCCGGCGATCTCGAAACTGGTGCGGGTGCGGGTGCTGTCCTCGAAGAACAGGTTGATCAGGGTGCGCCCGCGCAGCAGGTCGCGCTGGGTCTTGCCGGAGCGGTTCAGCAGCGCGTAATTCTCGGCCAGGTCGAGCAAATGCCCGATCTCGGGCGGTGTCAGCCCCTCGATCGCGAGAAGGTGTTTCTGCCAGTAGGCCACGCGCGCTGGTTGCCGGAACTGGGCCGGATCGTCAACGGCACGGCATCAGGGGCGCCACACCATGGGCGACGCGGCATGCAATCAGGCCGAGGGATTATTGACCATCCTTCGGCGGATGTCGCAGCAGATACACCGGCAGAACCCGTTTGTCCGGCCCGACGCCGACGCCGCCGGTGGCAATCAGCAGCGCCGCCATGACACGGTCCGATGCGACGATATCCGCCCCGCTGCCACAATCGTCCCGGTCCAGGCTGCTGTGCGTCCCGGCCCAGTGCAACCGGTAGGCGTGCGGCGCCTCGCTGGTTTCCGCGTCGACGATCAGGCTGCCATGCACATGCTGCATCACGTTCAGGTCGAGCTGGCACGACCCGCCATCCGCCCGCAGAACGCTCAGCCGCGTCGGCAGGCCCTCCGGCACGCCGAGATTGGCATCGAAGGCCACGACATCCCCCACCGCCGGGCCGCTGACCCGGACCAGATCGGCGAGGCCCAGCACCCCGCTGAGCGCCGCCATGCCAAGCAGCCCCGCGCCGACCGCCAGCAGCACAAGATTGGTTGAGCGATCTGTCGGCCTCAACATTCCGTTCCTTCGATGCACCGAGCTTCGATTAATACAGGCAGTCATGTTCGGTGCGCCTTGATGCACGTCAACCGCGATTACGTTTTGGCGGCCATGCGCAGGCTTCCATCCCGCGGCAATCCGGCTGCAGGCTTCGTCGCGCCCGCGCGTTGCCGAACTGGCATCGATGCCTGGTCCACCCCTGGCCGGCCGGAATTCGTCACGCCGGTCGAGGCGGTCAGCGCCGGCTGTCGAGCCAGCCGAGCACCGCGTCGCGGAACGCGCCAAGGCTCTTGTAGCGATCGAGCTCCGGGGGCAGCGCGCGAACGGCGCCGGCCAGGCGCGCGGCCAGCGCCGGCGTGCCAATTACACCCGCCAACTTGTAGATGTGCACGCGGATGCCGAACAGCACGGCATCCGAGCGCGGCAGGCGGCGTAGCGTCTGGCGCTCGACACGCAGGTTGAGCGCCTCGCCGGCGTTCTCCGGAGTGATCGCCGGATTGATGCCCTCGCGCCAATGCCCGCCGGCCTGGAACAGCGCCGGATCATCCAGCAGCGACCAGTTCAGCCGCTGCGCGACATGCCCCGGCTTCACGTGCCGCATGAAGCGGTCGACCGGCCCGGCCAGCCGGTCCGCGTACAGCGGCACGGGACCGTGCACCGCGGCCAGCGGGCGGCCGAGCTTGTCGTGCAACCGCCAGCGGCTGGGGAAGCACAGCACGGCAGCAGTGAAGCGCGGCCCGTCCTCGGCGAGCTGGATGATGCACAGATCCTCCTGCACCAGCCGGCCGGCGAGTTCCAGCGGATCGTGGTCCGGCGGCGCGAGGTTCCAGGTCTCGCCGGTCAGCCGGTTGGTCAGCCGGCTGCCGTCGGGCGCGAACCAGTCAGGGTAATGGCCGGCGAGATTCGCCGCCACCAGCTCCAGCGCCTCCGCGCGCGCGTCCTCGGAGCCCGGCAGTGCCGCGAACACCTCGGCATGCCGGGTCGCGAGCAGCCCGCGGCGCTGCCGCATTTCGTCCGGATAGCGCGCATCCAGCTCGAACCATGCACTGTCGGGTGCCGCGGTCAGGCTCATCGACATGCGGAAGTCGCCGGCTTCGAACGGCAGGTGGGCGGTTTCCTCGGGCAGGCGGGCGACGGCCTCGCGCATTGGCTCAGCGGCGCTGCACCAGTTCCACCATCACCCGTTCCGGGCCACGAATGAAGGCGAGGCGCGTGCCGGGATCGCGGGTCAGCGGGCCGATGGCGATCTCGGCGCCCTTGGCGCGCAGCTCCGCGACGGCGGCATCGACGTCATCCACCGTCAGGCCGATATGCTCGATCCCATAGTAGGGAAAGCCTGGTGCCGGCGTCATCGGATCATCCGGATGCGGCGGCGCGACGAGGATCTTCTGGCCGCCCAGCAGGAAGGAAATGCGCTGCTGCCCGGCATATAGCGTGCCCGGCGGATAGACGCCGCGCGTCACTTCGGCGCCGAACATGGTCTCGAAGAAGCGTGCGGTCGTCTCGGGGTCGGGGCTGCGCAGATGGATGTGGTCGAAGTGATAGTCGCGCATGGCAGGGTCCTTTCGGTTAGATGACGCCCTTCTCGCGCAGCGCGGCGAGCGCCTTCGCGTCTAGGCCGAGACGCTCGGACAGCACAGCATCGGTGTGCTCGCCCAGCAGCGGCGGGGCGATCCGGTAGTCGGGCGGAGTTTCCGACAGCCGTACCGGGTTGGCGATCACCTTCACCGTCTGCCCGGATCTATGCGCCATTTCCTTCACCGTCTCGCGCGCGATCACCTGCGGGTCGGCGAACACGTCCGACAGCTTGTTGATCGGCCCGCAGCCGATCTTCAGTGCCTCCAGCCGGTCCACCCACCAGGCGGTCCGATGGCGCCGCACCAGCGGCGTGAGGGTGTCGGTGACCAGCTGGCGGTTGCGCACCCGCGCCGCGTTGGTGGCGAAGCGCTCGTCCTCCAGCAGGTGGGTCAGCGCGAAGGCCTCGCAGAAGCGCTTGAACGTCGGATCGTTGCCGATCGACAACACGATATGCCCGTCCTCGGTCGGGAACACCTGGTACGGTACGATGTTCGGGTGCTGATTGCCGAGCCGTGCCGGATTTTCTCCGGTAGCCAGGTAGTTCATCCCCTGGTTCGCCAGCCAGGCGACGTGGGTGTCCAGCATGCCGATGTCGATCTGCTGCCCGGTATTGCTCCCCTGCCCCGTCGCGTCGCGATGGCGCAGCGCGGCCAGGATGCCGATGCAGCCATACAGCCCGGCGAACAGATCGGCGACCGGCACGCCCACCTTCTGCGGCATCCCGTCCGGCTCCCCGGTCAGGCTCATCACCCCGCCCATCGCCTGGATCAGGCTGTCGTAGCCGGGACGCGGCGCGTATGGGCCGGTCTGGCCGAAGCCGGTGATCGAGCAATAGATCAGGCGCGGAAAGACCGGCATGCAGGTCTTCGTAGCCGAGGCCGTATTTCGCCAGCGCGCCGACCTTGAAGTTCTCCACCAGGATGTCGCATTGGGCGATCAGTTGCCGTGCGATCGCCTGGCCCTCGGGCTGGGCGATGTCGAGCGTGACCGAGCGCTTGTTGCGGTTGACGCCGACGAAATAGGCGCTCTCCTGCGTGCCGGGCATGTAGGGTGGCGCGAAGCCGCGGGTGTCGTCGCCGCTGCCGGGCTTCTCGATCTTGATCACGTCGGCGCCGAGGTCGCCGAGCATCTGCGCGCAGGTCGGTCCGGCCAGAACGCGCGTCAGGTCGAAGACTTTCAGGCCCCTCAGCGGCCCGCTGGGTACGCTCATCCGACTCTCCGGTCGGCCCACCGGAGGCGGCGGGCGATCTGGCTCACCCGCCGCTTATAGGTCGGCCGGAGGAACAGGCAATCCCGCGCCGTCGCACCGATGCCCGGAACGGGCCGCGCCAAGCGATCTGCTCGGCGGCAGGTCAGGGGGGCGATCAGCCTCCGCCGGCGGCGATACCGGCGTTGACCTCACCGATCGCCTGACCGACGAGGTTTAGTGCGTTCACCCGGTGTCCAGCCTTGTCGGCGGATGCCTCCTGAAGCTGCGCCTGGGCGTTCTGCAGGGCGTGCAGCGCGTTGTACATGTGCGGCTGCGCCGCGACGACGGTTCCTGCCATGAAGCCAACCCCGAGCAGAGCTGCCGCACCGGCGACAAAGATCAGCCGGTGACGTCCGGTCCGTGAGAGTGCAGTGCGCATGGTCGTTCCCCTTCGAATGCGATTGGTGCCGAGACTGGACGATTCTCTACGGCGGCGCAATCATCGTGCTTGCAGGTCGGCCCGGCAAGCAATCAAAATGTTGGGAATCCCGGCCGGACCGACCCGTCGCGACTGTCAGGCCCCCAAGGTGGTGCCGGCGAGGGTCTCGCACAACTTCGCCATCTCGGTGTGATCGGCGTCCGGGCCGAACATCGCCTGCGCGGCCAGCACCAGCTCCTTGCACAGCGCGGAGAATGGCGTCGGCGTCGCCGTCTCCCGCCCGACCTGCAGCGCGATCGACAGGTCCTTCGCCAGCAGCCCGAGGGTGAAGCCGGCATCGAACTTTCGCGACAGCACGTACTGCTTGAACTTCTTCTGCGTCGAGTTGTTCATGCCTGTGGCGGCGTTCAGCACGTCGGTCATCACCGCCGGATCGAGGCCGAAGCGCTGCCCGATCAGCAGCGCCTCGATGCCGATCAGGAAGCCGCCGGCGGAGACCAGGTTGTTCAGCGCCTTCATGGCCTGGCCGGAGCCGACGGCGCCGGTGCGCAGCACGTTGGATGCCCATCGCCGCCAGCACCGGCATGACCCGGTCGATGATCGCCGAGTCGCCGCCGGCCATGATGGCGAGCTCGCCGGTCTTCGCGCGCGGCACGCCGCCGGAGACCGGCGCGTCGATCAGGTGGCTGCCGAGGGCGGCGACTTTCTCGCGCCAGTTCCTGGGTGATCGAGGGGATGCCGGAGCTCATCTCGATCACCACGCTGCCCGGCAGCAATGCCGGCAAACACGTTGTCGTCGCCGCCGCCCAGCACCTGCGCGACGATGGCGCTGGTGGGCAGCATGGTGATCACCACCTCGGACGCCTGGGCGAGCTGG
Organism: uncultured Alphaproteobacteria bacterium; assembly: GCA_963773345.1. Classification (GTDB taxonomy): domain Bacteria; phylum Pseudomonadota; class Alphaproteobacteria; order Acetobacterales; family Acetobacteraceae; genus Palsa-883. The sequence goes on along the minus strand of CAVZBG010000011.1, from coordinate 1,136,267 downwards.
CGCAGGCTGTCGGGTGCGGTGCCGCCGATCTGCTGGACGAAGTTGTTGGCGACCTCGCGGCGGGAATCGTTGAGCTGGACCGGAAAGCCGGCGCGCACGCAGGCAGGCCGCCATCGGCCAGCCCATGTTGCCGACGCCGACGAAGCCGACAGTGGGACGAGTAGACGCTGCGTCCGCCATTTACCTGATCCTTCGCGCCGTCGCGTTTGTTGCACACCTTGGTGGCAATCGCTGCGCCCCCAGGCAGGCCGGGCCGCGGCAATCGGCCCGGCCTGCAAATGGTCGCGCGAAGCGGCAGGACAAGGCAAGCCGGCGCCAAGCGCGCGGCGTATCAGGCGTAGCTGAACTTCGGCCGCCAGTCCCCCTGCCCCTCGGGCAGCAGATCGAGCAGGTGCCACAAGGTGCAGAAGTCGTCGCCCGGATGCAGCCCCGTGTCGGCCACGCGCAGGATGCGTGCGCCATCGCGTTTGAAGGCCGAAACGCCCGGCTTCCAGCGGCCGTCGTCGGAGCGGTAACCCATATCTGCGGCGAAGGTCGTGTCGCGATGGCAAACCATCGGGAACCGCCAGCCGCGTCCGGCCGCGAAACGCTGTTGCACGTCCGGTGGGTCGGGGGAGGCAACGACAAAGGCCGCGCGGTCGGTGATGTGGGGATAGAGGCCGTTGAACCCGTCCGCCCACAGCGTGCAGTACCGCGCACGATGTTCCCATGTTGAGGATCACGAACAGGTCGGGCTTGTCGCCGAACAGGGACGACAGGCTGCACGGTCCGGATGGTGTGGCGAACACGTAGTCTGCCACCGGTTCCGGCTCGATCGCCGCCTGCACCTCGCGCATCTTCCGGCGCAGCTCGGCGATCTGCTCGCGATACGCGGCGAGTTGGTTCGTGCTGTCGCGGTACGCCACGTCACTCTCCATAGCTGTCGTGCAGGCGCACCCATTGCATGTGCGGACGCAGTCCTTCCTCGTCGCGGCCTTTTGGGACGAGATCGAGATAGTGGTAGGCCCCATTCAGCATATCGAGGCCGCGCGCATAGCAGGAGTAGGTGTGGAACACGGTTGCCGGCGGGGTCCCGGTAGAACACGCTGATGCCGGGCAGTTCCGTCATCGAAGTCTTCATGGGTCGATAGTTGTAGGTGACCTCGCCGGCTTCAAGTTCGTCACGCGAGAAGCTGACGTTGTAGTCGTGGTTGAAGCTGCTGCCGCCGGACGACACCATGGTAAAGGTCCAGCCCAGGCGCTGCTTCAGCGCCTCGATCTTGGTGAGCGGCGCCGAGGTGACAGCGATCAGCGTGACATCGCGATGCCGCAGGTGCACAGGGATGCCGTTGAAGTTGTCGGCCCAGAAGGAGCAGCTCTTGCACGGCTCCTGCCAGTCCGGGCCGAACATGAAATGGTAGACCACAAGCTGCGAACAGGTGCCGAACAGCTCGGCCAGGGTCTGCTTGCCCTGCGGCGTATCGAAGACGTAGTTCTTGTCCACGCGCTCCCACGGCAGGGCGCGGCGCTCGGCACTGAGCTGGTCGCGCTCGCGGGTGAAGGCCTTCTCCCTGGCGAGAAGCTGCCGGCGGGTTTCGAGCCATTCCTCGCGCGAGACGACGGCGTGCGGTTCGTTCATCGTGTTCTCCCCCTGTTGGCTGATGTTCGTTTCGGCATGGGTTTGTCGCCGAGCTGACCGAGTGCGGCGGCGAGCAGGTCGAACTGCGCCTGCCAGTACTTGCTGTAGCGGTTGATCCAGACGGCGGCGGTGAAGATCGGTCCGGCGTCGAGGCTGCAACGGCTGATGCGGCCGGTGCGTTCCTGGCGCACCAGGCCGGCGCGCACCAGCACCTGGATGTGCCGCGATACCGCCTGCAATGAGATGTCGAAGGGCGCTGCGAGCTCCGACACCAGAAGCGGACTTTCGTCGAGCCGCTGCAGGATGTCGCGCCGCACCGGGTCCGACAGCGCGAAGAACACGCGGTCGAGCAGCGTGACCTCGGGGTCAGCCGTTTCGGTGGGATTGTGCCGCGGCAGGGGCAGGACGGCCATCGCCATGGCCGTCCTATTATCAATTATTCTGTTGACTGTCAACCAATATGTTGGCGGTTGGCCCCCGGGCCGTGCCGGCCGGTTCAGCTCTTCGCGGCGTCGACCTCCTTGAACACCTCGGTGGCGATCCTGAACGCCTCCAGGCACGCGGGGATGCCGCAATAGGCGCCGATCTGCATCAGGATCTCCTTGATCTCGTCGCGCGTGACGCCGTTGGTCAGCGCGGCGCGCAGGTGCAGGCGGAATTCTGCCCCGCGGTTCAGTGCGGCCAGCATCGTCAGATTGATCATGCTGCGCGTCTTGCGCGGCAGGCCGGGCCGGGTCCAGATCATTCCCCAGGCGATCTCGGTGGTCATCTGCTGGAACGCCGCGTTGAAGTCGTCGGCGCGCGCGAGGGAGCCGTCGACGTAGTCGGCGCCAAGCACGGAGCGGCGGACCTCCAGGCCCTGCTTGAACAGCTCGCTCTGGTACTCGGGGCGGTTCGGGATCTCAGGCATGGGTGTTCCTTCTGCGCGAACGACGATCGCGCCCGGCCCGCGGGCGCGGGCGGACCGTAGGATTTGCCTGCCGGAGCGGCAAGCTGTTGACTGACGGCAACCCTGGAGGAGACCCGCATCATGGCATCGCCCGCAACCCCGACCTATGAAATCCTTGCGCTGCGCTATGGCATCTTCGATGGCCGCATCGCCGCGCAGAACTACCTGATGCCGGATGACCACATGGCGCCCGACCCGCTCGACTTCCTGGTGTTCGCCATCCAGGGCCAATGGGATCGGACAACCCACGCACCATCGTCATGGACACCGGTTTCAATCCGGTCTCCGCCAAGCGGCGCGGGCGCGAGCTGCTGTGCACGCCGGCCGAGGCGCTGCGCAATGCCGGCATCGATGCCGCCGAGGTGCGCGACGTGATCCTGACGCACATGCACTGGGACCACGCCGGGCGGCATGGAATACTTCCCCAAGGCGATGTTCCACCTGCAGGAATCGGAGATGGCCTATTGCACCGGGCGCTGCATGTGCCAGCCGTTCCTGCGCCGTCCGTTCGATGTCGATGACGTGCAGAGCGCGATCCGCGCGCTGTATGCCGATCGCATCCGTTTCCATGACGGCACGGTCGAGATCGCGCCGGGCATCACGCTGCATCTGATCGGCGGGCACTCCGGCGGCATCCAGTCGGTGCGGGTGCCGACGCAACGCGGCTGGGTGGTGCTGGCCGGCGACGCCGTGCACCTGTGGGGCAATATCCGCAAGCGCAACCCCTTCCCCGTGGTCGTCGATGTGGCGCGCATGCTGCGCGGCTACGAGATCCTGGAAGGTCTGGCCGACGGACCCGACCATATCATTCCGGGTCACGATCCGCTGATCCTGCGGCGCTTTCCGGCGCACACCGGCAACAAGGAGATCGTGCGGCTCGACCTGGCGCCGATTGGGTGACAGAGTGCGCGCCCGCGCACTTGTCATTGCGAGGAACGCAGCGGTCCCCGGGCTTGACCCGGGGAAGCAATCTGGTGCCCCCGGGGCGGGGGATTGCTTCGGCGCTTCGCTTCTCGCAATGACAGTCGGGCTGAAGTCGGTTCAGGGGGGGAACGATGGCGGCGACATACGACCTGGTGATCCGCGACGGTCTCGTGGTGGACGGTACCGGAACAACCGAACCGTTCGCCGCCGATGTCGGCGTGACCGGCAACCGCATCGAGGCGGTCGGTCCCATTGCCGGTACCGGGACCGAAGAAATCGATGCACGGGGAAAACTCGTCACGCCCGGTTTCGTCGACATCCACACGCATTACGATGCGCAGGCGGTGTGGGACAGTCACCTCGCCCCCTCCGCCTGGCATGGCGTCACCACCGCGGTGATGGGCAATTGCGGCGTCGGCTTCGCGCCGTGCAAGCCCGCAGACCGCGAAAAGCTCATCGAGCTGATGGAAGGCGTCGAGGATATCCCCGGCGCGGTGATGCACGAGGGCCTTGACTGGCAGTGGGAATCGTTCGGCGAGTATCTCGACGCGCTGGAGCGCCGCGCCCGCGACATGGATGTCTGTGCGCTGCTGCCGCACGCCGCGGTACGGGTGTTCGTGATGGGCGACCGCGCCATCGCGCTGGAGAACGCCAACCAGGGCGACATCGCGCAGATGCGCGAGATCGCGCGCGCGGCGATGCAGGCGGGCGCGTTCGGCTTCTCCACCTCGCGCAGCCTCAGCCACAAAACGCTGAAGGGCGACCCGACCCCAACCCTGCGCGCGCAGGAGGACGAGCTGACCGGCATCGCCATGGGCATGCGCGACGCCGGCAGCGGGATGCTGGAGATCGTTTCCGAATGGGCGCCCGACCACACCGCCGAGTTCGCCATGCTGCGCCGCGTGGTCGAGGCCTGCGGCCGCCCGGCCGTGTTCACCCTGACCCAGCGCCATGCGCGTCCGACGGTCTGGCGCGACCTGCTGCGCTACGCCGACGAAGCGATTGCCGACGGCGTCAACCTGCGCCCTGTCGCCGCGCCGCGCGCGATCGGCGTGCTGCTCGGGCTGGAGGGCAGCCAGAATCCGTTCTCCGGCACGCCGTCCTACAAGTCGATCGCCGAGCTGCCGCTGGAAGAGCGGGTGCGCCGCATGCGCGAGCCGGAATTCCGTGCGCGACTGCTGTCGGAGGACCCGAGGAAGGGCAGCACCTTCCCGCTGTTCCACCGCCTGGCCTTTGCGCAGATGTTCCGTTTCGGCCCGGATGGCAATTACGAGCCGCGGCGCGAGGACAGCCTGGAAGCGATCGCCACGCGTGAGGGCCGCACGCCGCAGGAGGTGGCCTACGACGCGCTGCTGGAGGATGACGGCCACGCCTTCATCTATACGCCGCTGGGGAACTACGCCGACTACGACCTGTCGGTGAGCGAGACGACGCTGGCCGATCGCAACACCATCATGGGCCTGGGCGACGGCGGCGCGCATGTCGCATTCATCCTCGATGCCGGCTACCCGACCTGGCTGCTGACCCATTGGGGCAAGCGCAAACAGCGCTGGAGCATCGAGGAGCTGGTGCGCCGGCTGACCTCCGACACGGCGCACGCGGCGGGGCTGCTGGATCGCGGCGTGGTGGCGCCGGGCAGGAAGGCCGACCTGAACGTGATCGACTGGAACCGGTTGGGCTGCGACAAGCCCTATGTCGTGCGCGACCTGCCGGCCGGCGGCAAGCGGCTGCTGCAGAAGGTGCATGGCTACGCGGCGACCATCGTCTCCGGCCGGGTCACCTACCGCGACGGCGAGGCAACCGGGGCGCTGCCCGGGCACTTGGTGCGTGGCCCGCAGGCGGCATTGGCGGCCTGATCGCGCGTGGCGGTGGATGCATCTCCCCCTCCCCTTGAGGGAGGGGGCGGGGGGAGGGGTCCAACAGGCACCGACTGTGCCCGTACAACCCCTCCCCCCGGCCCCCTCCCTCAAGGGGAGGGGGAGAAAAGTATGCCGCGACGCGCCCGTCCCCCGCGGCACGCCTGGATCATCTTGGGCGGCGCCTTCACCACCTTCGCGGTGGGCGCCGGCTTCATGCATGCCTACACGGTGTTCCTGGTGCAGTTCGTCCAGGTGTTCGCGTGGTCGCGCGCCGAGGTCTCGATCGCCTACGCGGTGGCGCAGATCGTTGGCGGGATCAGCTCGCCGCTGGTCGGGGCGCTGGTGGATCGGCTGGGGCCGCGCCGGCTGGTGCTGCTCGGCGGCGGGCTGCTGATCGGCGGGCTGGCGGCCAGCGCCGGCATCCATGCGCTGTGGCAGTCGGTGGTGCTCTACGGCATCGTCATGACGCTGGGCGCGAACTGCCTGGGCATGGTGGTGTTCGTGCCGGTCCTGTCGCGGCTGTTCGAGCGGCAGCGCGGCCTGGCGATCTCCATCCTGCAATCTGCCAACGGGCTGGGCCGCGCGTTCTCGGCGCCGGTGTCGCAACTGCTGATCTCCGGCATCGGCTGGCGGCCGGCCTATCTGGTACAGGCCGCGTTCATGGCGGTGGTGGTGCTGCCGCTGTCGCTGCTGTTCCGCCGGGCGGACGTGATGCCGGTGGTGCCGCACGCCCGCGTCGATGTCGTGGCGCGGAGCTGGACGCTGATGGAGGCGGTCCGCTCGCGCCAGTTCTGGCTGCTGTTCGTGGTCTACCTGTGCACGGGGATCGGCAGCTTCCTCGTCTCGCTGCACCAGTTGGCGTTCGCGGTCGATGTGGGGTTCGATAAGCTGTACGCCGCGACCGTGCTGGGCATGGGCGCGTTGCTGTCGATTCCGGGGATCATCGTCACCGGCACGATATCCGACTATGTCGGGCGCGAGATCGCGGCGATGCTGACCTACGGCGTGTCGATCGCCGGCGTGGCGTGCGCGCTGGCGATCACCGGGCCGGACCAGCATCTGCTGCTGTGGCTGCACGCCTGCCTGTTCGGCATCACCTGGGGGGCGCGCGGGCCGGCGATCACGGCGAAGGCGGCGGACCTGTTCCCCGGGCGGCAGTTGGGCGCAATCCTTGGGGTGATCACCATCGGGTCGGGTTTGGGGTCGGGTCTGGGTGCCTGGGGCGCCGGGTTCATTCACGACATGTCCGGCAGCTATAAGCTGGCGTTCACGTTGTCGATGATCGCCTATGCGCTCGGCTGCGTGGCGTTCTGGGGGTTGCGCGATCGCAAGTGAGCGTTGGCGGGCGGTCACAGGGCCAGCACCATGCCGTCGAACCCGGGTTCCATGCCCGGCGGCAGATTCGCCGTCAGCCAGGCCCAATCCATGCCGGTGCCCATGTGCGTCAGCACCGTCCGCCGCGGGCGGATGCGGGCAACCCACTCGTACACCAGGTCCAGATGCGCATGCGTCGGGTGCGGGCCCTGGCGGAGCACGCAGCCGACCACCCAGGTATCGACGCCCTCGAGGATCTGCAGCGCCGGTTCGTCCAGGCGCACGACATCGGTCGAATAGGCGAACCCGCCGGTGCGCAAGCCGAGCGAGGTGACCCAGCCGTGGTCTTGCGCGAAGGCCTGGATCGGCATGCCGGCGATGGGCACCACCTCGCCGGGCGAGACCGGGCGCGCCAGCAGGGAGGGGCGGAAAAATCCCTCCTTCGCCGGCGGTCGGAACGCGTAGGCGAAGCGGGTGGACATCTCGTCCAGTGTCGCCTGCAGGCCGAACGCCTCGATCGGGCGGCCGAGGTTGCGGTTCAGGATGCGGACGTCGTCGATCCCGATGATGTGGTCGGCGTGGGCGTGGGTGTAAAGGATGGCGTCGACGTGCCCGATGGCGTTGGCGAGAAGCTGGGCGCGCATGTCGGGGCCGGTGTCCACCAGCAGCCTGGCGCCGTCGTCGGCCTCGATGAGGATCGAGGCGCGGGTTCGCCGGTTGCGCGGCTCGGCGGGATCGCAGGCGCCCCATTCGCCCCGGCCGTCCGGGCCGCCGATTAGCGGGACCCCGGGGGAGCCGCCGGTGCCGAGCAGGATGACGCGCATTGGCTATACTCCGCGGCTGCCGCGAGGGTGCCGGGTACCACACACCTCTCCCGCTCTTCGCGGGAGAGGTCGCGGAGCCGTCGCGACGCGGGTGAGGGTCGTGCCGCGTGCTCCACCCTCACCCTCGGCGCTACGCGCCTCGACCTCTCCCGCGAGCGGGAGAGGTGTGGTGTTACGGCGCTTTGCATCATGTCCTCGCCTTGCGGAACAGGCGGCGGAAGTTCGTCGTGGTCAGGTCCGCGAGTGCGTCCGGCGTCAGGCCACGGACCTCGGCGAGCACCCGCGCGGTGTGCACGACGTGACCGGGCTCGTTGCGCTTGCCGCGGAACGGCACCGGGGCGAGGTAGGGGGCGTCGGTCTCGACCAGCAGACGTTCGGCGGGAAGATCGCGGGCGATCTCGCGCAATTCGTTGGATCGCGGGAAGGTCAGGATGCCGGAGAAGCTGACGTAGCCGCCCATCGCGATCGCCGCCTCCGCCAGGGCGCGGGAGGAACTGAAGCAGTGCAGCAGGAAGTCGAATTCACCGCCCTCGGTCGCGTTCTTCCTGCAAGATCCGGGCGATATCGGCGTCGGCGTCGCGCGCGTGGATGGCCAGCGGCAGCCCGGCCAGGCGCGCGGCGCGGATATGGGCACGGAAGTTTTGGCCCTGCATCTCGCGCGGGGAGCGGTCGTAGAAATAGTCGAGGCCGGACTTGCCGATGCCGATCACCTTCGGATGCTGGGTGAGCTCGGCCAGCGTTTCCGGTGTGGGAACAGGGGCTTCCGCGGCGTGGTGCGGGTGCACGCCGATGGTGCACCAGACATTGGTGTGCGCTTCGGTCAGCGCCGGAAGTCCCTGGGATTGCGCCAGAGTGGTGCCGATGGTCACCACCTCGGCCACTCCGGCGGCGGCCGCGCGCGTCAGCACGTCCGGAAGTTCGGCCGAGGTGTAGTAGTCGAGATGGCAGTGGGAATCGATCAGCATCAGGCGGCTACGCGGCTGGTTCCACGTAGCGCGGGAAGACGCCCTGCGGCGGCGGCAGGATGATGCCGTCCGGCAATGCGGTCACCAAGTCGGTCAACTGGCGTCGATTTGCTGCAACTCCAAGCTGATCGAGCATCTTGCTCATGCTGCCCGGCATGAACGGCTGCAGCACCGTCGCGATCGTACGCAGCGCATCGGCCAGCACGCGCAGCACGGTACCCATGCGCACCTTGTCGGTCCGGTTCAGCGCCCAGGGCGCTTGGCGGTCGATATAGCCGTTGGCGGCGCGGATCACTTTCCACACCTCCTCCAATGCATCGTGAAAGCCTTGGCGCTCCAGGTGCGCGCGCACCAGGCCGGGCAGCGCGGCGGCGGCGGCGTCCATGCCGGCGTCGTCCTCAGTCAGCGCCTCCTCGCCGCTCGCTCGGGTCGGCAGCGCGCCGCCGCAGTTGCGCGCGACCAGCGACAGCGAGCGCTGCGCCAGGTTGCCCAGGTCGTTGGCGAGCTCGACGTTGATCCGCGTCACGATCGCCTGGTGGCTCATGGAGCCGTCGGCGCCGAACGCCTTCTCGCGCAGCAGGAAGTAGCGCACCTGGTCGAGGCCGTAGGTGGCGACGAGCTGGCGCGCCTCGACGACGTTGCCGAGCGACTTGGACATCTTCTCGCCCTCGACGATCCACCAGCCGTTCGAGGTGACGCGCCTGGGGGGTGGCAGCCCGGCCGCCATCAGGAAGGCCGGCCAGTAGACCGCGTGGAAGCGGATGATGTCCTTGCCGACGAAATGCACGTCGGCCGGCCAGAACGGCCAGCGCGCGGCGGACTCGTCAGGGAAGCCGCAGGCGGTGACGTAGTTGTTCAGCGCGTCCAGCCAGACATACATCACGTGGCCCGGCGCGTCCGGCACCGGGATGCCCCAGGTGAAGCTGGTGCGGCTGATCGACAGGTCGTGCAGCCCGCCACGGACGAAGCTCATCACCTCGTTGCGGCGCGCGGTGGGGGCGATGAAGTCCGGCTGGGTTTCGTATAGTTCCAGCAGCTTGTCCTGCCATTTCGACAGGTCGAAGAAATAGGACGGCTCGCGCACCCAGGCGACCGGCGCGCCGGAGGGGGCGATTTTGGTGCCGTCCGGGCGGGTGGTGAGCTCGCTCTCGTCGTAGAACGCCTCGTCGCGGACGGCGTACCAGCCCTCGTAGTGGCCGAGATAGATGTGGCCGTTGGCGGCGATGCGGCGCCACAGCTCGGTGCAGGAGACCTTGTGGCGCGGCTCCGTGGTGCGGATCCAGTCGTCGTTCGACACGCCCATCTTCGCGGTCATGTCCTGGAAGTCGGCGGAGATGCGGTCGACGAAGCTCTGCGGGTCGACCCCGGCGGCGCGCGCGGCCTGCTCGACCTTCTGCCCGTGCTCGTCGGTGCCGGTGAGGAAGAACACGTCGTAGCCGTCCAGCCGCTTGAAGCGCGCCATCACGTCGGCCGCGATCGAGGTGTAGGCGTGGCCGATATGCGGGGCGCCGTTCACGTAGTAGATCGGCGTGGTGATGTAGAAGCGCTGGCTCATGGGCGGGTTATAGCCGATGGCGCGGCGCCGGCCAGGGTGGCCGGGAGCGCGATGTCCCCTGCCCCGCCCGGCGCTCGCTGGTGCGCCGGGCGCCGGGTGCGCCAGCGGCTGTCGGGGTCCATGGGTCGATTCGCGAAATGTCGGAATTGCACCTTGGCGGGCGTCCGTGCACCTGCGGCATCCGGCTGCGCACCGCGCGTCGGGTGCGTCAGCACCGTGCCACGGTGCACGGGGGGCTGGCTGAGGTTGGCGATCTGCGCTCGCCGCCGGCGGCGCGTGGGCGCCGGCCGGGTGGGCGGCCGGCGCGGCGAGGGCGTCGGCACCGTGCCAGGGTGCAGGGGGGCCTGATCTGGACTCGTCATTTGTGGTCACGGCCGGGGGCATGAGGGCGCTCGCCAGGCGGGCCATCGGCGGCTGTCGGGGTCCATGGGTTGATTCGCGAAATGTCGGAAGTGCGCCTTGGCGGGCGTCCGAGGACCCGGGCGTCGGGTTGGGCACCGCGCGTCGGGCGCGCCGGCGGCTGTCGGGGTCCATGGGTTGATTCGGGAAATGTCGGAAATGCACCTTGGCGAGCATCTGTGGACCCGGGCGCGGGGTTGCGGACCGCGCGTCGGGTGCGCCGGCACCGTGCCACGGTGCACGGGGGGCTGGCTGAGGTTGGCGATCTGCGCTCGCCGCCGGCGGCGCGTGGGCGCCGGCCGGGTGGGCTGCCGGCGCGGCGAGGGCGTCGGCACCGTGCCACGGTGTAGGGGGGCCTGATCTGGACTTGTCATTTGTGGTCACGGCTGCGGGCGTTAGGGCGCTCGCCGGGCAGGCCATCGGCGGCTGCCGGGGTCCATGGGTTGAATTCGGGAAATGTCGGAAATGCACCCCGGCGAGCACGCCCGGCCGCGATCTCGACGCGACACCTGCTCTCGACCGGTGGGTCGCGGCTTTTGAGCTTGCGGCTGGCCATGCCGCGTTGCCTCCGCTGTTGCGACGCTGACCCTGCTGCCGATCCAGGGTGTGTGCGACCTGGGTGCTCCATGCGGACTAGGTGGGGCGTGTCGGGCTGCAGCCAATGGCGGCGGCGTGAGTGTGGACTCGGCCGCGGCCCGGCAGATCAGCCGCTCAACATGCCCAGCCCGGCGACCAGCGCCTGGCGCTTGTCGAGGTTGGACCACTCGGTCTCGGCCTGCAGGTGGGACAGCGCCTGCCAGGCCTCGACCCAGGCGTCCGGGGAGCGCAGGGCGGCGATGCGGGCCTGGTCGGGGTCCGCCCGGCCGCGCGCGGCCTCGCGCACCGCGGCGGCGAGGCCGGCGCGCAGCATGTCCATGAAGGTGGAAAACCGGTGTCGCCGCGCAGCAGCGTGTCGGCGAGGGCGTAGGCGCGGGTGGCGGGCAGGTCGGGCAGCGCGGCCAGCACCTCGTCGACCAGGGCGGCGATTTTCAGGCGGTCTGCCTCGGCCAGTTGCAGGGCGCGACCAGGAGAGCCTTCGGCGAGCGTGATCAGCCGGCCGCGCTCGTCGTCGGCGATGTCCGGCAGGTAGGCGGCGAGCAGCTCGGCCATCGCCGCGTCGTCGAGCGGGTCCAGGCGCAGGCGGCGGCAGCGGCTGCGGATGGTGGGCAGCAGGCGGCCGGTCGCGGCGCAGCAGAGGATCAGCAGGGCGCGGGCGGGGGGTATGGCACGCCGCCGCCGGCGTCGGCGTGCGTCTATGGCTCGTCGCTGAGCAGTTCGTCGAGCGTGAATGGGCAGGTCGACGGCACAGGCATCGGTGCCTGGTCGTCCAGCGTGTCGGGCAGCGCAGCGAGCGCGTCGGCATAGAGGCCGGCAAGGTCGATCTTCTGGCGCATCGAGGGTGCGAAAGCGTCCCTCGCCTGCCGGCGGAAGTCGATCGCATCCGCGCGCCAGGTCGGGGCATCGCGGGACAGCGGCCAGGCCTCGGCTTTCAGCATGTGCCGCAGCACCTGCCGCAAGAGTGACCGACAGGACCGCAGTTCGCTCCGACCCACGTCCTGGATCTCCTCGGCGATGTTCGGCCAGTCGAGCTCGGCTTCGTTCACCAGCTCGCCGGCGGCGCGCCGGCGCAGCAGATCGGCCTGGCGCTCCGACCACAGCAGGATGTCGCCTTCGTAAAGATCGGTCATTGGTGGCCCCTGCTCCGCTTTGTCCGCTCCACGCGCGCCCCGGCAGCCATTGACGATATCGTTCAACACCATCGACGCGAGGGTGGCAAGTTCGTCGCATGCCTTGGGATCGTGGTTCGGCGCCGACGTTTGACCTGTCTGGCGGAGTTTTTCGCCTCCCACTTGGGGATGTCGTTTAACGAGGTATAATCTCGGTCGAAAATCTACGGCGTCTCAACTGCGTGGGTGTTGGTCTGTCCGCGACCGACTTCCTCATCACGCCCTACGGCCGCGGACTTCTCCACGCATGCGCTGATCGGTTCGGTCCGCACCGGCAATCAATCTCCCGCCTTGCCGCGCTTGTCGGTGAAAGTTATGCGCGTAGCGGTGTTGCTCCCACCGCGTTCCGTCATCCTAATCACACCCAAATCGAACAGTAGCCTGCGTTGGGTAGCGTCCAGCGCCATAAGCGCGTCCCGATCGACGCGATATGATACTCGATCAGTAGCCTCAGACGCCTTTGAAACCGTAATGCGACATACGTCAGGAATTTCGATAACCCATTTGTCTCCAGCCGCGCGTTTGCCCAACTCCACCTTATAACGAAGCAACTCCAACTCGGATTGCTTCGATTTGAGGTGGGCGGACCAAGCCTGGCGTGCAAGCTCGTCGTCATCGAGATTATCATATCGCCACTCGCTCGCCCCAGTGGCTGCGTCGAGCCACTTCCAAACCGATCTACATGCCAGCGCGTCGGCCACAGCACGATGAACGGCGCCAGTCCACACGTGTCCAGCGGCCTTGGCCACTCGCTCAAGTTTGCGCCTCCGACCGAAGGACAGCCGATAGCGATCCAAAGCGCAATTCACCTGAATCTGGTCGAAGAACTGTGCCGGGAAGAAGCTCACATCGAATTCAGCATTAAATATCACAACCTTACCATCGTTGAGGAGCAGATTCCTCAACTTGCTGGAGATGCGATCGAACGATGGCGCATCGCGGATCATTTCGTTCGTGATCCCGTGGACTGCGGTTGCGTCCGGTGGGATGGGCACTCCAGGATTGATCAGCGAGTGGAAGATGATCTCACCTGCTTCGTCAACCAAGCCGATCTCAACGAGTCGGTCACCGGGTGGGTTCAGGCCGGTGGTTTCGGTATCCAGAAACAGGGTCATGGCCCGCCTCATTGAAGTGCCGGTCTGATGAAACACGAAGCCCGCACGCCTGCCAACAACCCGCGGAGCGTCCGGCGGTGGTATGGGTGTCGCGTCAGGGAAGCGACGCCTGCACGATGTGGTTCACCGCCCCGATGTTGACCTCCTCCTTGATGGGGGCGTGGGTCGGGGTTCGGCGTGCAACGTAGACCCACCACAGAACGCGACAGGCAGAGCGCGGCGCGCTTTCTTGGTGTTTGCGCCATAACGCCGGAGCGTTCCGGGGTTGTGCCAATGTCGGCGGCGTTGGGCGGACCCAGGGACTGCGGGCTGTGGGTCAGCCGCTCAGCATGCCCAGGCCGGCGACCAGCGCCTGGCGCTTGTCGAGGTTGAACCACTCGGTCTCGGCCTGCAGGTGGGACAGCGCCTGCCAGACCTCGACCCAGGCGTCCGCGGGGCGCAGCGCGGCGATGCGGGCCTGGTCGGGGTCGGCGCGGCCGCGCGCGGCCTCGCGCACGGCGGCGGCGAGACCGGCGCGCAGCATGTCCATGAAGGTAGAAAAACCGCTTTCCCCGCGCAGCAGCGTGTCGGCAAGGGCATAGGCGCGGGTGGGGGAAAAGTCGGGCAGCGCGGCCAGCACCTCGTCGACCAGGGCGGCGATTTTCAGGCCCTCGGCCTCGGCCAGTTGCAGGGCGCGACCGGGGGAGCCTTCGGCCAGGGTGATCAGCCGGCCACGCTCGTCGTCGGCGAGGTCCGGCAGGTAGGCGGCGAGCAGCTCGGCCATCGCCGCGTCGTCCAGCGGGTCGAGGCGCAGGCGGCGGCAGCGGCTGCGGATGGTGGGCAGCAGGCGGCCGGGGGCGGCGCAGCAGAGGATCAGCAGGGCGCGGGCGGGAGGTTCCTCCAGGATCTTCAGGATGGCGTTGGCCGCGGACGGGTTCATGTCCTCCGCGCCGTCGACGACGACCACGCGCCAGCCGCCCTCGGCCGGGGTCAGGCTCATGAAGGCGCCGATCTTGCGGGCGTCGTCGACGATGATCTGGGTGCGCTGGCGGCCGGTCTTCTCGTTGACGCCGAGCTCGATGGTTTCCAGGTCGGCGTGCGAGCCGGCGGCGACGCGGCGGAAGACCGGGTGGGTGGGGTCGAGGGCGAGGCTGTCGGTGGACGGCATTCCGGCGAGCAGGCGGCGGGCGAAGCGGAAGGCGAGCGTCGCCTTGCCGACGCCGTCCGGGCCGGTGATCAGCCAGGCATGGTGCAGGCGGCCGGTGCGCAGGGAGTCGAGGATGGTGGCCTCGGCGGCGGCGTGGCCGAGCAGGAGGGGGTTGGCGCGGGGGGCGGGGGCGGGCATGGGTCTGTTGTCAGCGCTCGCGTTGGGTCAGCGGGAGGGGCGACCGGCGCAGGCGCGACTGGCCAACGGCCAGACCTCGGGTGGAGATCAAAGTGCGACGCCAGAGGTCCGGTTGGCCCAACACCGCCATGTCAGGCTGCCCGCTGGCGCGCCAGCGCGCGCAGGGCCGCTTCAGGTTCGCGGGCCAGAATGGTCATCAGCGCCCGCGCACTCGGGTCCATCGGCGTCCGGCCCTGCTCCCAGTTCTGCAACGTCGCGACGGGCACATGGATTGCCTCGGCGAACCGGCGCTGCGACATGCCAAGCCGCTTGCGGATAACCGATGGCGAAATAATGTCCTCGTCGCGGATCGCCTCGTCCGGATCATAGCCGTCCTCGAGCATGTGACGCCGGATGTCCTGCTCCGTCGTGGCGTCGACCCTCGCGAGATCGACATCGGGCGCGCGGGCCATGATTTCCGCCAGCGTCAGTTTCGATTTTGCCATGCTCTAAGGTCCTTTCCGCCCGCCTTCCACGCGCTGATGATCCAGCGAACGCCGGCACGGTCGGTGTAGATCACCACGTAGATACGCCCGTCGATTTCGCCGATGGCCCTGATCCGTTCCTCGCTGTAATCGCGACGTCGGTCAATTGCCTCGACCGTATGGCCCGCGAAGATCCGGGCGACGTAATCGAACCCGAATCCACGCTCGCGCCGCGTTCTTTTGTGCTTCGCCGGGTCCCAGGCGAATTCCATTCACCATATTAGGCCATGTCTGTGTCCGCTTCAAGCGGATAAACTCACGCGCGCGGCGCGGTGGCGGGCGAAGCGGAACGCGAGCGTGGCTCGCCGAATGCAAGATCAACTGAACCGGTCGCGCGGTGGTGCGAACAATACGCCCCACCCGCCAACAATGTCGTTACGTTATGAATACGTCTCCGTCACCGGGTAGCCGCCCGCTGCCGCCTTGGGCGTGCATCCGGCGCCACGTGCGCGGCATCCAAGACCTGCATGCGCCGCCGGCCGGCCTCGGTCAGCACGCCACGCAGCATCAGGTTCAGCCCGCGTTCGACATAGGTCTCGACATCCATCGCCTTGGCGAAGTGCCACGCCTTCAGCGCCCAGGCGTGGCAGAACATGACGATCTGGTAGACGAACATATCGACGTCGACGGCCTCGAACAGCCCGGCCTCGATGCAGTCGTGCACGCAGGCGGCGATCAGCTCGTTGGTGTCCAGCTCCTTCTGCATGATGGCGATGCGCCGCGCCTTGCGCAGCGACTTCGTTTCGCGGTACGCCAGCACGGTGGCGTCAACCGAGGCGCCGTTCACCCGGCAATACGCGCGCACCGCGGCGCAAAAGCGCTGCAACGGCTCGGTCCGGCCGGCCAGCGCCTTCGGGATCTGCCGCATGTAGGCGTCCAGCACCGCCTGCAGCGCCATGAACAGCAGGTCTTCCTTGTCGCCGACATACTGATAGATCAGGCCGATGCTCACGTCGGCGCGCTCCGCCACGTCGCGGATCGTGGTCGAGTGGTAGCCGCGCTCGCTGAAGCAGGCGATGGCGGCCTGCGTCAGTTGGGCGCGCCGGCGCTCGACCAGCGCCGGGTCCTCGACCGTGGTCTTGATCCGCATCGGCGCGGCGGGTTTGCGGGGACGGGTCAGGGGCGTGCTCCGGCAAGAGGGGTGACACGCCGGGCGAGGGGCCGTGCACGCGGCGCGACCCTCACCCTCGGCGCTTCGCGCCTCGACCTCTCCCGCAAGCGGGAGAGGTGTACGGGTGGCGCGGTGATGGTGGTCATGGTGAACGCACTTTAGCGGTTGGTGCCGGCGAGGAAGGCGGCGATCAGTTCGCGCGTCCGGGCGGACTCCAACAGGCCGCGAGTCTGGGCGATTTCCTCGTCGAATCCGTTCATCGCCGGGTTCGTTGCGGCGCCGATGCACGCCTTGGCCGCCTTGGCCGCATGCGCCGGCACGGCGGCATAGCGACGGGCGATGGTCGCAGCGGCGTCCGCCAGCTCGGCCGTGGGGACACTCCATTGCACCAGACCGAGCCGTTCCGCCTCGGCACCGTCCACCTGTTCCGCGCCCAGGATGAGCCGCAGCGCGGTCGGCCGGCCGGCGAGCCAGGTCATGCGCTGGGTGCCGCCGGCGCCCGGCAGCAGGCCCAGGCGCAACTCCGGCAGGCCCATTTTCGCCTCGCGCGCGGCAATGCGCAGATCGCAGGCCAGTGCCAGCTCGAACCCGCCGCCGAGTGCGGCGCCGGAGATTTCGGCCAGCGTGATCCCGGGCAGTGCTTCGATGCGCGCGAACAGCGTCTGGTAGCCGCGCACGCCGGCAAGCTGGCGTTCCAGGCCGTCGGGGGCGGCAAAACGTTCGCGCATCTCCTTCAGGTCGGCGCCGGCCGCAAAGACTCTCAGCGCGCTGCGGATGTGCAGCACCGACCAGTCCTCGCGCGCGTCGAGGCCGTCCAGCAGGGCGTGGAAGCCGGCAACCCAGGCGTCGCTCATGGCATTCACCGGCGGGCGGTCGAGCACGACGGTGGCGATGCTCTCGGCGACTTGGAGGTGAAACATGGAGTGGAGTCCTATGGGTTGGTCAGGTTGGGTTGCAAAGTTGGAGTCCTCCCCCTCCCCTTGAGGGAGGGGGATGGGGGGAGGGGTCAGTGTGGCACGGACCTTTCGTGCGATCCTGGCACCAACCCCTCCCCCCGCCCCCCTCCCTCAAGGGGAGGGGGAGTCTCTAGCTCTAGCTTGAGCTTGGCAGCGTTTCGGGCGTGAGCGTCTTTGCGATGCCGCGCAGCACGACCTTCTGAATTTTGCCGCTGGGCGTCTTCGGCAGGGCGTCCACCACTTCGAGCCGTTCCGGCAGGTAGTTGCGGGCCAGGTGGCGTTCGTTCAGGAATGCCACTAGTTCGGGGAAGGTCAGGCTGGCGCCTTGCCGCAGCACGGCGAAGGCGCAGGCGCGCTCGCCCAGCCGTGGATCGGGCATCGCCACCACGGCGACCTCCTGGATCGCCGGATGCTGGTAGATCAGGCCTTCGACTTCCACCACCGGCACGTTCTCGCCGCCGCGGATGATGACGTCCTTGGTGCGCCCGGTGATGCGCACGTAGCCGTCGCGGTCGATGCGCGCCAGGTCGCCGGTGTCGAACCAGCCGTCCGCATCGGTGGCGAACCATTCCGGATGCTTCAGGTAGCCGACGAAGTTGCTGGCGCCCCTGGCCTGCAGGCGGCCCTCGGCGTCGGGCGGCAGCACGACGCCGTTCTCGTCCACCACACGGATCTGCATGCCGTCCAGCGGGCAGCCGTCGGTCTCGAACGTTTTTTCGCCCGGATCGCCGATCCGCGTGGTGGTCACCGCGCCGTTTTCCGTCATGCCCCAGGCGGAGATGATGTTGGCACCGAGATGGTCCGCCGCGCGCCGCACCAGCGCGCGCGGGATCGGCGCGCCGGCGGACAGGAAGGTGCGCAGGGTTTTCAGGTCGGCCGGCCGCTTCGCGGCCTCGTCGGTCAGGTCGGACAGGAACGGCGTCGCCGCCATGGTGAAGGTGACGCCGTCGGCCACGATCAGGTCCACCGCCCTGCGCGCGTTCCAGACGTCCATCAGCACGACTTTGCCGCCCAGGTGGATGTGCGCCATGTTGCCGTAGAGGAAGCCGGTCTGGTGCGCCAGCGGCGAGACCATCAGGATCGTATCGGTCTCGTTCAGGCCGAACCGGGCGCAGTACGGCACGACGTTGGCAAAGAGCGTGTTCGAGGTGTGCATCACCCCCTTGGGCTCGCCGGTCGTGCCGGAGGTGTAAAGCAGCTCCACCACGTCGTCCGGTCCGGGGCGGCCGGCGGCGAAGCGGGCGCGGGTCGCGGCGTCGGGGTCGGGCGCGTCGTCGATCAGCCGCTCGAACGCGTTTTTTCCCCCGCCGCCGACCACCAGCACATGCGCCAACTCCGGCAGCGACGGGCGGAGCGTCTCGGCCATCCCCTGGTGGTCGAAGCCGCGGAACGCGCGCGGGACCACCAGCACTTTCGAGCCGGTCTGGCGCAGCATGAATCCCAGCTCGCGCTCGCGGAAGATCGGCATGATCGGGTTGGTGATCGCGCCGAGCCGCAGCGCCGCCAGGTGCAGCGCGGTGAACTGCCACCAGTTCGGCAGTTGCATCGAGACCACGTCGCCGCGCCCGACCCCCAGCCGCGCCAGCCCGGAGGCGAGCCGGTCCACGCGTCGCGAAAACTCGGCGTAGCTCAGCACGGTGCGCGCGCCGGTCAAGCTGTTGTGGTCGATGCACATGATGCGCTCCGGCATCGTGGCGACCCAGCGGTCGAAATCGTCCAGCAGGACCCGGTTCGGCCACCAGCCGGCGGCCGTCATGCTCCGCCGGCGTTCCTCGGGCAGGATGGGGTCAGTCTGCACGGTCGCGTCGCCTCCCTGGAAGCCGGATGAGCCCGGTTCGTTGGTTGCACTGACGCCCGGTGGCTGGCAGTTGACGGGGGCGACCGGACGGCGTTCAACCGAACGAACGTTCATTTAGCTGGCATACTGCGCCAGGATGCGGGATAAATCCAGAGGCCCGCGTACGCCTTGCAGGGCAATCGGGTGAACGCAGGAAGGGCGGCCGATCAGCCGATTCACTGTCATTGCGAGGAGCGAAGCGGTCCCCGGGCTTGACCCGGGGAAGCAATCCCCATCCAGGTACGCTGCTGGTGGGGGATTGCTTCGCTACGCTCGCAATGACAGCAAGGTCCGTGCGGGCGCGCTGCTTCACCCGATTGCCCTGGTACGCCCCCGGGGTGGATCGCCGGGTGGCGCGGACCGCGCCGCGACACGCCACCCCAGGTCCCCAGCACGGAGCCGGCTTGCATGACCCCTCCCCTCACCGGCCTGCTCGTCCTGGACTTCACCACTCTGCTGCCCGGGCCGCTGGCGGCGCTGATGCTGGCGGAGGCGGGCGCCGAGGTGGTGAAGATCGAACGCCCGCCGGTCGGCGACGAGATGCGCACGTACGTGCCGCGCTGGGGTGACGACAGCACGAATTTCGCGCTGCTCAACCGCGGCAAGGCCTCCGTCGCGCTGGATCTGAAGGACGAGGCGCAGCAGGCGCGGCTGGCGCCGCTGCTGGCGCGGGCGGACATTGTGCTCGAGCAGTTCCGCCCGGGCGTGATGGACCGGCTCGGGCTTGGCTACGAGGCGATCAGCCGGATCAATTCGCGGGTGATCTACTGCGCGATCACCGGCTCCGGCCAGAGCGGGCCGAAGCGCGACGTCGCGGGGCACGATCTGAACTATATCGGCGACACCGGCCTGCTGTCGGTGTCGAGCGGCGATCCGGCGCATCCGGTGGTGCCGCCGGCGCTGCTCGCCGACGTCGCGGCCGGGTCCTATCCGGCGTTCATGAACATCCTGCTGGCGGTGATTGCCCGGCAGACGACGGGGCGCGGCTGCTATCTGGACGTGGCGATGACCGACAACATCTTTCCGTTCCTGTATTGGGCGATCGGCAAGGCGCTGGGCGGCGGTGCGTGGGCGGGCAATGGCACCGACCTGGTGACCGGCGGCACGCCGCGCTACCGCCTGTTCCCCGCGGCGGACGACCGGCTGGTGGCGGTGGCGGCGATCGAGCAGCGGTTCTGGGACACGTTCTGTGCGCTGATCGGGCTTGATCCGGCGTTGCGCGATGACACGAAGGATCCTGCGGCGACCATTGCGGGCATCGCCGCGATCCTGCGCGGCAGGCCCGGGGCGCATTGGCGGGCGGTGTTCGCGGGACAGGACTGCTGCTGCTCGGTCGTTGCCAACCTGCGGGAGGCGATGGAGGACCCGCATTTCGTTGCGCGCGGGCTGTTCCGCGGCACGGTTTCGGGAAGCGGCGTGACGTTGCCCGCGCTGCCGGTGCCGGTGCTGCCAATCTTCCGAGGTGCGGTGGAGGACCGGCGCGCGCCGGCGCTCGGCGCCGACACGGATCGGCTGACACCGCAGCGATCGTAGGCCTGCCTGCCGCTTCCGTCCGGCAAGTCGTGTCGTAATACAAATATTGCCGACCCAAAGCGGGCATGCAGCCCTTCCGTCCGCAATACCGGTGCGAGCAGCGACGTTGGCGCCGGGTTCATGCGCAGGCTACGCCACTGGTTCTGCTGGTGCGACAGCGTGGCGCGAAACCGTTGAATTCTGCAACGATGACCGCGGCGCGCGCCGTTGGGCTCGTGGTGTTCACCAGCTTGCCTGGGCGCCCGCACGGGGCCGGCATCGTCTGGCACATGGTGGGGAGCGGCTTCGGGCTATTTCAGACGCTCAGCAACCGAGGTATGGTCGCCGCCTCGCCGCCCGACGGGATGCTGTCGGTCGCGTGGCGGATTGGCCAGATCGTCGGCACCGCGACGGCCGCGGTGATCTTCGCCCGATGCCGGCGTACCGCACGACGGCGAGCCTGCTGGCTGTGCGGCTTGGATGAGCGTGCTGCGTCTGATGCAACCGAAGGCGACGCCGGCGGAATGACGGACACAAACACCGACGCCGACCCAATTCCCGTGCTGGCGGCCCGCATGGCCCGGCGCCGCGCCGTCCGACGCGCGACGCACAAAGGGCTGCTCAGCCGACTCGGCCCGGGGCTGATCACCGGCGCCTCAGACGACGATCCGAGTGGCATCGCCACATACTCGCAGACCGGCGCGCAGTTCGGCTACGCGATGTGCTGGGTGATGCTGTTCTGCTTCCCGCTGATGGTGGCGATTCAGGAGATCAGCGCGCGCATGGGCCGAGTCACCGGCCAGGGCATCGCCGGCAACATCCGTGCGCATTACCCGCGCTGGCTGCTTCTCGGGATCGTCGGGCTTCTGCTCCTGGCGAACACGATCAATCTGGGTGCGGATCTCGGCGCGATGGGCGCGGCGCTGAAGCTGCTGGTCGGCGGACCGGCCGGCCTCTACGTCATCGGCTTCGCCATCGGCTGCACCTGGCTGGAGGTGTTCTCCCAATATCAGCGCTACGTCTCCATCCTGAAATGGGGCAGCTTCGTGCTGCTCGCCTATGTGGCGGTCGCGCTCGTGGCGCACGTGCCCTGGGGGACGGTCCTCTACAGCACCTTCGTGCCGCGTTTCTCGTTGAAGACGGACTACGTCGTCACCGTGGTGGCGGTGCTGGGGACCACGATCACGCCCTACTGCTTCTTCTGGCAAGCCTCGCAGGAGGCCGAGGACGAGCGGATCGATCCCACCGCGCACGCGCTGCTTGATGCGCCGGAGCAGGCGGCGGCGGAGGTCTCGCGGATGCGGTTCGACACGTATATCGGGATGGGCTACTCGAACGTGATCAGCCTGTTCATCATCGTCGCCACCGCGGCGACCTTGAACGCGCACGGCATCAAGGACATCCAGACCTCGGCCCAGGCCGCCGAGGCGCTGCGGCCGATCGCGGGGGTGTTCGCCTTCGCCCTGTTCGCCGCGGGCATCATCGGCATCGGCCTGCTCGCCGTGCCGGTGCTTGCCGGTTCCGGCGCCTACGCGATCGGCGAGGCGCTCGGCTGGACCACCGGCCTCGACCGCAAGCCGCTCGACGCCAAGGCGTTCTATGGCACGATCGCGGTGTCCACACTGGTCGGCATCGGCATCAATTTTGTCGGCCTTGACCCGATCAAGGCGCTGTTCTGGTCGGCGGTGATCAACGGCGTGGTCGCGGTGCCACTGATGGTGATCATCATGCTCATGGCGATGCGCCAGGACGTGATGGGCCGCTTCGTGCTGCCGCGGGCGCTGTGGGCGATGGGGTGGCTGTGCACGGTGGTGATGGCGGTCGTGGTGGCGATCATGTTTGCGACCTGGTGAGGCGGGCCGGACGGCGTCGTTGAGCGGCCCTCTCCATCCGTCGGTCTGGACCGCGCCCGCGCATGCCATCGGCGGCTTCGGGACTCGGTGAGGTTCGCAGCCTCGTCTTGAAATTTGGTGATTTGTCATGTCGTCCCCGGTTCAGGTATGTGCGGAACAAGCGGACAGGCACCAATGTGGCATGCCCCGTTCCCCAAACGTCCGACCTTGGCGTTGTTTGACTGGGAACCGACGTTCTGTCCTCTAATGGGCCAGCCTCCACTGGCGCTATGACGACGAGCCAACGCGCAGCTTCGTTTGGTTCAAGACGAGATGGCGGCGTGGATAGCGGCCGGAGTGCCGCGGCGGCTCGCGTAGATCTTCGTTAATTCCGCGCCCAGCAGGAAACTCTGCGTTGAATAGTAGATCCACAACAGCAGGATGATCAGCGCGCCGGCCGCGCCGTAGCTGGAAGCCATCGCGCTGTGGCTCAGATAGAGGCCGATCAGAAACTTTCCCACGTTGAACAGTAGCGCGGTAACCACTGCGCCCACCCACACGTCGGCCCAGGATAGCTTTGCATCGGGCAGCACTTTGTAGATCGCGGCGAACATAACCGAGACCAGCGCGAAGGAAATGACGAAGTTCAGTACCTGCAAAATCAGCGCACCAAATGGCAGCACCGCGTTGATGTACGTGGTGAGCCCGGACAGGACGGCGCTAATCACTAATGAGATCAGCAGTAGGAAGCCGAGCGCAGCGACCAGGCCAAGACTTGCCGCGCGCGCCCGCACCAGGCGGGAGACGGTGGTACCCTGTGGTTGCGTCTTCCAGATCGCATTCAATGCCGACTGCATCTCACCGAACACGCCAGAGGCCGTGATGAGCAGGGCGGCCGTGCCCACCACCGAGGCGAGAATGCCGCTCGACTTGCCCGACGCACTCAGCACCGTAGCCTGCACGAGATCGGCGCTCTCCCTGCCCATCAGTCCACCGAGCTGGCTGGCGATCGCGCCGCGCGCCGCGTCCTCGCCGAAGGCAAGCCCGGCGATGGCAACGACGATGAACAACACGGGACCGATCGAGGTGGCAGTATAGAACGAGATCGACGCTCCCCGGCTGAGCGCGTCGTCGGCGATAAAAGCCTCCACGCTGTCACGTATCAACCTCCAGATCTGACCGAACATGGGGGGCCGCGCTCCTTATGTCGTGCCTTCCGTAGAAGGGAGTGGGTAGTCCGTTCAGGGTGCTCCACCTCGGTTCTGATGCCACAGAACCTGCTTACAGATCTATCCGTCGAGGTCAGTTTGAGGAATGAAGCGGAGGGCCCGGTCCCGTCTTTTCTTATCCATGGCAAGCGCTATGCGCCGCGGCACGCCGGGCCTCGAACCACCCCTTCAAGCCACGCTCACGCATCCCGATCAGATTGATCCAGCCGATCAACGTCGGCAAGCCCGACGCGCGTTTGGGTACCTTCCTGCTGGAGCAGTTCGGCGGCCCCACCGGTGAGCGGATCGCGGCGCTGCAGTAGGGGGACCGGTAGCAGCGGAACCGAAAGTTCGATCCAGATCTCGGTATCGCGCTATTGGCCACGAGGAATGAACCGGGTTATTGTTTCCTCGCTCGTGACATACCGTCCCCATGAAGAATGTTTGCGGAGGCCTTCTTTGGAAGTTCGTTAAATGAAGAGCGGCGGAGATGCGACGCAAGCACGTAACCTGTGGACGGGGCTTCCGGTTTGGCTCGCGCGCCGAGAGCGCGATGCCCCGGACCATCTGCCCATCCATGCTCTGACCGTCGACGTTGCCGTCATCGGCGGCGGTATCAGTGGTGCGCTAGTGGCAGACGCCATGCTGCAAGCCGGAAAGACTGTCGCCGTGTTCGACCGCCGCGGCCTAGTCAAAGGCTCAACTCCCGCCAGTACCCGCGCTGCTGCAGTTTGAGATTGACAAGCCGCTGACCATCCTGGGTGAAAAGATCGGCCACGCGTCGGCCGCGCGCGCTTATTGGCGCTCCGCCGCCGCCATCGACCAACTCCGGGGCCGCATCGACGACCTCGGTCTGCGTTGCGGTTTTCGCGAGCGCCATACCGCATACCTGCCCGGCAGCGTTTTGAACCTCGCCGGCCTGCGGCGCGAAGCCGAGGCACGTGTCCGCATCGGTCTACGTTCGCGGTTTGTGGACCGCGACGAACTGCGCCGGCAAACCAACGTGGACAAGCCAGGCGCCATCTGGTCGAGTGGGTCCGCCGAAGTGGACCCCGTCCGCTTGGTGCGTGGACTGTGGCGGTCGGTGATCGCCCGCGGCGCCTCCGCCTACACCCCCGTTGAAATCGTCGACATCGATCCCGGCCCCACCGCTGTGTCCCTCACCACCGACAGTGGCGCCATCATCCGTGCCAAATCGGTCATACTGGCCACGGGCTACGAACTGGCGAAGATGCTCCATCCCAAAGGTTACAAGGTGATCGCCACCTGGGTGATGGCGACGGCGCCACAAAAGTGGAATTTGTGGCCGAGCCGCTGCCTTATCTGGGAGGCGGCTGACCCCTACCTTTACATCCGCACGACCCTCGACAACCGCGTAGTCGTCGGCGGTGAGGATCAGGAATTCAGCGACGACGTGCACCGTGATCGCCTGATATTCGGCAAGATAAAACGCATCCAGGCGAAGTTGAAAAAACTCATTCCGCAACTCGATACCGAGGCCGATTTCGCCTGGGCCGGCTGCTTCGGCGAGAGTGTCACCGGACTGCCTGCCATCGGCCAGGTCCCCGGCGCCAAGGGCTGCTACGCGGTCATGGGCTTCGGCGGCAACGGGATCACCTTCAGCGTGATCGCCGCCCAGATGCTGCAACGCGCCGTTCTCGGGTTGCCCGACCCCGACAGTGACCTCTTCGCTCTGGGTTAGGGAAGTCGAGGCTCTCGATCTGCTCGCGTACCGCCTCGTTGGCGCCTGGCGCCATTCGCGGTGAGAATTGCCGCGTTTGCTTCGCACGGTCGCCGAACTCGCGCACTGCCGACAGATGCGTGAGTTTTGCCCCAACGCGCCGGCTGGACTCGTTCAGGCTCGGCCCCCGAAGTTCGTTACTCAATGCAGCGAACTTCGGGGTAGGACACTAGGTGGCCATCGGATAGCGCGCGCGCTCGCGCGCCACATCTGCAGGGGTGAACGGTGCGGACTTCTCGTCGAATTGTTGCCAGCCGCCGTCCCGGTAGGCCTTCTCGCGCGTCGTCGGATCGATGCGGCCATGGCGTTTCATGATCGCCTCGGCGGTTGTGACAAGCCTTTCGTCGACGCGAGCAGTTACGAGAGCGCCTCCGCGACGGACACCTTCAGCGTAGAAGCTTGCATGTTCCCTACTGACGCCGGCGGTAGTCAGCGAACCGATCAACCCCCCCGTGGCACCGCCCGCTGCGGCGCCTGCGACGGCGCCGACGGCCGTCGCAACCAGCCAACCGGCGGCTACTACCGGTCCAACGCCTGGGATGGCAAGAATTCCCAGGCCCGCAAGCAGACCGGCGCCGCCGCCGATGGCGGCGCCGGCGGTGGCACCGGTTTCGGCGCCGACAGCGGCGCCACTGGGGGGGTCATCGGAGCTGTGGGCGATGATGCTGATGTCGGTGTCGGGGATATTTGCGGCCTCGAGATCACGCACGGTTCGCGTAGCGGCGTCATAGCTGTCATACAAGCCGGTGACGGTCGTGGTTGTCATGGAAGTGTTTCCCTTTAGAAAGAGGCACCCCGAGATGGGGAGATTCCTAGTTCGGAGTGATGTTACCCTGGTAGTCCACGGAAACATCCGTTGTCTTACCGTCTCTCATCGCTTGGCCGCGCCAGATAGAGTTTGCATCTTTGGCCAGCGCTGACACTTGGGTATAGCCGCGGTCCTCAAGACGCTTCTGAGCCTGCGCCATGGTGAAGCTGTTCGCTCCGGCGACCGGCGCGGCCGCTGTGGTACTAGCGGCGTCGGACCTGACCGCGGAGGGCATCGTGGACGAGGGTGTGGTGGCACCGGTTGTCATCGCCCGGGCCACCGCCACCGTGGCAGGCGGCGCGATGGTCGGAGCGGCGGTTGTAGCCGTAGTCGGCATCGTGGTGGACGTTGGGGGCGTGGTCTGGGCAAGGGCCGTCTCCGCACTTATGGTGCTGAGAAGCAGAGTGGCCAACAAGATCCTGTTCATCCGAGTTCTCCAAGTTGTCGGACCGTTAAGCCGGCACTCCTGATGTCGTTTTCGGTGCATCGGCGCTTCTCCCTCAACGATCCGAGATAAGGGGAAAAGTGGAGCGGACATAATCGCTTGGGGCAGACGTGCCGCTCCAAGTCAGCGCATTCCCAACCAATCCCAGGGGGTCTGGACGGTTGATGACTTGGACTATGACGGGTGCAATGCGCAGTGGGAGACTCGGAATCTACTCATAGCGCGGCGATGCGTCGAACGGCCGAGCGAGCCTCCTGTTGTGGGATCGGCCAGATTTGCTATCGTCGCGGCGGGAACGAGCCGGGGAACAGGGGGCCAACCGGGTGAGTCATCAGGTATCGCAGCTATACCCTCATGACTCCCCTCATTTGTCAGACCGGCCCGAAAACGTCTGCGAAGAGCGGCTGGTCTTGCAGCATCTGACCGAAGCGCCGCATCAGCGGCCGCAGCCTGATTTCCGGCATTGTCGGGATCAGATCGTAAAGCATGCAGCCCTGACGGAACAACGAGTGGACCCGGCGCTTGGCTGTGTTGGTCTTGAGCATCCGGTCATAGCCCAGCGCCTCACCGGCAGCACCGAGCAACGTCAGCAGCACCACCGCGAAAGCGTTGATCAGCCCCAACCGGTCGCGCCGCTCCGGCGATTTGACGTGTATCACGCCCATTCCCATGCCGAAACGCAGGTCCTTGGTATCGCGCAGCGCGCACTCGATGCCCCAGCGACGGCCGTAGTATCCGGTCAGATGCCTGGCCGTGGCGTCGGTGCTGCTGGCGGCCAGGCACCAGGCCTGCTTCATGTCCGGGTCCTGCACGCAGACCACGGTTCCCACCGCATAGCGGTCGGCGGTGACTGCGGCGCCGCGCAGCACGCGGGCGCGTCCACCGGGCCGCACCCAGGCGGCGGCGGTGCGGGTTTCGCCCGTCGTGGCATTGACGGTGATGTCGCCGCGGAAGCGGATGACGTAGTCGAAGCACAGTTCCTCGGTCAGCAGTTTGTAAAGCTTCTGGTCGCCGAAGCCGCGATCGGCGACCACGCAGACCTTGATGTCGGCCGGCAACAGTTCAGCCAATCTCACCAACACACGATGCTCGTAGAGGCTGCGGTTGTCCTTGAGCGTGCGCTTGTCGACTGTCAGCCACACCAGCGGCGTGGCACGGCCGTGGTCGGTGATCAGCGACAGCATGATAGTGGCTTGCTTGTCGGCCTCGAAGTCGGTCCAATCCAATGCCACGACGATGGAGCTGCGTGCGCCGACGATGTAGGGCACCCAGCGGGCCGCGACGCCATCGACGTTGACGTTTGGGTTGGAGAGCAGGCGGTCCACCTGCTTGGTCGCGTGCCTGGGATTCAGACCGCGCGCGGCGGCAAGGCCCTGGCCGATGGTGCAGACCGCAAGAGAGGCGCTGCGCAGCACGCCCAGAGTGGCGTCGCATAGCGAGTCGACGCGCTTGGCGTGCAGGTCGTGGCCCAGCACACCGCCAAGAACCTGCTTGACCCGGTTGAAGGAGAACCGCCGTTCACTGATGGCCATTGTATCCCCCGGCTTGCCGTTGAGGGGCGGGAGATTTGTTGCTTCTCGCGGCGTTGGAAGTCGCCTTGGCGAATTCGCAAAGATATGCCAACGTCGGCGGTTGTCTGATTCTTTCCGGAATCGCCTTTATGACCAGCCGATTCTTTTGTGTCCCAAGGAAAATGAGGGGATGAGTGAGAGCTATACCTTCAATATTTATGCACCAGCCCGCCAAGGGGACCGTTGGTATCTTGTCATCTGGTCACCCAGCAACGTGCCGCCGATCACGATGCCGGGCCGCGCAACGTGGGAGGAAGCTGTCCAAGAGGCGCAGGCTGCGGTCGATCACATTCTGGATGGCAGGCCGCCGCCCAAGCTATGACGGTTTGTCCCGCGTGGGCGCCACCTCTTTCAGCACCTGAGTAGATTCCGGACTTACCAACCCGCGCCGCGTCCGTCCGTATACCAGCAGGAGGAGACGAGGGGAACCGTCGGTGACCGACAGCAGGTGGGAGCTTAGCGATTGTCCTGCTGGTGGCGTCCGCGGTTTTTTTGGTTGGTCTGGCACTGTGTGGCGCAGCTTCTCGACTAGCGCATTAAAGCGGTTGCATGGAAACGCCGCACATGACCGATGAAGATTATGCCCGGAAGCTCGGCGAGGTGGACCGCGTTCCGAACGATCCAGACGCACCGATACAGCCGGCGTTGATATGGCGCCTACTCGCCGAGATATCGGAGCATGATATGCAGGCCTGTACGAAGACCCTCACCCTCGGGGTAAACACAACGCAAGGAGATCGCCTTCCTTTTGGACTGTCGCCTCTGCGGGTGTTGCCGAAGGCCGCCTCCGAGAGCGAAAGCTGAGTAGTTTCCGAGTTTGTCCTCACAGTATCGGCCCTGGGTAATATCGCGTCGGCTGGATGCTCGCTCAGAAGGCGAATCTCCATTCAATCGCGGCTCGCCGGTTTCGGGGCTGGCGATGCCGTTGTCATGCAAAG
This sequence comes from uncultured Alphaproteobacteria bacterium, assembly GCA_963773345.1. Taxonomy (GTDB): domain Bacteria; phylum Pseudomonadota; class Alphaproteobacteria; order Acetobacterales; family Acetobacteraceae; genus Palsa-883. Next base: position 1,107,172 of record CAVZBG010000011.1, on the reverse strand, counting down.
GAGTTTGACCATGTCCGAAGCCACTTCGATTACCTCCGGAACGCTCATCGCCGCCGACAAAGTGAATGGCACAAACGTCTATAATCCGGCGGGCGACAACCTCGGCACGATCGACGACATCATGATCGACAAGGTCAGCGGTCGCGCGATCTATGCCGTGATGTCGTTCGGCGGCTTCCTCGGCATGGGCGCGAAATTCCACCCGCTGCCGTGGGCGACTTTGAAGTACGACGCGCAGAAGGGCGGCTACGTCGTCAATCTGGACAAGGATGTGCTGGAAGGTGCGCCCAGCTATGCTCGCGATCCGGAGTTCACATGGACACGCGAATACGGCCGTGAGGTAGACAGCTACTACAAGACACCGAGCTATTGGATGTAGCGGGGAGTCCCCGGCTGAGGGGCGATGGCAGGACTGTCGGACGGTTGTGCGTTCGGCGTGACAGGTTCCTGGCACCGGGTCTGGTGGCCTATCGGGCAACCAGGACTGATCGCGGCCATCTATGCGACTTCCAATCGCCGAATATCCCAATGAGGTCATCAACAAACGGGGTGACAACGCCATGGACAAGGATCGTGTCGCCGGCGCGGCCAAGGAGACTAAGGGCGCCATCAAGGAAACCGCCAGCAAGGCCCTCGGAGACGCCAAGCTGACCGCCGAGGGTAAAAGCGACAAGGTCGAAGGCAAGGTGCAGAACGCCATCGGCGGCTTGAAGGATGCGCTGAAGAAGTAGTGCCGCACGGAAATGCCAAGGGGCAGGATGCATCCTGCCTCCAGGCGCTTCCGGAGTTCACGTACAACATCAACACCTGACCGAACGTGGGGACAGGGAGATCCCGCACTCCCCGTGGGGTACTGAGCACGACCTTGACACACCTGCTCCGCAACAATCAAAATCTGATGAGACGTGTAGACAATGGGTACGATTCTGATCATCGTGGTGGTACTCCTTCTGTTGGGCGGCGGTGGCGGCTATTACGCTCACGGTCGCTACGGCGGGGCTGGATTAGGCGGCGTTTTTGGCTTGGTTGTTCTGGTTCTCTTGATGTTGTGGCTGTTCGGGGGCCTCGGCGGTATGCGCGGCGTCTAGCCGATCGCCAGTGATCCGCAAAATTGGTTTTGAATTTGCACAAGACCTTTCCAGTCGTTTGCGTCGGAGGTTCGGCCGGTGGCCTCGAGGCCTACACCCGGTTGCTACGGCATCTGCCGGCCGACATAGGCGTTGCCGTCGTCATCGTTAATCACGTGAGAACCGTAGCTACCCTGCTCCATGAGATTCTCCCGCACTACACAAAGATGCCCGTTGAGCTGGTCACGGAAGGATTGGTCCTCCAACCCGACCGAGTGTTCATCATCCCGCCACAGCGGGATTTGCACGTGCTTGATGGTGAGTTCCATCTAAGACCGATATCAAAGCCGACCGGATGGCCCGATGTGATCACGGTGTTTCTGCGTTCCCTGGCCCAGCACTGGGGCGGCAAAATTATCGCTGTCATCGTCTCCGGCTACGATGGCGATGGGGCGGAAGCTCTATGCGGCATAAAGGACGTGGGGGGCATTACCATCGCCCAGAACCTTGAGACAGCCGGGCAGCCAGACATGCCCGCGAGCGCAATAGCAAGCGGGTGTATCGATTTTGTCCTTTCACCTGAGGATATTGCACAAGAAATTGTAAGAATCACCCACGAGTCCACCTAGTGGACCGATGCATATGGAGATTCAGGCTGAATCGGAGCCGTCCGGGATCCCGCTCATTGTCATGTGTGCTTCGGCGGCGAAGTCGCGGGTGCGCGGGGCAGGCCGCGCATGTCGGCATCTCGCATGCAGTTGACGATTTGAATGGATCGGAGCACTGGCAGCGGGCTGGTGATGGCTGGTCCGGTGTGTGATCGCGCGCTCTTGCCGACTACTTTCTTGCGCGTCGCGTGTTGTAAAGAAGCTTGCTGCTTTCCAGGGTTGTAGCACGCCAGCCGCCGACCGTAGTGACCACCTCGTCGGCTTTGCCGGCGGCGCTGACGAACTAGACTCCAAATTTGGCATTGGCAATCGAACGGAGATCGCTGACATGACTGCTCGACCGACCTGGCAAGGGCATTTGAAGCTGTCGCTCGTGACCTGCCCGGTCGCGCTCTACGCGGCGACGACCCAGAGCAACGACGTCAGCTTCCACCTGATCAATCCGGAGACGAACAACCGTATCCGCATGGTGCCGACCGACCCGGATACAGGGCCGGTGGAGCGCGCCAATCTGGTCAAGGGCTATGAGGTGGCCAAAGACCAATATGTTCTGTTCGATGACGCCGACTTCGACAAGGTGAAGCTGGAAAGCACCAAGACCATCTCGATCGACAAGTTTGTCGACGAAGCGGATATCGACCGGCTCTACTGGGATGAGCCTTTCTACGTCGTGCCGGACAAGGGGGTGGGCGTCGAGGCCTTCGCCGTCATCCGCGACGCGATGAAGAAGCAGGTCAAGGTGGCGCTGGGGTGCCTCGTCCTGCGCGGCCGGGAGCGCCAGTTGGCGCTGGAAGTTCGGGACAACGGGCTTGTGGCCTACACCCTGCGCGCCCACGACGAAGTCCGCGACGCCGGTGATTATTTCAACGAGATCCCGACGGTGCAGGCCGACAAGGACATGGTCGAGATCGCGGCGCGCATCATCGGCCAGAAGCAGGCGGCCTTCGACCCGAGCAAGTTCAAGGACCGTTACGGCGATGCGCTGCGCGAGATGATCATGCACAAGAAGAAGGGCCAGGGTCTGGTCGATGCGCCCCAACCCGAAGAAACCAATGTCATCGACCTGATGCAGGCGTTACGAAATAGCTTGAGGGGTTCGGCAACGGCCGGTCGCAAGACGGTGGCCAAGGCGGTGCCCGCAAAGCAGACGGCGACGAAGAAGCTCGCGACCAAATCCGCGCCGAAGCGCAAGGCGAGCTAGCCCTTCACCCCCATCGCCTTGAGCGCGGGGCGAAGAGGCGCTTCGGCCTTGCGGAAGTCCTTCCATGGATCGGGCTGCTTCAGCAGGGCTTCGGCGGTGTGGAGGCTGAACTTGGACGGGTCCAGTCCGGCCTTCACCTGGCCCCATGACAGGGGGAATGCGATGCGGGCGCCCGGCCGCGCGCGGGGGGACCAGGGCGCGACGGCCGTCGCCATGCGGCCGTTGCGGAGATAGTCAAGGAAGATCTTTCCGCCGCGCGCCGTCTTGGCCAGGGTGGTGGTAAAGCGGTCGGGCGCATCGGCGCAAACGGCCTGGCTGACGGCTTTGGCAAAGGCCTTGGCCTGATCCCAGGTCACCTTGCGACGGGCGTCGGCGGCGATGGGGACGACGACGTGCAGGCCCTTGCCGCCGGTGGTCTTGATGAAAGGGGGCAGGCCCAGTGTCTCGAGCTTCGCCTTCACCGCCTTCGCTCCGGCGATGACGTCCGCGAAATCGAGGCCTTCGTCGGGGTCGAGGTCGAAGGTGATCTGATCCGGCGTCTCCGGGTCTCCTGGCTTGCAGCCCCAGGGATGCAGCTCCAGGCCGCCGGACTGGCCGATGGCAACGAGACCGCCGACATCGACGGCGGCGACATAGGGTTTACGTTCCTTCACGTCGATCAGCTTCAGCCGGGGATTCGAGCCAGGCATGGCGTGGCGCTGGAAGAACTGCTCGCCCTCGATCCCGTCCGGGGCGCGGATGATCGAGGTCGGCCGGTCGGCGACGTGGGGCAGAATGCGATCGGCCGCCCGTTCGTAATAGTGGGCGAGGTCGGCCTTGGTAATCGCGGGGCGGCCGTCGTAAGCGGCCCACAGGACTTTGTCGGGGTGGGAAATGGTCACCCCGGCGACCACAACCTTGCCCCTGCTCACGGCGTTGGAGATGTTCGCGGTCGGGGCCCGCGGTGCGTCGGTGACCTCGGCAGGCGCTTTGTCCTCGCGCAGGCCCTTGTAGGCAGCCTCGCGGAGCGAGCCGGCCTCCGTGTAACCGCCGTGTTCGATCTCGGCGACCAGGATCGGCCTGACCCAGTGGATGTCGCGCGCACCCTTCGGCGCCCCCAACCCCATGAAGGGGTTCTCGTCCGCCGTCGCGGCCTTCAAGGCCGGCAGCAGGGTCTTCGTCAGCGCGGCGTTGTAGCCCGTGCCGACACGGCCAAGGTAGCGCAGGCCGTCGCCCTTTCGCACGCCGACCAGCAGTGAGCGGAAGCGCGCGCCGCCTTCGGACGACCAACCGCCGATAACCACCTCGTCGCGGCCACGGCACTTGGATTTCACCCAGCTCGCGGAGTGTCCCGCGTGATAGGGGGCATCCAGCTTCTTGGAGATGATGCCTTCCAGATCCATGCGGCAGGCGCTTTCCAGCACCGCTTGGCCCGAGGTGCCGAAATGCTCCACGTAGCGGAGATGCGGACCCGCGTTGCCGACGCGGTCGACATAAGCCCGAAGCCGCGCCTTGCGGTGGGACAGGGGGAGTTTCCGCAGGTCTTCGCCACCCTCGAACAGCAGATCGAAGGCGAAATAGATCAGGCCGTCTGTCTTCTCGTCGCTGATCGCGGCCTGCAGAGCGGAGAAGTCGGGTCTGTGATCGGCATCCAGCGCGCAGAGCTCACCGTCAATAACCGCGTCGGGCCACGCCGCCGCTTCGGCGGACAGTTCGGGGAAGCGGTCGCTCCAATCGAGACCCTTGCGGGTACGCAATGTCGCGCGGCCGCCGCCGACACTGATCTGGATGCGGTATCCGTCGAACTTGATCTCATGCGCCCAGCCCACGGCACGGGGCGGGTGATCAGCGATCTTGCACAGTTGAATGGGCACGAAAACAGGCGGTTTGGTCGTCGTCTGCTTCGTCGACGCCGTGGGCGTCGGTTTGGCAGGCGCCTCCAGGTGGGATGCCTTCGAGGATGTCCACTGGCGTTTGCCCTGCGCGATCTCCGCCAGGCTGCGGCCGGTGGTGACCGAGGCGTCGATTGCGGCCAGTGCGTCGCCCTCGCCCTCGACGGCGTGGGCGTCTTTCTCCTTGATCAATAGCCAGTTGTTGCGTGTGGACGGCCTGCCGCGATCCGACTTCAATCGTACCAGGGCCCAGCGGCCCTTGAGGCGCTCGCCGTCGAGTTCGATCTTGATCACACCCTTCTTCAAAGCGTCGTCGAAGTCGGCGTCCTGCGACGTCCAGCGGCCCCGGTCCCAGAGCTGCACCGTTCCGGCGCCGTAGCTGCCCTTTGGGATCGTACCTTCGAAGGTCCCGTAGTCGATTGGGTGATCCTCGACCTCGACCGCCAACCGCTTGACGGTCGGATCACGCGAGGGAGCCTTGGTGACCGCCCAGGATTTCAGCACGCCGTGGTGCTCAATGCGGAAGTCGTAGTGCAACCGCGTCGCCGCATGGCGCTGGATCAGATAGCGCAGGGGGCTGCCCGCCTTCGCCCGCGTTTGTTTGCCCTTTGGCTCGGGCGTGGCGGCGAAGTTCCGCTTGGACCGGTAGGCTTTGAGCTCTCCACTCACGGCTGGCTCCACAGTGGGTTGATAGGTCAGAGCCTGATCCTACTCGAAGGTGATCAGCCTGTTCATCATCGTCGCCACCGCGGCGACCTTGAACGCGCACGGCATCAAGGACATCCAGACCTCGGCCCAGGCCGCCGAGGCGCTGCGGCCGATCGCGGGGGTGTTCGCCTTCGCCCTGTTCGCCGCGGGCATCATCGGCATCGGCCTGCTCGCCGTGCCGGTGCTTGCCGGTTCCGGCGCCTACGCGATCGGCGAGGCGCTCGGCTGGACCACCGGCCTCGACCGCAAGCCGCTCGACGCCAAGGCGTTCTATGGCACGATCGCGGTGTCCACACTGGTCGGCATCGGCATCAATTTTGTCGGCCTTGACCCGATCAAGGCGCTGTTCTGGTCGGCGGTGATCAACGACGTGGTCGCGGTGCCGCTGATGGCGATCATCATGCTCATGGCGATGCGCCAGGACGTGATGGGCCGCTTCGTGCTGCCGCGGGCGCTGTGGGCGATGGGGTGGCTGTGCACGGTGGTGATGGCGGTCGTGGTGGCGATCATGTTTGCGACCTGGTGAGGCGGGGTGGGAGGCGCTGTTGCGCGACGTTGGGGCAGGTCGAGGCTACGTGCAAAAGTGGTCACCGAGGCATAGCGTAACGGACGACCTGACTGAGCGCCCGCCTGGGCGTAGGTTTCCGTGCCGCTTGGATCGTCGTCGGCCCTGCCCGTGTTGCGCCAAGGCTCAGCCCGCGACGGCGGATGCTCCTTCAGGCGGGCCCGAAGCAACCGAAGATCGTTGGCGCGCCGTGGTCCGGCGTCGCTATCGAGCGAGAACGGCGTGCGCGTCACATCCGGCTAATGTGAAACAAGCACCGGAATTTTCGACGACAAAAGAATCGACTGAGTGGTGCCGCCGAAGACGAATTCCTGCCACTTGGGGTGCGAGTAGCCGCCCATCACCAATAGATCGTAATCTCCCTGCTCGATCTGCTGTTGCAGTGACTCATGTTCTTCGTCGGACCTGATTTGCAGAGCATCCGATCCGACTGTGACCCCCTGATTGGCCAAATGCGCTGACAGGCTCTCAATATCGACCTTGCCTTCCGCGGCAGAGGGACTGATGACCGTCACGATCTGAACCGACTGCGACAGGCGCAGGAGCGGCAAGGCGTCATGGACTGCCCTGACCGCTTCTCGGCTGCCGTCCCAGGCGATGGCGATCCTCGCAAGCGCGCACGGCTGCACGGCAGCGGGCACCACCAGCACCGGGCGACCGCACTGCAAGACGACCGAGTGAGCGACCGGCAACGGATCGGTTTCAGGCGAGCCTTGCCACTCATACTGGCCAACGATGACAATGTCGGCGTAGCGAGCTTGGTCGGTGATGCCATTGACGACGTCGCCCTCCGCCGCGAACCAGGACGAGTCAGCCAGGCGCTGTGTGGCCTCTTCGCGGAAGATCGCCGCGGCCGCGCGGGCGTCCAAGGCCAGCTTCGCGGAAATCTCGGCGGCCACCTCGGCGACGAGGCTCGGCTTGTACAGCGGTGGAACCGCCGCCGGCGGGGCCACGTGCAGTCCGGTGAGCCGCGCGCCTGTTCGCGCCGCCAGGTCAACCGCAAATCGCACCCTTCGGCGCCCGGCTGGCGCCCCGTCCACATGTACCAACACGTCCCGAAACATGCCAAGCCTCCGAGCCGTTTCGCCCGTCCGGCCTTCGACGGCGCGTCCGCCGGGCCGGGCATGGACCAACTCCAGGATAGCACGGCCAGCGATCGGGCGGGATGCGCTGGATCAAGCCAAGCCGGGAATCGACAACAAGGGACCGGTCGGGATGGTTCGAGTCGGTGCACGTCGCTCAGCGCGTACGCCCCGAGCCCGGCGGCGTCACATCGGCACGTGCACGACGGCTCGCAGCGCGAAGCCGATGGCGAACGACAGGCCGGCCGCGCTCATGCCGATCACCAGCGTCTCCAACCCCGAGCGCGCCCAGCCGGCCAGCGCCCATCGGCTCTTCACCGCCCCGATGGCGAAGAACACCAGGCCGGTCGCGACGACGCAGGCAGTGAAGCTGTACGCCAGGAGATAGCTGACCAGCGGCACCAGTCCGCACAGCACGAACGCGGCCGAGGTGCTGAGTGCGGCCAGCATCGGCAGTCGTACCGCCGGCGACAGGCCGTATTCCTCGACGGCCATCGTCTTCGCCCACAGGTCTTCGTCGGACGTGATGACCTCGACGATGCGCTCCAGCTCGGCGCCGGAAAAACCCTTGCCACCGTAGATCTGGCGGATCTCCTCGCGCTCGCCGTCCGGTTCCAGCGCGATGTGTTTGCGCTCGATGGCGAGCAGGCGCTGGTAGTCGTCCAGTTCGGCCTTGGTGCCGCTGTAGTTGCCGGCGCCCATGGCAAATCCGTCGGCCGCGAGGTTGGCCACGCCGAGCACCAGCACGACGCTGCCAGGCAGCGCGGCACCGACGATCCCAGCGACGATGGCAAAGGTCGTGATCGTTCCGTCGATCCCGCCGTAGATCCAGTCCCGCAGATAGTTGGCGTTCGCCTCGCGGGCGAGCCGCTCCCGGATCGCTTCCCTGCTGTGGTCGTGCTCCAGCGGCGTGAGTGATCCGACGGCAATGTTGCCCATGACTGACTGCCTGATAGCCGGGCTGATTGCCGAGCTGATTGCCGGGAAGCGAGCGACACGGCGGGCGTGACACACGCGCACACGCACCGCCGACCTTCGCCTCCGGGGCGTGCACGCGAAACAGGGTCATTCTGGCCGCGCTCCGGCGGCCAGGCGTTGATCCAGGTCAAACCGGGCTATTTGTAATACCGCCGGAACTCGGGCTTCCGCTTTTCCAGGAACGAGGCGACGCCTTCCTTGGATTCGGCGGTGTCGTAATAGAGTTTCAGCGCCTGCATCCCCAGCGCGCCGATGCCGGCGATGTGATCGGTGTCGGCGTTGAACGATCGCTTGGCGATGGCGATCGCGGTCGGGCTGCGCTCGACGATCTCGCGGCACCAGGCGTCCACCTCGGCGTCGAGCTGGTCGTCCGGCACCACCTTGTTCACCAGGCCCATGGCCTCGGCCTCGCGCGCGGTGTAGCGGCGGCAGAGGTACCAAATCTCGCGCGCCTTCTTCTCGCCGACCAGGCGGGCGAGATAGGCGGTGCCGAAGCCGGGATCGACCGAGCCCATCTTGGGGCCGACCTGGCCGAGCTGGGCACTCTCGGCGGCGATGGTCAGGTCGCACAGTGTCGCCAGCACGTTACCGCCGCCGATCGCATAGCCGCGCACCTTGGCGATGACCGGCTGGGGCACGCCGCGGATGATGTTGTGTAGCGCCTCCATCGGCAGGCCGACGGTGCCCTTGCCGTCGTAGGCGCCGGTGTGCGCCGACTGGTCGCCGCCGGTGCAGAACGCTTTTTGGCCCGCGCCGGTCAGCACGATGACGCCGATCGCCTTGTTCCAGCCGGCACGGTTGAACGCATCGAGCAGCTCGTCGCAGGTGATGCCGCGGAAGGCGTTGTATTTCTCGGGGCGGTTGATCGTGATGGTGGCGACGCCGTCTTTCTCTTCATAGAGCAGGTCGGTGTAGGTCGGTGGTTCGGTCATGGGCTTGCAGTCCTTTCATCCGGGAACATGCGGGAGTGCGGTGCGCCGATCGTTCAGTGCACGCCGGCCGGCGAGTGCCATACGGCGTCGCACACCGCCCGGCTGCGCGCGCGAGCGGATTTCGCGTGGCTTGACTTCGTGCCGGGGCGGGGTGAACATCGTCCAACTGAGCGATCGCTCATTCACTTACGGCGCGCACCATAGCGATGATCCTCACCGAAGAGCAAGCGATGATCCGGGACACGGCGCGCGACTTCGCCCGCCAGCATCTCGCGCCGCATGCCGCGGGGTGGGAGCGCGCCAGCACCTTTCCGCGCGCGGCACTGCGGGAGATGGGCAAGCTCGGGTTTCTCGGCATGACGGTGCCCGCCGAATGGGGCGGCGCGGGGACAGACTACGTGTCGTATGCGTTGGCGATGGAGGAGATCGCCGCCGGCGATGCCGCCACCGCCTGCGTGATGAGCGGGCACAACTCGGTCGGCTGCGGGCCGCTCGTTGCGTATGGGACGCCCGCGCAGAAGGAGAAATATTTGCGACCGATGGCGCGCGGGGAGTGTCTGAGCGCCTTCGCGCTGACCGAGCCGACCGGTGGGTCCGACGCGGCGGCGCTGCGCACCCGCGCGGTGCGGCGCGGCGAGGTGTATGTGCTGAGCGGGACGAAACAGTACATCACCACCGGCAAGAACGCCGAGGTGTGCCTGGTGTTCGCCAGCACCGATCCGGCCAAGGGCAAGCGCGGCATTACCGCGTTCATCGTCGAGACCGCCAGCCCGGGCTACCGGGTCGGGCGCATCGAGAAGAAGATGGGGCAGAACGCGTCGGATACCTGCGAGATTCATTTCGACGACATGGACGTACCGGTAGCGAACCGGCTCGGCGCCGAGGGCCAGGGCTACCGCATCGCGCTGTCCAACCTGGAGGGCGGGCGCATCGGCATCGCCGCGCAGGCGATCGGCATCGCGCGCGCCGCCTATGAGCTGGCGCTGGCCTACGCGCAGGAACGCAAGAGTTTTGGCAAAGTGATCTACGAGTACCAGGCGGTGTCGCACCGCATCGCCGACATGGCGACGCAGATTCTGGCGGCGCGGCTGCTGGTGCTGCATGCGGCGGAACTGCGCAGCCGCGGCATGGCGTGCTTGAAGGAGGCCTCGATGGCCAAGCTGTTCGCCTCCGACATGGCCGAGCGCGTGTGCTCCGATGCGGTGCAGACGTTCGGCGGCGCCGGCTATATCGTGGACTCCGGGGTGGAGCGGCTGTATCGCGCCGCCCGGGTGACGCGTATCTACGAAGGCACCAACGACATCCAGCGCCTGGTGATCAGCCGGGCGATCGCGTCATGACCAACGCCCCCGTCAGCGGGGTTTCATTCCGGGAGAGCAGCATGCGACTTGACGGCAAGACCGCCCTGGTGACCGGGGGCGCCTCGGGCATCGGCAAGGCCACCGCGCTGGAATTCGCCCGCCAGGGCGCGAAGGTGATCGTTGCCGATGTCGACCAGGGGGGCGGCGCGGCTATGGTGGCGGAGGCTGACGCGGCGGGGCTGGCGATCGAGTACGCCGTGCTCGATCTTGCCGACCTGGCGTCGATCGATGCCTGCGCCGCCGGACTGCTGGAGCGACACGGGCGGGCGGACATCCTGGTGAACGCCGCCGGCTGGGATCGCATCCAGCCGTTCCTGGAGAACACCTCGGAATTCATGGACCGCGTGCTGGCGATCAACCTGCGCGGGCCGGTCGGATTGACGCAGAAACTGGTGCCGGCGATGGCGGCGCACGGCTATGGCAAGATCGTCAACGTGGCGAGCGACGCCGGGCGCGTCGGCAGCCTGGGCGAGACGGTCTATGCCGGCGCCAAGGGCGGCATGATCGCGTTCACCAAGTCGCTGGCGCGGGAGGTGGCGCGGTATCACATCACGGTCAACTGCGTGTGTCCGGGGCCGACCGATACGCCGCTGTTCGCGGCGCAGCCGGAGAAGGTGCGGCTGGCGCTGGAGAAGGCGATCCCGTTCCGCCGCATCGCCCAGCCGCAGGAGATCGCGAACGCGATTTTGTTCTTTGCCAGTGCGCGGTCGGATTATGTGACCGCGCAGGTGCTGAGCGTCAGCGGTGGGCTGACGATGGTGGGATAGGGCGGCGTACACGTTGCTGTGCCATGTGCGACGTAGATGCTATGGGGCAGGCGACGAGGAGATGGCACCATCGTCGCGTTGTGAAAACCTTCGATGGAGTGCCCCATGCCAAAGTTTGACGACCTCAGCCGGTCCCTCGTCGCCCTGGACCAGGATAGCACGTTAATCGCCGCGATCGAGCTGAGCCGCTCGAGCTGGCTTGTCGGCGGCCTTGTCCCTGGCCTGCGGCGGGATCCGCGCAAGAAGCTGGAACCCGACGCACCGACCCTGCTCGGCCTGCTGTACCGCTGGCGCGACGAAGCGATCGCCGCCGGTCGGCGGATCGAGCGGATCTGCGTTGCCTACGAGGCCGGCCGTGACGGGTTCTGGCTGGCGCGTTGGCTGCAGGCCCGCGGCATCGAGTGCCACGTGATCCATCCGACCAGCATACCGGTCTCGCGCGAGCACCGGCGGGCGAAGTCGGACCGGCTCGACCTTGGGCTGCTGCTGCGCGCCTTGCTCGGCTGGCTGCGCGGCGAGGCGAAGCACTGCTCCATGGTCGCGGTGCCCACGGTCGAGGAAGAGGACGCCAAGCGCCCGATCCGCGAACGCGACCGCCTGACGGTCGAAGCGACCCGTCTGGTGAACCGGATGACCTCGCTGCTGGCGCTGCACGGCATCCGCGGCTTCAACGTGAAGCTGAAGGGGGCGGCGGCGAAGCTGGCCACGCTGCGCACGGCGGAGGGCGCGCCGCTGCCGCCCAACACGGCGGCCGAGCTGCGCTCGGCGATGCAGCGGCGGCAGGTGATCAAGGTGCGGATCGCCGAGATCGAGGCGGCGCTGCTGGCGCGGCTGAAGCAGGCGCCGCACACCGGGCCGAACGCGATGATCGCGCTGCTGGCGCGCGTGGTCGGCGTCGGCGTCGAGACCGCCGAGATGCTGGTCCACGAGGTGCTGTCGCGCCCGTTGCGCGATCGCCGCGCGGTGGCCCGCTACGCTGGCCTGACCGGCTCGCCCGACGAGAGCGGCAGCAAGCGGCGCGAGCAAGGCCTGGCCAAGGCCGGCAATGCCCGGGTGCGGCGCGGGCTGATCCAGCTCGCCTGGCGCCTGCTGACGCATCAGCCGCAGTGCGAGCTGGTCAAGTGGTATCGCGAGCGCACCGTGGACGGGCGCCCCATCACCCGCAAGGTCATGATCGTCGCCATGGCGCGCAAGCTGCTGATCGCGCTGTGGGACTATGTCACCCACGGCACACTGCCGGCCGGTATGCGACTGCATCCGGCGGCCTGAACCGCCCCGCTTCGGCAAGCGGCAGAGGACGCATAGAAGAGGAGGCATAGAGACGGAATAGAGGGTTCGGCGCTCGTCTGCTCGCGGAGCAGGTGTTGCCGATGACGATCCGAGGTGGCGGTGTCCCGCTTCCGCCCACGGCCCTGGTGCCGCTCTTGTAGAATGGGCCCGCCGCTCGGAGCTTCGCCGCCGATGCGAATGTCTGCATCATGGTATCGATCCCGCAGGATCGGCCGAATACAAGGTTGCCACGCGAAGCATCGCGGGGCGCAGGGCGAACTCCCCTCTGGTCGGATGGCAATGCCGATCGACCGCCCGGGCATCACGAGCCTGGCACCGTGCTCGCCGGCGTCAAGGACGCTGCGCGCCGCCTCCGGCGGTGGCCTGCGGTCATCCTTGACCCCGGCTCCGCGCGGTGCCCGCTGAAGCCTCAGGTCGGGACGGAGAAACGGTCCCTTCAGTCGAACCGAGAAACTGGAACGCAACGATGAAATAGGCCTTGACAGAGAAAGCCCCATACAAGGGCGGAAAAGCGCAGCGTATTCTGCCATCTTTGTGCGCCTCGGAACGAGCCGTTGACGCAACGCAAGTGGCGGAATGCGCTGCGCTGTTCCGCCCTACGTTCGGCGCGCGCTGACATCTCATGTCGGTACTCGGCAATGACCGTCCCAGTAGTCATTCCCGAACGAGTGTTCCTGATCATCTCTCCCACGGATTGAGGAGATCGACACCCATCGGCTGAAAATCCGCCACGTTGCGGGTCACGACGGTCAGGCGCGGCGGTTCCAACTCAATTTGTTCCACGCCCGGCTGATCCAGCAATTCGCGAATGGTCGGGCCACGCCCGTCCAGCCGGCGGTATACATCGTGGAATAAACGGGCGCAGGCTGGCTCCTCCAGGGCTGTCTTGATCGCTGGCCCCTCACCGGCCGCAGGCTTGGCACAGCTGACGTCCTGATTGAGCTGGCGGCCCGAAAGCCTGGTGATGGTCATGAGTCGCCTCGCAGCCAATTCGATGAAACTACCATGATCCAGTGCAGTGCGGAGTACCACGGAGCAGCCAACTATCGCGCGTCCGCAAGCCTTGAATTTCCACCGCAGTAGACGTATTTCAATACGTATTGGAGGCCAGAGATGCCGAGGAAGCTCACGATCACCGTCGACGCCGAGGTCTATGACGGACTGCACTGCGTCATTGGCCGCCGGCGCATCAGCCGCTTCCTCAACGACCTTGCTCGCCCGCATGTCGTCGGCCAGGACCTGTCTGCCGGCTACGCCGCAATGGCAGCCGACGAGGTCCGCGAAGCAGAAGCAGAGTCCTGGACCGAGGGCCTGGTCCACGACGTCGCCGACGAGCCGCGCCGCCATGGACGATAACCCCGCCCCACGCCGCGGCGAGGTCTGGCTGGTGTCGTTTGATCTGTCGATCGGGGGTGAGATTCGGAAGACCCGACCCGCCGTGGTGGTGAGCAACGACACCGCCAACGCCCTGCTCAACCGGGTCCAGGTCGTGCCGGTCTCGAGTCAGGTGGGGCGCCTTTACCCGGCCGAGGCCACCATCACCCTGAACGGCGAGCGCCGCAAGGCCATGGCCGACCAAATCACCACGGCCAGCAAGCGCCGATTGCAACGGCAGCTCGGGGTGTTGGGCAAGGACGACCTGGACGCCGTCGGCCGAGTCATTTCGCTGCAGCTCGGCCTCTGACCAGCCGTTGGTGGCTGTGTCGCACGGTGACGTGCCGCCGGACATATTGCACAGGCACGGACCGGCCAAAGCGGCGCCTCTTCCAACGCTCTCGCCGATCGGCGTCGCAGCCGTGAACGGCTGCGGCCACGAGTCAGCAGGGCACGTCCAACACGCGAGACAACGCCGCCAGGAGAGCGGTGTGCACCGCCTCGACCGCCCCGTCCGCGCTCACTACCACGCACCGCTCCGGCGCCGCCCGGGCAATCTCGCGAAATCCTTCCCGCACCCGGCGATGGAAGAACGCGTCCAGCCGTTCGTAGCGGTCCGCATCCATCCCACGTTTGAGCTGCCGCTCGACCGCCACCGCCTCCGACACGTCCAGCACGACGGTCAGGTCCGGATGCACCCCCACCAGCCGGGTCAGCGCCGCGATCATGTCGCGGTCCGCCCCCAGCCCATAGCCCTGATAGGCCATCGTCGAGTCGTAGAACCGGTCGCACAGCACCCACATCCCGGCCTCCAGCGCCGGGCGGATGGTCCGCTCCACGTGTTCCGCCCGCGCGGCGAAGTGCAGCAGCACCTCCGCCGGGGCCGACCAGTTGACCGAGCCACCCAGCAGCAGGCCGCGCAGCACCTCCGCCCCCGGCGCGCCGCCCGGCTCGCGCGTTTGCAGCACCGGCAGGCCGCGCCCGGTCAGCGCCGCGGCAAGCAGCGCGGCCTGGGTCGACTTTCCCGCCCCCTCGCCGCCTTCCAGGGTGATGAAGCGCCCGCTCATCCCCGCCTGCGTTCCTGCGTGTTCACCCGCGTCCGCCTCCCGGCAGTTCGCCGCGCGTGCGCCCGGGCCACTTCACCCGCCCCTGCCCTTCCGCCGGTTCACCCGCGCCCGCCCATCACCATGTGCACCAGCACCGCCAGCGCCCGCCCGGGCAGGCTGAGCCGCGGCACCGCCGCGCCGGTCTGCAACGGCCATTCCGACCCGGCGGGCACTCCCTGCCCTGTGGCCGTCAGCTTGCCGACCACCACCCCCTTCGCGACCGGCGCCGGGATCGGCGCCTGATAGCTCAGCTTGATCTGGGCGGTCTGGCGCCAGTTGCGCGGCAGGGTCAGCACCAGGTCGCGCCCGGCGACCAGCGGCACCGTCGGCGTGGTGCCCAACCAGACCGGGGCCTGGTCGATCACCGCATCGGCGGTGAACAGCGTCACGTCCTCGAAATTGGCGAACGCCCAGTCCATCAGCCGCTCGCCCTCCTCCGACCGCTCGCGCATCGTCGCCATGCCGTTCAGCACCAGGATCACCCGCCTTCCGTTGCGCAGGCCGCTCGCCACCAGCCCGTAGCCGCCGGCCTCGGTGTGCCCGGTCTTCAACCCGTCGGCGGTGCCGTGCTGCACCATCGGGTTGCGGTTCAACTGGTCGATGTTGTTGTACTTGAAGGTCTTTTCTGCGTCGTAGTGATAGTACTGCGGGAAATCGTGGATGATGTGCCAGGCCACCGTCGCGATGTCGCGCACGCTCATGTAGTGCTGCGGGTCCGGCCAGCCGTCGGGGTTGACGAAATGCGAGTGCGTCAACCCAAGCTTCTTGGCCGTCTGGTTCATCAGCTCGGCGAACTGTTCCACCGATCCGGAAACCGCCTCGGCCAGCACGATGCAGGCATCGTTGCCGGAATTGACGATGACGCCGCGGATCAGGTCCTCGACCGAGACGGTGGAGCCCACCTGGACGAACATTTTCGAGCCGCCCATCTTCCAGGCCCGCTCGCTCACCGGCAGCAGGTCGGTCAGCTTCATCTGCCCGGCCGCGAGGCGCGCGTAGACGATATAGATCGTCACCAGCTTGGTCATCGAGGACGGCGGCATCTCCACGTCCGCGTCCTTGTCCAGCAGCGTCGCGCCGGCGGCGTAGTCGACGATGACCGCCCAGCGCGCGGTGGTGTCGACCGGGCCGATCGGTGTGTTGGCCGGGGTGCCGGGCGGCAGCGCCGCATTCCCGTGATGCGCCGACGGCGCGCCGGGGGCGCGTCGCTCCGGCGGGCGATGCACCTGCGCCCGTGCACGCCCCGCAGCGAGGGTCAGCGATGCCAGCACTGCCAGGCGTCGGGTCAGCATCGATCCGCCTCCTCTAGCGCACGACGATCTGCGCGTCGGGGATCCCCGAGGCGATCGACTCGTCGAGCAGCCGCTCGGCCTGCGCGATATCCTGGATCGGCCCGACCGTCACGCGGAACGTCTCCGCGCTGCCCTGCATCGTGCTGACGATGGTGGCGCCAAGCTGTGCCACCGCGGCGCGCTGGATGTTGGCGTACTCATAGGCGGGGAAGCTGCCGAGGTCGATCCACAGCGTGCCAGGGTCGGGCGCAACCTGGGTCACCGTCTCCGGCAGCCGCATTGCCGCCGCCGGATCTGCCGCCGGAGCCGCCGGCGCGCCTTGGATCCCCGCGCCCGGTGCCGCGGCGTCCGGGAGGGCGCTGCCGCCCCCGCCGGAACTCCCGCGGGCGCCCGGTAGCGGTGGCAGGCTCGCCTCCGCCACCGCACCACGCGGCGCCGTCGCGATCGCCAGCTTCGGCGCGCCGGGCAGCGCGTTCTGCGCCGCCTGGCTCTCGCTCTCCAGCACGTGAAGCCGCACCCGCGCCACGCCGGACGACGGGAAGCCCAGCAATTGGGCGACGCGGCGCGTCACCGCCAGCATGCGCCGCGGCGTCGGCGGGCCGCGATCGTTGATGCGCAGTTTGACCTGGCGGCCGGTCTCCAGGTTGGTCACCAGGGCGATGGCCGGCAGCGGCAGCGTCTGGCTGGCCGCCGCCATTGCGGTCTGGTCGAACGCCTCGCCATCCGCGGTGAGCGGCGCGTGGTGATCGCCATACACCTCGGCCAAGCCGCGCCCGTCGAGCCGCAGGTCGGCGCGCGGATACCACCAGACACCGCCCGCCTGGTACGGCGTGCCCAGCACGTAATGCGGCGCGGGCGTCGGCGGCGGGGCGCAGGAGGCCAGCAGCAGGCCCGTCAACAGCAGGCCTGCCAGGAGACGGCCCGCCAGTTGTCGGCCCATGGCAGGTTGTTGACACGTGGGGGCCCGGCGCGAGCTTTGCCGGCCCGCCGGCGGCCGTCCCGGTGATTGCAGGCAGACCGGCAGGCCGGCCGGCCGCACCGGCGAAGGCGGCGGCAGCACAGGGCTCATTCGGTGATCCCGTCACCGATCAGGCCCACGGCGATGGCGTAGAAGTCCGAGGGGTTGTAGCGGCGGATCGCGGCGAAATTGCCGTAGGCCAGGTACGCTTCTTCGCCGGGCGGCGCATCCGGCCCATCCGGCAGGATCACTGCCGCCTCGGTGCCCGGCGGCGCCAGCGGGCGCCCGTCGGCGGAGGCGACGCCGCGCCGCACCCAGTCACCGACCGGCGCGCGGTTGCCGCGGCCGCTGTCGGCGGCGGAAAAACCCGCCGGCAGCGTGACCGGCTGGCCCCACGTCCCGCCCGGCCGCCAACCGCTGTCCGCCAGGTAATTGGCGATCGAGGCCAGCGTGTCCGGCGTGCTGGTCCAGATGTCACGCCGGCCGGTGCCCTCGAAATCGACCGCGTAGCGCAGATAGGCGCTGGGCATGAACTGCGGCTGGCCCATCGCGCCGGCATAGCTGCCGGTCATCCGCGCCGGCGACACGTCGCCATGATCCAGGATGCGCAGCGCGGCGAGCAGCTCGGTGCGGAAGAACGTGGCGCGGCGGCCGTCCCAGGCGAGGGTGGCCAGCGCCTCGACGACGTGGAAGCTGCCGAGCTCGGTGCCGAAGCTGGATTCCAGCCCCCAGATGCCCATGATGACGCCGGGCGAGACGCCGTAGCGGTCCTGGATGCGGGCCAGCAGGGCGCGGTTCTGCTGGAACGCGACCCGGCCGTTGGCGATGCGCTGGTCGCTGATCACCAGGGCGCGGTAGCGGGCCCAGGTCATGGTGAATTCCGGCTGGTGCCGGTCGCGCTCGATCACCGTCTGGTTCGGCGCCAGCCCGGCGAAGGCGCGGTCGAGCGTCGCCGCGGCGATGCCGGCGCGGCGGGCCTCGGTCCGCATGCTCGCCAGGAAGGACGCGAAGCTGGCGGGCGCGGCACGGGCGGGTGTGATGAAGGCGGGCGCAAGGCGGCGGGGCGCGATCAGGGACGGCGCGACGAGTGCCGTGGGGACCGCGGCGGCGAGCAGGGTGCGACGCAACATGGTGGTTGTCTGCCACGACCGCGGGTCGCGCCGCAATCGACCGTGCGTCGGCAGCACGACCGCTGGTCTCATTAGGCCGATCACATGATCCCGATCACAGCCTCTTGTGGCCGGCCGGTGCGCTCTGCTTTACATCCGCCACCTTCCACGGCCGGGCATCGAGAGACCGCGTGCTTTTCAACTCCTATCTTTTCATCCTGGGGTATCTGCCCGTCGTCTTCGGCACCTATCTGGCGGTGTCGCGCCTCGATCACCGCTACGGCATTGCGTGGCTGTTTGTGGCCTCGCTGTTTTTTTACGGCTGGTGGGACCCGCGGTACCTGTTGCTGCTGATCCCCTCCATCGCGTTCAACTACCTGGTCGGGCGGGGCCTGTCGCGGCCGGACCGCACGGCCGGCGTCCGACGCGCCCTGCTGGCGTTCGGCGTGGCGGGCGATCTGCTCCTGCTGGCCTTCTTCAAATATGCCGACTTCCTGCTGGGGACCGCCAATGCGCTGGGCGGCCTGCGGTTGCCGCTGCTGCATGTCGTCCTGCCACTGGGCATTTCGTTCTTCACTTTCACGCAGATCGCCTTCCTGGTTGACGCACATGGCGGCAAGGCGCGCGAGCTCAGCGTCGTGCGGTACGGCCTGTTCGTTTCGTATTTTCCGCACCTGATCGCCGGCCCGGTGCTGCACCACTCGGAGATGATGCCGCAGTTCGCCGATGCGCGGACCTCGCGGTTCTCGATCGAGAACGTGGCGGTCGGGCTGACCATCTTCTTCATCGGCCTGTTCAAGAAGGTCATTCTGGCCGACGGGGCCTCGGTCTATGTCGGCCCGCTGTTCGACACCCCGGCGTCACCGGATCTGCTGGCAAGCTGGTTCGGCGTGCTGGCCTACACGGTGCAGATCTATTTCGACTTCTCCGGCTATTCCGACATGGCGATCGGCCTGTCGCGCCTGTTCGGCGTGGTGCTGCCGCTGAACTTCCACTCGCCGTACAAGGCCGCCAACATCATCGAGTTCTGGCGCTGCTGGCACATGACGCTGTCGCGCTTCCTGCGCGACTATCTCTACTTCCCGCTGGGCGGCAATCGGAAGGGCACGGTCAGGCGCTACGTCAACCTGCTCGTGACCATGCTGCTGGGCGGGCTGTGGCATGGCGCCGGCTGGACGTTCGTCATCTGGGGCGGCCTGCATGGCATCTATCTGGTGGTCAACCACCTGTGGCATGCGGTGCGCCGCGCGCTTGGCCTGAGCGGATCGACCGGGACGATCGGCGCCATCGTCGCCCGCTTCGTCACGTTCCTCAGCGTGGTCGTTGCGTGGGTGTTCTTTCGCGCCGCCGCGCTGCCGTCGGCCATCATTATCGTCAAGGGCATGGCCGGCTTGAACGGCGTCGTGCTGCCGGCACATCTGGGGTCGCTGCTTGGCCCTGTCGGTGACTGGCTGCGTCACGCCGGCGTGCAGTTCCGCTTTCTGCCGATACCCGATGGCGCAGGCGCGCGATGGGTTGCCGTGCTGCTGCTGATCGCGTTTCTCTGTCCCAATACGCAGCAGATCATGCGCAACTGGCGGCCGGCGCTGGTGGTGCCGGCCAGCCACGGAATCGGCCTGATCCGGGCGGCCTGGTCGCCCAATGCGGCCTGGGCAGTGGCGGTTGCGGCGCTGGCCGCGTTGGCCACGCTGAACATCTCCGAACGCAGCGCGTTTTTGTATTTCCAATTCTAGGGCGGCGTGATGCGCGGGGCGTTGTGGTGAACTTCCGAGCCTACGTGATCGTGCTGTTATGCGCCGCGGTGCCGACCGCGTTGCTCGGGCTGTTCTGGCCGGTGATCGGAATCGACAACTGCCATGGCGAGGGATACCGCGCCGATCGGTTCCTGGCGTATTGCGAAAGCACCGATTACGGCGACTACGAGCACGGTGCGCTGTATTTCGATCTGGAGCCCGAGGCGGTGCGCAACATGCGTGCCGCTGACATCCTGATCATCGGCAACAGCCGGGCGCAGGTGGCGTTCTCCACGCCTGCGGTGGACGCGTTCGCCGCGGCGCATGGCTGGCGCATCTATCGCCTCGGCTTCGGATTTGACGAGGAGTTCGGCGTTTGCCGAGCGCCTGATGCGTCGCTATCACCTGCGACCACGAATGATGATCATCAATGTCGATCCGTTTTTGACCGGCAAGGGCAGCGAGGTCTCGGACCCGCTGCTGTCAGGAACGGACCAACTGGCTGCTTATGTGCACCTGCTGATCGAGCGGCTGGCGCAGAGCGTGCAGCGCGCCACTTGCGGGGCGCATGCGCTGCGCTTGCTCACCTGCGGCGAGGCACGGACCATCTATCGATCGCGTATCGACGGGACATGGGACATCACGTATTATCGCGAGAGCAGAAAGTTCCCAGTGGCGATCGACCCCAGCCGCCACCTGGCCCTGGCGCCTCGGGCGGTCGAGGTGGCACGCAGGTTCCTCGCCGCCGCCCGGCTCGCGCCGCGCTGCCTCTTGCTGACCTCCGTGCCAAGCAATTTTGCCACGCCGCTGCTGGCGCAGCAGATCGCCGACGCCCTCGGTTCGCCGATGGTCGAGGCGGCGCTCGATGGGCTATCGACGTTCGATCTCAGCCATCTCGATGCCCCCAGCGCCGATCGTTGGTCGGCACAGTTTCTCAAGCGGGCGGGACCGCTGATCGATGCCTGCATGACAACCACGGTCGCGCGTCCCGATTTTAACCAGCGTTCCCCCTTACCCGCTGGTTCGCGGTAGCGACCAGTTCGATCAGGCGCGCCACTCCGGGCGCGTTGCCAAAGCGCCCCCAGCCGTTGCGCAATATGCGCGCCACCCGGCCGCAAGCTGACCTGAACTCCCGACAATCGACCGCTGGCGATCACCTGCCCTTGCTGCCGAAACCCCACCCCCGCCTCGCCAGCCGGAGGTAATGAGGCCGGCTAATGCGACGGACACGCGGTCCTGGCCCGCCCCGCCGGCGACCAGTCAACGCTTGCGACGGTGCCGGCCTAATGCGCGGGCGCCGACGCAAATATGTCTGCCAAGGATGGTGAGGCAAGCTCGAGGTCGTGATAGAGCCGATTGGAGTTGTCATAGATCCAGACCGCCGTCGAACCGCACATCATGACATGATCCGGTGGACCATAGACGGCAGTGATCTGACGCTCCGGGAGGCGATCCATGGCAATGAACCGGTATGTCGGCCGTCGCGATTTGTCGTGGATATCATGGGTGAACCAGAATCGGTCGTTGGCCCAGAGAAACGCAGCTCCGGTCGAAGTGATCTGCTCGACCTGAAGCTGCCAGTCGCTCGCCGCGCTGGTTTTGCGGGCGGACCAATAGTCGGCAAGCCCGGCTCGCAACCCGGCATTCTGCAGGCACGACGCAAGTGGCCAATTCCAGTGGAACAACCGAGGGACGTGCAATCCGGTCGCCAGATAGGCGAGCGCTAGCCCGGCAATGATCGTGGCCACCGGAAGGCGCAGCAACATCGGACGCTGCTGGCTGAGCCGCGCGAGAGCTGCAGCGACAAGAATGACGGTCCACCAGAGGAACGGCAGCGCGTAGCGATAGGACCAGGCGTCGACGTAGAGGAGTATCGTCACCGCGAGGGAGCCAAGCGCGCTGGCCGTGGCGAACACCGACCAGTAGCTGGCAAGCCAGCCGCGCGGCCCGCGCTGCCAAGCATCACTTGCCAGAGCAAGAGCCAGGCCGCCCACCACTATCAGCATACTGGCATGGTGGCCGAGGTTGGTCGGGAAGCGGAGAACAGCCCACTCCATCTCATAGCGTGACGGCCATGGCAGGGGTAAGCGATCGAGCATCTGCGTGCAGGCCCAGCCCGCTGCGCCGCCGCCCCAGGCCGCCAACAACAGCCGCATCGCCGTTAGCCTTGCAACTGCGCCAACAGACAGACCGGCAACGAGCGCCACCGTGAGAGGTACCAGCAGGCTAACAAGGGAGAGCTGATCGGAAACCGTTGCAGCCCAGGAGAGAAGCGCGACAGAAATGGTATCGAAAACTGCCCCTTCGGATGTCGCAGCCTGTTCGGCTGCCCGGCCGGCAACCGCTGCCGTGGTCAGGGAGACCAGGAAGGGCCCGCTGTGGTAAATAGGCATCAGGATGAAGAGATAGGGGGAGAGGCTAAGGTCACCGTCCACCACGGGTACGAATCGAAGAAAACCCAGCCAAGCGGCGATCAGCACCGTCATCAGCAACAGCAGGAAAGAGAACGTGGCCGTCTCCCGTCCGGACCGTGCGATGCTGGCGGTGATCCAACTCCCGACAGCCACCAGCCAGCCGATCACGACAAAGACCCAAATCGCCAATGCAGCGCGCCAGCTCTCCGTTGCCGCCTGAACCACTCCGAATATCAGGAAATCCGGAAAGAAACTTGGGACACGCGATTGCTGAAACCCGGACCACGCGTAGCCGTGATGCAGGACATCCCAGACGAACTCTGCGCCCAGCAACCAGTCGGACGAGATCAGAAAATCTGGCCGATCCAAAAAAAATATGGTCAATAGAGCACAAGCGACGGCGGGGACGGCGAGACGCGTGCAGGCTTTCATCCGAGATCTCCAGGAGGATGGCGGGAATTATACTGGATGCCAAATTTTACGTCCTATCCGGAGCGCATCGCAATGATGACCTGTTCTCGCGAGCCGTCGCGCAGGATTTTTCGAGATTCGAGCCGGGGGTTCGGCTAAGTGTCCGTCCGAAGCCGTTGATTTGCCGCCTCGTTGCGCACGTCAGGCAACACGCCGGTCGCCGCCACCATGCGCCCGATCCGGACCGTTATGAGCCCGGTCGCCACGACACCGACCACCAGCAATATCCAGCGCAGTGGTCTTGCGCTGCCCAGAATTGCCGCCAGGCCCTGGTTCGCCAATGCGCCAAGCATCACGTAGCCCAGCAGCGCCGGCAGGGACGCCAAGGTACCCAGCAGGTATGCGCGGATCCCGATCCGTGTCAGGCCGAGCACGTAGCTCGTGGCGGCAAACGGCATGACCGGTGAGATTCGCATGAGGCAGACGAATTTCCAGCCATAGCGGGCGATCTCGTCATCCAGCCTCGCGGTCCGCAGGCGCCTCTCAAGAAGCCGGGCAATCCAAGGCCGCAGCAGGGAACGGCTCAGCCGGAACGCGATCCAGCCACCTAGGAGCGTTCCGGTTGCCGAGAGCACGAAACCGAGCCACACACCGTAGGCAAGTCCGGCCCCGATTCCAAGTAACGAGGCTGGTACAATACCGAGCGCTGCGATCACCGCTTGCATCGTGGCAAAGACGAGCCAACCCAAAGGACCCATTGCCTGCACGGCGCCGATCACCTGCTCAACCCACATGACAGTCGAGTGGTAGCTTTGTGAGACAACCAGCCCTGCCAAGATGACCGCTCCCAGCAGCACGCCGGCCACGGCTCGCCGGCCGAGTTTCATGACAAGTTCCCCTTACAGCCCTGAGGCGCCGGCGTGCTTGCAAGCCTGGTTGCTGTGTTGTCAGCGAACAAGGGGGAGTCGATCAATCCCAGGCACTGCATCCGATACTGCACGGAGGTACTCAACACCCCGATGCCGTATGTCACACTACGACGAAAATTGATGCTGGACGCCTCGGGAAAATACTTGGTCGGGCAGGAGATCTCGCCGATGCGAAAACCGAACCACGCCGCCTGTGCCAGCATTTGATTATCGAAAACAAAGTCATCGGAGCAAGCCAGCAGCGGTAGCCGCTGCAGGTACCGCGCGGCTCCAGGCGCGGTAGCCCGTGTGGTACTCGGAGAGCTTCTGGCCCATGAGGATGTTTTGGACAAGGGTCAGTACTCGGTTCGATACATATTTATACAAGGGCATGCCCCCGACCAAGGCACCCCGACCGAGAATGCGGGAGCCCAGCACGACGTCGTACTCGTCCGATGCGATCATACTCGCCATCGCCGTCACGAGACGCGGCGCGTACTGGTAGTCTGGATGCAGCATGACGACAATGTCCGCATCCCGCGCGAGGGCCGCGGTGTAGCAGGTCTTCTGGTTGCCGCCGTAGCCGCGGTTGCGGTCGTGACGCAGAATGTGGATACCCAGCTCCTGTGCAACGGCGACTGTGTCGTCACGGCTGGCGTCGTCGGTCAGGATCACATCGTCGACGACATCATGCGGAATCTCGGCATAGGTCTGCCGCAGTGTCCGCGCCGCGTTGTAGGCGGGAAGGACAACCGCTACTCGGCGTTTAGCGATCATCCCCGCGCCCCGGTACCGCGCCCACCGGACAGTCAATGCCGATGACAGCGCCTTTGTGGAGAACCAAGTCTTCGACTTTCGGTCTGAACCAACCCGCGTCGCAGGCCGGCTGACATCGCTGCTCCTGGTATAACAATTAGCGGAATGCAGCAACCCGCCGAAGCGACCGAGGGTGGTGTACCTCGTGCGAGCCGCTGATGGAGGATTCCGGGACGGTAAGAGAGAGCAATCCCCTGGAAGGGCATGGCGGAAGCGAGGCTACGGGTATCCGGCTCCCGACGACGGTGCCTCGCGCGGCGCCTCTGGCCGAGTAGGTTGTAACGCCTGGTGCCGTCGGTCGCGCCAATAGTGACGCGACCCAAGGGCGCGCAGCGCGCAGCGATTGGTCGCTGCCGGTCGGCGCGCCGGAAGGTCAAAGCCAAGCCGCCGCCGTACCCGTACAGCGAACCAATCCACCAGCGCCGGCTGGGGCTGCGGACGGCGGTCGCGTGCTCACTCGGCCGCTGCCTCCAGCGTCGGGGCGCGACAGGCACCCAGCCGTATTGCAGACGAGCCCGCCGTTCGGGGCCGTCCCCGCTGGTATTCGGGCTGGTCATGGCGCACTAAGCCAGCCGCACCGGATGACGTGCAGGTCCGCCGGTGGCATCGGCAGCGGCGAGACCGGTTGCAAGCGTCGGATGGCGTAGGTTGCCTCTCGGCTTAAGCCCACAGCTTCGTGCCATGCGCGTCGAGCATACCGATGCAGCGTGCCGAATACGACCCGTGCTGACCGGGACGTTCTCCGCGAGGCGTGGCGTAGAAGGTGACATAAACGCCGGCCGTCGCGAAACCGGCGCGCTCGGCGGCGGCCGCGCGCTCGGCGGGCCGCGCCCGACGGCCCGCAGGGGCGAGGCGACGCCGCTACGCGGCGGCGAGCGACGCCGCCAAGCCACGGCGGACCTCGGCAAGCATGCGCTCCACGGCGTTGGTAGTCGCCGTGAGGCTTTCCAGCGGAACCGGTACTGGTGTCGTTTGACGAAGGTGCCGCGTCGTCCCCTTGCCCTTCCATCGCGGTCTCGCCGCTCATCGCCGCGCGGGCGTTGTTGGCCAGGTCCAGGCAGGCGTTCAGCGCCGGCATCGCCTCCTCGGCGAAGCCGCCCTGAGCGAGCAGCAGTGCCATGCGCAGCTTGCGCTCCGCTCCGCCCAGCCATTCGGCGCACTTTGCCAGGCGGTGCCGGGTGACGGTCTCGGCCGGCGGCGGCAGGCTGGGCGAGCGCACCAGGTCTGGCCCGCCCTCGCCGCCCGCGTGCAGCAGGCCCGACGCGGTCAGCCGCTCGATCGCCTCGTGGGTGGCACGGTCGAGCACTTCGACGGCCAGACCTTCAAGGGACCCCGCGCCCAGAGAACCCGCGCCCAGAGAACCCGCGCCCAGAGAACCCGCGCCCAGAGAACCCGCGCCCAGAGAACCCGCGCCCAGAGAACCCGCGCCCAGGGAACCCGCGCCCAGGGAACCCGCGCCCAGGGAACCCGCACCCAGGGAACCCGCACCGGGGGAAACCGCGCCCAGGGAACCCGCGTCCGCCCCGGCGGCCACCTGCGCCAGACGCTCCCGTTCGCGCACCACGGTGGCGGCGTCGGTGTCCAGCACGGCGACGAAGACGTCTCGCCCGTCGCTGCCCTTGCGCGAGGTCAGCAGCAGCAGTGCGTCGCCGTGGCGCGACACCAGGTCGGCCCGCAGCCGGTCCGCGGGCGTCACCGGCGCAACCGCCGGCGTCACCACCACCGGTGGCGCGGCCTCGCCCAGCATCATCGCCATGCGCTCGACGAAGGCACTCCGCCCGGAGGGCATCTTCACCGTGCTCAGGTCGCCGTCGCGGTCCAGCACGCCGTCCGCCAGCGCCTGCTTCTGCGCCAGCAGGTGCAGCATGGAATGCTCGATGCTGTCCTCGGTGACCAGGTTGATCACGTCCACCGTGCGCATCTGGTTCTTCCGCCAGGCGCGCGCGATGCGCTGCTCCAGCCGCGCCGGGTTCCACGGCAGGTCGAGGTTGATGATCGCGCTCGCCGCCTGCAGGTTCAGCCCCACCGCGCCGCTGTCGGTGGACAGGAACAGCCGGCAGCCCGGGTCGCGCTTGAAGCGCGCGATCTCCGCCCGCCGCCGCTCCTGGGGGACCGATCCGGTGTGCCAGGCGAATTCCAGCCCCATCTCCTCGGCCAGTTCGCGCACCAGGAACAGCATGCGTTCCCATTCCGAGAACAGGATGATCTTGCGGTCCGGCTCGGCCACCAGCTCGGCCAGCACCCGCTCCAGCTCCTCCAGCTTCGGGCTGATGCGGCAGGTCTGATCGAGGATGTACGGCGTGTCGCAGACCATCCGCATGCAGGCGAGCAGTTGTTGCAGCCGGTCGAATTCCTGCTTGGTCAGCGGCCGGCGCCGCGCCGCCGCGATCAGCCTGGCGGCCGGCGCGTGGTAGTCGTCGTAGCGCGCGCGCTGCTCGTCCTGCATCGGCACCATGAAGGTCTTCACCGTGCGGCCGGGCAGCTCGGTCTCCACGTCGCGCTTGCGCCGGCGCAGCATAACCGGGGCGAGACGGCGCTTCAGGTCATCGAGGTTCTTGTAATTGACCGGGCGGCCGCGCTCGTCCAGCTCGTAGAAGTCGCGGTTGAAGCGGAACAGCGGGCCGAGCAGGCCGGGGTCGAGGTACTGGACGATGGAGTAGACCTCGTCGATGCGGTTCTCCAGCGGCGTGCCGGTCAGCACGAAGGCATAGGGCGCGTCGAGCGATTTTACTGCCCGCGCGGTCTTCGTTTGCCAGTTCTTGATGCGCTGCGCCTCGTCCAGGATGACGATGTCGGGGCGGACGCGCGCGTTGATCTCGGGCGCGTCGGCGACGACCTGCTCGTAGTTGACCACGGTGAAGAAGGCCGGGTGGTCATACTGGAACAGCCGCGCGGCGCGCGCGCCGTTGACCAGCTTCGTGTCGGCGCCGCTGAAGCGGGCGATCTGCTCCTCCCACTCGCCTTTCAGGGACGCGGGGCAGACCACCAGCACGCGCTGCACGCCGCGCAGCTTGCGCAGCAGCTCGGCGGCGGCGATCGCCTGGATGGTCTTGCCGAGGCCCATGTCGTCGGCCAGCAGTGCGCGCTCGCCGAACGCCAGGTGCAGCATGCCCTCGCGCTGGTAGGGCAGCAGGGGATGCCGCAGCAGGTCGATTGTTTCGCGGCCGGCGTCCACGTCGGCGACGAAGCGGTCGCGCGCCTCGGCGCGGGCGGCGCGGCGGTTGCTTTCGGCGATCCAGGGGGCAATCGAGCGGGAGACGCGGATGGCGGCCTGGGTGGCCGGGTCGGCTGCGGCGCTGGCGGCGAGAAGGGCTTCCAGCGTGGCGGGCGCGGTGTCGCACAGGGTTCCGTTGGCGTCGACCAACGGTGCGAGCAGGGTCCGCACGGGTTCCGCCGCACCCGTCGCGCCAGTTCCCGCCGGCCACAGCAGGCGCGGCGTTGCATCGCCGTCGCGCGGGACGAACAGCTCGACCCGATGGCTGCCCGCGCGCGCGGCGGCGGCGAAGGCGCGCTTGCCACGACGGCGCAACGCGGCGAGCGTGCCCTCGATGTGCTTGCAGGTGCCGAGGCCGTTGACCCGATGATCGGCGCAGCCGCAGGTGTTCAGCCGGCCGGTCAGGTCGCGCAGTTCGACGTCGTACGTGCCGCCGGAGGCGGAGCGGACGCGAAAACTGCCGAAATACGGGTGGGCCGGCTCGAGCGCCTCGACCGCCAGGATCTCGGTCTGGCCGCGCCAGCGGCGGCGTTCGATTTCCTCCGCGTCGTCCGAGAGCCAGCCTTGCAGCGGCGGGGCGCGATCGATGACGCGCTTGGCGCGGGTTTTTCCCGTGCCGCGACGTGGGGCGTGGATGGGGGCGGCGGCGTGCTCGCGGGGGGAGGATTGCGTGCCCAAGGTGGCCTCTTCGGATGACTGGGGAGCGACTCGGCTTGTCCCGTGGATTGTGGCGCAAGGGCCGGTCGGACCACAAGATGTTGGATGTTGGGGACGCCTGGTTACCCGGCCGATCAAGCGATCTGCGCCGACACCTCGGCGCGTTAGTGCGGGCGAGCGTCGTCGCCGGCGCTTCGGCTCGGTATGGCCGCGCATGCGCCTGACGGGAATTGCGTGCTATGATGGCGTCTATGAACAGGGCGATGCGTTTCCCGATCCGACGCTACACCAGCCTGGAGGCGATGAAGGCCGACGAATAGGCCTATTGGCAGGGGCGGCCGGCGCACGAGCGCATGCAGGCTACCACAGACATATCCGTTGAGGCGCATCGCCTCAGGAACCCAGCATCCGATGCACCGCGACTTCAAAGAACTCTTGTCCATCTTAAACGCGGAGCGGGTTAAATATCTCGTCGTCGGGGGCTACGCGGTTTCGCTGCATGCCCAGCCTCGCGCCACCAAGGACCTCGACATCCTCATCCGGCCCGACACGGCCAACGCAGCCGCACTGTTTCGTGCGCTGGCAAAATTTGGCGCCCCACTTGGCGGGTTGCAGCCGGACGACTTCGCCCAGCGCGGGTCATTCTTCCGCATGGGGAACGCCGCCTGTCATGGTGGATATTCTGCCGGAAATTACCGGCGTTGACTTCGATCGCGCCTGGCGGCGGCGCGTCATGGAAACCATCGATGCCGGGACGGGCCTCGCCGCCGCGTTCATCTCCGCCGACGACCTGATCGCGGCGAAGACCGCCGCCGGACGGGCACAGGATCTCGCCGACGTCGAGGCGCTGCGCAAGGCGCAGGCCGGTGCGGTGACCGGCGCAAGACCGAAGCGTCGCCGTCCTGCCAACCGGCCGCCGCCCGAGCAGCCCCGCTGATTGCGGCGGCGCTACCACCCGGGCAGCACGCTGGTCGCGGGGGCTAATGCCGTTGCTCGCCGACCGCGGGCTATCGGCGCGGCCGGCGAAGCAACGCCGGAATCAGCGCCGGGACTTCGGCGCGGTAACGCGCGTAGGCGTCGCCGAACTGGGCGGTGAGGAAGCGTTCCTCGATGGCGATCTTGCGCAGGAACGCCGCGATGATCAGCGCGAGCGCGACCAAGCCGCGCGGCTCGGCCTCAGCGATGGCGCTGCCCAGGATGGCGAGCAGGATGCCGGTGTAGATTGGGTGACGCACCAGGCGGTACGGCCCTGTGCGGGTCAGGCTGTGGCCCTGCTTCAAAGTGACGGTGCCGCTCCAGTTGCCGGCGAGGTGGACGCGCGCCCACACGGCGAAGCCCAGGCCGAGAGCGACCAGCGCGGCGCCGGACCAGAAGGTCCATACGGTCTGGGGATACAGGCGCGTCGCCAGCCACGGGCCGGCGAAGCGGGGCGAGACGAGCAGGGCGATGCCCAGGCAAAGAGGGGTGAAGTGCGAGAGGCGCGAAGCGATGCTCTCGGCGCGCAGGGTCCGCTTGGTGCGGAAGGCGGAGACCGTCCAGCCGGCGAGCCAGAGGTACCAGAGCGCGGGGATCAGGGTGTGGTAGATGGTTTGCACGGAAACAGTGTAGCCACGTTGGACCATGGGGCGAGATCCCGGGGAGCGATACCCGCAGGGAGCGATACCCGCAGGGAGCGATATCCCAGCGAACGATATCCCGAGGGAGCGATTTCCCCACGGGGCGATATCCCGAGGGAGCGGCGATATCGATGAGAATGCCCGAGGGCGAACGACGCTTCATCCACGCGGAGGCAGCCGTTCCCGCGCTGAGCGCCGCCGCTTGAGATGGTTCGCTTGGGCAAACCGGAAGGCCAAAAGACATGCAACGCAATACCGATCCGTGGCCGTTTGGGCGACCGAAGCTGCTGTCGTTCGACGTCTTCGGCACTCTGGTCGACACGCGCTACGGCACCTACGCCGCCCACCGCTCGATCCTTGACGACGCGGGCGGACGCGAGATCGAGCTGCGCCCGTTCTGGAACTATTGGCAGGAGCGCAACGTCGCCCATTACCGCGAGCCGTATCGGTCTTACAAGGAGATCTGCCGTCTCGCGCTGGAGGAAGCGTTCGAGCATTTCGGGCTGGGCGGCGCCGACGGATCGCTGATCGAGAGCTACTTCGACGCCTATGCGCGGTTTCAGCTCTACCCGGACGTGCAGCCGGCCCTGGATGTCCTGGCGCGGCACCACAGGCTGGCGATCGTTTCCAACATCGACGACGACCTGTTGGGCGTCACGCCGCTCGGCCGCCGCTTCGACCTGGTGTGCACCGCCGAGCGGGCCCGCGGCTACAAGCCGGACGGCACATTGTTCCGCTACCTGCTCGATCACGCGGGCGTTGCGCGGGAGGAGATTTTGCATTCCGGGCAATCGCAATTCACCGACATGGTCGGCGGCAAGCCGCTGGGCCTGACGATCGCGTGGATCAACCGCCACTACCTGGAACTGCATCCGAGCGTGCCGCGGCCCGATTTCGTGCTGCCCGATGTCGGGGCGCTGGTGCCGTTGCTGTATCCCGGCGGCCTCGTCTGAGATGCCGCAGCGCTGCCAGCCAAGCCGGAGGTTGCGGGAGCCGCCTTCCCTCGCCCGCGCGCTCTGCAAGCGGCGATTACGCCTGCGCCTAGAATCCGCCCGCCTTGAAGATCAGTCGCAGGAGTTCCGCGATCATCGACGGCCTGGGCTCGGGCAGATGCAGGTCCCGGTCCACCCGGTTCACGACCACCAGGTCGTGTGCGGGAATCACGAAGGCAAACTGGCCGCCCGCGCCCATGGCATAGAAGCTGCCCGCCGGCAGCGTCATGCCGGAATGGCGGAGATCACCGACGCTGCCAATCCACCACAAATAGCCGTAGCCCGTCCCCGCCGCCGAATGCGAGTAGGCCTGCGTGCTTTCGTGCACCCACTCGGCCGGCACCACCTGCCGTCCTGCCCACCGCCCGTCGTTCAGGTACAGCAGCGCGAACCGCGCCAGGTCGCGCGCGCTCATGCGGATTGGGTAGGCCCGATGGATCGAGGCGGCGCCGAGGACGTACTGGCCGTCCTGCGGCCGGTAGTCCTGCATGCCGATCGGCCGCGCGATCAGCCGGTCCAGCGCGTCGTAGATGCCCGTGCCGGTGGCATGCTCGTAGATCGTGCCGAGCGCGTTGAAGTCCCAGTTGTTGTAGTACCAGAACGTGCCCGGTGCGTGGCTGCCGCGCGCGGGGCGTTTCGCCACCTCGCCCTCGGTTTCGTAGAGCGCCACGTGGTAGATCCCGGAGCGTGCCTGCAACAGCATGCGCACCGTCGCCTGCTTCTCGATATCGGTCAGGGACGGCGGATTGTCGTCGGTCCCAAGCTGCGCCAGCGTACTGTTCAGGTCGATCTGCTTCGCCGCCACCGCGATGCCGATGAGGGCGCTGAGCAGGCTCTTGCGCACCGAGGCGAGTTCGGTGCGTTTGGCCGTGTCGCCCCATTCCGCCACCACGACGCCGTGCTGGATCACCATCACGGCGGTGGAATTGATCTGCCGCGACCACTCCCGTGCCTGCGCCAGTGCGGTCTCCGACCAGCCGGCCTGCGCCGCGGGGACAGGCGTCCATTCAGCGCCGGGGAAGCGATCCTGTGCGGTTGCGGCGCGGCCGAGCAGCAGCACGGCCAGGACGGCCGAGGTCAGCGCGTGTCGCAGGAAGGCTCGCATCGTCCGGTCCCTTGGTGTGGCGAACAGGTAACCGTGCCATGCCAAATGCGGAGACGCCACGCCCACAGCGCGTTAGCGAGGGCAATCGAGTGAAGCCGCGAGCCCGCCCGGATGCCGCTGTCATTGCGAGCGTAGCGAAGTGAAGCCGCGAGCCCGCCCGGATGCCGCTGTCATTGCGAGCGTAGCGAAGCAATCCCCATCCAGGTGCGCACCTAGTTGGGGATTGCTTCCCCGGGTCAAGCCCGGGGACCGCTGCGCTCCTAACAAGAAACAAGCTCCCCCTCCCCTTGAGGGAGGGGGTTGGGGGGAGGGGGCGGTCTGGGATTCGCACCGATCGACCCCTCCCCCCAACCCCCTCCCTCAAGGGGAGGGGGAGTGTCCTTCTCTTCGGCGATCCGACTGTTTCAATCAGGGCGGGTCGGCCGCCGGCCGGTGGGAACTCGCAATGACAGTGAGCCGACTGATCGGCCGCCTTTCCTGGGTAAACCCGATGGCCCTGGCGCGATCGCCCATAATCCAGGTCTTACCTTCGCGCGAGGTATCCGACTTTGCGGCGCGGTGCAGTCGTTCCGCCTGCGGTCGGCTTCAGACTGCGGTCGTCGCGCAATGGCCCGCAGGAACATCGCCTCGACGGACCGGCGGCGCGCTGGACTTCATCGCGCCCCGGTGCTGAAACCCCGGCTTCGCCGCCCGCAACAGGAGGCAGCCAATGACCATCTACACCGGGCCGGTGTTCGAGATGGCGTGCGAGCAGTTCCACGTGATCGCCGACCACCTGGAGATCCCCGAAGACGAACGCGATCGCGTGCTGTACCCGAAGCGCGCGATCACCGTTTCCTGTCCGATCCATCGCGACGACGGCAGCACCAAGGTCTATGAAGGGTATCGCGTGCAGCATCACCTGACGCTCGGGCCGACCAAGGGGGGCACGCGCTTCTCGCCCAGCCTGGAAATCGGCGAGGTCGCGGCGCTGGCGATATGGATGAGCTGGAAATGCGCGCTGACCGGGCTGCCGTATGGCGGCGCCAAGGGCGGCGTCGCGATCGATCCCTACGCGATCTCCCGCCGCGAGTTGGAGGCGGTCTCACGGCGCTACATGCAGGAGATGATCCCGTTCGTCGGGCCGCATATCGACGTGATGGCGCCCGACATGGGGACCAACGAGCAGGTCATGGCGTGGTTCATGGACACCTACTCCATGCACGAGGGCTGCACGGTCACCGAGATCGTCACCGGCAAACCGGTCGCGTCCGGTGGCACCGAGGGGCGCCGCGAAGCGACCGGGCGCGGCATCGCCTACCTGGCCGACCGGGCGATGCAGCGCCTGGGCATCAAGCCCGGCGGCGCGACCGCGGTGGTGCAAGGGTTCGGCAATGTCGGCAGCGTGACCGCGATCTCGTTGGCCGAGCGGGGATTGAAGATCATCGGCGTGTCGGACCACACCGCCTGCTATTTCGATGCCAAGGGGCTGCCGGTCGATGCGCTGGTGGCGCATGCCGCGAAGCATGGCGTGCTGAAGGGCTTCTCCAACCAGCTTGCGCTCGATCCGGCCGAGCTGCTGGCGCAGCGATGCGACGTGCTGGTGCCGGCGGCGCTGGAGCGGGTGATCGACGCCCGGATGGCCGGGCGGCTGCAATGCCGGGTGCTGGCGGAAGGGGCCAATGGCCCGACCATGCCGGAGGCCGACGAGGTGCTGAACCAGCGGCGCGACGAGATCTTCGTGATCCCTGACATCCTGTGCAACGCCGGCGGGGTCGTGGTCAGCTATTTCGAGTGGGTGCAGGACCTGCAGCAATTCTTTTGGGACGAAGCCGAGGTCATGAGCAAGCTATATCACGTGCTCGATCGCTCGTTCGCGCAGGTGATGCTGCGGGCGGAACAGGACAAGGTGGCGCATCGGACAGCGGCCATGGCGATCGGGGTGGCCAAGGTGCGCAACGCCAAGAACACGCGCGGGCTGTTTCCGTGACGGGTCCGGGCGGCGCGGTCCGCAGCGCGTGTCGCCGGCGGGCCTGAACCGTCATGCCGGCGCAGCCTTCCCGTCATGGCCGGCGCGACCGTCAAACGGCACCGGCGGGCGCGAACATGACATAGCCTGTGATCCACATCACATCCGGCGGGCGGGCGCGCGTGCCATTTTGCCGCTGCCGATCGGCGCTGCCCCAACACCCGCGCCGGCCGGCCGGGCCGCACGGCCCAGGTCAACCCGGACCTACCTCATGGCCCGGCCTCCCTTGCGGCGGCCGGGCCGTTTTTTTCACCGCGGTTATTTGACCTGGCCATGCCCAGCGGCGGCGGCCAAGGCGATCCGTCGGCACGTGAGCCTGCCGCATTGGACGCCGACCGCCCCGGGGGCTACATCACGCGACCGTCACCGAACACCGAACAGGACGCTTCAGATGATCAGTCGCCGCATGTTGCTTGCCTCGGCCGCCACACTGCCCGCTTTGGCCGCGACCCCGCTTCGCGCCGCAGCGCCGGTGAAGATCGGCGTGCTGTTTCCGCTGACCGGGAGTTCGGCGTCGGCCGGGCAGCAGGGCAAGACCGCGGTCGAGATCGGGCTCGACGTGGTCAACACGCCGCACCCCACGGTGCCGGAGCTGACCTTCAGCCCCAGCGGCGGACTGCCCGGGCTGGGCGGGGCGACAATCGAGGCGATCTATGTCGATCACCGCGGCGATCCGGCGATGGCGCAGAGCCTGACGCAGCGGCTGATCACCAGCGACAAGGTCGCGGCGCTGCTGGGATCGTACCAGTCGTCGTGCTCGCTGACGGCGACCGCGGTGGCCGAGCGCTACGGCGTGCCGTTCGTGGTGAGCGATTCCGTGGCCAACAACATCACCGAGCGCGGCTACAAGTTCACCTTCCGCGTCACGCCGATCGGCGCCAACTTCGCCGCGACCTACATGCGCTTCGTTGCCGCCATGCAGAAGGCGGGCAAGACGATCGACAGCATGGCGATCGTCAACGAGAACACCGATTACGGCTCGCAGGTCGGCAACTCGATCGAAGCGGCGATCAAGGCGGCGAAGGTGCCGCTGGTCACGCGGATTGCCTACAACGCCAACGGCGCCGACGTCTCGGCGCAGGTGCTGCAGCTCAAAGCGGCGAACCCGTCGCTGGTGATCTTCATCAGCTACGCCTCGGACGCGATCCTGTTCATGCGCACGATGAAGTCGCTCGACTACCTGCCGCCGATGATCCTCAGCGACGACGCGGGCTTCGCCGATCCCGCGTTCATTCCCGCAGTGGGCACGATCTCGCAGGGCGTGATGAGCCGCAGCGCCTGGAATCTCGGGCCGCCGGGCAGCCTGACGGCGCGCATCAACGCAGTGTTCAAGGCGAAGGCCGGGCACGACATGGACGACGCCTCGGCGCGCGACATGGAGGCGACGTTCGTGCTGGCGGACGCGCTGAACCGGGCGGGGTCGACCGATCCGGCGAAGCTGCAGGCGGCGCTGGCCGCGACCGATCTGCCGCAGAGCAAGATGGTCACCGGGTATGATGGGGTGAAGTTCGACGCCAGCGGGCAGAACGTGCTGGGGGCGACCTATCTGACTCAGTTGCACGGCACGGGGTACGTGACGGTGTGGCCGCCGGCGCCGGGCGTGGCGGCGGTGACCTGGCCGATGACGGGATGGCGGACTTGAACACCTCTCCCGCTTGCGGGAGAGGTCGGAGCGCGTAGCGCTCCGGGTGAGGGTGTCTCCGGCGGCGGCACCCTCACCCGCGTCGCAAGAACTCCGCGACCTCTCCCGCGAAGAGCGGGAGAGGTTAAGACGCTCGTTACGCTGACAGTGCCGCGGGTTCGGTGCGCACCCGTTTCACCAGCAGCTTGTTCAGCGCGTGGATGTAGGCGCGGGCCGACGGCGACGATGGTGTCGGTATCCGCCCCCTGGCCGTCCACCATCTTGCCGTTCTCCTCCAGCCGCACCGTGGTCTTGGCCTGGGCGTCGGTGCCCTCGGTCACCGCGCCGACCGAGAACAGCACGAGGTTCGCGGTGTGCGGGAAAAATCTGCTGGATCGCCTTGAATGTGGCATCCACCGGGCCGTCGCCGGTGGCGGTCGCGGTGTGCACCACGCCGTCGACCTCCAGCTCCATCTCGGCGCGCGGCGGGGCCTTCGAGCCGGCGCGCAGGTCGAGCGAGACGAAGCGGATGCGCTCGTGGTCGCGCATCACCTCGTCATCGACCAGGGCGACGATGTCCTCGTCGAACACCACCTTCTTGCGGTCGGCGAGATCCTTGAAGCGGCGGAACGCGTCGTTCAACTGGTTGTCGCCGATCCGGTAGCCCAACGTGTTCAGCTTGTCGCGGAACGCCGCACGGCCGGAATGTTTCCCCAGCACCAGGCTGTTCTTCGCCCAGCCGACGCTTTCCGGCGTCATGATCTCGTAGGTCGCGGCATTTTTCAGCACGCCGTCCTGGTGGATGCCGGCCTCATGCGCGAAGGCGTTGCGTCCGACGATCGCCTTGTTGGGCTGCACGTCGAAGCCGGTGATGGTGGACAGCAGCTTCGAGGTGCGCAGCAGGTTTTGCGTCACGATCCCGTTGGCGTAGGGCATCGCATCGTGCCGGGTGCGCACGGCCATCACGACCTCTTCCAGCGAGGCGTTGCCGGCCCGCTCGCCGATGCCGTTGATCGTGCATTCGATCTGCCGCACGCCGGCGCGGATCGCGGCGATGGTGTTGGCAACCGCCAGCCCCAGATCGTTATGGTTGTGCGTGGAGAGGATGACCTTGTCGGCACCCGGCACCCGCGTGCGGATGGAGGTGAACATGCGCTCCATGTCCTCGGGCAGCGCGTAGCCGACGGTATCCGGCAGGTTGATCGTGGTGGCGCCGGCGCCGATCGCCGCCTCGACGACGCGGGCCAGAAAATCGATGTCGCTGCGGGTGGCGTCCTCGGCCGACCATTCGACGTCGTCGGCGTGCTGACGCGCCAGCGTCACCGACTCGACCGTTGCCGCGATCACCTCGTCCGGCGACAGCCGCAGCTTGTATTTCATGTGCAGGTCTGATGTTGCGATCACGATATGGATGCGCTTGCGCTTCGCCGGGCGCAGCGCTTCCGCGGCGCGCAGCACGTCCATCTGGCCGGCGCGCGCCAGGCTGGCGATCACCGGGGTGTTGGCGCGCTGGCCGATGGTTTCGGAGATCGCCTTGACGCTCTCGAAGTCGCCCGGCGAGGCGATGGCGAAACCCGCCTCCATCACGTCGACGCCCAGCTCGGTCAGCGCCTCGGCCATGCGGATCTTCTCGTTGAGGTTCATCGAGAAGCCGGGCGACTGCTCGCCGTCGCGCAGCGTGGTGTCGAAGATGATGATGCGGTCGTCGTCCAGCTTGCCGAAGCTGGGATGTTCGATGGACATTGGCTGGGTCCCTTTGGGGCCTGATCCCTGGCGGGGCCTGGTCCCGTGTGTGGCGTGGTTCCTCGGGTTTTGGGCACGACCTTAGCCTCAGGGGTTCCCCTGAGCGTGCCGGCACTCAACAGCCCGGCGCAGCGCTCAGGGGCGGCTAAGTCGAAGGAGGACGCCGAGGGACAGAAGGCGCAGCGGCGCGCGCACGGATGCGCGGGCGATCAGGCGACGGGGCTGCGTGCCTCGGGACATGCGGGGACAATACACAAGTGCGGACCGGCGCGCAACAGCGACCCCTGGGCGCTGTGACCCTTGGGCGCTGTGACCCTTGGGCGCTGTGACCCTTTCGCTGTGACCCTTGGGCACCTTACCCTCTGAGCAATCGCGACCCTCTGAGCAATCGCGTGAATGACGGTCCGTGCGCCGGTCACCGGCTCGCGCCCGGAGGCATGTTCGACCTTCCATTCCGGTTCGTCGGGACAGCCAATTCACCGCCGCATCGTCATCGCCCGCATCCTCGCGGTGCCGCCTGGAACAGGGAACCTACCGTGTAGCGCGTCCGCGCCTGTTGCGGTTAGTCTTTGCGCCGGGCGCGATGCATGTACGCCCGCAGCCAGGAGGCCTGCCATCAGGCGATGGGCCGTCTATCTTGTCGCGGCGCAGCTCAGCACGATCAGCGCGCGTGCCGGCGAGATTTGCCACTTTGCCGGCACCACCGACTACGCCGGACGGGTCGCGGTTACCACCAACGTCAGCACGCGCGGGACAGACGGCGCGACGACGGTCGATGTGAGTGCGATGTTCCACGGCACGCCACTGCCCTTCATGCATATCGATTATCTGATGCAGGAGACCAGCACGTGGAAAACCGATCAGTTGCAGAGCGTGGCGGTGAACAGCCGCTATCTCGTGGACGGCCATATCGTGCGACAGGAGTGGGACCTGTTCGACCGCGGTACGGATGGACTCGAAGCCTACCGGCTGCAGGGAAAGATCCTTGGCGACATTCAACGCAAATTCCCCGCGTTCGTCCGTCACTGGGATCCCGCGACTTTTGGCCAGCCCTGGATCGAGGATTATCGCAAGGCCGGTGCAGAGCGGCGTCCCGACCTTGATCTGCCTGCCCCGTCGGTGCGCCCGGACATTCGCTCGCCGCTGGCACTGGCGTTCTATTGGAGCCGGCGGATACCAGGCAACGGCGAGGCTGCGTCGGTCTTCCTGCCCGGCTTCAAGCGGGACAAGCGTGTCGACCTGACGATTGCCGCGGCGAAGCCGACGCATGACGGGCAGCAGCTCTGGCAGACGTCGGTTCGATACCCGGCTCTGAGCACGACGCTTCCCTCTATCGCCAAGGCCTCGGTCTCGGCGGACGGACATCTGTTGCAGCTTGCGGGATCGGTGCAAGGCGCAGGCTACAGTGCCTATGGCGTCATCCGGCAGGATAACTGCGAGGAGACGGCAGAGACTCATGCCAACGGTCATAAAGAATGACGGTTGGCATGAACTCTTAGGGTCTGAGGCGGAATAACCGAGTTGATCGGCCTGGGTCGTAGTATCCCGTGTCATGACCGTCCCCGGGCGCTTGACCCGGGGATCAGGCCCGGTCACCCACGACTTTGCAGCTAGCAACAAAGACAGTCGTGGGTGGCCGGGCCGATCCCCGGGTCAAGCCCGGGGACGGCCATGACACGGAAGTGTGACGTGCATGCGATTGAAGCACTTGTGTCGCCCCAGGCCCTTAGTTCGGCGCGTCGCCGCCCGCCAACCCGACGCGCGATACCGACCGGCCGAAATGATGGAGGAGTCGTCATTTCGGCCGGTCGGTATCATTGACGCTCGGCCTGTTCGCACTGACGTTGCGTACACGTGATGGCGTGGCTCGCGGTCCTCGTCACGGCGGCTGACCGGGCGCAGGCCCTCGAACAGACTTATCCCCACCTCAGTCCGGCGCGTGCTTGCACCTTGCCTCACTACCCCTCGGCGATCGGCACGGTAAAGTGGAACACGCTGCCGCCGTCCGGGTTGGGGTCCATCCACAGCCGCCCGCCATGCGCCTCGACGATGGTGCGGCAGACCGACAGGCCGATGCCCATGCCGTCCGGCTTGGTGGTGACGAAGGGCTGGAAGAGCTGTGCCGCGACCTCGGGCGGCACACCGGGGCCGCTATCGGCGACGCTGACCTGCACCATCCCGTCGACCGCCTCGACGTGCACCGACAGCTCGCGCCTCTCGCTCGCTTCCATCGCCTCCAGCCCGTTGCGCATCAGGTTCAGCAGCACCTGCTGGATCTGCACGCGGTCCACCTCGACGTTGTGCATGACGGTGCCGAGGCGGAGATCGACCCGCACGCCGTGCTCCTTGGCGCCGACCAGGGCGAGCGCGCTGGCCTCCTCGACCAGCTTGCTCACCGCCTCCGGCTGTCGCTCCACCTCGCCGCGCGCGACGAAGCCGCGCAGGCGGCGGATGATTTCGCCGGAGCGCAAGGTCTGCTGCGCGGCCAGCTCGAGCGCCTGGCGGATGCGCGCGAGATCCGGCTGCGGCGCCTCGGTCAGGCGCTGCGCGGCCTTCACATAGTTCGAGGTGGCGGTCAGCGGCTGGTTCAGTTCGTGCGCCAGCGAGGCCGCCATCTGGCCCATGGAGCGCAAGCGGGAGGCGTGCAGCAGCCCGGCCTGCAGGTCCTGCAGCCGCTGCTCGGTGCGCTGGCGCTCGGTCAGGTCGCGGACGAAGCCGGTGAACAGCCGGTGGCCGTCGTTGCGCACCTCGCCGATCTGCAGCTCCATCGGGAAGGTGCCGCCGTCCTTGCGCAGGCCGACCACGATGCGGCCGATGCCGATGATGCGCCGCTCGCCGGTGGCCAGGTAGCGGTCGAGGTAGGAGTCATGCGCCTCGCGATACGGCGAGGGCATCAGCATGCTGACGTTGCGCCCCCGCACCTCCTCGGCGGTGTGGCCGAACAGGCGTTCGGCAGCGGTGCTGAACAGCAGGATACTGCCGCGGTCGTCAATAACGACCATGGCGTCCGGCACGGTCTCCAGGATCGAGCGCAGCAGCGCCGAGCCTTCGGCCGTCGCGAAGCGATCGGGCATCCAGACCCCTGTCCCCGGGTAAATCGGGATCAGACTTGCTGGTTTTTCATCCGGGACGCAAGCCGGCGCACGGCGGCGCGACTATTGCGGACAGGCGCCGGATGCGGCGCAGGCCACGAAGTGCAGCAGGGCGTCGTCGGCGAGCGGCTTCTCCAGCACCCGTGCCGCGCCGAGCGCGGTGGCCTGGCGCACGATGTCGGGCGAGGGCGAGCCGGTGATCAGCGCGATCGGCAGGCGCAGGCCGCGCTCGCGCAGCATGGCCAGCAGCTCCAGCCCGGTGGTGTGCGGCATGTGCTGATCCAGCACCAGGCAGGCCGCCGGCTGGCCGCTGAGGTTATCGAGATAGTCGTCGGCGGATTCGAACGTCACGACGTCGTAGCCGGAGATGTCCAGCAGGAACCGCAGCGACTCGCGCACGGCCTCATCATCATCCACGACAATCACCACCGGACGGCGCCCATCATGCATCACCGATCGCTCCGCTGCTCCGCGGCCGAGCCGTTGGCGGGCATCGGGTTGGCAGCCACCTCTTATCGCGCCGACCGCCGCAGGGCGCGTTGATCCAGGTCAACCGCCCGGCGGCTTGCGCGCAGGCGTATCGGGGGTCACGGCGATGACCATGCGGACCAACTCGGCCAGGCTGCGCGCACCCATCTTCTCCATCACCCGGGCGCGATGGACCTCGACGGTGCGCGGACTGGCGCCAAGGTCATAGGCGATGGTCTTGTTGGGGTTGCCGACGACCAGCAGGTCCAGCACCTCGCGCTCGCGCGGGGTCAGGTTGGCGAGGCGCGTGGTGATCTCGGCGACGGCGGCGGCCTGGCGGCGGGCGTCGCGGCTGGCGGCCAGGGCGTTGCGCACGGCGGCGATCAGGCGCTGGTCATCGAACGGTTTTTCCAGGAAATCCAATGCCCCGGCCTTCAATGCGGCCACCGCGATCGGCACGTCGGCGTGGCCGGTCATGACGATGACCGGCAGGGTCACCCCCGCCTCGGTCAGCCGGCGTTGCAGGGCCAGCCCGTCCATGTCGGGCATGCGCACGTCGGTCAGCACGCAGC
Source organism: uncultured Alphaproteobacteria bacterium (assembly GCA_963773345.1). Lineage (GTDB taxonomy): Bacteria > Pseudomonadota > Alphaproteobacteria > Acetobacterales > Acetobacteraceae > Palsa-883. The sequence continues at coordinate 1,065,473 of CAVZBG010000011.1, read as the reverse complement.
CGGCGGCAAGGCGAGGTGCCAGCGCCAGAAACTTGGTTGCCGACTCATGGGTACGCACCGCGATGCCCGCCGCGTCGAGCAGCAGCGCCAGCGAATCGCGCACCGCATCGTCGTCGTCGATGACGTGCACAAGCGCGGTATCCGGCACGGCGGGGTCCCTTTGGGCGGTGTTGGCCATCCTGCCCTCCGTCACAATGTCTGCATCCGTAAGAGTACGTACGCATCCATTCGTACGTCGGTTTGCGAATTCCTGCCACCGCATCCGCTCGATACAGCTTGTGCCGCGACGAGGCATACAAACGCATGGAGGGGTTCATGTCAGGTGCGGTGCAAACAGCGGCCCAGCCCACACGGACGGTCAGCCTGCGAGTCATCCCCGGCGGCAAGCCCGCTGATCCGCTGGAGCTGCTGGCGGGATGCGGGATGACGATCAGCCTGCCGCGCGACCGCGAGCTGTATGCCCAGGGCGACCGGGCGGAGTTCTGCTATCGCATCATCAGCGGCTGCGTGCGCACCCTCAAGTTGATGGAGGATGGGCGCCGGCAGGTCGGCGGGTTCCTGTTCGCCGGCGATTGCCTGGGCTTCGACGCGCTCGACACGCACGATTTCGCCGCCCAGGCGGTGACCGATGTCATGCTGCGGCGTTACCGGCGGCGCGAGATCGAGACGCTGACGGACCGGCACACGTCCCTGGCGCGGGTGCTGCGGGCGATGGCGGCGCGCGAGCTGCGGGATGCCTATGACCGGATCCTGCTGCTGGGACGCAAGACCGCGTCGGAGCGGATAGCGACGTTCCTGCTGGAAATGACGGCCCGGCAGGGCGGCGGCCCAAAAGTGGCGCTGCCGATGAGCCGGACCGACATCGCCGACCATCTGGGGCTGACCGTCGAGACCGTATGCCGGATGATGACGCATTTGCGGCGCGAGGGAACCGTCGCGATCGAGCCGGGCCACGTCGAGCTGCGCTGCCTTGCCGCGCTGCAGCACATGGCGGCCGATCCTCGGCACTGACGCCGCCGGCGTGCTACGCTGCGCCCGGCCCTGAGGCGATCGGGCCGGGGCGATCTTGCCCAGCCGGTGGCCAGATCTGGCGTGGGACGAGAGCAGGCGTGGGCGCATGGACCATTCGGGCGGTTGCCATTGCGGCAACATCACGGTTGCATTGCACCTGTCGATGCCGCCGGAGCAGGCGTCGTTGCGTTCCTGTAGCTGTCGCTTCTGCCGGGCGCACGGCACGCGCACGGTGTCGGACCGTGACGGGCGGTTCGAACTGCGGGCGGCCGACTGGTCGCTGGTGGAGCGCTACCGGTTCGGCTCGCGCACCGCGGACTACCTGATCTGCCGCCGCTGCGGGGTCTATGTCGGGGCGGTGTGCGCGACGCGGACCGGCCTGCGGGCCGTGGTCAACGTCAACTGCCTGGATGATCGCGCCGCTTTCACGTGCGCGCCGGCGGCGCCGGATTATGACGGGGAGAACACCGAGGCGCGGCTCGACCGGCGGGCGGCCAACTGGATGCCGGCGGTGGTGGTGGTCGGCGCCACGTAATGGTGGACCGCGGTTGCTCGCGTGGGACGGCGCGGCGTGATGCCGCGGCGGCCGGGCAACGGTGTCATACCGGGCCCAGAACAGATTGACCGTCGTCGTAATGACCGTCCCCCGGGGGCAAGTGCCCGCGGGTAAGGCTTGTCACAGCCATCCGCGAGTTTTCTTCGTGCGAGCGGCAAAGTCGTGGATGGCCGGTCCCCGGCCTTCGCCAGGGGCAGGCTCCGCCTGTCCTCGGACGCCCCTTTGGGCCGACCCGGGGGCCGGCCATGACGGGGGGGAGACGACCGGCTCAGCCGGCTTGCAGCGTCGCGACAAAACTGTCGATCAGCGCGTTGGTCTGCGCGCTTTCGTCAAGTTGCGGGAAATGGCCGGTGTCGGCGACGACCTCGATGCGGACGGATGGGACGTTGGCGCGGAGCATGTCGAGATAGGGCGAGGTCTGTCCCGCACTCATGGTCCGCCGCTCGCGCTTCTCGTTGCTGCAGGTCGCTTGCAGCGCCATGACCGGCACGCGCAGGCTGGCCAGCGCGTGCGCCAGACGCCCGACATCGTAACGCTGCAGATCGGTCATCATCTTCTCCCCGATCGGCCGCGGCAGACGCGCGGCGCGCGCGACGATCGAGGCAGCCACGTTCGCATCGCTGCGAGAGGTGAACATGTCCTTGAAGATGTCGTTGACCAGCGTCGCGTAGCCGTCCGGCGCGGCAAAGCGTTCCCGCAGCACGGCGGCCATTGCGGGGGCGAACTGGCTGCCATCGACCAGGATGACGCCGGCGGTGTGGGCTGGCGCCTGTAAGGCGGCCTCGACGGCGACGCGGCAGCCCATGCTGTGACCAACCAGTACTGCCGGCGGCAGGGTCAGTGCCCGCATGACCTCGGCCACGTCGGCGCCGTAACGCTCGATCGAGCAGTCCTCCGCGGTGCCGGGGCTGGCGCCGTGTCCGCGCAGATCGACGGCGACGGTCCGGTGGCGCGGCGACAGATGCGCCACCTGTGCGTCCCAGTCGGTGTGTGCGCAGGCAAAGCCGTGCACGAATACCAGCGGCGGCCGGCCGGCGCCGGTTGCGACATGATGGATGAGCGCCATTGCTTGCCTTGGAGACCTGTGCGACGTGGTCGGTTCGTGCGTCAACCTGCTGCGGTCTTGCCGGTCTGACAAGCGCCGCGGCCGAGCACCATGTCGACATAGGCATGGCAGCACGCGGCGGCCTTGTCGGGTGCAACGGATTGCGGATCGGCGGCCCAGCCGACCCACAATCCTTCCACAAGCCGCGAGAACGTCAGCGCGGTGCGGTCCGGGTCGAGAACGATACCGCGGTCCTGCGCGGCACAGGAGAACAGGCGGCCGACGCCGGTGCGATAGTCGCGCCAGATCGCGCGATACAGGTCGGCAAGCGTGGGCGACCACCCGGCATTGCCCGCCAGGGCAACCCAGACCGCAACTTTTTCCGGGGTGAAGCCCGGCGGCGTGAAACTCGCGGTGATCAGCGCATGCAGGCGGGCGGCCGGATCGTCGCCAGCCGCATGTGCGGCGGAACGGATCGCCACGCCAAGGTCGGCCGCGACGGCTTTGACCGCCTCGAGCAGCAGATCGTCCTTGCCCGCAAAGTAATGGCCGATCAGGCCGCGGGAAAATCCGGCGCGCTCGCAGATGGTCGCGACGGTCACGGCATCGTAGCCAAGCTTGGCGATGTCGCGGATCGCCGCATCGATCAGGTCGCGACGCCGCAGCTCGGCGATGCGGGAAGGCTTGCGCTTGTGCGGAACCCTGACCACCTCGCCGGACATGGAGTTAGGCCCTGAGACGGAATAACCGAATCGATCGACCTGGGTCGCAGCATCCCGTGTCATGACCGTTCCCGGGCTTGACCCGGGGATTGGTCCGGTCACCCGCGACTTCGCAGCGCGCAACAAAGACAGTCGTGGGTGGCCGGGCCAAGCCCGGCCATGACACGGAAGTGTCCGGCCATGACACGGAAGTGTGACGCGCATGCGATTGAAGCACGGGTTTTGCCTCAGGCCCTTACGATCCCGCGGGCACTGGGCCGACAGGTACCGGGGCCGTGCGGGTCGGCGCCGTCGCTTGCATGCTGGGGCGCGCGGCGACGGCATCCTGCCAGGCCGCCAATGCGGGCAGCACGTCTCGCCAGAATCGCCCATAGCGGAAATCGACGTAAGCGAGCGCGCAGGCAACGGTGATCGAGTCGCCGCGCAGCGGGTCAAGCGACAGGTCCGTACGGATGCGGTCGATGGCGAACAGTGCGCGGGCGATCCGCTCTTCCAGTCGTTCCATCACCGCGGCACTTTGCAGCTCGCCCGGCCGCCGCAGCTCCATGGCACGCTGCAACGTCGCCTCGATCAGGCCGTCGGCGAGGGCGATCCGCGTGGTCACCCGGCACGCCGGATCGGGCGGAACGAGCGGTTCACCGCCATGCAGCGTGTCGAGAAAGCCGAGGATCACCGAACTGTCGTAGACGGCATCGCCGGCCTCGGTGACCAGGGTGGGAATTTGGCGCAGCGGGTTATGCGCGTCCAACTCGCCGGGCTCGGCGACGTTGACGAATTCCTCTCGCACCGGCAGGCCGCGTTCGATCGCGGCCACCAGCACCTTGCGGCCGAATGGCGAGGTGGCGTCGTTCAGGAGTTGTATCGGCATCATCCGGCCCCGTGGTTCGGCGCGCTGGCGGCATAATGGTCGAGAATGCTGCGCTTCTGGATCTTGCCGGTTGGGCCCTTCGGCAGCTCCGGCCAGATCTCGACCGATTTCGGCACTTTGAAATCGGCGATCTTGTCGCGGCAGAACGCCCGCAGGTCCTCGGCGCTGGCCGTGCTGCCGGCGGTTAGGCTGACGACGGCGTGGATCCGCTCGCCCCAGCGCGCGTCGGGCAGGCCGACGACGGCGACCTCGTTGACGGAAGGATGCTCGGCCAGAACATTTTCGATCTCGGTGGGAAAGACGTTGAAGCCGCCGGTCTTGATGCGGAACTTGGCGCGGTCGCGCAAATAGACATAGCCCTCGTCGTCGAGCCGCGCCATGTCGCCGGTGTGGATCCAGCCGTCGCGAATGACCTCGCGATCCTTGTCCGGCGCGTTCCAGTAGCCGGAAAAAGCAACGTCCGCGCGGACCACGAGCTCGCCCGTCTCGTTCACCGGCAGCGTGCGTCCGTCATCGTCGACGATCCGCACATCGACGACCGACAGCGGCTTTCCAGCGGAGGCGAGGATTTCGGGCCGCGAGGCCAGGCCGCGCTGGTGGTCGCTCGGCATCAGCATCATCGACATGCCCATCAGCTCGGTGGTGCCGAACATCTGCAGGAACGGCCGCTTGAAGACTGCCATCGCCTCGCGGATCGTCGCCGGCGGCAACGGCGAGGCGCCGTAGCCGATCAGGCGCATGGAACTCACGTCGGTCTGCCCGAGCAAGGGCGACTCCAGCAGCGAATTCAGCATCGTCGGCACCAAAACGGTGTTGGTCGTGCGTTCCCGCTCGATAAGCTGCAGCGCGCGCTCGGCGGTCCAGGGGTCGACGATCACGGTTGCCGCGGCGTGGAACACGTTGCGCATCATGTGCATCAAGGGAATGCCCGCGGCCGGCATGGCGTGCAGCCAGCGCGTGTCGGCATCGATGCCCTCGCACAGTGCGATGTACAGGGTCGAGGTCAGGAACCCGGCGTGCGGATAGACTGCGCCCTTCGGCAGGCCAGTCGATCCGGTGGTGTACGCAATCATTGCCACGTCGTGCGGCGTCTGGGCGAGTGCGGCGGCGTCGAACCCGGTGGCGACCAGGCGTTCATACTCGCTGCGCGGGCCGCCGAACTCGATCACGCGGACCTCCGCGCGGTCCGGCGGCTGCGCGAGACCTTCCAGCAGGCGCAGGTGATCCGCGTGCACGAAGATGATCCGTGGTGCGCAGTCGGCGATGAGAGCCCGCACCTCGGGCGGCGCCAGCCGGGGATTGAGGCCGACACGGACGGCGCCTATCTTCATGCAGGCACCGAACGTCTCGGCGAGCTCGACGCAGTCGGCGGCGAGCACCACGATGCGGTCGCCTGGTGCCACGTCCAGCCGCCGCATCGCGTGTCCCAGCGCGTCGGTGCGGGCGTGATAGGCGCCCCAGGTGAGCCGTCGCGCCTGATCGACGAAGGCGTCCTTCGTTGCCCAGATGGTGCCGTTGCGCCGGATAAGGTCGCCGAATGTCAGCATGGGTGCGACGCCGTTTCGCTGTCGGGTGCGATCACGGCGGCGGCGAACTCGGCCAGCATCGCCAATTCGACCTCCTGCGGCAGGTAGCCGACGTGGTGCCAGACGAAGAATTCGTCGACGTCATACGCCGCGCGCAGCCGGCCGATGTCGTCAGCGACCTGCTGGCGTGAGCCTTCCCACAGGCGACCGACCGGCACATGGTAGGGTGGCGCATTGTAGGCGTAAGCGAACAGCTCGAGGAATCCCCGCTTGATGGCGGCGCTCTCGGCAGCGGTGCGGCCGAGCACGAGATGGCCGCCGATCGCCACCGCGTCGCGCGGCGTTGCGGCGCGGCCGGCGGCGTTGGCAGCCTGCAGATAGGCGTCGATGACGATCGGGGTAAAATGCTCCTTCTCGGGGGCGACGAACGAGACCATCTTGCCGCCTTCGCGTCCCCAGAAGCGGACGGTTTCCATGCTGTGGCTGAACGGCGCGTAGACCGGCGGATGCGGCTGCTGCAGCGGACGCGGAACGATCCCGATCGCTTGCAGCCGACCGTTGGCGTCGATCGTCTGCGGCGCGAAATCCCTGGTGGGCGGAAAATGCCAGTCCATCTCGGGCGGGATCTTCCAGAAGTCGCCCTGGATCGACACCGTGGGCTGCGTCCACAGCGCCTTCACGATGCGCCAGTTCTCGTAGAACACCGCGCGATTGTGCCGGTCCGCCGCGGACTTGTCGGACTCGGTCGAGGTGATGCCCAGATGCTGGCCGAACGTGCCCACCCAGCGCGGCGTGTTGCCGCGGGAGAAGCCGGCGAACACCCGACCGCCGGTGAAATGATCCAGCATGGCGATGTTCTCGGCAAGTTGCACCGGATTGATCGCGGTCAGGTTCATGCCAAGCTGTCCGACGCGCATCGCGCTGGTGTGCTGCGCGACGAAGTAGTTCCAGAACAGCGGGTTGGTGGTGGTCTCGATGCCTTCGATCTGCATGTGCTGTTCGGTCATGCAGAAGCCGGCGTAGCCGAGGCGTTCGGCGAATTGCATCTGCTCGCGCAAACGGCGCATCAGAAGCTGGAACCGGGCGGGATCGGATCCGGGCAGCGGCACGCGTTCGCCGCGGGCGCACATGTGCGGAATGACCAGGATGTTGACCTTCATGGCGCGCCGTCCGACCCCCTCCCAGCCGTGCCGGGGCGCAGATTGCCAATTATCTGTTGAACGTTCAACAATCTTGTGCCGTGTCAGCGCCGCCATCGCCGCGGGGCGGCCTCCCCAAGTGCCGCCGCGACACTGGACCGCGCCGTAGGCGTGGCGCGATCGCGGTGTGCTCGGGACCGATCGGGGGTGATCAGGACAGATCGACGGCGAAACGCTTCAGCTCGGCCAGGTCGCAATACTGCAGCGCGCTCTGTTCGGTGGCGCGCAGCACGACGCGCGGCGCGGCGCCGGCCTCCAGCGCCTCCTGCCAGCGCGGCGCGCACAGGCACCAGCGATCGCCCGCCTTCAGGCCCGGGAAGCCGAACTCGGGCATCGGCGTGGAGAGATCGTTGCCGTGTGCCTTGCTGAAGGCGAGGAACTCCGCCGTCATCACCACGCAGACGGTGTGGCTGCCGATATCCTCGCGGCTGGTGTCGCAGCAGCCGTTGCGGAAAAACCCCGTCATCGGACTGACCGAGCAGGTGTCGAGCAGGCCGCCCAGCACATTCAGCGACGCCCGGCGTCCCGGATGGCCGGAGGCTTCATCGAACGGCATCGTCAATCTCCGTGATTGTTGCGTCGGCGCGCGAGCGAGGCAGTGTAGCAGACCGCGGCGGTCCTGACATCACGCCCCAACGGCGTCGCGGGGTGAGGACCACATGCCATGACGACGCACGGCAGTGGGTGGATTTTCTCTCTGAGGCGATCGGTGGAGGCTGCTGATCTTTCAGCGGAATTGTGCGCGGCAGGCGATTGACAGAAGCCCCGTCAGGCGCGATGCCGCCGCCGATCCGCAGGGAGCACGCGCGTGAGCCACACCCACGACCATCACCACGATCATGACCATGACCATGGCGACGGCCCCCCTGTCCCCGGGTCGGTCGACTGGCGGCTGAACGGCGTGCGGGTGATCAAGGGCGATCAGCTTGACACGAACACAGCGCAGACGCCCGGGATGAACCGCGCCGCGGCGATCAACGCGGCGCGGGTCGGCGCACAGAAGATCTGGGCCGGCACGGTCAGCATCCATGCCAATGCAAAGACCGGAGCGCACCATCATGGCGCACTGGAGAGCGTCATCTACGTGGTGCGCGGCAAGGCCCGCATGCGCTGGGGCGAGCACCTGGAATTCGTTGCCGAAGCCGAAGCCGGCGACTTCATCTTCGTGCCGCCCTACGTGCCGCACCAGGAGATCAACGCCAGCCCGGACGAGACGCTGGAATGCGTGCTGGTGCGCAGCGACAACGAGGCGGTGGTGGTCAATCTCGATATCGAACCGGTCGAGCGGCCGGAAGCGGTCTACTGGGTCGATCCGATCCACCGGCATCCGTAGGCGCGGCGGCGGGATGATGGCGATCGAGGGGTAGAGCGCGCTCACACAGACGGAAGTCGCCGGCCCACCTGTCATTGCGAGGAGCGAAGCGACAAAGCAATCCCCGGCCCTGGGAGGGGGATTGCTTCGTCGCTTCGCTCCTCGCAATGACAGGTGGCGTCCGGCCCATCGGATCAACGAACGCCTGCGTTGGCAGATGCCAAAATTGGCGGAATACGCTGCGCTGTTCCGCCCTGCACGTTTACGGCGTCACACGGCAAACTCGGCGGGACGCAGCTCGCGGGCCATGCGATCCAGCACGGCGTTCGCCAGACCGGGCTCGTCGCCGGTGAAGAAGCCGTGCGCGACATCCAGATATTCGTTGATCACCACCCGCGTCGGCGGGCCGTCCGGCATCGCCAGTTCGGCCCCGCCGGCGCGCAGCAGCGCCCGCAGCACCGGATCGATCCGACCGATCGGCCAGTCGGCCGGCAGTGCTCCGGCGATCAGCAGGTCGATCCGGTCCTGTGACAAGACCGCTGCCCGCACGATGCGCGAAAACAGTGGCACCTCGGCATCCGGCACCCGGCCGTCCTCGAACCCATCCGTCCCCGGCCACGCACCCAGCCGATGGCGCACGAACTGATCGATCACCGTCTCCGGATTGTCGCCGGCCTGCTCGCTCTGGAACAGCGCCTGCACCGCCGCGACGCGCGACGCCGTCCGCGGCCGCCCGCGCGGCTTTGGCGCCGGCTTGCTCACTGGGTGCAGCCCATGGGCCAGGACGGGCGGACAGGCGAAGGAAGGCCAGGGGCTCCGCCCCTGGACCCCGCCAAGGGGCGCTGCCCCTTGGAACCCCGCCAAGGGCAGCGGCCCTTGGAACCCGCCCTTTGGTTGGGGTGAGGGAGGGGGGACGGCGGTTGGCCCGGGCAGCGGCCATCGCGCCGGCGACTGCCGGCGCAATGACCGCTGCCCGGGCCAACCGCCGTCCCCCCTCCCTCACCCCAACCAAAATGGATGGATTCCAAAGGCTCCGCCTTTGGTGGGGGTCCAGGGGGCAAAGCCCCCTGGTGGGTTTCAGGGCGAAGCCCTGACCTTGCTTCGTCCGTTCGCCTTTCCTGGCGCATCAGGCCGCGCCCAGGTGGCGAGCGGCGCCGATCTGCAGCAGGGCGGCGGCGGCGGCTTCGGCGCCCTTGTTGTAGCCATCGGCGGCGGCGCGCGCCTCGGCCTGGGCGATCAAATCGACGGTGAGCAGCCCGGTGCCGAGGCACAGGCCGAACTGCAGCGCCACCGCCATCAGCCCGGCCATCGTTTCGCGGCAGATGAACTCGTAGTGGTCGGTCTCACCGCGGACGACGCAGCCGAGGGCGATGAATCCGTCGAAGCGGGTGGCGCCGCGGACAGCGATGCGGATGGCTTGCGGCAGCTCGAAGGCACCGGCGACGTCGAGGGTTTCGAACGTGCCGCCGGCCTCGCGCAGCAGGCGCTGGGCGCCGTCGGTCAGGCCGTCGACCACGCCGCGGTAGTAGGGGGCGCGGACGATCAGCAGGTGCGGCGGCGGGCCCTCGATGCGCGGGGCGGTGGGTAGCGCCGCATCCTCGGTGCTCACGGATTTTCGGCCTTGCCGGCGGGTACCGGTTCCACGGTCGGCTCGATCGGGCGCTGGTCGACGACGTTCAGCCCGTAGCCCTCCAGGCCGATGATGGTGCGCCGGCGGTTCGACAGCAGGATCATGTTGCTGACGCCGAGATCGAGCAGGATCTGCGCGCCGATGCCGTAGTCGCGCAGCTCCTCCTGCGGCGGGCGCTGGCCGCGGGCAAGTTGGGCGACGCGTTCGGCCAGCGCGGTGGGGCGGTGTTCGCGGATCAGCACGACCACACCGCGCCCGGCGCGGCCGATCATGTGCATCGCGTTATGCACGGCGATCCAGTGCGGCCCGCCGGTCATGTCGTCCAGCAGATCGACCGCGTGCATGCGCACCAGAACCGGTTCGGCACCCGAGACGTCGCCCTTCAGCAGTGCCAGGTGTTCCTGGTACTCGACCGTGTTGGCATAGACGACGACGCGCCAGTCCCCGCCGGCGACGTGGTTGAAGTCGCCCTCGGCGACGCGCTTGACCAGGCGCTCGGTCAGGCGGCGGTGCGCGATCAGGTCGGCGATGGTGCCGAGCTTCAAGTTGTGGCGCTGCGCGAAGGCGATCAGGTCCGGCAGCCGCGCCATGGTGCCGTCGTCGTTCATGATCTCGCAGATCACCGCCGATGGGTTCAGTCCGGCCTTGCGGGCGATGTCGACCGAGGCCTCGGTGTGGCCGGCGCGCACCAGCGTGCCGCCCTCGCGGGCCACCAGCGGGAAGACGTGGCCGGGAGTGACGATGTGCTCGCGCCCGCTTTCTGGGTTGATCGCGACGGCGACGGTGTGCGCGCGGTCGTGCGCGGAGATGCCGGTCGTGACGCCCTCGCGCGCCTCGATCGAGACGGTGAAGGCGGTCTGGTGGCGGGTGCCGTTGTGCCGGCTCATCAGGCTGAGGCCAAGCTGCTCGACGCGCTGGCGGGTGAGTGCCAGGCAGATCAGGCCGCGGGCGTGGCGGGCCATGAAGTTGATCGCGTCGGGGGTGGCAAACTGCGCCGGGATGACAAGGTCGCCCTCGTTTTCGCGGTCCTCGTCATCGACCAGGATGAACATGCGGCCGTTGCGGGCTTCCTCTATCAGCTCGTCGATGCTGGAGAGGTACTGCGAGAGCGAGGCGGTCTTCAGTTCGGACATCAGCGAAACTCCGCCAGCCGGGCGACGTAGCGGGCCAGCATGTCGATCTCGAGGTTCACCGCGTCGCCCGGGGCGAGCGTGCCGAACCGGGTCACCGCGGCGGTGTGCGGGATGATGTTCACACCGAAGGTATCGTCTGCAACGTCGTTGACCGTCAATGAGACGCCGTCGACCGCGATGCTGCCCTTGGCGGCGATGAAACGGGCCAGGTCGGCGGGCACGCGGAAGCGCCAGCGGGTGGAGGCGTTTTCGGGGGTTTTCGAGAGCGCCGTGCCAACGCCGTCGACATGGCCGGAGACCAGGTGCCCGCCGAGTTCGTCGCCGACCCGTAATGAGCGTTCGAGGTTGACCGGCACGCCGATCCGCCAGGTGCCGAGGGTGGTTTTTGCCAAGGTCTCGGCCGAGGCGTCGGCGGCGAAGGAGTCGGTGGTGAACGCGATCGCGGTAAGGCAGCAGCCGGAGCAGCCGATCGAGGCGCCGAGGGCGGCCTGGCCCTGGGTGGCGTTGTCGAGGAACGATAGCGGAACCGCAATGACCAGGCGCATGTCGTGGCCCTGGCCGATCGGGTTAATGGCGCGGACGGTGCCGAGTGCGGTGATGATTCCGGTGAACATCAGGTGGGGCGGGGAGTCGGATGGTCGAATGCGCATAGACTCCCCCTCCCCTTGAGGGAGGGGGTTGGGGGGAGGGGTTCCGCGGGCACGAGACGTCGGCACGATCCTGGCGCCGACCCCTCCCCCCGCCCCCCTCCCTCAAGGGGAGGGGGAGTGGTGTCGCTTTGGCCCGTCCGTGCGCGCATCACCCTATCCTCGCGAATTCGCTCAGCACGTCATCCCCGACCATCCGCACGCCACGCGGGGCAAAGCGCGGCATCAGGTCCAGATGCGTCACGCCGAACGCCTGCACCGCGGGCCAGCCGTCCGCGCCCATCACCGACGGTGCATGGAACCAGGCTATCCGATCCACCAGGTCTGCACGCAGCAGCGCCGCGGCGATTTTTGCCCCGCCCTCCACCAAGACCTGGGTCAGCCCCGCCTCAGCCAACGCGGCGAGGCCCTTGCCGAGATCGACCCCAGCATCCGCGCCGGCCACCTCGATCACGCGCACGCCCAGTTCGGCGACGGCGCGGCGGCGGTCGGGATCGGTGCCTGCTCGGATCAGCATCCAGGTCGGGCTCTCGGTGGCGGTAGCGACAAGGCGCGAGGTCAACGCGGTACGCAGATGGGTATCCACGATCACGCGCACCACCGGGGTCGGGCGAAAACCGGGTATCCGGCAGGTCAGCTCCGGATCGTCGGCCAGCACGGTGCCGACGCCCACCAGCACCGCGTCGTGCCGGCCGCGCAAGGCATGCGCGAGGCGACGCGCCGGCTCGCCGGTGATCCAGCGGCTTTCCCCGCTGCCGGTGGCAATCCGTCCGTCCAACGTCGCGGCGAGTTTCAGCGTCAGGAGTGGCCGGTGGCGCAGCACACGGCTGGCGAAACCGGAAACGATCTCGCGCGCCTTGGCGTCCAGCACGTTCTCGGTGACGGCGATGCCGGCGGCGCGCAGGCGGTCGAGCCCCTCGCCGTTCACCCGCGGATCGGGATCGCGCATGGCGACGACGACGCGGTCGACGGCGGCCTCGATCAGGGCCTCGGTGCAGGGCGGCGTCTGGCCCCAGTGGTTGCAGGGCTCCAGTGTCACGTAGACGGTGGCGCCGCGCGCCTGGGGTCCGGCCATTTCCAGGGCGCGCGGCTCGGCGTGCGGACGGCCGCCCGGGGCGGTGACCGCGCGGCCGACCACGCGGCCCTCGCTTACGACCACGCAACCGACCGAGGGGTTGGGCCAGGTGGTGCCGAGGCCGCGGCGGGCCAGCGCCAGCGCGGCGCGCATGTGCGCTGCGTCCGCGGCCGGATCAGCGCTTGGCAGCTCGGCCATCGGCCGGTTTGTCGGGTTCGCCCAGCGACCCAACGAAGGTCTCGAAGTCCTTGGCTTCGCGGAAATTCCGGTAGACGCTGGCGAAGCGGACATAGGCGACCGGGTCCAGCTCCTTCAGCGTGTCCATCACCAGCTCGCCGATCTGCTTCGACGGGATGTCGCTTTCACCCGAGGCCTCAAGCTGGCGCACCACGCCGTTGACGATGCGCTCGATCCGCTCCTCCTGGATCGGCCGCTTGCGCAGCGCGATGCGGATCGAGCGCGCCAGCTTGTCGCGGTCGAACGGGACGCGGCGGCCGTCGGACTTCACCACGGTCAGTTCTCGAAGTTGCACCCGCTCGATGGTGGTGAAGCGCTGGCCGCAATTACCGCAGAAGCGGCGGCGGCGGATTGCGGCGTTGTCCTCGGTGGGGCGGCTGTCCTTCACCTGGGTGTCGTCGTGGCCGCAGAACGGACAGCGCATGGCGGCTAGGCTCCCGTACCACGTGTCATTGCGAGCGCAGCGAAGCAATCCCCATCCGGGTGCGCACCTGGACGGGGATTGCTTCGCTGCGCTCGCAATGACAGGGGTGACACGGTCATCGCAGCAACATTACCGGACATGCGCGCCGCCGGCACGGTAGATCGGGAAGCGCGCGCACAGCGCCTGGACCCGCGCCCCGACCGCGGCCTCGGCGTCGGCGTTGCTGCCGTCGTTGGAGCGGCCGAGCGCGTCCAGCACCTCGGTGATCATCAGGCCGACCTCGCGGAATTCCGCCGTGCCGAAGCCGCGCGTGGTGGCGGCCGGGGAACCGACGCGGACTCCCGAGGTGATGGTCGGCTTCTCCGGATCGAACGGGATGGCGTTCTTGTTGGCGGTGATATGGGCGCGCTCCAGGCTGGCCTCGGCGGCCTTGCCGGTGACGCGCTTGGGGCGCAGGTCGACCAGCAGCAGGTGGCAGTCGGTGCCGCCGGTGACGATGGCGAGGCCCTGCTCGGCCAGCGTCGCGGCGAGCACCTTGGCGTTGTCGGCGACGGCCTTCTGGTAAGCGCGGAAGTCCGGACGCAGCGCCTCGGCGAAGGCCGCGGCCTTGCCGGCAATGACGTGCATCAGCGGGCCGCCCTGCAAACCGGGGAACACCGCGCTGTTGATCTTCTTGCCGATCTCCGGATCGTTCGACAGCACCATGCCGCCGCGCGGGCCGCGCAGCGTCTTGTGCGTGGTGGTGGTGACGACGTGGGCGTGCGGCAGCGGGCTGGGGAACAGTCCGGCGGCGACCAGGCCGGCGAAATGCGCCATGTCGACCATGAAGTACGCGCCCACCTCGTCGGCAACGCGGCGGATGCGCGCGAAGTCGATGAACCGCGGATAGGCGGACCCACCGGCGATGATCAGTTTCGGCCGCTCGGTGCGGGCGATGGATTCAAGCTGCTCATAGTCCAGAAGCCCACCCTCGCGGCGCACGCCATACTGCAGGGCGCGGAACCATTTCCCCGACAGGTTCGGCCCGGCGCCGTGCGTCAGGTGCCCGCCGGCGGCGAGGCTCATGCCCAGGATCGCGTCGCCCGGGGTCAGCAGCGCCAGAAACACCGCCTGGTTGGCCTGCGCGCCGGAGTGCGGCTGCACATTGGCGAACGAGCAGTCGAACAATTGGCAGGCGCGCTCGATCGCCAGCCGCTCGGCGATATCGACATAGACGCAGCCGCCGTAATAGCGCCGGCCGGGGTAGCCTTCGGCGTATTTGTTGGTCAGGACGGACCCCTGCGCCTCCAGCACCGCGGCGGAGACCATGTTCTCCGAGGCGATCAGCTCGATGCCGTCCTGCTGGCGCGCCAGCTCGGCGCCGACGGCGGCGGCGAGCTCGGGGTCGGTCTCGGCCAGCGGGGCGGTGAAGAAGCGCTGCAGGCTGGTGGCGGGCGATTGCTCGTTCATGTGGGGGTGCTTCCCGTCGCGCCGAGCTTGGCGACGCGCGCGACGTGGCGGCCGCCGTCGAAGCCGGTGCCGATGAAGGCGTGCAGGCAGTCGAGCGCGACGGCCGGGCCGATCACCCGCGCACCGAGCGCCAGCACGTTGGCGTTGCCGTGCGCGCGGCTGAGCCGGGCGGAGGTGACATCGTGCGCCAGGGCGCAGCGGATCGCCGGATTGCGGTTGGCGGCGATCGACATGCCGATGCCGCTGCCGCAGACCAGGACGCCAAGCTGCGCCGCCCCGGTGGCAACCGCGGCGGCGACCCGGTAGGCGTAGTCCGGGTAGTCCACCGGATCGGTGCCTGACGTGCCGAGATCGTGCACGGCGAAGCCCTCCGCGCGCAGGGCGTCGGCCAGGGCGTCCTTGAGCGCGACGCCCGCGTGGTCGGCCCCGAAGGCGACGGCCAGCGGTGGCAGGGTGTTGGCGTCCGACATGACGGCACGTCTAGCATGGCGTCGGCGGCGCACAAACCGTGCGAGCCGGATTGACCCCGATCGGATTGGCCCCGATCGGATTGGCCCCGATCGGATTGACCCCGATCGGATTGACCCCGATCGGATTGACCAAGGTCAATGCACGATGGCTGCGGCGCGCCGTTGATGCGGCCAAGAACAGGAGACAGGACGATGTGGTTGGCACGGATCGTTGTCGTGGCGGCGGTTGCACTGGCCGCGCTGCCGGCCACGGCGCAGGAGAGCGGCAATCCGTTGGCTGGCCACGAGCTGGCGACGCGCTGGTGCAGCAGTTGCCACGTGGTCGATCCCGGGCAGCAGCGGCAAGGCACCGACGCAGTGCCGACTTTCGCCGCGATCGCGGCGATGAAATCGACCACCGCGGCGTCGCTGAAGGTGTTCCTGGCGACGCCACACGGCCAGATGCCCGACTACGCCCTCAGCCGCGACGATATCGCCGATGTGTCGGCGTATATCCTGACCCTGCGGAAGTGATCGGCGGGGAATTGAGCCGCGGGCGATGTGCCGCGCGGACCGTGGCATTGGCGGCCGGGACGCACTGCCGGCTTGGCGACCGTCCGCACGGATCCACGTGTAAGGGCGATTTCATTCCGTATTTAACACGACAGGCTTGATCGCACACGCGCATTTCAAAGCAGGGCCAGTCGCTTGGCCATGTCTGCGTCGTCCAACCGGTTGTCTCGGGAAGCGCCTGCGGCGCCAGTTACACGGCGACCGAACACCGGTCCGGAACCGCCTTGATTTGGAGAGTGGGAGGACCGTAGCGCGCAGGCACAGGCGCCAACTCTGCCGATCGGCATCGCCTCAATCATGGTTGCCCGCCGCGAAACCGGCCCGCGTCAAGGTCGCCGGTTGACCCAGGTCAATGCAGCATGGCGCGGGTCATCGCAATGGACGCGCGCCGCGACGTGGGTTGCGCATGTCCGAGGAGGTGCAGCGGTGAAGCAGGTCAGGGTCGGTCTGATTGGCAGCGGCTTCATCGCCACCCTGCACATGCACGCCTATCGCCGCGTGTTCGGCATCGACGTGCAGGTGCGCGTCGTGGTGTCGCTTGGCGACGGCGTGACCGACTTTGCGCGCCGCTTCGGCATCCCGGAGACGCGGCGCGACTGGCGGGCCTTGCTCGACGACCCCGAAATCGACGTGGTCGATATCTGCACCCCGCCGGCGCTGCACGCCGAGATGGTCGTCGGCTGCATGCGGGCCGGCAAGCACGTGATCTGCGAGAAGCCGTTCACCGGCTATTTCGGCCGCGCCGAGGACCGCGCGCCGATCGGCCGGCAGGTGCCGAAGGCGGTGATGTACCAACGGGTGATGGCGGAGATGGAGGAGACCTGCGCCGCCATCCGTGCCAGCGGCCGGTTGTTCCTTTACGCCGAGGACTGGGTCTACGCCCCGGCCATCACCAAGACCGCGGAAATCCTGCGCGCGACGGGCCAAAAAATCCTGTTCATGAAGGGCGAGGAAAGCCACAGCGGTTCGCACGCCGCGCACGCGGCGCACTGGTCGATGTCCGGCGGCGGCGCGCTGATCCGCCAGGGCTGCCATCCGCTTGCCGCGGTGCTCCACCTCAAGCAGGTGGAGGCCGCTGCGCGCGGCGAACGCATCACGGTTGCCGATGTCACCTGCGATGTCGGCAGCCTGACGCCGGGCCTGACGGCGGAGCAGCGCGCCTACATCCAGGCGAGGCCGGTCGACGTGGAAGACTGGGGCATGCTGAGCCTGACCTTCTCGGATGGTACCAAGGCAACAATCTTCGCCGGCGACATGGTCATGGGCGGCGTGCGCAACCTGGTGGAGACTTTTACCACCGGCGGCGCGCTGTTCGCCAACATCACCCCCAACACCCACCTGGTCAGCTACCAGACCGACGAGGCCAGGCTGGGCGAGGTGTACATCACCGAAAAAGTCGACCGGAAGACCGGCTGGCAGTTCATCTGCGTCGAGGAGGAATGGACCCGCGGCTATATCGGGGAGATTCAGGATTTCATGGAATGCGTGACGCTCGGGCGCCAGCCGCTGGCCGGCGTCGAACTCGCCTATGCGGCGATCCAGGTCCACTACGCCGGCTATTGGGCGGCCGAGGAGGGGCGCCGCATCACCCTCTGACCCACCGCGGCGATGCGGCAGCCCCCTGGCCCCCCTGGCCTCCCCCCAGGATGCCGGCGGCGCGGCAGCATCCCGTTCCTGATCCAAATCGACATCCGGCCGCGCGGGACGCCGCACCTGAAATTTAGCGGAATGTTAAGCGGCACGACGCCAGACCGCGCCTGCGAGACACCCAGACCGCGCCTGCGAGACACCCAGACCGTGCCTGCGAGACACCCAGACCGTGCCTGCGAGACACAAGGAGATTGTCATGGCAGAACCACAATCGCGCTTCCAACCCGACCGTCGCACCGTGCTCGGCCTTGCGGCCGGGCTGCTCGCCGCCACATCGGTGCGCACGCACGCGCAAGGCGCCGACTGGAAGCCGGCACGGCCGATCAACCTGATCGTGCCCTGGGCCGCGGGCGGCGCGACCGACCAGGTGACGCGGATTGCCGCGTCGGTGCTGGAGAAGCCGCTGGGCCAGACCATCGTCATCATCAACCAGCCCGGCGCGTCCGGCGCCATCGGCACCAACAGCGCGCTGAACGCCGCGCGCGACGGCTACACCTGGACCGCCGGGGCGGCGCAGGATCTCGGCGCCTACGAGACCCTCGGCACGGCGAAGACCCGGCTGAGCGACTGGCACCTGTATCTCAGCGTCGCCAATCTGGCGGTGCTCGGCGTCAAGGCCGACGCGCCATACCAGACCGCCAAGGACCTGATCGCCGCCATGGCGGCACAGCCGGGCAAGATCACCGTCGCCACCGCCGGCGTCACCTCCTCCGGCCACATGGCGATTGACATGTTGGCCAAGGCGGCGAAGGTCACCTACCGCCTCGTCACCTACGACGGCGGCAGCCCGGCGGTGCTCGCCACCGTGTCGGGCGAGGCCGATGCCACCACCCAGCTCGCCGCCGAGGAGGCGGACATGATCCGCGGCAGGCTGCTGCGACCGCTCTGCACCATCAGCGACAAGAACCTGCAACTGGACGGCTATGGCACCATTCCGCCGCTGTCGGACACGCTGCCCGGATTTACCGCGCCGGACGGCTACTTCGGCATCTTCATCCCGAACGGCGTGCCGGACGAGGTGATCGCAACCCTGGACCGGATCTGGAGCACGACGATCGTCAACAGCGATGTCCTGCGCAAATTTGCCACCAGCCACGGTGCGCTGTTCGCGCCGCTGGACGGAATGGCGGCGCAGAAGGCGGCCTTCCCGGCGGCGCAGGCCAACGCCTGGATGCTGTTCAACAACGGCCAGGCCAAGGTGTCGCCGGCCAGCGTCGGCATCCCGGCGATCTGACCATGCCGGACCCGCTCCGCGCCGCGCCGGCCAGCGCGGGTCCGCCGCCGGCGTCCACCCCACGCGCCGACCAGCAGCCGGCGTCCAGCCGTCGGACCGACATGCGGGAAGGTCTGGGCTGGGCCGCGGTCGGCGCGGCGATCCTGGTGATGTCAGTAGGGATGGACCGTCTGGCGGACCAGGGTGTCGCCCCCTACGCCGCCCCGGGGCTGGTCCCGGGTCTGCTCGGGGCTGTCATGCTGCTGTTCGGCTGCCTACTTTCCCTGCGTGGCTGGCACGCCGGGCGCGCAGCCAACGGGGTGGATGGCGATGGCGTGGGCGCGCCCCTGGTGCAGCGCCGAGCCGACCTGCGGCCGGGTCGGCTGGCGTTGGTGATGGGGCTGTGCCTGACGTTCGACATTGTGTTGGTTGGGCACGGCCTGCCCTTCTGGATCGCGGCGGCGGTATTCGTGTCGATATCGATCCTTGTCCTGCAGCATCCGCAGCGTCAGGCGGCAGGGCGCCGACTGGATGCGCGCGCTGTCGTCGTTGCCGCGTTTTCCGGTCTGGCCGCCGGCGGCGTCGCCACTCTGGTGTTCCAGCAACTCTTCCTCGTCCACCTGCCCTGAGCGCCGGAGGGTCTGATGCTCGCCGGCCTCGCCGACCTGGGCCACGCCTACCTCGCCATCCTCAACCCGACCTCGGTGCTGTACGGCCTGTGCGGGGCGCTGACCGGCATCATCGTCGGCTGCCTGCCCGGGCTGTCGGCCACGCTGTGCATCGCGCTGTTGACCACCGTCACGATCAAGCTGCAGGCCAACGACGCCATCCTGATCCTGGTCTGCTCCTATGTCGGCACTCTGTACGGCGGCTCGCGCTCGGCGATCCTGCTGAACATTCCGGGCACCGCCGCCAACGCCGCGTCCTGCGCCGACGGCCATGCGCTGGCGCTGCGCGGCGAGGCGGGCCGCGCGATCGGCATCGCGACCTCGGGCGCCTTCACCGGCGTGTTGTTCGGCGTGCTGTGCCTGGCCACCCTCACCCCGGTGCTGGCGCGCGTCGCCCTGTCCTTCGGATCGTACGAGTTCTTCTGGCTGGCGCTGTTCGGCGTCACGATGTCCGGGCGCATCGTTGGCGACGACCCGCTGAAGGGCTGGCTGATGGGCCTGCTTGGCCTGTTCGTGGCCCAGATCGGCCAGGACGGGCTGTACGCGCACGACCGCTTCACCTTCGGCCTGGGGGAATTGTCCGGCGGCGTCGCGCTGATCCCGGCCCTGATCGGCGCCTTCGGCTTCTCCGAAATCCTGACCGCGCTGGCCAGTCCTGCCGCGGGGGCGAAAGTGGAGCTACGCGAACTCGGTTCTGCCGCGGTTCCGCGAAGTGGTGCAGTACTGGCAGACCTCGCTGCGGTCCGGCGCGATCGGCGTGCTGACCGGGTTGCTGCCCGGCATCGGCGAGGACGCCGGTTCCTGGATGGCCTACGCCGCGGCCCGCATATTCAGCCGCGAACGCGAGCAATTCGGCCGCGGCTCGATCGACGGACTGATGGCGGCGGAAACCGGCGACATGGCTTCCATTCCCGGACACCTCATTCCATGCCTCGCACTCGGCGTCCCGGGCTCGGCGCCGTCAGCCGTATTGATGGCGGCGATGATCATCCACGGCATCCAGCCCGGGCCGATGCTGATGATCGAGCACCACCAGTTCATCTTCGACGTGGTGGCGATGACGTCGCTGGCGATGTGCAGCATCCTGGTGTTCGGGCTGTTCCTGGTACGGCCGCTGCTGTACGTGCTGCGGGTGCCGCGCAGCGTGCTGATGCCGATCATCTTCCTGCTCTGCACCATCGGCGCCTACGCCAACGCCTCGCGCCTGTTCGACATCTACACCATGCTGGCGGTCGGCATCGGCGCGTTCTTCCTGCGCCGCCGCGGCTATCAGATGGCGCCGTTCGTGCTGGGTCTGGTGCTTGGCGGTCTGCTGGACAAGAGCCTGCGCCGCGGGCTGGTGCTATCCGGCGGCAGCCTGGTGCCGTTCGTGACGCGCCCGATTTCCGCTGCGCTGGCCTCCGTCATCCTGCTGACGGTGCTGCTGCAGGTGCCGGCCGTCAGCTCGGCGCTGCTGGGATTGGTCGGACGGGGCAAGAGCCGAGTGGGGCAGTAGTCGAGCGAGGTGAGGCCAGGTCCGGTGTGCGCCCTTGCGCGACTTGCACCGCCTCCGGTCTTGTTTCGCTCGCGGGCATTCGCGGCGGCGCAACAACTGTGCCGGCTGTGCTACCGGCGTCCGCCATGCGCCGTCAGCGCGATGATCGGTCGAAGCGTCGGTCGCGGCGTGTCGGTGGCACGCACCGCACCGGCCGTCTCAGTGCGTCGGCGGCGGCGCCTTGAAGCGCGGGATCAGGTCCTCGCACAGCAGTTGCAGCGACGTCATCATCTGCGCGCGCGGAATCTGCCCGCCGCAGTTCATTTCGGCCAGAATACCATCCAGCCCCAGCTCGGCGCGCAGCGCGCTCAAGCGCTCCTCCACCTGGTCGGGCGTGCCAACGATGATCTTGTTGCGCCGCGCCTCGTCGTAGTCGATCGACTGCAGCTTCTGGCCGCGCGCCGCGCGGTTCTCGATGGTCCGCGCGCCCGCCGAGGTCGCCGACTGCTCGATCCGCTGGCCGAGGTAGCGATAGAAATGCATCACGCTCGCCTCGGGTTCGGACCGGGCACGCTCGGCGGTCTCGGCGAGGTAGACCGGCACGCGCAGGAACACCTGGCCCTGCCCGGGATGTCCCGCCGCCACCCAGGCCTCACGATAGGCACGGAGCTGCGGGCCAAGCTCGGACAGGTCGCCAAGCCGCGTCGCACAGAAGATCGGATACCCCAGCGCACCGTTGATCGCGTAGGTATCCGGGCTGGTCGCGGCGATGCGGATCTCCGGAAACGGCTGGTGATACGGCTTCGGCACCAGGCAGACATTTTCGAATTTGTAATAGTCGCCGGCGAAGCTGAACCGCTCGTTGGTGAAGGCGCGGCGCAGGATCTCCAGTACTTCGGCGAAGCGCTCGCGGCTTTCGGCGTAGGAAATGCCGTACGCCTCATAGGTGCGGGCAAAGCCGCTGCGCCCGACGCCCATGATCAGCCGTCCGTGGCTGATGTGATCGACGGTGGTGATTTCTTCGGCAAGACGCAGCGGGTGACACAGCGGCAGCACCTGCACCGCGATGCCGAGTTTCATGCGCGTCGTGCGCGTGGCGATGGCGGAGGCGATGGTCAGCGGCGCCGCAAGGACCGAGCGCTGCGGATCGACGTGCAGCTCGGCGAGCCACATCACGTCGAGGCCCCAGCGCTCCGCGGCATCGACCTCCTCGAACGAGTTCGCGAAGGTCTCTGCCTCGCTCTGCCCGGGCATGCGGGCGAACTCGTGAAACATGCCGAATTCCATCGTCCGTCTCCCCACGGCGCCGGCACGTGCGGCGCACTTGGTCGAGCGTAGAGACGAACTGGCATGCGTCAATCCGGTGCGGCGGCGTCCGGCGCCGAGCCCACGGACCTGGCGAACCTCAGGCGTCGCAGGATATTGCGGATTGCATAGGCGTGGGATCGTGCCGTCGCCACTGCACCGACGTTCGTTGGTGCGACGGCAGCGTCCCCGATCCCGCTCCCGCGCCAAACGAATCACGCAGTCGCGAGGTCCCAGATTACTCTGCGATGCCGCTCGTGCGGTATGCCGCGCGCAGCGGAACGCGGAAATCGATTGACTCCAGGACCAGCTCGCCGGCGGCGTCGATGTACTGCGGTTCCGCCGGCCACGAGGCATCCTTCTGGCGGCGCAACACCTCGGCCGCGATCGAGGTGGAATGGATCAGCACGATCTCGGCCACCGAGGGGATGCTGGTATAGGCCCAGACATTGGCGCGGGTCTCGCGCGCATTGGTCGGCGACAAAATCTCGATCAGCACGACGGGGTCCGGCATGGTCGATCCGCCGGCCGCCGGCGTACACGTGACACCGAGGTCCGGGATCAGAAGATTCCTGGTGGACCGGACGCGCGGCACCACGCCGGGCGCGGCGCCCACCCGACAAGGGCTGTTGCGGTCGGCCAGGTGGTTCCCGATCAGGCGTCCCAGTTCGTTCTGGATCATGCCGTGCGCATCGGACGCCGGCGCCATCATCTCCGGCTCGCCGTCGCGCAATTGCCACAGCACACCCGTTCGGTCGCCGGACTCCCAGTTGAGGAATTCAGTGACCGTCATGCCAGGCGAGGGCTTTCGCAATGCAACCACGGACACAGCCTAGCCGATGTTGGTGCGGCCCGCCACGATCGCGTCCACCCGGAAGCTCCCGGGGACCGATCTCTGCCTCTATCGGGCTCAGCAGAGCGAGTTGCTCGAGCCGCCGCCGGGGTCGGAGCCGGAGGTATCGCCTCCGGGATCGGACCAGGAGCCGCTGTCGCCGCCCGACGGATCGGGCTGGTCCCAGGTGCCCTGGTCGACCGCGCTCTGGTCGGACACCGGTGCGGCGCCGGTGTCCCAGGTGCCCTGATCGACGCCACCCATCGCTCCGCCGCCGATTGCGGCGCCCCAAGGACTCGCCCCCGGCATGCCGCCAAAGGCGCCGAAACCGCCGCCGTAGCTGGGGTGCGGCGAGAACAGGCTCATCAGCGCGTTGCCGACCATCACGCCGCCGGCAACACCCGCCGCGGTGGTGAGCGCCGAGCCAAGGAATCCGGAGCCGGAGCGCTGGAACATGCCGGGCTGGCTGCCCGGGGCGTATTGCGGCGGCGCCTGCGGGGGCGGCGCGTATTGCGGGGCGGCGCCCTGATTCCAGACCGGTCCGGGCTGCGGCGGTGGCGCGGCGCGCTGCCCGCCGCCGAACAGCCCGCCGAGGAAGCCGCCGCCCTGCTGCGGCTGGGGCGCAGCCTGCTGTGCCGCCTGTTGGGCCGCCTGTTGGGCCTGCTGCAGCTCGGCTCTCCATCTGCTGGAGGCGATTATGGGCCTCGGCCAGCGCGTGCTCCTGCACGAACGCGAGCTGCGTCAGCCGGTAGCGCGCGTCGGGGTAGCGGTTGAGCAGGTCGCCGATCAGGGCGTCGGCGTCGCGATCGACCGGCGGCAGGGCGGGCTGCGTCGTGGCCGGGACCGAGCCGCCGCCCCAGGGACTCGTGGCAGCCGGCGCCGGCGCACCACCGCCGACGCGGGCGAGGAAGTTCGTGATGATGTCGCGTTCTTCGTTGGTCATCGATGTCCCCCCTTTGGGGATTGCCGTGCTGGCGCGGTTTGCGGTGTTGACTGTATCGAGCCGGCGATGTGGCGCGGGTTCGGTTCGGCTTCAATGGCCCAGCCCCAGCCGGCGCGCTTCGATCACCGGACAGCGATCCATTACCACGATCAGTCCGGCCGCGCGCGCCCGTTCCGCGGCGTCCTGGTCGACGACGCCAAGCTGTAGCCAGACGATCCCGGCGCCGAGGCGGATCGCGTCGTCCATGAGCTCGCCCACGTGCCGGCTGGCGCGGAACACGTCCACCATGTCCAGCGGCACGGCGGCGGCAAGGTCGGGCACGACCCGGCGGCCGTGCACTGCCTCGCCGGCGAGGTGCGGGTTGACCGGGGTCACCTCGTGGCCCTGGCGCAGCAGGAACGCCATCACGTGATGGGAATCCCGCCACGGCTTGGCCGAGGCGCCCACCAGGGCGATGCGGCGCGGGGTGGACAGGATCGCGCGAATAGTCGCGTCGCCGGGCGGGGTGAAGGGCATGCCAGGCATCCTGCCTGCAAGCCACCGCGTCGCGCCAGTTCGCCGTCCTGGTGTCCTCGGGCCGGCTTGGATCGATATTGCGCCCTGGGCCGTTGCCCGAACTCTTGCCCGATTTGGGGCACAGTGCTTTATGTCGCGCCGCTTCCTGCCCAACAGATACCCCCCTGGCGATGACCTGCCGATGGACAGCGCGGACCAAAAACTCAGCTTCCAGGACCTGATCCTGCGCCTGCACGGCTTTTGGTCACGCCAGGGTTGCGTGATCCTGCAGCCGTATGACGTGGAGATGGGCGCCGGAACGTTTCACCCGGCCACCACGCTGCGCGCGCTTGGCCCCAAGCCGTGGCGCGCGGCGTATGTGCAACCCTCGCGCCGGCCGACCGACGGACGCTATGGCGAAAACCCGAACCGGCTACAGCACTACTACCAGTACCAGGTGATCATGAAGCCGTCGCCGCCGGACGCGCAGGAGCTGCTGCTGGCGAGCTATCGCGAGCTGGGGCTCGATCCGCGGCTGCATGATTTCCGCTTCGTCGAGGACGACTGGGAAAGCCCCACTCTGGGCGCCTGGGGGCTGGGCTGGGAGGTCTGGTGCGACGGGATGGAGGTCGGCCAGTTCACCTACTTCCAGCAGGTCGGCGGCATTCCGGTGACCCTGCCGAGCTTCGAGATGACCTACGGGCTCGAGCGGCTGGCGATGTACGTGCAGGACCGCGAGAGCGTCTTCGACCTCGACTTCAACGGCGCGCCGGGGGATCCCCAAGGGGCTCATCGCGTCAGCTACGGCGAGGTGTTCCTGCGCGCCGAGCGGGAATACAGCGCGTATGACTTCGAATACGCCGATACCGCGATGCTGACCCGGCATTTCGCCGATGCCGAGGCGGAATGCGCGGCACTGCTGGCGCATCATCTGGCGCTGCCGGCCTATGACCAGTGCATCAAGGCGAGCCACCTGTTCAACCTGCTGGACGCGCGCGGCGTGATCAGCGTGACCGAGCGGGCGAGCTACATCGGCCGGGTCCGAACCCTCGCAAAAGGGTGTTGCGAGGCCTGGGTTGCAGGCGAGGCCATAACGTGATGTATCGCCGCGCCAACGGAACCGGTTACCTCCAAACAAGCGATAGGGAAACGCCATGCCGACCGAATTGCTGATCGAGGACCAGGATGCCTGTGCGCTGGCCGCCGAGCTGGTGGCGCTCACCGGTGAGAGCCTTCGCTCGGCGGTGGTAACCGCGCTGCGCGAACAGGTGGCGCGCGAGATGGCCCGCAAGGCGCGGCAGGAGCGGATCATGGCGATCACCCGCGACATCGCGCGCGGCTCACGCATGGCGGCCTAGGCCAGGGCGCGCAGGGAGAAACGCGCGCAGCGGGAGACGTCATAGCCCACCCTGCAGTCGGCCCGAAGGACGACCCCAGGACAGGACCCCGTACGCCAGGCGCGATTGTCGCCCATCGGCCGACGGAAGACGTGACATTCCGCGATCGGGCGCCTATTTCTACCACGCCCTTCGCAGTTTCTACCAAGGCTGGCCCATGCGCGCGCAACGGGACATCAAAAGCCGGGACGCCTATCGTCTGGCGTCCCGGCTGAGCGAACTCACCGGCGAGAGCCTCACTTCGGTCGTCACCAACGCGCTCCAAGCGGAGTTGAGGCGGCAGGAACGGCAACGCGACGTCGATCTGCAGGTCGAGCGCATGCTGGAAATTGGGCGGGAGATCCGTGCAAATATGCGCGAGCCGGCGAGTTCCGACACGAACTGGATGTACGATGACGACGCCGGGTTACCGAAGTGATCGTTGACGCCTCCGCGCCGCTGACCGTTGTGCTCGACGAGCCGGACGGCCACCGCTTCGCCGAGATCACCGCTGATGCATCGCACGCCCGTATGCCGGCCGCAATCTGGTTCGAGGCGGCGCTGACGTGACATTTGGCGATCGGGCGCGTATTTCTACCAGCACTGCCGGAATTTCTACCGAGGTCAGCCATGGGCGCGCAACTGAACATCAAGAGCGAGGACGCCTATCGGCTCGCCTCCCGCCTGTCCGAACTGACCGGCGAGAGTCTGACTTCGGTCGTCACCAAGGCGCTGCAGGCGGAGCTGGAGCGACAGGAACGAGCACGGGACCGCGAGGAACGGCTACGACGTGTCCGTGAGATCACTGCCGATATCCGCCAAAACCTGAGGCACCCGTTGCCATCGTCAAATCACGACTGGCTCTATGACGAAAACGGCTTGCCACGGTGATCGTCGACAGCTCGGCCCTGCTGGCCGTCATCCTCAATGAGGCGGATGAGCCGCGCTTCGCTGCGGCCATGATCGACGCGCCGACGCTGCGTATGTCCGCCGCCAATTGGGTCGAGACGGCCATCGTCGTTGATTCCCACAAAAACCCGACGGCCGTCGTCCGCTTCGAAGACCTGATCGAAGCCCTGCACCTCGAGATCATGCCGGTCACGGTCGAGGACGCTTACCGCAGCCGCGCCGCCCACAATGATTACGGACGCGGCAACCATCGGGCGCGGTTGAACTATGGCGACTGCTTCGCCTATGCGCTGGCCAAACGCACCGGTGAAGCACTGCTGTTCAAGGGCAACGACTTCTCGCAGACCGACATCGAGCCGGCGCTGAAGGACTGATCATGCCGGAGTTCTTCGTGGAGCTGTTCAGCGAGGAAATCCCCGCGCGCATGCAGGCGCGCGCGGCGGATGATCTGGCGCGGCTGATCGGCGAAAGTCTCGCGGCCCTGTCGCCCACCGAGGTGCACAACTTTTATGGCCCACGCCGCATTGCGCTTGCCGCGCACGTCGCCCCCGAGGTCGCTGCCGCCAGCAGCACCGAACGCGGGCCGCGCGCCTCGGCACCCGAGCAGGCGCTCACCGGCTTCCTGCGCAAGCATGGCGCCACCAGGGAGCAGCTTCGCGTCGAGGGCGACTACTGGGTGCTCGACAAGCGGGCCGCGGCGGTCTCCGCCGCCGCGCTGATCGGGGAAAAACTGCCCGAGCTGCTGCGTCGCTTTCCGTGGCCGAAATCGATGCGCTGGGGCGGCGCCAGCGGCTTCACCTGGGTGCGGCCGCTGCGCCGGATCACCTGCCTGCTGGACGGCGCGGTCGTCCCGTTCGATCTGCGCGACGGCGCGGATGACGGGCATGGGCTGGCCGCGGCAAACCTGACCGAGGGGCATCGCTTCCACGCCCCGGGCGCCGTCGCGGTGCACTCCTGCGACGACTGGGCGGAGAAACTGCGCGAACGCCGTGTCCTGGTCGATGCTGCGGAGCGCAAACGGTGGATCGCGGAGGGCGTTGCCCGCCTGGCGGCCGAACAGCGGCTTCGCATGGTGGACGATCCGGGCCTGCTCGACGAGGTGGCCGGTCTGGTCGAATGGCCGGTACCGCTGCTCGGACGGATCGACCCCGCCTTCATGGACCTGCCACCCGAAGTCAGGCAGGTCTCCATGCGGGTCAATCAGCGCTACTTTGCGCTGGCCAATGCCGACGGCTCGGCTGCGCCGATGTTCGGCTTCGTCGCCAATATCGAACCGGGCGACGGCGGCGCGGTCACCGTTGCCGGCAACCAGCGCGTGCTGCGCGCCCGTTTCGCCGATGCCCGGCACTTCTGGGACCTCGACCGCAAGGAACGGCTGGAAAGCCGTGTGCCGAAGCTGGACGAGGTAACGTTCCACGCCGGGCTTGGCAGCCAGGGCGACCGCGTGCGCCGGCTGGAGGCACTGGCCGAGCACATCGCCCCACTGGTGCATGCCGGCCCCGCATTGGCGCGCTGCGCGGCGCGGTTGTGCAAGGCCGATCTCGTCACTGGCATAGTCGGCGAATTTCCGGAACTCCAAGGCGTTATGGGCCGTTATTACGCGCTGCACGACGGCGAGGATCGGCTGGTCGCCGACGCCATCCGCGACCACTACGCGCCGAAGGGACCGAATGACGCGGTGCCGACCGCGCCGGTCTCGATCACGGTGGCGCTGGCCGACAAGATGGACCAGCTCGCTGGGTTCTTCGCCATCGGCGAGAAGCCAACCGGCTCCGGCGATCCCTACGCGCTGCGCCGCGCCGGCCTGGGCGTCATCCGCATCATCCGCGAGAACCGGTTGCGACTCTCCCTCCGGGCATTACTCGTCGAGGCGGCGAAATCTGGCCTTCACGCTCTGCGCCGAACGATCGTTCGGCCTCTGATCGAAGCGAAAGCCCAAGAGGTATCGGCCTTCCGCGGAAACATATCGTCCCAGGCGGTGGAATCGTGGGACGCCCAAGCTGATCCACTTTGGCGCCAAGAGATCGAGCGCCTAGGCATTCCGGCCCCTGAAGAGATTGCCGAGGGCGTCCTAAATTTCCTCGCCGAGCGGCTGCGCGTGCAGTTGCGTGCCGAGGGGGCGCGGCACGACGTTTTGGCGGCGGTGTTTGCCGCCAAGGGCGAGCAGGGCGCCGACGACGATTTGACCCGCTTGCTGGCGCGCACCGACGCGGTGGCCGCGCTGCTCGGCACGGCCGACGGGGCCAATCTGCTGACGGCCTACCGCCGCGCCGCCAATATCCTGCGTATCGAAACGCGCAAAGACGGCCCGCACGACGCCGCGCCCGACACAGCCCTGCTGCGCGAATCGGCGGAGATTGATCTGGATCATGCACTGGGGGCCATCAACGTTGTATCCCGCCTGCTCAGCCAGGAGGATTTCACCGGCGCGATGGTGGAACTCGCGCGGTTGCGGGCGCCGCTGGACGCATTCTTCGATCAGGTGACCGTGAATGCGCCCGAGCCGGAATTACGCCGCAATCGTTTGCGGCTTCTTTACCTTCTCCAGGCGACGATGGACCGCGTCGCGGATTTTTCGCGGCTTGAAGGCTGACTCGCCCTGAACATCGAACGGAGGCTCGGATGAGCAAGTGGGTATACAGCTTCGGCGCCGGCCACAATGAGGGTGGCGCCGACATGAAGAACTTGCTCGGTGGCAAGGGAGCCAATTTGGCCGAGATGGCCGTGATCGGCCTGCCCGTCCCGCCGGGTTTCACCCTCACCACCGAGGTCTGCACCGCGTTCTACCAGAACAACCACGCCTATCCCGCCGAGCTGAAGGACCAGGTGCGCACCGCGCTCGCTCAGGTGGAGCAGGCGATGGGGCTGCGCTTCGGCGATGCCGACCGGCCGTTGCTGGTCTCGGTGCGCTCCGGCGCGCGGGTGTCGATGCCGGGCATGATGGACACGGTGCTTAATCTCGGGCTGAACGACGTGACCGTCGCTGGCCTCGCCGCCGCCGCCGACGATACCCGCTTCGCCTGGGACTCTTACCGCCGCTTCATCCAGATGTACGGCTCCGTCGTGCTCGGAGTCGATAGCCACCGGTTCGAGGAGATCATCGAGCAGACCAAGCTCGACACCGGCGTGACCGAGGACACCCAGCTCAGCGCCGGCGACTGGCAGACCGTCATCGCCGGCTACCGCCGCATGGTGGCCGAGGAAACCGGCAAACCGTTCCCGCAGGACCCCGAGGAACAGCTCTGGGGCGCCATCGGCGCGGTGTTCGGCTCCTGGATGAACCATCGCGCCATCACCTATCGCCGCCTGCACGACATTCCCGCCGACTGGGGCACCGCGGTGAACGTGCAGGCCATGGTGTTTGGCAATATGGGCACCGACTGTGCCACCGGCGTGTGCTTCACGCGCAACCCGTCCACCGGCGAAAACGCGTTCTACGGTGAATACCTGGTCAACGCGCAGGGCGAGGACGTCGTGGCCGGCACCCGCACGCCGCAACCGATGGCCAACGCCAGTGCCAAGCCGGGCGAGGTGTCGCTGGAAGCAGCGATGCCCGCGGCCTATGCCGAGCTGGTGCAGGTCCGCGCGACGCTGGAAAAACACTACCGCGACATGCAGGACATGGAGTTCACTATCCAGCGCAAGCGGCTGTTCATGCTGCAGACGCGCAACGGCAAGCGCACCGCTGCGGCGTCGCTGCGCATCGCGGTCGAGATGGCGCATGCCGGGCTGATCACCGAGAAGGAAGCGGTGCAGCGGGTCAATCCCGCGGCGCTCGATCAGTTGCTGCATCCGACGCTCGACCCGGCGGCACCGCGCACGCTGCTGGCGAAGGGGCTGCCGGCCAGCCCCGGCGCCGCCTCCGGCGCCGTGGTGTTCACGGCCGACGAGGCCGAGAGCCGCGCCGCCAAGGGCGAGGCGATGATCCTGGTCCGGGTGGAAACCAGCCCGGAGGATATCCACGGCATGAATGCCGCCCGCGGTATCCTGACCACGCGCGGCGGCATGACCAGCCACGCCGCAGTGGTGGCGCGTGGCATGGGCCGCGCGTGCGTCGCCGGCGCCGGCGGCATCGTGGTGGACTACAATGCGCAGACGCTGTCGACCGGCGGGCGCGTGGTGCGCGCCGGCCAGATCATCACCCTTGACGGCAGCACCGGCGAGGTGTTCTTGGGCACGGTCGCCATGGTCGAGCCGGCAATGTCCGGCGATTTCGCCACGCTGATGCAATGGGCCGACGCCAACCGCCGGCTCGGCATTCGCGCCAACGCGGAAACCCCGCTGGATGCCGAGACCGCGAAGAAATACGGCGCCGAGGGCATCGGCCTGTGCCGCACCGAGCACATGTTCTTCGACCCCGAACGCATCGGCGCGGTCCGCCAGATGATCATGGCGCGCGACGAGGCCGGTCGGCGCGCCGCCCTGGCGCGGCTGCTGCCGTTCCAACGTGATGATTTCCACAAGCTGTTCCGCATCATGGCCGGGATGCCGGTGACCATCCGGCTGCTCGATCCGCCGCTGCACGAGTTCCTGCCGCACGCCGACGCCGAGCTCGCCCTGGTCGCCACGGCGTTGGGCAGCGACGTCGAAGCGATGCGCCGGCGCGCGGTGGAGCTGGCCGAGGCCAACCCGATGCTGGGCCATCGCGGCTGCCGGCTGGGGATTTCCTATCCCGAGATCTACGAGATGCAGGCGCGCGCGATCTTCGAGGGCGCCATCGCCGTCGCGAAGGAAAGCGGCACGGCGCCGATCCCGGAGATCATGATCCCGCTGATCGCCACAAAGAAGGAACTGGACATCACACGCGCCCAGGTGGACCGGGTGGCGCAACAGGTGTTCGCCGAAACCGGCACGACGATCGAATACACCGTCGGCACGATGATCGAGCTGCCGCGCGCGGCCTTGCTGGCCGGCAAGATCGCTGAGGTGGCCGATTTCTTCAGCTTCGGCACCAACGACCTGACACAGACCGTGTTCGGCCTGTCGCGCGACGACGCGGGCAAATTCCTGCCGGCCTATATCGAGCAGGGCATCCTGGCGAAGGACCCGTTCGTCTCGATCGATGTCGACGGGGTCGGCGAAATGGTGCGCATGGCCACCGAGAAGGGCCGCGCCGTCAAGCCGCACCTGAAGTTGGGGATCTGCGGCGAGCACGGCGGCGATCCGGCGTCGATCGCGTTCTGCGACGCGGTGGGGCTGGATTACGTGTCGTGCAGCCCGTACCGGGTGCCGATCGCGCGGCTGGCCGCGGCGCAGGCGGCGTTGGGCGCGGAGGGCGACCGGACGGCATAAGGCCCGCGTGACGCGGCGCGACAGGCGAGCCGGTCCGTGCCAGGGTCCGTTGCATGAATGTTGCGCTGCGCAAGCCGATGACACTGACAGAATTCCTCGCCTGGGAGGAACGCCAGCCGACGCGCTTCGAGTTCGACGGCTTTCAGGCGGTCGCGATGACCGGAAGCACGGTCGCGCACAACCGCATCATGCGCAGATTGCATCGCGCGTTGGAGCGGCGGCTTGAGGGTCAGCTCTACGAGCCGTTCGGGCCGGACGTGAAGATCGTCGTCGACGGCCGGGCGCGTTATCCGGACGCGGTCGTAAGCTGCGTGCCCCAAACCGACAGCACGCAGGTCATCGAGAACCCTGTTGTGGTGTTCGAGGTACTGAGTGAGAGCACATCGCGCACGGATCGTATCGAGAAGGTCTGCGTGTACCAGGCGACACCATCGATCCTGCGCTACGTCATTCTCGAGCAGGACAGTATTGGGGCGATGGTTTTTGAGCGGCGGGATCAGACCTGGGCGGCGTCTACACTGACGGAGGGCGATCGCTTGATGATGCCGGAAATCGGCGTCGAAATTCCCCTCGCGGAGCTGTACGCGGATCTGCGTCGCATGGCGACAGAACGGCCGGCACTGCCGGGTTAGAGTGCGCTCGGCCTGTCTGGGCTTGCTGTGCAGCCGTCGCGCACGCAACGTCGGCGCAAAAGCGTCGCGCCTCGCGCCGTCTTCAATGATCCCTGGATATCCGCCGATGCGACGCAAGCGAAAGAAGGCGCTACGCTGTTTCCTCCTGCACCCGGCAGACCGGCTAATCCCGCCGGATCATCGCCGGGGCGCGGGTGGCGAACAGGACCGGCGCCGCACGATAGGCGCTCAGGTCGCGTCCGACCGGGTGCATTCCGTGCGGCATGGTGGGCACGACGCCATGGAACCCTCCGCCGGCGATGGGCGGCAGCGCGCCGGGCGTCATCGGCCAAGCCCGCGCCATCGGCGGCAGGTCACCCGCCAAGTGTCGCTCTTCCGTCCACACCGCCGCCACCTTGACCTGATAGGGGGTGCCCAGCTCGGGCGTCGACGAGTGGTACTGCCCCGCGGCGCGCAGCCAGTCGTTGGTCTGGGCATGCAATTCGTTCAGGAAGTGCGCGGCATAGGTCGCGTTGGCGGACGGGTCGAACGCCTGGTCCAGGCTGGAAAAGGCGTCGGGATGGTGCACCAGGTTCACCTGCATGCAGCCGACGTCGATCGACTTGACGCCGCGCGCCTGCAACGCCCGTACCGCTGCGATCGCCTGTGCCTTGGTATCGTAGAAGCTGCCCTGCCCGTCGGCATTGATCGTCCAGGGCCAGGGCGCCACCGCGCCAGTGACCGGATCCCGCCGGCCGCTCTCGACCCGGCCGATTGCCGCCATGAGCAGCGACGGGATGGCCCCGGACTGCTCGGCTGCGGCGATGGCCCCGCGGCATAGCGCGCCAGGCGCGGGCACCGCGGCCACCAGCGGCTCGGCCCAGGCCGGTCCAGGCCAGCCGGCGCCAAGCAGGCAGGCGAACAGTGCGATGGTCGGTCCGCGGATGTGCATGGCGCCATCCTGCCGGCAAGAGCTAAACAAAACGTAACCAGGCGCGGGCCAATGCGCCGTCGGGCGAGCAAAGGCGTGGCCCGTCGCGCCAGCAATGCTGCATTGCAAAAATTCGCTTGCGAAGCCGGGGGTGACTCGCTACATTGTGCACCGCAGCAATGTGGCTTCGGCCGCGTTGTCTGCTTTCTTGGACGTTTCCTCCCTAAACTTGGCGGCGCCACAAGCGCCGCCATTTTTTTGCCTGATCACAAGGACTTGGTGTCGCCGCCGATTGCCCGCTTGACGCCGCCGCGTTTCCGCACCTGTCCGGACGGCGGCCTTTTGCGGGCGGGGCACTCAGCATGACCGACTCCGGCGAGCACGCGACCGATGCCAGCGAACGCACGTTCGTCCTGAAGCCGGGCGCGCTCGAGATCCCCGAGCCGCCGGCGATGACCGTCGGGCATTATCTGGTCATCGGCGCGGTCGAGTCACCGCGACGCCACCGAATTGGTCCCGCGGGACTGACCATCGGCCGGGTGGCCCCTTCCGAACTGCTGCTGGCCTCGCCCGACGTGCCGTGCCGGTGGTCAGCCGGTCAGCAGGGTGGCGGCTTCCGCGGCAATGGCGCCGATCAGGCTGGACAGGTCACGCCGGACGCTGGCGAAGCCGGCACCCCGCTCGATCCGCGTCTCGTCCATGTAGAGGCGGCGCGCCACCTCGATCTGCAGCGCGTGCACGGCTTCGCGCGGGCGGCCGTAGTGGCGGGTGATGTAGCCGCCGGCATACGGATCGTTGCGCCGCACCGTATAGCCGAGCGCGATGAACAACTGCTCGACACGGCGGGTGACGCGCGCGGCACAGGCGGTGCCGTGCGCATCACCGAGCACAATATCGATCGGCACGGCAACACCGCGCCCGGCACAACCATGCGCCGGCATCGAGTGGCAGTCGATCAACAGGCAGGCGCCGAAAACGGTGCGGGTCTGTTCGATCAGCGCCTCCAGCGCGGCGTGGAACGGCTGCCAGTAGCCACGCACCCGCCGTTCCGCCTCGGCAAAATGCAGCTTGTCGCGGTAGATCGCCTCACCCGAGGCGACCACGCGCGCGATGGTGCCGAGCCCGGCGCCGACGCGCGGGGAAGTGGCGTTCACCCAGGACGGCAGGGCGTCCTGGAACATGGCCGGATCGAGCTCCCACGGCTCACGGTTGGCGTCGCAGAATGCGCGGGGGAAAGTGGCGGCGAGCAGCGGGGCGCCGTGCCCGGGAGCCTCGGCGAACAGGTCGTCGACGAAGCAGTCCTCGCTGCGACGCAGGCCGACGGGGTCGAGCCGTGCCGCGGCGACGAATTCCGAAGGGTAGTCGCGGCCGGAATGCGGCGAGGCGAACACCAGGGGGGCGGTCTGGCGTGCCGGGCGGGCGAGGCGGAGCGGTGGCGCCGGGTCCAGGCTCGTTGCGGGGACTTGCATATCCATGCCGCCATTGAAGCCGGGGTGAGCGCGCGTGTCACGTGCCAAGCGTGCGGCTGGCCTGCGTGGGAGGTTGCCCGGGTTCTCCGCGGGCGCTTGCCGCGGGCGGCGGGAGCGCGTTAGAAGCGGCGCTTCCGCGGCGGCCGGGCGTGTAGCTCAGCGGGAGAGCACCTCCCTGACACGGAGGGGGTCACAGGTTCAATCCCTGTCGCGCCCACCAGCCTGACCCGCAACTCTGCAGCGGTTCGAGCGCCAGGGGTTGGCGCGCCCGCGACGACCCATTGCGCTCGCGGCGCTGCGTGTTGGTGACAGTCGCGCAACCGATTGCTATACCTTGCTCAAGGGAGCCAACGTCTGAGAGGGGGCCTTTGCCGCCACTACTCGAAATTCGCGATCTGCACACCGAGTTCCGTACCGGCGCAGGAGTCGTGCGCGCGGTCGATGGGGTTTCGTATTCCGTCGATCCCGGCGAGACGGTTGCCATCGTCGGCGAGAGCGGCTCCGGCAAATCGGTCAGTGCGATGTCGGTCCTGCGGCTGATCCCGGACCCGCCGGGGCGCATCACGGGCGGAAAAATCCTGTTCGCCGGGCGCGACCTGATGGGCCTCGACGACGCCGCGATGCGTCAGATTCGCGGCGGCGACATCGGCATGGTGTTCCAGGAGCCGATGACCTCGCTGAACCCGGTGCTGACGATCGGCCGGCAGCTCACCGAGGGGTTGGAGCAGCATCGCGGCATGCAGCGCGACGCCGCGCACCGGCGCGCGATCGAGCTGCTGACCCTGGTCGGCATCGCCGATCCGGCACGCCGGCTGAAGCAGTATCCGCACCAGCTTTCCGGCGGCATGCGTCAGCGCGTCATGATCGCCATCGCGCTGGCCTGCGAGCCCAAGCTGATCATCGCCGACGAGCCGACGACCGCGCTCGACGTCACCATCCAGGCACAGATCCTGGAGCTGATGAAGCAGCTTACGCAGCGGCTGAATGTCGCGCTGATCATCATCACCCACAATCTCGGCGTGGTGGCGCGCTACGCCAACCGGGTAAACGTGATGTATGCCGGGCGGATCGTCGAAAGCGGCACCGCGCCCGCGATCTATCACGACCCGCGGCACCCCTACACGATGGCGCTGCTGCGCTCGGTGCCGCGGCTGGACCGGCCGCGGCAGATGCGGCTCGATCCAGTCGATGGACAGCCGCCGGACCTGACGCGGCTGGACGGCGGCTGCGCGTTCCGGCCGCGCTGTCGTTTCGCCACCGATGCATGCGCCGAGGCACGCCCGGCACTGGCGCCGGTTGGCGAAGCCGGCCACCTGGCCGCCTGCTTCCACGCACACGACATCGCCGGTGCGACACGTGCCGCTGACGCGCGCGCGAATAAGGCCCTGGTCGATCAGACGGGGGCGGCGGCGTGAGTGCCTCCGTCACACCGCAGCGCCCGCTGCTGGAGGTGAAGGGCCTTCGCATGCACTTCCCGGTCACCGAGGGCATCGTCTCCCGCCGCACGGTGGGCGAGGTGAAGGCGGTGGACGGCGTCGACTTCACCGTCCGCCGCGGCGAGACGCTGGGGCTGGTGGGCGAGAGCGGCTGCGGCAAGACCACCACCGGGCGCTGCATCCTGCGGCTGGAGAAGCCGACCGCGGGCGAAATCATCTATGACGGCGTCGATATCGCCGGGCTGGACCGCAAGGAACTGACCGCACTGCGCCGGCGCATCCAGGT
This sequence comes from uncultured Alphaproteobacteria bacterium, assembly GCA_963773345.1. GTDB lineage: Bacteria > Pseudomonadota > Alphaproteobacteria > Acetobacterales > Acetobacteraceae > Palsa-883. The sequence goes on along the minus strand of CAVZBG010000011.1, from coordinate 1,028,727 downwards.
GATCTTCCAGGACCCATACTCCTCGTTGAATCCACGCATGAAGGTGGGCGAGATCATCGGCGAGCCGATGTATGTCCACGCCATCCAGCCCGACGCCGGCAAACGCACCGCGCGGGTGCGCGAGTTGCTGTCGGTCTGCGGGCTGAACCCGAGTTTTGCGGACCGTTACCCGCACGAGATGTCGGGCGGGCAGCGCCAGCGCGTCGGCATCGCCCGCGCACTGGCGCTGGAGCCGGAATTCATCGTCTGCGACGAGCCGGTGTCCGCGCTCGACGTGTCGATCCAGGCGCAAGTGGTGAACCTGCTGGAGGATCTGCGCGCACAGTTCGGCCTGACCTACCTGTTCATCGCGCACGATCTGTCGGTGGTACGCCATCTCTGCCAGCGCGTCGCGGTGATGTATCTGGGCCGGATCGTCGAGCTGGCCGACAGCGACGAGCTGTTCGACAACCCGCAGCATCCCTACACCAAGGCGTTGCTTGCCGCCGTCCCGGTGCCGGATCCAAGCATCGAGCAGGCGCGCGATTTTCGCCCCGTGCAGGGCGAGGTGCCGAGTCCGATCAATCCGCCCTCGGGCTGCGTGTTCCATCCGCGCTGTCCAATCGCGGTGGACGCCTGCAAGCGGTCGCGGCCGCAGGTGCGCGAGCTGCGCCCGGGGCATTTCGTGGCGTGCGACGAGGTGCGATGACCGAGGAACAAGCGGCGATGAGGCACCAGGCAGGCGCCGATGACGAAGCTGCGATCGCGTTGGAGGTGACGGCAAGACTGCGGCGGGCACTGCATGCGTTGCTCACCGAAACGACGGCAAGGCGCCGGCCCGGCGCTCGTGACAGGGGGAACAACAAGAATGCAAGCAACGACACTGACAGGCGGTCTTGGCGCGGCCCTGCTGGGGGCCGCTCTCGTCGCCGGGGCTGCGTCGCCGACCAGCGCGGACGAAACGCCGAAGCACGGCGGGATCCTGACCTACATGATCCCGGCCGACGCACCGCCGAGTTTTGACGCGCACCGCGAAACGACCTACGCGCTGGTGCACACGATCGCGCCGTTCTACAGCGTGCTGATCCGGCTCAATCCGGAAAACCCGTCCGACACCACGCATTTCTACTGCGACCTGTGCACGGACATGCCGACGCCGACCGACGACGGCAAGACCTACACGTTCAAGATCCGCGAGGGCGTGACGTTCCAGGATGGCTCGCCGCTGACCGCAGCCGACGTGGCGGCAAGCTGGAACGAGATCATCTTCCCGCCGGAAGGGATCTCCAGCGCACGGGAATCATGGTATTCGATGGTGGACAAGGTCGAGGCGCCCGACGCGACGACCGTGGTGTTCCACCTGAAATATGCCACCACGGCGTTCCTGCCGGCGTTGGCCGATCCGTACGCGATGATCTACGAGAAGAAGATCCTCGACAAGGATCCGCACTGGTACGAGAAGAACGTGATGGGCTCCGGACCGTTCTGGTTCGTCAGCTACGATCTCGGCCAGTCGATCAAGGGCAAGCGCAACCCCAACTACTACCACGAGGGGCTGCCTTACCTTGACGGGTTCGTCGGCATCTTTTCGCCGAAGCAATCGGTGCGGGTGGACGCGATCCGCGCTGACCGCGCGGCGACCGAGTTCCGTGGCCTGCCGCCCGCGGCGATCAACCAGCTCAAGCAGGAGCTGGGCGACAAGATCACCGTGCAGACCAGCGACTGGAACTGCGGCAACGTGATCACGCCGAATTCCAAGCGCAAGCCATTCGACGACGTGCGGGTGCGCAAGGCGCTGCTGCTGGCGATCGACCAGTGGCACGGCGCGCCGGCACTCGCGAAGATCGCCGACGTCCACACCGTCGGCGGCATCGTGTTTCCCGGCTCGCCGCTGGCCGCGACCAAGCCCGAGTTGGAGCAATTGGCCGGCTTCTGGCCGGATATCGAGAAGTCGCGTGCCGAGGCGAAACGCCTGCTGCATGAGGCCGGCGCTGACGGGCTGAGCTTCGAGCTGCTCAACCGCAACGTCGACCAGCCCTACATGTTCGTCGGCACCTGGATCATCGACGAATGGAGCAAGATCGGCGTGCACGCCACGCAGAAGGTCGTGCCGACCGGGCCGTGGTTCGAGGCGATGCGCGACGGCAACTTCGATGTGGTGGTCGAGGCCAACTGCAACGGCGTGGTCAATCCGCTGATGGACACGCAGAAGTTCTTGCCTCGCTCGGTGTTCACCGAGAACTACGGCGGCTACGACGACCCCGCCGAGGTCGCCATCTACGACAAGATGCTGAAAGAGACCGACTTCGCCAAACAGCGTGCGCTGATGCGCCAGTATGAGACCTACGTGATCGATACCAAGGCGTATGAGTGGCCGATGCTGTGGTGGTACCGGATGCTGCCCGCACGGTCCTACATGAAGGGCTGGAAGATCGGTCCCAGCCACTACGTGAACCAGGACCTGGCGACGATCTGGCTCGACAAGTGACGCACCGCGCCGCGCTGTCCGGTCGCCGGAACCGGCAGCGCGGCGCGGGCGGAATTGGAGGGAAGCGATGTACCGCTACATCCTGAAGCGGGTGTTCATGGTGATCCCCACGCTGCTCGGGGCCGCCACGCTGGTGTTCGTCCTGATGCGGCTGATTCCGGGCGACATCTGCGTGGTGCGGCTGGGGTCCGGCGGCAGTTCGTTCAGCGAGCACTCGGTGCAGATGTGCCACGCCGAGCTCGGGCTCGATCGGCCGATGCTGGTGCAGTTCGCAGCGTATATCTGGGACCTGTTCACGCTCCATCTCGGCAACTCGATGTGGTCCGGCAAGCCGGTCATCCTGGAGATTGGCACCAGGTTGCCGATCTCGCTGGAAATCGCCCTGCTGGCCGCGGTGGTGGCCATCGTGGTGGCGATCCCTCTCGGCACCATTTCGGCGTTGAAGCAGAATACCTGGCTCGACCTGCTGGTGCGCACGTTCGCGATCGCCGGCATCGCGACGCCCTCGTTCTGGCTCGGCATTCTCAGCATCATCCTGGTGCTGAATGTGACGCAGGCGATCAGCGGCTCGCCGTGGATGCCGCCGATCGAGTATGTGCCGCTGTGGCAGGACCCGATCCGCAACCTGTCGATGACGCTGCTGCCGGCGATCACCGTGGGCTACCGCTACGCCGCGGTATCGATGCGGATGACGCGCTCGACCATGCTGGAGGTGATGCGCGAGGACTACATTCGCACCGCGCGCGCCAAGGGCCTGCTGCGCCGGATCATCATCAACCGCCACGCGCTGAAGAACGCACTGCTGCCGGTCGTGACGCTGTTGGGCATCGAGTTCGCCTTCCTGATCGGCGGGCTGGTGGTGACCGAGCAGGTGTTCAACCTGAACGGCATCGGGCGGCTGTTCGTGCTGGCGGTGCAGAACCAGGACTACACGCTGACCCAGGCCCTGGTGATGCTGGTGGTCGCCATCTTCGTGCTGACCAATCTTGTCGTCGATCTGCTGTATGCGTGGCTCGATCCGCGCATCCGCTTCGCCTGAAAGGGGAAAGCGCCATGTCCGCCAGCGCACCGTTCCAGCTCGCGCCGCAGGAAATCGCCGAGGAGGCGTTCGCGATCAAGCGCTCCGTGCTCGGCGTGACACTGGAGTTCTGCCGTCGTCAGCCGATCGGCACGCTGGGGATGGCGATCGTGCTGGTCATCGCCGTGCTCGGCCTGGGGGCGGAATGGATCGCGCCGTACAACCCGACCGCCAATGACTTCGGCGCGATGACCGAGTCGCCGAGCTGGACTCATCTGCTGGGCACCGACCAGTTGGGACGTGACATCTTCTCGCGTATCGTGTTCGGCGCACGCACCGCGCTGATCGTCGGCTTCAGCTCGGCGATCGTCGGTGGCCTGGCCGGCTTGGTGCTGGGCGTGGGCAGCGCCTATTTCGGCGGACGGATCGATCTGTTTACGCAGCGGGTGATGGACATCATGATGGCGTTCCCGCTGATCATCATGGCGCTGGCGATCGTGTCGATCTTCGGCACCGGCGTGCACAACGTGATCGTCGCGATCACCATCCCGCTGATCCCGCGCTGCGCGCGCGTGGTGCGTTCCAGCGCGCTGCCGATCCGCGAGGTGCCGTATGTGGACGCCGCGCGCGCCTGCGGCTACGGGCACACGCGGATCATTCTGCGACACATGGTGCCGAACGTGATGGCACCGTTCCTGATCATGCTGACCGCGTTCGTGGGGCAGGCGATTCTGGCGGAGGCGTCGCTGTCCTATCTGGGCCTCGGGGTGCAGGAGCCGGTGCCGGCCTGGGGGCTGATGCTGCAAGGCGGCGCCGAGGAATACGCGACGACCGCGCCGTGGATCGCGATATTCCCGGGGCTGGCGATCATGCTGACGGTGTTCGGATTCAATCTGTTCGGCGATGCGCTGCGCGATGCGCTGGATCCGAAGCTGCGCGATCGGTGAAGCCGCAGCCTGGAGCCCTGCCTACCTCTCCCGCTCTTCGCGGGAGAGGTCGCGGAGCACTTGCGACGCGGGTGAGGGTGGTGCCGCGTGCACCACCCTCACCGTTGATCCGCTTCGCGGCTCAACCGCTCCGCTCGCCGACCTCTCCCGCGAAGACCGGGAGAGGTGAACTTGGTGCCAGGTTTTGTTACAGCAGTGCGGCAGTCGCAACACGCAGCGCATGCCGCAGCCGGTTGCGCCCGCGGGTGGCACTGACCGTCAGGAACCGCGCTTGATCCGACTCCGGTGCGGTCTTCGCCAGGTCGCGCAGCGGCTGCAACACCGGCCACGCCGGCAGCGGCAGGGCCGGATCGTGGCTAAAACGATCCCCGGTCGTATAGTACAGCGGGTCCAGCGCCCGCGACGCGCGCATCAATGCCTGGTCCGACGCACCGCCGCGGGAGGCTGCCGCGCGCAATCCCTCCGCCGCTGCGATCAGGCTGCCAAGATCGAAACGCTCACCCAACGCATCGCGCAACGACGCAAGCTCCGCCAGCAACGCGGCCGCGTGCGCGGCAAAATCCAGTGGCAGCACCGGATCGGTCAGCAGCCGATGCAGTGTGTGCACATAGACCTTGGTGTCGCGCACCAGGTTGGCCTCGTCGATCTTGTCCAGCGTGTCGTGCGGCGTGTGCCACCACCAGCCCAAGGCGTTGCGCATCTTGACCGGTGACGGCGGCTGCTCGCTCAGCGCGCCATACATCGCGGGAATGCCAATGCCCCAGAACGACTGGTCGGACGAGCGCGACATGCGCTTGCCCGCATAGTTCTGCCCTGCCCGCGCGCGGATCGCCTCGGCGGCCAGCGCGGCAAGTTCCGGCGCGGACGCCGTGTTCGTCAGCACCGTGGCGCCGATACCGCCGGTGGAATCGACGTTCACGTGCACGGCGCAGCGTTGTTCCAGCTCCTCCCAGTGCTGATCGGCATACCAGGTGGAGCCGGAATAGCGTCCATGCGAGTGGCCCGACCAGAAACACAACCGCAGACCGCGCCGCCAGGCCGCCCGCTCCCGCGCCAGCAGCCGTGCCGTTTCCAGCATCGTTGCGTTGGCTGCGCCGTTGTCCATCACGCCGTAGTACCAGGTGTCGTGGTGACCGGAGAACAGGATGAACGGCCCGTCCCCCCTGCTCCATTTGGCGTCGGCCCGTCCAGCTCGGCAACCAGGATCGGGGTCTTGCGCCAGCCGGTATCGACCTCGGCATGCAGCGTGACGCGCGGCTGCTCGCCGCGGGCCAGCCGCTCGCGCAACAATCCGCCGTCGTCGTGCGACACGGTGCAGACCACGGTGCTGGGCAGATGGGCGAGCGTCTCCGGCGACGGGCTGCCCCACACCGGGGAGACGCACATCTCGTGCAGATGCTCGTGCGGACTGATCTGCACCTGCCCGATCGCGCCGGCACGTGAGGCGCGCGCCGCCTGTGCCGGGCTGGCGATGCCCTCGGTCAGCACGATCGCGCCGCGCAGGTCGTTCTCGGCGAAATCCGTGTCCTCGCCGTCGCCGACATAGACCAGCCGCCCCGTGATCCCGCCGGGCGGCGAGGCGCGCGAGAACGAATGCGTGATGCTGGTCAGCACCTGGTTGTCCACCTCGACCCGTGCCGCACCGGGCAGGCTGATGTAGGCGTCGTGCAGCAGCAGCTTGGTGCGGTAGCCGTATTCGGCCATGCGCGCCTCGAAGTATCGCAGGCTGGCCAGCTCGTCCGGCGTGCCCGACAGCTTTACCCAGCGCGCCAGCTCGCGCATGTGGCCCATCAGCACCGGGCCATCCACGGAATCGCACAGCGCATCGCGCGGGTCGGACATGGTCACCTCTGCAGATCCTGCGGCTTCGACACCGCCAACCAAGGCCATGTCGCAGCTTGCCGCAGGGCAGACGTGGCGTCGATCCGGCAGGCAGGCAAGTCGGTGCCAGACCCACATGCTTTGCGCGGCCCGTCGGGAACGGACCGCGCGTCGCGTCGATGCGGATGGGCAGACGATCGGGCGCCCGGCGTCGAACAGACTGGACAGGGCGCGACGCCCGATGATCGGTCGTGGCGTCGCAAGCCCTCGAAGAAAGACCGTTCCGCTGTGATCAAGCCAGGTCGAAGCGATCGAGAGTCATCACCTTGTCCCAGGCAGCGACAAAGTCATGCACAAACGCCTGCTGCAAGTCGTCACATGCATAGACCTCCGCGACGGCGCGAAGCTGGGAGTTCGAACCGAAGATGAGGTCGATGCGGGTGCCGGTCCACTTGAGCTCGCCGGTCCCGCGATCGCGCCCCTCGTACACGCCTGGGGATGTCGAGGACGGCGCCCACATCGTGCGCATGTCGAGCAGGTTCACGAAGAAATCGTTGGTCAACGTACCTGACCGCTTGGTGAAGACGCCGTGTTTGGATCCCGCGAAGTTTGCGCCCAGGGCACGCATGCCGCCGACGAGAACCGTCATCTCGGGGGCGGTCAATGTCATCAATTGCGCCCGATCGACCAGCAGCTCCTCCGCGGGCGTGTTCTGTCCCTTCCCGAGATAGTTGCGGAACCCGTCCGCGGTCGGTTCCAGCACGGCAAACGAGTGCACGTCGGTTTGCGCCTGGGACGCATCCGTGCGCCCGGGGGTGAAGGGAACTTTGATGGCGTGCCCGGCGTTCTTCGCGGCCGCCTCGACGGCTGCGCAGCCGCCCAGAACGATCAGGTCGGCAAGCGAGACTTTCTTTCCGCCGGACTGCGCGCTGTTGAACGCCGACTGGATTGCTTCCAGCGCCTGCAGGACTTTCGCGAGTTCGGCCGGATGGTTGACCTCCCAGTCCTTCTGCGGCGCGAGGCGAATCCGCGCCCCGTTCGCCCCACCGCGCTTGTCGCTGCCACGGAACGTTGCCGCGGACGCCCAGGCCGTCGTGGCCAGTTGCGAGATCGAAAGTCCGGATGCGAGGATCTTGGCCTTCAGAGCAGCAATGTCCTGCTCGTTGATCAATGCATGATCCACGGCCGGAACAGGGTCCTGCCACAGCAGCGGCTCCGCCGGAACCAGCGGGCCAAGGTACCGCGAGTGCGGCCCCATGTCGCGGTGCGTCAGCTTGTACCACGCCTTGGCGAACGCGTCGGCAAGCTCCTGCGGATGCTCGAGGAAGTGCTTCGAAATCGGCGCGTAGATCGGGTCCATCCGCAGCGAGAGGTCCGTCGTGAGCATGAACGGAGCGTGCCGCTTCGACGGATCGTGGGCATCCGGCACGGTGCCCTGTGCGGATGCGTCCTTGGGAGTCCACTGGTACGCACCGGCAGGGCTCTTGGTCAGCTCCCACTCATAGCGGTACAGGTTTTCCAGGTAGTTGTGGTCCCACTTGATCGGGTTGGTCGTCCACGCGCCTTCCAACCCGCTGGTGATCGCATCGTCACCCTTACCGGTGCCAAAGCTGTTTTTCCAGCCGAAGCCCTGCTCCTCGATGGGGGCCGCCTCGGGTTCGCGGCCGACATACTTGTCCGCATCGGCCGCACCATGGCATTTGCCGAACGTGTGCCCGCCGGCGATGAGCGCAACCGTCTCCTCGTCATTCATCGCCATGCGCAGGAACGTCTCGCGGATATCGCGGGCCGCAGCGATCGGATCCGGCTTGCCGTTCGGCCCTTGCGGATTGACGTAGATCAGGCCCATCTGCACGGCGCCGAAAGGATTATCGAGCTGCCGGTCGCCGGTGTAGCGCTTGTCGCCGAGCCAGGTGTCCTCGACCCCCCAATTGACGTCCTCCTCGGGCTCCCAGACGTCCGCGCGACCGCCGGCGAAACCGAAGGTCTTGAACCCCATCAACTCCAGGGCGACGTTGCCGGCGAGAACCATCAGGTCGGCCCAGGAGATTTTCCGGCCGTACTTCTGCTTGATCGGCCAGAGCAGCCGGCGCGCCTTGTCCAGGCTCACGTTGTCCGGCCAGCTATTGAGGGGCGCAAAGCGTTGCAAACCGGAGCCGGCGCCGCCGCGGCCGTCGCCGATGCGGTAGGTGCCCGCGCTGTGCCACGCCATCCGGATGAACAACGGCCCATAGTGACCGTAGTCGGCCGGCCACCAGTCCTGCGACGCCGTCATGCATGCATGCAGGTCCTTGATCACGGCATCCAGGTCGAGACTCTTGAACGCCTCGGCGTAGTTGAACGCCTTGCCCATCGGGTTGGACAGTGGAGAGTTCTGGTGGAGCATCTTCAGGTTTAACTGATTCGGCCACCAGTCTCGGTTCGACATGCCCCCAAGGGTCGTGTGTGTGTGGGTCGCGCCCACCACCGGGCACTTGCTTTCGTCGTTCATGTCGATCTCCCTCTGAGAAGTCACGCTCGATGTTCGGCGCGACTGCGCACCGCAATCGCGCATGTGTCTGGACCAACCACCACGATGTGGCGTGGGCTTCCGGCATTGCGGTGTCAACCCTGCGGACGCGCCGTCCTGCACGGTTTCGCCAAGACTTCGCAGAAGCTGTCGCCGACGGCCGGCATGCTGCGCCCCCGCGCGCCTGGCGGATGCGGCGCGGGGTATGGCGCAGGCGAGCCGATCGTGCCAATGAGTAATGTCGGCGAGTATGATCGGAAAAATCGATGAGGCCCCTGCCCACGCCGCAGCAGCTTCGCTACCTGCTGGCGCTGGCCGAAACCCAGCATGTCGGCCGCGCGGCGCAGCTTTGCGCGGTGACCCAATCCACGCTGTCGGCCGGCATCATCCAGTTGGAGCGGCAGTTGGACGCGCGGATCCTGGACCGGGCGGCCGGCAAGAACGTGGTGTTCACCGCGCTGGGTCACGATCTTGTGCGCACCGCGCGTGGGGCCATGGCGGCGCTGGAGGCAGTCGCCGACGTGGCGGATGCCGCGCGGGCGCCGCTCGGCGGGCCGCTGCGGCTGGGCGTGATCCCGACCATCGGCCCGTTCCTGCTGCCACGCCTGATGCCGGCCCTGCGCGAGAGTTTTCCCCAATTGCGGCTGCACCTGCGTGAGGAGGTGACCGCGCGGCTGACCGACTGGCTGGAGGAGGCGCGGATCGACGCGGCGCTGCTGGCGTTGCCCTGCGCCTGCGGCGGCGCCTCGACGGTGCCAGTGGGGCGGGACGCGTTCCTGGCCGCGCTGCCCCGCGATCATCCGCTGGCGGCGCGGCCGCGCGTGCCGGTGGCCGCCCTGGCGCGCGAGCGGCTGCTGCTGCTGGAGGACGGCCACTGCCTGCGCGACCAGGCGCTGGAGGTGTGCCGCCAGCACGGGCTCGGCCATGCCGGAACGTCAGAGGACTACGCGGCAACCAGCCTGCACATGCTGGTGCAGATGGTGGCGAGCGGAATGGGCGTGACGCTGCTGCCGCTTCTGGCGGTCGAGGGTGGCATCGCCGCCGGGTTGCCGATCGCGCTGCGGCCGTTGAGCGGGGCCGGGGCATGGCGGACGATCGGCCTGGCGTGGCGGCCGAACGCGCCGCGCGCGGCAGAGTATCGGGCACTGGTGCCCCTGGTGCAGGCGGCATGCGCGGCGCGGGGTGAGGCCCCGATGTAGGGCGGATCAGCGCAGCGCAATCCGCCGCCTTCCCCGCGCCCGGTCCAGCCGGACCGCTTGTGTCCAGCGGCTGGACGCCGCGGTAGTTGCTGCGCCGCGGGCGGATTGCGCTGCGCTGATCCGCCCTACGGTTGGGGCGGGCGGAATTGGTTGGTCCGGCGGGTCGGATCCTGCTCAATGTGACCAATTACTTGGTCAGGAGAACTTCATGGGCAGCATCAGTCTCGCCGCCGCCAAGGCGCAGCTCAGTGAGCTGGTCGCGCGGGCGGGCAGCGGCGAGACGGCACGCATCACCCGCCGGGGCAACCCGGTCGCGCAGATCACCGCGGTCGAGACGCCACGCGAACGCATCGATCTGGCCGCCTTGCGCGCGATGACCGATGCCATGCCGCCACAGCGCGAGTCCGCCCGCAAGTTCATGCGCCGGGTGCGGGATGCGGCGCGCTATTGACGCTCTATCTCGACACCTCCCTGCTGGTCGCGGCGCTGACCCGGGAGGCGGACACCGCGCGCATGCAGGCCCGGCTCGCCGCGCAGGAGCCGGAACGCCTCGCCATCAGCGAATGAGTGACGACCGAGTTCTCCGCGGCCCTGTCGATCAGGCTGCGGACCGGCCGGATCGAGGCGAGCCATCGCGCCAATGCACTCGCGATGTTCTCTCGCCTGGTGGCAGAGAGCTTCGCCATACTTCCGGTGTCGGGCCTTCAGTTCCGCACCGCGGCGTGGCTCGCCGACCAGGCCGCGCTGGGCCTGCGGGCCGGCGACGCCCTGCATCTGGCGATCGGCGCCGATCATGGCGCGACGCTGTGCACGCTGGATCGGCGCCTCGGCGAGGCCGAGCCGCCGTCGGGTGTGAAGACCACGCTGCTGTGACGGCACAGGAACGACCGACCGGCGGGCAACGGCCGGCTTCCCGTGGTGGTCCGAGCAGCATTTGGCGGATTGCGCTGCGCTGATCCGCCCTACGTTTTGCGTTACCGGCGTTTGGCGCTACGGGACCATCGCGCCTTCGGCGTTGACATACAGCGCGTAGACCGAGGTGCTCGCGCACATGAACAGCCGGTCTTTCTTCCGACTGCCGAAGCACAGATTGGCGCAGCCTTCCGGCAGGTGGATCTTGCCGATCAGTGCGCCGTCCGGGGTGTAGCAGCGCACACCGTCCTCGGCCGGATCGCCCCAGCCCATGCTGCACCAGACATTGCCGTCGACGTCGCAGCGCAGCCCGTCGGTCATGCCGGGGGCGAAGTCCTCGGCGAAGATGCGACCGTTGCGCAGGCGCGGGCCGTCGACGTCGAAGACTCGGATGTGCGAGGGGCCGCCATGCGTGATGCCGGACTCCACGACATAGAGCTTTGCCCCGTCCGGAGAGAAGCCGATGCCGTTCGGACGGACAAAATCATCCGCCACCACCGTCGCCGCCCCGCTGCGCGGGTCGAGGCGGTAGACGTTGCGCGGGAGTTCCGCTGCCGCCTTGTGGCCTTCGTATGGGCCGTCGATGCCGTAGCCGGGATCGGTGAACCACACCGCGCCGTCGGCCGCCACCACCACGTCGTTCGGCGCGTTCAGTTGTTTGCCCGCGTAACGGTCGAGCAGCACGGTGATGCGCCCGTCGAGCTCGGTGCGGGTGACGCGGCGCGTATCGTGCTCGCAACTGATCAGGCGGCCCTCGCGGTCGCGGGTGTTGCCGTTGGTGTAGTTGGACGGGGCGCGGAATACCGACAGGTGCCCGTCTTCCTCCAGCCAGCGCAGCATGCGGTTGTTGGGGATGTCGCTGAAGATCAGGTAATTGCCGTCGCGGAACCAGACCGGGCCTTCCGCCCAGCGGAAACCGGTGGCGATGCGCTCGATCGCGGCGTTGGCCTGGCGGTAGCGGAAGCGCTTGTCCAGCGCCTCGATGCGCGGATCGGGATAGCGCGTGTCCGGCAGGTCGCCGAGCGGCAGCGTCATACGTTTTCCCCCACGCGCGGCTTGCCGCCGCTACGCGTCAATTCAGTCCCAGGAACCCGGCCAGCGCCGCATCAATCGCGCGCATTGTCTCGCTATCGGCGCGACCGATGCGCCGGCCGATCTTAAGGCGCTGTACCGTTACAGCCTTATCGATCATGACCTGCGATCGCTTCGTCAGGCCGGTGCTCGTGCGCGGTTCGACCGTGATGCGCACCAGTGGTGCCTCCTGAAGATCTCCCGACAACGGCAACACCGTCACGGATGGCACCTCGCGGAACGCATCGGACTGGACGACGAGGGCTGGTCTTGGCTTGCCATAATCGCCGGTCAGCGCGACGATGATCAGGTCGCCGCGATTTATTTCCATTCCCGTGCGAACTCTTCAAGATTTGCGTCCAGCTCGCGCATTACGGCCGCTTCATCGCTGTTCGGATCCCGGGCGGCGGCGGCGACCAGCAGAGATTGCCGGCGTGCCTCGGCCTCAAACGCCAGACGGCGCTTGCGATCGACGCGCTCCTGGACAAGTTCCCGCAGCAGTTCGCCGACGGGCTTGTGCTCGGTTCGCGCGATCCGGATCACTTCGCGTTTGAGTAAGGGATCAAGGCGAAACGTCAGAACCTCGGCCTTCAACGCGGTGCCGGTGCGCGCCATGCTGCCCTCCAATGTCATTCACTATGTGATACGCCATATAATACGAAGGGCACGGTCAGCAAGCCCGATGGCGTTTGTCGCGGTGCATTGATCGGCTCCTTGGCGAATCCCGGCCTGGTGGCGTAGCCGCGGACGATCGCCTCGCGTTCGGCATACGATGCGACTGCCTCCACGTCGTTGAATCCGTACAATACCTATGACCACTCGTCGGCGAACTCGGCAAGATTGGCTTCCAACTCCCGCATCACGCCTGCCTCATCGCTGTCCGGATCGCGGGCGGCCGCGTTGGCCGCGAGGCACTGCCGTCTTGCCTCGGCCTCGAACACGCGCCGGCGAGTCAGCTTGGACTTCGTCGCGTCATCGCGGCGCATTGATCTGCTCCTTGGCGAACCCGGCCATGGCCGCATAGCCGCGTACGATCGCCTCGCGCTCCGCGAACGAGGCCACCGCGTCCAGGTCGCTGAAACCATCCGGCGCGCGGGCTTCCAGCACGTCGATCACCCGCTCCGGGCCGCCCTTGCGGTTGTTCAGCACGATCTCGGCGGTCATCGGCCGGCGTTCCGCGTCGTACGCCGCCAGCGCGGCGGCGACGTCCGGCCCCGCCGCCAGGTGCCGCGCCAATGCACACGCGTCCAGCACCGCCTGGCTCGCACCGTTGGAGCCGACCGGATACATCGGATGCGCGGCGTCGCCCAGCAGCGTTGCGCGGCCGAACGACCAGCGCGGCAACGGCTCGCGGTCGCACAGCGGGTATTCATAGAACTCGCCGGAGGCACGGATCAGCGCCAGCGGATCGACGAAATCGAGGCGGAAATGCGCGCGCACCAGGGGTTCGAGGTCGGACATCGCGCCGGGTCGGTTCCAGTCCTCGCGCCGCGGCGGCGCGCCGGCACCCTCGGTGACGCGGGCCAACACCGCCCAGTTGGTCAGCCGCATATCGGGGCGCGCCGGGTCAGCGTGGATCGGGTAGTAGACGAACTTCGCGCCCATGCCGCCGGCGATGATCATGGTGCGGCCGTCGCGCCAGGTGGGCCACTCGGCAGCGCCGCGCCACAACATGCTGCCGTTCCAGATCGGCGGGCCCTCGTCGGGGTAAAACAGCGCGCGGAGCGTGGAGTGGATGCCATCGGCGCCGATCAGCGCGTCGCCGGTCGCCTCGACGGTGCCGCCGGTGTCGCGCTGCTCGAACGTCGCGGTAATGCCGTCCTGGCGTTCGGCGAACGACACCAGGCGGCAACCGGTGCGCACCGTGTCCGGGCCGAGCCGCCGTCGCACCGCCGCCAGCAGCACGCCGAGCAACTTCCCGCGGTGAATGGAGAACTGCGGCGTATCGAGCCCCGCGTCGGTGCCGCGCAGCTCGCGCCACACCACCTGACCGAAGCGGTTGGCGTAGATCAGGTCGCGCGTGCGGATGCCGGCCCGGTCCAAGGCGTCCAGCAGGCCCAGCGCCGCCAGCTCCTTGATGGCGTGCGGCAGGGTGTTGATGCCGACGCCGAGTTCCCGCGGCTCGCGCACCTGCTCGAACACCGTGCACGCGATGCCGACCCGGTGCAGCGACAGCGCCGTCGCCAGCCCACCGATGCCGCCGCCTGCGATCAGCACCTGCATCGCTGTCTCCCCCAGCCGTCCTGCGTCACCGTCTTACAACAGTTTCGAGCTGGCTTGATCCATGCGGCCGGCGCGGGATCGGCGGAGACCGCGCCCGCATCGGCCCGCCATGGCGGCTTCCCGATCGTGCAGTGTGGGCGGCCTGGCGGCCACGTCGCCTGTCGAAACGACTTTGTAACGCCGTTGCGGCGATACGATGTCATCCATCATGTCAGGTGTCGCCATTGGCATCGCTGCTGCGAAATCATGCTTTTGGTCCACCGGGCGCGGGTCTGAAAACGGTCGCACGGGCGGTCGTTGACGCAGTCCGCACTCCTGCGACCCGCTGGCGCGTCCTCGCGGCGGCCACGGCGTTGCCGGTCGTGATCCTGACGCTGCCCGCAGTGTGGAAGATGCTGGCTGCTCCGGGCTCGACATTGTCTGCGGCCTCGCTGGCCCTGGCCCTCGTCATCGCCGGCGTCACCATCACGCTTCGCCGCCGCGCCCAACGCCGAAGTACCGATCTCAAGCTGCTGCGCCGCGCCATTTTCCCGCGCTGGCTGGTCCTTGGTCGATCGACCCGCGCCGACCTTGGCTTCTGTCTGCTCAACACCACGATCACCGGCAGCCTGATCGGTTGGGCGATACTCTCGTCCCCCACGGTGGCCAACTGGACCAGCGCGGGGTTGATCGCCGGGCTCGGCCCCCCACCGGGGCCGTGGCTCGCGCCTGTGCCTGCCGTCGCGATCAAGACGTTGGCAATGTTCCTGGCGTATGAATTCGCCTACTGGCTGGACCATTATCTCAGCCACAAAATCCCGTTCCTGTGGGAATTCCACCGCGTCCACCACACCGCGGAGACGCTGTCTCCATTGACCGTCTTCCGCGTGCACCCGGTTGATTTGCTGGTGTTCTTCAACATCGTGTGCCTGGTGATGGCGCCGATCAGCGCAGTGACCGATTACCTGCTTGGCACTGGCGGTCACGAACTGACGCTCAGTGGCACCAACGTGATCGTGCTGGCCTACATGTACTCCATCTATCACCTGCAGCATTCCCATATCTGGATCGCCTTCACCGGTCGGCTGGGATGCGTCCTCGCCAGCCCCGCCCACCACCAGATCCACCACTCCAGCGATCCCGACCATTTTGGCCGGAACCTCGGCGCCGGCCTCGCTGTGTTCGATTGGCTGTTCGGCACGCTGCGCATCCCCCTTCGGCGGGCCGAACGCATCACCTTCGGGGTCGAGCCGAGCCAGCACGCCCCCCACACCATCGCCGGTGGACTGATCACCCCGTTTGTCCGCGCCTTCCGGGCCATTGCCGGCGGCCGTCGCGGGATCGCATCTTCCGGCCTGACCGACGGTCGGCCTTGGCATCAGCCGGAGCACGACATTCCGGTCTGATGCCCCGCGGCTGACCGAGCCACCGTCCCGACACCGACGCCCCGCCCTTCCGCCCCGCGGCGCCGCCCCATATAAGGCGCCATGATCGCCAGCTTCGTGAAGATGCATGGCTGCGGCAACGATTTCGTCGTGCTCGACGCGCGGGCGGCGGCGCTCGGCATCACGCCGGCGCGGGCGGCGGCGCTGGCCGACCGTCGGCGCGGCATCGGCTGCGACCAGCTTATCATCATCGAGCCGGCGCCGGATGGGTCGGACGCCGACGCGTTCATGCGCATCCGCAACCCCGACGGGGCGGAGGCCGGCGCTTGCGGCAACGCGACGCGCTGCGTCGTGGAGAAGCTGGCGCGGGAGACCGGGCGGCGGCACCAGGTGATCCGCACCGTCGCCGGCAACCTGCCGGCCGACCTGCTGGACGATGGGCGGGTGACCGTGGACATGGGACCGGCAGGCCTGAACTGGACCGATGTGCCGCTGGCGCGGCGGATGGATACGCTGCACCTGGACCTGGCGCTGGGAACGGTGGCCGATCCGGCGGCGTGCAGCATGGGCAACCCGCATGCAACGTTCTTCGTCGAGGAGGTCGAGGCGCTGCCGATCGATATGCTGGGGCCGGCGCTGGAGCACGACCCATTGTTCCCGGAGCGCGCCAATATCGGCTTCGCCCAGGTCCTGGCACCCGAGCGCCTCCGGCTGCGGGTGTGGGAGCGCGGCGCGGGGCTGACGCTGGCCTGCGGCTCCGGCGCCTGCGCCGCGCTGGTCAACGCGCACCGGCGCGGCCTGACCGCGCGATGCGCGACCGTGGTGATGGACGGCGGGCTGCTGGACATCGAATGGCGCGCCGACGGCCACGTGCTGATGACCGGGCCGGTCGTCACCGCCTTCACCGGCAGCGTCGACCTGGCGGCGTATCCGGCATGAGCGTCGAGATCCTCACCTTCGGCTGCCGGCTGAACGCCTATGAGAGCGAGGTGATGCGGGACCTCACGTCCCGCGCCGATCCCGCCGACGCGGGCGCGCGCGACGACATGATCATCGTCAACACCTGCGCCGTCACCGCCGAGGCCGAGCGCCAGGCGCGCCAGGCGATCCGCCGTGCCGCGCGCGCCCGGCCCGATGCGCGCATCGTCGTCACCGGCTGCGCGGCGCAACTGAAGCCGGAGGCTTGGGCGGCGTTGCCCGGCGTGGCGCGCGTGCTGGGCAATGCGGAGAAGCTGCGGCCGGAAAGCTGGGCGCCCGGCGCAGCCTCTGCGGTGGCCGACATCATGACGGTCGCGGGAGACCGCGGCGCACCTGGTCACCGGGTTCGCCGGACGGGCGCGCGCGTTCGTGCAGGTGCAGCAGGGCTGCGATCATCGCTGCACCTTCTGCATCATCCCGTTCGGCCGCGGCCCGTCGCGCAGCGTGCCGGTGGGCGCGGTCGTGGCGCAGGTGCGCGCGCTGCTGGACGCCGGCTACCGGGAGGTGGTGCTGACCGGCGTCGATATCGCCAGCTATGGCGGGGATCTGCCGGGCGCGCCGACGCTGGGCCAGTTGGTGCGGCGGCTGCTGGCGCTGGTGCCGGAGCTGGGGCGGCTGCGGCTGTCCTCGATCGATCCGGCGGCGATCGACGCCGAGCTGTGGCGGCTGGTGGCGGAAGAGCCTCGGCTGATGCCGCACCTGCACCTGTCGCTGCAGGCGGGCAGCGACCTGATCCTCAAGCGGATGAAGCGGCGGCACGGGCGCGGCGATGCGCTGGCAGCGATCGCCCGGGCGCGGGCGCTGCGCCCGGGCATCGCGATCGGCGCCGACCTGATCGCCGGGTTCCCGACCGAAACGGATGCGCTGTTCGCCGAGACGCTGGACTTCCTGGCCGAGGCCGACCTGCCGTTCCTGCACGTGTTCCCCTACAGCGAACGCCCGGGCACGCCGGCGGCGCGCATGCCCGCAGTGCCGAGGGCGGTGCGGCGCGAGCGGGCGGCGCGGCTGCGCGCGATCGGCCAGGCGGCGGTGGCGCGGTTCCTCGGGGGACAAGTCGGCGCGCGCATCGCGCTGCTGACCGAGGCCGACGATGAGGGCCATGCCACCGGGCATTCGGAGCACTTCGCGCCCGTGCGGTTGAGTGCGCCCCACGCGCCCGGGCAGGTGGTCGCAGCGCGGGTGACCGGCGCGTCCGCCACGCACCTGCTGGCCGAGGCTGCCTGATGGCGCTGGGTGCGTTCTTCGCGCGTCTCAAGCAGGGCTTGGCGCGCAGCACGCAGAAACTGACCGAGGGGATCGCCTCGATCATCCGCAAGCGCCGGCTGGACGACGCGGCGCTGGAGGAGCTGGAGGAGCTGCTGATCTCCGCCGATCTCGGCCCGGCGGTGGCCGCGCGGGTGATCGGGAGTTTTCGCCGCACCCGGTTCGGCAAGGAGGTGAGCGAGGAGGAAATCCGCGCCGCGCTGGCCGAGGAGTTGTCCGCCATTCTGGCGCCGGTGGCGCGGGAGATGCCGATCGATCCGGCATTGAAACCGCAGGTCGTGCTGGTGGTCGGCGTCAACGGCACCGGCAAGACCACGACGATCGGCAAGCTGGCGCAGGTATATCGCGAGCAGGGCAAGCGCGTGGTGATGGTCGCCGGCGACACGTTTCGCGCCGCGGCGGTGGAGCAGTTGCAGATCTGGGGCCAGCGCACGGGCTGCGAGGTGATCACGGGTATGCCGGGCGCGGATGCTGCCGGCCTGGCGTTCGATGCGCTGACCCGGGCGCGGGCCGAGGGCGCGGACCTGCTGCTGATCGACACGGCGGGGCGGCTGCACAACAAGTCCGCGCTGATGGAGGAGCTGCGAAAAATCATCCGCGTGCTGCGCAAGCAGGATCCGAGCGCGCCGCACTCGGTGCTGCTGGTGCTGGATGCGACGACGGGGCAGAACGCGCTGGCCGCAGGTGCGGGTGTTCAAGGAGATGGTGGATGTCACCGGGCTGGTGGTGACGAAGCTGGATGGCTGGGCGCGCGGGGGCGTGGTGGTGGCGCTGGCGGAGAGTTTCGGGATTCCGGTGCACGCGGTGGGGGTGGGCGAGCAGGTCGGGGATTTGCGGCCGTTCGATGCGGCGGAGTTCGCGAAGGGGTTGGTGGGGGTGTAGGCGATGGCTGACATGGGCCTTGCGATGTGCTTTCCGGTCCGATGCGATACCAGGCGTCGAAAGAACTGATTTGCCCCCCGGCGCTGACCGTTCGACCCGTCGTAGCCGGGAAGGTCGGCTATTATGCTGAGTGTGTTTCCGTTCGACGGGCGGTATCAGATGCCATCACTCTGATGCTGCCCGCGGTCGGGCGTGGTGTTCGCCGGGCGAACGCCGCTCACACGCCGCCGGTAACCCGCTCGATCGGCCGTCGGCTCACGTTCAGCCGTCGCTCCAGCCGCAGCGAAAGTGCCGAGATTGGCCAGCAGATGGCAAAATACAGCAGCGCCACCAAGGGATAGACCAGCATCGGCTCAAACGTGACGTTGACCATCAGTTGCCCGGCCCGCGTCAGCTCGACGAAACCGATGATGGACGCAACTGCCGTGCCCTTGATCAGTTGCACCAGGAATCCCACCGTCGGCGGAATGGCGAGCAACACGGCCTGCGGCAGCACGACGCGCAGCATGATGACCGGTCGGCGAAGTCCGAGTGCGAACGCCGCCTCCCATTGCGCGTGGGGCACCGCCTGGATGGCCGCGCGCCAGATCTCGCCGAGGAACGCCGCCGCATAGAGCGTGAACGCCAGGATCACCGCCGGCCACGGTGCGATCTGCACGCCGGTCAGCACCGCGAGGCCATAGAACGCCAGGAACAACTGCATCAGCACCGGCGTGCCTTGCAGCAGACTGATATAGCCGGACGCCAGCCAGCGCAGCACCGTCACCTGCGACACCCGTGCCAACGCCACCACCAGTCCGCCGAGGCTGCCAACCGCCAGTGCCACCGCCGACAGTGCCAATGTCCAGCACAGGCCGGTCAGCACGAACAGCAGCTCATGCCATCCGAAATCCCGGGTCATGCGATTCTGCGGCGCAACGCCGGGGGAAACAGCCATCGGTACGTCACCCCCAGCACCAGTCGCGCCAGCAGCGTCATCAGCAAATACAGCCCAGTTGTAACAAAGTAGAACTCGAACGAGCGGAACGTGGTCGATTGCAGCGTGTTGGTGATCGCCGTCAGGTCCACTGCCGAAATCGCCGACACGACGGACGAGCCGAGCATCATCAACACGAACTGGCTGGCCAACGCCGGGTAGGAAACGTGCAGCGCCGGCATCAGCACGACATGGCGAAACACCCGCCAGCGCGACAGGCCCAATGCCTGGGCCGCCTCGATCTGGCCATGCCCGACCGAGAGGATTCCACCGCGCAGGATCTCCGCGCCATAGGCGGCGAAGTTGAGCACCAACCCGGTCAGCGCGGCCTGATCGGCCGTCATGCGCAGACCGAGCATCGGCAGCGAGAAGTACAGCACGAACAACTGGACCAGCAGCGGCGTGTTGCGCAGGAACTCGATGTACAGCGTGGCCA
The DNA here is from genome assembly GCA_963773345.1 of uncultured Alphaproteobacteria bacterium. Taxonomy (GTDB): domain Bacteria; phylum Pseudomonadota; class Alphaproteobacteria; order Acetobacterales; family Acetobacteraceae; genus Palsa-883. The sequence goes on along the minus strand of CAVZBG010000011.1, from coordinate 1,008,661 downwards.
GGTACCGCGCCGCGGCGGAGCCGGCCTGCCGCACATAGGCGAGCAGGCCGGCCAGCCAGAGGCCGATCAGGAACGCTGCCACCGAAAGCCGCAGCGTCAGCCAGGCGCCGGCCAGCAAATCCCAGCGATGGTCCCAGACCACGCCGAACTGAAACACGTAGCCCATCGGACGGACGCCGCGGGGTGCCTCGGGCGCAAATCCCTAGATGGTCGGCAGCGGCGGCAGTTTTACCCCGGTGTATTTCTCGTAGATCCCGGCAAGCACACCGTTGCGGGAATTCACGAACACCCAGGTATCGATCCAGTGCCGCAGCGACTCGTCGGCCTGGCGCACCACGGGCGAATAATACGCCGTGGTCACCGTAAATTTCGTCTCGATCCCGGCGGCCGGGTTGCGATCCGCGATCGACTTCGCCGCAAACGCCGACATACCGGCGGCGTCCACCTGGCCTGACAGCAGCGACTGGATCGTCGCGGAAATGTCGTCGAAGAACACGATGTCCGTACCGTGCGGCGCCACCTTCGGCACCGTTGCCTCCTCCAGCGTGGCGCGGGTCAGCGCGATGCGTTTGCCCGCCATGTCGGCCGCGCCGGAGATCGCCGTCTTCTTTGGGCCGCAGACCACGATGGAAAGCGCGCCGTGCGGCGAGCAGAACGCGATCGTCTTGGCCCGGTCGATGGTGATCGACAGCGACGAGATCGCGATATCGGCACGGCCGGCGAGCAGGGCGGGAATGCGCTGCGTCGCAGTCACCTGCACGAGGTCAGGCTCCACGCCCAAGTCCTTGGCAAGCTGGCGGGCGGTGGCGATTTCGCTGCCGTCCGGCTTGCCGTCCTTGTCCAGGATGCCGAACGGCGGCGAGTTGATCTCAGCGGTGATGCGCACCTTCTTGTCGCGCTGGATACGATCCAGAGTGGACATGCCGTCGGACTGTGCCTGGGCGGCATTCGGGGCGGCGGTGGCGGCGAGCACGATGCCGGCGGCACTGCTGGCGGTGATCAGGTTGCGACGGTTCATTACGGGTCTCCCTCCCAAGGTCGGTTATTGCATGCAGTCAGTCCTTCGCGGCGGCAAGCGCGCCGGCAAGCGCGTCACGCAACAGCGCGACATCCGTGCCCAGACACAGGCAGCGATAGCCACGCGCCAGCGCGGCTTTCGCGGCCGCAGGATCGGCCGCCAGCCAGCCGAGCGGCTTGGCGGTCTGTTCCGCAGCGGCGAGCAGCCTGGCCTCCGCCGCGCGATAGCGCGGGTCGTCGAACGCGCCGACGCAGCCGAGGCTGTCGGACAGGTCGTAATGGCCCAGCCAGCCAAGGTCGATGCCTGGCACAGCCAGAATTGCCGCGGCGTTGTCGATGCCGCGCGCCGACTCGATCAGCGGGATGGCCATCACCGCCGCATTCGCCGCCGCCATCGCCTGCGCGGCCGGACGTGCGCGATAGGCGTCGTGCGCCACCCCGAACGCCAGGCCGCGCGTGCCCTCGGGGCGATAGCGGCACCAGGATGCCAGGGCTTCGGCCTGCTGTGGCGTTTCCACCATGGGCACCATGATGCCCGCCGCGCCGGCGTCGAGCGTCGCGGTCACCAGATGGCGCTCGCAATAGGGCACCCGCACCAGCGGCGTGATCCCGGCGCCGCGCGCGAAAGCGCACTGTGCCTTGATGGTATCGATGCCGACGCCGCTGTGCTCCATATCGAGGAACACGAAGTCCGCCCCGGCGGCCGCCAGCACGCCGCACAGGCCCGGCGTGAAGAATTCGAACGCCATCACGCCCCAGGACGCCCCGCCGCGCTGCAACGTCGCCTGCACCACGTTCTCAGTCATGCGCCGCCTCCGCAATTGCACGTGGCACCGCAACGCCGTGCGACCTCGCAGCCGTCGCGAGCTGCCGGCACGTTTCGGCATCGAGCGGGATGCCATCACGACGACGGGCCGCGCAGGTGCGGCGCTCGAGCTCGCCGGGCAACATCACCGGTTCGTCGTCCCGCGCGGGGCGGCCGCTGCGTACCCAACCGGTCAGGCGGCCCAGATCCGTTGCGAAATCATTGTCGGGGCCGATCGCGCGCGGATCGAATGCCACCGTCACCATGTTGTTGACCAGCCGCCAGGCGGTCGGGTTGCGCGGGTGGCTGGACCCGCCGCCTGTCAGGCTGCCGGCGAGGATTTCGCAGAACATCGACAGGCCGGAACCCTTGTGCCCGCCGAACGACAGAATGGCGCCCGGCGGCTCGCGATAGAACGCGGCCGGATCGACGCTGGGCTGTCCGCTACCGTCCACCACCTGCCCCGGCGGCAGTTTCTCGCCCTTGTTACGCGCCACCTGGATCTTGCCCTCGGCTATCGCCGCGGTGGCGATGTCGAGGATGATCGGCCCCTCCGGCCCGGGCGCGCCGGCGGCGATCGGATTGGCCGAGAGGCGTCGTTCACTGCCGCCGAATGGCGCCACCAGGATGCCGAATCCCGAGGTATTGACGAAATGCACCGAGACCAGGCCGGCGGCCGCCAGTTGTTCCGGCCACGCGCCGATACGCCCGAGGTGACCGCTGTTGCGGATGCCGACCACCGCGATGCCGTGCCGGCGCGCCCGATCGCCGGCGATCGCCATCGCCTGCCGCCCGATCACCTGGCCGTAGCCGAATTCGCCGTCCACGACGGCTAGCGCACCCGCATCGACGACGAGCCGTGCACTGCGATTCGGCACAAGTCCGCCATCGGCCACCCAATCGAGGTACTTCGGCACGCGGATCACGCCGTGGCTGTCGTGTCCCGCCAGGTTTGCCTGCACCAGATGGTCGGCGACGATGCGCGCCTCGGTCTCGCCGGAGCCGGAGGCGGCGAACAGGGCGGCGGCGAAATCGGCGAGCGGTGCCGCGGCCAGGCAAGCGGCGTCACTCACGGCAGGGCACGGATATTGCTGCCGATCAGCTCGGCCAGGATACCGGGCAGGGTCGGAATGAAGCGGTCGCCGTTGCCGCGGGCATTGGCCAACTGATAAATCTGTGATGCCGCCTGGGCGACGAACGCCGGAGCGGTCGCCGCTTCCGCCATGCGGCAATAGAAGCGCAGGTCCTTGCCGGCGATGCGCAGCGGCCCCTTGAGCCGGCTGTCGTCGCCGTGCAGCACCCAGGGCATCATCATCTGGAACATGGCGCTGTTGGCGCCGCCGGACGAGACGACCGCGTAAAGCTTGGCGAGATCGACACCGAGCTTGGCGGCGGTTGCCACCGCCTCGGCGATGACCGCGCTGGTTCCCACCGAAATGAAGTTGTTGACCAGCTTCAGCGTATGCCCGCTGCCGATCGGGCCGGCCTCGACGATGGTATCGGCGTAGCACGCGATGATCGGCCGCACGCGGGCCAGCGTCGCGGGATCGCCGCCGATGAAGGTGTTGAGCGTGCCGGCTTCCGCCTCCTTCGGCGTGCGTCCCATGGGGGCGTCCACCATGAAGGCGCCGCGGCTGGCATACTCCGCCGCCAGCCGGCGCGTGGATGCGGGGTCCGCCGTGGTCGAATCGACGTGGATCATGCCCGGGTGGCACGCGGCGAGCAGACCATTGCGGCCCAGCACGATCTGTTCCACCTCCACGCTCGAGGGCAGACAGGTGAACACGACGTCGGAGCACGCTGCCACCTCGGCGGGAGAGTGGGCCTCGCGCGCGCCGCGTTGCAGCAGGTCTTCCACCGGGGCGCGGTTGCGGTTGCCGAGAACCGTAACCTGGTAGCCCTTGACCAGGATGTTGCCAGCCGCACCGTGACCCATCAAACCGACACCGATATAGCCGATGCGCGGCAGCTTTTCCGTCATGCCTTTGGCTCCTTTGCGGCGCGGGCGGTCGTGTCGGGATGGATCTCGTTTGCCCGTTGGATGGCGTCGCTGATTTCCTGCAGGTGCTGCGCCATCGCTTCGCCGGCCGCGCGCGGATCGCGCTTGCGGACGGCGGCGAAGATGCGCTTGTGCGCGGCCAGGGCCATGGCCTCGACGCCGTCGACGCTCAAGGCGATCGTGCGTTGGCTGGTCAGCCACTCGACCAGCGCGTCGTGCACCGCGGCGAAGATCGGGTTGCCGGTGATGGCGGCAAGCACGTAGTGGAACCCCACGTCCGTCTGTTCAAACCGACCGGGATTCCAGCGTGCTTCTTCGTTGAGGCGCAACGCATGTTCGAGCCGCTCCAGGTCCTGCGCGGTCCGCCGCGTTGCCGCGATGCGCGCGACGCCGGTTTCAAAAAGGGCACGCGCCTCGCGGAAATGGGCCGCGGCGTTGGGCTGGCCCATGAAATGCCGGACGGCGCCGGACAGCTCGGTGATCAGCCGGTCGGGCGTGGGCGTCGTTACGCGGGCGCGCTCGCCGGAGCTGATCGCGACCAAGCCCATGCGGCTGAGCGCGTACAGCGCCTCGCGGATCGAGGGACGGCCGATCTGGAAAAGCTGCATCAACTCCCGTTCCGGCGGCAGCAGGGTGCCGCTAGGGAAGGTGCCTTCGGCGATCATCGCCTCGATGCGCTGCGCCGCTTCCTCGGAGAGCTTCCGACGACGGATCGGGGCAACCTGCGTGACCGAGGACGACAACGAAGGCAAGTGAATCGGCTTTCCATGCAAGCGTATCCGCGCGGAATTGAACCGCCCGCGTGCAGGACGGTCAAGAGGTATTATACCATCATCTCATTATACCGTTCACCTGGTGCCGGCCGGGCCCCGTTGGGTTGGAGGATGGGCGCGTTGGCGGCTGGATCGTGGCAGTGTTCCAGACGCCGCAACCGCACATGCGCCCGCGTCATACCCGGTGGTACCATGGCTACCTTGGACAGGACGATGCCGCGGCGCGGTCTCGCGCGCTGGCAAGATCCGGTGACCTGGTTGCGGGGTCGCAAGCGGGCGCCTTCGCCGGGGCGAGGGGGATTCTTCCGCCGGGGGACACTCTCCCGTCATGGTGAATGTCCGGTCGGAGATCACCGGCGTTGCCTTTGCGCATGCCGAACATCGGCGGGTCATGGAACGTATCTATATAGGAACGTACGTTGCCGCTGCATTCATTTCCGGCGGCGATTTTATTGCGGCGAAGTCGGCAGTCAGGTGTGCACGGCATCTCAGCAACGCCGACCGGCTGCGCAAGGCGCGGGCCCGTGCGGCGACCGACGCAAAAACCGCGGCAGCGTACTGCAAAGCGTCTTTCACCCGAACCGCGCTGCTTGTTCCGACCGCGCGCGATCCCAATGCGAGCGGCGGACGGCATGGTTCGCCTCCGGGACGCAGGTGTGGCACGGCGTGGCGTGCGTCAGCGTTTCGTAGGAATGCATTCTCCAGACGCCCCGCTCGAGCGACGACGCCCGCGCCCTCATTCTTCTGGTTCTTCTGGCGACTGCCCCTCGCTCGGCGCCATCGGCAGCGTGGGCGGCGGCGCCTCGGCCGCCTTGCGCTTGGGGGGCAGCGGCACCACCCAGGGCCGCGTGCCGCGAAACGCGCGGTCGCTGACGATCGTCACGCCCGCCGGCCGCAGCCACACCGCCACCGCGCCGTACCGCCAGACGGTGAACCGATCGACTAGCGCCGGCCAGGGGCGCGGACAGAGGTGACGTGCCGGTTTGGCCGCCACCTCGATCGCGGCGGCACGGCAAGAGGCCGGCGAGACCGCGCCGCGCACCAGCAGCGCCGCCGCCGCACCGGCGCGCGGCCGCAGCAGGCACCCGGCGGCATCGCACGTCAACCCGCCGTCCGCCGCCGTCCCGACCTTCGGCATCGGCCGCATCGGACCGTCCCCCCAGGTACTCGGTCCAGTCGTCGCGCACGAAGCGCGATGCGCCGGCCTCCCGCTCGAGGAACACCCCATCCGCCGTGCGCACCGCGATCAGCCGCCCGTCGGCCGAGACCAGCAGGTCCGCCGGCCGGGCCAGCAACGGCGAGGCCAGCCCGAGTGCCAGCACCGCAATCCCGGCCAGCCGGATGCGGCTGCGCCACAGCCCGAGCCATGCCATGCCCAGCCCGACCAGCGCCAGCCCCCATGCCGGCGCGTGCGGGACCGGCAGCGTCGCCGCCGGCAGGGCGGAGGCCGTGCGCGCGATCCATAGGATCGCCTCAATCCCCCAGCCCATCGGCAGCATCGCCAAGCGGTCCAGCCCCAGAGGCATCAGCGCCAGCGCCAGCAGCCCCAGCGGCATCGCCCATAGTGCCGTCAGCGGCACCGCCAGCATGTTGGAGAGGACGAAATAGACCTGGATCCGGCCGAAATGGTACGCCCCGAACGGCGCCGAGGCGGTTCCCGCCAGCAGTGAGGTCAAGCCGAGCATGGCCAGGTTCACGCTCAGCCTGCCGCGCCAGCCGCCCTCGCCGCGCAGCGCCTGAAGCCGCGGGCGCAGCACCTCGTAGCCGGCGATCAGCGCCAGCACCGCGGCAAAGCTCATCTGGAACGATACGCCGGGGACTTCCTGCGGCTCGACCAGCATCAGCGCGACGCCGGCCAGGCCCAGCCCACGCAGCGAGATCGCCCGCCGCCCGAGCAGCACCGCCAGCGTGAACAGGCTCGCCATGGCGAAGCTGCGCGCGATCGGCACGTGCATCCCAGTGAGCACCATGTAGCAGCCGCCGGCCGCCAGGGCGACGAAGGCGGCAAGCTGCTTGGTCGGCCAGCGCAGCGCCGTGTACTCGCACAGCGCCAGCCCGGCGCGGGTGAGGAACATGGCCCAGCCCATGACAATGCCGATGTGCAGCCCGGCGACGGCCAACAGGTGCGCCAGCCCGGAGTCGCGAAACGCCTGGTGGTCGGCTTGTGGGATGGCCCCCGCCATGCCGGTGAACAGGGTCGCGGCGATCGTGCCGGCGGCGCCCGGAATGCCGGCGATGAAGCGGGCGCCGATGCGCTCACGCAGGCGCTGCACGCGCCGCGCCAGGCCGGACGGATCGGCCTCGGCGAGGCGTTCCGCCGGCCCCAGCGCGAAGCCCGAGCCGCCGAGCCCGGCGAAGAACGCGTCGCGCTGGAGGTCCCAGCCGCCCGGATAGGCCGGCGAGTCCGGCGGCCACACCAGCGCGCGCAGCCGTACCGTGTCGCCGGTCGCGACCTCGACCGCGTCGGAGGTGCGCAGGCGCACGCGCACCAGCCGGTCCAGCGGGGGTTTGTCCGCGTCCAGACGTACCGCCTCCAGCATCAGCCGGCGCCCGGCGGGCAGCAGATCGACCTCACGCACCACCCCGGTCAGGATCACGGCGTGGGTCGGCAGCACCTGCAGCGGCGCCGCGCGCCAGGTCGCGAACTGTGCTGCGGCCAGCCCAAGCGCGAATGCCGCCAGCGCCGCCAGGGAGGCGCGCAGCAGCGCCAGCCGCCGCGCCAGGCCGGCGCCGACCGCAGCCGCCAGCAGCAGGACCAGCCCCGCCCAAACCGGCGGCTCTTGCCGCAGGGCAAAGTAGGTCAGCACACCGACGCCCATCAGCACCGGCAGCCACAGCACCAGGCGGCCACGTTCGACCGCCAGCCAGGCCGGCGCCGAAGCGAACCAGGCCGGCGACCAGGCACGCCACCCCGGCGGCAACGCCGGCCGCGCAAGCCCTCCACCGCGCGCCAGGGTCAGCCGCGCCAAGGGCAACCCAAGGGAAACCGAGGCCACATGCCGGCAGACTACGGCGTGCGCCTCTACAGGAGATGAACGCCCGTGCTAGGGAGTGCCCGCATGACCGTCCGCACCCGTTTCGCCCCCAGCCCGACCGGCCTGCTGCACATCGGCAGCGCCCGCACCGCGCTGTTCAACTACCTGTTCGCCCGCCACCACGGCGGCGATTTCCTGCTGCGCATCGAGGACACCGACCGCGACCGCAGCACCGAGGCCGCCACCCAGGTGATCCTGGACGGCCTCGACTGGCTGGACCTGCCACGCGACGAGCGAGACCGTCTTCCAGTCCACCCGCGGCGCGCGACATGCCGAGGTGGCGCAGCAGATGCTGGACGCCGGGCACGCCTATCGCTGCTACTGCACGCCGGACGAGCTGAAGGCGATGCGCGAGCAGGCGCTCGCCGAGGGCCGCCCGCCGCGCTACGACGGGCGCTGGCGCGACCGCGACCCGGCCGAGGCGCCGCCTGGCGTCGCGCCGGCGATCCGCCTGAAGGCGCCGCGCGACGGCGAGACGGTGGTCGACGATCTGGTGCAGGGCACCGTCCGCGTCGCCAACGCCGAGCTCGACGACATGATCATCCTGCGCAGCGACGGCACGCCGACCTATCAATCACTGCGGTGGTGGTGGACGACCACGACATGGCGATCACCCATGTCATCCGCGGCGACGACCATCTGACCAACACGTTCCGCCAGGTGCAGATCTACCAGGCGATGGGCTGGGAGATGCCGCGGTTCGCCCACATCCCGCTGATCCACGGCGCCGACGGGGCAAAACTGTCCAAGCGGCACGGCGCGGTCAGCGTGCTGGAGTTCCGCGAGCAGGGCTTCCTGCCCGAGGCGCTGTGCAACTACCTGCTGCGGCTGGGCTGGGGGCATGGCGACGCGGAGGTCATCAGCCGCGAGGAGGCGATCCGGCTGTTCGACCTGGACGGGGTCGGCCGCGCGCGCGAGCCGCATGGACTACGCCAAGCTGACGCACCTGAACGGCGTCTACCTGCGCCAGGCCGACGACGACCGGCTGACGCGGGAGGTGCTGCAGCGGCTGGCGCACCGGCCCGGCTTGTCACTGGGGGCGATCGCGGCAGCAGCGCATCCGGGCGCTGATGCCGGGGCTGAAGGAGCGCGCGAAGACGCTGGTGGAACTGGCGGACAATGCGGCGTTTCTGGCGCGCACCGTGCCCGCTGCCGATGGAGCCGAAGGCCGCGGCGCTGCTGACGCCGGAGGCGCGGCTGATGCTGCGCGAAGTCGGCCAGGCGCTTGCTGCGACGGATTTTTCCCCGGCGGGCGTCGATGCGGCGCTGCGCGCCTTCGCCGAGGCAGACGGGCCGCAAGCTCGGGCAGGTCGCGCAGCCGCTGCGCGCTGCGCTGACCGGCAGCACCGCCAGCCCGGGGATCGACGCCACGCTGGCGGCGCTTGGCCGCGACGAGGCGCTGGCCCGCATTGCGGCTGCCGCGGCCGGCTGAGGGCCGGGGGCGCGCGGGGGCGATTTGCGGCCGGGCGGGAGGCTTGGTGCCGCAGGCGGGATCGAAGTAAGCAAGGTTTTGCGCGGATTCAGGCAGATGCACGCGGATGCACGCAAATGGTCCGTGCAGTCGTGGCGCAGGCCGGCCTTACGCGTCGGTGGGCGGCGTGCTGACCACGATGAACACCAGGTCCTGCAGGCCCGAGTTGTAGATCGCGTGCTCCACCCCCGGCGGAATGTGGATCACGTCGTGACGCCGCACCACGGTGCGCTCGCCGTCCAGCTCCATCAGGCCCTCGCCATCCAACACGTGGTAGATCTGCTCCTGCACCTTGTGCCGGTGCGGGGCGACAAAACCCCTGGGCTGATACGACGAGATTCGGTGATCGAAGTGCCGCGTCGGCGCGGTCTCCGGGTTGACCAGCATCTTCGAGTGCGCGTCGTAGTGTTCCGGCGCCGTCTCCCACAGCACCTCGGCGATGTTGCGGATGGTGGCTCCATGGCGTTCATGCATGACCGTTTCCTTCGCTCGGTCCGCCAGGATCGGACCGTGGGATAGTCGGGCGCAGCGGGACGGGGCGATCCGGTCGCCGACGAAAGCGCAGCGTTGCAGGCTGGCACGACGGCGGTGGCGCGACATTGCGCCAGATCAATCCTCGCGGCGCGACTGCCGTCGCCGGACGAGTTGCTTCCGGCAATTCTCAGTTGATAGTGCGACGACAGGGCTGATGGTCATGGCCGAGGCAAGCCCGGCCAAGACGGTAATAGGGTCGTGCACCGGCAGTCATGACCAATGCTGCACGGACTTCTCGGTTCGGCGTCGGGGGCGCTTGCGTCTCATTGTCGATGAATATAGACTACCATATATATTCTTCCTGGAGGTCGCATGCCGGAAACCCGCCTTGCCAAGCTGTTCAGGAACGGGGCCAGTCAGGCCGTCCGGCTGCCGGCCGAGTTTCGCTTCGAGGGAACGGAGGTCTACGCCACACGTGATGAACAGACCGGCGACGTGGTGCTGTCCACGCGGCCGGGGGCCAGGGCCTGGGCCGAATTCTTCGAGCTGATGCGCACGCTGGACGCGCCCGACGACTTCATGGCCGAGCGTCCGATGAATGTCCTGCCGACAGACCGCGACCTGTTCGGGGATGCGGCCTAATCGTGCTGTACCTGCTCGACACGGACATGGTGAGCTACGTCATCAAGCGCCACTCACCGGCGATCCTGGGCAGGCTGGCCGAGCTGCCGCCGTCTCTGGTTTGCGTCTCGGCGATCACCCGCGCCGAGCTGCTGTATGGCCTCAAGCGGCTGCCGCCCGCGCACCGGCTGCACCTTGGCGTTCGCGCGTTCCTGCGCCTTGTGCGGGTGCTGCCCTGGGACGCCGACGCAGCCGACCATTACGCTGACATCCGCCATCAGCTCGTCAGTAGCGGCCAGCCGATCGGCGAGCTGGACATGATGATCGCGGCGCACGCGCTGGCGCTCGACGCGGTGCTGGTCACCAACAACACGCGGCATTTTGCGCGGATCGCGGCCCCGCTGGTCATGGCCAATTGGACCGAGGGATAGGCGTGCGTCATCGTCAAGGTGCCAACGCTGGCCACCGGCTGGCGCGGACTGCTATGCACGCGCCGATGAGCGACGACCAGACGACCCCGGAAAGCCTGCTGCCCTATGAGGCATGGACGGAGACGGCGCTGCGCCAGGTGGTGGTGCGCGCGGTCGCGCATGCCGCCGAGCACGGGCTGCCCGGGCAGCACCATTTCTACATCACCTTCCGCACCGACCATCCCGGCGTGGTGATCCCGCCGCGGCTGCGGGCGCAGTATCCGCAGGAGATGACGATCGTCCTGCAGCACCAGTTCTGGGACCTGAAGATGGACGAGGAGGCCGGCCTGATCAGCGTCGGGCTGTCGTTCGGCGGCACGCCGGCCTCGCTGGTGATCCCGCTCGACGCGGTGACGGCGTTCGCCGATCCGGCAGTGCGCTTCGGCCTGGGCTTCCAGCCGGTGATGCCGGAAGCGGCGGCAGAGGCGGCGGAGGCGACGTCGGCGCCCGCGGAGCGGGACCGGCGAGCCGCCCGCCGAGGCGCCGGCCGAGACGCCGCAGGTGGTCAGCCTCGACGCGTTCCGCCGCCGCCCGCCGCCGAAATCGTGATGTGCCGAAGTTGACGACCTGACTGCCCGACATGACCTGACCAAAAGGACCGCTCGATGAATGCCCCGCTGCCGCGGCCGTCCGGATTCCTGTATTCGCCGATGTTTCCGCTGGGGCCGGACCAGACGCGCTGGAAGCAGCTGCCGATCGGCGGCGTGCGCACCGCCACCTGCGATGGGCGCAGCGTGCTGCGCGTGGCGCCGGAGGCGCTGTCCGAGCTGGCGTTCCAGGCGTTTCACGAGGTGTCGCACCTGCTGCGGCCGGGCCACCTGGCGCAGCTTCGCGCCATCCTGGACGATCCCGAGGCGAGCGCGAACGACCGGTTCGTGGCGCTCGATCTGCTGAAGAACGCCAACATCGCCGCCGGCGGCGTGCTGCCGATGTGCCAGGACACCGGCACGGCGATCGTGTTCGGCAAGAAGGGCCAGCGCGTCTGGGTCGACGGCGACGAGGAGGAGGCGCTGGCCTGGGGCGTGCATCGGACCTATACCGAAACCAATCTGCGCTACTCGCAGATGGCGCCGCTGTCGATGTTCGAGGAGGTGAACACCGGCAACAACCTGCCGGTGCAGTTCGACATCATGGCCGCGCCCGGCGAGCACCACGCCGACGAGTTCCATTTGATGTTCGTTGCCAAGGGCGGCGGGTCAGCCAACAAGTCGTTTCTGTTCCAGGAGACGCGGGCGATCCTGACGCCGGAGAAGCTGCTGGGGTTTCTGGAGACGAAGATGAAGACGCTGGGGACCTCGGCGTGTCCGCCGTACCATTTGGCGATCGTGATCGGCGGCACCTCGGCGGAGATGACGCTGAAGACGGTGAAGCTGGCGTCGATGCCGCTGGCTGGACACGCTGCCGACCTCGGGCAGCAAGGCGGGGCACGCGTTCCGCGACGTGGAGATGGAGCAGAAGGTGCTGGAGCTGTCGCGCCGCATCGGCATCGGCGCGCAGTTCGGCGGAAAGTATTTCTGCCATGACGTGCGGGTGATCCGGCTGCCGCGGCACGGCGCGTCGTTGCCGGTGGGGATCGGCGTGTCGTGCAGCGCGGATCGGCAGATGCTGGCGAAGCTCACGCCGGACGGGGTGTTCCTGGAGCAGTTGGAGACCGATCCGGCGAAGTATCTGCCGGAGACGACCGACGATCATCTGGGGGGCGAGGCGGTCGCGGTGGATCTGAACCGGCCGATGGCGGAGATCCTGCGGCAGCTCTCGGCGTATCCGGTGAAGACGCGGGTGATGCTGAACGGCACGATGGTGGTGGCGCGCGACATCGCGCACGCGAAGCTGAAGGAGCGGCTGGATCGCGGCGAGGGCCTGCCCGAGTATTTGAAGAACCATCCGGTCTACTATGCCGGCCCGGCGAAGACGCCGCCGGGCTACGCGACCGGCAGCTTTGGCCCGACCACGGCGGGGCGCATGGACAGCTATGTGGCGGAGTTCCAGGCGGCGGGCGGCTCGCTGGTGATGCTGGCGAAGGGCAACCGCTCGCGCGCGGTGAAGGACGCGTGCAAGGCGAACGGCGGGTTCTACCTGGGCAGCGTCGGCGGCCCGGCGGCACGGCTGGCGCTGGACTGCATCCGCAAGGTGGAGGTGCTGGAGTATCCCGAGCTGGGGATGGAGGCGGTGTGGCGGATCGAGGTGGAGGATTTCCCGGCGTTCATCGTGATCGATGACAAGGGGAACGATTTTTATGAGGGGATGGAGTGACTGAGGCCGTCATGGACAAGAGAGCAATTGTTCACAAAGCGGTCGATCTGCCTGATGGGTCCCGCAAACTGGTGGTTCTCGATTGGTCGTCCGACGGCCCCAAACGCCGCCACAATCTGGTCTGTGTAGATGCCGAGGGCGATGAGATCTGGAAGGCTGAGCTGCCACAGGGTTCGTCGCCTGACTGCTTCACGGATGTCCGTGTCGATGGAACCGCGATCCGGGCAAATACCTGGAGCTGCTTCGTGGTTACGCTGGACAGAAATACAGGCGGGATTCTGAGCGCCGAGTTCACCAAGTGACCCGATTGCAGGGTCCAAGCGGTTGGGCTATGCCGACCATTGACTGTTTATAGCTCTCAGGCTATATGAATAAGCCTTGGATCGTCCGGTTCGGCCAAGAGTTCGATCAGGAGTTCCAGGCGATCGAGGAGGATACACAGGACGCATTGTTGGCGGCAGTCAACGTGTTGGAGAATTACGGACCTGAGCTCGGACGGCCCTTCGTCGATACATTGAAGGGATCAAAATACCCCAACATGAAGGAGCTCCGATTTGCCGCTGCGAACGGTGCCTGGCGTGTGGCGTTCGCGTTTGATCCGAGCCGGCACGCGATTTTGCTGGTTGCTGGGGACAAGGCGGGCATGAGCCAGAACCGTTTCTACAGATCACTGATTGCGAAGGCCGATCAGCGCTACGGGGCGCATCTGAAGCGCATGCGTGACACGTTGATGAAGCGGGGAAGCTAGCCATGGGTCGGACGCTGGAGGAAGTGATGAATGCCCTGCCTGCGGAGCGGCGCAAGCGGGTAGAAGCGCGTTATCGTGAGCTCAAGGACGAAGTCGAGAGCCTGCGTCAACTCCGAAAGGTTGCCGGCAAGGCGCAAGCTGACATCGCGGCGGCCCTGCACATCAAGCAGCCATCCGTCTCCAAGATCGAGAGCCAGGCGGACATGTATCTGTCCACGCTGCGCAGCTACGTCGAAGCCATTGGCGGCGAACTGGAACTTATCGTGCGGTTGCCATCGCGGCCGGCGCTGCGGCTCCAGCGTCTGGCCGATGTGTTCGCTGCGCCGCGGACCGCGGACCGATCGCGCGCCGCCCGGTTGGGCACCGTCAAACGTGCAAGTGCGAGGACATAGGCGCATGCGCTTCACCATCGACCGCATCGACCACGTCGTGCTGAACGTGAAGGACGTGGAGATCTCCGCGGCCTGGTATCAGCGCGTACTCGGCATGGAGCGCGAGGATTTCGGCCCCGACCACCGCACCGCGCTGAAGTTCGGCGGGCAGAAACTGAACCTGCGCCCGACCGACGCCGACAAGCACGCCTGGCTCGCCGCCACCGACACCTCACCCGGAACCGCCGACCTCTGCTTCATCACCGCCACCGTCGCCGAGGACGTCATCACCCACCTGCACGACCACGGCGTGATGATCGAGTTGGGCCCGGTGCCGCGCACCGGTGCGCTGGGGCCGATCCGCTCGGTCTATTGCCGCGATCCGGACGGCAACCTGGTGGAAATCGCCTCCTACCTGCCGCTGTGATGTTTTCGGCCCGTCGTCTCGGGGCGGTGGCGTTCGCCGCCTTCCTCGCCCTGGTCCCGCTGGCCAACTGGATGATCCAGCATGTCGGCACGGTGTGCGTGCCGCAGGGGCCGTGCCTGGTGCCGGTCGCGCCCGGGCTGATGGCGCCGTCCGGCGTGCTGACGGTCGGCGCCGCGCTGGTGCTGCGCGACGTGGTGCAGCGCTGCCTCGGGCTGACGTTCGGGCTGCTGGCGATCGCCGTCGGCGCCGGCGCCTCGACGCTGGTGGCACCGGCGAGCCTGGTGGTCGCCTCGGGGCTGGCGTTCCTGGTCAGCGAGCTTGCCGATTTCGCCGTCTACACCCCGTTGCAGCGGCGCCGGCTGGTGCTGGCGGTGGTTGCGTCATCGTGCCTCGGCCTGGTGGTCGATTCGATCGTTTTCCTGTGGCTCGCGTTCGGCAGTCTGGCGTTCCTGCCGGGCCAGGTTGTCGGCAAGCTGTGGGCGGTGCTGTTCAGCATCCCGTTCATCCGCCTGCTGCGCCGCGTCGCGCCGACGCCCGCCTGACCTTGCGGCTGGCAGAGTTCGATTTCGCCCTGCCGCCGGAGCGGATCGCGCAGCACCCCGCGCAGCCGCGCGATGCGGCGCGGCTGCTGCACGTCCGCCCGGACGGGCTGGCGGACCGGACGGTGCGCGACCTGCCGTCGCTGCTGCGCCCGGGCGACGTGCTGGTGGTCAACGACACGCGCGTCATTCCGGCGCAGTTGGCGGCACGGCGCGGCGACGCGCGGATCGGCATCACGCTCGACCGGCCGCGCGCGGACGGGGCGTGGCTGGCGCTGGCCCGCAACGCCCGCCGGCTGCGCATCGGCGATGAGCTGACCTTCGAGGGCGACACGACGCTGGCGGCGACGGTGCTGGCGCGCGAGCCGGACGGCGGCGTCGCGCTGCGCTTCAATCGCTCGGGGGCGGACTTCGCCGCGGCGTTGCGTCACGTCGGTGCGCTGGCGCTGCCGCCGTACATCGACCGCCCGGCCGGCCCGGACGCGGAGGACGCCAGCGACTACCAGACCATGTTCGCCGCGCACGACGGCGCGGTGGCCGCACCGACCGCCGGACTGCATTTTACGCCGGCGCTGCGGGCGGCGCTGGAACAGCGCGGCATCACGCTCGCGACGGTGACCCTGCATGTCGGCGTGGGCACTTTCCTGCCGGTGCGGACCGACGACCTATCGCAGCATCACATGCACGCCGAACGCGGGGAGATCACCGCGGCGGCGGCCCGCGCGATCAATGGCCGGGCCGGACGCCTGATCGCGGTCGGCACCACCAGCCTGCGCCTGCTGGAGACCGCGGCCGACGCCGGCGGGGCGATCCCGCGGTTCGCCGGCGAGACCGATCTGTTCATCCTGCCCGGCTACCGCTTCCGCGCGGTGGACGTGCTGATGACCAACTTCCACCTGCCGCGCTCGACGCTGTTCATGCTGGTGTGCGCCTTCGCTGGTACCGCGGGGATGCGAGCGGCCTATGCGCATGCGATCGAGGCAGGCTATCGCTTCTACTCCTACGGCGACGCCTGCCTGCTTGAGCGATGAGCGACACGCGGCCTTCCGAGTGTGCTTGGCGGCAAGGCCCGCCTCAATCCCTCCGCGGAGCCTGTCCTCGGGCGGCCCGGAGGGCCGACCCGGGGGCGGACCCCTTCGGGGCTTCGGGGGTTGACCCTGGCCTCGCCGCCAAGCAAGTCGCAGCGATGCCGTGTATGGATCGAAGCGCGTCATCGGATGGAACTTTAGCATGACATTCACGGCACCAATGCCACGCCTCCTGGCCGCGTGCCCGGGTCAATCCCCGAAGCCCCGAAGGGGTCCGCGCAGCGGAGGGATTGAGGCGGGCGCGCGGCCAGGAGCACAATGAAAGCCGCCGTGAGTTCTTTCTCTTACCGAACCGCCGCTACCGACGGCGCCGCGCGCGCCGGCGTGATCGCGACCGCGCACGGCGAGGTCGAGACGCCCGCCTTCATGCCGGTCGGCACCGCGGGCACGGTGAAGGCGATGACCGCCGACGCGGTGCGCGCGACGGGCGCGGCGATCGTGCTCGGCAACACCTACCACCTGATGCTGCGCCCCGGCGCCGAACGCATCGCCGCGCCTCGGCGGGCTGCACCGCTTCATGGACTGGCCCGGCCCGATCCTGACCGATTCCGGCGGCTTCCAGGTCATGTCGCTGGCGAAGCTGCGAAAGCTCGACGCCGACGGGCGTGACGTTCCAGTCGCATATCGACGGCGCGACGCACCGGCTGACCCCGGCCCGCGCGGTCGCGATCCAGCACCTGCTCGACGCGACGATCAGCATGGCGCTGGACGAGTGCACCCCATTCCCCGCCACGCACGACCAGGCGCGCGCCTCGATGCAGCTGTCCATGCGCTGGGCCGCCGCTTCGACGCAGGCGTTCGTTCCGCGTCCGGGCTACGGCCTGTTCGGCATCGTGCAGGGCAGCGTGTTCCCCGACCTGCGCCGCGCCTCGGTCGAGGCGCTGACCGGGATCGGCTTCGACGGCTATGCGGTCGGCGGCCTGGCGGTCGGCGAGGGCCAGGCCACCATGTTCGACCGTGCTGGACGCGACCGTGCCGCTGCTGCCGCGCGACCGCCCGCGCTACCTGATGGGCGTCGGCACGCCGGACGACCTGATCGGCGCGGTGCAGCGCGGCATCGACATGTTCGACTGCGTGATCCCGACCCGCGCCGGGCGCACCGCGCGCGCCTATCACCTCGCACGGCATGCTCAACCTGCGCAATGCGCGCTTCGCCGACGACGCGCGCCCGCTCGACCCGGCCTGCGACTGCCCCGCCTGCACGCGCCATCCGCCGCGCCTATCTGCACCATCTGTTCAAGTGCGGAGAGATGCTGGGGCCGATGCTGCTGACCTGGCACAACCTGGCGTATTATCAGGAGCTGATGCGCGGATGCGCGCGGCCATCGTCGCGGGCCGGCTGCACGCGTACGCCGCCGCGACCCGCGCCGGCTGGCAGGCGCCGGAGGACGAGGCATGACCGAGGACCGAGCGCGCCTACTGACCTGGCCTGACCCAGCTCGGCCGGCCCACGCCCGCTGCCCGCCAGCCCCGACGCGGCGCACCTGGAGCGCGTGCACAACCCGGCCACCGGCACGCACTACGTCGTGCGCTTCACCTGCCCGGAATTCACCGCGCTGTGCCCGATCACCGGCCAGCCCGACTTCGCCCACATCGTCATCGACTACATCCCGCGCGACTGGATCGTCGAGAGCAAGTCGCTGAAGCTGTTCCTCGGCATCGTTCCGCAACCATGGCGCGTTCCACGAGGCCTGCACCATGCTGATCGCGCAACGGCTGATCGCGGCGCTCGATCCGGTCTGGCTGCGCATCGGCGGCTACTGGTATCCGCGCGGCGGCATGCCGATCGACGTGTTCTGGCAGACCGGCGCGCCGCCCGAGGGCGCCTGGATCCCGCCGCAGGACGTGGCGCCGTATCGTGGCCGCGGATAGGGACGCAAGGCCGCTCATCCGCGATCGCGCCCTCGCCCTTGGGTTCGACGCGGTCGGCTTCTGCCGCGCCGAGCTGGGCCCCGAAGCGCGCCAGCGCCTGGCCGATTTCCTCGCCGCCGGCCAGCACGGCGAGATGGACTGGCTCGCCGAGCGCAGCGAGCAGCGCGCCCAGCCGCGCGCGTTGTGGCCGGAGGCGCGCAGCGTGATCGCGCTGGGCCTGTCCTATGCGCCGGAGGATGATCCGCTCGCCTCGCTGACGCAACGCGATCGCGGAACGATCTCGGTCTACGCGCGCAATCGTGACTATCACGACATTTTGAAAGGCAAGCTGAAGACGCTGGCGCAGTTCATCGTCGCGCGGTTCGGGCCGGCGGTAAAAGTGTTCGTCGACACCGCGCCGGTGATGGAGAAGCCGCTCGCGGAACAGGCCGGCCTGGGCTGGCAGGGCAAGCACACCAACCTGGTCTCGCGCCGGCACGGCTCGTGGCTGTTCCTGGGCGAGATCTACACCACGCTGGCGCTCGCCGCCGACGCGCCGCACCGCGGACCACTGCGGAACCTGCTCGCGCTGCCTGGATGTTTGCCCGACCAAGGCGTTTCCCGCGCCGTATCGGCTCGATGCGACGCGCTGCATCTCCTATCTCACGATCGAGCACGCCGGCCCGATCCCGCTGGAGCTGCGCCCGCTGATGGGCAACCGGATCTATGGCTGCGACGACTGCCTGGCGGTCTGCCCGTGGAATCGTTTCGCTCACGCCGACGTGCATCCCGGGCTGCGCCCGCGCGCCGAGCTCACCGCGCCCCATCTCGCCGACCTCGCGGCCCTGGACGATGCCGGCTTTCGCACCATGTTCAGCGCATCGCCGATCAAGCGCATCGGCCGCGACCGCTTCGTGCGCAACGTGCTGATCGCGATCGGCAACGCCGGCGACCGAACGCTGCTGCCGGCGGCGGCGGCGCGGCTGGGCGACGCCGATCCCGTGGTGGCCGAAGCGGCGGCCTGGGCGGTGCAGCGGCTGGAAGGGGGTGTGGGTGAGCGGTCTGACCAAGCGTAGCTTCTCGCTCGCCGGTCATCGCACCTCGGTCGCGCTTGAGGGTGAGTTCTGGGCGGCGCTGAGCGCGATCGCCGCCGAACGCGGCCGCCCCCTGTCGGCGGTGGTGACCGAGGTGGACGCGGGACGCGCGCCGGGCCAGACGCTGGCCTCGGCATTACGCGTTGTAGCCCTTAAGCACTACTCGCCCGGGCGTTTGCACTAGCCCCCGGTCGCGTTAACTATTGTGAAAGAAGTTGGTCGCCAGTCTTCCCGCGTGGCCCAAAACTGCCACGATAGGGGAAAATACCATGAACATGCAGCAAGCCGTCCTGCCCGAGCGACCAGTCCAGACAAGCCCGCTGACGTTGTCGGACCACCTCATCACGCTGGCCAAGAAGGCCGACCGCGCCGGCTACGTCAACACCGCGCGGCGCCTGGTCAACCTGGCCTGCACGGTGTTCGACGAGGCGCCCACGCTGCCGCACTGACGCTGCCGCCGGAGGCCAAGGCCGGCCTTCCACCCCGGTTGCCCGGGACGGCGGCATTTGCCGTCTTTACGCGGCAGCCGCCCTGCCCTATTCTGCCGCGATGTTCGGCCAGACGAAGCGCACGATGAAGACCATGAAGCCCTCCGACGGGGTGGCTCGGGTGTGCGCGCGCTGAGACTGTCGACATAGCACAACCGATAGGCCCCGCCGGTCACGGACGGGGCCTTCGCATTTCTGGCACCCGCTCCTCCGGCTTCATGCAGAAGGAACGCCGTGCCATGAGCCTGGACCACCCCTCCCCCGCGCGCTTCGCCACCCGCGTGGCCGCACCCGCAATCGCCCCCGCTGTCGCGATCGTCGGCGCCACCGGCGCGGTCGGCACCGAGTTGATCGCCTGCCTGGAGCAGCGCGATTTCCCGCTCAGATCGCTGCGTCTGTACGCCTCGCCGCGCTCCGCCGGGCGGCGGCTGATGTTCCGGGGCGACGGGGTGCCGGTCGAGGCGCTGACCGAGGACGCGCTGGCCGGCATCGACCTGGCGCTGTTTTCCGCCGGCAGCGGCACCGCGCGCGATTTTGCGCCGCTGGCGGTGCGGCTCGGGGCGGTGGTGGTGGACAACTCCTCGGCGTTCCGGATGGATGCTGGCGTGCCGCTGGTGGTGCCGGAGGTGAATGAGGGGGCGATCGCCTCGCACCGCGGCATCATCGCCAATCCCAACTGCGTGGCGATCATCGCCGCGGTGGCGCTGTGGCCGCTGCACCGCGCGGTGGGGATCAGCCGGGTGATCGCGGCGACCTACCAGGCGGCGTCCGGCGCCGGGGCGGCGGCGATGGCCGAGCTGCGCAATTCGACCGGCGCCTATCTGGCCGGGCGGGCGTTCACGCCAGCAGCGCTGCGCCATCCCTACGCGTTCAACCTGTTCAGCCACGACAGCGCGGTGGACCCGGAGACGGGAGAAAACGGGGAGGAGACCAAGGTCGCGCGCGAGTTGCGCAAGATCATGCGGGCGCCGCACCTGCCGATCGGCATCACCTGCGTCCGCGTGCCGGTGCTGCGGGCGCACTCGATCGCGCTGACGGTCGAACTGGCGCGGCCGATCCCGCCGGCGGCGGCGCGCGAGATTCTGGCGGCGGCGCCGGGGGTGCGGATCGTCGATGACGTGGGGGAAAATCACTACCCGATGCCGAACGAGGCCTCCGGCCAGGGCGACGTGCTGGTCGGGCGCATCCGTCGCGACGGCAGCGACCCGTCCGGGCGGTCGCTGGCGCTGTTCGTGGCGGGCGACCAGTTGCTGAAGGGCGCGGCGCTGAACGCGGTGCAGATCGCCGAGCGGTTGGTAGCGTAGCCGCGATGAGGCGTAGGGCGGATCAGCGCAGCGCAATCCGCCTCTTTGTGCCGGCGCGTAGCGGATTACGCCGCGCTGATCCGCCCTACGTGATATACGGCGAGTTGGGGGGCTTCTGTTGCCCGGTGCCCCCCGAACCGCGCTTATCGCTTATGCAGCGACAGCGAGCGCCATGTTGTCATTGGCACTTGTAGAATGGCCCGATGACGGCGGAACCATGCCGGGCAAAAGGTGGGTCTTTACCACGCGTGTCGAGCCTGTTTCGCCCCCGCATCCCGGACAACCCGGGAAATTGGTGGAGGCGCCGGGCACTGCCCCCGGGTCCACAACGCTTATTCCACACACCGTTTATCGCCATAGCCGGCAAGCCGGCAGACGGAATATAGGCGCTTCACCCCGGCGGCGAAAGGTGGAGTCGCGATGCCCCTGACCGAGCAGCAGGCAGCCGAGATCGAAGCCACACGCGCCCAGCGCGCCGAGACGCACCGCCCCACCGTGCCGGCGCTGGAGGCGCTGCTGTTCCAGCCGCTGCCGGTGCTGGATCACGGCTTCGTCCGGGTGATCGACTACATGGGCGACGATGCCGCCATCGTGCAGGCGGCGCGCGTCTCCTACGGCCGCGGCACGCGGCGGGTGTCGGAGGATGCCGGCCTGATCCGCTACCTGATGCGCCACCGCCACTCCACGCCGTTCGAGATGTGCGAGATCAAGTACCACGTAAAGCTGCCGATTTTTGTGGCGCGGCAGTGGATCCGCCATCGCACGGCCAACGTGAACGAGTATTCCGCCCGCTATTCGATCCTGGACCGCGAGTTCTACCTGCCGGCGCCCGAGCATTTGGCCGCGCAATCGGCGGTCAACCGGCAGGGACGCGGGGAGGTGCTGGGCGGGGACGCAGCGGCGCGGGTGCTCGACCTGCTGCGCGAGGACGCGACGCGCAGCTACGACCACTACGTCGAAATGCTGAACGAGGACGAGCAGGGCGCACCGCGTGATCCCCGGCGGCAGGGGCTGGCGCGCGAGCTGGCGCGGATGAACCTGACGCTGAATACCTACACGCAGTGGTACTGGAAGATCGACCTGCACAACCTGCTGCACTTCCTGTCGCTGCGGGCGGACGCGCACGCGCAGTACGAGATCCGGGTCTATGCCGAGGCGATGTTGGAGACGGTGGCCGCGTGGGTGCCGATCGCGCATCAGGCATTCCTCGACTACCGGCTCGGGGCGGTGACGCTGTCGGCGCAGATGCTGACGGCGGTTCGCCGGATGGTGGCCGGCGAGGCGGTGACGCAGGCGGACAGCGGGTTGAACCGGCGGGAGTGGGCGGAGCTGATGGCGGCGCTCGGGCGCACGGTGTAGGATCGTCTCGCGTTGGCTCGATTGGAGTGGTCGCCCCAATGACCGAAATCAGACGCTGCGATGTGTTGGTGGACGACCCTGATCCGGTATTCGATTGGCTCCGCGCGAACATCGATGATCGCGTCGTTCGCAAGATGGCGTACGAAACCGTCCTCGGCTGGCATATCAAGATCGCGCTGGAAGGACAGGACGCCGTCGATCGCTTTAGGGCGCGATGGTCGGACGACGATGCGACCCAGCAAAGACGGGCCAGACGCACGAAGCATCTGCGCTCCAACCAAGAGGGACGTCGCGGACCAGTGGGGTATGGGGCCGTGGGCCCGGCATGATCGTCGTTTTCGGCTCCATCAACCTCGACCTGATCTTCCCGCTCCCCGCCATCCCGCGCGCCGGCGAGACGCTGATGGCGCCCGGCATTCGCATCGAACCCGGTGGCAAGGGTGCCAACCAGGCGGTGGCCGCCGCGCGCGACGGGGCGCAGGTGGTGATGGCCGGCGCGGTCGGACGTGATGCCCTGGCCGCCGGCGCGCTGGCGTTGCTGCGTGCGGCAAAAGTCGACCTGGCGCGCGTGATCGCGGCGGATGCCGCCACCGGCTGCGCCGCGATCTTCGTCGACCCGCGGGGCGCCAACGCGATCGGCGTCGGCTCCGGTGCCAATCTTGCCGCCCACGCTGGCCAGGTCGAGGACGCGTTGCTCGGCCCGACCACCACGCTGGTGCTGCAGCGAGAGGTCCCGGCGGCCGAGACCGCGGCGCTGATCCACCGCGCCCGCGCGCGAGGGGCACGGATCATCCTCAACCTCGCCCCGGCCGGGCCGATCGATGTCGCCGCCCTGCGGGCGCTCGACCTGCTCACGGTCAACGAAACGGAGGCCGCCTGGCTCGGCGGCCATCTCGGCTGCGGGGCGGATGCCGCGGCGCTGCGCGGCGTGCTCGGCGTCCAGGTCGTGCGCACCCTGGGCGAGGATGGCGCCGATGTCGCCACCGACGCCGGCGTCCAGCACGTGCCGGCACGCCGCGTCACCGCCGTCGATACCTCCGCGGCGGGCGACTGTTTCGTAGGCGTGCTGGCCGCAGCGCTCGATCGCGGCGCGACGCTGGCCGACGCGCTGACCCGCGCGGGCGCCGCGGCCGCGCTCTGCTGCACCCGCGCCGGCAGTCAGTCGAGCCTGCCGACCGCCGCCGAGATCGACGCCGGCACGTTCGGGTAGACGGCGGCGGCATCCCGTCCCCGTGCCCTCGGTCGCCTCGCGGCCAAGCCCAGGCGGAAAGCGGGGACCGTGCGCCCATGCCCGCCGGCTCCCGCGGATCAGGCGCCGGCATCAGTTGGTCGGGGCGGACGGGAGCTTGGGCGCCGGCGGTGCGGCCGGGGCGGTGGAGGCAGGCGGCGGGTTGGCCAGCAGCGACCCGGAAACGCCTGTGGTGCCGCGATTCATCAGCGCCAGGGCGAGCGACAGCGCCATGAAGGCGGTCGCCAGGATCGCCGTGGCACGGGTCAGCAGGTTGGCGGTGCCGCGGCCGGACATGAACGAACCCATGCCCTGCGAGGTGCCGATCCCCAGCCCACCGCCTTCGCTGCGCTGGATCAGCACGACGCCAATCAGCGCCAGGGTCACGAACAGTTGGACGATGGTCAGGACGGTGGTCAAACCGGTGGCTCCGGGGACGCGGTGCGCGCGATGCGAGGCTTCTACCCGCCCCGCGCCGCGCCGGCAATCTATGCCGTGCGGGCCGGCCGGGCCGCGCGGGCGATTGCCAGAAAATCCTCCGACTTGAGGCTGGCGCCGCCGACCAGCGCACCACCGACCTCGGGCACCGCCAGCAGGGTGGCCGCGTTGCCCGGGTTGACCGAGCCGCCATATAGGATGCGCACCCCCCTCCCCGCCTCGCCGAACTGGCGCAGCAGCTCCTCGCGGATGAAGGCATGCATGGTGGCGACGTCCTGCGCGGCCGCGGTCTTGCCGGTGCCGATCGCCCAGAGCGGCTCATACGCCACGACGCCGGCGAACGTGGTGGCAAAGTCCTGCGGCAGGCTGCCGGCAAGCTGCCAGCCGACCACCTCGGTCTCCTGGCCGGCGGTGCGCTGGTCGGCGGTCTCCCCGACGCAGACGATGGCGGTCAGGCCGGCCTGGGCGGCGGCGAGCACCTTCTCGCGCACCAGCTCGTCGGTTTCGCCGTGGTTCTGCCGGCGCTCGGAGTGGCCGAGGATCACCCAGGTGGCGCCGGCGTCGCGCAGCATGGGTGCCGCGATGTCGCCGGTGTGCGCGCCGTGCGGGGCGGTGTGGCAGTCCTGGCCGCCGACGGCGACGGGCGAGCCGCGCAGCACGTGTGCCACGGTCATGATCTGGGTGAAGGGCGGACAGACCAGCAGCTCGCAGGCCAGCCCGAGGGGCTCGGCGGCGGGCTGGCCGCCGGGTTCCGCAGTCGGCAGCCCGGCGGCAGCGCGCAGCGCGCCGGCGATGGCGGCCGCCTGGGTCGTCAGCCCGTTCATCTTCCAGTTTCCGGCGATCAATTGGCGCATGGCGGTCCTCCCGGCATTGGTTTGGCGGCGGTATGGCAAACGCCGTGCCCATCGACCAGAGCCGCGCGACAGCCATGCGGAGACCGGCCGGCCGGTATGTGTGCCATGGGCATAATTTCATGTGACACCAGACACTTTCCGCTTGCTCTTGCCAAGCGGTTGGCGCGAAAGGGCGCTCGCTATCCCATGCCGTTGCGGAGGAGTCTCACGATGAAGCGTCTGTTTGCCTCACCTGTCTGCCTTGCGGTCGCGACCGCCCTGTTCGCCGCGCCGGCGGTTGCCCAGGCGCCCGCTTCTCCCGCCACGCCCGCACCGGCGGCCGCGGCACCGGCCGCCCCGGCGCCCGCCCCGTCAGCCGCGCCAGCGCCCGCGACGGCGGCGCCGGCAGCCGCCGCGCCGATGCAGGCGACGCACACCCATGCGGCCGGGACGCACGCGATGACCCACTCCCAGCGGGTCGAGCGGTTGCAGACCGCGCTCAATGCCAACGGCGCCACGCTGACGGTCGATGGCAAGATGGGCCCGAAGACGCGTGCCGCGCTGGAGGCGTTCCAGACGGCGCACGGGCTGAAGGCCACCGGCCAGGTCGACAAGGCGACGATCGCCGCGCTGAAGAAGCCGAGCTGAGGCGACGCCCCGCCGGGCCGCGCGCCTGGCGGGGCTGCTCCGGCCCGCCTCGGCCGGCCGACCTTAGTCGGTCAGGCGGTATTTGATCTGTACCGTCACGGTGACGCGATCCTGCGGCATTGCGGCGGGAAACGGCGGCAGCGATGCGGCGCGCAGGATTGCCTGCGCCGCGTGATCGAGCCGTGGCGAACCGCTGCCGTTCAGCAGCACCACATCCAGCACGTGGCCGGACCGATCGACGGTGAAGCGCAGCAGGACGCGGCCCTGCTCGCCGCGCCGGCGCGCCGCGTCGGGATAGGTCTTGTGCGCCGCGAGCCAGCCAAACAGCGCGTGCTGCCAGTCGCTGGCAATTGGCATCGACGGGGCAGGCACGGCAGCAGTGTCGGCAGTGCTGGCCGGTGCCGCCGATGGCGTCGGCGGCGACGGTGTCGGTAGCGGTGCCGCCTCGTGGGCTGGCGCTGTCGGCTCCCTGTGCAGCGGCTTGGTGGCGGCCACCTGCGTTGGCCTGACCGCCGGCTGCTTGGGCGGCTGCTTGGGCGGCGGCCGACCTGGCGGAGGCGGTGGCAGGGGCACCCGCGACGGAGCCGGCACCTCGATTGTCGGCGGTGGTGGCGCCGAAGCGTCGATCGCCTGCGGCGGTGGCGGAATTGGCGGCGGCGGCGGCTCGATCGGCGCTGCAGCCTCCACCAGGGACGGAGGTATGGCACCCGGAACCGGCGCCTCCGGCGGCGCGGGCGGTTCAGGCGGCACGATTTGAGGCGCCACCGCCACGCTAGGCACCGGTGGCGGAGAGGCGTGCGGGGCGGGCGCGGCCTCGAACACCATTGCGACTGCATGATTGTCCGACGCCGCCGGCGGGACCGGTAATCGGACGAAGGTCACCAGGAACAAGCCGGCGGCGAGATGCAGCAGCGTCGCGACGCCAAGCGAGGCCGCCGACGGCCGGCGCGCTGCGCGTGAGCCTGCCCAGCGCGTCGCAGCCGCACCGATAATCGGTGACCCCGCCACCAATCCGGCTTGCCGCGTCCGCCAATATGGTATGTTATAGTATAACATTTCGTCGCGAATCTACGCGCGAACCACTCGTCTGGGAAGGACCCGACCACCGATGCGCCACCGTGTCCTGATCATTCTTCCCGCCGCCGTTGCTGTACTGGTGAACGCACCTGGCACCGAGGCCGCTGATCCGCCCGCCGTGCCCCAGCAGGTTGCCGCGTCGCAGCCGCCCACCTCGTCGCAGCCGCCCACCGCGTCGCAGCCGACCGACACGTCTCAGCCGCCCAGCACGTCGCAGTCCGCGGCCTCGTCACAGCCGCCTGCCACGTCGCAGCCGGCCGCCGTGCCCCGACCTGCTGCCGGCAGTCAGGATACCAGCAAGATGTCGATGGATATCGACGTGATCTCGAAGCGGCTGGATGTCGCGCGCCAGCAGATCCAGCCAAGCCTCGGCGCGACGACCTACACGTTCACGCCCGAAGCCTTGCAGAACATTCCGCAGGGCGAAAACGCCCCGCTGAACCAGGTGTTGCTGCAGGCGCCCGGCGTGGCGCAGGACAGTTTCGGGCAGATCCATCTGCGCGGCGAGCATGCCAACGTGCAGTACCGCCTGAACGGGGTGGAACTGCCGGAGGGCCTGTCGGTCTTCGGTCAGGTCATCGAGAACCGGTTCGCCCAGAGCCTGTCCCTGATCACCGGCGCGCTGCCGGCGCAATACGGCTTCCAGACCGCCGGCGTGGTGGACATCCAGACCAAGACCGGGACCAGCAATCCCGGGCTGTCGGTGTCGATGTACGGCGGCAGTTGGAACTGGCTGGAGCCAAGCGTGGACTACGGCGGACATCAAGGTCCGGTGGACTACTTCATCACCGTCGATGGCCTGCACAACGAACGCGGCATCGAGAATCCGACTGCCAGCTACAATGCCATTCACGACACCACCAACCAGTTCCATGGCCTCGCCTATGTCTCCGGCATCATCGACCCGGACACGCGCATCAGCCTGATCCTTGGCGGCTTCGACGGCAGCTTCCAGATACCCAACAATCCGGGCCAGGCGACGCTCGGCTTGAACGTCAACGGCATCACCACGTTCAACAGCGCGAACCTGAACGAGAACCAGACTGAGTCGACCGCCTTCGCCGTGCTGTCGCTGCAGAAGCATATCGACACGGTCGACCTGCAGGTCTCGTTGTTCAACCGCACCAGCTCACTGCATTTCACCCCCGACTGGGTCGGCGACCTGCTGTTCAACGGCATCGCGCAGCAGGCCTCGCGCGAGGACGTGGCGAGCGGCGTGCAGTCCGACGGAAGCTGGCGGATCAATGACCAGCACACGCTGCGCGCCGGGTTCCTGGCGGAGCTCGAGCAGGGCACCTCCGACACGCTGTCGAGCGTGCTGCCGGTGGACGCGAGCGGCGCCCAGACCTCCACGACGCCGCTGCTGATCACCGACAACCAGAACAGCTCGGGCGGGCTGTACGGCCTCTATGTTCAGGACGAATGGCGCCTGCTGCCGACGCTGACGCTGAACTACGGGGCGCGGTTCGACATGGTCGAGGAGTTCACTCATGAGAGCCAGCTCAGCCCGCGCGCCAACGTGGTGTGGAAACCGGTAACCGGCACGACGCTGCACATCGGCTATGCGCGCTATTTCGTCCCGCCGCCGTACGAGGTGCTGTCGCCGGAGAGCATCGCCAGGTTCCTGAACACGACGGCGGCGCCGGAGGTGACGCAGGACGACGTGGTGCGCGCCGAGCGGTCGCAACTATTTCGATGCCGGGGTCAGCCAGGTGGTCATCCCCGGCCTGACGCTCGGCGCGGACGACTACTACAAGTTATCGAAAAACCTGATCGACGAGGGTCAGTTCGGCGCGCCGATCATCCTGACCGCCTTCAACTACGCGCACGGGATCCAGACCGGGCTCGAGCTGACCGCGAGCTATGACCGAGGGCCGCTGTCGCTCTACGCCAATTTCGCCTGGTCCCGCGCCATGGGAAAGGACATCAACTCGGCGCAGTACAATTTCGGCGCCGACGAGCTGGCGTATATTCAGGACAATTACATCCATCTTGACCACGACCAGACCTATGACGGCTCGGTCGGTGCCGCCTATGTCTTCAACCAGGACACGCATCCGACGCGGGTTTCGGCCGACCTGCTGGTGCAGAGCGGGTTGCGCGCGAGCACGCCGACGATTCCGAACGGGCTGGCGCTGCCGAGTTACGCGACGGGGAACTTTTCCCTCGTGCAGACCATCGCCGCCAACACCGATCTGCGGTTGGACGTGCTGAACATTACGGATACCGTCTATGAGATCCGCAATGGCACGGGCGTGGGCGTCGGGGCACCGCAATACGGCATCCGGCGGTCCTTCCTCGCCGGCATCACCCACCGGTTCTGAGGCGGCGGCGCGTCCGGTGCCGTGTGGGACCAACCGGGTCAAGGGTTGACCAATCTGGGCTGCACCCCCGTCATGCCGGCGCCTGCCGGCATCCACGACTTTCCTTGCGGTACGAACGCAAGGCGTGGATGCCGGCAGGCGCCGGCATGACGATGTGGTATCATCGAAAAGTCTGTCACACGGGCGCGCCGGTGTTTGCGTCGAAGTTGGCCCGGCTGGCTGCGCGACCATATCTGCCCCGCAATCACTGCCCGTTGACCTACATCAAGGTGACCATCGCAGCCGGGCGCGATGAGGTCGACGATGGAGCCGATTGGTCAGATTCGATGCCACAGGGTCCCGAGCCGTTCGACGTGATCGTTCTCGGCGCCGGCGCCGGCGGCATGACGGCCGCCGCGGTCGCCGCCGCCGAGGGTCTGCGCGTGCTGCTGCTGGAAAAGGCGCCGGTGGTCGGCGGCACCACCGCGATCTCGGGCGGCATGGTCTGGATCCCGAACAACCCGCAGATGGCAGCGGTCGGCCGCGCTGACAGCCGGGCCGCCGCGGAGACCTATCTGGCCAACACCATTCCGGGTAGCCCCGACGATAAGCTGCGCACTGCGTTCCTCGACCATGGCAACGAGGCGATCGCCTATCTCGAGGCGAACACATCGGTGCGGCTTCGATCGGTGGCGACCTACCCCGACTACTACCCCGATCTGCCCGGCGCCACGCTGGGCGGCCGGGTGCTGGAACCGGTGCCGTTCGACGGACGCGCGCTCGGCGCGGCGTTCAAGCTGCTGCGCCGGCCGCTGCCGGAGTTCATGCTGTTCGGCGGGATGATGCTGGAACGGTCGGACATCCCGCATTTCCGTCATGCGGCCCGCTCGCCGCGCTCGGCACTGCGCGTTGCGCGACTGCTGCTGCGCTATGTCAGGGAGCGCTGTTTCGTCGATCGCGGCGCGACGCTGTGTCTGGGCAACGCGCTTGCCGCCCGCCTGCTGCACTCGCTGCGGCAGCTCAAGGTCGAGCTGCGCCTCGGCGCGGGCGTCTCCGGGCTGGTCATCGAAGACGGCTCAGCCGTCGGCGTCTCCGTCGCGGGGAGCACGCTGCGCGCCCGCCGCGGCATCGTGCTGGCGACCGGCGGCTTCTCCCACGATCCGGCGTTGCGGGCGCGCCTGTTACCGGCGAAGGCCGCCATGGTGTCGGCCGCCTCGCCCGACAACGCCGGCGACGGCATCCGTTTCGGCCTCAGCGCCGGCGGCGCGCTCGGCGAGGGCGAAGCGGGTAATGCGTTCTGGACGCCGGTCTCCTGCTTTCGCCGCCCCGACGGGTCGGACGGCGTCTTCCCGCATATCATGACCGACCGCGCCAAGCCCGGAATGATCGCGGTCAACCAGGCGGGCGTGCGCTTCACCAACGAAGCGGTGTCCTATCACGCGTTCGTCCAGGCGATGTTCCGGGCAGACAATGTCAGCCCGTCGATCCCGGCGTACCTGATCTGCGACCGCAAGGCACTCTGGACCTATGGGCTTGGCGCAGTGAAACCGTTCGCGCTGTCGCTGCGCCGACCGATTGCAAGCGGCTATCTGGTGCAGGCCGACTGCATTGCCGCGCTCGCGGTGCGGCTGGGGATCGATCCCGCGGCGTTGGCCGACACCGTCGCCGGCTACAACCAGGACGCCGCGCAGGGGCGGGACCGCGCGTTCGGCCGTGGCGGCGATGCCTACCAGCGCCATCTTGGCGACGGCGACCATGCGCCCAACCCCTGCGTCGCGCCGATCGTGACGCCGCCGTTCTACGCCGTCACGCTGCGCCCCGGCGATTTGGGCACCGCCGCCGGACTGGTCACCGACGCCGCTGCGCGGGTGCTCGGCGCCGACGGGGCGCCGATCCGCCACCTGTATGCGTGCGGCAACGACATGAACTCACTGATGCGCGGTGCCTATCCTGGCCCGGGCATCACCCTGGGTCCGGCGCTCACTTTCGGCTATCTCGCCGCGCGCGACATCGCCGCCAGCGGATAGCGACAGAGCCGACGCCCGTGTGTTGGTCGCGGCGTGCGGACGACCAAGACGAACAAGTCCGGCAAACCCCTGGTCCACCTTGGCCTGCGCGCACTCCAGCGCCGGGCGGATCTCTTCCGGCTTGGTCACAGACTCGCCGTGGCCGCCGAGCGCCGAGCCTATCCCTCAACAGGGCATCTCCAGGGCGGATTGATAGCCGGCCTCCCGTCCATGCCGTACGGCAAGGATCGCGACTACGTCACCCTCATAGCGATAGAGTGCGACGTATCCGCCGTCACCAAACCGGATGAGCCACTCTCGGAAGCCGGCGGGCATCGCCTCGACCGGGCGGCCGATTTCGGGGTACGCGAAGAGGGGCTTTACGCCCTGGCGGATGGCGCGAACCGCGCGTCGCGCGGCATCGCGGTTTTTCGGTGCGAGAAAGCCATGCAGGCGAGCGATGTCGCGCAGAGCAGCGGGCGTCCAGATCACCCGCGCCACGGATCAGCCGTGCGGCTGCGGTGGGTCCGCGTCTTCTCCGGCCTCGAGCCGCGCGAGCCACGCGTCGGCCTCCTCGCCTGTTACATGCTGCCCGGTGGTCTGGTAATCGGCCCAGGCGACGAGCGCATCCCGGCGGAACTGTTCGCGGGCCTCCTCACGCTCGAGATATTGGTCGATCGCCTCACGCATCAGCCAATGCGCCGAGCGGCGGCGTGCATCGGCGAGTCGCTGAAGACGAGTCCTGGTCGCGGGATCCAGCTTCAGACTGGTGGTGGGCCGGGCGGCCATTGGGTGTTCCTAGGCGTTACCCGATCGAATATAGCGGACCGGCGCCAGTTTTCCAGTCCGACAACGCGGTTATCCGAAACACGAACGGGGAGGCGAAGCCTCCCCGTTCACGTGCCATGCGAGGCAATCGCACGCTCAGGTCGAGTAGTCGGAGAACGCGGCGCCGGCAAACCGCGCGCGATAGTCGGTGCGCACGTTGACCAGCGCCACCATGCCTTCGTCCACCTTGGCCTGGGCGCGCTCCAGCGCCGGGCGGATCTCTTCCGGCTGCGTGACATACTCGCCGTAGCCGCCGAGCGCCTCGCACATCTTGTCGAACCGCATATAGCCGAGGTCGCGGCCCGGCTTCTCGCGCTTGGGATCGCCGGTCCAGCCGCCGTTCAGGCTGATCACGATCAGGATGGGGATCTTGTGGCGCACCGCCGTATCGATCTCCATGGCGTTCATGCCCATCGAGCCGTCGCCGTGCACCACGATCACCTGCTTGTCGGGGCAGGCGACCTTTGCACCGATGCCGAACGGCAGGCCGACGCCCATCGTGCCGAACGGACCGGAGTTCAAACGATGTCCGGGCATGAAGGTCGGCATGGTCTGGCGGCCGTAGTTCAGCGTCTCCTGTCCGTCGACGCAGAGGATGGCGTCGCGCTTGGCGAAGTTTTTTACTTCCTCGAGCATGCGGACCGGGTGGATGTCGCCGTCCTCGGCATACTTGTTGGCGCCGGCGGCGTTGCGTTTGGCCTGTTCGCCTTCCGCCAGCTTCTGCCGCCAGGTCTTGTAGGTGTCGGCGCTGACCTTGCCCTTGATGCCGTCGAGCAACTGGCCGAGCACCGCCTTGCAGTCGCCGACGATGGGGATATCGACGTAGCGCGCGGCGGAGGAGATTTCCTCGGGGCAGATGTCGATGCGGGCGATCTTCGCGTTCGGTCCGAAGCGCGGCGGCGAGGCATGGCCGATGATGTAGTTCATCCGCGTGCCGAGCACGATGATCAGGTCGGCGTCGCGGAACGCCGAGGAGCGCATCGACAGGTAGGAGCACGGGTGATCGTCCGGCACGACGCCGCGGCCCTGCGGGGTGGTGTAGAACGGGATGCCGGCGGCCTCGACGAATGCCTGCATCTCGGCCCAGGCGCGCGACCAGATCACGCCGGAGCCGGACACGATCAGCGGTTGTTTCGCTTCCGATAGCGCCTGCACCAGGGCCGCGACCTGGCGCGGATCGCCGAGCGGGCGGCTGTCCATGATCGGGCGGCCGGCGTAGCTCCAATCGACCAGGTTCTCGTCGATCTTCTGGTAGAGGATGTCGCCGGGGCAATCGACGTAGACCGGGCCGGGCTTGCCGGTGATCGACTTCTGCAGCGCGAAGTTGATCTGCTGCGGGATGCGCTTGAGGTTGAGCAGGCGGTCGACGTATTTGTTGCAGCCGCGCATCAGCTCGACCTGGTCGATCTCCTGGAACACCTGACGGCCGAACTGGCTGATCGGGCTGGAGCCGCCGAGCGCGACCACTGGGCAGCAGTCGATCAGCGCGTTCGCCGAGCCGGTGATCAGGTTGGTCACGCCGGGGCCGGAGGCCGCCATGCAGACCGATGGCACCTGCCGCAGCCGGCTGTAGGCCTGGCACATGAACGCGGCCGCCTGCTCGTGGCGGACATCGATCATGCGGATGCCCTCCTTGATGCAGGAGGCCTCGGTCAGCAGCATCGGCCCGCCCATGATGTAGAAGACGTGCTCGATGCCTTCCTTCTTCAGGCAGCGGGCGATGATTTCGGAGCCGGTCAGTTCGGCCATGGCGGTGTCTCCTGGTCGAATCGTCAGATCCAATCGTCATGCCGGGCGCAGCATGCCCGGGCGAAGGCCGGGGGCACGGCATCCAGGACCTTGCTTGCGGAACGAAGGCAAGTCGTGGATGCCGGCATCCGCCGGCATGACGGGGGTTGCGGCCGTTGCCCGGTGCCACCGGCATCGCAGGATGCAATCTGCGTCGTCGGATGTGGTCTGCATTGTCGGGCGCAGTCGGCATTATCCGATGATGCCGTCGGTTTCCAGAGTGCCGATCTCGTCGCGATTGAGGTCGAGCCAGCTTGCCAGCACGTCCTCGTTGTTCTGGCCGAGCAACGGCGCCGGCCGCAGGGTTGGCGGGCGGCCCGAGAAGCGCGCCGGCCATGCAGCCATCTTGTAGGGACCGATCTCCGGGTGCTGCACGGTCTGCATGATGCCGCGCTGCTCGAAGCTCGGGTCGTTCAGCAGCTCCATCGTGTCGAGCACCGCGCCGGCGGGGATGCCGGCGGCGCCGATGATGCGCATCGCCTCATGCTTGTCGTGCCGGCTGGTCCAAGCGGCTGATCATGGCATTGACCTCGTCTTCGCGTTCGATTCGCGCCTCGACGGTGTCGTAGCGTGGGTCGCCGACCAGCTCCTCGCGCCCGATCACCGCCAGCAGGCGGCGCCAATGCTCGGGGTTGGCGCGGCTGGTGAAGACGTAGACGTAGTCGTTCGGCCCGCCGCCCTTGGTGGGAAACAGCCCCATCGGCGGGTTGCGGGCCAGCACGCTACCGACACCCGCGCGGCGCGCCGGAGCTGCCGGTGGTGGTGGTCGAGGCGAAGGCGATGCGGATGTATTGCAGCATCGCGTCCTGCATGGCGATCTGGATATGCTCGCCCTGGCCGGTGCGGGTGCGGCGATACAGCGCGGCGAGAATGGAGATCGCCATCAGCATGCCGGTGCCGGTGTCGCCGATCGTCGGACCGGGCTTGAGCGGCCGGCCGTCGCGTTCGCCGGTGATGCTCATGTTGCCACCGCAGGCCTGCGCGATCATGTCGAAGGCGAGATTCTTCTCGAATGGGCTGCCCTCGCCGAAGCCCTTCACCTGGGCGTAGATGATCGCGGGGTTGATGGCGCGGACCACGTCGGCGCCGAGGCCCAGCCGCTCGATCGCGCCGGGGGCAAAGTTCTCGATGAACACATCGGCCTTGCGCGCCAGGTCCTTCACCAGCGCGAGGCCGCGCGGCGATTTCAGGTTGACGGTGATCGATTTCTTGTTGGCGTTGTACTGCAGGAAGTAGTGGGCGTCGCCGCGTTTCCGCTCCGGGTTGATGGAGCGGCCGGGATCGCCGGCGGAGGGGTTCTCCACCTTGACCACCTCGGCGCCGAGCCAGGCCATCGCCTCGGTGCAGGAGGGGCCTGCCTCGAACTGCGTCAGGTCAAGGACCCGCACGCCTGCCAGACAGTCATCACCAGCGCTTGCGTGCATCGATCGACGCTCCTCCAGTTACGGTCCGTTGCCCGAATGGGGGCAGCTTAGGGCCGCGGTGCCGGGGCGTCGAGGGTGGGGGTGTCGGGCGGGTCGGCGGTTGGCGGCAAGCGGGTTCGTTGCCTGTCCGCGACGTTACCGGTTCGGTGTGGGCAGGTGGCGGCGGGTCGTAACGGCAGAGGAATGTCGCCGCGCAATGCGGCAACGTCGGCAGATGCGCGGGGGTGCGGGGTGCCTGGGGGCCGGCCGCTCAGGTCTCCTCGCCAAACGCCCGCCGGTGCAGGTCCTTCAGCTTGTCCTCGCCGCCCGGGGTCCTCGGATCAATCTCCAGCAATTTCTGCCAGGCGGCGTAGGCGCCCTTCCAGTCCTTGCGGGATTCGGCGATCGCGGCGAGCGTGCGCAGCGCTGCGAAGTCGCGCGGCTGGTGATCCAGCGTCTGCTCGATGTCGGCAATGGCGCCCTGCGTGTCGCCGGCGGCGAACCGCGCCTTGGCGCGCTGGTGATAGGCCTCGGCCAGGCTGGGATCGAGGGTGATGGCGTCAGAAAAGTCCTGGATCGCCTCCTGGTTGGAGTCGGCCTGCATCTCGCGCAGGCCGCGGCTCATCAGCAGCGTCACGACCGGCGATCCGGCCTGCACCAGCCGCTGCATGATCTGCGCCTCGAGCGGCGCCGCCGCCTCGGCGCTCGGCGCGGCCTTCAGCGCGTCAAGCAGTTGGTTGAGTGCCACCGCCCGCTCGGCGGGTGTCTGCGCCAGCGCGGGGGTGGTGGCAAGCACGAACACGAAGAGCCAACGCCGCATGCGCCATGCTGGCGCCGCACGGCCTGCCCATGCAAGCGCCACGTCAGGGCAATGCCGCCGGGCGCGGGCCACCGGCCATCCAGTCGAGCAGCTCGACCGTGTGCACCACCGGGATGCCGTCGCCGGACAATTGCGTGATGCAGCCGATATTGCCGGCGGCGATCAGGTCCGGCCTGATGGCGTGCAGGTTGCCCAGCTTGCGCGCGCGCAGCCGGGTGGCGATGTCCGGCTGCAGCAGGTTGTAGGTGCCGGCGGAGCCGCAGCAGATGTGCGGCTCGGCCGGCTCGACGACGGTGAAGCCGGCGCGGCGCAGCAGCGTCTTCGGCTCGGCAGTGATCTTTTGCCCGTGCTGCAGGCTGCAGGCGGCATGATAGGCGACGGTCAGGCCGGGCGGCGGGCGCGTCGGCGCGTAGCCGATCCGGGTCAGGAACTCGGTGATGTCGAGCGTGAGGGCGGCGACGCGCTCGGCCTCGGCGCGCAAGGGATCGTTGCGGAACAGGAAGCCGTAGTCCTTCACCGTGGTGCCGCAGCCGGAGGTGTTGATCACGATTGCGTCCAGGCCAGGCGCGCCCGGTCCGGCGCCACCGATCTCGCGCGACCAGGCGCGGATGTTCGCGCGCGCCGCCGCCATCGCCTCGGTGTGGCGGCCCATGTGCTGGACCAGCGCGCCGCAGCAGCCGGCGCCGTGCGCCACCACCACCTCGACGCCGAGCCGGGTCAGCAGGCGGATGGTGGCCTGGTTGATGTCCGGCGCGAGCACCTGCTGGGCGCAGCCGGCCAGCAATGCGACGCGGGCGCGGCGCGGGCCTTGCGCGGGGTGGACGCGCGGGGTTTCCGTGGCGCCGTGCGGCAGGCGCGCCGGCACCAGCGCGAGCATGGCGCGCAGGCGGCGGGTGAATGGCCCCGTCGCAGGGATGAGGCGGTTCAGCAACGGGCGGAGCAGACCGCCAGCGCGCAGGCCAGCGCGGAACAGCCGGGGGCGCGGCAGCATCGCGGCCAGCACGGCGCGCAGCAGGCGTTCGTGCCAGGGGCGGCGGTAGGTCTGCTGCGATGTGGGTCCGCGCGTGATCGACCAGGTGCATGTAGTGCACGCCGGACGGACAGGTGGTCATGCAGGACAGGCAGGACAGGCAGCGGTCGATGTGGCGCGCCACCACCTCGGTGGCCGGGCGGCCGGATTCCAGCATGTCCTTGATCAGGTAGATGCGGCCGCGCGGGCTGTCGAGTTCGTCGCCGAGCAGCAGGAAGGTCGGACAGGTCGCGGTGCAGAAGCCGCAATGCACGCAGGTGCGCAGCACCTGGTTGGAGGCGGCGATGTCGGGGTCGCGCAGTTGCTCCGGGGTGAAGGTGGTCTGCACCGGTCAGCGCATCCGTGCCCGGCGTTCGGCTGTCGCGTGGTCCCGGCCTTCCTTCGCGGCGACCCCTCTTCGAAACATGACGACGGTCCATGCGGCCAGGCCGATCGCGGCGGCCAGCAGTACCCAGGACAGCCACACACTGCGCACATTGAGGACTTGCAGCACGAGCGTCAGCACCATAAGGGCGCCGTTGCCCCCAAACACCACGAAATACGGGGTCACCAGCCGCCGTTCCCGCGCACCGAACAAATAGGCGAACGAGGCCGGCAGGAACGCCGTGAAAAGAACCAGCATGATCAGGGAGGTGGGAACCATGGTGCGTACCGCTAGAGACCGGCGTAGAGGCGGCCGGGGTTGAGGATGCCGCGCGGGTCGAACGCGGCCTTCACGCGGCGGGTGATGCGCGCCAGCGGCGCGGCCTCCGGCGGCACGACGTCGACCGCGACGCGCAGTGCGTCGGGGCCGCGCAGCAGCGTCCAGGTGCCGCGCGCGGCGGTCGCGGCCTGTTCGACGGCACGGTGCGTGGCGGCGTCGGCGGGACCGGCAAGCCAGACCAGGCCGCCGCCCCAGTCGAGGAAGCCTTGCACGCCGGACGCGGCGACGGCGCGCAGCACGGCGGGACCGGCGGAGGGGCGGACGGAGACGCGCCAGACGGCGTCTGAGGATTGGGCCGCCAATGGCGCCGCGCTGCCCACCGCGCGCCAGACCGCGCGTGAGGTGGCGTCGTCCAGCAGCTCCGCGATGCCGAACGAGGCCAGCTCGGCGCGCAGGCGAGCGGTGCGGTAGGCGACCGAGGGCGACAAAATCCTCGATGCGCAGCAGGGTGGCGGAGCCGCCGGCGCGGCGCAGGGCGGGTGCGAGCGCGGGCATCAGCGCTGCGTCGGGCAGCCAGGCGGCGGCAGAGACGCCGTACGGCGAGCCAAGCCCGGCCGACAGCGCCGCGACGCCAGCCTCGGCGTCCAGGCCGGGCAGGACCAGCGAACCGGTGGACTCCGGCGCGGGCAGGATTTTCAGCGTGATCTCAGTGAGCACGGCGAGCGTGCCGTGACTGCCGGTGAGCAGCTTGCACAGGTCGAGGCCGGTGACGTTCTTCAGCACACGCCCGCCGGAATGGATCAGTTCGCCGGTGCCGTTGACCGCGCGGACGCCCAGCACGTGATCGCGCATGGCACCCCAGGCGACGCGGCGGGGGCCGGAGAGATTGCTGGCGACGATGCCGCCGATGGTCTGGGGGCCGCCGTTCGCCGGTCCATCGGCGCCGCCGAGCAGCGCGGTCAGGTCGGGCGGCTCGGCGATCAGATACTGGCCGTTGGCGGCCAGGGTTGCCTCGATCTCCGGCAGGGGGGTGCCGGCGCGGGCGGAGATGACAAGCTCCTTGGGAGAATAGAGGGTGATGCCGGCCAGGCCTGCGGTGCTGACGCGGCGTGCTGCCTGCACGGGACGGAGCATGCCCAGTTTTGTGCCGTTGCCGCAGACCAGCAGCGGCTCGCCGGTAGCGGCCGCGGCGGTTATGGTGGCAGCGATTGTGGACTCCGCCTGGCTGGAAAATGTATCAGTCATGCATCGCCTGATGCGTGCCGGCAGGGCGTTTGGCTCGAATCCGACTGACGCAGCGTCACTGACCTATCCCGCACTCGTGCCATCCAGGTCGGAGGCGGCGGAGACGATACTCATGGTTTGCTAAAGCCAACTTTGCGCTTCACGAACAGACCGGAATGGGGAAGGATGCCTACAGTTGCTGAGGCACGGTAAACCGAGTGATCCGATACCAGCCGTCAGGTAGCAGTTCCGGTCGCCTCTCGCACAATTCAATCATTTGAAACTCCCGGCCCTTGATGCGCTCGTTGGCTTCGATAACCAACTCATTCTCGTCGTCTGAATACCAGCATTCAGGTTCGGCTGCCCTCGGATCTGGCATCCTCCAGCAATCCAGGACGAACCGCCTGTCAGCGCCAGTCTTGACGGTCATCCTCCCACCTCCTGCGTTTTACGCTTCTTCCAGATCTGTGACTGTTGCCGCGACTGTTGCCGCGCCATCTTGCATGCTTGCACCTTGAGGGCGGCCAGGTCGGCGGCGAGGACATCGTCAATTCCGTCCTCCGCCTCAAATCGTGTGGCAAGCTCCTGGGCGCGACCGAATTCATGCGCATTGATCGCCGCCCGCACAGCGCCGCGCCGGGCGACAACACCCTCGTAATCGGCCAGCGGTAGAAGATCGGCGATGCGTTCCTCAAGGCGCGATACCTCCAGGAAGGCAGGACGTGCTTCCGGCGCGCTGATGTCTTCAAGCGCCTCTGCTCGACGGATCGCCTCGGTCACCAGCGGGTACAGGGTTGTAATGTCCATCGACTCTAGGCCGTCCTCAACCTGGATCGCGGCGGACCCAGTTCCACAATGCAGGCAACCTTGATTGCGCGAGGGTTCTGGTGCCGCCTGACCTGTTCAACCTTCTCGCGCAATCTTCGCTGACCGGTATCTACCATGTCGACGCCACTCACCTCCAAGGCAATCGCTTGCTTGTCGGAATCGACGAGCAACCAGTCGGCATGCTCCTGGCGCTGCGCCCGCCGGCGGACCACCCAACCTTTGGCGACGTGGACCAAAGCCAGCGCGATCGCTTCCGCGGCATCTTCGGTGACTCGGTGGAAGTCGAGATGGGTGCCACCAGCAACTGACTGGTCGGGCCAATACAAGGCTCCGTGTTCCCGCCGATCGTCAAAGGCAATTTCGAGATTCACGCCGGAGACGTGGCCGTGCCGGGCAAGCCCAACCGGCGCCTTGTGGGCGCAATCTGCGCCGGTTGTGGGGGTCAGACGCGGGTGCATTTCGAGAAGCCTGCTCACGTCGATATCCATTCCCCTATGCCATTGCGCGGAGCGGAAACACTTTCGCCGGGTTCAGCAGCCAGTCGGGGTCGAAGGCAGACTTGATGCGGCGCTGCTGGTCCAGCTCGACCGCGTTGAACTGCACGCCCATCAGGTCGCGCTTCTCGACGCCGACGCCATGCTCGCCGGTCAGGCAGCCGCCGACTTCGACGCAGAGTTTTAAGATGTCGGCGCCGAAGGTTTCCGCGGCGTGGAAGCTGGCGGGGTCGTTGGCATCGTACATGATCAGCGGGTGCAGGTTGCCGTCGCCGGCGTGGAAGATATTGGCGACCTGCAGGCCGCAGGCGGCGGACATCTGGCCGATGCGGTGCAGCACCTCGGGCAGCCGCGAAGTCGGGATGACGCCGTCCATGCAGAGATAGTCCGGACTGATCCGCCCGACAGCGCCGAACGCGCCCTTGCGGCCTTTCCAGATCGCCGCCGACTCCTCGGCCGACTGGGAGACGTGCAGGCTGGATCGGGTCGTGGCGTTCGCAGATCGGCGCGCAGGCGGTCGAGCAGCGCGTCCTGTTCGGCGATGCTGCCTTCGACCTCGATGATCAGCATCGCCTCGGCGTCCAGCGGGTAGCCGGCGTGGGCGAACTCCTCGCAGGCATGGATCGCCGGGCGGTCCATGAATTCCAGCGCCACCGGGATGATGCCGGAGCCGATGATCGCATCGACGCAGGCGCCGGCGACCTCGTTGGAGCGGAACGCGGCCAGCATGGCGCGGGCGCCTTCGGGGGAGCGCAGGATGCGCACGGTGACCTCGGTGACCACGCCGAGCTGGCCCTCGCTGCCGGTCAGCAGGCCGAGCCAGTCGTAGCCGGCGGCGTCGAGATGGGCGCCGCCGATGTCGATGATCTCGCCCTCGATGGTGACGATGCGCAGGCCGAGCAGGTTGTTAGCGGTGACGCCGTATTTCAGGCAGTGCGCGCCGCCCGAGTTCATCGCGACGTTGCCGCCGATCATGCAGGCGAGCTGGCTCGACGGGTCGGGGGCGTAGAAGAACCCGTGCTCCGCCACCGCGTTGGTGATGCCGATATTGGTGACGCCGGCCTGCACCACGGCGCAGCGGTCGGCGTAGTCGATGTCCAGGATGCGGTTCATCCGCATCAGCCCGATCACCACCGCGTCGGCCAGCGGCAGGGCGCCGCCGGAGAGCGAGGTGCCGGCGCCGCGCGGGATGACGCGCACGCCATTGGCCTGGCAGAAGCGCAGGATGGCGGCGACCTGCTCGGTGGTCTCCGGCAGCACGACGGCGAGCGGCGGCTGGCGGTAGGCGGTCAGGCCGTCGGTCTCGTAGGGTTTCAGGCGGATCGGCTCGCTGATCAGGCCGTCCGGCGGCAGCAGCGCGGCGAGGCCGGCGACGATCTCGTCGCGCCGGGCCAGCACGTCGGGCTTGGGATCGGGGAGTTGCATGCGCGCCCTCTCTGGCAGGCCTTGTTGGGCGGCCTTCGGCCGAAGATGGGACGGTTCTGTGGGGCAGGCAAGCCGAAACGAGCGGCGCGCGGCGGACGGGTCAGCCGGCGGCCGGCCCGGGCTGCGCCCGCGCCGGCGTCAGCCCTGGCGGCACTTCATCCTCGGATTCTTCTTGTTGATCACGTAGACCCGGCCGTGGCGGCGGACCACCCGACAGTTCTTGTCGCGCACCTTGGCGGACTTCAGGCTGTTGCGAATTCTCATGACACAGGCCCCGGCGGCGGAAACGAGCGGCGGCTGATAGGGGGGGTAGCGCAGGTTGTCAAGCCAAACAGGCGAGCGGTTTCCGCCAACCGGGGACACCGCAGGCGCGGCGCGGCGGTCTCGCTCCGACCATGCCGCGCAGGGACCACCGGTCGAGGAACCCTGGATTGCGGCATGTGCCAGGGAAGCGGCCTCAGTCACTCGCGGCAGATCGTGGTCACGGCCCGCGGGGCAGCGCGCGCGACCCTGCCACCGCAGGCGGGAATGTGGATGGCTTGATGTACGTCGAGGTGCCGTACGGAGTGCAAGCGTATGAGTTGCGATCGGGCAACCGACCATGCGGAGAGCCGGGCAGAACCCATGGGCACGCGCAGATGGCGACGGCGCACCCCGGCTCACCGGATGATCCTGATCGCCCGAAGCGCTGTAGCCGTTCCCGCCCAGCCGTCACACCTTGATTATATCGACGCGTTGCGCGGCTATGCGATCACTCTTGTCATCGTCGCCCATTGCATTTTTGTCTTCAGTGATCTTCCCAGGCGCGTTGCGACATCGTTTCTTGCATACGGCGGGCGTGGTGTTCAGCTTTTCTTCATCGCCAGTGCCATAACATTGATGATGTCCTGGAAGCGGCACCGGGACGGCGCAGCACCATTTTATCTGCGGCGCTTCTTCCGTATTGCGCCGATGTGGTACCTGGCGATGGGTTACTGGTTGTTCGAGATGGGTCTGGCACCGCGGTTTTACGCGCCGGACGGTCTAAGGGCGTGGGACATAGTCCTGAATGCGATATTCCTTCATGCGTGGTCGCCTATCGCGATCAACGGGCTGGTCCCGGGCGGCTGGTCCATCGCGCTAGAAATGATGTTCTATCTTGTCCTGCCCGTTATCGCGTGTGTCGCGACCAATCTTCACCGGGCCGCCGCCGGCCTGGCGCTCTCGTTGGCTGCTCGTGCTTTGTTAAATCCGCTCGCCGACAGTCTGGTGCATTCGACCAACGGCATCCGCATCAGCTTTATGGAGTACTGGTTTGTGAACCAGTTGCCGGTGTTCATGATCGGAGTTTGTGTCTACCACTTGATTGAACGAAGGCCCCTCTCGGCCGTCACAGCCAGCCGGCTGCTAGTTTTTGCGCTGGTCTCAGCAGCACTTTTGCCATACACTTCTGTTCCTGGTCCGACTCCGGTCTCGTACGCGGTGTGTTGGGCGGGGGTGGCATACGGACTGGCAAATGGCGGTGGAAATTGGTTCGTCAACCGCGCGATCTGCTTCGTCGGGACCATTTCCTACAGCGCCTATTTCTGGCACTTGATTTTATTGCGGAATCCCGTTGATCTGCCAAAGATGGTCGGAGGAACCCCTGGACTGATCCGACTGCTGATCAGCACATTTG
This sequence comes from uncultured Alphaproteobacteria bacterium, assembly GCA_963773345.1. GTDB lineage: Bacteria > Pseudomonadota > Alphaproteobacteria > Acetobacterales > Acetobacteraceae > Palsa-883. The sequence goes on along the minus strand of CAVZBG010000011.1, from coordinate 965,801 downwards.
TCTTTACCATGCTGCTGTCCTGGGTGACCTATAGGCTGATCGAGCGGCCGGGGATTCAACTCGGCAGCTTTATCGTATCCGCTCGCAAACGGCGACGCGCAGCACTGCAGGCGGCAGCGATCTGACGCATCCCGCCAAGTTTTTTGGGCGGACACTTCGATGTGGGCAGGTGAAAAAGCATGCCGGCGCAGTGCCGGAGATGGCAGCGAAGCCAATAAACCACGCTCGAAACTCCCCGCGCAGCCGCCCAGGCTGTCCCGTGACATGGCAACGACGCCGCCCCGACGTCCACGGACGGTCCCAGGTAGCGCTACCCGCCCGCTCCTCGTCCGCCGATCCGCCCTGCAGGCCGCTGCTCTGCAGAGCCGCCGCCAGCGATGCCGCCCTGCACCGGACGTTCGCCGCCACACGGGCGCTCGGCAGGGGCGCGCCGTGTCGCCGTGTCGTCGGACGGCCGCCGAAGCTGCGCCTCAGCCGCGTCCGCCTCGGCCCATGTCCCACCGTGGTGGACCTGCCGCGGGTCCGCCGCTGTCACCAACCGGTACCTGATCGGGAGGAGTTCGCCGCATCCATGACGTCCCTGGCGCCGGACCGTCCGGTGGCGATCACGGGCTTGCCAGCAGCATCGCCTCGGCTGGCCCCAGGCGAAATCCCTCGCCGCGACGCGGCGACAGGACGATGTCGCTCGCCGCGCACCTCAATCGTCCGGCAGGCCCGCAATCACCTGTTGCTAACCCAGAACACATAAGCTACCGGCGTTGACCATGAAGGGGTTCGTCAGATCCATTATTGATCGCGGGGTCAATCGCCTGGCAGACGCAGTCGCCGAGCGCATCGCGAAACGCGTGCCACAGCAGGTTTCGAGAACAACGCAGCCGTTGGTTTTCGGTCCGTACGACACGCACGTGTTCGTCCACAGCGCGGACGGCCATCGCGTGTTTCTGGACGCCCGCGATCATCATATTACACTGCATGTCCTGGAACATGGCTGCTGGGAAGAGCATGTGCGCGCCGTAATCATGCGGACATTGAAGCCAGGTTCGACATTTGTGGACGTTGGCGCGAATGTCGGCTTGCATTCGCTTTTTGCTGCGTCGATTGTCGGGCCGCAAGGCCGGGTCCACGCCTTCGAACCTGTCCCCCGTCTGTTTGAAACCTTGCGCCTGAATATGGACATCAATGGGCTGAACGCCATCGTCAAGGCGCATCCCGTCGCCGTTTCCGAGCGGACCGGGACTGCCGAATTCGCCCATTTTGTATCGCATGCCGCGATGTCCGGGTTTGCGGTACCCGAGGAGCGGCTTGCATACTTCAACGGGACGGCAAGCACGAACGGAAGTTCTTCCGTCAATTCAATGACAGTGGATACCGTTGCACTGGACGAATTCCTCCACGACGCAAAGATCGATGTCATGAAGATGGACGTGGAGGGGTTTGAAACGCTGGTCCTTCGGGGTGCCCGGCGGATTGTCCACGACAATGCCAACATAGTACTGATATTGGAGTGGGACGCCCAACTGATCGGGCGAGCGATGGGAACCATAGCCCTGCAGGAAAGCGTCGATTACCTGCGTGGGGAGGAATTCATCCCATACATTGCGTCCCAGGGAAACGGGCTTGAGAGAATTTCGTGGGATAGCAGCCGACTCTACGTCGACACCATGGTCGATTTGGTCGTAAGCCGTACCGAAATCAAATAGCCGAGGCTCTCCCTGGACGATATCCGGAGCTCCCTCCAGCTCACATTTCTCATGCCGGCGAGTTCGATCGGCTGCTGCCTGAAGTGGCAGTGACGTTGCAGCACCGTCCGTGCCCTGTCTCACAGACCACCGCCCTCGCCAAGCCCATATCGCGGTTCCACTTGCAAGCCGATGCCCCGCAGTGCGGCCGCCGGCGATGCCGGTCGCAGCCGGGCGTTCGCCGCCGCCCTGGCGAGTTCGCCCAGCGTGCGCCGTGCCGCCGCATCATCGGCCAGCCGCCAAAGCTCCGCCACTGCCTCCGCCTCGTCCGTCTCGGCCGTCAGTCGCACGGTCTCCCCAAGGCCGCGGGCACGGCAAATTTCGCGCCGCCAGCGGTGCGCCGTGCACCGCGGACGGGCGGGCAGCACGGCGCGGCGCCAGCCAGGCGGTCAGGCGGGCCATGCTGCGGCGCCGGAACATGGGCGGAATGACGCGACGCGGCAGGCGCGCGGTCGATTGCGCGGCCGATCTGACCGGCGGCAGCATGGATCGTGACAGCGCCTGCGGGACGCGGCGGTCAAGCCGTCAGGGTGCGTTCCGCGTGCGCGTCTTCCAGCTCGGGGGTGCGGCCGATGGGCGGCGGCCGGGGAATCACCCTGAACTCGACAGGCCCGGGATCAGCGGCAGTCACCGGCGGCCGCCGTGCGGTCAGCTCTTTGCTGAACGCGTCCGCGCTTGCCGCACCATGGCTGAAGGCGTGCCGGTGCAGCAGGATGTTGTTCTCGATGTTGTAGCGCGACGCCGCGTCGCGCTGCATGGGTTCCAGATCCTCGTGCCAGCGATGGATCGCCTGCGCCATCTGCAACGGGTTCGCCATGTCGACCAGGGCGAAACAGCCGGGATAGTAGCGCCCAAGTTCCATGAACGCATGGTTGCGCGACAGCACGGCCCGGGTCCGCAACTCGAGCGCGAGGGATGCGTTGGCCGAGCCGCCCTGCCCGGATTCGAGGTACGGCAGCACGACGAAATCCATCGCCGTGACGCCACGAATGAACTGCTTATCGTCCAGGACGCCGAAGAACTGCACCCGATGCTGCCGGGGATCGTCCGGGCAGGGATGGTCCGGGGCCTTCGCCGCGTCGTCAGTCACCAGTTGCTGCGCACGTTCGATCAGGCTGGCGATGTAAGGACTCTTGTTGCGGGCGTACAAGTCCGGGTTTCTCGCCATGTGAGGGAAATCATAGGAGTTGATGGACATCGGGTGCTGGCCGCCGAATATCAGCAGCCGATATTCGCTGGGCAGAAACCGCATCGCCTCGACCGCGACATGGTGCCCCTTGTTTTCCGACAGGAACCCGAAAATGCCGATGTATTTGTAGCCGTCATCGAGCTGATATTGCCGTAGAAACTCCGTTCGAATCTGCGCGCGCCGGCTGACGTTCTCCTCGATCTGCGCCTTGTTGAGAAAGGTGAGAGGAAAGTCGATCACAAAATCCAGCGCCAAATCCGACTTCACCAGATTTCGCGTCAGTATTTTCCGGTCCCGTCTGGTATGGACCATCACTGTAACGCTCCGCCGATCGGCGCGGTACTTCCGCTGCAGCCCGGCTGCGATCTGCCGGGCCATGCGGCCCACCAGCCAATCGCCGCGCCAGGCGCGCAAGGTCCCGGCGATATCCCGCATCCGCAGCACGTTGTACATCAGGCGCAGAAATTGCAAATGCGGCCGGGTCGGCAGGTGAACCCGATGCATGGTGAAGATCAGGCGCTTCGCGCTCTTGATCATTTCACAGACATTGGCGGCGATAATGTCCGGCGCGTTGCCATAAAGTCCAGCCTCGAACTGGATATTCACCACGTCGCAGGCCGCGATCCTTGCACAGACATCCCGCAGATTGCGTTTGCGGTTCAGCCCGTCAAGAAGGTCGGCGTTGACCGCGATAATCTCGACATCGTAGTACTTGGCGAATTCCTCCTTGAGGACATGGGTATAGCTGGCGTTCCCGCATTCCTCGCCGTAACTGCTGACGATTCCCAGCCGTGGCAATGTCACCTGCTATCTCCTTGCGCTCGAAACATGCGTGGCGTACCAGTCGTAGGTGGTCCGGAGTCCCTCCGGCAAGCCTATCTGGCAGCAGAACCCCGTGTCACGCAACGTGGACACGTCGTATTCGCGGAACACCTGGCCGCTCGGCTTCGTCGTATCCCAAACGACCCGGTCGGTCATGCCGGTGTGCCGAGCCAGCACCTCGACCACGTCGCGGATCGGGTGCGTCTCGCCGGTCGCCAGGTTCACCGGCCCGTCGACCTGCTCCATGATCACATGCAGGGCACGCACCGCATCCCTGACGTGCAAAAAATCCCGGCGCGCCGATCCGTCACCCCAGACCGTGACCGGCTCGCCGTTCTGGCGCGCCTCGAAGAACTTGCGCACCAGCGAGGGGACGACATGGCCATGTTCGATATCGAACCGGTCGTTCGGCCCATAGAGATTGGTGCTCAGCGCACAGGCATAGGCCAGGCCATAGCTCTCGCGATAGACATCGAGCTGCGCCAGCATGCCGCGCTTGGCATGGGCATAGCCACGTTCCGAGGCATGCGGCGGCCCCTGCCACACCATGTCCTCGCGCAGCGGCGCGCGGGTCGTCGCGTCGGGATACATCGCCACGGTGCCCAGGGCACAGATCTTGCGCACGCCGGCCAGATGGCTGGCTGCCACGACGTGGGTGTTGATCAACGTGTTGCGCAGGAACGACAGTGCCTGGTTGCGCATATTGCCCATGATGCCGGCAACGTAGGCGGCCGCATGGAACACGTAGAGCGGACGGATCGCCGCGAAAAACGCCCGGACACTGGCGAAGTCGGTGAGATCGCACTCCCTCGTGCCGATCCCTACGACGTTCCTGAAACCTTTGGACCGCAGAAGTTCGAGAAGATGCGTGCCGACCAGGCCATTCGCCCCGGTGACCAGGATCGTGTCGTCTGCCCCCATCATAGTACCTCCGGCGCCCGCTCCTGCATCGCCGTCTTCGACTTTTGCCAGCGGAGATCCGCATTGGCCATCAGATCGACCAATGCCTCAAGCGGCATGCTGGGTACCCACCCAAGCCTGGCCTTCGCCTTGGCCGGGCTGCCCAGCAGCAGATCGACTTCCGCCGGCCGATAGTTCTGCCGACCGATGCTGACCCACGTCCGGCCGGTCCGGCGGTCGATGCCGACCTCCGCGACCCCCTCGCCTTCCCAGGTCAGGTCGGTGTCGAGGGCCGCGGCAGCCAGTTCCGCCAAGCGGCGGATGCTTGTCGTCTTCCCGGTCGCCAGCACGTAATCGTCCGCGGCGTCCTGTTGCAGCATGCGCCACATCCCCTCGACATAGTCCCCGGCGAACCCCCAGTCCCGCTGGGCATCGAGGTTTCCCAACACGACGCAGCCACCCAGGCCGAGCTTCAGCCGGGCGAAGCCGGACGTGATCTTGCGGGTGACGAACTCGAGACCCCGCAGCGGCGATTCATGGTTGAACAGAATGCCGGAACACGCATAGAGGTCATAGGATTCACGATAGTTGACGGTGATCCAGTGGCCGTACAGCTTGGCGACGCCATACGGGCTGCGCGGGTAGAAGGGCGTTGCCTCGGTCTGTGGAACCTGCTGGACCTTGCCGAACATCTCCGAGGTGGACGCCTGATAGAAGCGCGCATCCAATTTGAGCGCACGGATCACGTCGAGGATCCGCGCCACGGAAATGCCGTCAAGCTCGCCGGTGTACAGCGGCTGCTGGAACGAGGTCGGAACAAAGCTCTGGGCCGCCAGATTGTAGATCTCGTCTGGCCGGTATTCCTGCAGCACGCTGGTGACCGAGGATGAGTTCGGTCAGCTCCATGGAAACCATGTCGACGGACGAGGCTATGCCAAGGCTGTTCAGCCGCCATAGATTGGGCGAACTGGTTCGCCGATAGGCACCGATGACCTTGTAGCCCTTGGCCAACAGCAATTGGGCGAGATAGGCGCCGTCCTGGCCGGTGATCCCGGTAATCAGGGCTGTCCTGGCGATCAAGTTCCTGTTTCCATTAAATTGTTATTGAGCGGGTCACGGTCGCCGCCACCGAGGCACCGATATCCATAGTGCACCACACTGCTGCCAGACTGCCGCCAGCGGTTCTCGCGGCAAACGAGTTCGCGCCCTGAGTTGGCACGAGCGGGCCATGGGTGGGACGTCCGCCGCCCGATGGACGTCCCCGGTCGGCAATCACGAGCCGCGTAGTCGACTCTGCACCAAGCAAGCGCCTCCCGCTGGCCGAACATCCGCCTGTTGTGCCGCAAATGCAACTCTCCCGCCGCAACCTGTCACATGATCGCAACCAGAACGCGACCCCCCATCGAGCGCGCGCTTATGACGCAGCATACTGGGGAACTCAAGGCGGGAGGGGGGCCCGGGGCGGTGGTTACACGCGGATTTGTTGTCGCCTGCCTCAGGGTTCAAAAAGCTGATTTTCAATCCATTTTTTGCGCGTTGCACCCATCCCCGAACCCGAACCTTCCGCGAGCCGCATATAGCTCGCTTGCGTCCCAAATGCCGGCCGCGCACGGGCACCAATCGGGTCCCGCCGCGCTCGGTCGGTCACAAAAGCCCTGCGGCGCTGCCGGCGGCCATCAGGTCACCGCGGCGCACGAATTGACGGATCGGCGTGCCGGCAAGGTCGCCGCTGGCGCGGCACAGATCGGCGGCGGCCACCTTGCAGCCCCGAGCCGGCTCCGCGGCACGTCCCCGACGCGAGGCGCCCATGCACCTATGGCATCACGCCGGCGATGTCGTTACTGGGGAGAGGAACGACCCGGCGGGCATGCCGGGCCGCACCCTGTCTTCGGGCGGGAGGGAGCGCATGGACACCACCTGGACGCTGCTGGGGCTGGCCGGCGCGGTGGCGCTGCTGCTGTGGGGCGTGCACATGGTGCAGACCGGCATCCAGCGCGCCTATGGCGCCGACCTGCGCCGCCTGCTCGGCACCGCGCTGAACCACCGGCTGGCGGCGTTCCTGGCCGGGCTGGGCGTCACGGCGGTGCTGCAGTCCTCCACCGCGACCGGGCTGATGGTGACCGGCTTCGCCGCCGGCGGGGCGGTGGCGCTGGTGCCGGCGCTGGCCGTGATGCTCGGCGCAAACGTCGGCACGACGTTGATTGTGCAGATTTTGTCGTTCGACGTCGCCGCGGTGTCGCCGGCCCTGATCCTGATCGGCGTGCTGCTGTTCCGCCGCGCCGGGGCGCCGCGCACGCGCGACCTGGGGCGTGTCGCGATCGGCCTCGGGCTGATGCTGCTGGCATTGCAGCAATTGGTCGGCACCATCACGCCGTTCGAGGACACCACCAGCCTGCGCATGGTGCTCGGCGCCATCACGACGCAGCCGGTGCTGGACGTGCTGGTCGCCGCGGCGCTGACCTGGGCGGCGCATTCGTCGGTCGCGGTGGTGCTGCTGGTGATGTCGCTCGCCTCGAAAGGCGCGGTGCCGCCGGACGCCGCCTTCGCGCTGGTGCTGGGCGCCAATCTGGGCACCGCGATCAACCCGGTGCTGGAGGGGGTGCAGGGCGACGATCCGGTGGCGCGGCGGCTGCCGCTCGGCAATTTGCTGAACCGGCTGCTGGGCTGCGTGGTCGGGCTGGTGCTGCTGAACCGGCTGGGCGTGTTGATGGTGCGGCTCGATCCCGACCCGGCGCGTGCGGTGGCGGATTTTCACACGCTGTTCAACCTGGTGCTGGCGGGGGTTTTTCTCCCGGTGCTGGGGCCGTTTGCCGCGGGGCTGCGAAAACTGCTGCCGGCGCGGGTGGAGGCCGAGGACCCATCGCGGCCGCGCTATCTGGACCCGGCGGCGATGGAAAATCCGGCGATCGCGCTGGCCGCCGCGGCCCGCGAGGCGCTGCGCATGGCCGACGCGCTGGAGGCGATGCTGGCGGGCGCCGGCGAGGTCCTGGGCGCGACCGATCGGCGGCGGCTGGGCGAGGTGCGCCGGCTGGACGACGTGCCGGACCGGCTGAACCGGGCGATTCGCGACTATCTGAGCGCGCTGGACCCGGAGGCGCTGACCGAGGCCGATCACCGGCGGCTGAACGAGATCCTGGTGTTCACCACCAACCTGGAGGCGGCGGGCGACGTGATCGCGCGCGACGTGATGGGGCATCTGGCGAAGCGGCTGAAGCGCGGCCTGCCGATGCCCGAGGCCGAGCGAGTCGAGGCGCGGCGGCTGTTGGAGCGGCTGACGGCGACGGAGCGCGCCGCGGCGGCGGTGTTCATGACCGAGGACACGCGCGCCGCGCGGCTGCTGGTGGCCGAGAAGGAGGCGTTCCGCGACCTGGAAGCCACCGCCACCACCGCGCATTTCGGCCGCCTGCGCGCGCGGTCGGGCCAGGGGGAAGCTGCGCGGTCGGGGACGGGACTCGACGCCGAGGCGGCGGAGGGTTCGGCCCTGCATCTCGATCTGCTGCGTGATTTCAAGCGGCTCAACGCGCATCTGGTCGCCGCGGCGGCCTATCCGGTGCTGGAAGGACAGGGGGAGCTGCTGTCCAGCCGGCTGCGGGCCGACCCGTAGCGGAGATGCTGCCGGCTTCCTTCTCCCCCTCCCCTTGAGGGAGGGGGTTGGGGCGAGGGGTCAGTGCCGCACCAACCCCTCCCCCCGACCCCCTCCCACAGGGGGGAGGGGGAGAAGGAATCCGGCGCGACTCCCTTGGGTTTCGACCGACGAATCGCCACATCCGGAGATCGGCGAGTCGGTTCCCCGGGTGCTCGCGCCGATTGTGGCGAGGCCGCCACAATCCGGTATCTTGTGGGGGCGTGGGGCGAGAGCCTCCTATATCTAGTTGACGCGGGCGCCGCGTCGGGATCGATAATGGGGATTGTCGGAGCCGATCCAGGCGGGTCGGCCAAGTCGGGGGAAACGGACGTGCTCGATGCGGTGCAGATGCCAGGGCGTTACCAGGTCCACGTCGATCGCTCCCGTGACGCGCTGCTGACCGAGTTCGGCCGTGCCACGCTGTCCGACCGCTACCTGATGCCGGGGGAAGAATTCCAGGACCTGTTCGCCCGCGTCGCCAGCTACTACGGCGACGACCAGGCGCATGCCCAGCGCATCTACGACTACATGAGCAAGCTGTGGTTCATGCCGGCGACGCCCGTGCTGTCGAACGGGGGCACCCAGCGCGGGCTACCGATCTCCTGCTTCCTGAATGAGGCGTCCGACAGCCTGGACGGCATCGTCGGGCTGTGGAACGAGAACGTCTGGCTGGCGTCGAAGGGCGGCGGCATCGGGTCGTACTGGGGCAACCTGCGCTCGATCGGCGAGCGGGTGGGCGCGGTCGGGAAGACCTCGGGCGTGATCCCGTTCATCCGGGTGATGGATTCGCTGACCTTGGCGATCTCCCAGGGGTCGCTGCGGCGGGGGTCCGCGGCGGTCTATCTGCCGGTGTGGCACCCGGAGATCGAGGAATTCATCGAGATCCGCCGCCCGACCGGCGGCGATCCGAACCGCAAGGCGCTGAACCTGCACCACGGCATCCTGATCTCCGACGCGTTCATGCGCGCGGTGGAGGCGGACGAGCCGTGGACGCTGGTCTCGCCGAAGGACGGCGCGCCGGTGCGGTCGATCTCGGCGCGCAACCTATGGATTCGCATTCTGACGGCGCGGATCGAGACCGGCGAGCCGTACCTGATCTTCTCAGATCACGTGAACCGGGCGCGGCCGGAGCATCACAAGCTGGCCGGGCTGGAGGTGAAGACCTCGAATTTGTGCAGCGAGATCACGCTGCCGACCGGGATCGACCAGCACGGCATGCAGCGCACCGCGGTGTGCTGCCTGTGCTCGCTGAACCTGGAGAACTGGTTCGAGTGGCAGGGCCACCCGCTGTTCATCGAGGACGTGATGCGGTTCCTCGACAACGTGCTGCAGGATTTCATCGACCGCGCGCCGCCGGGGATGGAGCGGGCAAAATACTCGGCGATGCGCGAGCGCAGCGTGGGGCTGGGGGTGATGGGGTTCCACTCGTTCCTGCAGTCGCAGGGCGTGCCGTGGGAGAGCGTGATCGCCAAGGTGTGGAACAAGCGGATTTTTAGGCACATCCGCGCCCAGGCGGACGCGGCCAGCCACGTGCTGGCGGAGGAGCGCGGGCCGTGCCCGGATGCCGCCGAGTACGGCATCATGGAGCGGTTCAGCCATAAGCTGTCGATCGCGCCGACGGCGTCGATTTCGATCATTGCGGGGAATTCCAGCCCGGGGATCGAGCCGATCGCGGCGAACGTATTCTTGCAGAAGACGCTGTCGGGGAGTTTTTCGGTGCGCAACCGGCATCTGCAGATGCTGCTGGCGGCGAAGGGGATGGACAACGATGAGGTGTGGTCGTCGATCACGCTGACCAAGGGCAGCGTGCAACATCTGGAGTTTTTGAGCGAGCAGGAGAAGGCGGTCTACAAGACGGCGTTCGAGCTGGATCAGCGCTGGATCGTCGAGCACGCGGCGGACCGCGCGCCGTTCATCTGCCAGAGCCAGTCAGTGAATGTTTTCCTCCCCGCGAATGTGAGCAAGCGGGATCTGCACCAGATCCATTTCATGGCGTGGAAGCGGGGGGTGAAGTCGCTGTACTATTGCCGGAGCTTGTCGATCGCGCGGGCGGACAATGTGAGCGAGAAGGCGGTGGCGCCGACGGCGTTCACCGGGGTGATGGGCGTGCCGGCGAACGATGGGCAGGCGCAGTTGCCGTTGGTGGCGGTGGCGGCGCAGGCGGCGGGGGCGACGAATTATGAGGAGTGTTTGGCGTGTCAGTAGATACTGTTGAGAACGAAGGCCAGGTGCGTGTTTTTGGTCACACTATGCTCACACCCGATGAGCGGTTTTGGTTGATTAGGGTCCCTTCCGAGGTGCCCGCAGACCAAGTGAACCTCGGTTCGATTGTGCGCGAGATTAAACGCCAAGACTTGGGGTCGCACAGGATCGTCGTGATGTACAAGGACGCTAATGGACGCAGGGAGTTCGATGGACCGCGTGACTTAGTGGCACATCTTCAAAGTATTGGAAGTCGCTGTCCCGATGACCGAAGCGGCGGCAAAGTGCTTGACCTGACTATCCCGAACCAAGTCAGCCGCCCGGCTCCGGCGACCTTTTGTGACAGGTAAAGCAACGAATGCATAGCGGGACGACTCGCGACCTGATACCATGCCTGAAATGGACCAAATCACCATCGACAGCCCGTTGATCGAGGCCTACAGCCGCGGCGAGCTCGACCGCCGGGAGATTGCCGCGCGCCTGGGTCGCACCGTTTCCGTCGCCGACCTGATCCTGGCCTTGCGTGCCGCGCACCTGCCGATGCCGCGCTATCCGTCATCCCTGACCCCGGAAGACCAGGACTGGCTGCACCGTTGGTTGAGCCAGCCGCCCGACCGCGGCGATGCCGCCTGACCGCCTCACGGCGAAACTGCTGATCGTCGATGCCGGTCCGCTGATCACCTTGGCCGCCGCGGCCAGCCTCGACTACCTGCTTTACGCCAACGGCCCCATCATCATCCCCGATGCCGTGTTCTTCGAGGCGACGCGCGATGCATCCCGCCTCGGCGCGGGGATCATCGTCGAGTGGGCGAACGCCAACCTCGACCGCGTGCACATCGCACCGACCAATGCGTTCGCCGCGTTTGCCCGCGACTACGAGGCAGGTCTGACCGAACGCGAACCCGATCTCGGCGAGCGTGCGGCAATCGAATACGCCCGGCACCACGTGCATCTGGGGCCGGACGAGCGCGCGGTGCTGCTTAGCGAAGACCGCAAGGTCACCGGCCTGCGCATCGCGCGCGGGGAATCGCCACGCGCCATTATCATAACGATGCGCGACTTCCTGCTCACGCTGGAGCGAATTGGCCGCATCAACTCGGCCGATGCCATTTACGACGCCGTTGTCGAAGCAGGTCGCACACCGTCGCGGCGAGAGTTGCTCGATCAGCACGACCCGATGGTGCGGGATGCCGTTGCGCGCCTATTGGGTAGGACTGAGCCTGGCGATGAGGGGCAATCGCCAGCCTGACTGGGCGTGCCCGAGTTGGTGCTGGCCGCCGGACTACAATTCACGCCGCCTGCCAATGCATCGCCCGCGTGGAGCTGCCGACGATCAGCCGGGTCGGGAAGCCGCCGAAAGGTGCAGCGGCCTATTCCATGTATCCCCGCCGTGCTTCGATGGCGGTGCGCCCGGTCGATCCCGCGGCGGCCTCGGTGCGCGCCTCCTTTCGCTCCTGCTTCCAGAACTGACGCTTCGTCCACCGCAGGTGCTTCCACCACTGCGGTGCTGGCGTAAGAACGCCACGCTTTTTTGTTGCCATCGCTCGTTCCGTCACGCATCGAGTCAACGCGGATCTAGCCCGTGCCTCTCCAGGCGCGCAACGGCGCTGGCGCCGGCCAGCCTAGACAAGAGCCACCTTTACCCCCGACCGTGCTAGACGGCCCGCCATGAGCCCCGCCCTCCGCACCCCCCCGCATGACCCGCGAGCAGTTCTTCGCCTGGGCACCGGCGGATGGCGGCCGGTGGGAGTTCGACGGCTTCGCGCCCGTCGCCATGACCGGCGGCACGGTCAACCACAGCCGGATCAGCCGGAACCTCCATGCCGCGCTTCGCAGTCGCCTGCAGGGAGGCCCGTACGAACCGCTTGGCCCCGATGCCGGCCTCGCCACGCTCGGCGACGCCGTGCGCTACCCCAACGCCCTGGTAACCTGCTCCGAGGTGCGCGGGGATGCCACCCTCGTTCCGGGGGTGGTCGTGGTCTTCGAGGTGCTCAGCCCGACCTCCGGCCGCATCGACCGGATCGTCAAGCTGCGCGAATACCGGGCGGCGCCCTCGATCCGTCGCTATGTCATCCTTGAGCATGCCAGCATCGGCCTGATCGTCCTCACGCGGACCGGCGCCGACGAGGACTGGACCGCGACCGCGCTGACGGCGGAGGACACGCTTCGGATGCCCGAGATCGGCGCGGACATCCCGGTCGCCGCGTTCTATGCAGGCGTCGAGCTTGCCGTAGCTCCCAGCGATGACACGGACAAGCCGCCCGCCTGACATCCGCCGACAGGCGGCAAGCCCGGCTCGCTCAAGCGCCCGGTTCAGCCCCGGCCGGAGGTGACACCGGCCGAAGCGATCCGACGGATCAAGATAGGCGAAGCTGAGCACCACGCGGAACCGGGCCTTAGCGTGGTCACGGATCATCCGGGATGCGACACCAGATTCTCCATCGGGATCGCCAGCACGCGCGACAGCTTCCGCAACGCCGCCGCGCTGCCCGGCTTCTTGCCGGTCTCGATCTCCGCGAGATAGCTCGGACTGACCTCCGCCCGCTCCGCCAACTCCCGCTGCGTCAGCCCACGCTTCTCGCGCCACACCTTCACCGGACTCTCGTCGTCCAGAATACGTTTCATCGCGTTACCGGTCAGATAATCCCGCCGTGCGACCTCCTTGCCGACCTTCTCCTCATGGGCGAGACGCTCCGCGGCCGCCGCAAGGTCTTCCAGATCCTCGAGCCGGGCGATCAGCGCTTTCCAATCCCGCTTGCGCAGCGTGATGGTCGCGGGGGTCTCAGCCACAGGCCGGAGCAGTGCGCCATCCACGCGACAATTCCCCCTCTGGTCCTTGTCCAACCGACGGTCACGTGACCAATCTCGAACGGAGAAACCGTGACATAACGAGTGAGGGCATCCACCCGCCACCCAACGGCTCGACGAACCGATCCCGACTCGCCCTTTATCCACCGTCGCCCGCCAACGCTCCGGCCGCCGTGCGACGCGGGGGGACGCGGATCAGGCGATCGCCGATCCCCTGCTCGGCCCGCCGCAGATCGCTGATCTACTGCAGGTTCATCCAGAACGCCGCGTTGAAATCCCCATCGCCGCGTTCGACGATGGCATCGAGCTGTCGGTGGCGGCCGACGATGCCGCGGGCCGCCGCGCGCATCCGTCCGGCCGCGCACGGCGTCGCCACCGCGCCAGGACATCGTCGGCCTGGAAGCGACCTCTCGGCGCGGGACCTTCGCGGCTAGGGCGACTTGGGTGGCGTCGTCCAGCCGCCGGGCGGCGGCGGCGCACCGGCTGGCGTCGATTGCAGCCTGGACAGCAGCCCCGGCGATGGGCTGCCGTCCACCGGCATGCCATTCGCCTGCTCGAAGCTGGCAATCGCGTTTTGCGTTCTCGGCCCCATGTAGCCGTCCGCTCCGCCCGGCAGGTAGCCCAGGCGGATCAGCTCGACCTGGGTCGCGTGAACCATGGAATCCGGACCCATTGCGCTGGGCGGCGGCGGTGGCGGCGGCTCGGGCGGGGCGAAGCCGGGCACCTGCTCGCCCTTCGCATACATGCACTGGGAGAACGCGTTGTCGTATTGCTGCTGGATGCTCATCTGGGCGTAGGAGCTGCCGTTGGCGCCGATCATCGCGCCAGTGCCGGCCCCGGACGCGGCACCGATCGCCGCACCGGCGCCGGCATTGCCATAGGCGCCGCCGACCGCAGCGCCGAGCCCGGCGCCGATGACCGTGGTCAGCACCCCCGCGCCGACCACCTGCTGGTTCGCCGCCTCGGCCTGGCCCTGCACCTGGCCGGTCGCATAGTTCTTGCAGCTCGCGTTGTCAGCCTGGAACTGGTCGAAACTCTTGTCGGGCGCCGGCATGACCTGCACCGTCGGCCCCATCGGGGTCTGCGCGCACCCGGCAAGAATCACGGCGACGCAGGCTGAAATGGCGACCTGCCCTGCGGCGGAGCGGCGGACGATCATTGCGTGTCTCTCCCGACAAACTTGATGCGGTTAACCAATTATGAACGTTCGCCCGGCGGCATGCAAACAGTTCGCGCGTGAACGAATTGCCCCGGCCTTGCGCCGCGGCCACGCATCTCCTTGCAATGCTCGTGCAACATACTGATAACGCAGTAAAATTACCTTCGTGACGAATAGCCGCGCAGGCGGTCGGGATCGATCCCCTTGTCGTGAACGCTGGCCGGCGTGCCACTCGGCGCGTGGCGGTCGCGGCACTGATGCGCCGGAGCATGATACTGCGCGCAGCTCGCGGTCTCCCGCCCGCTGAACGTCCTGCCGCCGTCGTCCAAGCGGCCGCTCAGGCCGAGCCAGGTGCCCGGCGGCCGCGGCACCCACCTGGCCGGCGTCAGCACCATCGTCCTGCCAGGCAGCTCGACCGAGCCTTTGACGATGAACGCGCCGCACAGCACGTCCGGACTGGTCAACGCCGGCCCGAAGCTGAAAATCATGCGCCGGCGCGGCTCCCCGGCGGGTGGATATGCCGGACGCACGCCGGCCTGTGCGGACAGCAGTGCCGGTCCTGACGGTGGGGAGCGGCGTGCATCTGCACTGCAGCGGCGTCCGGCCACGCGGCGCGTACCCGCGCCCGAGAGATATGGACGGACCGGTTCCGGACATGATTACTATCGCCCATCGATACGGAGGGGACCGTCGATGCGGCAGCGACCGAGCACAATTCTGCACGCCGTGCTCGCCGCCACGGCGTTGTCACTCGTTTCGTACGCGCAGGCCGCGACGCCCCTGGCCGTCACCGGCGGCAGCCCGGTCGCCGTCGGCGAATACCTGGTGGCGATCGGCGGCTGCAACGACTGCCACACCGATGGCTGGGGCCCGGCGCCCGGGGCGGTGCCGCCGGCGCAACGGCTGACCGGCGTGGCAATCGGCTGGCATGGTCCGTGGGGCACCAGCTATGCCATCAACCTGCGGCTGCTGATGCAACAGCTCAGCGCGGAGCAGTGGCTGCAGTATGTCGCGACGATGCAGCCCAAACCGCCGATGCCGCTGTTCAACATGCGCGCGATGAGCGAGGCCGATCTGCGGGCGGTGTACGCCTATATCCGCAGCCTGGGTCCGGCCGGCGCGGCGGCGCCGGTCGATCTACCACCGGACCAGAAGCCGACCATACCGTATATCGAGGCAGTGCCGCATCCGCCAAAACCCTGAGCAGGGTCCGGCAACGCGAGCCGCGCTCGCCGGTCGAAGGTTTACGGGAGATCCGCCGGGCGCGGCGCTGCGATCGGCCGCGCCGGCCGAATGGATGTAGATGCTATGGGGCAGGCGACGAGGAGATGGCACCATCGTCGCGTTGTGAAAACCTTCGATGGAGTGCCCCATGCCAAAGTTTGACGACCTCAGCCGGTCCCTCGTCGCCCTGGACCAGGATAGCACGTTAATCGCCGCGATCGAGCTGAGCCGCTCGAGCTGGCTTGTCGGCGGCCTTGTCCCTGGCCTGCGGCGGGATCCGCGCAAGAAGCTGGAACCCGACGCACCGACCCTGCTCGGCCTGCTGTACCGCTGGCGCGACGAAGCGATCGCCGCCGGTCGGCGGATCGAGCGGATCTGCGTTGCCTACGAGGCCGGCCGTGACGGGTTCTGGCTGGCGCGTTGGCTGCAGGCCCGCGGCATCGAGTGCCACGTGATCCATCCGACCAGCATACCGGTCTCGCGCGAGCACCGGCGGGCGAAGTCGGACCGGCTCGACCTTGGGCTGCTGCTGCGCGCCTTGCTCGGCTGGCTGCGCGGCGAGGCGAAGCACTGCTCCATGGTCGCGGTGCCCACGGTCGAGGAAGAGGACGCCAAGCGCCCGATCCGCGAACGCGACCGCCTGACGGTCGAAGCGACCCGTCTGGTGAACCGGATGACCTCGCTGCTGGCGCTGCACGGCATCCGCGGCTTCAACGTGAAGCTGAAGGGGGCGGCGGCGAAGCTGGCCACGCTGCGCACGGCGGAGGGCGCGCCGCTGCCGCCCAACACGGCGGCCGAGCTGCGCTCGGCGATGCAGCGGCGGCAGGTGATCAAGGTGCGGATCGCCGAGATCGAGGCGGCGCGGCTGGCGCGGCTGAAGCAGGCGCCGCACACCGGGCCGAACGCGATGATCGCGCTGCTGGCGCGCGTGGTCGGCGTCGGCGTCGAGACCGCCGAGATGCTGGTCCACGAGGTGCTGTCGCGCCCGTTGCGCGATCGCCGCGCGGTGGCCCGCTACGCTGGCCTGACCGGCTCGCCCGACGAGAGCGGCAGCAAGCGGCGCGAGCAAGGCCTGGCCAAGGCCGGCAATGCCCGGGTGCGGCGCGGGCTGATCCAGCTCGCCTGGCGCCTGCTGACGCATCAGCCGCAGTGCGAGCTGGTCAAGTGGTATCGCGAGCGCACCGTGGACGGGCGCCCCATCACCCGCAAGGTCATGATCGTCGCCATGGCGCGCAAGCTGCTGATCGCGCTGTGGGACTATGTCACCCACGGCACACTGCCGGCCGGTATGCGACTGCATCCGGCGGCCTGAACCGCCCCGCTTCGGCAAGCGGCAGAGGACGCATAGAAGAGGAGGCATAGAGACGGAATAGAGGGTTCGGCGCTCGTCTGCTCGCGGAGCAGGTGTTGCCGATGACGATCCGAGGTGGCGGTGTCCCGCTTCCGCCCACGGCCCTGGTGCCGCTCTTGTAGAATGGGCCCGCCGCTCGGAGCTTCGCCGCCGATGCGAATGTCTGCATCATGGTATCGATCCCGCAGGATCGGCCGAATACAAGGTTGCCACGCGAAGCATCGCGGGGCGCAGGGCGAACTCCCCTCTGGTCGGATGGCAATGCCGATCGACCGCCCGGGCATCACGAGCCTGGCACCGTGCTCGCCGGCGTCAAGGACGCTGCGCGCCGCCTCCGGCGGTGGCCTGCGGCCATCCTTGACCCCGGCTCCGCGCGGTGCCCGCTGAAGCCTCAGGTCGGGACGGAGAAACGGTCCCTTCAGTCGAACCGAGAAACTGGAACGCAACGATGAAATAGGCCTTGACAGAGAAAGCCCCATACAAGGGCGGAACAGCCTTGCCCCCGCGTCAAGCGCCCGGGGGCAACGCTGTTCCGCCCTACGTTGCGTCCCTGCGTCGCGTGGCGCATAGCCGATGCGGCGATACCGGGCGATGGCGCGCTACGCGCCCAGCCGCCGTCGCGCCAGCGCCGCGCCCTGGCCGAGCGCCACCAGCTTCGCGGCAGCCACCTCGCGCGCCATCGGCGCCATGCCGCAGTTGGTGCAGGGAAACAACCGCTCCGGCGGAACGAATTCCAGCGCATCCTCGATCACCGCGGCAACCTGTTCCGCTGTCTCAACGGCGTCGGTCGCGACGTCGATCGCGCCAACCAGCATGTCCTTGCCCGCCAGCAGTTGCAGCAGCCGCAGCGGCACGCGCGAATTGCGGCATTCCAGCGAGACCTGATCGATCTTGCTGGCGGCGAGCACCGGAAAGGTCTGCTCGTACTGCCGCCACTCGGCGCCCAGCGCGCCCTTCCAGTCGATGTTGGCCTTTATCCCGTATCCGTAACAGATATGCACCGCTGTGGTGCAGCGCAGCCCTTCGGCCGCGCGTTCCAGCGCGCGGATGCCCCAGGTGGCGACCTCGTCCATGTAGACGTTGAAGGCCGGCTCGTCGAACTGGATGGTATCCACGCCGTCGGCGTCCAGGGCGCGGGCCTCCTGGTTCAGCAGGGCAGCGAATTCCATCGCCAGCGTGACCTTGTCGCCGTAGTGCCGGTCCGCTATCGTATCGACGATGGTCATCGGGCCCGGCAGGGTGAATTTCAGTTTTCGGGTCGTGTGGGCGCGGGCCAGACGTGCCTCGGTGGCGTGCACCCGTCCGGGCAGGCGCAGCGCGCCGGTGACCGTCGGCACCATCGCCTTGTAGCGATTGTTGCGAATGCCCATCTCGACTTTGTGGGCGAAGTCGATGCCCTCGATGCGCTCCAGGAAGCCGTGCACGAAGTGCTGGCGCGACTGCTCGCCGTCGGTGACGATGTCGATGCCAGCGTCCTCCTGCAGCTTCAGCCACAGCAGCGTGGCATCGCGTTTGGCCGCCTCCAGCGCGGCACCTTCCGCCTTCCAGGGCGCCCAGAGTTTCTCGGGTTCCGCCAGCCATTCCGGCTTTGGCAGGCTGCCGGCGATCGTTGTCTGCAACATTTTGCGTTCCCTCCCCTGCCCTTCCCCGGTGCGTTCGGCGCATTGCCGTCGATCCGCCTCCGTCAGCCAGCCGCCTTCAGCCGCGCGTCCGCCTGCGCCAGCAGCCGGGCCATTCGTTCCGCCCATGCCGCCTCGCCGGCCGCATCGGCGATCAGGTCCTGACGGATCTCGATCTCCACGTGCGGCAGGCCACGGCGCTCGGCATGCTGCGGCACGCCGAAGTCGGTCAGGTCGCTGACCGCGTAGGGCGCGTTGTCGCCGACCGTCAGGTCGCCCTCGGCGCGCAGCAGCTCCAGCAGGATCGCGGCCAGGCGTGTGTCGCGGTTGTGCAGCACGCCGATCTCCATCGCCCGGCTCTCGCCCTTGAAGGTCGGGGTAAAACTGTGCATCGCGATGAACACGGTGCGCCGGCCGGCGGCGGCACGGGCGTTCAGCAGCGCCTCGATCCGATTGTGGTACGGGGTGAAGATTTCTGTTACGCGCGCGGCGCGGTCGGCCTCACTCAGGCCGACATTGCTGGGGATCGGCGTGTGCTCGCTGACCTCCGGGATCGAGCTGGGCACGCCGGGGGCACGGTTGCAGTCGATCACCAGGCGCGAATAGGTCTGGAAGACCGCCGTGGCGTCGAACGCGGCCGACAGACGCTCGGTTACGCCGCGGATGCCGATGTCCCAGGCGATATGGCGGAGCAGGTCGGACTCCGGCACGCCGAGGCGGCCGAGCCGGCGCGGTATGTCCCGCCCGGCGTGGTCGGCGGTGAGGAACAGGTCGGAGGCACCGTCGGCGCGCAGCACGCACACCGGGTCCGGTTCGTCCGGAGCCAACAGGGGAGTCTCGTTCATGCCGCGCTTGAAGCATGCTTCGCACGCACGTGCCAACCCGGCGCCTTTCTCGCAGGGCCGTAGGGCGGATAAGCGCAGCGTAATCCGCCGGACGCGGGCTCGGAGTGGCGGAATGCGCTGCCCCCCGGGTCAAGCGTCCGGGGGCGTTGGCTTTTCCGCCCTACACGGTCTACGCGGTCACCAGCGTCGGGCGCCGGGAGCGCGAGTCGGTGGCGGTCTCGTAAGCGTGGCCGGCCTGGAACAGCAGTGGCTCGGCGAACGGCTTGGCAATCAACTGCATCGAGATCGGCAAGCCGCCGGCGCCGTAGCCGGTGCAGACGCTCATCGCCGGATAGCCCGTGACGTTGAATGGCATGGTGAAGCTGGGCTTTTCCAGCGTCGCCCATTTCGGCACCTCGGTGATGCGCGGTGCCTCGCTGACCGCGGCGGCGGAGACCAGGATGTCAAGGTCTGCCATCGCCGCCTTCAGCTCCAGGCACAGCGCGCGCCGCTTGCGGATCGCGGCGACGTAGTCGGCAGCGCGGATGAAACCACCGAGCGCGATCCTGTCGCGGAACGATTCGCCGTAGTCGTTGAAGCGGGATTTCAACCACGGCTCATGCAGCGCGTAGGCCTCGGCAATCAGGATCAGGAAGCCGCAGGCATGGTAGTCGGCCATTGGCGACAGTTTTACGTCGCGGATTTCGGCGCCCATGGCGCGGAAGGTTTCCAGCGCATCGTTGATGCCTTTCAGCGTGGCGTCGTTCGCCCGGTTGTCGGTCTCGAAGAAGGCGCGGGCGACGCCGATGCGCAGGCCCTTCGCGCCCTTGCCCAGGCCGGCGGTGAAATCCGGTGTCGGGCGGTCGGCGCTGGCGGGATCGTTCGGGTCGTGGCCCGCCATCGCCTGCAGCAGCAGCGCGCAGTCCTCGACGGTCCAGGCGAGCGGGCCGGTGTGGTCCAGCGTGTAGGACAGCGGCAGCACGCCGGCGCGCGAACAAAGGCCATAGGTCGGCTTGATGCCGGCGAGCCCGCACAGCGCGGCGGGGCCGCGGATCGAGCCGCCGGTGTCCGACCCGGTGCCCCCCAGCACCTGCCCCGATGCCACCGCGGCGCCGGTGCCGGAGGACGATCCGGCGGTGAAATGCTCGGGGTTCCACGGGTTGCGCGCCGGCGGCCATGGCAGGTCGAAGGACGGCCCGCCCATGGCGAACTCGTGCGTCGCCAGCTTGCCCAGCATCACCGTGCCGGCTTCGGCCCAGAGCTGCACCACCCGGGAATCCTCGGTTGAAACGTTGTCTTCCAGCAGCTTGGAATGCGCGGTGGTACGGATGCCCGCGGTGTTGTAGATGTCCTTGTGGCCGATCGGGATGCCGTCGAGTTTGCCGCGCAGCGTGCCGGCCATCATGCGCGCCTCGGCGGCTTTCGCGTCGGCCAGGGCACGGTCCTCGGTGAGCAGCAGGAAGGCGTGCAGCGTGGCGTCGAGCGCCTTGGCGCGCGCCAGGCACGCCTGGGTGAGCTCGACGGGAGAAAGTTTTTTGGCGGCGATCTGCTGGGCCGCCGCCGCGATGGTCGGGATGGCGGACATCAGCGGACCTCCGGGACGAAGATCAGGGCGGGCTCGGCCTCGCGCGGCATCGGGGTGTTGACGCGGGCAAGCATGGCCTCGAGCAGGCCGTAGGCCTGGTGGATTTCCTGCTTCTGCGCGGCGTTGAGGGGCAGGCCGGCTTGCGCCACCAGGACCTCGAACTCGGCCATGCTGATCTTTGGGGGCATTGGGGCACCTCGGGGGTTGGGGCGAGTGGGAGCGGCGGCGGTGAGGGGAGCGTACCATGGTGGCCGCGGTTGGCGATACCACCGACGCGGTGTCGGCCAGGGCGATCGGGGGAACCCCGGAACGGGGTCGATCAGCCGCCGCACGGTCGTTGCGCATTCCACACCGGCCGACCGGCGACGCGCCCTGGATGCGAACAGTCCAGGCGCGTTTGTCCCCCGGGCGACGTTGGAGAAGGCTGTTGGCCCGCGTCCCCGTTAGGGCCTGAGGCGAATCAAGTGCTTCAGTCGCACGCGCCGCAAACTTCTGTGTCATGGCCGGGCTTGGCCCGGCCACCCACGAATGCCTTTGTTGCAAGCTGCAAAGTCGTGGGGGACCGGGCCAATCCCCGGGCCAATCCCCGGGCCAAGCCCGGGGACGGTCATGACACGGGGTGCTACGACCCGTCCCAGTCGATTCGGTTATTCCACCTCAGGCCCTTAGCGGCGCAGCCCCGCGGCGATCCACCGCGCGGAGCGCGTGCGCCTCCTCGGAGTGATGGCCGCCCATCGCGTCGCACCTCGCCATGCCGCGGGCCTCGCCTTGCCTTCGGAGAGTCGGTCGCCCGAGCGCGCAGCGTCATCCCGAGTTGCCGCAAAACGACACCAGGCAACCCCACATCACCGCGCGCAAGGCGCCTTGGGTGGTGCCCCTGTCATCCGCGCGACGCGCCAAAAAAAGTCCAGGCAGGCAAGTATGTTTAACCGCAAAGCACGCAAATAACGCAAATGCAGCCGAGGCGAAATGCGACTATTCCCGATACTTTCGGCTGACGTGGCTTATCGGGGCCGCGAGGCTTCGGTGGTTCGGCTTGAGCGTCAATCAGATCGACGATATCCGAGACCGTCATCGCGCTCCGGGTCTCCAGCCGGGCTTTCCACCGGCTCGTGACGCCGGTGACTGACACTTGGCTTCGTCCAAGTGCGGCCCCGCCATTCGCACCACGAGACATACGTTAGTTTGCGCGGGCAGAAATGTCAACCCATATAACTCATCCTCCCAATCATTTCCAACCGGAGGCTTCCTGCATGTCCTTCTCTTCCAATAGCATCGCCCCAGGCGCGATGCGCGGAATCATGCCGCCGCACCGCCGCGCCGCCAACCGGTCGCAGACCACTGTCGCCGCGCGCAAGGCGGGGTCGCGCGCGTGCGTCAACCAGCCGGACCGGCAGGCGGCAGCACCTGCGCAAAACCCCGAACCCGCGTTTTCCCGAATCAACCCTTTGAAGCCCGAGCCGGCCGCGGCAACCGTGCAAAACCACAAATCCACATTTTCCCGAATCAACCCCCTGAACCCCGAGCCGGCCGCGGCACCCGCACAAAACCCCAAATCCGCGTTTTCCCAAATCAACCCTGTGAACAGCGAGCCGGCTGCGGCACCCGCGCAAAACCCCAAATCCGCGTTTCCTCAAATCAACCCTTTGAACCCCGAGCCAGCCGCGGCACCCGCGCAAAACCCTAAATCCGCATTTTCCCAAATCAACCCTGTGAACCCCGAGCCGCCCGTGCAAAACCGCAAATCCGCGATTTCGCAAATCAACCCTCCAACCCCGTACCCGTCCAAAGCGTGCTTCGTGACGTGCGCGACGGCGACATCCGGGCAGGTCCACTGCTTCACTCGATCGCCCTCCGGTATCGGCAGATGGGCTGGCGAGCTGGTTTCGCTGGCGCTTCCATCAGTCCGCGCATCACCACGCCAATGCCGGCCGTCGAACCGCGTTAATCCGCCGTTCACCGCTTCATTCAATGATACGGCACGAAGCAACCAGCAGGACGGTGGCCGATGCGCCGACGTGGGCGGAGTTTCGCGGCGGCGTGGGCCCGGCGCGCTGCATGGCTGGCGCTCGTCGCGCTGACCGCGCCCGGCACGGCCCGCGCGGCGGGGTTCGATCAGTTCATCGGGCTGGGCGACAGCACCATGGACAGCGGATATTTCCGCTATACCTCGACGGGCGGCAGCCCGGGACTGGGCGGTCCTGGCTCTGCGGCGCTGCTGGATGCGGCAATCGCCAACACCGTCTCGCTCGGCGGCACCGGGGCGTTCGCCGGACCCGGCAAGGTGGATACCACCCTGCTGGCGGCGATGTTCGGCCTGAGCGCCCGGCCGGTCACTTATCCCGGTGGCGGCACCAACTATGCCAACGGCTCTGCCCAGACGGCGTCCACCACCGCGGGCGACGACTATCTGAGCGGCCTCTACAACAACGTGCCGATCGTCACGCAGATTGCGAACTACCTCGCTGCCGTCGGCAATGTCGCCAATCCGAACGCGCTGTTCATGATCAGCAGCGGCCCCAATGACCTGATCTGGTTGCAGTCGGCACCGCAAACCACGACCTATCCGGCGCTGAGCGCGCAGATGACGGGCTATATGCAGACGCAGGCGCACACCTTGGCGGCCAGCGTCGCGACCCTGCAGGCGGACGGTGCGCGCACCATCATCGAGCTCAATATCTACGAGTGGGCCCGGCTGGCCACGGCGGGCGGCCAATTCACCGCGACCACGGCCACCGATGTGCAGGAAGCGCGGGTGTACAGCGGCATCATCTGGTCCGCGCTGGCGTCGGCGGGGATGAATTTCGTGCCCGCCGACATCGAGGATTTGCTGAAGTACGTCTGGCAGAATCCGACCTCGTTCGGTTTCACGGCGGCGACCGTGCTGGCCGGCACGCCGGCGTGCCTGTCGCAGTCGGCCCTGGTGTGCAATCCCAGCCAGCTCCGCACCGCCGACGCCGAGCAGACCTATCTGTTCGCGGACGCGGCGCACCTGACCACGGCGGGGCAGACCATCGAGGCGGACTACATGTACAGCCTGCTGACCGCGCCGAGCCAAGTCTCGCTGCTGGCGGAAACCGCGGTGCAGGGCGGCCTGGCACGGGCGGCGACGGTCCAGGGGCAGATCGATCTGTCGGGCGAACATCGCGGGTCCACCGGTATCAACGCCTGGGTCAGTACCGGCGCGAGCAGCCTGAGTGTCAAGAACGCACCGAACTTTCCCGACACGTCCGGCACGCCGTTCGGCGGCTCGGTGGGGATGGATTATCGGACGCCGGTCGGCGTGATCGTCGGCCTGGCGTTCACCGGCGCCGGCCAGACGCAGAATTTTTCCACCGGCGGCCATTTCACCCAGACCGACGCGGCACCGAGCCTGTATGCCGCCTACCAGGCGGGGCCGGTGTGGGGCAACGCGGTGGCGAGCTACGACCTGCTGCAGGACCATGTCGCGCGGCAGGTGGCGCTCGGCAGTTTCACCGACCAGAATTCCGGCAACACCAGCGGGCACGATCCCGCACTGGCGTTGCGCGGCGGCTGGGATTTCCACCTGGGGCCGGTTACCACCGGGCCGGTGGCGGCCATGGTGCTGCAACAGGTGCGGCTCGATGGTTTCACGGAGACCGGCACCAGCGGCGTCACCGCGCTGTCGTTCGGCAGTCAGACGCGGAATTCGGCGGTCAGCCAGCTTGGGTGGCGCGCGGCGGCGACGCTGGGCAACTGGCAGCCGTTTGCCGAGATGGACTGGAACCACGAGTGGGCGGGCGGGAACCGTACGATCACGGCCTCGCTCACCTCGATTGCTGCGCCGTCCTACAGCACCGCCGCGGCTCCGGTTGCAGGCAATTGGGCCACTGCCTCGCTCGGCGTCGCCTACAAGCTCAACGCCCAGGTGATGCTGCGCGGCGCGGCGTTCGCGGAATTCGTCAATCCGCAGGCGACCAGTTACGGCGGCGGGCTCGGGGTGAACGTCGGTTTCTGATGTCCATGGCCCGTCAACTCGATACCGTTACGAATACGGGGCGGGCCGCGAGCGGCGACAGCGCGGTGCGGGGCTGCCGGCGCAACCCTGACGATCATGTAACGGGTGCAGAATGAGACCATGTGGCCTTAAGGCGGCGGTGCTGGCGATCATCACGTTGAGCCTGCCCGGTGCGGCCGGCGCGGCGGGGTTCGACCAGTTCGTCGGGTTAGGCGACAGCACGATGGACAGCGGGTATTTCCTGCACAACTCGACGGGCGGGCTGGAGACCGGCCAGTCGGCCGTGGACGTGGATGGCGGCATCCTGTTGGCCTACCAGACCGGGGGCACCGGAACATTCACCGGACCCGGGGTGATGAACACCACAATGCTGGCCGCGCGGTTCGGCCTGACCGCGCTGCCGGTCGGTTATCCCGGCGGCGGCGGAACGAACTATGCCAACGGATCGGCACAGACCGTTTTGACGACGCAGCAAAGTCTGTACACCAGCGGTTTCCTCGACAATGTGCCCACCGTCGCGCAGATTGCCAATTACCTTGCCGCCGTCGACAATGCCGCAAATCCCAATGCGCTGTATATGATCAGCACCGGCGCCAACGACCTGTTCTGGATGCAGACCAAGAGTTCGTCGTCGCAGTTTCTCTATCAGACCTATATGGTGCCGTTTGCTGCTGACCTGGCCGACAGCGTCGCGACCTTGCAGGCGGACGGCGCGCGCACCATCATCGTGCTGGATCTCAACGAATATGCAAGGCTGGTCGGCCCGAACGGCGCTTACCCCCAGGCCAAGGCCGCCGTTGACGCCAACATTGTCGCGGACGCACGGCTCTACAGCGCGACGATCTGGTCCAGCCTGGCGGCGGCGGGGGTGCGGTTCGTTCCGATCGACATCAACAGTCTGTTCACCTACGTCGTGCAGAACCCGACCTCGTTCGGCTTCTCGGCGCAGAGCGTGCTGGGGTCCAATGCGGCCTGCAGCTCGTCGGTGTCATCGGGCATTCTGTGCACGCCGGCCGCCCTGGTCGCCCCCAACGCCGAGCAGACCCATCTGTGGGCGGACGGCGTTCACCTGACGACCGCCGGGCAAACCATTGAGGTGGACTACATCTACAGCCTGCTGACCGCGCCGAGCGAGATCTCGCTGCTGGCGGAGACCGCCGTGCAGGGCCGTCTGGCACGAGCGGCGACGGTCCAGGGGCAGATCGATCTGTCGGGCGAACATCGCGGGCCCACTGGTATCAACGCCTGGGTCAGTGCCGGCGCGAGCAGCCTGAGCGTGAAGAACGCACCGAACTTTCCTGATACGTCGGGCACGCCGTTCGGCGGCTCGGTGGGGGTGGATTATCGGACGCCGGTCGGCGTGATCGTCGGCTTGGCGTTCACCGGGGGCGGTCAGACGCAGAATTTCTCCATCGGCGGGCACTTCACGCAGACCGACGCGGCACCCAGCCTGTATGCCGCCTACCAGGCGGGGCCGGTGTGGGGCAACGCGGTGGCGAGCTACGACCTGCTGCAGGACCACGTCGCGCGGCAGGTGGCGCTCGGCAGTTTCACCGACCAGAATTCGGGCAACACCAGCGGGCACGATCCGGCACTGGCGTTGCGCGGCGGCTGGGATTTCCACCTGGGGCCGGTCACCACCGGGCCGGTGGCGGGCGTGGTGCTGCAACAGGTGCGGCTCGATGGTTTCACGGAGACCGGCACCAGCGGCGTCACCGCGCTGTCGTTCGGCAGTCAGACGCGGAATTCGGCGGTCAGCCAGCTTGGGTGGCGCGCGGCGGCGACGCTGGGCGACTGGCAGCCGTTTGCCGAGATGGACTGGAATCATGAGTGGGCCGGCGGGAACCGTACCGATCACGGCCTCGCTCACCTCGATTGCTGCGCCGTCCTACAGCGCCGCCGCGGCTCCGGTGGCAGGCAATTGGGCCACTGCCTCGCTCGGCGTCGCCTACAAGCTCAACGCCCGGGTGATGCTGCGCGGCGCGGCGTTCGCGGAATTCGTCAATCCGCAGGCGACCAGTTACGGCGGCGGGCTCGGGGTGAACGTCGGTTTCTGAGGCAGAATGTTGTCGATGGCCAGCGTGCGCCGGCCATGATGGTCAGGGTCAGTGCATGTCGGCCATGGTCAGAATTGCTACAGGGCCAAGTCGTTGGTCAGTTTGACGGTCACCTGCCGACCCATCTTGGACATAGGCAGTTGCTTGTCACAGCACTGCGCGGCTCGCTGACCTGGAAGAACGCCCCGTTTGATCGGCACCAACCTCACGGCAGTACATGACCGGCAGACTTTGCACCCATCGCCCGCCTTGCGCCGCGTTTGCTGTCGCCGCCGTCGAGCTACCGCTCATGGCTTCCGGCAGCAGCGAAGCCCGGGCCCTCTGGACACAAACCTGCCGTGATGGCCAAACTCGCGTGGCACCGAGGAGCTTCCGCGATGACGATCATCAATTCACAGGTCCATGCCTATGAGGCGAACACGCCCAAGCGACCCTGGCACAGCGTGCCGAACTGGCCCGCTCACGTCACCGGCGACGAGATGGTGGCGGCGATGGACAAAGTCGGCGTCGACGGCGCGATCTTCATCTCCGCCTTTGGCCTGTACCGCTACGACGCCAGCTACGCGGTGGAAGTGCAACGGGCCCATCCCGACCGGTTCGCCATCGTCAAGCCGGTCGACCCGGACGATCCGGCGGTGGCCGATGTCATCGCCGAGTGGAAGCAGACGCCGGGCGCGGTCGGAGTCCGGATTATGCTGCCGAAAGAGGCAGGGCGACAGGCAAGCGACCCGGGCCTCGACCGGATCCTGCGCGCGGCTGCCCGCCTCGATTTTCCGGTCAACATCCTGTGCTGGGACAACCTGGACGTGGGCACCGCGCTCATCGATCACCATCCCGACACGCGCTTCATCATCGACCATCTGGGCATCCTGCAACCGCGCGTGCCGCCCGCGCCGCCGCAGCCCTGGGCCGACCTGCCGAAGGTGTTGGAGCTCGCCAGGCGCCCGAACGCGGTGATCAAGGTCAGTGGCGCCTGCACGCTGTCCCGGGAGCCGTATCCTTTTGCAGACATCTGGGACCCGCTTGCCCGCGTGTTCGATGCCTGGGGATTCGAGCGCTGCCTGTGGGGCACGGACTGGACGCGCGCGTTCGCGGTCGTCAACTTCGAGCAGGCCGTCGAGCCCTTTCTGACCACCGACCGCTTGAACGACACCGAGCGGGCAATGCTCATGGGCGGCGCCTGCGCCAAGGCGTACGGCTGGTCGCCGCGGAAAGCTTAGGGCCTGTTGACAAATAATTGCGTCGGCTCGGGCGGACTGCCCCCCTCTGTCATGGCCGTCCCCGGGCTTGACCCGGGGATCGCCCGGCCACCTACGTCTGTTCTTGTTGCCATCGCCGAAGTCGTGGATGCCGGCCTGCGCCGGCCATGACACGGGGGGCTGTGACCCGTCCACGGCTGATTCAATCATTCCCCCCCCACAAGGCCTTAGTACTCTTTTGTGAGGCCGCCGGGGTGAAGCCACGGCGCCAACAAAAGGCAGGCCGCCCGGGGGCGCCAGCGCGTCGCCGGTCGGCCGCTCGCGATCGGCAAGCTGGTCGCGTCAGGACAGCGCCACCTCGAAGCCGCGCTTCGTTCCTGGGCGGCCCATCATCGTTTCGTACCAACGCTTGACGTTGGGGTACTCGGCAAGGTCCACCTTGTGCCGCTCGTGCCGCCAGGCCCAGCCGAGGATGGCGAAGTCGGCGATCGAGATCGGTCCGGCGGCGAACTCGACCTCGGCGAGGCGCTTGTCGAACACGCCGTAGAGGCGGCGGGTCTCTTTCGAATAACGTTCCAGTCCATAGCGGCGGTCCTGCTCGTTCTCGACCTGCAGGAAATGGTGCACCTGGCCGGGCATCGGGCCGAAGCCGCCCATCTGCCACATCAGCCATTCCAGCACCGGCACCTGCTCGCGCAGGGTCTTCGGCCAGAACTTGCCGGTCTTTTCGCCAAGATAGATCAGGATCGCGCCGGATTCGAACACGCTGATCGGCGTGCCGCCCGGCCCGTCCGGGTCGATGATCGCCGGGATGCGGTTGTTCGGGCTGATCTTCAGGAAGTCGGGGTTGAACTGCTCGCCCTTGCTGATGTTCACGGTGTGGACGTTGTAAGGCAGCGCCATCTCCTCCAGCGCCACGCTGATCTTGCGGCCGTTCGGCGTGTTCCAGGTGTAGAGTTCGATCGGCATCGTGATCTCCGCTCCGCTTGCTGCGGGGATTGTTCCCGACCGCGCGGCCGACGGCAACCTCGGGTGTTCCGGGCACCGGCAGGCGGGGCACCGCAGGTCCGCACGCGCCCGGGGACTGTGGCCGCAGCGACCGCGGCTGGCGATTGGCCCGTGGTTTGCTTGCGTTTCCGCCAATCACTCCGAGCCGCCAACGGCCGCGTGCAACCAACGTCCTGGGGGACAGCATGAGCACATCGACCGCCGCCGCCATTCCGGCCACCTCAGGCGCCGCGCGCTGGGGGCAGCTTGGCCTGGGCCTGATCTGCATGATGGCGATCTCCAGCCCGCAGTATGTCTGGACGCTGTTCGTCAAGCCGCTCGGCGGCGCGCTGGGCGCCGGGCCGGCGGCGCTGCAGGTGACGTTCTCGCTGCTGATCATCCTGCAGACGTTCTTCTCGCCGTTCCAGGGCTGGCTGGTGGACCGGTTCGGCCCGCGCAAGCTGATCGGCCTGGGCGGCGTGCTGACCGGGCTGTCCTGGGTGCTGGCGGCGTACGCCACCTCGCTGACGCAGTTGTATCTGACCTACGGGGTGATCGCCGGCCTGGGCACCGGCATCGTCTATGTCGGCGTGGTCGGCCAGGTGGTGGGCTGGTTCCCCGACCGGCGCGGCTTTGCCGCCGGCATCGTCGCCGCCGGCTACGGCATTGGCGCGATCCTGACCACCTTCCCGATCGCCAACTCGCTCGCGAGCGTGGGCTACCAGACGACGCTGCTGCGGTTCGGCGTGGTCTTCGGCGTGGTCGGGCTGCTGGCAGCGCTCGGGCTGAAGCCGCCGCCGGCCGACGGTGACCGAGGACGGCGGCCCGGGTGCCGAGACCGGAACGATGCTGCAATCGCCGATCTTCTGGCTGATGTTCGTGATGATGACGCTGATGTCCACCTCGGGGCTGATGGTGGTGTCGAACATGGCCGGGTTCGCCACCGAGTTCGGCGTCGCCCAGATGACGGTGTGGGGCATGGCGGCGCTGCCGCTGGCGCTGACCATCGACCGTTTCACCAACGGGCTGACGCGGCCGTTCTTCGGCTGGGTGTCGGACCACCTGGGGCGCGAGAACACGATGTGCCTCGCCTTCGCGCTGGAGGCCGTGGCGATGGCCGCGTGGCTGGTCACGCGCGGCGATCCGCTGGCCGTTCGCGCTGCTGTCGGGACTGGTGTTCTTCGGCTGGGGGGAGATCTTTTCGCTGTTCCCCTCGACGCTGACCGATACGTTCGGCACCCGGCATGCAACGCGGAATTACGGGTGCCTGTATATCGCGCAGGGGATCGGCTCGTTTCTCGGTGGGCCGATGGCGGCGTTGCTGCACGGGGCGAGTGGCACGTGGGTGACGGTGTTCTACGTGGCGATCGCGGCGGATGTGTTGACCGCGGTGCTGGCGATCGCCGCGCTGAAGCCGCTGCGGGCGGCGTGGCGGGGGGCGTAGCGCCCGGACGCCACGTGCACCTCTCCCGCTCTTCGCGGGAGAGGTCGCGGAGCACTTGCGACGCGGGTGAGGGTGGTGCGCGCGGCACCACCCTCACCCTCGGCGCTTTGCGCCTCGACCTCTCCCGCAAGCGGGAGAGGTGTAAGCGACCCCAATCACCCGATGCGCCGCAAGGCCGCCTCCAGGCGCGCGATCTCGGCCTGCGCCGTCGCCAGGCGCTCGCGGTTCTCCTCCACCACCTCCTCGGGCGCGCGGCGGACGAAATCGGCGTTCTCCAGCTTCTGCACGAGCTTCTTCGCCTCGCCGGCCGCCTTGTCGCGTTCCTTCGCCAGGCGTGCCCGTTCCGCCGCAAGATCGATCACCTCGGCCAGCGGCAGGATCACCGTCGCCTCGTCCAGCACGGCCTGGGCCGAGCCTTTCGGCATCTCGCCCACCAGCGGCTTCAGCTCCGACGCGCGCGCCAGCCGCCGGATCGCGTCGATCCAGCGCCCGGCACGCGCCAGCGTCGCGGGCGCGGCGTCGCGCAGCAGGATCGGCGCCGGCGTGCCGGGCGGCACGTTCATCTCGGCGCGCACCGCGCGCACCTCGGTGATCAGCCGCACCACCCAGTCCAGCTCCTCCCGCGCCGCCGCGGCCTCGGTCACCGCGACCGGCGCCGGCCAGGGCGCACGGATCAGGCTGCACGGCGCGCCGTAGCCGAAATGGTCCCACAGCGCCTCGGTGACGAACGGCATCGACGGGTGCAGCAGCCGCAAGATGACGCCGAGCACATGCGCCGCCGTCCCGCGCACCTCGCGTGCTGCCGCCGCGTCGGCCCCCGCGCTCGACCCGGGCGGCATGGCCTGGCCGAGTGCCGACGCACTCCCCTCATGGCCGGGCCTTTGTCCTCGGGCGCTTGTCCCGGGGATCGCCCGGCCATCCACGACTTCTTCGTGTTCGAAAGTCGTGGATGGCCGTTCCACCGGGTCAAGCCCGGTGGCAGGCTCCGCTGTACTCGGGCGCCTCTCTGGGCCGGCCCGGGGGCCGGCCATGACGGGGGCGGAAGCAGCATTCGCCGGCCCAGGGTCGAGGCCAGCACCGGCTTGGCGAATTCCACGAACCAGTCGCAGAACGTGTTCCAGGTGAAACGGTAGCCGGCGGCGGCATACTCGTCGATGCGATAGCGTTCCAGCGCGTCGGTCGCCTCCGCCACGGCGGCGTTCGCCGCGTCCAGGATCCAGCGGGTCAGCGGCAACGTCGCCGGTCGCCGGATCGAACGCCGGATCCGGCTTGATCCCGTTCATCTCGCAGAACCGCGCGGCGTTCCACAGCTTTGTCACGAAGCTGCGATGGCTCTCCACCCGCGCGGCACCCAGCTTCACGTCGCGCCCCGGCCCGGTCAGCGCGCAGATGGTGAAGCGCAGCGCGTCGGCGCCGTAGCGGTCGATCAGCTCCAGCGGATCGATGATGTTGCCCTTCGACTTCGACATCTTCTGCCCGCGCTCGTCGCGCACCAGGCCGTGGATGTAGACGGTGCGGAACGGCACATCGCCCATGAAGTGGATGCCCTGCATCATCATCCGCGCGACCCAGAAGAAGATGATGTCGAACCCGGTCACCAGCACGTCGCCGGGATAATAGCGCGCCAGCTCCGGCGTCTTCTCCGGCCAGCCCAGAGTCGAGAACGGCCACAGGCCGGAGCTGAACCAGGTGTCCAGCACGTCCTCGTCCTGCGTCAGTTGTTGCCCCGCCCGCCCGTAGTGCGCGTCCGCCGCAGCCTGCGCCTCGGCTGCATCGTGGCCGACGAACACCGCGCCGTCCGGCCCGTACCAGGCCGGAATCCGATGCCCCCACCACAACTGGCGCGAGATGCACCAGGGCTGGATGTCGCGCATCCAGGCGAAGAACGTGTTCTCCCACTGCTTCGGCACGAACTGGGTTTTTCCGGTCTCCACCGCCTCGATCGCCGGCTTGGCCAGCACTTCGGCGTTGCAGTACCACTGCGTGGTCAGCAGCGGCTCGATCGGCACGCCGCCGCGATCGCCGTGCGGCACCTGGTGGATGTGCGGCTCGACCTTGCTCCAGCAGGCCCAGCCGTTCCAGCTCGGCGACGATCGCCTTGCGCGCGACGAACCGGTCCTGCCCGTCCAGCCCGCGCACGAACGCCGGATCGGCGACGCCGTCCACGGGCGCCAGCACCTCGGCGATCTCGGCCACCGTCACCCGCGCCTGGCGGTCCAGCACCGAGGGCATCGGCAGGTTGTGCCGCTGCCCCACGGCGAAATCGTTGAAGTCGTGCGCCGGGGTGATCTTCACCGCGCCGGTGCCCTTCTCCGGATCGGCATAGGTGTCGGCGATGATCGGGATGCGCCGCCCGACCAGCGGCAGAATGGCGTACGTGTCCGATCAGTCGCGGCCAGCGTCGGATCCTCCGGATGCACCGCCACCGCGGTGTCGCCCAGCATGGTCTCCGGCCGCGTCGTCGCCACCGTAATGAACTGGCCGGGCGCGCCGGCGATCGGGTAGCGGATGTGCCAGAGGTGTCCCCTGACCTCCTGCGTTCTCCACCTCAAGGTCGGAGATCGCGGTCTGCAGCTTCGGGTCCCAGTTCACCAGCCGGCGGTCGCGGTAGATCAGGCCCTTGCGCGATACAGCGTGACGAACACCTCGCGCACCGCCGCGCGACAGCCCGTCGTCCATGGTGAAGCGCTCGCGCGGCCAGTCGAGCGAGGCGCCCAGCCGGCGCAACTGCCGCGTGATGGTGCCGCCGGACTCCGCCTTCCACTGCCAGACGCGCTCGACGAACGCCTCGCGCCCCATGGCGCGGCGATCGACATTGCCCTGCTCGGCCAGCAGCCGCTCGACCACCATCTGCGTGGCGATGCCGGCGTGGTCGGTGCCGGGCTGCCACAGCGCGTCGCGCCCCTGCATGCGCCGCCAGCGGATCAGCACGTCCTGCACGGTGAACGTCAGCGCGTGGCCCATGTGCAGGCTGCCGGTGACGTTCGGCGGCGGGATCATGATGGTGAACGGCGCCGCCGCTCGATCCTGGATCGGCGGCGAAGGCGCCACTCGCTTCCCAGCCCTCGTAGAGCTGCGGCTCGATCTCGGAGGGGGTAAAAGTCTTGTCCAGCATCACGTATCTCCCGCGGCCCCTCGCGCCCGCAGGAGGCCGCCGATGTCGTTGCGTCAGGGCACCGCGCGGCCGACGACGCGCTCGATCTCGGCGCGTACCAGCCGCTCGACCAGCCCCGGCAGGTTGGCGTCCAGCCACTGCTTCAGCAGCGGCCGCAGTTCCGCGCGCACGATATCCTCGATGGTCGGGCCGCCGGTGTAGACCTGGGTGCTGCGCTCCGCCGCCAGGGTGCGCACCAGCGACCCGACCGAGGTGGCCGCTGCCGCCGCGGCCTCCGGCGCCATAAGGATCGGGCTGGGCGGAGGTATCACCGGTTGCGGCGGCACCGGCGCCTCAACCACTGGCGCCGGCGGGACCGGTGGCGGCGCCGCCGGCAGCGGGGCGGACTGCATGGGAGCGGCCGGTGGCGGCGCAGCGGGCGTCGCAACCAGCTCCGGCAGCATCATCGACGCGTCGAGCTGCAAGCACCCCGTCATCGACGGCCGCCGCGGCGGGCGCCGGGACCGCCGTGCCGGGGGGCACCGCCTCCTCCTCGGTCAGGATCCGGCGGATCGAGGCCAGGATGTCCTCCATCGACGGATCGGCGCTTCCTCCCGACGGACCCGGCGTTGCCGGATTGGCTCGGCTGCGTTCAGACTCGCTCATGCGCTTGGCTGCCTTGCACCGAGGGCGTCAGCGGCCCGGCTGGTCGGTGGCGTAGTCGCCCAGCCCAAACCACCTGTTCTTGCACCGCGTTGTAATACGCGGTGTCGTCGTACAGCGGCACCGGCAGGTTCAGATCCCGCGCGGTCAGCCGGCCGATCGCCGCGGCGACGCCGTACGACGCCGTGATCAACTGCGCCAGGTTCTGCACCAGCTGGGTCTGCGAGTTCAGCAGCGCCTGCTGCGCATTCAGCACGTCGAGCGTGGTGCGGCTGCCGACGATCGCCTCGCGCTCGACGCCTTCCAGCGCGATCTCGTTGGCGCGGATCGCCGCCCGCGTGCTCTCGGCCGACGCCCGCGCGGCGACCAGCGTGTCCCAGGCCGCGACCGCATTCTGCACCGCGGTCCGGCGGGCGTCGTCGACCAGCTTGGCCGCCTGCTGCTCGGCTCTGCCGCGCCTGGCGGACCGCGGAATATTCCGACCCGCCCTGGTAGATCGGCATCGATACGTTGGCGGTCACCAGGTAGCCGTTGGCCTGGTCGGAGCGGGCGCCGGTGTTGTTCTGCTGGAACATCTGGCCCTGCAGGCTGACCTGCGGCATGAGGGCTGCGAAGGCAACGTCGATCGCGTCCTTCGCCGCGGCATCGTTGAACAGCGCCACGATCACGGTCGGGTTGTTCGCGGCGGCCAGCGCCGCGGCCTCCTGCTCGGTCTTCACCGGCAGGCGCAGCGGCTGCGGCTCGACCAGGTTGGCGGGCGCGTCGAAGCCGATCACCCTCCGGTAGGTGGCGCGGGCGGTCTGCAGGTTGCCTTCCGCGGTCTCGCGTGCCGCGGTGGCGCCGGCGAGCGCCGCCTCGGCCTGCGCGACGTCGGTGCGGGTGATCTCGCCGACCCGGAACCGGTCGTTGGTCGCCTGCAACTGCTTGGCCAGCACCTGCTCGTTGTTGACGTTCAGCGCGAGCAACTGCTGCGCCTGGATCACGCCGACGTAGGCGTTGACGGTATCGGTGAAGCTTTGCTCCTCTGCCACGATCAGGTTGGCGCGCTCCGCCATGTCGGCGTTCTTCGCGTGGTTGAGGTTGGCCTGCACCTTGCCGCCGGTGTAGAGCGGCTGGGTGACGGTCGCCGTCGCCTGCGCCAGGTCGCGGCCGGTCTGCGTCTTTTGATATTGCCCGAGAACCTCGGAATACGCGCGGTTGACCCCGTCGCCGTAGCCGACACCGCCACCCAGGATGACGGTCGGACGCCAGCCGGCCAGCGCCGTCGGCACGCCTTCATCGGTCGCGCGCAGCTTGGCCCGCTCGGCCTGCAGGGCCGGCTGGTAGGAATAGGTCGCCGCGAGCGCCTGGGCCAGGGTGTGCGGCAGCCCGATGGTGCCCGGGGTGGCTGGCCTGGCCGACGGCGCCTTCGGCGGAGGTGGCGCCGATTGTGCCTGAGCCGGCGTGACTTGGCTCAGCCCGACCAGGGCCAGCGCGGCGGCCACGGCCAGCGCAGCCCCGGCCGGCATCCCTTCACGTCGCATCATCGCCCGATCCCTGTTCTGCCGGATACAAGCCAAGGTCACCTTACCCCACGCTGCACAGCCTGGCCCGGGCGCATCCGGACCCATTGCCCAGGCGCAGACGTGCCACATCGTCGCACCGCACGCCAAGCCATTCCTGACCCGCCGGCCGCACGCCTCTAGAACGTGAAGGCCGGCGCCGGCTGCAAGGCCGGGATCGGTGGGGTGGCGCAATCGAATTCCGGCCGCAATTGCAGCCCGGCCTGCGTCGCCTCGCCGCGCACGGCCTGGCCGGGCCCGGCGCCGCCGCGAATCACCGTCACCAGGCGCCCGGCCTCCTGGCGAAGCTGCGCTGCGATCGCTGCCGGCACCGCCGGCACCGCGCCTTCGATGAACACGATGTCGTAGGGGGCCTCGGCCGGCCAGCCGCCCGCCAGCGCGCCGGCCACGAGGTTCACCCGGGGTGACAAGGCCGCCAGCGTGGTGCGCGCCGCCGCCAGCAGCGCCTCGTCCTGCTCGAGCGCAATCACCCGCACGCCGCACGCGGCCAGCACCGCGGCGCCGTAGCCGACCCCGGATGCGACCACCAGCGCCCGCTCCCCGGCGGCCGGGGAAATGAGCTGCATCAGCCGGGCGATCAGCATCGGCGCCAGCAGCACGCGGCCGTTGCCCAGCGGCACGTCCTGGTCTGCATAGGCCAATGGCGCCAGAGCCGGCGGCAGAAAGCGTTCGCGCGGGAGCGTGCGCATCGCCTTCAGGATGCGCGGGTCATTGACCTTGTTCGGGCGGACCTGGCTATCCACCATCCGGTTGCGGGGCTCGGCGAAGGGATCGATCGGGGCGGCAATATCCATCTGGCGCTCGCATCCTGCGTCTGGTGCCGGGCCTTTATAGAGGCATGCCGGCAGCGACGCCCAGGGGGGAAACGGCCCGGTGAGCGACAGCCGGGCGAACACCCGACAATGGGGCGCGTCCCGACCCGGTGCGGCATCCCGAAATGGCAACCAAAGGACGGGACTTTCCGAGTACCACGGTATCATTCTTTCCGGTGGGCTTGACCGTGACCGGCGGCGCACCCGATATAGCGCACTCTCTCCGGGTCCGGTGGCAGAGTGGTGATGCAGCGGACTGCAAATCCGCGAATGTGGGTTCGATTCCCGCCCGGACCTCCATCTTTCCAACGGATTAGGGCAGAGGGGAGTTCTTCAAAGGCGCCGAAATCTCTTCAAGAATGCCCTGGGTGAGCCGCCGGCGTCAGACGCCGCACTGCTCCTCCCCAACCCTCCTCAGACCGTCCATGACTGTCCCGCCGACGCTTCTGGTATCGTCCAGGACCGCTGCCGCCCGGGCCGGTCGGGGATTGGTTGGGGAAGGGTTTTGTGGGGCGCGCGTTGCTTGCCTACGGCTCGAGACAGTGACCGGTGATCGGTGGCGGGACGGGCAGAGAGGTAGCCGGGCAAAACTGAACAGGCCGATAA
Source organism: uncultured Alphaproteobacteria bacterium (assembly GCA_963773345.1). Lineage (GTDB taxonomy): Bacteria > Pseudomonadota > Alphaproteobacteria > Acetobacterales > Acetobacteraceae > Palsa-883. The sequence goes on along the minus strand of CAVZBG010000011.1, from coordinate 928,351 downwards.
GTGGATTCCCAACCTGACTGCGGCGAGGATGCCGCGCACCAGGAGAGGAATATGTCGAGGCGTATACGATGCAACCACAGTCCGGCGGTCAAGGCGATGATACCGTAGCGGTCTGGCGACAGTTTGAGTGAGGCCGATGTGCGAGCGACCTATACCCGACTATACGCCGACGACCAGGGTATCTCACGATTCGAGGATTTGGGGGTCGATCTGATCCCCGGCTTCGCAACGCCACCAGCGGACCCGCTGCACCTCGCACGATTTGTTCCAGCGGAAAGATGCTACTGGTTAGGGGCGCCTACCGACTGGAAAGGCGATGCCGCACATCCGACCCCCCGCCGACAGATTTTGGTGACCGTTCAGGGCGAATACGAGGTCACGGCTGGCGATGGCACGAAGCGTCGGTTTCCCATCGGTAGCATTGTCCTGGTCGAGGATACCACCGGAACCGGCCATAGCACCAAGATCACGAGTGCAGGTGAGGCTCTGGTCTTTGCGGTTGGCCTCCCGCCCACGGATGGCGGTTGATGCCATCCCCGAATGGGACAAAACCACCGTAAGGTATTAAGCTCATTTCGTCTCTCACCAAAGCCATCGCCGTGGCCATGCCTGGGGCTGCAAATCAGGCACTCTTGCGCAGGGCCGTCGAAATGCAACGACATGGTGCGCTTTGGGCCCTCCTGCTGCTGCTGATGATCCCCGGGTGCGCCGGCCAGTCCGGGGGCGCCGCCCTGAATGAGTGCCACGTACCGTGCGACCTCCAAAGTCGTGGCGATAAGGGCCAACTGATTCCATCCTGTATGAAAGCCAAGTCCTTCGAGATGGTGGCTGGATGTCGCCTGGAGATGGGTCGGGACAGCCGGAAATGGCAAGTCACGCCATCCGCCGACGATGATCCGCGGTGTTATCGGCCGGTTGGTGCTACCGCACGGGTTGCTGCCACATCGTCGCCGGTGTGAAATGGTTCCAACACCACGCCGCCAACCGTCGAGGCGCCGACACGTTTGTGGTCTCGCACCTACGGAATGGGCGCCCCTCGGCTGTCCATGGTGGACCTTGGGCGGGCGATGACCAGGGTGGGGTAGTCGGTCGATTTCGTCGCTGTGATGGCGTAGATGCGGAAGCCCGTTACGCGGTTGCCGTTCCGCCTCCGCAGGCAGCGAGCGACGGCGGGATAACCAGCCAAGCCAGTCGATGCATTGGGCTTCCGGCAGCGGAATACGGCTCGCAGGCCGTTCTTCGACCCGTTCTGCGGCGGTGTCGCAGCACGACCTACTTCTTCGCCAGCTTATCCGCCGATCGCTGAGCAGCGTTCAGGTACCCATTGACCGTGCCCAGATAGGCCGAACCTTTGGGCGTCCGTTTGACGATAACGCTCCGCCGATCCTTTGGGTCGGTCTCACGCGTGGCGAACTCCGCATCTTCCAGCCGGTCCAATGCCCGTGTGATCGCGGGTTTCGAGACGTTCAGTGCCTCGGCCAAGCCGCGAACGGTGTGCTGAGTGCTCGGCTCAAGATAGACCTTGAGGAAGACCGTCAGTTGGCGAGCGGTAAAATCAGGTTGGTCGCTCCGCACGCTCGCGGTGAGCGTCTCCTTCAGGATGTGCAACAGCGGATTGGCGGGCGTCCTGGTGGTCCCCGGGGATGTTGCCATTATCGTCGGCTCCTGCGCAGATGAGAGTGATAACCTAACAATAGTGACATGGTTACGATTTGGGCAATCGTCAATATGCATCTTTTGGTCAGGGGGCAGTCTGGCGGGAGAGATTAAGCCGCTGGGTGGTCGGTAGCATGATCGGTCGTGCTGTCTGCCAAGACCGCACCATTCACCCACGCTCACACCACCATGACCTCACGGGTGGGATCGACTGATCACGGTCCTGACACATTTTGGTGGAAGGAATAGGCAATCTTGATTGTACGCCATCAGCGATGGCGAAATGATGAAAGTGGAGAGCAGCGATGAGCGGATGGTGTAATCGACGCACGCTGGCAGCGATCCTGCTGGTCGTCGGAGCGGGGATGCTCCAGGGGTGTGTGTATGGCCCGTACGGGCCGTATCCGGCCTACGGTGGATATCCCTACCCAGCCTATGGCGGCTCTGGATACCCGGCCTACGGCTATCCCTACGATTACGGCGGCGCCGTAATCGTCGGTGGTGGCTGGGGCGGTGGCTACTATGGCCGAGGAAATTGGGGCGGTGGCTACCAGGGCGGAAATTGGAATGGAGGCCACCAGGGAGGGAATTGGGGCGGCGGCTACCAAGGGGGCGGCGGGAACTGGGGAGGCGGCGGTTATCAGGGAGGAGGTAGTGGTCATCGCTGATTGCGTCGCCGTTGCCGAGCGTCCGGCCTGATCTGTCAACCGTCAGCGGTCGGTCGCTGAAGGTCATGGTTCATCCATCCTCGGATGGCGGCGACTCTCAGGCGTTCAACCCGTCAATCCCGATGTCCCGCATCCATCGTGCGAACGGTTTCGTAGCTTCCTCGAATGCCGTCAGCAATGCTCGGTAGGTGTCTTTCGTCGGCCATGCGGAGTCTCCGAGATCAGTGCCGCGGCAGGCTCACCAATTGGCTTCCGAAAGGCCTCGAACCTTGTCCGGGCGGCGTCAGCCGACGGTGACCTCCAGCCAGCCGCGCGCATCGAAGCGCGCCGCGTCGCCGTCCCGCAGCAACACCGTCGTGGTATCGGATTCGACGATCGACGGCCCGGCCAGCGCCTGGCCCGCGGCAAGCGCCGCGAAGTCGAACACCGGCACGTCGATCCAGCTTCCCAGGTAGACCCGGCGATGCGACTTCGCCGCGGCCGGGGCGGCGGCACCGGTGCCCGCCACGCCTGACGCCGGCGGCAGGCGCCCGACGACGGAGGTGCGCGCATTCACCAGCACCACGTCCTGGTCCGGCAGCGAATAGGTGTACAGCGCTTCGTGCCGGGCGTGGAACGCCGCCTCGATCTCCGCCGCCAGGTTCGGCGCGTCGAAATCCATCGCATCGAGCGGCACCGCGATCTCGAACACCTGCTCGCCGTAGCGCATGTCGGCGGCGCGGTGCACGGCGACCTCGCCATCGAACCAGCCGAGCCGCTCGCGCCCCTCGCGTTCCATCGCGGCGAACGCGGCCTTGAGCGCGGCGACATCGATCCCCGATCGTTGCGCCTGGCTGCGCGCCAGCTCGACGCGCAGGTCGGTGTTCAGCATGCCCCAGGCCGACAGCACGGAGGCAGCCAGCGGCACCACCACGCGGCCGATCCGCAGCTCCGCGGCCACCGCGGCGACGTGCAGCCCGGCGGCGCCACCGAAGGCGAGCAGCACGTAGCGGCGCGGATCGACGCCGCGGCGCACTGTGGCGACGCGCACGCCGTCGGCCATGCGCGTGTTGACGAGGCGGTGGATGCCGGCCGCCGCGGCGGTCGTTTCGATGCCCAGCGCCGTGGCAAGCCGGGCGACCGCGCCGGTCGCCGCCGTCACGTCAAGGTGCCGCCGGCCACCGAGAAAATTCGCCGGATCGAGATAGCCCAGCACCAGATTCGCATCCGTCACGGTTGCCGCGGTGCCGCCGTGGGCATAGCACGCGGGGCCCGGATCGGCCCCGGCACTCTGCGGCCCCACCTGCAACAGCCCGCTGCGATCGAGCTGCGCGATCGAGCCGCCGCCGGCGCCCAGCGTCACGATGTCGAGCGCCGGCAGCGCGATGCGCGCATTCGCCACCGCGCGGCCGTCGGACAGGTTGGCGTGGCCGTCCTGCACCAGGGCGATGTCGGTCGAGGTGCCACCCATGTCGAAAGCGATCAGGTCGCGCGCGACGCCCTCGCGGGCCAGCGCCACCGCGGCCGCGACGCCGCCGGCGGGACCCGACAGCGTCGTGCCGGCCGCCAGCCGCACCGCCTCGTCCACCGAGGCGACGCCGCCGTGCGAGAGGATGACGAACAGCGTGCCCGAAAAACCCGCCTCGGCCAGGCGGGTTTGCAGGCGGCGCAGATACGCCTCGATCACCGGCCCGACCGCGGCGTTGGCGACGGTGGTGGAGAAGCGCTCGAACTCCTTGATCTGCGGCAGCACCTCGGCCGAGGTGGTGACGAAGGCGTGCTGCAGCCGCTGGCGCGCGGCGGCCGCGGCCGCCTGCTCGTGCGCCGGGTTCTGCCAGGCGTGCAGGAAGCAGATCGCCACCGCCTGCACATTTTCCCCCGCCAGCCGGTCCAGCGCGGCGTTCAACGAGGCGCGGTCGAGCGGAATTTCGGTCGCGCCGTCGGGCCGCAGGCGCTCCCGCACGCCGAGGCGCAGGTGCCGCGGCACCAGCGGGGCGGGCGGCACCATGCGCATGTTGTACCGTTCCGGCTTCAGCCCTTCGCGCATCTCGATGATGTCGCGGTGGCCCTCGGTGGTCAGCATGCCGACGCGCGCGGCCTTGCCCTCCAGCAGCGCGTTGGTCGCGACCGTCGTGCCGTGCACGATACGACCGGTCTGCCCGAGCAGCGCCGCCGGCGACAGGTGCAGCGCAGCGGCGGCGCGGGCGATGCCGTCCAGTACGCCATCGGACTGATCGGCCGGCGTGGTGGCCGCCTTGGCCATCGTCGTGGTGCCGTCCGGACCGGTGACGACGATGTCGGTGAAGGTGCCACCGACATCGATGCCAATCGTGTAGCTCACGCGACCAGCCCCTCGGCGGCGTCCCTGGCGCGCGCCGCCGGATCGCGCTCGGCCGGATCGCCCCAGCCGCCGCCGCCGCCCGACAGCACGTGGATCACGCTGCCGGGCGGGATCACCACGCCGACCTCCTTGCTTTTCAGTTTGCGCGGCGGCGCGCCGGGCGCCAGCAGCGTGTAATCGTGCGGCGCGCCGTCCTTGCCGCCGAGCATGCCGCGGGCGCCGTGCACCACGCCCTCGCCGGCGGTGTTGGCGCGCGCCGGGCCGTCGGTTTCGATGCGCAGCCGCATGTCGCCGCCGGTGCCGCCGCGGTGCTTTCCATCGCCGCCCGAGTTCGCCCGGTACTCATGCGTTTCGAACAGCAGGGGAAAACGGGTTTCGGCGACCTCGATCGAGCCGAACTTGATGCCGCCGGCGGAGTGCCACTCGCCGATGGTGGAGAACCCGTCGCCGGCGACCGAGCCGCCGCCGCCGGGCCGCGCCTGGAACATGTGCCAGATGAAGCGGCGGCCGGTGCGCGGGTCGCGCCCGTCGATGGCGATGCGCAGCCGCCGTCCCCAGCCGCCCATGACGCGGTCGGGGCAGGCTGCGGACAGGGCGACGATGATCGCCTCGATGATTTCGTTGCGCGCAATGGCTGGTGCACATGGTCACCGGCGCGCCCTCGCGCGCCCAGACGATGGTGCCTTCCTTGAGCACCACCTTGCAGCGGGCGGAACGCGCCGGCGTTCTTGGCGATGTCGGGGTCGAGCAGGAAGGCGAACGCCATCGTGACCGCGGACTGCGTGTTGGCGTGTGAGGAATTGACGAAGCCGACCACCTGCGGATCGGAGTCGGACAGATCGACGGTGACATCGCTGCCCTGCTTGGTGACCTTGGCGCGGATCGCGATGTTGGTGGTGCCGAAGCCGTCGTCGTCCAGCCAGGCGGTCGCCGTCGTAGACGCCGTCCCGCCAGCTTGCGACGATGTCGCGCGCGTGGCGTTCGGCGGCGTCCAGCATCGCTTCCACCGAGGCGGCCAGCGTCGCGCCGCCGAACTCGGCGATGACCGCGTTGAGCCGCTGCTCGCCCAGCCGCGCCGCGCCGATCTGCGCCGCAAGGTCGCCGAGGAAATCGCGCGGATGGCGCACGTTCAGCGCCAGCATGTCCAGCAGGTCCTTGCGCAGCACGCCGTTCTCGGTCAGCCGCATCGGCGGCAGGCGCAGGCCCTCGTGGTAGATCTCGGTGGCGGCGGGGTTGTAGGCGCCGTGCGTCGCGCCGCCGATATCGGAATGGTGCGCGCGGACCACCGACCAGAACATCAGGGTCGGCCCATCGAACACCGGCACGAAGGCGGTCAGGTCGGGCAGGTGCGAGCCGCCGCGATACGGATCGTTCAGCAGGTAGACATCGTTGCGCGACGGCGTCGGGAACACCTCCACCAGCGCCTTGGCGGCCCACGGCATGGCGCCGACATGCACCGGGATGTGGTCGGCCTGCGCCACCAGGCGGCACTGCGCATCGATCAGCGCCACCGAGAAGTCGCGCGAGGAGTTGAGGATCTGCGAGTAGGCTGGTGCGCAGCATCGCCTCGCCCATTTCCTCGGCGATGGCGTTCAGGCGGTTCTGCAGAACCGCGACGGTGATGGGGTCTGTCATGTCGGCATGGTGGCAAATGTGCGGGCGTTGGGGAATGGGGAGGGAAGGCCGGGCCGCCGGAACCCGGTGTCCAGGGGGCGGATCAAATCGGCCGACCCATTCGGCCTTGCCCCCAGCGGTGGGCCTCGCCATGTTGCAATCGGCGGGTGCATGACAGCCGACCGGAGACAGGCCCATGGGCGAAACCGTCCCCGTTGCCGAGGTGAAGAAGAATTTTGAACTGTATCAGGACCGGGCGCTTCACACGCCGGTCACGGTGACCAGTCACGGCCGACCCTCCGTCGTGATCCTGGCGGCCGATGAGTATGAACGGCTGCGCAAGCTGGATCGGCAGGCCCTCTCGATCACCGAACTGGGCGACGCCGATATCGCGGCGATCGCGGCTGCCCGGATTCCCGAGGACAAGCGGTACCGCAGCGACGACCTGAGCTGATGCCGCTGCCCCGCCCGGAGCCGGGGCTGGTCGTATCCTATGCGTATCTGTGGCGGCACGAGCACAACCGTGGCCTCGAGGAGGGGCTGAAGGTGCGGCCCTGCGCGGTGGTGCTGGCGGCGCAGACACAGGATGGCAAGATCCGCGTGACCGTCGTGCCGATCACGCACCGGGCCCCATCCGATCTGGCGCGAGCAATCCCGCTCTCCGCGTCTGTCAAACGTCACCTTGGTCTGGACAATGCGGAATCCTGGATCGTCGCCGATGAGGTGAACCAATTCACATGGCCGGGACCCGATCTACGGCCGGTGTCGCGGCGCCAGCCGGACCGCTTCGCCTTCGGGTTCTTGCCAGAGGACGTGTTCGGCGCGCTGCGCGCACGCATGCTCGCCCTGTATCGTGACGGCGAAGTTAAGGTGACGCCGCGTTCCTCATAAGTCGTCGGCTGTGAAAGGTGTTGTCCCATGCCCATGGATTACGCCAACTTCTCGATCATGAAATCGACATGCACCGCATCATACGGAAAAACGATGTCTCCGGCAGCCGTTTTCTCCAGCACACAATACTTTAGAAGCGCCTGAACATCGGCATGAATGTTCTTCACATCGCGCCTGACCAGCCGCGCAATGGCTCGCAGGGACATCGGTCCCTCCCCGGCCATGGCCCGCACGAGCTGCCAGCGCCGCGGCGTCATGATCTTCCACAGCAGCTCGACACTGCTGAACGTGATCCACTCGCCCTGCTTCCTGCCGCGGAACGCCGCAGCGGTCCGGCGCTTCATATCCTCGGCGCTGGCGACGCCAATCGTTACGGTGTTCATCGCTTCGCCCTCCATGCGTCAACGTCGTGCCAAAAGTCCCGCTGCAATGCCTCTAGATCGATGAAGCCGTAGGGTTGCTCGACCTCGCCGATGTGCTTGTGATCACCCTTGCCGGCCTCGTTGTCATAGCGCAGGACGCACACCCCGGCGGATACCAGCGCCATCCGGTATTTGTAGGAATGCCCGCTGCCTGGCAGGGCTCGAGGGAGGCGCCAGACCACGATCTCGATCATCAGCCCCTCGTCGATCCAGCGCCGCTCCTGGTAGACCAGGTCAGCCTTCACCATGTTGGTGTCTATACCAACGCAGGACGGTACAGGTCAAGACGCCGATGCTGAAGCAGCCCATGAACAGGGTGCCGAGGCCTGGCCGGACGGGTGCAGCGCGCATCGGTGCTGGATACCGGCCCACGCGGCGATGGACAATTCGGCTCGATGCGGTCCACATCGGGCGCATGTGGAAGCTTCGCCTGCGACACGTTTGGCTGGCCGGCGCGTTGGCCGCGCTCCTGGCACCGGGCGGGCACGCCCACGCGGCGTGCGACCTTGCGCGCCAGGCGGAAGTGCCGGTCCGGATCGTCGCCGGCGTGCCCGTCGTCGGCGTGCAGGTGAACGACGTGACGCTGCCGTTCGTGCTCGACACCGGCGCGCAGCGCTCGCTGGTCACCGACACGACGGTGCAGCGCGCGGCACTGCGGCTCGACCAGTGGGCGAGCACGACGGTGAAGGGGATCAGCGGCTACGAGCGCCATCGCAACGCCGATCCGGCATCGCTGGCGTTGGGTGGCATCGCGTTGCGCCGGCGCACGCTGGCGCGGGATTCGACCCTGACCGTGGGGCCGCTGCCGCAGAACGCGTTCGCCAGTCACGACATCGCCGGCCTGCTCGGCGCGGATTTCCTGGGCGGGTTCGATCTGGACCTCGACATGCCGCGGGGGCGCCTGGCGCTGTATCGCGTCACCGGCTGCACGGCGCCGTCGCTGGGACGATCATTGCCCTGGCCGACCGGCCACACGACGCTCGCGGCAAGCGCGCCGATCCGCGACGTGCTGACCTTCCCGGTCGCGCTGGACGGCGTTCCGTTGCAGGCAGAGATCGATACCGGATCGGCGATCGGGCTGCTCACCGCCAGCGGCATCAACCGGATGGGGCTGAGCGCGACGGTCCTGGCGCGCGATCCGGGCGGCTCCGTGCACGGCGTCGGCCGGTTCGCCGTTGTCATGCACCGTCACCGCTTCGGCGCGCTGCAGATCGGCGGCGAGCGCATTGCCGCGCCGGCAGTCTGGGCCGCACCGGTGCATCTGCTGCCGATCGTCGACCTGCTGGTCGGCGGCGACTGGCTGCGCGGACGGCGGGTCTGGTTCTCCTACGCCACGTCGGAGATCTTCGTGGCGGCGGGCGGCTGAGCGGACGCGGGTGAGTCCACCTCTCCCGCCCGTCGCGGGGTTGGGCCGCAAAGCGGACCGACGCGCGGAGCCCTTGCGACGCGGGTGAGGGTGGTGGATGCGGCACGACCCTCACCCTCGGCGCTTCGCGCCTCGACCTCTCCCGCGAAGAGCGGGAGAGGTGTACGGGGCATGCAACCACAAGCCAGGGTTGCGCGCCCCTCGCAGCGGACTATGGTGCGGCCGCCCGCACCACCCCCGACCCGCTACCAGAACAAGACCAGCACAAGGATCGCCCATGCGCCTTCATTCCCGCCGCGCCGTCCTGGCCGGCGCCGCTGCCGTACCGCTGTTCGCCATTCGCACCCGCCCCGCGAGCGCCGCGGACTTCAGCTTCAAGCTCGCCAACAACTCGCCCGTCACCCATCCGCAATCCGTCCGCCAGCAGGAAGCGGCGACGCGCATCAAGGCAGCCACCGGCGGGCGCGTGGACATCCAGCTCTTCCCGAACAACCAGCTCGGCTCCGACACCGACATGCTGTCGCAGCTTCGCTCCGGCGCGATCGACTTCTTCACCCTGTCGGGCCTGATCCTGTCGATCCTGGTGCCGGTCGCCTCGATCAACGGCATCGGCTTCGCGTTCAAGGACTACGCCACGGTCTGGAGCGCGATGGACGGCAAGCTCGGCGCCTATGTGCGCGGCCGAGATCGACAAGCGCGGCCTGATCGCGATGGACAAGATGTGGGACAACGGCTTCCGCCAGATCACCAGCTCCACCAAGCCGATCAGACGCCCGCCGACCTGAAGGGCTTCAAGATCCGCGTGCCGATCTCGCCCGCTGTGGACCTCGATGTTCCAGGCGTTCGGCGCCTCGCCGATCTCGATCAACTTCAGCGAGGTCTACTCGGCGCTGCAGACCAAGATCGCCGAGGGGCAGGAAAACCCGCTCGTCGCTGATCGAGATCGCCAAGCTCTACGAGGTGCAGAAATACGTTTCGATGACCAGCCACATGTGGGACGGGTTCTGGATGCTCGCCAACCGGCAGTCGTTCCAGTCGATGCCGAAGAACCTGCAGGACATCGTGGCGCAGAACCTGAACCAGTCGGCGCTGGATGAGCGGGCCGACATCGCCAAACTGAACGACACCGTGGCCGCCGATCTGAAGACCAAGGGGCTGACGTTCATCGAGGTGGACAAGCCGGAATTCCGCGCCGCGCTGAAGCAGGCCCGTTTCTACGCCGAATGGAAGACGAAATACGGCGACGAAGCCTGGGGCCTGCTGGAGGGCGCGGTCGGCTCCCTGTCGTGAAGCCCTTTCGGTCGTGATGCGGCTTGCGTGCTGATCCCGCTGGCGTCGTGATCCGGCTTGCCCGCGGCGGCGAGCGGGCGCTGCACCAGCTCTGCGCGATCCTCGCCGCCATCCTGGTGGCGGTGGAGATCGTCGTGCTGTTCGCCGGCGTCATGGCGCGCTACGTGTTCCATGCGCCGCTGATCTGGTCGGACGAGCTGGCGTCGATCCTGTTCCTCTGGCTGGCGATGCTCGGCAGCGTGATCGCGCTGCAGCGCGCGGAGCACATGCGGCTGACCGCCGTGGCGAGCGGGGCTGCAGCCGGCTGCGCAACGGCGCGCCGAGGCGATTGCCGCTGCCGCGGTGGCCGCGTTCCTGCTGCTGATCGTCGTTCCGGGCGTCGAACTATGCGGCCGGGGAGTGGTACATCCAGACCCCGGCGCTCGGGATGCACAACACGTTCCGCGCCGCCGCGGTGCCGGTGGGCGCGGTGCTGATGCTGATCAGCGCGCTGGCCCGCCTGCTGCGGCTGGGCTGGCAGGACGCGCTGGCCGGCATCGCGATCGTCGGCCTGCTGGCGATCGTCCTGCATGTCGGCGCGCCGGTCCTGGGCAGCCTCGGCAACTGGAACCTGGTGCTGTTCTTCGTGCTGCTGCTGGGCGCCGGCGTGCTGGTGTCGGTGCCGATCGCGTTCGCCTTCGGCCTCGCCACCCTGGCCTATCTCGCGACGCTGACGCACACGCCGCTCAGCGTCGTGGTGTCGCGCATGGACGAGGGCATGAGCAGCCTGATCCTGCTGGCGGTGCCGCTGTTCGTGTTCCTCGGCCTGCTGATCGAGATGACCGGCATGGCGCGCGCGATGGTGGCGTTCCTGGCGGCGCTGCTGGGCCATGTGCGCGGCGGGCTGGCCTACGTGCTGCTGGGCGCGATCTACCTGGTGTCCGGCATTTCCGGCTCGAAGGCCGCCGACATGGCGGCGGTGGCGCCGGTGCTGTTTCCGGAGATGCGCCGCCGCGGCGCCAATGAGGGCGAGCTGGTGTCGCTGCTCGCCGCCGCCGGCGCGATGAGCGAAACGATCCCGCCGTCGCTGGTGCTGATCACCATCGGCTCGGTCACCGGCGTTTCGATCGCGGCGCTGTTCACCGGCGGGCTGCTGCCGGCGGCGGTGCTGGCGCTGGCGCTCGCCGCGGTGGCGCGCTGGCGTGGCCGCGGCGAGGACCTGTCCGGCATCGTGCGCCCACCGCCGCGCCTTGTGCTGCGCAGCTTGGTCGTTGCGCTGCCGGCCCTGGTGCTGCCGTTCCTGATCCGCGCCGCCGTGATCGAGGGCGTGGCGACCGCGACCGAGGTTTCCACCATCGGCATCGCCTACGCGCTGGTCGCCGGCCTGCTGATCTATCGCCAGTTCGACTGGGCGCCGGCTGTATCCGATGCTGGTGGAGACCGCGGCGCTTGTCGGGCGCGATCCTGCTGATCATCGGCACCGCCACGGCGATGGCCTGGGCGCTGACCCAGTCGGGCTTCTCGCGCCAGCTTGCCCAGGCGATGACCGCCATGCCCGGCGGCGCCGCGGGCTTCATGGCGGTGTCGATCGTTGCGTTCATCGTGCTCGGCAGCGTGCTGGAGGGCATTCCCGCGATCGTGCTGTTCGGCCCGCTGCTGTTTCCCTCGGCCCGCGCCATCGGAATCAACGAGGTGCATTACGCGATGGTGGTGATCCTGGCGATGGGGATCGGGCTGTTCGCGCCGCCCTTCGGGGTCGGCTACTACGCGGCCTGCGCCATCGGCCGCGTCTCGCCGGATGCGGCGATGCGGCGCATCTGGCCTTATCTGCTGGCAGTGCTGGCCGGCCTGGTGCTGGTCGCCGCGGTGCCCTGGTTCAGCGTCGGGTTTCTGTGAAGAGTTGCCCGCCTGGTACACCTCTCCCGCGCTTCGCGGGAGAGGTCGAGGCGTGAAGCGCCGAGGGTGAGGGCCTTGCCGCGTGCACCACCCTCACCCGTCTCGCTTCGCTCGCCGACCTCTCCCGCGAAGAGCGGGAGAGGTGTACGCGCGCGCCCGGCGATCGGCATTCGTTGCACCCCGGTTGCAAACCTGAGACGCTTCTCAATCTTCGGTCTTCTGTGCTCTTATGCGTGCAACTCTCAGAAACGCGAAGGGGCGCGCGGTGGAGGAATGGCTGACGTCGGTCGGGCTCGGCGCGCGCGTGACAGCGTTCCGCGACCAGGGCATCACCCTCGACCAGCTTGACGACCTGACCGACGAGGACCTGCGCGAGCTCGGCCTGACTATCGGCGAGCGCAAGCGGTTCCGCCGCGCGCTGCAACAGCGCCAGCCCGACCACCAGCCCGGCGTGATCGCCACCACGCGCGCCGAACGCCGCCCGCTGACCATGATGTTCGTCGACGTGGTGAATTCTTCCGCGCTCGGCGAACGTCTGGAACCCGAAGACCTGCTCGAGGTGATCCGCCGCTACCGCGAATTCTGCGGCGCCGCGATCATGCGCTACGGCGGGCTGATCGCGCGGATGGTGGGCGACGGCATCCTCGCCTATTTCTGCTATCCGGTCGCCAACGAGAACGATCCGGAACGCGCGGTGCGGGCGGCGCTCGACATCGTGCGCGGCGTCGGCTCCGTCACCACCCCAGCCGGCGTGCCGCTCGCGCTGCGCATCGGCATCGCTACCGGGCGCGTCATCGTCTCCGACCTGTTTGCCGGCGGAGAAGCCGATCGCCGCACGATCATCGGCTCCACGCCCAACCTCGCGGCCCGGCTGCAGGCGCTCGCCCCGCCGGGCGGCGTCGTCATCGCCGAGGAAACCGAGGCCCGGGTGCGCGGCCTGTTCCGCTGCGAGGACCTTGGCAGCAACGAGGTGCGCGGCTTCGTCCAGCACCATCGCGCCTGGCTGGTGCACGACGACGTTGCCGACGGCGGGCACGCCGCGGCATCACGCCGTCCGGTGCGGCTGACGCCGTTCTTCGATCGCCAGGCCGAGGCCGCGGTGCTGACCGAACGCTGGGCGCGCGCGCAGAGCGGCGAGGGCAACGTCGTGCTGCTGCTCGGTGGCGGCGGCATCGGCAAGTCGCGCCTGGTCGAGCACTTTCTCAACGAACGGCCGAACATTCGAGCGGAACGCATCGCCGCCTCGGCGTTCGACGAGGACAGTCCGCTGCATCCGGTCATCCTGCTGTTGCGCCAGCTCGCGCAGATCGATCCGGCCGAGCAACCGTCGGAGCAGCGGCGCAAGCTGGCCGATGCGCTTGCCGCCAGCGCGGCGGACAGCGCGGCGGACAACGCGGCGGGCAACGCGGACGCGCTGCCGCTGCTGGCCGAGCTGCTGGGCATCCCGTCCGAGGTGCAGGCGCCGCCGCTGGCGCCCGCGATCCTGCGCGAACGGCTGCTGTCGATTCTGCATGGCCAGTTCCGCGCGATGACCAAATCGCGGCCGCTGTGCCTGGTGATCGAGGATCTGCACTGGCTCGATCCGACCTCGCGCGAGCTGCTCGATCGGGTGATCGGCGACATCGTCGAAAGCCGGCTGCTGCTGGTGCTGACCGCGCGCGACGGCTTCGACGCGCCGTGGATCCGCGGCCGCGACACGATGGTGCTGCAGCTCAAGTCGTTGTCGCCGGCCGATGTCGACGGCATGGTGCAGAGCCTGTTCGGCGGCCGGACCATTCCGGTACCGCTGGCGCGTCTGATCGCGCGCAAGACCGACGGCGTGCCGCTGTTCATCGAGGAGGTCGGCCGCTCCGTGCTGCTGGCCGAGGCCGAAGCCGGCTCCGACAGCGCGCTGTTCGAGATTTCCGAACAGGCGATCCCGGCATCGCTGCACGAATTGCTGATGGCGCGGCTGGATCGTTCCGGCATCGCCAAAGACGTGGCGCAGATCGCCGCGGTGGTCGGGCGCAGCGTGCGGCGGGACCTGCTCGCCGCGATTGCCGCGATGCCGCCCGACGCGCTGCACCAGCCGCTAGCGGCGCTGGTGGAGGCCGGGGTGCTGTATCCCGACACGGTGGGCGGCGAGGAAGGCTACAGCTTCACCCACGCCCTTCTGCGCGATGCCGCCTATGACAGCCTGCTGCGCGACGACCGCCAGATGCTGCACCTACGCGTCGTCCGAGCGTTGCAGCGGCGCGATCCGGCGCTGGCCACGCAGCAGCCCGAGTTGCTGGCGCTGCACCTGACCGAGGCCGGGCAGGCCGAGGAAGCCGCGTCGCTGTGGCTGGAGGCGGCGCGGCGCAGCCTGGCGCGCTCGGCGCTGACCGAGGCAACCCGCATGCTGCGCCGCGGCCTGGCCGGGCTCGAACGGCTGCCGGCCAGCCGCAGCCTGCTTGATTTGCGGGTGGCGCTGATGGCGCTGCTCGGCCCGGCGCTGATCGCGCTGCGCGGCCCGGGGGCGGCCGAGACGCAGGAGCTGTATGCCAACGCCTACGCGCTGTGCAACGACATGGCCGAGGACCCGTCGCATTTTCCGATCTACTGGGGCTGGTGGCGGCTGTCGCGCGATTTCCGCGAGAAGCGGCAGCGTGCCGCGGCGCTGCTCGATCGCGCGGTCGCGCGCGAGGATGCCGAACTGCTGCTGCAGGCGCATCATTGCAACTGGGCAACGGGCTACGCTGCCGGCGACTTCGCCCGTTGCTGCCAGCATATCGAGGCGGGCCTGGCGATCTACGCCACCGGCGATTTCCGCCAGCACGCGCGGCTGTACGGCAACCACGACGCCTGCGTCTGCGCCCATGGCGAACTCGCACAGGTGCGCTGGATGCAGGGCCGGCCGGTCAGCGCGCTGGAGAGCGAGCGCCGCGCGCTGGCCTGGGCCGACACGCTGGATCATCTCGGCTCGCGGCTGCACGCGATGGACATGCGGCTGCTGCACCGCGTGTATCGGCGCGAGTTCGATACGGTGTTCACGCTCGCCGGCGAGCTGGTGACGCTGACCTCCGAGCTGGACCTGCAGGACCATCGCGCCAAGGGGCTGATCTTCCGCGGCTGGAGCGTGGCGATGCTGGGCGATCCCGCCGCCGGCCTGCGCATCCTGGAGGACGGCTTCGCCCGCCAGCAGGACATCGGCACGATGGAGGATTTCTCGCTGTATCTGTGCCTGCGCGCCGAGGTGATGACGGCGGCTGGGCAGACCGAACAGGCGGTGGAAATGCTGCTGCGCGAGCGACAGGCGTTTGCCGAGCGCGGCTTCGGCTTCTGGATGCCGGAGCTGGTGCGGGTGCTTGCGGACGTCACGCTGGCGGCGGATCCCGCGGCGACCGACGAGGCGGCAACGATCCTGCAGGAAGCCGAGCGGCTGGCGGAGGAACAGGGCGTGCCGATGCTCGGGCTGCGCATCGCCACGACCGCCGCGCGACTGACGCTGCGGACCGATGGCACGCGCCATGCCGCCGAGCAGCTTCGGCTGGCGCTTGCTCGCGTTGGTGAGGATGACGCTGGCCCCGACCTTGCCGCGGCGCGTGCATTGGCGGGACGCCTGGTGGTAGCGTAGGTTGCGTTCAACGTGACCGGAATCGGCGCGCCAGCCGTACACCTCTCCCGCTCTTCGCGGGAGAGGTGTACCGGTGGGGATCACGTCTGGGCCCATCCCGTCATGGCCGGCGCTGCCGATGACCGAACCCGACCCCACGGCCGACGACGGCACAAAACACTATCGCGCGGGCACCCATCGCGTCGTCGATCCGGCAACGACGCTGGCCCGCGTGCTGCCGCTGGCGCCGCGCATGGGCATCACGCGCGTTGCCGTGCTGACCGGGCTCGACGTGCTGGGCATTCCTGTCGTGGCGGCGACGCGGCCGAACTCACGTTCGATCGCGGTGCACCAGGGCAAGGGCGTCACCCTGGACGGCGCCAAAGCGTCGGCCGTGATGGAGGCGGTGGAAACCTTCCACGCCGAAACGATGGCGCTGCCGCTGCACCTGGCCGCGCATGACGAGCTCGCGGCGGCAGCCGATCCGGCGTCGCTGCCGCACGCCGCCGGCCGCACGTTGGGCGACGCGCGCATCCTGTGGGTCCAGGCACGCGAGCTGATGGGCGGCGGAACGTTGTTCGTCCCGCACGAGCTGGTCACCGCCGACTACACCCATCCGGCGCCGGCCGGCAGCGGATTCTTCCAGGCCACGACAAACGGTTTGGCGTCCGGCAACCACTGGCTGGAAGCCGTGCTGCACGGCCTCTACGAGGTCGTCGAGCGTGACGCGATCGCGCTGTGGCGTGCCGGCGGGGCGCGGGCGCGCGACGCGCGGGCGGTGGCGCTGGACAGCATCGACGCCGCGATCAGCGCCGCACTACTGGCGCGCTACCGGGCGGCGCAGGTCGCGGTGGGGGTTTGGGACGTCACGTCGGACATTTTGCTCCCGTGTTTCGTTGCGCTGGCGGTGGCGCCGGATGGGACCGACGGCGTGGAACCCGAGCTCGGCTCCGGCTGCCACGCCGATCGCGATGTCGCGCTGTCGCGCGCGCTGAGCGAGGCGGCCCAGGCGCGGCTGACGCGGATCTCCGGGGCACGCGACGATTTCGCGCCGGAAACCTTCAACGACGATACGAAGACGCATCGGCTTGACATGGCGACGCAGTGGCTGCGCGCGCCGGCCCGGCGGTCGTTCCAGGCCGCGCCAAGCTGCGCCGGCCCGACCCTGCGGCACGATCTGGACACCGCGCTGGGCCGCCTCCACGCGGCCGGGCTGCGCCAGGTGGCGTATGTCGACCTGAGCCGCGCCGACTTCGCCATCCCGGTCGCTCGCGTGATCGTGCCGGGTCTGGAAGGACCGTGGACGCCGGGGGGCGGCGACTACACGCCGGGCGCCCGGGCGCGCGTCGTATCGTGGTGAACGCGGTGGTCTTTCTCGGCCCGACCCTGGCGCGGGCGGACGCCGCCGCCGTGCTGGACGCGACCTATCTGCCCCCGGCGCGGCAGGGCGACGTGTATCGCGCCGTGCGCACCCACCGCCCGCGCGCGATCGGGCTGATCGACGGCGTGTTCCTCGACGTGCCGGCGGTCTGGCACCGCGAGCTTCTCTGGGCGCTGAGCGAGGGCATCCACCTGTTCGGCGCCGCGTCGATGGGCGCCTTGCGCGCGGCCGAGCTGGCGCCGTTCGGTATGCGCGGCGTCGGAACGATTTTTTCGGCGTATCAATCAGGATGCTGGCCGGGCGACGACGCGCCGTTCGAGGACGACGACGAGGTGGCGGTGATCCACGCCCCCACCGAAGCCGGTGGCGCGGCGCTGTCCGACGCGATGGTCGACCTGCGCGCCAGCCTGGGCGCCGCGGAGGCCGCCGGGGTGATCGATCGCTCCACCCGAATGGCCCTCGTCGCGGGCCAAAAATCCCTGCACTTCCCCGCCCGCAGTTTTGCCCGGTTGGGCGAGGCGGCGCGCACGTTGCTCGGCGAAGCGGCGCCAAACCTGATCGACTGGCTGGCGGTCCATCGCGTGGCGCAGAAGCGGCTGGACGCGATCGCCATGCTGCAAGCGCTGGCGCGCCTGCTGGAGTCCGATCCGCCGCCGTTCCGCGCGCCGTTCCGTTTCGAGCGCGCGCTGGTGTGGGAGCAGTTCGTCCGCGCGGCCGATACGCCTGACGCGGCGGATGCACTCCTGCTGGACGAGTTGCGCCTCGATCCGCCGGCGTGGCTGGCGGCGGAACGGGCGGCGCTGGGGCGCATGGTGGCACCGATCGAACCGTCGGACATTGCCGCGGCGCTCGGTCGGTTTCGCACCCGCCAAGCCCTGTGGAGCCGCGCCGAGCTCGATACGTGGCTGCAACGCAATGCGCTCGACGCGGCGGGGCTGGATCGATTGCTGCGGCGGGAGGCCGCGCTCGACGCCGCGGCGCGCCACGGCGGGCCGGAGCTGCAAACCGCAATGCTGGAACACCTGCGGCTGGCCGGGCAGTTACGCGCCGTTGCTGACGCGGGCACGGGCCAAGCAGGCGGCTCTTGCCGGGCGGGACACGATGCCGCCGGCCGGCCCGGCGACTGCGGCAGCGCTCGACTGGTATTTCACTCGCCGGCTGTGCGAGCCCCTGCCCCGCTCCATCGCCGCTTGGGCCCGCGACCATGGCTGGCCGGACGAAAAAGTCTTTACGCAGGCGGTCTGGCGCGATTATCTGTGCGCGGAGGCCAGGCGATGACACGACCGCTGGGGAGAGCACCGAGCGAAGGCACGCGCTTTCGGCTGTTTCCCGCCTACGCGGCGGGCTACGCTGAGCCGGAAACCGTCGTGCTGTCGCCGCTACCCGGCACGATCGGCCCCGGCCCGTCGGACGGCCAGATGTATGCGGTGCACCCGCTGCGCAAGAACACGCCGTACGACCCGCCGGCGAGCATGCCGCCGTATCGCGGCCCAACCTATGCGGCCGCCCTGCCGGGACCGCGCGGCCATTTCGACCACATTCCGGTCGATACGCCGGAATTCCTCGCCGCGCACCTCTACGGCACGGTGCGTCACACGCTTGACATCTGGGAGTTCTACCTGGGCCGCAAGGTGGTGTGGTGGCACGCGCCGCGCATCCCGCGGCTGGAGCTGATCCCGTTCGTGCACTGGCAGAACGCCCATTCCGGCCCCGGCTTCATCGAAATGGGCGAAAAGCCCAGCCATACCGGCCGCGACCAGCCGTTCTGCCTGAACTTCGACGTGATCGCGCACGAAACCGGCCACGCCATCATGTTCTCCATTATCGGCGTGCCGGAGGAGGGCCAGGTGACGGAACCGTTCCTGGCGTTCCACGAGTTGTTCTCCGACCTGATCGGGCTGATCGGGGTGATGGAGATCCCCTCGGTGACGCGCCGGCTGCTGGCGCAGACCGCGGGCAATCTCTATGTGCTGAACATCGTCAACCGGATCGGCGCCTATTCCGACACCGAGCAGGTGCGGCTCGCCTCCAACACGCACACGATGGCCGACGTCATCGGCCTGCACATGGCACCGGACGGAAGCTGGAACGATCCGACCGGGCCGCACCGCAACCAGCACGCCATCGCCGAGCCGCTGACCGGCGCGGTGTTCGATTGCCTGGTGGAGCTGTACCAGGACGGGCTGGCCGCGCGCGGGCTGATCCTGCCGGAGCTGGATGCGCGCGGCTGGACCCGCGACGAGGTGGACCGGTCGATGGCGACGGTGCACACCGGCTCGGCCGCCGCGTTTGCCCGCTTCGCGCAGGGGTTTCACGCATCGTTGGACGACGCGCGGCACGTCGTGGCACGCTGCATGGCGCACGTGATCCTGACCGTGCGGCCCGAGACGCTGAGTTTTTCCGACCGTCGCCGCGCGCTTCCTGGAGGCGGCGGCCGCGCTGGGACAGACGCGGCATCTGCCGGCGCTGCTCGACCATTTCCTGTGGCGCGGCATCGATCCGCGCCCGGTGCTGGGAATCGCCGTGCCGCAAGGGCGCGGCAGTCCGCGGCAATCACCCCGGGGCGAACCACGCGGCCGGCTGTATGTGGCGGAGGTGCCGCATCAGGGGCCGGATCGCGCCTGCTGCGATCCGCTTGCCTTCATCGCCGCGCACCGGCTGATGCCACATGCGCACCGAACCGTGCCTGGATAGATCCGCCCCTCGTCGTTCCCGCCCGGCCGGGCACCCATTGCGGGGACGGAATGCGCTTCAATTGCAACGGACAGGCTGCTAGAGTGACCACGGAACATCGAGTGACAGGGAGGCGATGATGGGCGCGACACTGACCGAGGCGCTGCTGGCGCCGTCTACCATCCGGCTGTTCGGACGGCCGTTCACCGGCCTGACGATCAACGAGCTTGGGACCGGTGCCTCCTCGACCAACCCACTGGTGCAGCGGCTGGCCGCGGCGAAGGCGGACCCGAACAATCCGGCCAACAATTCGGCCTCGCCCGCATTTACGGGTTCAGCTACCTGGGCAACTACTTCAAGCTGACCGCACCGACGGTGCTGCTGGTGTGGGGCGACGGCGCCAAGGTGGAAGCCGGCATTGCGACACCGAACTTGATGGACGTGATGCGGCGTGGAATTCCAGGACGAGACCTTCGTCGAGCAAATCCTGATGTGGTCGGTCGACCAGTTGGACATGAGCGTGCGCATCGACCTGACGATCGGCTGGATGCGCGACATCTTCCTGGGCCCGGAGATGGGTGGCGACAACAACATCACCGGGCGGTCCGACCTGGTGGGACGGTCGGACCTGGTGGGGCGGTCCGATCTGGTCGGGCGGTCGGACCTGGTCGGGCGGTCCGATCTGGTGGGGCGCTCCGATCTGGTCGGCCGGTCGGACCTGGTGGGACGCGGACGGCGGTAGGAGGAAGCTCAGGCCGGAGCCTGATGTACACCTCTCCCGCTTGCGGGAGAGGTCGGCGCATCGGCGCGCGACGGGTGAGGGCCGTGCCCGCGGTACGCACCCTCACCGGCTCAGCGCTCCGCGCGCTGCGACCTCTCCCGCGAAAAGCGGGAGAGGTGCAGTTTGGCAGGGTGCCGCCCTACACCGTTACGCCGGCGCGTCGTCCAGCGACCATTCCTCGGCCGAGGCGCCGGCCAACGCCTGGATGCGCTCCTCGTCGGCGGCCAGCTCGACGGCGGGGCCGGAATAAACCATCTCGCCGTTCTCCAGCACATAGGCGTCGTCGGCGATCTCCAGCGCGGCGCGCACATTCTGCTCGACCAGCAGGACCGAGATGCCGTCGGCGCGCATCTGCGCAACGACGCGGAACACCTCGCGCACGATCAGCGGGGCCAGACCCTGCGACGGCTCGTCCAGGATCAGCAGGCGCGGATTGATCAGCAGGGCGCGGGCGATCGACAGCATCTCCTGCTCGCCGCCGGAAAGCTGCCGGCCGCGGTTCGTCTTGCGCTGGGCGAGCCGCGGGAACAGCTCGTAGACCCGCTCCATCGTCCACGGCCCGGGCCGCTCCAGCGGCACGCGCAGGTTCTCGTCCACCGTCAGGTTGGGGAAGATGCGCCGCCCCTCCGGCACGTAGCCCACGCCCATCGCGGCGATGCGAAACGCCGGCAGGCGCGTGGTGTCGGTGCCGAACACCCGCACATGCCCGGTGCGCGTCGGCACCAGGCCCATCAGGCGTCTTCATCGTCGTGGACTTGCCCGCACCGTTGCGGCCCAGCACCGTGGTGATCCTGCCTTCGGCGGCGACCAGGCCGACATCGTGCAGGATGTGGCTCTTGCCGTAGTAGGTGTTCAGGCCCTCGGCCTCCAGCGCGTTCATTCGCGCCGTCCCCAGATAGGCCGCCTGCACGGCCGGATTGGCGGCGATTTCCTGCGGCGTGCCGTCGGCCAGCATGGTGCCCTCGGTCAGCACGGTGATGCGGTCGGCGAGGTTGAACACCACCCGCATGTCGTGCTCGATCAGCACGATCGTGTAGCTGCTGTTCTTGTGCAGCCGGCGGATCAGCCCGGCGACCTGGTAGGTCTCCTGCTCGCCCATCCCCGCGGTCGGCTCGTCCAGCAGCAGCACGCGCGGCTTCAGCGCCAGCGCCATGGCGATCTCGGCGGCGCGCTGGTCGCCGTGCGACAGCTCGCCGACCAGGCGATCGGCCTTTGCCGTCAGGTTGGTCAGCGTCAGGATCTCATCGATGCCGGCGCGCACCACCGCCGCGTCCGCGCGGCTGGTCCACATATGCAGGCTGTAGCCGGCCGCCGCCTCGACGCGCGATGCGCACGTTCTCGTGCACCGTCAGTTCCGGAAAGATCTCGGTGATCTGGAATGTGCGCGCCATGCCGCAGCTTGACTCGCTGCGTGCGCCGTCAGGTGGGTGATGTTCTCGCCTTCCAGAAAGATCGCCCCGGAGGTCGGCGGGAAAAACCCGGTGAGCAGGTTGAAGAACGTGGTCTTGCCGGCACCGTTCGGACCGATGATGGCGCGCAGCTCGCCCGGCGCCACGCTGAGCGAAATGTCGTTGACCGCGACCAGGCTGCCGAACGCCTTGGTGGCGTGGCGGGCCTCCAGCATGCTCACGTCGACGCCCTCCGCTTCAGCATGCCCAGGATGCCGCGTCGGGAAGAACATCACCACCATGACGAACAGCAGGCCGATGAAGCTCATCCAGTTCTCCGTCATCGACGAGATGTAGTCCTGCAGCACCACGTAGATCGCCGCGCCGACCAGCGGTCCCCAGAAATTGCGCATGCCGCCCATCACCACCATGATCACGATCTCGCCCGACACGATGTAGTTGAGCGCGGTCGGATCGGCGAAGTTGTTGAGCAGCGCATACAGCGCGCCGGCGGTCGAAGCGAAGAAGCAGGAGATCGAGAACGACAGCCAGATATGCTTGTCCACCGCGATGCCGAGGAACTGCGCGCGGCGCTGGTTCTCGCGGATCGCGATCAGCGTGCGGCCGAACGGCGAGCGCAGCAGGAACGCCATCAGCGCGACGCACACGGCGAACACCAGCAGCACGAAGTAGTAGAACAGCGTGCCGTTGTTCTGGATGTCGATGGTCCACGGGCCGACGCCGCAGCGGCTGGCGGGTGAAGCCGCGCAGCCCGTCATAGCCGCCGGTGAAGCTGTCCCAGCGATAGGCGATGTAGAAGAAGATCTGGCCGAATGCGATCGTAACCATAGCGAAATAGACGCCGCGGCGGCGGCAGATCAGGGTGCCGAGCAGCGTGCCGGCGATGCCGCCGAGCAGGATGCCGTTCAGCATCGCGAACCAGGTGCTGTCGGACAGATAGCGCAGCGTCAACCCGGTGCCGTAGGCGCCGAGGCCGAAATAGGCCGCATGACCGAAGCTCATCACCCCGGTGAAGCCGAGCAGGAAATTCAGCGCCATGGCGACCAGCGCCATCACCAGCACGTGCGAGGCGAGCGCGGTGTAGCCGCCGACCAGCCGCCAGCCACAGCGGCGCGCTGAGCAGCACCACCCAGATCACCGCCGGCATCGTCCATTGCGGAAGCGCGGGGCGCGGCTGCCCGAGCTTCGTCGTTGTCGTGGTCGTGACGCTCACGTGAACATCCCCTCCTCGCCCATCAATCCGCGCGGGCGGATCAACAACACCAGCGCCATGATGACGTAGATCACCGCGTCCTGCGCGCTGGGATAGACCACGGTGGTCAGCGCCGAGGCGACGCCGATCAGCAGCCCGCCGAGCAGCGTGCCGGTCAGGCTGCCGACGCCGCCGACGATGATGGCGATGAAGGCGGGCAGCAGCAGATCGTCGCCCATGTTCGGATTGAGCCCGATCTGGCCGCCGGCGAGCACGCCCGCAAGGCCGGCGAGGTAGATGCCCACCGCGAAATTGAACGTCCGCAGCAGGCGCACGTTGATGCCGAGGGCCGCGACCGTATCGAGGTCGAGCGTGCCGGCGCGGATCCGCACGCCCATCCGCGTGTAGCGCAGGAAGGAGAACAGGCCGACCACCGAGACGATGACGATCGTCATCATGAACACGCGATAACCGGTGATGAAGAACAGGTCGCTGCTCAGCCCCTGCGACAGGCTAGTCCGGCACGGTCAGCGGCAGCCCGTTGGAGCCCCAGATGTAGCGGCACGCATCCTGGATGATGAAGGATAGCCCGAAGGTCAGCAGCAGGCTGTAGACCGGGTCTCGGCTGTAGACGCGGCGGACCATCGTCTGTTCGATGATGTAGCCGAGCAAGCCGACCAGCATCGGCGCGACGAGCAGCGCGATCCAGAAACCGGTGTACGGGATCATGATGAAGGCGAAATAGCCGCCGAGCGCCAGGAAATTGCCGTGCGCGAAATTGATCACGTTGCTCAGGTTGAGGATCATCGCCACCCCGAGCGCCATCAGCACGTAGAACGAGCCGATGATCAGTCCGTTGGTGACGTTGAACAGCACAAGTTGCAGCATCGGCCAAGTCTTTGCTGATGGTTTCGTGCCTGGGGTGGATACAAGTCCGCTGCCGGCGCGAGCGGCGCACGGCAGCGGACCCTGGCAGTCACGACGCAGCTAGGACGGATAGGTCAGCTTGCAACCGGTGGATTCGACCGTGCCGGCCGCCTGCTCGCCGGGCACCAGCGCCTCGATCTTGAAGAGGTTGTCCGGGTTGCCTCCCTCGGGCGGATGCACCTGGCCGACGAAGATGTTGGGCATCAGTTCGTGGTCGCCGGCGCGGTAGAACACTTTTCCGGGTTGCAACGCGATCTCGGGCGGCAGTTCCATGTCCTCCATCGCGCGTGACCATCTTGATCCCGACCAGCGACTTCGCCTTCTCCGCGGCAAGTTTCGCGGAGTGAATGGCGACGTAGCCGAACCAGTGGCGCGCCGTGGGAACGGTGCCGAGCTCCTTTTTGACGTCGGCGACGAACTCCGCGACGTGCGGCACGCCGGGCTGATCCCACCACCATTCCATGTCCCACCAACCGGCCTGTGCGGCCGCCGGCACCGAACGGACGCTCTCCAGCTCGAACAGCGCGCCGCCGAGGGCCATTTCCTTGCTCATGCCGAACTGCACGAACTGCTTCATGCAGTCGATCTGCGCCAGGCCGCCCATGTTGTTCAGCAGCACGTTGGGCTTGTAGGCCCTCGCCTTGATCAGCGTGGCGGAGAATTCGGTCTCGGAGATCGGCAGCATGTCGCCTTCGTACTCGCCGCCCAGCGCCTTGAGGTTACGAACGAAATTTTCCTGCAGCGTGTGGCCGTAGGCGTAGTCCGGGGTGATGAAGAACCACCTCTTGCCGAACCGCTTCACCAGCTCCCCGGTGATCGCGCCAGCGTCCATCGACGTTGTGTTGCAGACGCGGAACACGTTCCACTTGCAGTCCTTGCCGGTGATCGGATCGGTATGGCCGCCCGGGACGATGTGGAAGATCCCCTTCTCGGAAGTCACGCCGGCAATTGCGTAGGCGATGCCCGAGTTCACGTCGCCGAAGATCATATCGACCTTGTCGCGGTCGATCAGCTTGCGGGCCTTCTGCACGCCGGTGCCGACATCGTTGGCCGAGTCCTCGACCAGCAGCTCGACCTGACGGCCGAGAATGCCGCCCTTCTTGTTGATGTCCGCAACCGCGTACTTGGCGCCCGCGGTCTCGGTGGCGGCCAGCGCGGACAGGCTGCCGGTCAGCGGATCGATCCAGCCCATCTTGATCGGCACGTCACCGCGCGCCTTGATGATGAAGGGGGATGCAAGCTGCAGCGCCCCCACGGTCGCACCAGCCTGCAACAGCCCGCGACGGCCAATACGCACATGGTACGGGGTTCCCATACGACGTCTCCCTTCCTGGCCGTACGCGCGGCCGTGTTGTTGATCCGCACCGGCGCATCGGTCGGTGACCGGCCACGTAGCCTGGACGGGCGTCGGCAGCGTGGCGCGTACTATACTCTGGCGGCGTTAATCAACCCCACCCGCCGCGCGATCGGTTACATTTGCTCCACGTAGCGACCCGCCACGCTGCCGGTGCGCGCAGCGACAGGGCCGCGGGCAACCGACTCACGCGACCACCATCCGCGTCAGTTCCCGCACGTCCGCGACGGTTTCGAGCCGGTCGGCCAGCGCGATCAGCCGCTCCCGATTGTCCGCCGGCAGCGGCGCCGCGGCGAATTGCCAGCAGCGGCGGAACTTGTCCAGGTGCGCGGCGCGGTCCAGCGGGCGCGATGGACTTCCGAGCATCGAGGCGCAGTGCCAGGTCAGCTCCCGTCCGTCGGCCAGGCGCACCGTCACCTGCTGCGGCGCCAGCGCGTTGGGGTCGGGGTTGCCGTCGCTCTCGGTCCGCGCCCGCGCGGCCAGCGCGTGAGCCGCGGGATCGGTGAGCGCCGCGCCGCGAAACTGCGTCGGATCGAACGGCGCCGTGCTGCAGCACCTTGGCGACCACGTAGGCCATGCAGAGCCGCGCGTAGCTCGGCTCCGGCGCGGCCACGTCGGGCCGGCCGACCAGGCGGACGATCAGCGGCGGCGCGCTGATGCGCACGTCCACAACCGCGTGTGGATCGAAGCCGGCCGAGGCGCGCAGCGCGGCCACGCCCTCGATGCCGCCATGCGTGGCGCGGCCGGCCGGATACGGCTTGTGGCTGCACTCGGCGATCCGCCAGCGCCGGCCCAGCTCGTCCAGCAGCGGCGCGATCTCCCAGGCGGCTTCGAACAGCGCCAGATAGCCGAATGGGCCTTCGAACACCTCGCGCGGCGGGGCCAGGTCGAGCGTGGCCAGCTCGCACGCGGTCAGCGCGGCGCGCGCGTTCAGCCCGACCTGCATGGGCAGGATGGCGCTGCCCTCCAGATGCGCCTGCATGGTGCCGCTGGCCTGGGCAAGCTGGAAGGCGAAGGCGCGTTGCAGCGCGGCCGCGTCCAGGCCGAGCAGGCGCCCCGCGGCGGCCACGGCGCCGAAGCCGCCGGCGTTGGCGGGGCGGAAGAACCGCATGCCGGCCCGCGCGGCGAGCCCAAGCGTGGCGGCCACGTCGCAGCCGACCGCGACCGCGACGATCAGTTCGCGACCGGAGATGGGGCCGCGCGTTTCGGCGACCGCCAGCGCGGCCGGCAGCACGCTGGCCATGGCGTGCACCACCGCGCCCTCGTGCAGGCAGTCGAACTCCTGGTTGTGCATCTGCCATGCGTTGAGGAACGCGGCGCCGCCGGCCGGCAGGCGGGCGGCGTGGCCCCACGCGGGCAGGTTGGGCCGGTCGCCCCAGCGCGCAGCGATCGTCAGCAGCGCGTCGGCATGCGGCACCGAGGATCCGGCGATGCCGACGCCGAGGCTGTCGAGGATGAAGACCTTGGCGCGCTCGACTGCGGCGGGCGTCAGGTCGTCGAAGCCGGTGCCGAGCACATGCGTGGCGAAGCGCGCGGCGACGGTCACGGCACGCCTTCGATGGCGCGCACGTGGCCGATGGCGCGCGCTGTCCTGGTGAGGCCATCGGGTACGTGGTGGAATGGTCCGCCATCGATCCAGTGCCCGCAGCCGCCGTTGGCCCGCGGGCATTGCCGCGCGAAGTCCGGCTCGCGTAGCGCGTCGTTACACGATGCGATGCGAAGCCGTCCCATCCGCTTCCTCCGGCCGGCCGCACGGCGTGGGCGAGCGGCGCGGCACATCGCATGCGTGATGCGCGCGCAAGGGTCAAGGCCGGACGCACGGCTGCGCGTAGGGTGGAACAGCGCAGCGCATTCCGCCACTCGCGGCACCGCATGGCGGAATGCGCTGCGCTTTTCCGCCCTACGTTCTTGCCCTCAAATCGGCCGAATCGGATCGACCCGGGAACCGCAACGGCAGCCCTTGAGGCAAACGCAGGGACACGCAACACTGCCTCGCCCGTCGCTGCCGGCACACCAGGGGAGGACAAAAAATGGCCACCGCGCACCCTAGCCTGCGAGCCATGCCCAGCCTGCGCGAGATGATCGCGCAGGACGACGATCCGGTGTTCGCGCCGTTGGTACTCAACCCGCTGATGGCCATGCTGGCCGAGCAGGCGGGTTTCCGCGCGCTGTATCTGGGCGGCGGCTCGATGGGCTACCTGAAGACCTGCACCGAGGCCAATCTGTCGCTGACGGAAATGATCCAGGCCGGCATCGAGGTGCGTGCCGCCTCGCCGCTGCCGCTGATCCTGGACGGGGCGTGCGGCTGGGGCGACCCGATGCACATGCACCACACGATCCGCATGGCCGAGGCCGCCGGCTTCGCCGCGATCGAGGTCGAGGACCAGTTGTTGCCGAAGCGGGCACATCATCATATCGGCATCGAGCACATCATCCCGCTCGATCTGATGCTGGCGAAAGTGCGCGAGTGCCTGGCGGCGCGGCGGTCGCGCGACTTCCTGATCATTGCCCGCACCAATGCCGCCCGCGGCGAGGGGCTGGACGAGGCGCTGCGGCGCGGCGAGGCGATGCACCGGGCGGGCGCCGATGTGCTGCTGGTGCTGCCGGGCAAGCCGGACCACATCCGCATCATCGCCGAGCGGCTGCCGGCGCCGCTGATGTTCATGATGAGCGGCGCGCGGCTGACCTCCAGCGGTCTGACGATGCGCGAATGGGGCGATCTGGGGTACCGGTTGTTCGTCGACGCCAGCACGCCGTTCATGGCGATGCACCATGCGCTGCGACACTGCTACGCGGCGCTGGCGCGCGGCGAGGCGGATCCGCTGATCGGCGCCGACACGCGGGGCGAGCAGCAGGTCGCGCACGAAACGATCGGGCTCGACGCGTTGCTGGCGATCGAGCGGCGGACGGTCGAGCGGTAGCGCGGAGGCTGGACGCGCGTACACCTCTCCCGCTCTTGGCGGGAGAGGTCGGAGCGTGGAGCGCTCCGGGTGAGGGTCGTGCCGCGTGCACCGCCCTCACCCGTCTCGCTTCGCTCGCCGACCTCTCCCGCGAAGAGCGGGAGAGGTGTACGTTTCGGCGCGTGCAAGTTGACCCGCGAACCCGCACGGATACGATCCGACCTCGATCGCCCTCCCCCTCCCCCTCCGGCGCAGGTGCCCCTTGAGCAGCAGCTTCACCCTCGTATCCCCCCTGCCCGGCGCCAACTTCGGCGGCCGCCTCTCCCTGCCCGCCGACCCCGGTGCGCAGGCCTTCATCCAGGAAGCCGAACGCGCCCCCGAAGCCCTGCCGCGCGCGCTCGCCGACAGCGGTGGCCTGCTGCTGATCCCCGGCATGCAGGCGATGGCCGACACGCCGGCCCTGCTCGCACGCCTCAGCCACCGGTTCGGCCCCGAGGTCGAGGATTACCGCCAGACCCTCACCGCGGCGAACATGGTGCACACGACGGCGCCGGAGATCTTCATCGTCTCCAACGCCCCGCCCGCCAGCCGCCCGCCGCCGAAGCGGCCCGACCCGCCGCTGACCGCGGAGGGAAAGCTGCCGGTGCAGTTTCCCCACCGCCGCGGCTGGCACACCGACCAAAGCTACCGCCGCCCGCCACCGGACATCTCGGTGTTCCTCGCGGTCGTTCCGGTGCCGCAGGGCCAGGGACAGACCCTGTTCGCCGATTGTGCCGCCGCCTATGCCGCGCTGCCGCCGGCGCTCAAGGCGCGCATCGAGGCCCTGGAGGGGCTGCACGTCCGGCCGGGCACCGGGCGCTCGCGCGACGCTGTGCTGGCCGGCGAAACGCCGCGCCCGCTGGGCCCGCAGGAACGTCCGCAGCGCCAGCCGGTGGTGCGCATCCATCCGGTCACCGGGCGGCCCGCGCTCTACCTGTGCGAGTTCGGCCAGATGGACTGGCTGGACGGGCCGCTCGTCGGCATGCAGCCCGGCCCGCACGGTGACGGCGCGGCGCTGCTGTGCGAGCTGATGGCGCACACGACCCGCCCGGAGTTCGTGTACGTGCACGAATGGACGCGCGGCGATGTGCTGGTGTGGGACAACCGCTGCCTGGTGCACGCCGCCACTTGGTTCGACGCCGCCCACGAGCAGCGCGTGATGTGGCGCACGACCGTCAGCGGCAATCCCGGCGCCGTCTATGCCCGGGAGCGGAAGAGCTGGATCGCCGCCTAGCGCGTTTTCAGGCCGTCTGAATATGCTGCCCGCGACCGCCCAATCTGGCATAGCGAGGAGCGCAGCGGTCCCCGGGCTTGACCCGGGGAAGCAGTCCCCTGCCTCAGGGGAAGGAACGGCGCGACGAAGCAGTTCTGGCAGTCAGCCTGAGCCGGCCGGGCACCGCGGGGGCGCGCGATTGGCGATCGCTGGATCGTGCATCGCCGAGAAATGCCCGCGAATGGTCGAGCCCGCCTGGCTGTTGGCTGACACCGCCAACGGCGGCAGCGCGACATAGGCACGCCAGTCGCCGTAGTGGCGAGACATTTCGACATTGATCCCGGTGTTGTCCCAACCCGCGCCCAGCTTGAGCAGATAGCTGGCGTCCGAGCGTCCGACCGGCAGGCAATCCGCCAGCATCCGCGCCGCGCCGCGCGGCGACACCGAGTAGCATCCGGTTCCCGCCGCGGTTACCAGCGGCAGCAGCGCCGGCGTTACGGTACCGGACCGGAACCGCACCTGGTTCACCGTCTCGTAATCATACTGAACGACGACGATCCCGACCCCCGGGGCCGGTCGGGTCTGCACCGGCCAGTCGAAATTGTGGGTCCACAGCACGATGTCCCATGCATCCAGCACGTCGAGCAGCCTGCCCGCCACGGACAGGAAGTCCGGGCGCAGCACGACGTCATCCTCTGCAATATGAAACGATTCCGCGCCCGCCGCGCATTGCCGCCACAGATTGATGTGCGACATCGCACAACCAAGCGCGCCCGGGATGTACCGGTTGTCCGCCGCAATGATGCCATCCATGATGCAGGCGTCGCGATCGAGGGCAGCGCCGTCGACGGCCGGAAACCGCTCGACCGGCAAGCCCGGATGCCACTCCTTGAACTGTGCAAGACGCTCCGGGGATCGTTCCAGGTTGACGATCCTGATACGCTCAATCATCAAGCATCCCCGGCGCTGAACAAAGTCGCTCCGGCCGGCTATATCAGTCGAGGGCGCGCGACGAAAGCCGAGCCGCGAGGGCCTCCGCATCGTCACGCCGCCTGCACGCCGGGCGACACGGCCACGGAGCAACGTAGGGCGGAAAAGCGCAGCGCATTCCGCCGCTTGCGTCGCTCCGGTGTTATCGCGGGGGCATCCAAAGGTGGCGGAATGCGCTGCGCTTTTCCGCCCTACATCGGTTTAGGCATCGCCATCGTACGATGCATTTTCGTCAGGACTATGCCCCGTCCCCGCCGGCCCTCCAGCCGCGCAGGATGCTGATGTAGTTGCCGCGCTCGAACGCCACCGGATCGCCAAGCCGGCTGCGGCTCATCCGGCCGCGGATCTCGCCGACCGCCGCCACCTCGCGCGCGTCGAGCCATGCCGTCAGCTCGTTCAGCAGCGTGCGCATGTGGCCGATCCCGTGGCGCAGCAGCGCCGAGGTGGTCATCACGACGTCGGCGCCCGCCAGCAGGTATTTCACCACCTGCTCCGCGCTCTCCACCCCCGTCGTCGCCGCCAGCGAGCCGCGCACGTGCCCGGCGAGCACGCCGATCCACAGCAACGGCAGACGGATTTCCGCCGGCGTGCTCAGCTCAAGGTCGCGCCGCAGCCGCATCGCCACCAGATCGATGTCCGGCTGGTAGAAGCGGTTGAACAGCACGAACCCGTCCGCCCCCGCTCGGTCAAGTTGCCGCACCATGTCGCCGACCGCGCTGAAATACGGGCTCAGCTTGATCGCGACCGGCAGCTGTCACGGACTGCTTCACCGCGCGCAGCACGTCGACCTGGCGCTGCTCGATCGCGCCGCCGTCCAGCGCGGCCTCCACCGGCACGAAGAACGTGTTGAGCTCCAGCGCGCTGGCACCGGCCTGCTGCATCAGTCCGGCATAGTGCGTCCAGCCATTGCCGGTGATGCCGTTCAGGCTGGCGATGACCGGGATCGCCAGCGCCTCGCGCGCCCGGCGGATCAGCTCCAGATAGCGGTGCGGCCCCGCGGCAAAGCTGGCGCTGGTCGGGAAATACGACGCCGCCTCGGGAAAACTGTCGATGCCGACCTCGGTCAGCCGGTCCTGCTCGGCGGTCTCGTACTCGATCTGCTCCTCGAAGATCGACGGCAGCACGACCGCCGCGGCACCGGCGTCTTCCAGCCGGCGCAGGTTGTCGAACTCCCCGGTCAGCGGCGAGGCCGAGGCGATCAGCGGATGCTTCAGGGTCAGGCCGAGATAGCTTGTTGCGAGGTCCATCGCCGTCGCCTCCGCTCAGCCCTGCACCGGCTCGGGCACGCCGAACCGCGTCGGCTCCCAGCCCGGCCATCTCTTCATACAGGCGGTATTTCTCCACGATCCCCGCCTGCGCCGCGGCCAGCAACTGCTCGGCCTCGGCCGGGCGGCTGCGGCCAGCGAGCTGTAGCGGATTTCGTTGTAGGCGTAGTCGCGGAACTTCATCGTCGGCCGCGGGCTGTCCAGCCGGAACGGGTTTTCCCCGATCGCGCGCATCGCGGGGTTGTAGCGGAACAGCGGCCAGTAGCCGCTGGCCACCGCCAGGTCCTGCTGGCGCATGCCGAACTGCATGTCGATGCCGTGCGCGATGCAGTGGCTGTAGGCCAGGATCATCGACGGCCCGGCATACGCCTCGGCTTCGCGGAACGCCAGCAGCGTCTGCTGCGGATTGGCCCCCATCGCGACCTGCGCGACGTAGACGTTGCCGTAGGCGATCGCCTGCAGCGCCAGGTCCTTGCGCGCGACGCGCTTGCCGGCGGCGGCGAACTTCGCCACCGCGCCCAGCGGCGTCGCCTTCGACGCCTGGCCGCCGGTGTTGGAATACACCTCGGTGTCCAGCACCAGCACGTTGACGTCGCGCGCAGCACGCCAGCACGTGGTCCAGCCCGCCATAGCCGATGTCGTAGGCCCAGCCGTCGCCGCCGACGATCCAGATGCTGCGGCGGACCAGGTGGTCCACCACCGACAGCAGGTCCTTCGCCGCCGGATCGTCGCCCAGCGCGTGCAGCCGTTCGATCAGCGTCGCCACCCGCGCCCGCTGCGCACGGATCTCGGATTCATGCAGTTGCGGCGCCGTGACGATCGCCTCGACCAGCTCCGCCCCCAGCTTCGGCGCCAGGCCGCGCGCCAGGACAGTCGCCAGCTCCAGATGCTTGTCGGCGGCCAGGCGGAAGCCCAGGCCGAATTCGGCGTTGTCCTCGAACAGCGAGTTCGACCAGGCCGGCCCGCGCCCTTCCTGGTTCTTCGCCCACGGCGTCACCGGCAGGTTGCCGCCGTAGATCGACGAGCACCCGGTGGCGTTGGCCACCATCATGCGGTCGCCGAACAACTGCGACAGCAGCTTGATGTACGGCGTCTCGCCGCAACCGGCGCAGGCGCCGGAGAACTCGAACAGCGGCTCCAGGAACTGCACGCCGCGCACGTTGGCGAAATCGACGCGGGCGCGGTCGTTGATCGGCAGCGTCTGGAAGAAGTCGAGGTTGCGCCGTTCCGCCTCCATCAGCGGCAGCTTGTCGCGCAGGTTGATCGCCTTGGTGTCCGGCCTGCACCGGGCTGATCGCCGGGCACGCCTCGGTGCACAGGCCGCAGCCGGTGCAGTCCTCCACCCAGAACTGCAACGTGAAGCGCACGTCGGGGAAGCCGCGCACGTTGATCGGCGCCGACTTGAAGCCGTCCGGCGCGCCCGCCAGCTTGTCCGCGTCGTAGTATTTGGCGCGGATCACCGAGTGCGGACAGACGAAGCTGCACTGGCCGCACTGCACGCAGAGGTCCGGTTCCCACACCGGCACCTGCTCGGCGATGTTGCGCTTCTCCCAGACGGCGGTGCCGGACGGGAAGGTGCCGTCGATCGGCATGGCGCTGACCGGGAATTTCGTCGCCCAGGCCTTCCATCATCGCCGCCGTGACCTCGGCGCACGAAGTCGGGCGCGCTGGCCGGCACGATCGGCGGGCGTTCCGAATTGGCTGCTGGCCGCGGCGGGCACGTTCGACCTCGAACAGCCGCGCCAGCGTGTCGTCCACCGCCTGGAAGTTGCGGCGCACCACCTCCTCGCCCGCGGCGGCCATAGGTCTTCTGGATCGCCGCCTTGATGTGGCGGATCGCCGCGTCCTGCGGCAGCACGCCGGAAATGGCGAAGAAGCAGGTCTGCAGGATGGTGTTGGTGCGGCCGCGCAGCCCGACCTCCTGCGCCACCTTGGAGGCGTCGATGACGAAGAACCGCAGCTTCAGCGCCAGCATCCGCTGCTGCATGGCGCGCGGCAGATGGTCCCAGACCTCGTCCGGGCCGTACGGGGTGTTCAGCAGGAAGGTGGCGCCGGGCGCGGCCAGGCGCAGCACGTCGATGCGCTCCACGAAGCTGGACTGGTGGCAGGCGACGAAGCTGGCGCTGCTGGATCAGGTAGGGCGCGCGGATCGGCCGCGGGCCGAAGCGCAGATGCGACACGGTCTGCGCGCCCGACTTGTGCGAATCGTAGACGAAATAGCCCTGCGCATAGCAGCCCGGCATCCTCGGCGATGATCTTCACGCTGTTCTTGTTGGCGCCCACCGTGCCGTCGGCGCCCAACCCGTAGAACACCGCCTGCACGACATCCGGCGGATCGATGCTGAACGCCGGATCGACGTCCAGGCTGGTGTGCGCCACATCGTCGTTGATGCCGACGGTAAAGCTGTTCTTCGGCTCCGGCTTCGCCAGCTCGTCGAACACCGCCTTGGCCAGCGCGGGCGAAAAATCCTTCGACGACAGCCCGTAGCGCCCGCCGATCACCAGCGGCAGACGGGCGCGCTTGCCGCGCGCCACGGCGGTGGCCAGCGTGGTCACCACGTCGAGATACAGCGGCTCGCCGGCGGCGCCGGGCTCCTTGGTCTGTTCCAGCACCGCGACGGCGCGCACGCTTTCCGGCAGCGCGGCGAGGAACGCTTCCGCCGCGAACGGCCGGTACAGCCGCACCTGCAGCACGCCGACTTTTTCGCCGCGCGCGCGCAGCGCCGCGGCGGTGTCGCGCGCGGTCTCCGCGCCGGAGCCCATCAGCACGATCACCCGCTCGGCGTCCGCCGGCCCGTCGTAGTCGAACAGATGGTAGTGCCGCCCGGTCAGCGCCGGCGAAACGGTCCATCGCCGCCTGCACGATGCCGGGCGTGCGCGCGTAGAACGGGTTCACCGTCTCGCGCGCCTGGAAGAACGTGTCCGGGTTGTGCGCCGTGCCGCGCACGAACGGATGTTCCGGGTCCAGCGCGCGGGCGCGATGCGCGCGCACCAGGTCGTCGTCGATCATCGCGCGGATCTGCGCATCGCTCAGCAGGGTCAGCGTGTTCACCTCGTGCGAGGTGCGGAAGCCGTCGAAGAAATGCAGGAACGGCACGCGGCTGGCCAGCGTGGCGGCCTGGGCGATCAGCGCCATGTCGTGCGCCTTCCTGCACCGAGGCCGAGGACAGCAGCGCGAAGCCGGTCGGCCGCGCCGCCATGACGTCGGAATGATCGCCGAAGATCGACAGCGCCTGGGTCGCCAGCGCGCGGGCGGCGACGTGGAACACCGTCGCGGTCAGCTCGCCGGCGATCTTGAACATGTTGGGCAGCATCAGCAGCAGCCCCTGCGACGCGGTGAACGTCGTGGTCAGCGCGCCGGATTGCAGCGCGCCGTGCACCGCGCCGGCGGCGCCGCCCTCGCTCTGCATCTCCTGCACGACGGGAAGGTTGCCCCAGATGTTCGGGATGCCGGCGGCCGCCCATTCGTCGGCCAGCTCGGCCATCGTGGAGGACGGCGTGATCGGGTAGATCGCCGCCACCTCGTTCACCCGATAGGCGACGTGGGCGACGGCGGTGTTGCCGTCCATCGTCGCCGCCTGCTGGCGCACGGTCGCGGCGTCATCGCCATTGATTGCGGTCTGCTGGTCCATGATCGGGTTCCCCTAAGCCGCGGCCGGTTCCGCGATCATCTCGATCGCGTGGCACGGGCACTGCTCGAAGCAGACCGCGCAGCCGGTGCATTTCGCGTAGTCGTAGCGATAGCGCTTGCCCGGCCCCAGCTTGACGATCGCGTCCTCCGGACAGGCGGCGTAGCAGTTGTCGCACTCGAAACAATTGCCGCAGCACAGGCAGCGCTGCGCCTCGCGCCGCGCCTCGCGCTCGGTCAGGCCGGCCAGCACCTCGGCGAACCCTTCGACGCGGTCGGCCACCGACAGCTCGCGCTGCGGCGTCGGGTCGGCGTCGCTGAACACCGGCAGGTTCAGCATCGCGAACGCCACCACCGGCGGCGCCGACTTCGGCGTCGATACCGCGCCGCCGCGCAGCCAGGCATCGATGTTGCGCGCGGCCTTCTTGCCGTGGCCGACCGCGACGGTGACGGTGCGCTCGGCTCGGCACCATGTCGCCGCCGGCGAAAATGCCGGACGCGCCGGTCATCATGTCGGGCCCGACGACCACCGTGCCGTCGCGCTTGAACGCGATGCCGGGCACGTCGCGCAGGAAGCCGCTGTCGGTCTCCTGGCCGAGCGCCAGCACCACCGCATCCGCCTGCAGCGTCTCGAACTTCCCCGGTCGGGCGCGGAAAGCCCGTCGGCGCCGAGCGCCATCATCTCCACCGTCAGCGAGGTCGGCGTCGATGTCGCGTGATGGTGGTCAGCCACTTGATCTTGACGCCTTCGGCCAGCGCCTCGTCGGCCTCGAATTCGTGCGCCGGCATGTGCGCGCGGTCGCGGCGATAGACGATCAGCGCCTCGTCGGCGCCCAGCCGCCGCGCCGTGCGCGCCGCGTCCATCGCGGTGTTGCCGCCGCCGTAGATCACCACGCGCCGGCCGAGCAGCGGTTTTTCGCCCGCGCCGACCTCGCGCAGCAGACTGACCGCGTCGAGCACCCGCGCCGCGTCGCGCGCCGGGATGTCGACGTGGCGCGAGACATGCGCGCCGATCGCCACGAACGCCGCGTCGAATCCGCCCGCCTGCTTCTCCGCCAGCAGGTCGGTGACCTTGTGGTTCAGCACGATGCGCACGCCCATCGCCTCGATGCGGGCGATCTCGGCCATCAGCTCGGCGCGCGGCAGGCGATAGGCGGGAATGCCGAAATGCAGCATGCCGCCGGGCACCGGGCCGGCCTCGTGGATCTCCACCGCGTGGCCGAGCCGCGTCAGGTGATAGGCGGCCGACAGCCCGCTCGGGCCGGCGCCCACCACCAGCACGCGCTTGCCGCTGGGCGGCGCCTCGACCGCCGGCGTCCAGCCCTCGCTTGTGGCCAGGTCGCCGAGGAACCGCTCCACCGCGTGGATGCTGACCGCCTCGTCCAGGTCCTTGCGATTGCAGCCCGCTTTCGCACGGGTGGTAGCAGACCCGGCCGTGCACCGCCGGCAGCGGGTTGTCGCGCATCAGCACGTCCCAGGCCTGGCGGTATTTTCCCGCCTGCGCCAGGTCGAGCCAGGCCTGGATGTTCTCGCCGGCCGGACAGGCGTGGTTGCAGGGCGGCAGCAGGTCGACATAGACCGGCCGCCGTGCGCGGATCGGGCCGGTGCCCTTCTCGCGGGTCAGATCCGCGAGCTGCGTCATATCGGTTGGTTTGCGCGCCATGCTGTCTCCTTCCCCGCGGCCGCCTCAGCAGCAGCCGCGGAACCGTCCCTTGCCCACCGCGTAGCGCGCCTCCTGCCGCTCGCGGAAGAATTCCTGTGTGCGTCATGATCGGCTGGCCCGGGTGATTGACCTGCCGGTGCGTCACATAGGTCCCGTAGTCGGGGATGCCAACCATCAGCCGCGCGGTCTGCACCACCATCTCGCAGACCAACCGGGTTCGCGACGCCACCGTCCCAGTCGGTGGCGTCCCAGCCAGTGGCGTCGCAGCCGGTGGCGTCCCGGTCAGTGGCGCCTCAGTCATCGCCGGCCGCCATGACCGCGCCGCCGCTGACCTCGACGGCGCTGCTCCTCGGATTGCCCAGCGCCTTGCGGACGTCGAGGATGCCGTAGACCACCATGGCCAGCACGATGGCCGCGAACAGGCCGGCCAGGCTGGCGTCCACGTAGTCGTTGAAGATGATCCGGCTCATTTCATGCAGCGTCTTGGCCGGCGCCAGGATCTTGCCCGCGGCCGCCGCGTTGCCGAAGCGCAGCGCGTGGCTCACGAAGCCGACGGCGGTGTCGGGGCTGAACACTTTCTCCAGTCCCGCGGTCACCGTGCAGATCACCAGCCAGACGGTCGGCACGATGGTGACCCAGGCCAGCGCTGGCGCTTCATCTTGAACAGCACCACCGTGCACAGCGTCAGCGCGATCGCCGCCAGCATCTGGTTGGCGGTGCCGAACAGCGGCCACATCGTCCAGATGCCGCCCAGCGGGTCGATCACGCCCTGGTACAGGAAATAGCCCCACAGCACGCAGGCCAGCGCCGAGCCGATGATGTTGTTGGCCCATGACTCGGTCGCCTTGAACGCGGGCACCACGTTGCCGATCAGGTCCTGGATCATGAAGCGGCAGACCCGCGTGCCGGCATCGACCGTGGTGAGGATGAACAGCGCCTCGAACAGGATGGCGAAGTGGTACCAGATGCCCGGCCAGCGCGGTGCCGCCGAGGAAGCCGGACAGGATGGTGGCCATGCCCACCGCCAGCGTCGGCGCACCGCCGGTGCGCGACATGATGGTCGCCTCGCCGACGTTGTGCGCCATCTGGGTCAGCATGTCGGGCGTTACGGCGAAGCCCCACGACGAGATCACCTGCGCCGCATGCACCGGATCGGTGCCGATCAGGCCAGCGCGCGCTGTTCATCGCGAAATAGACGCCCGGATGGATCACCGTGGCGGCGATCATCGCCATGATGGCGACCAGCGATTCCATCAGCATGCCGCCATAGCCGATGAAGCGGATCTGGCTCTCGTTCTCGATCATCTTCGGCGTGGTGCCCGACGCGATCAGCGCGTGCCAGCCGGACACCGAGCCGCAGGCGATGGTGATGAACAGGAACGGGAACAGGCTGCCGGCCCAGACCGGCCCGGTGCCGTCGATGAATTTCGTCACCGCGGCCATTTGCAGGTCGGGCCGCACGATCATGATGCCGACCGCCAGCAGCAGGATGGTGCCGACCTTGAGGAAGGTGGACAGGTAGTCGCGCGGCGCCAGCAGCAGCCACACCGGCAGCACCGAGGCGACGAAGCCGTAGCCGATGATGATCAGCGCCAGCGTCGGGGCCGCTGAAAGTTGAACCACGCCGCGAGCGCCGGGGTTTCCGACACGGTGCGCCCGTAGATCAATGCCAGCAGCAGCAGCGCGGCGCCGATCAGCGACATCTCGCCGATGCGCCCGGGCCGGATGAACCGGCTGTAGACGCCCATGATCAGCGCGATCGGGATGGTGCAGAACACCGTGAAGGTGCCCCACGGACTGCCCTTCAGCGCGTTCACCACCACCAGCGCCAGCACCGCGAGCACGATGATGCAGATCAGCAGGATGCCGATGCCGCCGATGGCGCCGGCGACCGGTCCCATCTCGGAACGGACCATGTCGCCGAGCGATTTGCCGTCGCGCCTGGTGGACAGGAACAGCACGGTCATGTCCTGCACCGCGCCGGCGAACACCACGCCGGCGAGGATCCACAGCGTGCCCGGCAGGTAGCCCATCTGCGCGGCGAGCACCGGACCGACCAGCGGGCCGGCGCCGGCGATCGCAGCGAAATGATGGCCGAACAGCACGTAGCGGTTGGTCGGCACGTAATCCAGGCCGTCATTGTGGCGATACGCCGGGGTAAGCTCGCTTCGGATCGATGCCGAACACTTTGCCGGTGATGAACAGTGCGTAGAACCGGTAGGCGATGAAGTAGATGCACACCGCAGCGACGACCAGCCAGGCGGCGTTCACCGGTTCGCCGCGCGTCAGCGCCACGATGGCAAAGGATATCGCGCCCAGGATGGCCACGCCGGCCCACATCAACTTGGCTTGCAACGTCATGGTTTCGCTCCCACCAATCCAATCGCGTGGACCGGCGCGCCGCCACGGGCTCACGCCCCGCGGCTCGCGCCTACCACATGCGAGGCTGCCGATCGCACGATTGGCGCTGCGGAACATTGATCTAGATCAGAACTGCGCGGCCGGCAGCGTCGGCCGCGCACACAATCCGCGCATGTCGGCGTTGCGCCGGCCGGCCGACGCCCACGCCGCGGCGCCGGCCAGCGCCGCCGCCAAGGGCCTGTTGACAAATAATTACGTCGGCTCTGGCGGACTGCTCCCCGTGTCATGGCCGTCCCCGGGCGCTTGACCCGGGGATCAGGCCCGGCCACCCGCGTCTTTTCCTGTTGCCCGCATCAAAGTCATGGGTGGCCGGGCCGATCCCCGGGTCAAGCCCGGGGACGGCCATGACACAGGGGGGTGGCGTCAGGATCGACCGCGGCGCTTGTTTCGCAACAGGCCCCAAATGTCCTCGTGGAACCGCGGCTGGCCGCGGCGCCCGGCGGGTCAGTCCTGGTCCAGCAGCCAGTCCAGACTGACCCCGGTCTTCTTGCGCAAGGCGATAAGAAAAGCCACCATCGGCTCCGCCTCACCGGCTTCGTAGGACTGGTAGGTCGCGGCCGGAACGCCGAGCATCACCGCAAACAGGGGCGCACCGAGGTTCGGCAGGTCGATGCCCTCGGCATACGTCCGACGCACCGCGGCGAGACGCTTACCCAACCTGATAAGATCGAGGGCGCCGTTGGATATGCGAACCTGCGACATGCCTCGCCGGTCAGTGCAGCAGGGCCGGGCCGGGCATCGGCCGGCCGCGCCCGCTGCGAAGCGTCCCGCGACGATCGATCGGATTGGGGTTTTCGGCGGGGCTGCGGCAGGTGTCCCCGTGCGGTCCGTCGTGATGGAAGGCCGGCATGTCGCCGCGCCCGACGCGGCCGGGACGGACGGAAGCAGCCGGATTCCCCGGCGGGTGGACGGTCGTTGCCGTGGCGTGCCCGTCGCAATAAGGCAGCAGCGGCCACGCTGCCACCCGCACGGCGACATCGGAGACGAGCTTCCCTCGCGCCCCCGGCTGCGGGGACTTTGCGCTGCCGGCGGGGGGCTGGCCCGGACGGTCTTCGATCGGTCCGATCAACATCATCGCGTTCCGCTGGTGGTGGCGTTGCGCCGCCGCGCAACCTATCTCGCTTTTTGGTACAAATAGCCAGTCTTATTTTTCTTGGTCTTCATCGTTATATTCCGTATTGACTAAAAAATTAATTCCTGGCCGGGGAAAGACCCCTTGAGCGGGGACTATCCCGGCCGTACCGGCCAATTGCGGGATGCCGATCATCGCGCCGAATGGCGCACGGCCCGCTGGATCGCGCCGAGGTGGCCGGCGGCAGCCTCGACAGCGGCGAAGTGGTGCCGGGCCACGGCCAGGCCGCTCGGCACACGCGGTCGCCTGGCTTCGGCGGTCCGCGCCACCCCGGCAGCACGGATCAGAAAATGCCGGCGGCCAATCCGGCCGCCAGTGTCGCCCCGAGGTCCCGGCAACGATCCAGCTCGACCGGGTCGATCGTCTTCATCGCCAGAATGGCCTCCGGCGTCTGCGCCCGCGTGCAGACGATCAGCGGCGCGGCCACCTCGCGCAGCCGCCAGCCGGTGACGATCCGGGCGATCTGGCGCGCGGCATTCGTGCCATCGCTGCCGGCGCAGATCAGGCTGGCGTAGGGCCGCCCGTTGATGCGATCCAGCACCGGGTAGTAGGTGCGGTCGAAGAAGTCTTTCATCCGCCCGGCCATCGCGGCGAGGTTTTCCGGGGTCGCGAACAGGTAGCCGTCCGCCCCGAGCAGGTCCCCGGCCCCGGCGTCTGCCGCCGCGACCATGCGCACCTCTGCCGCTGCCTCGACCGCGGCACCGCGACACGCAGCCTCCGCCATTTGGCGCGTGCCGCCGGTCAGCGAGT
The DNA here is from genome assembly GCA_963773345.1 of uncultured Alphaproteobacteria bacterium. Lineage (GTDB taxonomy): Bacteria > Pseudomonadota > Alphaproteobacteria > Acetobacterales > Acetobacteraceae > Palsa-883. The sequence continues at coordinate 886,957 of CAVZBG010000011.1, read as the reverse complement.
GGAACACGATCAGCAGGGTTTTCATGCACGCCGCCCCTCGCCCGGCCCGCCGACCCGCTCGGGCGCGAACGGGTCCGGCGCCCGCTTGTTGCCATGGGACGCGTCCGCCGTGTCAATGCAGATGTTCCGTGGGGACCGATGTGCCCTGGCGCCGATGTCCCCCGGGGCCGATGTCCGCCAGGGCCGATGCCCGCCAGGGCCGATGTCCCCCCGGGACCCATGAGTCCCGCCGCCGCGCGGGCGCCTTAACGCTTGCTTAGCGATCGCACCGCAAGAGTGCCACCGTGGACACGCAAGGTCCGGCCCTGCCCGACGGGATCATCATCGAACGGCGCGAGCTTCGGTTCGGCCCGGCTGCGCTCAAGCGCGTGGTCGGCTGGCTGCTGGGCGCCGCGGCGGCGCATGGACTGCCGCCGGCCGCGCCCGAGGGGATCGAGCTCCTGCCGCAGGACAACCGCGTGGACCTGGTCTACGGCCAGGGATCGGCCGCGCGATCATTCTCGCTGCAGGTCGAGGCGCTGGGGATGCTGCTGATCGCCTACTGCATCCGCGCCCGCATTCCGATGCCGCGGGTTGCGCATAAGGAGGTTCGGGTCGGGGAGCGCTACGTCAGCCTTGTGTTCCATCTCGAACACTCCCAGTCTCCGGCGCCGGAGGCGATCGAAGCGCCCGTTGCACGGCACGCGCAGGCGCGCCAGTGGCGCTAAGCCAAGAGCGTTAAGCCCGGGGCGCTAGGCCTGGGGTGCCAAGCCTGGGGTGCGGAGCCCCGGCCGCTGCGCCCGGCTGCGGACGGGCGTCGCGGCGTCTGCCCTCCATCTGGACCACGTGCGCGGATCACTCGGCATGCTGTCGGCCTATGATCACCTCGGAGACCACCGCTACGGCGAGCGCATCGGTCTCGTTCTGGAGGATTTCGCCCCCGGCCAGCGCTTCCGCCACCGCCCCGGCGTCACGCTGAGCCAGCAGGACAACGCCGACGAGGCGCTGGAGACGCTGAACGCCGCGATGCTGCACTACGACGCGCACTACGCGGCGGCCACGACCTGGGGGCGGCCGCTGATGGTCAGCACGCTGGTGCTGCAACGGATCATCGGCCTGGCGGCCAAGACCTACGGCAATCGCCGCGCCATCCTTGGCTTCAGCGAGATCGCCCTGACCGCGCCGGTGTTCGGCGGCGACACGCTATATGCCGAGAGCGAGGTGCTGGACTGCGCGCCCGGCCCCGACGCCGCGTGCGGCATCGTCACCGCCCGGCTGCGCGCCGTGCGTCCGGACGGCAGCGAGGTCGGCCGGTTCATCTGCCGGTTCGCGATCCTGCGCCGCGCCGCCGCAGCACCACCGGCGGCGGAACAGCCGCGCTTCGCCGCCTGTCAGCCCGCGGAAGACGGCGCGCTGGTCGAGCAGACCGGCCTGTTCTTCGAGGACCTGACCCCGGGCGAGAGCTTTCTCCACGCGCCCCGCCGCAGCTTTCCCGCCTCGGCCGCGCTGGCCCATGCGACACGCGCGCTGGAGCTGGCGCCGCAGTACCATGATCTCGACTGGGCCGCGCGGCACAACGACGGACGTCTGGTCGTCAGCGAAACGTTCGTCATCGCCCAGGCGACCGCGGCCACGACGCGCACCTTCGGGCGTGTCGTCGCCAATCTCGGCTGGTACGACATCGAGCTGCCGCGCCCCGTGCACGCCGGCGATACGATCGAGGTGGAGTCGACGATCCTGGAAACGCGCGACTCCCGCTCGCGTCCGCGCGAGGGCATCGTTTCCGTCGCGACGCACGCGTGCAATCAAGCGGGCGAGGCGGTGTTGCGCTACCGGCGCAATCTGCTGGTCTATCGTCGCGACGCCGACGCCCCCTATGGGCGCGCCGGTTACTGATCCGGCGTGCTTACAGGACGATCGGGCGATAGGACGAAGCGGCGTCACCGCCTGGATCCCCTGGTCATTGCGAGCGTAGCGAAACAATCCCCGCGAGAAGAGTACCTGGATGGGGATTGCTTGGCCGGGTCAAGACCGGCCACCGCTCCGCTCCTAACAAGAAACAAGCTCCCCGTCCCCTTGAGGGAGGGGGAGTGTCCTTCTTTTCGGCGCCCCGACTGTTTCATTCAGGGCGGGTCTGCCGCCGGCCGGTGGGAACTCGCGATGACCGTGAACCGCTTGATCGGCCGCGTTCCTGCGTTCACCCGATTGTCCGGGACGTTCAACGTTCGTCTTGATACGCCAAGGTTCCACCGATAAGACACCATTGCCAGTGCACCGGGCCAATCCACCGCGCGGCTCCACTGGACCAATCCGCTGAGGCAATCCGCCGGGACCGTTGCGGTGCGACGCACACTGGCACTGAAGGAGGGCGAAGCTTGGCAACGTTCGACACGGCTTCGACACGTCGTGCGCGGCACCCGGCACGGCGGCGGCCGCTCGCCTGGTCCGCTTGGCTCGTGCTGGCCGGCCTGCTCGCCCTCGCCGGCTGCAAGAAGGAAAATGCCTATGTGCCGCCGCCACCGCCCGAAGTCGGCGTGGCCAGGCCGCTGCAGCAGGCCGTCACGCCCTATCTCGAGCTGACCGGCGACGCCGCCGCGTTCAACCAGGTCGACCTCGAGGCACGGGTCGAAGGCTTCCTGCAGGAGATCGACTACAAGGACGGCGCAATGGCCAAGCGCGGCGACACGCTGTTCGTGATCGAGCCGGCGCCGTACCAGTCCAAGCTGCAGCAGGCGCAGGCCTCGCTGGCTGCGTCGCAGGCCTCGCTGTTGGCTTCCGAGGCCGAGTTCACCCGCCAGCAGACGCTGCTGAGGCAGAACGTCTCGGCGCAGAACACCTATGACCAGGCGCTGGCCAAGCGCGACACCGACCGCTCCAATGTACTGAACGACCAGGCCGGCGTGACCATCGCGGCGATCAACTACGGCTATACCCACGTCACCGCGCCGTTCGACGGGCTGGTGACCAACCATCTGGTCTCGGTCGGAGCGCTGGTGGGCGTCAGCGGGCCGACCAAGCTGGCCAGCATCATCCAGCTCGATCCGATCTACGTCACCTTCAATGTCAGCGAGCAGGACGTGCTGCGCGTCAAGGCCATGTTGCGCGTGCGTGGGCTGAAGGACGTCGATCTGTCGAAGATCCCCGTCGATGTCGGGCTGATGACCGAGCCCGGCTATCCGCACGCCGGCGTGATGAACTACACCGCGCCGACGCTCGATCCCGCCACCGGCACGCTGTTCGCGCGCGCCCTGCTGCCCAACCCCGATCACGCGATCCTGCCCGGCATGTTCCTGCGCGTCCGCATCAGGATGGGCGCGGGGCAGACCCAGTCGCTGTTGGTGCCGGACCGGGTGCTCGGCACCGACCAGGGCGGCCGCTACGTGCTGGTGCTGGGCAAGGACAACACGATCGAGCAACGCACGGTGACGACCGGCACGCAGGTCGGCACGCTGCGGGTGATCGAGACCGGACTGAAGCCGGAAGACCAGGTGGTGGTCACCGGCCTGCAGCACGCGATCCCCGGCGACAAGGTCACCCCGAAACCGGCGACGATCGACGTCGAAAAACCGTGACGGCGGGCGCGCCATGATCTCGAAATTCTTCATCGAGCGGCCGGTGCTGGCGAATGTGCTGGCGATCGTCATCGTACTGATCGGCGCCGTCGCGCTGTACGCCCTGCCGGTGGCGCAGTATCCCAACGTGGTGCCGCCCACCATCGGCGTCACCGCGCGCTATCCCGGCGCCAGCGCCGAGACCGTGATGAACACCGTGGCGCTGCCGATCGAGCAGCAGGTGAACGGCGTGGAGCACATGCTCTACATGCAGTCCACCAGCGCCAGCGACGGCACCTATTCGCTGACGGTCACGTTCGATATCGGCACCGATCTGAATTTCGCCCAGGTGCTGGTGCAGAACCGGGTAGCGCGGGCGATGGCGCAGTTGCCGACCTCAGTGCAGGCGCAGGGCGTGACGGTGCAGCAGAAATCCACCGCGATCCTGCAGATCGTCACGCTGACCTCGCCGGACGGCAAATACAACAGCCTGTACCTCAGCAATTACGCCACCATCAACCTGGTGAACGAGCTGGCGCGGCTGCCCGGCGTCGGCAACGTCAACGTGTTCGGCGTCGGCCAGTACGCCATGCGCATCTGGCTGGACCCGCAGAAGCTGTACGCCCGCGGGCTGACCCCTGCGGACGTGATCCAGGTGATCCAGCAGCAGAACCAGCAGGTCACCGGCGGCCAGGTCGGCACCCCGCCCGCGCCGGCGACGCAGGACTTCCAGTACACCGTGAACGTCGAGGGCCGCCTGTCAGATCCGACGCAGTTCGGCAACATCATCGTCAAGGCCGACACGTCGAATGGCGGGCAGATCACCCGGGTGAAGGACGTGGCACGGGTGGAACTGGGCGCGCAGACCTATTCGCAGGTGTTCGAGTTGAACGGCAAGCCGGCCGCCGGCATCGCCATCAGCCAGTCGCCCGACGCCAACGCGCTCGACGTCGCCACCCGCGTGCGCGCCAAGATGGATGAACTGGCAAAGGCGTTCCCGCCGGGCATGGTCTACGCCATCCCGTTCGACACCACCAACTTCGTGAAAACCTCGATCGACGAGGTCTACAAGACGCTGATCGAGGCCGCCGTGCTGGTGCTGATCGTCATCCTGGTGTTCCTGCAGGACTGGCGCGCCATGCTGGTGCCGGCCACTACCGTTCCGGTGACGATCATCGGCGCCTTCGCCGCGATGGCGGCACTGGGCTTCACCGTCAACCTGTCCACCCTGTTCGCCGTTATCCTGGCGATCGGCATCGTCGTCGACGACGCCATCATCATCGTCGAGAACGCCGCCCACCACATGGAGGCGGGCCTGAACGGCCACGACGCCGCGATCAAGGCAATGAACGAGCTGTTCGGTCCGGTCATCGGCATCACCCTGGTGCTGATGGCGGTGTTCATTCCGGCCGCCTTCCTGCCCGGCCTGACCGGGCAGATGTACGCGCAGTTCGCCCTGGTGATCGCCGCCACCGCGGTGATCAGCGCGGTGAACGCGGCCACCCTGAAGCCGACCCAGTGCGCGCTGTGGCTGCGCCGCCCCGTGCCGCCCGAGCAACGGAATTTCTTCTATCGCGGCTTCAACCGCGGCTACGGCAAGTTGGAGAACGCCTATGCAGGCCTGATCGGGCGCATGGCGCGGCACAGCGTGCCGATGGTGATCATTGCGCTGGTGGTGGCCGGCGCCGGCGCCTGGGGCATCGCCCGGCTGCCCACCGCGTTCATTCCGACCGAGGACCAGGGCTACATGGTGATCGGCGTGCAACTGCCGGATGCCGCGTCGCTGGAACGCACCCAGGCCGCGTTGGACGAGGCCGGACGCATCGCCCAGGCCACGCCGGGCGTCGACCAGGCGATCGAGATTTCCGGCATCTCGCTGCTGGACAACAACGCGAGCCTGGCGAACGCCGGCGCGATCTACGTCGTGCTGAAGGACTGGGGCGTCCGCGGCAAGGCACGCGGCCAGGGCCTGCTGTCGATCTACACGCATCTGACGGCGGCGCTGGACAAGCTGCCGGACGGGGTGGGGTTCGTGCTGCTGCCGCCGCCGATCCAGGGCATCGGCAACGCCTCGGGCTTCACCATGCAGGTGGAATCGCGCGACGGCGCGTTCGACTACGACAAGCTGCAGCGCGTCGCCCACGCCATCGTCGCCAAGGGCAACACGCAATCGGGCCTGCAGCGGCTGAACACCCCGTTCCGCGCCGACGTGCCGCAGATCGAGGTGCTGGTCGATCGCGTCAAGGCGGAAACCCTGCAGGTGCCGGTCAGCGACGTGTTCGCCGCGCTGTCGGGCTATGTCGGCTCGGCCTATGTCAACCAGATCAACAAGTTCGGCCTGACCTTCCAGGTCTATGTGCAGGCCGACTCGCCGTACCGCCTGCGCCCGTCCGACATCGAGAAGCTGTCGGTGCGCAGCCAGACCGGCAACATGGTGCCACTGGGTTCGCTGGTGCAGGTCAAGCCCGACGTGGGGCCGGCGCTGATCGGGCTGTACAACCTGTATCCGACCGCAACGATCGTCGGCGCCCCCGCTACCGGGTTCAGCTCCGGGGAGGCGATGAACCTGATGGCGGAGATCGCCGACCGGACGCTGCCACGCGGCTTCGGCTACGAATGGACCGCGATGTCGTACCAGGAGAAGATCGTCGGCGGTCAGATCTTCCTGGTGTTCGGTCTCGGCATGCTGCTGGTCTACCTGTGCCTGGCCGGGCAGTACGAAAGCTGGATCGCGCCGTTCAGCGTCATCCTCGCGGTGCCGCTGGCGTTGGTGGGCCCGGTGATCACGCTGACCGTGCTGGGGCTGGCCAACAACCTGTATACCCAGATCGGCCTGGTGCTGCTGATCGCGCTGGCGGCGAAGAACGCCATCCTGATAGTCGAGGTGGCGCGCGAGAAGCGCCTGCTGCACGGCGAGGAGATCGTTGCGGCGGCGGTGGATGCGGCGCGCGCGCGGTTCCGGCCGATCCTGATGACCTCGTTCGCGTTCATTTTGGGCGTCATGCCGCTGGTGCTCGCGAGCGGGGCCGGCGCCGCGGCGCGGGTGTCGCTGGGGCTGTCGGTGATGAGCGGCATGATCGCCTCGACCTGCCTGGCGGTGCTGTTCGTGCCGTCGTTCTTCGTGGTGCTGCAACGCCTGGAGGAACGTCGCAGGCCGAAGCCAGTCTTCTCCCCCTCCCCTTGAGGGAGGGGGTTGGGGGGAGGGGTTATCGCGGTAAGAGGCTTCAGTGCGACCCTGGCACCGACCCCTCCCCCCATCCCCCTCCCGCAAGGGGAGGGGGAGACTCTCTCTGCACCCCCCTCCCCAATCGCCGCTCCCCCACCCCGACCTTGCCTTCCGACCAACGCCCTCACATCCTGCCACCAGGACCCCCACGGGAGACGCCCGCCATGGTCAACCTGCACGACATCCGTTACGTCCGCGTCGGCACGCCGGATCTCGACAGCGCGGTTCGGTTCGCCACCGACATCGTCGGCCTGCAGCTCGTCGCCCGCGAGGGCAAGGCCGCGTATTTCCGCAGCGACAAGGTCGCGGTGCGCGGCGACACCCGCGACCACACGCTGGTCTATTTCGAGGGCGATCCGGCCGACCAGGCGATCGGCTTCGACCTGCACGACCCCGGCGATCTCGACGCGGTCGGCGCCGAGCTGGAGCGCGCGGGCCACCAGGTGCATTTCGGCACGCGGGAGGAATGCGAGCGCCGGCGCGTCAAGGCGTTCATCGCGTCGAACGATCCCTCCGGCAACCGCATCGAGTTCATTGCCAAACCCTATCACTCCGGCGTGCGCTACTTCCCCGGCCGTGACGCCGGCGTGACGCATTTCAGCCACATCGGCCTCTACACGACAAATGCCCCGCGCGACGAGACGTTCTGGACGCGCCTGTGCAACGCCCGCGTGTCCGACTGGATCGGCGACGCGGCGCTGCTGCGCATCGACACGGCGCACCATTCGCTGGCGCTGTTTCCGTCGTCGCGCGCCGGCATCCAGCACATCAACCACCAGGTCGAGGACGTCGACGACGTGATGCGCTCCTGGTACTTCCTGCGCGACAAGGGGGTAAAAATCCTGCTCGGCCCCGGGCGGCATCCGCTGTCGACCGCGGTGATGCTGTATTTCCGCGGCCCGGACGGCATGATCTACGAGTATTCCTGCGGGGTAAAACACATCATGCCGGAGGAGGAAGCAACCTACCGCCCGCGCCAGTTCCCGTTCGACCGCTACGCGGTGTGCATGTGGGGCTCGGTGCCCGATACGGAGATATCCGCCTTCCCACAGGGCGAGGCAACGCGGGCCACGCCACTGCGGGTAATGTACTGAGGCGCGTCGCCGTACACCTCTCCCGCTCTTCGCGGGAGAGGTCGCGGAGCACTTGCGACGCGGGTGAGGGTGGTGCACGCGGCACGACCCTCACCCTCGGCGCTTCGCGCCTCGACCTCTCCCGCGAAGAGCGGGAGAGGTGTACGCGGTACCAGTCGGGCTAACTCCGCTCCCGTATCGAATATCACCGCGCGGGGGACTCAAGGTACTCCGCAAAATACTCCTCAGCCCTAACCCACCGCCCGATAATCCCCAGCGCGCGCGCCTGCTCGCTGAACACCTCGATCGTCGCGCGGTTCTTCTCGAACCCCTCGGCGTGGAAGTCGGCGCCCATCAGCGCCTCGGTCTCCTCCAGCTCCGCCTCCAGCCAGGGCGAGACATACGGAAACGAACGCTGCTCCTTGCCGAATGCCTCGGTCGCGCAGGCGAACGCATCCGTCAGATTTCGGGCAATCCACTTGTGCGCCTCCCACACCTCGCGTCGCAGCACGATCAGGTGCTGCGGCGGGAACATGCCGGTGGCGCGGAAATACTCGCGCTCGATCGCGCGGATGTCGGGGAACAGCCGGACGATCGGCCCGTCCACCGAGTGATAACGGTGCGGCCGCGGCGGGCTGTAGATCGCGTCCAGTTCGCCGTCGATCAGCATCTCCGACAACAGCCGAGGCGCGGCGTGCACCCCCTCCGGCAGCGTGTAGGCGTGGTTGGTGATGCGCGCGCCATCGACCTCGCCGATCCACCAGTGCAGCTCCGCGGGGGACACGCCGATGAAGTTCAGGAAGTGACGGTACCAGATCGATCCGCTGGCCACCCAGTCATACATCCCCACGCGCTTGCCGCGCAGATCGGCCGCGGTCTTCACCGACCCACCCTTCCGCACATAGAGATCGCGGCCGGTGAAGTTGCGCAGCGGAAACACCGGCAGCGCAACAAGGCTGCGGTCGCCCTTGTCGATCCGCCGCAGGTGCCCGGCCATCGAGGACTCCCCGCCATGCACCGCCGGATCGGCCCCGGCGCGGCGCAGCATTTCGGCGCGGTCCGGCCAGGAACCTTCCCGGCCAAGCAGCAGCGTCAGGTCGATCCCGTCCGGCACCACGGCGCGCGTGGCCAGCGGCATCAGACGCGCGTAATCCGCGGCGGTCAGCGTGAGCGGCAGGTTGGTCATGGACGCGCGTCCTTTCCGTCGATATCAGCGGGCGCAGGCTGCGTCGCTCAGCCGTCGAACGCAAGGATCGACAGGCCGCCGTTGGTATCGGTGACGTAGATCGTCCCATCCGCCGCGACGAACACATCCGTGGACTGCGTCACCAGTTCGGCGCCGGGCCGGATGTCCACGATGCGCTCCGGGGGCGGCGGAATGAAATGCGCCACCTCCTTCGGTTCGTGCGGGGTCGAAATGTCGAACACGCGCACGCCGGCGTTGTGATAGGTGGCGAAGATCAGCTCCTCGCTCTGCAACGAGCCCGGCCGGTTCTCGTGCAGATTGTGCGGGCCGAACTTGCCGCCCTTGTTGCAGAAATCCTCGCCCTGCGGCGTCGGCAGCGTGGCGATCGTCACCGGGTTGTCCGGCGCGCGCACGTCGAGCACCCAGGTATACGCCAGCCCCTTCGCGCAGCGGTTGGCGGTTGCCTCGTCCGCCACCACCGCCAGGCCGCGGCCGGGCAGCGGCAGCGGGGTGTGCGTGCCGCCGGCGTAGGGCGGCGCCCAGTTGCGGTGCGCGCGCAGCTTGGGCGCGGTGGGATCGCTCAGGTCCATGATGGTGAAGCCGCCGTCGCGCCAGGCGGCATAGCCCAGCTCGCCGGCGGTGATCACGTGGTGCAGCGCCCAGCGTTGGCCCTGCGGCCAGGCTGGCGTTTCGCCGCCGGCACGGTGCATGCCGGGGAACCACCAGCAGCCGGCGATTTCCGGCCGCGTCGGATCGGCGAGGTCGATCGCCACCAGGATGTGGTCGATGAACCCGTCGAAATGCGCCGAGGCGAAAGCGTAGCGACCGCCCACCCACCAGATGCGATGCAGCCCGATACCCTGCACCGGCATGAAGCCGATTTCCCGAGGCGCCGCCGGATCGGCCAGGTCGAACACCCGCATGCCGGCGGCAAACCCACGATCGCGCCGGTCGAAGCTGTCGGCCAGCGATTTTCCGAAATAGTCCTGCTGCTTCTCGTATTGCTGCAGCGCCCACACATTCGCCGCGTTGACCGCCAGCAGCAGGCCGTCATGCACCTGGATGTGGCTGGCACGCGTGTTCGCCGGACAGGCAACGAAATTCACCGGCTGCGGCGCGCGCGGATCGGCGACATCGATCACGGCGATGCCGTCGGAGAACATGTGCCCGACATAGGCATGGCCCTTGGCGACCATCACCTGCACGCCGTCGGGCCGTCCGCCCTGGTCGGTGTGGCCCAATGGCGTGATACGATGCGCGGTACTCATGGCGGCCTCCGGATGCGGCAAACGATGATCGGACACGGATGTTCGATCCAAGGCACGAAAAGGTCCACCGCGACGGCGGCTCGCCATTTGCTCTCGATTCGCCGCCCGACCCGCGCGCGCCCAACCCCCGCTTCGCACCCCGCGCCCCCTGCGCTAGACCCACCCGATGCCCGCCATCCCCACCGCCGCCGGCGCCTCGCCCGCCATGGCGCAATGGTTCGCCATCAAGGCGGACCACCCGGACGCGCTGCTGTTCTTCCGCATGGGCGACTTCTACGAGCTGTTCTTCGCCGACGCCGAGGCCGCCGCCGCCGCGCTCGACATCGCGCTGACCGCGCGCGGCGAGCACGCCGGCGCCCCCATCCCGATGTGCGGCGTGCCGGTCCACAGTTCCGAACTCTATCTCGCTCGGCTGATCCGCCGCGGCTTCCGCGTCGCCGTGGCCGAGCAGATGGAGAACCCCAAGGCCCGCACCGGCAAGGCGCCGATCCGTCGCGCGGTGGTCCGCCTCATCACCCCGGGCACGATCACCGAGGACGCGCTGCTCGACGCCGCCCGTCCCAACCTGCTGCTCGCCCTCGCCCAAGGGCGTACCGACTCGCGCACGGATGGGCGCACCGACGGGCATACACCCGCCCGCGCCGACGGCCACGACGGCATCGGCGCCGCCTGGCTGGACGTCTCCACCGGCCTGTTCGAAACCGCCGCCCTCACCGCGCCGGAAATCCCCACCCTGCTCGGCCGGCTGGAACCGGCCGAGATCCTCGCGCCCGCCACGCTCCCCCTGGCCGACTGGTCCGACCGCCGCGCGCCCGAAGCCGTCCCCTCCCCGCCCCTGGTCGCCCGCCGCCGCCTGGCCGAGGCGTTCGGCGCCGCCAGCCTGGACGCCTTCGGCAGTTTCACCGATGCCGAAGCCATCGCCGCCGCGCTGGCGCTCGACTACGTGCGCGCCACCCAGGCCGGCGCCCTGCCCCGCCTCGCCCGCCCGGCGCCGCAGGGCCGCGCCGGGGTGCTGGCGATGGACGCCGCCACCCGCGCCAGCCTGGAGATCCTGCGCACCCGCGAGGGCACCGACCAGCACACGCTGTTCGCCGCGGTCAACCGCACGCTCACCGCGGCCGGCGCCCGCCTGCTGGCGGCGCACCTGTCCGCCCCACTCACCGACACGGCCGCCATCGCCGCGCGGCAGGACGCCTGGTCCTGGCTGCTCGCCAACGCCGACCGCGGCCGCCGCGCTGCGCACCGCGTTGCGCGCCGCGCCCGACATTGCCCGCGCGCTCGCGCGTGCCTTCGCTCGGCCGCGGCGGGCCGCGCGATCTCGCCGCGCTGCGCGACGGCATCGCCGCCGCCGCCAACGCCGCCGCGGCACTCGACGGCCCGCTACCCGCCGCGTTGGCCGCCGCCCGCGCCGCCCTGGCCATCGATCCCACCCTGCAACGTCTGCTCACCGACGCGCTGGCCGATCCGGCACCGCACCGGCTGGACGACGGCGGCGCGATCGCTCGCGGCTTCGACGCCGAACTCGACGCCGAGCGCGCGCTGCGCGACGACAGCCGCAAGGTGCTGACGCCAGCTGCAGCTCGACTACGCGCAGCGCTACGGCGTCGCCAGCCTGAAGATCCGCCACCACGCCCAGCTCGGCTACGTCATCGAGGCCCCCGCCGCCGGCCGTCGAACGCCTGCGCGACATCCCGAACTCACATTGCGCCAGGGCATGGCCAACGGCGCGCGCTTCACCCATCCCGAGCTGTCCGACCTCGACCGCCGCATCACCGAGGCCGCCGACCGCGCCGCCGCGCGCGAGCGCACCGTTTTCGCCCATCTTGTCAGCGCCGCCCTCGCACAAGCCGATGCGCTCGCCGCCTGTGCCGATGCGCTGGCGTTGCTCGACGTCGTGCAATCCGCCGCAAAACTCGCCGAGGGCGGCACCTGGTGCCGCCCCGTCGTCACCGACGACGAAGCTTTCCTGATCCGCGCCGGCCGCCATCCGGTGGTGGAAGCCGCGCTGGCCGGCGCCGCCGCGTTCGTGCCGAACCACTGCGACCTGTCGCCCGACCGCCGCGTGCTGCTGCTGACCGGCCCCAACATGGCCGGCAAGTCGACGTTCCTGCGGCAGAACGCGCTGATCGTGGTGCTCGCCCAGGCCGGCCTGCCGGTGCCGGCCGAGTCCGCGCGCATCGGCGTCGTCGACCGGCTGTTCTCCCGCGTCGGCGCCGCCGACGACCTGGCGCGCGGGCGCTCCACCTTCATGGTCGAAATGACCGAGACCGCCGCCATCCTGCACCAGGCCGGTCCGCGCTCGCCTGGTCGTGGTCGACGAGATCGGCCGCGGCACCGCGACGCTGGACGGCCTCGCCATCGCCTGGGCGGTGCTGGAGGCGCTGCACGAGGCGATCCGCTGCCGTACCATTTTCGCCACACATTTCCACGAACTTGCGGAACTGGCCGATCGCCTGCCACGATTGCGGCCGCACACCATGCGGGTGAAGGAATGGAAGGGCACCGTGGTTTTCCTGCACGAGGTCGCCGAGGGCGCCGCCGGGCGAAGCTGGGGCGTGCACGTCGCGGAGCTTGCCGGCGTGCCCGCCCCGGTGGTCAAGCGCGCCGCGTCGCTGCTGGCATCGCTGGAAAAGCACGGCGGACCGCTGGGTGCGGCCGGTGCGCCGCTCACCGCCCTGCCGCTGTTCGCCGCGCAAAATCAGGCGCCGCCGCCCGAACCACCGCCAAGCCCCAGGCGCCGGCAGCGCCCGATCCACTCACCGAAGCAATCGCCGCGCTGCAACCCGACCGCATGACCCCGCGCGAGGCGCTGGAGCACCTTGTATCGCTTGCAAAGCCTTGCTGCCGGCGACCGTGCAACAGGTTCCCGGCAAGGACGCATCGGGTTAGCATTGCGGCCATGCTGAGCCCCGTCACCCTGCCGAAAGCCGCCGACGTCGCCCCGGGCGCGATCATCGACGCCCTCGCCGCGCTGGGCGCGGGCGGACAAAGTGCCGCGCGACGCCGCGCTCGGCGTGTTCCGCCGCCATCTCGCGCGCATCCAGCACCACGTGCAGCACGCCTTCGAGCACGAGCAGATCAACGGCCTGGCCGCCTCGCGCCTGCTCGGCAAGCTGGTCGACGGGCTGGTCAGCGCGCTCTACGACCACGCGACGATCGAGCAGCTTGGCGAACCCGAGCGCGCTCGCGGTGGCCGCCACCGGCGGTTACGGCCGCGGCGTGCTCGCTCCGTTCAGCGACATCGACCTGCTGTTCCTCACCCCCGCCGCGCCCGACGCCGCACGACGCTGCGCGGTGGTCGAGTACATGCTCTACTTCCTGTGGGACCTCGGGCTGAAGGTCGGCCACGCCACGCGCTCGATCGCCGAGTGCCTGACCGAGGGCGCCCGCGACGCCACCATCCGCACCGCCCTGCTCGACGCCGCATCGTCGCCGGCGAGCAGGAACTGTTCGGCGAGTTCCACGCCAGCTTCCGCGCCGCCTGCAAGGAGGCCGGCGCCGCCGGCTACATCGCCGCCAAGCAGGCCGAGCGCGAGGTGCGCCACCGCCGCTACGGCGACAGCCCGTTCGTGGTCGAACCGAACGTCAAGGAAGGCCGCGGCGGGCTGCGCGACCTGCAGACGCTGTACTGGATCGCCCGCTACGTCTTCGGCACGGAAACCATGGGCCAGCTTGCCGAGGTCGGCGGCATCCTCTCGCCGTCCGAGGCCAAGCACGGCCGCCGCTCCTGGGAATTCCTGTGGACCGTGCGCTTCCACCTGCACTACGTCGCCGGCCGCGCCGAGGAGCGGCTGACCTTCGACCTGCAGCCGGTGGTCGGCGCGCGCATGGGCTACACCCGCCACGGCCGCCAGGACGGCGTCGAGCGTTTCATGCGCCACTATTTCCTGACCGCGCGCGAGGTGGTGCGGCTGACCCGCGTCGCTCGAACCGGCGATCCTGCGCGCCGCCCTCGGCGCCGCCGGCGGTGTCGCCGGAAACCGATCCGGCGCTGCGCGACGCCGGCTTCGTGCTGGCCGAGGGCAAGCTGCTGCCGGCACCGGGGCGCGAGTTCGAGCGCGAACCGATCCAGATGCTGCGCATCCTGCAGGTGGCGCGCGACCGCAACCTCGATCTGCATCCGCTGGCGATCCGCTCGCTGATCCGCAACGACCGCGGCGCCGATCAAGCTGCGCGGCGATCGTGCCGCGGCCGACGCTGTTCATGGACCTGCTGTGCGGCGGCGACGCCGAGCACACCGCATGCCGACGGCGCGCGCTGGCTCGCGGTGCTGAACGAGACCGGCATTCCTGGGCCGCTTCCTGCCGGACTGGGCGCGCATCGTCGGGCAGATGCAGTTCGACACCTACCACGTCTTCACCGTCGACGAGCACACCATCGAGGCGGTGCGCGTGCTCAACCAGCTCGAGCGCGGCGAGCTGGCCGAGATCGCGCCGGTCGCCAGCAGCCTGATCGACCATCTGCAGTCGCGCCGCGCGCTCTATGTCGCGATGCTGCTGCACGACATCGCCAAGGGCCGCGGCGGCGACCATTCCGCAGCTCGGCGCCGAGCTCGCGCTGAGCGTCGGCCCGGCGCTCGGCCTGACGCCGGAGGAGACCGAAACGGTCTCCTGGCTGGTGCTGCACCACCTGCTGCTGAGCCAGACACGCGTTCAAGCGCGACATCGACGATCCGAAGACCATTCTCGACCTGGCCGATGTCATCCAATCGCCGGAACGGCTGCGCCTGCTGCTGGTGCTGACCGTCGCCGACATGCGCGCGGTGTCGGCCAAGGTGTGGAACGGCTGGAAGGCGACGCTGCTGCGCGAGCTCTACCACGCGCGTCGCCGAGGTGCTGGCCGGCGGGCTGGCCACCACCGAGCGCGACGTGCGCGTCGCCCGCGCCAAGGAAGCCGCGGCGGCGCTGCTGACCGACTGGTCGCCAGCCGAGGTCGAGACATTCACTCGAGCTCGGCTACCCCGGCTACTGGCTGTCCTTCGATCCCGAGACGCATGCCCGCCATGCGCGCCTGATGCGCGACGCCGAGGCGCGCAAGGCGCCGCTGACCGTGGACACCAAGCCGCTGCCGGCGCGCGCGGTGACCGAGGTGACGGTCTATTGCAGCCGACCATGCCGGCCTGTTCAGCCAGATTGCCGGCGCGCTGGCGGTGGCCGGCGCCTCGATCGTCGATGCGCGCATCCACACGCTGACCAACGGCATGGCGCTCGACACGTTCTGGATCCAGGACGCCGCCGGCGGCGCCTTCGACGCGCCGCACCGGCTGGCGCGGCTCGCGGTGCTGATCGAGCAGGCGCTGTCCGGACGCCTCCGGCTCGCCGCCGAAATCCGCAAAGTGTCGAAGGCGCTGCTCGGCCGGCGCATGCGCGCGATCCACGTGCCGCCGCGCGTGGTGATCGACAACCACGCCTCCAACAGCTTCACCGTGCTGGAGGTGAACGGCCGCGACCGCCCGGGCCTGCTGCACGACGTCACCGCGGCGATCAGCGAGCAGGGGCTGCAGATCGCCTCGGCGCACGTCACCACCTACGGCGTGCGCGCGGTGGACGTGTTCTACGTCAAGGACGTGTTCGGCCTGAAGGTGGAGAACGAGCGCAAGCTGCACGCAGTTGCGCGAGGCGCTGCTGGCGGCCCTGGCCAACCCGGACGAAGCCGACGCCCCCGCCGTGCAGCCGCGCAAGCGCCGGCGCGCCGCGGGCTAGGCGTTCGACGCGAGATCGCCGAGTCGTCCCCTGGCGCGAGCGTTCGCCACCGCGTCATGCCGGCATGCGCCGGCATCCACGACTTGCCTTCGTGCCGCAAAGAAAGTCGTGGATGCCCGCATGCGCCGGCATGACGGGGCGGGCGCGGCGCGCGGGGCTGAACGCCCGCGTCGCAGTCATTTCTTGGGGGGCCTAACCCCTGGGTTCGCGAACTGGAGCGCCCCGTTGCAGCCCTCCCCCATTCGCCAACTCAGTCAAGATCTCCCGGTATCGCAGAACGGTAATCGCGGCGCTGGCGCCGCCGGTAGGTCCAAAGGATGCGGCCGTCAGCGTCGCCGCAACGGTGCACATTACCTGATCGTAAGCATTGAGTTCGCCGGCCATGGCAACGCTCCCAAGATTGACGACCAGCATCTAGGGCAATCGCCGACGCCGCGGAAGCCACCCACCACGCGTCGGCCGGCGCTGGTGGATTATTTCCGGCGCGGGAGAGACCAGTCGTATGGCCAGCGGCCACCATCGCTGGCCTGCGAGGCGCTGTCCCGTCACCACCGGTTCATCGAGACGCGGTCGATGCGAGGGCGATTGTGAGGGAGACCGGGGGGCCCGCTCCGCCGTAGGTTGATACCAGGCGGCGAAAAGTTCGACCCATCGTCGCTGCGACCTCGTCATGCCGGCGCATGCCGGCATCCACGACTTTCTTTGCCGCGCGAAGACAAGGCGTGGATGCCGGCATGCGCCGGCATGACGAGGTGGGTGCCGCCGACGAGTCAATCATTCGGTCACCTGGTATAAGGCAGCAAGAAAGCAAGGATTCCACCGCGGAGAAGGCCGAGAGCCACGAAGGGCCACGGAGAAGGAAGTGATGCGCTTCGCACGGCGCCCGGGTCGCAGGTGGCGCAACGCGTCCGAAATGCTGGCTGCGTCAGAGGAGCGCGGCGGGTCAGACGGGTGCACGAGCCAGGTTGAGGGCCAGCAGCCGAGCCAGCACCTCATCATCGGACAGGTCGGGCGGCCAGCCGTAGACGGCGGCGACGGCCGCGTCGAGCGCGCGGTGCAGATTGTCGAGCCAGACGCCCTCGGGGGTGCCGCGCATGTTGTAGAGGTTGGTGAGGGTGCGGGTCTTCAGGACGGCGGCCGCTTTCGGATTGCGCGGGACGATGCGATCGGGGAAGCCCGGAACGACCTCGGGGACGCGTTCGACCAGGTCGGGCGGGTTGAGCCAGGCGTCGCGTTTTTCGACGAGGTCGCGCGCTGCAGCGGCAATGGCCAGGGCACGTGGGTCGCCAGCATACGACGTGGCGGGGAGATTGGGGGGGAGGCCTTCGGGAAACGGGAAGGTTTCGAAGGTGGTCGTGGGCGTGTAACGAGGGTCGTTGCCAGCACCGAGCCAGGTTCCCTGCCGCAACGCCCAGACTTCATGGAAGCGGCTGTGCAGAATGCCAAAACTCACATCGTCGTCACGTGCGATCGCGATCAGTTGGTGATCGGGCAGCGTCGGGTGGCGCATCCAATCGAACAGCCGGTGTTTGGCGACCGTCGGGGTGACAATGAAACGTGCCAAGCGATCGAGCCTGGCGACCATCCCGGGTCGCGGTTCCACATGCCGCCACCAGAATCGCCGGTAGGTTTCTCTGTTGTTCTTGCTGCGAACCGGCTGCACCGCGTTCAGCACATGGGCAAACGGCGCCGCATAGTAGGCGGCCTCCGGTTCGCCCATCTTCCAGCCAAAATCGACGATCCAGCTATCGGCGGGCCGGCGCGTGACATCCATGCCGTTGGCCCATGGCCGCAAAACGTCCGCGTTGGGGCGGCCGTTGGCGTTGGCCGGCAATTCCAGCCACTGGCGCGCGAGCCCGCCGGGCACGTCGAACGCACCGCCCTTGGTATCGCCCATGAAGGCAACGCCGCGATTTTCCGCCAGTGGAACTGCCTGGGTCAAATCGACACCGTTGCTGCCGGTCAAATCGGCGAAGACCTCGCTGGTCGGACGGCCGTTGAGCAGCGCGGGAGTCGCGATACCAGGGACGGCAAAGGCGACGAGAGAGACGCGCACCGCCGCGCCCTCCACCGTCCAGGCTTCATCGCTCCAGGCGTCGTGGATGACCGCGGACTGCCGAATGCGGTTGAGCACTTCGCGGCTCGCCCCGCCACGGATGCTGTTGGTTGCAACCAGACCGACATCCCTGACCTTCTCGGCAGCAAGCTGCGCTCGCGCGAGCTCGAGCCAGTAGCAAACCAGATCGGCTTCCGCCGGCACGCGGTCGGCAAATGCGACAAACAACGCGTCACAATAGTCATCGCCCAGCACACGCCGCATCAGTTTGCCGCCGAGAAACGGCGGATTTCCGACGATGACATCCGCCGTCGGCCATTCCGCAACCTTCCCGTCCTTCGTCAGTACCTGCATCGCGGCACTCGATCGTCTCCAGTGGTTGCAGCACCGGGTCCGACGGCGCCGCGTACCCGTGCCGGCGGGTCCATTGGATGTGCCCGATCCACACCGACACGCGCGCCAGCTCCGCGGCATAGGGATTGATCTCGATGCCCAGCATCGTCTCCGGTCCCACCTGCGGAAATTCCCGTTGCAGGCCCAGCGCCTCGGCCTCGACGCTCGCCTGGTGTTCCAGGTCCTTCAGCGCCTGCAAGCCGAGATACAGGAAATTGCCCGAACCGCACGCCGGGTCCAGCACGCGGAATCGCCGCAGCCGTTCGAGGAAGCCGCGATACAGCGCCTGCGGTGTGTCTCCGCCGTTGCGTCCCCGTCGTCCGTTGGGCGGCTGTGCCAGCACCGTCTCGATCCGTGCCTTCACCGCCTGCCATTCCGCCAGCAGCGGACGGCGGATCACCGGATCGATCAGCATCTCGATCTTCGCCCGGTCGGTGTAGTGCGCGCCCAACTGACTGCGCTTGTCGGGATCGAGGCCGCGTTCGAACAAGGTCCCGAGGATCGACGGGTCGATCTCCGCCCAGTCCAGCTTCGCGGCGCGCGCCAGCAGATCGATGTCGTCGCGGTCCAGCGGCAGCGACGTGGCGCCATCGAACAATCCGCCATCAAACCACGGCACGACGACGAAGCCGACTTCGCCGCCGCTCTGCGCCATCGCGCCGAACAGCAGGCTCGCGTAATGCGGCGAACGCGCCGGCCGCCGCCGGGCAATCGCCAGCATCTGATCGAACAATCCCGCGGGCAACAGCCCCACGTCATCGGCGAACATGCAGAACACCAGGCGGTTGACGAAGTGCGCCACCACCTGCGGATCGTGGCCGCACACCCGCAGCCGACGCGCAAGTTCGGCGAACTCCGCCGCGGCCTGCTCGGTCAGCGCCTGGCGCGATCGCGCGGGCCGAAGCTGCTCGGGATCGGAGAACGCCCATTTCACCAGCCGCAACCGCAACGGATTGGCCAGCTCCGCCAGCGGAATGTCGTGCGTCTCGGTGACCGCATTGGTCCAGTTGGTGCGGATGACGATCCGCGCAATGTCGGAGACGATCAGCAGCGGCGGATTGCCCAGCGGCCCGGCATAGACCAGCAACTGGCGATGCGCGGCGTCCAGGTCGCCGCGCTTTTTCTTGTACTCCCAGGCGAAGCAGTTGCGCCGCCACACATCGGCCCAGCCGTCCGCCCCGGTGAACTTCGTGGCGCCCTTCTCGAAGGCGTAGTCCTCGCCGGTCGGATCGGAATTCGGCGTCGGTTCGTCCAGCAGATGGCACAGGTCGATGAAATGCTCCTGGCACGCCGCGCGTTCGGTCCGCGTGTTGGCCTGCCATTTCGCGATGAAGTCTGCCGGCGTCATTTGCGCAGTCTAAAGGACCCGGTCCGAGTCTGGCAGGACACCGCACGTCTTGCCCCGCACCCCGCGCGCTTCACCTCCGAAAGGCAGTCATTCACCCCAACATCCCCGGCCACCGCTCCCGCACGGCCCAAAGAATCCCCGCAGCGATCGCCCCGGCGATCAGGTCGTCCGCCATGATCCCCACCGCACCCCCTTGCCGATCGGCCCACCCCACCGGCCCCGGCTTCACAATGTCGAACAGCCTGAACAGCACGAACGCCGCCGCCACGCCGATCACCGTCGGCCGCGCCAGCCCAAGCAGCGCCACCCACTGACCGGCGATCTCGTCGATCACCACCCAGCCGGGATCGCCCTCGACCCGCGCGGCGCGAATCGCCCAAAGCCCCAGCAGGCTGGCCAGCAGCGCGGCCACCGGCAGCACCCAGGGTGGCCCCAGCAGCAGCGGCACGGCCAGCAGCAGCCCGAGCAGCGCCCCGGCGGTCCCCGGCGCCCCCGGCACGAACCCGGCGCCAAACCCACCAGCCACAACCCGGGACAACCTCACCCCACCCGCTCCAGGAACGTTGCGATCGCCCGCAGCACCGGCGGCTCGCCCAGCGAGGGCGCGTGGCCGACCCCCGGCAGCGACACCACCGCCATGTCCGGCCGCGCCTCGCGCATCGCGGCGACGGTCGTCGGCAGAAGAATGTCGCTCGCCTCACCCCAAACTAGCAGCAAGGGCAGGTGCGCCAGCCCGTCGAACAGCGGCCACAGCGGCGGCGGCGGCGCCTCCATCAGCCGTGCGATCGCGGTGTCCCAGTTCGGACGGAACCGCCCGTCGGCGCCCTGCGCGTAGGTCAGCACGGCCATGCGCCGCCAGGCCGCGTCGGTCTCCAGCGACAGGTGCGGCAGCCGCACCCGCAGGTGCGCGGCGCAGGCGTCGAGATCGGCCAGCGCCCGGTCATCGGCGATGAAGCGGCGCACGAAATCGCCGCCCGCGATACCGATCTCCGGCCCGACGTCGTTCAGCACCACGCCACGCAGCAGCGTCGGCCGCGCGGCGGCGATCCCCATCGCCAGCAGCCCGCCGAAGCTGGTGCCGACCGCAATCACGTGGTGCAGGTGCAGCGCGGCGCACAGGTCCAGCACGTCGCGCAGGCAGGCCTCGGGCGCATAGCGCCTCACGTCGGCGCTGCGGCCCGAGGCGCCGCGCCCGGGATAGTCCGGCGCCACCACCCGCCGCCCGGCGCCGACCGCGCGAGAAAACTCGGCAAAATCCTCGCCGGTGCGGACCAGCCCGGGCAGGCACAGCAACGGGGTCTGCGCCCCACCGTCGCCCCGCTGGCCGGCGTCCCACTCGTGCACCGCCAGTGCCAGCCCGTCCCAGGCGGAAATGCGGTGGACTACTGCGCCCATTGCGCGAGCAGGGTCGGCGTCGCCTCGCCCCGGCGGGCGCGGTAGATCACCACGTTCTCCAGCACGCGCTGCACGTAGTTGCGGGTTTCCTCGAACGGGATCAGCTCGATCCAGTCCACCATGTCGATTGTGCCCCCAGGGGCCGCAGTGCCCGGCCCGACGCGCGGGTCGCCATTCTCCGCCAGCCACTGGTCGACGCGCCCCGGCCCGGCATTGTAGGCGGCCTGCGCCAGCGGCAGCGCACCACCGTAGCGGTCCAGCAGCTCGCGCAGATACGCGGTGCCCAGGCGCATGTTCTCGCCCGGATCGAACACCAGCGTCACCGGCGTCACCGTCGCACCGATCATGTGCGCCACGGTCGCGGCGGTCCCCGGCATAAGCTGCATCAGCCCGCGCGCGCCGGCCGGGCTGACGGTGGCGCTGTCGAAACTGCTCTCCTGGCGGATCAGCCCGAGCACGACGGCGGGATCGACCGCATCCGGCGGCGGCTCGACCGGCACCGGCCAGCCGGCCTGCGGCAGCATCGAGCCCGTCGCGGCCCATGCGCCGGGCGATCGCCACCGCCGTTTGCGGCTGGCCGAGGTACAGCGCCAGGTCAGCATTCAGCGCGCGGGTGGGCAGGTCGGGCGCCAGCTCGTCCATGCGCAGCAGGAAGGCCTCGGCGCGGCGCGACTCGCCCCAGGCGACCAGCAGCGCGGCGGCGCGCACCACCTCGCGCTGGGTCAGGCCGAATGCCTGGTCGCGCGTGCCCTCCGGGTCGCGCAGCGCGTCGATGCGCGCGGCGAGTGCCTTGGCGTCGTCGCCCAGCGCCACCGCGGCAAGCTGTCCGTAGAACGTGGTGGGGAAGGCGGCGGCCCTGGCCCAGTCCGCCCTGGCATCTCCGGCGTGCGGATCCTGCGCCGCGGCGGCGCGGCCCAGCCAATACCAGGCACGGCCCTGGGTGATTGCGGCCGGCGATGCGGCGGCCAGCGCCTGGAAATGCCGCGCCGCGGCGACCGGCTGGTGCAGCAGCCGCAGCGCGATGAAGCCGGCGAGGAAGTCGGCGTCGATCGCCTGGCGCGGCAGGATCGCGCGGGGATCGTCGACCAGCGCGTAGGCGTCGGCGGCGTCGCCGTTGCGCACCAGCGCGCGCGCCAGCCGCTCGCGCTCCGGCGAGAAGCCGGCGCGGTCCGGCGGCGAGGCGGCCTGCTGCGCCGCGGCACCGCGGGCGCGCCACAGCGCGACGGCGTCCGGGATGCGTTCGGCGCGGCGCAGCCAGCCCGCCTGGGCCAGCATCAGCGCGGGATCGCCGGCCAGCGCGCGCGGCACCGCGGCCAGCAGCGCGGCGGCGTCGGCCGCATCGTGCTGCAGCGCCAGGCGCGCCGCGGCCAGCGCCCGGTGCGCCGGGTCGAGCAGCGGAAGGTCACGCGCGGCGGCCGCAGGGTCGGTCCAGGCCAACGCCTGGAACCGCTCCCACTGGTCGGCCGGGGTCAGCACGGCCCGCCAGCGCTGCGGAAAGTCGGCCGGGTCGTCGGCGAAGCCGGTGATCCAGGCGCGCCGTGCCTCGGCCGCGGCCTGCGCGTTGCGGCCGGCGTTGGCCAGTGCGTCGGCACAGCGCAACCGCGCGGCGGGCAGGGTGATCGGCGCGGGAAGCGTGACGGCGGTCGTGGCGGGGATCGCGTCAGTGGCCGCGCCGGCGGGCGTCAGCGTCCCCGCGGCCCGGCTCGGGGCGCACTGCGCCAGAACCGCGGCGTCGTCGGGATCGGCGGCGATCGCCTCCTGCCGCCGCCGCTCCAGCAGCGCCTGGGCCGGCCAGTCGGGACTGCTGGCGACGAAGGCGGCGATCTCCGGCGCCGTCGCCGCGCCGGGGGCGAGCAGGCGGTAGTAGGTCACCAGCTTCTGCGCCACCGGGTCGGCATACGCCGCCGCCAGGGCCGCGGCGTCGGCCCAGTGATCGGCGCGCACCGCCGGCATCGGGTCGGGCAGCGGGTCCGCCGCGCCGGCAACGGCGGGCGGCAGCAGCAGCCACAGGGCAAGGGTCAGTCGAATCGTCGCCTGCATCCCCCGCTTCTAGCGCGGCACGGCCTTGCGATGCATCTGCCGCACGCCTAGCGTAGCCGGATCGACGCCTATGCAGGTCGACCCTGGGAGGGTGCCATGTTCAAAGGTTCGCTCGTTGCCCTGATCACGCCGATGCGGGAAGACGGGTCGCTGGACGAGAAGGCCTACGCTTCGTTCGTGGATTGGCAGATCAAGGAAGGCACGCACGGCGTGGTCCCGGTCGGCACCACCGGCGAGAGCCCGACCCTCAGCCATGCCGAGCACAAGCGCGTGGTGGAGATCGCGGTCGAGGCGGCGAAGGGCCGCGTGCCGGTGATCGCCGGCGCCGGCTCCAACAGCACCGAGGAGGCGATCGACCTGGCCAGGCACGCCAAGGAGGCGGGCGCGGATGCCATCCTGGTGGTGACGCCGTACTACAACAAGCCGACGCAGGAGGGGATGTTCCTGCATTTCACGGCGATCGCCGACGCGGTGGATATTCCGATGATCATCTACAACATTCCGCCGCGCAGCGTGGTCGACATGAGCGTGGAGACGATGGCGCGGCTGGCCAGGCACAAGAACATCATCGGCGTGAAGGACGCGACCGCGAGCCTGACGCGGCCGCTGCACACGCGGCGCGCCTGCGGGCCGGAGTTCTGCCAGCTCTCGGGCGAGGACCACACCGCGCTGGCGTTCAACACCGCCGGCGGCGTGGGCTGCATCAGCGTGACGGCGAACGTCGCGCCGCGGCTGTGCAGCCAGATGCAGACCGCCTGGATGGAGGGCCGGATCGACGAGGCGATGGCGATCCAGCACCGCCTGGTGCCGCTGCACGACGCGCTGTTCGCCGAAACCAGCCCGGCGCCGGTGAAATATGCCGCGAGCCTGCTCGGCAAGACCACGGAGCGCTGCCGCCTGCCGCTGGCCCCGCTGCTGGAGCCGACGCGGGCCAAGGTGCGGGCGGCGATGACGGAAGTCGGGCTGCTGAACTAGTCGTCAGTTGTCAGTCGTCAGTTGTCAGAAGGCGGTGGCCGCGGGTCACCTACACCTGGTCGTTGGCGTCTGACAACTGACGACTGACGACTGACAACTGACGACTGAACATGGCAGAAGCAAAATCCAAGAAAGGCCTGATCTCGCACGGCGTCGCGTCGCAGAACCGCAAGGCGCGGTACGACTACACGATCAAGGACACCGTCGAGGCCGGGCTGGTGCTGAAGGGCGCCGAGGTGAAGTCGCTGCGCCACGGCCGCGCGACGCTGACCGAGGCCTGGGCCGGCGAGCGCGAGGGCGAGATGTTCCTGTTCAACGCCTATATCCCGGAATACCAGGGCGGCGTGCTCTCGCGGTTCGAGCCGCGCGCGCCGCGCAAACTGCTGCTGAAGCGCAAGCAGATCCGCACGCTGGCCGGCGCGGTGGCGCGCGAGGGCGCGACGCTGGTGCCGCTGCAGATCCATTTCAATGACCGCGGGGTCGCGAAGGTGCTGCTGGGCATCGCGCAGGGCCGCAAGAAGGCCGACAAGCGCGCCGCGGTCGCCGCGCGCGACTGGCAGCGCGACAAGGCCCGGCTGATGAGCACGCGCGGATAACAAAGTACCTCATGCCGTAACAGCAGCGAGGCGCCACGACAGGTGTGGCAATCGACAGGGGGGACTGCGTCATGCAGGTGAATCATATGGGCAGGCGGTCTGTTCGGTCGGCCCTGGCTGTTGGCGGCGCGCTGATCGCCGCGGCCGCGCTGGCCGGCGCCGCACGGGCCGCCGGCCCGTTCGACGGCACCTATACCGGGCCGGCGGTGCTGCTCTCGGGCAACAACGGCACCGTCTGCAAGACATTTTCCACGTCGATGACCGTGACAGACGGTCATCTGACCTAAGTGCATGGCAGTGGCTATGCGGTGATCCATGCCGATGTGGCGGCGGACGGATCGTTCAGCGGCTCGGGCGAGCTGCGGGGCTACAAGATGCCGGCCACGGAAACGATGGCAGGGAAGGCAAGTGGCAGCGAGATCGAGGCCGATGTGGGCGGTCCGTATTGTAAATACCACCTGACGCTGCAGAAGCAGCGGTAACGCTGTCGGCCCGGCCGGTCATTCGCGCGGCGGGATCGCGAACGTCACCAGCTCCGTCCCCTCCTCGACCATGTCGTCCACCGCGTGGCGAATCGTCGCGACGGTGCCGTCGGCCGGCGCGAACAGGGTCAGCTCCATCTTCATCGCTTCGAGCACCACCAGCGGCGCGCCCCGCCGCACCGCTTCCCCCGGCGCGACCAGGATGCGCGCCACGCGGGCCGGGATCGACGCGGTGACCAGGTCGCTGCCCACGTCCTCCCGCCGCGGCGGCGCGAGCGGATCGATCAGGTACAGCACGTGGTTGCGCCCGCGCAGGATCACCACCAGCGCGTCGTCGTGCCGCACCACGCGCAGCCGGTGCAGCACGCCGTCGACGCGCAGGGTCATGCCGGTTTCGGCATCCTCGGCCGCCTCGGCATGGAC
The DNA here is from genome assembly GCA_963773345.1 of uncultured Alphaproteobacteria bacterium. GTDB lineage: Bacteria > Pseudomonadota > Alphaproteobacteria > Acetobacterales > Acetobacteraceae > Palsa-883. The sequence continues at coordinate 861,264 of CAVZBG010000011.1, read as the reverse complement.
GCGGCCCGCGGGCAGGTCCAGCCGATAGGTGCCGTCCTCCGCCGGGTGGGCTCGCAGCGTGACCGCCGCCGCACCCGCGCGCAGCACAAGGTCCTGATACCCGTCACCGTTCATCCGCCACGCGTCCGCAACGTTCCACGGCGACCACGGATCGGCCGAGGCAGCCGTCTCGGCCGCGTGCGCCGCCCGCCGGTCGGCCAGCACCGCCAGCGCCGCCGCGGCCCAGATCGCCGTCGCCGGTGCATCGGGTTGCGCAACGTCCGCATCCCGATGCGCGGCGTCCGCGTCCCGACGCCCGGCGTCCGCAGCCGGTGGCGCGGCGTCCGCAGCCGGTGGCGCAGCACCCACCGGCGCCGAATCCGGTGACGCCGGGGGCGGCAGCAGCGCGGCGGCGTGGCGGACGATGAAGCCGGTGTCCAGCTCGGCCCGCGCGAACGCCGGGTGCGCCGCAATGGCGCGCAGCAGGCCGAGATTGGTCTGCACGCCCACCACCTCGTACTGCGCCAGCGCCGCGGCCAGACGCTGCACCGCGGCGGTGCGGTCCTCGCCCCGGACGATCAGCTTGGCGATCATCGGATCGTAATTCGGCGTGATCGCGTCGCCCTGGCGCACGCCGGTATCGACGCGCACCTCGGCAGTCTCCGCCGGCTGGCGCAGGTGCGCCAGCGTGCCGATCGAGGGCAGGAAATCGCGCGCGGGGTCCTCGGCATAGACGCGCGCCTCGATCGCGTGGCCGTTGATGCGAAGCTGGTCCTGGGTCAACGGCAGAGGCTCGCCGGCGGCGACGCGCACCTGCCATTCCACCAGCTCCTGACCGGTGATCATTTCGGTGACCGGATGCTCCACCTGCAGCCTGGTGTTCATCTCCATGAAGAAAAAGTTTTCCCCCTCGGCGATGAATTCGACCGTTCCGGCCCCGACATAGCCCACCGCGCGCGCGGCGGCCACCGCAGCCTCGCCCATCGCCGCCCGGCGCGCCGGATCCATGCCCGGCGCCGGCGCCTCCTCCAGCACCTTCTGGTGGCGGCGCTGGATCGAGCAGTCGCGCTCGAACAGCGAAACGAAATTTTCGAAGTTGTCGGCGAAGACCTGGATCTCGATGTGGCGCGGCCCGGTGAGGTAGCGCTCGAGCAGCACGCGGTCGTCGCCGAACGAGGCGGCGGCCTCGCGCTTCGCCCCCTCGACCGCCGCCGCCAGATCGTTGGGACGCTCGACGATGCGCATGCCCTTGCCGCCGCCGCCGGCGCTGGCCTTGACCAGCACGGGATAGCCGATGCGAGCGGCCGCGGCCTCCAGCGTGGGAAAATCCTGCGCCTCGCCGTGATAGCCCGGCACCAGCGGCACGCCGGCGCGCTGCATCAGCGCCTTGGCCGCCGCCTTGGAGCCCATGGCACGGATCGCGGCAGGGGGCGGGCCGATGAACACGACGCCGGCGGCGGCGCAGGCCTCGGCGAAGGCCGCGTTCTCCGCCAGAAAACCGTAGCCCGGATGGATCGCCTCGGCGCCGGAACGGCGGGCGGCGTCGATGATCTTTTCGATCACGAGGTAGCTCTGCCGTGCCGGTGCCGGACCGATCGGCCACGCCTCGTCGGCCAGGTCCACGTGCCGCGCGTGGGCATCCGCCGCGGAGTAGACCGCGACCGTGACGATACCGAGCCGGCGACAGGTGGCCATCACCCGGCAGGCGATCTCGCCGCGGTTGGCGATCAGGATTTTCTGGAACATCCGCGTCATGCTAGGCACCCGGACCGCGGGCCGTTCGCCCACGCGCCGCACGCCCCCCCTGTCGTTGCGAGGAGCGCAGTGGTCCCCGGGCTTGACCCGGGGAAGCAATCCCCATCCAGGTGCGCACCTCGCAGGGGATTGCTGCGTCGGTGCCCCCCTCGCGGGAGATTGCTTCGTCGCTGCGCTCCTCGCAATGACAGATGGCTCGGCGCGCGCATGCACAGATCGGTCATTCGCGGATCCTGCGTCACATCCGGAATAACCCGAACCGCGTCGGCTCGATCGGCGCGTTCAGGCTGGCCGAGATCGCCAGGCCCAGCACGCGGCGGGTATCCGCCGGATCGGTCACGCCGTCATCCCACAGCCGCGCCGAGGCATAGTACGGATGCCCCTGGGTCTCGTATTGCTCGCGGATCGGCGCCTTGAACGCCTCCTCCTCCTCGCGCGGCCACGCCCCGCCGCGCGCCTCGATGTTGTCGCGCCGGACCTGCGCCAGCACGCTGGCCGCCTGCTCGCCGCCCATCACCGAGATCCGCGCATTCGGCCACATGAACAGGAAGCGCGGCGAATAGGCCCGCCCGCACATGCCGTAATTCCCCGCGCCGAACGACTCCGCCGATGATGACGGTGAACTTCGGCACGTTCGCCGTAGCGACCGCGGTCACCATCTTGGCGCCGTCCTTGGCGATGCCGCCGGCCTCGTATTTCCGCCCCACCATGAAGCCGGTGATGTTCTGCAAAAACACCAGCGGGATGCCGCGCTGGGCGCACAGCTCGATGAAATGCGCGCCCTTCAGCGCGCTCTCGCTGAACAGGATGCCGTTGTTGGCGACGATGCCGACCGGATAGCCCCACAGGTGCGCGAATCCGGTGATCAGCGTCGGGCCATACAGCCGCTTGAACTCGTCGAATTCCGACCCGTCCACCAGCCGCGCAATAATTTCGTGCACGTCAAACGGTTTGCGCCGGTCCGCCGACACCACGCCATACATCTCGCCCGCGTCGTAGCGTGGCGGCACCGGCGGGCGCAGCGCCAGCGCCGGCGCCTTCCGCGTGTTCAGCCCCGCAACGATCCGCCGCGCGATGCCCAGCGCGTGCTGGTCGTTCTCCGCCAGGTGGTCGGTGACGCCCGAGGTGCGGCTGTGCAGATCGCCGCCGCCCAGTTCTTCGGCGCTCACCACCTCGCCGGTCGCCGCCTTCACCAGCGGCGGCCCGGCGAGGAAGATGGTGCCCTGACCGCGCACGATGATGCTCTCGTCGGCCATCGCCGGCACATAGGCGCCGCCCGCGGTGCACGAGCCCATCACCACGGCGATCTGCGGAATGCCGGCGGCCGACATGGTGGCCTGGTTGTAGAAGATGCGGCCGAAATGATCGCGGTCCGGAAACACCTCGTCCTGGTTCGGCAGGTTGGCCCCGCCGCTGTCCACCAGATAGATGCAGGGCAGCCGGTTCTGCGCTGCGATCTCCTGCGCGCGCAGGTGCTTCTTCACCGTGATCGGGTAATACGTCCCGCCCTTCACCGTCGCGTCGTTGGCGACGATGACGCACTCGCGCCCGGCCACGCGCCCGACGCCGGTGATGATGCCGGCCGCCGGCACCTCGCCGCCATACATGCCGTGCGCGGCGAGCTGCCCGACCTCGAGGAACGGCGAGGACGGATCGATCAGCGCCCGCACCCGATCGCGCGGCAGCAGTTTTCCCCGCGACAGGTGGCGCTGGCGGGCCGCCTCGCCACCGCCCTGGCGGACCCCGTCCACCCTCGCACGCAGGTCCGCGACCAACGCCGCCATGGCCTCGGCGTTGGCGCGGAATTCGTCCGAGCGCGTATCGATGGCGGAGTCGATGATCGGCATGTGGTGGCGTGACTCTAACGTCGGTTAGCCGTTTTGTCCTCGTTGTCATTGCGAGCGAAGCGAAGCAATCCCCCGCGTGCATTCGTGCGAAATTCGCAGGGGATTGCTTCGCTTCGCTCGCAATGACAGCGGTGGCCGCGATGACAGCGGTGGCGAAGGCTGCGAGCCGGCAGGATCATCACACTACGCCGTCTCGCTGAACAGCTCGCGCCCGATCAGCATGCGGCGGATCTCGCTGGTGCCGGCGCCGATCTCGTACAGCTTGGCATCGCGCAGCAGCCGCCCGGTCGGGTAGTCGTTGATATACCCGTTCCCGCCGAGGCACTGGATCGCCTCCAGCGCCATCCAGGTCGCCTTCTCCGCGGCGAACAGGATCGCCCCCGCCGCATCCTTGCGCGCCGTCCGCCCGCGATCGCAGGCCCGCGCCACCGCGTACACGTAGGCCTTCGCCGCGTTCATCGTGGTGTACATATCCGCAAGTTTCGCCTGCATGATCTGGAACTCGCCGATCGCCTGACCGAACTGTTTTCGTTCATGCACATACGGCAGCACCGCGTCCATGCAGGCCTGCATGATGCCGAGCGGCCCGGCCGCCAGCACCGCCCGCTCGTAATCCAGCCCGCTCATCAGCACATTCACGCCGCGACCGACCTCGCCGAGCACGTTCTCCGCGGGCACCTCGCAGTCCTGGAACACCAGCTCGCAGGTGTTCGACCCGCGCATGCCCAGCTTGTCCAGCTTGGGCGCCGTCGAAAACCCCGCAAACCCCTTCTCCACCAGGAACGCCGTGATCCCGCGTGCTCCCGCCGCCGGATCGGTCTTCGCATAGATCACCAGCACGTCCGCGTCCGGCCCGTTGGTGATCCACATCTTGCTGCCATTCAGCACATACCGGTCGCCCCGCCGCTCGGCCCGCGTGCGCATGGCCACGACATCCGACCCCGCCCCCGGCTCGCTCATCGCCAGCGCGCCGACATGCTCCCCGCTGACCAGCCGCGGGAGAAAACGCCGCCGCTGCAACTCATTCCCGTTGCGGCGGATCTGGTTGACGCACAGATTCGAATGCGCCCCATACGACAGCCCCACCGAGGCCGACGCGCGGCTGACCTCCTCCATCGCCACGACGTGCTCCAGGTAGCCCATGCCGGCCCCGCCGTATTCCTCCTCGACGGTGACCCCCAGCACGCCCAGCGCACCCATCTTGCGCCAGAGGTCGGCGGGAAACGCATTGTCGCGATCGATGGCGGCCGCGCGCGGGGCGATCTCGTCGGCCGAGAACGCCTGCACCTGGCCGCGCAGCAGGTCCACGGTCTCGCCCAGGTCGAAATCCAGGCCGACATCCGAGTTGAGGCCCATCGCCATGTCCGCACCTCCTCCGGGGGCATGACTTGCCCCGGCGTTCCCCATAACCTCCAAGCTTGCAACGCAACCCGCAAGGGCGGCGCGCAGGCCCCCGCCGATCCCGCCGCTTGTCCGGCAGCCGCACGGGCGCGCAGCCAACAGGAGGACACGCATGCCCACCCCACCGCCGATGACCGCCGGCGTCACCACCAACGGCTCCAGCCTGGACGGCCAGGTTTGGAATATCCTGGGCCAGACCTATCGGCCGCTGCAGGTAAGCGAGAGCTGCTTCGCCTGGCATGCGACGTTGCCGCCGGGCACGTTTGTCCCGCCGCACGTGCACCCGACGCAGGACGAGTTCATCTACCTGCTGGGCGGGCATTTCGATCTGCTGATGGACGGGCAGCCGGCGACCGCGGATGCCGGCGACCTGATCCGCCTGCCGCGCGGCATCCCGCACGGCCTGTTCAACCACAGCGCCGCCGATGTGACCTGCCTGTTCTGGGTCAGCCCGACGCGGCTTTTGTGGGACCTGTTCCAGGCAATCAACAACGCGGCCGACCCGGCCGAGGTGATGCGCCTCGCCGCGCTGCACGAGGTGAATTTCCTGCCCCCGCCTTGACCCCCGCCGTCGGGCGGATAAGCCAACGGCCCCGGGCGCTTGACCCGGGGGGGCAGCGCATTCCGCCAACCTTGTCGTGCAGCGATTGGTTCGCGGCGGTCGCTAGGTGGCCTCGCCCCAGACCAGGAACAGACCGATATCGCCCGGCATGCCGCCGGGATACTCCACCACGCGGGCGGCCAAGCGGAAACCGCGGCGCTTGAGCTCGCGCTCCCAGCGCAGATAGAGCTCGGCCGCCTCGCCGCGCAGCGTGGCCGGCCAGCCCTCTTGCACCACGTCGATCGCCCGCCCGCCGTCGGTGCAGAGTTCGTTCGGGAAGCGCAGCAGCAGGCACTCCTTTTCGCCGGCCTCGGCCGCCTGGCGGGCGCGATGCAGCAGGTTCTGCCAGACCTCCTCGGACACATGCGTGTCGATCAGTTCCTTGGCCAGTTTCTGGCGCTGCTCGGCCTCGGCGCGGCGCGCCGCGTCGAGGTGCTGTGTCGTGCCGGCCTGGAAATCGTCGACCAGAGCGCGGAACGCGGCGGCGTCCAGCCCGGCCGAGGCGGACGCCGCGGCCGCGTCCTCGTGCGGCGGAACGATCTCCCAGGCCGGCCGGTGGTACTCGCCGAACATGTCGAGCAGGAAGCTGCGCCTGCGGGGCGCCGGCCGCTGTGTCGCGCCGTCCGTGTGCGGGACCGTGAGGGCGTGCAGCAGGTCGGCGCGGCTGACGATGCCGACCACGCGGCCCTGCGTCACCACCGGCACCCGCTTGATGTGATGCTGCGCCAGTAGCTTGGCCACCTCGGTCAGCTCGGTGTCCTCGCTGACCGTGACGATCGGCGCTGACATCACGTCGGCGGCGGTGCGGTCCGGCGCCCGCAGCCTGGCGAGGAAGCCGCCATCGGGCGCGCTGTCGTCGGCGACCAGCTTGAGCCACCAGTCGCGCCGCTCCACCCGTTCCATCTCACCGCGGCTGACCAGGTCGCCCTCGCTCACCATGCCGATCGGCACGCCGTCGGCGTCCAGCACCGGCATGGCGCTGATGCCGTGGGCGAGCAGCGTGCGCGCCACTTCGCGCACCGGCGTGTCCGCGGTCGTGGAAATGATCTCGGTGGTCATCACGTCCGATGCGCGCATGGTGCCGTCTCCTTCACGCGTGGCTCGGGCTGGTTCAGCCGCGAACCGGGTGGCGCCAGCGACATATACGGATCGGCGGCCATTTGCCGCGTGGCACCGGTGCCGTGTCGCACTCAATCTAGCGGGTTGACGGGCGCAGCCTTTGATCCAGGTCAATCATGACGGATTGGTCATCCACGCCGCGGGGCGACTGCGTGCGCCGGGATGGCTGCCGCCGATCAGCGGTCTTTGGTCTTGCCGGCGATGTCGCCGCGCAGCCGTCTGAGCACGCGACGTCCAAAGATATAAGCCAGGATCGCGATCAGCGCGATCGCGGCAAAGGCGGCTCCGAGAAATCCCAGCCCGTGCAGCAGCACGGCAACGCGCGCTTCATGCCGGGTGAGATAGAACCCGGCCATGGTCCATGCCAGGACCCAAAGTGCGCCGCCGAGTGCATTGAAGGCCAGGAACCGACGCCAATCCATCTTCACGGTGCCGGCGACGATCCCGTTCAGTTGGCGCAGCACGTTGAAGAAGCGTGCGAAAGCGACGGTCACCGGACCGTAGCGCGCGAACACCGCTTCGACCCAGCAAAGCCGCTCGGCGGTCAAGCCGATTTTTGCGCCGTAGCGCCATACCAGGCGGTGGCCGAGCATCCGGCCGATCAGGTAGCCGATATTGTCACCGATCACGGAACCGGCCCATGCCGAAACAAGCAGCCCCGGGTACGAAATGTCGCCGCGGCCGGCCAGAATTGCCGCGACGATGCTCATGACTCCCCTCATTTGTCAGACCGGCCCGAAAACGTCTGCGAAGAGCGGCTGGTCTTGCAGCATCTGACAGAAGCGCTGCATCAGCGGTCGCAGCCTGATTTCCGGCATTGTCGGGATCAGATCGTAAAGCATGCAGCCCTGACGGAACAACGAGTGGACACGCCGCTTGGCGGTGTTGGTCTTGAGCATCCGATCATAGCCCAACGCCTCGCCGGCGGCACCGAGCAACGTCAGCAACACCACGGCGAATGCGTTGATCAGCCACAGCCGATCACGCCGCTCCGGCGATTTGACATGCGTCACGCCCATCCCCATGCCGAAGCGCAGGTCTTTGGTATCGCGCAGTGCACACTCGATGCCCCAGCGGCGGCCGTAGTATCCAATCAGATGCTGGGCTGTGGCGTCGGTGCTGCTGGCGGCCAGGCACCAGGCCTGCTTCATGTCGGGGGCCTGGACGCAGACCACGGTGCCCACCGGATAGCGATCGGCAGTCACTGCGGCGCCGCGCAGCACGCGGGCGCGTCCACCGGGCCGCACCCAGGCGGCGGCGGTGCGGGTTTCGCCCGTCGCGGCATTGACGGTGATGTCGCCGCGGAAGCGGATGACGTAGTCGAAGCACAGCTCCTCGGTCAGCATGCGGTACAGCTTCTGGTCGCCGAAGCCGCGGTCGGCAACCACGCAGACCTTGATGTCGGCCGGCAGCAGTTCGGCCAGCCGCACCAGCACGCGATGCTCGTAGAGGCTGCGGTTGTCCTTGAGCGTGCGCTTGTCGACCGTCAGCCACACCAGGGGCGTGGCACGACCGTGGTCGGTGATCAGGGACAGCATGATAGTGGCTTGCTTGTCGGCCTCGAAGTCGGTCCAGTCCAAAGCCACCACGATGGAGCTTCGCGCGCCGACGATGTAGGGCACCCAACGGGCGAGAATATCGTCGACGTTGATCTTCGGGTTGGAGAGCAGGCGATCGACCTGTTTGGTCGCATGCTTGGGGTTCAGGGCGCGGGCGGCAGCGAGGCCCTGACCAATAGCGCAGACCGCGAGGGAGGCGCTGCGCAGCACGCCAAGGGTGGCGTCGCTGAGCGAGGCGACGCGTTTGGCGTGCAGGTCGTGGCCCAGCACGCCGCTGAGGACCTGCTTGACCTGGTTGAAGGAGAACCGCTGCTCCCGGATGACCATCGTATCCCTCGACCGGCTGTTGCGCGGTGGGAGATTTGTTGGGTCATGCGGAGTTGGAAGTCGCCTTGGCGAATTCGCAAGGATATGCCGCCGACGGCGCTCGTGCGATTCTTTCCCGAATCGCCCCAATGGCCGACTGATTCTTTTGTGTCCCAACGGAAATGAGGGGATGAGTGAGGCGACGATGAGCAACGACTCACCGGGAAGCGGGATGCCCAACGACTCGAAGACCAGAATCACGAAGACGGCAGCCACGCCGAAGTGATGGAGCCAAGGCTCCAGGGCTCCCAGTTCGTGGCGAAAGTCCACCATTGCGCGTCCGACCGATGGCTGGCGCAGACCTTATCTCAAGTCTTTGCCAACGGCGTTATGCCGCGACGCAAGGCGCATCACCAAACCAGGGCGTCAGCCTCCTGAATAGGTCAGCCCGGCGTGCATGGCGAACAGCTCCGCCGCCGGGCCGAGAGCCAATGCCGGGAAAAACGTCAGCCCCCCGACGATCACCGCCGTGCCCACCAGCATCCCGACGAACAGCGGCCCATGCGTCGGCAGCGTTCCCGCCGACGTTAGTACCAACTCGTTTCGTCACCAGTGTCCCGGCGATGCACAGCACCGGCACGATCACGATGAACCGGCCGGCGAACATCGCCATCGCCAGTGTAATGTTGTAGAACAGCGAATTCGCGTTCAGCCCGGCGAAGGCGCTGCCGTTGGTCGCCGCGGCCGAGGTGTAGGCGTACAGCGCCTCGGAAAATCCGTGCGGCCCGGCGTTATCCAGCCCGGCCAGTCCAGCGGGCAGCACCACCGCCAGCGCGGTAAGGCCCAGGATGGCGGCCGGCGGACAGAGCAGTGCCAGCATGGTCATCTTGACCTCGCTGCTCTCGAGCTTGTTGCCAAGATATTCCGGAGTCCGACCGATCATCAGCCCGGCGGCGAACACCGCGACGATGGCGAACAGCAGCATGCCGAACAGTCCGGAGCCCGGGCCGCCGACGATCACCTCGTCCAGCATCATGTTGCTCAGCAGCACCAGGCCGGACAGCGGCATAAAACTGTCATGCATCGAATCCACCGCCCCGTCGGAGGACGCGGTGCTGACTTCCGCGAACAGCGCGGACTGGCCGGGGCCGAAACGGACCTCCTTGCCCTCCATGTTGCCGCCGTCCTGCATTAGGCCGGGCACCTGGTTGATGCCGAGCCGGGCGAACGCCGGGTTTGGCGTCGTTTCGCCGATATAGACCGCGACCAGGCCGATGAAGAACATCACCGCCATCGCCGCGAACAGCGCCCAGCCCTGGCGCTGGTCGCCGACCATGCGGCCGAAACTGTTGGTCAGCGCCACGCCGATCAGGAAGATCAGCAGCATCTCCAGCATGCCGGTCAGCGCCGTCGGGTTCTCGAACGGATGCGCCGCGTTGGCGTTGAAGAAGCCGCCGCCATCGCCGCTGAGAACGGCGACGGCCACCTGCGAGGCCACCGGGCCGCGCGCCAGCACCTGGGTGCCGCCCTCCAGCGTGGTCGCATTGACGAACCCGCCAAACGTCTGCGGCACGCCCTGCCAGACCAGGAACAGCGTCGCGACGACGCAGACCGGGATCAGCACATAGAGCGTGACGCGGGTCATATCGACCCAGAAATTGCCGATCGTCTTCGCCGAGTGGCGGGAGAAGCCGCGGATCAGCGCGAGCGCCACCGCGACGCCGGTGGCGCAGGACAGGAACGACTGCACGACGATCCCGGCGATCTGCGTCAGGTTGCTCATCGTGGTTTCGCCGCCGTACGACTGCCAGCTCGTGTTAGTGGCGAAACTCACCGCGGTGTTCAGCGCCAGGTCGGGCGCCACCGCGTCCATGTGCTGCGGATTGAGCGGCAGCACCTTCTGCAATCGCTGCAGTGCGTAGAGGGCGACGATGCCGGCGAGGCTGAACGCCAGCAGCGCAATCGCATAGCCGACCCAGGTCTGTTCCTCATCTGGATCGACGCCGGCCAGGCGATACAGCCCGTGCTCGAGCGGCGCGAACAACCGCACCACCCGGCTGCTGCCGTCGGCGACGCGGGCGATGTAGCCGCCGAGCGGCTTCACCACGGCGGCGACCAAGGTGGCGAAGATCGCGATCTGCAGCCAGCCCTGCCAGGTCATGGCTTTTCGCCCGTCTCACCGTTGACCGGCTGCGTCACGCTGACACAGACGCGCACATAGCCGACCGCGGCGGCGAAGCCGACGAGCAGCAGGGCGAGCATCAATAGATCCAGCACGGCGGGTCCTTTGCTGTCTGGCGGTGCATGCCACCCTCAGCTTGCCAGGGCATAGCGCAGCTTGCCCCCCGCCCGTTGCTCGGCGAGCATGAGCGCCGGCAGCAGGTGCGGCAAACCCTCGCGTGTCGAGGGCGTGGCGCGGGTCACGATCGAGGCGGGCGCTGATATTGGTGCGGTGGTCGTGCGACGGCACGACGGGCCCAGGATAGCATTCAGGACGCCTTGGACAGCCTGCGGTCGATGCGTGAGTGCGCATCGGTCACGCAAGGTCATCGCGTGGGCATAAAATTTCCATTGGGGAAATTGGGCGACGGAATATGGTTCGCGTGGCCGTCGGCACCGTTGGCCGAGCGCGCGGACGGTCATCGGTTCGGTCGTCAGGCACTGGTATGGGTGCGCGCTGTCCTGATACCTGCGAAACGGCGTTCGTCGGTGCCAAACGGGTATTCGAACAGGTCCGCATGGGTGCCGGCACGTACGCAGACGACCATGCACGTCCGACCGCTGTCATCGATCCTGTAGGCCAGCAGAAAATCCCCGCCAACGCGGCACTCGCGATGCCCGTCCCAATCACCCCCGAGGGCATGACCGCGCCACTCCGGACCGCGGGGGGCATCGTTGGCGATCAGCCGCAGCATGGCCTGCTTGAGCCGGTTCATGTCGTACCGCCCCGATCGCGACAGCCGCTCCCAATCCTTGAGGAATAATCTGGCATAATCGGCCGCCCTGGGCGGGCGGGCCCGCTTACTCCCTGCGGTTTTTTTCGAGGTCATTGAACAGGTCGGCGGCCTTCGTGAAACGCGCGCGGCGCGTGCGGACGATCGCGTCGGCCTGCTACATGGCGGCACGCGTCTCGGCGTTCGGCACCTTCAGGGGGAACGGCAACTGCTTGTCGGCGACAACGCGCATCAGAAACACGCGGACGGCGTCGGACACCGAGAGGCCCATCGCCGCCAGAGTTTCCGTTGCCTGTGCCTTGACGTTTTCGTCCAGGCGGATGTGAACCATCGTCGTGGCGGCCATGGTAACCTCGGGCGTGATGCGAGATACATTGTATCTCAAATGGCCGTGCCGTGCAAGCGCGGTGACACGCCGTTTGCTGGTGGGTAGCATCTTCGGGGTGGTTTCCGTGCTGATCGCCGCCGACCTGATGCGCAGCACTGGCCGGTTCGGCCTCACCCAAGGGATGACGACGTTGGCGGTGGGTATCGGCAATGCTGCGGCGGTTGGGGCTCCGCTTGTGCCGGCCTATCCATGGTCTCACTCATCCCCTCATTTTCTTTGGGACATAAAAGAATCGGGCGGCCATAGGGGCGATTCCGGAAAGAATCGCACGAGCGCCGTCGGCGGCATATCCTTGCGAATTCGCCACGACGACTTCCAACTCCGCACGACCCAACACATCTCCCGCCCCGCAACAGCCGGTCGAGAGATGCGATGGTCATTCGGAAGCAGCGGTTCTCCATCAATCAGGTCAGGCAGGTCCTTGGCGACGTGCTGGGCCACGACCTGCACGCCAAGCGCGTCGCCTCGCTCAGCGACGCCACCCTTGGCGTGCTGCGCGGCGCCTCGCTCGCGGTCTGCGCCATCGGCCGGGAACTCGCCGCCGCCCGCAGTCTGAACCCCAAGCACGCGACCAAACAGGTCGATCGCCTGCTCTCCAACCCAGAGATCAAGGTCGACGACATCCTCTCCCGCTGGGTTCCCTTCGTCGTTGGCGCGCGCAGTTCCATAGTGGTGGCATTGGACTGGACCGACTTCGATGCAGACAAGCAAGCCACCATCATGTTGTCCCTGATTACCGATCACGGCCGTGCCACGCCCCTGCTGTGGCTGACGGTCGACAAGCGCACGCTCAAGGACAACCGCAGCCTCTACGAGCATCGCGTGCTGGTGCGGCTGGCAGAACTGCTGCCGGCCGACGTCAAGGTCTGCGTGGTCACCGACCGCGGCTTCGGCGACCAGAAGCTGTACCGCATGCTGACCGAGGAATTGTGCTTCGACTACGTCATCCGCTTCCGCGGCAACATCGCTGTCACCGCCACGACCGGAGAAACCCGCACCGCTGCCGCCTGGGTGCGACCCGGCGGACGCGCCCGTGTACTGCGCGGCGCTGAGGTCACCGCCGATCGCTATCCAGTGGGAACCGTGGTCTGCGTTCAGCACCCCGACATGAAGCAGGCCTGGTGCTTGGCCGCCAGCACCACCGACGCCACCGCCAAGCATCTGATTGGATACTATGGCCGTCGCTGGGGAATCGAGTGCGGGCTGCGCGATACCAAGGACCTGCGCTTCGGCATGGGGATGGGCACGATGCATGTCAAATCACCGGAGCGGCGTGATCGGTTGTGGCTGATCAACGCTTTCGCGGTCGTGTTGTTGACGTTGCTCGGTGCCGCCGGCGAGGCGCTGGGTTACGACCGGATGCTCAAGACCAACACCGCCAAGCGGCGCGTCCATTCGTGGTTCCGTCAGGGCTGCATGCTTTACGATCTGATCCCCACGATGCCGGAAACCAGGCTGCGTCCGCTGATGCAGCGCTTCTCTCAAATGCTGCAGGACCAGCCGCTCTTCGCAGACGTTTTCGGCCCGGTCTGACAAATGAGGGGAGTCTTGAGGTCCATGACATGTTCGGAACCGTCGGCTGTTTGGAAGATGACAGATTCTATCGAGCTCCTTTCAAATACTGTCACCGAAAATACCTGCATCAATGGCTTCCTCGCTGTTGAGAGTGGGTTGAAACGTGTTCGCCTTGCTTGATGAGCCAGTGCTGCCCATCTGAGCCTGTTTCTTGGTTCGGCTGACGGGGGCCGTTTCTTCGTCCCGGCCTGACACCCCCCAGCGGCGCGCGCAGCCGTGGTGAAGGATGGTCCCGGCGCTTCGCCGGGGCCACCGCGAAGCGGCGCGCAGCGTCCTTGACGACGGCGAGCACGGCGCCAGGCTCGAGCAGGCCGGGCCGCGCGCGGAGGATCGATCATGCGTGACACAACTCTGCTGCAACTGGCACTGGCGCTGACCCCGCCCTGGACGGTGAGCCGCAGCGACTTTGACCCCGAGGCACACCGGCTGGACATCGAGATCGACTTCCCCTCGGGCAGCCGTTTTGCCTGTCCGAGCTGCGGTGCCGCGGACTGCCCGGCCTACGACACCGAGCGGAGGACCTGGCGTCACCTCAACTTCTTCCAGCACCAGGCCTACCTGAATGCTCGCGTGCCGCGCGTGCGCTGCGACACGTGCGGCATCAAGACGGTCGGCGTGCCATGGGCACGGCCGGACAGCGGCTTCACGCTGCTGTTCGAGGCGCTGGTCATGACCATGGTCGCGGCCATGCCGGTCAAGGCGGTGGCGCGGATCGTGGGCGAGCACGACACGCGGCTGTGGCGCATGGTTCACTACTATGTCGACGCGGCCCGGGCGCGCATCGATGCCTCTGGCGTGACGCGGATCGCCATCGAGGCGACCGCCGCCCGGCGCGGCCAAGATTACATCACGCTGTTTGTCGATATCGATCGGCCTCGGGTGCTGTTCGCCACCGAAGGCAAGGATGCCGAGACCGTCGCGGCCTTCGCCGACGATCTGGCCGCACATCGGGGTGACCCGGAGACGATCGAGGAGGTCTGCATCGACATGAGCCCGGCCTTCATCAAGGGTGTCGGCGACAGCCTACCCAACGCCGCCATCACCTTTGACAAGTTCCATGCCGTCAAGATCATCAACGATGCCGTCGAGAAGGTGCGACGAGCCGAGCAGAAGAGCCAAAGCCTGCTGCGCGGCACGCGCTATATCTGGCTGCGCAATCCGGCCAATCTGTCGGCGCGGCAACGGGCGACACTCGAACGTCTACCAACGCGCCATCTCAAGACCGCGCGTGCCTATAATATCCGACTGGCGTTCCAAGACCTCTACGACCAGCCATCTGTGCAGGCTGGGGCGGGGTTCCTGAGGAAATGGTACTTCTGGGCCACTCACAGCCGGCTCGAGCCGATCATTGATGCCGCGCACACCGTCAAGCGCCACTGGGACGGCATTCTGCGCTGGTTCGACAGCAAGATCGCCAACGGATTGATCGAAGGCATCAACAGCCTGGTGCAGGCCGCCAAAACAAAGGCGCGCGGCTATCGCTCAGCCAGAAACCTCAAGGCGATGGTCTATCTGCTCGCCGGAAAGCTCGACATGCACCTGCCAGCGTAAGACCGTTACTGCCCATGATAAACAGCGAGGAACCAATATTTGTCCTGGTCCCCTGGACCTGGATAGGCCTTGGATAAGATTTCGCACAGACCATAGATTCCCGGCTTGAGCGGAGCGTTGCCGTCCAACTGTTTCCGATTTCGCGAATCTCGCCCGACTCTAACTACGGCAAGCTGTCCCGCACTGAAGTTTCTGATTTCGTTTCGAGCGCGCCTATCGACTCCCCATTCATCTTCGACTTCACCGCTGCGCAAAAAATCATCGATCGCCCACTTTGCCGGGTTGCACACGAGTGCCCAATAGCGTTCCCGAGATTGTCCTGGCTCGGCCTCTGCTTGTGCCACGCCGCCCGTCCTCCTCTGATGTCGTCTATGTCGTCAATCTCGAAATCGCGGTGTTGCGGACGTTGTAGCTGCAGGCAATCTTCCGCACGGCCTTCGGTCGTGCGCGCGCAGATAAGCTCAGGCCCGAAGTCGGCAGGGCCGCCCAGGACGGCCAGCATCCGCCGGCCGTGCGGCGTGGTGGTGTCCGCCCACCACTTTTATCAACCCGATCGGGGCACGGCGTGGAGTGCGCGCTGCACGGCAAATGGTCAGCCCATTCGATCGCGAAGATGTCCTTGAATACATCTCGGGCCATCTCGAAACCGACATCGTGGTCGCGCCAGTTGCGTGCGGCTTTAGCGTCGAACCATTCGAACTCGTCATCCTGCATAATATACTGCTTAGCAGTAGTTTTGTCAAGAGTTCCATGACGGCCGTTACCCTGAGGCGGCGGTCGCCCGGATGGACGAAGGCGGTGCCGATGCCGCCATCAGGTCGTGGCATACGCAAGCGCCCGAGCCGTCCGCCGGCGCAGTGGCGCCGCGTGCTCGGTCAGCGACAGGCGGCACTGGTCCTTGAGCGCGGCCACGACCGCGATCAGGTTTTCCGCGCGTGGGTTGCCGGTCGGGCCGAACATCCGCATTATCAGCTCTTCGGGCACGTCGATGCGGCGGCCAAGCCGAGCGAACCCCACGGTCGCGTCGATGACGTCGCGGAGCAGGTGGCTCGGCCCATTCGAAGATGCGATGTGTGCAACCGGGAGATGAAACCAATGGCGATCAACATGGTCGTTCGCCGGAAAGGCGATCACCAGGACCCACAACTCGCGCGCCTGCGTGAGCAGGGTGTGCCGCTCCTGAAAAAATACGGTGCGGTCGCGCACAGCTTTGGCTATTACCACTCGGGTCCTTACGCGGGGCAGATTTTCATTGCCATTAGGTATCCTGACCTGGCGACCCACGAACGTGCCTGGCAAGGCATGTCGCGGGATGCAGATTGGCAGAGGGTCGTGGGGGAGATCGAGAAAATAGCGCCGTTGCAGGAAAGTTACCTGACGGTCGTCACGGAGGAGCGGTGACCGCGGCACCGCCGGTTCCCGATCTCCATACGCGACGACATAGCATCAGGCATCATGGGAAGGCCGCCGCCTATCGTCTGCGCTTGCGGCCGATGGCGTCAATACTGTCGTGCATGCGCAGCGTGGCGGAATGCACGGCCATCAAAAGACTTGCAGCGCCGAGGCCTCGATCCGCCGCCGCAAGAGTGGGTGCAGGCTGCCCCGCGTCATGATGTCCGCCTTGCAGCCGAGGATTTCAGCGGTGCGCTCCTTCACGTCCATCAACCGAAACAGGCTGAGCTTGCCGCGCTCGTGGTCGAAAAACAGGTCAACGTCGGACGTCGCGTTGGCATCCCCGCGCGCGGTCGAGCCGAACAGGTAAAGGTGCTGAACCGCGAGTTGCTGGAGTTCAGTCCCGTGCGCTTGCAGCCTTGCTATGGCTTCGGTGCGTTCCATGCCTGGTCTCGTAACATAAATCAGACAGTGGCGCATCGGTGGCGATGGGCAGGCGGTTGTCTGGACCGGGCATCGGCAAATCGCCTTGCCAGGCAACCAGTTCCGGCCACCGCCCCTTACGCCCGCACCAGCAGCGTGGCGTGCGACACCAGCCGCCGATGCAGCATGTAGGCCGGGATGCCCAGCGCGGATACCGCCGCCGCGCATAGCAGCGCGCCACCCGGCCCTCCGGCCCAGTCCGCCGCGGCACCGCACAGCGCCGGCACCACCGTCCCGGCGGCGTAATAGACGCTGTAGAAGATGCCCATCCCCGCGGCGCGGGTCTCCACCCGCGCGGACAGCGTACCCACCGCTTGGATCACCCCCGGATGGATCTGCCCGATGATGCCCAGCACCACCGCCCACAGGATCGGCCAGTCGGTCAGCGCACTGCCGGCGATGCCGATCACCACCGCAGCGGTGCCGATCAGCACCACCCGGAACGCGCCGTAGCGGTTGGCCAGCCCGGCGCCGAACATCGTCGGCGGCAGGCTGCCCCAGGAGGCGATGGCGATCACCACGCCGGTCAGCGCCATGCTGTCGCCATGCGCCGCCATCAGCGATGGTGCATAGGACAGAAATCCGGTGTAGCCCGAGGTGTAGGCCGCCCACACCAATCCGGCGACCGCCGTCAGCAGCCACTCGCGTCCGCTCGGCAGCACCAGGCGGCGCGGCGGCGCCACGCGCTGCGACGGCGTCCGGAAACTGGCCAGGAACAGCGCCAGCGACGCCGCCTGGATCACCCCGCCGGCGAGGAATGCCGCCGGCCAGCCGAACGCCTCGGCCAACGGCGGCTGGGTCAACTGGCCCAGCCCGACCCCCACCGGATAGGCGCCGACCGAGGCGCTGATCGCCAGCAGGAAGGCGCGTCCCTGGAACCAGTCGGCGAGCACCTTGCCCTGGATCACCACCATGGCGACCGCGCCGACGCCGCACACCGCGCGCCCGAGCGCGATGCCCACCAGTCCCGCCGACCCAGCCGCGCTCACCAGTGCGCCGGCCACCATCAGCGCCAGTCCCGCCGGCCAGGATCAGCCGCTCGCCGAACCGTCCGCCCGCCAGCCCCAGCGGCAGCGCGGCAAATGTTCCGACCAGCATGAAGGCGCCGATCAGCTTGCCGAAGGTGGTGTAATCCATGCCGAACAGCGGGATCAGCAGTCGGCCCCAGGCTGCCCACGGTCTGGAACTGGTAGCCGAAGCCGACGCGCGCCAGCACGATGGCCGCCAGGATGGCCAGCGGCCGCAGCCTCGATTGTTCTTCTGTCACGTTTCCTCTGAGGCGAAGCCAGGGCTGGCGCCGGCGCATCGCCGGGCCGCCGGCAGCCTACAGGACGGCCCCGGGCGGCTCCAGCCGCTTCTCCATCTCCACCCAGGTCGGCGCGGCATAGCCGGGGTGCGCATGCAGCGCGATCTCGACGAAGCCGCAGGACGGCGAACAGCCGGCGGTTGGCGATGAGCACCAGCCGCGTCCCCAGATGCACCCGCGCGCAGCCCGGCCCGCCGCGCCGCCGCCTCGGTCGCCGCCACCAGCGCGCGCGCAATCCCCCGCCCGCGCCAGGCCGGGGCCACCGCCAGCCGCTCCAGGTAGAGGCCGCCGTCCTTCGGCTCCCACATCACGCTGCCGACGATTCTTTCACCCGCGCAGGCGACCGCGCCGCCGCCGGCCGCCAGATGCGCCGCGACGGTCGCCGCGGTCTCGCGCAACGCCGAGGGCGGTGGGTCGACCGCCGCCGGCTGCACCGCGAAGGCGAGCGCGGATCAGCGCAGCCACCGCGGCACAATCCGCCGGTGCCATGGGGCGCAACGCGATCTCCGGGTGAACCGGCGCGGCAACGGTGCGAGTCACCGCAGCGTCCATGCGGCTCGGCGCGGCGTCCGCGTGAGTGACCGCGGTGTTCAGGTGTGTCGCCGCCCCATCCGCATGAGCCTCGCGCATGGCCCGCACGGTAGCCCGGACCGGCCGGCGTGCCTATGTTGCGGCGATGTCCGAAACCCCCGCCTTCCTGGACGGCGGCCGCCCGCCGGTGCCGCATATCGTCGTGCCGCGCGGCGTCACGCCGTTCTTCCTGCCGCGCCAGCCGGTGCGCGGGCGGCTGATCCGCCTGGGCAAGCTGGCCGACGCGCTGCTGACGCGGCACGACAACGCGCCGGCGGTGACGCGGCTGGCCGGCCAGGCGCTGGCGCTGGCGGCCGGGCTGTCCGCGGCGCTGAAATTCCGCGGCTCGTTCAGCCTGCAGGCGAAGGGCGACGGCCCGGTGCGCCAGCTTCTGGCCGACTGCACCGACACCGGCGAGCTGCGCTTCTACGCCCGCACCGATGCCGACCGGCTGGCCGCCCTGCTGGCCGAGGACGCGCGTCCCGCCGCCGACCAGCTGCTCGGCGCCGGCTACCTGGCCTTCACGGTGGACCAGGGACCGGACCTGAACCGCCACCAGGGCATCGTCACCATCGAGGGCGCGACGCTGGCGGAGATGGCGCTGCACTATTTCCGCACCGTCCGAGCAGTTGCGCTACTTCGTTCACCTGGCCTGCGAACCCGGCCCCGAGGCAACCCAAGCCGGCGGCTGGCAGGCCGGCGCGCTGATCCTGGAGAAGATCGCCGGCGCGGGCGGCGTCGACCCGTCGCTCGACGAGGCCGCGCAGGAGGAGAGCTGGATCACCGCCACCACGCTCGCCGCCACGCTGAGCGACTCGGAGCTGCTCGACGAGTCGCTGCCGCCGGAGCGCCTGCTGTACCGCCTGTTCCACAGCATGGGCGTGGCGATCGACCGCGCGCGGGCGCTGTCGTACGGCTGCCGCTGCTCGCGGGCGCGGCTGGCCGGCATCCTGGAGGGTTTCCGCCCGACGATCTGGACCACATGACGGTCGACGGCGACATCATCATGACCTGTGAGTTCTGCAACTTCGATTTCCGCTTTCCCCGGGACGCGATCGGTGGGGGCCAGTGACCGGCGATCGGTGACCACTCGTGAATGCCCGGAACCCGTAGGCCGGTAATCCGTTACCGGCTACGATGACCGCTGAGCACCGACCACAGACCACCGACCACCGACCACTGACCACCGAGGCGCACGCCATGTCAGCTCGCTTGCTCCGCCGCCGATCCGCCCTGCTGTTGCCGCTGGTGCTGGCGGCCTGCGGCGGGGCGCCTCCGGAATACCCGACCTTGCGCTATACCTACCTGCCGCCGATCCGCCTGAATGTTGCCTCCATCTCGGTGCGGCAGGATTACGTGCCATCGGGCCTGCCGCCGGATGTCTCGCAGCTTGACCCCGAGCAGCCGGTCGATGTGCTGCGCCGGATGGCGGCGGACCGGTTGCAGGCGTTCGGCCCGGCGGGCCGGGCGGTGTTCGTGATCCAGAACGCCTCGCTGCTGCAGGACGGGGACACCATCACCGGGACCTTCGCAGTGCGCTTGGACATCTACACCTCGGCCAACAATCGCGTTGCCTACGCCGAGGCGCGCGTAGCCCGGTCGCATTCCGGTCACGTCGATGACATGCATCAGTTGCTCTACGACATGACCAAGGGGCTGATGGACGACATGAACGTGCAGTTCGAGTATCAGGTCGTTCATTCGCTGGGCGACTGGGTGGCGCCGGTGGGCGGAGGGCCGACCCCGGTGCGGCAGCAGCTATTGGGCGCCCCCGGCGCGGCGCCGCCGCCGGGCGCCGTCCCGCCGCCCGAGCCGCTACCGCCGTCCGGTGCGCCGCCGCCGCCCGGCGGGCCGTCGTCGTCGTTGCCGCCGCCGATCCCGCTGGCGCCGCCGACACCGCAGCAGCCGTAGCGGCCGAGCCGGTCGGGGGACGGCGCGGCCGGCGGGCGTGGGGGCGGTGACGTGCGCCGGGGCGCCGGTACGGGGCGCGATCGGCGTGCGTTGGCGGCGTGCGTTGGCGGCTTGCGTTGGCGGCTTGCGTTGGCGGAATGAATTCCGCCCTATGTCCGGGCACGGATCAGCGCGAAGGCGTGGGCGACCGTGGCTTCGCGGATCGCCGTGCGGTCGCCGGGGAAGATCACGCGCTCGCTGTGCAGCCTGGTGCCCAACTGGGCCAGGCCGAACCAGATCAGGCCGACCGGCTTGTCCACGCTGCCGCCGCCCGGGCCGGCAAGCCCGGTCACCGCGATCGCCAGCGCGGCCTTGGAGCGGGCCAGCGCGCCCTCGGCCATGGCGCGCACGACCGGCTCGCTGATCGCGCCGTGTTCGGCGAGCAAACGGTCCGGCACGCCGAGCACCTCCAGCTTGGCGTCGTTCGAGTAGGTGACGAAGCCGCGATCCACCACGTCGGACGCGCCGGCGATCGCGGTCAGCGTCGCGGCGATCAATCCGCCAGTGCAACTTTCCGCGGTGGCCAGCATCCAGCGCCGAGCGCGACAAGCGTCCAGCAGCGCGGCGGCCTGCTCGAGCAGCCCAGCGGAGATCATGGGCTGTAAAGGATGCCGCCGTCACGCAAGGCATTCACCCGCAGGAAGCAAGGTCAGGGCTCCGCCCTGAAACCCGCCAGGGGGCTTTGCCCCCTGGACCCCCACCAAAGGCGGAGCCTTTGGAATCCATTTTTTGGTCGGGCTGAGGGAGGGGTGCCGTCGGGGCCAAGCGCGCGGCGGTGATCCGCCGCGCGCTTGGCCCCGACGGCACCCCTCCCTCAGCCCGACCAACGGACGGGTTCCAAGGGCCGCTGCCCTTGGCGGGATTCCAAGGGGCAGCGCCCCTTGGTGGGGTCCGGGGCGAAGCCCCGGCCTTGCTTCCTTCGGGTGATTGCCCTGCGCCGTCACGGCGTGCGCGCCTCGATTCGGGCCGCCTTGATTGCCTCGACGAACTGCCGCCAGTCGCGCTCGGTCTGCGCCATGTAGGCGACGGCGAAATCGGCGATCGCCGCGTCGAACACGCCGCCGGAGCCCATGTAGCCGGCGATCCGCGCCGCGTCGCCCGAGCGCGCATGTGCCCGCGCCAGCGTCGCCCCGCACAGCGTCGCATGGTGCGCCAGTGCCGCGTCGGTGAGCTCGGCCCCGATCATCGCCAGCCGCCCGTCGCGGAATTGCCGCACGTAGCAGCGCTGGTCGTCGCCCGGGTCCATCGTCCAGCCGAGGAACAGGTCGGGCGTGGTCTGCATGATGCGCTGGCCGACCACGACGCGCTGGCCCTGGTTGACGTAGATGGAGGGCCCGGCGAAGGGCGCCAGCACCGAGGCGCGCGCCTCCTTGATCTGCAGCAGCAGCGTCGCGTCGTCCGGCGTCGCCAGCAGCGCGATCGCGCAAAAGGTGCCGACGCTGCCGATGCCCACCACCTTGAAGGCGACGTCGACCAGCCGGTAGCGGTCGAGCAGCAGGCGCCGCTCCTCGGGCAGGGTGATCTTGTAGGACTCGAAGGCGGTGCGCGCCGCCGCCTCGTGCGCGTCGTCGTCGCCCTGGGTGAGCGGGAACACCAGCGGCGGGCGGGGGCGGATGCGCCAGCCGTCGCGGCGCTTCTCGACCAGCTTGGGATAGCCGCGGCGTCCCGCGTCGGTGATGGCGGCGAGCCGGCGCTGCGTGCGCTCGCGCAGCTTGTCGTCGGGCAGCGCGACGATCACCTGCTCGACATCGACGCGGGTCCGCCAGGCCACCAGCGGATCGAGCGGAGCCAGGTCGTTCATGTTCACCCGGTAGGCCTGCACTGCCGCGCGCGCCAGGTGCCGGCACGCCTTCGCCGCGACGCCGCGCGCGCGGGCGGCGAGCGCGAAGGAGGTGGCCAGCCGTTTCAGGTCCCACTCGAACGGCGCTGGCAGCGTCTCGTCGAAATCGTTGACATCGAACACCGCGGTGCCCTCGGGCGAGGCGAAGGCGCCGAAATTGTCGAGGTGGCAGTCGCCGCAGGATTGCACCCAGAGGCCGGAGGCCGGCGTGGCCGCGAGATCGGCGGCCATCACCGCCGCGGCGCCGCGGAGGAAAGCGAGCGGCGTGGCGCGCATCCGATCGTAGCGGATCGGCAGAAGCTGCGAGATGCGGTGGCGGTCGGTCGCGATGAGCCGGGCGACCGGATCCTCCCGGTCGGGCGGCGGCGTCCAGGTGGCGTGCAGGCTGCGCGGCACCAGCTTGCGCAGGTTTTGGCCCGCGCGGCGCCGCTCCGCGATCGGCAGCGGCGCGCCCGGCTGCACGTGCTCCAGCGGCATCCTGTTCGGTTCCCCGTGAGGCGGCGGATCACAACCCATGCGACGGGCGCATGCAAGCGGTTCGGGCGCGGAGTTCGAGGGCGAAGTCCGATTCGACGAGTAAATGTCGCAGATGTGTCATCGTTGCTGCACTCGGGCCACGGGCGGGGGAGGGCGAGGGGGCGGTCGGGCGCGCGCCGGTTGCGGCAAGACAAGCAAGGTCCACCGCAGAGCGCGCAGAGCGCGCCGAAATGAGCGGTGTCACGCGTGCGGCCTGGCATCGCCGCGCGCCACCCGGGTCGGCCGGCGTTTCGACTGCGGCTCCGTTGCGGGCGCGGCCGGGCGCCGGCACCGTGCCACCACTGGAACAAGCGCCCGGTGGCAGGCGTCGCACGTGGCCTCGGTCGCAGGGGTTGGGCGGGGCGCGCACCCGGGCGATGGTCCCGGGGGCCGCCTGGCGGCGATGGCCGGCACCAGCGAGGCGGACCGCCGCAGCTACGAACGGATCGCCGGCAGCGGCGCCAAGGCGGTGCTGCGGGTGCCCCGGCGCGCGGCGCAGCGCGTGGACATCAGCGACATCTCGCGCGGCGGCGTGTCGCTGCGCGGCGGCCTGAGCGGCATCGCCGCTGGTCCCATCTGCGTAGCCGGCGTTCGCTGTTCCGCCCTACGAGGTAGTCTCTACGCTTCCCGCAGCACCTCGTGGTGGTGCACAGTGGCATCGAAGCTGATCAGCGCGGCGACCGCCTCGGGTTCCACCACGGCCCGGTCCGGGTCATCGCCGGCGAACGCACGGATCGCCGCGCGCGAGGCCCAGCGCGTCAGCACCAGGAACTCGATCGCCTCGCCCTGCACCTCGCGCAGCAGGGTGGCGCCGAGGAAGCCGTCGATGCCGCGCAGCGTGGACAGCACGCTGTGGGCGAAATGTTCCGGATAGGCGTCGGGCTTCGCCGTCGACGCGCGCCCGCGCCAGGACCGCACGATGATCATCCCCGCTGGGATCGTCGCCGCTGGCATCGCCCCCTCCGCGGTCATGCGGTTGCGGCGATGGCCGAGATCTCGACCAGCAGCTCGGGATAGATCAGCGCACCGACCTCGACCAGGGTGCTGGCCGGGCGGATGTCCTTGAACACCGCGCCGTGCGCCTGGCCCACCGCCGGCCACAGCGCGATGTCGGTGACGTAGATGCGGGTTTCAACCACGTCGTCGAGGCTGGCGCCGAGCTGGCGCAGGGCGGCGACGATCCGTTCCAGGATCACCTCGGTCTGCTTGCCCGCGTCACCCTGGTGCAGCGCGCCGCCTTCCGGGGCGGTCGCGGTGGTGCCGGAGACGAAGACCAGATCGCCGGCGCGGACCGCGCGCGAATAGCCGATCGCGGCGCCGAGCGGGGAAGCCACGGGAACCTGTTGTCGCTGCATGTT
Source organism: uncultured Alphaproteobacteria bacterium (assembly GCA_963773345.1). GTDB lineage: Bacteria > Pseudomonadota > Alphaproteobacteria > Acetobacterales > Acetobacteraceae > Palsa-883. Next base: position 836,814 of record CAVZBG010000011.1, on the reverse strand, counting down.
GCACCTCTGGTTTGGCGATCGGCCCTGCGTACAACTTTCCCGCGCTTCGCGGGACAGGTCGAGCCGCGGGAGGACGGGTCGCTGATGGAAGCGGCGGCGGCCGGCTTCGTCCCGTCGGCGTTCATCGCCTTGCGGCAGGGCTCGGGTGGAAGCGCCGGCCGTCCGGGCGTTGCCAAACGACCAATTCGGTGGCTAGCTGCCCGCGCGGTGGCTGCATTGGCTGTTCATCCCGGGTACCCCGGATGAAGGACGACGCGACCATCGCCAGTGTGATGTTGCTCGAACTCTCACCGAAGATCGCGGGCGCGGATCGCATGTGGGCTCCGCCGGACCAGCGCCTCGTTCCCGCCGGGACTTGCTGAAGGAAGACCTTCATCTCCAGCGTTGTGGGCACAGGGTGAAAATCGATACAATCGATGATGGGTCCGGGCGACGATGGGTTCGGGTTCATGCCGGCCGCGGTGCCGGCGAACCTGCCGCGCAGGACCCACGTGACGATGCATTGACCGCATGAGTGACAGTGACAGGACGAAACGCCGGAACAACCCAGGGAGAGCAGGATGTCCGCAACGATCGGCATTCATCCATCAGTGGATCACGGTATCGCGCCCGCCAGCGCGGATTTTGCCGGGGGCACGCTCGTGTGCAAATGCACGCAGGCACCGGTCAAGGTCGTGGTGAAGGGACAGATCGCCTACGATCACGCCTGTGGCTGCACCAAGTGCTGGAAGCCGGCCGGCGCGGTCTTCTCGGTGGTCGCGGTCGTGCCGCGCGCCAACCTGCAGGTGGCGGAGAACGGTGACAAGCTCGCCGTGGTGGACGCGGGTGCCGCGATTCAGCGGTACGCCTGCAAGTCGTGCGGGGTGCACATGTACGGCCGGATCGAAAACACCAAGCATCCTTTCTACGGCTACGACTTCATCCATCCCGAGCTGTTCCAGGAAGCCGGCTGGGCGCCACCGGAATTCGCGGCCTTCGTGTCGTCCGTGATCGAATTGGGCGTGAGTCCCGACAGAATGGCCGGGATTCGCGGCAGGCTGAAGCAACTTGGCCTCGAGCCGTATGACTGCCTGTCGCCACCCCTGATGGACGCGATCGCCACCCACATCGCCAAGGCCTCGGGCGCGCTGCCAGGCTGAGGCGTGGGACCACAGGAGCGGTCGGGCGGGATGATCCTGTCGCGACAGCATCGTGGACGGTGTGCGTCGAACACGCTTACGGAGTCCGCACAATGCTGACATCCACGATCTGCCAACCGATCTCGGAGACCGACGAATGAAAGTGCGCGCCGCGCTCGCCCGCAAGGCGGGGGAACCACTCAGCCTGGAGACCGTCGATCTCGCCGGGCCGCGCGACGGCGAGGTGCTGGTGGAAATCAAGGCCACCGGCATCTGCCACACCGACGAGTTCACCCTGTCGGGTGCCGATCCGGAAGGGCTGTTCCCCGCCGTCCTCGGCCACGAGGGCGCCGGCATCGTCGCCGAGATCGGCAAGGGCGTGACCACGCTGAAGCCAGGCGATCACGTCATTCCGCTCTACACGCCGGAGTGCCGGCAGTGCGAATACTGCCTCAGCCGCAAGACCAACCTGTGCGTGGCGATCCGCGCGACGCAGGGCAAGGGACTGATGCCCGACGGGACCAGCCGGTTCTCCTGCGACGGCGAAACGGTGTTCCACTACATGGGCACCTCGACGTTCGCGAATTTCACCGTGCTGCCGGAGATCGCACTCGCAAAAATCCGGCCCGACGCGCCATTCGAGAAAGTCTGCTACATCGGCTGCGGCGTGACGACAGGCATCGGCGCGGTGATCAACACGGCGAAGGTGGAGCCGGGCGCGCGCGTGGTGGTGTTCGGCCTGGGCGGCATCGGGCTGAACGTGGTCCAGGGCGCACGCATGGCCGGCGCCGAAATGATCGTCGGCGTCGATCTCAACCCGAACCGGCGGGCGATCGCCGAGAAATTCGGCATGACGCATTTCGTCAACCCGGCCGAGGTGGCGGGCGACCTGGTGCCGTATCTGGTCGAGCTGACCAAGGGCGGCGCCGACTACAGTTTCGAGTGCATCGGCAACGTCAAGGTGATGCGCCAGGCGCTGGAGTGCGCGCATCGCGGCTGGGGTCAGTCGATCATCATCGGCGTCGCCGGCGCGGGGCAGGAGATCGCCACGAGGCCGTTCCAGTTGGTGACGGGCCGGGTGTGGAAGGGCACCGCGTTCGGCGGCGCGCGCGGGCGGACGGACGTGCCGCGCATGGTCGATTGGTACATGGACGGACGGATCAACATCGACGACCTGATCACGCACGTGCTGCCGTTCGAGCAGATCAACGAAGGCTTCGAGCTGATGCGTCGCGGCGAGTCGATCCGCACGGTGGTAACCTACTGATTCGTACACCTCTCCCGCACTGCGCGGGAGAGGTCGCGGAGCACTTGCGACGCGGGTGAGGGCCGTGCCGCACGCACCACCCTCACCCGTCGTGCTTCGCGCGCCGACCTCTCCCGGAAAGCGCGGGAGAGGTGTACGATAACCGGACCATCCGGACCCGCCGGGCTGGCCGCTGCGGCGACGTAGCGCGGGTGATCTCCGGCGCAACAACGTGGGGCGGAACAGCCTTGCCCCCGGGACTTGTTCCGAGGGCAGCGCATTCCGCCGCTATCGATGGTCACGGTCGCGACCATGTGCTGACCGATGCGAGCCGGTCACGCCACCCGCACCGGCGCCGCGGCACTACGCTCCGGCGGTCAGTCCGGAAACGCAATTACCCGCCAGTAGTCCCGCAGCATCGCGATCGACTCGCGAAAACGCTCCCCCGGCGGGTGCTTGACGATATAGCCGGCGACATTGCGCTCATACGCGCCCCGCCGGTCCTCGGCCGCGGCGGAGGTGGTCATCACGAACACCACCGTGCGGCGCAGCGCCGGATCGCCGCGCAGCGCATCGAGAAACTCGACCCCGCCCATCCGCGGCATGTTCAGATCGAGCAGCAACAGCAGCGGCGGCGGCACGACGGCATAACCATCCTCGCCGCGCAGACGCGCCAGTGCCTCGATGCCGTCGCACGCCTCGATCAGCGGATTGGTGATCCCCAGCTCGCGGAACGAGCGCCGCACCGCCATCGCATCGACCGTGTCGTCGTCGACCAGCAGGATGCTCACCGCGCGCGCGGTCATGCCGCGGCTTCCGGCCAGGTGAACACGAACGTGGCGCCGCGCGCCGGCGGGGCGCTTTCGATGCTGATCCGGCCGCCGTTGTCGTGCACCCGCTTCTTGACGATCGCCAGCCCGATGCCGCTCAATTCAAGATCGTCACGGCTTGCCAGGGTCTGGAAGATCGCGAAGATGCGGTCGTGGAACCGCGGCGGAATGCCGGGCCCGTCATCGCCGACGCGGAACTCCGCCACCCCGTCCACCTTCCGCATCGCCACCGTGATGCGCCCCGCCGCGCCGTCATGGTGTTTCAGTCCGTTGCCGATCAGATTTTCCAGCACCGCACGCAGCGGCGCCCGACGGGTGCGCAGCACCGGCATCGCCCCCTCGCAGGCGACGGCGAAGCCCGGCGGCGGCGCCAGCAGGCCGACCACCTCGCCGATAAGGTCGCCCACGTCCACGGCCTCGACCGGCGCATCGACGCGCCCGACGCGCGCATAGGCCAGCAGCCCGTCCAGCAGCATCTGCATCCGGCTCACCCGGCCCCGCAGCAGCGCGAGGTTGTCGAGCGTCTCCGCGCCCGCCGTCGCCGCAATGTCCTCGCCGATCCACTGCGCAAGGTGCGCGATCGCGCGCAGTGGCGCCTTCAGGTCGTGCGAGGCCGCGTAGGCAAATTCCTCGAGATCGGCATTGGACCGTTCCAGCTCGCGTCGCTGCCGCTCCTGCTCCTGCTCGGCCGCGTGCCGTGCCGTGATGTCGATCAGGCCGGCCAGCACCATCGCCTCGCCATCGAGCCTGATCGGGTTGAGGCCGATCTCCAGCGGGAACTCGGTGCCGTCCTTGCGCCGCCCGAACAGGCCCCATCGCTGGTCGATCAGGCGCGGGCCCATGTTGCTACGGAAGCGATCGCGCAGCGCAACGTGCCCGGAGCGAAAACGTTCCGGCATCAGCAGTTCCAGCGTCCGGCCGCGCAGCTCGGCGCGGTCGTAGCCGAACATGCGCTCGGCCTGGCGGTTCACCAGCTCGATGCGCCCCGAAGCACCCGTCAGCACCAGCGCGGTGGGCGAGGCCTCGACCACAACGGCGAAGCGATCCTCGGCCGACAGGCGCGGCCAGGCATCGGCAGCCACGCCGGACTCATCCGGATCCGGATGCATTGCAACCCTCCTTGCCCGCTGCCGGTGGCTGGTGTGGCTGCCACGGCTTGATGGGCATGTTTCGCACGCGCGCGGCCGGCGGCGCGGTCCTGGCGGCGCCGCCGTCCGGCGCCGGTTTCCGGCGACGGTGTAGGAAACCCGGGTTAACGCGAGGTATCCAACCCGGTGCTGCGGTGCCGAGCCGCCAGCCGGGCGGCGCTAACCTTTCATCAAGGTTCGCCCCGGGACCGTGCCGGCGGGAGCGTCACCAATATGGCAACCACCGAGCGAAGCTACCGCCTGCTGATCGTCGACGACGACGAAACCGATCGACGATTCTACCAAAAGCTGCTGACCGGACAGCCGCACGGCGTGTGCGAGATCCGCCAGGCGGCCGACGGCGCGGCTGGCCTCGCCGCGCTGCGTGCGCAGGTGCCCGATTGCGTGCTGCTGGATTTCAGCCTGCCCGACATGACCGGGCTGGAAGTCCTGTCCGATGCCGCGGCCGCCGATGGCACCCTGCCCTGCGCCGTCATGCTCGTCACCGGCGCCGGCAGCGAGGCGCTCGCCGTCAAGGCGATGAAGCGCGGCGTGCAGGATTATCTGGTGAAGGACCAGGTGGACGCCCGCAACCTGTGGCGCGCCATCGCCGGCGCCGTGGCCCAGACCGAGCTGAGCCGGCGCCTCGACGGGACGCTGTGCGAGCTGACCGCGACGATCGCCGCGCTGGAACAGGAGGCGGCGATCCGCAAGGCCGCCGAGGCCGACCTGCGCCGCGCCAAGGAAGCCGCCGAACAGGCCGACCAGGTCAAGACGCATTTCGTCGCCATGGTCACCCATGAGCTGCGCACGCCGCTCAACGGCATCCTCGGCTACGCCGAGCTGCTGCGCATCGAGGGCCAACTCTCGATCGCGCAGGAGGCGCGCGTCGCGGCGATGCTGCAGGCCGGCCGGCACCTGCGCGAAATGATCGAGCGCGTGCTGGATGTCGCCGCGACCGAGGTCGGCCAGATCGTACTGCACCCGGCCCCGGTGGCGATCCGCGAACTGACCGAGGGCTGCATCGGCGTCATCGGCCCGATGGCCACCGCACGCCGGCTTGGCCTGCGCCTGGTCAGCGCCCACGATGCGCCGCAGCAGATCGTCGCCGACGCCGCGCGGCTGCGGCAGGTGCTGCTCAATCTGCTGGGCAACGCGGTGAAATACACCGAGACCGGCAGCGTCGAGCTGCGCATGCTCGCCGGCCCAGGGTCCAGCGGGGCGCCCGGCGCGCTGCGTATCGAGGTGGCCGACACCGGCCCCGGGATCGCCGCCGCCGACCGCGACCGCCTGTTCCGCGACTTCGAGCGGCTGGATGCCGCCGCCTCGGCCGAAGGCGCCGGCCTGGGCCTGGCGATTGCCGCGCGGCTGGTCGGACGGATGGGCGGCGCCATCGGTCACACGCCCAACCCGGGCGGCGGCAGCGTATTCTGGCTGGAGCTGCCGGCCGGGGAAGCGGACTTGCCGGCGCTGCCGTTCGCGCTGTCGGCCGCCCCGCCGGCGCCGTTGCCGCTGTCGTCGCCGGTGCCACTGCCAGGGTTGCCACCGGCGCTGCTGCCGGGGTCGCTGCCGCCGCCGGCGTCCGCTCCATTGTCCGCGCCGTTGCCCGCGCCACCGCCCGCGCCATTGTCCGCTCCACTCCCCGCGCCACTGCCCGCGCCACTGCCCACTGGGCAGCGCGTGCTGCTGGTGGACGACAACGCGATGAACCACGATGTGATTGGCGCCTTCCTGCGCGCCGCCGGCCACGCGGTGGTGCTGGCCGACAGCGGCCAGGACGCGGTGCGGCAGGCGCGCGAACAGGCATTCGACCTGATCCTGATGGACCTGCGCATGCCCGGGATGGACGGGCTGGAGGCGACCCGGCGCATCCGCGCGCTGCCCGCGCCGCACGGGACGGTGCCGATCCTGGCGCTGACCGCCTGCACGTTCCGTGATCAGATCGAGCAGTGCCGTGAGGCCGGCATCGACGGCCACATCGCCAGGCCGGTTGACTACGCCACGCTGACCCGGGCGATCGCCGACGTGATCGCCGCCCCTGCCTCGCGCTGGACCGCCGGTTCTGCCGCATCGCCCGAAACCGCGGCCGACCAGCCGGCGGGACCCCAGCTTGACCGTGCCACGCTCGACGCGACGCTGGCGTTCCTGTCGCCGGATGAGGCCGCGGCGAACCTGCGGTCGCTGCGCGTGGGCCAGGCAGAGATGCTGCGGTTGCTGCACCAGCCGGCCGCGCCGGGCGAGCTGATGCAGGCCGCGCACGCGCTGGCCTCCTCCGCCGGCATGTTCGGCTTTGTCGCACTCGGTGCCGTGGCACGCCGCTTCGAGCAGGCGCTGGCGCTCGGCGCCCCGGATGCCGATCGGCTGGGCCAGCGGGTGGGCGCGGAAACCGGTGCGGCGCTGGCAACGCTGGATGACCTGCTGCACGAATGCCGGATGCAGGCGGCGTGACCACGCGTGGCACGACCTTGGATGGTACGACTGCGGACGCCATGACCGCGGATGGGACGACCACAGGTGGCATGACCGCAGGTGCCACGACCACGGGTGGCGCGGCCCGAGACAGCCCAATCACGGGCATTACCGCGGGCACCGCGACCGCGGGCGGCCAGATCACTGACGCACGCGCCAATGGGGTGATCCTGGCCGAGAACGACGGGGCGATGCGCGCCGTCATCCGCTCCGTCCTGCTGCGCGCGGAGCAGCTTGTGTTTCCTGCCGCCGACGGGCTGGAGGCGGTGACGCTGGCCCGACAGTTTCGTGCCCGCCTGGTGATGCTGGACATCGCCATGCCGCGGCTCAACGGATTGTTGGCGTGCGAGGCGATCCGTGCGCTGCCGGGCTACGCCACGGTGCCGATCGTCATGATGACCGGGTATGACAACGCGCCGATGCGCCTGGCCGCCCGGCGGGTCGGCGCCAACGACTTCATCACCAAGCCATTCCGGCCGTATGCGCTGCTGGCGCGGCTGGCGGCCTATCTCGACGTGCCGGCGCACATGCTGCCGGCGGCGGTCGCCGGCCAGGACAACGTGCCGCCGGGCGCGCGGGTGTGGCAAACCCGGCAAGGTGCCAAATCCTCCGTCCGGGAAAATCCGTACCTGACCGAGGGGCGCGAGACGGTGGCCATCTACCGCAAGATGGATCGCCAGGACTGACCAGCGGGCCGGCGAGAGGTCGGTTGCTCATGATCTGTTGAGAAATAACTGCATCATCTCCGGCGGACCGCACCCGCCGTGTCATGGCCGGGCCGAAGTCCCCGGGCTTGTCCCGGGGATCCCCGGCCACCCACGTCTTTTCCTGTTGCCCGCAGCGAAGTCATGGGTGGCCGGGCCTGATCCCCAAGTCAAGCGCCCGGGGACGGCCATGACACCGGGAGTGGCGTCACGACCGACCGCAGCGCTTGTTTTGCAACGAGCCCTCAGCGCCCGCGGCGGACCCGATCAGTCCGCTGCCGCCAGCCCGGCCCGGTCCGCTTGCCGCAGCGCCACCTGCCGTTGTACCCCCTGCCGCAGCGCCACCTGTCGTTGCGCCACCCGCCGCAACGCCTGGGGCGGCTGACCGAACACGCGCAGGAACGCGCGCCGCATGCGCTCCGGGTCGGCAAACCCGACGCCGCGCGCGATCAGCTCGATCGGCTCCTGCCCAGCCTCCAGGCGCACACGGGCGGCCTCCGCGCGGAGCCGCTCGACCGCCTTGGCCGGCGTCTGCCCGGTCTCCGCCAGGAAGGCGCGGCCGAACTGGCGGGGGCTGAGGCAGGCGGCATCAGCCAGCCGCTCGACCGGCAGCGCCTCGTGCAGATGGGCACGCGCAAAACTCAGCGCCTGGCGGATGCGGTCGGACGGCGGCTCCAGCTCGAGCAGCGCGGAGAACTGCGACTGCCCGCCCGGGCGCCGGTGGTAGACCACCAACTGGCGCGCCGCGGCGCGGGCAATGTCGCGCCCCAGGTCGTCCTCGATCAGCGCCAGCGCCAGGTCGATCCCGGCGGTGACGCCGGCCGAGGTCCAGATCGCCCCGTCGCGGACGAAGATGCGGTCACCGTCGACGCGCACGCGCGGGTACTGGCGCTGCAGCAGCGCGGCGTAGCGCCAATGGGTGGTGGCGACGCGCCCGTCCAGTAGCCCGGCGCCGGCCAGCACGAACGCGCCGGTGCACACGCTGGCGAACTCGGCGCGACTCGGCGATGGCGCGGCGCGCGAACGCCAGCAACGGTGCCACGCGCTCGGCCGGGCGGGAGCCGGCGCCGCCGACCACGATCAGCGTGTCGCGCGGCGGGTCATCGAGCGGCGCGCTCTGCACCGTCACGCCGGCCTCGCTGCGGACCGGGCCGCCGGCAGCGGACAGCACGCGCAGGCGATACGGCGCGGCATCCAGGCCGTCGCCGGCCGCCTGGAAGGCGGCGAGCGGCCCGGCCAGGTCGAGCAATTGGAAGTCCGGGTAGATCAGGAAGTGGATGTCGCGTTGCATGACGGAAAATGAGGGTTTTGGAATGTTTCAGACGTCACCGTCACGCGCGCGACGCACCATGTCAACCCCAGCGGCACCGTCAAAGCGCATCGACCGCCATCCCGCGGCGGATGGGGGGAGCGGGTCAGTTTGAACTTCGGCTTTGGGTGGGGAGCAGACATTCAGGGCTGCCTTTTCACGTGCCGAGAGTGAGTGGCCGTTACGGGCAGCGTTACTCGATGACTCTGTCAGCGATTGCGAGCGATGTCCGCTCATCCATCGACGTGAAGTGTCGGATGCCGATTGACATTGCGACCGCGTGCGCCGCAGTGTTGCGCGGAAAGAAAGGACGGATGACGACTGGGGGCCTTGATGGCGAACGCGGCGACACAGGCTTATGTGAATGCCCTTTTGACGACGGTTCGACAGCCAACTCCAATGCTCGCGAGACTGAAGGAGCACTGGCCTGCTCTCGAACAGCAGAATTCTCAGACAACGGCAGAGGTTGAGTAGCAAGATTTCTTGCGATGATCCAATCCGGCTTTCTGTGGATCTCCTGACTCCGATCAACCGTATCTCAGACGAGACCACTCATACGCGAGCCATTGCGTATCTTTTAAATCCATCAGAGGAACATGGTTTTGGCAAGTCTAACTTGGCTGCGGTGCTTGCCAAGCTTCAACGCGGCAAAGGAGCGTCAGAATTTGCTGCGATGCTTCATCAAAAGCGTACGCGAGTCTATGTGTTTCCCGAGTATCGTTATTCAATCGAAGGGTCCAGGACTCGATCTGTCGCTCGAAACGATATCCGGATCGAGATGCGTAACGCTAACGATGCCGCCCTCATCATCATCGAAAACAAGATCGATGCTCCCGAGGGTAAAGGCCAGCTTGGCTGGTACGAGGCTGAAGCGCGCAAATGGTGCGAGAAGAACAAAGGCCGGTCACTGCTTGTGTACCTCGCACGGAAGAACCGCCAGACCGGGCTGGGGGACGATCCGTGGCTTGGCCTCTCGTATCTCGATTTTGCCTCGGCGCTTCGCGACGTGTGGCGGCGCAGTCGATCCGCACCAGGTCGCGCATGGCTGGGGCTCTATATCTCAGCGATAACACGCGGTCTGCTAGGCATTGATGTCGATCGTCTTCAAGACACGACGATCGAGGTAATTGAATCATATCTCGGGAGGGCTACAAAGTGAGCCAACTGAAAATCCCAGCGGTCTCTCGCGAACTCGAATTTATTGCGACCCACGCCGACGAGGCCGAAGATATTCGATACGGCAAAATTAAAATAGACCCACGATTGAAGCATCTTTCCGACGCGGTGTATTTGCGTGCAGATTCGGATGCGGCTGAACTGCTAAATCACCTGAAGGATGCTATCTCGGAAGGTGCAATTGGGGTCTTTCGCATCGATAACTGGCACAAGAGCCGTGATTGGGAGGTCTACAGCGAAATCTATTCCGGAGCGAGGGGTCGGAAGAAAACCCTTGGCTGGATCGGATTACACGTCGGCTACGGCAAAGAGGGCTTCCGGCTCATTGGTTTCATGAAATCCTCGTGGTGGCGGCCTAGATGGTCGGAGGAAGTTTAGCTTCCTCGCTGTTGAGAGTGGGTTGAAACGTGTTCGCCTTGCTTGATGAGCCAGTGCTGCCCATCTGAGCCTGTTTCTTGGTTCGGCTGACGGGGGCCGTTTCTTCGTCCCGGCCTGACACCCCCCAGCGGCGCGCGCAGCCGTGGTGAAGGATGGCCCCGGCGAAGCGCCGGGACCATCCTTCACCACGGCTGCGCGCGCCGCTGGGGGGTGTCAGGCCGGGCCGCGCGCGGAGGATCGATCATGCGTGACACAACTCTGCTGCAACTGGCACTGGCGCTGACCCCGCCCTGGACGGTGAGCCGCAGCGACTTTGACCCCGAGGCACACCGGCTGGACATCGAGATCGACTTCCCCTCGGGCAGCCGTTTTGCCTGTCCGAGCTGCGGTGCCGCGGACTGCCCGGCCTACGACACCGAGCGGAGGACCTGGCGTCACCTCAACTTCTTCCAGCACCAGGCCTACCTGAATGCTCGCGTGCCGCGCGTGCGCTGCGACACGTGCGGCATCAAGACGGTCGGCGTGCCATGGGCACGGCCGGACAGCGGCTTCACGCTGCTGTTCGAGGCGCTGGTCATGACCATGGTCGCGGCCATGCCGGTCAAGGCGGTGGCGCGGATCGTGGGCGAGCACGACACGCGGCTGTGGCGCATGGTTCACTACTATGTCGACGCGGCCCGGGCGCGCATCGATGCCTCTGGCGTGACGCGGATCGCCATCGAGGCGACCGCCGCCCGGCGCGGCCAAGATTACATCACGCTGTTTGTCGATATCGATCGGCCTCGGGTGCTGTTCGCCACCGAAGGCAAGGATGCCGAGACCGTCGCGGCCTTCGCCGACGATCTGGCCGCACATCGGGGTGACCCGGAGACGATCGAGGAGGTCTGCATCGACATGAGCCCGGCCTTCATCAAGGGTGTCGGCGACAGCCTACCCAACGCCGCCATCACCTTTGACAAGTTCCATGCCGTCAAGATCATCAACGATGCCGTCGAGAAGGTGCGACGAGCCGAGCAGAAGAGCCAAAGCCTGCTGCGCGGCACGCGCTATATCTGGCTGCGCAATCCGGCCAATCTGTCGGCGCGGCAACGGGCGACACTCGAACGTCTACCAACGCGCCATCTCAAGACCGCGCGTGCCTATAATATCCGACTGGCGTTCCAAGACCTCTACGACCAGCCATCTGTGCAGGCTGGGGCGGGGTTCCTGAGGAAATGGTACCTCTGGGCCACTCACAGCCGGCTCGAGCCGATCATCAATGCCGCGCACACCGTCAAGCGCCACTGGGACGGCATTCTGCGCTGGTTCGACAGCAAGATCGCCAACGGATTGATCGAAGGCATCAACAGCCTGGTGCAGGCCGCCAAAACAAAGGCGCGCGGCTATCGCTCAGCCAGAAACCTCAAGGCGATGGTCTATCTGCTCGCCGGAAAGCTCGACATGCACCTGCCAGCGTAAGACCGTTACTGCCCATGATAAACAGCGAGGAACCGAAGTTTACACTTGCATGCAAGAACAAAATCAAGCAAGTGCACTCGGTAAAAGATGACCAGACGAGGTACCCCGGTTGGGATGATTACATCATTTGGTTCGAGAGGAAGTTTGACGCTGCAGACGTCATGTGAGGAGCTTCGGACGGAGATAACGAAACAAACACGAAAATTTGCTGCGATTGCTAAACCACTCCTCAGTCACGCGTGAGCCTGCCATGGCACATGTCGGAACCTGGCATAAAGCGGTGGTAGATCGAAATTTTGCTTAGGGTCGAACGCGGCTGTAGCCGCCGCGGTGCCCAACCGCCGGTTTGGGTCAACTCCGGCTGTGGCCGATGTTGGTCCGCTATCGCCGCAATGGGTCGAAAGCCGAAATTCAAACTGACCCACAACCCGGACGGGCCTTGGCTTCGCGCGCTCCCTGTGATATGAACAAACTGGGAACATCAGTGGGGCGGCATGGCAGACCACAATGCCCTCAATGAGACGGATGCGTGTCTCCAGCGCGGCGTGGACCTGCACCGCACCGGCCACCTGGACGCGGCCGAGGAACAGTACCGCGCCGCCCTGCAGCATCGCCCGGATTTCCCGGCGGCCTGGGCCACGCTCGGCCTGGCGCGCATGGCGGCGGGCGCGCTCGACGAAGCCGAACAGCACCAGCGCGAGGCGCTGCGGCTGGATCCGACGTTTCCCGAGGCGCATAACGGTCTCGGCCTGGTGCACTACCAGTTCGGCCGCATCGCCGAGGCGGAGAACTGCTTCCGCGGCTGCCTGCGGCTGTGGCCGGAGCATCCCGGCGCGCACCTGAACCTCGCCGTCGCCCTGCAATCGCGCGGCCAGCACGATGCGGCGGAAGCCAGCTACCGCGACGCCTTGCGGTTCGGCGCGGATGCCGCGCAGGTGCACAACAATCTGAGCGTGCTGCTGCGCGAAATGGGCCGCGTGACGGAAGCGGAGGCGAGTGCCCGCATGGCGCTACGCGTGCGGCCGGACATGGCCGACGCGCGGGTCAACCTGGCGCTGGTCCGGCTGCTGACTGGGCGGTGGGCCGAGGCGTGGCCGGACTACGAGGCGCGCTGGCTGGTCGGCGGCCTTGCGCTGGCGCGCCGCGGGTTCGCCCAGCCGCTATGGACCGGCGAGCAGCCGATCGCCGGCCGCACCGTCCTGCTGCACGCCGAGCAGGGCCTTGGCGACACGCTGCAATTCTGCCGCTACGCGCCCCTGGTCGCCGCGCAGGGCGCCCGCGTGGTGCTGGAGGTGCAGCCCGCCCTGGTGCGCCTGCTCGCGCCGCTCGCGGGGGTCGCCCAGGTGGTGGCCGCAGGCGACGCGCTGCCGGCGTTCGACCTGCACTGCCCGTTGATGAGCCTGCCGCACGCCTTCGCCACCACGCCCGAGACGGTGCCCGCGACGGTGCCCTACCTGGCGGCCGATCCGGCACAGCAGGCGGCGTGGCGCAACGCGCTGGCCGGCCTGCCCGGGCGGCGCATCGGGCTGGTCTGGGCCGGCAGCATGCGCGCCTGGCTGCCGCACGCGGCGGCGCTCGACCGGCGGCGCTCGATGCGGCTGGCCGACATGGTGCCGCTCGCCGCCGTGCGCGGCTGCTCGTTCGTGTCGCTGCAGCTTGGCCCGCCGGCGGCGCAACTGAACGAACCGCCCGCCGGCCTGCTGGTGCACGATGTCGCCGGGCATCTCGGCGACTTCGCCGATACCGCGGCGCTGGTGGCGAACCTCGACCTGGTCATCGCGGTGGATACCGCGGTGGTGCATCTGGCCGGCGCGCTGGGCCGGCCGGTCTGGCTGCTGAACCGCTGCGACACCTGCTGGCGCTGGCTGCTGGGGCGCGAGGACAGCCCCTGGTATCCCACCCTGCGCCAGTTCCGCCGTGCGGCGCAGGAGGACTGGTCGAGCCTTGTCCGGCGGGTCGCGGAAGCGTTGGACCAGTCGGCAGCCTGACGGCAACGCGGTGCCGGCCCCGTCAGGCCGGGGTCGTCGCATGATTTGTTCAAAACCGCGCGCTCAGCGGGAAGGCGGCCGAAATCAGCGGTCACAGGGGAAGCCACAGCCGCCGGTCGAACGCGAACCGCCGCCTGGCGATAATGCTCGCCCGTGCGGCGTCCGGATGTGCGGGATTGACCAGAAGGTTTGAGCTCCCCGGCACGATCAGGGAGGGGACTTGCAGCACAGGGGTACGTAGCTTGCGCAACCGGGCGTCGCCGAACGCCGCCGGATCGGCCGGCATGTTCGCGACTTACCCCTGGTCGGCGGACGAGCGAGAGAACGCGATTGCCGGGGCGCGGGAGGCTCTGCGGCGACATCGCGAACGCGACCCAAGGCTCGTGGGTAGATATCGATGGGCGGGATGAACCGGAAAGCGGATTGGATATGACGCCTCCGGCGTGGTACCCTGCGGCATGAGACCGTACGACGCAGAGCAACGGGAACAGGCGGTCGCGCACCGCGTCGCTTCGGCTTTCCTGAGAAAGCTGAGCGACACATACGACGTTGCGGAAATCATCATGTTTGGATCGCGCGCGCGCGGCGATCACCGGCCGGACAGCGACCTTGACCTTGCAATTGTGCTGAATGGGCCGCGGGGCGATTTCATCGACACCAAGCTGGACATGGCAGGAATCGCCTTTGACGTACTGATGGAAACCGGCGTCCTGGTGCAACCGTTCCCAATTTGGATCGGCGACCTGGCGCACCCTGAACGGTTTGCCAACCCTGCCCTTGTTCACAAGATCGCAGACGATGGAATCAGGCTGCGATGACAAGCGAGATTATGGACAAGGCGAGGCAGGCGCTGGCATCAGCTCGGATTCTGCTCAGTGCCGGAGATAGCGACGGGGCGACCAACCGCGCCTATTACGCCATGTTCGACGGCGCCATGGCTGCCCTCACGTGGGCCGCGATCGGTACGGCACAGGATCACCACAAAGCCCACAGCGGACTGATCGGGACCTTCGGGTTGCATCTGGTGCAAACGGGACGTCTGCCCGCCGAGTTGGGGCGCTCCTTCAACCGCGTGCACGAGTTGCGACTGACAGGCGATTACCTTGCGGAACCCGTGCCGCTCGAAAAACCCAGGTGGGCGGTTCAGGAGGCCGAGACGTTCGTTGCGGCCATCCAGCGGTTGCTGACCCAAACCGAGACGTAAGCTCGCGGCACACCCCAACCGGCGTCAGATGACGGTAAAAGAGGGATCTACGTCATTCCAGACACCGCCGCGGTGCGCGATACTGCCGCGTCAACCCCAGGAGCACCCTGTCATGGCCGAGCCGATCAGCATCGTCTTCCCGCTCTATCCCGGCGTCACCCACCTGGACTTCACCGGCCCGCACCAGTTCCTGGCGCGCTTGCCGGGGGCGAAGCTCACCACCGCCTCGGTCGGCGGCGCGCCGGTCGCCGCCGACGGCCTGGTGTTCGCCGATCTGGCCGCGCTGGAGACGATCGAGCGCTGCGACGTGCTGTGCGTGCCGGGCGGCTACGGCTGCACCGACGCAATGCGGGACGCGGTCTACATGGCGGCGATCCGCCGGCTGGCCGACGGGGCGCGCTACGTCACCTCGGTCTGCACCGGCTCGCTGATCCTCGGCGCCGCGGGCCTGCTGCGCGGCAAGCGCGCCGCCTGCCACTGGGCGTGGCGCGACCTGCTGGCGCTGTTCGGCGCCGTGCCCGACCCGGGCCGCGTGGTGCGCGACGGCAACGTGCTGACCGGCGGCGGGGTGACGGCGGGCATCGACTTCGCGCTGACGCTGGCGACCGAACTGGCCGGCCCACTGGCGGCGCAGGCGATCCAGCTCGCGCTGGAATACGCCCCTGCCCCGCCGTTCAACGCCGGCCGGCCGGAGACGGCGCCGGCCGAGGTGCTGGCCCTGGTGCGCGAGCGGATGGCCCCCACGATGCCGGCCCGCCGCGCTGCGGTGGAGCGGGCGGCGGCATCCGGGTGAGACGGTCGACGCATTCTTCGGGTTCGATCGGCGCCAAGAACGTGTCCCCACGGAGATAAACGGACAGAAAATGATCGCGTCGCGCGCCAGGCGCAGCGGCCGCTCTTGAGTACGTTGGGGATTTGGACCAAGTTGGCGATCGCGGGGCGGGGGCCATCGCGCGTTAATGATCCGGGCCGGCCACAACGAAAGGCTCTATGCGGTCGGCAAGCCTGCCACCGTGGTTGCCGCGAACCTTGCTCGGTCAAGCCAAGGAAACCGCGCTGCGTAACCCGCTCGCCGCAGCGGGCAGCAGGCAACCCGTTCACGCGGATTGATGCCAGAGGAGGCACCGATGGCTACCATCAAGCGAGAACTCACCCACATGCAACGCGCCATGAGGGGCGCGCTGAACTCCCATTGGCGGCTGCTGCTGTTCCAGGGCGCGGTGATGATCATCCTTGGCGTGCTTGCGGTCGCTGCGCCGGTCGCGGCAACCTTTGTCATCAGCGTCTTCGTAGGGTGCCTGCTGTTGATCAGCGGAGTCGTCGGGCTCGTTGTCATATTCTCGATCGGCGACCTCCCGGCCTTCGTGTGGAGTCTTATCACGGCGGCACTTTCGGTGGTGGTTGGCATCCTGCTGATCTGGAAGCCGATGACCGGCGCGTTGTCGCTGACCCTGGTGCTGACCGCGTTCTTCATTGTCGAGGGCGTCTTCCAGACCGTGATATCGATCGCCTACCGCGAGCTGATGCCCGGCTCATGGGGCTGGCTGCTGGCCAGCGGCATCGCGGACCTGGTGCTGGCCGCGATCATCATTGCCGGCTGGCCGATCACCGCCGCCTGGGTACTGGGCCTGCTCGTCGGCATCAACCTGATCATGTCGGGTGTCGCCGTCGTGATGATGGCGCTCGCCGGACGCGATGTGGTCAAGCAGTTGACGGATGATTTCCCCGGGGCGGCAAACGGCTGACCGTGTGGGCGCAATCGTTCCGCCGGTCTCAAGGCGGACTCATGTTCCGCGGATTTGCCAGGAATGCGAAAGGAAACAATCATGGCCGACGGGAAATTCACCACAAGGACCGCCCCCATCGCGGTGGTCCCGGCCTGATACGCCGGGACCGTCGGCCCTGAGGGGCCTGTGGCGCCGCATGACGTCTCATTGGTCAGGGATGCGATACAACAAGAAGCTGCCCGCCCTGACCTGCGCTGATCCGGGCACCTGACAGGAGGTACGCATGGCCTCGGACCCATCGTCACAAAAGCAGAACATCACCGTCTGGTACATTTTCGCGGCCGCGATGGCCATTCTGCTCCTGCAATGGTGGCTGGCGACCTACGCGCAGGTCGAAACCATTCCCTTCAGCCAGTTCGAGCAGCTCGTCGCGCAAGGCCAGGTGACCGAGGTCGCGGTCGCTCAGGACACGATCCAAGGCAAGGTGAAGGACAAGCTGCCGAGCGGGAAGACCGAATTTGTCACGACGCGCGTCGACCCTGCGCTTGCGGATAAGCTCGCGGCCAAGGGTGTCGTGGTGACGGGGGTGCCCTCCGGCGGTCTGATCCCGGCCTTGCTGTCGTGGATCGTGCCGGCCGTGATTTTCTACGCGATCTGGATGTACGGGGTTCGTCATCTCGCCGATCGCCAGGGCTTTGGCGGGCTCATGACGCTCGGCAAGTCGAACGCCAAGGTCTATGTCGAAAAGGACACCAAGGTGACCTTTGCCGACGTTGCCGGTGTCGATGAAGCGAAGTCCGAACTTCAGGAGGTGGTTTCCTTCCTCAAGGATCCGAAAAGCTACGGCAGACTCGGCGCCCGCGTTCCCAAGGGCATTCTGCTCGTGGGACCGCCGGGCACCGGAAAGACGCTGCTGGCGCGCGCCGTCGCCGGCGAGGCCGGGGTTCCCTTCTTCTCCATCTCCGGTTCGGAATTCGTCGAGATGTTCGTGGGCGTCGGCGCCGCGCGGGTGCGCGATCTGTTCGAGCAGGCGCGCAAGGCCGCACCCGCGATCATCTTCATCGACGAGATCGATGCGTTGGGACGCAGCCGGGGCACTGGTGGCTTCGGTGGAAACGATGAGAAGGAGCAGACGCTCAACCAGCTCCTCTCCGAGCTTGACGGCTTCGACCCGAGCATCGGCGTCATCCTTCTCGCCGCCACCAACCGGCCCGAGATCCTCGATCCGGCGTTGCTGCGCGCGGGCCGCTTCGATCGGCAGGAGGCGGTTGACCGCCCCGATCATGCCGGCCGGCTCGCCATCCTCAAGGTGCATGTGCGAAAAATCCACATCGGCAAGGACGTGGATCTCGACAAGGTGGCCGCGCTGACCACCGGCCTCACCGGCGCCGATCTCGCCAACCTGATCAATGAAGCCGCGATCGCCGCAACGCGTCGCAAGGCCGATGAAGTCTCGTTCAACGACTTTGTCGTCGCGATCGAACGCATCGTGGGCGGACTTGAGCGGAAGAGCCGCGTGCTCAGCAAGGAGGAACGCCGGCGCGTCGCGCACCATGAGATGGGCCATGCGCTGGTCGCGGCGAACCTGCCGGGGGTCGATCCGGTGCAAAAGGTCTCGATCATCCCGCGCGGCGTTGGTGCGCTCGGCTATACGATGCAGCGGCCGACCGAGGACCGGTTCCTGCTCGCCGCCAGCGAGCTCAAGAACCGGCTGGCCGTGCTCCTGGGCGGGCGGGCCGCCGAGCAACTGGCCTTTGATGGCGACGTGTCCACCGGCGCAAGTGACGATCTGCAGCGAGCGACCGAGGTCGCGATCGAGATGGTTACGAAATACGGCATGGACCCCACCATCGGGCAGCGCACCTATGCGCCCCGCCCGCAAACCTTTCTCGCCGAACAGGACCAGGTGGTCAGCGCATCGGAGGCAACCGGCCGCGAGATCGATCTGGCGGTCCGCGAGCTGATCGAGGCGGCCGACCGGGTCGCACGGGAGATCCTGGAAAAGAAGCGGAGCGACTTCGAAGCGGGAGCGCAGCTTCTGATGGAGAAAGAGACCTTGACAGGCGAGGAATTCGCGCCGTTGCGGCCACAGATCGCGCAACAGGCAGCGAAGGCCGCGTAAGCGTCCGGCGAGGGCGGCCCGGCGAGGGCGGCAGGGACAACCGGCGATGACGGGCTCCGGTTCGCGGCAGAGATACGCGGCCAATCTTCAGGCGGAAGTCGACAGCGCGGCGCTCTATCGCACGTTGGCGGCGATGGAGAAGAATCCCCAGGCGCCGAGGTGTACCGTCGCCTCGCCGCGGTCGAAGAGACGCATGCCGGATTGCTGGCCGGAGCATGCTCCATGGCCATGGGCGAATGGCTGTCGGTCACCGGCACGCGCGAGTGTCCCGCTCATACGACCGCGCCAAACAGGGCACCGACGCCCGCCGTGACACCCATCGCCAGCGCACCCCAGAAGGTGACTCGTATGGTGGCGGGCAGGATCGGCGCGCCGCCCTCCCGCGCCGCCAATGCCCCCAAACACGCCAGCACCAGCAGCGATGCCGCCGGGACGGCGATCAGCAGACCCGCCGGCGGGACCAAGGCCGTCACGATGAGCGGCATGGCGGCACCAAACGTGAAACTGGCCGCCGACGCCAGCGCGGCCTGGACGGGACGGGCTTGCAGGGTCGCCGTGATGCCGAGTTCGTCATGCGCATGCGCGCCGAGGGCGTCGTGCGCCATGAGCTGATCGGCGACCTGCCTTGCCAGTGCGGGATCAAGCCCACGGCCAACGTAGATGTCCGCCAGTTCCCTGTGCTCGCCGGCGTCGTCCGTCCGCAGCTCCGCGCCTTCGCGCGCAAGGTCAGCTTGTTCCGTGTCTTTCTGCGAATGCACCGACACGTACTCGCCCGCGGCCATGGACATGGCGCCGGAGACCAGGCCGGCGATCCCGGCGATCAATACGGCGCTGCGGCTGGCGTTTGCCGCGGCGACGCCCAGGACCAGGCTCGCGGTCGACAGGATACCGTCATTTGCGCCCAGCACGGCCGCGCGCAGCCATCCTACCTTGCCTGCGCGGTGCCATTCTCGGTGCCTTCGCGGGCTCATCGCCGAGCCGGTCCACGCTTGGCCGCGGCGCGGCAAAAGCCAACCATCGATTGTCTCCCGCTGTTGGACGCAGACCGCGGACCGCGCGAAAATTTCGCAGGATGGTCATCCGGCGATTTCCGGCGTGGTCGCCGATCAGCGATGACCGCAGGGTGTGCAGCGTTGTTCACTGCGGGTTTTCCAGGCTGAACATCCGACTCGGGTGATCGTAAGCGAAGGCTTCCGCATATCGCCCCCAGCCGATGACGGCACTGAGCGTATGTTCGGCGTCCTCGGTGCTCAGGTGATCCTCCAGTTCGTCGAGGAAGCGGCTACGCGGCGCCGTATGGCTGGGTCGTTCGTCGAGGACCCGACGGATATGCGCCGCCAGCGGCACCGAGCGCAGCAGGTGATCGGCGAACAGGCGCTTTTGGCTCGGCATGTCCGCCTCGGCAAGGGCGCGCCCGGCCGCCGTCAGGTGCACGTCGCCGCTGTGCAGTTCGGCAAAACCCATCATCTGCGTCACCTCCGCCAGGTGAAACAGATCATTCATCTCAAGATGCAGGCGCGCCGCCAGCACGGGCAGGTCGGCTCGGCCGTTGAACGGTGGCTGTGACAGCACCTCTGCCATGCCGACGATCCGCACGCCCGACATGTTCGGCAGCATGGTGCTGATGCTCGCCATCGGCTCGGCCGGCTTGTTGCCGACGGCCGGGGCCGGTCCTGCCGTCATCCGGCTGTAAATGTCGTCGACGACATCACGAAACGCGGTCGCCAGGCGCTCGCGCGGGCGGGGCAGGGGGACGACGATCTCCGCGGCGATGCGGCCGGGGTTGGAGGACAGGATCAGGATGCGGTCGCACATGAAGACCGCCTCCTCGATGTTGTGGGTCACCAGCAGGATCGATTTGATCGCCAAATGTTTTGCCGTCCACAGCTCGATGAAGTCGCTGCGCAATGTCTCGCCCGTCAGCACGTCGAGCGCGGAGAACGGCTCATCCATCAACATGATCGCGGGCCGCACAACCATGGCGCGCGCGAAGCCGACGCGCTGGCGCATGCCGCCGGAAAGCTCCCTGGGATACGCGTTTTCAAACCCGTCGAGACCGATCAGGTCGATGGCCGCCAGCGCGCGCGTCCGGGCCTCGGCTTCGGCAACGCCGATCGCATCCAGCCCGGCCTGGACATTCTCCAGCACCGTCAGCCAGGGGAACAGCGCGAAGGTCTGGAAGACCATGGAGATCCCCTCGGCCGGGCCCCGCACGGGGCCGCCGCGATACAGCACCTCGCCGCTCGCCGGGAGCGCCAGACCCGACACAACGCGCAGCAGCGTGGACTTGCCGCAGCCGGAGCGCCCCAGCAGCCCGACGATCTCGTCGGCGTGCAGGGTCAGGTTGATGTCGTCCAGCACCAGGAAGGGCTGACCCGAGGGCGTCGGATAGGTCTGCCGCACGTGGCGGAGCTCAAGTTCGGTTTCGCCCACGGCCCCGTCCGTCGCGCCAAGGCCCGTCGTGGCGACGGCCGTCGTGCCAACGCCTGTATCGCCCACACCTGGATCAGTCGCCGGATGCACGGTTGTTTCCTTTCAATCCAGCCGACAGTTGCGCTCGCCATAGGCATAGAGCTGTCGCCAAACCCCACGGTTGAACAAGACCACGTAGGCCGACATCACGGCGATCCCGAGCACGATGCGCGGAAAGTCGCCGGCGGTGGTCATCTGGGCGATGTAGGCACCCAGACCATGGGCCGTGAGGTGATCGGACCCCCAGGATGCCACCTCCGAAACGATGCTGGCGTTCCAGGCGCCGCCGGACGCGGTGATCGCTCCCGTCACGTAATAGGGAAAGATGCCCGGCAACAGCGCGATCCGCCACCATTGCCAACCATGAAAGCGGAAGGTCTGCGCGGCTTCGAGAAAATCGGTCGGGTAGGCGGTGGCGCCTGCGATGACGTTGAACAGGATATACCACTGGGTTCCGATGATCATCAGCGGGGTAAGCCAGATATCGGTGTTGAGGTGAAACCGCACGATGGGAACGACGAACAGCGGGAACAGCAGGTTGGCCGGGAAGGCCGCAAGGAACTGCGCCAGCGGCTGCACCTGCTCCGCCAGCTTCGGACGCAGGCCGATGATGACGCCGATCGGCACCCAGATCAGCGAGGCCACCGCGACCATGCTCGCCACGCGCAGCAAGGTGAACGCGCCAAGCTCGCAGGCCAACCCAACGTCGGCCCAGCCGGCGCCGGTCGCGATGTAGCGGACGACCTCGCTGACGATCCAGGCCGTCGCCACGCCGATACAGGCGTACCAGGCCACGTCCACCATCCGCCCCATCCTTGACGGGACGGTCGTCAAACCCCCGGCCGGGACCAGATTGAGCAGCCGGGCCCGGAACAATCGTCGCATGGCAAATTCCAGCGGGCGCGCCGCCAGGCGCATCACGCGGGAATGCCGCAACAACTGGAGGAACCATGAGTGTGGCGTCGTTTGCGCGGCGGTCTGCTCGACGCGGAAACCGTCCGACCAGACGACCAGCGGCCGGAACATCAACTGGTCATACGCCAGGATCACCAGGGTCATTGCGAGGATGGCCCAGCCGACCGCGGCAAGATTTTGCCGCTGGATCGCCAGTGCCACATACGAGCCGATGCCCGGCAGCGCGAACTGCTGATCGCCGACCGTGACCGCTTCGGACGCAACGACGAAGAACCAGCCGCCGGACATGCTCATCATCATGTTCCACACCAGCCCGGGCACCGCGAACGGAAACTCGAGCCGCCAGAACCGTTGCCATGTCGAGAAGCGGAAGCCGCGGCTCGCCTCATCGAGGTCGCGCGGCACGGTCCGCAGGGCCTGGAAAAAGCTGAACGCCATGTTCCACGCCTGGCTGGTGAAGATGGCGAAGATCGACGCCAGCTCCGCCCCCAACACGTGGTGCGGAACCAGCATCAGGAAGAATGTCACGGTGAACGAAAGATATCCCAGGACCGGCACCGACTGCAGGATGTCCAGCAGGGGGATGAGGACCATCCCGGCCCGCCGGCTCTTCGCGGCCAATGTTCCGTACGTCAGGGTGAAGACCAGGGAAGCGACCATGGCCAGGAGCATGCGCAGCACGGTCCTGACGGCGTACTCGGGCAGCAGGCTTGGATCGAGCGAGCCTGGCTGGCCCTGGATGGTGGACATCGGCGCGAACATTCCGACCACGCCGATTGCCAGGACCACGACGACGGTAACAACCAGCGCGACCGAAGCCAGGTCAGACCGGTTGAGCAGCGCACCGCTCGACCTGCCGAGGCCTCCGCCGCCCCGGTCCGGCGCGTGTCCCGCCTTGGTGAGAAGACCGCCCGGAAACGGCGGCGGCTTGAGCCAAATCGGGCGAGACATCGGCGCAGATCTCTCAGCTACGGCAAGAGGAAGGTGGCGAAGCGCAACCTTCAGCGGGGCGCCGCGACTCTGACAAGCGGTAGGCGCTCATCGCGATACGACCACCGCCGGCGTCAAGCGGTGGCCAGAACGCCACCGATATCGCGCCTTGTGCGGAAGGCGTGGCGAGCAACACACCAGATTTCGTAGCACCGGCGTGGGCCGAGGTCGATCGCGCAGCACCATCTCAGCCCTGCTTTGAGGCTTCCAGGTTCGTGCAAGGTGCATGGGCAAAGTTCGCAGATTGAGTGCAAGGCGCGAACTCCCAACGCCCTGTCCGTCGCTGTCCGGCCGGGGGAGCAGGCCCAGACGCGATCAGTCTTGGTTCCATCCACTGGGCGGCCGGCGCGACTCCTCGAACAGACGCGCGGTGGCGGCCCCAAAGATCATGCCGGCGATGTGCGCCACATACGCCACGCCGCCCGACTGCACGTCAGTGGCGACCACGCCAACACTGATAAGCTGGACGATAAACCAGAACCCGATCAGCAGCGCGGCCGGGATGAACGTGATGCGGACGAACCAGCCAATGAGCAGGATCGTGCGAATCCTGTCAGTTGGGTAGGTGACCATGAACGCACCCATCACCGCGGCGATCGCGCCGCTCGCCCCCAGATTGGGCACCGTGGATGTTGGATCGACGGCAACCTGCGCGAGCATCGAGATCACGCCGCCGGCCAGGTAGAACGCCACGTACCGCCCGGGATTCATGGCGTCTTCGATCTCCGGGCCGAACGCCCAGAGGAACACCATGTTGCCAATGATGTGCGACCAGCTCGCGTGCATGAACAGCGCCGTCACAATCGTGATCCAGTGACGGCCGGCAACGATGTCGGCAGGCACCACCGACCATGCGGTGACGAATTCGTCGCCTCCCATCAACTCGAGAATGAAAGCCACCACGCTCAGCGCGATGATGCTCATGGTGGCGATGGGACGGCGCGAGGGGCGTTGCGATGCATCAGTGAGTGGGATCATGGCTTCTCTCGCTCTGGAAAGTGCAGGCAACGGCCGGCGCAGAACATCGCCGCGCCCTGCGTGTCGATGGGGGCGACAGGCTCCGCGCGCCCATAAGTCCCGACGCTCCGGCGTACGGCAAAGCCGTCACACTGGTCTTGGCCGGCAAGCGGGGTCATCGGCCTAGCTCAGCCCATAGCGCTTTTGGAACCAGCGTTTCACGACGTAGACGGAGAGAAGATAGGCGATGGCCACCAGCGCGAGCGCGCCCATCATTGCGGCGGGCAGCGGAACGAAGCCGAGCCAGTGTGCAAACGGCACATAGGGCAGCACCACCGCCGCGGCGAAGGCCAGGAGCGAACTTGCCACCAGCGCCGGATGCGGCCGATCCCGCAACGGATCCGCGGTGCGGATGATGAAGATCACCAGGATCTGGGTGGCGAGGGATTCGACGAACCAGCCGGTATGAAACAGCGCCTCGTCGGCCCGAAACACCCAAAGCAGCAGGCCGAAGGTAACGAAGTCGAACACCGAACTCAGCGGCCCAAACACGTACATGAACTTGCGGACAACGTCGAGGTCCCAGCGGCTCGGTCGCGCCAACGTCGCGTCGCTCACCCGGTCCAGCGGGATCATCGTTTCCGATAGATCGTACAGCAGGTTGTTCAGCAGAATCTGGGTCGGCAGCATTGGCAGGAAGGGCAGGATCAACACGCCGCCCGCCATGGAGAACATGTTGCCGAAATTCGAGCTCACCGCCATCATCATATACTTGATGATGTTGGCGAAGGTTCGGCGGCCTTCGCGCACGCCCTCCGCCAGCACGCCGAGATCCTTGCGCAGCAGGATCATGGCCGCCGCCTCCTTGGCGACGTCGACCGCGGTGTCCACCGAGAAGCCGACATCGGCGGCATGCAGCGACGGCGCGTCGTTGATGCCGTCGCCGATATAGCCGACGACGTGGCCCCTGCGCCGCAACGCCGCGATAATGCGCGACTTCAGTTGCGGCGTGACCCGGCAGAACAGGGTCGTGCTGCCGACCCTGGCCAGCAGCGCCTCGTCAGTCAGAGCCGCGATCTCCGGGCCGTTCAGCGTTCCGCTTATGGCAAGGCCGAGCTCGCCGCAGACATGCCGTGTGACCTGTTCATTGTCGCCGGTCACCACCTTCACGGCGATACCGAGCTTGGCGAGCGCCGTCAGCGCCTCTCGCGCCCCGGCCTTCGGCGGATCGAGGAAGGCCAGGAAGCCGGCGAAGGTCAGCTCCGTCTCGTCGGCGACGCTGGCGTGCTGGCGGTCCGGTTCGACCTCGCGCCACGCGACCCCTAGCGTCCGGAAGCCATCGGCGCCCAGGGCGTTGAGTGTCGCCTCGGCGGTCTTGCGCGCCGCATCATCCAGCGGCAGCGGCGGCGATCCTTGCCGCTCATAACGGGACGCGAGGCGCAGGACGTCTTCTGGCGCGCCCTTCACCACGATGAGGCGCCGGCCGCCGCCTTCGATCAGGATCGAAACCCGGCGCCGCTCGAAATCGAACGGCACTTCGTCGCTCTTGTGCCAGGCCGTAAGATCGATCTTCCCGGCCGCCAGGATCGCCTCGTCCAGCGGGCTCTTGAGCCCGGTCTCGAACGCGGCGTTAAGCTGCGCCATCTGCATGACCGTGCCGCTGTCCTGTCCGCCAAGCTCCACTTCGCGGACCAGCTTGATGTGGGCTTCGGTGAGCGTTCCGGTCTTGTCGCTGCACAGCACGTCCATGCTGCCGAGATCATCGATGGCGGACTGCCGCTTCACGATCACCTCTTTTTGCGCCATGCGCATCGCGCCGCGCGCCAGCGTGACCGAGACGATCATCGGCAGCAATTCCGGCGTGAGCCCGACGGCGAGCGCGAGCGCGAACAGGAAGGATTCGAGAAATGGCCGATGGAACAGGATGTTCACGAGAACCACGAACAGGATCAGGAACACCGTGATCTTCAGGATCATCAGGCCGAAATTCTGGATGCCGATGGCAAATGCGGTCGGCGGCGGCGGCTTCTGCAGCACGTTGGCGATCGAGCCGAGCTGGGTCTTGCGCCCGGTCGCCAGGACCACCGCCTTGGCGGTTCCGCTCGCCACCGAGGTTCCCATGAATACCAGATTGCGGGGGAAGGCGCTCTCTTGCGGGGCCGCGGTGGAGGTTGGCGCGGCGTCCTTCTCGGCTGGATAGGGTTCGCCGGTCAGCAGCGCTTCGTCGACGTAAAGATCGCGGGCTTCGATCAGCCGTGCATCGGCGGGCACCAGATCGCCGGCCGCGAGAAGCACGGCATCGCCAGGCACGACGTCTGTCGCACGAACCTCGACCGGCTGTCCGTCACGCAGCGCCTTGGCGTTATAGGAAACCTTCGCGCGCAGACTCTCCGCGGCAATTTCGGCCTGGTGCTCCTGCGTCACGTCGAGGATCACCGACATGAGCACGATGGCGGTGATGATGACGAAGCTTGGGACATCCCCGGTGAACGCCGACATGGCCGCGGCGAACAGCAGGATCAGCACCAACGGATTGCTGAACCGTCCGAGAAAGGACACCAGCAGGCTCTTCCGTTTGATCGTCTCGATCTGGTTCGGTCCGACCGTCGCAAGGATAGCGGCGGCAGCGGACGCGCTCAGGCCCGCCTCGGTGGAATGCAGCGATTGCAGCAGCTCGGCGAGCGGACGCACGGCCAGGTCCGATGTCCCCGGCGCCAGATGCGCGGATGCACCCGCGGTCGCGCGGTCGCCCGTGGGTTGCGGGGCGGCTGCTTTGGGTGTGACGGGGAGCCGGTCGGTCATGTGTCCTCAAGGCGCACAGACGAGAGCCGTCGGCAGAACCGCGCGCTGATGTTACGCACTGGGGGCGGCTGGCAGTTTGATCAGGCACCTTATCCCGGATTGTTGTCAATCGCGTCTGAATGTCGATCGCTGGCGCACTGCTGAACCCTGCGAAACCGATCGCGCGCGTGAGTGGCCAGAAGCAGCTCACTATATCAACCGGCCAACGGACCGACGTACCGCAGGCGCCGACCGCTCCTACCGTCATGGCCGGCGAAGGCCGGCCATGACGCCGAAGAGTCATCATTTCGGTCGCCGGATGGCGGACCGGGACCGGAACGCTCGGCGCCGCCCCCCTGCCCTACGCCAGCTTGTCCAGCTCGCGAATGATCGCCTCGCCCATCACCGAGGTGCCGACGCGCGCGGTGCCCGGGGCCATCACGTCGGCGGTACGCAACCCGCTGGCCAGCACCTTGGTGCAGGCGCCCTCGATCAGCGCCGCGTCCTCCTCCATGCCGAACGAATGACGCAGCAGCATCGCGAAGCTGAGGATCTGTGCGATCGGATTGGCGATGCCCTTGCCCGCGATGTCGGGCGCGCTGCCATGGATCGGCTCATAGAGGGCATGGCGCTTGCCGGATGACTGCACCGCGCCGAGCGTCGCCGAGGGCAACATGCCCAGGCTGCCGGTCAGCATCGAGGCGAGATCGGACAGAATGTCGCCGAAGATGTTGGACGTGACGATCACGTCGAACTGGCGCGGGTTGCGCACAAGCTGCATGGCGCAGTTGTCGGCATACATGTGCGACAGCGCAACGTCGGAAAACTCGCGCCGGTGCAGCGCGGTCACGGTCTGGCGCCAGAACAGGCCGGACTGCATCACGTTGGCCTTTTCCACGCTGCACAGCCGGTTCTGCCGCTTGCGCGCGAGCTCGAAGGCGATGCGGGCGACGCGCTCGATCTCGCCGGTGGTGTAGCTTTCGGTGTCGAAGCCGCGCTGCTCGCCGTTCGGCAGGTCCTCGATGCCGCGCGGGGTGCCGAAATAGATGCCGCCCGTGCTCTCGCGCACGATCATCAGATTGAGGCCGCGGATCACCTCGGGCTTCAGCGTCGAGGCATCGACCAGTGGATCGAGCACGATGGCCGGGCGCAGGTTGGCGAACAGGTCGAGTTCCTTGCGCAGGCGCAGGATGGCGATTTCCGGGCGCTTGTCGAAGCCCAGCGCCTCCCATTTCGGACCGCCCACGGAACCGAACAGGATGGCATCGGCCTCGCGGGCCTTGGCCATGGTTTCTTCGGTGATCGGCACGCCGCGGGCGTCGAGCGCGGCGCCGCCGACCAGGTCGTCCGACATCTCGAACGTCACCATGCGGCGGCGGTCCATCCAGTCGATCACCCGGCGGACTTCGCGCATCACCTCCGGACCGATCCCGTCACCCGGCAGAACCAGCAGCGTCTTGTTGGCAGGCATGGCGCGGTTCCTGTTTGATTATGGGACGATCAGGTGCCGACGGTGCTTGGCATCCAGGGCTGCGCCTGGTGCCGCGCGGTCTCAAAACTGTCGATCCGCGCGCGGTGCTGCAGCGTCTGGCCGATGTCGTCCAGGCCGTTCAGCAGCGAGTGCTTGCGGAATGGGTCGATATCGAAGTGGATTTCCTCGCCGTTCGGCCGGATGACGACCTGGCGGGCCAGGTCGACGGTGACGCGCGCGTTGCCGCCCAGTTTGGCATCGTCGATAAGCTGGTCGCAGACCTCGCGAGGCAGGCGGATCGGCAGGATGCCGTTCTTGAAGCTGTTGTTGTAAAAGATGTCGCCGAAGCTCGGCGCGATCACGCAACGGATACCGAAGTCGAGCAGCGCCCAGGGCGCGTGCTCGCGCGAGGAGCCGCAGCCGAAGTTCTCGTGCGCGACGATGATCTGCGCCTTGCGCCAGGGTTCCTGGTTCAGCACGAACTCCGGGCGTTCGTTGCCGTTCTGGTCGAAGCGCAGCGTGTCGAACAGGTGCACGCCGAGGCCGGAGCGCTTGATCGTCTTGAGGAAGCGCGCGGGGATCACCTTGTCGGTGTCGATGTTCGCCATCGGCAGCGGTGCGGCGACGGCGGTCAGGGTGGTGAATGCGTCCATCGTTTCTCTCCCGGTCAGGTCCCGCTCATCCAACCGTCTGCCGCAAGCGTCAGAGGGAGGGACCCATTGCGCGGCAATGGGAGGGTGAGCGTGTCACACCAGCTCCCGCACGTCGGTCAGGTGCCCGGTCACCGCGGCGGCCGCGGCCATCGCCGGCGAGACCAGGTGCGTCCGCCCGCCCGGCCCCTGCCGCCCCTCGAAGTTGCGGTTGGACGTGCTCGCGCAGCGCTGGCCGCGCGTCAGCTTGTCGGGGTTCATCCCCAGGCACATCGAGCAGCACGGGTCGCGCCACTCGAACCCGGCCTCCAGCAGCACGCGGTCCAGGCCCTCCTGCTCGGCCTGCTGCTTCACCAGCCCCGATCCCGGCACCACCAGCGCCTGCACATGGGCGGCGACCTTGCGGCCCTTGGCCACCGCGGCGGCAGCGCGGATGTCCTCGATCCGCCCGTTGGTGCAGGAGCCGATGAACACCACGTCGATCGACAGCTCGGCCAGCTTCTGGCCGGGCGTCAGCGCCATGTAGTCGAGCATGCGCTGCATCTGCGCCCGCGCGTCCACGTCGGCGACCTCGGCCGGGTCCGGAACGACTCCGGTGACCGGCAGCACCGCGCCCGGGTTGGTGCCCCAGGTCACCATCGGCGCGATCGTTCCGGCATCCAACGTTACGGAGGTATCGTAGACCGCGCCGGGGTCGGACGGCAGCGTGCGCCAGTAGGCGACCGCCTGCTCCCACGCGGCCCCCTTCGGCGCGAACTCGCGGCCCTTCACGTAGTCGAACGTCGTATCATCAGGCGCGACCAGCCCCGCCCGCGCGCCCGCCTCGATCGACATGTTCGACACCGTCATGCGTCCGGCCATATCCAGCCCGCGGATCGCCTCGCCGGTGTACTCGATCACGTGGCCGACGCCGCCGGCGGTGCCGATCTTGCCGATGATCGCCAGCACGATGTCCTTGGCCGAGCAGCCGAAGCCCAGCGTGCCGGTCACCTCGATCCGCATGTTCTTCGCCGGCGACTGCAGCAGCGTCTGCGTCGCCAGCACATGCTCCACTTCCGACGTGCCGATGCCGAACGCCAGCGCCCCCAGCGCGCCATGGGTCGAGGTGTGGCTGTCGCCGCAGACGATCGTCGTTCCGGGCAAGGAAAGTCCAAGTTCCGGGCCGATGATGTGCACGATGCCCTGGCGCACGTCCAGGATCGGGATGTAGGGCACGCCGAACTCGACGACGTTCTTCTCCAGCGTCTCGACCTGGATGCGGCTGTCGGTTTCCTTGATGTCGCGCGGAACGCGTGAGCCGACGGTGGGGATGTTGTGGTCGGCGACGGCGATGGTGCAGTCCGGGCGGCGGACGGGGCGGCCGGCCATGCGCAGGCCCTCGAACGCCTGCGGGCTGGTCACCTCGTGCACCAGGTGGCGGTCGATGTAGAGGATGCAGGTGCCGTCCGGCAGCCGTTCGACGACGTGGCTGTCCCAGATCTTGTCGAACAGCGTCCGCGGCTTGGTTCCGGACATGGCTGGTTTTCCCCCCTTCTGCGACTGGGTGCGTTCCCGCCGCGGCCTCACTCGGGCGCGGGCGCGTCGGCGTTCGGCTCGGTGGCATTTGCAACGGCCCCCGCGGCGGCGCTTGCCGCCGCGACCGGCGCGGCACCCGCGGCGCCGCGCGCCTTCTCGGCGATGCGCGCGGATTTGCCGGAGCGGCCGCGCAGGTAATACAGCTTGGCGCGGCGCACGTCGCCGCGGCGCACCACGGCGATCTCGGCGATCGAGGGCGAATACAGCGGAAACACGCGCTCCACGCCCTCGCCGTAGCTGATCTTGCGCACGGTGAAGTTGCTGTTCAGCCCCCTGTTGGAGCGCGCGATGCACACGCCCTCGAACGCCTGGGTGCGGGCGCGCTCGCCCTCCACCACCTTGACGGCGACGCGCACCGTGTCGCCGGGGGCGAAGTCAGGCACCGGGCGGGCAGCGAGCAGTTTTGCCACCTGCTCCGCTTCGTAACGCTGAATGATGTTCATCGGATTGTCCTCGTGTGCTGATCCATTAGGGCGCGGTGGCGCGGCTGGCAACCGGCGCCTTGACTGGGTTCGATGCGTCGCCAGGCGGCGACGCGTGCGGCGCCCGCGCAGCGTGGCGCGCCCACAGGTCGGGGCGGCGCGCACGGGTGACGCGTTCGGCTTCGGCGCGCCGCCAGGCGGCGACGGCGGCATGGTGGCCGGAGAGCAGCACCTCCGGCACCGCGCGGCCCTGCCACTCGGCGGGGCGGGTGTAGTGCGGATATTCCAGCAGGCCGGTGGCAAAACTTTCCTCGTCGGCGCTGTCGGCGGCGCCCATCACGCCCGGCAGCAGCCGGACGCAGGCGTCGAGCACCACCAGCGCGGGCAGCTCGCCGCCGGACAGCACGTAGTCGCCGATGGAGACCTCGCGCATGCGCGCGGGCGTCGATGACGCGCTGGTCGACGCCCTCGTAGCGGCCGGCGAGCAGGATCACGCCGGGGCCCGCGGCGAGGCGGGCGGCGTCTTCCTGGGTGAACGGGGCGCCGCGCGGGGTAAGACAGAGCAGCGGGCGATCGTCGGCACCGGCGGGATCAAGCACCGCGGCGATGGCGGAGTCGACCACGTCGGGGCGCAGCACCATGCCGGCGCCGCCGCCGAACGGGGTGTCATCGACGGTGCGATGGCGGTCGGTGGCATAGTCGCGGATGTTGACCGCATCGAGCGACCACAGGCCGGCGGCCAGCGCGCGGCCGGCGAGCGACAGGCCGAGCGGGCCGGGGAAGGCCTCGGGGAACAGGGTCAGGACGGTGGCGCGCCAGGTCATGGGTGCGCGTCTGGAGTGGGGATGGGCGGGTGCGTCAATTCTCCCCCTCCCCTTGAGGGAGGGGGTTGGGGGGACGGGTCTCGCGGTACGAAGCTTTCGTGCGACCCCGGCGCCACCCCCTCCCCCCGGCATTGGTCCGCTTCGCGGCCCAAGCCCTCAAGGGGAGGCGGAGAATCGTTGTCCGTGCCTCCAACGTCCACTTCATCCGGCATCGACACGGTCACCCGTCCGCCGGCAACATCAACCTGCGGCACTGCGGCACGTGTGAACGGAACAATCAGCGGCATCCCCTCCCGCGCGATCTCCAGACTCGCGCCCGCACCATAGTCGTGCACCGCAACCACGCGACCAAGCACATCCCCCGCAACATCCACCGCCTCCAGCCCGATCAGATCGACAAGATAAAACTCGTCGTCCTCCGGCGGCGGCAGGCACGCGCGCTCGACATACAGCCGCGTGTTGGTCAGCCGCCCTGCCGCATCGCGATCCGCTACCCGCACCGGCATGCCGTCGCGCACTTCGAAAACCTCGGCGACACCCTCGCCCCGCCAGGTCAGCGTGAAGCGCCGCCCCTTGTCGTCAGACAACGGACCGTACGCCGCCAGCGCCGCCGGGTCCGCGGTGTGACTGGTGACATGCACCAGCCCGCGCACGCCGTGCGGCCGGCCGATCACGCCCAACAGGATGCGGTTCTCCGGCATTGGTTGCTAAGTCGCTGGCACTCCGGCGGGTGCCGCCGCGGCGGCCTTGGCGCGCTCCTGCGCCTTCTTCTTCGGCGCCGACTTGTGCGGCTGCTCGCGATACGCCGGCATCGGCGCCAGCCCCGCCTTGCCGAGGAACTTCGCAACGCGATCCGTCGGCAGCGCCCCCTGCCCCATCCAGTGCTGGATGCGCGCATCGACCAGGCGCACGCGGTCGGCATGCTCGGCC
Organism: uncultured Alphaproteobacteria bacterium; assembly: GCA_963773345.1. Taxonomy (GTDB): domain Bacteria; phylum Pseudomonadota; class Alphaproteobacteria; order Acetobacterales; family Acetobacteraceae; genus Palsa-883. The sequence goes on along the minus strand of CAVZBG010000011.1, from coordinate 803,971 downwards.
GGCAGCATCGGGTTGTAGCTGCCCAGCTTCTCGATGAAGCGGCCGTCGCGTGGGCTGCGGCTGTCGGCCACCACGATGTGGTAGTACGGCCGCTTCTTGGCCCCCGCGCGGGCGAGGCGGATCTTCAAACTCATCGATCGGTGTCTCCTGTTGGGATCGTTCGGTTCGGCAATCGGTTCGGCTGCGTGTCAGAACCCCCGGCGGCCGGGCGGGCCGAAGCCGCCGCCCATGCCCGGGCGCATGCCGGGCGGCATCAGCGCGCCCATGCCCTGGCGCATCAGCCCCTTCTCGCCCAGCTTGGTCATCCGCTTCATCATCGTGGTCATGTCGTCGAACTGCTTCAGCAGCTTGTTGACCTCCTGCACCGAGGTGCCGGACCCCGCCGCGATGCGCTTCTTGCGGCTGGCCTTGATGATGTCGGGCTGGCGGCGTTCCTTCACCGTCATCGACGAAATGATCGCCGCCTGCCGCTTGAAAATCCTGGTATCCAGGTTGGCGTCGGCCAACTGCGCCTTCACCTTGGCCGCGCCCGGCAGCATGCCGAGGATGCCGGACAAACTTCCCATCTTGGTGATCTGCTTGAGCTGGCTGGCATAGTCGTTCAGGTCGAACGTGCCCTTGGTCATGCGCGCGGCGAGACGTTCCGCCTCGTCGCGGTCGATCGTTTCGGCGGCCCGTTCGACCAGGCCGACGATGTCGCCCATGCCCAGGATGCGCCCGGCGACCCGCTCGGGATGGAAATCCTCCAGCGCGTCCAGTTTTTCGCCGACGCCGACCAGCTTGATCGGCGCCCCGGTGACCGCGCGCATCGACAGCGCCGCGCCGCCGCGCGCATCGCCATCCATCCGCGTCAGCACGATGCCGGTGACGCCCAGCGCCGCGTTGAACGCGCGCGCGGTGTTGACCGCGTCCTGGCCGGTCATCGCATCGACCACCAGCAGCGTCTCGGCCGGCTCGGTCGCGGCGCGGATGGCCTTGACCTCGTCCATCAGCGCCTCGTCGATCGACAGGCGGCCGGCGGTGTCGAGGATGACAATGTCGAACACCTCGCGCCGCCCGGTGTCCATGGCGCGGCGGGCGATTTCGACCGGCGTCTGGCCGGCGACGATGGGCAGGCTGGCCACCTCGGCGCGCTCGGCAAGCTGCTGCAACTGGAGCTGCGCGGCGGGGCGCTGGGTGTCGAGGGAGGCCAGCAGCACTTTTTTCCGTTGCTTGTCGCGCAGCCGCAGCGCCAGTTTTCCCGCCGTGGTGGTCTTGCCGGAGCCTTGCAGCCCGACCATCAGGATGGGGATGGGCGCCACGGCGGCGAGGTTGAGCGGCACCGCCCCCTCGCCGCCCAGCGCGTCGACCAGGGCGTCGTTGACGATTTTTACCACCTGCTGGCCGGGGGTGACTGAGCGCAGGACTTCGACCCCGATGGCACGCTCGCGCACCTTGGCGATGAAGTCGCGCACCACCTCCAGCGCCACGTCCGCTTCGAGCAGCGCCAGCCGCACCTCGCGGAGTGCCTCGGTGACGTCGGCCTCGCTCAGCGCGCCGCGCCGGCGCAGCCGGTCGAACACGCCGGACAGCTTTTCGGACAGGGCTTCAAACATGGATGGCCTCAATCACGGCGGGCCTCGAACACGGTTGCGGTCACTCCAAAGCAAAAATCGCCGCTGCGCGAACCCTCGCGGAGCGGCGGAGCCCCCGCGTCAGGCGGGGACCGGGTGGGGGGATCGACCCGGATGGCGGGGTTATGGTGGGCGGGGGGCGGGGCGTCAAGCGCGGCAGGGCGTCAAGCGCGGCAGGGCGTCCACCAAAGGGGAGGCGGGCACTGGACCTCGGCTGCCTGCTTGCCCGTACCAAGCTACGTCCGCATCCAGTTTCTCACGTGGAGAACGCGACCGCCGTCAGGAATCCGTACCATGACATTGCCGACCCGGACTGCTTTGAGTAGTCTAGCCAGCCAACCGTACGGTCAGTTGCAGGGCCAGATGCGCGAGATGGGTGCCTTCGAGGCAAAGAACAAGTTCGGCCACCTGCTCGATCAGGTGGAGCGCGGCGAGGAGGTCATCATCACCAGGCGCGGCAAGGCCATCGCCAAGATCGTCCCCGCGGAACCCGGCTTCGACCGCGCCAAGGCACGCCGGGCGGTCGCCGGCATCCTGGAGGCCAGCAAGGGCGTCACCCTCGGCGGGCTGACGATCAAGGACCTTGTGGGCGAAGGCCGCCCGTGAGCTTCGTGCTCGACAGTTCGGTCGCCCTGTCCTGGTGCTTCGAGGACGAACGCATCCCGGCGACGAAGGCGCTGCTGGAGCGCGTTGGCGAGAGTGGCGCGTCGAGCAAGGGAGGAACGAATGAAAAAGTGTCTCATGATTCCATTGGCTCTCTTCACGGCCACGCCGGCCATGGCGCAGTGGACTCTGCCAACGACACGACAACTTTATCAGCAGGCTCTGCCACTGCCGCGGCAAGAGCAACAAAGCCCGCCACCCAGGGCCTTCGCCAATCCGAACAGCGGCGGTGGGTATACCGTGACCACCCCTGGGCAAGGCATGACCTTCGTCAATCCGAACGGCGGCGGTGGGTATACCGTGACCACCCCTGGGCAAGGGAGGACATTCGTCAGTCCGAACGGCGGCGGAGGATATACCGTGACCACCCCTGGGCAAGGGAGGATATTCGTCAGTCCGAGTGACCAAGAAGATGACGACGATGACTGACCAAAGCTGTCTAGCGGGCATTAACGCGGCTGAAACGGAGTCGCCGCGAGGCCTTCGACGCTTGGGGATAGTTGGTGATGCAAACGCTCTATGAAATCGGCCGCGATCAGGGAAGCCTTATCGGCGGATTGCTTGCTCTGGTTGCTGGTGTCATCGCCTACTGCGGAGCCTGGAACGCGGCAAAGCTCCAAGTGAATGCGGTGAACATTCAGACCGCCGAGTTGCGGAAGCAAGACACAGAATTAAAGAACGACAATCGGCGAAGGCTGGCGGGGACCGAAATCGGTGCCATTAAGCTTATATCCAGTGTCTTAAACAGGGTGACCGAAGGCATCACCCGAGTTGAGAACTTCACAGACGAGAAGGCGCGCGCACTGGCCGGTGCCGTTCTTACGGAAGACTGGCGAAACATCATCCGCAAGCCTGCTCTCGCTACTGTCTTGAACCATCTGTCATTGTGCGGGCCGGACGTTGTCGATAAGTATTTGCTTTTGGATGCGCATCTGGATGCATTTGCGGAGCGGGCCAATATCGTCAACTTTGATACACAGCGTGCGCTGGAGGAGTTGGCCAAGATAGTGGAGTTTCTCAATCAAGAGCTGAGCACCGATGCCGCTCGGTGCTACGCTCTGCTTGAGGAGACCTCCGCGCCATCCAGCGCGTCGCCACACGTAGCCTCAACCATACCCCAGCATGGGGTGACCGCACCAACCAAGGGTCGAAACTGATGACGGGCTTTGCCGGGCAGAAAATGCCAAAAATCACCGACGACGATAAGCGGCACGCGCTTTCCGAGCAGTTAAGGATAACCGGAATTGCCTTTGAAAGCACAGGGAAGCAGCTATTTTTGAAATGCGCCTTCGAGAAGGGCGATATCTCCACGGTAATGCTGGATCCGCCAAGGACTGCCGACTTGTTTTGGGCTCTAAAACGATTATTAGGAGATCTTTCAAATAGTGCCGGATCTCCTGCGACATTGGATGTCGATTCGAATATGAAATCTATCGGCTTCTGGTTTGCTCCAGAACAGTAACCTGTGCTTGATGAACGGTTCTGCTACCGGCTCGTGCGAGCTCTCCATGAACCCGACTCTGCGGCCAGCGAACGGATCCCGATCGCCGCGGCGAGGCGGCCCTTCCGTCGTGGCGAACGTCCGCAATGAGTTGAACCGGGCCGTAGCCGCTGCGGGACGCCGCAGCATCGGGTCGGGTTCAGCCATACTGCCGGCTTACCCCTCCAAGCCAACGCGCTCGCGCTCGGCCGACGACAGCTTCTCGCGCGACAACACGTAAAGCACGTGCGCCTGATCCAGCCGGTTTGGCAAGGCAATGCATTGCCGCGTGACCGCAAAACCCGCCACGCGGGCGCGCGTGACAAACCCCAAATCCTCGAACCCCACCCACAGCAGCAGGTGCCCCGACGGCGCCAGGCTGTCCCGACAGCGCGCCAACCCGTCCTCCCCGTAAAGCACGGCGTTGCCCGGGCTCGACAGCGCTTTTGGCCCGTTGTCGACATCCAGCACGATCACGTCCCAGCCCCGCTCCGCGCCAAGCCAAGCCACCACGTCGCTCTCCACCAGCCGCACGCCAGCCGGCAGCCCCGCCACGAGCCGCGGGTTCACGCAGCTCCCGAACCAGCGCAACATGGCGCCGGACCGCTCCGCCACCGTGGTCCTCGCCGGCGCCGTCCCGAACCGCTCATGCAACGTCTCCAGCAGGCTCGCCAGCGTGTATCCAAGCCCCAGCCCGCCCAGCAGGATCGCCGGCTGCGACGCGCGCGGTAGCAGCCCCGCGAGCCGCCCGAGCTGGTCCTCCGACGCGTGATACGCCCCGTTCATCAGCTCCCAGCCGTCAGCGCGTATCATGAACACGCCATCCCGCTCGTAGAGGTCCAGCCGGCTACCGTCCGACGCGGCGGAGGCGATATGGGTCCACATACCCGCTCATACCGCGCCGCCGTCATCGACGGCGAGAACCGAGGCGGCAAGCAAGTGACGGCGTGGGCCGCCGGGCGGGGAAGCCAAGGCCCGCCCCCCCGGTGCAACCTGCCCGGGCGTATCGCCCCGCCTACACGCAGGAACCACGCGACCCAAACCCCCCGGCCCCCCGCTTGCCGCTATCATTTCGCCCTGCACGTCCGTTACCATCCGCAACATGCGCGCTCGATGGGCCAGTTTCGTCCTGCTGCCGGCGTTGGCCGCCTGTGCCGCACCAAAAGGTGCCCCGGCGCCCTCGCCTGAGCCGTGCATGCAGACCGGAACCGCGTCCTGGTATCGTCCCGCTGCCTCAGGCCAGGCGACCGCCGGCGGCACGACGCCCGGGTCCGCTGCGCTCATCGCCGCGCACCCGACGCTGCCGCTCGGAACCCAAGTCCTGGTGACCGACCTTGCCAGCGGCCGGTCGGTCGTGGTGCGGATTGCCGGTCGAGGACCATTCGCCAAAGGCCGCATCATCGACCTCTCGCCCGCCGCCGCGACGCAGCTCGGCATGCGCCAGGACGGCACCGCGCAGGTGCGCCTGGAGATTTTTCACCCGCCGTCCGAGGCCTCGGGCGCAAAGCCGGCGGCCCTGACCGACGCGACCTGCCCGTTCCGCCACGACACGGCTGCATGACCCGTGCGCGGGTCTGACCACGGCCGCCGTCACGCCAAAACACACCGCGCCGTGCCCCGGTCCGCTCCGGCGGCCGAACCGCCCATCGCGCGCAACCCCACAATGGCGTAACGTCCGACCCGGGTCACTCCCCGGGGGCCGGTCGGACAGTCATGAGCACCAAGGACCCCGCCTCACCGTCGGACCAAACGGCCGCCGCGCCAGAATTTTCCGCGCCTGGCCCCGACGAGGTGCTGCGCGCCTGGTCGTCCTGGATGCAAGCCGCGTTCGGTTCGCCCGACCCGGCGCGCACCGGAAGCGACCACGCCGCGCCGCCATGGTGGCAGGCCGCGCCGGATGCCGCCGCGGGCCACCTGCTGGCGGCCGCCCTGACGCAGCTCAACGACCTAATCGCGAAAGACCCCCTGCTCGGCACGCTCGACCAGCTCTGGAACGCCAATCCGCTGCGCGACATCGTGCCGGTCGACTGGGCGGAAATCGCCCGCGCGCTCCGCACGGTCTGGCTGCGGTCGCTCGCCCAGCCTGGCAACACCCTCGCCACCGCGGCCGAGCTGAACGCGCGCCTGCTGACCACCGCCGCGCAGATCTGGGACGAAACGTTTCGCCGCTGGCGGGAAGGCCCCGCCCCGGCCGCACCGGACGCCACTCCCCCACCCCCCGCCGACAAGCGCTTCGCCGCGCCGGAGTGGCACGACAACCCCGCCTACCGCACGCTGAAGGAGGCGTATCTGCTCGCCTCCGACTGGCTGCTGCGCCAGGGCGACGCGCCGGACCTCGACCCCGCCGAGCGCCAGCGGCTCAATTTCCACCTGCGCCAGTTCGTCAACGCCATGAGCCCGACGCTGCTGCTGCTGACCAACCCCGAGGCGCTGCGCCGGGCGATGGAGACCGGCGGCGCCAGCGTGGCCGACGGCGCGCGCAACCTGCTGCACGACCTAAAGGCAGGCCGCCTGAGCATGGTGGACGCGACCGCCTTCGCGCCCGGCCGCAACCTCGCGCTGACACCGGGAAAAGTGGTGTATCGCAACAAGCTGATCGAGCTGATCCAGTACGCCCCCGCCACCGCCACGGTGCACAAGATCCCGCTGCTGATCCTGCCGCCCTGGATCAACAAGTTCTACATCCTCGACATGCAGCCGAAGAACAGCCTGGTGCGCTACCTGGTGCAGCAGGGGCTAACCGTCTTCGTGGTGTCGTGGAAGAACCCCGACAGCGCGATGGATGGCACCACGTTCGAGGATTACATGGCGCTCGGCCCGCTGGCGGCGAGCGAGGTGGTGCGCGAGATCACCGGCAGCGCAACGGTCAACGTGATGGGCTACTGCATCGGCGGCACGCTGCTGGCGATGACGCTGGCCTGGCTCGCGGCCAAGGGCGACGCGCGGTTCGGCGCCGCCAGCTTCATCGTTTCGCTGCTGGATTTTGCCAAGGTCGGCGACACCGCGGTGTTCCTGGGCGAGCCGGCGATCGACTTCATCGAGCAGCAGATGCTGCAGCGCGGCTATCTCGACAGCAGAGAAATGTCGAACATGTTCAACCTGCTGCGGTCGAACGACCTGATCTGGTCGAATGTGGTGAACAACTACCTGCTGGGCCAGCAGCCGCCGGCGTTCGACCTGCTGTACTGGAACAGTGACGGCACGCGCATGACCCGCGCCGCGCACAGTTGGTATCTGCACAACACCTATGTCGAGAACAACCTGATCCAGCCGGGCAGGATCCACCTCAAGGGCGAGGCGCTGGATCTCGGCCGGATCACGCTCGATGCCTACGCGGTCGGCGCGGAGCGGGACCACATCGTGCCGTGGGACGCGGCGTGGCGCCTGACGCGGCTGACCGGGGGAAAAGTGCGCTTCGTGCTGGCGTCGAGCGGCCACATCGCCGGGATCATCAATCCGCCCGGCGGCAAGGGCAGTTTTTGGGTCAACGACGGCAACGCGCCCGCCGACACGCCCGAGCAGTGGCGGGCGTCGAGCACGCGCCACGACGGAAGCTGGTGGGCCGACTGGGCGGCCTGGCTGGCGGCGCACGCGGGTCCCGAAGGACCGCCGCCGGGGATCGGCAGTGCAGCGCACCCGGCGCTGGACGATGCACCGGGGCGCTACGTGCTCGAGACGTGATGGCCTGTTGTCAAATAATTGCGTCGGCTCTGGCGGACTGCACCCCGTGTCATGGCCGGGCTTGGCCCGGCCACCCACGTCTTTTCCTGTGGCCCGCGGCAAAGTCATGGGTTGCCGGGTCAAGCCCCATACGCATCCGGATAAGCGCATGGCCCGGGAAAACCCTCCCCCTCCCCTTGAGGGCTTGGGCCGCGAAGCGGACCGAGGTCGGGGGGAGGGGTCGGTGCCAGGGTCGCACCGAAGTTTCTTGCGCCCCGGAACCCCTCCCCCCAACCTCGGTCCGCTTCGCGGCCCAAGCCCTCAAGGGGAGAGGGAGAATGTTGCCCAGCCCCGGGCTGATCCTGATGCCTATGGGGCCAAGCCCGGCCATGACACGGGGGGTGGCGTCACGACCAAATCGGCTACTCGCGGCGGTAGGTGCCGTCCTGGATGGCCGGGAAGTCGGACCGGCTCAGGCCAAGATCGCGTAGGTCGTGGTCATCGAGCGCGTACAGCTCGCGGAGCTCGCGCGCCCGGCGGCGATGCGCCTGCCAGCGCGCGGCGACGCGGTCGAAGCCGGCCAGCAGGCCGGGCAGCGGATTGAGCCGGGCGAAGCCTGAAGCGGGGTGGACGACGGTGGCCATGACGGCGCCTCCTGGTGCAGTGCAGCAATTGTGCACCGCAGCATAAGGTTGCCGGGAGACAATATGTCAAGAGTCCTGACCGATTCGTGCATCACGCCGTCGTGAGGCGCGACGGGACACGCTGGGCGGTGTGGCGGGAGCCATCGGGCGGTGTCGCGCCCGATGGAGCGCCCGATGGGACGCGGCGGAGGGCGAAGCTGGTCCCCCGTCATGCCGGCGCATGCCGGCATCCACGACTTTCTTTGCGGCACGAAGACCAGTCGTGGACGCCGGCATGCGCCGGCATGACGGGGTGGCGAATGCGCCCGCTGGCAGGCGACCCGGTCACCGCGCCGCCAGCCCTTATCGCGTCACGGCGCCGCGCTGGTATACGGATACACCAAATCGCCCGACTTGTACTCGCGCGGCAGCAGAACCACTTCGGTCGCCGGGTCCTTGAACTGCGCAAGGTCGTGTCCTTGGATGCCATGGAACTGCGTCCAGATGATGCGCGAGCGGGTCCATTCGCCCTCCACGCCGAACGCCACGGTGCCGACGACGGTGGCAAAACTGTTGGCGTGGACATAGTCGGCCAGCTTCGCATCATCGAGGCTGTCGGTGGCCGCGACCGCCTGGGCCAGCACCTGCATCCGGGCATAGGCATAGGGCGGCAGGTACCAGCCGAGCGGATCGACGCCCTCCCCCGGCGCCTTGGCCTGGTAGCGCGCCAGAAAGTCCATCACGCCGGGAAACCGCAGCGCCGGGGCGGGAATCCAATACTCGTTCACCACCACGCCGTTGAGCAGCGACCCAAGCTGCGTCTTCAGCGCGATGGTCTGCGCGCCGACCAGGTTGCCGCCGAACAGCCGCGCAGTCAGCCCGACCTCATGCACCGCGCGCAGCATGCCGGCGGTGTCGGGCGGATACGACGCGACGTAGACAATGTCCGGATCGGTCGCGCGGATGGCACGCACGATCGGTGTGTAGTCCGTCGTGGTGGGGGGGTAGGTGCGGTCATAGACGATGCGCAGCCCGGCCGCCCTGGCGTTGTCGCGCGCGCCGGAGGAGGCATTGCGCGCGAACTCGGCGTCCGCGGCGACGATCGCGATGCTGCGCGGCTTCGGCGACTCGCTCATCGCGAGCTCGAAATAGCCCTGCGAGAGGGCGTGCATCGGGTCCGGCCCGGTGGGCAGCATGGCGAAGTAGCGCGGGTAGTGGAATTCGCTGTTCACCGCGAGGCAGAACACGCTGATGAACAGTTTGCCGTGCGCCATGGCAATCGGCATCGCCGGCGCGGTCATGTTGGTGGCGTACGGCGAGACCACCAGGTCGACATGATCGACGTCAAGTAGCTTGGTGTAGATGCCGGGCACGTTCGCCGGGTTCGATTGGTTGTCGTAATAGATCAGCTTGACCGGGCGGCCGAGCAGCCCGCCCCTGGCGTTGGTGTCCTCCGCCCAGATCTGCTCGGCGAGCAGGCCGGTCTTGCCAACGACGGCGAGCGGGCCGGTGAGCGCCTCGGCGAATCCGATGGTGATGGGCTCGGCGGCGCTGGTATGGGGAGGCACGACGGCGGCCGTGGCGGCGAACACGACTGCGACCAACAGAGCGCGCGAGACGCGCGCGATGGCATGGTGGGCGACACGCAGTCGCATTGTGGCTGCCTCCCGGACGGTTGCCGGGAGCCTAACCGGTCGGCAGAATGGCGAACAGCGTTCAGCCGGTTCTCTGTCATTGCGAGTTCCTACCGGCCAGCGGCCGACCCGCCCTGAATGAAACAGTCGGATCGCCGAAGAGAAGGACACTCCCCCTCCCCTTCGAGGGAGGGGGTTGGGGGGAGGGGTCGATCGGTGCGAATCCCAGACCGCCCCCTCCCCAACCCCCTCCCTCAAGGGGAGGGGGAGCTTGTTTCTTGTTAGGAGCGCAACGGTCCCCGGGCTTGACCCGGGGAAGCAATCCCCATCCGGGTATCCTCCTCGCGGGAGATTGCTTCGCTACGCTCGCAATGACAGTGGGATCCGGGCGGCCTCGCTGTTTCACCCGATTGCCCTGGACGCCGCAGTCACATGGCTTCCTTCGCCAGCTCGACCAACATACGAATGTAATCTTCCGCGGTCTCCACCTGCCGATCGATGCCGATACGCGTACGCAATTCGTGCGCGCGCAGCGAGAAGCCGGTGATGTTGTCGGACTCGTCGAGCCAGCCGCACAGCGCATGCAGTTCGCCCAGCAGCGGTGAGCCGCCCAGGGCGCGCAACCCGTCGGCCAGCGCCTGGAGCTGACGCGCCGCGGCGGCACTTCGGGAGTCGCTTGGGTCGGCGTCCAGCTGGCGCAGCCGCCATTCGGCGGCGGCTTCCAGCTCGGCGATTTCAGGAAGATCGTCGTCCGGGATCATCGCCAGAGTGGCACGGATGGGGCGGCACGGATGGCAGCCGACGGATCACCGACCTCCCAGCCCCATCGCGTGAACGCCGGAACCGAGGCCACGGCCCGCTCCACTGTCATTGCGCGCAGCGCAGCGACCCTCGGGTCAGGTGTCCGAGGGCAGGCGCGGCAATCCCCATCCGGACGCGCCCCCGGCACGGTCAACGCGCCGCGCGCCACCGGCGATCATATCGCCCGCCGATCGGCCGATAGACCATCGTATTCCGACTGCCGCTCCCAGCTTTCTGACCACTGACCACCGACCACTGACCGCTATCGCGGCGACAGCACCATGACCATCTGGCGGTTTTCCATCCGCGGCATCTGCTCGACCTTGGTCAGCGGGTCCATCTCGCTGCGGATCCGTTCGAGCACCCGCACGCCGATTTCCTGGTGCGCCATCTCGCGGCCGCGGAAGCGCAGCGTCACCTTGACCTTGTCCCCCTCGCCGATGAACGACTTCATGGCGCGCATCTTCACCTGATAGTCGTTCTCGTCGATATTCGGGCGGACCTTGATCTCCTTGATCTCGATGACCCTCTGCTTCTTCCTCGCCTCGTTTTTCTTCTTCTGCTGCTCGTATTTGTATTTGCCGAAATCGAGGATCTTCACGACAGGCGGATCGGCGTTCGGGCTGATCTCCAGCAGGTCGAGGCCGACGGCGAAGGCGCGCTGCACCGCCTCGCGGGCGGTCATCACGCCCTGCATCTCGCCGTCCTGGTCGATCAGGCGCACTTGGGGGGAACGGATGTCCTCGTTCACGCGGGGCCCGTCGCGGCTTGGCTGCGCGGGTTGTGGGGGTCTTGCTATGGGTCGCTCCTGTCGTGGTTGATGGGGTCGTTTCCGTGCCTTGCTGCCAAGGGGGCCGCGGTCGTTCGCCAGTCTGACCGATCCGGGCGGGATCGATCAAGCCGGCGGTCGCTACATGACGCCGAATGGCGCCCGCGCCAAGCGTTTCGTGCAAGGGGTGCGCGCAAGGCAGTGGTCGGCGTTCGGCGGGTCGGTGCCCAAGGGCCGCGGCCTCGCCTGGTCCGGCAAACAGGAAGGTTCACCGCGGAGCACGCGGAGCGCGCGGAGGACGATGGTCGGCGCTGCGCGCGTAGCGCCTGAATCCTTCCTCCGCGCGCTCCGCGTGCTCCGCGGTGGATCTACCTTGACCGCCCCCCAACCCAGCCGCAGCCCCTCACCGCAGGTCGGGCGGCGTGGCCTCGGCGGCGAGGCTGGCGACCGCCGCGTCCAGCGCCAGCACCTCCTGCGCCTGGCTGCCGAGCCGGCGCAGCGCAACCGTGCCCGACTCGGCCTCCTTCCGCCCGACCACGGCCAGCACCGGCACGTGCTGCAGGCTGTGCTCCCGCACCTTGGCGTTGATCTTCTGGTTGGTCAGGTCGGTCTGCACCGCCAGCCCGGCCTTCTCCAGCGCCGCGGCGACCTGCCCGGCGTAGGCGTCGGCGTCGGAGACGATGGTGGCGACCACCACCTGGACCGGGGCCAGCCAGAGCGGGAAGCGGCCGGCGTAGTGCTCGATCACCACGCCGAGGAAGCGTTCGAAGCTGCCCATGATGGCACGGTGCAGCATCACGGGCGTGTGGCGGGCGCCGTCCTCGCCGACATACTCCGCGTCCAGCCGTTCCGGCGTGTTGAAGTCGACCTGCAGGGTGCCGCACTGCCAGTCACGCCCGATCGCATCGCGCAGCACGAATTCCAGCTTCGGGCCGTAGAACGCGCCCTCCCCCGGGTTCAGCGTGTAGTCAACGCCGGCGGTGGCGCAAGCCTCCTTCAGCGCGCTCTCCGCGTGGTCCCACACGGTGTCGGAGCCGACCCGCAGCGCCGGCCGGTCGGAGAATTTCACACGGAATTCAGGGAATCCGAAGTCACGGTAGATCGACGACAGAAGTTCAACAAAACGAACAGTTTCCGAGGCGATCTGCGATTCGGTGCAGAAGATATGCGCATCGTCCTGGGTGAACGCGCGCACCCGCATGATCCCGTGCATCGCGCCCGACGGCTCATACCGGTGGCACGACCCGAACTCCGCCAGGCGCAGCGGCAGCTCCCGGTAGGAGCGCAGGCCCTGGCGGAAGATCAGGATGTGGCATGGGCAGTTCATCGGCTTCAGCGCGAGGACTTTGTTCTCGTCCGGCACCTGCGCGATGAACATGTGTTCGCGAAACTTCTCCCAATGCCCGGACGCCTCCCACAGCGCGCGGTCGATCAGTTGCGGGGTCTTCACCTCCTGATAGCCGGCCGCGTCGAGCCGCCGACGCATGTAGGCCTCGGCGGTGAGGTAGAGCTTCCAGCCCTTTGGGTGCCAGAAGACGCTGCCGACCGCTTCCTCCTGGAGGTGGAACAGGCCCATCTCCTTGCCGATGCGGCGATGGTCGCGGCGTTCCGCCTCCTCCAGCATGTGCAGGTAGGCGTCGAGCTCCTTCTGGTCGCGCCAGGCGGTGCCGTAGATGCGGGACAGCATCGCGTTGCGATGGTCGCCCCGCCAATAGGCGCCGGCCACCTTCATCAGCTTGAACGCATGGCCGACATCGGCGGTGGAGCGCATGTGCGGGCCGCGGCACAGATCGACCCAGTCGCCCTGGCGATACAGCGTGATGACCTCGGTGCGCGGCAGGTCCTGGATCAGCTCGGCCTTGTACTTTTCGCCCCGGTCCTTGAAGAACTGGATCGCCTGCTCGCGGTCGATCACCTGGCGCTGGAAGGGGGCGCCGCGGGCGATGATCTCGCGCATCTTCGCCTCGATCGCCGGAAAATCCTCCGGGGTGAACGGCTGGTTGCGGGCGAAGTCGTAGTAGAACCCGTCGGCGATGGCCGGGCCGATGGTGACCTGGGTGCCGGGAAACAGCGCCTGGACGGCCTCGGCCAGCACGTGCGCGGCGTCGTGACGGATCAGCTCCAGCGCGGCGTCGTCGCGGCGGGTGATGAACACCAGCTTGGCGTCGTGCTCGATCGGGGTGGCAAGGTCCACCACCTTGCCGTCAAGCTGCATCGCCAGGGCGGCGCGGGCGAGGCCGGGACCGATCGCTTCCGCCACCGTGGCACCCGTCACCGGCGCGTCGAAGCGGCGCACGGAGCTGTCGGGCAGGGTGATGGCGGGCATGGATCGGGTTCCTTTCGGGACGGCTGGCGGTTCGGCGGGAGGTGCCGGGGGAGGTGTATGTGCGGTCCCCCGCCCGCAGGGCAAGCCCCGGAGAGGCCCGCTATCCCATCGGCCCACGCCCGCCCCCCCCGTCATGCCGGCGCATGCCGGAATCCACGACTTCCTTCGCGCAGCAAGAAAGCCGCAGCGTGGCCCAACCCGCCTGATCTTGTGGCGCCCAGTCTTGCGATGCTGGCAGTTGCCGGCCGCCACGACTACATTACTCGGCATGGACACCACGCCCCTCCCCGCCGACAATGCCGCCGCTCGCCCTGAAACCGCCGCGGAAATGCAGCGCCGGCTCGCCTGGGAAGCCGAGATGATCGCCGAGGCCGACGCCGACATCGCCGCCGGTCGGCTGATCGACTCGGCCGAGATCGACGCCTGGATCGACAGCATCGGCACTGACCACGAGTTGCCGCCGCCTCGCTCCGGCCGCTGATCGGGCGGCCGCGTGCCGCGACGGCTGAGCTACACCGAGAAAGCCGGCCCGGCGATGACCTTGACGCCTTGCGGCGCTGGCTGACGCAGCCGGGCGCGGGGCCAGCGGCGCGACGGCGGCTGGCGGCAATCCGCGCGGATATTCGGCGACTCAAGCAGCATCCGTGCCTCTACCCGGTTGGTCCGCATCCCGGCGTGCGCGAACTGCCCTGCGCCGGCGGTTATCGGGCGTTGTATCGAGTTGCTCCCGACACCGGCCGCGACGAGACCGCCGGCGACGTGCGGGTGCTGCGGGTGTTCGGCCCGGGTCAGTCCCGCAACCGTCTTTGACGGCAGAACCTGATGCACGCTGATCCCGGCTGAGCCGACATCGGCCCGCACCCTCTCCCCTCGTCATGGCCGGCCCCCGGGACCGGCCGAAGGCCGGCCCGAGGACAGGCGGAGCCTGCCCCAGGCGAAGGCCGGGGGCCGGTCATCCACGACTTCCTTCGCGCAGCAAGAAAGCAAGGAATTTCAGCCACAGATGCACGCCGATGAACGCAGATGTTCCGTGCGCCCACCGACCGTGGGCCAAGCGCCGCATCGCGCGGCGCGACCTGCCGAAGTCCAGCAAATGGCGCCGCGCGCGGGCAGCGGTTCGGTCTGAATTGCCGCAAAAGGGGGACTGCGGCTGCGGCTGTTGCCGGCCCCGAACCGCCGCTATGGGTGGCAAGCACACGTCAGCGTCCGCTACCTCAGATCCTGCTTGTCGGCTGCGCTGCCAGCAAAAGGCGTCGCCTGATCGAATTCAAAATGCCATCGAACGTGAAGCAGGACATTCTGAACTGACCGAGATAAGTATGATTCGTACGCCACCGGAGTTTGGTGCGGTCATCCTTTCCCAGGTCAGCGTCGCGTCCGACTACGAGAAGGAGATGGATGGCAGGATTATCGTTGCCGAATATTCTGCGGAAGGCGGCAGACGATACTCCCTCAGACGAAATTCTCCATGCCCAGTCTACGAGTTGGGAGAATCCATGCTCAAAGCGCGGCGACCAGCGACGCATTGATTTTTTCGGCTGTAACTTCATGAAAATGCTGTATTCAAGGGCAGGTTCGAACTCAACCAGGGTGTAGGAGTTCGCTTCGCTGTCACCGGCAGCAACATCGCACGTAAAGTCGCCGAACAGGTCCAACTCTCTTGCCCATTGATTCGGCAATTCGATAGAGCTGTTTGTCAGGCCAAGCGCGGCGCAAAGATGTTGTCGGTCCCGAAAGAACGGAAGTATTTGAGCACGCTCTTTCAGGTGGGGGTCCGCAGCAAGTCGCGTTTCTAACGCAGCAAGATCCGAGGTCAGAATATCGGTATCAAGGGCCAGTGCCTCAAATGACTTCATTCAGTGGCGCATTGGCCTTGCTTGTGAAGCCTGCGCAAGCCCTCCACTTGGCTCCGTCGGATCACGTCGACCACAGTGATGGCGTCATTACGTTTACGGACCAGAATCCGAAGGTCGCCTCCCACTCGGAGTGAATACAGATCGTTTTGAACACCAGCTAATTTCTTCAGTTGGATCTCATTCGAACTGTCTGGGGTCGAAGACAGTCTTTGGACGGCGTGGATCACCTTTGCCCGCTCCTGCGAAGGAAGCTGGTCGAGGAAAGCCTCGGCCGTGAAGTCCCAATCTACTTTCATATCCAGCCCTGCAATCACGTAGCAGGCGGCCGCAGCAGCTCTGGACACCAGACTAGGTGCCTTCCGCCGTCAGTTCAACGCCCGCTCTGGGCCGAACGCGCCTGTTCAGCGCCGCCGACACCGCTGCCGCTGCCGTGGCTGAGCTTGGGCGGTCCAGGCCCACCACGCACCCCAACGCTAGCCCTGTCGGCCGGCGCACCTGTCATCAACGCCCGGCGCCACCCGAATCGAGCCCGCATAACGCCCCGTGCGCGGCGCCGTGGCCGCTGGCTTCCCTCCCGGTTCCCGCCGCCGCCCCACACCAGACAAATTGTTATCTGGCATTACGCCACATGTTAATGTATCTATCCGTCCAATTGCCACCGACCTTCATTCAAGGTTTTCCCGCATGTCCCTCTCCGCCAACGGCACCATCCCCGACGTCATGCCACCGCACCGCCGCAACCCCGATCTCCTCGCCGCCACCTCCACGGCCCTTCCCCCTCCCCGCCCGTCGCCGCCGCACACCCCCGCCCGTCCCGCCCGCCCCGGGCACCCACCTCCTCCGCAACGGCAACCCCAGCGGCAACCCCAATGCCGCCCCCCGCTGCGGCGCCAAAAGCCGCGCCGACTGCCCCTGCCGCGCCCCCGCCATGACCAACGGCCGCTGCCGCTGCCACGGGGGAAAATCCACCGGCCCGCGCTCGCCGAAGGGCACCGCCCGCATGACGGCCGCCCACACCAGGCACGGCAACACCACCGCGCCGAAGCGGGCGGAGCAGCGCTACGTCCGCACCCTGATCACGCATACCCGCCTGACCTGCCAGGCCCGGCTGTTGTGGCCCTACCTCCCGCCCGCCATGGCGGCCCGTCTCGCCGCGGACCCTCTGGAACTCCGGGCCCCGATCCACCCCTCCAACCTGCCCTTTGTGCAAAATCCCGACCCGCCCCCAGGAACCGGCACCACCCCGGCCCACCGCCGCCCCGCGCCGCCCGGCGCCCCCGCCCGCCGCCTGCCGCGCACCCTGGCCGCCGAGCGGGAAGCCGCCCGCGCCGAGGCCGCCGCCCTCGCCCCCTGGCGGCAGGCCATCGCCGTCGCCCGCGCCGCCAAGCGCGCGAGGCTGGCGGCCAGGCGCGCCGAGCGGGCAACAAGGCACGCCGCCTGGGCCGCCACGCGCGCCGCGAAGCCGCAGGCCACACAGGCCCCAGCGCCCGACGCCCACCCCGACACCCCGCCGCCGGTGGTCTGGCCGCCGGCGCCCGACACCTGGACCGACTACACCCCCCTCGAACGCGAGCTCGCCGCGCGCCTCGCCGGCGTGCGTGCCCACGCCCGCCACCCCGATCGGCCCGCGGCCGCCGCGCCGGGCCCCGATTCCACGCTTTCCCGAATCAACCCTGTGAACCCCGAGGCGGCCACCGCGGCGCCGAACCCCGTTTCCGCATTTGCCCGAATCAACCCTGTGAACCCCGAGCCAGCCGCCACGCCCCGGCCAGACCCCACTTCCACACTTTCCCGAATCGACCCCGTGAACCCCGAGACGGACACCGCACCCGAGCCCAACCCCACTTCCACGCTTTCCCGAATTCAACCCCGTGAACCCCGAGCCGGCCGCCACGCCCCGGCCAAACCCCCACTCCACGCTTTCCCGAATCAACCCCGTGAACCCCGAGACGAACACCGCAACCCCGCCCAACCCCACTTCCGCGCCTTCCCGAATCAACCCCGTGAACCCCGAGCCGGGCACCACACCCAAGCCCAACCCCACTTCCGCGCCTTCCCGAATCAACCCCGTGAACCCCGAGCCGGGCACCACACCCAAGCCCAACCCCACTTCCACGCCTTCCCGAATCAACCCCGTGAACCCCGAGGCGGGCACCACACCCAAGCCCAACCCCGCTTCCACGCCTTCCCGAATCAACCCCGTGAACCCCGAGGTGGGCACCACATCCAAGACCAACCCCTCTTCCACGCCTTCCCGAATCAACCCCGTGAACCCCGAGGCGGGCACCACACCCAAGCCCAACCCCACTTCCACGCCTTCCCGAATCAACCCCGTGAACCCCGAGGTGGGCACCACACCCAAGCCCAACCCCACTTCCACGCCTTCCCGAATCAACCCCGTGAACCCCGAGGCGGGCACCACACCCAAGCCCAACCCCACTTCCACGCCTTCCCGAATCAACCCCGTGAACCCCGAGACGAACACCGCAACCGCAACCCCGCCCAACCCCACTTCCACGCCTTCCCGAGTCGACCCCGTGAACCCCGAGCAGGCCGCGGCGCCCGGCCCAGCGCGCCTCACCCCGACCAAGGCCGCGGCGCTCCGCAGCACAACCCTGGCCCACACGTGGGACCCCGACTTTCGCCCCGCCCGCGCCGCGCGGTTCGGCCACCAGCCACCGCCGCCCGGCTGGTTCATCCCGCAGGCGTGGCCCCCGCCACCCGACGCCGGGACGACGTCCAGCAGCGACAATCACCAGTCTCCGAATCAGCCTCGTAAAGGCTGAGCCACGCTGCCACGCGCTCCCCCGTGGCCGCTGCCCGCCGTGCGGTCCGCGCGGCCTCGCCGGGTTGGCAGCCGCCGGCGCGCCGCGGAGACCGCGCCGGCAACGGCGGGTCATCGCCGGCGCCTCGCGACCCGAGCAGGTCGAGCAGAACGTGCGGGCGGCGGAATGGGCGTTGACGGCGCCAGAGGCCAATGAGGTGGATGCGATCGCACCGCCCGCAAGCCGACAGATCCGGCCTGCCGGCCCGTGCCCGGCGCACGCGAGCGCCGCTGTGAGTAGTTTCCGAGGGCTGAACATCGACGCTCGCCGGACCACCTTCCGGTGCAACCTGCCTCCATCGAGCCAACCACCGTTGCCAGGTGGCAGCCCGACCACAGGTCGCCGCACCCCATATCCAAGGACAGCACCATGTCATCTTTCGCACTCCCGGTCGCGATCTCCGCGCACCTCACGCGCTCGGTTGCGATCGCGGCGCTGCTGGGCGCCACGATGCTCGCCGGTCCGCTCAGCGCGGCTCGCGCTGCTCCCGCCACCAGCGCGCCAGTCCAGTTGGCGCAGGCGGTACCGCAGACTGCCGCTGTGCCGCACAGCAAGGCCGCCGCGGGCGCCGCCGAGATGAAGGCGGAGACCGTCGAGCAGCGCATCACCAGCCTGCACGCGTCGCTGGAAATCGCGCCGAACGAGGAATCGGATTGGAAGGGCGTCGCCCAGGCGATGCGTGACAATGCCGCCGCGATCGAAAAGCTGGTCGCGGAACGAACCGCCCAGAGCCCGCAAGGCATGACCGCCGTGGAAGATCTGCAAGCCTACCAGAAATTCGCCCAGGCGCATGTCGATGGGCTGAAGAACCTGATCTCGGCGTTCGACACCCTCTACAATTCAATGCCTGACGCGCAAAAGAAGGTGGCCGACCAGGTGTTCCAGGGACCGCATCACCAGCACTCTGCGGCGCATAGCTGAACGGGCGGCAACCGCACCGCGCGACGTGACATCAGGCTTATCAGAGGAGCTCGCCATGAGCTGCAATATTGACACTGAATCGAAACGCCGCCTGCCGGGGAAGCTCGCCACCGGGCTCGCGCTCTCCGCCTTCCTCGGGCTCGGGGGGTTGGCCATATCTGCCAATGCCCAACCGTATCACAACGACTACCGCGGCGGAGGTTACCACGGCGGAGGCTATTACCACGGCGGTGGCAGACCAGGCGGCTGGGGCGGCGGCTATTATCCCGCGCCCCCGGTGATCTACGCCGCACCGTATTATCCCGCGCCGTATTATCCGCCGCCGGTGGTTTACGGCCCCGCCATCGGCATCTACGCACCAGGCGTCAGCATCGGCATCGGCGGTCAGTAGGTGCCAGCCGGCTCCGAAGCCAGCCGCCGGCAGCAATGCCGGCGGCGCGTCGTCGCTTTCGCCGACGACGCGTTCACCAACACCGACCTGGCTGCGCAGACATCGTGAACGCGCTGTATCACGCCGACACCTGCAACATGCTGCACGGCGAGGTTCACGTCGCGCTGGTGGAATGATCGCGGCGGCGCGCGGATTGCCGCCGGCCGTTCGGGCGTGACCGCCGGCGCGCCTGGACCGACCAAACCGGACCACCGCAGGTGAAACCGCCGCCCCTGGCTTGCCACGCCGCGCGCGCCGACCACATAGTCCGCGGCCAAATCACAAGCCGATCCGCGCGCACCGTTCGACACGCCAGCGGACAGGAGGGGGAACGATGCTCGCTCGCGTGACGCGTCTCGTCGCCATCGCGCTGCTCGCGCTTGGCTGCGGGCTGACCCCGGCCGCGGCGCAGCCAAAACTGCAGCCGCTGACCATCGCCATCGCCGGCAAGGGCCTGTCCTTCATCATCCAGTACGTCGCCATCGGCGCCGGCTACTACAAGGACGCCGGCATCGACCCGCAGATCGTCAACGTCGCCTCCGGCACCCGCATGGCGGCGGCGGTAATGGGCGGCAGCGCCGACATCACCCAGCTCGGCCTGCCGCACACGCTGGAGGCGGTGGCGCGCGGCGGCTCGCTGGTCGCCATCGGCACCGGCTTCGACAAGTATCCGATCGCGCTGGCGCTTTCCAACGACGCGATCAAGCGCACCGGCATCACGCCCGCCATGTCGCTCGACGAGAAGATCAAGCGCCTGCATGGCTTGCGCATCGGCATCACCTCGCCGGGCTCCTCGACCGACGAGTTCATGCGCAC
Source organism: uncultured Alphaproteobacteria bacterium (assembly GCA_963773345.1). Taxonomy (GTDB): domain Bacteria; phylum Pseudomonadota; class Alphaproteobacteria; order Acetobacterales; family Acetobacteraceae; genus Palsa-883. Next base: position 783,554 of record CAVZBG010000011.1, on the reverse strand, counting down.
CATCCTGGAGGTGCGCGGGATGGATCCGGCGACCGCGGTGCGGCTGGAGCCGATCGGCATCGGCGCGCCGATGGTCGCCGCGACCGAGGGCGGCAGCATCGACGGCTTCGCCTTCATGTCGCCGTTCACCGACATGCTGGTCAACAAGGGCGAAGGCCAGATCGTTGCCGATCCGATGCAGGACAACGTGCCCGAGTACAAGGACGTGCCGTACCAGGTGATCACCACCAGCCGCGGCACGCTGGCGGATAAGCGTCCCCTGCTGCTGTCCGCCGAGCTGGCGATGACCCGCGCGATCAAGCTCTGCCACGACCAGCCGGAGCAGGCCCGCCGCCTGGTGCGCGCGTTCTTCACCGAGGTGCCGGAGGCCGAGTTCAACACCGCCTTCGCCAGCTACATGAAGGGCGTGCCGACCACGCCGGTGATCACGCCGGCGCAGGTGGCGAACACGCTGAAGATGGTCAACCTGGCCGAGAAGGCGCCGATCAACCCGTCGTTCGATAAGGTGGTGGACAACAGTTTGGCGGAGCATGCGGCCAAAGACATTCTCGGCAAATAACGTGTCAGCCAACGCGCCAGGCGCCGCCCGCAATGCGCGCCCCGCACCGGGCGAGGCGGCGACGGACGGGCGCGCCATCCTGGCCTGGCAGATCGGCGTCGGCCTCGCCGCGCTGGCGGCGTGGGAAATCGCCGGCGCGGCGACCGGCTCGCAATGGATCAGCCGGCCCAGCCTGATCGGCGCCCGGCTGGTGACCTGGGCGCGCGGCGATCTCTATCTCCACGTCGCGACCACGCTGACCGAGGTGGTGGCTGGCCTGCTGATCGGCCTCGCCTTCGGCATCCTGGCCGGGCTGTGGTTCGGGCGGTCACCGCTGCTCGCCGGCGTGATCCGCCCGATCATCGTCGCGTTCTACAGCGTGCCGCTGATCGCGCTGACCCCGCTGTTCATCATGTTCTTCGGCCTCGACATGGAGCCGAAGATCATTCTGGTGGCGATCGTCGTGTTCTTCCTGCTGTTCTTCAACACCTTTGCCGGAGCACAGGCGGTCGATACCGACCTGATCGCCGCGGTCGACCTGATGGGCAGCACCACCCGCGAGCGGTTCCAGAAAGTCATTGCCCCGGCCTGCACCGCCTGGATCATCGGCGGCATCAAGGTGGCACTGCCCTATGCGCTGGTCGCCGCCACCACCGGCGAGATCCTGGCGGCGCGCCGCGGCCTGGGCTTCCTGCTCAGCGACGCCGCGGCGCAGTTCGACATGACCGGCCTCTACGCCGCGCTGTTCGTGCTGATGCTGCTCGGCCTGGCGGTGTCGGCAGCCGCATCCTGGCTGGAACACCGCCTGTTGCGCTGGCGCCATGCCGCCGGCTGACGGGCCAAAAATCCGGCTGGCCGGCGTCGGCAAACGCTTTGCCACGCGCGGCCAGGAGATCGAGGCGCTGCGCCCGCTTGATCTGGCCGTGCAGGCGCACGAATTCGTCGCCCTGGTGGGACCGAGCGGCTGCGGCAAGTCCACCATCCTGAACCTGGTCGCCGGCCTGCTGGCCCCGAGCGAGGGAAAAGTGTTCTACGACGGCGCCCCGGTCGCCGCGCTGAACCGCCAGGTCGGCTACATGACGCAGAAGGACACGCTGCTGCCCTGGCGCAGCGCGGCGGACAACATCCGGATCGCACTCGAACTGAAATGCCGCGCCGTGCCGCGGCGCCAGGCGACCGAGCGCGTGGCGCAGATGATCGAGCTGGTCGGGCTGGGCGGCTTCGAGCGGCACTATCCCTCAGAACTGTCCGGCGGCATGCGCAAGCGCGTCGCCCTGGCGCGCACGCTGATCTACCAGCCCGAGACGCTGCTGATGGACGAGCCGTTCGGCGCGCTGGATGCGCAGCTCAAGCTGCTGCTGCTCGATCAGTTGCAGACGCTGACACGGCAGCGGCGGATGACCGTGCTGTTCGTCACGCACGACCTGGGCGAGGCGATCACGCTGGCCGATCGCGTCGTGGTGTTCAGTGCGCGACCGGGACGGATCAGGGCGGTGCGGGAGATCGACCTGAAGCGCCCGCGCGACGTGTTCACCGTGCGGTTCGGCACGGACTTCGCGCGGCTGCACCAGGCGCTGTGGGACGAGCTGAAGGACGAGGTGGTGAAAGGGACCGACGTATGAGGTCCGTGCGGTCAGTGACGGGTCGCGGGCGTTCGATACTCCGCAAGAAAGGTTCACCGCGGAGCACGCGGAGCGCGCGGAGAAGCATGCATCGCCAAAGCGCGAAGCGCCATCAAGCCTGCCTTCCTCCGCGTGCTCCGCGTGCTCCGCGTTGGATCTTCCTTGCATCGTGCCCCCCTGCCCCGTCCCGTGTGGTCGCGGGCAGATGAGCGAGGCAATCGCACCACGCGCCTTCGCACCACGCGCGGCGCTCGCGCGGTTCGTTGCGACCCCGTCGGGCCAGACCATCGCACGCCTGCTCGTGCTGGCCGCACTTCTGGCGGTATGGCAGTTCGCCCCGACCCCGGCATTGCGCTTCTGGGTCAGCGCCCCGGCCGACATCGTCGCCCGCCTGTGGCACTGGATCCTCGACGGCTCGCTGTGGGAAAACCTCGAGGCGACGCTCGCCGCCATGGCACTTGGCTACGCGATCGGCACCGCAACGGGCGTCGGGCTCGGGCTGGTGTTCGGTTTTCTCCCGCGGCTGCACCGCGTGCTGTCGCCATATATCTCGGCGCTCTATGCGCTGCCGAAGATCGCCCTGGCGCCGCTGTTCGTGATCCTGTTCGGCATCGGCATCGCCTCAAAAGTCGTGCTGGTGGCGGTCACCGTGTTCTTCCTGGTGCTGACCGCCACGTTGGACGGCGTGCGCAACGTGGACCGCGATCTTGTCCGCGCGCTCAGCCTAATGGGAGCGACGCGGACCGAGGTGATCCGCAAGGCGCTAGTGCCGGCGGCGCTGCCGTGGATCTTCACCGGCATGCGCATCGCGGTGCGCTACGCGTTCTCCAACACGTTGCTGGCGGAACTGATCGCGTCCAATCGAGGCATCGGATTCCTGATTGAGTACTACTCCGGCACGTTCGACGCCGCGGGGGCGTACGCGGCGATCCTGGTGCTGGTGGCGTGCAGCGTCGGACTGACCGAGCTGCTGTCGCGCATCGAGACACGGATGGCGCGGCGATAAGGGCCTGAGGCGAAACGAGTGCTGCTATCGCACCTGCGGCAAACGTCCGTGTCAGGGCCGGCGCGGTTCGGATCGGTTGCGATGGTTGCCCACGCTGTCCATATGAAACCCCCGGCCAGCAGAGTGCCGGGCCCCGATCGAGTGGAGTCCACCGGTTACGGAACGAACCATGCGACAGCCGACCGAGCGAAGCAGGGTGCGATGAACACGGACTGGACCGTCGCCGGGCTGTTGCGCGCCATCGCACAACGCGGCGACCACCCGGCGATCATCCAGTCCACCGAGGCCGGTCCCACCGTGTCGACCTGTGCCGCCCTCGCCCGCGACGCCGAAGCGCTCGCGCGCGGCCTGCGTGAGAGCGGGCTGCAGCGCGCGCAGCCGGTCGCGCTATGTGCGCCCAACAGCGTCGAGTGGATCGTCGCGGCGCTGGCCATCATGGCGGCCGGCGGCGTGCTGGTCCCCATCGACGACCTGTCCGACCCCGCGCAACTGGCGGCGGCGCTCGACGCCAGCGGCGCCAGGCTGATCTTCGCCTCGGACGCCCATCTCGAGGCCGCCGCCGACGTGCTGCGCACCAAAGGCGTGGCGACGATCCGGCTGGAGGTGCCGGGCACCGGCACGACCAGGCCCGGCTGGCCCGCGCCACGCAGCGCGACCGCCGAGCCGCTCCCCGTTCCGACCGCCGAGCCGCTCCCCGTTCCGGCCGCCGAGCCGCTGCCTGTTCCGCCCGCCGAGCCGCTGCCCGTTCCGGCCGCGGACGATCCCGCCGTGCTGGGCTGGACCTCGGGGACCACCGGCGCGCCAAAAGGGTTCCTGCTCAGCTACCGGAACATCGGCAGCAACGTCGAAGCCTTGCAGCGTCTCGACATCGTCGGCGCGGATGACCACGTGCTGCTGCCGCTGCCGCTGCATCACGCCTACCCGCTGGTGGTCGGCACGCTGACGCCGCTCACCATCGGCGCGCCCATCGTGCTGCCGGAGGGCACGACCGGCCCGCAAATCATGCGCGCGCTGCGCGACGGCGAGGTCGCCACCATCATCGGCGTTCCCCGGCTGTATGAGGCAATGCTGGCCGCCATCAACGGGCGCATCGCCAGCCACGGCACCGCGGCACGCGCGATCTGGCACCTGCTGCTGCGGTCCGCCATCTGGACGCAGCGCCACACCGGCCTGCGCCCCGGCCGCCTCTGGTTCGCCCCCGTCCGGCGCGGCGTGGCGCCCCGCCTGCGCTACCTGGTCTCCGGCGGCGCCAAGCTGGAGCCGGCCACCGAGGACCAGCTCGAAGCCCTCGGCTGGACCGTGCTGGTCGGCTACGGCCTGGCCGAGACCGCCTCGCTGTTCACCGGCAATCCCCCGCGCGAGCGCCGCCGCGGCAGTGTCGGCCGGCCGCTGGCCGGGGGAAAAGTCCGCATCAGCGCGCCGGACGCCGACGGCAGCGGCGAGATCGAGCTGCACGGCCCTGCCATCACCGCCGGCTACCTGAACGATCCTGAGTCGAATCGAGCCTCCTTCACCGCGGACGGCTGGTTCCGCACCGGCGACGTGGGCTTCGTCGATCGCGACGGGTTCGTCACCGTAACCGGCCGCAGCAAGGAGCTTCTCGTGCTCGGCGGCGGCAAGAAGATCAACCCCGAGGAGCTGGAACGCATCTACGGCGCCGCGCCGCAAATCGGAGAAATCGCCGTGCTGGAGGAGCAGGGCGCGCTGGTCGCCCTGGTGCATCCGGACCCGGCACGAATCCGCGAGATGGGCACGCTCGACATGCGCCAAGCCATCCGCGTGGTGCTGGCCGAGGCGGGCCGCGACCTGCCGCCATATCAGCGCCCGACCGGCTTCGCGCTGACCGACCAGCCGCTGCCGCGCACGCGCCTGGGCAAGTACCGCCGCTTCCTGCTGCCGGCGCTGTATCGCCAGGCGCTCGGTCAGGGCGCGCGCCGCACGCCGCACCCGCCCGGCCCGGACGACGCGGCCCTGCTGCGCGATCCGACCGCCGGCGCGGTGTGGGCGCTGCTGCGCGAGCGCTACCCCGAGCAGGCGGTCGATCTCGACGTGACGCTCGGCCTGGAGCTGAACCTCGACTCGTTCGGTTGGATGGCGCTGGCGATCGCCGTGCAGGAGCGCTGCGGCGTCACCCTGACCGAGACCGATATCGCCGCGATCGACACAATTCGCGATCTGCTGGGGCGCTGCGTGGCGCTGCACGCGCCGGGACGTAAGACGGCAGCCTCGGTGCCGGACGAGCGGACCGACATCGATCGCTACCTGGCGCCCACCGGTCCGCTGCTGACGCTGCTCGGCGTGGTGCTCTATGCGATCAACTGGGCGGCGATGCGCGGTCTGTTCCGGTTGCGGGTCGAGGGGCGTGACGCGCTGCCGCCGGACGGCGCCTGCGTGATCACGCCCAACCATCAGAGTTACCTCGATCCGTTTGCGCTCGCCGCCGCGCTGCCGCTGTCCCGCCTGCGGGGAACCTATTGGGCGGGCACCGCCAACCTGCTGGTCGCCAGTGGCTGGCGTCGGGTGTTTTCCCGCGCGGCGCACGTGTTTCCGGTTGACGAGCACCGCCCCGACGCGGCGCTCGCAGCGTGCATCGCGGTGTTGCAGGCCGGGCGTGCCGCGGTGTGGTTTCCCGAGGGATGGCGGTCCCCCGATGGCACGCTGCAGCGTTTTCTCCCGGGGATCGGCCGGATCGTGCTGCGCACCGGCGTCGCCGCAATCCCCACCCGCATCGACGGCACGTTCGCCGCCTGGCCGCGCGGGCGGCGCCTGCCGCGGCTCGCCCGCGTGACCGTAACGTTCGGGCGTGCCGCGCCGGCCGATGCGTTGCGCGCCTCCGGCAGCGGTGGCACCGACGAGGAGCGGGTTGCCCAGGCGCTGCGGGAGCAGGTGCTCGCCCTAGGCCCGCCGGACAGCCGCGTATAGCTCCGTCGCGCCGCATGCGTGGCATGGCCTCGCCGAATGATCCAGATCAATGGACCACCCCGGTTTCCCTGGCATCATACGTCGGTAGGGCGCGCCCGGACCGGATCGTTCGATCGCACGGTGCGCCGCAGCGCGGTGTGTGGTCCAAGCTCTGGACACGAGCGAGGCGTGATGACGCGGTTTGCGGCTTTACCGGTCGGGACGACGATCGCCGCGGCGGTGGATTTCGGGCCGGTCATCAAGGGCCAGTGGGGCATCGTGACCGGCCACCGGATGGGCGTCGGGCTGAAGTGGTGGAAGCCGCTGTACCAGTGCAGCTTCCTGGGCGGCATCAAGGTCACCGCATCACGCAGCCAGCTCGCCGCGGTCCAGCACGGCCACAGCCGCCGCGTGCTGGAGGACCCGTTCTGGTTCCTGAATAGCCGCGGCCTGGCCAGTTGCGCCCTTCGGCACGAAGTCGAAGTACGCCAATGCATGACGCGGACGCATTGAGGCCGTCCACGTGACGGCGAACGGCGAGACGGTTCCTCCACCCGGTGTTGCGACGGATTGAACAGGGCGATCCCGATACTTTATTGCGATCCTGGCGTCATGTCGGGACGGCGGCTGAACATGGCGTTCGGGGCCGCGATCAACACGTCAGCGTCACCGTGTAGAATTGGTGCATCATGCGAGTCGCAGTGTTCGTTCTGGCAGGTCTGGTCTTCGCGGCCGGGCTGATCCTCGATACCACCGCGCTGCTGACGCTGGTCGGCGGGTTCCTGTGGGCGCACGCGGTTGCCGCGGCCGCGGCAGCACTGCTGGTCGCGACGGTGGCCGTGGTCTGGCAGCGGCTGCGTCGGCGCAAGGGGCCGACGGCCCGTGGTCGGGCCGGACAGGCGCGACGCGCGGCCGGGCCGCGCCAGCCGCGCGCGAGCGGCGGACGCGGACGCAACGGCGCCGGGAAGCGTGCGCGCGCCAGATAGCAGGGCCGCGAGCGGGGCGTTCGAGACCGCCGCCCCGACCACGCCTCGAAACAGCAACCGGAATGGCGTGGCCGCGGCGGGATGATCGGATAGACCGGCGGAACAGGCTGCACGCGGAAGCGGGAAAGGTCCGATGCGAAAGCTGCTCTACTCCGGATCGCCCTTTGCGCGCCGCGGGCGCGTGATCCTGCTCGAGAAGGGCCTGGACTTCGAGGCCGATGTCCACGACCGGTAGGATGCTTGAGGACATAAGCGCATCCTGTTGCTCGACACCTGTGGCAGCGGGAAAGAGGATCGTGGGCCGGGCTGAGGCCCGGCGCAGGGCCAGTCAACGCACAGTGGAGGCGCTGGCAACCGCTCGGTGACCACTACGAGCGAGACAGGGATCAACCATGCAGAGTTGTGCCATCAGGCCGAAGGTCAGCCCATCAGCCCGTCACCAGCCTGCCGCCCCGATCAGGCTCACCTTGGCCTCACCGTTATCGACGGCGGTCAAATGCCGATTGTGGGATCACCGCTCAACCTGGAACACGATTTTGCCCGTCACGCGATATGCGATGATCTTGTCGTGCTCGACCACGCATTCCGCCTCCTTGATGCGGAACGTCATAATCCCACGCAAAGTTTTGGCGGCTTCACTGACGGCGGCACGACACGCATCGTCAAAGCTGATCTCGGACTGCATGGTGACATCGATGTTGCGCACGATTGACATCTTTCGCCTCCCCAGAGAGATGGGCCGGCTGCAACTTCTTGCCATCAACGCCGTCCGGCCGAACCTGCTACAGCCCCGCCCATGGGTCAGCTTGGTCCGATGCCCAACCTGAGACAAGAGGCTGATCGTCGCCATGATCGAGCGCTGGCAGTCCCGCCCGTCCCTGGCGGCCACCGCACTTACGGTGTCGCCCGCGGCTGCCTCGCGGCCAGCCGCCTCGGCCTGAGCAGCGCCAACACCCGCCCGTCGATCGCCAGCAGACCAAGCCCGATCAGCACCATGCCAAGGATCTCGCCAAGGTGCAGGTGCTCGCCGAGGATCGCCATCCCCAGCCACACCGCACCGACCGGCATCAGCAAGGTCACCAGCAGCAGGTTGGTCGCCCCCGCGGTCGCCAGGATGCGAAAATACAGCGCATAGGCGAGCGCCGTGCAGAACACCGCCGCCGCCGCAACCGCCCCCCACACCGCCAGTCCCGGCATCGGCTGCGCCCACGGCCGGTCGACCACAAGCGCCAGCGGCAACACCAGCAGCGCGCCCGCGGTCACCTGGCCGGCCGCGGTGACCATCGGCGGCTGGCCGCGGAACCTCCGCCCAAAAATGCCGGCGCAGGCATAGCTGATCGCCGCGCCGAGGACGGCAAACTGCCCCACCACCTGCCCCGGCGCATGCGTCAGCAGCCCGCCCAGCGCACCCGGCCCGATCATCACGACCACGCCGGCGATCCCAAGCAGCACGCCGCCAAGCCGGTTGGGCGTCATCCGCTCGTCGTGGGTCCAAACCTGCGCCAGCAGCACGGTGAACAGCGGCGTGGTGGCGTTCAGGATCGCCGCCAGCCCGCTGCCGATCTGCGTCTGCCCCCAGGCGATGAGGCAGAACGGCACAAAATTGTTCAGCGCGCCTATGCCAAAATAGGCCACCCAGGTGCGCGCCGAGGTCGGCATGCGCGCCCCGCTGGCCAGCACGACGGCGTGCAGCACGCCGGCGCCGAGGCCGAGCCGCAGCACCACGACGGTGAACGGGGGCATGCCGCCCAGCGCGATCTTGGTCAGCAGGAACACGCCGCTCCACAGGACCGCGAGCGCCAGCAGGCAACCCCACTCCGCCGGCCCCATCCGGTGGTTGCTCGATGCCGGCGCCATGGCTGTCTCCCGATGCAAGGTCGCGATCGGGGGAGCATGCCGTCAGCGCGGATGGTGCCGCCTTCCGGTTCTTGGCTTGGCATCCGGTGCGGCCTCGGCGTGCTCGGCGGACTCTGCACAGGTCCGCACCATCGCAAGCAAGCAAGGATTCACCACGGAGAAGGCCGAGAGCCCCGCAGCGCCACGGAGAAGGAATCTGTTGCGCTTCGCGCGGTGCCCGATCCGACACCTGCGCGAAGCGCCTAAAATTCCTGCTGCTCCGTGGCCCTTCGTGGCTCTCGGCCTTCTCCGTGGTGAATCCTTGCTTGCTTTCGCGCGATGCCACCCAACTGTGGCCGCGCCGATCGATCGACGACGGGAGGCCAGCTCGTGCGACCCTCACAACCCTCAATGGGCGGCCGCGCCTCGATCCTCCCCCGGCCCGCCCAGCACCGCCTCGTAGACGTCCAGCGTGGCCTCCTGCATCGCGCGCACCGTGTAGCTGCGCAGCACCGAGGCGCGGGCCGCCGCACCCAGGGCGCGGCGTGCCTCCGGCGGCAGCGCCAGCACCCGCTCGATCGCCTCGGCCAGCGCGGCCGCGTCGCCGGGCGGCACGCGCAGGCCGGTAACCTCGTGCTCGACGGTCTCCACCGGGCCGCCCAGGTCGGCGGCGATCACCGGGCGGGCCATCGCCTGGGCCTCGATCACCACGCGGCCGAACGCTTCCGCCTGGGTCGAGGCGTGCACCACCACGTCCGACAGCTTTAGCGCCGCCGGCATGTCGTCGCACTCGCCGACCAGGCGCAGCCGGTCGGCGACGCCAAGCGCCTGCGCCTGGCGCACCAGGGCGGCGGCGTAGCGACGGCGGCCCTGGTCGGAGCCGACCAGCACGGCGACCGCGTCGCGGCGCGCCAGGCGGGCCAGCGCCGCGATCAGCACGGCATGGCCCTTCCAGGAGGTCAGCCGCCCGGGCAACACCACGGTCGGCGCGCCATCGGGCAGCCGCCAGGCACGCGACAGCCGCGCCAGCCGGTCGGGCGAGACCGCGTCGGGGTCGAAACGCACCGGATCGACGCCGCGCGGGATCACCCGGATACGCTCGGGCGGCACGCCATGCCGCGCCATCACCAGCTCGGCGATGAACCGGCTGGCGGCGATGACGATCTCGCCGCGCGCCATCACCGCATTGTAGGCGCGCTTGAACGGGAAGTTCTCGGCATAGGTGCCGTGGTAGGTGGTGACGAAATGCGCCCCGGTCCGCCCGCAGGCAAGCCAGGCGGACCACGCCGGCGCGCGCGAGCGGGCGTGCACGATGGCCACCCCCTCGCGGCGGATCAGCGCCGCCAGCCGCGCCGCATTGCGCCAGATCGCGACCGGGTTGCGGGTGTCGAGCGGCAAGATGATGTGCCGCCCGCCGGCGTGCGCCACCTGACCGACCATGCGCCCGCCGGCCGAGGCGACCAGCGCAACGCCGTCCGCCTCGGCGACTGCCTGGGTGATCTCGATGGTGCCGCGCTCGACCCCGCCGGTGTCCAGCGCGGGCAGCACCTGCAGCACGACGGGCCGCCCGGCTCCGCGACGGTGAGCTCGGCCGCGCGGGCCTCGGCCACGGCCGGGTCGGCCATCTGCGACTCGGGAGATTCCGCGGCGGACATGAAGGCGAGGTATGTCCGGTTGCCGCCGCCGCGCCAACCATGCCAAGCACCGGCGGCAGCACCCGGTGGCAGCACAAGGATCGCCCGCATGGACACCCCATTCCGCCTGGACCGCGGCGACGGCACGCACCTGGCGGCGATCCGTGCGCCGGGCCGGGCGCCGACGGTGGTGTTCCTGCCCGGCTACCGCAGCGACATGGCGGGGGAAAAAGCGACCATGCTGGCGGCGTTCTGTGCCGCGCGCGGCCAGGCGATGCTGCGGCTCGATTATTCCGGCCACGGCGCCAGCGACGGCGCGTTCGAGGACGGAACGATCGGCATCTGGGCGGCCGACGCGCTGGCGGCGATCGATGCGCTCAGCGAAGGACCATTGGTGCTGGTCGGCTCGTCGATGGGCGGCTGGATCGCGCTGCTGACCGCGCTCGCCCGCCCGGCGCGCGTCGCCGGCCTGCTCGGCATCGCGGCGGCGCCCGACTTCACCGAGACGCTGATGTGGCAGGCGATGGCGCCCGACGAGCGCGCGGCGCTGCTGCGCGACGGCGTGCTGCGCGCACCCAGCCAGTATGGCGAGCCGTACGCCATCACCCGCGCGCTGATCGAGGACGGCCGCCTCCACCTGCTGCTCGGCGGGCCGATCGCGCTCGGCTGCCCGATCTGGCTGCTGCACGGCCAGCGCGATCCGGACGTGCCGTGGGAGACCGCGCTGCGCATCGCCGAGCGCGTCGGCAGCGAGGACGTGCGGATCACCCTGGTGAAGGACGGCGACCACCGGCTGTCACGGCCGCAGGACCTTTTGCTGCTGCGCGAGACCCTGGCGAGCCTCCTCGACCAGGATGGCGCGTAGGCCCTCGCGGTAGCTCGGGTAGTGCCAGGCGATGCCCAGTGCCGCACGGGTCGCGCGCGAGGACACTTTGCGGCCCTCCGCCCAGAAGCTGCGCGCCATCGGGCTCATGTTTTCCCGCGCGACCTCGAAGGGAATTTCCGGCGGCGGCGGCATGCCGAGCAGGCGCGCCGCTTCCTCGATGACCGCGGCGCTTTCGGCGGGTTCGTCGTCCACCAGGTGCAGCACGCGCACCCCAGGCGGACGCGGCTGGCGGATCGCGGCGAGCACCGCCTGGACGATGTCGTCGCGATGGATGCGGCCGAAGACGTGGCCCGGCTTGACGATGCGGCGCGCACGGCCGGCGCGCAGCTCGTCGAACGCCGAGCGGCCGGGGCCGTAGATGCCGCCGAGGCGGAACAAGTCCACCGCGCAACGATCGGCCACGCGCGACCATTCCGCTTCCGTGGTAAGGCGGCGCGCCGACCGGGCCGCGTGCGGCGTCGGCGTCGTTGCCTCATCGACCCAGTCGCCGCCGCGGTCGCCATACACGCCGGTGGTCGACAGATAGCCGATCCAGCGCAGCGCCGGTGCCGCGGTCAGCTCGGTGCCGTAGCGTGACAGCACCGGATCGTCGTGCTCGTCCGGCGGCACGGTGCTGAGCACGTGCGTCGCGTCGGCCAGCGCGGCGCGCGTCGTCGCCGCGTCGGTCTGGCGGGTGATCCCGCTGGCGATCGGGCCATCGCCCGTCGCGGCCGCCACCACCGCCGCGCCGCAATAGCCGAGGCCGAACACCACCAGGCGCACCTGCGTGCCAGCGACTGTCATTGGCGCCGATCCCGGTCGTCTCTCACCGTCATGGCCGGCCCCGACCTGCCCGCGTCCGATTGGGTTTGCCGATAGTGGGTCCGTTTGAAATCCCCAAGATATTGTTCCTAGCGTTCAGACGTTGAACGCCAGCCCGGCCGTGCCATACTCCTTACATGGCGATCAGACGACTCCCCCGGCCGCGTGATCCGATCCAGCTTGGCAAGCTGATCGGGGATATCCTCACCGGACAGGTCGTGAACGCCGTCGCCCGGTTGTTGGTGGCGGCCGGGCAAACGTTCAGCGACTATCAGGACAAGGCATTCCGCAATCTGCCAAGCAAGCGGTTGCAGGTCGACGAGGCGTGGGCGTTTTACGACGCGAAGCAGAAGAACGTCGCTGCCGCCAAGGCCGCTCCGCCGCAGGCTGGCGACATTTGGACCTGGGCAGCTATCGACGCCGACACCAAGCTGGTCCCGTCCTCGCTGGTAGGCTCCGGCGATGCCCACGCCGCGCACGCCTTCATCGGCGACTTGGCGCTGCGGCTGGCCAACCGGGTCCAACTAACCAGCGACGCCCGCAAGCCCTATCTGCAGGCCGTTGAGGAGTCCTTCGGCACCGACATCGCCTACGCCATGTTGGTGAAAATCTACGGCACTCCCGAGGGCACGATCGGCCGGTATTCCCCCGGCGAATGCGTCGGCGCCGAGAAGCGCCGCGTCGAAGGGAGGCCGGACCCCGCCCATATCTCGACCAGCTTTGCCGAGCGTCAAAACCTTTCGATGGCGCATGGGCGTGCGTCGCTTCACGCGGCTGACGAATGCGTTCTCCAAGAAGGCGGAGAACCACGCCCGTTCGGTCGCGATCTACTTCATGCACTACAACTTCGTTCGCATGCATCAGACGTTTCGCTGCACCCCGCGACAGCGGCTGGCGTGACCGCCAAGCTCTGGGAGCTTGCGGACATGGTGAATGTGCTAGCAGCCTGTCGGACTGGGGTTACCGGCTGAATTATGGCACCGAGGCCATTCCGCTGGGGTCAGATGTTGGCGTCCGAGCACATCGCACGTGGCGTCGCGAAGGCCCGGATTGGTTGTAGGCACTGCGGTATCCCGCCAGAAACCTCTCGCCCCGCCCTCAGAGGGCGGGGCAAAGGGCGAACATCCGCTTGATGTTCCAGGCCATGGTCACAAGGCTCCATTCGCTGCGAACAGCTTCCAGGCCACGCAGCAGAAACTGGCGGAAGCCGAGCACCGACTTGATGATGCCGAACACCGGTTCGGGCATCTGCTTGCGTAGGGCGTAGAGCTTCTTGCCGTCCGGTGTCTTCAGCCGATATGCCATGGCCTCGACCGGCGTGGGGTTGTCCGGAGCCGTCGGTGCCGCGGCGAAGCGTTCGGCCAGGGGCGGATAGTGCGGTTGGCGGCCCATCGCGATCAGCGGCTCGATCTCCGCCTCCACACAGGCCGTCACGTTCGCCGCGCTGAAATAGCCATGGTCCGCCAGCATCGTGTCAACTTCGCCCAACTCGCCGGGCAACGCAGTGAGCTGGTTCAGCATCGGCTGAAGCTGCTGCTTGTCGTTGGCGGCTTGCGATACGTCGGTCGCCACCACCAGCAGGCTGCCCTGGGCCACCACTGCCTGCGCATTGTAGCATTGATCGAACCCGCCGCCGGCCACCGGCATGATGCGCGAGGCTTCGTCGGTCAGATTGATCTGATCCGTGGGCAGCGGAGCTTCCACCGGCGGCTGCGGCGGCTTGCCACCGGGCGCGCGGCCAGAGGCCTCGGCCTTCGCTTCCCGCGCTGCAAGCTTTGCCTGATATTCGGCGTTGTCCCGCTCGAAGCGTTCCTTCGCGCGGGCTTCGATCTTTGCCCGTGCCTCCGCAAGCTTCTCCAGCCGTGCCTCCCGTCGCGCCAGCTCCTGCGGGATCGACATCCCGTCCGGCACGTCCGCCTGATCCGCAGCTTCGGCTTTGGCCAAGAGTTCGGCCACCTCGGCCTTCAGTTGCGTCTCGATCGTGCCCGCGTGCTCATAGGAAAGCGCGCTGTGCCGGCTGGCGTTGGCATGGATCTTCGTCCCATCCAGCGCAACCGTGCCCATCCGCAGAACGCCCATCTCGTGCGCCAGTTTCAGCACCTCGACGAACAGCGCCTCGATCTCCTTGAGGAACCGCCGGCGGAACGTCGCGATCGTGTCGTGGTCCGGGTGATCGTTCGCGGCGATGAAGCGAAACGCCACCGAATCGTAGGTGGCCCGCTCCAGCTTGCGGCTAGAAAACACCCCCGTCGCGTAGCCATACACCAGGATGCTCAGCAGCACCGCGGGGTGATAGGACGCCGAACCCGAACCGCGGTAGGCACCGCTCATCGCGCGCAGGTCCAGCCCGTCAACCACTTCAACCACGAAGCGTGCCAGGTGTCGTTCCGGGAGCCATTCGTCTATCGTGGGCGGCATCAGAAAGCCGGTCTGCCGGTCAGTCGGGCGGAAGTTGCTCATGCAAGGCTATCCAGTTGGTGCGAATCGTCGTTACGATTCTAACCAGTTCGCCCCGTGGCGTTAAGTCCGACAGGCTGCTAGGAGCGAAGCGACGAAGCAATCCCCCGCCAGTCGCTTACCTGGATGGGGATTGCTTCGTCGCTTCGCTCCTAATCCGGCGGAGCTGGAACCAAGAAGTGTGGTGTAGGGTAGCGCCCGGGGTTTCACTCCTCGGAGGCGGGGCATGTCGGGATCGCTGGCGGAGCGCTACGACGAGCGGCTTGCTGGTGTGTTGTCGTGTTACGACCGGCTGGTGATTACCGGCACGTTGCCGGGGATTTGCTTTGCCGAGGGGATGACGCGCTACCTGCATGCCCACAGTATCGCGATTTTCGATTACCCGGCATTTGCCAACAAGCTGCGGGAAGGCTTGCGGGAACGGGCCGAAGCGTTGGCGGCCGCGGCAGGGGTGACGATCGAGTTCGTCGCCAAGAGCCACATCCGCAAAGAAGACATCGTCGCCCGCGTCGTCAAGCAGCGCGGCGAACATCCCGGCCTGGTGCAGGTGATCTCCGCCATGGAGAGCTGCGACAGTTACCGGCCATGGCACGACAAAGCGACGCAGCGGAACCTGGTGAAGCCGGCCGGCGGCAAGTGCCTGCACTACTACTTCTACTTCATCGATGCCGGGCTGGGACTGGTCTATCTGCGGGTCCCCACCTGGGCGCCATTCCGATTGCAGTTCTACTGCAACGGCCATAGCTGGCTCGCCCGCCAGCTCAGCGCCGAAGGCATCGGCTACAGCATGGCGGACAATGCCTTCGTCCGGATCGGCGACTGGCAGCGAGCGCAGGAACTGGCCGATGCGCTCTCGCCTGACCGGCTGCACCGTATCCTGGACCGTTATGCCGAGCAGTGCTGTCCGGTGTCCTGGGTGTTCGCTCAGACCTATCACTGGAGCCTGATGCAGGTCGAATACGCCACCGACCTGGTGTTCCGCTCGGTCGCCACGCTGGCGCCGCTCTATGAGCAGCTGGTTCGCCATTCGGTACTGAGCGTGAAGGCCGAGCAGATTGCCGGCTTCCTGGGTCGCAAGATCGCACCGAACCTCGCGCAGGAGGTGGGTTCGCAATTCGCCACCCGCATCGAGGGCACCTGCCTCAAGCACCGCTTCGGCAAATGCTCGATCAAGATGTATGACAAGTGCGGCATCGTGCTGCGCATCGAGACCACGACCAACAACGTGTCGTTCTTCAAGCACCACCGGAAGGTGGAACACCAAACAGGGCCGGCCACGCGCGAACTGGCACCGGTGAAGAAGTCGATCTATAGCCTGATGGATCTGCGCGAGATGCTGCTTGGCTGCAACCGCCGTTACCTCGCGCATCTCTCGGCGCTGGACGACTTCTCGGCCGGGGTGCGGGCGCTAGAGCGCCTCACCCGGCCGCGTGAGGTGGACGGCAAGACGGTCAAGGGCATCAACTTCTTCGCGCCTGAGGACAAGGCCCTGCTGCACGCCCTGCAGAACCCGCGGGTCAATATCGCCGGCATCCGCCGTGCCGACCTGTTGCCTGAACTGGATATGGTCTCGCCCAGCCGGCTGTCACGTCAGCTCCGCCGGTTGCGTGATCTCGGGGCGATCAAGCGGGTTGCCGGCACATACCGCTATTACCTGACCAAGGCTGGGCGAGCCGCCACCGCCGCAGCCGGATGGCTGATCGACACCTTGATCGTTCCGGCTATGACTTGATGGGATTTTTTGGTGCGGGAAATGGCAAGAGTCAGGTGATAAGGGACTAACAAGAAACAAGCTCCCCCTCCCCTTGAGCGAGGGGGTTGGGGGGAGGGGTCGGTCGGAGATTCGCACCGATCGACCCCTCCCCCCAACCCCCTCCCTCAAGGGGAGGGGGAGTGTCCTTCTCTTCGGCGATCCGACTGTTTCATTCAGGGCGGGTCGGCCGCCGGCCGGTGGGAACTCGCAATGACAAGAGGCGGGACCGGCGTTTCCAGTCAGCGTGAACCCGAACTGGTCACCGACCACTGACCACTGACGACTGACCCGGCCCGGCATCCAGCAGCGCCAGGTCCTGCTGTGCCAGATCCGCTGTCGTGCTGCCGGGATCGAGGCTGATCGCGCGCTGCCAGTCCTCGCGCGCACCCGCCTGGTTGCCGGCGCGCTGGCGCAGGATGCCGCGCTCCAGCAGCGCCTCGGCGCTATCCGGAGCGAGTGCCAGCGCGTGGTCGATGTCGCTGCCGGCGACTTCCAGGTTGTTCAGGTGCCGCCAGGCGGAGGCGCGCAGCACGAACGCCTCGGCGCGGCGCGGATCGATCGCCAGCGCGTGGTCCAGGTCGTCGATCGCTTCGTGATCGCGCTGCGTGCTGCCCTCGGCGATCGCACGGTCGATCAGCAGCTCGGGATCGTCCGGCGACAGCGCGAGGGCCAGCGTCGCGGCGTCGAACGCGCGGTCGTGCTTGCCGGCCATCTGCCAGGCCTGCACCGCCTGGCCATACAGTGAGGCGCGCGTCAGGTCGGGCGCCTTGGTGGTGTCCGCGAGCTGTTCCAGCATCACGGCGCCGGTCGCGGCGTTGCCGAGCTCGATCTGCGCCAGCGCCTGGCAGTGCCGCGCGCCGTCGCCGCCGCCGCTGGCCGCCCAGGCGAGGGCAAAGCTGCTGGCGCCGCGCGGATCGTTGAACAGCATGGCGAGGCAGTGGTCGTAGTCCGGGCCTGCGGCGATGCGGGGCGCGGCCAGTGGGGCCGGTCGTGCAGGCGCCGCATCGGCGCCCGGTGGCCGGAGACTGCTGGCCGCCGGGTCGGCAGCGGGCGGCGTGTTGGTGACGGGTTGCGACGCGCCGATCGGGCCGGTGGTCAGGACAGCGAGCAACGCGAGCGTTACGGTACGGGCGAACATGCGATCGAGTTCTAGTGCGCACGCCGGGTTTCAGGCAAACCGGCAGTTGGTCCGTATCAAATTGGAGACCGGACATTTGGATATTATTCCTAGCCCATCTTATTCACCGAACCGGCCGGCCGTCATACCATTACGTACTAACAACCAAGATGCGCACGCCTCGCCTTCGGCGTGCTTGACCGTGTTTCAGATCGTATCTGCAAGGTGTTGGAGGTTGATCAGACGGGGTTCTACCGGGGCACTCGCCCCACCGCTTACGTTGGACGCAGGATCAGCGCACCAACCAAACCACGGAACAGGGCAGCGTCGGGACAGTTCGCAGCGAACGCCAGCTTGATCCGGCTCGCGGTCTCCTTGATCCGCACGGCAATCTTCAGCAACCGCAACCGGATGGTCGAGAATTCGCCGCTGGCCAACGGTTGCATGCAGGGGATTTCATCGCGCACCGTCAGCATCAGCCAGTAGGCGGCGGTGTGCAGGATCAGCCGCATCTGATTGGCCAGCCGCGACCGGCAACTGGTCCGATCGGAGGCCAGTTGGTTCTTGTGCCGCTTGATCAGGTTCTCGGCCTGTCCGCGTGCGCAGTAGCGGGTGTCATAAATCCACTCGGCGGAACCGTAGGCGATGTTGGTGACGACATAGCGGGTATCGAGACCTTTCCGCGTCGCCTCGATCCGCGCCACAACGCGGCGGGGATGCGACCAGGATTTGGCGCCATAGCGGGTCTCGGTGTAGGCGCGCACCACATCCAGATTGGCGGTCGCGCGCCGGACGCACACGTCATCGGCCTTGGTAAAGACCTGAGCGGCCAGCACCGTGTTGGTGGACAGACCGAAGATGTAGTTGACGCGGTTCTGCTCGCACCAGTCCATCGCTTCTCGTCGGCCGTAATGGCTGTCGCCCCGAATGGTGATGCGTGTGTTCGGCCAGTGCAGCCGGATGCGCCGCACCAGACGACGTAGATGCGCACTTACCTCCTTGCCATCTGGCGTCTTCCCCGGGCGCAGGATGGTCAGCACGCAATGGCCGGTGTTTGCGTCATAGACATGGATCGGCAGGAAGCACCGCTCATCGTAATGGGCATTGAACAGCGACAACTGCTGATGGCCGTGCACGGTGTCTGCGGTATCGTCGATATCGAGGGTGACCGCCTTCGGCGCGCGCCGGTGGCTCTTGCACCACAGGTCCACCATGCCCCGCGTCAGCCGGATCAACGTGCGCAGGTCGGGCGCGTTCTCCCAGCGTGACATCGTGGGCTGTGAGGCCAGGTCGTCGCCGCTTTCTGGCAGCCGCCCGCAGGCAAGTTTGAAGGCGGGGTCCTTGCGCAGATCATCCAGATCATCGGCGTCCGGATACCCGCAAGCGATGGCGAACACGCGGGCGTGCAGAATGTCCGCCATTGAATGGGTGATCAGGGCCGGGTCACGATGGTCGGGGATGATCGCAGCCAATGTGTCGATCAGGCCAAGTCGCTTGTCCGCACCTGCCAAAAGCAAAACACCGCCGTCAGAACTGATCAGGCCGCCGTCGAATGCAGCGGTGACCTTCTTCTGGCAGATACTTGGCAAGGAGAACGGGAGAAGCGTATCATCGTCGGTGGCGGGTCTTTGCTCATCCCCGGTTTATCTCGCCTTGGCGGGGTGGTTCTGTGATGATCTGACCGTCCGCAAGATGATCCTTGACTCGATCACGGGCGACTCGATTCAAGCTTCGGGTGCCCCATCTTCCCGACCTCAGCCAACTGAGCGACGCCGAGAAGGACGCGCTGATCCGAGCGCTGTTCCAGCGGCTTGAGGCCGCCGAGCGGCGGATTGCGGAACTTGAAGCGAAGCTCGGCGAGCCACCGAAAACCCCCGACAATTCCAGCCTGCCGCCATCGAAGGGACAGAAGTCCAACCAGCCGGAGAAAGCCGGGCGAGAGGGCCCGCGCCTGGGCAGCCTGGGCCGTAAGGGCGGCGGTCGCCCGCTGGCCTGTGATCCCGATGAGACGGTGATCGCGAAGGCGGTGGCCTGTGTGCATTGCCAGGCGGGGTTGGGCGAGGCGGACCAGGTGCTGCACGGGCGTTACGACCGGATCGACCTGCCCGTGGTCCGCCCTGTGGTGACCCGCGTGGAACGTTACGCCGGGCATTGCCCATGCTGCGGCGGTGTCACTCTCGCGCCGGTGCCCGAGGGGATGGAGGAAGGCTCGCCGTTCAGCGTGAACATCCTGGCGCTGGCGATCTACCTGCGCTTCACGCATGCCGTCAGCTACCGCCGCCTGACACAGTTGTTCCTGCATCTGTTTGCCCTGCGAATCAGCGAAGGTGCGCTGGACGCGATGTTCCAGCGTGCCAGGCCCTGCTTCGGCAACGAGGTGGCGGCGATCCTCGCCCGGCTGCGCCGCTCACGGATCATCTGCTCCGACGAGACCACGGTGCGGATCGATGGGCGGACCCACTGGAACTGGGTGTTCCAGAACGATCAGGTGGTGATCCACGTGATCCGCAATAGCCGCGCGGCCTCCGTGGTGACCGATGTGCTGGCCGGCCATCGACCGAGCATCTGGGTCTCCGACCTTTACGGCGCCCAGCAGGGCCATGCCGACCTCTGGCAGGTCTGCCTGGCGCACCAGTTGCGCGACTGCCAATATGCCATCGAAGCGGGAGACGAGATCTTCGCGCCACGCATGAAGATGCTGCTGCTGCGGGCGGTCGTGCTGGCGCGGCGGCGCAAGGAACTGGCCGAAGATACCCGGCGCTCCTATCAATGCAGGCTGGATCGCGACTTGAATGCGATCATGGTGCTGGCCCCGGTCAATCAGCACGGCAAACGGCTGCGCAAACGTTACGGCAAGGTGCGCAGCCACCTGTTCACCTTCCTCGAACATCCCGACGTTCCACCCGACAACAACGGCAGCGAGCGGGAACTGCGGCCTACTGCCACCTACCGGAAAGTCACCGGCGGGTTCCGATCGCGCTGGGGTGCCGATCTGTTCGCCGACGTCAGATCCGTCCTCGGAACCGCAGCGCGACGCCGCATCGATGCCTATCAGGCTATTCTCGCCATTCTGCGCGGGGGATCAGTGCTCCAAGCGAGTTGAGCAGATACTCTTCCCACGGCACCGTCTGGAATTCGGCCAACACTTTCAAATAGTCCGCGATTCTCGACCAGTTGTCGGTCTTGACAGATTGGCCTTTGGGGACAGACCAGTAATCGCCAGCTTTGGCGTCAGACTCGACGCGACTCCGCAAAGCGAGGCTGATTGTCATCCTTTCATTCTTCGAACATTGATGTCTGTCGTGCGTCGCGCTCGCAGGTACGTTTGCCGGTCATCACTTTGGGTGCGACCACCGTCGCTGTCACTCGATGTTGCGCGTATGTGCAGAAATCCCTGTTCAGGTCGATCCCGACAAATCGACGGCCTAAGTGTCTGTCCGAGAACTTATCGAGTCTTTTGAATCGGTTAGCAGACCCCTCTTTAACCTGTTGAATCTGCTACCATTTTTCGCCTCCTGCGTGGATTTGGGGGCACCTGATGTGGACCAAGGAAAACCGCCGCCGCTACGACCGCAGCGGCCTGCGGTACGAAAGCGACCTGACCGATGAAGAGTGGGCCGAGATCGTGACGTTGATCCCGCCCGCCAAACCGGGTGGCAACAAGCGCTCCGTCAACCTCCGCGAGGTGGTCAACGACCTGATGTACATCCTCAGCACCGGCTGTCAGTGGCGCGCCATCCCGAAGGACCTGGCTCCGCGCAGCACGGTGTACGACTACTTCAGCCGCTGGAGTTGGGATGCAACGCTGGAGCACGTGCATCACACGCTCTACGTCAAGTGCCGCGAGCAGGCGGCGCGTGAGGCCAGTCCGACTGCGGCGATCATCGATGCGCAAAGCGTCAAGAGTGCGGAAAAGGGTGGTTCCCATATCGACCCGCATGGCTACGACGCTGCCAAGAAGACCAAGGGCAAGAAGCGCCATGTCCTGGTCGACACCCAAGGCCTCGTGCTGCACGCCATCGTCACCGCCGCCGACGTGCAGGATCGTGACGGCGGGGCCTGGCCGCTGGGCACATTGTTCGGCCTGTATCCCTTCCTGCGGAAACTCTACGCTGACAGTGCCTACCAGGGGCCACAGTTCCAGGCGTCAGTGAAGGCCGTGCTCTCACAGTTGGACGTCCAGATCGTCAAGCGCTCGGATCAGGTCAAGGGCTTTGTCGTGCTGCCCAAACGCTGGATGGTGGAACGAACCCTCGCATGGTTGAACCGCTGTCGCCGCTTGGGCAAGGATTGGGAGAGCCTCAATCATACGGCGCGGGCTGTACTGCTCATGGCCTCCATCCGCCTCATGGTCAGAAGGCTATACCCCGACTCTGCGGAAATCCGGAAAAACCTCTTGCCAACCGGGCTTGAGGCGATTCTGCTTCATCGATGATCCGCCCTGGCTTCCTGGACAGCGAATCGCGCCACGACCTGATTGAGCTGGCCCGCGACGGTTCCGCCGCGCACCGCTTGTCGCGCCGGGCCAACGCGCTGGTGCTGCTGGACCGAGGAATGAGCTGTCAGTCGGTCGCCGACGTGCTGTTGCTTGACGGCGACACGGTCCGAACCTGGTACCTACTCTATCGGGAGGACGGGATCGAGGGTCTGGCGAGCTTCGGCCATGAAGGGGGTACCTGTCGGTTGACGGTGGAGCAACAAGACAAACTGAAAGCCTGGATTGGCGAAACCCTGCCACGCTCGACGCGTGCAGTTGGCGCGTGGATCGCGCGTGAATGCGACATCGAATACCAGACCCGGTCTGGGCTGATCGCTCTGCTGCACCGCCTTGGCATGGAACACCGCAAGCCGAAAGCGATCTCGCGCAAGCTGGACCCGGCGAAACAGGCGGCGTTCGTCAAGGGTTACGAGGCCCTGATGAACCAGTTATCCGCTGATGAAGCGGTGATCTTCGTTGATGCGGTGCATCCCACCCACGCGGTGCGGCCGGTTGGCTGCTGGGCGCCAAAAGAGGTGCCGGTCGCGGTGGAACAGAGCAGCGGGCGGGACCGCCTGAATATCCATGGCGCGATCGACCTGGAGACCGGCAAGACCGTCATGAAGGATGTGCTGACGGTGGATGCCTTGAGTACGATCATGCTGTTGATGGCAATCGAGGCGGTGTATCCAGGCATGCGGCTGGTTCACGTCTTTCTGGACAATGCCAGATACCATCACGCTAAACTGGTTCAAGCTTGGCTGGCGCGGCCTGACTGCCGGATCAAGCTTCATTTCGTCCCGGCCTACTGTCCGCACCTCAATCCGATCGAACGGTTATGGGGGTTGATGCACAGACACACCACCCACAACAAGTGCTACAGCTCCTTCAGGGACTTCAGCATCGCAATGCTGAACTTCTTGCGCGACGACGTGCCCAGGAACTGGCGCACCTACTGCGATGAGGTCACGGACAACTTCCGTATCATAAACCCAACGGAGTTCCGGATTATCGCGTGAGCGGGGTATATTATGGATATTCTGTGGGCCAGCCGCAATGCCTGCTCGCGCTACGCCGCGGCTCGCGCCCCGATGCGGGCCGCGACGGCGATCGCCACCTCGCGCCGTCTATCTTGGGTTGGAGATTGCCGCGTCGCTTCGCTCCTCGCAATGAAAGGTGGGGCTTTGGGTCAATAAACGCCGGCGTAGCGGTCGCAGAGTTCCTCGGGGTCGAGATCGGTCAGCGTGGCGAGCTCGGCGCGTTTGTGGCGCAGATAGGCGTCCAGAAAAGTCGGGCCGAACCAGGATTGCACAGCGGAACTTGCCGCCATCGCATCCAGCGCCTCGGCCAGGGCGCGCGGCAAAGACGGGCTGTCGGCCCCGGGCGCCGGCAACGCCAGGCTGCGCGCAATCCCGTCGGCTCCGGCGAACACCACCGCGCCGAGCGCCATGTAGGGGCTGGCCGAGGCGTCGGTGGTGCGGAACTCCACGTTGTAGTGCCGCGCGATGTCGGACGGGCCGGCGGGGGAAAACACCGGGCAGACGCGGAGCGAGGCGCCGCGATCCTGCTGCACGATGTCCACCGCGGTGGGCGCCCAGCGGTTCGGCACCAGCCGCAGGTAGGACACCGGCGAGGGCGCGGTGATGGCGGCGATCGCCGGCAGGTGGTGCAGGATGCCGGCGCAGAATTGTTGCGCCAGGTCGCTCAGGCCCATGCGTCCGCCCGGAGAAAAGGTGACCGGCGTGCCGGCGGCGTCGTGCAGGCTCATGTGGATGTGCACGCCGTTGCCGACGCCGTCGGCATGCGGTTTCGGGGAAAAAATCACGCGGTGGCCCAGCCGATGCGCCGTGGCGCGCGCCATTTCGCGGGTGATGACGGCGTGGTCGGCGGCGGTCAGCGCGGCGGCGGGGGCGACGGTGACCTCGAACTGGCGGTCGCCGTATTCGGGGAGGAACGAATCGGGCACGACGCCGGCGGCACGCAGGGCGGCGACGAAGGCCTCGCCGAAGCTGCCCTGGCGGCGCCAGGCGCCCAGGCTGTAGGCGTGCGCCGGGCGGTCGTCGAGGCCGGTGTAGACGAACTCCTGCTCGAACGCGGCAACCAGGCGCAGGCCGGCGGCGGCGTCGAGCGCGGCGAGGGCGCGGCGGAGGAATTCGCGCGGGCAGCACTCCCAGGGGGTGCCGTCGGTGTTGCGGATGTCGCCGAGGAAGAAGTGTTCCGGCGCCGAGCCGTCGGCAAAATCGACGCGCACCTCGGTGGCGGGGTCGGGCACGATCATCAGGTCGCCGCCGGTGCCGAACGGGGTGTCGAAGATCGGTCCGAAGGCGGATTGCATCAGGTTGGAGTGGGTCCAGCCGATGCCCTTGCGGCGACGGGCGTGGATCTCCTGCGCCGGAAACCCCTTGCCGCGCACGTGGCCGGCGATGTCGCAGGTGCCGACGAAAATCAGTTCCTCGCGCAGCATGAGCGCCTCGTGGATCGGGTGAGAAATCAGTGTGAGCTGCGAGCCGAGCAGTAGCCGAGCACGTAGGTCACGACCGGGATGACCGCTATCTTCATGAACTCCGATGCGTTGGTATAGAACACATCATAGCGGCCGTTGCGCAATGCGTCGGTCAACAGAACCACGAAATAGGCCACAACGATAGCGGCATAGGTGCAGACGACGATTTTGGCGATCGTATACCGTGTGGCGGCATCCTGCCGATCCGCTTCCCTGATCTTTTGCTGCGTTTGATTGGTTGCTGCTTCGTTGGTCGCCAGTCGTTGGTCGATCGACCCAAACGGATCGCTGGGGTCGTCGATTGGCACGGCGGTTCACTCGCGCAAAGGCGTGGATTTTTGTATCACGCCGTTGATCGCCGCTGTGCTACCCAGGATCTTGTTGATCTGTTGACGCAGGGCTTCCGACAAGCTCGCGTCCCCGGTCTGCCGAGCCAGTTGAGTCAAAGTCTTAGTGACCTCGACCAAGTCCGTGTTGGCGGTCGCAGCGCGCTTCAACTCGTCCAATGGCACCGTCTGCAGTCCGGCCATAGTATACTCCTTTTGAGGAACGGATCAGCCGCACACCATATAGTCACCGTAGCACCGCGCCGGTAGCCTTGGCCACCGCGGCCACCACCTTCTGGCACGCCGCGTCAATCTCCGCATCGGTCAGCGTGTGCTCCCGCGGCTGGAACGTCACCTCGATCGCCAGCGAGACTTTTCGGGCGGGCAGATGCTCGCCCTGGTAGCGGTCGAACAGCACCACCCCGGCGATCAGCGTGCGGTCCGACCCGCGCGCGGCGCGCAGCAGCGCGTCGGCTGTCACTGCGGCATCCACCAGGAACGCGAAATCGCGCCGCACCGGCTGGAATGGCGGCAGGTCGGGCGGGGCCTTGCGCCGGCGCTTGGGATCGCCGATCGCGTCCAGGTCGAGCTCGAACGCCACGACCGGGCCGGCCAGATCGAGCGCCGCGAGCACGCGCGGATGCAGCTCGCCGAACGTGCCGAGCACCGTCTTCGGCCCCTGCCGCACCGTGGCGGAGCGGCCGGGATGGTAGAAGCCGGGCGCGTCCTGGGTGAGCATCAGCGCCTCCATCGGCACGCCGATTGCGGCCAGGGCGGCCCACAGATCGCCCTTCGCGTCCATCACCTCCACCGCCCGTGCCGGCGCGAGCCAGTTGCGCGGCGTGGCGCCGGCGCGGACGCCGGCGGCGAGCAGGCGCTGGCCGTGCGGCGCCGCTTCCACGAAGGCGGGACCGACTTCGAACAGCGCCACGTCGGCATAGCCCCGGGCCGCGTTGCGCTTCGCCGCCAGCGCCAGCGTGGCCACCGGCGTCGGGCGCAACTGATCGAGATCGGCGGCGATCGGATTGGTCAGGCGCAACGTTTCGGGGGTGTCGCCGAACAGCCGCGCCTCCTGCGCGGCCATGAAGCTGAAGGTGACGCACTCCGCCAGGCCCGCCGCCGCCAGCGTGCGCTGCACCACCGCCGCACGCACCTGGCGCGGCGTCAGCGTCGGTGGCGGCACCGGGGCGGTGCGCGGCAGCGAGACCGGCGGCACCGCGTCCAGCCCGCGCAACCGCAGCACCTCCTCGATCAGGTCGCATTCAGGCTCGATGATCGCGCAGCCCTCGGCCACCTTCTTGGCCACCGCCGGGTCGAGGTCCGGCGCGAGGTCGAGCACGACAGGCGCCGCCACGTCGTTGCGCCAGGACGGCACCGCAACGGTGACCGTTCCGGCGTCGCGATGGCGCACGTCGAAGCCGAGGCGTTGCAGCGAGGCCACCGCTTCGTCCGGCGGGATGTCCGATCCGCCGAATTCCGCGATGCGGGCAAACCGCAGCGTCGCATCGCGCCGCCAGTCCGGCATCGCGCCCGCCTCGACCACCGGGCCAGGCTCGCCGCCGCAGAGCTCGAGAATCATCGCCGTTGCCGCCTCGACCGCATCGGGCATCAGTGCGACGTCGATGCCGCGCTCGAACCGCTGCCGCGCGTCGGAGACGATCTGGTGCCGCCGCCCGGTCTGCGCCACGCGCACCGGATCGAACAGCGCGCATTCGACGAACACGGCGGTGGTCGTCGCGTCGCAGCCGGACGCCTCGCCGCCCATCAGGCCGCCCATCGACTGCACGCCGGCGGCATCGGCGATGGCGCAATCCTCCGGGTCGAGCACGTAGTCCTTGCCGTTCAGGGCCCGCAACGTTTCGCCGGCGCCGCGGCGCAGGATCAGCACCTCGCCGGCGAGCTTGCCCACGTCGAACACGTGCAGCGGCCGTCCGAGGTCGAGCGTGAAAAAATTCGTCATGTCGACCAGCGCGTTGATCGGTCGCAGCCCGACGGCGGTCAGCCGATCCTGCAGCCATTGCGGGCTGGGGCCGTTCTTCAGGTTGCGGACGGTGCGTCCGAGGATCCAGGGGCACGCTTCCGGCCAGTCGATCCGCCAGCGCGGGCCGCCGTCGAACGCCGGGGCGATGCGCGCCGGCTGCCACGGCTTCAGCGCGCCGATGCCGGCGGCGGCAAGGTCGCGCGCGATGCCGCGCACGGAAAAGCAGTCGCCACGATTGGGGGTGACGCTGACCTCGATCAGTGGATCGTCCAGTCCGGCCCAGGCGACATAGGGCATGCCAACCGGCGCATCCGCGGGCAGATCGATGATACCGGAATGATCGTCGCCGAGCCCCATCTCGCGCGCCGACAGCAGCATGCCGGCGCTGCGCACGCCGCGGATCTCGCCGACCTTCAAGGTGATGCCGGTGCCGGGGATGAAACTGCCCGGCGCGGCGAACACCCCCTTCATCCCGGTGCGCGCGTTCGGCGCGCCGCAGACCACCGAAACGATCCCGTCGCCGGTGTCCACCCTGCAGGCGCGCAGCCGGTCGGCGTTCGGGTGCGGCACCGCCTCGATTACCCTGGCGATGCGGAACGACGCCAGCGCCGCGCCGCGATCCTCCACGCCCTCCAGCTCCAGGCCGATCCGGGTCAGCGTGGCGGTGATCCGGTCCAGCGTCGCGTCGGTGTCGAGATGCGTCTTCAGCCAGGAGAGGGTGAATTTCATCGCTCACACCCCCTCATGCAACATGGTGGGCGACAACCCGGAAAAACCGTAGTGCCGCAGCCAGCGGATGTCGCTTTCGTAGAACGGGCGCAGATCGTTGATGCCGTGCTTCAGCATGGCGATGCGCTCCACCCCCATGCCCCAGGCGAAGGCCTGCCATTCGCGCGGATCGATGCCGCAATTGGCCAGCACGCGCGGGTGCACCATGCCGCTGCCGAGAATCTCCAGCCAGTCGCTGCCTTTGCCCAGCTCGCCGGTCTTGCGGCTCCAGCCGATGTCGACCTCCATCGATGGCTCGGTGAACGGGAAGTAGCTGGCACGGAACCGCACCGGCAGGTCGGCAATGCCGAAATAACTGCGCAAAAAATCGATCAGGCAGCCCTTCAAATGGCCCAGCGTCAGGTCGCGGTCGATGATCAGCCCCTCGCACTGGTGGAACATCGGCGAGTGGGTCGCGTCGTGATCGGCGCGGTAGGTGCGGCCGATGGTGATGACGCGGATCGGCGGCGCCTGAGTCAGCATGGTGCGGATCTGCACCGGCGAGGTCTGCGTGCGCAGCACCGGCGGCGGCAGGTTGCCTCTTGCTGGCAGGTAGAACGTGTCCTGGTCGGCGCGCGCCGGGTGATGCGCCGGGATGTTGAGCGCGCTGAAATTGTGCCAGTCGGTCTCGACGTCGGGGCCTTCGGCGACGGTGCAGCCCATGGCGCCGAAGATTGCCGCGATTTCCTCGATGGTGCGGCTGATCGGATGAATCAGCCCGGCCGGCGCCGGACGCGGCGGCAGGGTGGGATCGATCCGCTCGGCGGCGAGCTTTGCCGCGAGCGCCGCGTCTTCCAGCGCCACGCGCCGTGCCTCGATTGCGGCGGTCAGCGCGTCGCGGAGCTGGTTCAGCGCGCTGCCGCGCTCGCGCCGCTGCTCCGGCGGGGCCTTGCCGAGGTCGCGCAGCAGCGCCGTCAGCTTGCCGCCGCGGCCCAGCACGCCGACGCGCACCGCGTCCCAGGCGCGCAGATCGGCGGCGGCGGCGAGTGCCGTCTCGGTTTCGGTCTGCAGGGCCAGGAGATCGCCGGTCGGGCTGGGATCATTGGTCGTGCTGGGATCATCAGTCATGCTGTCTCGCGCGCAATGAAAAGGGCCGCCCTCGCAGGCGGCCCCTTGCTGTCCACTCCGTCACGGCCCTTGTCCCCGGGTTTGACCCGGGGAGCGCGGCCATGACGTCAGATCAGAGAGCGGCCTGCACCTGCTTGACGATCGCCGCAAAACTCTCGGCGTCGTCATAGGCGATGGCGGCCAGCACCTTGCGGTCCATCTCGATGCCGGCCTTTTTCAGCCCGGCGATAAATCGCGAGTACGTCATCCCGTGCTCCCGCACCGCGGCGTTGATGCGCTGGATCCATAGGCCGCGGAAATCGCGCTTCTTGGTGCGTCGGTCGCGGTAGGCGTACTGCAGCGACTTTTCCAACCGCTCCAGTGCCGCGCGATAGGTGGTGGAGGTGCGGCCGTAGAAACCCTTCGAGGCTTTCAGGACCTTTTTGTGCCGGGCGTGGGTGGTGGTGCCCCGCTTGACGCGTGCCATGTTGCTGCTCCCTCAACCCAGCCCGTAGGGCGCCCATTGCTTGACGGTCCGCGCGTCCATGTCGGTGAGCGTCTGATGACGGCGGTTGGTGCGCTTCATCTTCTGTGAGCGGTTGATCAGGCCGTGGCGCTTCATGCCCGGGCCTGCCAGCACTTTTCCGGTCGCGGTGATCTTGAATCGCTTCTTCACCGACGACTTGGTCTTCATCTTGGGCATTTCGGTCTCCTTGTTGGTGGCACCCATCCCTTCTCGGAACGGTCCGGGGGTCGGGCGGTCGCGGCCGGGCATGCCCATTCGAAGCCCGGGCGCGCGAACTGAGGGGCGGGCTTATAGCGGCGCCCCCCCACCCATGCAAGGATGCCCCGGTCATCACTACTCCCTCCCCCCTTGAGGGGGAGGGTTAGGGAGAGGGGTATGGCCACACGCATCGGCATCGCCGGCATCACCGGACGCATGGGGCACCTGCTGGCCGAGGAGGTCCGTGCCGCCGGAGCGGACCTGGTCGGCGGCGTCGGCCGCGCCGGCTCGGCCAAGCCGCCGCCGGCCGGAGCCGCCCTGCGGCCCGATCTGGCCGCCCTGGCTGGGGCCTGCGACGTGGTGATCGACTTCACCAACGCCGCCACCGCCCAACCGACCGCCGCCGCCCTGGCCGCCGCCGGCACCGCCTGGGTGCTCGGCAGCTCCGGCCTGTCCGACGCCGACGAGGCCGCGGTGGCCGAGGCGGCGCGACGCATCCCGGTGGTCTACGCGTCCAATTTTTCCCCCGGCGTGAACCTGGTGCTGGCGCTGGCCGAGCGCATGGGCGCCACGCTGCCGGCCGACGCCTACGACGCCGAGATCGTCGAAATGCACCACCGCCAGAAGGTGGACGCGCCCTCGGGCACCGCGATCGGCATGGGCCGCGCGGTCGCCAAGGGGCGCGGCGTGGCGCTGGGCGACGTGATGGAGAGCGGCCGGCACGGCCACACGGGGGCGCGCAAAACCGGAGGCATCGGCTTCGCGGCGCTGCGTGGCGGCCAGGTGGTGGGCGAGCACACGCTGATCTTCGCCGCCGCCACCGAGCATATCGCGTTGACCCATCGGGCGTTCGACCGCCGCGCGTTTGCCACGGGGGCGGTGCGCGCGGCGGTGTGGGTGGTGGGGCGCAAGCCGGGGCTGTATTCGATGATGGACGTGCTGGGGATGTGACAGCCGACAACCTTGCTGCACGCAGGCCGCACGGTGTACGTTCGGATGCAACGGCTCACGTGATGACCGAGCAAGCGGCGAAGATCATGCCCAGCAGAACCCAGGCCCTGATTGACAAGATCGAAGCGCTCCCGGCCGACAGCGTCGCCGAGGTCGAGGATTTCGTGGATTTTTTGTCCGCCAAGGCGCAGCGGCAGGCAGCGCTCGGACGGCTGCTGCAGATCGCCCCGGCGTTGGAAGCGGCGGGTGCGCCCCCGGTCTCGGAAGCGGACGTTCTGGCCGAGGTCGCGGCTGTGCGCGGCGCGAGGCGCGTCGGCCACTAGCCGGCCTGTCGTGCGACTCGTTCTCGATACGAATGTTGTTTTGTCGGCGCTGCTCGGGCGAGGCACGCCCTTCCGCCTGCTTGACGCAATCCGATAGCATGAGGACATCCGGCTTTTCACCAGTGCCGTGTTGGTGACCGAATTGGCCGAGGTGCTCAACCGTCCGTTCGCAGCCAAGCGCCTTGCTCTGCTGGACCGGACCGCGCTTGAGATGGTTGCCGACTACCTTGTCGCGGCGGACCTCGTGATCCCCTCGACGACGCCACGCGTGGTCATGTCTGATGTCGACGACGATCATGTCGTTGCCGCATGCGTGGCCGCCGACGCGGACCTGCTTGTCTCCGGCGATCGTCATCTGCTGGCGATCGGTCAGCACCAGGGCACACGCGTTGTCACGCCTGCCGAAGCCCTGCGGCTGATTACCGGTGCCTGATCGGCCCATCGCGTAACCCGCCTCGCTTGACACCCCCCGACCCCGCGTCATCATCCCGTCACCGGGGGAGACACCATGGCCGCACTGGATCGTTGCTATAACATCGCCGACCTGCGGGAAGCCGCGCAGCGCCGCCTGCCGCGTGGCGTGTTCGAGTTCGTTGATCGCGGCAGCGAGGACGAGGTCGCGCTGCGCAACAACCGTGCCGGCTTCGAGCGGATCAAGCTGCGCCATCGTGCGCTGGTCGATGTCTCCGGCCGCTCCATGGCGACCACGCTGTTCGGCAAGCCGGTGTCCATGCCGATGGCGATCGCGCCGACCGGTGCCGCCGGCCTCTGCTGGCACGAGGGCGAGCTTGAACTCGCGAAGGCCGCGGCCACGGCAAAAATCCCGTTCACCCTGGCCACCGGTGCGATGACCTCGATGGAGAAGATCGCCGAGCAGGCCGGGCCGGGCGCCGGCGGGCGGCTGTGGTTCCAGCTCTATGTCTGGAAACGCCGCGACCTGTCCTATCAGCTTATCGAGCGCGCCAAGGCCGCCGGGTTCGAGGCGCTGATCGTGACGGTGGACACCATCGTGCCGCCAAACCGCGAATACAACGACCGCAACGGCTTCCTGCTGCCGTTCCATCCGACGATGCGCTTCACCATGGACGTCATGCGGCATCCCACCTGGGTGGCGGGCGTGCTGCTGAAATACCTCACCACGATAGGCATGCCGCGCAACGAGAACTTTCCGGAGCCGTATCGCCGGCGGGTCACCGCCAACGATCCCGCCCGGCACGAGGTGATGCGGCAGGATTCGCTGTGCTGGGACGACATCAAGACATTTCGAAAAATGTGGCCCGGCATCCTGATGCTGAAGGGCGTCAACCGCCCGGACGACGCGGTGAAGGCGCTGGACTACGGCGTGGACGGCATCATCGTGTCCAACCATGGCGGGCGGAACATGGACAGCGCGGTCGCCTCGATCGATGCGCTGCCGGATATTGCGGAGGCGGTCGGCGAGCGCGCCACCGTGCTGCTGGACTCAGGCGTCCGCCGCGGCTCCGACATCGCCAAGGCGCTGGCGCTGGGGGCGAAGGCGGTGATGACCGGGCGCGTCACGCTGTATGGCACCGCGGTGGGCGGGGCTGAGGGCGCCGGCAAGGCGATCGGCATCATCCGCAGCGAGCTCGACAGGACCATGGCATATACCGGCTGCCGCTCGGTCGACGAGATCAGCACTGACATCTTCTTCGCCGACGGCGCGGGCAACCGCCTGCGAGACCGGGTGACGCCTGCACGCGCGAATGGAGGCGCCTGAATGGCCAGGCTCGATCGTTGCTACAGTGTCGCCGACCTGCGTGAGGCGGCGCGCCGGCGCCTGCCGCGCGCCGTGTTCGAGTTCGTCGATCGCGGCAGCGAGGACGAGATCGCGGTGCGCAACAACCGCGAGGCGTTCCACCGCATCAAGCTGATGCACCGCGCGCTGGTTGATGTCTCCGGTCGCAGCACGGCCACGACGCTGTTCGGCAAGCCGGCCGCGCTGCCGATGGTGATCGCGCCCACCGGTGCGGCGGGATTGTGCTGGCATGAGGGCGAGCTGGAGCTGGCCAAAGCGGCGGCGAAGGCGGGGATCCCGCTGACGCTGTCGACCGCCTCGATGACGGCAATGGAAAAAATCGTCGCGCATGGCGGGCCGGCGGTGGGCGGACGGCTGTGGTTCCAGCTCTATGTCTGGAAGCAGCGCGAGATGTCGCACCAACTGATCCGGCGGGCGCAGGACAGCGGGTTCGAGGCGCTGATCGTGACGGTGGATTTGCCGGTCGGCGCGAACCGCGAATACAATGCGCGCAACGGCTTCAGCCTGCCGTTCAACCCGACGCTGCGGTTCACGGTGGACATCCTGCGCCATCCGGTCTGGGCGCAGAGCGTGCTGCTGAAGTATTTCACCACGATCGGCTTTCCGCGGCACGAGAACTATCCGGAAGAGTATCGGAAGTCGATCATCAGCGGCGTCGGCAGCCGCGATGCGCTGCGGGCGGATTTGTTGGATTGGGATGACATCAAGCGGTTCCGCGACATGTGGAAGGGGCCGCTGATGCTGAAGGGCGTCAATCGCCCGGACGACGCGGCGCGTGCGGTGGAAGCAGGCCTGGACGGGCTGATCGTGTCGAACCATGGCGGGCGCAACATGGACAGCGCCGTCGCCACGCTCGATGTGCTGCCGCAGGTCGTCGAGGCGGTGGGCGATCGCTGCACGGTGATCCTGGATTCCGGCGTGCGCCGCGGCTCCGACATCGCCAAGGCGCTGGCGCTGGGCGCCAAGGCGGTGCTGACCGGGCGGGCGACGCTGTTCGGCACCGCGGTCGGCGGTGCGGCCGGGGCCGGCAAAGCGATCGGCATCATCCGCAGCGAGCTGGACAAGACGATGGCCTACACCGGCTGTCGCACCGTCGATGAGATCAGCACCGACATCTTCTTCGGCGCCCGCGGCGCCAACCGGTGGCGCGAGGCGGCGGAGTAGCCGCCGGGTTATTTCGGCCGGGTGACGGCCTGGGTGATTGCCAGGCCGGCGCCCAGCAGCATCGCCTGGGTTGCCAGGGTTGATACCGTCAGTCCGATCATGATGCCGGCGAACCAGGACGGCGTCGGCCGTCCCGCGTCGATGGGTTCCCTGAACCGTGTTTGCATTGCCGTTACGTCTCCTCTGCGCACAGAGAATGCACGTCGGGGCGATAAGCGCAATATGCGCGGAAGCACGCCGGCATTGGTGGGGCACCGAATCTCCCCCTCCCCTTGAGGGAGGGGGCTGGGGGGAGGGGTAGGAGCAGCACGCTATTGGAGACTTGGGTACCGCGCCGACCCCTCCCCCCCCCCCAACCCCCTCCCTCAAGGGGCGGGGGAGATGTGCATTCTTGACCCGTGCCGCCCCTACAACGTCCGCGCCCTCTCGTCGCCGCGCCGCGCGGAGTGCTACGCTCCCCGCCCAACGAACCCGCACGGCCCACCGCGGAAAGGGAGAACGCAATCATGGACGCGTTGGCAGACATCCTGGAGACCACGGAATTCGAGCGCGTCTCCTCCGGCCACGTCTTCACCGAGGGCCCGCTCTGGCACCCATACGGGATGTTCTACTACTTCACCGATATCCGCGCCTGCCTGCTGCATCGCATGATGCCGGGCCAACCTGCCTCGGTGGTGCGCGCGACCAAAGGCGGCAACGGCACGACCTTCGACCTGCAGGGCCGCCTGATCATGTGCGAGGGCGACGCCCGCCGCCTGATGCGCACCGAGGCTGACGGCAAGGTCACCGTGCTGCTCGATCGCTTCGAGGGCCGCCGGCTGAACCGCCCCAACGACGTGATCTGCCGCTCCGACGGCACGCTGTTCTTCACCGACCCGTCGATCCGCGTGCCTGTCGCCGAGCGCGATGTCGGCGAGGGCGCGGTCTACCGCATCACGCCGAACGGCAGGCCGCACATGGTCGCCTGGTGCGAGTATCCGAACGGCCTCGCGCTGTCGCCCGACGAGCGCACGCTCTACGTCGCGAACACGCGCTGGACCAAATACATCCACGCGATCGAGCTTGACGCCGCCGGCGACATTGTGCGCCGGCGGGTGTTCGCCGACATGTCCTCGGACGGACCGAACGGCGTGCCGGATGGCATGAAGCTCGACGCCGCCGGGCGCATCTTCTGCACCGGCACCGGCGGCGTCTGGGTGTTCGCGCCCGACGGCACCCGCATCGGCATCATCGAAACCCCCGAGGTCTGCGCCAATGTCGCGTTCGGCGGGCCGGATCTCCGGACACTGCTGTTCACCGCCAGCACCTCGGTGCTGACGCTGCGGGTGAAGACGCCGGGGCTGCCGCATCCGTGGTACAAGGTGGGGGCAGCGTAACGAACCGACGCACGACACGACGTGCGGCGTAGGGCGGAAAAGCGTAGCGTATTCCGCCGCGTGGGTCGGGTTGGCGGTTATTGCGGGATCGTTCAAAGGCGGCGGAATGCGCTGCGCTTTCCCGCCCTGCGGTCGTCTAACCCCCTGCATGTTGCATTCTGCCCGCCACCCCGACCTTGCCGATCACGCACAAACCTCGTACCCCGAACCAAACCCGCCGCCCACCGGAGGATGCGCCATGCAAGAAGCCTATATCTGCGATTTCGTCCGCACCCCGATCGGCCGCTACGGCGGCGCGCTGAAGGACGTGCGCACCGATGATCTCGCTGCGCACCCGATCCGCGTGCTGATGGACCGCCACAAGGGCATGGACTGGGAAGCCGTGGACGACGTGGTGCTCGGCTGCGTCAACCAGGCCGGCGAGGACAACCGCAACGTTGCGCGCATGGCGCTGCTGCTGGCCGGCCTGCCGGACAAACTGTCAGGCGCCACCATCAACCGGCTGTGCGGCTCCGGCCTCGATGCGGTCGGCACCGCCGCACGCGCGATCCGCGCCGGTGACGCCGAGCTGATCATCGCCGGCGGCGTCGAAAGCATGACCCGCGCCCCGTTCGTCATGGGCAAGGCCACCGAGGCGTTCTCCCGCTCGGCCGAGATCTACGACACCACGATCGGCTGGCGCTTCGTCAACCCGCTGATGAAAAGCCAGTACGGTGTCGACTCGATGCCGGAGACGGCGGAGAACGTTGCCGAGGAGTTCCAGATCAGCCGCGCCGACCAGGATGCCTTCGCCTATCGCTCGCAGCAGCGCACCAAGGCGGCCCAGGAAGCCGGCTTCTTCGACCGCGAGATCGCCGCGGTGGAGATCCCCGGGCGCAAGGGTAGCGTCACCGTCAGCCGCGACGAACACCCGCGCGGCGAGACCACGATGGAGGACCTTGCCAGGCTGAAGACGCCGTTCCGCAAGCAGGGCGGCACGGTCACCGCCGGCAACGCCTCGGGGGTCAACGACGGCGCCGCGGCACTGATCATCGCCTCGGAGGACGCGGCGCGCCGCCACGGCCTGACCCCGCGCGCCCGCGTGGTCGCCATGGCCACCGCCGGTGTGCCGCCGCGCATCATGGGCATGGGTCCCGCGCCGGCGACCGAAAAGCTGCTCGCCCGGCTCGGCCTGAAACTCGGCGAGATCGACGTGATCGAGCTGAACGAGGCGTTCGCCGCGCAGGGCCTCGCCGTGCTGCGCCAACTTGGCCTGCCGGACGACGCCGAGCACGTGAACCCGCACGGCGGCGCTATCGCGCTCGGCCATCCGCTCGGAGCGTCCGGGGCGCGCCTGGCGTTGACCGCGGTGAATGCGCTGGAGACCCGCGGCGGCAAGCGGGCGGTCGCCACCATGTGCATTGGCGTCGGCCAAGGCATCGCCGCGTTGATCGAACGCGTCTAGGCGGCCAGCGAAACCCGGGGGGCGGCCGCCGCGCCGCAACGCAGGCTCAGTTGTAGCGGCGCAGCAAAGCCACCATGCGGCCCTGCACCTTGACCCGGTCAGCCGGGAAGATGCGGGTTTCGTGGCGGACATTGCAGGGTTCCAGCGCGATCGAGTTGCCGCGCCGGCGCAGCCGCTTCAGCGTGACCTCGGCGTCGTCGACCAGGGCGACCACGATCTGGCCGTTCTCCGCCGTCTCGCCCTTGCGGATCAGCACGGTGTCGCCGTCCAGGATGCCGGCCTCGACCATCGAGTTGCCGGCGACTTCCAGCGCGTAGTGCTCGCCGTTGCCCAGCATGGCGACCGGCACCTCGATCTGCGTGCTGGTGTCGCGCAGCGCCTCGATCGGCAGGCCGGCGGCGATGCGGCCGTACATCGGCAGTTGGATCGCCGCCACGTCGTTGGCCGCGCGCACGCCCGGGATGCGCTGCGAGAAATCGCCGCTGGATCACGTTTGGCGCGAAGCTGGCGGCCGGCTCGGCGGGAGCGGCGGGCACCGCAGCGGCCGGGCGCGGGCGGGTGTCCTGCGGCATGCGGATCACCTCCAGCGCGCGCGCGCGGTGGTGGCGGCGCTTCAAAAAGCCGCGCTCTTCCAGCGCGGTGATCAGGCGGTGGATGCCCGACTTGGATTTGAGCTGCAGGGTGTCCTTCATCTCCTCGAAGCTGGGGGAGAAGCCGGTCTCCCGCAGGTGACGGTCGATGAACATGAGCAGCTCGTGCTGCTTGCGCGTGAGCATGGCGGCGTCTTGCCTCCCTCCGGTCGCCGCGTCCGGATGGATGCGGAACAAACCGGCAACTGACTGCAGGGTTCTAGATAGGTTCGCAGGCAAACGTCAAGGATTCGTATCCAGTGCGACCTACGTGCCTCAAATTCCGTGCGCTTCGAGGCGAATCACCGGCACCTCGGCGCCTTCCGGCAGCGCGGGCGCATGCGGGGCGCGCAGGATCAGCGCGTCGGCGCGGGCCAGCCGTTGCAGCATCGCCGAGTCCTGCACCGGGAACGGGGTGGCGATCGATTCGCCCTGCGCGCCGCGCGTCAGCGTCGCGCGCAGATGGTCGGCGCGCCGGTCGTTGGCGGCGAGCGCGGCGCCGAGGATTGCCGGCTCGGTCGCCGGCGGCTCGCCGGGCAGGCCCAGCATCCGGCTGATCGCGGGAACCAGGAACAGCACGCCGCAGACCAGCGCCGAGACCGGGTTGCCGGGCAGCCCCAGCACCGGCACCGCGGCCGGGGCCTGGCCGAGCTGGCCGAACAGCAGCGGCTTTCCCGGCCGCATGGCGATCTGCCAGAAATCCAGCGTCATGCCGCGTTGGCGCAGGCTCTCGATGACCAGGTCGTGGTCGCCGACCGAGGCGCCGCCCGTGGTCACCAGCAGGTCCATGCCGAGCACCGCGTCGGCGGTCGCGCCGATCGTCGCCACATCGTCGCGGGCGACCGGCAGCACGACGGGATGGGCGCCCGCGGCGCGGACCAGGGCGGCGAGGGCGTGCGAGTTGGAGCTGACGATGCCGCCCCGCGGGATTGGCTCGCCGGGCAGGGCGATCTCGTCGCCGGTGGCCAGGATGGCGACGCGCGGACGGCGATGCACGCTGATCCAGGGGTGGTTGGCGGCGGCGGCCAGGCCCACGTCGCGCGCGGTCATCCGCCGGCCGGCCGCCACGACGGTATCGCCAGCCGCGAAATCCTGGCCGGCGCGGCGGATGTGGCGTTTGGCGGTCACCGCCTCGTTGACGCGGACCAGGTCGCCGTCGCGCGTGGCGTCCTCCTGCAGCAGGATGGCGTCGGCGCCAGGCGGGACCACGCTGCCGGTGAAGATCCGCACGGCCTCGCCGGGACCAACGCCGCCGTCGAACGGGT
Organism: uncultured Alphaproteobacteria bacterium; assembly: GCA_963773345.1. Lineage (GTDB taxonomy): Bacteria > Pseudomonadota > Alphaproteobacteria > Acetobacterales > Acetobacteraceae > Palsa-883. The sequence continues at coordinate 745,262 of CAVZBG010000011.1, read as the reverse complement.
GGCCGGCGGGGGCGCTGCCGATCACGCGCAGCGTGGCGCCGAGCGTGCCGTCCGCGGCGCGCAGCGCATAGCCGTCCATCGCCGAGACGTCGGCCGGCGGCTGGGTGAGGCGGGCGAGCACCGGGGCGGCGGTGACGCGGTTCCACGCCTCGGCGAGGGCGACGATTTCCGCCGGGGTGGGACGGAAGGCGGCGAGAATTCGCTCACGGGCCTCTTCGACGCTGATCATCCGCTGAGTGTCCGGGTTGGGGGCTGTGGGGTCATCGGTTGCCTCGTTGCGCGGGCCGGCGACTGGGGTGCCCTGCCACCGGGGCAGGTAATGCGGCAGGCCCTAGCTGCCAATAGGGCTGAGCGGCGCCAGCGTCCGACAACCAGGCGTGCAGCGCATCCCGATCGGTGATCGGGTTGATCCAAAGCAAATGGCGGATGGCCTTGCTGGTGACGGTCCTTGTATCGGCGCAAACTTTACGAATTACCGCAGCCACCCTGTCATCCCATGAAAGAACTGTCCGATCCGTCATAAGCGCCGCAGCAATCAGGTGAATGTCCTTCTCGACTGCTGCGATGTCCGATTGCGTGATTGAGCGGAATGATCGAACATCCGCCAGAATCTCACTGCAGGACGGTGGCTCGCGAGCGACGACCTTCCTGGCGGCATACATCTGGGTCAACCACCGCCTGGCAAACCTGGACTGATGGCGCTTCCACTCCTCACGCAACTCGGGGCTGAGGCAGACCCGGTGGCAGATCGTCAGTATCGCCTTGAGGGCGTCTCTGGCATGAGCCGGCGCGGGATCCGTCGCCTCCTCGCCGCCCGGCGCTCGCATAACGGACGCATCGACGACCAGGAGCTTTGAGGTGACTACCTTCCTTGCTGGTCTAGCCGCGGGCATGACGCCGTTCGACCAACGTCATGTAGCGGTCCTGCAAGTCGAGGTCGGTAGCTGCAAAATCCTCCGGCCAGTCACCGTAGCTGCCGTCCTCGTCGATCTGGGCTTCAGTCACGTGAGTCTGGCCGATCGCATCGCGGGTGAACCAATTCAGTGACAGGCGGTGCGGTGCAATTCGTCCCCCTGCGATCGCTGCTTGCAAGGCCAGGATGAGGAGGCTGCTGTGAGTCTCGATCACCGGACGCACACCGTTTTCTGCTGATTGGATAATGATGTCGGCCATCGCCACCTGCGCCCTGGGATGCAGGTGCAATTCCGGCTGCTCTATAAAGACGATCTGGTTCCGGGTCGCGGCCAGGAGCGCAACAAGAACTGGCAAAGTCTGCGACACGCCAAACCCGACATCCGCGATATTGACGGTGTCCCGCGCACCACCCCGTGCCGCGGAAGGGAGGCGACCAACCCGCACCTCGACGCGCGTATCGTCAACGGCGCGCGTGGTAACACGCCAAGTGAGGCCAAGCCGCTTCAGGTTGTCTTCAAGACGCTTGAGTCTGCTATCTGCTTTCGTTCCCCAGAGGTGAATGATGCTGGCAACATAGTCGTTGAAGCTGCCGGGATATTGTGGTCCGCCGGCGCTAATGACGTAATTCCGCTCCGGATTACCTCTTAAGCCTGGCAAATAGATTAAGTTCCGAACTTCATTGACCACTGCGGTAGCAGGTGAGGCCAGGAAACCAAGTAGGGCGGACAGAGCAGCGTCGTGGCCTACAAATCCTGCCACCAATACCGCGCGGTCCCGTGCGACGCGAAGTTCTGCACGGCGCAAAATCTTCGAGATGTCTCGCTCTGGGACGCCAATCTGATTGGCCAACTCTTCCACAAGTGACTTGTCATTTGTATCCAGTATTTGGCCATTTCTCCAGGAATGCATCTTATTCCCCCACTTAAACGAGGTTTCAACAAGATCCATTTCGGCTCCCGCAGACATTTCGTAGACAAATCTTACTTTCTTTGCACCACTCTCAAACATTACGCTGAATTTCTGTACGTTTCCATCTGACGCGCCTCGGGAAAAAAACTGCTCGGCATTAGTGAATCGCGCTAGCGGGCCGTCGATTGCGAGTGCACCCGGAGCGAAGGGCTTCTCGATCGTCTGCTTGATCAACAGCAGCGGCTGCATGATCGTGCTCTTCCCGGTGCTGTTCGCTCCCGCGAGAATGGTGATATCGCGGAAATTGACGCGTACGGGGTCGATCGCCGACTTGAAGCCGGCCACTTCTATTGCCGTCATGACCGGGCTGCTCATGGCTGGCTGAACTCCCCCGACTTGCCGCCGGCCTTGTGGGTGACGCGCAGACCCTCGATCCGCATGGCGCGATCAACCGCCTTGCACATGTCATAGACGGTCAGCGCGGCGATCGAGGCGGCGGTCAGCGCCTCCATTTCCACCCCGGTGCGCCCGGCGGTGCGCACGGTGGCGGCGATCTCCACGGCGTTGGCGGACGGATCGGGCGTCAGGTCGACGCTCACCTGGGTCAGCGGCAGCGGGTGGCAGAGCGGGATCAGTTCCGCGGTGCGCTTGGCCGCCATGATGCCGGCCAGGCGGGCGACGCCGAGCACGTCGCCCTTGGCCGCGGTGCCGGCCTGGATCAGCGCCAGCGTCGCCGGCTGCATGACGATGCGGGCGCGCGCGGTGGCGGTGCGGTCGGTCTCCGGCTTGGCGGTCACGTCGACCATGGCGGCCTTGCCGGCGGCGTCGAAATGGCTGAGCGCGCCAGTGGATGCGGCATCCGGGGCGAGGGTGTCGGTCATGCGGCGCGCCCGAGCAACGCGCGCGTTGCGGCCGTCACATCGGCCTGGCGCAGCAGGCTTTCGCCCACCAGGAACGCGCGTGCGCCAGCGGCCGCCAGTCGGGTGATGTCGGCGTGCGTGCGAATGCCGCTTTCCGCGACCAGGAAGCGATCGGCGGGGAGTTCCGCGGCAAGCTCTTCGGTGATCGCAAGATTTGTCTGCAACATCTTGAGATTGCGGTTGTTGATCCCGATCAACGGCGTCCGTAGCCGCAGCGCGCGGTGGAGTTCCTCGCGGTTGTGCACCTCGGCCAGCACGTCCATCCCGAGCTCGGCCGCGACCGCTTCAAGCTCACCGGCCTGCGCGTCGTCCAGCGCGGCGAGGATCAGCAGCACGCAATCGGCGCCCATCGTCCGGCTCTCGTAGATCTGCCAGGGGTCGAGCATGAAGTCCTTGCGCAGTACCGGCAGCGGCACCGCCGCGCGGGCGGCGACGAGGTGCGCGGTATCGCCATGGAAATGCGGCGTATCGGTCAGCACCGACAGGCACGCGGCGCCGCCGGCCTGGTAGGCGCGCGCGAGGGCAGGGGGATCGAAGTCCGGGCGGATCACCCCGCCGGACGGCGAGGCCTTCTTGATCTCGGCGATCAGGCCGAAGCGGTGCGTCGCGGTGACCTGATGCAGGGCATGGGCGAAGCCGCGGGGTGCATCGGCACTCGCGGCGATACGGGTCCGCAACTCGGTGAGACCGACCTCGCGCTGGCGGCGCGCCGTCTCGGCCCGGGTGTCGGCGCAGATGCGGGCAAGAGCGTCAGGCTGGTCCATCCCCGCCTCCTACGGCAGGACGCGAAGCCGGTCCACTCGCGCGCGGCGGACGTCAGCCCCGGACGGTGACCACGCGGTCGCCGTCAACCTTGGGATCGTGCGTCAGCAAGGCGCAGAGCGCGATATCGGTGAACGGTCTTCGTCCGCACCTCCGACCCGGAAAACAGCGCCGCGATCGTCGCGTCATCCCCGTCGATGGTATCCGGCACGGTGAAGCGGCCCTTGGCCATACCGATCCTCCACGCCACGGGGCACGTCGCGATTGCGACCAGGCGCGCCACGGCACGTCCGTTGCGGGCAATGATGATCTCGGTCTCCTGGCCGCACTCCACCGCCACCACAAGGCGGGAAAGGTTGGTCTTGGCCTCCGCCATGTTCACCACGCGCATGACCGCCGCTCCCGGCTAAATTCCAGCGAGGCCGAAGCCAAGCGCTCGCAGGCGATGCAACGCAAGGGCAATCGCCAGCACCCCAAGGCACGGTCCGCTTGCTGGCGCCGATACAGACCGTCGCCCAGGGATCCCCGACCGCTCAGGCCAGCGGCCCGCCCGCCGCCTTCCACGCCCCAATCCCACCGTGGATGTGGCAGGCGCGGCTGATCCCGGCGTCCTGCGCCGCCTGCACCGCCATCGCCGAGCGCTCGCCGAACGCGCAGTAGAACAGCATCCGCCGGCCGGTGGCCGCGGCCAGCTCGTAGAGCAGGCCGCCCGGGCGGATGTTGTCCTGCAGCTCGGGGTAGGGCGCGTGCAACGCGCCGGGAATGCTGCCGTGCCTGGCGCGCTCGCCCGGTTCCCGCAGGTCGATCAGGGTCACGTCGGACTGGCCGACCAGCCCGACCGCCGCCTGCGCGGTCACCGCCCAGCCGCGCGCGGCGATCGCCTCCTGCGCCAGGCCCTGATGCATGTTGGCCGGCACCGCGACGTCCATCATCTTCGGGTTGGAGAGCTTCAGGTTCGCCATCAGCTCGGCATATTCGTCGGCCGAACGCACCTGCAGGCGCGGATTGCACGCCTTCTCCTCGCCGATCGTGCTGACCATCTCGCCCTTGTAGTCGTGCGCCGGGTAGACCAGCGTCTCCTCCGGCAGGTGCAGCAGGCGGCCGAAGATCGACTCGTATTGCGCGCGCGAGTCCCCGTTCTGGAAATCCGTCCGCCCGGTGCCGCGGATCAGCAACGTGTCGCCGGTCAACACCCGGTCGCCGAGGTGGAAGCAGTAAGAATCGTCCGTGTGCCCGGGCGTGTACATCACGTCCAGGCTGATCCCCTCGATGGTCAGCTTGTCGCCGTCGGCAATGCGCATGGAGACGACATCGACCTGGCTCTGCTCGCCCATCACCGTGACGCATTGCGTCCGGTCGCGCAGCGCGCCAAGCCCGGTGATGTGGTCGGCGTGCAGGTGCGTATCGACCGCCTTCACCAGCCGCAGGTCCAGCTCGCGCATGAGCTGGAGGTAGCGGTCCACCTTTTCGAGCACCGGATCGACGATCAGCGCCTCGCCGCCGCGCCGGCTGGCGATCAGGTAGGTGTAAGTCCCCGAGGTCAAATCGTAGAGCTGGCGGAAGATCATGGCGGCGGCTCCTGGCGGGTGACCCCTCCCCGCATGATAATCTTCCCCCTCCCCCTGCGGGAGGGGGTAGGGGGAGGGGCTTTTCCCCGCTCGCCAGCCCTGGCCGGCTCCACGCCACCATTTGCCAGGGTGGCGGAACCCGCTGCCCCCCGGGGTCAGGCGCCCGCGGGCATGGCTGTTCCGCGCGACGCCGTTACGCGACCAACCCGAACTGCCGGGCGAGCAGCACCATCGCCTCCATCATCATGTGGGCGCAGAGATGCGCGGCCATGCCGTTCACGTCCTGCGGCGGGCTGACCGTGTTGAAGTCCATCGCGACAATGTCGAGGCCGGCCAGCGTGCGGATCAGCTCTATGCCCTCGCGCGCCGACAGCCCACCCCAGGTCGGCGTGCAGACGCCAGGCGCCACCGAGGGGTCGAACACGTCCATGTCCCAGCACAGATACACCGGGCGGCCGGCGACGCTGTCGCGGAACTCCGCCATCGCCTGGGCGAAGCCGCGGCGCAGCAGGTCCTCGGCGGTGACCACGCGGTAGCCGAGGCCGTGCGCGCGCGGCAGCACGCCCGCCGCGTAGGTGAAGCCGCGCACCCCGACGTGCCAGGAGGCGGCGGCGTCGATCGCGCCTTCCTCGGCGGCGTGGGTGAACTGGCTGGCGGCGGTGTAGCGCTCCTCCGCCGTGTAGGGGTAGGCGTCGGTGTGGCTGTCGACGTGCAGCGCGACCAGGCCCGGGTGGCGGCGGCCGGCGGCGCGCATCATCGGCAGCGACACCGAGCCGTCGCCGCCGATGCCGATGGGGACCGCGCCGGCGTCGAGGATTCTTCCCGCGGCGGCCTCGATGGCCGGGAAGGCGGCGTCGGGGCGGCCGGGCGCGAGGGCCACGTCGCCGCAATCGACCGCGCCGAGCAGGGCGGGCACGTCGGCATCGGCGAGGCTCGGGTGGTAGCGGCGGATCAGGCCGGATTGGGCGCGGACCGAGGCCGGGCCCTGGCGGGCGCCGACGCGGAACGGGTGGGTGCCGCAGTCGAACGGTACGCCGAGGACGGCCGCGCGGCAGCCCGGGCCGGGCGGGCCTGGGGGCAGGCGCATGAAGGTCTCGGGGGGTACGAAGAGGGTGTCGGTCATTGTGTTCGTTTGGATCAAGCGGAGGCGCTGCCGAGATGACACCACGGTCAAGATCGCTGCGCCAGGGTTTTCACTGGTGGCACCGAGGACTTCGGGGCTTGGCGTCCGTCGTCCGACGGTCAATTCTACGCCCCGCGAGCTCGCCTCATCGAGGCGGATTGATTATCGGGGTCGATTAGAAGGAGCGGGAAATGGGGAAGCGCAACAACGTTGACGGGGGCATAGCGCTGCGGGATAGAAAGACAAGCGGGCGGCAGGACCGCTATTAGCCATTCACCGAACGGCGCGCGGTAAGGCTCGCGTTCCATGCACGCTGCGATAAGCTGTGATGGTCCGCGATGAGACAGGGGGCTGGTGTGAATAATGCTGCCGAAGACTCACTTGTTCAAAGCACGCTCAATGAGGCGATTGGGGTCATCACTCTCGTCTCCCCGGCCGTGGCCGTCATCCGCCCAACCAAGGGTTTCGACCTATACCGGACCCGCAAGGCTTCTGCCGTGCACTACCTCTTCACGTCGTTCGTATTGCTTCAACTTCTTGGCGGAAGCGAGCAGGATGTGGCTTATCATTTCAAAATTTTTGCCTATAGCCGGCTCGCTTGGATACCCAGGGCGTACCCGAGCCTCAGCGAGATTCACAGCTCCGTACTTTCTGAGATAATTATCTTCCTGATGTTTATGCTAACGACTTCAACAATCGTTGCGATTTGGCTCAAGCGTCCTTACTGGCAAGGGAAAATACCCCGTCAGATTGCGAGAGAGCAGGACTCACAGGCCGTCGCCGCTTCGTGCTATGTCCTTGGTTGCATAGTCTGTGGATTCGCTCTTTTTTGCGGAGTTCGAACCCGCCCTTTATGCGACCTCCCAATCCTATGATGCCGAAATGCATAACATTCCCGAAGTACTATCTGCTCTTGTGTACCTTTCGATGGGCGTAGCTTTCATCATCATTCCACTTTACCGCTTGCGTGGATGGCTTTGCAACATCTACTCGGATGCGTCGAATTCATTGAGTAGCGGTGCATTTGTTATTCAGTTCTTTTTTTATTCAATCCTGTGGTCGCTCGCCGTGGCTTGGTTATTCGTCAAGTTTGCAGATATCGCGTTTACTCCGTAATAAATATTTTGTATCGTGGGAGCTATGGACTTGACCACGTTGTCCGCTTTTGGCTCAGGTGATGTGCGGCTTAGAGCCGGCACCGGAGGATCGCAGGCGTTAAATATCGAAGATGCACATCAACTTCCGCCGCGGCTGCACGCATATCGTGGCTTGCCTCGTCGGCGAGCTTGCTTCCGCGCACGAGCCGCTGGCCAAGGGCCTCCACGAAACCGTCATAATGCTCCCGGACCTTCAGCTGGGCGGCCGCGAGCACACTGTCGAGCAGAGGCGGGGTGCTGTTTAGCCAAAAGCGCACGAACACCGCCAAATTCCAGGCCGGACGCATAAACGTTGGTGTCCGCAGTGACGATGATCACGTCCCGTGCAGTCCTCCCCGATTTTCCTGGCGGTATTCCGCGATCAGCCGCGGTACATCGGCCTCGGTCAGGCCAAGCGCGTTGGCGCGCCGTGCACCGTAGGCGAGCGTTCGGCGCCAGCGCTGCTCTTTGCGATAGCCTTCAACCGCGTCGCGCAGCACGTCGAATGCCGGGCGCTATTCTTCATCGGCCGCAGCCTGTATCTCCGTTGCCAGGGCGGGGGGAATGGCGACGCTCGTGTCGCTGCCAGACTTCATGGAATGTCCTTTCCAAAACTGACTCTATCCTGAGCGCTTGTCGACATCAACGCTGGTGCCACATTTTGTGGCTCGTTCACCCCCACCACGCCGCGCGGCGTGCCGCCGATCGGTTCGCGCAGCGCAAGATCGGCGTAGCGATCCAGCCCCGTCTCGTCGCGATTGAAGGTCATCAGCTTCGTCCAGTCGTATTTCACCATCCTGGCATGTGAAACGGGAGTCATGTCACGCCGCCCTGTCACTCATCGCCCGGCGCACCTGCACGATCGGGTTATCCGGCTTCTTCGGATCGAGCACCTCCAACAGCCGCGACACCGGCCCGGACGGTCGCTTCGCCCCACGTTCCCATTGCGCGACCGCGGACTTGTCCACACCCAGCAGTCGGGCGAACACCGGCTGGCTCATGCGCGTCGCGGCTCTGATCCGCCGCACTTCCGCACTGCCATATTCAGGCCGTGGCGGCAGGCAGAGACGATCCATGGCGCGCATGTCCAGCGCGTCCATGGCGCCGACGCGATGCAGCGCAGCCGCCAAATCATGCGCGGTTTCAAGGACCTCCTGCTCCCCGGCCCGCTTCCGCGACTTACCTCTGGTCATCGCCATCGCACTCTATCTCCCTCACATGAGCCGAAGTTCGCAGCGCCGTGACCTGCCGGTCGTCCGCCGCCAGGAACGCGGCGGCGGCCTTCGTCAGGGCTTCATGCCCCTGTTGCGTCAGGGTCGCCGCGGCGTTCTTTGCGAAGGCGTAGGCGAACAGGACCCGCTCCGTTTTCGGGGGGCGGTAGGCGATGATGACCCGGTAACCGCCGCGCTTGCCACCCCCCGGTCGCGCCACGCGTTTTTTGAACAGTCCTCCGCCGAGATCCGCCTCTCCCGCGCCGAGTAAGCCCGCCACCACATCACGGGCCGCGCGACACAGGATGGCGTCGGAGAGACGCTCCTTGCGCATCAGTCTGCTCACCTGCGGAACCACAAAGACCCTCATCGGCACCATCTAGCACGTAGTGCTATACCAAAGGTTAACGCCCCGCACGAGCGTTTTTCGTGTCTCCGTGGCGCGTTTGGGTGACTAGGCCGGGGGGTTAATTCGCCCCCACGTCGCCGCAATCGACCGCGCCGAGCAGGACGGGCACGTCGGCATCGGCGAGGCTCGGGTGGTAGCGACGGATCAGGCCGGATTGGGCGCGGACCGAGGCGGGACCGCCGCGGGCGCCGACGCGGAACGGGTGGGTGCCGCAGTCGAACGGCACGCCGAGGACGGCGGCGCGGCAGCCCGGGTCGGGCGGACCTGCGGGCAGCCGCATGAAGGTTTCGGGGAGGTGAAACAGGGCGTCGGTCATCGTTCCGTTACCGATCCTTGACGTTGCGTTGTGCGAACACCGGAAAATGGTCCGTCACGCCGGCCTGAGACCGACATGACCTGGCTCACCATTCACACATCGTTGCTCTGGGTAACAGGGGCACCCGGCTGGTGCGACCCGATCCATCGCCGCCATGCGCTTCGCGGCAATTCTTTGGCGCTCCTGTGGTAAGGTCAAGGTTTCCATGGCGTGATTTGGTGCGTTCCGATCGCACGGCCGCGAGCGCATCGGCCTGTCGGGTACTGATCGCCATCATAAGGCATATTGCCTTATTTCACACGATATTTCCGCACCGTGGGGAGTGTACGACGCGTTGATCAACTCCCTGGGAGACTGATCACGTATCTTCACGCGGTCCTTCCAATCCGCCGGGCGTCCACCACCTCTGCGCCCGCGTCCGAAACAGGAGGGACCAATGACGAAATCAATCTTTTCGCTCGTCACCGCGGCCATGCTGGTGTCGGGAGTCGGACTTGCCGGCGCCCAAACGACCACGACGACCTGGACGCCCGCCGAGGGGACCCAGATCATGCAGTACTCGACAACCCAGCACTACCAGCCCTACAGCGACCCCGGGCTGACACCGACAGTCGGCACGGTGCTGCCACAGACCGTCACCGTGTATCCGCTACCGTCGACGGTACAGGTCCCGTCGCCGAACACCTACAGCTACACGATCGTCAACAGCGAGCCTGTCATCGTGGATCGCACGACGCGGCGTGTGGTCCACGTCTGGCCCGGTGGCTGACGACACGGCCAGATCCAGTCCGACAATTTGCTGGACGCGCCACCTTCCGGGTGGCGCGTCCATCGGTTGGTCCGGGATGCTGAACAGATACTAACCTTGCCTGCACAGAACAGACTCGAGTCACCCTGATCGCCCCGCCCGGCGGGTCGCCGATCGACTCGTCCACCACGCGATCGGCGCAGCGGTCCGATCCGGTCTCCTCGCGACCGACGAGCCCGGCGTGGCGGGATCTAAACCGCTTCTGGCACGGCACGAAGATGCCGCGCACACCGAAGCGCCGGGACGCGGTGGCGAAATGGCGCCTTCTCCCGCGACGTGGGGAGTCGGGTGGCGGCCGGCGACGGTTGCCCGGTGTGCGGGCATGGGCACCGGTGCGGCGGATGCCGCAGGTCGGATTTGCCCAGCCGACGTCGTGCCAGCCGATGACGTCCCAGCCGATGACCGGATTGCGTGACCGGCTGCGGGCCCCCGCCATGCGCGGCCATGCCCGGCGACCCGGGGCGTCGCGCCAGCGGCTGCATGCGTCTAAAACGTCCGCCGCCCAGCCCGAACGGAGAGATCGTGAACGACCCCGCCTACCCCGGTACCGCGCTCCCCACCCGTGCTTCCGCCGCGAACGCCGCCGCGTCCGCGACCGGTCTGCAACCCTCGCACGTTGCGACGGCGCCGGCGGGCCAACTGCGAACCGTAATGGCGGGGGCCCTGCTGGCGATGGTGCTGGCCGCACTCGACCAGAACATCGTCAACACGGCGCTGCCGCGGATGGCAGCCGACCTTGGTGGCATGACGCACCTGTCCTGGGTGGTGACGGCGTTCATGCTCACGGCCACGACCACGACGCCGATCTACGGGAAGCTGTCGGACCTCTATGGCCGGCGCACGCTGTTCTTCGTCGCCATCCTGATCTTCCTGGCCGGCTCGCTGCTGTGTGGTGCCGCGCGGTCGATGGGGCAGATCATTGCGTTCCGGGCCATCCAGGGTCTGGGCGCCGGAGGGCTTCTGGTCCTGGCACAGGCCGCGATCGGCGATGTGGTGTCCCCGCGGGACCGGCCTCGCTACCAGGGCTGGTTCACCGGCACCTTCGCGCTGGCCAGCGTCGCCGGACCGTTGCTGGGTGGCCTCATCACCCAGGCGCTCTCGTGGCGGTGGGTGTTCTACGTCAATCTTCCGGTCGGCGCGCTGGCCCTCGTCATGATCGCGATCGGGCTGCGCAAGCCGCCGTCGGGTCAGGCACGGCCGATCGACTACGCGGGCGCGGTGCTGCTGGCAGGGGCAACGGCGGCGCTGCTCCTGCTGCTCGCCTGGGGCGGCACCGAGTTTCCCTGGGCATCCCGCGACAGCGTCGGGCTTGTGGTCGCGGTCGCCACATTGGTCGCCCTGTTCCTCTGGCGGGAGCGCATCGCGCCCGATCCGATGATCCGCCTGCCGTTGTTTCGTAACCGGGTGTTTGCCCGCGGCGTGGCGGTCGGCGGGATGATGACCTTCGCGATGCTGGGATCGACGGTGTTTCTGCCGCTGTATTTCCAGTTGGTGCTCGGCATGGATCCGGCGGTGGCGGGGGTGATGATGTTGCCGCAGGTGACGGGCATGCTGCTGACCTCGGTGATCGGCGGTCGAATCGTGACCAAGCTCGGCCGCAACAAACCGTTCCTGATGGCCGGCCTGGGCCTTGAAGCAGTCGCCCTGGCGAGCCTCGCGGCATTCGCCTTTTTCGGTGCCCCCGCCGTGATCTTCCTGATCTCCATGGCGGCACTCGGGCTTGGGATGGGCATGGGCATGCCGAACCTGACCACCGCCGTGCAGAATGCCGTCGCGCATCGGGAGCTCGGCGCGGCAACCGGCGCGATGAGTTTCGTCCGATCCCTCGGCGGCGCGCTCGGGGTCGCGGCTTCGGGGACGATCATGTCCACGCGTCTCGCGGCGGCGTTTGCAGCGGCCGGGCTGGACGTGCGCGCCCTGACCGAGCATCGGATGCAGGCGATGGCCCATTTCACCGGCGCGCAGCAGGCAGCGGTCGGGACCGCCTATCGCACGGCGCTGACTGGCTGTTTCCTGTTGAGCGGGGTGGTGATGACGGTCGCGTTCGTTCTGGTGCTCGGGCTGCCGGAGATCACGCTGCGGAGCCAGATCGAGGAGACGCCGGCGACATAGCGATGGAAGCGACCACGCGGTGGCACATATTCCCGGTGTCAGGTGACGCTGCGCTTTCGGCCATCGCCCGGCGCACCTGGACGGTCGGGTTATCCGGCTTCTTCGGATCGAGCACCTCCAACAGGCGCGACACCGGCCCGGACCGTCGCTTTGCGACGCGTTCCCATTGCGCAACCGCGGACTTGTCCACCCCCGGCAGCCGGGCAAAACACCGGCTGACTCATGGGCGTGGCGGCCCTGATACGTCGGATTTCCGTACCTGCCGTACTCAGGCCGTGGCGGCAGGCAGAGACGATCCATGGCGCGCATGTCCAGCGCGTCCAGGGCGCCCACGCGATGCAGCGCGACCGCCAAATCATGCGCGGTCGCAAGGACCTCCTGCTCCGTGGCCTGCTTTCGCGGCCTAGCTCTTGTCGGCGCCATCGCACTCGATCTCCCTCACGTTACCCGAAGTTCGCGGCGCTATAACCTGCTGGTCGCCGGCCGCCAGGAATGCGGCGCGGCTTTTGTCAGGGCTTCATGTCCCTGTTGCGTCAGGGTCGCGGCGGCGTTCTTTGCGAAGGCGTAGGTGAACAGGACCCGCTCCGTTTTCGGCGGGCGATAGGCGATGATGACCCGGTTGCCCCCGCGCTTGCCGCTCCCCGGTCGCGCCAGACGCTTCTTGAACAGTCCTCCCCCGAGATCTGGCTCGCCCGAGCCAAGCACGCCACCACGTCGCGGGCCGTGCGGCACAGGTTGGCGTCAGGGAGACGCTCCTCGCGCATCAGTCTGCTCACCTGCGGGATCACAAAGACCCTCATGCGCGCTGGCTAGCACTTGGTGCCATGCAGCAAGTTAACGCCACCTGCGAAGGTTTTTCGCCTCTCTGCACTACTAACCCTCGAATTCACCGCGGCCCGTGGAGATTTTCCATCGAGGCGCCGATAAACGTCCGATCCGGCTGATCTTTCCGTCATATCATGACGTATAGGTATTATTCTATCAGGTTGCGGCCGACGGCCGCACCAGGTCGGGCAGCATTCCGCCGCCCTGTCCGCGGCGTGCGTCGATCCGCGGCAAAGCAGGAAAGGGTCTACCGCAGATGAAGGCGGATGCACGCAAAACACGCAGATCGCTTGGGAGCGGACACGGGGTTGCGCGCGATGTCGGTTTGGTCTCGGTCCATCTGCGTGAATCCTGCCTGATCTGCTTGCATCTGCGTCAGAATTCTTTCTTGCGTTGCCGCGAAGTGGCGCGGCGGAACCAGTGCGATCCTCGACGACGCGACCCCTTCTGCTGTTCGGTCGCGGCCAACGGCTGCGCTGTGGTGCCGTTGGGTGATCCGGCGGAGCGTCACGTCCCACCACCGCGTCGCCGCGGCGGCGTCAACCCTGAAACAGCAGCAGGACATAGGTGCCAAACAGCACCAGATGGACCGCGCCTTGCAGCACGTTCGTGCGACGGCTGGAGAACGTGACCAGGCTGACGCCGAGCGTCAGGACCAGCATGATGATATTGGCACCCTGCAGGCCCAGGACGATCTTCATGCCGGTGAACTGGCCGAGCACGAGCATCGCCGGTATCGTCAGGCTGATCGTCGCCAGGACCGATCCCAGGAAAATGTTCATCGAGCGCTGCAGGTGATTCGCCGCTGCGGCCTGCACCGCACTCACCGCCTCGGGCGTCACCACCAGCAGCGCGATGACGCAGCCACCCAGCGCGGCCGGCGCACGCAGCGTCTCGATCAGGGCATCGACCGGGTGCGCGAGCTGCTCAGCCAGGAACACCAGCAGCACCATGTAGGCCGCGAGCAGCACGGCATGCGTCACCGGGTGCCGCGCACTGCCCCGCGGCGTCGCATGCGCGTCGGCGTCATCCGGATCGCCGAGCGTGAAATAGGCACGATGGCGGATCGTCTGGACCACCAGGAAGACCGCGTACAGCCCGACCGAGATCGTCGCCACGAAGGCTTCCTGAGCCGAGGACAATGTCGGCCCCGGCGTCGTCATGGTGAAATTCGGCAGGATCAGGATGAGGACCGTGAGCGGGATGATGACGCCGAGATAGGTGTTGGCGCCTTGCAGGTTGTACTCCTGCTCGCGATGGCGCCAGGCGCCGAGCAGCAGCGAGAGCCCGACCATCCCGTTGAGCAGGATCATGATCACCGCGAATATCGTGTCGCGGACCAGCGCCGGGTTGGGCGCGCCATGCACCATCAACGCGGAAATGCTCATCACCTCGATGATCGTTACGGCGAGGGTCAGGATCAGCGTTCCGTATGGCTCCCCCAGGCGGATCGCCAGGTTGTCCGCGTGGCGCACGACCGACATGCAGGACCCCAGCACGACGGAGAACAGCCAGAGGAACAATACCGCCTGTCCCGGCGGCGCGGACAACGCAGCGGCCACGTCGGCGCCGCAGACGAGGAAAACCGCGCTGGTGCCCGCGCTGACGAGCAGAAACCACTCCTCCCGGATGGCGGTGACCAACGCCTTGACCATCGTCTTCTCCCGGTCGGCGTGCCGCGGGGGCAACACGTCCGTTTGCACCGCACATCGTCAAGCTCCGCCCCCAACGGGACAGGTCGGCAGGTGGCATTCATTCCGGTACACCATTTTATCCCGACCGGAAACGACCTGTCATTGCGAGGAGCGCAGCGACGAAGCAATCTCCTGCGTCCGGGGCGGGGGATTGCTTCGTCGCTGCGCTACTCGCAATGACAGGTGGGCCGCCGATTTCGGTCAAGATAAAAATGCGCCAGACGATCCAACGGCAACGTGTGTGCCAGCGCGGGCTCAGTTCACCCCGACCGCCCCGCCCAGCGTGTCGCCGATCGGCTGGTGCAGCACCAGATCGGCGTAACGATCCAGCCCGGTTTCCTCGCGGTTGACGATCACCAGCTTGGCCCCGTTGTGCTTCGCCAGCTCGGGAAACCCCGCGGCCGGATAGACCACCAGCGAGGACCCCAGCACGATGAACAGATCGGCGGCGAGCGTTTCGGCCTCGGCCCGACGCATCGCGAGCACCGGCATCGACTGGCCGAAGGAGATCGTCGCGGTCTTCACCAGTCCCTCGCATTTTACGCAGACGGGCGGCGTCCCGTCCCGCTCGAACGTGGCGCGGATCGGCGCCAACTCATGGCGTTCGCCGCAGTCGAGACACGCCGCATAGGTGGTGTTGCCGTGCAGCTCGATCACCTGGCGGTCGGGCACGCCGGAGGCCTGGTGCAGCCCGTCGATGTTCTGGGTGATCACCGACGAAACAATGCCGCGGCGCACCAGGTTGGCAACGGCGCGGTGGCCGCGGTTGGGTTCGGCACCTCGAAAAGTGTCCTCCATGGCGAAGCGGCGGCGCCAGGCCTCGCGGCGCATTTCCTCGGAGGCGATGAAATCCTGGAAGTCGATCGGCGCCATCCGCGTCCAGATGCCGCCGGGGGAGCGGAAATCCGGGATGCCGGATTCGGTGGAAATTCCGGCGCCGGTGAACACCACGGCGCGGCGCGCGGCGCCGAGCATCTCGCGCAGTTGGCCGACGCCGGCTGGTTCGCTCATGGTCTTTCCGCCCGTTGCGCCGCGAGAATCTCGCCGATGCGTGCGTTGGTGCCGTTGATGTCCGGGAAGCGCTCGCCGTTCGTGATCCGGGCGAGCGCCACCTTCTCCGCCTCCTGCATACCGATCGCCCGCTCCGCAGAGGCTTCGATGTCCGCCGGCGGCATCACCAGCACGCCGTTCTCGTCGGCGAACACCACGTCGCCCGGCGTTACCGGCACGCCGCCGCAGGAGACCGGCACGCAGAACTCGCCGCCGATGAAGCGCGGCTTGCAGGTGATCGGCGACAGGCCGCGCGCCCAGACCGGCATGGCGTAGGCGCGCAGCTCCTGGATGTCGGTGGCGACGCCGTCGATGATGATGCCCAGGCAGCCGGCCGCGCGCGCGGCGAAGGCGACACCGCCGCCGCAGCTTGCGTGGCGCGTGTCGCCGGCGCGGTCGATCACCAGGACGTCGCCGGGGCGGAGTTTTCCCAGGGCGTAATGCACGATCGAGGTGTCGTCGCCGTCGAAGCGGACGGTGACGGCGGTGCCGGCGATGCGCCGGTCGGGCAGCAGCGCGCGGATGCCGGGGTCCATGAAGCCGACCTGGCGGAAGTGACCGATCGTCGCGGGCTCGGCCTGCAGCAGCAGCGCGAGGCGCGCGGGCGCGATCTGCGGCGGCGGGTCGTTGATGACGAACATGCGAGGCCTCTCGGCGGGTCAGCGGAAGGGTAACGCGGCCGGGCGCAGCGCGCCAACGGTCGGCCGCCCGGGTTCTTCGCATGGCAAGAATCAGTGGGTAGCGTCTACGCGTACGGTCCACCGCGCCGACGTGAGCCGCCGACCCGCATGGATTCGCGGCTGCAAGGGCGTTGACTATGTATACAATTGTTGACATATTCCGGAAGGAACTCGAGTGGGACGAGGCCAAGCGGGAACTGAACCTGCGCAAGCACAACCTGGATTTCCGCCTCGCCGATCTCGTGTTCGATGGCCGGCCGCTGTACTCCTACGCCTCGTCGCGTGCCGATGAGCAGCGCGTTGTAAGCGTCGGGATGGTCGAGGCAATGATGATTGCCACCATCTGGTTGGAGCGAGGGGGCCGGATCCGCATCATCTCCATCAGGAGAGCAAGACGTGGCGAAGAAAGAGCATGTCGTGCGTTACACGATCGATGAACTGAAGAGGATGCGGGCGCGCGGTGAGGATCAGACCGACTGGGTGCGCGTCCGGGCGATGTCGCAGGACGAGGTCGAACGGCTGGCCGACGAAGAGGACGGCCCGCTGCCGGAAGGCTGGGAGAAGACGATCGTGCTGGGCATCCCCGAGCCCAAGCAGGGCGTGCATATTCGTCTCG
This sequence comes from uncultured Alphaproteobacteria bacterium, assembly GCA_963773345.1. Taxonomy (GTDB): domain Bacteria; phylum Pseudomonadota; class Alphaproteobacteria; order Acetobacterales; family Acetobacteraceae; genus Palsa-883. Next base: position 728,208 of record CAVZBG010000011.1, on the reverse strand, counting down.
ATGCCGATGTGCTGCGCTGGTTCAAGGCGCAGGGTCCCGGATATCAGACGCGGATCAACGCGGTGTTGCGCGCCTTCATGGCCGCCCGCCAGCGGACCGACGCGGCCGCCGAGTAGGGCGGAACAGCCAACGCCCCCGGGCGCTTGACCGGGGGGCAGCGCATTCCGCCACCCACGCCGCGAAACCCCCGTCGCGTGCCCGCCGCCTACGCGCGCGGCGGCGCCTCGCCCTTGATCTGCGTCCGGTGCATGATCCGGCGCGATCCCGGATCGAACGGATCGCGCCGGTGCATGGTGCAGCGGTTGTCCCACAGCACCAGGTCGCCGACCCGCCAGGTGTTGTACCAGGTCAGTTCGTCGCGCGTGGCATAGTCCCAGATTTCGTCGAGCAGCGCTTCGGACTCCGCCAGCGACAGCCCCTCGATATAGGCGTTCCGCCGGCGCCCGAGGTACAGCCCGCGCCGGCCGCTCTCCGGGTGGGTGCACACCAGCGGATGGAACGTTCCGGGCGCGGAGATCGGGTCGTCGGTCGGCGTGACGCCCTGGCGGACATAGCCGCCGCTGTTGTAGGTGCCGTCGTGCTTCACCCGCACCCCGGTGATCCGCTGGCGCAACGCGGCGGGCAGCGTCTCATAGGCGCGGTACATGCTGGTGAAGCCGGTGTTGCCGCCGGTCGGCGGAACTTCCAAGGCGTAGAGCATGCTCGCCTTGGGCGGGTCCTCGAGATACGACATGTCGGTGTGCCAGACCGCCTCGCCGGCGCCCAGGCTGCCGATGGCCACGCCGTTCTCGATCACGTTCGAAACGACGTAGATCTCGGGATAGCCATCGACGAAGCGGCGGCCGTTCTCCTGGATCGGCGCCTGATCGAGCGCACCGAAGCGGCGACTGAACGCGAGCAGCGCGTCATCGTCCAGCGTCTGGTCGCGGAACAGCAGCACGAGGTGGTCGACCCAGGCGCGATGAATGGCGGCAAAGTCCTGCGCGTCGATGTCGCGCAGGTCGATGCCGCGCACCTCGGCGCCGAGGGCGGCACCGGTCGGGATGACCTCGATGCGCGAGCGGACGGACGCGGCGGCACTGGGCGGCGGCATGGGCGATCCTCCTGACTTTGCCGCGGAGGCTAGCACACGGCGGCGGGGTGGCGCGAGGCGGACCTGCGGACCGGTCGTGGCGCTGCGCCCTACCGCGCGGCGGCGATCACCTCGTCCAGCGCCGGCTTGATCTCGCGCTGGAACGTCGCCAGCGTCTCGATCACCACCTCCTTCGGCGTCTGCGCGAAGTGGTTGATCAGCGTGATGTATTCCGCCGGGAACACCTTCCATTGCGCGACCAGCTCGCGGCGCACGTCCTCGACGGTGCCGAACAGGAACAGGCCGGAATTCACCAGCGAGCCGAGATAGTCGTCGTTCTCGATTTTGCGCCGCCCCATGGCGGAGTAGAAATTCTTCCAGATGTCCAGATCGTAGGCCTTGATCCGCTCTAGCGCCGCCTCCTTGGTGCGGCCGATCTCGATCCAGCGCACCATGCATTGGTTCTGTCCCGGGCCGAACTCGCGCCCATTGGCGGCGGCGGCGTCACGGTAGATCTTCGCGAGCGGACCCGCCGACTGGATGTTGGTGAAATAGGTCGGCACGAAGCCGTGCTTGCCGGCGAACGCGATCGTTTCGGGGCTGCCGGACCCCGACAGGAACACCGGCGGATGCGGTTGTGCATAGGGTGACGGGGCGACGACCACGCGCCGGGTATGGTTGTCGGCGTCGACTTCGCCGGGGGCGCCGAATTTCTGCGTCACGCCCATGTGCGCCAACGGCCAGTCGTCCACGCCGGTGTCGTGCGGATAGGGGATCTGCCAGGTGGCGCCGTTGTGCTCGAAACTTTCCTGCGTCCAGGCCTTCAGCATGATCTCGACGTGATCCTCGAAGATGCGGCGGTTGCGCGCGTCGTCGTCGAGGTCTTTCTGCAACGCGGTGGCCGTGGCGAAGCCGGCGCCAAGCGTGGCCGGGTTGTAGACCGCGCCGGACGGCGATTTCGTCGCGCGCGTGCCGTAGTGCTGGCCAAATACGTTGGTCCAGCGCGACTGGTAGCCGCGCGCCAGCCCGACGAAGGTGCGGCCTTGTGCGAGGTGGCTGAGCACCGCGGTTTCCTCGGCGACGCGGATCGGGTTGTGCGTGGCCAGCACGTAGCCGAGCACGCCGATGTTGATGCGTTTGGTCATCGCCGCCCAGTAGGCCTGCACGACGCCCGGCGCGGGTGCGACCTCGTAGCCCTCGGACCAGAAATGATGCTCGATCGTTCCGGCGCCCCACAGGTCGAGCTCGTCGGCCGCCTGCACGATGTCCACCGCGCCGCGCATCGCCGCCTGGTAGCGATCGCGGTTGCGGCCGATCGGGCGCAGCGCGGTGCGTTCCGCCTCGTCCTTCGCCGGCATGACCGGGTAGATGATCGTCACCGGCTTCAGCATGATGCAGCGTCCCATGGTGCGGCGCCCATTGATGTGGCGCCAGTGCGTCGCGCGCGATCGGGCCGGCAGATTACCCGCCATCAGCGAACCATACCGGTGAGTAGCGCCACGTCAACCAAATCGCCTTGGCCTGTGATGCAGATCGCATGTTGCCCCGCCCGGCCGGCCTAGCGTTGCGCCTGACACGCACCGGCACGAGGGGATACGACCATGATGGACCACGATGGCCAGATGGAGCCGCACGCACTCGCGCGGCGCCAGTTCGATGCGTTCAACGAGGTCGGCCGCGTGGCGCGGCTGCGGGACGAGGATCGGCGCCGGCTGTTATTGATGTCGCCGCAGGAATGGCCGGCCTGGGAGGCGTTTCTGGCCGGCGACGGCGCGCCGCCGCCGCAACCGGCGGTGCCGGTGGTGCTGCTGCGTCTCGCCAATGCCAGCTACCGGCTGGCCGTGCGTGCCGACCGCGATCGTGCGGGATCGCCGCCCGCGCCGGCGCTGCACTGACCGCCCGGCGGGAACGGCGCCGCGGCCCCGATCGTAACGCAGCCGCACCGCGATCGGCTCGCGCCATGATCCGACAGCGTCGCGCGCTCAGGGATCGATGCGCGCGGTCGCGGTGCCGCTGACCACCTCCTTGCCGTCCTGGTTGGTGGTGGACAGCGTCAGATCGACATAGTGTTTTCCGCCCTCCTCGCGGATCGCCGCCACGGTCGAGGTGACGTCGAGCGTATCGCCCGGCCACACCTGGTTGGTGAAGCGCACGCCGAACTTGGTCAGCCTGCCGTCGCCCACGTAGTTGGTGAGCATCTTGCCGGTCAGCCCCATGGTCAGCATGCCGTGCGCGAACACGCTGGGATAGCCGGCGGCCTCGCGGGTGTAGACATCGTCGGTGTGCAACGGATTGTAGTCGCCGGAGGCGCCGGCGTACTGCACGATCTGCGTGCGGGACAGGTTTTCGACGACTCGTTCCTTGTGCGTGTCGCCGACTTTCAGTTTGGATGCTTGCAGGGCCATGGCGTGCGCTCCCTCAGCCCTGGTCCACGGGGCGTTCGGTGGTGACGCTCACGCTGCGCGCGGTGATCACCAGCTCGCCGGCCTGGTCGCGGTACTCGGCGATACGTTCGCGGAACGTCAGCTTGCCCGCGCGCCGGCTTTCCTTCTCCCAGGTGTTGCCGGGCTTGATCTCCACGGTCAGCATGTCGCCGGGGCGCAGATGGCGGTGGTATTCGAAATGCTGCTCGGCGTGCAGGCCGCCGCCCCCCGACGGCGGCTTGCCCGCGATGCCGCTGGCGGTCTTGCCGGAGCCGAACCATGGCACGTCGGGCTTCGGGCGCAGATTGTAGTCGGGGTCGAACTGCGCGACCGCCTGCGGGAAGGTGGGCGGGGCGATGATGCCGCCGGTCTCGCCGGCCTTGGCGTCGGCGTAGACCGGGTTGGCATCGCCGATCGCGCGGGCGAACATCAGGATGTGCGAGGCCTCCACGGGCATGGTGAGCTTGGGCAACGGCGTCCTCCGGCGTTTGTTGGGTTGGCGGGAGCGTAGACCGAATTGCGCGCGGCTCAAGCCGGGGGCGGCTGGCAATCGGGCGAGCGGCGGCGTAGGTAGCCGGCGGTCGAGTCGCGGCCGGCACTCGAGCCACCTGGTTCGTGGAAGGATGCACCGTGGAACGGATCGTCACACTGCATATCGAGAAGCTGCCGGAAGGCGTCTACCTGGCAACCTCGGACGACATCCAGGGGCTGGTCGCGCAAGGCCGGACCATCCAGGAGACGGTCGAAATCGCCCGTGACGTGGCGAAGAAGCTGATCGAGCTGCAAGCCGACTGAATTTCCCCCTCCCAGGGCAATCGCACTTCAAAACAGGGCCAGCAAGCGGGCGAGGTAGCGTTCATCCCAACCGGCCTGCATGAACTTGCCGCGGAGCGATCCCTTGGAGGTGTCCTTCTGCATGACATTCAGCGCCATGTGTCGCAGCACTGCGAGGTTTTGCGGACCGTTGCCCAGGCGGGTGCGGTCCTGATCCTCGTTCATGACGACGTCCAGGCGCCAATTCAGCCGGTTCTCAACCCCCCAATGCTCACGCGCGACTTCGTTGAAGCGTTCGCCTGACAACGCCGTGCTGAGCAGGTAATAGGCCGTCTCAGTCGTCGTCTTGCTGGCGGTTTCACGGACCCGGGCGACTTTGCCGATCGCCGCCAGACCCGGCCACTTGTGGTCCTCCTGCAGCCAGGCGATGTCGGTGGAGACCGTGGCTGTGCGTGTCTCGATGCGGCCATGATCGGCGTCCACCACCGGTGCGGCGGTGATCGCCTCGCAAGCCGGATCGTCGAGAAACTGGCTCACGTCATCATGCAGTGTGCCCTGGTTCCCCTTCAGGGCCAGGGCATAGTCACCGCCCTGATCAATGATCTGCTGAGCGATGGCGCGCTGACAGTTGAGCGCGTCAACCGTGACGATGGTGTCCTTCAACGAGAGCATTGCCAGTAGCTTTGGCACCGCGGTGATCTCGTTTGACTTGGCGTCCGTGGCGATCTGTCCCAGCACCAGCCTCGCATCGCTGCCCCAGGCGCTGACCATGTGCAGCGCCGACTTGCCGCTGGCCTTATCGAACGAGCGGCGCAGCACCTTGCCATCAACCGCGACAACACCTTGGCAGGCATCGGCAAACCGGCCCATGAAGCGCTGGAAGCAGGCGCGGAACTGCTCGGGATCGAGCCGGCGAAACAGACGGCTGAACGTATCGTGGCTCGGCAGGCCGTGTTCCAGCTTGAGGAAGCTGCGCAGGAACGGCTCCTTTGCCACCGCGAACGCCGCCATATGTGTCGCGCCTTGACCGCCACTGAGCACGGTGCATAGGGCGATCACCATCATTTCGTGGAACTCGTGCAAACCGGCATTGCCAGTGCGCGGACCTCCAACCCGTCCCAGCAGGCGACAAATTGATCCACGGCGCTCTCCCAAGCTGCGTTTTGCACGCCGATTGGTAGAGTTGATCATGCCCGAATCGGGCAAGCGGCGATTCGCCTGTCAAGCAATTTCGAAGTGCAATTCCCCTGTTCCCCCTCCTGCCCGCCGTTGACCCGGCAGGTGCCGCCGCGCCAGGATGCGCCCCCCATCGACGGGCGCGCCGCCATGATCCTGCTGATCGACAACTACGACAGTTTCACCTTCAACCTGGTGCACTTCCTGGGCGATCTCGGCGCGCGCTGCGAGGTCTGGCGCAACGACAAGCTGACCGTCGCGCAGGCGCTGGCGGGCGCGCCGGAGGCGATCGTGCTCTCCCCCGGCCCCTGCACGCCGAACGAGGCCGGCATCTGCCTGGACCTGGTCGCCGCCGCGGCGGGAAAAATCCCGATCCTGGGCGTCTGCCTCGGCCACCAGGCGATCGGCCAGGCGTTCGGCGGCAAGGTGGTGCGCGGCCCGGTGCCGATGCACGGCAAGCAGAGCCGCATCTCGCACACCGGCACCGACATTTTCGCCGGCCTGCCCTCGGGCTTCCTGGCGACGCGCTACCACAGCCTGGTGGTCGAGCGCGACAGCCTGCCCGAGGCGCTGGTGCCGACCGCATGGACCGAGGACGGCCTGATCATGGGCCTGCGCCACCGCGCGCTGGATGTGTTCGGCGTGCAGTTCCACCCCGAGAGCATCGTCACCGAGCACGGCCACAAGCTGCTGGGCAATTTCCTGGCGATCGCGCGCGGGTCGAACACGCCGGCGCAGGCAGCGTAGGCGCCTGGCCCGGGGGCGCCCTCAGGGGGACGGATGTCCAATGACCTGAAGCCGCTGCTCGCACGCCTCGCCACCGGCGCCACGCTGACCGAGGCCGAGGCCGAGCAGGCGTTCGACCTGATCATGTCCGGCGAGGCCACGCCGGCGCAGATCGGCGGGCTGCTGATGGCGATGCGCGTGCGCGGCGAGACGGTGGCCGAGCTGACCGGCGCGGTGCGGGCGATGCGCGCGCGCATGGCCGCCATCGCGGCGCCGGAGGACGCGATCGACGTCTGCGGCACCGGCGGCGACAACGCCGGCACGCTGAACGTCTCCACCGCGGTGACCTTCGTGATGGCCGGCGCCGGCGTGCCGGTGGCCAAGCACGGCAACCGCGCGCTGTCCTCGCGCACCGGCGGCGCCGACGTGCTGGCGGCGCTGGGCGTCAACGTCGATGCGCCGATGGAGCGGCTGGAGGCGATCCTGCGCGAGGCCGGCGCGGTGTTCCTGTTCGCCCCGCGCCACCATCCGTCGATGCGCCATGCGGCGGGGCCGCGGGTGGAGCTGGGCACGCGCACGCTCTTCAACCTGCTCGGCCCGCTGTCCAACCCGGCGCGGGTGCGCCGGCAGTTGACCGGCGTGTTCGATCCCGCCTGGGCGCGGCCGATGGCCGAGACGCTGGGCCGGCTGGGCAGCGAGGCGGCCTGGATCGTGCACGGCCAGGGCCTGGATGAGCTGACGGTGGCGGGGGAAAACACCGTGGTGGCGCTGGAGGGCGGCGTCGTGCGGACGTTTTCTGTCGCGCCGGAGGAGGCCGGGCTTTCGCGCGCGCCGATCGAGGCGATCAAGGGCGGCGATGCGGGCCAAAATGCGGCGGCGCTGCGGGGGGTGCTGGAGGGCGCGGCGGGAGCGTATCGGGATACGGTGCTGCTGAATGCCGCGGCGGCGCTGGTGGTGGCGGGGAAGGTTTTGGGAGTTCGCGATGGGGTGGCGGTGGCCGCACAGGTGATCGACAGCGGCGCGGCGCGGGAGGCGCTTTCGCGGATGCAGCGGGCGAGTGCGGTGGGGTAGATTGATGGTTCAGGGCCCGCGCGCAGCCAGCCTCGTGGCGAACGTCCTCGGCGTCCAAATACAAATAATCCCCGAGCATCTCCTCGCATGCCTCGCTATCCCCTCGCGTTTGAGAAAACGGACCCGGCATCATCCATGGGCTGCCGATGCAAACTTGGCGTCTTGTCTCTCCCGCTCAGAACGCGCAAGTTCAATGCTGCCTCACACTCATCCCCTCATTTTCTTTGGGACATAAAAGAATCGGGCGGCCATAGGGGCGATTCCGGAAAGAATCGCACGAGCGCCGTCGGCGGCATATCCTTGCGAATTCGCCACGACGACTTCCAACTCCGCACGACCCAACACATTTCCCGCCCCGCAACAGCCGGTCGAGAGATGCGATGGTCATTCGGAAGCAGCGGTTCTCCATCAATCAGGTCAGGCAGGTCCTTGGCGACGTGCTGGGCCACGACCTGCACGCCAAGCGCGTCGCCTCGCTCAGCGACGCCACCCTTGGCGTGCTGCGCGGCGCCTCGCTCGCGGTCTGCGCCATCGGCCGGGGACTCGCCGCCGCCCGCAGTCTGAACCCCAAGCACGCGACCAAACAGGTCGATCGCCTGCTCTCCAACCCAGAGATCAAGGTCGACGACATCCTCTCCCGCTGGGTTCCCTTCGTCGTTGGCGCGCGCAGTTCCATAGTGGTGGCATTGGACTGGACCGACTTCGATGCAGACAAGCAAGCCACCATCATGTTGTCCCTGATTACCGATCACGGCCGTGCCACGCCCCTGCTGTGGCTGACGGTCGACAAGCGCACGCTCAAGGACAACCGCAGCCTCTACGAGCATCGCGTGCTGGTGCGGCTGGCAGAACTGCTGCCGGCCGACGTCAAGGTCTGCGTGGTCGCCGACCGCGGCTTCGGCGACCAGAAGCTGTACCGCATGCTGACCGAGGAATTGTGCTTCGACTACGTCATCCGCTTCCGCGGCAACATCGCTGTCACCGCCACGACCGGAGAAACCCGCACCGCTGCCGCCTGGGTGCGACCCGGCGGACGCGCCCGTGTACTGCGCGGCGCTGAGGTCACCGCCGATCGCTATCCAGTGGGAACCGTGGTCTGCGTTCAGCACCCCGACATGAAGCAGGCCTGGTGCTTGGCCGCCAGCACCACCGACGCCACCGCCAAGCATCTGATTGGATACTATGGCCGTCGCTGGGGAATCGAGTGCGGGCTGCGCGATACCAAGGACCTGCGCTTCGGCATGGGGATGGGCACGATGCATGTCAAATCACCGGAGCGGCGTGATCGGTTGTGGCTGATCAACGCTTTCGCGGTCGTGTTGTTGACGTTGCTCGGTGCCGCCGGCGAGGCGCTGGGTTACGACCGGATGCTCAAGACCAACACCGCCAAGCGGCGCGTCCATTCGTTGTTCCGTCAGGGCTGCATGCTTTACGATCTGATCCCCACGATGCCGGAAACCAGGCTGCGTCCGCTGATGCAGCGCTTCTCTCAAATGCTGCAGGACCAGCCGCTCTTCGCAGACGTTTTCGGCCCGGTCTGACAAATGAGGGGAGTTTTGAGATGCTGCCTGGCACCGGCGGAAGCGCCCAAAGAATTGAGTCGCTCCTGAATCCGTTCGCGTAAAACCGAACTGATGCGGTTGTCAGGCAACTCCAAGCTTAGCCGAAGAATCATACGAATGTCGGTCGTTGGCACGGTCTCGGACACAACGGGCCAATGGTCCAAAATCAAACGTGATAGTGAAGACCAGTATATATCCGTCAGACCCTTGAAGAAACCATCCCCGCCACCTCCAGCGCTGCAGTCAGCCAAGACGCCGCTGCTGGGATGTCACCTACAGCCTGTTTAACGAGACACACATTCAGGAACGTGACCCTATCTTTTGCCTCACGGACGTAATTTTCATGTTGGAAATATGTTCCATCGGCCTTGGCGAAATCTCCAGCTTCGTAGTATATCAGCGCCATCGAATTCACAGCACCCGGAGTCATGACCCCATACTTGGAAAAATTCTCAAAATCCTTTTCCGCCCGTTGAATTGCTTTAGCCGTACGTAATTGGCGGATAATGCGACCTGGAACAAAATTATCAAAATGAACGGTGATCAACTCCTTCTCGTCTGCAAAGCTCACCAAGGCATAGCTGGCGAGGTCGATTGCCGCATTCTTGTCGATCTTCACCTCAAGGCCTGGTAACGCACGCCGGAACGATGCCATCGTCTCCGTGTACGAAAAGACGCCGGCACTAATGTCGAACAGCGACCCGAACTGCGAGATCATACGCTCTCTGATGGCGTCAATCATTTCGTCGCTGACCGGCAGCGACACATCTCTCACGCATGCCAGTTGGGTCGGCAGGATTAGGCCCTGTGGACAAACCGGCCCTGGCGCTGGCGCGGCCGGAACGGCTTGGGCGGCGCGACAGCCGCGTGGCCCCTGGGATGACGAGCTGATCGGCTGACCCGACCGGAAAGCAAAGAGTCAAAGGGCGCTGCGGCAGATTCCAAAAAGAATTGTAGCTCCTGTCCCGGGATTCGTTTCGTTTCTTTCTTGCGTCAGGGGATTCAATTGACCGGCTTGCGGTCAATCTTGACCGGCCTCTTGGTAAGCTCGAGGCCGACCATGATCCGCGGACTGATGACGGACGAAGAGTGGGCGATCTTCGCGCCCTTCCTGACCACACCCTCCTCGCGTGGCGGGCGTCCACCCAAGAACCATCGGCACAGGCTGGACGGCATACTTTGGATCTGCCGGACCGGAGCGCCGTGGCGCGACTTGCCGGCGGCGTTCGGCAAATGGAACTCCGTGTGGAAGCAATTCCGTCGCTGGTGCGAGTTTGGCATCTGGGACCTGCTGCTTCAGGCGCTGGCTGACAGCGGCGGCGCATTGGACATGTTGCAGATGATCGACAGCACCATCGTCCGAGCGCATCGCTGCGCCGCTGGCGAAAAGACCGAGGAGCAGAATCAAGCGCTCGGCCGCTCGCGCGGTGGGTTCAGCACCAAGGTAACCGTCCGGTCAGCCCCGCCTACCGCGGCGGGCTAACGGGTTGCTATGGTTCTGCTCAGGCAGCGTCGCGCTGATCCAGCCTCACGCGGACGCCGGTGAGGTTCCACGGCAGCAATTCATGGACCCGCTTGACCGGATGTTCGGCGATACGCTCCAGGACCTGGCGCAGATAATCCTCGGGATCGAGGCCGTTCAGCTTCGCCGTCTCGGTGAGCGAGTAGATCGCCGCGGCGCGTTCGCCACCAGCATCGGCGCCAGCGAACAGCCAGTTCTTGCGCCCCAACGTCATCGGCCGCATGGCGCGTTCGGCGGCGTTGTTGTCGAGACAGGCGCGGCCGTCGCGCAGCACCAGCGTCAGTGCCTGCCAGCGCGTCAGCGTGTAGCGGATCGCTCCGGCCAGTTCGCTCTTGCCCGGAATGCGCGCGTGGGTCTTCTCGAGCCAGATCCGCAGCTCGGCGAACAACGGAGCGCTCTGCGCCTGGCGGACGGCCAGGCGGGCATCGGGCGACTGGCCGCGGATCGTCGCTTCGATCGCATACAGCGCGGCGATGCGTTGCAAGGCTTCGAGCGCCAACGGCGACTTGGTGGCCGCGTGCACGTCGAAGAACTTGCGTCGCGCATGCGCCCAGCAGGCGGCCTCGGTCACGCCGCGGTCATAGAGGCCGGCATAGCCGGCATAACCGTCCGCCTGCAGGATGCCGCGGAACGGGGCGAGATGTGCCCGCGGGTGCTCGCCCTTGCGGTCCGAACTGTAATAATACAGCACCGCCGGTGCCGCGTTCGCCGGCGAACGGGCGGTCGTCGCGCACGTAGCACCACAGCCGCCCGGTTTTGGTCTTGCCGCGACCGGGGTCGAGCACCGGCACCGTGGTGTCGTCCGCATGTACCCGCTCTGCCGCCATCACGTGCGCACCGACCGCCTCGACCAGCGGACGCACCAGCCGCGCCGTCTGGCCGACCCAATCGGCGAGTGTGGAACGATCCAGCTCGACCCCGGCGCGGGCATAGATTTCCGCCTGGCGATACAGCGGCAGATGGTCGCAGTACTTCGCCACCAGCACATGCGACAGCAGACCGGGCGCGGCCAGGCCGCGCTCGATGGGCAGGCTGGGCACCGGTGCCTGGGCGATGCTCTCGCAGCTCCGGCACGACAGCTTCGGCCGCACATGCCTGATGACGCGGAATGACCCCGGCACATAGTCCAGTACTTCGGTCATATCCTCGCCGAGGGCGCGCAGGGTTCCACCACACTTCGGGCAGGCACATGGTGCTGCGTGCTCCACCACCTCGCGCGGCAGGCTCTGCGGCAATGGCCGGCGCGCCGGCTTGCGCCGTGTCGTCTCGGCCGATGCTGCCGCCGCTGGTGGCTCCGGCTCGGCCGGTTGCGTCTCGGCGATCTGCTCTTCGAGGTCGCCGAGCAGCAACTCCAGTTGCTCCATCGCGCTGCGCAGCTTCTCCGATGAGGCGCCGAACCGCTCGCGCAACAGCCTCGCCAGGCGCAGCTTCAGCTGCTCGTGGCGCAGCGTCAGATCTTGCACGCCGTTGCGCGCCGCTTGCAGTTCGCCAGCCTGCCGCTCCAATTCGGCTGCCTGCTGTTCCAGCACGGCCGCATGCTCGGCCTCGCGTTGCAACAGCAGACCCCGCAACGCGGTCACGTTGCGCGGCAGTGTTGCAGGGTCGAGCGGCATCAGCATGCGCGAATCGTCCAACACCGGTCCGCGTCGCTGCAAGTAATTTCCCGCTGCCAGCACAGTTTTTCAGCCGACCATCTGCGGACGCCAACTGCGCGCAGGCATGCGCCAGTCAATCCCTTCCAGCAACATCGACAGTTGTGCCGAGGTCAGCGACACAGCGCCATCCCTCGCCTGTGGCCACACGAAGCGGCCCTTCTCAAGACGCTTGGCAAACAGGCACAAACCTTGCCCGTCCCAGCACAGCACCTTGATCAAATCGCCGCGCTTGCCGCGGAACACGAACAACTGTCCGTTGAACGGGTCCTGGCCGAGCCGCTGCTGGGTCAGCGAGGCCAGGCCGTCAAAGCCCTTGCGCATATCGGTGTGACCGCACGCCAGCCAGACACGCACGTTGGGCGGCGGGGCGAGCGCGCTGACCGCTTGTTGCAGCATCGGTCCGCTTTGCGGCCCGATCATCCGCGCAACGCCGCAATGACCGGGCGCAACAGCGGCACTTGCGCTGTGTGTCTTATGTAAAGGCGCGTGCCATCCGCCAGGATGATTTCAATGCCGGGTGCGCCGCTTGCGCCCGATGCCGTGTCGCAACCTGGCGAGGCCGTCGCCTGTTGTGATGCCGCCACCAGCCGGACCGGCATAAAACCGCCCGGACGGTCCGTGCCGAGCCGGCCCTCGCGAACCTGGCGGCGCCACGTGGACAGCAGACTCGGATAGACGTCATGCCGGACTGCGACTTCGCCAATGCGAACGCCGCCTGCCTCCGTCTCAGCGACAATCCGTAGCTTCTCCTCGGTGGACCAGCGGCGACGCCGCTCCCTGCCCATGATGATCTCTATCGCGCCGGATGACATCGAACGTAGCCTCGACCTTAAGCATCGCCTTAAGGTCACAACGCAGCTTACGTCAGCAAGGTGGACTCACCGGACGCTTGCTCTCCACCATAGGTAGCAGAGAGATATCTGGTCGTTCTGCTGCTGCTGCGCATGTGGAGGTGTGGGCAACTCACCGCCTGAGGCAGCGTAGGCACGAGCGAGCCCGGGAGGGTTGCCCACAAATCCAAAGGCGAAGCCTTGCCGAGCGATCTCCGACGGTGTGGTTTGTGGTCTGCGCCCCCTCGGGCCACCAGTCGGCACGGCGAGCAGCGACCGCGAGCAGCGACATCTTCACCCTCGGCCTCGGGCTGGCCCCGCCCTGGCGCGTGATCGACCAGCGCCTGGAGACCGACAAGCAGCCCCACGAACTGCATCTCGCCGTTGCCGCCGAGCCGGGCGCCCGCTTCCCCTGCCCAACCTGCGGCCGGCTCTGCAAGCCGCACGACTGGAAGGAGCTGAACTGGCGGCACCTCAACTTCTTCCAGCACGCCTGCATCATCTCGGCCCGCGTCCCGCGCACCGACTGCCTCGACCACGGCGTGCTGCGCATCAACGTGTCATGGGTGCGCCCGGACAGCGGCTTCACCCTGCTGTTCGAGCAGGTCGCTCTGCTGCTGATGCGCGAGATGCCGGTCTCCGCCGCCGCCCGCATCATCGGCGTCACCGACCAGCGGCTCTGGCGCATCCTGCAGTTCTATGTCCGCCAGGCGATCGAGCGGCTCGATCTGCGCCACGTCGAGGCCATCGCGCTCGACGAGACCGCCGCCAGGCGCGGCCACGAGGGAGCCTGCCCCCGCGAAGGCGGGGGTCACCGTGTTCATCGATCTCGACGCCGCCGAGCGACCGGTGCTGTTCGTCACCCCCGGCAAAGGCAAGGACTGCGTGAAAGCGTTCCGTGCCTTCCTGCCGCAGCACGGCGGCGAACCCACCCGTGTCGCCGAGGTCGTCTGCGACATGTCCGCCGCCTTTCTCGCCGCTGCGGACGAGAACTTCCCGTGCGCCGCCGTCACCGTGGACCGGTTCCATGTCGTGCAGGTCTTCACCACCGCGGTCGAGCAGGCCCGTCGCGCCGAAGCGCACCGCTGCACGCTGCCCAAGGGCGCTCGCTGGGCCACCATGAAGCGGCCCGAGGCACTGACCGAAGCCCAGCGCCAGGCGTTGGAAGAACTCGAGACCGGCGGCTTTGTCACCGCCGAGGCTTACCGTGCCAAGGATGTGTTGCGCTGGGTTCGCAAGGCCGACACAACCCAGGCCGCACGCTGGCGACTGAGCCGGTTCTTCAACCACGTCAGCGGGCGCCTGGCCGAGGCCGACAGCATCCTCGATCCCGTGCGCGATGCCCTCGAGACCGTGCGCCGACACGCCGCGCGCATCATCCGCCGGTGGGCCTCAGGCTATTCCAACGCGCGGCTCGAAGCGCTCAACGGCCGGTTCCAGGCCGCCCGCGCACGCGCCAGAGGTTATCGCAGTGCCGCAACCTTCACGTGCATCATCTATCTGATCGGCGCACCTATCACCGAATTGCTCGGAGCAACCCTTTCCACTTGAAACGTCGAAGAGCCATAAATCTTCACAAGCATGGCGTAATCGATATCAGCGCGGAAGGATTGCTCAACGGCCTGTAGGAGGCGCTTGGTTGCCATGCCTAGCTCCCCTCTTCCTCTGCCGCGTTGAGTGCCGCCGCATGCTTATCGACGTCGGACTTGATATGGAACGAGCGAGGATCCCACCCATCGGCCGGGTCACGTTTGGCCAGCCAGCGCGGCGCGGCCGGGGGATTGGGGGTAGCGTCCTGTTCTCGGCCATGGCGCGCCGGTGTCAGTGCTTTTGGCGCGGGATCAGGCCCGGCGATCAATCCCCGCCCAGGGCCGCCTCGGCGGTGCGCACGGCCTGCAGCGGCAGGGCGGCGCGGCCGACGACCTGGCCGCCGATGCAGGCGAGCCAGGCGCCGCGCTCCGGCACGGACGGCCGCAGTTCCACGACCTTGGCCTCCTCGTCCAGGGCCACGGCGCGGTACTGCCGCCAGCCCGACCACAGCGGCCCCAAAAGCCGAATGACGCGGGCGATGGGTTCGCCCGCGTCGTCGCAGACCGATCCATTCCAGGGCGCGGGCCTCGCCCGCCACCCGATCCGCGCGCCCCCGTGTCCAATGCAGGCGGGGCGCCGCCATCTACTGGCCTACCGTCATGCGAGGCCTGCCGTCATGCGAGGCACCTCATCGGTCTGGCCGGTCCATCAGGCGCTCTTGGCCATGATCTCGTCCGCGATGTTGCGCGGCACCGGATCGTAGTGGTGGAACTGCATGGTGAAGGACGCGCGCCCCTTGGTCATGCTGCGAAGGTCGGAAATATAGCCGAACATTTCCTTCAGGGGAACATGGGCGCGGACGATCACCGTGGACCCCGAGCTCTCCTGGTTCTGGATCTGCCCGCGGCGGCGGTTCAGGTCGCCCACCACGTCGCCGACATGATCGTTCGGCGTGGTCACCTCCACGTCCATGATCGGCTCCAGGATGATCGGCGCGGCCTTCTTCATGCCGTCGCGGAAGCAGGCCTTGGCGGCGATCTCGAAGGCCAGCGCCGACGAGTCGACGTCGTGGTACTTGCCGTCCACCAGGGTGTACTTGAAGTCCACCGTCGGGAAGCCGGCCAGCACGCCGGTGTCGGCCTGCACCCTGATGCCCTTCTCCACCGCCGGGATGTATTCCTTCGGCACCGAGCCGCCGACCACCTTGTTCTCGAACACCACGCCGCCGTTGCGCTCCATCGGCTCGAAGATGATCTTCACCTCGGCGTACTGGCCGGAACCGCCGGTCTGCTTCTTGTGCGTGTAGGTCTCGGTGTGCGGCCGGGTGATCGTCTCGCGATAGGCCACCTGCGGCGCGCCGATATTGGCCTCCACGCCGTATTCGCGGCGCAGCCGGTCGATGATGATCTCCAGGTGCAGCTCGCCCATGCCGGACAGGATGGTCTGGCCGCTCTCCTGGTCGGTGCGCAGCCGCAGCGACTGGGGTCCTCGCCGGCCAGCTTCTGCAGGCCGAGGCGTCATCTTCTCGACCGACTTCCTTGGTGCGCGGCTCGACCGAGATGTCGATCACCGGCACCGGGAACGCCATGCGCTCCAGCACCACCGGGTCCTGCGCCGAGGCCAGCGTGTCGCCGGTGCCGGTGTCCTTCAGGCCGACGAAGGCGGCGATGTCGCCGGCGTGCGACTTCCTTGATCTCGGCGCGCTTGTCGGCGTGCATCTGGAACATCCGCCCGATGCGCTCGCGATGGTCCTTGGTGGTGTTCATCACCGTGTCGCCCGACTTCAGCGTGCCGGCATAGACGCGCACGAAGGTCAGCGTGCCGTACTTGTCGTTGATGATCTTGAACGCCAGGCCGGCGAACGGCGCGTTCGGGTCGGCCTTGATGCGCCGGCGGTTGGAGTGCTCGCCGTCCTCCTCGCCCTCGCCGGCGGCGATGCTGATGCCGGGCACGTCGAGCGGGCGACGGCAGGTAGTCGATCACCGCGTCGAGCAGCGGCTGCACGCCCTTGTTCTTGAACGCGGTGCCGCACAGCACCGGGCGGAAGGCGCCGGAGATGGTGCCCGCCTTGATGCAGCGCTTCAGCGTGGCGACCTCGACGTCGCCCTTGTCGAAATATTCCTCCATCGCCGCGTCGTCGACCGAGAGGGCGGTGTCGAGCAGCGTCTGGCGGTATTCCTTGGCCTGCTCCAGCAGGTCCGCGGGGATCGGCTCGTCGTGGTACCTGGCGCCGAGCTCGCCGCCTTCCCAGATCACCGCCTTCATCTCCACCAGGTCGACCACGCCGAGGAACTTGTCCTCGATGCCGATCGGCAGTTGCAGCGGCAGCGCGACGATGTCGAGCTTCTCCTTCAGCGTCGCGTTGGCGCGGAAGAAGTCGGCACCGGTGCGGTCCAGCTTGTTGATGAAGATGATGCGCGGGACGTTGTAGCGGTCGGCCAGGCGCCAGTTGGTCTCCGACTGCGGCTGCACGCCGGCGACGCCCTCGATGATGAAGATCGCGCCGTCCAGCACGCGCAGGCTGCGGTTGACCTCGATGTTGAAGTCGATGTGGCCGGGGGTGTCGATGATGTTGATGCGGTGGTCCTTCCACTCGCACGTCACCGCGGCCGAGGTGATGGTGATCCCCCGCTCCCGCTCCTGCTCCATGTAGTCGGTGGTGGTGTTGCCGTCGTGCACCTCCCCGATCTTATGGGAGACGCCGGTGTAGTACAGGATCCGCTCGGTCGTGGTGGTCTTGCCCGCGTCGATGTGCGCGGTGATGCCGATGTTGCGGATCCGGTCGAGCGACGTGCCAGGCACGGTAAGCCTCCATATTACGACGGGCGCCCCGGGGCCGTCTGGCCCCGCGCGCCCGCGGAAGTTCCGGCCGCCAGCGGCCGGCTTTTTGAGTATCTTGGGCAAATGGGCCAGAACCCCGCGATTTGCAAGCCAAGAATGGATGACGCTGGCATGCGCTCCGTCGCCTCGATCGCTGCTACGGGGACGATCCGGAGGCAATGAACGTGGTCACGCGCTCGGCGATGCGCTGGATATCGCGTGGCAGGCCCGGGCCGCACGAACTTCCCGGTCTGCGACCAGCACCCAGGTGCGGGCCACCAGTCGGTGATCGTTTGTGAGCGCGTCGTCATCCTCGCTCATAGTCCACGATGCCGGCGGTCCGGGCGGCGTAGGGCAACGTTCCGACAACTCGGCTGAACCGGCGCCAGGTGTTCTCCCGCACCGGGATGACGTCCGCCGGCTGGCGGTACGGGCGCCGCAACTCCCGCCCCGCCCGGATCGCCACCTTCTCCGCCGGGGTATCGTCGTCCACCACGACGAGAAGATCGATGTCGCTGTCCGGTCCGGCTTCGCCGCGCGCCGCGGAGCCAACCAGGATCACGCGCTGCGGCCGGAAAAAAGCCACAACGGAGTCGAGCAGCTCAGGGGGAACAAGGGCGGAGGCCATCACCAGGCGCGAGCGCTGTGGCACTCCATGCATAGCACGCCCGATTGGGGACACAGCCTGAGGGTCGCCCCGCGGCGTGGGGACGCTGCCTCTCGCCCACCTGACCTCACGCTTTGTCACATTCGGATACGGGGTTCGGGCGCAGACTGCACCCCGGTCGGATAAGCCGATGGACCTGCCAATGGACATGCAAGCAGCTCAGGCGCTAGTGCAATTCGGGTTGGGGCGGCGCGGCGACGAGCCGGCCCCCGGCGACCCGGCACGCTGGCTGGCGCACCAGCTTCAATCGCCCGATCCGGCGCAAATCGCGTCGGCACCGTCGACGGTGCGGGGACTCGCAGCCCTGCGCGACGAGCGGGAGCGGCGCAAGGCGGCCGGGCGGCTGGCGGCGCAGCGCATGGCCGCGACGGCCGCGATCGCGCCGGGCACGATGAGGCCGGGCACGGTGACGCCGGGCACGCTGACGCCGGGCACGCTGACGCCGGGCACGATGACCGGGGATGCGGTGACCCCGGCCGTCGCAACGCCCGGCACGATGCCGGCGGATGCACCCGGCCGCGGCAAGCCGGCGCGGCCGGCGGAGCCGTCGCCGACCCGCGCGGTGTACCTGGCCGACGCCAGGGGGGAGCTGGACAACGCGCTGAGCACGCCGGCACCGTTCCGCGAGCGGCTGGTGTGGTTCTGGACCAACCATTTCACCGTCTCGATCCGCCAGGGCGGCTGCGCGCCGCTGGTCGGTGCCTTCATAGAGGAAGCGATCCGCCCCAACGTGACCGGCCGGTTCGAGACGATGCTGCTGGCCGTGATGCGCCACCCGGCGATGCTGCTGTATCTGCAGAACGCCGAATCGGTCGGGCCCGACAGCCCGGCGGGCCAACGCAGCCACCGCGGCCTGAACGAGAACCTGGCCCGCGAGTGCATGGAACTGCACACGGTCACCCCGGCCGCCGGCTACACCCAGGCCGACGTCACCAATTTCGCCCGCATCCTGACCGGCTGGTCGGTCGATCTGCGCGGCGACGATCCGGGCTTCCTGTTCCGCCGCTTCGCGCACGAGCCGGGAACCTGGCCGCTGATGGGCCGCGTGTTCCCGCCCGGCGAGGCAGGCGGCGAGGCGGCGTTGCGCTTCCTGGCCAACCATCCCTCGACGCACCGGTACCTCGCCACCAAGCTGACGCGCCAGTTCGTCGCCGACGATCCGCCGACGGATGCGGTGCGGCACATTGAGGGCGTGTTGCGCGACACGCGCGGCGATCTCGGCGCCGCGGCGATGGCGCTCATCACCCTGCCGGCGGCCTGGCAGCCCGGCACGAAATTCAAGACCCCGCAGGAGCTGGTGGTCTCCAGCCTGCGCGCGCTAAGCCTGGACGCCGATGCGGTGCCCTATGTGGTCGGGATCCTCGGCGGGCTGGGCCAGCCGCTGTGGAACGCGCCGGCACCGAACGGCTGGTCCGACCGCGCGGCCGACTGGGCCTCGCCGGAGGCGATGATGCGGCGGATCGACTGGGCGTACGGCTTTGCGGGGCGCATCGGGCAGCGTGATCCGGTCGAGCTGGCCGACGCGGTGCTGGGCCCGCACCTGCAGGAGACGACGCTGACCGCGATGCGCCACGCCGGCTCGCGGCGCGACGCGATGACGCTGCTGCTGACCTCGCCGGAGTTTCAGCGGCGATAACGGGATGCGTTGATGTCGGCGGCGACCGGGCCGGGGACAGTGGGTGCGACCGCGATGGCGGCACCGGCGGCAAAGACAATGGCGGTGGGACGGAGGCAGAGACGGTGATGATGATGCAGCTCACGCGACGTTCGGCGCTGCTGGGTCTCGGCTCGGCGGTGACACTGGCCGGGGTGGCGGGACGTGCCTCCCTGGCGCTGGCGTCGGCACCGACCGAGCAGCGCCTCGTGGTGGTGATCCTGCGCGGGGCGATGGATGGCATGTCGGCGGTGGTGCCGTATGGCGACCCGGCGCTGCGCGACCTGCGCGGGGAGCTGATCCCTCCCCTGCCCGGCCAGCCGAACGGATTGCGCGATCTCGGCGGCTTCTACGGGCTGCATCCGGCGTTGGGCGGCCTGTATGCGATGTACCAGGCGGGCGAGCTGCTGCCGGTGCACGCCGCCGCCGGCGGGTACCGCTCGCGCAGCCATTTCGAGGCGCAGGACTATCTGGAAAGCGGTGCCGACGAGCGGTTGACCAGCGGCTGGCTGAACCGCGCGGTGGCGGCGCTGCCGCCGGCACCGGCCACGCCCGCGGGGCGGGCACTGGCGGTGGGCGTGACCGTGCCGCTGCTGCTGCGCGGGACCGTGCGGGTGGGAAGCTGGGCGCCGCACGGCTTCGCGACGCCGGCACCGGAGCTCTACGCGCGGATTGCGCAGCTTGCCCACGACGACCGGCTGATCGGCCCGGCGATCGCCGAGGGCATGCGCGAGCGGGGTTTCGCCGGCGCGGTGATGTCGGAAGATGGCGCGCCGGACGAGCCGGCCGGGCGTGACAAGTATGCGTTCCCGGCACTGGCCGATGCGGCCGGACGACTGCTGGCGGCAGCCGACGGACCGCGCATCGCCGCGATGGAGGTCAACGGCTGGGACACCCATGTCGCCCAGGTGCCGCGGCTGGAGCAGCCGTTGCGCCAGCTCGACGCCGGGCTGGGGGCCTTGAAGACGACGCTGGGGCCGGCATGGCGGCAGACCGCGGTGCTGGTGGTGACCGAGTTCGGTCGCACCGCGCGGGTGAACGGCGACAAGGGCACCGACCACGGCACCGCGACGGTGGCGTTCGTGCTGGGCGGTGCGGTGGCCGGCGGACGGGTGCGCGCGGACTGGCCGGGGCTTGGGGCTGGCAAGCTGTTCGAGAACCGCGACCTGGCGCCCACGGTCGATGTACGCGCGGTGGCGAAGGGGCTGCTGGCCGGGCATCTCGGGCTGGGATCTGCCGCGCTGGCGCAGGTGTTTCCTGGCAGCGACGCCGTGTCGCCGATGGGCGGATTGTTGCGTGCCTGAGACGGGGCGTCCAGACGGAGACGGGCCTGGCGATGACCCAGTTCCGCTGGAGACTGGTTAGTCTCGGGCGGTCAATCGGCGAGCCCGGCCACGAGTGCCAGCTTGCGGCCGACTGCCAGCATGGCACTTCGATCGAGTACGCCGATGGTTCGGCCGCATTTATTCCGCCGGACCGCGAAAATCTTGTCGATCATGACCTGGGACGGCATGCGCAGCCCGGTGGAGTTTGACGCCTCGATCGGATGGCGGCGGAATGGCGCGCCCGTGTGAACCGTTGAGGTGATCAGGCAAACGAGCACGCTGTCGGTCGCGACAATCCGGTCGGATTCGATGATCAGTGCGGGGGGCGGCTTGCCATAGTCTCCCTGCAAGGCGACTGTCACGATGTCGCCCCGTTTCATGCGTCCTCGTCGAGGTCTCGCATCGAGGCCTCGATGAAATCAAGGGCCTCCTGCTCCTCCGGCGCCCCACGCAGCGACCGGGCCTCGCGGCGGGCCGCGGCAGCGAACCCCGGGGCATTGGGGTCCGGCAGCCAGATGCGGACTTGCTTCATGCCGGCAGCCTTTCGGTTGGCACGGAAGCGCCGGAACTTGTCCTGCCCATCATTGTTGGGGTGGAGGGCCCCACGGCATCGAGTGCCACACTTGGGCTGTGCAACCAGCAAGAGCGGAGCCGTCCATGACCCAGTTTAGCCGTATAGGCCTCGACACGTCCAAGGCGATATTCACCCTGCATTGTGTCGATGCGGCTGGAAAGCCGATGTTGCGGGTCAACCTGCGTCGTCCGCAGTTGCTGGGCTTCTTCAAGAGGCACGCGCCGACGGTGGTTGCCATGGAGGCCTGCGGCGGGTCGCATCACTGGGCGCGGAAGCTTATGGCGCTCGGTCACGAGGTGCGGCTGAGCGCGCTGACCGCTTGATGCAGCATCGGTCCGCTTCGCGGCCCGATCCCGCCGCAGTATGTGAGGCCCTACCTCAAGCGCGGCAAGAACGACCGCAACGATGCCGAGGCGATCTGCGAGGCGGCGGGCCGCCCTGGCATGCGCTTCGTGGCGGTCAAGAGCGTGGACCAGCAGGCGGAGGCGATGGTGCTGAAGGTGCGTGCGACGCTGGTGGCGCAGCGCACGCAGTTGATCAACGCGATGCGCGGCCATGCCGCCGAGTTCGGCGTGGTCTCCGGCCGGGGCACCGGCAAGGTGGCGGCGCTGCTGGCAGCGATCGCGGCGGACACTGCGATCCCGCCGGTTGCCCAGGAGATGCTGGCTCTGCTCGGCGCACAGATCGACCAGCTGGATTGCCGGATCAAGGCGCTCGAGGCGAAGCTCGAGGCGATGCACAAGGCCAATGCGATCAGTCAGTTGTTGGCGACAGTGCCGGGGATCGGTCCGATCATTGGGTTGAGCTTCGCGATCGAGGTCGATCCGGCGGCGTTCGCCTCCGGCCGCCATCTGGCCGCCTGGCTCGGCTTGACGCCGCAGGAACATTCGACCGGCGGCAAGCAGCGCATGGGCGGCATCAGCCGGGCCGGCAATGAACGGCTGCGGGCACTGTTGGTGAGCGGGGCGATGGCGGTGATCCGGGCGGCGGAACGGGCGGGCAGCAAGCTGGCCACCGAGTGGCTGCTGAAGCTGCTGGCGCGGCGGCCGAAGAAGGTCGCCGCGGTGGCGCTGGCCAACAAGATGGCGCGGATGATCTGGGCGATGATGACCACGGGTGAGGCCTATCGCCGGCCGGCTGCCCCCGCCGCGGCGCGCCTCTCGGCGGCTATTTCGTGACGTAACGATTGGGAGTGGAACCCATGTCACGCCATCCCATCGGGGACCGGGCCATGACCGACGCCGAACGCCAGGCACGCCATCGCGCCTCACGTGCAACCGGCGTTCCGATGATCGGTAGCCGCCGGCCCGGCGGTCACAGCAGCCGGGCCCGGCGCTGGCAGGACAGCGTCGCGACGCTGGCGGCGCTGCAGGCAGAGTATGCCGCCTGGCTGGAGAACTTGCCGGCAAACCTGCAAGACACTGCCACGGCCGAGGCGTTGGTCGCGATCTGCGATCTCGACCTGGGCGAGTTGCAGGCGATCGAACCGCCACGCGGCTTCGGTCGGGATTGAACAACGAGATGGCCCAATCGGCATGGGTCGCGATGACGCGCGAGACGGTGCAGCGGCAGTCGGCCAACCGTACCGGACCGTGCGTTGATGCCGGGGTGACAGAGCTGAGTGAGATGACGATCGGTCGAACCGACGATCCGGAGAACCCGATACTCGCAACGGCCGGCCAACCAGGCCGCGTCATTGTTTGGGGCTGGATCGCGGAACCCATCTGGGCCAGCGGCCATGCAGCCGCGCCAACAGGCCGGACACATGAACGCAATCGAACCGCCCGTCAGATTTCCTCATCTCCGCTCTTGCATCCGCGGGGCCGTCCACACATGCGTGCCGGTCGCGGCATCTTGAACCTGCTGGTTGCGCGCTACTTATTGCGTTGCTAAGCCGGTCGAGCAAATCGGTCAAGCCCTCGCGGCAATCGGGTGAAACAACGAGCCTGCCCGGACCCCACTGTCATTGCGAGCGTAGCGAAGCAATCCCCCGCCAGTCGCTTACCTGGATGGGGATTGCTTCGTCGCTTCGCTCCTAACCCGGCGGAGCCGGAACCAAGAAGTGTGGTGTAGGGTAGCGCCCGGGGTTTCACTCCTCGGAGGCGGGGCATGTCGGGATCGCTGGCGGAGCGCTACGACGAGCGGCTTGCTGGTGTGTTGTCGTGTTACGACCGGCTGGTGATTACCGGCACGTTGCCGGGGATTTGCTTTGCCGAGGGGATGACGCGCTAGCTGCATGCCCACAGTATCGCGATTTTCGATTACCCGGCATTTGCCAACAAGCTGCGGGAAGGCTTGCGGGAACGGGCCGAAGCGTTGGCGGCCGCGGCAGGGGTGACGATCGAGTTCGTCGCCAAGAGCCACATCCGCAAAGAAGACATCGTCGCCCGCGTCGTCAAGCAGCGCGGCGAACATCCCGGCCTGGTGCAGGTGATCTCCGCCATGGAGAGCTGCGACAGTTACCGGCCATGGCACGACAAAGCGACGCAGCGGAACCTGGTGAAGCCGGCCGGCGGCAAGTGCCTGCACTACTACTTCTACTTCATCGATGCCGAGCTGGGACTGGTCTATCTGCGGGTCCCCATCTGGGCGCCATTCCGATTGCAGTTCTACTGCAACGGCCATAGCTGGCTCGCCCGCCAGCTCAGCGCCGAAGGCATCGGCTACAGCATGGCGGACAATGCCTTCGTCCGGATCGGCGACTGGCAGCGAGCGCAGGAACTGGCCGATGCGCTCTCGCCTGGCCGGCTGCACCGTATCCTGGACCGTTATGCCGAGCAGTGCTGTCCGGTGTCCTGGGTGTTCGCTCAGACCTATCACTGGAGCCTGATGCAGGTCGAATACGCCACCGACCTGGTGTTCCGCTCGGTCGCCACGCTGGCGCCGCTCTATGAGCAGCTGGTTCGCCATTCGGTACTGAGCGTGAAGGCCGAGCAGATTGCCGGCTTCCTGGGTCGCAAGATCGCACCGAACCTCGCGCAGGAGGTGGGTTCGCAATTCGCCACCCGCATCGAGGGCACCTGCCTCAAGCACCGCTTCGGCAAATGCTCGATCAAGATGTATGACAAGTGCGGCATCGTGCTGCGCATCGAGACCACGACCAACAACGTGTCGTTCTTCAAGCACCACCGGAAGGTGGAACACCAAACAGGGCCGGCCACGCGCGAACTGGCACCGGTGAAGAAGTCGATCTATAGCCTGATGGATCTGCGCGAGATACTGCTTGGCTGCAACCGCCGTTACCTCGCGCATCTCTCGGCGCTGGACGACTTCTCGGCCGGGGTGCGGGCGCTAGAGCGCCTCACCCGGCCGCGTGAGGTGGACGGCAAGACGGTCAAGGGCATCAACTTCTTCGCGCCTGAGGACAAGGCCCTGCTGCACGCCCTGCAGAACCCGCGGGTCAATATCGCCGGCATCCGCCGTGCCGACCTGTTGCCTGAACTGGATATGGTCTCGCCCAGCCGGCTGTCACGTCAGCTCCGCCGGTTGCGTGATCTCGGGGCGATCAAGCGGGTTGCCGGCACATACCGCTATTACCTGACCAAGGCTGGGTGAGCCGCCACCGCCGCAGCCGGATGGCTGATCGACACCTTGATCGTTCCGGCTATGACTTGATGGGATTTTTTGGTGCGGGAAATGGCAAGAGTTCAGGTGATAAGGGACTAACAAGAAAAAACGTGTGGTTTGCTCCCAGGTGCGTCTCTGGCAGAATTTTTTCATCCATGGCGGGTCGGCCGCTGCCGGCCGGTGGGAACTCGCAATGACACTGAAGCGGCCAGCCGGCCTCCCCTCTTGCGTTCGCCCGATTGCCCTATCAAGCCCTCGCCCGATCGCCGTGCAGGCCGCCCACCTGTCCATCTGAAGCCGAATCGCCCGCTAACGCGATGGCTCCAACATCACGGCCGGGGCCAGTTCCTCCTCCATCGCCAGGTTCTCCTTGATCAGCGCGAGCGCATCGATCAGGGCGTCGCGCGCTTCCGGGGGCAGGCCGGCAAACGCCTCCGCGCGGATCTCCTGATTGATATGCAGAATGCGTCCAAGCACCGGCCGGGCGGCGCACGTCAGCCACAATGTCCGCACCCGGCGATCGGTCGGATGCGCATGCCGCTCGACTAGCCCCTCCTCGCAGAGCTTGTCGAGCATGCGCACCAGCGCGATCGGCTCCATGTCGACCAGGGTGGCGATTTCGGCCTGGCTGACCCCCTCGCGGCGCGAGATGTGGATCAACACCGCCGCCTGGCGCCGGGTGATCGGCAGCCCGGTCTGCCGGGCCCGCCGATCGAAATGCCGTTTCAGCAGCCCCGCCACGTCCTGCACGAGAAACCCGAACGTGCGTCCGACCGCCGGCTGTTGCGATCGGACCGCGTCCGGCTCATTCCGCACCTTGCTGGTCCTCCACCAGGGAGCCGGCCGGCAGCTCGGCCAGCACCTCCGGCAGCTCCGACAGAGCTTCCGCCGCGTGCGACAGGCGGTGCGAGCGTCCCAGCCAGCGGCTGAACCGTTCCAGATACAGATAGATGACCGGCGTCGTGTAGAGCGTCAGCCATTGCGACACCAGCAGCCCGCCGATGATGGCGATGCCGAGCGGCCGGCGCAGCTCGGACCCCGCCCCGTGGCCGAACGCGATCGGCATGCTGCCGAACAGCGCGGAGAACGTCGTCATCATGATCGGGCGGAAGCGCAGCAGGCAGGCTTCGTAGATCGCCTCGCGCGGGCTCTTGCCGTCGATCCGTTCCGCCTGCAGCGCGAAGTCGATCATCATGATCGCGTTCTTCTTGACGATGCCGATCAGCAGAATCATGCCGATGATGGCGATCACCGTCAGCTCGTAATGCAGCAGCATCAGCATCACCAGCGTGCCGACGCCGGCCGACGGCAGCGCCGACAGGATGGTGATCGGATGGATGTAGCTCTCGTACAGCACGCCCAGCACGATGTAGACGACCAGGATCGCAGCGGCGACCAGCAGCGGCATCGACGACAGCGACGCCTGGAACGCCTGCGCGGTGCCCTGGAACGACCCGCTGACCGTTGGCGGGGATGTTCAGCCGGTCGGCGAGCGCATTGATCGCATCCACCGCCTGGCCCAGCGCGGCACCGGGCGCCAGGTTGAACGACAGCGTGATCGCCGGGAACTGCCCCTGGTGGCTGACCGAGAGCGGCTCCAGCGTCGTGGTGAAGTGCGCGAACGAACTCAGCGGCACCTGGGCGCCGGAGGGCGCCGGCACATAGATCTTCGCCAGCGCGTTGGGATCGTCGCGGAACTGCGGCTGCACCTCCAGCACGACCTTGTACTGGTTGGTCGAGGTGTAGATCGTGGCGACCTGGCGCTGGCCGAACGCGTCATACAGCGTCTGGTCGATCAGCGTCGCCGACAGCCCAAGCCGCGAGGCGGCGTCGCGATCGACGGTGATCGACGACATGCGGCGCGGCGACCTGCTGATCGGACGCCACGTCCTGCAGCTCCGGCAGCGTCTTCATGCCCTGTTCGAGAATCGGCGCCCAGTGATTGAGCTCGTCCTGGTTGGTGTCGGTCAGCGTGTACTGGTACTGGGTGCGGCTCAGCCGGCCGCCGATGCTGATGTCCTGCCCGGCCTGCATGAAGAACGCGACGCCCTGCACCTTGGCAACCTGCGGCCGCAGCCGTTCGATGACCTGCCCGGCGGTGACGTCGCGGTCGTCGAACGGCTTCAACTGAATGAACACGCGGGCGGCGTTCTCGGTCGGGTTGTACGAGTAGGCGCCGCCCATGGAGAACACGTGATCCACCGCCGGATCCTGGCGGACGATATCGACGATCTGGCGCCGGAGTTCGTTGGTCGCCGCGAACGAGGCATCCTGGCGCGTATCGACCTCGCCGAAGATGAAGCCGGTGTCCTGCTGCGGAAAGAACCCCTTCGGGATGATCATGTAGAGGTAGCCGGTCAGCACGATCAGCGACAGCGTGGACAGCAGCATCAGGAACTGGTGGCGGAACACCCAGCGCAGCCCGCGGTCGTAGGAGCGCAGCATCCAGTTGAAGAAGCCCTCGGCCACCCGGTTGAACCAGCCGCCGGCGTGCGGTTCGTGCTTCTTCAGGAACAGCGAACACAGCACCGGGGTCAGCGTCAGCGATATGACCGCCGAGGCGATCACCGCGACCGACACGGTGACCGCGAATTCGCGGAACAGCCGGCCGATGATCCCGCCCATGAAGAACAGCGGGATGAACACGGCGATCAGCGAGAACGTGATCGAAATGATGGTGAAGCCGATCTGCCCCGCCCCGCGCAGCGCCGCCCGGAACGGCCGTTCGCCCTGCTCGATGTAGCGCACGATGTTCTCGATCATCACGATCGCGTCGTCGACGACGAAGCCGACCGAGATCGTCAGCGCCATCAGCGAAATGTTGTCGAGGCTGTAGCCGGCCCCGTACATGACCGCGACGGTGGCCAGCAGCGACAGCGGCACCGCCAGGCTGGGGATCACCGTCGCCCACACGGTGCGCAGGAAGATGAAGATGACCAGCACCACCAGGGCGATGGTGATGGTCATCGTCATCTGCACGTCGTTCACCGCGGCCTGGATGATCTGCGAGCGGTCGGACATCAGCGAGACATGCACCGACGGCGGGATCGACGCCTCCAGATGCGGCATCAGTGCCTTGATGCGGTTCACCAGGGCGATCGTGTTGGCACCGGGGGCGCGCATGATCGCGATGCCCTCGGCCGGCTGGTCGTTGAACCAGGCGCCGACGTAAAGGTTCTGCACCGAATTGACGGCCTGCCCGACATCCTTGACCCGCACCGGCGCGCCGTTGCGGTAGGTGATGATCACGTTGCCGAACTGCGCGGCGTTGAAAAGCTGGTCGTTGGTGTCCAGCGCCGTGGTCTGGTGGGCGCCCTCGATCGCCCCCTTCGGCCGGTTGACCGTTGCCGCCACCAGCGCGTTGCGGACGTCCTCCAGGCCGATGCCCTGCGCGGCCAGCGCACCGGGATTGATCTCGACCCGTGCGGCATACTGTTTCTGGCCGAACACCGAGACCTGCGAGACGCCGGGCACCGTCGAGAGCTGCTGCGCCAGCATGGTGTAGGCATAGTCGTCCAGCCGATACGGCGGCAGCGCATCGGAATAGACCGCGTAGATCAGCACCGGAAAGTCCGCCGGGTTGACCTTCCGGTAGGTCGGCGGACTCGGCAGGTCGGTGGGCAGCAGCCCGCTCGCGGCGTTGATCGCGGTCTGCACGTCCTGCGCCGCGCCGTCGATGTTGCGCGACAGGTCGAATTGCAGCGTGATCGTCGTCGTCCCCGTGCCGCTCAGCGAGGTCATCTGGTCGAGCGACGGGATCGCGGTGAACTGCTGCTCCAGCGGCGTGGCGATCGCCGAGGCCATGGTCGCAGGACTGGCGCCGGGGTAGTTGGCGGTCACCGTGATGGTGGGGAAATCGACGCTCGGCAGCGAGGCGACCGGCAGCAGCGTATAGGCGACGATGCCGAACACCAGCACGCCCAGCATCAGCAGCGAGGTGGCGATCGGGCGCCGGATGAAGGGTTCCGAGATGCTCATCGGTGGGCGCGCCGCGTCAGCTTGCCGATCCGGCGGCGTGCGGCGGCAGCAGCTTCACCCGGACGCCGTCGGTGAGGCGGTACTGGCCCTCGACGACCACGCGCTCGCCCGGCGTCAGCCCTTTGGTCGACCACGGCGAGGCCATCCTGAACGGCCGCGACCTCGACCGCGCGCCGCTCGACGGTGTCGTTCTTGCTGATCACATAGGCGAAGTCGCCGTTCGGTCCCTCCTGGACGGTCTGCGACGGCACCGTCGCCACGTCGCGGCGCATCAGCAGCACCAGCCGCACATTGACGAACTCCCCGGGCCACAGCCGCTCGTTCTGGTTCGGGAACGTCGCCTTGAGGTGGATCGTGCCGGTGGCCTGGTCGATCATGTTGTCGATCAGGGTCAGCTTGCCCTGGGCAAGCTGCGTCTTGCCGTCGGCCGACAGCGCCACCGCTTCCAGCGGCGCCTGAAGCTGGTGCTGGCGGATCGCGTCGAGGGTGTTCTGCGGCAGCGTGAAGCTGACGAAGATCGGCTTGAGCTGGGTGATGGTGACGAGCGCCGTGTTGTCGACGGCGTGCACCAGATTGCCGATATCGACCAGGCGAGCGCCGAGCCGTCCGTCGATCGGCGAGGTGATGTCAGTGTAGCCGAGATTGAGCTTCGCGGTGTCGATCTGCGCCTGATCGCCCTTGATGGCGGCCTGAAGCTGCGCCACCAGGCCTTTCTGCTCATCGAAGCTTTGCCGGGTCTGGAAGCCGGGACCGACCAGCCGCCCGTAGCGCACAAGGTCGGCCTGCGCGGTTTCGAGCTGGGCCGTGTCCTTCTCCTTGGCGGCCTGCGCCTGCTCCAGCGCGGCCTGGTAGGGACGTGGGTCGATCTGGAACAGCAGGTCGCCCTGCCTGACCTCCTGGCCTTCGGTGAAGGCCACCTTGACGATCGGGCCATCGACCCGCGTCTTGACCGTCACGGTGTTGAACGCCTGGACCGTGCCGATGCCTTGCAGGAACTGCGGCACGTCGCGGGCGACGACGACGCCGGGGGTGACCGGGACCTCAGGCGGAGCAAACTGTGCCTTGGCGCCCGGCACACCGGTGTCGAAGCCCAGCCGCCACACGGCAACCGCCGCGAGCAGCAGCAACAGGCTCACGCCACCCAGCGCGCGCTTCGACATGCAAGGCACTCCCCAAGCCAAGGTATTCTTTTTGCAACGAGTCGGATTTCGTGACCGCCGACGGTGGCGGCGGCAAGCGGCCGGATACGTCGGTCATGCGGCTGCTGGGATTAAATATACCTCATCTGTCATAGACCGTCGCTATGAAATTGCGCGCCGCAGGCGTGACGGCTGTCGCGGAGCCCCGCTACTGGCGGGGCGGCACTTCGATCGGCGCGCAGTTGGTGCGGCCTGACATCAGGCAGTCCTCGAGCTTCGATTGCCTGCCCAGCTCGCGAACCAGCACCAGGGCGAGGACCGCGAGCACCAGGATGACGATGATCCCGAGCAGGGCTGCCCGTCTCGGATCGGCCCGGCCGTCGTCGTCGTGGTCGGATGGTCCGCTCATTGGGGGTCACGTCCCTACCGCATCGAACGGGGATGTCTTTCCAACTCTTTCGGTGCGGCCGAACGTCGATCTGGCCCCGAGCATCGTCGCTGCCATGCACGTAGCGAACGTCACCTCCCCCGCGGGTCCACGGCGTCGCGCAGCCCGTCGCCCACCAGGTTGAACGACAGCACGCAAAGGAAGATCGCCAGCCCCGGAAAGATCGCCAGCCACGGCGCCTGCGACAGGAACCGCTGCGCCGAGTTCAGCATCGACCCCCAGGACGGATCGGGCGGCTGCTGCCCGAGCCCAAGGAACGACAGTGACGCCTCGGCAATGATCGCCTGGGCGATCGACAGCGTGCCCTGCACCAGCACCGGGGGAAAAATGTTCGGCAGCACGTGGCGCACCGCAACGCGCCAGGCGGGATTGCCGACCGCGCGCGCTGCCTCGACGTACTCGTTGGCGGCAGCATCCAGCGTCGCGGCACGCGCCACGCGCATGAAGCGCGGCGCGGTGGAAACGCCGATCGCGATCATCGCGTTGGTCAGGTCCGGGCCGAGGAAGGCGGCGAGCGCGATCGCCAGGATCAGGAACGGGCAGGCCAGCATGGCGTCGGTCAGGCGGCTCAGCAGCATGTCGGCGATGCCGCCCGCGAAGCCCGCCAGCAGGCCGGCCGGCACGCCGATGCCGGCGGCGATCAGCACCGAAACGACCCCGGCCATCAGACTGGCGCGGGCGCCGAAGATCACCCGCGCGGCGACGTCGCGGCCGTTCTCGTCGGTGCCCATCCAGTGCAGCGCGCCGGGCGCCTTGCGGATGGCCGTCCAGCTTGTGGCAATCGGGTCGTACGGCGAGATCAGCGGCGCGAACACCGCGACCAGCACGAAGACGACGACCACCACCAGCCCGGCCACCGCGATCGGTCGGTGCAGGAACCGCTGCAACGCCAGGCGCGCCGGGCTTTGCGGCGCGACGATGACGGGGGCAGCGATGGTGGTGGCGCTCATGGTACACAAACGGAATATTTACCTCTCCCGCGCTTGCGGGAGAGGTCGGCGCGCGGAGCGAGCCGGGTGAGGGTGGTGCGAGCGGCACGATCCTCACCCTCGGCGCTTTGCGCCTCGACCTCTCCCGCGTAGAGCGGGAGAGGTAAGAATGTGCCACCCCTCATCCTTCGCGCAGACGCGGGTTGATCACCACGTAGAGCAGGTCGGCGATCAGGTTCAGCACCACGTAAAGAAATGCCGTCACCAGCACGACGCCCTGCACCACAGGATAGTCGCGGTTGAACACCGCATCGACGATCATCTTGCCGAACCCGGGAATGGAGAACACCTGCTCGGTCAGCACCGCGCCGGAGAGCAGCGTGCCCAGCTCCAGCGCCCCCAGGGTCACCACCGGGATCAGCGCATTGCGCAGCGCGTGGTGGATCACCACGCCCCATTCGCGCAGGCCCTTGGCGCGCGCCGTGCGCACATAATCCTGGTCCAGCGCGGTCAGCATCGCGCTGCGGGTGTGGCGCATCAAGATCGCCGCGATCGCGTTGCCCAGCACGAAGGCCGGCATGACAGTGGTCGCCAGCGACTGCCGCCAGTCCTCGGTCAGCGGCACGTAGCCCGAGGGCGGCAGCCAGCCAAGCTGCACCGAGATCAGCAGGATCATCATGATCCCCAGCCAAAACGTCGGCGTGGACAGCCCGGCCAGCCCGATCGCATTGGCCAGGTAATCCCACGCCGTGTTGCGCTTCACCGCGGCGACGATCCCGGCCGGCACGCCGATTACCACGGCGAACAGGAACGCCATCGCACTAAGCTGCAGGGTCACCGGCAGTTTTTCGGCGACCAGCTCGGTCACCGGCTCGCGCATGCGCCAGGAGTAGCCGAGATTGCCGTGCAGCACGTTGCCCATCCAGTGCAGGTACTGCACCGGCAGCGGCCGATCGAGCCACAGCTCGGCGCGGATCTGCGCGATCACCTGCGGATCGCGCTCCTCGCCGGCCAGCACCAGCGCCGGGTCGCCGGGCATCAACTGCTGGAGGCAGAACACCAGCACGCTGACCACCAGCAGCGTCGGAATGATCTGCGCGATCCGCGACCCGAGATGCCCGCGCATCCGCCCGTGTCCTACCGGCTCATCGCCCTACTTGCTCATGGCCAAGCCTTGCAGCCGGATCATTCCGTCCGGCACCGGTCGGAAACCGGTGACCCTGGCGGACATCGCCACGATGTTGCGCGCCGTCCACAAATAGGTGATCGGCAGATCCTGCCGCAATTGCGGCCACATCTGCGCATAGAGCGCCACACGCTTGGCGACGTCGGTCATGCCGCGTGCCTCATCCAGCAGCCTGTCGACCGTGGCGTTGCTGTAGTGGCCGTCGTTGCCCGCCGCGCCGCTGTGCAGGAACGAATAGGTGTTGCCGTCGATATCCACCCGCCCCGACCAGCCGATCAGGTATGCCTGGAATTCGCCGTGGGGCGCGGCCGCGAGCGAGGAGGCGAACTCCATCGACCGAATATGCACGTCGAAGCCGGCCTCCGCCGCCATCGACTGGATCACCTCGGCGGCCTGCAACAGATCGGGTTGGTTCGGGGTCAGCAGTTCCAGCTTGACCGGCAACGCCACGCCGGCCTGCTGCAACAGCGCCTTGGCCTTCGCCACGTCGCGCGCCGGGACCGTCAGCGCGGCGTCGTAGAACGGCGAGCTGGACGGCACTGCCTGCACGGTTGGTGCGTACATGCCGTTGTAGACCACGTTGACCAGCGCCTGGCGGTCGATCGACAGGTCGAACGCCTGGCGCACCAGCGCGTTCTGGCCATACGGGTTCTTCGACTGCGGCCCGTTGTCCAGGTTGTTCGTGATGCCCAGGTAGCCAAGGCCGTCGGAGATCACCAGACGCAGCTTCGGGATCCGCCTTCACCGCCGCGGCGTCGGTGGGCACGATTTGCTCGGACAGATCGACGGTGCCGGCCTTCAGGTTGGCCAGCCGTACCGAGCTGTCCACCAGCACCTGGTACACCACGCGATCGAAATGGATGTCCTTGTTGTCCCAGTAGCCCGGGTAGCGTTCCAGCGTGACGTGGTCCTGCGCCACCCGCTCGACGAACTTGAATGGCCCGCTGCATACCGGGTGCAGGGTGAAATCCTTGCCCTCCGCCGCCGCCACCTTGGGCGCCAGTATCATGCCGGACCGGTCGGTAAGCTGGGCGAGGAAAGCCCCGGAAGGTTGCTTGAGGGCGATATGGATCGTCTGCGGATCGATCACGTCGATGTGGTCGATCAACCCGATCTCGTTCTTGCGATAGCTGCCCGGCAACGTCAGGTCGCGCAGCGAGCGAGGATTTCACCGCGTCGGCGTCCAGCGCCTCGCCGTCCTGGAACGTCACGCCCGGGCGCAGATGGATCACCAGCGTCTTCGGATCCGCCCATTCGTAGCCGGTGGCAAGCTGCGGCACGATGTTCAGCTTCTCGTCGATGTCGAACAGCTTGTCGCACAGTCCGGCGAAGACGATGCGCGCGACGTAGCTGGTGGACAGCGTCGGATCCATGGTGTCGAGATCCTGGCGCAGCGCGATGCGCAGCGTCTGGCCCGACACGGTTTGCGCGGATGCCGGGTGGTGCATGGCGACGGCCAGCACGAGGGTGGCCCCCAGCGCGAACAAAGTCGACAGAATGCGTCGCATGGTCATGAAGTCCCTGTGGTTGGTTTTGTGATTGATGGTCCAGACGGAAGGCGGCGGCGAGGTCAGGTGGGTGGCCGGCCCTCCCGCGCGATGGCGGCGTCGATCACCGCGCGGTCGAACACGCCGCATGGGCTGTCCGTGCCGGGCAGGAAGCGGCGGAACACCGCGAATCGCTCCAGGCTGACGCGGTGCAGCCGGCGCAGTTCGGCGAGCGGGTCGGGGTGGTCGTCGGCGCGGATGTCCAGATCGGGATACGGGTCGCGCGTGCAGATTTTCAGCGCCGCCGACTGTTTGCCCCGTTTGTCGCCGCCCGCCGCCTCGCCCGCCTCCAACGCGGCCAGCAGCCGCTCCGCCAGGTTTCCCCCGGCACGCTGGAACGCCTCCAGCGTCGCCGCGACCACGGCGGGGCCGGCCAGCATGTTGCCGGCGACCGAGACGTCCTGTCCGCGCACCGCGCCGCACCAGGCGACGCAGTCGGCGCCGGTGTGCTGGGCGATGCGGCCGGTGGCGTCGATCATGTGAAGCTGGCGATGGTCCCGCCCGGCATCGGCCGCGAGCAGGGCCGCGCTGACGACCTCGGGCGCCTCGCCGGCGCGCAGTCGGGCCATGCCGTGCACCGCGTACATCGGATTGATCAGCGCCTGGGTGGCGAGTGCGGCGACGCCGCCCTCGACGTGCAGGCACAGCGCGCCGACCGCGAAGAACCGCGTCGCCACCGCGGCGCCGAGTGCGCCCGAGGCGGGATCGCGCACCAGGATCGACCAAGTCATGCGGGCGCCGCCGTGACTCCCCCTCCCCTTGCGGGAGGGGGTTGGGGGGAGGGGTTCGGGGGCACGGGGCCGCGGTGCCACCCTGGCACCGACCCCTCCCCCCGGCCCCCTCCCTCAAGGGGAGGGGGAGCAGCACATTCCACGGTCATGCGCCATCCTTGCCGCTCCGCCAACTCGCCGCAACAGGCTAACGTGATGAATGCGCCCTGGCATCGACCTGATGATGGACCTTGTCCTGCTCGGCGCCGGCCACGCCCATGTGGAGGTGCTGCGCCGCTTCGCCCGCCGGCCTGACCCCAGGTTGCGGCTGACGCTGATCGCGCGCGAACCGACCACGCCGTATTCCGGCCGGCTTCCCACGCTGATCCGCGGCGCGTGCGGGCCGGCGGACGCCAACATCGACCTTGGCCCGCTGGCCGCGGTCGCGGCGGCGCGCTTGGTGATTGCCGAGGCGACCGCCATCGACCTGGCCGCCCGGCAGGTCGCGGTGGGCGAACGCCCGGCGATCCGCTTCGACCTGCTGTCGATCGATATCGGCGGCATGCCCGCCATGCCCGAGGGCGACGGCATCGGCGTGAAGCCGATCGGCGGCTTCCTTGCTGCGCTGACCCGGCTGGAGCGCGAGCTGCCCGACGGCGCGCGCATCGCGCTGGTCGGCGGCGGCGCTGCCGGCGTCGAGCTGGCGCTGGCCCTGGCCCAGCGCGTCGGTGGGCGGGTGCGCATCACGCTGGTCTGCGACTCCGAGGATCCGCTCGCCGAGGCCCCGCCACGCGCCCGCGCCGTGGCCCGCGCAGCGCTGGCAGAGGCGCGGGTGGAACTGGTCTGCGGCGTGCGCGCCGGGGCGCGGGCGGAGGGCCGGCTGGCGCTGTCGGACGGCAGTTTTCTGCGCCGTCGAGGCCGTGCTGTGGGCGACCAACGTCGTCGGGCCAAAGCTGCTCGCCGAGTCGGGCCTGATCTGCGACGAGGCCGGCTGCGTGGTGGTGGACGCCAGCCTGCGCAGCCGCGGCCACGATAGCGTATTCGCCGCCGGCGACTGCGCCTCGATCGCCGGCGCGCCGCGCCCGAAGGCGGGCGTCTGGGCGGTGCGCGCCGGGCCGCGCCTGGCCGACAACCTGCGCCGCGTCGCGCGCGGGCTGCCGCCACGGCCCTGGCGACCGCAGGCAGAGGCGCTGGCGATCGTCGGCCTCGGCCACGGTCGCGCGCTGGCCTGGCGGAATGGCATTGCCGTGTCCGGTCGCCTGGTGGCCTGGTACAAGGACCGGATCGACGGGCGGTTCCTGCGCCGCTACACGCCCGCCGGCCTGCCACGCCTCGGCGCCCAGGCCGAGCCGGAGGCGGTCAGCCTCGACCCGGCCGACCTGGCGGTGCTGACCAGTACGTCGTCGCATCCGGCGCATGGCGGACCGCCGGACGGTGCTGATACGACGCTCATCCAGCACGCGACGCATCTGCCAGCGCTGCTGAACGATCCGTTCGTCTTCGGCCGCATCGCCGCGGCGCATGCCCTGGTGCGACTGCACGCGGCCGGGGCGCGTCCCTGGACCGCGACCGCGATCGTCACCCCGCCGCAAGCCGCGCCGGCCCTCGCGCGCGCGGACGTCCTGGCGCTGTCTGCAGGGCGCCGCCGAGGTGCTGGCGGCGGACGGCGCCTTGCTGGTGGACTGCGCCACGGCGGCCGGCGGCGCGCCGGCGGTCAGCCTGGTGCTGACCGGCCGCACACTGCTGACGCGCAACACCGCCCTGCGTCCCGGCGATGCCGCCCGCTTCGGCGATGCCCTGCGCCCCGGCGACGCCCTGATCCTGACCAAGCCACTGGGCAGCGGCATCATCCTGGAGGGTTTCCGGCGCGGTCTGGCCGAGGCGCGCTGGCTGCTCGACGCGGTGGCGTCGATGACCGCCAGCAGCGCCGCCGCCGTGCGCCTTCTGCGCCAGCACGGCGCCACCGCCTGCGCCGCCGTGGCGCAGCATGGGCTGGTCGGGACGCTGGCGTCGCTGCTGCGCGACGCGAACCTGGCCGCCGTGCTGACCGCCGACGCTATCCCGGCGCTGACCGGCGCGCGCGATCTGGCCGCGCTTGGGCGCGGCGCGCGCCGCGGCCGACGAGAACCGCCAGGCCTGGCCCGATCCGCCGGATTGGCCGGACCTTGCGCTGCTTGCCGATCCGCAGATCGCCGGCGGGCTGCTGGCGGGCGTGCCGCAGGCGGGGCGGCTTCCTGCCTCGCCGAGCTGCGCGCGGCCGGCTATGACGCGGCACGCATCGGCCAGGCGGAAGCGCGGCGGCTGGACATGCCGCGGCTGCGGCTGGAGCCGGCACCTGACGCCGCCGCGGGAGCCGGCGCGTGAGGCTGCCGCACACGTCGCAGCGGCGGCCCGGAGAGCGGAGGCGTGTGATGCTGCGGCGCGCGATGATCGCCCTGTTGGCAGGGATGGGTCTGGCGCTCGCCGGCGCCGCGCAGGCCCAGCCGTGCTGCGGGCCGATCACCGCGGCAGGCGAACGACTGGCAGGGTTCCTCGACGCCACCGGGGTCGATCATCTGTGGACTCGCCGGCCACCACGTGGACTGGTTCACCGGCGAAGCGACCCCGGTCACGCGCGAGAAGGCGACGCATTGCAGCGCCTTCGTGGCCGCCGCCGCCGCTCGCCTGGGCGTCTATGTGCTGCGCCCGCCCGATCACAGCGAGGACCTGCTGGCCAACGCGCAGCTTCGCTGGCTGCGCGACGCGCCGGCGGGATCGGGCTGGCGGTCGCTGCCCGATCCGGTGGCGGCGCAGGCTGCGGCCAATCGCGGCGATCTGGTGCTGGAGGCGTTCGAGAACCCCAACCCGCACCGCCCCGGCCACATCGCCATCGTTCGGCCGAGCGAGCAGTCCCGCGCGGCGCTCGATCGCGATGGACCGCGGGAGACGCAGGCGGGCGAGACCAACGCGCTCGATACAACTACCGCACTGGGGTTTCGCCACCATCCCGGCGCCTGGATGCCCGAGGGACACGGTGGCATCCACTATTACGCCCACGCCATCGACTGGGCGAAACTGCCCTGAGTGGCCGCACCCGACGCGCCCCCAGGTAGTGCGGTTGTCAGCCGCACGGCGGCTTGGTACGACCGGCCACGCCTGCATCACACACTTGGATGAGACACCCATGGTCGAGCACCGCATCGCCTCCATTCCCGCCGACGGCATCGGCCCCGAGGTGATCAGCGCCGGGCTCGAGGTGCTCGACGCGGTGGCGGCGCGCGACGGCGGCTTCACGCTGAAGGTGGCGCATTACGACTGGGGCTCGAACTACTACCGCAAGCACGGCCGCTTCATGCCGGCCGACGCGATGGCCTGGCTGCGCACCGCCGACGCGATCTATTTCGGTGCCGTCGGCGATCCGAACATCCCGGACGACGTGACGCTGTGGGGGCTGCGGCTGCCGATCTGCCAGGGGTTTGACCAGTATGCCAACGTGCGGCCGACGCGCATCCTGCCGGGCATCACCTCGCCGCTGCGCGATGTCGGGCCCCGGCGATCTCGATTGGGTGATCGTGCGCGAGAACAGCGAGGGCGAGTATGCCGGCCACGGCGGGCGCGCCCATCGCGGCCTGCCGATCGAGGTCGCCACCGAAACGGCGATCTTCACCCGTGTCGGTGTCGAACGGATCATGCGCTACGCGTTCGAGCTGGCGCGCGGCCGGCCACGCAAGAAGCTGACCGTGGTCACCAAGTCGAACGCGCAGCGCTACGGCATGGTGTTCTGGGACGAGATCGCCGCGCTGGTCTCGCACGACTACCCGGACGTAAGCTGGGACAAGGAGCTGGTGGACGCGATGACCATGCGCATGGTCCGCCGGCCGCGCACGATCGATACGGTGGTGGCGACCAACCTGCACGCCGACATCCTGTCGGACCTGGCGGCGGCGCTGGCCGGCTCGCTCGGGATTGCGCCGACCGGGAACGTCGATCCCGGAACGGCGCGGCCCGTCGATGTTCGAGCCGATCCATGGGTCCGCGTTCGACATCACCGGCAAGGGCATCGCCAATCCGGTGGCGAGTTTCTGGACCGGGGCGATGATGCTGGAGCACCTGGGCGAGAAGCGGGCGGCCGCGCTGCTGATGCGCGCGGTGGAGCAGGTGTGCGCGGCGGGGATCATGACGCCGGATCTGGGTGGCAAGGCGACGACAGGGGAAGTAACGCGCGCGGTGTGCGAGGCGGTGCGCGGAATGAACGCGTAGGACGGGGTCGGGGCTTGGGATCGCCATCCAGAATTCGGCGCACTTCGTCCACTGTCAGGTACGTGCGTCGCGCGGTGTTCCACCCGACATGGTTCTCGTGAGCGCGATGCGCGTCGACGGCAGCAAGGTCGATTGCATCCTCGGCACAACGCATGAGCGCTTCGAAATCCGCTCGCTTCAGCGTGACAGTGTTCCGCGTTCGGGCCAGTGGCCTGATGGCCTTCATCGATACATTTCCTTTCGGTCGCCGACCTGATTTGCCTGAACACCACCATGCAGCGTGAGGCGGACAAGCGTGGCGCATTCCGGCAACTTTTCCACCCACCAACGCCGGTGATCTTCGACGCTGCGCAAGTGGCGGAATGCGCTGCCCCCCGGGTCAAGCGCCCGGGGGCGTTGGCTTTTCCGCCCTACCTGACCAGACTGACGATCGCGACGGCGGCGATCAGCGCCAGCGCAAAGGCCCGGAACAATCGTTCCGGCGCAAGACGAAAGCCGCGCGCGCCCAGCAGCACGCCCAGTGCGTAGATCGGCAGCAACACGATCGACAGCCGCAGGACAGGCCAGGTCATCAACCCGCTCCAGCCCATCATGGCGATCACGGCGACCGAGCAGAGGCCGAAATAGGCGATCATGTTGGCGCGCGCGGTGCGCGCATCGGCCTGACCGCCGAGCCAGAACAGCACGACGGGCGGGCCACTCAGGCCGATTGCGCCTGACATCAGCCCCGACAACGCACCGACTCCGGCGCTGACGGCGCGGCTTGGCGCGCCGGCATGCCGGGCGCCGACCGCCATGCATCCGGCGATGCCGAGGATCGCGACGCTCATGACGTGGCGCAGCAGTATCGGGTCGACATAGCGCAGCGCGGTGATGCCGAACGGCAGCAGGGCCAGCGCGCCGACGAACAGCGGGATGACCTCGGGCCAGCGGCAGCGGCGCATGGCGTCGGGCAGCAGGGGAAACGTTGCCACGCCGTCAACGATGTTCAGCACGGGCACGGCGACGACCGGCCCCAGGAACATGCTGAGGATCGGCACCAGGACCAGCGCCCCGCCGAACCCGGCGAGGCCGCGCACCACGCCGGCCACGCAGGCGGCCACGGCGACCCAGGCGAACCAGGGCTGGTGCAGCGAAAAACTGTCCATTCGGCAGACTGGCCCAATCGAGCAGGCAGCGAAATGTCCGCGTTCGATCGCCGCTCCGGCGACCTTATGCGTGGTGCCGCCGCCAGTCCGTCAGACCCATCGCGCCGCGGTAGGCGCCGGCGGATCCGCGTTGCGGGCCGGTGCATGCGCGCGGCGAGGCCCGCGGGATCGTCTACGCGCTGGCGGCCGCCACGCGTTCCGCCTTGTGCCACCGGCGCCAGCTCAGGATGCCGAGCACGGCGATGGCGCCGCCAACAGGCATGTCGGCGAAGTAGTGGCCGCCGATCGGCGGAATCGCCGGCAGCATGAGCGCGTTCAGCCCGGCGACTGCCCAGCCGATCGGCCCGGTGCGCCGGAACGCATGGATGAACAGCACGGCCAGGACGACGTGATACGACGGCATCGTGATGATGCCCTGCATCGCCTGCAGCTCGAAATGCCACGGGCCGCCGGCGCGCAGGGCCAGCAGGTCGGGCAGGAACGCGGCGTTCTCGCCGCCTTTGGTTCCGAACGGTCCCAGCGCCGGGCAAAGAGTCGAGATCACCATCGTCGGCACCAGCGTCAGCGCCGCCAGCATCAGCAGCTCGCCGGAGCGCGCGGTGCGGCCGGTCGCGGCGAAGAACAGCGCGGACAAGGCCATCTGCGGCAGCAGGCTGGCATAGGCCAAAGCCAGTGCCCAATGCAGGACCGGGTGGGCCAGCACGGTCTCTCGCCACGCCAGCCAATCGAACCCGATGGCATGGTCGGCAGCGTGCAGCCACGCATCCCGCAGCGGCCAGGCGCAGGTCGCGGCGAGGTAGGTCAGCACGCAGGCGCTGGCGGTGAACGCGAGCCACAGCGCGCCCGTCTCAGCCATGTCCGCGATGATCGGGCTGCGCCGGCGGTAGGCGGCCGACACAGCCAGCAGCAGGCTGACCAGACCGACGGCGAGTGGCGATCCGGCGATCGACAGGCCAATGCGCCCGCCCCAGACCAGATCGATGACGAGGAAGCCGCCGACCATGGCCCAGGCGCCCGGAAGGCGGAGGCCAAAGACCGAGGCCGCCGTGCCGATGCGCGCTCCTGCCAGATACGGCGTGTCGCCCGCGGGCGCGGCTACCGTCCGGGCGGGCGCCATCAGATCTCGCTTTCAACCAGTGAAGTACGCAGATTGGGCGATCTTGGGCGCGAGAGATTGAGCCGCCGTTAATGCTGCCCGCGAAGTTCGACCGAGGTCGGTAGGGCGCGGCGTCCGGCGGTCTACGCGATCAAGGCAACGAAAAAGGGGCCGGTTGCCCGGCCCCTTCGTTCAGTCCCGCGGCACGATGCGTCAGGCCGCCTTGGCGACCGGCTCGTTGGCGACCGGCTCGTTGGCGATCGCCACAGGGCCGGCGCTGCCGATCGCGACCTTGCGCGGCTTCAGCGCCTCGGGCACCACGCGCTTCAGGCCGACATGCAGCAGCCCGTCGCGCAGATCCGCACCCTCGACCACCATGTGGTCGGCGAGCACGAAGCGGCGCTCGAACGCGCGGCCGGCAATGCCGCGGTACAGTACCTCAGCCCCCTGCCCTTCGGCGGTCACGCGGCCGCTGATGACCAGGGTGTTGTCCTTCACGGTGATGTCGAGGTCGGACGGGGCGAACCCGGCCACCGCCATGGTCAGGCGGTAGGTGTCGTCGCCGGTCTTCTCGATGTTGTACGGCGGATAGCTCGGTGCCTCGGCAGTGGTGGCAGCGGTATCCATCAGGCGGGCCAACCGGTCGAAACCGATGGCGGTACGGAACAGTGGTGCAAAGTCGAACGTCGTCATGGAAACCTCCTGCAACAGCAAGGTTAGTCGTTCGGGCCGCCCGGATGGGCCAACCCCACGAAACGCCCCGGAACCCCTGTCGGGCGATCCGGACAAGTTCAATCTGGTCAGTGCCGGCCAGTGATCAAGAGGGGCCAGCGCCTGCCGGCCGCATTCCTTTGCCGCGCGCTCTATTTGCCCGGGCGACGCGCCCCGGGGTTGGCGGCTACGCGCCCCAGAGGCGGGGCAGCGGGCCGTCGGCGCCGCTGACCGGGTCGGCCGGGGGCAGCGGCACCGTGCCGACGTTGCGGACCACCTCGGCGTGCTCGGCCGGGTTGCCGCGGCGCAGGTCGCGATGGGTCGAGTTGTCGGGGTAGGCGCCGACGATCACCAGCCCGTCCGACTGCGACTGGCGGCAGTGGCCGACCCCGGCCGGCACGACCACCACGTCGCCGGCGCGCACCGTCAGCACCTCGCCGTGCGGGCCGCCGAACTGGACGCGGGATTCGCCCGAGGCGACGCCGAGGACCTCGTGCGCGTCGGAGTGGAAATGGTGGAAGGGATGCACCGGCGCGCGCCAGGCGGCGGGCCAGCGGTTGGCGGTGAAGATGCGCTCGATCGCCGCGGCGTCGGGCGGGACCGCCTGGCGGTAGACCAGCAGCGGCAGCCGGGAGTTCGGGATGGCGCCGTCATCGGCGAAGACGAAGGTGTCGGGTTCGGTCATGGGAGCCTCCCTGTTGGCGGGCGCGGGGGGATGCGTGCGGTCGTCGCGCCGTTCGATGTTGCCGCGCGAGGGTACATAGGGTCGCTGCGGGGAGTTGCAATTCGGGTCTCCTGGCCACGGGCGGCCACGCGCCTGGAGCCGCGGCGCGCGTCCCCATCGTGCGAGGTCCGTAGGGTCTTGTCGAGATTTTATGGTTTGCGGCGGCGGCGCACGGGCTGGCCGCCAGGCCTGGCATCCGTGCCACCCGCCGCGACCGCGGAATGGTCCATAGGGTCCTGTCGGAACTTTTGCGATTTGCGGTGGCCGGCCGGCGGCGGGTCCTCGGCCCAGGTCGGCGCCCTGCCCCGCAACCGTGAAATGGTCCATAGGGTCCTGTCGGGATTTTTGCGATTGGCGGTGGCCGGTCGGAGGCGGGTCCGCGGCCCAGGTCGCCGCCCTGACCCGCAACCGTGAAATGGTCCATAGGGTTCCTGTCGGGATTTTTGCGATCCGAGGCGGCCAGCCGGAGGCAGGCCCTCGACCCACGTCGGTGCCCTCCCCCGGCACCGCGGAATGGTCCATAGGGTCCTGTCGGAATTTTTGCGATCTGCGGCTTCTGCTCTAGGACGAGGCTGCGGCCGTCGTTCGCTCCGGCCGCGTCTACCGTGCCACGTTGCATAAGGCGCTGTCCCGGTTTCGCGGACCAAGCCCTCTGCCGGAGGACAGGCGTCCGCCGAGCGGCCGTGCCGCCCGACCGCACCGCACCATGAATATGCTCTTGGCGGGAGCTTGCCGCCCAGGCCGTGCCGCGCCCGGCCATCATCTCTCGCCTGACCGGCTGCGTCCACGTAATTTGCGCCAGCCACGGCGCCG
Organism: uncultured Alphaproteobacteria bacterium; assembly: GCA_963773345.1. Lineage (GTDB taxonomy): Bacteria > Pseudomonadota > Alphaproteobacteria > Acetobacterales > Acetobacteraceae > Palsa-883. The sequence continues at coordinate 684,592 of CAVZBG010000011.1, read as the reverse complement.
GGGCCGGGGCCGGCATCTCGGCCGGCGCTATCTCCCGGTCGACGGCCCGCTTGTCCCGGGGTTGGGGACCGTCCGTCGGAGGGGAGTTGCCGCTGGTGGAGGGTGGGACGGTGAGTACGTCGATGGGCTGCACGTGCGATCCTGGCACCTGAAAGTTAGAGAGCCTCTCTTACGACGAACCGGCTGCCGGCGCCACACAAACCACTGGCTGCAAACGGGGTGGGTTGGCCGCCGCAGTTCACTACCGTTGCCCGCCACCTCGGGTTCCAATATAGTGAAAGCCACTATACCCCGACTCTGCGGAAATCCGGAAAAACCTCTTGCCAACCGGGCTTGAGGCGATTCTGCTTCATCGATGATCCGCCCTGGCTTCCTGGACAGCGAATCGCGCCACGACCTGATTGAGCTGGCCCGCGACGGTTCCGCCGCGCACCGCTTGTCGCGCCGGGCCAACGCGCTGGTGCTGCTGGACCGAGGAATGAGCTGTCAGTCGGTCGCCGACGTGCTGTTGCTTGACGGCGACACGGTCCGAACCTGGTACCTACTCTATCGGGAGGACGGGATCGAGGGTCTGGCGAGCTTCGGCCATGAAGGGGGTACCTGTCGGTTGACGGTGGAGCAACAAGACAAACTGAAAGCCTGGATTGGCGAAACCCTGCCACGCTCGACGCGTGCAGTTGGCGCGTGGATCGCGCGTGAATGCGACATCGAATACCAGACCCGGTCTGGGCTGATCGCTCTGCTGCACCGCCTTGGCATGGAACACCGCAAGCCGAAAGCGATCTCGCGCAAGCTGGACCCGGCGAAACAGGCGGCGTTCGTCAAGGGTTACGAGGCCCTGATGAACCAGTTATCCGCTGATGAACCAGTTATCCGCTGATGAAGCGGTGATCTTCGTTGATGCGGTGCATCCCACCCACGCGGTGCGGCCGGTTGGCTGCTGGGCGCCAAAAGAGGTGCCGGTCGCGGTGGAACAGAGCAGCGGGCGGGACCGCCTGAATATCCATGGCGCGATCGACCTGGAGACCGGCAAGACCGTCATGAAGGATGTGCTGACGGTGGATGCCTTGAGTACGATCATGCTGTTGATGGCAATCGAGGCGGTGTATCCAGGCATGCGGCTGGTTCACGTCTTTCTGGACAATGCCAGATACCATCACGCTAAACTGGTTCAAGCTTGGCTGGCGCGGCCTGACTGCCGGATCAAGCTTCATTTCGTCCCGGCCTACTGTCCGCACCTCAATCCGATCGAACGGTTATGGGGGTTGATGCACAGACACACCACCCACAACAAGTGCTACAGCTCCTTCAGGGACTTCAGCATCGCAATGCTGAACTTCTTGCGCGACGACGTGCCCAGGAACTGGCGCACCTACTGCGATGAGGTCACGGACAACTTCCGTATCATAAACCCAACGGAGTTCCGGATTATCGCGTGAGCGGGGTATACATCAGGTACCGTTATGGACCAGCCCATTCCCGCCGCCGAGGCCAACCGCCACTTCTCCCGCCTGCTGCGCGAGGTCCGCGACGGGCGCTCCTACGCGGTGACCGCACACGGCAAGCCGGTTGCCCGCATCGTGCCCTGCACCGAAGCGGACACCGCTCGCGGCGCCGCCCGGGCCGCCCTGTTGCAACGCCTCGCGGCGCAGCCGGCCATCGACATCGGCCCCTGGACCCGCGACGCGCTGTATGAGCGGTGAGCGATGCGGATCGCGCTGGACACCAACGTCCTGGCCTATGCCGAAGGGATGAACGGGGCGGAGCGCCAGGCGGACGCCAGCCGGGTCCTGCGCGACCTTGCCGAGGACGAGCTTGTTATCCCGGCGCAGGCGCTGGCCGGGCTGTTCACCCTGCTGACCCGCAAGGCGCGCCGGCCGGTGGCCGAGGTGCGGGCGGCGGTGCTTGGCTGGCATGACGCCTGCCTGGTCGCCGACACCTCTTCGGGGGTGCTGCTGGATGCCATGGAGCTGGTGGTCACCCATCAGTTTGCGCTGTGGGATGCGATCATGCTGGCGGCCGCCGCCGCGTCGGGGTGTCGCTTGCTGGTGTCCGAGGATATGCAGGATGGGTTCACCTGGCGCGGGGTGACGATCCGCAACCTGTTTGCCAATGCGCCCGGTCTGCCGGACAGAACGGCCGGCGGAAGGAGCGCCGGTGACGTGACAAACTGCCGACAGTTCGCTATATTTCGAACGTGTTTTCTTCGCGCACCTGGCGCCGCAAGGTCGCGGTGAAACTCGCAACGAGACGGCCCCGACGCCTCCCGATATAGTAGGTCCGATGAACATCGCTCGATACAATTTGGCTGTTGAGACCATCCTGAGTGATGAGATAATCATTCAGCAGTCAGTGAGTCGCAAGGTCTTCAGGTACCAGAAGGGGTATTGGAGAGATGACCGGAATGCAACGGTGACAGATGCGCGACTGGTGGTCGACCTTGACAAGACTCGGGAGTTAACGCGGCCCTGGCGGCCAACCAGTAGCTCACTCGCCTACTTCCCGATCGATGATCTGGACGCTGTGGTATTAGCGACATTTTGGTCGGCTCCTTCTAAGCCAAAACGGGACGCATTTGAGAAGCGTCTCAAAATCTGCCTGAGCGCTGCGGATAACAAGTTTGCGGCCACTCATCATGCGACAACTGGCCTGTTAAATGGTCAAGCTTTCAATACTCGACTTGACGAGGCGATTTTTCAACTTTGTTCCCATAGGACCTCCGACCAACAAGAGGTATTGGAAACCAAAGGTAATATCGCGATATGCATCATAGCAATAGATATAGATCATTTTAAACAAATCAACGATAATTATGGACACATGTATGGCGACATAGTGCTTCAAGCGCTAGCCATCAGACTTGAACGGGTCGCCCGCAAATCCGGGTCAGAACTGGAGATTGAGGTCGTGCCAGTACACCCGAGTGGCGAAGAATTCCTAGGCCCTGTGGACAAACCGGCCCTGGCGCTGGCGCGGCCGGAACGGCTTGGGCGGCGCGACAGCCGCGTGGCCCCTGGGGTGACGAGCTGATCGGCTGACCCGACCGGAAAGCAAAGAATCAAAGGGCGCTGCGGCAGATTCCAAAAAGAATCGTAGCTCCTGTCCCGGGATTCGTTTCGTTTCTTTCTTGCGTCAGGGGATTTGATTGACCGGCTTGCGGTCAATCTTGACCGGCCTCTTGGTAAGCTCGAGGCCGACCATGATCCGCGGACTGATGACGGACGAAGAGTGGGCGATCTTCGCGCCCTTCCTGACCACACCCTCCTCGCGTGGCGGGCGTCCACCCAAGAACCATCGGCACAGGCTGGACGGCATACTTTGGATCTGCCGGACCGGAGCGCCGTGGCGCGACTTGCCGGCGGCGTTCGGCAAATGGAACTCCGTGTGGAAGCAATTCCGTCGCTGGTGCGAGTCTGGCATCTGGGACCTGCTGCTTCAGGCGCTGGCTGACAGCGGCGGCGCATTGGACATGTTGCAGATGATCGACAGCACCATCGTCCGAGCGCATCGCTGCGCCGCCGGCGAAAAGACCGAGCAGCAGAATCAAGCGCTCGGCCGCTCGCGCGGTGGGTTCAGCACCAAGATACATGTGCGTTGCAACGCCGCAGGTCTCCCCATCGGGGTCGTACTCAGCGAGGGCGAGGCCCATGACGTGACGGCTTATGAAGAGTTGATGGAGCAACGCGACAGCGATCCCGGCGCCATGTTGGCGGACAAAGGCTACGACAGCGATGCGATCCGCCATGACTTGCGGGATGGCGGTGCGACACCCGAGATCCCGACCAAGAGCAATCGCAAGGTGCAGTACTCGGTCGACAAACCGCTCTATGCGCTGCGGTCACGGATTGAGTGCTTCATTGGCCATCTCAAGGAGCAGCGGCGCGTCGCCACCCGATATGACAAGCTCGCCACCAGCTTCGTGGGATTCGTCTTGCTCGGATGCATCCGTATCTGGGCGAGGTTTGTCCACAGGGCCTAGTCAGGCACATTAGTGCGATTGCGAAGGGCATTCGGCACTGCCGCATCGGCGCTGCCACGTCGATGAAACAGAACGCGCCCCCCCCCGCGGTCAGGCGGCCTTCACGCCGGACAGGAAGGCCTCGACCTCGGTGGCAAGTGCGTCGGACCGGCGCTCGAGATCCCCGGCGCTGCCCAGCACGAGATCGGCAGCGCCGCCGGTTTCGGTCGCCGCCCGCGTGATCCCGTCGATGTTCGTCGCGACCTCCTGCGTGCTGCGCGCCGCCTCCTGCACGTTGCGGGCGATCTCCCGCGTTGCCGCGCCCTGCTGCTCGACCGCGGCGGCAATCGCCGTGGTGATGCCGCTGATCTCGGCGATCGTCGAGGCAATCGACCGCAATGCCGCGATCGCCTGCTGCGTGGCCTCCTGAATCTGGCCGACCTGGCCGGCGATTTCCCCGGTCGCCTTCGCCGTCTGGCCGGCCAGCGACTTCACCTCGCCGGCCACCACGGCAAAGCCCTTGCCAGCCGCACCGGCCCGCGCCGCCTCGATCGTGGCATTCAGCGCCAGCAGATTGGTCTGCGCCGCGATGGCGCCGATCAACTGCACCACCGCGCCGACCTTGTCCGCCCCGGTCGCCAGCGTCTGCACGACCGTGTCGGTGTGCCGGGCGTTCTCATTCGCCTGGTCGGCCACCGTGGAGGCGTGCGCGAGTTGGCGACCGATCTCGGTGATCGAGGTCGCCAGTTCCTCGGCCGCCGTGGCCACGGTGGTCACATTGCTCGACGTCTCCGCCGCCGCGGTCGCGATCGCCGCCGACTGCTGGTTGGTCTGCTCGGCGGCGGCGCTCATGCGCTCGGCCGTGGTCTGCATCTCGTGCGCCTTCGCCGCCAGCGCGTGCACCAAGTCCGCGGTGCGCGTCTCGAACCCGCTGGTCAGTGCGGCGACCGCCTGGGCGCGGCGGTCGCTCGCGGCGTGCTCGGCGCGCTGTTCGGCGCTCAACCGCGCGGTTTCGAGCATGCTGTCCTTGAACACCTGGATCGCGCCGGCCATCGCGCCGATCTCATCCTGCCGGTCGACGCCGGTGATCGGTGCCGCGGTGTCCCCGGTGGCGAGCCGGCGCATGTCCGCGGCCAGGCGAATGACCGGGCGGGAGATGCTGTTGCCGAGCAGCAGGCTGACGACCACCGCAACCAGGCCGGCCCCGCTCGCCGCCAGGATGAATACCAGCCTGGCCGCCCGGATGCTCGCCTGGACCTGGTCGATGAGGCTGGCCTTTTCGGCCTCCACCGTCGCCGCCAGTTTGGCCTGCTGCTGGTTGAAGCTGTCATAGGCCTGCTGGGCGGTATTCATGAAGATCAGCGCATAGGCGCTGTTCGAGGCCATGCCGACCACCTGCTGCGCGGCGTCGGCGTAGTCCTTCAGCGTCTTGGTGATCCCGCCGGCCAGCGGCGCGGTGGCGGCGCTCGATCGGGTGGCGGCGGTGACGGCGGTGACTTGCGGCGCGATCCCGGCGATCGCCGCGCCGAGGGCCTTGCTGAGCCGGTCCAGCTTGCCGGCGTCGCTGTCGTTCGCCGCGACCGCGGTCACCCGGTAGAGCTCGGCATGCACAGTCGAGACCGCCTGACCGAGTGCCGTCACCAGCGCGGCGCGCTTGAAGGCGTGCTCGGTCAGGTCATCGAGTTGGCGCTGGTTGTCGGCCAGCAGCACGGCGGCGTAGACGGTCAGTGCCGCCAGGGCGAGCAGCAGGACGCCGGGTGCGAGGAATACCTTGGCGCGCAGCGACAGGTTGTCCCATCGCAGCTTCATCGTCCGGCTGCCGCCGTCCGGACGCTGGCGTCGGTCACTGGTGGGCATCACCGGCGCCGGTCATTGGCGCCGGTCATTGGCGATAGAAGCCGACGCCGATCACGTAGTCGCCGACGCGCTCGATGTACGACGACTTCTGCTCGATCTTCTTGTCCAGCGGGTCGACCCAGCGATAGTCCACCCAGCCGATGCCCTTGCTCTCGGCAAGGTCGATCATCTCCTTGTTGTACAGCTTGCCGTCGGCATCCTTCAGGCTGAGGTTAGTGTGGCCGATCATGGCCATGTTTGCGCCGTGCGCGACGGTGTTGCCGTCCATCGAGCGCACGAAGACATAAAGGTCGCGATCGACGAACTGGCCGGTCTTGTCGTCGAACGCGGCAAATGCCTTGTCCGGGCCGACCTGCTTGAGATAGGCGGCGGCGCGGTCGGCCAGGGCCTTGGCCTCCTCGGCAGTGCCATGCGCGCCGGCGGCGATGGCGAGCGGCGCGGTCAGCGCAGCCAGCAGCATGGCGGCCACGGCGATCGGAAGGTGCAGCTTCATCGGACCCTCGCAAGCATTGTGATGCCGCGGAGACTGCGCGTGGCAGGTGAATATTTGGCTAATGCGTGCGCTGCCGGCGCGGCACTGCGAAACACCTGGCGTGGCGGCAACCGGCGATGCGGCAGCGAGGCAGGGAGTGGGCCGGCCCGCGAACGGACCGGCCCGGCTCCTACCGTCGAGTTATGACGATCTTGACGCGAATGCGCAAAATCACCATTATCTTCGGCAAGAGGTTGCGATGCTTCCTCATCACTTCCTCCACTGAAGCGCCGGTCCGCCTGCCCCGGCCGGTGCTTTCATTTTCAGGGTGAAAGTGCGAAGAATTGGTAAGGAACCGCGGAGGTGATCCGCGAGCTGTTCCGGTGGTGCAATTTCAGTACAATCGTGTGTTCAGGCCTGGGCACGAAATAACTGCGTGGGGTAGCGCGCGGCCCGACCTGCTCCGTCATGCCGGCATGACGGGGCAGCCCGCCGTCCTACCGTACGCGCGCGCTTGCTCCCGCAGCCTCACGCATCGGCGGCAGCAGCGCGGTCACATAGGCGACCGGGTGCTGGATCAGGAACCGGGCGGCCGTGATGTCGGCGTCGCTGCCCTCGGCCGCCGGGCAGGCGGCGCGCAGCGCCACCGCCTGGGCCGGCGGCAGCGGCGGGCGGGCGGCGGCGTGGCGGCCGAGCGCCTCGGCCATCGGCTGGACGCCCTGGTCCAGGCTGTCCAGCTCGCTCTGCAACGCGTCCTGGCCCAGGCTGGTGCAGACCTGCGGCAGCACGCCGAGGCCCTGCAACGGCCAGCCGCGCGGCGCCAGTACGCGGCTCCAGGTGACGAACAGTTCGCCCCCGTCGGGCAGCGGGGCGATGGTCTGCACGAGGCCCTTGCCGAGCGTCGCACTCCCCACCACCACGGCGCGGCCGCGATCGGCCAGCGCGGCGGCCAGGATCTCCGCGGCGCTGGCGGTGCGGCCATCGACCAGCACCACCACCGGCAGGTCGTCCGCAAGCTGACCCTCGTTGGAGCGCCAGACCTGCGTGGCGTCCGGATCGCGCCCGACCGCGCTGGCGATGATGCCGGCGGGCAACAGCTCGTCGGCCACCCCGGCGGCCTCGCGCACCAGGCCGCCGGGGTCGCCGCGCAGGTCCAGGATGATGCCGGGAACCGGGTGCGCCGCGGCGGCCGATTCGCTCAGCGCGGCGTTCAGCACGCGCGTCAGCCGCGCGGCCGTCTCGCGATCGAACTCGGTGATGCGGATCTGCAGCGCGTCGTGCACCCGCTCGGCGAATACCGTCTCCGGCGGGACCATGGCGCGCATGATGTCGAGGGTGCGCACGCGGCCGTCGCGGGCGCGCACCGTGACGGCGACGCGCGTCTGCTCCGGCCCGGCGATCCAGTCGGCGACCGTGGCCAGATCGACGCCGCGGGTGGGCTGGCCATTCACCGCCAGGATGGCGTCGCCGATGTGGAGTCCAGCGGTGGCGCCCGGTCCGTCGGCGATGACCTGCTGCACCAGGACGGCACCGTTCCTGGCGTCCAGCGTGATGCCGGCGCCGGCGCTGCCGCTGCGTCGGGCGCGGTCCGCGGCGGCCTCGAGCGGCGGCACGTAGCGCGAGTAGGGATCGAGATGGTTGAAGATCTCGTCGAAGAAGTTGGTAATCACCCCGGTGGTGCCGGCGCGCTGCAGCTTGGCTGAGGCGCCCCAGGCCACGCTTGAGAGCTGCGCCGCGGCGGAGGCCCAGGCGGCGGGATCCTCGGTGGCGGGCGCCGGCGTGCTGTCCAGCGGGCGGTTGGGCAGGCTGAGCCGCAGCGCCCCGTCGCGCGCCTCGACCGCCAGGTCCGGGTCGAGCGCGGTCAGCCCGTGCAGGCCCCAGACGGTAAGCTGGGACACCGGCGCCGCGTCGAGCGTGCGTGGCGCCATGAAGGCCAGCGCGGTGCCGTAGACCGCGGTGGCGAGTTGGGCGTTGAACACCGTCGGGGGCCCGATCTCGGCATAGGCTGGGACGGCAAGCAGCAGCAGCAGCAATGTGCCGAACCTGATCACCTGTCGCGCGACCGTTTTTCGCCGCGGCGGGCGCGCGCCGCGCCCCGACCGGAGGCATCCGCCGAGTCGGGCACGAACTGGAACACCAGGCCGCCGGTGAGCGGACTGGCTTCGGCCAGCCGCACCTCGATCGGCTGCGCCAGGCGAAACACCTGCCGCGTGTGCCGCCCGGTCAGCGTCTGCGCCGCTTCGTCGTGCTGCCAGAAATCGTCCGGCAGCGCCGACAGTGGCAGCAGCCCGCTGGCGCCGCTGTCCGGGAGTGCCACGAAGATCCCGAACCGCGTCACGCCGGAAATCCGCGCCGAGAAATGCGCGCCGACCTTGTCCGCCAGGAATGCGGCGAGGTAGCGGTCGATCGCCTCGCGCTCGGCAAGCTGGGCGCGCCGCTCGGTGGCGGTGATGTGCTCGGCGGTGTCGGCGAAGCGCGCGGCTTCCTCGGTCCCGAGGCCGCCGTCCCCCAGGTCGAGGCCGGCGATCAGCCCGCGATGCACCAGCAGGTCGGCGTAGCGGCGGATCGGGCTGGTGAAATGCACGTAGCGCGGCAGCGCGAGGCCGAAATGACCGATGTTGTCGGGGCTGTAGGCGGCCTGCGACTGGCTGCGCAGCATCACCTCGTTGACCAGCGGCGCCTCCGCGGTGCCGGCGACGCGGCGCAGCACGCGGTCGAGATCGCGCGGGTGCAGTTGGTCGCCGGGCGGCAGGCTGACGCCGAGGCCGCCCAGGAAGGCGCGCAGCGCGGCCAGTTTTTCCTCCGACGGCGGGGCGTGCACGCGATACATGATCGGCCGGTGCTGGGCCGACTGGTGGCGCTCCAGCTCCTCGGCCGCGGCGACGTTGGCCAGCACCATGAATTCCTCGATCAACCGGTGACTGTCGAGCCGTGGCCGCGGCAGCACCGCCGTGACGCGGCCCTCGGCGTCGAGTTTCACCTGGCGCTCGGGCAGGTCGAGATCGAGCGTGCCGCGGGCCTCGCGGGCGGCGAGCAGGGCGCGGAACGCGGCATATAGCGGTTCGATCGGCAGGTGCGACGCATCGCCGTGACCACCGTCGCCGTCGCCCGCGCTGTGGCCGTCCCCGTGGTGGCCCCGGTCGGCCTGCCCCCGGTCGGCGTGGCCCCGGTCGGCTTGTCCCCGGTCGGCTTGTCCCCGGTCAGCTTGCCCCCGGTCGACGTGGTCTTGGGCGTCATGGGCGCGCTGCACGGCCTCGTAGGTCAGCCGCGCGGCGCTGCGCATCAGGCCGCCGCCGAAACGGTGCGCCGTCTTGCGTCCGCCGGCGTCGATCGTCAGCTCGGCGAACAGGCAGGGCCGGTCCTCGCCGGGGCGCAGGCTGCACAGATCGTTCGACAGCGCCTCGGGCAGCATCGGCACGACGCGGTCCGGAAAGTAGACCGAGTTGCCGCGGGTGCGCGCCGCGTGGTCCAGCGCCGAGCCCGGCCGGACGTAGTGCGCCACGTCGGCGATGGCGACGATCAGCCGAAAGCCGCCTGGGGTCGGTGCATCGACCGGCTCGGCGAACACCGCGTCGTCGAAATCGCGGGCGTCCTCGCCGTCGATGGTGACCAGCGGCAGAGCGCGCAGATCGGTGCGCCCGCCGAGCGGGGCCGGGCGGGCTCGTTCGGCCTCGGCCAACGCCTCGCCGGAGAATTCCTGCGGAATGTCGTGGGTGTGGGTGGCGATCAGGCTGATCGAGCGGGCGTCGCCCATGCGGCCCAGCCGCTCGATCACCCGCGCCGGCTTCAGGCCCAGGCGGTGATGCGGCAGCGGCTCCGCCAGCACGATCTCGCCGGCCTCGGCACCGCCGTCCTCGCCCGGTGGCACCAGCCATTCCGCCTTGGCGCGCCGGTCGGTGGGAATGATGCGGCTTTCAATCTGCGTGGTGCCTGGCTGCGTGGTGCCTGACGATCCCGGCGCCCGCGGTCCGGTTGCTTGCTTCGTCGGTTGTTTGCCAGGGCGGAACACGCCCAGGATGCGGCCCGGCGTATCGTCCAGGCGGCGAATGCTGCGTCCTTCGTAACGGCCCGGCGCCGCCGACCCCGGGATCGGCCGCAGCCGCGCCAGCACGCGCTGGCCCGGCGCCAGGGCGGGCTGACCACGCGGCTCGGGTGCCATCAGGATGATCGGCGGGGAGCCGCTGCCTTCCCAGCTTGCCGGGCGCGCGATGGCGTCGCCTTCGGGGTCGGTGCCGGTCACTTGTACCACCGCGACCTCGGGAAGCGGCGTTCGGTCCCGGGGAGGACGCTCATCACGGCGGCCGCCTTGTCGGTAAAATGGCGTTGGCATCAGTGTGCGGACACAAATGGACCAGTCGGAGGGCGTGCGAGAAAGTGAGCGGGAACGCTGCGAAACCCTACACGACGTGGTTGCAACGACCCATCCCTGCGATAGGTTTGTGGTACGAAATCCGCCAACGTGGCATTCGGGCCACAGTTCGCGATCCGACACTGTGGGCGTCGCGCCGGCCGGTCCGCGGTCGCTTTGGCGTGCCCGACCGCCCGGGACAGGGGATGGTCTGCCAACAAAGCCGGATGCACTGGGGAGCACGCGGCAAGCGCCGAGAAGCCCAGATGCGCCTCGTGTTCAGACCACCCCCGGAAGGCCGAGCGCAACCACTGCGCGGCGCACATCGTACAAGCGCCTCGTGTCGGTGGGAACACGTTGGCGCGACGGGACCGGCAAGCCCGTGAGATCCGCCGCTAAAGTGCCGCGTCGCGCTCCATCGCCACTTCGGCTTGCAAGCTTTCGACGTCGCGGAATATCGAGGCAACGGCAACCACCCGTCCACTGCGCTTGAAGCGCAGGAGGCAGTCCTTGCCTGCAATATCGCCGTCGATCGCGAGTTCGTCCCATTTCTCGGCATGGCCGACATAGTTGATCGGGATGTCGTAGTGCTGACTCCAGAAGAACGGGACGGCGGTAAACGTCTCGCGGTGCCCGAGCATGTTGAGCGCCGCGGTTTGCCCCTGACGCTCGGCAACCACCCAATGCTCGACGCGAATGCTCTCGCCGCTATGCGGATCAGGCCAGCGTGCAATGTCACCGGCCGCCAGGATCGTTGGTACGCTCGTTTCGAGATAGCCATTCACGACGACACCGCGATCAACGGCAAGTCCAGCCCTTTTGGCAAGCTCGGTCCGCGGGCGCACACCGATGCCGGCGACCACGAGATCCGCCTCGAGCGTGCCGCCGTCCTTCAGCTTTACCTGCCTGGCGTCGATGGCGCTCGCCGCGTTCTCGAGATGGAAGACGACACCGTGCTCCGCGTGGAGCGAGCGCACGAAGTCACCCATCTGCGGACCCAGAATACGCTCCATCGGCGTTTTTTCCGGCGCGACCACATGGACCTCGATGCCACGCGCGCGCAGGGCGGCCGCGACTTCGAGCCCGATAAAGCTGGCGCCCAGCACGACCGCTCGGCGCGCCGTCTTGGCGCGCTCGATGATGGCCCGGCAGTCCGTGAGCGTGCGGAGCGTGCGGACATGCGGCTGATCGGCGCCGGGGATCGACAAGCGGATCGGCTCGGCGCCGGTTGCGAGCAGCAGCCGGTCGTACGGGACTTCGCGCCCGTTGGCGAGCACGACCTTGCGCGAACGCACATCGATGCTGGTGACGTTCGCCTGAAGGTGCAGCTCGATGCCGTTCTCGGCATAGAAGCTGTCCGGACGCAGTGGAACCCACTCCTCCGGCGCGTTGCCGGCGAGGTAGTCCTTGGACAAATTCGGCCGGTCGATCGGCCCCGCATCGTCGTTGCTCAGCATGACGATGCTTCCCTGGAACCGCTCCCGGCGCAATCTCTCGGCCGCGGCAAAGCCGGTCGCGCCGCCACCGACGATGACGATCTTTTCGGGCACGATCTTTTCGGGCGCTTTGCCTGGGGTCTTGCCGCGGGGAAGCGTTGCCATCCGCTCGCGCTTCTCGCGTACGAAGATCTTGCCGTCGCGCTGCTCGATCGACCAACACGCGACGGGACTCAAGGCCGGAGCGCGCACGGCTTCGCCGGTGCGCAGGTTGAAGCAGGCGTGGTGCCAGGGACAGCGCACTGTGTCGTCGACCACGAGCCCGTCGCCGAGCGGACCGTGGTAATGCGTGCACTCGGCGCCGACCGCGAATACCTCCGTCCCGCGGCGCACCAGCAGAATCCGCTCGTCGCCGGCATGACCGACCAGCTTGCCGCCGTCGGCAAGCTCGGCGAGCGCAATGCCTTGCGTCAGATCGGGGCCGCTGACTTTGGCTTGGTCCTGAGTCATTCCCTTCTCCTCTGGCAATCTGAGATCGTATCCGCTTACATGGTCGTCAGCCGCAGGTCTTTCATCGGGCAATGTCGCCTTCTTGGCTTGGCCAGCCTTCCGGCTGATAGAGGCGTGGATGATCCCCGGTTGCAATGAATCGCATTGCGCAGCCACCCAATCAAGAACGCATGCATGCCGCGCCGGATGATGACGTCGCGCCATGGTCGGACAGACAGGGGCGCAGCGCTTTCAGGTTCGGCGCCGCCTGATGGATGTCGCGGTCGGTGCCGGCGGGTTCGGTCAGGCTCGTGGAGTTCTCGCTGCGCCTCCGGACGCGGGGCGCTTGTTATCCGAGCAAAATAGGCATGAGATCGATGCATCGGCTGGCGGGTTTCGTGAAAGGGGGTCTGCATGAGCGACACGAGCACCGGCGATAGCGGACTTCTGCTCTACAAGTCCGGCATCTTCGCCCAGGGCCACCTGGCGCGCGAACCGCGTGCCAACCTGGGCACGATCGCCGAACCGCGGCGCGAGGTGCGGGTGTTCCGCGATTGCGACGTGCTGGTGGTGGGCGGCGGCCCGTCCGGCACCGCCGCCGCCATCGCCGCCGCGCGCACCGGCGCCGACGTCGTGCTGCTGGAGCGCGCCAACCACCTCGGCGGCCTGTCCACCGGCGGGCTGGTGATCTGGATCGACCGCATGACCGACTGGTCCGGCAACCAGGTGATCCGCGGCATCGCCGACGACCTGCTGGACCGGCTGCCGAAGGACGCGGTGGCCGGCCCGCCGCGTCGGCTGTGGGGCAACGCCGATGAAGCCACCGCCGCGTATTGGAAAGAGCGCACCGCCGCCTTTCACGGCGTCGTCACCTGGTCGCCCACCATCGATCCCGAGCACATGAAGCTGGCCTCGCAGGAACTGGTGCTCGAATGCGGCGTGCATCTGGTGCTGCACGCCTGGGGCGCCGCGCCGCTGATGTGGGACGGCAAGGTCGCCGGCGTGTTCTTCGAGAGCAAGGAGGGCCGTCAGGCGATCCGTGCCTCGGTCACCATCGATTGCACTGGCGATGGCGACATCTTCCACCGCGCCGGCGCCGCCAGCGTGGCCGATATCGACACGCGCGACATCCATCACTGCATCAACACCGCCTTCCTGTTCGGCGGCGTCGACATGGCGCGCTGGATCGACTTCAAGACCAGCCGGCCGGCCGATTTCGCGGCGTTCATGGACCGCGGACGCGCGGCTTGTGGCGGGCTGTTCGAGCGGCCCTTCGTGTCCTGGCGCAACGATGTGGGGCTGTTCATGGGGCCGCGGCTGGCCGGATACTCGGCGGTGGATGTCGAGGACCTGACCGAGGTCGAAATCCGCTCCCGTCGGCTGATGACCCAGCATCTCGCGGTCTATCGCGACCATGCGCCGGGGTTCGCCGCAGCGTTCCTGATGCTGTCGGCGCCGCAGATCGGCGTGCGGCACGCCCGCCGGCTGGTCGGCGTCGGAACCGTTACGCGGGAGGACTGGTCGCGCGGCGAGCCCTGCGCCGACGAGATCGGCGCCTCGCCGTCACTGGCGCCGAAATACCCGGTCGTGTCGGTGCCCTATGGTGCCCTGGTGCCCGTGGCGCTGGACGGACTGCTGGTGGCGGGGCGGGCGATCTCCTGCGACGCCACCAGCCACTCGTTCATGCGCGAGGTGCCGCAATGCTGGTTGACCGGCCAGGCGGCCGGCACGGCGGCGGCGCTGGCCGCGGCACAACGGGTTGCGCCGCGCGCCGTGGCGATCGACCGGCTGCAAAGGGAGTTGGCGCGGCAGGGCGCACTGGTGCGCGCCCGGGCCGAAGCGGTGGCGTGAGCACAGACGGGCAGCTCGACCTGTTCTCCCGGTCCGGCTCCACGCCGGACCGCGCGGAACCGGAGATCGGCGGGTGGGTGCGTCTGGATCCGTCTGTGCTGAGCGACGTGGCATTGATCCAGGCGTTGCCGGACGCCGGCGCGCGGGATGCACCCGCCCTGGCGGACGAGGCCGGCAGGCGGAAGCTGCTCGCCGCGGTGCCGGCGCTCGGGGCGCTGTGCCGTCGCTTCAAGGGTTTTGGCCGGGACGTGGCGGTCGGCGAACAGATCCGGTCGCTGGCGGCGCTGGCATGCATCGGCGGGCGGCAGGCGGCTGACGTGGTCGGTCGCATGATCACCGAGGCCGTGGTGCAGGGGCCGGGCCTGCCGGCGGCCGTTGCGGCCGCTGCCGCCCTGGGCAGCCGCCTGCCGACCGAGGTCGTGCTTACCTGCATGCGGCATCCGGACTTAGCGGTCCGCGCCGATGCCTGCCGGCTGGCCCACCCCTCGGCAGCGGCCGTCGCGGTGCTGATCGATCTGCTGGATGATCTGCATGACGACGTGACTGCGGCCGCGGCGTGCGCGCTGGGCCGGATGGGGCGGGGCGAGGCCAGCCCGCGGCTGATCCGCCTGCTTGCCAACAACCCGTCTGGCGAGGCCATCGACGCCTTTGCCCGCATCGCCGATGATGACGGGATCATCCTGCTGGGTCGCCTCGCAACCAGCCATGCGCACCTGGGCGTCGCCGTGCTGCAAGCACTGGATGAAAGCGATTCGCCTCGCGCCGCTGTGGTGGCCGCCGGCGTTCGTCGGCGGCTGCTTCGCGGTTGACCTTGTCCGCCGTGAGCCGGTGGCACCGTCGTACGATCGTCACGGAAGATCGGCAGCGACACTGACAATGGCGTGTTGAC
Source organism: uncultured Alphaproteobacteria bacterium (assembly GCA_963773345.1). Lineage (GTDB taxonomy): Bacteria > Pseudomonadota > Alphaproteobacteria > Acetobacterales > Acetobacteraceae > Palsa-883. The sequence goes on along the minus strand of CAVZBG010000011.1, from coordinate 669,292 downwards.
CTGACGATGGGCCCGCGTGATGGTTCGTGCCGGTTTCGTCCCGGCCATCCCCCGCATGAGGAGTTCCCGATGCCGCGTCGCTCCCTGATCCCACCGACCAGCAGCCCGTCGACCAGCCCCTCATCCTCCGGCGTCGGCCCAACGGTCGGCCGCCGCGCTGCGCTGGCGGCCGCGGGCGCCGCCGCCACCTTGCCGCTGCTCGGCCGGCGGGCACACGCCGCCGAACCGATCAACATCGGCTGGGTCGGCCCGCTGTCGCCGCCCGGCGGCTATGCCGAGGGCACCAACATGAAGAACGCCGCGATGCTCGCGGCCGACGAGATCAACGCCGCCGGCGGCATCCTGGGGCGCACGGTGGAAATCTTCTATGCCGACACCCGCGGCATGCCGGCCGAGGGCCGCACCGGGGCGGAACGGCTGATCACGCAGAACAAGGTCGTTGCGGTGTTCGGCGAATTTCACAGCCCGGTGGCGCTGGCCGAGATGGAGGTCTACCACAAATACGGCATCCCGTTCATGGCCTGCGACGTGTGGTCCGACCAGATCACCGCCAAGGGCTATCCCGAGGTGTTCCGCAACGCCCCCGCCGTGTCGCTGATCGACGTGACGATCGGGCAGTGGATCGTCGCCGCCGGGTTCAAGAACGTCGCCATCATCGCCGAGAAGGACGACGTCGGCCTGGCGGCGCGCACGCTGGTGCAGCAGGAACTGGACAAAGGCGGGTGTCAAATACACCGCGGTCGATGCCGATCCGAACCTGACCGACTTCACCGCGCAGATCCTGCGCTTCAAGAGCGCGACGCCGCCGTTCGACTTCTTCATCAGTTTCTATGCCGAGGCCGGCGCCTATCCGATGGTCCGCCAGGCGCATGATCTCGGGTTCGCACCGACGCCGGCCTGCGGCATCTACAACTCCGGCGGCGAGGCGGTCGATCCGACATTCTGGCAGAACGTCGGCGAGGCCGGAAAGTATCTGCTGGCCGAGAATGTCGGGTTGCCGAAGGCGTCGTGGAACGACAAGACAAAGGCGTTCGTTGCCGCCTACAAGGCGCGCAACAACGGCGCCGATCCCTCGGGCGCGGTGATGGAGAGCTACGACGGCGCCTACCTGCTGTTCGACGCCATCAAGCGCGCCGGCGGCACCGATCCGAAGGGGATCATCCACGCGCTGGAGACCACCGACTATGTCGGGGTGCGCGGCAAATACGATTTCTCCACCTCGCACGAGCCGGCCTGGCACTACCACCAGTTCCTCGGCGCGCCGCTGACCATCCTGCAATATGACGCGGTCAACCAGTCGCAGGCCGACGCACCGATCGTCTGGCCGAAGCCGTACGCGACGGTGCCGTATCTTTACAAGAAGCCGGGGACCTAGAGGCTCGTCGGGAAACATCTGCTTCGAGTATCGTAGGGCGCATGCAAACACGTCATGCCGGCGCATGCCGGCATCCACGACTTGTCTTTGCCGCCACGAAGAAAGTCGTGGATGCCGACATGCGCCGGCATGACGCTGGGGCGAACGTGCGCCCCTGTCGGCATGACGCGGCGAGAGACGCGCGTGCCACCAACCGACCGGGCTGCTGCGCGGCACACCCGTGCCGCCCATCGGCGCCGCACGCCGCCATGATGCCGCGCTAGCCCATGTGGGACTATCTGCTGATCCAGGCGCTCAACGGCCTGGTGATCGGGGTGATCTACGCGGTCATCGCTGCCGGGCTGACGGTGATCTTCTCGATCCTGAAGATCGTCAACTTCGCCCATGGCGAGGTCTACATGATGGGCGGCTATTTCGGCTATTTCGCCATCGCACTGGCCGGCATCCCGCCGCTGCCGGCCGTGCTGGTGGCGATGGCGATCAGCTTCCTGTTCTCGGTGGCGATCGAGCGCACGCTGCTGACCCCGCTCTACAGCCCGACCATCGAGCGCAAGGGCGACTACGGCATCCTGGTCACGTTCGGCATCTCGATCTTCCTGCGCGCGCTTGCGCTGATCATCTACGGCCCCTATCCGCTGCGCCCGCCGTCGTTCTGGCCGGGCGTGCTGGTGATCGGCAGCCTGGTCATGACCTGGGACCGGGTATTCGCCGCCGGCAGCGGCATAGCCATGCTGATCGGGCTGCTGTGGTTCATGAACCGCACCATCTGGGGCGAGGCGCTGAACGCGGTCAGCCAGTCGCGCGAGTCGGCGGCGATCGTCGGCATCAACCCGCAGCGCTTCTACATGCTGGCGTTCGGCCTCGGCGGCGCGCTGGCCGGCGGGGCCGGGGCGCTGGTGGGGCCGATCTACTCGCTGTCGCCCTCGATGGGGCTGCTGCCAGACACCCAGGCCTTCGCCATCGTCATCCTGGGCGGCATGGGCTCGGTCAGCGGCAGCATCATCGCCGGGCTGCTGATCGGCCTGTCCGAGAGCATGTTCGTCGCGCTGTTCCCCGATCCCAGCCGCAGCCTGACCTACGCCCAGGCGTTCAGCCTGCTGATCCTGATGATCGTGCTGCTGGTCCGCCCCACCGGCCTGTTCGGCCGGGTGCACACGGCGATGGAATAATCCGTGCGCGTATCCGGGATCGGCGTGGGGCAGGTCGCCGCCGGCGCCGCGCTGGGCGTGCTGGTGCTGGCGTTCCCGCAACTGGTGAACGCCTACTGGCTGACGGTGGCGATCCTGGCGTTGTTCTACGCCATCATCACCGCAAGCTGGGCGCTGCTGGCGGGCTATGCCGGGCAGTTCTCCTTCGGCCACATGGCGTTCGTTTCGCTGGGCGCCTACACCTCCGGGCTGCTGGTGATGAGCTTCGGGGTGCCGATCCCGCTGGGCGTGGCGGCCGGCGTGGCGCTGTGCGCGGTGGTCGGGGCCGGCATCGGTTATGTCTGCCTGCGCATGCGCGGGCCGTACCTGGCGCTGTTCACCGTGGCGTTCTCCGAGGTGCTGCGCATCGTCTTCGTCTCGGAGAACGAGGTCACCGGCGGGTCCGGCGGGCTGGAAGTGACGCCGCTGTTCCACACAAGGTCCGATGCGCCGTACTACTATCTCGGCCTAGTGCTGCTGGGCGTCTCGCTCGGGCTGATGGTGTGGCTGGAGCGCTCGCGCTGGGGGCTGTTCTTCCGTGCCATCCGCGAGAACGAGGAAGCGGCGGCGGCGGCCGGGGTCAAGGTGCTGCGCTTCCGCGTGTTGGCGTTCGCCATCACGTCGAGTTTTGCCGGGTTGGCCGGCGGGTTCTACGGCCACTACATCGGCATCCTAACGCCCGACATCGGCTCGGTCGACCAGATGGGGCTGGTGGTGGCGATGGCGGTGATCGGCGGGGCCGAGAACCTGTTCGCGGCGACGGTGGGCGCGCTGCTGTGCGAGGCGCTGGTGGAGGCGCTGCGCAGCTACGAGCAGTGGCGCCTGGTGATTTTTGGCGCGCTGCTGCTGATCACCATTCGTTTCGCGCGCAACGGGTTGCTGGCGCGGGCGTATCAGGCGCTGAAGCGGCGTGGCCTGCGCGGGCTGGTTGCGCGCAAGGCGGTGCCGTAGAGCATGTTCACCCTGGCTGGAAGCGCCGCATCATGCGTACACCTCTCCCGCTCTTCGCGCGAGAGGTCGCGGAGCACTTGCGACGCGGGTGAGGGACGTGCCGCGCGGAACCACCCTCACCCTCGGTGCTCCGCGCCTCGCGTCGGTCCGCTTCGCGGCCCAACCCCGCGAAGAACGGGAGAGATATTCAGTCCATGACGACCGAAGCCCCCATGCTGATCGAGGCACGCGGCCTCAGCAAGAATTTCGGCGGCATCATCGCGGTGGACGGTCTGGACCTGGCCGTGCGCCAGGGCGAGCTGGTCGGGCTGATCGGTCCGAACGGATCCGGCAAGACCACGACGATCAACATGCTCACCGGTCATCTGGCGCCGGCCGCGGGACGCATCCTGGTGCGCGACGCGCCGGCCGACGGGCTGTCGGCGAGCGCCTTCGCGGCGCGCAAGGTGGGCCGCACCTTCCAGATCACCCAGTTGTTCAGCCGCATGACCGTCCTGGAGAATATGCTGGTGCCGGGCCTGGCGCGGGCGCACTCGACCTGGACCGAGGCGCGGCGCACCGCGCGGCGGCACCTGGAGTTCCTCGGGCTGTCGCACCTGGAGACGTTGCAGGCGAAGAACCTGTCCGGCGGGCAGCAGAAGCTGCTGGAGCTCGGCCGGGCGCTGATGCTGGACCCCGAGGTGCTGTTCCTCGACGAGCCGTTCGCCGGGGTGAACCCGTTCCTGCGCGACGAGATCATCGTGCTGATCCAGGCGCTGCACGCCGAGGGGCGCAGCTTCGTCGTGGTCGACCACGACATCGAGGCGATCCAGCGGCTGGTGCAACGACTGGTGGTGATGGCGCGTGGGGCGAAGATCGCAGACGGGACGGTGGAGGAGGTGCGGGCCAACCAGGAGGTGCTGCTTGCCTATGCCGGGGTCTGACGCAGCGGGATCGACCGCATCAGGGTCGCCGCCGTCGGGATCGCCGGGTGCACCGGCGCTGGCCGTGCGTCAGGTCGTGGCCGGCTACCTGCCTGGGATCAACATCCTCAACGGCATGTCGCTCGACGTGGTGCGCGGCGAAGTCCGTTGCGTTCTCGGACCGAATGGCACCGGCAAGTCGACGCTGCTGAAGGTGGTGTTCGGTTTTTTGCCCGCGCTGCAAGGCGAGATCCGGCTGGGGGAGAAATCGCTGCGCGGGGTCGGCTCGCACCAGATGGCGCAATATGGCGTCACCTATCTGCCGCAGCGGCCGAGCGTGTTTCCGTTCCTGTCGGTCGATGCGAACCTGCGGCTGGGCACCTGGTCGTTCCGGGCCGATCGCAAGCGGGCGGCGGAACGGATCGAGCAGGCGTTTTCGCGATTCCCGATCCTGCGCGAGCGGCGCGCGCAGTTGGCCGGCACGCTGTCGGGCGGGCAGCAGCGGCAGTTGGAGATCGCGCGCGCATTGTTGACCGACCCGACGGTGATGCTGATCGACGAGCCGACCGCCAGCGTGGAGCCGCGCGTGACGGCGCAGATCTACGAGCTGATCGCCGGGCTGGCGGCGCAGGGCAAGGCGATCCTGCTGGTGGACCAGAACATCAAGGGCGCGATCGGGATTTCCGACCACGTGTATGTGATGCGCACCGGCACGCTGCTGGAGGAGGGGCCGCGCAGCGCGTTCACCGATTCGCTGGAAACACTGGTGAGCCGCTGGCTGTATACGATACGCGATAGGGGTGAGCCACGCGTACACCTCTTCCGCTCGCGGGAGAGCGCGGAGCGCTCCGGATGAGGGTGATACGCGCGGCATGACCCTCACCCGCGTCGCAAGCGCTCCGCGACCTCTCCCGCGAAGAGCGGGAGAGGTGTATGGGGTTCGGCACGGAGGGTGCGATCCAGTGCAGACGGACGGCGGGCTCCTGCGTGTGAAGCACCTTCGATGGGCGCGGTGGCTGGCAGCCGCGACCCTGACGGTGGCGCTTGTGGCCGGTGCGCATCTGCCGGTCGAACGCGCGTTGATCCGGCATGCGCAGGAAGCCGCAGCGTACGACAGCGTCTATTACACCGCCCTGCTGTCGGGCCATGACGCCCCCGCCGCGGTACGCAAGGCGCAATACCTGACCGGCACCGTGATGCGGGAATTCGGCATGACGCGGTCCCAGGCCGCCGCCTATGTCGCCCGATCCATGGTCTGGCGCAACGGCAGTCTGTGCGGCGGTTGAATGGCGCGCACCCGAGGCGGCGGCCATGCGAACGAGACCCCGGACGAGCCAAGGCGCCCCGCCGCCAGTCGCATCCGGCGCGGCCACCGCGGGCTACGTCGCCTGGCGCACCTCCACCGTGAGGTGCGACACGCTGCGGAAGTGCGCCAGCAGATGGTGGTAGTGCTCCGGCCCGTGCCGGTGTGCCGTTACGACCGAAACGATCGCGCCGAGGTGCCCCGGGCCGAGGCGCCAGAGATGCAGATCCGCCAGCCGGTCGCCGTCCGCCTCGATCGCGCGGCGCAGGCGCTCGGCCATCGCGCGGTCGGGCGTCATGTCCAGCAGGATGGCCCCGGTGTCGCGCACCAGCGCGTAGGCCCAGCTTGCGATGACCAGGGCGCCGATGATGCCGGCTAGCGGGTCCATCCACAGCCAGCCGAACGTGCGCGCCAGCAGCAGCCCGACAATCACCAGCACCGACACCATCGCATCGGCGAGCACGTGGACCACCGCCGCGCGCAGGTTGTTGTCCCGGCTGGCGTTGCCGTGCGCGTGGGCGTGTTCGATGAACGTGACGGGATAGGAATGGCCGGCACCGACGCGCACATGCGCGGTGAATTCATGCGGCTCCGGAATGCTATCGACCGACTCCAGGTGGTCGCCGCGATCCGTCATGGCGAATACCTGACGCCTGCCACCCGAGCGCTCGGTTTCGATGACCAGATCCGGTGACGGCGACGCACCGCCCGGCGCAGCGCGGACCTGGAAGCGTGGCGGCACGCCAGCCTCGAATACGGTCAGGATGAACGGCCCTATTGCCGTTTCGATCCGGTGCGCTTCTGCTGCCTCGTCCTGCCCGTCGCCGTGCTGATGTGCGTGGCCATGCCCGTGGCCGTGCCCATGGCCATGTACCTGCCCGTGCCCATGGGCGTGCGCATGGTCGTCGGCGCTGCTCAGCAGCCAGGCGCTGGCGACATTCACCAGCAGGCCGAGGCAGGCGATGGGGATCGCCTCGCGGAAATGGATCGGCACGGGGGCAAATACCCGATGCACCGCCTCGTAGCCGATCAGCACCGCGATCATCGCCAGCACGATCGCGCTGGTGAAGCCCGCCACATCGCCCACCTTGCCGGTACCGAATGTGAAGCGCGGGTCGGTGGCATGCGTGCGGGCGTAGCGGTAGGCCAGCGCCGCCAGCAGCAGCGCGCCCGCGTGGGTGGACATGTGTAGCCCGTCGGCAACCAGGGCGATCGAGCCGAACAGCAGGCCGCCGACGATCTCGATCGCCATCATCGCCCCGCACAGCCAGATCACCGCCCAGGTCCCGCGCTCCGCGCGTGCATGTCCAGGGCCGAGGAAGACATGACTGTGCAGCGGGCTGTGTCCGCCGCTGTGGTCTGCTGTCGGCGCCGCGATGTCGGGCATCGGGATACTCCTGCGTGTGGCCCCGCCAGGTTCGACCGCTATTTCAAATAGGTGCGCACCACGTCCAGAAGCTGCTCGGCGGCCTCGGTGTTGAGCGCACCCGGATGCCGGGCGGCGTCCACCAGGTGCGTGCGGACGTGGTCCTCGACCACCTCGGCCATCAGCCCGGCCATGGCGCCGCGCGCGCCGGCCAGCAGGTGCATGACCTGCTCGCAGCCGGCCTCGGTCTCCAGCGCGCGCTCGATCGCCTCGATCTGTCCGCGCAGGCGGCTGACGCGCGCCAGCAGCTTCTGCTTTTCCCGCACCGTATGGGTCATGTCGGGTTAATGGCATAGGGGCCTACCCTATGGCAACCGCCCGCGTTCCACCACCGGCCGACTAACGGGCCGGCCTGCCGCAAGGTCGCGGTGGGACGCCCTTGCCCCAACCGTCCGCCGTCTCTATCTCCCCCCCGGTCACCCAACAGGAGACACGCACATGGCCTACAGGGTCGCGGTCGTCGGCGCCACCGGCGCGGTCGGGCGCGAGATGCTGAAAACCCTCGCCGAGCGCGGCTTCCCCGTGTCGGAAGTGGTCGCCCTCGCCTCCGGCCGCTCGACCGGGTCAGAAGTCTCGTTCGGCGAGAAGCAGGTGCTCAAGGTGAAGAACCTCGACACCTTCGACTTCCGCGGCTGGGACATCGGCCTGTTCAGCCCGGGTGCCGCGATCTCCGCCGTCCATGCCCCGCGCGCCGCGGCAGCCGGCTGCGTCGTCATCGACAACACCAGCCAGTTCCGCATGGACCACGACGTGCCCCTGGTGGTGCCCGAGGTGAACCCGCAGGCGCTGGCGAAATTTGCCCGCCGCAACATCATCGCCAACCCGAACTGCTCCACCATCCAGATGGTGGTCGCGCTGAAGCCGCTGCACGACCGGTTCAAGGCGAAGCGCGTGGTGGTCGCCACCTACCAGTCGGTCTCCGGCGCCGGGAAGGAGGCGATGGAGGAGCTCTACGCCCACACCAAGTCGGTGTTCGTGCACGAGCAGGGCCCGCCGCAGCAGTTCACCAAGGAGATCGCCTTCAACTGCATCCCCCACATCGACAAGTTCATGGACGACGGGTCGACCAAGGAGGAGTGGAAGATGGTGGTCGAGACCAAGAAGATCCTCGACCCCGACATCGCCGTGCACGCCACCTGCGTGCGCGTGCCGGTGTTCATCGGCCACGGCGAGGCGGTGAACGTCGAGTTCGAGCGCCCGATCTCGGTCAACGAAGCGCGCGCCGCGCTGCGCGACTTCCCGGGCATCCAGGTGGTCGATCACCGCGAGGACGGTGGCTACATCACCCCGGCCGAGTGCGCCGGGGAGGACGCGGTGTTCGTCAGCCGCATCCGCAAGGACCCGACGGTGGCCCACGGGCTGTCGTTCTGGTGCGTGTCCGACAATCTGCGCAAGGGCGCGGCGCTGAACGCGGTGCAGATCGCCGAGACGCTGATCGCCCAGGGGATGCTGGCGAAGCAGGCCGCCTGATCAACTAATCAGCATCGATCACCTGGCGAAACGCCGCGATTGAGGCAGATAGCCCGGCCGCCAGGCACGCCGCCGCCTGGATCGCGGGTGTGGCGCGGTCGGGCTTGAAATTGTCGTAGGTGCGCGCCGCCCGATTGCGGAACCGCCGTGTTTCGTCCGCTGCCTCGGCGAGGTCCGGCGGCAATATCGCCGGCCGGCTTGTCAGCGCAACGGCGACCCGCTGGATGAGGTCGGCATGCCAGCTCTCGCCGGTTGGCAGTGCCTCGCCAAGCAGCCGAAAGATCCGCGTCAGCGCGTTCTCCAGCGAGGTGTGGCCGGACTGCATCGCGTGCATGAACGCCATCTGCGCCGTGTAGCCGGCCATACCTTCCGCCACGAAGGCCGGGTCGCCCGCGATCTGCCCGGCACGCGCGAAATGGGTGACGGCGGATGCCGTGTCGCGCTCGATCTCAATCCAGCGCTCGTCACTCATCGATCACCTGGGCACCGAGCACGTCTGCCTTTGGGCGGATCAGCGCCAGGAAATCGTCCGTACACCAGGCCGACGCCATGACGTCGGGGTCGAGGCGCCGGTCCCAGCACGCGCGCTCGGCGAAGTTCCAGGCTGCCGCCTGCCGATCGGGCGGGAATTCAACCAGGATATCGACGTCGCTGTCGTAGCGCATCTCCCCGCCTGCGGCGGACCCGAACAGCAGGAACCGACCGCCATGCGTCCGGGCGTAGGCGTCCAGCACGCGCCGCAACTCCGCCACCGCGCGCCGTCGCCGGGCGCCTTCTGCGGTCTTCCGCTCCGCCAGGGTCACGATCCGGTCCATCGGCCAAGTATCGACCATTGCCCGGACCCGGCCAAGCAGTATGCGGACCGGGGGCTACCAAGCCTTGCCACGACTCGGTGACGGAATACTGTCGGCCGAGTCGCGCCACTGCGCGGCATCGCCGCTATGTTGTCGATCGCGACCGTTCCGCCCGGAGCAAGATGAGCCAGCCGCCCCTCCCGCCGCCGCCGCAGCACAAGCGCCTTGCGCGTCCCGCCGGCGACGCTGGCGGTCCCCCTGGCGGTCCCCCTGGCGCTCCTGGGGGTGCGCGGCCGGAGCGCGGCTTCACCGGCATCCCGATTTCTCCCGGCGTCGCCATCGGCCCGGTGTTCAGCTCCTCGGAACCCAAGGTCGAGGTCACCCGCCACAAAATCCAGGCTGCCGACACCGCCGCGGAGGGCGCAAGGTTCGACGCCGCCCTCGCCCAGTCGCGCAAGCAACTGGGCAAACTGCGCGCCCGCCTCGCCATCCTGCCGGAGGAAAGCCAGCAGGAGATCGCCCCGTTGATCGACGCCTATATCCGCATGATCGGCCCCTCGCGCCTGGTCCGCGGCATCCGCCGGCGCATCGACGAAACGCTGCTCAGCGCCGAATCCGCCGTGGTGGAGGAGGCCGAGGCGATCGCCGGCGCCATCCAGGCCCAGGCGGAGCCCGGCATGTCCGCCGAGGACCGCGCCGGCCTGACCCGGCGCGCCGACGAGGTGCGCGAGATCGGCCGCCGCCTAGTGCGCAACCTCACCCGCGCGCCGTTCCGCAGCTTCGCCGACCTGCCCGCCGGTGCGGTGCTGATCAGCGAGTCGCTGCGCCCGGCCGATGCGGCGCTGCTCGACCCGGCTCGCCTCGCCGGCGTCGCCGCGGAGGAAGGGCGGCGCCGACGGCCACACCGGGGTGATGCTGCGCGCCCTCGGCGTGCCGGCGGTGCTCGGCGCCGTCGGCCTGGCCCATGCCATCCGTCCGGGCGACGTGGCAGTGGTCGACGGCGCCGCCGGCACGGTCAAGCTGAACCCCACTCCGGCCACGCTCGCCGCCGCCCGCCGCGCCGTCATCGCCTTCGCCCGCGAGCGCCAGCGCTACGCGCGGCTGCGCCGGCTGCCGGCGGAAACCCGGGACGGCGCCGCGATCGAGCTCGCCGCCAACCTGGAGCTGCCGCTCGAGCTGCCGCAGATCGCCCAGTCCGGCGCGCACGGCATTGGCCTGTTGCGCTCCGAGTTCCTGTTCATGAACCGCGAGACCGTGCCCGACGAGGACACCCAGACCGAGACCTACCGCGCCATCGTCGAGGCGATGGAGGGCGACCCGGTCACCATCCGCACGCTCGACTGGGGCGGCGAGAAGGAGATCGAGGCACTGGCCGCCGCCGGCATCGTTCCCGAGGTCGCCGATGCCAACCCGGCGCTCGGCCTGCGCGGCATCCGCCTGCTGCTGCGCCAGCCCGAGCTGTTCGAGACCCAGCTCGCCGCCATCCTGCGCGCGGCCGCCGCCGGCCCGGTGCGCGTGCTGCTGCCGATGGTCACCAACGTCGCCGAGGTGCGCGCCGCGCGCGAGGTCTACGAACGCGTCGCCCGGCGGCTGCGCCGGCGTGGCGAGCGGCTGGCGGAAAAACTGCCGCCGCTCGGCATCATGATCGAGACGCCGGGAGCCGCACTGTCGGCCGATGCGCTGGCGCTGGAGGCGGATTTCTTCGCCATCGGCACCAACGACCTGACCGGCTACACGCTGGCGGTGGACCGCGGCGAGACCGACCTGGCCAGCCTGTATGACCCGCTGCATCCGGCGGTGCTGCGCCTGGTGCAGTTCGCCACCGAGGCGGCGCTGCGCATGCGCATGCCGGTCAGCGTGTGCGGCGAGATGGCCGGCAATCCGCGGCTGACCCCGTTGCTGCTGGGACTGGGGCTGCGCAGCTTCAGCATGAGCGCGGCTTCGGTGCCGCGGGTGAAGCTTGCGCTCCGGTCGGTGGAGATCGACGCCTGCACCCGTCTGGCGCGGCGGGTGATGGAACAGTCCGACCCCGCGGCGATCGCCGAGATCGTCGACGGCTTCGTGACCCGCCCGGCGGAATGACGCCGACGCCGGCCCGGACCGCACCTCTCGTGTCATGGCCGGGCCGAAGTCCCCCGGGCCAATCTCCGGGCCAAGCCCGAGGAAGGACGGCCATGACACGTGGGGCCGGCCTCGCGAGCGCCTGCAGCGCTTGTTTCGCAACAAGCCTCTACCCGCGGCGGTGCCGCATCCGGTCCGCCAGCGAACGCAACCGGTCCAGTAGATGCTGCGGGATCGCGTCGCCGCGGATCGGCGCCACGTCCTCGGCCTCGGCGAACAACGCCTCGATGTCGGCACGCACCTTATCCTCCGTGGCGGCGTCGGCGGGTGCGTTCGCCGCTTCGCCGATCGGGTGACCGGCGGACGCGGCGGTGCCAGGCGCCTCGGCGGGCGCGGGTGGTGTCCCCGCGGTAGCGGCGCCTTGGGCGTCGGCCGGCGGCGCGACCTCCTGACCGTCGGCGGGACCAGAGCGGGAAGCTGCCTCCAGGCCGGGCTCCCGCGCGGCGGCGTCGGAGGCGGCATTGTCGGTTGCTGTGACGGCGTCGTTCGCGGACGCGGCTGGCCGATCGACCCGCGCGGCTGAGGCGATGGTCTGCCGGCAACCCGCACAAACGATCTCGACCATGCCGTCTTCGCTGTTCAAGCTGACGAAGCCTCGCGGCAGGCTGACCACCATCGGGCCGCCTGCGCCGCGCGCGTCGGCGCGCTCGCGCTCCTCCCAGACCACGAAGCCTGTATGGTCACATCCCGCATGGGCCAGCGAGACCGAAAAACGGGTCGCCATGTGCCTAATCCACCGTAGCTCACGATTGTGTGAGCCTTTAACGCATTTTGCACGAACAGTGGCAAAAAAGCGACGGCACTCCGCGACGCGGCTGCCGCGCGCGCCAGGCGTGGCCGGCTTGTGCGGCCAGACCCGCGCCAGCGAAGCCGGGACTGCGACACGCAAGCGGACCGGCCTGGAGAGGCAGGGCTGGCCAGGCAGCGGGCAACGCTTCTGCGCCACGCCATGGGGCACGATTCGAGCCGCATCGTTGCGTCCAGCCCCGAACCGTGCTTTACGCCGCGGCTTCCCTGCCGGGGGTGCGGCTCCACGCCCCGGCTATGCCCGGCGCCCCATGGTGGGGTGTGGCCTGCCCATGATGGAATGGGGGGCCAGGGCGGAGACAAGCCAGAGGGAGACATGGATGCCGCTGTATGAATGCGTGCTGATGGCACGCAACGACGTCACGCAACAGCAGGTCGACGCCATCGCGGACGGCATCGCCGGCCAGCTTGAGGCCGATGGCGGCGCCGTCAAGAAGCGCGAATACTGGGGCCTGCGCAGCCTGGCGTACCGGATTAAGAAGAACCGCAAGGCCCACTACATGCTGCTGGGCCTCGACGCCAAGCCGGCCTTCGTCACCGAGATGGAACGCCAGCTTCGGCTGAACGAGGACGTGTTGCGCTTCATGACGATCCGCGTCCCGGCGATCGAGGAGGCACCGTCCGCCATCCTGTCGCGCCGCGCCGACGAGCGCGACCGCACCTTCCGCGGGCCGAAGCCGGCCGGGCGCTTCGAATCCGGCCGCCGCCGCAGCTTCGACGACCGCGAGGAATACCGCGCGCGCGACGATGTCCCCGACTTCCGCGTCGGCCTGGAGGAGTAGCCCCGATGTCCGACACATCAGACGTCAATCCCGCCGCCCGCCGGGCCGCCGTCGGTGCCCGCCGGCCGTTCTACCGCCGCCGCAAGTCCTGCCCGTTCTCCGGCCCGAACGCACCGAAGATCGACTACAAGGACGTGCGGCTGCTGTCGCGCTTCCTGTCGGAGCGCGGCAAGATCGTGCCGAGCCGCATCACCGCCGTCTCCGCCAAGAAGCAGCGCGAACTCGCCGTCGCGATCAAGCGCGCGCGCTTCCTCGGCCTGCTGCCCTACGTCCTGACCTGAGGAATACGCCATGGCCGCCGTGGATCTGATCCTGCTCCAGCGGGTCGAGAAGCTCGGGCAGATGGGCGACCGGGTGAAGGTGAAGCCCGGTTTCGCCCGCAACTATTTGCTGCCGCAGAAGAAGGCGCTGCGGGCCAGCAAGGAGAACCTGGCCCGCTTCGAGCAGGAGCGCGTGCAGCTTGAGGCGCAGAACCTGAAGCGCCGCGAGGAGGCCGAACGCATCGCCGAGCGGGTCGGCGGGCTGTCCGTTGTGGTGATCCGCCAGGCCGGTGAATCCGGCAGCCTGTACGGCTCGGTCTCGGCGCGCGACGTGGCCGAGGCCTGCACCGCGGGCGGCCTGACGGTGACCCGCCAGCAGATCATCCTGGAGCATCCGATCAAGACCCTGGGCCTCGCACGGGTGCGCGTCGCGCTGCACCCCGAAGTGTCGATTGCGGTCACGGTCAACGTCGCGCGCAGCGCCGAAGAGGCCGAGAAGCAGGCGCGCGGCGAGACGGTCGGCGCCGAGGCGGCGGAGGAAGCGGCACCGGCGGATATCGCGGCGTTCCTCGACCCCGGTGCCGGGCCGCAGCCGGAGGTCTGATCTGGCCTGACGCACTCGCGGCATGCCAAGGGCGTCGCATGGCGGTGCGGGTGCGTGACATGCGGGTCCAGGTTTGCGACGTGACAATATCGGTGTGCGACACGGCGACGCAAAGTGCCGCCCGCGAAGTCCGCTTGAAACACAGCGGCGCAGAGGCCCCCCGGGACAATCGCCTATGGGAGTCCCAGAAGTGCGGAATGAATTTTGGTCTTTGTACCAATGGTTTACGGCACAATTTGCGGCAGACCCGGAGATACCGTTCCTGGTACGGGTCGTTTTTCCTAGTCCCGGACGGAATGCGTCTGCACCGCCAATCCATGAAAGGTGCAGATAGGTGCAGCCTCGAACTCTTTTCGTTCCACATCGCGGCTGGTGCGGCCGGCCAACTCCGGCGATTGCAGTTCCTGACTCGACCCCCGGTAAACCGAGCGTTCCAGACTCGGGAAATTCGATTCGCAGTTGTGGCACGACCGTAGGACAATTGCCCGGGGGCAGGCTCCGAGATCTCAGAGAAGGCAAGCAAGCAATGGCGCTTCGCGCGAAGCGCTGCATTCTTCCTCTGCGATCCCTGAGCTCGACTTTATCGAAAAATGAGCAGGCTCACCGCCCGGGGTGGACGTGAAAGATTGTTTCCTCCCGGAAGCTCTCTCGGGCTCGCTCGAGAGTGAGCCTGAGACGTCCGAAATCTCCGAAGGTGCGCCAGCGTCCCCTCATGTTGGACCAGTAGAACAGCTCGAAGCGATCTGATTGCGGGAACGGCTTCAGCCGGGCGAGCGGAGCACCGCTGCGAGGGTCAACCAGCGTGTACCCGCCGCCGGATTTTACCACCTCGAGATCGGCGAACATGGCAGCGATGGTAGCCAGGGCCGGGTCCGGTTCCGTCATGGCGGTCAGTCTGCCCACTCCTGGGCCGCCTGGCGAGCCGGCGCTTGCCGCGATTCGGTCGAGTTCGATTCTACGCATGGGATGGAACAGTCCGATCCAACCCCTCCGTCCTGCGAGTCCCCCCTGCCGGAACGTCTGCTGTCGCGGCTCGCCAGCTTGTCGCAGCAGTTCACCCGCCCAACCTGGCAGAACGTCCTGTTGCTGGTGGCCGGCGCCATCCTGGCGCCGGGCAAGCGGACCGTCACCGCGGCATTGCGGATTCTCGGGCGGGAGCAGGAGACCGACTTCCCGATCTACCATGGCGTGCTCAACCGAGCGGTGTGGTCGTCCCGCGCCGTGGCAGGCTGGTTGCTGCGCCTGCTGGTCGCCACCTTCGTCAGCGCCGATGCCACCGTAGTGATTGGCGTCGACGACACCATCGAGCGGCGCTGGGGACACAAGATCAGCGCCCGCGGCATCTACCGCGATCCGACCCGATCCTCCAAGGGACACTTCGTCAAGCCAGCGGTTCTCAATGCGGACGAATCGCATTTGCAATAGCCTGTCGGGCGAGCATGGCTGGTGAGTTCGAATTGCCACAGCTGGGGAAATTCCACCGCAGGCCGCCACGAGCCGTTTCGCAAATCGGCCGAGATCGGATTCAACGTCCGGGTGCAACGCCTGGAGACCCTGATCGGCCGGCTGCGCCAGTGCTGCGAGAGGTTCCCCGACAAGCGCCGGGGAATGAACGCGACCTACTCGATCGCCGATATCGGCATGGCCGCGTTCTCGGTGTTCTTCATGCAGAGCCCGTCCTTCCTGGCGCACCAGAGACAGTTGCAAGAGGGCCACGGCCGATCGAACTGCGAGAGCCTGTTCGGGCTGGCGAAAATCCCCAGCGACAACCACATCCGCGCCATGCTGGACCCCGCCGACCCAGCGCTGTTGCATCCGGTGTTTGGCGCGGTCGTGGCGGAGATCGAGCAGTCTGGCGCCCTGTCGGCGTTCCGCCGGCCAGGCAATCATGTGCTGATCGCGTTGGACGGCACCGAGTATTTCTGTTCCAACGACATCAACTGCGCGCAGTGCTCAACGCGGCTGCGCGGCAGACCGAGTACCACCACACCATGCTCGCCGCGACGCTGGTCGCGCCCGGGCACAACCACGTCGTGCCGTTGCAGCCGGAGTTCATCTCACCGCAGGACGGCACCGTGAAGCAGGACTGCGAAAGCCGCGAGGCGCGGCCCCCGCCTTCGCAGGGGCAGGCTGCTGGCTGGCCGCGCATAGTGGCCAATACGCCCACCTCAACCCGATCTATCTCGGCGATGACCTGTATTCCCGCCAGCCGATCTGCGAGGCGGTCCTGGCCACGGGCGGCCATTTCGTGTTCGTCTGCAAGCCGGACTCCCATCCGCTGATCCAGGAGTCCGTCACCGGCATCAAGCTGCCGACCCACATCGTGCCGGTCAAACGCGGCCGCAAGCAGTTCACGCACCAGTTTCGCTGGCTGTCCGGCGTGCCGCTGCGCGACGGCAAGGATGCGATGGGCGTCAACTGGTTCGAGATCGAGATCCGCGACCCCACCGGGAAGGTCACCTACCGCAACAGCTTCATCACCGACCTGCCGGTCAGCCGTGAGACCGTCGGGGAACGTGCCGCCTGCGGACGTGCCCGGTGGAAGATTGAGAACGAGACGTTCAACGTGCTCAAGAACACAGGCTACCACCTTGAGCACAGCTACGGTCACGGCAAGCAAAACCTGGCTGCCCTGCTCGTGACGCTCAATCTGCTGGCGTTTGCCTTCCACACCGTCTGTGACCACGCCGAGGCATTCTGGCGCCTCGCCCGATCAAAGGTCAGTTCCCGGGCACAGTTCTTCAGCCGCCTGGCGGCTATTACCACCTTCCTCATCTTCCCGTCCTGGGACGATCTCGTCCAAACGATGGCCTTTCTCAAGCCTGCGCCGCAACCGCCCTGACCGGCCGCAGAAAACCGTCCCGCCAATCCCAAACCGCCGAGATCGTCCAAAATGCCAAATTGAGAATTGCTGTCGTCAAGCCTGCCCCGGGGAAGGCCGGGGACCAGCGGTCTGCGCTGGCTTTCCGCGCAATTGCTCGTCCACATACCCTGGGCCGGCCGCATCATGGGTTTGCCGTTTCTCACCGTGCTCGCTCCGTCCAAGCGCTGCTACGACGGTAAGCCACGCTCGGCGAAGACGTTGCTCGATAGTGCCGGCCAGGTCGCGTTGCAGATCCGTCGCTGGCTGCCGGACCGCCGGATTGTCATCGTCGGCGACACTGCGTTCGCCGCCCCTCGGGTCAAGCCCGTGGGCATGCATCGAATTCCTCGGCGCCGTCCGAAACTATGTCAGTGTCGTCACCCGACTGCGCCTCGACGCCAATCTTTATGCGCCCGTACCACCCAGACGACCGGGCCGCGGACGGCCGGCGGCCAAGAGCCTGCCCCTGCGAAGGCGGGGGGCAAGCGCCTGCCCACACTGGCGCAAGTGCCGCACGATGCCGGCACGGTTTGGCAACGCCACACTGTCACGCTCTGGTACGGCCGCACCAATCGTGTCGTTGAGATCGCCCCCCGGGTCACGCCCGGGGGCAGGGTCCGGTACCGCCGTTTGCTACCGTGGCGGCTCGCCTGCTGTGCCCATTCGCTGGCTGCTGGTGCGCGATCCGCGTGGCGAACCACCGCCGCAAGCCTTCCTCTTCACCGATGCGGCGAGTTCACCATCAATGGCTTCCGTAATCGCGATCTGCGACTGCCCCTCTAATCCGCCGCCAGCCGCAGGTGGCGCGCCAGGGCCAGCTTCAACCAGCACTCGGGCATGCCCTTGAGGAACTCCGTCTGCAGTTGCAGCCGGCGCCCCGGGGTCATGTTCACGTTGGACGGCAGGAAGAAGCGCGGATCGTAGGTGAACATCAAATAGGCCTGCATCTCGTTGTACATCAGCTCCTCGATGCCAGTGTCGTAGTCCATCGAGCCGAGGAACCGGCGGATCGCGCCGCGTTCGTCCTCGGTCAGCGCCGTGAGCCAGAAGGCGCGGACATAGGCGGCGTAGGCCGGATCGCTGAAGAATTCGCCGTGCGACAGTTCGTGGTGCAGAATAGTGGCACGCGTCGTCTCGTTGATGGTCTCGTTGGTGCGCGTCAGGCTGATCAGCGACCCGACGGCGCCGGGTGAGAACCAGCCCAACTGCCGCACCAGCGCGCGGAGCCGCTCTTCCTCCGGCTCCAAGGCGACGTGCACCCGATCGGCGAGCGTGAAGAAGCGGGTCAGCGCGCTCGCCGGATAGTCGTGGCCGTAGTAGTAGGTTTCCACCGTGTCGCCGCGTTCGCGGATCGCGGCGTTGAGCTCCGCATCGGTCAGCACCCGGTCATGCGGCAGCCCGGCTTTCTCGATCAGCGATGCGACGCGGTTGAGCATGTCGCCCTGCATGCGCAGCGTCGGGAAATCCAGCACGGCGATGTTCGGATTGGCGTCGAACCGGAACACCGTCAGGTGCTGGGCGACGTGCGCCAGGATCGTCGCCTCATCGGCGGTGGTGATCGGGAATCGCGGCGGCGGTGTTGGCGCGGGAAGCGGCGGCGCCAGCACCGGCGTCGGGGCCGGCTGCGGCGGCGCTGTCAGCCGGGGCCACAGCAGCCAGCCGCAGACCCCGCAGCAGCCGACGGCCGCCGCCGCGCCGCCGACCGCCAGCGTGGAGAACAGCCGCCGCCGCGTCGGCGCCCCGTAGCTGGCGGCGCCGGGCCTTACCTCAATGGTCGCGTCATCGCCATCCGCGACACGCCCCACCCGCGCGCGGCCGTTGAGCGGCAAGTTGGCGTCAGGCGCCGAGGTTGACGACGTTCACCCTGCGGTTCTTCTCGTTGGGGGTGTTGGGCGGCGTGGACACCAGCAGCCCCTGCTCGCCCATGCCGATCGCCTGGAGTCGGGACGCGCTCACGCCGAATTTACTTTCGAGATAGGCGGCCACGGCGTCGGCGCGCTGCTGGGAGAGTGTCTGGTTGTAGCCCGCCGCGCCAACCGTGTCGGTATGGCCCTCGATGCGGAAGCGGTATTGCGCCAGGTCGCTGCTGGACAACGCCTTGCCGAGCTGGTCGAGCGTCTGCTGCGCCTGCGGCGTCAGGTCCGCCGAGCCGGAGGTGAACTCGACCGACAGGCTGACCGACGGGGCTTGGGGCGCGCCGGTGGGGGCCGCGGAGGCCGTGCGGGTCGCCACCGGTGCCGCAGATTGCGGTGCCGGTGTCCGCGGTGCCGGTGCCCGCGGTGCCGGCATCGGCGCGGCCGACGCCTGCGATCCGGCCGCCGGAGACCCCGATGCCTGCGGGGTTTCCTCGGTCGCGTTCGGATTCGCCATGCGAATCCCGCGGGTTCCGCCGGACAGCAGGTTGCCCGTCGGTTTCAGCGACTGGATGATCTGGTCGGACGACGGGTTGCTCTGCGCGGCTGCTGGCAATGCGGCCAGCACCAGCGGGGCGGCGATCAGGGTCATAATGGCAGCGCGCATGGCGGCTTCCTCTCACAAATGGTTGGTGTTCCGTGCAGGATCAGCCCCGCACCGAGGTCTGCCCCCGGGGATCGCTGCTGAACGGGATCGTGCTTTTACTATACCACCATACGGCGCAGAAGGTGAGACTTGTTTCACACCCTCTGAATCTCCACCGGCGCACGAGCGGCCTTGGCGACCGGTGGTCCGATGCGATACCACTTGATGGCGTAACGGGCCTCCTCGCACAATCGCATGGCAGCAGGGCGCGCGGCACCAGGGAGAGCGCATCGCTTGGAGCATAGAGCCATCTGGCGCCGTCGCACGGTCAGCAGATGCGGGCACGCGCCGGCTGCCGCGAAGGCGTGCCGATGACCACGTCCGCCGCGGCGCGGACGGCGGAGGCGGGCCTGTTCGGCAAGCTGCCGTCGCGTGGCGACTTCGTTCAGCTCGGCTTGCCCGGCAGCTTCGTGCGTCCCTGGGATGCCTGGCTGCAGCGCGCGATGGCGGCCAGCCAGGCGCACCTGGGCGACGCCTGGCTGCCGGCGTTCCTGGATTCGCCGGTCTGGCGCTTCCTGCTGCCGGGCGGCATGTGCGGCGTCGGCGCGGTGCTCGGCCTGCTGATGCCGAGCGTCGATCGCGTCGGGCGGTATTTTCCGCTGACCCTGGCCGCTGTGTTTCCCCCCGGCGGCGGCGTGCCGGCGGCGGACAGTGCCGGCCCGTGGCTGGAGATCTGCGAGGCAGCCGGGCGCGCCGCGCTGGATGACGATACGCCGCCCGACCAGGTGGCGGACCAGGTGGCGCGGGGGCTGCCGCCGATTGCCGGCGCGGCGATGGAGACGCCGCGTGCCGGCCTGTGGTGGACCGACGGCGGGCCGCGCGTGGCGGCGACGCGCCTGACGCTCGCAGCGCTGCCTGACGCGGCCCAGTTCATCGCAATGCTGGGCACCGACGCACCGGCACCGGAGGAGGCATGACCGTGGCGCTGCACTCTTGGGCCGCCAGCGATACCGGGCCGACCCGCTCGCACAACGAGGATGCCTACGTCGACCGCCCCGACCTTGGCGTGTGGGCGGTCGCCGACGGGGCCGGCGGGCATGACGCCGGCGAAGTCGCGTCCGGCATGATCGCCGAGACGCTGGGGGGTATCCCGCCCGGGCTTGGCGCGGCGGAGGCGCTGACCGAGATCCGCAGCCGCATCAGCGCCGTGCATGCCGCCCTGCTGGCCGAGGCGGCGTCGCGCGGGCCTGAGGTCATCATCGCCTCCACCGCGGTGATCGTGTGTGCGCGCGGCAGCCATTTCGCCTGCCTCTGGGTCGGCGATTCGCGTGCCTATCTGATGAGTGGCGGGACCCTGTCGCAGATCACCCGCGACCACAGCCTGGTGCAGGAGCTGGTGGATGCCGGCCAGCTTGCGCCGGAAGCGGCGGAGAGCCACCCGCACGCCAACATCGTTACGCGCGCGGTCGGCGCGGGCGAGGCGGACGAGTTCGCCCTCGACAAGGTCACCGATCAGCTTCGCCCGGGCGAGCGCATCCTGCTGTGCAGCGACGGGCTGTCCAAGTGCGTGCCGCGCGAGGTGATCGCCGCCGTGCTCGCCCAGGAGCAGGACGATCCGGCCCAGCGGCTGATCGACACCGCGGTGGCGCGGCAGACCAACGACAACGTCACCGCGGTAGTGATCGAGGCGCGGGAGAGCGGCGAACCCGGCTAGCGCCGCCGCCGGCGCGTTCGGCCCGCGCCGCCCCCGGCGGCGAATGCGGCCCGCGCCACCCCGGGTGGCGAATGCGGCCCGGCCGCCGGCGGCGGCGAATTCGGTGACGGCGAACCCGCGAAAAATACCCGCTGATTATCCTCCTGGACTTTTTTCGGCCGCTGAGCGAGCATCGTTTCCGGGACCGCGGCCAGGCGGCGCAGCAAGGCTGCGCACGCGGGCGCAACATCGCGATGAGGGAGGCTTCGGTGCAAGACAGTGCAGCATGGCGCTTCCCTGAGCTGTGCATGACATGCCGCCGCTAGACGCCGGCACGTTGCTGGAGGTGGTGTCGGACGGCTCGCCGGCCGGCCCGAATCTCGAATTCGATCCTGACTTCGGTGCGCTCGAGCGCGCCGCGCAGGGCAAGCCCGAGCAGCAGTACGGCGACACCATCATCCCGGCGGAAGAGCCGGACTGGAAAGAGGTCGAGCAGCAGGCCAGCGGGCTGCTGGAGCGGACGCGCGATCTGCGGGTGCTGGGACACCTTGCGGTGGCCCGGCTGCATCTGTCCGGTCTGCCGGCATTCGCCGAAGTCTTGTCGATGACGCGACAATTGCTGGATGCGCGCTGGGAGGAAATCCACCCGCAGCTCGATCCGGAGGAGGACAACGATCCGACGCTGCGGGCGAACGCATTGTTGCGCCTGGCGCATCCGGGGATGGTGCTGCGGCATCTTCGCAGCCTGCCGCTCGCCCGCTCGGCGCGGCTCGGCCAGTATTCATGGCGCGACGTCGCGGTCGCGACCGGTGCGATCGAGGCCCCGGAGGAAGGCGAGAAGCCGAACGAGACAGTGATCCGCCAGGCGTTCATCGACAGCGATCCGGCGCGGCTCGAGGCGCTGCGCACCGCGGCGGCGGATGCCGCGGCGTCGGCCACCGCGATCCCGGCCGTGTTCGACTCGCGCGCCGGCTACGGCACCGGGCCGGACTTCGACGGATTGATCAAGCTGCTGAAGGACCTTGCGCGCACGATCGAGCGCTATGCGGCGCCGAGCGAGCAGGCAGAGGAGGCGGGCGAGCCGGCGGCGGAGGGCGAAGCGCCGGCGGATGCCGCCGGCGGCGCGGCGGCCGGTGCGGCGCCGGGGGCGCGGCGCGGCGGTGTGAGCATCGGCAGCTTGACCGAGGTCACCAATCGCGCCGATGCGTTGCGCCTGCTCGACCTGGTATGTCGCTATTATCAGCGGTACGAGCCGGCCAGCCCGCTGTCGATGCTGATCCAGCGCGCGGCGGGGCTGGCCGAAAAGAATTTCCTGGAAATCGTCCGAGAGCTTGCCCCGGATGGGCTGTCGCAGGTACAGAACGTTGTCGGTAACCGCGAATGACCCAGCGGGCGCCAACCGGCCGGACAACGAGTGAACGAAATCACACCCACACCGGCCGCGGGTGTGCGATACACGCCGTCTAACCCAGTAGCCAGCGAGGCAGACCGTGGCCAAAGCCGAGCAGTCAGAAATTCATCGCCCGCAACCGGGCGCCGCGCGTGCAGATCGAGTACGACGTGGAAACCTACGGCTCGGAGAAGAAGGTGCAGCTGCCCTTCGTGGTCGGCGTCATGGCCGACCTCTCCGGCAAGCCGGCCGAGCCGCTGCCGCCGTGGCCGACCGCAAGTTCCTGGAGATCGACGTCGACAATTTCGACGACCGCATGAAGGCGATGAAGCCGCGGGTGGCCTTCATGGTGCCCAACACGCTGACCGGCGAGGGCAACGTGGCGGTCGACATCACCTTCGAGAGCATGGACGATTTCTCGCCGGCGGCGGTGGCGCGCAAGGTCGACGCGCTGAACAAGCTGCTCGAGGCGCGCACGCAGCTCTCGAACCTGCTGACCTACATGGACGGCAAGAGCGGCGCCGAGGACCTGATCACCAAGGTGCTGAACGATCCGGCCCTGTTGCAGACACTCGCCGCCGCGCCGAAGCCGGCTGCTACGGCCACTACCGGGGAGGAGTAAGACGATGTCGGGGACAGAAGCGAGCGCGGCAGGTCCGGCCGCGGGCGTAATGACGCAGGAGACGCAGCGAATTCGCCTCGCTGCTGACGAAGGAGTTCAAGCCGAAGACCGACAGCGCGCGCGCCGCGGTCGAGGCGCGCGGTGCAGACGCTGGCCCAGCAGGCGCTGGCCAACACGCAGCTGATCTCGGGCGACTGCGCTGCGCACCATCGAGGCGATCATCGCCGCGATCGATCGCCAAGCTGACCGAGCAGATCAACGTGATCATGCACCACGGAGGACTTCCAGCAGCTGGAGGCCGCCTGGCGCGGGCTGCACCACCTGGTCAACAACACCGAGACCGACGAGAACGCTGAAGATCCGCGTGCTGAACATCTCGAAGAAGGATGCTCGGGCGGACGCTGAAGAAGTTCCGCGGCACGGCCTGGGACCAGAGCCCGATCTTCAAGAAGCTGTACGAGGAAGAGTATGGCCAGTTCGGCGGCGAGCCGTACGGGCTGCTGATCGGCGACTACTACTTCGACCACAGCCCGCAGGACGCGCAGCTGCTGGGCGACATGGCGCAGGTCGCCGCCGCGGCGCACGCGCCGTTCATCGCCGTCGCCGGCGCCCGGCGTGCTGGAGATGGAGAGCTGGGGCGAGCTGGCCAATCCGCGCGACCTGACGAAGATCTTCCAGACGCCGGAATACGCCGCCTGGCGTCGCTGCGCGAGAGCGAGGACTCCCGCTACCTCGGCCTGTGCATGCCGCGCTTCCTGGCCCGCCTGCCGTACGGCGCGAAGACCGAGCCGGTCGAGGAGTTCGACTTCGAGGAGGACACCGAGGGCGCGGACAGCAGCAAATTCTGCTGGGCCAACGCGGCCTACGCGATGGGCACCAACATCACCCGCGCGTTCAAGCTGTACGGCTGGTGCACGCCGCATCCGCGGCATCGAGAGCGGCGGCGCGGTCGAGGGCCTGCCGGCCTTCACCTTCCCGACCGACGACGGCGGCGTGGCGATGAAGTGCCCGACCGAGATCGCGATCAGCGACCGGCGCGAGGCCGAGCTGGCGAAGAACGGCTTCATGCCGCTGATCCACAAGAAGAACTCGGACTTCGCGGCGTTCATCGGCGCGCAGTCGCTGCAGAAGCCGCAGGAATACGACGATCCGGCGGCGACCGCGAATGCCAACCTGGCGGCGCGGCTGCCGTACCTGTTCGCCAGCTGCCGCTTCGCGCACTACCTGAAGTGCATGGTGCGCGACAAGATCGGCGCCACCATGACCATGGCGCAGCTGCAGGCCTGGCTGCAGACCTGGCTCAACCAATATGTCGACGGCTCGCCCGATACTTCCTCGGAGGAGTGGAAGGCGACGCATCCGCTTGGCCGAAGGCCTGGTCGTGGTCGAGGCAGAATGAGGAAAACCCTGGCTACTACAGCGCCAAGTTCTTCCTCAAGCCGCACTACCAGCTTGAAGGACTGACCGTCTCGCTGCGCCTGGTCTCGCGGATGCCGAAATAACGCCACGCCAACGGGGGGCGACCCGTAAGCCATCACCACACCTAACCGGAAAGGACCGACACCATGGCCATGACGCATACGTCATCTTCAACCCCTACGGCGGAAAGCCTCCGTCCTCGGAATCCCAGACCGACTGGAGCCAGAACACCTCGGGGACAATCTCTGGAACGCTATCAAGAATTACGGAGTGACCCCCACGGGCGCCACCATCTCCGGCGGCAAGATCACCCTCGGGAACATCTTCGAGATCGAAGACTACAGCTTCGATATCGAGCAGACGCTGAACATCGGCAGCCAGAGCGGCGGCGCCGGCGCCGGCAAGATCACCTTCAACCCGTTCTCGATCACCCGCAAGATCGACGTGTCCTCGCCGACCTTGTTCCAGATGTGCTGCGCGGGGACCGCATTCAGCATACGCCTGCCTCGCGCTGCGCAAGAGCGTCGGTGCCGGCGGCGGCGGGGCCAACACGGCCGGGTTCACCTTCCTGCGCTTCGATTTCAAGCTGGTCGCGGTCAAGACGCTCTCGTGGAGCCACGACGACGAGTCGCCGAAGGAAACCGTCACGTTCGCATATGGCGGCATTGCAGATCCACTACTGCCAGCAGAATCCGGACGGCTCGCTCCAGCCGGCGGTCGCCAGCTGGCTGGAACCATGGTGAAGAACGTCGCGGACGTCTCGACGGCGACGTTGTAGCGCGGTGCCGTCGGCGAACGGCCGCGCATGAACGCGCGCGAGCTGCTGCGGACGGGCGACGCCCCGCGCCGCGCTCGAGCAACTGAAGCAGGAGGTGCGCAAGGCCCCGCGCGACGCGGCCTTGCGCACTTTCCTGTTCCAGATGTTCTGCGTGTTCGGCGAGTGGGAGCGCGCGGTCACCCAGCTTACCGCCGCGGCCGAACTCGATCCGCTCGCGCTGCCGATGGCGCAGGCCTATCGCGCCGCGATCCGGTGCGAGCTGCTGCGCGCGCGGGTGTTCGCCGGCGACCCGCACGCCGACCATCTTCGCCGACCCGGAACCGTGGATGTCGCTGCTGATCGAGGCGAACCGCGGTCTGGCCGCCGGCAAGCCGGCCGAGGCCGCAAGCCTGCGCGACGAGGCCTTCGAGCAGGCACCCGTCCCTCGGCGGCAGCATCGACGGGCAGGAATTCGAATGGATCGCCGACGCCGACCCGCGGCTGGGGCCGATGCTGGAGGCGATGGTCGACGGCAAGTACTACTGGGTCCCGTTCCACCGCCTGCGCACGCTCGACATCGAGCCGCCGGCGGACCTGCGGGACCAGGTCTGGATGCCGGCGCATTTCGTCTGGACCAATGGCGGGGAGTCGTTCGGCTTCATCCCGACCCGCTACCCCGGGTCGGAGCAGGCGGCAGACGCCGACGCTGGCCCTGGCGCGGCGCACCGAGTGGCGGGAAAACGGCGAGCTGGTTCCTCGGGCTCGGCCAGCGCATGCTGGCCACCGATGCCGCGGAATTCGCCTTGATGGACATACGGCGGATCGCGTTCCGCGCCCCGGATGATGCCGCGGGCTGAGCCATGGTCGAGCTCGCCAGCCGGGAGCGACTGCAGCCGTCGCTGCTCGACCGGCTGACCGACGACGCGCCGGAACACAAGCGCGAATCGCTTGACCAGCAGACGCTCAGCATGCAGCAGCTTCGCCGGGCGGTGCTGCGCGATCTGGCCTGGCTGCTCAACACCACCAACCTCGTGGCGACCGAAGATCTGGATGGCGCGCCGCTGGCGGCGAAGTCGGTGATCAATTTCGGCATCCCGAGTTTCGCCGGCCTGATCGGCACCGCGCGCAAGCTCGGCTCGCTGGAGAGCGGCATCGCCGAGGCGATCCGCGCCTTCGAGCCGCGCATCCGGCCGGACTCGCTGAAGGTGCGGCTGCGTCCGTCCGGCGGAGGATGAGGCCACCTCGGCGATCACCTTCGAGATCCAGGGCGAGCTGTGGGCGCAGCCGGTGCCGCAGCAGCTGTTTCTCGAAACGATGATCGAGCTCGAGACCCGGATGGCGGTGGTGACGGACGCCAGGACGCGCGGCTGATGGACCCGCGGCTGCTGCGCCTGTACGAGGCCGAACTGGCGTATCATCCGCGAGACGGGCGACGAGTTCGCCCGCCAGTACCCGAAGATCGCCGGCCGACTGGGCCTCGGCAACGTCGAGGTCGCCGACCCCTATGTGGAGCGGCTGCTGGAGGGGTTTGCGCTGCTGACCGCGCGCGTGCAGCTCAAGATAGAGGCGGAATTCCCGACCTTCACGCAGTCGCTGCTGCAGATGGTCTATCCGCACTACCTGGCGCCCACGCCGTCGATGGCGGTGGTGCAGTTCAACCCGGAGCGACACGCTGCGCGGCATGCCGCAGGGCGCGGTGCTGCCGGCCGGCACGGAGCTGCGCAGCCTGCTCGGCACCGAAGACCAGACCAACTGCGAATTCCGCACCGGCCACGAAGTCCAGTTGCTGCCGATCGAGATCGCCGATGCGGAATACATCGCCTCGCCGGGCGCCGTCGCCGCCCTCGGTCTGCCGGAACAGCGCGGCGTGCGGGCGGCGATCCGCATCCGGCTGCGCACCACCGGGGAGGCGGCGTTCACCAAGCTGGCGCTCGACCGGCTGGCGGTGTTCCTCGCCGGGCCGGAGGGCGCGCGGGTGCGCCTCTATGAGCAGTTGCTGGCCAACCTGGCGGCCGTCTATGTGCGTCCGACCGAGCGGCCGTTGCCGTGGCAGGAACGCCTGCCGGACCACTCGGTCCGCGCGCTCGGCTTCGATCCGGATGAGGCGCTGCTGCCGCGCGTCCCGCAGTCGTTCGACGGCTACCGGCTGCTGCAGGAATACTACGCGATGCCGGAGCGGTTCCTGTTCGTCGAGTTCGGCGAACTCGATCGTCCGGTGGGCCGCTGCGCCGGCAAGGAGCTGGACATCCTGCTGCTGCTGACCCGCAGCGAGCCGGCGCTGGCGAGCGCGTTCGGCCCCGACCAGTTCGCGCTGTTCTGCACGCCGGCGATCAACCTGTTCCCCAAGCGCAGCGACCGCATCAACCTGTCCGGCCGCGAAGCCGAGCTGCATATCGTGCCCGACCGCATGCGCCCGCTGGATTACGAGGTGTTCAGCGTCACTGCCGTGGAAGGGTTCGCCGCCGACGGCAGCGCGCCGCAGCCGTTCCTGCCGTTCTACTGCGGCCAACGATCTCAGCCGCAAGTCGGAGCACCGGGCCTATTACGTGCTGCATCGCGTGCCGCGGCAACTGTCGTCGCGTGCCCGCCAGCGGGGACCGCGCTCCAGCTATATTGGACACGAGGCCTTCATCTCCCTGGTGGACGCGGATCACGCGCCCTATCCCCCGGGGTTGCGCCAGCTCGGTCTGGAGCTGATGTGCACCAACCGGGATCTGCCGCTGGCGATGCCGGTGGGCAAGCAGCACACCGACTTCACCATCGCGGTCAGCGCGCCGGTCGCCTCGATACGCTGCCTGGTGGGGCCCGTCGCGCCGAGGCCGTGTCGCGGCGACGGCGATTATGCCTGGCGCTTCATCAGCCATCTCGGCCTCAACTACCTGAGCCTGGTCGACACCGACGCGCTGCACGGCGCCGCGGCGCTGCGCGAGTTGCTGCGGCTCTACATCCCGTCGCCGACCTCGGTGGCCGCGCGCCAGCTCGAGGGCCTGACCTCGGTGGCCTGCCAGCCGATCGTGCGGCGCATTCCAGGCGCCGGCCCGATCGCGGTCGGCCGCGGACTGCAGTTGACGCTGACGATCGACGAGAACCCGTTCGGCGGCGCCGGCGGGATTCTGCTGGCGGCCGTGCTGGACCGCTTCTTCGCGAAATATGTCTCGATCAACGCCTTCACCGAGACCGTGCTGATGAATCCGGAGCGCGGCGAGGTGATAAGGTGGCCGATGCGTCTCGGCCAGCGCTCGGTCTTGTGACCAAGGTGGGGCTGGTGACCGAGGTGGCGTCTGTGACCGAGGTGGCGCCTGTGACCAAGGCAGGACTGGCGAACTGGGTGGGGCCGGCGACCGGCGCGGGAGCCGCCTGACCATGGACGCGAGCGACCTTCTCACCCAGGATGCGCCGGTGGACGACACGCTGCGCGGCGCCGTGCCCCGCCCGGCCGCGCTCACGCCGGATCTGTATGCGGACTTCGCCGCGGCGCCGTGGGCGTGGAGTTTCTATCAGGCGATGCGCCGGCTGGAGGCGCTGCATTCGCGACCGCCCCCGGTTCGGCCGCTCGGTCCGCCCGGCGCAGGACGCGATGCGGCTGGCCCAGCTTCCCACGGTCGAGTTCGCCCCGGCCACGCTCGCCGGCTGGGTCAGCCAACAGAACGGCACCGGGCCGCGGCTGCTGCAGCATTTCTTCGGCCTGTTCGGCCCGGACGGCCCGCTGCCGCTGCACCTGACCGAATATGCGCGCGACCGCACGCGCAACTACCGCGACCCCAGCTTCCAGCGTTTCGCCGACGTCTTCCACCATCGCGCGCTGTCGCTGTTCTACCGCGCCTGGGCGAATTCGCGGCCGACCGTCAGCTTCGACCGGCCGGAGGACGACCGTTTCGCGCTGTATGTCGGCGCGCTGTTCGGCCTGGGGATGGACTCGCTGCGCGGTCGCGACGCGATGCCCGACCTGACCAAGCTGCACTTTGCCGGCCACCTGTCCTGCCAGACACGGCACGCCGAGGGGCTGTCGGCGATCCTTGCCACCTTCTTCGAGGTGCCGGTGCGGGTCGAATGCTTCATCGGCGCCTGGCTGACGCTGCCCGAGCCGGACCGGACGCGGCTCGGCGCATCGCCGCGCACAGCCGCGCTTGGCCGCACCGCCCTGCTCGGGCGGCGGGTGTGGAGCCGGCAGCAGCAAGTTCCGCATCGTGATCGGCCCGCTTGATCTCGCCGACTATCACCGCCTGCTGCCCGGCGGCTCCAGTTTTCACCGGCTGACCCGGATTGTGCGCAATTATGTCGGTGATACGCTGATCTGGGACGTGAACCTGATCCTGCGGCGCGAACAGGTGCCGCCGATCTGCCTCGGCCGCGCCGGGCAGCTCGGCTGGACCACCTGGCTCACGCCTCGCACCGCCACCGCCGACGCGGCTGACCTGTTTCTGGATGCGAGTGCCGACAGCATGGCGAGCCAGATCGATGCCAAGATGTCTTCCCCTGCCGCGAATGACCGCGCTGCCAACCCGGAGCCAGCCGCATGACTGAAATCAGCCGCACCGTTGCATTCGGCAAGTTGAACCCGATCGCCTACAAGGCGATCGAGGGCGCGACGGCGTTCTGCAAGCTGCGGGGCAATCCGTATGTCGAGCTGGTGCACTGGCTGCACCAGATCCTGCAGGTGCAGGATTCCGACCTGCACCGCATCATCCGCCATTTCGAGCTCGACCCGGCCAAGCTCGCCGCCGACTTCACCGCCGCGCTGGACAAGCTGCCGCGCGGCGCCACCTCGATCTCCGACCTGTCGCCGCAGATCGATGAGGCGGTGGAGCGCGGCTGGGTGTTCTCCACGCTGATGTTCGGCGAGGCGCAGGTGCGCACCGGCCACCTCGTGCTGGGCTGCCTGAACACGCCGACGCTGCGCAACGCGCTGTATGCGATCAGCCGGCAGTTCCGCCAGGTGAAGGCCGAGGCGCTGACCGACGATTTTGCCAAAATCCTGGCCAACTCGCCGGAGGCCGCGCTGGGCGCCGCCGACGGGTCGCACGTCGGCTCGGTCGGCACGCCGGGCGAGGCGAGCGGGGCGATGGCCCCGGCGCAGATGGGCAAGCAGGAGGCGCTGAAGCAGTTCTCGGTCGATCTGACGGAACGGGCGCGCAACGGCGAGATCGATCCGATCGTCGGGCGCGACGAGGAAATCCGCCAGATCGTCGACGTGCTGATGCGCCGGCGGCAGAACAATCCGATCCTGACCGGCGAGGCCGGCGTCGGCAAGACCGCGGTGGTCGAGGGCTTCGCGCTGCGCATCGTCGCCGGCGACGTGCCGCCGATGCTGCAGGACGTCAGCCTGCGCACGCTCGATGTCGGGCTGCTGCAGGCCGGCGCCAGCGATGAAGGGCGAGTTCGAGAACCGGCTGCGCCAGGTGATCGAGGAGGTGCAGTCCTCGCCCAAGCCGATCATCCTGTTCATCGACGAGGCGCACACGCTGATCGGCGCCGGCGGCGCGGCGGGCACCGGCGATGCCGCCAACCTGCTGAAGCCGGCGCTGGCGCGCGGCACGCTGCGCACCATCGCGGCGACCACCTGGGCGGAATACAAGAAATACTTCGAGAAGGACCCGGCGCTGACCCGCCGCTTCCAGGTGGTGCAGGTCGACGAGCCGAGCGAGGAGAAGGCGATCCTGATGATGCGCGGCATCGCCGCGCCGCTGGAGAAGCACCACAAGGTGGCGATCCTGGACGAGGCGATCGAGGCGGCGGTGCGGCTGTCGCACCGCTACATCCCGGCCCGCCAGTTGCCCGACAAGTCGGTGAGCCTGCTCGACACCGCCGCCGCGCGCGTCGCGGTCAGCCAGCACGCGGTGCCGCCGGAGGTGGACGACTGCCGCCGGCGCATCGAGGCGCTGGAGACCGAGCTGGAGATCATCGGCCGCGAAACCGCGATCGGCATCGATGCCGTGGCGCGCGAGGCCTCGGCGCGGGAGGCGCTGGCGGGCGAGACGCGAGCGGCTCGCCGGGCTGGAGGAGCGCTGGGGCACCGAGAAGGCGCTGGTCGACAAGGTGCTGGCGCTGCGCGCGACGCTGCGCGAGGGCGCCGCGCTGGGTGAGGCGGCTGCACCGGGCACCGAACCGAAGGCCACACCACCAGCCGAGCCAACCGCCGAGATGCCGATCGCCGATCGCGGCGCGATGCTGGCTGAGCTGAAGACGCTGCAGGCCGAGCTGGCGGCGCTCCAGGGCGAAACGCCGCTGATCCTGCCCAGCGTGGACGAGCAGGCGGTTGCCGCGGTGGTCGGCGACTGGACCGGCATTCCGGTCGGCCGGATGGTGAAGAACGAGGTCCAGGCGGTGCTGGACCTGTCGAAGACGCTGGCACAGCGCGTGATCGGCCAGGACCATGCGCTGGAGATGATCGCCAAGCGGGTGCAGACCGCGCGCGCCGGGCTGGACAATCCCAGCAAGCCGATCGGCGTGTTCATGCTGTGCGGGCCGTCCGGCGTCGGCAAGACCGAGACCGCGCTGGCGCTGGCCGAATCGCTGTACGGCGGCGAGCAGAACCTGATCACCATCAACATGAGCGAGTTCCAGGAGGCGCACACCGTCTCGACGCTGAAGGGCGCGCCGCCCGGCTATGTCGGCTACGGCGAGGGCGGCGTGCTGACCGAGGCGGTGCGGCGCAAGCCCTATTCGCGTCGTGCTGCTGGACGAGGTCGAGAAGGCGCACTCCGACGTGCACGAGATCTTCTTCCAGGTGTTCGACAAGGGCCGGATGGAGGATGGCGAAGGGCGGCTGATCGACTTCAAGAACACGCTGATCATCCTGACCTCGAATGTCGGCACCGACCTGATCATGTCGATGTGCGCGCGACCCGGAGCTGACGCCGGAGCCGGAGGAAGTGGCGAAGGCGCTGCGCGCGCCGCTGCTGAAAGTGTTCCCGCCGGCGTTGCTGGGGCGGCTGCTGGTGATTCCGTACTATCCGCTGAGCGACAAGGTGATGGGCGACATCATCCGGCTGCAGCTTGGCCGGATCGCGAAGCGCATCGGCGAGCACCACAAGGTGCCGTTCAGCTACGACGACGAGGTGGTGAAGCTGATCGCCAGCCGCTGCAACGAGCCGGAGAGCGGCGGGCGGATGATCGACGCGATCCTGACCAACACCATGCTGCCGGCGATCAGCGGCGCGTTCCTGAACCGCATGCTGGAGGGCGGGCAGGTGGCGGGCGTGCGGGTGAGCGTGACGGACGGCGATCTGACGTACGGGTTCGCCTGAGAGGCTGAAAATGTATCGGCGGTTGAGGTGAGTTCGCTGAATCGTGTTCTGGTGGGACCGACGCGCGGGATGCCGGGACGCTCCCATGGCCGCAGCTGGGGGGCTTGTGGCGCGGGGCATCTCGCGTTGATGCGGTTCAAGCCGGCATTGTCAGCCACGGTAGCGATCGGGAACCCGAAGAGTTGCGATCGCACGCCGTATCCGGACGATTGGATCAAGCTTTGTGTGGGACTGTATGGTTCCGGCGCTGGCGCGGTCGCGTCTGGCGGGTGTTCAACCCGCCGCCAGGCGCCAGCCGCACACCATGTTGTGGGTCAGGGCGTGCCAGACAGCGATGTTACGAACCTTGTCGAGACCACGCACCACGAATTGCCGCAGCCCGCGATTGCGCGCCTGGGCATTGGAGCATTCCGCGGTGGCCGCCCGCTCTTTGTAGATCTCCTTGGCCTGCTCGGTGCCCATGCGCTCGCGCCAGTCTGCAATCGCGGGCGCGTCGGCCTGCTGCGGTGCGTGCGGATCGCGCGTCTTGTCCCGCGGCGTCGGCACCGGCACGTAGGCCGTCACGCCGGCTTCCGCCAACGCCTTGATGTCGTCCAGCTTCGCGTAGCCGCCATCAGCCAAGTGCTCGCCCGGCCGCTGGCCGTAATGCTCGCCGAGCGCCTCGCTCATTGGCGCCATCTTGCCCATGTCGGAGCCACTGTTGTCGACCGCAACGCCGGCGATGGCGCCGCTGGTGGTGTCGGAGGCGAACTGCACGTTGTAGGCCGGCCGGAAGCCGCCATCGGCCATCTTCATCACCCGCGCCTCGGCATCGGTGGTCGAAGCCTGCGGCTCCTTCTCTGCCTCCGGCTTTGGCGGTACCGGCTTTGCCTCCTCCGGCTGGGCGAGGGCGGCTTTCCTGGCCTCCCGCTCGGCACGCTGACGCGCCTGCTCTTGCTGCTGCGCCTGCAACGTTTCGGTGACCGCCAGCGCCTGCTTGACGCGCCGCGCACGGTCGTCCGCCGCCCGCTGGCGCGCCGCCACCTGTCGCCGGCTGGCCGCGCCAGGGTCCTGCTCGAGTTCGGCGCGCAGCCGGCGCACCCGCTCTTCCGCCTCCTGCCGGCAAACCTCCAACGTGCTGTGCCGGCGGAACGACGCCGCCCCGGCAGCGGCGCGCACCCGCACGCCATCCTGGGCGACGCGATCCAGCTTCGTCGCGCCGATCCTCAGCAACGCGGCGAAGCTGTCGGCCAGCAACTGCTCCAGCGCCGCGCCATGCGCCACCCGGAAGTCCGCCAGCGTCTTGGCGTTCATGCCGACGCCACCGCACAGCCACTGGAAGGCGATATGCTCCTCACACAGCCGCGCCAGTTCGCAGGCGCTGCCGATCCCTTGCACGGTTGCATACAGCCACAGCGCCAGCAGGATGCGCGGGTCGGCCGGCGGATGCCCGGGCTGACCCTCAACCGCCTTGATCGTGCTGTACAACGCTGCAAGGTCCAGCCCTTCGACGAAGCTCCAGACCAGACGCACCCGATGGTCGCAACAAGGGTCTCGAGGTCCACGGCACGAAGTGCTACCTGCCGCCGGTTTGCCGTGCGAAGCCGCGGAAGTGCAACGCTCGTCCGCTGCGGCGCCGACTGGATCGGCAATCCTTCGATCAGCGCCGCACCATCTTCCTGCGCCATGCCGACAACACCATGAGGTTCCCCATGCCGATTCTAGACAACCCGATTCCCGTTGACTCGCGAAATCCGCCGGCTCGACGAAACATTTTCAGGCTCTGAGTTGCAGTCAGCGCACCGGTCGTTCACCTCTCCCGCCCTTCGCGGGAGAGGTCGCGGAGTGCTTGCGACGCGGGTGAGGGTCGTGCCGCGGCAACACCCTCACCCGTCTCGCTTCGCTTGCCGACCTCTCCCGCAAGCGGGAGAGGTGTACCACGTGCCGGTCAGCCTGAACGGTCTACCCCGGCTCGTAGCGAACCCGCGTCGGCGACTCTGGCGAAACAACCTCGCCGAGGCCCAGCGTGCCGGATCCGGTCAGTTCCTGGCTGTCGCGGTGCACATAGCTGCTGGCGCCGCCGTCCGCCTCGACATAGGTGCCGTTGACGCTGAGATCGGTCAGCATGAAACGCCCGTTGCGATACTCGATGCGCGCATGCAGCCGCGAAACGAGCGGGTGGTGCACCACTAGATCGTTCTGGTCGGCCCGGCCGATGGTCAGCGACGGATGGCCCTCGCCCAATTCGAGCCGCGTGCCCCCGGCCGTCAGCACCAGCCGCCCGCCGGCGCGGTGCAGCGTCGCCCAGGGCGCCCGCACCATGGTGGCTTCCGCGGCCTGCCAGACCACCTCGTGGATCGCGATCTCCTCCCGCTTGCCCTTCACCTGGGTCAAGTCGATCTGCCGGCAGGCCTTGCGCCGCGCGCCGGTCAGGTGCTCCACGGTGGCGCCGGTGGTCAGGATCTGGCCGGATTTGGCCTGGCTCGCCATGCGCGCGGCCAGGTTGACCGCGTCGCCGAATACGTCGGCCTCCTCCAGCAGGGTGGGGCCGAAATGGAAGCCGACGCGGATGGCGAGCGGCCTGCCCTCCACCACCATCTCGCCGGTGATGCCCTCCTGCATCTCGCAGGCGGCCTCCGCCGCCGCTGTGGCGTCGGCAAACGTCGTCATCACCTCGTCGCCGATCGTCTTCACCAGCGTGCCGCCGTGGCGGTGTGTCACCTCGGTCATGACGGCGATGCAGCGCGCGACGATGCTGCGCGCCCGGACGTCCCCCAGCGTGTCGTAGAGCTGGGTCGAGCCCGACACGTCGGCGAACAGCACCGCCAGTTGCGCTTCGCGCGGCACGGGCGTCTCGCCTCCATCGATGACAAGGGGGTATAATATCGGCGCGGGAGCAGTCCGTGAACCTTGCCGCGCCAGCCGATGCGGGGTGGCAACGGTCACGGCGAAGGGCACGGCGCATGTTCGAATCGGCAGAACTCGGCCACCGGATCGCCAAGGCGGACTACGACCGCGAGGAACCGGTCCTGCGCGCCCGCCTGCTGGGCCTGCAATACGACCTGCTCGCCAAGGCCGGTTTCCCGGTGGTGATCATCATCGGCGGGGTGGACGGCGCGGGCAAGGGTGAAACCCTCAACGTGCTGCACGAGTGGATGGACCCGCGGCACATCGTCACCACGGCGTTCGGCGAGATGTCGGACGAGGAACGCGAGCGCCCGCGGATGTGGCGCTACTGGCGCGCGCTGCCGCCGAAGGGGCGCATCGGCATCCTGTTCGGCGCCTGGCACAGCGCCCCCATCCTCGATCGCGTCGCCGGCCATACGTCCGAGGACGAGCTGGTGCGCGCCGCGGAGCGCATCGTCCGGCTGGAACGCATGCTGGTGGATGAGGGCGCGCTGCTGCTGAAATTCTGGTTCCACCTGTCGAAGCAGGTGCAGAAGGCACGGCTGGCGGCTCTGCAAGGCGACCCGAAGACGCGCTGGCGCATCACCGAGACCGACTGGGAGCGGTTCAAGCTGTACGACCGGTTCCGCAAGACCTCGGAACTGGCCCTGCGCCGCACCAGCACCGGCCACGCGCCGTGGACGGTGGTCGAGGGGACCGACCCGAACTACCGCTATCTCACGGTCGGCCGGGCGATCGCCGAGGCGCTGCAACGGCGGCTGGCCGACGACCGGCCGGCGGCCGCGACGCAACCCGTGGCCCCGCCGGCGTCGCCGCTGGACGGCCGCACGGTGCTGTCCACCCTCGACTACCGCCAGACGCTGCCGCACAAGGACTACCGCCGGGCGCTGGAGCAGCACCAGGGGGCACTCAATTTGCTGACCCGGCATCGCAAATTCCGCCAGCGTTCGGCGATCGTGGTGTTCGAGGGCGTGGACGCGGCGGGCAAGGGCGGTGCCATCCGCCGGATGGTCTGGGCGCTTGATGCGCGGCATTACCGCGTCATCCCAATCGCGGCGCCGACCGAGGAGGAGCGCGCGCAGCCCTACCTGTGGCGGTTCTGGCGGCATCTGCCGCGGCTTGGCCGGGTCACCATCTTCGACCGCTCCTGGTACGGTCGCGTTCTGGTGGAGCGCGTCGAAGGGTTCTGCGCCGAGGCGGACTGGATGCGCGCCTATGGCGAGATCAACGATTTCGAGGAACAGTTGGCGGAAGCCGGCGGCGTGGTCGTGAAATTCTGGCTGACCATCACGCCGGAGGAGCAACTGGCGCGATTTCGCGCGCGCGAGGCTTCGCCGTTCAAGAGCTTCAAGATAACGCCAGAGGACTGGCGCAATCGGGAAAAAGCGGCGGACTACGATCGAGCCGTGTGCGACATGATCGACCGCACCAACACCGCCTTTGCCCCCTGGGTGCTGGTTCCCGCGAACGACAAGTATTTCGCCCGCGTCACGGTGCTGCGGACGCTGCGAGAGCGCATCGAGGCGGCGCTGTAGGCGGCGTTGTAGGGCGGAACAGCGCAGCGCATTCCGCCATCACGCCACGGCGATCGGGTGTGCCAGGGCACGCAAAAGTGGCGGAATGCGCCGCGCTGTTCCGCCCTACGCTTCGGCAGCCACCCGGTCAGTTCGCGGCAAGCGCGGCCTGCCCGGCCACCGCGACCTGCTGCGCGCCCGACCCGTTGCCGATAACCGCGAACGGCGCCCAGTAGAACGGATGCGCCACCGCCGCCGGCATGGCGTGGCCGGCGGCATCGAGCATCCCCAACTCGGCGCCGCGCAGCGCCGCGGCGACGCCCGCCGCCGGTGCGCTGCGCAGCCGCGCCAGCGTGGCGACCACCAGATAGGCCGCCGCCTGGTCGTTGACCGACCAGTGCGTCACCAGCAGCGAGCGGGCACCGGCGTAGAAGAACGTTCGCGCAAGGCCCGAAAGGCTCTCGCCGTCGACCGTGCCACCCGGTCCGCCGGAGTTGCACGCCGACAGGATCACAAGGTTGGCGTCGAGTTTCAGCCCGAGGATGTCGCTTGCCGTCAGCAAGGCGCCCGACGCGTTGTGCGCGCCCGGCGGCGCCGAGGTGATGATGGTCGGCTCGTTCTCGCAGGGCAGCTCGGCGGGCAGCAGGGCGTGCGTGGCGAAATGCAGGATGCGGTAGTCCCGCAGGTCGGCTTGCTGCACCGTCGGAACGGTGAAGCCGGCGCCCACTATCTCGTCGGCCGGCGAGGCGCCGAGCACCTCGCGCGCCGCGCCGAGCTCGCGCAGCGCCGAGGGCAGCGGCGGCAGCGAGGCGAGCAGGTCGGCGCTGTCGTGGCAGGCAGCGGCGGGGAAGCTGGCGCGCGCCTGCGCCAGGGTCACCGGGCGGAAACCCCCAAAACCCAGCCAGGGATGCGACGCCGTCGAGCTGCCGGCCTTGCGCAGTGCCACGAAATTGGCGGCGGACGGGACGTGCGCCACGCTCATCTGGCGGATCAGCCACGGCGCGCCGGCGAGATTGCCCGGGCTGGCGGGGCCGGTCAGGAGCACCGCGAAGGGTATGGCGAGCAGCGGGCCGGACGGCGCCACGACCAGCGCCTGCGCCCCGCCAAGCTGCGGCGCCACCGAGCCCAGCGTGTCGTCGTACAGCGCGCGCGCCGCCGCGATATCGAACGTCGGCAGGGTGGCGGTGGTCATTTCGATGCCGCCGCGCACCTGGTGGACCAGCGCGGCGATCGAGTCTTCGTCGCCGTGCACCGGCCGCACCGTGGTGGAGCCATTGCGCAGCAGGAACGTCCAGCCGCCGTGCGCGGTCAGCGTGATGGCGGCGAACGCCTCGCCCGGCGCGAGCGCCTTCAGCACGTCGGCGGCGGGCACCACCTCCTGCACCAACTGGCCATAGTTTGGCGCGGCGGCCTGCAACGCGCCGTCGGCATCGGCAAGCTCGCTCTGCGCGGCGGCGATGCGCTTATCGAGTTCGGCCGCGCTGAGCGCGCCGCCCGCTTGTGGCACCGTGCCGGGCGGCGGCGGATGCGCCAGCGCGTCACGCCGTTGGTAGAGGTCCGCGAGCACCTGCGCC
The DNA here is from genome assembly GCA_963773345.1 of uncultured Alphaproteobacteria bacterium. Lineage (GTDB taxonomy): Bacteria > Pseudomonadota > Alphaproteobacteria > Acetobacterales > Acetobacteraceae > Palsa-883. Next base: position 630,846 of record CAVZBG010000011.1, on the reverse strand, counting down.
GCGTCCTGGCGGCGGCGGATCGCCTCGGCGACCTTCGGGCCGTGCGTGCCGGCCGCCAGCCGCGCGGCGGCCTCGTCGATCTGCCGGCTGGTGGTGCTGCCCTGCGCAAGCTGCGCGGTCTCGAACATCCGTGTGAGCAGCGCCTGTGCGTGTGGCGGGTCGCGGTCGGCGGCGGCGGCCTCGGTCGCCAGGCACGGCTCCAGCAGCGTCGAATCGATGCCGACACGCAACTGGCGCAGCAGCGCGCTTGCCTCGTCGCACAGCGCGATCGCCCGATCCGGATTGCCCTGCCGCGCCGCATCGGCCGCCTGCAGCAGTTCCGTTTCGGCCACGGGCCGCGTCTGCGGCAGCACACGGGTAAAATCCTGCTGCGAGCGCGCCAGGCCGGCTTCGGACTCTCCGACCTCGCCGGCCGCCCCCGCGATGGTGGCGGCAGTGCGGGTCAGCCGGGCGCTGACCAGCGGGACCTCCATGCGGTTGGCGGCGGCCAGCGCCTCGGCCGAGGCGATCGCCGCATCCGCGTCGGCGGGGCGTCCCAGCAGGCGCAGCACGATGGCACGGTAGCGCAATGTCTCGATCAGGCCGATCAATGCCGACTGCGCGGTCGGATCGACCATGAGACGTTCGCTCGGCAGGCTGGCAAGGTCGTTCGCGGTCGTTCCGGCTGCCGCCAGTTGCAGCGGCGGTGCCGCGGGCGCTCCGGCGTGCAGGCTCTCCGGCGGCACCAGCGCGGTGTAGGCGGCTGCCGCGCGCGCCAGCAGGGCCATGGCGGTTTCGTTGTGACCCTGGTTCAACGCGTCCAGCGCGCGATAGTGCAGGAGTCGCGCGGGCGCCGCCTTGTCTGCCGCCTGCGGGGCCAGCGTCTCAGCCTGCTGGAACAGCGTGTCGGCTTCAGCGAAGCGGTTCTGGTCGGACACCTGCAGCGCGAGGTGCATCAGCGCGTTGACGGTGTTCGGATCGGACCGGCCCAGCGCCTTCTGCTGCAACGCCAGCGCGGCGCGGTAGGCGATCTCGGCGGTGGCGAAGTTCTCCGCCAGGTTGGCGCGCGCGCCGAGCGCCATCAGCCGCTCGTAGTCGCCGACATCGTTCGCACTGAACGCGTGCGCCGCCAGTTGCGTGGCCAGCAGCGCATCGACCGCGGACGGCGGCAGGGTCGCCGTTCCGGCTACGGTGCGACCCGACAGCACGCCGATCGCCCGCTCCATGACCGCCAGCACCGGCAGGATCCCGTCGGCCAGGTAGACACGGTCGCCCACCGATGCGACGAGCGCCACCTGCGGCCAGCCGCCGATCCGGCGGATGCAGCGCAGCAGCTCGGCCTGTGCAGCACCGAGGATGCTGGTGCCGACCGGTGCCGCGCAGGCGTAGCGCAGGTCGAGCGCGTCACGCCAGGCGCCGCCGCTCGCCAGCGCCGCCGGCGTGGCCGTGCCGGCGGGGTCGAAGCGGATATGCGCGGCCGGGAACTGCCAGGTGCCGCAATACACGTCGACGGCGTCGGCGACGCCGGATGGCAACTGGGTGCAGCTTTCGCCGCTGGCGTCGTTGCCCAGCGCGATGCCGTTCGCGGCCCCCTGCGCGGCCCCGGCGGAAACCGTTCCGCCGCCGACATAGGCGCCCGATGGCGGTTGCGCGCAGCCGGCCAGCAGGCAGGCCAGCGCGCCGACAATGAGCAGCGGTCGCATGGTCAGTAATCCACGTAGGAAACGTTGGGGGGAACCACGTCGGGGTCGGTCAGTGCGCAGCCGGACCCGCCGGGCGGGGCGGCGCCGGGGCCGGGCAGCGCACAGGCTGGCGGCGGCAGCAGCGGTTCGGCGAGCAGCACGAACGGTGGCAGGCCGATCGGCGGCGGCAGCATGCCGCCCGCGGACAGGAAGATCGGGGGAACCCACACCGAGGTGCCGACCGTGCAGGCCAGGGTGCCGATCTCGCAGCCGTTGAACGTGTAGCTCGGGTTGATCGCGGGCTGATTGAAGCCGAATGCCGCCGCCGCCGGGCCGGTGATGCCGCCGACGGCCCCGAACAGGTCCGCGCCACCGGGCCCAGAATACGTCACGTTGAGCGCGTTGACGTAGACACTGCCGGCGGCGGTGCCGGCGCCGAGATTCAGGATCAGCCAGCCATTGTTGGCCTGCAGGCCGAACGGCGGGTCGAACTGCGCAGTTCCCGTGGTGCTGATCTGCAACGTTGCCGGGCCGCCGCCCTGGCCGGACAGGCTGCTGCTGCCGATCTGGCTGAAGCTGGCGGCCTGGATATAGGCGCCGGGGGCGCCGAACGCCGGCTCCCGCGCGGGGTCAAGCGGTCCCGGGCCGGTCGGGGTGGTGCCGCCGGTGACGATCGCCGCGCCGTTGCCCAGAGTGACCACATAGCCCGGGGCGAACAGTGCGATGTCTGTGGCGTCGAGCGTGCCGCTCAGCAGCAGGTTGCTGCCGTTGTCGAGCTGGAACCCGTTGCCGGCACCGTTGACCGTGTAGTTGCCCAGGGTGGCCACGGTGTTGGTGTCGGTGAGCGTTACCGGGCCGGAATTGCCGGTCAGCGTTTCGACCGCAAGCGAGCCGCCGGGTTCGCTGACCGGTCCGGTTGCGTCCAGTTCCAGTGTCGTCGCGACGGCCGCCGGCAGGTCCACCGTGCCGGCCACCGTGATCGACGACGCGGTGGTGGTCGGCGTGCCGCTGATCGTGGCGGCGCCGATGCGCAGCGTGCCGGTGCTCATGTGGCCGAGCTCGAGCGCCGTGATCGACAGGCCGCCGGCGCCCATCAGGGTGACCGCAGTGTTCGGCGTCGCCGGCGCGATCTCGATGGCGCCGTTCGGTGCGGTGATCGAGGAGGCGTTGTTGATCGCCAGCGTATCCATTTGCAGCGTCACGAGCTGGCCGGACGCCGCGGTGAGCGTGCCGGTCGTGCCTCGGGCTTGAAAACCGGGCGTGCCGAGTTCGACCTTGCCACCGCGACCTGCCAACAGGCTGACCGAGCCGCCGGTCGAGGTCACCGCTGCGCCATCCACCACGGCGATCAGCGGGCCGGTCAACGCCGGCGGCGGTGTATCGGGGCCTGCGCCGCCGGTTGCCAGGATGATGTTGCCGGAGGCGGTGATCGAGGCTTGCACGGTGATCGTGCCGCCCGCTTCCAGCGTCAGCGACTGCGGCGCCGGCCCCCCCGCCGTCAGGCTGAACGCTTCGGCGACCGTGAGCGTCTCGGCCGCCTGCAGCAGCACGTTGCCCTTGAAGGCGTCGAGCGCCTCGGTGGACACCGTATCGGTGCCGCCGGGATCGGTACCGATCCGGATCGTGCCGGTGGCATTGAAGGTGCTGTCCAGGCTGCCCGGTGCCGTCGAGGTGATGGTCAGGATGGCCGGATCAAGCAGGATCGTGCCGAGCGCCCCAAGCGGGGCCGACACATTCACCGCACCGGTGGCGATCGAAAGATTGTTGCCCGAAGTCTCGACGAACCCGCCATTGCCGCCCTGCGGCCCCCCCTGGGCGGAGATCGCGCCATCCATGCTGGTGGACTGCACCGACAGCACGGTGACCCGACCGCCGTTGCCATCGGCGGTGGCATTCGCGGCAATACTCGCCCCCGGATCGACCTGCACCGTCTGCGCCGTCAGCCTCGATGCCGTCCCCGGCCCGCCGGCCGCCCGCGCCAGCGTCGTGCCAACAGCCACCGTCCCGCCGCCCGCCGGACCGGAGGCGCTGATCTGCGCTGTCGGCGTCAGCGTCACACCCTGGCTCGCGTTCGCCTGCACCTGCCCGCCGGTGCTGCCCGGCGCGTTCCCGTCCGCCGTCACCACCCCGCTCAGCACGATCGAGCCACCCAGCCCGCCCAGCACCACCGTCCCGGTCTGCGACCCGCCGCTGCTGGTGGTGGCGCTGTTGGCGATGATCTTGCCGCCCGCGTCCACGAGATCCTGCACCAACCCGTCGGCCTGGCGCGCGGTCAACTGCACCGTCCCGCCGTCCGCCCGGATCACCCCGGTGTTGGTCACCAGCGCCGTCACCGCTGCCCCGTTCGGCCCGAGCGGCGCCTGCGTCACCTCGTTGTTCACGTCGAGCGACAGCATCCCGTCGCCGTACAGATCCAGCGTCGCCGTCTTCGCTCCGGCCAGCACCACGTGGCCCAGCGTCGCCGTGATCACCCCCGAGTTCGCTACCTGCGGCGCCACCAGCGCCGCCAGCCCCGCGTCGGCGATCGTCAGCGTCCCCTGGTTCACGATCGCCGCGTTCGGGCTCGCCGCCTGGTCGAACACCAGCCTGCCGGCCATGAAGTTGACGGTCGCTCATCCCCGCCGCCGAGACGATCAGCCCGGCGGTGTTCACCTGCGCCCCCTGGTAGAAGATCACCCCCGACTGGTTGATCAGGATGATCTGCCCGTTGGCGTCGATCTGCCCGGCAATCAGCGACGGGTTGGCGCTGATCACCCGGTTCAGCGCCACCGAGGACGCCGACGGCTGGATGAAATCCACCGTCTGCTGCGACCCGACATTGAAGCTCTGCCAGTTGATCACCGCGCGCTGGCTGCTCTGCGTGATCGTCGTCGTGCTCGGGCTGCTGCTGATCGTCGCGCTGCCCGCCTTCACCGCCCCCCCGGTCGGATGCGCGTTCGGCGCCGGCTGCGCCAGGCCGGGGGTGGCCAGCAGCAGCAAGCTGCCCGCCTGCAGCGCGGTGCGGAGCAGCAGTGCGGCACGCGTGCGTCCAGCCAACCTGACCGCCGGCTGCCTGTCCAGGGGTCTCCGCGATCCATGCGCCATCCGACGATCCTCCGCGTCGGGCGGGTTGGCGTCGCGGCGTGATCTCCCCCCGGAGACTCGATCAGGTACCGCACCAGTACCCGCCAGTAGAACGCGCCCCCGTACAGGGGCGAAACGCCGGTACCCGTCGGGTATCGGTTGAACCGCGCCAGGCCTTCGAGGTCGAGCTCCGCACGTTGGGTGAGCTGCATGCGCATCCCCCCGCCGGCGGAACTGAGATGGACGGCGGGATCCGTCGACTGGTTGTTCCAGGTCTGGCCCCAGTCGTAGAACAGGTAGAACTGCGTCGACGTCTCCGCCGGCAGGTGGAAGCGGCTCAGGTCGCTCCACGGTGTTGAGCTGCAGCTCCGCGGTGGTGGCGAGCGCCTTGTCGCCGGTGACCTCGCCCGAATAGTAGCCGCGGGTGAACTGCATGCCGCCGAGGTAGAACTCCTCCGCCAGCGGCAGTATGTTGTCGGTCCATTGTCCGGTCACCAGGCCCATCAGCGCCACCGAGGCGTTGCGCCACGGGCTGAACAGGGTCTGGGTGCGGCTGAGCTCGAAGTCGAACTTGGTGAAATTGGTCTGCTCGCCCAGCCGCGGCGGGTTCGCGTTGCTGGCCGAGGCGCCGAGGATTTGCAGGCCCTGGGAGATCCGCCCCGAGACGGTATTGCTCGCCTGGCGGTCGGCGCCCAGCAGCCCATCCGACAGGGCGTAGTCGGCCCTCAGCCGCAGCACGCGCAACGAGTCGTAGCTGTTCTGGACCGGTGGGACGCCAAGGTCGACGGTGGATTGGATCGCGTCGAAGCTCAGGTGCAGGTTCAGCTTCTGCTGGCGGGTGAGGATCACCGGGTAGGACAGATCGGCGCCGAACACGACCGTTGTGCCCACGTAGTCCTGCTGGCCGAGCTCGCCGGTCGGCGTGGTCGCTCCCGAACCGCCGTAGATGCGCAGCTTAAGGCCCGAGCCGCCGAGGAACGTCTCGAACGCGGCCTGGCCGAACGTCTCACTGTTGGGGAAGGTGTGATAGATCTCCAGCTCGGACTTCTCGCCGTATTCGCTGAAGCTGTTGAAGTCGGCGACGCCGAGCGCCTCGATCGGGCCGGTGTGGACGAAGGCGCGGTTGTCGACGGTGGCGAGCAGCGATACCGGCTGGCGGCTGACCTGGGCGACCAGGGTCAGCGCGCCCGGGTCGTCGGCCGAGGGCTGCAGCACCGCGTGCACGGTGACCCCGGGCACCTCCTGCGCCAGCAGCAGGTAGCGTTCCAGCGTCGTCGAATCGATCGGCCGCTTCTCGGTCAGATGGTTCAGGAAGCGCAGCACCTGGACGCCGGCCGGGCCGATGTCGCCGTCGAGCTTGACGCTGGCGATGCGTCCCTCGGTGACAATGAAGCGCAACTGGCCGGTGGCCACATTGAAGTTGATCGATACGGAGGACAGCACGTAGCCGTCAGCCCGGTAGTGCCGCAGGATCGCCAGGCGCGCGGCGTCGATCTGGGTCAGCGGGGTGGCCGGGCCGACCAGCCCCGCGGCCAGCACCGCGATCTGGGCCTGCGGATAGGCGGTGACGCCCTCGACCGACACCGAGGTGACACGCACCGGCCGGTTGGGCACCTCGGCTCCTGGTGCCGGCAGCGACAGCGGCGGGCCGCCGGGCGAGACGGACGGTGGCGCCTGGGGCAGGATACGCGGGATCGGCGAGCCCTGCGGCACCGCCGAGGGGGAGGTCTGCGCGCCGGCCGGGGCGGGCATGGCGGCGGCCGCGAACAGCGTCGCGGCGCCGATCAACCGCAATAGCGACCCGAACTCTGCCGATCCTGCCGAGCTGACGGCCAGTGTCTTCCGGGGCGTTCACGTTCCGCACAGTTTCACTCCGTGGTCACGCGGTCGCTCAGCGCGGCGCGTTAGTGCAGCATACATCAACAGAATGAATCCAATCACATACCTGCGCGCGTGTCGTCCAGCGTTGTCTGGGTGAAAGGTGGCGCCGATGCGGGAACGTTCGTCGGACGGCCGTTGTTTTCGGTTCTGCTGTGTCATTAGTGAGCATTTCGGGGGTGTTGGATTCGCGTCATGGTTGCGGCGGTGACCGTGATAGCACGGGCCAACGCGGGTGCCAGTCCGCCTTTCCGTGCCGAACCCCTGCTGAAACCCGAGCACGGCGACTACCGCAAGCTTGCCAGCAGGCCGCCATCCACCGGGATGGTCGTCCCGGTGATGTAGGCGCCGCGCGGCGAGACCAGCAGCGTCACCAGGGCGGCGACGTCCTGCGGCGTGCCGATCCGGCCAAGCGGGATCCCCGCGGCAAAGTCGCCCATCACCTTGCCCGACTGTTCGGTCACTTTGTGCAGCCGCGGCGTTTCGATCAGGCCGGGGGCGAGCGTGTTGATGGTGATGCCGTCGCGGCCGAGCTCGAGCGACGCGGTTTTTGCAAAGCCCATCACCGCCGCCCAGGTGGCGACCGACAGGCCGAACCCGGGCTTCGGCTCCAGCATCGAGAGCGCGGCGATGTTCACGATGGCACCGCCGCCGGCGGCTTGCATGTGCGGGGCCGCGGCGCGGGTCAGGCGGACGACACTGAAAAAGTTCTGCTCGACCGCCTTGGTCCAGGCGGCGTCGTCGAAATCGAGCAGCCCGCCCAGCGGCGGGGCGCCGTCGTTGTTGACCAGGGCGTGCAGCGTGCCGAACCGGCGGACGGTTTCGGCGACGACCCGTTCGCAGTCCTCGGCGCGGCGGATGTCGCACTGGATGGGGATGATTTCGGCGCCGGTTTCGTGCCCGATCCGTTCCGCGGCGGCGAGCAGCGCCGGGGTGCGGCGGGCGGCGATGGCCACGCGGGCGCCTTCCTCGGCCAGCGCGTGCGCGATGCCGTAGCCGATGCCCTGGCTGGCACCGTTGACCAGCGCGACGCGCCCGGCGAGGCCGAGGTTCATCGCAGGGTCGCGCCTGGTGTCAGGTCGTGGCCGAGTTCGGCGAGCAGGCGCTCGGCGTTGCGGTGGAAGAGTTTTTCCAGCACCGGTGGGGGCAGGTCGAGGGTCGCCCAGTCGGCGCGCAGGCGGTCGTAGGACAGCAGCGGGTAGTCGGCGCCGAACAGCACGCGGTCCTGCAACCGGCGACGGATTTCGCGTTTGAGTTCGTCGGTCAGGTAGCGCGGCGACCAGCCGTGCAGCTCGTACCATACGTTGGCTTTGTGCAACAGTATCGCGATCATTTCGGACTGCCAGGGCCAGGCGGGGCGGCCGGCGATGATCGTCAGCTCCGGAAACCGTGCCGCGACCAGATCGAGGTGGCGCGGATGAGAATTGTCCAGCACGATACCCATGCCGCCGCGGAAGCCGGCGCCCAGGCCGGTAGTGCCGACGAAGATCAGCACCGGGATTTTCGCCTGGATGCACAGATCGTAGAACAGGAACCAGGCTGGGTCGCTCGCTGGCAGGCCGCCGCCGCCCGAGGCGCACAGGCCGACGAAGCCGCCGGCGGCGTCCAGGCAGCGGCGGAATTCGGCCAGGGCGGGCGCGCCGAGCTCGGGCTGGAAGTGCAGCCAGTTGCCGATGATCACGTCGGGAAAGCGGTGCCGCGTGGCGAAGCCGTAGTCGTGCAGCGGGGCGGCCTGGTCGGGGGGCAGGAATTTGGTGAAGCCGAAATCGAGGATCGCGCGGACGTTGGCCCGGGCGAAGTCGCCGGCCATTTCGTCTTCGGTGCGATAGGTGGGGTTGGAACGCCAGGTGCCGTGCTGCTGCGCCAGCTCGGCCGCGGTCTGCAGCACGTAGCCGCGCTTGGTGGACCAGTGGGAGTGCAGGTCGATGAGCGGGATCGTTGCGGCGTCGCTCATGCGGCGGGTTCCCGGGCCGCGGCGGGGCCGGGTTGCAGCATGCGCAGGATCATGGCGCGCAGCGGTTCCTTCTGGATTTTTCCGGTGGGGGTGCGCGGCAGGTCGGGCAGGACCTCGACGACCTCGGGGAGTTTGTAGGTGGCGATTTTTGGGCGCAGGAAGCCGACCACGGCGTCGAAGTCGAGCGTGCGGCCGGCGCGCGGCACGACGCAGGCGCAGGTGCGCTCGCCGAGCCGCGCATCGGGGATGCCGATCACCGCCGCGTCCATGATGTCGGGGTGCTGGTAGAGCACTTCCTCGATCTCGCGCGGATAGATGTTGGCGCCGCCGCGGATGATCATTTCTTTCCGTCGCCCGACGATGCGCAGCAGGCCGTTGGCGTCGAACGTGCCCAGGTCGCCGGTGCGGAACCAGCCGCCCTCGGTGAACGACCGCGCGTTGGCGTCCGGGTTGTTGTAGTAGCCGATGGTGACGGACGGGCCGCGCGACAGGATTTCTCCGACCGCGCCCGGGGGGCATTCCTGGTCGTGCTCGTCGAGGATTTTCGACTGCACCTCCGGGATGGCCGGGCCACAAGTGCCGCAGACGGCTTCGGGGTCGTCGGTCGGCCGGGTCCAGCTCTGGAAGCCGGTTTCCAGCATGCCGTAGAGCTCCAGCAGGTTGCCGCGCAGATGCGTGCGGAAGGCGCGGATCACCTCGATCGGGCAGGACGCGCCGCCGGTGACGACGGTCCGCAACGAACTGAGATCGAACCGTGCCAGCTCGGGGCTGTTCAGCATGGCAATCAGGTGCGCCGGCGCGCAGCAGAAATACGTGACGCGCTCGCGCTCGATCAGCCGCATCGCGGCGACGGCGTCGAAGATGTCGAGCATGATCAGCGCGCAGCCGGCTTCCAGCCCCTGCAGCACATTGATCAGGCCCCAGTTCATGCCGGCGGGAAGAAAGACCAGCACGACGCTGTCGCGCGTGATGCCGTGGCCGCGATTGGCGAAACGGACGGCGCTGTTGGTGGTGTTGTGCAAGTGGAGAACCGCCTTCGGGTCGCCGGTGGTGCCGGAGGTGAAGGCGACGCGGCACAGGTCGTCGCCGTGCGGGCGGCGGGTGTGCAGGGTGGCGTCGTCCACCTCGAGAGGTCCGTCGCCGTCGAGGTACGCGCGCAGGTCGAAGGCGTCGTCGGGCACCTCGGCGCCGACCGCCATGACGTGGCACAGGCCGGGCAGCGCAGGGCGCAGGTCGCGCACCATGGCCAGGTAGTCGAAGCGGCGGAACGTCACCGGGCAGATGAACACGGCGGCGCCGGTGTAGCGCAGCACGAATTCGATCTCGCGGGCGCGGAAATCGCTGTGCACCTGGCAGAACGGGATGCCGGCGATCATTGCCGCATTGACCACGACGGCGAACTCGGTCCAGTTCGGCAGTTGCAGGGCGATGACATCGTTGCCGGTGAGGCCGAGTTTGATGAAATGGCTGGCGAGGCGGCGGGCGCGCGTTGCGTAGGCGGCGTAGTCGAGGCGGGTGCGGGAGTCGGCCAGCGCGAGCGCGGCGGGTTGCTCGCGCGCATGGCGTTCCAGCAGGTCCACCGTTGTGGTGTCGGTCCAATGGCCGGCGCGCCGATAGGCGTCGATCTGCTCCGGCGCGTGGCGGATGCTGTTGATCTGCACGGCGTCCTCTCCCCCGTCGCGCGGTGCCGGAAGCTGGCGGGCAGCGTGCGTGATTTGGCAAAGGCTCGCATCGGCGCGGGAGGAAGTCAAAGCCGGCGGCTGGTGCCCTGCCATTGCCCCCCTTTGTCATTGCGAGGAGCAAAGCGACGAAGCAATCCCCATCCAGGTACGCACGGGGATGGAGATCGCTTCCCCGGGTTAAGCCCGGGGACCGCTGCGCTCCTCGCATGTGTGGACGGCCCCGCGGATGCAAGAGCAAAGATGAGGAAATCTGACGGGCGGTTCGATTGCGTTCATGTGTCCGGCCTGTTGGCGCGGCTGCATGGCCGCTGGCCCAGATGGGTTCCGCGATCCAGCCCCAAACAATGACGCGGCCTGGTTGGCCGGCCGTTGCGAGTATCGGGTTCTCCGGATCGTCGGTTCGACCGATCGTCATCTCACTCAGCTCTGTCACCCCGGCATCAACGCACGGTCCGGTACGGTTGGCCGACTGCCGCTGCACCGTCTCGCGCGTCATCGCGACCCATGCCGATTGGGCCATCTCGTTGTTCAATCCCGACCGAAGCCGCGTGGCGGTTCGATCGCCTGCAACTCGCCCAGGTCTAGCTCGCAGATCGCGGCCAACGCCTCGGCCGTGGCAGTGTCTTGCAGGTTTGCCGGCAAGTTCTCCAGCCAGGCGGCATACTCTGCCTGCAGCGCCGCCAGCGTCGCGACGCTGTCCTGCCAGCGCCGGGCCCGGCTGCTGTGACCGCCGGGCCGGCGGCTACCGATCATCGGAACGCCGGTTGCACGTGAGGCGCGATGGCGTGCCTGGCGTTCGGCGTCGGTCATGGCCCGGTCCCCGATGGGATGGCGTGACATGGGTTCCACTCCCAATCGTTACGTCACGAAATAGCCGCCGAGAGGCGCGCCGCGGCGGGGGCAGCCGGCCGGCGATAGGCCTCACCCGTGGTCATCATCGCCCAGATCATCCGCGCCATCTTGTTGGCCAGCGCCACCGCGGCGACCTTCTTCGGCCGCCGCGCCAGCAGCTTCAGCAGCCACTCGGTGGCCAGCTTGCTGCCCGCCCGTTCCGCCGCCCGGATCACCGCCATCGCCCCGCTCACCAACAGTGCCCGCAGCCGTTCATTGCCGGCCCGGCTGATGCCGCCCATGCGCTGCTTGCCGCCGGTCGAATGTTCCTGCGGCGTCAAGCCGAGCCAGGCGGCCAGATGGCGGCCGGAGGCGAACGCCGCCGGATCGACCTCGATCGCGAAGCTCAACCCAATGATCGGACCGATCCCCGGCACTGTCGCCAACAACTGACTGATCGCATTGGCCTTGTGCATCGCCTCGAGCTTCGCCTCGAGCGCCTTGATCCGGCAATCCAGCTGGTCGATCTGTGCGCCGAGCAGAGCCAGCATCTCCTGGGCAACCGGCGGGATCGCAGTGTCCGCCGCGATCGCTGCCAGCAGCGCCGCCACCTTGCCGGTGCCCCGGCCAGAGACCACGCCGAACTCGGCGGCATGGCCGCGCATCGCGTTGATCAACTGCGTGCGCTGCTCCACCAGCGTCGCACGCACCTTCAGCACCATCGCCTCCGCCTGCTGGTCCACGCTCTTGACCGCCACGAAGCGCATGCCAGGGCGGCCCGCCGCCTCGCAGATCGCCTCGGCATCGTTGCGGTCGTTCTTGCCGCGCTTGAGGTAGGGCTTCACATACTGCAGCGGGATCGGGCCGCGAAGCGGACCGATGCTGCATCAAGCGGTCAGCGCGCTCAGCCGCACCTCGTGACCGAGCGCCATAAGCTTCCGCGCCCAGTGATGCGACCCGCCGCAGGCCTCCATGGCAACCACCGTCGGCGCGTGCCTCTTGAAGAAGCCCAGCAACTGCGGACGACGCAGGTTGACCCGCAACATCGGCTTTCCAGCCGCATCGACACAATGCAGGGTGAATATCGCCTTGGACGTGTCGAGGCCTATACGGCTAAACTGGGTCATGGACGGCTCCGCTCTTGCTGGTTGCACAGCCCAAGTGTGGCACTCGATGCCGTGGGGCCCTCCACCCCAACAATGACAGCGAGGCCAGTGATTCCGGTCTGCGTGAACGCGTCTAGCCGTCGATGTTCAGCACCAGCCGGCCGGCGACCTGCCCGGCTTCCAGGCGGCGCAGGCCGACCGCCACCTCGGCGAAGGGGTAGATCGTGTCGATCACCGGGGCGATCCGCCCGGCGGCCAGCAGGTCGAACAGTTCGTGCTGCACGCGTGCCACCCAGTTCGGCGTGCGATCGCGATAGTCGGACCATTGCAATCCAATAACGGCGATGTTCTTCAGCAGCAGGTAGTTCGCGCGCGCCGTCGGGATGCGTCCGCCAACGAAACCGACCACCACCAGCCGGCCGCACCAGGCGAGCGCCCGCAGCGCGGCGTCGAACACGTCGGCGCCGACCTGGTCGATCACCAGGTCCACGCCGTGCCCGCCGGTCGCCGCGTGCACCTGCGCGCGCAGACTGTCGCGCAGATCGGCGGCGGCCAGATCGATGATGGCGTCGGCGCCGTTGGCGCGCAGCAGCGGCGCCAGCGCCGGCTTGCGGATGCCGGCCAGCACCGTCGCCCCGAGCGCCTTGGCAAGCTGCACCGCGGCCAGCCCGACCCCGCCGGCGGCGGCGGTCACCAGCACGCGCTCGCCCGGCTGGAGCTGCCCGCGCGCCACCAGCGCGAAATGCGCGGTCTGGTAGACCAGCCCCATCGCCGCCGCCGTCGCGAACGTTACGCTGTCGGGAATGCCCCAGGTGCTGGCGGCCGGCGCCAGCACGCGCGCGGCGTAGCCGCCGTGCTCAAGCTGCGCCATCACGCGCTGGCCCACCGCCACGTGCTGCACGCCGGGGCCGAGGGCGGCGACGCGGCCGGCCACCTCCTTGCCCGGAATGAACGGGCACGGCGGCAGGTTCTGGTAGTGTCCCGAAATGACCAGCAGGTCCGGAAAATTCATTCCGGCAGCAGCAACGTCGATCGCCACCTCGCTCGCTCCGGGCGGCGGCACGGCGACGCGCTCCGGCAGCAGGACCTCCGGCCCACCATGGGTGTGCACGACCAGCGCGTCGAACAACGGTCCGGCGTCCGGTGTGGCGCCGAGGCTGGCGCGGCGCAGGACGGGCCGGGTCATGCGCGCGGCGGGCGGGCCGCAAAACTGCGGCCGATCAACTGGCGGTGCACCTGGTTGGTGCCTTCCCAGATCTGCGTCACCTTGGCGTCGCGCATCAGCCGTTCGGCGCGGAAATCGCGCGTGTAGCCGTAGCCGCCGTGCATCTGCACGCAGGCATCGGCCATGCGGGCGGCAAGGTCGGAGGCGCGCAGCTTCGCCATCGACGCCTCGATGCCGAAATCTTCTTCGCCGTCATCGACCATGGCAGCGACGTGATCGAGCCACGCCTCCGCCATCGCCAGCTCGGTCGCCAGGTCGGCGAGCATGAATTGGTTGCCCTGGAAATCGATCACACGGCGGCCGGACTGCCGACGTTCGTTCATATAGCGCACCATGTCGGCGAAGGCGGCGCGCGCGATCCCCAGCGCGTGCGCGGCGATCGAGGGGCGCGAGCGGTTGAGCGAGGCGAACAGGATGGCCAGCCCCTGGCCGGGCTCGCCCAGCAGGTTGGCGCGCGGGACGCGCATGCCCTCGAAGGCGAGGGCGGCGGTGGAGGAGGCGCGGTGCCCCATCTTCTCCTCCAGCCGCAGCACCGACAGGCCGGCCGTCGGGCGTTCCAGCAGCAGCACCGAAATCGCGGCGCGGGGATCGTCGATGCCGTCCCACTTGCCGAACAGCAGCAGCAGGTCCGCCACGTCGCCGTTGCTGATCAGCACTTTTCCGCCGTCGACGATGATGGCCTCGCCGTCGGGGCGGAACCGCGTGCGCATGCCGGTGGCGTCGGAGCCGGCATTCGGCTCGGTGATCGCCAGCGCTCCGAGGCCGCCAGCGGCGATGCGCGGTAGCAGGCGGGCTTTCTGGTCCTCGGTGCCGAACTCGATCAGCGGCTTCATGCCGTGGAACGTCGTTGCGTAGATGATGCCGGTGGAGGCGCAGGCCTCGGAGATGAGGCTGACGCATTCCAGGTAGAGCCGGTAGCGCATCGGCGTGCCGCCGTAGGCTTCGGGGACGAACAGGCCGTTGAGGCCGAGCGCGTTGATGGCGTGGATGTTCGGCCAGGGGAATTCACTGGAGCGGTCGTAGGCGGCGGCGTTGGGAGCGATGGTGTCATGGCACAGCCGGCGCACCTGGTCGAGCACGATGCGTTCGTCCTCGGTCCAGGTGCGACGGCGGTCCAGGCGGTCGAAGACGGTCATCGCCGGGCGATCTTATCGCGTTGGGTGTTGGAGAGGGGGTGTTGGGGCGGGTAGGGCGGAAAAGTGCAGCGCCTTCCGCCACCGCGCCGGCGAACGCGTCGTGTGCGCGCCTGTCCCCCGAGACTTCCACCGACGTCGGTAAGATGGCGGAATGCGCTGCGCTTTTCCGCCCTACGTTGCCGGCACGAAGGCAAGTCGTGGACGACCGGCCGGCGCCGGCCATGACGGGGTGGGCGATGTCGTGCGTGCATCAGACCGCTCCCTCGCCGTCAGGCCGACGCCGCACCGCAAGCGGCACCAGTTCGCCGCGCGTCACCTGGGCCTGGATCTCGCGCTTCAAAACCTTCCCGCTCGCGGTCAGAGGAAACGCTTCCATCGGCAGAATGAATTCCGGCATGTCGTAGTGCGACAGCCCCTCCGCCGCGAGGTGCGCCAATATCGCAGCCGGATCGGCCTCGCTGACCACCGCCAGGCACACCCGCTCGCCCAGCCGCTCGTCCGGCACGCCGAACGCGGCGGCTGCGCGGATCGCGGGGCTGCGCACCGCGCGCGCCTCGATGTCGGCGGGATGGATGTTGTGCCCGCCGCGAATCACCAGGTCCTTCGACCGCCCAAGGATGGTCAAATTCCCCGCCGCATCGAGCCGCCCCAGATCGCCCGACATAAACCACCCATCGCGATTGAAGCTCTCCCCCGTGGCGCGCTGGTTGTCGAAATACCCGAGCATCAGCGCTGCGCCGCGCCCGCCGATCTCCCCCGTTTCGTCCGACCCCAACCGCCGGTCGCGATCGGCCAGATCGAAGATCGCCACCTCATAGCCCGGGCCGCCGCGGCCGCAGGTGGCGATCGCGATCTCGGGCGGATCGTCCGGATGGGTGTACTGGTGCGAGGAGTTCTCGGTCATGCCGTAGATGTTCTGCGGCGCGATGCCCTGCCTGGCGAAACCTTCCGCGACCACCGGCGGGATCGGCGCGCCGGCCATGTAGAAGATGCGCACCTCGCCCAGCTTGGCGATGCCGCGGGCGCGCTGCTCGGCCAGCACGTCCATCGCATGCGTGGGCACGCCCATCACGTAGGTGGCGCGCGTTTCGATCAGCCAGTCCAGGCGTGAGCGTCCGGCTGGCGGCTCGCCCACGATGAACATGCCGCCGCAGACCAGCCATTGCGCCATCGCAACCCAGGCGATGTGGTGCGACAGCGGCGACAGGCTGAGCACGCGCGTGGCCGCGTCCTGGCCCCAGTCGCGCGCCAGGTCGCGCGCGTTGGCCAGCATCGTGTTGTCCGAATGCATGACGCACTTCGGCACCCCGGTGGTGCCCGAGGTGAACGCCAGGTAGACCACGCTGTCCGGATCGTTTTCCGCCGATCCGGACGCGCGCCCCGGCGGCGGAAACGTCTGAGGCGTCAGCACCGCGGTCAGCGCGCCGACACCGGAAAAATGCGCCACCGGATCGGCCAGCCGGTCGGCGCCCCAGCCGGGCTCGGCGAGCAGGACCTTGCTGCCCAGCATCGTGACCAGTGCCGCAACGTCCGCCGCGCGATGCGTCCGGTGCAGCGACGGGTTGCACGCGATGCGCTCGCGCGCGCAGGCCAGGAAGGCGACCAGCACCTCCAGCCGGCTGTTCATCCAGATCGAGACACGGTCGCCGCCGCCCAGGCCGAGGCCGCGCAGATGCGCCGCGGTGCCGTCCACCCAGGCCAGCAGCTCGCGCCAGCTTAGCGTGCGCGCCGCGTCGCGTGCGGCGGCTTCGTCCGGCCGGGCCGCGGCATGCGCGGCGAGCAGGTGATACAGCGTCTGCTCGCGCCAGCTTCCCTGCGCGTAGTAGCGCCGTGCGGCGGCGGGGTGGTGCAGGGTGAGGAAGGGTCGCATCGCTGTATCATTCCGTCCGCGAACGGGGATCAGCCGCGTCGGACGGAGGTCGCGCCGCGGCTCACGACGTGGTGCCCGGATGCGTCGCGACCGGCCCCTCGTTGAACCGGCCGGCCCGGAACGGGTCCAGCGGCAGCGGACTTTTTCCGTCCACGATCAGATCGGCCAGCAGCGACCCGACGATCGGGCTCAACTGGAAGCCGTGCCCCGAGTAGCCGAAGGCGTACCACAGGTTGGCCGCCATCGTGCTCGGCCCGATCACTGGGATCTCGTCCGGCATGCGCGCCTCCAGTCCCGCCCAGCAGCGCACGATCGTCGCCGTGCGCATGATCGGGAACAGGTCGTAGACGGTGCGCGCGCTCTCGACCAGTCGCTCCGCCACCGGATCGGCCGTCTCGGCGTCCAGGTCGGGGATGCCCAGGATGCCGCCGCCGATCACCACCGTGCCGTTCTCCGTCTGCTTGAACGACAGTTTTCGGCCCGTGCCGACCACCACGGGATCGAGGAACTTCGGCACCCGCGCCGAAACCATCATGGTCGGCGCGAAGTCGACGTGCGGCAGCACCTCGCCCACCATCGCCGCGACCTGCCAGCCCCAGGCGCCGCCGCAATTCACCACCACATCGCTCTCCAGCGTCCCCGCCGAGGTCTCCACGCGCCACCCGGCGCCGGTCTGTGCCAGGCCCAGCACGCGCGTGCCCTCCTGGACGCGCACGCCGTGGCGCTGCGCCTTCAGGCGGAACGCCTGGCTGGTGCGGTAGGGATTGGCATGACCGTCACGCCGCGAGATCAATCCGCCGATGCAATGCGGCGACAGTGCCGGCGCGACGCGGCGCAGTGCCGCCTGGTCCAGCAGTTCCTCATGCGTCCAGCCCAGCGCGTGCAGTTCTGCCGCGCGCGCGACCAGCCCGGCCATCTCGGCCTCGGTCTCCGCCACCGCGACCTGGCCGACATGGCCCGTGAACTCGCACATCGGCGCCAGGTCCTCGCCAAGAAACGCGTCGAGGTTCAGCCAGCGCTCCATGGCCGCGACCGACAGCGGAATCTCCGCCGGATGGCGCCGCAACTGCCGCACCCCGCCGGCATTCACGCCCGAGGCGTGCCGGCCGACCGAGTTCTTCTCGACCACCAGCACGTCGAGTCCTTTCTGCGCCAGGTGCAGCCCCGTGGAGCACCCGTGCAGCCCGCCGCCGATGACGATCGCCCGTCCTTGCATCGCGCCCTCCCGCGGCTCAGCTTTGCAGCCGGGCCAGCTCGGCCACCGGCACCGGACGCACCGGCAGGCGCACGCGGAACTGCCCGGGCTGATCGGGGCTTTGCCGCAACGTCCGCGCAATGACCTCGGCCGCGGTCGGGCCGCACATGCGGCCCTGGCACGGTCCCATGCCGCAGCGGGTGAATGCCTTCACGCGGTTCGCATCGGTGCAGCCTTGCGCCACGGCATCCTGCAGCTCGGCGACCGTGATGTCCTCGCAGCGGCAGACGATGTCCGCGGCGCCGGTCGGGGCCAGCAGCGCGGTGGCGGGCGGGAACAGCCCGTCCCGCACCTTGCGCAACGCCTGCTGGCGCGCCAACTCCACGCGGTGCTCACCCGCCATCCGGTCGCCGCGCGCCGAGGCGAGCTTGCCCAGCCGCACCGCCGCGTCCAATGCCGCGAGGCACCCGAGGCTGGCGGCGGCGCGCGCGCCAAGGATGCCGGCACCGTCACCGGCCACCGCGATGCGCTCATGGCTGGTTGCACCCCAGTCATCGGTCTGCGGCCGCCAGCAATGCTCCTCGGCGTCCCATACCTGCTTGCACCGCGCGGCAAGACTGAGCTGCGTGTTCGGAATCACCCCGTTGTGCAGCAGGACCAATCCGGCGGCGAGCCGGTGGCGCATCCCGTCCTGGGTGTACGACACCGCCTCGGCCTGGCCGCTGCCCTCCACCACCGGGCGCGACACGCGGTGCGTCATCGGCACGCCCATGCCGCGCAGCTCGCTGCGCCAGGCCAGGCCCTTCAGCAGGCTGCGGCCAGCGTGCAGGGCGCCGGGCAGCATCCGCAGCGCATCGGTCATGCCGATCTCCGGCGCGGTCAGCAGCACGCCGGCGATCGGCACGCCGGCACGGGCGAACTGGACGGCGATCAGGTAGATCAGCGGGCCGGTGCCGACGATCGCCACCGGAACGTCCGGCACCACGCCGGACGCCTTCAACAGCGTCTGCGCCGCGCCCGCACCCATCACGCCGGGCAGCGTCCAGCCGGGGATCGGCACCGGCCGCTCCATCGCGCCGGTGGCGATCAGGATGCGCTGCGCCGAGACGATGCGCGCGAGGCCGCCGCAGGAGACGCCGATGTGCCCGTCCTCCAGCGCCTGCCACACCACGCTGTCCGGCTGGTAGGCCGCACCCGAGCTGCGGAAGGAAGCTGCCAGCGCCGCGCCTTCCGCGTACTCCTCGCCCAGGATGCGCAGATCGTCGGGACGCGCCTGCTGCACCGTTTCGATGCCGCGATAGATCTGCCCGCCGGGCGCCGGCTGCTCATCGAACAGGATGGTATCCAGCCCCAGCGCGGCGGCCTGCGTCGCGGCCGCCAGGCCGGCCGGTCCGCCGCCGATGATCGCCAGCTCGTACTGCACGCGCGGCATCACGAATGCGCCTCATGCTCGGTCATCAGGTGGATGCGCATGCCGTCGGCGACGGTGGTGAGACAGGCCTGCCGATAGGGCATGCCATCGATCTCCACCAGGCACTCGTAGCAGTTGCCGATCATGCAGTGCGGGCCGCGCGGGCTGCCGTGGCGCGGCGCGGTGCGGAAGACCGTGACGCCGGCGGTCAGCAGCGCCGCGGCCACGCTCTCCCCCGCCGCGGCCGACAGGGGCGCATCGTCCAGGAAGACCGTGACGGTGGAAGCGGGTTCGTGCAGGCGACGGAACATGCGGGATCTCCGGTAGCGGGGTAAGTGTCGTGCAGGACACCGGCGGAGACAATGCCCGTTGCCGCCCTCCGTGACCGCGGGAGGCGTCCGCGCCGCGCGCAGGGCGCTCGGGGGAAGCTGCGAGACCGCCCGGATATCGCTGTCATTGCGAGCGTAGCGAAGACCGCCGGGATCCCGCTGTCATTGCGAGCGTAGCGAAGCAATCCCCCGCCCGTAGGGTACCTGGATGGGGATTGCCGCGTCGCTTCGCTCCTCGCAATGACAATGAACCGATGGGGCCGCGCAAGCCACCGGTTGCAACCGCGTGGGGCCGGCGCATAGTTGCGCACGCCATCACGGCCAGGACAGGCAGAGGGAAACGTCGCATGGATTTCTCGCTCACCGACGAGCAGATCGCCATCCGTGACAGTATCCAGAGGATTTGCGCCCGGTTCGGCGACGACTACTGGTTCCAGCACGATCGCGACCATGCGTTCCCGCACGAATTCTCCCAGGCGTTCGCTGAGGCCGGCTGGTTCGGCGCGATCTTTCCCCCCGAATGCGGCGGCGCCGGGCTGGGCATGACCGAGGCCTCGATCATCATGCAGGAGGTCGGGCGGCTGGGGTTCAACGCCTGCTCGGCGCTGCACATGAACATGTTCGGCTGCATGCCGATCGTGAAATTCGGCTCGCCCGAGCAGATCCAGCGTTTCCTGCCGCCGATCATCGCCGGCACCGACCGCGCCTGCTTCGGCGTCACCGAACCTGACGCGGGGTTGGACACCACGCATATCCGCACGTTCGCGACCAAGCGCAACGATCGCTACATCGTCGACGGACGGAAAGTGTGGACCTCGACGGCGCAGGAGGCGAACAAGATCCTGCTGCTGACCCGCACCACGCCACTGGAGAAATCGGCCCGTTCCTCGGGCGGCATGACGCTGTTCTACACCGATCTGGATCGCAGCAAGATCGAGGTGCGGCGGATCGAGAAGATGGGCCGCAACGCCGTCGATTCGAACGCGCTGTTCATTGACGGGCTGGAAGTGCCGATCGAGGACCGCATCGGCGAGGAGGGCAGGGGCTTCCAGTACCTGCTGGCCGGGTTGAATGCCGAGCGGATCATCGTCGCGTCGGGTTTTTTGGGTTCGGCGCGCTACGTGCTGGACAAGGCGGTGCAGTACGCCAAGGACCGCGTGGTGTTCAACCGGCCGATCGGCCAGAACCAGGCAGTGCAGCATCCGCTGGCGGAGCTGTGGATCCAGCAGCAGGCGGCAGAGATGCTGCTGTTCAAGGGCGCACACCTGTTCGATACCGGGGCGGACTGCGGGGCGGTGGTGAATGGGGCGAAATATCTGTGCGCGGAGCTGTTCTTCCAGTCGGCGACGCGGGCGGTGCGCACGCATGGCGGGTTCGGCTATGCCAAGGAATTCCACGTGGAACGGTATTTTCGCGAATCGATCCTGCCGCTGGTCGCGCCGGTGAGCCAGGAGCTGGTGCTGTGCTATATCGCCGAACGCGCGCTGGGGCTGCCTAAGTCATACTGATCCCGGATCGACAGGGACGGTGGTCACATGACTTGTTACCCACCGCGACGGATGAACGTCGCCGGCAGGAACCCGGCGAACAGCAGGATGAAGAAGTACAGCAGCCCCTGCGGATTCCACCGATCCATCGCGGCGCCGGCCACGCCCGGGCCGATCAGCGCGCCCAGCCCATAGGCCATGATGATCGCCGCATTGACGCTCACCAGGTCGCCGTCGCGGAAGCGGTCGCCGGCCATGCTGAGCGCAATGGGATAGATCGCCGCCGCGGTCCCGCCCCACAGCGCGAGCACGGCGAGCAATGCCGGGGCCGGCAGGCTGGTGGTGGCGAGCACGACGGCACCGAGCAGACCCGCGCCGGCGCACAGACGCAGCACCGTCAGCCGTGCGGTCTTGTCCGACAGCAGGCCGATCGGCCATTGCCAGGCGACCGAGCCGAAATACACCGCCGACAGGGTCGCAGCGGCCAGCGTCACGCTGAAACCCGAGGCGCCGCCCCCAGATCGGCAGCAAGGCGAGCAGGGCCGCCTCATAGGCGGCGAACAGCGCGGCTGTCATGACGATCAGCGGCGCCCGGGCGAACATCCGGAACGGGTGGGTGCCGTGCGCGCGGCCAAGCTCGCGGGCGGACGCGCTGGCGCCGAGCAAGGGCAGCGCGGCGACGGCGGTGATGACAGCGTTGGCGATGAACGGCGGCCAGCCCTGCGTGCCGGTGAACGCCAGCAACAGCGGGCCGATGCCGAACCCGGCGGACAGCGCGGCGGCGTAGAGCCCGACGATCCGCCCGCGTCCGGCGTCCCCGGCCAGCAGGTTGATCCACGCCTCGCTCGCCGTGAACACGCTGGAGCCGATCAACCCCAGCAGGCCGCGCAGCACGAACCAGGCCGCGATGCTGTCGAACACGCGCAGCAGCAGGAACGTGGCGATATCCAGGACGAAGCATGCCAGCACGAAACGGCGGATGCCCATGCGGCGCACGCCGAGCGGCGCTAGCAACGGTCCAATCAGCACGCCGATGAAGGCCGAGGCGGCGTTCAACCCGTTCAGCATGGCGTCGATGCCGCGCGCGTCCAGCAACAGCGACAGCAGGGGCACGCCCTCGCCGATGCTCAGGCCGAACACGGTGACCGAGGCGATGGCCGCCACGAGGTCCCAGGACCGGCGGCTTGCCGCGGTCGGCGGCGGCAAAATGGTTTCGCGTTCTGGCATGGCGGGCGGGTTGTGCCCGCCCGGCGTGGCACCGGCAATGCCTGGCACGGAAGCTCGGGCGCCGACCTGGCCGCACCCGCGAACCGGCGTGGGCGCGGCGTCGCCTGCCCGGCTCCCGACGCCGGGAGGCATGCGCCGCCTCCGGGTCCCCGGCTTGATCCAGGTCAATGACCGCGCGCGCGCCCGGGTCTTAGTGGCGGCCGACGACCGAAAGGTTGGGAAGCGGCGGTTGCCGCGGCGCGGCGCTGGGGTGGCACTATATGAACGACGTCCAAGACGGCTACGGCTTCGAGATCGTGCGTCGGCAGGATTTCTCCGACGTGACCTACCTGCTGGAAGTCCGTCATCCCCTGATGGCGAAAGCCGCGCAGCCTGGCCAGTTCGTCATCATCATGTCGAGCGAGCACGGCGAACGCATCCCGCTGACCATCGCCGATTTCGACCGTGCGGCGGGCACCGTCACGCTGGTCGTGCAGGCGATCGGCAAGACCACGAAGGAAATGCAGCAGACCTGCCAGGCTGGCACGCGCCTGCATGCGCTGGTCGGGCCGATGGGCATCCCCACGCATATCGGCGACGCGAAGAAAGTGGTGTGCGTCGGCGGCGGGCTGGGCGTGGCGCCGGTCTATCCGCAGGCCCGCGCCTTCAAGCAGGGCGGCGCCTATGTCATCGGCATCCTCGGCTTCCGCAACCGCGGCCTCATCTTCTGGGAAGACAAGTTCCGCGCCTGCTGCGACGAGGTGATTCTGTGCACCGATGACGGGTCCGCCGGCCTGAAAGGGTTCGTCAGCGACGGCATCCGGCAGGCCCTCGCGGCGCACCCGGACATCGATGAGGTGGTGGCGATCGGGCCGCCGGTCATGATGAAGGCCTGCGCCGAGACCACCCGGCCGCTCGGCATCAAGACCATGGTCAGCCTGAACCCGATCATGGTGGACGGCACCGGCATGTGCGGCGGCTGCCGCGTGAAGCTCGGCGACCAGGTGAAGTTCGCCTGCGTCGACGGGCCGGATTTCGACGGCCACCTGGTCGACTTCGACGACATGATGCGGCGTCTGCGGCGCTACGCCGAAGAGGAGAAAGCGGCGATGGCGCGCTGGTCGGAGACCTGCCGCATGGCGAGCATGCAGCCGACGCTGTGAGGCGCCGGGCCGGACATGACGCGCCCGCGCGCGTAACGTAGCGGCGCGAGCACGGTGGCGGAACGATGGCCGCGGACGCGGAACTGTGGACGGACAAGTTGCAACTGCAATGGCCTGGTGAATGGTGATGGCGAAGAAAAAGACGATCCGCACGATCCCGCAGCATCGCACCCCGGTGCGCGAGCAGGACGCGGCCGAGCGGGCGCACAATTTTGCGGAAGTGAACCTGCGGCTACAACGAGGCCGAGGCACTGGTCGAGGCCGACCGCTGCCTGTTCTGTCCCGACCCGGCCTGCATCGCCGGCTGCCCGGTCGGCATCGACATTCCCGCCTTCATCGAGCGCATCGCGCGCAAAGGATTTCCACGGCGCCTACGACGCGATCGGGCGCACCAACCTGCTGCCGGCGGTGTGCGGGCGCGTCTGCCCGCAGGAAACGCAGTGCGAGGGCCCCTGCATCGTCGGCGAGACGCTCGAACCGGTGGCGATCGGCCGGCTGGAACGCTTCGTCGGCGACCGAGCGATCGCCGAGGGCTGGGCCAACCTGCCGCATATCGAACCGAACGGCCGCCGCGTCGGCATCGTCGGCTCCGGTCCCGCCGGCATGGCCTGCGCCGCCGACATGGCCAAGGCCGGCTGCGAGGTGACGGTGTTCGAGGCGTTCCACGAACCCGGCGGCGTGCTGCGCTACGGCATCCCCGATTTCCGCCTGCCGAACGAGGTGATCGACGCCGAAATCGCCAACCTGCGCAGGCTCGGCGTGAAGTTCCAGTGCAACACGCTGGTCGGGCGGCTGTTCACCATCGGGCAGATGGTCGGCGAGATGGGCTTCGACGCGGTGTTCATCGGCACCGGCGCCGGCTATCCGGCGATGCTCGGCGTGCCGGGCGATTCGCTGAATGGCGTGCTCTCGGCGAACGAGCTGCTGACCCGCTGCAACCTGATGCGCGCGCGCGATTTCCCCGATTACGACACGCCGATCCCGCTCGGGCGCAACATCGCCGTGGTGGGCGCCGGCAACACGGCGATGGACGCGATGCGCGTGTCGCTGCGGCTTGGCGCGCAGAACGTTACCTGCGTGTATCGGCGCAGCAAGGCGGAATGTCCCGCCCGCGCCGAGGAAGTGCATCACGCCGAGGAAGAAGGCGTGGTGTTCAAGTGGCTAACCGCGCCGCTGGAAGTGCTCGGCGACGACAAGGGCAACGTGCGCGGCATGCGCTGCATCTCGATGCAACTGGGCGAGCCCGATGCGTCCGGCCGCGCCCGGCCGGTGCCGATCCAAGGCAGCGAGCACGAGGTGGTGTGCGACCAGGTGGTGTTCGCCATCGGCACCAACGCCAACCCGATCATCGGCCAGACCTCGCGGCTGCGGCTGAACAAGCGGGGCTACATCGAGGCCGATGACGACCTGGCGACCTCGATGGCCGGCGTGTACGCCGGCGGCGACATCGTCACCGGCGCGGCCACGGTCATCGAGGCGATGGGCGCCGGACGCAAGGCGGCACGCAACATGAAGGCGTATCTCGGCATCAGCGAGCCGGGCGTGCTGGAGGCGGCAACGATCTTCGGCATCCAGGTGAGCGAGCGCAATTTCGCGCGCATTCGGTGCGCATGATCAACGAGAATTCTCCCCCTCCCCTTGCGGGAGGGGGCCGGGGGGAGGGGTGGGTACAACCGCGAAATTCCGGGGACCCACCCCTCCCCCAACCCCCTCCCGCAAGGGGAGGGGGACTATACGCGATTCCATCCCAATCCCGAGATGACCCAATGATCGACGTCACCCTGCTGGAACGCCCACCCGTCGGCGCCAAGCCCACCGCCTCCGCCAAGACGCTCACCACGCTCGCCGAGCACATCGTCGAGATCATCAGCGACTCCGGCGAGGGCGCCCAGCGCTGCGGCCAGTCCATGGGCGCCATTGCCGCGCGCTCGGGCTACGGCGTCTGGACCGTCGAGATCATCCCCGCGGAAATCCGCCCGCCGGCCCGCAGCGTCGCCGGCGCCTCCGGCATCCGCATCCGCTTCGGCTCGCGCCGCATCACCAACGGCGGCGACCAGACCGACCTGGTGATCGCATTCAACGAGCAGGTGCTGCTCGGGCGCGTGCGCGCCGGCGAGCTGAAGCCGGGCGCCACCATCCTGCTGGAAAGCATGTGGCGGGAGGACCGCAACAAGGAGATCGCTGCCTCCTACGCCGAGGTGCACGACCAGGTCGTCGCCGCCGGCTACGACCTGCACGAGGTGCCGATGGAGCGCGAGTGCCGCACCATCGTCAGCGACCCGCGGCGCGGCAAGAACATGTTCGCGCTCGGCATGCTGTGCAATATCTACAGCCTCGACATGCGGCTTGCCGCCGACCAGGTGGCGGTGACCTTCGGCAAGAAGGACCGCAAGGTGGTCGAGACGAATATCCGGCTGCTCGAGGCTGGGGCGGCGTGGGCGGAGCAAAACCTGCCGTTCAAGTACCGCATGCCGGCGGAGCCGGTGACCGAGCCGCAGATCGTGGTCAACGGCAACGCCGCGCTGGCGCTGGGCATCCTCGCCTCGGGGATGGACGTGTGCGCGATGTATCCGATCACGCCGGCGACCTCGGCGTCGCACTATCTCAGCGACGTGTTCGAGCGGGTCGGTGGGATCGTGCACCAGGCGGAAGACGAGATCGCCGCCTGCGCGTTCGCGCTGGGCGCGTCGTATGCGAACAAGTGCGCGGTCACGATTACGTCGGGTCCCGGCTATTCGCTGAAGCAGGAGGGCATCGGCCTGGCGGTGATGGGCGAGATCCCGCTGGTCGTCATCAACGTGCAGCGCGGCGGGCCGAGCACCGGCCAGCCGACCAAGGTGGAGCAGGGCGACCTGCTGACGGCGATGTTCGGCAGCCATGGCGACGCGCCGAAAGTGGTGATGGCCGCCGGAACGATCGAGGACTGTTTCTATTCCGTGATAACCGCGCGGAAACTGGCCGAAACGTTCAACATGGTCGTGGTGCTGCTGACCGACGCGGCGCTGGCGAGCTCGCAGCAGCCGATCCCGCGCCCGCAATTTCGCGAAACCTGGCTGGCGCCGCCGGCCGACCAGAGCGCGGTGTCCGGCGACACGCGGCCGTACAACTGGGATCCGGTCACCGGGCTGGCGCGGCGGATCATCCCCGGCCAGCCCGGCGGCATGCACACGCTGACCGGCCTGGCGCATGACGGGCAGAGCCACGTCGCCTACGACGCCGAGATCAACCAGCAGAGCATCCAGGCGCGCAGCCGCAAGCTGGCGGCGCTGCAGAAGACGCTGGCACCGCCGCCGGTGTTCGGGGCGGACAGCGGCGAGCTGCTGGTGGTCGGCTGGGGCAGCACGCGCGGCGCGATCGAGGAAGCCGTGGAGCAACTGCGCGACGAAGGTCGCGAGGTGTCCTCGATGCACCTGACGTTCCTGCAGCCGATGGCGCCGGGCATCAAGGAGATCATGGCGCGGTTCCGCCAGGTGCTGGCCATCGAGGGCAACTGGTGCGACCCACCGGACGACGCGCTGATCGACGACAGCAACCGGCGCTACACCGCGCTGGCGATGCTGCTGCGCGCCCGCTACCTGGTCGATGTCGACTGCTGGTCCGAGGTCAAGGGCCAGCCGATCAAGCCAGCGCTGATCCGCGCCGCCATTCTGCGCAAACTCAAGACGCAGTGAGGGAGGCCCGACCCATGCCCGACACCCACGTTGCCCATTCCCACACGGAATGCCTGCTGCGGCTGCACGACGAACATTACGACCTGGAGGACTACCAGAGCGGCGTTCCGCGCTGGTGCACGGGATGCGGCGACAACGCCATCCTGACCGCGGTGCAGCGGCTGTGCCGCGACGAGGACCTGCCGCCGGAAAAGACGGTGTTCATCTCCGGCATCGGCTGCTCCAGCCGCTTTCCGCACTACATGAAGACTTACGGTCTGCACGGCATCCACGGCCGCGCCCTGCCGATCGCCGAGGGCGTCAAGATGGCGCGGCCCGACCTGAACGTGTTCGTCAACACCGGCGACGGCGACTGCTGCAGCATCGGTGCGGCGCACTGGATCCACGCCATCCGCTACAACATGAACCTGACCGTCATGCTGCACGACAACCAGATTTATGGGTTGACGAAGATGCAGGCGTCGCCGACCTCGCCGATCGGGCTGAAGAGCAACACCACGCCGCGCGGGTCGTATCTGGAGGCGCTGAACCCGCTGACCGTTACCCTCGGCGTG
The DNA here is from genome assembly GCA_963773345.1 of uncultured Alphaproteobacteria bacterium. Lineage (GTDB taxonomy): Bacteria > Pseudomonadota > Alphaproteobacteria > Acetobacterales > Acetobacteraceae > Palsa-883. The sequence continues at coordinate 603,424 of CAVZBG010000011.1, read as the reverse complement.
CAGAACGTTTCGTTTGTGGCGCAGGCGGTCGATTGGATTCCCGACGTGCTGTACGACGTGATCGCGGCGGCATTCCATCACAAGGGGCTGGGCTTCGTGCGCATCCTGCAACGCTGCCCGGAATGGCTGCCGAAGATGTTCGAGCCGTATGTGCAGGACCCGTCGCGCATCAAGCTGCTGCACCACGCGAACGGCCTGACGCTCAGCCCGGGGACGGCGAAAATCTATCGCACGCAGGAGGAGCACGATCCGGGCAACCTCGATCGCGCGCGGGAGATTGCGTCCGGGCGCGACCCGATCCCGGTGGGCATCCTGTACCACAACCCGGACGTCCCCTGTTACGAGGAGGTGCGCCACGCCGGGGCGCTCCGCTCGGCGGCGATGATCCGCAACGGGCTGGAAGCCGAGTTCGACAAGTTCACCATCTGGCCCGAGGGGACCGGACCCGTCGCGGCCGGCGCCGCGGCCTGACGCGGCACGCACGCCAGCCGACATGGACATGCAAGGCGACAGCAACATGCAAGCTGCACATCAAGCGCAGGTGACGTTCTACCTGACTGGCCAGAATACCGGCGAAGGCCTCGACGCCGTCGCGGGGCTTGGCCTGCGTCCCGCGCTGTTCGCCGGTTACCGCGACCTGACCGCGCTGCGCTACGACTTTCCCCTGGTGCTGCTGCCGGGCGCCAGCGACGCCGGCGCGGTGCGCACGCTCACCGAATTGTTCGACGCGGCGGTCACCGCGGCGCTGGATGGCGCGGCCAACCCCGACCGGCTGCGCCACCACGCCACGCGCATGGAGCGGGAGATGCGCCGCATCGCCGCGGTGGACGGCGGCGGCGGGTTCGCCGCAGTGTGGCAGACGGCGGCGCAGCGCCTGGGTGCGAACGCCGAGGCGGGATTCCCCGACAGTCTTGCGCGGCTGCGGGCCAGGCTGCCGGCCGACGGCGAAGTGGCGGACTGCGATGCCGCCCTGCCGGGCCGGCTGTTTGCGCACGCCGCGGCCGCGGTGCACCGGCACAAGGCGGCGCGGTTCCGGGCTGATCTGACCCGGCTGATCCTGAAACTGTCCGACATCCTGCGCGCGGACGCCGCGCGGTCCGAAGAGGGCCACAGCGCCGAGGCCCTGCGCGCCGCGATCGGCCAGCCGCAGGCCGCAGCGTTCGATTTCGACGCGATGTCGCGCCTGCTGGCCAGCGTCTCGCCGCACACCGCGCTGGCGGACAGCCGCCGCGAACGCGTCCGCTGGCTGCTCTCGGTGCTGCAATCGCAACGTTTCTACGCGCCGGAGCAGGATGCAGGCGCGCCACCGCAGGCGCTGCCCGGCTACGGCTTCATGTTCGACAGTTGCAGCCAGGCGCTGGACGCCTGGCACGAGCGCCTGCCTCGGCTGGTGGAGCTGATCAAGGCGATGGCGATCGCCGAGCTGGAGGTGAAGGGCAGCTATCGCGAGGCGCAGCATGACGCCGTGTTCGCCAGTTTTGCCATCAACGGCGTGGACGCGGCCGAGCTGGCGCGGTTTCCGGATTACCTGGTGCGGGTCGATGCCGATACCCTGGTCGCGACCGAGTTCAGCCACCTCCGCGATGCGTTCGCGACCGGCCTGCCGCTGAAAATCCTGTTGCAGACCGACGACATTCTTGCCCCGCTCGCCGACAATCCGACGCACGCCTCGTTCGGACTGTGCGGACGCACGCTGACCAGCGCCGCGATCGCGCTGGACGACGTGTTCGTGTTGCAGTCCAGTGCGTCAAACCTGCCGTGCCTGCGCGAAAAAGTGTTTGCCGCGCTTGCCTGTCCCGGGCCGGCGCTGTTCTCGGTGTTTTCCGGCGCGAGCGGCCATGCCGGTGACATTCCGCCCTATCTGGTCGGCGCGGCGGCGATGGACTCGCGGGTGTTTCCGGCGTTCGTCTACGACCCGTCGGCGGGGGCGGACGGCGCGGCCCGCTTCAGCGTCGCCGGCAACCCGCAGCCCGAGCAGGATTTTCCGGTGCACGCGCTCGGCTATGAGGACGCGGAGCACCAGCGTGTGGCCGAGTCCGTCGCCTTCACCGCGGCCGACTTCCTGGCCTGCGACCTGCGCTACGGCGCGCATTTCGCCCGGGTGCCGCAGGCGGACTGGAACGGGCAGATGGTGTCCGCGGCCGAGGCGATCGCGCAGCGGTCGGACGCCGTCGGCGACAGCGTCCCCTGCCTGCTGATGGTCGACGCCGACAACCGGCTGCAGAAGGTGATGGCCGACGACTGCATGATCCGCGAGGCGCGGCGGGTGGGTGCGATGTGGCGCGGCCTGCGCGAGCTGGGCGGCATCCAAAACTCGCACGCCGAGCGCCTGCTCGCCCGCGAACGCGCGGCATGGGAGGCGGCGCAGCAGCAGCGCGAGGCGGCTGCAGCCCCGGCTTTCGCGGCCGCTCCGGCGGCGGCGCCGGTTGCCGCATCGGCAGGAGCCGCGGCGCCGGTGGCAGCGCCGGCGGTGGCCGAGGTGGCGGCCGAGCCCGAGCGTTCGCCGGACGAGGCCTACATCGAGACTGTGCGTTGCAGCACTTGCAACGAGTGCACCCAGATCAACGACAAGATGTTCGCCTACAACAAGGACAAGCAGGCCTACATCAAGGATGTGACCGCGGGCACCTACCGCCAGCTCGTGGAGGCCGCGGAAAGCTGCCAGGTGTCGGTGATCCACCCCGGCAAACCGCGCAATCCCAAGGAGCCGGGACTCGACGAGTTGCTGAAGCGCGCCGAGCTGTTCCAGTAGAGCGGGTTCACGCAGAGCCGGTTCACGCGGGTCGGCAGCCGCCGGCCGGTGGCCAACTCGCAATGACCGCAAAGCGCGACAACTTGGGTCGTGTTCGGTCAGCGTGAAAATGCCCCGGCCGCGACCGCGGCGCGCGGCGACGCGCCTCAGCCGGCCGGCAGGTGGTCCTCGATCTCGTCGGCGACTTCCTCGCAGGTCTCGGCAAGGTCTTCGAACTCGCTGGCTTCCTCCGGCTTGTTGACCTTGAGCCACTTGGCCGCAAGCTCGTGGTAGTATGCCGCCTGCTCGCGCAAACTCGCAATATACTGCATCGCGCTCTCCCGTCGCTCTGCGCGGATCCTGCATCGGAGCCCGCCAGAACCGTCGGCCGCACACGCCGCCATCGGCATCGCGCGGCTTGGTGGGACAGTGCAGCGAGCCTGGCCGGTCGCGGCATTGACTCAGGTCAAACTGTCCATAATCGTAACGGATAGGACTGCGTTATCGCCAGGTTGCGATGCCGGACGCCGACAAGTTTGACGCACGCCTGCCGGCGCTCATTCCCCCGTCATGCCGGCCCCCGGGTCCGGCCGAAGGCCCGGCCCGAGGACAGGCGGAGCCTGCCCCCAGGCGAAGGCCGGGGACGGCATCCACGCCTTGACTTCGCGCCGCAAGGAAAGTCGTGGATACCGGCATGCGCCGGCATGACGGGGGAATGGCCGGGGAGTGGCGGGGTTTGGCCCGGACACCCCGCGGAAACCCGGCTCATGGCAGCTCCGCCTCCAGCGCCGCCAGACCCGAACGAATCCGGCTCCGCCGCTCCGCCCCCACCACGTCGTCCCCGCCGCGGTAGATGTCGGCCACGCGCTTCGACAAATCGGACATCCATTTGCGGTCGTCGTCGCTGCGCATCGGCGCGCGCAGCACCGTATCGCCACCGTAGGTCGGGATCGGGTCCGTCACGTTCGCCGTCGGCTGCAGCGGTGTATCCCCGCCCGCCATGTGCCGCACCGCCCGGCGCAGCCGCCGCCGGTACAGCGCCACGCCGGCGTCGGTCGCACCCAGGTGCTCGCGCGCGTGCACGGTGATCGGTCCCTGGCTGACCCAGACCTCGTAGTCGCCCGGGCTGCGCTGGCGCTGTTCGTGCGGCCGCTCGTCGGTCTGGCCATAGAAATCCACCGAGTTATAGCCGCACAGCTCGGGCCGCCCTTTGCCGTGCGGATCGGTTTCGGTATTGAAATGCCGCCAGGCGATGGTGATGGTGTTGGTGTCGTCGATCGGCACCACCCAGCGGGTCAGGCCGGTGCGCACGAAATAGGTGGACTGGTTGCCCTCGACGTGCATGCCGCCGTTCTGCGAGAAGTTGGGCAGCATGTGGTCGTGCAAGCGGAACCACACCATGTCGCCGACCCGGCGGGTGGAGGTATAGAACACGCCGTTCCCCGCCGCCCGTTCGTGGTAGTCCACGACAGGCAGATTTACCAAGTTCGCCTGGAACTGCGCGCCGCTGACCCTTGTGTGCAGAAACGTCACGTGGAACGGGTCGATCGAGTTCTCGAACACCTGCACCCAGTTGGCCGGCGACGGCACCATGGTGTCGTCCGGCAGTTCCATGGTGTCGAACACCGGGAACGGCGGCATCGCGGCGATCGGACCGAGATAGGCGAACACCATGTCCTTGTATTCGATCACCGGGTAGGCGCCCTGCGTCACGCGGTCGCAGATCTGACTGGTCTTCGGCTCGCCGGGCGTCTCCAGGATGGCGCCGTCGGTGCCGAACAGCCAGCCATGGTAGCAGCAGCGGATGCCGTGCTGCTCGATGATGCCGAACTCCAATGAGGCGTTGCGGTGCGCGCACAGCAGATGCAGCAGGCCCAGGGCACCGGACCGGTCGCGGAACAGCACCAAGTCCTCGCCCATGCGGCGCAGCTTCAGCGGCAGCTTGCCCACCATCGAGCGCAGCGCGATCGGCATCCAGAACCGGCGCAGGTACTCGCCGCAGGGCGTGCCGGGGCCGATGCGGGTGATCTCCTCGTCGGGTGGCAGGCCGGCCAGGCCGTTGAGGGGGTAGCCGTCGAACTTGCCGTGCGGGAGCGCGACGGACATGTCAGCCTCCTTGTTCGAGGAACGCGGTGATCAGTGCGGCGGCGCGTTGCAGGGCCGGCCCGCCGCCGATCGAGATGCGCATCTGCCGCTCGTGCGCGCCGGGGCCGAAATGACGCACCAGGATGCCGTCCGCCGCCAGGCGGGCAGTGCAGTCGCGCACCATCTCGCGCGTGGGGAAGTCGATAAGCTGGAAGTTCGATTGGCTCGGATAGAGCCGGAGTTGGTTGTGGCGGCCCAGCGTCTCGGCCAGCCACGGCAGCCACTTATCGTTGTGCGCGCGCGCCGCACGCTGGTGCGCGGTGTCCGCCAGCGTCGCGCACCCGGCGGCGAGCGCCGGCTGGGTGACCGGGAAGGTCGGGCCCACCTTGCCGACCGCGTCCAGCACGGCGCGGCTGCCGGTCATCCATCCCAGCCGCAGGCCCGCCATCCCGAACAGTTTTGAAAATGTGCGGCTGACCATGACGTTGTCGGCGCGGCCCGACAGCGCCAGTCCGCCGTCGCCATAGGCCGGATCTCGCACATAGTCCGCATAGGCGCCATCCACGATCAGCAGCACGTTAGCGGGCAGCCGGGCGTGCAACATTTCGATGTCGGACAGGGACAGCATGGCGCCCGAGGGATTGTCGGGGTTGGCCAGCATCACCAGGCGCGTGCGCGGCGTCACCGCGGCAAGGATTGCGTCGGGATCGGGGCAAAAATCCTGGTCGGGTGCGGCCACCGGCGTGGCACCGGCGATCAGCGCGTTGCGGGCATAGCGGGAGTAGCCGCGTGCCGAGAACACCACCTCGTCGCCCGGCCCGGCGAAGGCAGTCGTTGCGTACATCATCAGGGTATCCGACCCCGAGCCGAGCCGGACACGATTGGGCCGCACGCCGAAATGTGCAGCGATGGCATCGATCAGGTCGCCACCTTCGCCTTCGGGATATTCGTGCGCCCGGGTCAGCGACGCGGTGGCGGCGGCGATCGCCATCCGACTGGGGCCGAGCGGGCTTTCGTTGGAACAGAGCCGCTGCATCCCGGGCCGCAGCAGTTCGGGGATGGTGCCCATGGGGGTGCCGATGCCGGCGATTGCGGGGCGTGGCAGGGGTGCGATCATGGGCGTTCCAGTGGCACGGCTGTCGTGAACAGGTAGTCGCCGCGCCGTGCCAGGGCGGGCAGTCGGCGCGCCACGACCATCCCGGCGCTGGCGAAATGAACCGCGATGGGCGGCACGGCGGGGTCGTCGGTATCGTGCAGCCATCCGGCCAGCGTGCCAATATTTACGGTCTCGCCCAGCGCCACCAGCGGCTCGAACAATCCGGTTGCCGGGCACATCAGGAAATGGCTGCGGTCCGGTATCTGCACGCGGCTTGTGCGCCGGCCGGCGTCACCTGGCGCGGCGGGCAGCAGACCCAGATGGCGCAGCACCGCGCGCGTGCCGGCGTCCGCCACCGCCAGCGCCGTGGGCGAAACGAACCCGCCGCCGCCCAGCTCGGTGGCGATCATCTTCACGCCTTGCCGCTCGCAGGCGGCGGAGAGCGAGCGGGTCTCCGCGGTGGATCCCACCACGACCGACAGGGGCGCCGCGAAGGCGTCGGCCATCGCCGCCTTGGCCGTCGCCATCGGCCCGCCGGCGTAGACGTAGGAGCACGGCAGGTACTCCGACGCCGTGCCGCCGGAATGCAGGTCCAGTACCGCCTGGCACCGCGGCAGCAGCATGCTCTCCACGTAATGCGCAAGCTGCGCAGTCGGGCCGCCATCCGGGTCGCCGGGAAACGCCCGGTTCATGTTCGCGCCATCGACCGGCGAGGTCCGTCGCGCCGCGCGCACCGCCGGCAGGTTCAGCGCCGGCAGCACGATCAGCCGGCCCGCAAGCTGCGCCGGGTCCAGCGTGCGCAGCAGCCGGCGCAGCACGATCTGGCCCTCGTACTCGTCGCCATGCACGCCGGCCGCCAGCAGCACCGTGGGACCCTCACCGCCGCCGAGCACTGCGATCGGTACCGGAATAACCCCGTAGGCGTGCGCATCGTCGGAAAACGGCACGGCCAGGTGCCCGACATGGCGGCCCGGCGCGTCCAGCGGGATCGAGCAGGCGATGCGGGTCATGTGCGCAGCTTCCAGCGCCGCTCCAGTCCGCGGAACAGCATCGAGCAGGTGAAGCACACGGCGAAATACAGCATCGCGGTGAACAGCCACACTTCGAAGAAGCGCTGCGTGGTACTGGACACTTCCGAGCTCATGAAGGTCAGCTCCTGGATAGAGATCGGTGACACCAGCGAACTGTCCTTGATCGAGACGATGAACTGCCCCGCCATCGCCGGCAGCACGTTGCGCACCGCCGGCGGCAGCACGATGGTGCGGAAGATGGCCCAGGCGTGCAGGCCGAGCGCCCGCCCGGCCTCGATCTGGCTGGCCGGCACCGATTGCAGGCCGGCGCGGATGATTTCGGTCATGTAGGCGCCGGCGAGCAGGCCGAGGCACGCCAGGCCCGAGAGAAAGTCGTTGATCCGGTCGGGGTTGGCCAGCAGCACCAAGGCGATCTGCTGCACCAGCGGCGGGGCGGCCCGCAGCGCGCGGTCGATGCCAAGCGCCGGCATGATCTGGCTGGAGACGAAAAAATACCCGACGAAGATCAGCACGATCGGCGGCGTGTTGCGGACCAGTTCGACGAAGCCGCGCGCCAGCCAGCGCAGCGCCGGCCGGCCGTAGACCCGCATCGACGCGGCGACCGTGCCGATGACGGTGCCGATCAGCAACGACCACACCGCCAGCCGGAGCGTGGTGAAGAAACCCAGCAGCAGCAGGTTCGGCGCCCAGGCACCCGTGGCGGGGTCGGTGCGTACCAGGAAGATCGGGATGACCGACCAGTTCCAGCGATGGTCCAGCACGGCATTGGCGCGGATCACCAGCGCGGCCAGCCCCGCCAGCACCCCGACGATCACCAGCACGTCCAGCACGCGCGCCGAGCTGAGCCGCCACGCCGTCCGCGGTGGGCGGCGTGGCGGCGACAGGCCCATCGTGTCGGCGGCGACGCTCAATTCGTCTTGCCAACCAGCGGCTGCCAGTCCTGCGTCTCGAACCAGTAGTGCCGGCGGGCCTGGAAGAATTTGGTGTTGGCGGCGATCCAGTTGTTCAGCACGTTGAGCGTGTCCACGTCGCCCTTGCGGATCGCCATGCCGGAGGGCAGCCGGTTCAGTTGTTCCGTCTGGCTGAGCGGCAGGAACAGTTTGCCGGGATTCTGCGCCGCCGTCCTGCTCGGCAGCGGCTCGCTGGCGGCGAAGGCGTTGGCATTGCCATTCAGCACCTCCTGCGTCATCGCCGCGTCGTCGTCGAACTGGCGCAGCGTGGCTTTCGGAAAGTATTCGGCGGAGTTGCTGCATGCCGTGCTGCCGCGGCGGCAGGCGATCGTTATCTTCGGGGAATTCAGCATGTCCAGCTTGAAGCCCGGTTGCATCGCCACCGCGACCGCCAGGCTGGTGCCCGCGTAGTCGTACGGCGCACTGAAATTCACCGTCAGGTTGCGCTTGGTGGTGATCGTCATGCCGCCGATGATCACGTCGAATTTTCCGGCGATCAGTGCCGGAATGATGCCGTCCCAGGCGGTCGGCACCAGGTCCAGCTTCACCCCCAGATCGTTTGCGAGCTTGGTGGCCACATCGACCTCGAAGCCGATCAGCTTGCCTTGCGAGTCGCGCATGGCCCAGGGCACGAAGGTCGACATGCCGACCTGCATCGAGCCGCGCTGCTCGATGGTTTCGATCGTGCTTTGCTGCGCCGGCTGGGCGCGGGCCGGCAGCGCGGCCAGCGTGATGGCACAGCACAACGCGGCCAGGATGTTACGTCTCGACATTGATGCTTCCTTTGTTATCGCCGCTCTGCGGCGTGAGGTTATCGCCGCTCTGTGGCGTGGGGTTATCGCCGCTCCGCGGCGTGGGGTTATTGCGGCTGTTGCAGCTTAGGGTAATTGCGGCGGCCCTGGCTCATCGCGACGGCACCAGGCGGGTCTCGACCCACTGCACGACCGAGGACAGCGGCAGCGTGATCGCCAGGTACATCGCCGCGATGGTCAGCCAGATCTCAAAGCTCATCAGCGTGTCGGAAATCAGGTTGCGGCCCTCGGTCGCGAGGTCGGCAATCGCGATCACGCTGACGATGGCGGACTGCTTGACCAGGTTCACCAGCACGCTGGTCAGCGGCGGCAGCATCAGCGGCAGTGCCTGCGGCAGCACGACATGGCGCAGCACCCGGGCTGGCCGCAGCCCCATGGCGCGCGCCGCTTCCCACTGGCCGCGCGGCACCGCCTCGATGCTGCCGCGGATCACTTCGGCCGCCAGCGTCGCCTCGAAGAACGACAGGCTGAGCACGCCGACCCAGAACCGGCCGATGCCGATGATCGGGCTCAGCACGAAGTAGAACAGGTAGATCTGGATCAGTAGCGGGGTGTTGCGCACCAGCTCGACGTAGCCCAGCGCCAGCGCCCGCGCGGCCCAGGAGGACGACAGCCGCAGCAGCGCGGTGACCAGCCCGATGGTCAGGGTGATCACCATGGCGAGGGCGACGATCTCGCCGGTGACCTGCAAGCCGCGCAGCAACGGCCCCAGGATGAATTCGCCGTCGAAGTCGCGGCCGAAGAAGGCGGGCACGCGGTACCACTGCCACTGGTAGTGCATCGCCGCCGCGCCGCGCAGCACGACGTACAGGGTTGCCGCGATCACCAGGACGCATATCGCAACGTCCGGCAGCAGCGAGCGCGACCGCTGGCGCGGCGCCGGCCGGCTGGATGTCATACCGTCCATGGCATCAACGTGAGCCTGCACCCCCGACTGGTCGAATGTTTAGCAAGACCTGTGCCATACGGCGATTGCGTCGCCCGGGCACCGACCATGATCCGTCCATTGTTGCGTGGCGCCGACATCATTGCAAGTAATCAAGTGGACACAGAGTTACACAAAGTTCACACAGAGTTTCACAGAGAAAAGCAAATAGCTACGCGCAACGTGTTTCGGCCGGGGCACCTGTCACTTGCGCGAAGCGCCAAAAATCTACTCTGTGAAACTCTGTGTGCACTCGGTGAAACTCTGTGTCGGCTTGATTACTTGCTTGCTGTGCAGATTATGATACGATATAGGAATCAATGGCCTGGAGCCCCAGCACCCGCATCGCAGTGCCCGACGCAACCGCATCGCGCGCCGCCCCCGGGGATCCGCGCCGCCATCAGCGCATCGGTCGCCACGCGGCTGTCGAAGATCGGATAATCGGTCCCCAGCATGATCCGCTCCGCGCCCAGCACCGCGACCGCCATCTCCAGCGATCGCGGCCCCAGCGAGGCGGTATCGAACACCAGCCCGCCGACCAGCTCGGACGGGCGCGGCGCAGCCGGATCGCGCGTGGCGACGATGTGGTCCATCCGCTCCACCAGCATCGGGAATGCGCCGCCCAGATTCACCACCTGGAACGAAGCACGGGGATAGGTCTCCGCCAGCCCGGCGTGGATCAGCGTCACGACCGCGTGCGACAGGCCGTTGTGCAGATCAATGGTCGAGGCACGATGCATCGCCAGGTCATCGTAGCGGCGTGGCGCCAGGCTCTCGTCGTGGCGCTGCCCGGGATGCACCATCAGGTGCGCACCCAGCGCGTCGGCCGCTGCCAGCACCGGACGCAGATACGCCATCGTTGCGAGGCTGGCGAAGTAGTTGCTGGGCAGGATGGCGCCGCGCAGGCCGAGCGTGCCGCAGGCGCGTTCCAGCTCCGCCACCGCGCGGTCGATCGATGCCAGCGGCAGACCCGCCAGGGCGGTGAAGCGCCCGGGATGCGCCGCGCAGACCGCGGCTAGCTCGTCGTTGACCTCGCGGACGATCGGCGACTGCCTCGGTGGCCGGCAGAACGTCCGGCCCGAGCGCCCCGGGAAACGTGATCACCTGGTGGTCGATCTGCTGCTCCGCCATCCAGGCGAGGCGCGTTGCGAGATCGACGAAACCGCCGCGCAACGCGAAGCGGCTGGTCGGCGTGACCATGAAACGGTCGGCGCCAGCGGCCTCGACCCGCGGCACGGCATCGCGCCGGGCCAGGGCGCCGAACAGCGCCTCGCCGTAATAGTGCGCATGTGTATCGATACGCGGGACGGGGCGCTGGGCCGGCACGGTCAGCCCTGCTCCGCGGCGGCTTGCTGGCGATAGGCGAAGGCGGCATCCAGCCGGCTGCGCAGATAGGCCGCGCAGGTCACCGGCGCGTAGTGCGCGGCCTCGCCGGGCCGGGTCACCGGTTCGATCAGCGTGTCGGCGTTGGGGTCGATGAACAGCGCGGTGGAATAGCGCGCATGGCCGGAACGGTTGACCACGCGATGCGGCGTCGAGCGAAAGCGATCGTTGGTCCAGCGTGCCAGCAGGTCACCGACGTTGACGACGAACGTGCCCTCGATCGGATGTGCGGTCAGCCAGGTGCCGGCCGCGGCCCTGCACCTGCAGACCGCCGGTGCTGTCCTGGTACAGCAGGGTCAGGCAGCCGTAGTCGGTGTGGCTGGAGACGCCGAACTGGTCGGCGCCCAAGTCCGGCGATTGCGGCGGATAATACAGGATGGAGCCGCGGCTGATCGGCCGATCGATCGTGCGCACGAACGTGTCGGGCGTCGATGTCCAGCGCGGCGGCGAAGGCGCGCAGCAGCGACCAGCCGACCTCGCTGCCGGTGGTGAAGAACTCGGTCAGCACCTGGCGCATCGCGGGCAGGAAGTCGGGCCAGCGGTTGTCCGGAATGCCGTCCGGTCCGGGCTGCGTCCAGGCCCCAGACGAAGCTCTCCTTCAGGTCCGGCCTGGCGCGGCTGGCCATTTTTGCTTCACCCACCTTGATGAAACCGCGATGGCCGGCGTTCACCGCGGCCTGTTGCTTGCGGGTCAACGGCTCGGCGAAGAAGCGGGCGGACACGCCGAACACGGCGTCGATCAGGCTGGCTGGAATTCGGTGATTGCGGATGTAGAAGAAGCCGATGCCCTCGGCCGCCGCCAGCATCTGCCCCCCGATTGCGGCCAGGGCGGGGCCGCCGTCCGCGATGCCGGCCAGGTCGATGACCGGAATGGCTTCAAGGTCGATACGATCCGCCTCTGCATACTGCACGTGACTCTCCTGTTGTCCGCGCGGCGGACGGTCGCATCGCGTTCATGCGCGGTAAAGGGCGAGGCCGGCGCCCTGACCTGGACCATGACCCCGGTCGGCCGTGCCGTCCGGATTGACGCCGTACGGTCCGCACTCCATCGTGCCGCGATCAGTGGGTCCAGCGTCCGTCGAAGGTGGCATGCGCCGATGGTCCGCGTGCGTCTGTGCGAAAACATGCGGGCGTTCGGCTATGCGCCGTTCTACTTTGCGCTCGCCGGCGGGCATTTCACCCGGGCGGGGGTCGAGATCGAGCTGATCACCTCGCCGTCGGCGAGCCTGACCGGACGCATGCTGCTGGAGGGCGCGGCCGACGTGTCCTGGGGCGGCCCGATGCGCGTGATGCAGCATCACCAGGCGGATCCCGCCTGCCCGCTGGTCTGCTTCGCCCAGGTTGTCGCGCGCGATCCGTTCGTGCTCGTCGGTCGCGCTCCGAACCCGCGATTCCGCTTTCAGGACCTGCTGGGCCGGCGCGTCGCGGTGGCCAACGAGGTGCCGACGCCGTGGCTGATGTTGCAGGACGACCTGGCGCGCGCCGGCATCGATCCCGCAAGCTTGCTGCGCACGCGCGACCAACCGATGCAGGATAGCGCGGCCGCCCTGCTGGCGGACCAGGCCGATGTCGTGCAGGTGTTCGAGCCCTATGTCGACCAACTGACCCAGGCGGGATGCCATGTCTGGCACCGGTTTTCCGATCGCGGCGACATCGCCTACATGACATTCTATGCGACCAGGGGCTACGTCGCCGACCGGCGCGAGACGTGCCGTGCGCTGGTGCGCGGCATGGCCGTGGCGCAGCAGGCGTTCCACGCCGCCGACAGCGAAATTATTGCTAGTACGATCCAGCCATGCTTTCCGGACACCGATGCGGCGGCCCTGCGCCGGATCGTCGCCGGCTATCGGGATGCCGGGCTGTGGGCGCAAACGCCGGCGCTGCCGGTCGCCAGCTTCGTGCGGCTGAAGGCGGCGCTGCTCTCCGGGGGGTTGATCGACCGGGATTTCCCGTTCGACCGGATTGTCGATGCAGGCCTCAGCCGGAACGATCCGGCCTGACCGCCCCACGCCAGCGGCATGCGCCGCGCCAGAGGATCCTGTCATGGACCGCATCCCCGCCATCGACCTTGCCCCGTTTCTGGCCGGCCGCGATCGTGCTGCCGTGGTCAGGGATTTTCGTGCGGCCTGCGAACGGATCGGTTTTGTCGTGGTCTGCGGGCATGGCTTACCCGAGCCGCTGCTCGATCGTGCCTTCGCGCTGTCCCGCGCATTCTTCGAGCTGCCCGCCAAGGTCAAGCGCCAGGCGACCCCCAGCATCGCCGGGCAGCAGCGCGGCTACCACGGCCTGGCCACGCGCAACCTCGGGCGGACCCTTGGCGCCGACGTGCCGCCCGACCTGCGCGAGAGCTTTTTCCTGGGGCCGGTCGACGACCACCGCGCGCACTACGCCTTCCTGCCGGAGGCGCAGGCGAGCTACGTCCCCAACATCCTGCCCGAGCAGCCGGCGGACTTCGCCGCAACGATGATCGAATTGTATCGCGGGTTCGAGCGTCTGGCGCAGGATCTGCTGCGGGTGTTCGCCCTCGCGCTTGAGCTGCCGGAAAGCTGGTTCGAGGACAAGATCAGCCGCCACTTCAGCGTCATGTCCAGCCACCACTATCCGCCGTTGCAGGAACCGCCGCAGCCCGGGCAACTGCGCACCGGCGCGCACACCGATTTCGGCGCCATGACGATTCTGGCGATGACCGATGCCGCCGGAGGCCTGGAGGTGCGCCTGCCGGGCGGTGCATGGGCGCCGGTCATCGCCTGAAAGCACGAGCTGGTCATCAACCTGGGTGACATGATGGCGCGCTGGACCAATGGGCGCTGGGCATCGACCGTGCACCGCGTGGCCAATCCGCCGGTCATCAGCCTGGCCGCGAGCCGCCGGCAATCGATCGGCTATTTCATGCATCCCGACTACGACGCGCCGATCCGCTGCATCCCCACCTGCGTCGTCGACGGGGTTGCTCCCCGCTATCCGGACATCACCGCCGGGGCGCACATCCGCGACAAGATCGCGCAGAGCCACAAGGCGGGATGATCGATTCAACAGGTGATCGGATTGGGCCGGCTGCGCGACATTCCATCTGCGACGAAGGCAACAAACGTTGCCTTATCAACGACGGCTTGCATCGCGCCCGAACCCCTTGAGGTGCTTGCGGCCAGCGACTGGTCCGTTTCGAGGTAAACTGGCGCGCCCTGCTGGACTCGAACCAGCGACCCACAGCTTAGAAGGCTGTTGCTCTATCCATCTGAGCTAAGGGCGCCGCATCCGGTCGCGGCCGGGCTCAGTGCGTCCAGTTCTCCCGGCGCCCGTAGCGGAAGTTGTCGGCATAGGCTTTCGGCTTGATGTGCCGGCTCTGCGGCAGCTCCAGGTCGTATTCCAGCCCATGCTTGCCGGCGTAGGCCACCGCCTCCTGCTGCGTGGGGAAGGTCAGCCGGATCTGCGCGCTGGTGTCGGCGCTGCCGATCCAGCCCATCAGCGGATCGGCAAGGCGCGGCCCGCTCGGCTCGAACTCAAGGACCCAATGGTCGGTCCCGGCACGGCCCGACTGCATGGCGTTTTTCGGCGGCTGGTAGATCCGGGCTCGCATCGGCGACCTCATTTCCTGGCGATGGTCGGGGCGGCCGGACTCGAACCGGCGGCCTCGTGTACCCAAAACACGCGCGCTACCAGGCTGCGCCACGCCCCGACTTTGCGCGCCGGAACCTATGGGCGCGCCCCCGACTGCGCAAGACATGTCAGCGCAAGACGTGTCAGCGCAAGACGTGTCAGCGCAAGACCGGGCTGCACACCTGCGGCGGCGCACGGCGCGGCGGCGCGGCCATCACCGCGCATTGCCGAAGATGCGCTGGGTCACCTTGTCGCCGACCCGGATGTTCAGCCGCGCGGTGATCCCGCCCGCCAGCTCCAGCGTCGCCAGCACCGGCCCGCGGCTGTCGATCACCGCCAGGCTCTGCGGCACCGTGTTCTCGACGATCGAGCGGATCGTGCCGTCCTGGTTGATGAACACCATATCCAGCGGCACCAACGTGTTCTTCATCCACATCTGCGACTTGCGCGGCGCGCCCCAGTCGAACAACATCCCGCCGTCATCCGGCACGCTGGTGCGAAACATCAGCCCGGTGATCTGCTGCTCCGGCTTCAGCGCCATCTCGACGTTGAACACGTGCTGCACACCATCGCGGGTGGTGATGACCAGCTTCTCCATGGGCAGCGCCGGCTGCGGGCCGGTCGGCTCCTTGTCCTGCGCGCGCGCCGCATCGGGCTGCGCCGCCAGGGGTGCCAGCGCCAGCAGCGCCAGAAGGTGACGGCGATCAAGCACGTTGCGGCATTCCCTCGGGGATGATGGTGGCGACGATCGAGGCGTCCAGCGCCTCGTAGTCATGGTAGCCGATGGTCGCGTACAGTTCGGCACGCGTTTGCATGCGATCGACCATGTTCTGCGCGCCGCCATCGCGCATGATCGCCGCGTAGAGCTCGGCCTGCGCCTTGTTGGCGACCCGCAGCGAGGACACCGGCCAGATCACCATCTTGTAGCCCATGTCCTGGAACTCGGCGGCGGTGAAGAACGGCGTGCGGCCGAACTCGGTCATGTTGGCCAGCAGCGGCACCCCGGGCATCCGGCGGGCGAATTCGCGGAACATCTCGGCGGTGTTCAGCGCCTCCGGGAAGATCGCGTCGGCCCCGGCCTGCAGATACAGCCGCGCCCGTTCCATCGCGCCCTCGATCCCCTCGGCGGCAGCGGCATCGGTGCGCGCGACGATGAACAGGTCCCTCCGCGCCTTTGCCGCCGCGGCGATTTTTGCCGCCATGTCATGGGGATCCGCCAGCTTCTTGTCGTTGAGGTGGCCGCATTTCTTGGGCAGCAACTGATCCTCGATGTGCACCGCGGCAGCGCCGGCATCCTCGAAGCTGCGCACCATGTGCATGACGTTGAGCGCCTCGCCGTAGCCGGTATCGCCGTCCACCAGCACCGGCAGCCCCGACGCGCGGGCAAGCTGGCGGATGAAGAAGCACACCTCGTCGACGGTGATCACCCCGAGATCGGGCAGCCCCATCGAGGCCGTCATCGCCGCGCCCGACAGGTAGAGTCCCTCGAATCCCGCCGCCTTGGCCTGCAGCGCGGCGTGGCCGTTGTGCGCGCCGGGCAGTTGCAGGATGCCCGGGCGGCCCAGCAGCGTCCGGAAGCGCGCGCCGGCCGGCGTTGTCGGCAGGTCGGCGGCGACGAGGTAGGTCATGGCAGGCGGCTCCCCAGCGAGGACGGCGGCGGACATAGCCCAGGCCTCATCGGAAGAACAGCACGGTCAGCAGTACGAAGACCGGCAGCAATGCCGGCGTCGCGCCCCACAGCACGTCCGGGGTTGGTTGCATGCGCCGGACCCTGCAAGTAACGTCCCCGGCACACAAGGCGATGGGTGGACCGAGGAGAAGGCCAGGGGCTCCGCCCCTGCACCCCGCCAGGGGGCTTTGCCCCCTGGACCCCCACCAGGAGGCGGAGCCTCTGGACTCCATCCGGTTGGCTGGCGTGGGGGTGGGGAAGTGATGCGCGACGGCGTGGTCCGCCGAAGCGGACCACGCCGTCGCGCATCGCTTCCCCACCCCCACGCCAGCCAACAGAAGGGTTCCAAGGGCCGCTGCCCTTGGCGGGGGTTCAGGGGGCAAAGCCCCCTGGCGGGGTGCAGGGGCGGAGCCCCCGGCTTACTTCCCGGCCCCCCGTCGCCACGCCGGGTGAGGAGGGATGCATGGACATGACCGGAGAGCGGCGCATCGCGGCGCCGCGCGGCAAGGTTTGGAACGCGCTGATCGATCCGGCGGTCCTCAAGGTCAGCATCCCGGGCTGTGAGAGCCTGGAAAAGCAATCGGACACCGCCCTGATGGCGACCGCCGTGGTGAAGGTCGGCCCGATGACGGGTCGGTTCACTGGCAATGTGCAGCTCTCCGACCTCGATCCGCCGAACGGCTACACGATCAGCGGCGAGGGCCAGGGCGGTGTGCTCGGTTTTGCCAAGGGCGGCGCTAAGGTCCGGCTGTCCGACGACGGCGCCGGCACGCTGCTCGTCTACGAGGTCCATGCGCAGGTCGGCGGCAAGATGGCCCAGCTTGGCGCCCGCCTGATCGACGCCTCCGCCAGGCAGATGGCGGACGCCTTCTTCGACCGGTTCAGCGCCCAGTTGGCGCCGCCGGTGCCGGCTGCCGCAGCCAAGGTGGTGGCGCCGCCACCCTCGGCGATCGGTGTCATGGCGCTGGTGCCGCGCGAGCCGTTCGGGCTGCCGCTGGTGGCGTGGATCGGCGGCGCGCTCTATCTGTTCATCGTGGTCCTGATCCTCGGAAGCCTGCTGTAGTGCCCGGCGAACGTCCCGGTGAACCGCCGGCCGGGCTGCCGGCCGGACCTGCTGCCGGTGCCGCCGACCTGCCGTCATCGGTGGACGCCACCGCGGCGCTGCTCGCCGGTCACGGCTACATCGCCGACCTGGAGCTGGCGACCACCGTCCACCTCGCCCTGGCGATGCGCCGCCCGCTGTTCCTGGAAGGCGAGCCGGGCACCGGCAAGACCGAGATCGCCAAGGTGCTGGCCGTCCGGGCCTGCGCCGCCGCCTGGTCCGCCTGCAATGCTACGACGGCATGGACCTGGCCGCCGCCGCCTACGAGTGGGACCACCCGCGCCAGCTCATGGCGATCCGCCTGGCGGAGGCCGCCGGGCAGACCGATCGCGACGAGCTGGCGCGCGACATCTACACCCGCGAGTTCCTGCAGGCCCGCCCGCTGCTGTCGGCGATCGATCCGGACCTGCCGCCGGCGGTGCTGCTGATCGACGAGCTGGACCGCGCCGACGAGCCGTTCGAGGCGTTCCTGCTCGAGCTGCTGGCCGACTTCCAGATCACCGTCCCGGAGCTGGGCACGGTGCGGGCGCGGACCCTGCCGGTGGTGGTGCTGACCTCCAACCGCACGCGCGAGGTGCACGACGCGATCCGCCGACGCTGCCTGTATCACTGGGTGGACTACCCCGACACAGCGCGCGAGCGGGCGATCCTGGCGGTCAAGGCGCCGGGCGTGCCGGAGGCACTGGCGGCGCAGGTAGTGGGGTTCGTGCAGCGCCTGCGCGGCGAGGCGCTGTTCAAGCTGCCTGGGGTGGCCGAGACGATCGACTGGGCCGCGGCGCTGATCCACCTGAACGCGCACGAGCTGACTCCAGGGGTGGTTGACGACACTCTAGGTATTTTGCTGAAATATCAGGATGATATAGCTAAAATCCGAGGCGCTGAGGCAGCCCGTCTGGTGGCCGATGTGAAGCAGGCCGCATAACGCTGGTGCAGCGACAGGCCGCGGCCCGCCGTTTGGCGACGGGTTGGGCTTGCGGTGCGACTCAGAGCCTGAAAATGTTTCGTCGAGCCGGCGGATTTCGCGAGTCAACGGGAATCGGGTTGTCTAGAATTGGCATGGGGAACCTCATGGTGTTGTCGGCATGGCGCAGGAAGATGGTGCGGCGCTGATCGAAGGATTGCCGATCCAGTCGGCGCGGCAGCGGACGAGCGTTGCACTTCCGCGGCTTCGCACGGCAAACCGGCGGCAGGTAGCACTTCGTGCCGTGGACCTCGAGACCCTTGTTGCGACCATCGGGTGCGTCTGGTCTGGAGCTTCGTCGAAGGGCTGGACCTTGCAGCGTTGTACAGCACGATCAAGGCGGTTGAGGGTCAGCCCGGGCATCCGCCGGCCGACCCGCGCATCCTGCTGGCGCTGTGGCTGTATGCAACCGTGCAAGGGATCGGCAGCGCCTGCGAACTGGCGCGGCTGTGTGAGGAGCATATCGCCTTCCAGTGGCTGTGCGGTGGCGTCGGCATGAACGCCAAGACGCTGGCGGACTTCCGGGTGGCGCATGGCGCGGCGCTGGAGCAGTTGCTGGCCGACAGCTTCGCCGCGTTGCTGAGGATCGGCGCGGCGAAGCTGGATCGCGTCGCCCAGGATGGCGTGCGGGTGCGCGCCGCTGCCGGGGCGGCGTCGTTCCGCCGGCACAGCACGTTGGAGGTTTGCCGGCAGGAGGCGGAAGAGCGGGTGCGCCGGCTGCGCGCCGAACTCGAGCAGGACCCTGGCGCGGCCAGCCGGCGACAGGTGGCGGCGCGCCAGCGGGCGGCGGACGACCGTGCGCGGCGCGTCAAGCAGGCGCTGGCGGTCACCGAAACGTTGCAGGCGCAGCAGCAAGAGCAGGCGCGTCAGCGTGCCGAGCGGGAGGCCAGGAAAGCCGCCCTCGCCCAGCCGGAGGAGGCAAAGCCGGTACCGCCAAAGCCGGAGGCAGAGAAGGAGCCGCAGGCTTCGACCACCGATGCCGAGGCGCGGGTGATGAAGATGGCCGATGGCGGCTTCCGGCCGGCCTACAACGTGCAGTTCGCCTCCGACACCACCAGCGGCGCCATCGCCGGCGTTGCGGTCGACAACAGTGGCTCCGACATGGGCAAGATGGCGCCAATGAGCGAGGCGCTCGGCGAGCATTACGGCCAGCGGCCGGGCGAGCACTTGGCTGATGGCGGCTACGCGAAGCTGGACGACATCAAGGCGTTGGCGGAAGCCGGCGTGACGGCCTACGTGCCGGTGCCGACGCCGCGGGACAAGACGCGCGATCCGCACGCACCGCAGCAGGCCGACGCGCCCGCGATTGCAGACTGGCGCGAGCGCATGGGCACCGAGCAGGCCAAGGAGATCTACAAAGAGCGGGCGGCCACCGCGGAATGCTCCAATGCCCAGGCGCGCAATCGCGGGCTGCGGCAATTCGTGGTGCGTGGTCTCGACAAGGTTCGTAACATCGCTGTCTGGCACGCCCTGACCCACAACATGGTGTGCGGCTGGCGCCTGGCGGCGGGTTGAACACCCGCCAGACGCGACCGCGCCAGCGCCGGAACCATACAGTCCCACACAAAGCTTGATCCAATCGTCCGGATACGGCGTGCGATCGCAACTCTTCGGGTTCCCGATCGCTACCGTGGCTGACAATGCCGGCTTGAACCGCATCAACGCGAGATGCCCCGCGCCACAAGCCCCCCAGCTGCGGCCATGGGAGCGTCCCGGCATCCCGCGCGTCGGTCCCACCAGAACACGATTCAGCGAACTCACCTCAACCGCCGATACATTTTCAGCCTCTCAGGCGAGGGTGGTGACGCCTGCCCCCTGCGGTGCTTCGACCAGCCGGACAAACGGTGCGGGATCGACGCCGATGTCGAGTATCACCGGCGGCCCATCCGGGGCGGGCAGGGGAACGCGGCCCGCCTGGATCGCGTCCAGCAGGCCACCCGGCTCGCGCGCCAGCGTGATGCGGACTGTCCGGCTGTCCGCCGCCGCCTCCACTGCCGCGGCTTCCAGGCGCAGCACGTCGTCGAGCCCGGGTACTGCCACCTCGCTGGCGCTGAGAAACCGCCGGAACGCCAGCGCTTCATCGCTGGGAAACGCCGACGGCGGCACGCATGCGGCATAGTGATCGAGCAGCTCGCGCAGCGCCGCCTCGCCGAGTGCCAGCAGCAGCAGCCGGATGGTGTTGCCCAGCAGCTCGGCGATCGTGCCGTGGCGAAACGCGGCCGCCAGACGCCAGTAAAGCGCGAAACTGCGCTCATCCGCCGGTGCGAGTGGCGCGCCGGGGCCAGGCGGACGGTGGTCAGTGGGCAGCATCCGGCTGGCGATCAGCCGCTCCCACGCCGCCGGCGTCACGCCGGCGAGAGCAGCGGTCGAGGCCTGCCCGGTCATCGCATGCCTTGCCGGCGTTGCAACAATCGGCGTGGTCGGACCCGGCGCCGGCACGGCGGCCGGTACCTTCTCCCACAGCCGATGCAGCGTAGCCATCTCCCGCAGTAACGCCGCCGCACCGAACTTCGCCACCCGGTCGGGGGCGATCTCGAAGATGATCGCGCCGAGGTTGGGCAGCTCGGCCACGACGTCGGCGGCCAGCAACGCCAGCTCCGGATCAATCGCGCCGCTATGGGCATCGAGCCAGTGGTCGTGGGCAAATTGCGCGCCGGCGAGATGCACTTCCCACACGCGCTTCATCGGAAGTCTTTCCAGCACCCGCTCGACCGGCGCACGCCCGTTGCGGGCATTCACCCAGAGGTTGTTGAGATCGAGCACGATGCCGCAGTCGGCGGCCTCGGCGACCGCGGCGAAGAATGCGCCGTCCTCCATCTCCCCCGCACGCGGCGCGAAATAATTGACCCCCGTCTCGAACGCGAAAGGCCGCCCGATCACCTCTGCGCGCCGGCGGATATTGTGGGCCGCCAGCGCCACCTGCGCCTCGGTCTGCAGCGGCGGCATCAGGAAACCGCACGGCAGCGGCCCGCCGGCGCCCGCCACCTCGAGGATGCTCAGGTGCTCGCTGGTCCACGGCGCGCCGAGCTGCTCGGTCCGGTATCGGAACAGTTCGACATGGCGCCACTGATCGCAGATCGTTCCACCAATGGGATAGCCGATCCCATGGGTAAGACGATGCTGCGGCAGCCTCGCCAGTTCGCCCAGTTCGCGCCTGCTGTCGCGCGACCGCGCACCGGGCGCGGTCCCCTTGGTCCACAGCGTCTGCGGCTCGACTTCGACCACCCGCACCAGATCGGCGTTGCCGCGCAACAACCGATCAAGCGACCGCAGATAGATTGCGCCCGGACCCAGCCGCGGCGGACGGAACCCGTCGGCGATGGTCAGCCGGCGACCTCGTGCACCTCAAGGGTGGCGGGGTTCACTGCGTAATCGACCGCGGTATCGAAGCGGATATCGAACCCCGAGAAGCAGGCGACGTGGCCGAGTTTTCCGACCACGGTGGCGATCACCTTTTGCGCCTGCTCCAGCGTCAGATTGCGCGGCACGCGAACGGTCACTGGGCTCATGTTTTCCTCCTTGGCAACGCTGCCGTTTCGCAGCGAAAGCGCCGGATCAATAGCAGCCCCACGCAAGTTCGCGGCGTGAATTAATCATAAATCTGCTGAGCCACTTGCAAAACTCTGCCAGCCAGACGCTAGAATTTTCGCCGAACGACACAACCAAAGTAGAATTTGGGCCATTTTGCTCGGTTCACGTCGCCGGCGGCAGTTTGCGCCTGGTTTTCCACCCGTCCGGACAAGCTGGTAGCCGCCTCATGACTCCCCTCATTTGTCAGACCGGCCCGAAAACGACTTAAGAGTTTTTTGCGGCGCGGAGCCGCCGCAAAGGCTCCGTTGGACGAACGCTGGGCGTTGCGTCGGGTCCGGCTATGGAGATTTCACGCGGGAGGCTTGGTGGGTGGGCTGCTAATTGCGGCTTTGCCGGGTCGGTCTGTGGCGCGCGGTAGCGGCATCAGCGCACGAAGCGGCGCTGCCGGGTGGTCGGCGGCGTCATCTGAGGCGGTATTAAGGGCGGTCGGTTGCGCTGGTGACAGCAGACCTCTGTGGCGTGCCGGGGCACGCAGCGGCAAGACCGATCGGTGGTGGCCGAGGGGAGTGGAGCGGGTCATGGGCCCATCGCCTGCCGCGGCGTGAGCCTGCGGATGAAGATCAGCCGCCCTTGATGGCAATGCGGGCAGATCAGCGGCTCGACTGGCGGCCTAGGGTCGGCGTCCGGCTTGATTGGGGGGACGACGAGCTGCGGCGGTGGATCGAGCTTGGATGGCGCCTGGAGTTGCAACATCTGGCGCACCCGGGCGGCGTTGTGGCGTTGCGCGGGATGCCACAGGCCGAAGTAGCGGACCTTATGGAAGCCGCGCGGCAGCACGTGCTGAAGGAAGCGCCGCATGAACTCGTCGCCGTCGAGGCGGCAGGTTCGTGCGCGGCCGGTGTTGCGTTGCTTGTATTGGATCGTCACGGTTGTGTCGTCGAGGCCGACGATCCGGGTGTTGGTGAGAGCGATACGAAAGACATAGCGGGCGAGGTAGTCGAGCACGGCCCGCTCGCCGTTGCCCCATGCGGTGACGTGGAGGATCCAGGGCGTGCGCCACACCGCGTCGGGGATGACGAGGCCGGGGCATTTTCGGTGCAGCATCGCCCGGAACTTGCCGCGTACCAGTTTGGCGAGAGCCTTGATGGGCACCAGGAATTGCCGGCACGCCGGGTGCCAGGTGCTGGCGTGCTCGGAGATGCCGCCGCCGCTGACCAGGCAATGAACGTGCGGGTGCAAGCTCAGTTGTTGGGTCCAGGTGTGCAGCACGGCAAGCACCGCCACCGTGCCGCCGACGTAACGCGGATCGCGGGCAAGTTCGGTCCTTGGGCTTGACCCGGGGATTGCCGCGGCACTGGCCTGCATCAGCACGGCGTAGCCGTCGCGCTGATTGGCCCGCAGCACCTCGCGCAGTTCCGCCGGCACGGTGATGGTGATGTGGAAACACGGCACTGGCAGCATCTCCGCCTGACGGTGTTCGAGCCATTCCCGGGTCTGCGCGGTGTGGCACTTTGGGCAGTTCCGGTTGCCACAGGAATGATAGGAGAACACCTCGGTGCTGCACGCCTCGCAGCGCCACACATGGCCGCCAAATGCCGCGGTACGGCAGTTGAGAATGTCCTCGATGGCGCGCCGATGTGCGGGCAGCATCGACGCGCCATGAGTCGAAACGTAGTCCGCCGCGAAGCGGCCGAATACCTCGGCGAGCTCAATCACGACCGGGCCTCAGAGGCCGGTCATCAGCCGATCGAGCAGACTGTGCAGCGACGCCCGGATGGGCGTGGTCAAGTGCGTGTAAATGGTGGTGGTGGCAATGTTGGCGTGACCGAGCAGCCATGAGTCATAATACGCATCCCCTACCTCACTGAAACCCAAGGGTCTGCTGCCCCGGATTTGGTGTTACCGGACCTATTGGTCGGCTCCGGGGACCAAATGCCGCGACATCCTCCGCCTTGATTACCCAGGGCGCGCCCTTGCAGGCCTGGTTCCCCTTGAGATCGCCTCTCCGAATCATGCGAAGTGCCGTCATCTTAGCGACACCAATGATTCGTGCAGCCGCGTCGAGCGTGATTTCATCGCGCTCGGCCCATTCGCCGTCGCGGTATACCGCGATATTGTGGTGGTTGCGGAAGCTGCGCACGCGCTGCTCGGTCCATCCGTTGCCATTCCCAGTCGACTTGCCAGAACGATTGAGGAGACGGGCGATCTGTCGATCCGGCATCAAACGTGCCAACTCGTGCACCAGTGCTGCGGTATCCTCAGGCGGTGGCCAGTGGTGCCGGCCGGCGGCATTCAATTTCAGCTTGATCTGTAATGCAGTGTGGTCTCCGCCCTTCCAGTGCAGAACCATGTTGATGACTGGCCCCTCCTTGCGAACCACGATCTCGTTGAGCGCTGTCCGCAAGATGCGCTTGCGCGTGGCAGCTGTGGCAGCCGGATGCGACCAGGCAAGCTCAAGATCCGCGCCGAGTCGCATCAGCTGCTGCCGCTCACGTTCGCCCAGTGGTGGAGGCTTGGCCTCAACGATGGCAGCGATTTCGCTCTCTATATTATGTACAGTCTGCAATGCATCGTTCCAGCGGCGCTCCAGCTCGCCCGCCACTAAGCGATTCGCCGGATCGACCGCATCATATTGCCGCCGGGCATGCGCGGCATCGTACCTCGCCTGTTGAAGCGATAGGTCGAGCTGCCTTTGTACGGCCGATGTCCTGCTCGTCTGGGCCTCGATTGCATTGACGGCAGCGTCCATGCCAAGCGGTTTCAGGACGCGTAGTACCTCTGCTCCGACGGCACTATCAATGTACAAGCCGCTAATCGAGATGCAGCGTGGCGTGCCGTGGTTTGTGCGGGCGCCATGGCAGTTGTAGCGGCCGAGCCTACCACTGTAGGACACATGCAGCTTGCGACTGCAATGACCACAGCGCAAAAGGCCGGGCAGCAATAGCTCCCCACGCCGCACTGCCCCCCTGACCGCGGCGCTGCCCTTGCCGGTTGCATTGTTGGCGATCACGCTCTGGTTCCTCTCGAACTCCTCCCAGTTGATGTAGCCTTCATGATGATCCTTAATCAGAACGTCCCATTCGGCCATCGGCCGATGGACACCGCGCCTGACACGTTTGCGCCCCTGCTCAACGCTCACCCTGCTTGTCGTGCGCCCGAAGGCATAGGCACCAGCATAGATCGGATTGGTCAGAATGTTATGCACGACATTGTAGGCTGGCAATCGCCAGATGATGCCTCGGGCCTCGCCCTGGCGCGACTTCATCGGCAACTCAATGCCTTCGTCGCGCAACCAAATATGGACCTGGCGGACACTTTGGAACTCGGCAAATCTTGAGAAGACGAGGTGCAGTGCCTCCTGAACGCGCTGGTCGGGATTCCTCTCAATCCGATCGCGCCCAACTTTTATATAGCCGGCGGCAACGCCGAGAATCAGCGCACCGCGTCTCGCCTTCTGCTTTAATGCCTCTTGCGAGCGCTGACGAAACATCGACAGCTCAAGTTCGCTCATCGTCCCTTTCATGCCAAGTAATAGTCGATCATTGGGATGGCGAGGATCATCAGATTCCGTCTTCGTCGATGATGAGGGTACCGACCAACCCACAGAATTCGATCAACGTGTGCCAATCACGGCCGTTGCGTGCCAAGCGGGACGCCTCGATCGCAAGGACGGCGCCTACCCGGCTTTCGCAGATCGCGGCCAACAAGCGCTCAAAGCCGGGCCGAGCAGTGCCGCCGCCCGAGCGGCCAAGATCATCGTCGATGACCTCGACTGTGGCCCAGCCGAGCTGACGGGCGCGATTAGCAAGACCATATTGCCGACGCTGGCTCTCATGATTGCGGGTTAGCTGATCGGGCGTTGACTGCCGAATATAAACATACGCACAGCGTGCCAGATGCTCAACCGTGATCTTGCTCATCGCTGACCTCCCCGATGGTCAGCGCCGTCGCGATCTCGCGCAGAAGAGCTTCCACCAACGCCGCCAGATCGACCATCTGCGCAGTCGTCAACACGATATGGAGTGTCTCGTCCCCCTCGAACAGGCCTAGCTGGAGATCCTTGGATCGGCGCGACATGATCGGCTTCCTCCACCTTCAATTCGGGATGGAGAAAGCCTAAGAGCACGTCGATATCGGCGCGCAGGGATCGCAGGATGTCGAGGGAGAAATTTGGCTCTTCGCTGAGCTCATATTGAGCTGCGGACTCGCGCGTCATCCATGCCGGAATGCAGGCAAGCGAGCCGTCTGGCTGCAAGATGACCACCAGCTCGACGCCGCGGTACTCAAGCCGTCGCTTGATCAGCACGGTCTCGCCGCTTCGCGGATGGAACCGATAGTAGATCCGCCCTTCAACCAGATGTTCGTGGGCAGTATGTCGCCCTTCTGAGCAGGATCTGCACGATGCGGATGTCGACACCGTTTTCGATCAGCCGGATCGCATAGCTGTGGCGCAGCGTGTGCGGGGTCACCGCGCGCCGGATGCCTGCCGCGGCGGCAGCGGCAGCGAAGGTGCGCGATAGCACACGGTTGTTGAGCGGCGCGTCACCGTAGTGGTTGGGGAACAGCCAGCGGCGGTTGTGGTGGGTCAGCCACAGGCGGCCCAACTCGTCGAGAACCGGCTGCGGCAGCGGCGCCAGCCGCTCCCTGTCGCCCTTGCCGACGATGCGCAGCACCTGGTTGGCCCGATCGATGGCGCCGACTTCCAGTGCGGTGGCCTCGCTGATGCGCAGACCGCACG
The DNA here is from genome assembly GCA_963773345.1 of uncultured Alphaproteobacteria bacterium. Lineage (GTDB taxonomy): Bacteria > Pseudomonadota > Alphaproteobacteria > Acetobacterales > Acetobacteraceae > Palsa-883. The sequence continues at coordinate 576,813 of CAVZBG010000011.1, read as the reverse complement.
CATACATGACAGCGAGGCATGTCTTGTGGAGCGGATTGCGGATGCCACTGAGCAGCTGTCGGACCTGCTCCTCCGACAGCGCGTCAGGCAGCCGCTTCTGGCGTGGCGAGGCAATCCTTTTTTCCCCAAACAGCCCCCAGCTACGGCTGAGCGTGTGCTGGTAGAAGAAGCGAAGGCCGTACTGACTGGTCTGGAAGGTGCCGCGTGCCACCCCGCGCTGGCGCAAGCCAAGCAGATAGCTTCGCACTTCTTCCTCGCTGAGCTGATCGGGCGAGCGGCGGTCGTGCGCCGCCAGCTGATACACCGCCCGGCCGTACAGCCTCTGTACTACTAACCTTAAAAATCCCCTCGATTCGCGAGGATTTTGGTTAAGCTGCCAGCTTTGTCAACGTGTTGGCGTTGGCGTTGCGTGCGGTGATGAGGGCGGTAACGACGACGCGCCCCTGCGTGGTGAGGAGGTAACGGTGTGTGCCGTGGACCTTCCTGAGCAGTCGATGCGCGCGCAACGTGGCGAGCTTGCGCGTCACTGCCGCGGCGTGGCGGCGCTGCTGCTGCCTTGATGTCGTTTCGTCGTCGAACAACCGCAGTCGCAGATCGCGATTACGGAAGCCATTGATGGTGAACTCGCCGCGGCTGATGGCATCCAGCAGTTTGGCGTCATCAGGGCTGTAAGGGTTCAACGGCCGCGCTCGGCGCCCGTTGCGTTTGACCGGCTGGCACAGCTTGGTGGCCAGTTCGCCTACCGACCTGGTGTCGTCCACCGAAGCCAGCGCGTTTGCGTAGCGGTCGTTGGCGGCCTGCGAGACCTCGGCACGTCGGTGCAGGTCAGCGATTCCCTTGCGCATGCAATGCCATCCCATTGTGGCATCCGGCTTGCCCTCGGGGGTACGGTACCTGCTTGAAGTCCGCCGGATCATTGATGGTCGTTTCGAGCCGCAGCACGCTAGCTTCCCCCGGCTCAAGTACCTGGGGGCATGGCTTGTCATACATCTTGATCGAGTTCTGCTTCAGGCGATGCTTGATCCGCACCCCCTCGGGACGGTTCTTCATGTCAGTCACCACCTCGCCCTGCAGCCGAGGCGAGATGTTGCCGGTGGCTGGAATGTTGCGGCCCAGGAAGCGCATCACGTCGGCCGAGAGGAACGTCGTCAGGCCGTGGTGGATGAGCCGCGGATACAACTGTGCCAGTGACGCCCTGTCACGGAACATGATGTCGGTGGCCCATTCGCTCTGATAGGTCGACCAGTAGTACTCGATCGGATGGGCGTGGAACATCGCCTCGTGCCGCGGGTTCAGACCGCGTGCGATGGTGCTGAGCAGCTCGGGCCACGCCGCCTGCACCTGTTGGTCCATCAGGCGTTGTGCCTGTTTGGGATCTTCCAGCCAGGTGAAGCAATTCTCACGCTGGCGGTAGCCGATACCGGCCGCATCCATGGAGCGTGCCAGCCATTCCCGGCCGTTGAGGCAGATCTGGATAGAGAATGGGAACCAGGTCTGGATGCGCGCATGCATGAAGCCGAGCGTCGGGTGCATATGGTAATGATACAGGTGCAGACATTTGCGATGGCGCGGCGCCAACTCCAGGCGTTTGCGGTCGCGGTCACGCACAATTTCATACGACAGGCAGCGTTCGACAGCGCTGAGGATGCAGATCAATCCTTCGGATATGCCATCCGTGCGGGCGATCTCACGGGCGATGTCTTCTTTGCGGCTGGCGCTCGAAGGCAGGTAGTGGATCGGCCGGTTGGTCCGCAACGCATGCTCCTCCGACGCGTCCCTGAGTTGCCGAGTCAACCCTTCGGCATGGCTGCCAACGTCCTTCAGAAGCACCCGCGCGGCCCAGAGATAGGCGGCCATCCCCGAGCGGTGAGCCAGCATCCGCAACGTGCCGCGGAATACCAGCCGGTCAAACCCCGACAGCACCCCGATGACAGCATTCGCATGCTTCGATAGAAATGCCTCCACGGCGTTCCTCCTCTGCGGATGATCTGGTGTCGTTGGTCCGAAACCAGCTTATCCCGTCAGACCTGGGAACGCCGTACCGCGTTTGGTTGCGGCCATACGGCTGCGCTAGGAACCCCGAGCCAAGCCGGCCAGGATCATGTCCTCGATCATCCGAACACGCAGTGGCGACATGGTGGTCTCCTTTCGCTGATGCTCCGACGGGCTACCTCACGCCCGCCGGATCGAAAGGATACATCTGCTCGTCACCCCGGCCGCGCAGGTTCCATCTCGGCGTAGCCGTTCCGTCCAACGCCTGCGAAGAGCGGCTGGTCTTGCAGCATCTGAGAGAAGCGCCGCATCAGCGGCCGCAGCCTGATTTCCGGCATTGTCGGGATCAGATCGTAAAGCATGCAGCCCTGACGGAACAACGAGTGGACCCGGCGCTTGGCGTGCAGGTCGTGGCCCAGCACACCGCCAAGAACCTGCTTGACCTGGTTGAAGGAGAACCGCCGTTCCCTGATGGCCATTGTATCCCCCGGCTTGCCGTTGCGGGGCGGGAGATTTGTTGCTTCTCGCGGCGTTGGAAGTCGCCTTGGCGAATTCGCAAGGATATGCCGACGCCGGCGGTTGTCTGATTCTTTCCGGAATCGCCTTTATGACCAGCCGATTCTTTTGTGTCCCAAGGAAAATGAGGGGATGAGTGAGGGACAGATCGGGTTGCGGTCGTACGGCGAATATCTCGACGAGCTTGATGAGGTCTGGGCGCAAGTTGCGCGGGCGCTGATACCGAATGGCAAGTTCTGCCTTAATGTCTCGATCCTCCCGATTACCAAGGAGATATCGGGCGCGGCGTTCGGCCCCAGTCACACGCGGATGCTGCTAGACCTTTATTCAGATATGAAACAGCGGATTGAAGCAAAAACGCCGCTGCAACTCTTTAGTTTGTACATATGGGAGAAGCAGACGACGGAAAAGATGTTCGGGTCTTATCCGTTCCCCCCGAACCTATATGAACGCAATTACATCGAGTTCATTGCTGTCTTCGTGAAGCCCGGCAGCCCGCGCGTTCTGCCGGCAGCAGTGAAAGAGCCTTCCAAACTATCGCAGACCGAGTGGCTGGACCTAACGCAGCAGATTTGGTGGATGTACCCGGAGAACGTCTCGCGCCTAGAAGGGCATCCCGCGCCCTTCCCCGAGGCCCTGGCGAACCGCCTGACCGCCATGTACACCTTTCGTGGAGTCCCCGCACTCGATTTCCCGGGCGACATCGTGCTGGACCCCTTTGTAGGCTCTGGCACAACGGCAGTGGCCGCACGACCCTTAAAGTCTGTCCGGGATCATCCATAATTCCGACATATACCCCGCTCACGCGATAATCCGGAACTCCGTTGGGTTTATGATACGGAAGTTGTCCGTGACCTCATCGCAGTAGGTGCGCCAGTTCCTGGGCACGTCGTCGCGCAAGAAGTTCAGCATTGCGATGCTGAAGTCCCTGAAGGAGCTGTAGCACTTGTTGTGGGTGGTGTGTCTGTGCATCAACCCCCATAACCGTTCGATCGGATTGAGGTGCGGACAGTAGGCCGGGACGAAATGAAGCTTGATCCGGCAGTCAGGCCGCGCCAGCCAAGCTTGAACCAGTTTAGCGTGATGGTATCTGGCATTGTCCAGAAAGACGTGAACCAGCCGCATGCCTGGATACACCGCCTCGATTGCCATCAACAGCATGATCGTACTCAAGGCATCCACCGTCAGCACATCCTTCATGACGGTCTTGCCGGTCTCCAGGTCGATCGCGCCATGGATATTCAGGCGGTCCCGCCCGCTGCTCTGTTCCACCGCGACCGGCACCTCTTTTGGCGCCCAGCAGCCAACCGGCCGCACCGCGTGGGTGGGATGCACCGCATCAACGAAGATCACCGCTTCATCAGCGGATAACTGGTTCATCAGGGCCTCGTAACCCTTGACGAACGCCGCCTGTTTCGCCGGGTCCAGCTTGCGCGAGATCGCTTTCGGCTTGCGGTGTTCCATGCCAAGGCGGTGCAGCAGAGCGATCAGCCCAGACCGGGTCTGGTATTCGATGTCGCATTCACGCGCGATCCACGCGCCAACTGCACGCGTCGAGCGTGGCAGGGTTTCGCCAATCCAGGCTTTCAGTTTGTCTTGTTGCTCCACCGTCAACCGACAGGTACCCCCTTCATGGCCGAAGCTCGCCAGACCCTCGATCCCGTCCTCCCGATAGAGTAGGTACCAGGTTCGGACCGTGTCGCCGTCAAGCAACAGCACGTCGGCGACCGACTGACAGCTCATTCCTCGGTCCAGCAGCACCAGCGCGTTGGCCCGGCGCGACAAGCGGTGCGCGGCGGAACCGTCGCGGGCCAGCTCAATCAGGTCGTGGCGCGATTCGCTGTCCAGGAAGCCAGGGCGGATCATCGATGAAGCAGAATCGCCTCAAGCCCGGTTGGCAAGAGGTTTTTCCGGATTTCCGCAGAGTCGGGGTATACCTATCATAGGTAGCCGACTGGGGCATAAAAAGCATGCGTGTGACGGCGCTGGAATTGCACCAGAAGCTTGGTTAGACATCCCGGCAGTGACCTGATGATCGTGCCCGACCCGGTCACCAAGGTGCGTGTCCACTTCGCCGACAACTCGGCGCCGGAACACTGCGTTTCGTTCGTCCTGTCCTATATGGGCTTAAGCGGGATGTCATAGCGGCGGCGCAGTTCAGCCACGTGATCCGCAACCCATGACGCGGGCGCCCGCGCCAGCATCTCTTGCCACAACTCGGCATAGCTCCGAGCATGGAACCTGACTGATGATCCGCGTAACAGATCGCCGACGGCTGCGATTTGTTTTCGATGGTGCGCAAAGACCGGGTACTGTTCGTGGTCGCTAGGCTCCCAAAACAAGTATCCGAGAATTGCTGGACGGTCTTGATGTCTGGAATTTTTTATTCCGAGATAGTGCTTTACGATTTGAGCCACCCCGACAGGGGCGAATGCTCCGAAGTCGGTATTGATTTCCTTATAAAGCTCGCCGAATTTGTTATCCAACAGACGCTCAGTCCTCAGATATTGGGTACTGAACGGAACCTTCTTGGCTGAACGGCGCACGTCCGCAGTCTCACCCCGCCTCAAATATTCCAAGCATTTAGCTTCAATTACTAAGACAGTACTGCCTTCACAGAGTACATCAATATTCGGCGTACTCACACCTGTAGGCAGCTTGGCCTCAAAACTCAAAGCCGTAAATCCGCGTAGGTCGAAAATTGCGAGATCAGCGATTTGCCGACGAAATGGACTGAAGGTGTTCACGGCTAATGCCGTCGACGAGTACGCGGCGTGAAATCTTGGTGGGCTTCGACCGTTATTATACCAGTCCAATTCATGTCCCTGTCCCCTACGAACATCCTCCTCAAAGTCCCGTGGTTCGGCCCGACTGATGAGGTTGTCGCTGAATTTGGACACGTAGGAGGGATGCGTCGTTATCCCGAACGCTTCTAACCCGCGGATTGTCCGCCATGAACGGGTCAGCGCCGCTTCCGCCAGTGTCATAAGAACTCGTGGCTCGTCCATGCCGCAGGCTGCCTCCCGGGTGAGCGCCTGCCGTGACTATAACCGTTAAACCCAAAGCAATGCAAACGCGCCCTCTCGCGCGCATCCGGCGGAAGCCTACATATTGCGTCTCTGCTCTTCCTCGGCGACATCCTCAACACCGACGGCGCCCCGTGGGAGTGCTGCCCGCGCGAGTTCCTGCGCCGCGCCCTTGCCGCGCTCGACGCCGCCGCCGGCCTGCGCCTGATCGCCGCCTTCGAGCAGGAATTCGTCTACACCGGCCTCGACGACCGCCCCGCGCACGCCTACAGCCTGGGTGCCTGGCGCCGCCAGGGCAGCTTCGGCGAGGCCTTCGTCGCCGCCCTGCGCGCCGCCGGCGTGGTGCCCAACTCGTTCCTGCCGGAATACGGCGACCGCCAGTTCGAGGTCACCGTCGCCCCCGCCGCCGCGCTGACCGCCGCCGACCACGCCGTCATCACCCGCGAAATGGCGCGCGCCACGGCGCATCGGCTGGGCCACCGCGTGATTTTTTCCCCGAAACCGCATGCCGACGGCGTCGGCAACGGCGTGCACATCCACATGAGCCTGCACGACGCCGCCGGCACGCCGGTCACCTTTTCTCCGGGCGGACGCATGGGCCTGAGCGACCTGGCGCAACAATTCTGCGCCGGCATCCTGCACCACCTGCCGGCGATCGCCGCCATCACCGCGCCCTCGCCGGTGTCCTACCTGCGGCTGGTGCCGAACCGCTGGGCGCCCACCGCGGTGGACATCGTGCAGCAGGATCGCGGCGCCTCGCTCCGCGTCTGCCCGGTGTTTTCCCCCGCCGGCCCGTCCGACATCGCGCGGCACTACAACGTGGAGTTCCGCACCACCGACGCCTCGGCCAGCCCCTACATGGCGCTCGGCGCGGTGGTGTTCGCCGGAGCCGACGGGATTGCGCGCAGCCTGGCGTTGCCGGCGCCCGGGGCCGACAGCCCGTCTTTGCCGCGCGCCCTGGCCGAGGCGCTGGATGCGATGGCGGCAAGTTCCGCTGTGCAATCCTGGTTCGGCCCGACTTTTCTGGACGCCTATCTGCGCCACAAACGCGCCGAGCTCGCCACGCTGACCGATCTCGACCCCGAGGAACTCTGCGACCGCTACGCCGAGGTGTATTGAGCGTAGGGCGGAAAAGCGTAGCGCATTCCGCCACTTTGGCTGGTCAATGACGCTGCTGCGGCGTCGTTACGTCGTTGCAATTTACGCGGCAAGGTGGCGGAATGCGCTGCGCTTTTCCGCCCTACGCCAGCCCCGGGGCAACCGCCACCAGCCGCAGCGCCGCCTCGGTGTCCAGCATCCGGCAATACCCCTTGAAGCAGCTCAGCGCCGCCGCGTGCCGGGCCTCGCTCTCCGCCATGCAGGCGTCTTGCACGCAGCTCATGTAATACCCGCGGTCGGCGCCGTCCTTCACCGCGTGGTCGATGCACTGGTCGGTGAGAAACCCCACCACGAACACGTCCTCGATGCCGATGTTGCGCAGCAGGTAATCCAGCATCGTCGAGTTGAACACCGACGACGAGGTCTTCGGCAGCACGATCTCGTCCCCCACCGGCGCGACCTCGGCCAGCGGCTGCGCCTCCCACGACCCCTTGGCGTAGAAAAAACCCGACAGCTTGTAGTCCAGGCTGCGGTCGCGCCCGTCACGGGTAAAATTCTCGATCACCGTGTGGATCACCTCCAGCCGCGCGGCCCGGAATGCGTCCAGCAGGCGGACGATGTTCGGGATCACCCGCCCGGTCGCCGCGGCATGGAACGCCGGCAGACTGGCGGCATGCCCCGCATTGCAGGACCCGTTCTGCACGTCGATCACCAGCAGCGCAGCGCGCCCGCGCACCACCGGCCGATCCCGCGTCAGCGCCGCCTGTGTCATCAGACCGCCCCCCTCCGATCCCGTCGCGCACCCGTCATCGCCAGGCGCGACCCGGGTTGATCTCGCTCAAGGCACCCTCGCCGCGCCGCGCCTACACCCTACCCGATATCAGCAACGGGAGATCACCGCGATGGCGAGCAAGCCCGCGGCCAAGCCGCCGCGGCCGCCGGTGGACCTGGGAGCCTCCTGGGTCCCGCATCTCGAGACCCTCGACCGCATGCTGCGGGCCGGCCAGGCGCGCGCCACCCAGGGCGTGTCGCTGGCCGCCATCGGCATCGCCTGGAGCGACTGGGCGATGCATCTCGGGACGGCGCCGGGCAAGCAGATCGCCCTGGCCGGGCAGGCAGCGTCGATGCTGGCCCGCTACGCCCTCTGGCTGCCGCAGGCGGTGGAGGGCGCCGGCCCCGCCGCGCTGCTCGACCCGGAATCCGACGACCGGCGCTTCCGCGACGCCACCTGGTCGCGCTTCCCGTTCAACGCCATCGCCCAGGCCTACCTGCTCGCCGAGGCCTGGTGGCTGGATGCCGGCCGCGACGTCCCCGGCCTGATCCGCCAGCACGAAGTCGAGGTGGGCTTCATGCTGCGCCAGCTTGCCGACGTGGTCGCGCCGAGCAACATCCCCTGGCTCAACCCGGAGATCATCAGCCGCACCGCGACCCAGGGCGGTTTCAACCTGCTGCAGGGGATGCGGAACTGGGCCGACGATCTGGACCGCCAGATTGCCGGCAAGCCGCCGGCCGGGGCCGAGGCGTTCCAGCCCGGTCGAACCGTCGCCGTCACGCCCGGGGCGGTGGTGTTCCGCAACGACCTGATCGAGCTGATCCAATACGCGCCCGTAACCGAAACGGTGCACGCCGACCAGGTGCTGATCGTGCCGGCCTGGATCATGAAATACTATATCCTCGACCTTACCCCGGAGGATTCGCTGGTCCGCTTCCTGGTGGCGCAGGGCCACACGGTGTTCATCATCTCCTGGAAGAACCCAACCCAGGACGACCGCGACATCGGCCTGGACGACTATCGCCGCAGCGGCGTGATGGCGGCGCTGGACGCCGTCCGCGCCATCATCCCGGACCGCCGCGTGCACGCCTGCGGCTATTGCCTGGGCGGCACCATCCTGACCATCGCCGCCGCCACCATGGCGCGCGAGCACGACGACCGCCTGGCCAGCGTCACGCTGCTCGCGGCGCAGACCGACTTCGCCGAGGCCGGCGAGCTGATGCTGTTCCTCGACGAGCGCCAGTTGCTGCTGCTGGAAGACCTGATGTGGGACCAGGGCTATCTCGACACGCGGCAGATGGCGGGCGCGTTCCAGGCGCTGCGCTCGAACGAGCTGCTGTGGTCGCACCTGATCCGCAACTACGTGTTCGGCGAGCGCGATGCGATGACCGACCTGTCGGCGTGGAACGCCGATCAGACCCGCATGCCCGCCCGCATGCACAGCGAGTACCTGCGCGGGCTGTTCCTGGAGAACCGCCTGTCGGCCGGCCGCTTCGCGGTGGAGGGACGGGTGATCGCCATGCAGGACATCAACGTCCCGGTCTTTGCGCTGGGCACGCAGCGCGATCACATCGCACCCTGGCACTCGGTCTATAAGGTAAGCCTGTTCACCGACACCGAGGTGACCTTCGCCCTGAGCAGCGGCGGGCACAATGTGGGCATCGTCAACCCCCCGGCGCACCGGCGCGGATCGTTCCAGATGAAAACACGGCAACGCGGCGACCGCTACATCGACCCCGACACCTGGGCCGCCGAGGCACCGAACCACGACGGCTCCTGGTGGCCGGCCTGGGACAACTGGCTGGTCGCGGCCGGCGATGGCAAACGCGTGCCGCCACCCACGCTCGGCGCGCCGGAGCGCCACCTGCCGCCGCTGGAGCCGGCGCCCGGCAGCTACGTGCTGCAACGTTGATCAGGACCCCGGAAATTCGCGGCGCCACACGGCGTGGGGCGGAAAAGCCGCGTCCCCGGGCGCTTGACGCGAGGGGCAGCGCATTCCGCGGCATGCGCCCGTTGCCACGTCGCCGCCCCGGGGCACCGAACTTACTACGCGAACATCTCGCCCAGGCGGCGGATGGAGGCCAGCACTTTCGCCTGCTCCAGCCCCGGCCATTGCACGCGCATCACGAAGTGGTTGGTGCCCGAGGCGTTCGCTGCCAGCGCGCAATCTCCTCCTTCACCGAGACCTTGTCGCCGATGATGAAGCGGTCGCGCGCCACGTCCTCGAAACTCATGTGCGCGGTCGGGCTTTCCATGCCCCAGGCGGCATAGGAGTTGTATTTGTATTCCAGCGGGCCGCGGCATTCGTCCATTGCGGTGGCGTGCTGGTCTCCGACATAGCATTCGCGCGCGATCGGGAATTCCGCGACAGTCTTGCCGAGCTCGCGCAGCGTGTCGCGGTAGACCTGCATCAGCGGCTCGGTCGCGCCGAGGGTGGTGGCGTTGGCGATCAGCCAGGCATCGCCGATGCGTGCGGCGCGCTTCACCGCCGCCTCCACCAGGCCGGCGATCCAGACCGGCGGCCCGCCCGGGCGGTGCGGCTTCAGGCTGATGCCGTGGTCCTGCACGGAGTAGAAACGTCCCCGGAACGTCACGCGCTCCTCGGTCCACAGCCTGCGCATGAGGGCAATGGATTCGCTGAAGCGCGCGGCACGTTCCTTCAGCGAGACGTTGAAGGCATCGAACTCGCCCACGCGGTAGCCCAGCCCGACGCCAAGGATAAAATTGCCACCGCTGAGCACGTCGAGCGTGGCGGCTTCCTCGGCGACGTGCACCGGGTTGAGCAGCGGCAGCAGCAAAATATTGCCGCCGACGGTCATGCCGCGCGCCTCCGGCAGCAGATAGGCCATCAGCGGCGTGATCTGCAGCATCTGCAGCGGCGCGGTAAGGTAGTGGTGCGGGAACAGCACGGAGGAAAAACCGGACTCGCGCGCGACGCGAACCTGCTCGACCAGCTCGGGGATGCGGGCGGCGACGGAATCGCCCTCGGGGAACTGGGTGTTGATGAACAGGCCGACTTTCATCGACGTTCCCCCGAGGGCAAGAATCCCGCCACGACGCTGGGCCGCGTGGCGTTACGCCGCCGTCAGCTCCCGCGCGGTGATCGACTGGATCGACTTCAGCCGGGCGAACAGCGTCTCCGCCGGAATCGCCGACCCGCCCACATCCAGGCAGTCGGCGAACTTGTCGTAGATCTGCGCCTCGGTCAGCGGTCGCGTCGCATGCCCGGTGGCGCGGCGGACCGGCGCGCCCTCGATCACCCGACCGGAGGTCAGTTCGACCTTGACGGCATCCGCCGGCGCCGCACCCGGCATCTCGTCGTCGTACTCCGCCGAGGTGACGATCTCCACGCGCTGCATCAGCTTCTGGATGTCGTCCCGTTGCACGAACGCATCGGTCAGCTCGCGCAGCCCGACACGCTGCGCCACCACGCCGCTCGCCATGGCGAACTCCAGGCTGAATTTCGCCGCAAGACCCGTCTGCGGCGTGTGGTTGCGCAGCACGGTGGCGAAATAGTCGCTGATGTTGACGGTGATCTTCTTTACGTCGTCCGCCTTCACCGGGTTGGCCGCCACCAGGTCCAGCATGCAGTCGATCGCGCGATGCGTGCAGTAGCAGGTGGGGTATTTCTTGATCCCCAGCCCCTGCGTCAGGATCGCCCAGTCCTCGCCAAGCTTCGGCTCGCTGGCGCGATCGGGATTGCCCTCGGCCGAGATGGCATTGAGAAAGCCCTGTGGATGCTCCAGCGCATCGGTATTGGCGGTGAACCCCGCCTCGGCCAGGCGCGCCGCCATGATGCCGGCATGTGCCGACTTCCCGGCATGGAACGGCTTCGTCATGGTGCCGAAATTCGCCATCAGCCCCGCGCTTTGCGAGGCGCCCAGCGCGATCGCTTGTGCCGCCTTGTCGGCATCCAGCCGGCGCAGCGAGGCGCACGCCGCGGCAGCGCCGACCGCGCCATACAGCCCGGTCGGATGCCAGCCCTTCTTGTGCAGCAGCCCGTTGTCGCGGCGGAACAGCTCGGCCCAGGTCTCGTAGCCGGCGACATAGGCCACGATCATGTCGGCGCCGGATGATCCCAGCGCTTCGGCCTCGGCCAGGATCGCCGGCACCAGCACGGTGGACGGATGACCGCGCAGTGCCACGTCGTCATAGTCCAGCGCATGCGCCGCGACGCCGTTGATCCAGGCGGCTTCCGGCGCCGGGCCTTTTTCCGTGCCGAACACCAGGGTGGACGGCCCGTCGGACGGGTTCAGCACCTGCTTGAGGATTTTCACGCACTCCTCGTTGCGCCCGGCGATCATCGTGCCGATGCAGTCGATGAAGCCGAGCTGCGCGACCTGCACCGCGCCCTCCGGCAGCCGGTTGGGCGACAGATCCGCGACGAACTGGCCGAGTGCCTTGGTCAACGGCATGACGATTTTCTCCTTGTTGATGGCCGCACGCCTCAGCGACCCACCTCTTAGCGACCTTTGAACACCGGCTTGCGCCGTTCATTAAACGCCTGCACGCCCTCGCGCCGGTCGTCCGTATCCACCAGGCGGTTGTACGCCTCGATCTCGAACATCAGGCCGCGCGTCAGGTCCATCTGCAAGCCGTGGTGGATCGACTTCTTCGCCTGGCGCACCGACAGCGGCGCATTGTCGCAGATCGCCTGCGCGGTGGCGAGCACCTCGGGCATCAGCTCGCCGGGTTCGCAGAGCCGGTTGATCACGCCCCAGTCCAGCGCCTGCTCGGCCGAGAACGGTTTTCCGGTCAGGATGATCTCCTTCGCTCGCCGCTCGCCCACGATGCGTGGCAGGGTCTGCGTGCCGCCGCCGCCAGGCATGATGCCCAGCGTCACCTCGGTCAGCGCGAAGCGGGCGCCGCGCGCAGCATAGGCGAAGTCGCAGGCCAGCACGGTCTCCAGCCCGCCGGCGTAGGCGTGGCCGTTGACCGCGGCGATCACCGGCACCGAGAGTTCCAGCAGCGCGTCGCGGCCGCGCTCGAAGATCGCGTGCTGGTGCTGCCAGTCCTGCTGCGTCATGCCCTTGCGCTGCTTCAGGTCGGCGCCGGCGCAGAAGATGCGCTCGCCCGCGCCGGTCAGCACGACGCAGCGTACCTCGCCGGGGTCGTGGATCAGCCGCGTCCACAGATCGAGCAGGTCCAGCCCCATTTGCGTGTTCTTGGCATTGCCCACTTCCGGGCGGTTCAGCGTCACCTTCAGCAGGTGTTCGCCGACCATCTCGGTCAGCAGGGTGGTGTAGGTCTGCATCTGCCGCATGGTCTCCCTCAGAGCCGATAGATCGATACGGCGTGCGGCTCGCCTCGGCAAGGCGGACGCGCGCCGACACGCCGGAGGTGGACCACCCCCCACGCGACCGGTAGCATCGCGCCAACGGATCGGAAGGAAACCCCATGAGCCAGGCAGGCAAGCTGCGCGCACGGCTGCGGCAGGACGGCATGATCGTCGCCCCGGGCGCCTATGACGGCATCACCGCCCGCCTGATCGAGCAGGCCGGTTTCGCCGCGGTCTACATGACCGGCGCGGGCACCTCCGCCACGTTCGGCTATCCCGATTTCGGCCTGCTGACGATGACCGAGATGGTCGGCAACGCCGCGCGCATCGTTCGCGCCGTCGACGTGCCGGTGATCGCCGATGCGGACACCGGCTACGGCAACGAGCTGAACACCGTGCGGACGGTGCGCGAGTACGAGCAGGCCGGCGTCGCAGGCATCCATATCGAGGACCAGGTCTCGCCCAAGCGGTGCGGCCATCTCGACGACAAGGAGATCGTTCCGCGCGAAGATTTTTTGGCGAAGATCCGCGCCGCCGTCTACGCCCGCCGCGATCCCGACTTCCTGATCATCGCGCGGACCGACGCACGTGCCGTCGCCGGGTTCGAGGAAGCCATCGCGCGCGCCAACGCCGCGCTGCAGGCCGGTGCCGACATGGCGTTCGTCGAGGCGGCGCAGACGATGGAGGAGGTCGCCGCCATCCCGCGCCGCGTCGCCGGCCCGTGCCTGCTGAACGTGGTGCGCAAGGGCAAGACGCCGGAGATCGACCTGACCGAGGCCGAGCGCCTGGGCTACAAGCTGGCGATCGTTCCGGGGCTGCTGCTGAAGGCGGCGATCGGCGCCTGCGACGCGGCGCTGGCGGCGTTGGCCGCGCAACACCGCCATCCCGTGCTGCACCCCGACATGACCGTGCGCGAGGCGTTCAACCGTATGGGCGCCGAGGAATGGGATTTGTTGCGCACCCGCTTCCGCCCGGCCGAACCGCGCCGCGCAGCCGAGTAGGGCGGAAAAGCGCAGCGCCTTCCGCCATCTGTGCCGCCAGCCAAGGCAGACGCTTGCTGATGTTGCGCAAGTGGCGGATTACGCTGCGCTTATCCGCCCTACGCGGTGACGTGGCGCGGCGGCAGCATCGGCAGTCCCGCGTCGGACCCTCACCCGCCTAGAAAATGATCCGCAGCCCGCCCCGGACTTCCTGCGCCAGCCAGTTGCCGGCGATCGACGCGCGATAATCGCCGTAGATCTGCCAGTTCCCCTGCCCCACCGTGACGCCGACACCGGCGGTGCCGGCGCTGCGATCGAGGCTGGTCGATCCGATGTTGAACGTGGTTCCGTCTGACGCGGTCAGCAGCACGGCCTTCTCGGAATTGCCGGCCTGGTACTGATAGCCAAGCGCGGCATAGGGCGAGATCGTGACACCGGAGGCCGTGGGGAAATCGCGCGATACCACAATGCGCGCGTAGGGGATCACGCTAAGCTGCGTTGTGGCCGCACCGGAAAGACCGAATCCCGCCAGTGCCCCGCTCGCCGAATTCGACGAACGAGTTGGCACCGACCGACTCCACCCGCACGCCGCCCATCGGCACGACGGTCATGCCGCCCAGCGTCAACGGCAGGCTTGCCCGCACGCCGCCGGAGACCTCATTGCCGCCGTACTGCGCGGTCGCGAAGCCGATGCCGGTCGCCCGATTGGTTGCGTTCCAGGCATGGCCGTAGAGCAGCGCGGCATTCAGCACGACAGGGCCCACCGGCTGGATCGCGTAGACACCGAACCGCGCGACATCCGTCGTGGCGTTGCTTCCTGCGCTGTCGCTAAGCCACAGATGGTCGTAGCCCGCGGCGATCCCTAGGCGCAGCCCACCCGCGCCAACCGGCCGATCGACGCCGGCGAGAAAGCCCGCGGTATTGGCGTGATAGCTCGGGGTGGCGCTGCCACTATCCACACCGAGGAACGTGCCATCTGCATGAATCCAGCCACCGGCGTTGCAGATGATGCGCCCGATCGCGGTGAGGCTGGACGATGCCGTGGTCGCGGCGCCGGGCCCGCTCGGCGTTGGCGGAACGCCCCCCGTGGCGCAGTCATTGCCGGTGCCGCCACCATCGAGCAGCGTGGACGTACTCGAATCGGCAAGCATTCCCCGCGATCCCAGTGACTCGGAGAAGATGTTGCCGTCGATCGGCGCCACGACCACGGCGCCGGCGCTGAGCACGAGATCGACGTCACCGTCCACGACCGCGCCCGGCAGGTATACGACCTTGCGGGTCAGCGAGGTCGGCACCGAGCCTTGTTCCGTCACGGATCCGAATGTGCCGCTGAGCGTACCGACGGACGACAGCACCGTGTAGGTCGTCGGCACGTAGGTGCCCGGCCCATAATTGAAGGTGATCTTGCCGCGGAGCGTGGCGTTGCCGCCGACCGTCAGTTCCGACGCCTTCGCTGGCGTCACCGCGATCACCAGGTTGCCGCCGCTGCCCTGGGCATAGTTGCCGGCTGTGGACAGCGTGCCCACCGCGGTGCCGGACACGCCGCCCGGGATGACGGTGCCGTTGTTGGTCAGCGTGGTGCCCGACGTGGCAACGCCCAGGCTGCCGTAGCCGGCGAGCGTCGCCCCCGCATCGACCTGAACGCTGCCGCCGACGCTCGCGCCATCGCCCGCGGTGTCACCCACGATCAGCGTGCCGCCCGCCACTTCGGTCAGGCCGGTGTAGGTGCTGGCGCTGTTCAGCGTGATCGTGCCCGGCCCGTCTTGCGTGACCGTGCCGGTGCCGCTGATGACGTTGGTGAAGGTGACTGCGCTCGGCTCGGTGAACACCAGGGTGCCGCTGTCGGTGACCCCTCCGCTGCCGAGCGTGCCGGCGGTCGCCGACGGTGCGCCGGTCGCCTGGCCGCCGATGCCCAACGTCGTGCCGGAGGCAATGGTGGTGCCGCCCGAATAGGTGTTGGTGCCGCTCAGCGTGACCGTTCCGGGCCCGTCCTGCGTCACCGTGCCGGTGCCGCTGATGGCGTTGCCGAGGGTCACCGCGCTGGGCTCGGTAAACACCAGGGCGGCGTTGTCGGTGACCGGTCCGCTGCCAAGTGTGCCAATCGTCGCCGCCGGGGCGCCGGTCGCCTGGCCGCCGAGCACCAGCGTGCCCGCCGAGATCGTGGTGCCGCCGGAATAAGTATTGGTGCCGGCCAGTATCAGCATCTGTGAGCCTTGCTTGACGAATGCGCCGGTGCCCGAGATCACCCCGTCGAACGAACTGGGCAGCGTGCTGGTCTCGGTCAGCGTGTTGCCGCCAAGGACGATCGACGCGCCCGGCGTGCCGGTGCCGAAATATTGGCTGAACAGGTTCTGCACCGTCTGGTTGCCGGCCTGCGAGATGTTCAGCACCCCGAAGCCGCCCGACCCGTAGGTGCTGGCGATCACCACGGCGCCGGAGTTGGCGATCGAGGCGCCCGACGCCAGCGCCAGCGTCCCGCCGTAGATGACAGTGCTGCCCGTGTAGGTTTCCTGTTGGGTCAACGTAATGGTGCCCGGGCCGTCCTGGATAACCTCTCCCGCGCCGCCGATGACATTGCCGATGGTGACGGCGCTTGGTTGATTGAACACCAGCAGGCCGGCGCTTTCGACGGTGACCGCCCCGCTGCCAAGCGTGCCGACATGCGTGGTGCCGTCACCGAGGACCAGTGTGCGGAAGATGGTGGTGCCACCGGAATAGGTGTTGGTGGCGGTCAGCATGACCATGCCCGGTCCGCTCTGCGTCACGCCACCGCTGCCGCTGATGACATTGCCGAAGGCGACTGCGCTCGGCTCGGTGAACTCCAGCGTGCCGTTGTCGGTCACCGCCCCGCTGCCGAGGCCGCCGACAGTCACGTTACCGAGGGCCAGCGTGCCGGCACTGATGGTGGTACCGCCGGAATAGGTGTTGACCGCGCTCAGCGTCACCATGCCCGGGCCGTCCTGCGTCACCGTGCCGGTGCCGCTGATGAGGTTGCCGACGATGACCCCGCTCGGCTCCGCAAAGGCCAGGGTGCCGTCGTCGGTGACCCCGCCGCTGCCCAGTGTGCCGACTGTCGCCGTTGGTTGGCCCGTCGCCTGGCCGCCGAGCGCCAGCGTCGTGCCGCCAGCGATCGCGGTGCCCCCCGAATAGGTGTTGGTGCCGCTCAGCGTGACCGTGCCCGGCCCGTCCTGCGTCACGGTTCCGGTGCCACCGATGGCGTTGCCCAGCGTGACCGCGCTGGGTTCGGTGAACACCAGGGCGGCGTTGTCGGTGACCACCCCGCTGCCTAGGGTGCCAACGCTCGCGGCCGGGGCGCCGGGCGCCTGCCCGCCGAGGTCCAGCGCGCCCTGCGAGATGGTGGTGCCGCCGGAGTAGGTGTTGATGCCGGCCAGCGTCAGCGTTCCGGGGCCGGTCGTTACCAGTCCGCCGGTGCCGGAGATCACGCCGTCGAAGGTGGCCGAACCAGTGCTGTCGACCGTCAGCGTATTGGCACCGAGCAGGACCTGCGACGTCGCCGTCCCGGTGGACCCGGACCAGACGCTTTGCAGGTTCTGCACCGTCTGGTTGCCGCCCTGGCTGATGTCCAGCACCGCGGGGCTGCCCGATGCGTTGCTGACCAGGGCCACGTAGATCGACGGCTCGATCGAGCTGCCCGTGGCCAGAGCCAGGGTCCCGCCATAGATGAACGTGCTGCCGGTGTAGGTTTCGCTCTGCGTCAACGTGACGGTTCCCGGGCCAAACTGCTGGAGACTGCCGTCGCCGGTGATGGGATTGGCGAAGGTGATCGCGGTCGCCTCCTGAAAGGCGAGATAGCCATTGGCCTCATTGGTATTGGTGATCGTCACCAGCGGGCTGTCGGCGATCGTTCCGTTCGTGGTGCCGTTGCCGAGCTGCAGCGTGCCGCCGTTGATCGTGGTGTTGCCGGTATAGGTTTCCGCGTTGACCAGGATCACGGTGCCGGGGTCGAAGCCGGGCGCGTTGACGGTCAGGGGCGTCGAGGGGAACACATCCGTCAGGAGCTGGGTCACCGTGAGATCGGAGTTGACACGAAAATCCCCACCGCCGCCGAGCAGGTAGCCGTTGCTTCCGGGGGTGATGGTGCCGCTGTAGGTGTATTGGCCGACCGCGCCGAGGCTGACATTCGGCAGGTCGGTGAAATCGAGATTGTTCGCGCTGTCGGTGCCCAGCGCGACCGTGCCGGCGGACAGGCCGGAGATCCCATTCAGCGTGTTCTGGTCCAGCGCATAGCTGGTGGCCAGGACGCCGGTTTGTGCGATCTGAATCGGCGGGATGATCTGCTGCGGGACGATTTGCTGCTCGAGGCACTGGACAGACAGGCCACAGTAGGCGCCCGGACTTCCGAGCTCGAGCACGCCCAACGAGACATTCATCCCGCCGGTGAAGGTGTTGGTGCCTTCCAAGATGGTGAATCCGTTGTTGACCGCATCGAGTTCCGCGCTACCGCTCTGCGGATCGGTCAGATCCGAAAAGATGTACAGGAACCCGTTGCCGCCGCCCACCTGATACTGGGCGTTGATGAGGCTGAGCGAGCTGCTGCCGGCCGGCGTCGGAGTCAGCGTGCCCGAGTAGCTTCGGTTGAGATACAAACCGTCCGCGCCGAGGCTGACCTGCGGCAGGTTGGTGAAATCGAGATTGTTCGAACTGTCGGTCCCGAGGGCGACGAAACCGACCGAGCTGCTGCTGATGGCATTGAGGGTGGTTTGGTCGAGCGCGTAGCCGGTCGCGAGGCCGCCCGCCTGCTGAAGCGTGATCGTGGTGTTGGGCGACAGCGCGTTTTCGTTCGCGAGCTGCAAGACGCCGAAGTTGGCGTATTGGCCGTAATAGCCGAAGACATTGCTGGTGCCCACATTGTTGTTGCCGATGACGGTGGTGGCGCCCGAATAGGTATTGGTGCCGCTGAGCGTGGTGCCCGGCAAGTCCAGTTGCATCACCGAGCCGGTGCCGCTGATGTTGTTGGCGAGCGTGACCGCGGTCGGTGCGGAGAGCACCAACTCGCCGTTGTTGACGACAGGACCGGTGCCAACTGTGCCGGGATTGACATCCGGGTCGCCCAGAATCAGCGTCGCCCCGGTGTCGATGGTTGTTCCGCCTGAATAGGTGTTGTTGCCATTGTCAACGAACTGGACCATGTGCTCAACCGTCACCGAGCCGGTGCCGCTGATGGCATTGGCGGGCTCAAGCGAACCCGGTTCGTTGAACACCAGGACGCCGTTGTCGGTAATGGGACCGGTGCCAGCCTGGCCGAAGTTCGCGGTTCCGTCGCCCAGGATCAATGTGGCGCCGCCGGAAATAGTCGTGCCGCCCTGATAGGCGTTGTTGCCGTTGTCGGTGAAAGTGACCGTCCCTGGCCCGTTCTGCGTGACCGTGCCGGGACCGGTGATCGTGTTGGCGAACGTGACCGCGCTCGGTTCGTTGAACACCAGAGCGCCGGCGTCGTAGACTTGGCTGCTGCCGAGCGTGCCAACCGTCGTGGCGCCGAGGATCAGCGTGCCGGAGTTGATAAAGGTGTTGCCGGAATAGGTGTTGGTCCCGGTGAGCGTGACCGCGCCCAGCCCCGCCTGAATCACATACCCGTCGCCGCCGATGACGTTGGCGAACGTGATCGGGCTCGGCTCGGTGAACTGCAATGCTCCGGGGTTGCTGAGGGTGACTGCGCCGGTCCCGACGGTGCCCTCTGCCAGGTAGCCGAGGATCATGGTCGCGCTGTTGATCGTGGTGCCGCCCGTGTAGGAGTTGGTGGTCTCGACCACCAGGTTGCCGCCGTAACCCTGCACCGTCACCGTGCCGATGCCGGTGAGGATTGTCGTCATCTTGTCGTTGCTCTCGTTGGGCACGGTAAAACTGAGCGTCCCATTATCGGTGATCGTGCCGCCGGAGATCGGCGAGTTGACCGTGCCATTGCCGATCTGCAGCGTGCTGCCGGACCCCAGCGCCGGCAGGGTGATGGTGCCGAGCAAGATCACAGTGCCCGGCGGCGAATTGATCACCGTCACGGTGCTGGAGGGGGTGCCGTTGGCGTCGGTGATCGCGGTCGCATAGTCCTGGGCCGAGGTCGCCGTGATCGTCGTCTGCCCGTGCGCACCCCCTTGGCCCAGCAGCGCCGCGGCGAGCACCAGCGGCGCGATGTGAAGGCGCGCGTGGCGCGGCGGCGTGCGCGCCGCTTTTCGCAACCTGGGCGCGACCATTCCGAACAGATGTGTCGAATCACCGTGAGCCAAAGCGATGCCCCCCACTTGTCCGCGTCCGCTCCGATCGGCATAATGGACGCAGTTCATGCCAACACTGCGGAGTGCATAACCCGGATCGCGGCATCCGCGAGGCATGCTAGGACGACCCTTGCGATACGCGCAAGGGTTTGAACCTGTAACCAAAAGTTAATGACACCAACCCAAGTCGGTCGGCGGCGGCGGACAGTGCGTCGACGGGGTTCAAGCTACGGTCTTTGCTTCCCCGCGGACTGGCCGGGATGCGGCTTTCGTGGCAGGCTGGTGCGGACGGATGGGGAGGATTGAAGCATGCCAACCGTGGGCAACGGCGAATACATCTACGAACCGGTGGAGGACTGGGCGAAGCTGCCGCCAGGCTGGTCGTTCAAAGAGATCGGCTCGGTCGGCGTCGACAAGAAAGACAATGTCTACGTCTTCAATCGTGGCGAGCACCCGATGATCGTGTTCGACCGCGAGGGCAACTTCCTGCGCTCCTGGGGCGAGGGGCTGTTCCCGCGCGCGCACGGCGTGCACGTCGCGCCGGACGAGACGATCTGGCTGACCGACGACGGCGATCACACCGTCCGCCAGTGCACGCTGGAGGGCAAGGTGCTGATGACCCTCGGCATCCCCGGCAAGCCGGCACCATACATGAGCGGCGAACCGTTCCACCGCTGCACCCATACCGCACTGTCGCCGCAGGGCGAGCTGTATGTGTCGGACGGCTACGGCAACGCGCGGGTGCACAAGTATACGCCGGACGGCCGGCTGCTGATGTCGTGGGGCGGCCCCGGTACCGATCCCGGCGAGTTCAACATCGTGCACAACATTACCTGCGACGGTGACGGCTGGGTCTATGTGGCGGACCGCGAGAACCACCGCGTGCAGGTGTTCGACGGCAACGGCAAGTACGAGACGCAGTGGAACAACCTGCACCGTCCATGCGGGCTGTTCATGCCGCCGGGGAAATGCCCGATCTGCTACATCGGCGAACTGGGTCCGGTGCAGCCGGTCAACCGTTTCGTGCCCAATCTTGGGCCGCGGGTCACGATCGTCGACCACACCGGCAAGCGCATTGCCCGGCTGGGCGGGATCGGGCCGGGTCTGGGTCCGACCGAGTTCATGGCGCCGCACGGACTGACGGTGGATTCGCACGGCGATCTGTACGTCGGCGAGGTGTCGTGGACCAACTGGCCGCAAACGTTCAAGGACCAGCCTCGGCCGGACAATCTGCGTTCGTTGCACAAGTTCCGGAAGGTAAGTTAGCGTCGTAACGACCGCGCGCGGGGTAGATACCGCAGGGCGGACAAGCCAACGCCCCCGCGCGTCGCCCGACGCGGCGCACGATCATGCGTCGCGCCGGACCCACGCATCGCCCCGCTTCCGGTAGCTGCGCTTCACCGCGGACCAGGCGATGCGGAACGACGTTGCCTCATCGCCGCCGTGGCTCTGCCAGGCGTGGTTGAACGCCTCGCGAAAGATGTCCTGCGCGTGCGGCGGCAGGTGATCGCGTACCGCGGGCGGCAGGTCGTCGTTGCTCCCATACGGCATCCGATTACGCCTTCTCCGCCTCGCGGCGTTCCTGCTCGCGCAGTTGGTCCACCGGCTTCTGCAGGAACTTGGCAAACTCGAACAGCGTGGTGTCCGGCTGGTTCCAGCACACGTAGCCGCGGCAATCCTTCGGCCGCGCCGCGTACACCGAACAGCGGCGGTTGTTGTCGAGGAACTGGCAGGTCTCATACCCCGCCTTGATCCGTTTCGACCCGCGCCGCGTCTTCTCGATGATGTGCTTCGCCTCGAACGCGCGCACCGTCATCCCGAGGAACTTCGCCAGCCGGCGGACGTCCCGCACGCTCACCTCGACATAGCCGGCCTGGCGGCAGCACAGTGCCGGACACGCCAGGCAGTCGAGCGCCTTGGGATCGGCGGCCATGCGCTCAGCCCGCCCCTATGCAGGGCACCGTGCGGCGCGGGAACTGCAACGCCAGCACTTCCAGTCCGCGCGGTCCGGCGACCGCGGTGAAGGCGGCCTCGTCGGGCGACATGAACAGGCAGGAGCGCGGCGCCAGCTCGATCCCGTCGTGCAACAGACTGCCGGCGAGCACCACCCAGTACTGGCCGTTGCCGCGCCCCGGGTCCGGACCGGTCGCGCGCGCGCCGGGCGGCAGCACGTAGCGCAACGCTGCCAGCCCGTCGTCGCTGTCCGGCAGGCAGGTCTCGCACGGCGCCGGCGCATCGATCGGCGCGGCCGAGGCAGCAAACGGGTCGGCCACCGCCTCGCGGTGTCGCCTTCCGGGCACGGTACGCAGCAGCGCGCGATTCTCGGTCATGTAGCGCGCCCCGGGGTCCCAACCATTGCGCAAGGTGAAGTAGTGCAGCCCCGCCTCGCCGGCGACCAGCGGGCCGTACGGCGACCAGGCGCCGGCGAAATGCACCGCCACCGGCGCGATCCGGTGCGTGCCCAGCCGCCCTTCGCCGGCCAGCACCACCTGGAACTGGTCGGCCTGATGGAAGTGCGGCGGCGCGACGCAGCCGGGATCCTGCTCGACCAGGAACGCCATCGGGTACAGCGAGCCATCGGCGGGCGGCGGCGCTGCACCGGGATCGTAACGGTTTGCTCCCATGTAGGCGGTGATCCAGAAATCGTTGCCGGCGGAGTGGCCGCGGCGGCGGCCCGGCAGCACGGTCTCGGGGGCGGCGGTCAGGCGCATGCGGTGGCCTCCGGGGTGCGGGCGGCGCAGGCGGCACACATCCCCTCCGCCTCAATGGTCGCCGTGTTGACGGTGAAACCAAGCCGCCCCGCGGCGTCCGCCAGGGCGTGCGCCAGCTCGCGGTCCTCCAGCTCGGTGACGCGGCCGCAGGCGCGGCAGATCAGGAACTGCGCGGCGTGCCCGGCATCCTCGCCCGGCGCGTGCGCCACGCAGCCGACGAACGCCGACAGCCGCTCGACCCGGTGGATCAGCCCATGCTCCAGCAGGAAATCGAGCGCGCGATACACCGTCGGTGGCGCCGCGCCGTGCCGCGTGGCGCGCAGCCGGTCCAGCAGGTGGTAGGCGCCGGTGGGGGCCTCGGCGTCCAGGATCAGGCCCAGCACCTGGCGGCGCAGATCGGTCAGCCGCGCGCCGCGCGCCTGGCAGATCGCCCCGGCCCGGTCGAGCAACGTGTCGGTGCGGGGGGAGAATCCGTCGCCCGTCATGCGTCAGTCCTATGCGTCCTGGAGCTTTTCGTCATGGCCCTTTCGTGGTCGCCCTTTCGTCGGGGGTGCTTTGCGCGGCCCCCGGCCGCCCCCAAGATAGCACCCATGACCCAGCATGACACTGACATGGCAGCGCGGACCGTGCTCGACCAGGTTCGCTTCGACGCCAACGGCCTGGTCCCGGCGATCGCCCAGCAGCACGACACCGGCGAGGTGCTGATGCTCGCCTGGATGAACCGCGAGTCGCTGACCGAAACCATCGCCACCGGGCGCGTCTGCTACTACAGCCGCAGCCGCCAGGCATTGTGGCGCAAGGGCGAGACCTCGGGCCAGGCGCAGCACCTGAAGGAGCTGCGCATCGACTGCGACGGCGACACGCTGCTGCTGCTGGTCGAGCAGGCGGGCGTGGCCTGCCACACCGGCCGCCGCACCTGCTTCTTCCGGGCGCTGCGCGACGGCGCGCTGGTGGAGATCGCGCAGCCGCTGGTTTCGCCGGAGACGCTGTACGGGACGCCCGACAGCAACTGAGAGCGATACGCGACGCGCTCGGTCCACGGAAAGGAAGATCCACCGCGGAGCGCGCGGAGAAGGATGATTGTGCGACGCGGCATGGCACCCGATTCTCTCCGCGAGCTTCGCGCGCTCCGCGGTAGATCTTGTTGCCATACGCATCGCGCGAGGCCCCATTCGCCCCGTGGGATCAGCTCCCGCTACCGCGCCGCGAACTGCGTCTTGCCGAACATGATGTCGCGCTCCTTGTCGGTCATCTGGCCCTTGCGCTGGTGCTCGGCCAGCACCGCGACGCCGCGCTGCACCGCCGGCCGCGCCGCGATGACATCATGCCAGCGCTTCACGTTCGGATAGTCGGCCAGATCGATCCCGCGCCGGTCCGGGTTGCGGATCCACGGGAACGTAATGATATCGGCCATGCTGTAGTCGCGCCCGGCGAGGTATTCCGCCTCCCCCAACCGCTTCTCCAGCACGCGGTGCAGCCGCGCCACCTCGTTGGTGTAGCGCTCGATGGCGTACGGCAGCTTCTCGACCGCGTAGTTGGCGAAATGGTTGTACTGGCCGAACATCGGCCCGACGCCGCCCATCTGGAACATCATCCATTCCAGGCAGGTGTAGCGCCCGACCGGGTCCTGCGGGATCAGTTTGCCGCCGGTCTTCTCCGACAGGTAGATCATGATCGCCGCGGACTCGAACAGTTTCAGCGGCGCGCCGCCGGGGCCGTCGGGATCGACGATCGCGGGAATGCGGTGGTTCGGCGTGATCGCCAGGAACTCGGGCTTGAACTGGTCGCCCTGGCCGATGTTGATCGGGATCACCTTGTAGGGCAGCCCGAGCTCCTCCAGCGCGATGTGCACCTTGTGGCCGTTCGGCGTCGGCCAGGTCCAGACCTCGATCATCGTTATCCTCCGGTTTCGTTTCGCTCAGGGCCGTCTTGTCAGGCATTCCCCGCCAGATAGTCGATCGCCGCCTGCACGCCGCCCGGCTTGTGCGGCACGCCGGCGGCGCGCAGGCCCATCTCCACGCCGCCCAGCGTGCCGAGCAACTGAAGGTCGCCGAAATCGCCAAGGTGGCCGATGCGAAACACGCGGTCCTTCAGGATGCCCAGGCCATTGCCCAGGCTCATGTTGAACTTTTCCAGGATCACCGCGCGCAGCCCGTCGGCGCTGTGGCCCTCGGGCAGGCGCACCGCGGTCAGCGACGAGGAGTAATGCCGCGGATCGGCGCACTGGATCTCGAGGCCCCAGGTGCGCACCGCGCGGCGGGTCGCCTCGGCATGGCGGTCGTGGCGGGCGAATACGTTGGCCAACCCCTCCTCCAGCAGCATCTGCACTGCCGCGTGCAGGCCGAACAGCAGGTTGGTGCCGGGGGTGTAGGGGAAATAGCCGGTCTTGTTCGCCTCCAGCATCGGCCGCCAGTCCCAGTAGGAGCGCGGCAGTTTTGCGCCCTCGGCCGCCTTCAGCGCCTTGTCGCTGACCGCATTGAAGCTGAGCCCGGGCGGCAGCATCAGGCCCTTCTGCGACCCCGCGACGGTGACATCGACGCCCCATTCGTCGTGCCGGTAGTCGATCGAGGCCAGCGAGGAAATCGTATCCACCAGCAGCAGCGCCGGGTGCTTTGCGGCGTCAATCGCGGCGCGGACCTCGTCGATCCGCGAGGTGCAGCCGGTTGAGGTCTCGTTGTGCACCACGCAGACGGCCTTGATGGCGTGCGCCTTGTCGTCGGCCAGCGCCTCGCCGATCGCCGCAACGTCGGCGCCGCGCCGCCAGTCGGTGTCGATGAAGATCGGCTGCAGGCCGAGCCGCGTCGCCATCTCGTTCCACAGCGAGGCGAACCAGCCGGTGCGGCACATCAGCACGGTGTCGCCGGGCGACAGCGTGTTGGTCAGTGCCGCCTCCCACGCGCCGGTGCCTGACGCGGGGTAGATGATCACCGGTCCGGCGGTCTGGAACACCTTTCCGAGTTCGCCGAGGATCTCCTTGCCCAGCACGCCGAACGCCGGGCCGCGATGGTCGATCGTTGGGCTGTCGATCGCCCGCAGCACCCGGTCCGGCACGTTGGTCGGGCCGGGGATCTGCAGGAAATGCCGGCCGGCGTGATAGGGCTGCGTCATCGTGGCGTCCCGATCCTCTGTCCGGGCGACAAGCTGGCCCGCCACGCGCCGCGGGGCAAGGTCCCGCGGCGCCGGAACCGCCGCGCGACGGTGACGAAGCTGTCGCGCGGTGGATGTCCGGCCGCCGTGGCGAGCGCAGGCCGGCCATCCACGACCTCTCTTCGGGCCGCCAAGTAAGTCGTGGATACCGGCAGGAGCCTGCCCCGGCGAAGGCCGGGCCGGCATGACGTGGAGACGGGCGGGGCCGTCCCTTGCCGCCGGCAGACCTACGCCGCCGGCCGCGCCGGCGTCAGAACAAACCCTTCTGCAACCGGAACACATCCGGATGCTCGGGATCGGCGGCATAGACCAGCGACAGCGTAGCCGGTGTCATTTGGGCCTTGTGCTCCTTGGTGTCCTGATGCACCGGTCCGGTCAGGACGAGGTCCACGAGGTGACCCGCAGCGTCCGTCCCGCGGAAAAACACCACCGCGGCCCCGTTTGCAGCGACCATGTTCGCGACCGCTTTACCAGGCGGGAATGCCTCGGATTGGAAGTATTCCTGCAGCTGAAGGCCAGTGTGGACCAACGTGTCCGGCTTGTTCCCGGAATCGCCCGCAGTCGTCCAGGTGACGTTTACCCGGATCAGGCGCTGGGTCTTATAGCCGAGGACGTAATCGATGACCGCCTTGCCGCTGTCCGGCACCAGGTCGGGCACCGTGACGCTCAGCGCGCGGGTGCGCTCGACCGAGTTGCTGCTCACCTTCACCGCGCTGCCCGACTGCTTGAAATCAGCGTCGATCGCCTTGCGGACCTCGGTCTCGGCCATGCCGAAATGCGCCGAGCGGAACCCGTCGACCACCGCCGGCGGCGCCGGTGCGGGTGCGGCCGGCGTGGCGGGCGCGGGCGTCGTATCCGCTGGGGCCGTGGCCTGCGCCCGAACGGCCGCCGGCGCGATCAACAGCATTCCCCCAAGCAGGGCAACAGGAACCAGACGCAGCATGTGCAGAACCCTATACCAATGGCGATATCGCCGAACCCGCTACGTTTGTCAGTCCGCGGGGCATCGCGCAACTGCCGGCCGAGGCGGAAGGCCTGCTCGACGCGGCACCGCGCGCCAGCCCGGCCGGGGAGGGTGGGTGGTACGACACGCGCCGGCCGCCGGGCGTCCTACCGCGCCAGGATGCGCAGCAGCGCGGCGTTGAACCGCTCGGCTGCCTCGTAGAACACCCAGTGTCCGGCGTGCTGGATGACCATGACCTCGACGTCGGGGCGGGCATGCCGCAGCAACCCGATGCGCAGGTTCAACATCCCGCGATCGGGCATTTCGTGCTCGCCCCAGAACGCATGCACGTGGCCGCACACCCGCGGCAGCGCGTCGCACAGCGCGCGGGACATCCACATGACCCCGCTGTTGAGGCGGGTCAGTTTGGTGTTCTGCTCCTGGATCTCCAGCGCCAGGGCATCGACGCTGGCAGGGTTGGCCAGCATCATGCGCAACAGGTTGTCGCGGTGCGCCGCCAGCCGTTCGGCCCCGGCCTTGTCGCGCACGCGCACCAGCTCGACCGCCCGGTTCGGCGGCCCCAGCCCGCCGGTGCCGATCACGCTCAGCGAGCGGACGCGATCGGCGAGGTTGGCCGCGACCAACCCGGCGATGACCCCACCATAGGAGAATCCCGCCACGTGGATGGGCGCCGCCGGGCCGACAACCTGGTCGAGGCCCTGCCCGACCACCGCCGCCACCGATTTCGGCACTGATCGGATCCAGCGCGCGCGCCGAATCACCCAGACCGGGCAGGTCCGGCGCGATGACGGTGTGGTCGCGGCTGAGCGCCGCCAGGTTGCGCACCCAATGCCGCCACGACCCGGCGCTGCCATGCACCAGCACCACCACGGGGCCGCTGCCCCACCCGCGCCATGCCATCGTTCCGGTGCCGCAGGGGATTTCCCAGTGCCGTGCCGTACGATCGAGGTGCTCCAGCAGCGCGCGCGCCGCCGCAGCGTCGGCGATCGGTGCGGTTGGCGTCAGATTGCTCATCCGCGAACCGGGCGCGTCACGTGGAAAAAAGACGCATGATGCAATGGCAAAGCGACAACCTCCTGTCGGTCACCCACAGTCTGGCATGCGCGATCCGACAGATCGGCTGCGGACGCCATCAGCGGCGGGTGAAGCGGGTGCAAGGCGACTCGGCCGTACACGGACGTCACACCCGGATGGCATGCCGGGCGGTGGCGCTTTGACCGGAATCAATGCCATGATGCCGCCCGACGGTAAAGGCAAACCGCAGGAGGACGGCGTGACTGTTGCGTTGCTGCCGGTTCGCATCGGCCGGCCGGTTGGTCATGCCGGCGTGGCCGCATGTGCCGCCGCATTCTCCAGGCCGCCTCCAGCAGGCGCCTTCCCTGTTGCCTTGCACCACACCTGAGCGAGAGGTGATCGAGCATGCGAGTGAATTACATCACCGATGAGGTAAAGGCCGTGATCGGTGCGCACAACGGCCCGATCCTGGCCTACCATCCGGTCGAGGCAAGCGAGGTGCGCCGCTTCTTCCAGGCCACCATGGATCCGGCCCCGCGCTACTGGGACGCGGCATGGGCGAAAACCAGCCGCTATGGCGGCCTGGTTGCCCCGCCGGCGTTTCCGCCGCTCGCGTTCCGCCGCGTGCCGACCGATCCGGACCCGCTGGATCACATGGAGGAACCCGACTTCGACGGCATGGTGCGCAGCTTCCGCGGCCTGCCGCCGGTGAAGGTGCCGCTGCCGCGCCTGCTGAACGGCGGTTACGAGTACGAATTATTCCGCTACGCGAGGGTCGGCGAGCGGATCTATCGCAGCAGCACCTATCTCGACATTTACCAGCGCGACGGCCGCAGCGGGTCGATGGTGTTCGTCATCGTCGCCGACATGTACACCACGGATGACGCCGGGGATGGCCGCGGGGATGAGCATGTGCCGCTGATCACCGCCACCACCACCACCATCCTGCGCTGAGGGAGCGCCGCCATGCCGGACATCTGTTTCGAGGACGTCAGCGTCGGGCAGGATATCCCGCCCGTGGTCAAGGGGCCGATGAGCACCGCGCACATCATGCGCTGGTCCGCGGCGATGGAGAACTGGCACCGCATCCACTACGACTGGAAATTCGCCACCGAGCACGACAAGCTGCCGGACGTGATGGTCAACGGCTCCTGGAAGCAGCACGTGCTGATCCAGTTGCTGACCGACTTTGCGGGCGAGCGCGGCTGGCTGTGGAAGATCGGCTTCCAGTTTCGCGGCATGAACGTGCCCGGCGATGTGCTGACCGCCTGGGGCCAGGTCGCCGCCACGGGGCCGCGCGGCGACTACGGCGTGGTGCGGCTTACGATTGGATTACGCAACGACAAGGGCGTGGAGGGCACGCCCGGCACCGCGACGGTGGTGCTGCCGCGCCGCGGCGGCCCAGCGGTGCCGTACCCGTTCGATCCCGCCTGCCTCGGCCCGGCGGCGTAATCGTAGGACGGATAAGCGGAGCGCAATCCGCCATTGCATGCGGCGACCACGGATTGCGATGGCGGATTGCGCTGCCCCGCGGAACAAGTCCGGGGGCGTTGGCTTATCCGCCCTACGGTGCTGGCGAGGCCAGCGCGGTGGTGCGGTAGAGTGCGGCGAGCGGCGTCGCGAAGTCGATGCAGCTTAGCGTCAGTGTGTCGGAGGCGGCGATGATGTCCGGTTCCTCCGGCCAGGTGGCGTCGGGATTTCGGCGCAGCAACTCGGCCTCGATCCGCGTGCTGTGGACGGCGAGGATTTCCTGCACGCTCGGGATCGTCGTGTAGGCCCAGATGTTGGCGCGGGTCTCCCCCTCATTGCTGGGGGAGAGGATTTCGACCAGCAGGATCGGATCGGCAACCATCAGACCCAGTGCCGGCGGGGCGCAGGTGACGCCGAGATCGGGGACGCGGAAGTTGCGGTTCGCGCGGACCCTGGGGACGATGCCGGGCTGGCTGAGCAACCGGCAGTGGCCACCGCGGTCGATCAGGTGGTTGCCAATCCGGCGTCCGATCTCTCCCTGCAGGGCGGCGTGGGGTTCCGAGGTCGGGGCCATCGCCCGCGGCTCGCCGTCGATCAACTGCCACGTCCGACCGGAGGGATCCGCCGGATCCCAGGACAGGAACTCGGTCAGCGTCATGCGGGCAGGCGCGTGCTTGCGAAGGGCGACCATGCGGATGATCTAGCATATCACGCGCGGATTGTCGCTGCCGTGGTGGCCTGGGTCCGAGGACAATGTGCCGCACACGTTCCACCAGGGCGGCGTCAGCCGTCGATCGTGAGCGACGCCGTATGGCAGTCGGATGCAGGTTTCTGCGGTTCAGTCGGGCAACCCCTTGCCCGGCGCCAGCTCCAGCCACATCGCGTTCAGCGCGGCGAAGGCCGCGGCGAAACTCAGGCCGAGCACCCAACTGAAGTACCACATCGCGCGTCTCCTCAATAACTTTCGTGTCCGCCGGCCTCGATCGTCGCCGCGGTCACCGGACCGCGCAGCACGCGGTAGATGAAGGCGGTGTAGGCCAGCACCACCGGCAGCAGCAGCACGGTCGCCACCGTCATGACCAGCAGCGTCGTTTCGGACGAGGACGCATCCCACACCGTCAGGCTGGAATTCGGATCGAGCGACGACGGCAGCAGGAAAGGGAACAGGCTGACGCCAGCGGTGGCGATCACCCCGGCGATGGCGAGCCCGCTGCAACAGAACGCCAGCACTCGCGCCCGTCCCTGCGCGAGCAGCAGCGCCGCGAGCAGCGCACCGACGATCCCCAGCAGCGGCGCCGCCAGCGTCACCGGTGCCAGGCCGTAATTGTCCAGCAGCGCGCCGGCGGCGCGGCCGACCTGCTTGGTCAGCGGGTTGGACGGCGCATCGACACCGGCAAATTTTTGCAACACGTAACCATCCAGCCACGCCGCCCAGAACCCGCCCAGGACGAACAGCACCACCAGCACCAGCGCCGCCACCATGCCGGCCTTGCGGGCACGCTCGCGCAGCGGCGCCTCGGTCTTGCAGCCCAGCCAGGCGGCGCCGTGCATGACGATCATCGCGACGCTGACCAGCCCGCACAGCAGGGCGAAGGGGTTGAACAGATCGAACAGCGTGCCCGTGTAGGTCATGCGCAGCGTGTCGTCGAAGCGGAACGGCACACCCTGCAGCGCATTGCCGAAGGCGACGCCGAACACCAGCGCGGGCACCAGGCCGCCGATGAACAGCGCGATGTCCCAGGTGGTGCGCCAGCGCGTGCCCTCCAGCTTGCTGCGGTACTTGAAGCCAGCCGGGCGCAGGATCAGCGCGCACAGCAGCAGCAGCATCGCCAGGTAGAACCCAGAGAACGCGACGGCGTAGAGCGGCGGCCAGGCGGCGAAGATCGCGCCGCCGCCGAGGATGAACCAGACCTGATTGCCCTCCCAGACCGGGCCGACGGTGTTGATGATGATGCGCCGCTCCATGTCGGTCCGGCCCAGGAACGGCAGCAGGATCGCCGTGCCCAGGTCGAAGCCGTCCATCACGGCGATGCCGATCAGCAGCACGCCCAGCACGGCCCACCACATCAGCCGCAGGAGTTCGTATTCGCTCATCGCGGCGCTCCTTACACGGTACGCAGGGTCGGCGCGGCGGACACCACCCGTGGCGGTTCGTCGGGGCCGTGGCGGATGGTGCGGACCATCAGGTAGACCTCGACCACCGCCAGCACCGAGTAGAACAGCACGAAGCCGCCGATCGAGATCCAGACATTCCAGGCCGGCACACTGGACACCGACAGGTAGGTCGGCAGCACGCCATCGATCGTCCAGGGCTGGCGGCCGACCTCGGCGACCACCCAGCCGAGCTCGGCGGCGATCCAGGGCAGCGGCAGCGACCACAGGCAGACGTGCAGCAGCCAGCGGTGACGTTCCAGCTCGCGGCGCGAGGCCAGCACGAACATCGCGCCGAACAGCGCAATGAAATAGAGGCCGACCGCCACCATGATGCGGAAGGTGAAGAACAGCGGCAGCACCGGCGGGATCGTATCCAGGGCCGCCCTGGCGATGAGGTCCTCGCCCGCGTCGGTCACGTTCGGCGCGTAGCGTACCAGCAGCAGCGCGTAGCCGAGATCCTGGACATGCGCATCGAACGCCGCACGCGCCGTGGCGTCATCCGGATGCGCGCGCAACGTCTGCATCGCGCCATAGGCGATGACGCCGCTCTTGATGCGCAGCTCGGCCTGGGACACCAGGTTGTCGATGCCCTCCACCGGGCCGTGCAACGAGCGCGTGGCGATCAGCCCGAGCACCCAGGGCAAGCGGATCGCATCGTCGGTCTCGTGCGTTTCGATGTCGGGGATGCCGACCACGGTGAACGAGGCGGGCGCCGGCTCGGTGTGCCACATCGCCTCGATCGCGGCGATCTTCATTTTCTGGTTCAGATCCGCCATGTAGCCGCTCTCGTCGCCGAGCACGACGACCGACAGCGCCGAGGCCAGGCCGAAGCTGGCGGCGACCGTCATCGAGCGGATCGCCAGCCCCCGGTGGCGGCCGCGCAGCAGGTAGAATGCGCTGACCGCAAGCACGAACATCGATCCGGTGACGTAACCGGCGGACACCGTGTGCACGAACTTGGCCTGCGCCACCGGGTTGAACAGCACGTCGTAGAAGCTGGTGACCTCCATGCGCATGGTGGCTGGGTTGAAGCGGGCACCGACCGGATTCTGCATCCAGCCGTTGGCGACCAGGATCCACAGCGCCGAGAGGTTGGTGCCGATTGCCATCAGGCAGGTGGCGATCAGGTGCTGGACGCGCGACAGGCGGTTCCAGCCGAAGAAGAACAGGCCGATGAAGCTGGCTTCCAGGAAGAAGGCCATCAGGCCCTCGATCGCCAGCGGCGCGCCAAAAATGTCGCCGACGTAGTGCGCGTAGTAGGCCCAGTTGGTGCCGAACTCGAACTCCATGGTCAGGCCGGTGGCGACGCCCATGGCGAAGTTGATGCCGAACAGCAGGCCCCAGAACTTCGTCATGTCGCGCCAAATGGTGCGTCCGGTGGTGACGTAGATGCTCTCCATGACGGCGAGCAGGATGGATAGGCCGAGGGTCAGCGGGACGAACAGGAAGTGGTACATGGCCGTGAGGCCGAATTGCAGGCGGGAAAGTTCAACCACATCCATGTCGATCACCTCATCCCAGACCGCTCGGGTCTCTCAAGCAAGCACAGTATACCACCGCGGCACAGCGACACGGCGAAGAACGCCGCGTGTCCTGCACGACGCCCGGCGGCCGATGTCGCGCCGTCGCCGCGGGCACGGACACGCGGCGGCGCCGGATCGCTTGCGGGACGTCGCACAAGCCGGTCGCGGGTGGTCCTCGGTTCGGCAAATTCTGTCGTGCCAACGTCACCGCGACGTGGCGGCGCTGCTTTGATCTGGATCAATGGCGATCGGATTCGCCGCGCCCGCACGACCCCATTTGGCCAACGATCCGGCGCACCGCTGCTCGCCGACCCGGGACACCGGAACGTCCGTATCGTCGGTGCGCCGGCAGATCAGGCCAAACATCGCCACGCCGCACCGAGGTCACGGCCAAGGTCGCGGCGGAACATGATTGTCCGCCAGCGCGTCACGCCGGATCGGCGAGCCAATCCTCGGACCGCAGGCCCTCAACCCGGCTGAATCCACCCAGGTTGCCGGTCACCGGGACCAGGCCCCGGCTGCGGGCATGGCCGGCGATGAGGACGTCGTAGCCACCGCCTGGCCCTGTCGTTCCAGCCGCGCGCGGATGTCGGCGGCATGCGCCGCGGCGTCCTCGTCGAACGGCAGAACGGTCAGGCGGGCGGCCATTCGTCCCACTTCCCGCCAATTCTCGCCGGGGCGCGCCGACTTCGCTGCATCGTGCAGCAGCTCGCTCAGCACGATCGTCGAAATGGCAAGCGCCTCCGGCTCCTGATTGAAGCGCACGCGCACGGCCGCCGGCCGATCACGCCGGACACGAATGCAGAAGTTCGTGTCCAGCATGGTGCGCAACATCAGAGATCTCCGCGCACCTGGGGGCGGCGGCTGGTCACGTTCACCCAGGTCGGTCCCGGGCGAGGCGAAAAAGTCGTTCCAGACGGAGCCGCGGGAACGATGATGCGGCGTGCACCGTCCCGCAGGATCGTCACTTCGTGGACAGCAGGCGGGAACGCCAGGTCCTTGGGGAGGTGCACCGCCTGGGATCGGCGCGTGGTGAACAGCGTGGTGCGGGTCATCGGGGCGTCGTGCGACCTGGATGTACCGGATGTAGATCCGGGGATGCCAGGCCGCAACGGGAGCTGAGAGGGCGGCGCGGGGGTGGCGGGCCATCGCCCGCCGGGCCCTCACCCTCGGCGCTGCCGCGCCTCGACCTCTCCCGCGAAGGGCGGGAGAGGAGTTATTCCTATGGGCGCTGGACCAGCTCGATCATGTAGCCGTCCGGGTCCTTGACGAAGGCGATGATCGTGGTGCCGAACTTCACCGGCCCGGCCGGGCGGGTAACGGTGCCGCCGACACTCGCGGCGACCTCGCAGGCCGCGGCGACGTCGGGCACGCCGACCGCCAGATGGCCGAACGCACTGCCCAACTCGTATTTTTCCACGCCGTAGTTGTAGGTCAGCTCGATCGCGGTGTTGCTGTCCTCATCGCCGTAGCCGACGAACGCCAGCGTGTACTTCCCGTCCGGCACGTCGCGCCGGCGCAGCTCCTTCATGCCGAACGCCTTGGTGTAGAAATCGACGCTGCGCTGCAGATCGCCGACGCGAATCATGGTGTGCAGAAAGCGGCTCATGTGCGGTCTCCCTCTTCGGATGTGCCAGCCGTGGCGGAAGCGGCCGGATCCAGTCCTAGCAGAAATAGCCCCGCCCTGTCCGCCGCGTCGATGGTGGCGGCGCGCTCGGCCAGCAGCGTCGCCCCGGCGGCGAACGCGACCCCGCGCAGCCCTGCCACCGCGGCCGCGCGGACCGTCTCCGGCCCGACCGTCGGCAGGTCGGCACGCCTGTCCTGCCCCGGCTTGACCAGCTTGACCAGCACCCCGCCCGGCCCGGGCCGCGCCAGGGGGCCGCAGCGAGCGAGCATCGCGTCGGTCCCCTCGATCGCCTCGACCGCCAGCACCAGCCCCTGCTGCACCACGCAGCCCTGGCCGACGTCCGCGGCACCCAGGGCGCGCGCCACGGCGATCCCGCGGTCGGTGTCGGCCATCGCCTGGGCGTCGGGCGCCACCGCGCCCAGCACCCCGGCCGGGGCCAGCGCCTCGTGCAGAATTTCGTGTGCGCCGATGACCCGGAAGCCCTCCTCGCCCAGCACCTTGATCACCGCCGCCAGCAGCCCGTCGTCCCCGGCGAACGCGGCACGGCCGGCGCGGGCCAGCAGGCGCGCGCCCTCGGCATCCGGGCGCAGGTCGAGGACCGAGGGCCGGCGCACCGCGCCGATCAGCACCAGGTCGCGGCACCGGTTCGCCCGCAGCGTCGCCAGAATCCGGCCGGCGGCGCCGATGCGGATCATCACGTGCGGCCAGGGCGCCAGCACGGCGGCTTCGGCAAAGCCGTCGAGGCCGACGATGAACACGGCGCGGCCCGCCGCCGCCGCCGCCGCGGCGACACGCCCCGGCAGCCGGCCGCCACCGGCGAGAATGCCCAGCGCCGCCCGGGCCGGCGGATCAGCCGTGTTGCCGTCGAGGGTCACGGCAACCACGGCGCAACCATTGCTGGATCATCATGGCCGGCCGCTGACATTCGTCGCCTCACTTGAAGGACACGCACAGCATGCCCAGGGACGAGCTTCTCGCCAACGTCGGCCCATCGGCCAGCGGGATCATTCACTGCCTGCACCTGTTGGCCGAGGATGCGGCGCGCCTCGGGCTGCCGCGCACCCACCTGGCAATATGCCAAGTGCTGGAAATTTGCGAGGCCGAGCAGGACGCCGGCACATCACCCGGCCGCCGCCGGGACGCGTAGTCGGCCCGGGGCATTCTCGCGCGCGGCAGGATCAGGGCTCCGCCCTTAAACCCGCCAGGAGGCTTTGCCCCATAGGCGTTAAATTAGCACCTGATCGGGTACCGGATGTGAGGCTTTCGCGTGCGCGGTGGATTTGCGAGGCGTCGATGGATTGCCGGCCCGGCGCGGGCGAGGAGGCCGAGGCAGAGGTGCCCACGGACGCTGGCGAGCAGCATCATGGCGGCGATCTTGTAGACCCGCCACAGCGACGGCAGGTAGTCGGCGTCGAGCAGGTCCTCAGGGGGAAGATTCCAGGAACTCCTGGCTAAGATCGTCACACAGCAGGGCCAAGATGAGATGCGCGTAGAGCCAACTTCGCGACGCCTGGGGGGTTCGGGTTGGCAGCCGATCGATGTGCAGCAGCGACTTGAGCCGCTTGAAGGCCAGCTCGATTTGCCAGCGCAGCCGGTAGGCGGCGAGCACCTCCTCGGCCGGGTATCCCTCCGCCGGCAACGAGGTTGCCAGGATGATGAACTCGGCGGCGATCAGGCTGCGCGGATCGAGCGTCTTCTGCTTGCGGCTGGCCGAACGACGCAGCGTCTTGCAGGCGGCTGCGGCCGCTTCGGGTGGTTTGCGCCGGATGATCAGACGCAGCGGCAGGGTCGGCTGGAAGCGGGCCACGACGGCCTGCACGCTCACTTCGTGGGGCTGCGTGTCGTTCGGCAGTGTGGCGAGATGCTTGATCAGGTCGAATGGTTTGCCATCGGGTTTGAGCAGGCGCAACCCGTTCCAACGCAGCCGGGTGATGAAGTCGGCCTGTCCGTTGCTCTGCTCGCGAAAGCGTCGCAGACCCTTCGCTCCGGCGTAGTTGCGGTCGCCGATCCGCACCTCACCAGGCAGCGGTGCGCCACGGTCCACTGCCTCGGCACCGTGCTTGTCGGTCACTTCCAGATGGCTGAAACCGCCGCGACCCAGGTCGAACACCCCATGCACCCGCCAATCCGTCCCGCTGCTGGCGCGCTGGCTGATCGAGCTGCCATCGGCGGCGCGCAGGACGCGGCCCGGCCAGCGCACACTGGCCCCGGGGACAGCACCGCCAATTGCGCCGACACCACCGCCTCGAGGAACTCGACCGCCTTGTCCAAGCGGAACTTGATCGCCGGATCACTCATCTCGGCCAGCCCGATCATCGACGCCCAGGCCGCCGTCTCACTGAGTGACAGCCCGCCAGGGCCGCGTGCCAGCGCCAGCCGTAGCAGGCTGGCGCCTTCCGCGATCTTGCGCTGTCGCTCGATCGCCCGGGTCCGCAACGCAAGCGCGTCGAGGTCCAGATCAGCCGGCAAGCGGCGCAACACCTCGTCGAAGTGGTCCGCCGGGAGAGATGCTGTGTGATGCATCTGCCCCGAGAATCGTACCGATTCGCGCCGTGTCAATGGCTAATTTAACGCCTATGGGGCTTTGCCCCCTGGACCCCCCACCCCGGGTCAAGTGCCCGGGGGCAGGCGCAGGCGGAGCCTTTGGAATCCATTCATTTTGGTTGGAGTGAGGGAGGGGGGACTGGGTTGGGCCGGGCAGCCGCGATCGAGCCGGCGGGTGCCGGCTCGATCGCGGCTGCCCGGCCCAACCCAGTCCCCCCTCCCTCACTCCAACCAACGGACGGGTTCCAAGGGCCGCTGCCCTTGGCGGGGTTCCAAGGGGCAGCGCCCCTTGGCGGGGTCCAGGGGCGGAGCCCCTGGCCTCGCCGCGTGCGGGAATGCACCGGTGCCGCGGCTAGCGTCGCG
The DNA here is from genome assembly GCA_963773345.1 of uncultured Alphaproteobacteria bacterium. GTDB lineage: Bacteria > Pseudomonadota > Alphaproteobacteria > Acetobacterales > Acetobacteraceae > Palsa-883. The sequence goes on along the minus strand of CAVZBG010000011.1, from coordinate 539,407 downwards.
CGGCGAGCGCGGCTATTGTCCGCCCGCCTGACAAACCCCGCCCGGACAGAGGCGGCGCGGACTCGGGGCTTGGCCGCAGAAGAGGGGTTCGCCTTTTGCTTTGTATCCGCGCCGCGCTGCTTGCCCTCGCGCTGCTGCCGTTCGCGCTGTGGCTCGACCCGGCGGCCGCCCAGACCGCGCCCCCGTTGCCGACCGTGCAGATACCGCCGCGCCCGACGCCGGTGCCTCGGTTACCCGCGGCGCCGCCCGCCGCCGCGCCGGCCGCCGCACCGGCTGCGGCGCCCGCCACGCCGATTGCGGCGCCCGGCACGCCGATTACGGCGCCCGGCACGATCCAGTCGATCAGGATCGAGGGCAACCAGCGCATCGAGAACGGCACCATCCTGTCCTACATGCTGGTGCGGCCCGGCGACCCGTTCGACCCCGCCCGCATCGATCGCAGCCTGAAGACGCTGTATGCGACCGGCCTGTTCCAGGACGTCGACCTGACCCGCCAGGGCGACACGCTGGTGGTCAAGGTCGTGGAGAACCCGCTGGTCAACAAGGTCGCCTTCGAGGGCAACCACCTGGAGACCGACGACCAGTTGAAGGACGTGGTGCAGCTTCGTCCGCGCGCGGTGTTCACGCCGGAAGCCGCCGAGGCCGACCGCCAGCGCATCCTGGACGCCTATGCCAAGCGCGGCCGGTTCGCCACCGTTGTAACGCCACAGATCATCCGGCAGAGCCAGAACCGCGTCGACGTCGTGTTCCAGATCAGCGACGGGCCGAGCGCGTTCATCGCCCACATCGGCTTCGTCGGCAACCACGCGTTCAGCGAAGGCCGCCTGTACGACGTGATCAACACCCGCCAGCACACCTGGTGGCGGTTCCTGTCGACCGCCGACGAGTATGATCCCGCCCGCATCAACTTCGACAAGGAGTTGCTGCGCCGCTTCTATCTGAAGAACGGCTATGCCGACTTCGCGGTGACCGACGTCACGACCGAGCTGGCGGCGGACCGGACGGCGTTCTTCCTCACCTTCAGCCTGCACGAGGGCGAGCGCTACCGGGTCGACAAGGTCACCTTCAACTCGCAACTGCGTGGCCTCGCCGGCGAGTCGCTGCGCAAGGACCTGCAGTTCGACGTGGGCGACTGGTACAACGGCGACGCGGTCGGCCGCACCGCGGACGCGATCGAGGCGGACGTGCACGCCCGCGGCTATTCCTTCGTCGTGGCCACGCCCGAGGTCGTCCGCCACCCCGAGAAGCATACGATCGACGTGATCTTCAATGTCACCGAGGGTCCGCGGCTGTATGTCGAGCGCATCGACATCGTCGGCAATGTGCGCACCAAGGACAAGGTCATTCGCCGGGAGCTGCGCTTTGTCGAGGGCGATGCGTTCGATGCCGATGAGGTGCGCCGCAGCCGCCAGCGGCTGCAGGACCTTGGGTTCTTCAACACGGTGACCATCACGCCGACTCCGGGGTCGTCGCCCGACAAGACCGTCCTGACCACCACCGTCGCGGAGAAGTCGACCGGCTCGGTGACAGTCGGCGGCGGCTACGCGACCGATGCGGGGGCACTGATCGATGCCGGTATTTCCGAGAACAACCTGATCGGCACGGGCATCAACGCCTGCGATCAACGGCGTGCTGGCCCAGCGCGACAGCTCGGTCCAGGCCTCGGTCACCGATCCGTATTTCCTCGACCGCAACCTGGTCGCCGGCGCGGACGTGTTCCTGGTGCAGACCAACTATCTCGGCACCGAGCCATACGACGAGAAGCGCGTCGGCTTCGCGTTGCGCACGGGCTACAATTTCAACGAGCACCTGAGTCAGAGTCTGGTCCTACTCGCTGGTCGGACGCACGGTGTTCAATGTCTCGTCCGGCGCCAGCTTCTACATCCAGGATGCGGCGGGCTACACGCTGCTGTCGCAGGTCAGCCAGCAGTTGGCGCTCGACTACCGGGACAGCAAGATCGATCCGCATAGCGGCGGGTACTATCGGTTCGGCACCGATTTCGCCGGACTGGGCGGCAACGCGCAATTCATTCGCACGCACGTGGACGCTTCGTACTACATCCCGCTGGAACGACTGACGGGCAATCCCGACTGGGTGGTAGCGCTGTCCGCAGGCAGCGGATACCTGTTCAACCTGGGCACGCAGGAGCAGTTGATCGACCGGTTCTACCTTGGAGGCGACAACCTGCGCGGCTTCGAGACGGGTGGCGCCGGCCCGCACGACGCAGCAGGGCGACCCACTCGGCGGGCGGTTCATCTGGACGGGGACCACCGAAGTGCGCTTCCCGCTGCCGGTCTCGCCCGATCTGGGGATCAGCGGGCGTACGTTCGTCGATGTCGGCGACCTGACCGAGGCCACGTTCGAGAAGAATTCCTGTCCCGGCGTGACCGGCGGTTGCCCGCCGATCATCGCGTCCTCGATTCCCCGCGTCGGCATCGGTGTCGGCATCTCCTGGAAGACGCCGTTCGGGCTGATCAACATCGACCTGACGCCGATCGTCTTCAAGCAGCCCGGCGATCAGACGCAGCTTTTCCGCTTTGGTTTTGGAACGAGGTTCTAGGTGCCCCATCCCCGCCTTGTCGTGACGCCCCGCCTTGTCGTGACGCCCCGCCTTGTCGTGTCGGCTGTCATGGCCGCCTTTGTGCTCGCCCCGCTCGCTGCTGGCCACGCCCAGCAGGCGCCGGGGGCAAGTTCCGACTATTTCATTCCGCCGCAGTCCCGCCCGGCGGCCCCGGCACGCCCGGCGGTGCGACCGGCCGCGGGCGCGGCCGCGGAGACCCCTGCCCCCGAGCAGGTCCCGGCGGAGGCCGAGGCGCCGGGCGCCTCGGAGCAGCAGATCCAGGTGGCGCTGCCGCCCCCGCCCGAGGTGCCGCCGCTCCCCAGCGGCGCCTCGCCGCCGGCGGCGATCATCGGCATCATCTCGGTGCCCGACGTGATGCGCGGCTCCACCGCCTATCAGGCGGTCGACAAGGAGCTGGGCGTACCGGCGGCAGAAGCTGAACGAGGACGCGCAGAAGGAGCAGACCACCCTGCGCGACCTTGGCCAGGCGCTGGCGAACGACCGCGGCAAGCTGACCCAGGAGCAGATCCGCGCCAAGGAGCGCGAGCTGCAGGACCGGATCGCCGAATCGCGACGCAAGTTCGCCGAACGTAACCGGATCATCCAGGAAGCCGGCCAGTACACGCTGGCGCAGATCGAGCGCACGCTGCGCGACGTCGTCCAGCAGGTCGCGATATCGCGCGGGATGAACATCGTTCTGCACGGCCCGCAGACCGCGCTCTATCTGCCCGAGTTCGACATCACCCCGGAGGTGGTCGCCGAGCTCAACAAGGTGCTGCCCTCGGTGACCATCCCGCCGGATGGGGTGTCCGGTGCTGGACCTGAAACCGCAGGCGGTGGCACCTGCCACCGCGCACCCGGCGGCGGCGCATAGCCCAGCCAAGCCGGCTGCGGCACCGCCGCCGGCGAAGAAGCCCTGAACGGATGGCCGCCGCGGGTGAAACCTTCGGATCGGAACTCCCCGGTCGACGCAACCGCGGATCGATGGCCTTCGTAGCGTGACAAGACCCCCGGCCCCATCAAAATCCCTGGACCGATGACACCCCCTGACTGATGCAATCAATGTGACAGACAGGCCCGACATCGCCGGCGATCCGCGGTTCTTCCAACGCGCCGGCCCGTTCACGCTGGCCGCGGTGGCGGACGCGGCCGAGGCCGAGGCGCCGCCGCGCCGGCTGATGCTCGCCGGCGTGGCGCCGCTGCAGACGGCCGGCGCGGACCAGGTCAGCTTCCTCGACAACCGCAAATATGCCGCCGCGCTCGCGGCCACCCGCGCGGGGGCGGTGATCGTGCATCCCGACATGGCCGCGCGCGTGCCCGAGGGCGCGGCGGCGATCGTCACCCCCGAGCCCTACGTCGCCTGGGCCAAGGTCGCCGCGCTGTTCCACCCCGCCCCGCCGGCCTGCGCCGGCATCCATCCCAGCGCCGTGGTCGAGCCAGGCGCGACGATCGACCCCTCGGCCGAGATCGGCCCGCTGGCGGTGATCGGCGAGCGCGCCGAGATCGGCCCGCGCTGCCGCATCGGCGCCCTGGCGGTGATCGGGCCGGGCGTGGTGCTCGGCCCCGACTGCCGGATCGGCCCGCACGCCAGCCTGAGCCACGCGCTGCTCGGCGCCCGGGTCTACGTCTATCCCGGCGCGCGCATCGGCCAGGAGGGCTTCGGCTTCGCCATCAGCGCCGAGGGGTTCCACAGCGTGCCGCAGCTCTGCCGCGTCATCCTGGAGGACGACGTGGAGGTCGGTGCCAACTCGACGATCGACCGCGGCTCGCTGCAGGACACGGTGATCGGCGCCGGCTCGCGGCTCGACAACCTGGTACAGATCGGGCACAACGTGCGCCTGGGACGCGGCTGCGTGATTGTTGCACAGGCGGGTATTTCCGGTTCCACCATCCTGGAAGACCACGTGATGATGGGCCCGCAGGCCGGCCTGACCGGCCATCTGAGGATCGGCAGCATGGCGAAGATCGGCGCGCAGGCCGGGGTGATGGCGGACGTGGACGCCGGGGCGGAGGTCATCGGCAGCCCGGCACAGCCGCGGCGGGCGTTCTTTCGCGAGGTGGCGACGCTGCGCCGCATGGTCCGCGGCGGCGGCAAGGGCGCGGGAGACAAGGGCGCAGGGGACAAGGGCGCAGGGGACAGAAGCGCCGGCGACGGGAGTGGAACGGGCAAGGGGAGGGACACGGACTGACCGCGATGGACGCATCGGCAATCGCAACGACGGACGCGCCGGCACCGGGCACGGTGGTGGAGACCATCGACATCGCCCGCATCCTGCGGGCGATCCCGCATCGCTACCCGTTCCTGATGATCGACCGGGTGGTGGACCTGGTGACCAACCAGTCGGCGATCGGCATCAAGAACGTTTCGGTCAACGAGTCGTTCTTCCAGGGGCACTTCCCCAACCACCCGGTGATGCCGGGCGTGCTGATCATCGAGGCGATGGCGCAGACCGCGGCGATCCTGGTGGTGGAGACGCTGGGCCCCGACGCCGCCGGCCGGGTGGTGTATTTCATGTCGGTGGAGGGCGTAAAATTCCGCCGCCCGGTGTTTCCCGGCGACCAGCTCCGCATCCACTGCACCAAGCAGCGCCACCGCGGCAACGTCTGGAAGTTCAGCGCGGTGGCGCGGGTCGACGGGATCTCGGTCGCCGAGGCAACCTATGCCGCGATGATCATGGATCGCGCGACGCCGATTTGATGACACGGGCGGATGCACTGCCGCAATTTGGCCAGAGTTGCATATGAAACAAGCAGTCGCCGGCCGATCGACGTTGCACGATGCAACAATGATTGTGCTGGCCGGCAAGCGGCCGCCGCCCTGATAGGGTGACGCGGCGCAACAACCAAGGCGAGTCCCACTGACAATGAGCACCGCGCTGGCCGTCCGGACCGGTCCGGTCTCGATCCATCCCAGCGCGATCGTCGCGCGCGGCGCCGAGTTGGGGACGGGCGTGCGAATCGGACCGTGGTGCAGCGTCGGCGCCAACGCGGTGATCGAGGATGGCGCGCGCCTGGTCTCGCACGCGGTGGTGGACGGCCACACGGTGATCGGTCCGGACGTCGTGCTGTTCCCGTTCTGCACGGTTGGACTGGAACCGCAGGACCTGAAATACCGGGGCGAGCCGACGCGGTGCGAGATCGGCGCGCGCACGAAGGTCCGCGAACACTGCACCATCCATCGCGGGCTGATCCGCGCGGAGTAGCGCGCGCGGCGAAGGTCGTGCCGGATCGGTTCGGCGTGGCCCGAAACATAAGTCATCGCAGTGCGGCTAGGGTCCTTCGCGTCAGCATCGACGACAGGAGGACACCATGCAGACACAGCAATACACCGGCGGCGTCGCGGTCTCGGCGATCTGGGAGGCCAGGCCGGGCGAGGCCGATGCGGTCGCGGAGATTCTCGCGCGGCTGGGCGAGGCGGCGCGCACCGAACCGGGAGTAAAACTGTTTCTGGTGCATCGCGGCGCGACCAATCCCGAACAGTTCCTGTTCTACGAGCTGTTCGACGATGAGGCGGCGTTCGCGGCGCACCAGCAGACCGCGCATTTCAAGGCGCTGGTACTCGAACAGGGCCTGCCGCGGCTGACTCGACGCGAGCGGGTGCAGTACCTCGCTGCTGTGATCCTGGGCGCGGAGCGATAACAGGACACACGTACACCTCTCCCGCCCGCGGGAGAGGTCGAGGCGTGAAGCGCCGAGGGTGAGGGTCGTGCACGCGGCACCCCGTCACCCGCGTCGCAAGTGCTCCGCGACCTCTCCCGCAGGCGGGAGAGGTGTACGGCTGGCAGCGCGCCGTCGCCGCGACGCCCTCCCCTGCCCTCTCTTGATCCAGATCAAAGACTTGGCCGCGGCGGCACCTCTAGACACGCTGAAATGCACATCGCAACACCTGCCGCGACGCCGCCGGCCGCATTGTCGCGGCTCTGCGGAGGGAAACGCACCGTGGGACGGCTCGCCGAGGGACTCGCCCTTTCCAGCTTCAGCGGAACCTCGGGTGACACCGAGCACACCATCACCATCGAAGCCCCGGGCGAGCTCAGCCTGCAGCGGCAGCTCGATGTCATCGCGCAGCGTTACGCCGAGGCGACGCAGGCGCTGCGGCTGCCGCCCGAGTCCGCGATCTTTCGCCGGCTCTACGTCAGCGACGCGGCGAACCAGGCAGCGCTGGTGCGCGACAGCAGCCTGTTCCAGGAGCCGTTCGACAGCCCGGTCGCGGTGTCGCTGGTGCAGCAGGCTCCCCTGCCCGGCGGCAAGGTCGCGATGCTCGCCTATCACCTCGACAGTCGGACCCCGGTCACCAAGCGGTGCGGCCCGCCCGGGCATCTGATCGTCGAAAAGAACGGCCTCGGCCATCTGTGGAGCGCGCGGCTCTGCGCCAGCAACACCGACCGGCCCAGTTCGGCCGCCGAGCAGACGCGAGACGTGTTCGGCCGGCTGATCGACGTGCTCGCCGGCAACGGCGCGGCGCTGGCGGATAACTGCGTGCGCACCTGGATCTACGTCAAGGACGTCGACGTGTTCTATCAGGCGGTCAACGACACCCGCAGCGCGCTGTTCGAGCAGCACGGCCTGACCCGGGACACCCACTACCTCGCCAGCACCGGCATCGAGGGCGCCTGCGCGCACCGTTACGACGTGGTGCTGATGGACGCCTATTCGATCCTCGGCCTGCAGCCGGCGCAGGTTTCCTACCTCAGTGCCTACGACCATCTGTGCGCCACCAAGGACTACAACGTCACGTTCGAGCGCGGCACCCGGATCGCCTATGCCGACCGGGCGCATCACTTCATCTCCGGCACCGCCAGCATCGACCCGGCCGGCCAGGTGGTGCACCCCGGCGACGTGCAGCGCCAGCTCGAGCGGGCACTGGACAACGTCGAGGCGTTGCTGCGCTCCGGCGATGCGAGCCTCGCGGACATGACGCATTTCATCGTCTACCTGCGCGACCCAAGCGATCATCCCCTGGTCGCGGCGTATCTCGCCGAGCGTTTTCCCGACATGCCGCTGCTGATCGTGCGCGGCGCGGTGTGCCGGCCGGAATGGCTGGTCGAGGTCGAGGGCATCGCCATCGTCCCGCATGACGCGCCCGAACTGCCGCACTTCTGACCACGCCGACGCCGCCGATTCAGCCAACCGTCATCCCGTCCCAGCCGACATCTCGTCAACGCAAGGACCCCCATGATGCAAGACACCGATGCCCCGCTCGAGATGATCGACGAGGCCGCCGTGGCCGCGGCCGAGCTGCGCCACGACCCGTATGACTTCGCCTTCGTCGAGCACGCCCTGCCGGAACGGCTGAAGGAGCAGGTGCTGGCCGACGCGCCGCGCATTCCCGACCGCGGCAGCTACGGCCTGCCCGACCTGCAGCACGGGCCGGAATTCGGCGCGGTGATCCGCGACCTGCTGAGCGTGCGGTTCCGCCATCTGGTCGGGGAAAAATTCCAGCTCGACCTGAGCAAGTGCCCGCCCTGCATCGTGATGATGGGCAACACCACCGGGCACTACAACGAGGGCTACGCGCATCCCGACAGCAAGCACAAGATCATCACGGTGCTGGTCGGCTTCACCCGCGAATGGCCGCACGAGCGCGGCCGGCTGCGCGTGCTGCGCAGCAACGACCGCAACGACTACGCCTTCGAATTCGCGCCCGAATTCGGCCGCATGCTGATGTTCCGGGTGTGCGACCACTCCTGGCACGGCTTCCTGCCGCAGAAGGGCCAGCGCATGAGCCTGCAGCTCTGCTATGTCGATTCCGAGTTGTATGCGCGCAAGGAGTACTGGCGGCACAGCCTCAGCGCCTATGCCAAGTCGGTGCCGCTGCTGCGCAAGGTGATCGACTGGGCGCCGCGCCGGCTGCCGGGAGCGCGATGATGGAGTATCCTCCGGTCCCCGCGGTCGAGGCGATCGCGGCGCAGTTCTGCCGCGCGGTGCGGGAGTCGCAACGATCGGACAAGCCGTATCGCCACTGGAAACTTCGAGACGTGTTCCCGATCGATCTGTGCACCGGCATCCTGACGCTGCCGATCGCGCCGCCGGTGCTGGGCAAGACCGACGGAACGCGCAACAGCTACAACGCCTCGCGCTGCTTCATCACGCCGACGATGCGGGCGAAATTCCCGACCTGCCAGGCGCTGTCCGAGGCGCTGCAACGCCCCGAGGTGGCGCGGATGATGGCGGAGACCTGCCAGATCCAGGTCGCCGGCAGCTACCTGCGGATGGAATACATCCAGGACATCGACGGCGCCTGGCTGGAACCGCACCGCGACATCCCGGAAAAGCTGTTCTCGATGGTGATCTACCTGTTCACCGGTCCGGATGCGGCGGAGTGGGGCACCGACATCTACGATGCCGACGTGCGGTGGATCGGCCGTTCCGCGGCCGAGTTCAACTCGGGGGTGATCTTCGTGGCCGGTCCGGCGACCTGGCACGGCTTCGAGCCGCGCCCGATCGTCGGCGTCCGCCGATTGATGGAGATCAACTACGCCCGCGCCGACTGGCGCGACCGCGGGCAGCTTACATTCCCGGACCGGCCGATTAGCCTCGGGTAGCCAGGGGTCAAGCCGAACGTGCCTGGTCCGGTGCATGACGTCTTGGTGTGCCGCGGCTTTGTATCCGTGCTGATGGGCAGCAAAGCAAGAAAGCCAGATTAACACAGATTACACGGATTAAGAAGCGGATTACACGGAAAGCAAGCCATGGCGCTTCGCGCGGACGGGGTCAACTGTCTTGCGCGAAGCTCCAACTAGCCCTTTGCTTACTTTCCGTGTAATCCGCTTCTTAATCCGTGTAATCTGTGTTAATTTGGCTTTCTGGCTTTGTATCGGCGACGGTACTATGCGGATCGGTGCAGGTGGCCGGCGAATCAAATCGGGCGACGCGCCTCCGGTTGCCGCGGCGTCTGCTGAGCCCCCGGCACCGCGCTCGCCGTCGCTGCTGCCATCCGGTGCAGCAGGACGATCGCCTGGCGCAATTGGAAATCCGTGGCGGACTTGGCGGGATCGAATTTCGGCCAGCCCGGCGGCGGCTTGTCGGCCAGCCCGGACGCGATCGGCAGCGGCGGCCGCGTCGTTGCCTCGGCCTGGCCCGACGCGATGCCCAGCGTGTTGTTCAGATCCGACTCATACGCCGGCGCGAAGCTGGGTCCCGGCGTGTCGGATGCGTGCACCACCACGTCCGGAACGATCCCCGCGCCCTGGATGGAGCGGCCGTCCGGCGTGAAGTAGCGCGCGGTGGTCAGCCGGATCGCGCCGCCATTGTCTAGCGGATACAGCGTCTGCACCGAGCCCTTGCCGAAGCTGCTTGTGCCCAGCACCACGGCGCGGTGATCGTCCCGCAGCGCGCCGGCGACGATCTCGCTCGCCGAGGCGGTGCCGTTGTTGATCAGCACGACGATCGGCAGGCCATCGGTCCGGTCGCCGGGTTTGGCGTACCATGCGTGGTCGTCGCTCGACTGCTGCCCGCGCGTCGAAACGATCTCGCCGCTGTCGAGGAAGTCGTCCGCCACCGCAACCGCCTGATCCAGCAGGCCGCCGGGATTGTTCCGCAGGTCGAGCACCAGGCCGGCGAACCTGCCGCCGGATTTGCGGAAGCCGGCCAGGGCGCCGCGCAGACCGCGATCGGTGTCGTCGTTGAACATCGACAGCCGCACATAGCCGATATCGCCCTCGCGCCGGCTCATGACCACCGGCATGTGGATCATCTTGCGGATCAGCGTCAGCACGATCGGGTTGGCGTCGCCCTGGCGCTTGATCGTCAGGGTCAATTCCGTATTGGGTGGCCCGCGCAGCTTGTCGATCGCGTGCTGCATCGTGAGGCCTTCGAGCGTCTTGCCGTCCACCGAGGTGATCAGGTCGCCTGACTTGATGCCGGCGCGCGTGGCGGGCGTGCCGTCGATCGGCGCGATCACCTTCAGCGGCCCGTTCTCGCCGGTGACCGTCATGCCGAGACCGCCGAAATGGCCTTGCGTCTCAAGCTGCATCTCGTGCCACTGGTCGGCGTCCATGTAGCCGCTGTGCGGATCGAGGCCGCTCAGCATGCCGTCAAGCGCGTAATGGACCAGCGTGCTGGTCTTCACCGGATCGACATAGTCGTTGCGCACGCGCTCCAGCACCTGGCTGAACAGGGCAAGCGCGTGTGTCGGGCCGTCCGGCCGGGAAACGGTGTCGGCGTAGGCGGTGGCGGGCACGAGCCGAGGGACCAGCAGGCGCGTCACCGGACCGGCGGCGAGGACCCCGGCGACGAAGGCGGTGGCGACAAGCAGGCTGGTGCGACGGTTCATCCTGGTCATCCTGGCTGGCCGGCAGTGTGACCGAAGCAGATGGGGTGCGCCAAGGGAGCACGGTATTGCAGCCGGATGAGATCGTCGCAATGTGCCGACGCTCGTGCGCCAGGGCAATCGGATGAAGCGGCAAGCCCGCCTGGATCTTGCTGTCATTGCGAGCGTAGCGAAGCAATCCCCCGCCAAGAGCGTACCTGGATGGGGATTGCTTCGTCGCTTCGCTCCTCGCAATGACAGGGAAGCGGGTGATCTGCCGCCTGTCCTGCGTTCATCCGATTGCCCTGGCCGCTGCGCGGAGCCAAGGGAGTGGTCACGGCGGGCGCGGGGTGGGCGGCCGGCAGGACGCCGCCGAATCGGGTCGCGGCGATGGCCCGCGCCTGCCGCTGCTACCAGGCGAATCGCACGCCGGCGTTGAACGACTGGGCGTTGCTGCTGGCGCTGAACGCGCCGCCATAGCCGACGAACATTGCCACCGGCCAGGCAGCGACCCTGAAGTCGGCATCGAGGCCGACCACGGCGGCGTCGCGCCCGATCGGCGCGCTGTTCAACGCAAAGCCGCTGCCGCCCAGGCCCGCGAAGCTTGCCGACAGGCTGGCCATGTTGTCGGCGAACTCGTGCGACCAGCCCGCCTGCGCCCTGGCGGTCAGCCGCACGGTCCGGCTCGGTCCGAAGCCGCGCTGCGCACTGACCGCGAGCGTGCTCTCGGCGCTGTCCAGCGTCGCGCCGGCGATTGCCTCCGCCGGGGCGGCACCGCCGCGCTCGGTCAGATGATCCATGTGCAGATCGAAACCGCCGAACCCGAGGCTCGGCTCGATCAGCCACGTGCCGAGCATCTGCCACACGCCCAGGCGCACGCCACCGCCGCCCGCCAGCCCGTCGGTGTCCCCCCGCGTCGAGGTGCCGAACACCGGCACGGTCCGATGCACATCCTCCTGCTGGTACATCACGCCAAGCTGCGCCGCGGCGAAGAACATTCCGCTCTGCCATTGGCCATAAGTGACGAACTGCGCCGTGCTGTTGGACGCATTCCCGTCGCTCTGCGACCAGGTCTGCCCCTCGACCGTTCCGGCCGCGACGCCAAGGCGTGCCGCGCCGCCAACCGGGACATCGATGCCCGCCGCCGTGCCGCCCAGTCCCGCGGTAAAGCCCGGCGACCCGCCGCCCGCACCGATGGTGTCGTAGCCGGCGAGCGCGCTGAGCCAGATCGTGCTGCCGTTCGGACCGGGCGCGCTGTTGGCGGCGTTGCCGGCAGCCAACCCGCGCCGCGCCGCCAACTGGTCGCTGATGGCGTCGGCCATCAAGTACCACGCGTTGCGCGCGGTGATCATTTCGTCGGCGTAGATCGACGGCACCTGCTCATCCAATCCCGTGGTGATGCTGCCGGCTGGCAGCGCGTAGAGTGAATTGAACAGCGCCGACTGGGCTGGATCCAGCGGCGCGCCGGGGGCCGGGCGGAGCGCATCGACGATGCCGCCGATCTGGCTTTCGCGCGGGCTCTCCATCACGCCGGCAGCCGCAAGGTCGCCATAGAAGCGCGGCGTGGTCGCCAGCGAAATCGCGTTGCCGCCATACCAGAGGTCCATCCGCGTGCCGGCGGGCAGACCGCTCGTCGGCTCGGTCAAAGAACTGAAGCTGCCGGATATGCCGCCGATCGCGGTAAGGATCGGATAGAGGCGACCCAACGCCGGAAGTTCGCCAAGGTTGGTGACGACGACGGTGGCGCCGGACAGCGTCGCCGTGCCGCCGACCTGGATCACGTTGGCGCCGTTCGGACCGATCGCGGTCTGATAGGTGGAGCCGGGGAGCAAGGCAAGCGAACCGCCAACGACGCCGTTGCCGGCGAAGGTGGCGCCGGACGAGACCGTCAGATTGCCGGCCAACGTGCCGGTGACGGCCAGTGTGCCGCCCTGCACGTTGGTGCCGCCGGTATAGGTGTCGTTGCCGGCCAGGATCAAAGTTCCGGAGCCCTGCAGGGTCAGGCCGCCGGGGCCGGAGATGTTGTTGCTCCAGATATCGAAGGCGTTCAGGCCGCCGAGCGCGGCATTCATGTTCACCGTCACGTTGGTCGGGAAGGCGCCATAGCCGCCGGCGGCCGCGTAGAGATTGAGCCGCGCCCAGCCGGTGCCGTTGTCGATCGGCCCGCCCGAGGGCAGCTCGGTGGTCGCGAGGATCTGGTTAAGCTGCGCGACGCTCAGGTAGGGAAACCGCGTGGCGATCAGCACGTAGGCATCCGATGGCACGACCGGCGCCAGGGTCGTGTCGCTGACCGATGGCAGGCCGTAGGTCAGGAAATACTGGTAGGTTTGCGCCCCCTGGGCGTATTGCGCGGCGGTGGGGATCACGCCGCCGGCGATGCAGGCGGCGACGCTCGCGGCGCAGTGTGCCGCGTAGGGCGAACCGGTGCCGCCTGCCACGCCGGCGGCGGCAAGATAGCCCTGCATCGCCTGGCTGAGCGAGGCGAGATTGGCCGGGTTGCCGATCGAGGCTGGGTACAGCGGATTGTCGGCCAGCGTCTGGGCGACCACGTAGGTGGCGAGAATGCGTCCGCCGATCACGTCCAGCGGATAATGCGCGGCGTAGACGTTGAGATCATAGGCGAAGGCCGCCTCCCCCAGGGCAAGCTGCTGGTAATTTCCGGGGGCCAGGGCGGCATAGGTGAGCGAATCGATGGTGGACGCCAAGGTGTGCGCGCTCGGGAAGTCGGCAGTCATCGAATCGCCCTTGTCGGCCCAGCCCACGCCAAACGTACATCGGGCTGGCGTTTTGTTGAATCGCGGCCGCGAGAGCGGACGAGTTGGCCGCGGTAAACGGATTGTTCAGGATGGCGCTGGACACCTGATAGGGTGGTGGGTTGCCCAGCGAGTCGACCTGTCCGGACAACAAGTTGTAGGTCTTGCCATAGACATTGACCTTGCCGAAATACGGCTTCATCGCGTTTATTTGGGTGTCGTTATAGATAGCGCTGGTCGCGTCCGTCACGGATGCTGGGAGATCGGGCATATTCGGCAGGCCCGCCGGGGTATAATTGAAATTCGGATTCTGCGGAAACGCACGGAGCAGAAGATTGGCCGGGATGTACTGGGGTATCAAAATGGTTCCGGCAGCGATTTTCTCGGCTTGCGTCGAGTTGAGGTAGATAGCCACTTCCGTTTGCAGGTTCGCGGCAAGCACGGCCTTTCCCGCGGGCGAGTTCAGCAGCGCGTTGAACGGCGCCAGCAGCGCCTCCTGGTCCGTGGTCTGGCAAGCGGCCAGCGCAATGATGCTCGGCTGCGCGCCGGTGCAGGTCCCGGCGGCTGCTGCGCCCGGCCACCCGGTCGTCGCCAGCATCGTCGCGAACGCGACGGCGCACGGCAGCCGGCGCAGCCACCACGCGAGGTTTCGGTAAACGCTGCCGCATGGCGGCGCGTGATCATCCGGAATGTCGCGGTGATAAGCGGGCATCGTGACGAACCTCCCCTGCGCCGCGACCGGCTTGGAACCGACGGTTGACGGAGCGAGCCACCGTTAACGGCGCCGCGTGTCAGCGATGGTGCAGGCCGGCCCAACTCCTGTGTGATCCAGCAGCGCCGATGCGCCCTACGCGCGGCGACAATCCGCCGCACCCAGAACGAGCGCCCGGCTCGATCCCAGGCTGAAAATGCCGACGAATCATGAAGGGATGGTTTACGCTCGTATGCTGCGGCGCCTGTTTGGACACGGGGACGAGCCGCGATTTTGCCGGTTGCCGGAGCCTCTCGCCGCGCCCGCGCCTGGCTGCCAAGCGAACTCGCCCGCCGCTGGGTTGCCTGCCTCGGAGGCAGCATCTAGCATCGCGCGACCCGCGGACGCCCCGATCGCGCGGGGCCTGGGGGGAACGGATGCGACGAAGGTCGCAGCAATAGCGCCGTGGCGGCCGAGGAGTTCGCCGCACTGCCGGAGCACGTGCCGCATCGCGCGATGATCACCGCGTGCGTGATCGGCGCCACGATGCTGCAATCGCTCGACCAGACCATCGCCAACGTCGCGCTGCCTTACATGCAGGGCAGTTTCTCGGCGAGCTACGACGAGATCACCTGGGTGCTGACCTCGTACATCACCGCCGCGGCGATCATGACCGCGCCGGTGGCCTGGTTCGCCACGCGCTTCGGGCGCAAGCGGTTCTTCCTCACCTGCATCGTCGGCTTCACGCTGGCGTCCATGCTGTGCGGCGCGGCGCAGTCGCTGCAGCAGATCGTGATGTTCCGGCTGCTGCAAGGCTTGTTCAGCGCCGCCCTGGTGCCGCTGTCGCAGACCATCCTGCTGGACATTTACCCGGCCGAGCGGCGCGGCTTCGCCATGGCGATCTGGGGCACCGGCGTGATGATCGGCCCGATCATGGGTCCGACGCTCGGCGGCTACCTGACCGAGACGCTGGACTGGCGCTACGTCTTCTACATCAACCTGCCGTTCGGGCTGCTGGCGACCGCGGGGCTGGCGGCATTCCTGCCTGATACGCGCGGGCAGCGGCGGCCGCGCTTCGACTGGCTGGGATTCGCCGTGCTGTCGCTGGGGATCGGCGCGCTGCAATTGATGCTCGACCGGGGCGAGGACAAGGACTGGTTCAGCGCCCGCGAGATCATCGCCGAGGCGGTGCTGGCCGGGCTGGGCATCTACCTGTTCATCGTCCACGTGGTGTGCGCCAGGCGCCCGCTGATCCGCCCGATCCTGTTCAAGGACCGCAACTTCGTCGCCGGGCTGGCGATGATGTTTTCCACCGGCACCATCCTGGTGTCCTCGCTGGCGCTGATGACGCCGTGGCTGCAGATCCTGAGCAACTATCCGGTGGCGACCGCGGGGCTGGTGATGGCGCCGCGCGGCATCGGCAACCTGGCAACGATCGTGCTGGGCGGCCGGCTCGCCGGGCGCGTCGATCCGCGCTACCTGGTGGGGATCGGCCTGCTGATGACCTGCGTCTCGTTCTGGCTGATGACCGCGCTGGACCCCCGACGTGTCGCGGGCGCGAGCTGATCGCCGCCATCGTCATCCAGGGCGCCGGCCTGGGCCTGGTGTTCACGCCGTTGCAGCTTGTGGCGTTCGCCACGCTGGCGCCGTCGCTGCGCACCGAGGGCGCGTCGCTGTTCGCGCTGGCCCGCAACATCGGCGCGGCGATCGGCGTGTCGGTGACCACCTCGCTGCTGGCGCACAACGCCCAGGCGCTGCACGAGATGATCGGCGGCTCGGTGACCCCGTTCAACCGCGCGCTGCAGGCGCTGGGACCGCTGGCGCGCGGGCTGCTCGATCCGGCATCGCGGCATGGCGCGGCGGTGCTGGACCAGGCGATCAACCAGCAGGCGCAGATCATCGCCTATGTCGATGACTACGTGCTGATGATCTGCACCACCCTGCCGGCGTTGCTGCTGCTGCTGCTGATGCGCCGGCCGCCGCGCGCGGTGGTGCGGGTGGAGGCACGCGAAAGCGTGGCGATGGACTGAGAGGGCCGGGAGCTCGCCGCATCTGCGGGCTTCAGCGCAACGCCGTCACCGTGCTGCCTTCCGCCAGTCGCGTGCCAAATGCGACCCCGCTCTGCCGCACGGCCTCTTGCCGGACCCGCGCGAAGCCCCCACGCTGGGCACGAGATGGAGCAAGCCTGATGCCGCCGGAGATCGAGATCTACACCCAACCCTGGTGTCCCTACTGCGCCCGCGCCGTCAACCTGTTGACGAAGAAGGGCGTCGCCTTCCGCGAGATCGACGCGCCGCACGGCACGCCGGAGCGCGCGGAATTGATCCGCCGCGCCGGCGGGCGCTCCACCGTGCCGCAGATCTTCATCGGCGGGAGGCACATCGGCGGCTCTGACGAACTGGTGGCGCTGGACGCCCGGGGGGAACTCGACAGGCTGCTCCAGGCCGGCTGAATGCCGGGGCTTGGCACTCTCTTGCATTGAGTGCCAAGCTGCGCCATCTGAAAGACTGAGACTCGCGTTTCTCCCGGGCCACTCGGATGATCCACTACCACGTTCGCTGCAGTCACGACCATGAGTTCGACGGCTGGTTCAAGGACAGCGCCGCGTTCGACCGGCTGTCGCGGCGCGGTCTGGTCGAGTGCCCGACCTGCGGCGATACCAAGGTGCAGCGCGCGCTGATGGCCCCGGCGGTTGCGACCCGCGCGGCGCTGCCGGCTCCCCTGCCCGCTCCCGCGCCACCGTCGCCGCCGGCCGCGCAATCCTCGGGGCAGGCCCCAGCGCAGGTCCCAGCGGAGGTTTCAGCGCCGGTCCAGGCAGCGCCGATGGCGATGACCGGCGGGCCGATCCCGGACCAGATGCGGGCGATGCTGCAGCGCATGCGCGCCGAGGTGGAAAGACACTGCGACTACGTCGGCCCGGCCTTCGCCGAGGAAGCCCGGAAAATCCACCGCGGCGAAAGCGAGCAGCGCGGCATCTACGGCGAGACGACGCCCGACCAGGCCGAGGCGCTGAGCGACGAAGGCATCGAATTCTCCCGCATCCCCTGGGTGCCGCGAGCGGATGGGTGAGCGCAGCGGCTGAGGCTCCGCCCGGCGCCGCGCTCGCCCCCGCGCTGGCTGTCGAGCGGCTGCGTACCGAGTTCCGCATCGAGGGTGCCTGGCACGCCGCGGTCGACGACATCTCGTTCAGCATCGCCCGGCAGGAGACGCTGGCGCTGGTGGGCGAGTCCGGCTGCGGCAAGTCGATGACCGCGCTGTCGGTGATGGGGCTGGTGCCGCGCCCGCAGGGCCGCATCGCCGCCGGGCGCATCCTGCTGGACGGCACCGACCTGGCGAAGCTGTCCGAGCCGGCGCTGGAAAAGCTGCGCGGCGCCCGCGTAGCGATGATCTTCCAGGAGCCGATGACCAGCCTCAACCCGGTGATGACCATCGGCGCCCAGGTGGCCGAGGCGCTGATCGTGCATCAGGGCCTATCCCGCCGCGCCGCCGAGGCCAAGGCGCTCGGCGTGCTCGACGAGGTCAAGATCCCCTCGGCCGCGCGGCGCTTCCACGAGTATCCGCACCAGTTCTCCGGCGGCATGCGCCAGCGGGTGATGATCGCGATGGCGATCGCCTGCGAGCCGGCGGTGCTGCTGGCCGACGAGCCCACGACAGCGCTGGACGTGACCATCCAGGCGCAGGTGCTGGGGCTGCTCGCCGACCTGAGGGAACGGCACGGCATGGCGATGCTGTTCATCACCCACAACCTGGGCGTGGTGGCGCAGATCGCCGACCGGGTGGCGGTGATGTATGCTGGGCAGATCGTCGAGCAGGCGCCGGTGGCGGCGATCTTCGCCAACCCGGCGCATCCCTATACGCGGGCGTTGTTCGCCGCGATCCCGCGGATGGACACAGCGGACCAGGCGCTGGTGGCGATCCCCGGGCGGGTGCCGCCGCTGGACGCGATGCCGGCAGGGTGCCGCTTCGCGCCGCGCTGCCCGCTGGCGCAGGCGGGCTGCGAGCGTCCGCAGGTGCTGGAAGCAGTGTCAGCCGGGCACGCGGCGCGGTGTCACGTTGCAACGGGGCGGCTTGCGGCGGCGTGATGAACCCAGGCCGGTGCACTGCCGCCGGAACCCCGGCTTGTCAGGCAGCGACATGATGCTCCGGCTCAACCGATAAACGGAGCCCAAGGGTTTTGAGAACGGCGACCAATGTCTTGAGCGTCGGGTTGCCCTTCGGTGACAGCGCACGGTAGAGCGATTTGCGGCTGATGCCGGCCTCTGCGGCGACCATGGCGAGGCCGCCATAAGCCTCGGCAACCGTGCGCAGCGCAAGCAGGCCAGCCGCACGGTCCTTCGGATTGTCGAGGGACTCCATGGCGACCTTCAGGTACTCGACCGCGAGTTCACGATCCGCAGCCAACTCGGCAACTTCGCGCTCGTGGTGCGAAACGACACCTTTCAGCTTGCTCATGCTTGCCTCCGCTTCCATTCGGACCACAATTCCTTGGCTCGCTTGATGTCCCTTGCCTGGGTGCTCTTGTCGCCACCACACAGCAAAAGCACCACGGCCTTTCCGCGCCGCCCGCAATAGACCCGGTAGCCGGCGCCGACATGGATACGCAACTCGATGACGCCTTCGCCAACCGCATCGCAGTCGCCGAAATTGCCCGCCTCGACCTGGCGCAGGCGGATGCGGATGCGTGCCGAGGCGGTCCTGTCGCGGATGGTGGCGAGCCACTCGGTGAACGGCTCACTTCCGTCCGCGCGCTGATAACGGAACAACTCTGCCACAGACGGGCTGTATCTTAAAAGCTACAGTTTGTCCAGCTTCAGGCGATTGATCCCTCGGCTCGGCGTAAGATCGCGGACGGTCATGTACGACGTCAGCGGCACGAGCCGGCACACCCGGAATTTCGTGTGCGGCTCGCGCCTTGAGCCGCGGGGATGAATATACTATGTGCCTTACATACCCGCGGAGGCCGCCATGGCGGTGACGTTGCAGAAATGGGGGCACAGTGTCGGAGTGCGCCTGCCAAAGCCGATGCTGGAGCAGCTCGGCCTTGCCGCCGGCGCACCTGTCGACGTCCTGGTCGAGGGCGACCACCTGGTGATCCGCCCGGCGCGCCGGCGCCTGACGCTGGACGAGCTGCTGGCGCAGTGGAAGCCAGAGAATCGCCCCGATCCGATCGACTTCGGCCCGCCGGTCGGCACGGAAATGATCTGATGCCGGGCGCCCGCTTCGTCCCGGAGCGTGGCGACTTCGTTCGTGTCGTGTTCGATCCGCGGGTCGGCAGGGACCAATCCGGCGAGCGGCCGGCGCTGGTTCTCACGTCACGGCGGTTCAACGAGGTGACCGGATATGCCTTCGTCGCCCCGGTGACGGGAACGCGGCGCGGCTGGCCGTTCGAAGTGCCGATCCCGCAGGGTGGCCGCGTGCAGGGCGTGGTCCTGGCGGACCAGACCAAGAGTATCGACTATGCGGCCCGGCACGTGCGGTTCCTCGCCGCCGCGCCGCGCGACCTTGTCGGCATGGTGCTCGAACGGGTCGACGCCATCCTGGAACGGCAGGTGTCAGCAATTCTAATTTTGTCGCACTGACGTTGTCCCAACGTCATGGCGGCGCCTGATCGCGTGCATGGCTGAGGCATGCTGCGGCCATCTGGGGTCATTTGGCCTGGCGGATGGCCGGAGCCGACTACGGCGAAGGCTGGGACAAGGACCCGTCGATGACGGTGAGGGCGTGCACGACCCAGCCAAGATGAGAGTTGCCGACGAGCAGGCGGCAAGTCTCGATTTGGGCTTTCATGGTTTGGCAGGTGGGCAAGCGACGTCAGAAGGGTGACAACGGTCACGGCGGGATCGGCGGCGGCTTTGCGAAGGCAAGAGTGAGGAGCAAATCGTCCCAGGACGGGAAGATGAGAAACGTCGTGATCGCCGCGAGCTTGCCGAAGAAGTTGTAGCGCGGGCCGAGCTTTGCCCTTGCCGCGCGCCAGAGTTCATCACCGATGTCGCAGATCGTATGGATCGCGAAGGCCAGCAGGTTCAAGCTCACCAGGATGGCTGCGAGATTCTTCTTCCCGTGTCCGAAGCTGTGTTCAAGGTTGTAGCCCTTGTTCTTCAGAACGTTGAACGTCTCGTTCTCGATCTTCCACCTCGCCCGGCCGCAGGCGGCGAGTTCAACGACATGGTCGGGGCCAACCGGCAGATCAGTGACGAAGCTGTTGCGATACGTCGTCTCACCGTTGGCGTTGATGATCTCGATCTCGAACCAGTTGACCATGAGCGCGTCCTTGCCGTCGCGCAGCGGGACGTCATGGAGCCAGCGGTAGCGATGGACGAAGCGCTGCTTGCCGCGCTTGACCGTCGTCTCGATCGCCGGCAGGTCGATCCCGGTCAGGTACTCCTGGATCAGTGGATGCGATGACGGCTTGCAGACGAAGATGAAATGCCTGCCGGCGTCCAGCACCGCCTGGCAGAGCGGTTGGCGGGAGAACAGATCGTCACCCAAAAACACCGGATCAAGCGCCGCGTAGCGTCTTCCATGGGCGGCAAGCCAGCGCTTGGCGGCCATATTCTCGCAATCCTGCTTCTCCGCCCCATCCTGCGGGACAATGAATTCCGGCTCCAGCGGGATGACCTTGCCGTGCCCGGGTGCCACCAGTGTCGCCGCCAGCATGGCATGGAAATATTCAGTCTCATCCTTGCCTCTGAGCCGGGTCGAGCAGTGTGGGCAATGGATGTTGCGCGAACAATGATACTCCGTGCCGTCGAGCGCGATCAGCACGCGCCCGCCGAGCCGGCGGAACATATCAAGCCCGCCGTCGATCCGCTCAAGCTGGCCGACGGCTTCGGCGAACATCGGATGCAGCAGGGTCGGTGAGGCGGGGTCGAGCATGTCACGAATGTGATTGTCGCTCGGGACCTTCGAGAGGCCGAACAGGCTGGTGCAGTTGGAACGCCCATGACCCGCTTCGAACTGCCGCTGATGGGCCAGAAACGACGGGCTCTGCATGAAAAACACCGAGAAAGCCGCCATGCCAATCTCGCCCATGCCGTAGGACGTGTTGATCCCCCGACGCTTGTCCGGAAACGCGTCCAGGCATGATCGCAATGAGCCGAGCAGCGAATTGAGCAGGCGCATGCCCGCCAGGAATCGCATTCCTCGGGCGTTGCGAATCCCCTATTTCGACGCCGACACACGTTTCATGCCAACTGTGGCTTTTTGGACTCGCCACGACGCTGCAACCGAGACTCAATCGCATTGAGAACTGCTGGGCAGGTGTCGTCTTCGTAGCGTCACGTCGCCCGGTCTGCTAAGCGTGTCGGCAAATCCGGGAGAATTCGCCATGCTGATCCGCGCCGCCCTGCTCGCATCCGCCGTCGCCTTCGCCGCGCCCGCCGTCGCCCAGCCGAAGACCACGCTGACCGTCGGCATCGCCGCGCAGGACATTGGCTCGCTCGATCCGCACTTCGCCGTCTCCACCATCGACCGCATCCCGGTCGCCTGGATGTTCAACGGCCTGGTGCGCTTCCCGCCCGGCAGCAACGATCCCGCCAAGCTGGAACCCGACCTGGCGCAGAGCTGGGAAAGCTCGGTAGACGGGCTGACCTGGACGTTCCATCTGCGCCACGGCGTGCAGTTCCAGGGCGGCTTCGGCGAACTGACTGCCGACGACGTGGCGTTCAGCCTGGCGAAGGCCGGCGATGCCAAGACCTCGGCATTCTCGTCCGAGCTGCGGCCGATCAAGTCGGTCGACGTGGTCGATCCCTACACAATCCGCCTGGTGCTCAGCCAGAACGTCCCTGCCCTGCTCGGCATCGTCACCGACTACTCGCAGGGCTACATCGTCTCGAAGAAGGCGGTCGAGCAGCGCGGCGACGGTTTCAAGCGCAACCCGATCGGTACCGGACCGTTCGGCTTCGCCGCCGACACGCCCAGCCAGTCGCTCGAGCTGGTCGCCAACGACGCGTATTTCCGCGGCGCGCCGAAGATCAAGAAGATCAGCTACCGGTTCATCCCGTCCGACGCCTCGCGCGACCTGGCGTTCCAGAACGGCGAGCTCGACGTGGAATACGGCCGCGCCGACCAGGCCTGGGTGAACCGCACCCGCGCCCTGCCGCACAGCATCGTCGACATCTTCGAACCGGCCGAGGAGGCCGAGCTGCATCTCAACACCACGATCCAGCCGCTGGACGACATCCGCGTGCGCCAGGCGATCGCCTATGCGATCGACCGGCCCGAGCTGGTGGGCTGGCGCGGCAAGGACGTCAGCCGCGAGGGGCTGAGCGTGGTGCCGCGCGGCTATCTGGGCTTCACCACCGACAACGGCCTGCTGCCCCACGACCTGGCCAAGGCGAAGGAGCTCTTGAAGCAGGCGGGCTACCCCGACGGCGTAACGATCAAGATGGTGCAGTCGCAGTTGCCGGAGATGTTCACCGCCGCGCAGGTGTTCCAGGCGCAGCTCAAGAAGGCCGGGATCAACCTGGACATGCAGGTGGTCGAGCACGCCACCTACCACCAGATGATCCGCCAGGATCTCAGTCCGATCGTCTACTACTCGGCGGCGCGCTTCCCGGTGGCCGATGTCTACCTGACGCAGTTCTTCAGCTCGCGCAGCATCGTCAAGACGCCGACCGCGGTGACCAATTTCAGCCACTGCGATGTCGCCGACAAGGAGATCGACGCGGCGCGGGTGGAGACCGATCGGGCCAAGCAGCTCGCGCTGTGGGCCGAGGCGCAGAAGAAGATCATCGCCAAGGTCTGCGCGGTGCCGATGTTCGAGACGCTGCTGGTGTTCGCCCGCCACGACAACCTCGATTATGGCTATGAGCTGACCGGCTCGATCTCGCTCGGCCCGCTGATCACCGAGGCCACGCACTTCAAGTGACGTTGGCCGCGGTACACCTCTCCCGCTTGCGGGGTTGGGCCGCGAAGCGGACCGACGCGGAGCGCGGAGCGCTCCGGGTGAGGGTGGTGCCCGCGGCACGACCCTCACCCTCGGCGCTTCGCGCCTCGACCTCTCCCGCGACGAGCGGGAGAGGTGTACGCGGTTGCGGTCAGCCTGAAACGGCCTTAGGCGGACGCTGACGACATGATCTTCTACGTCATCCGCCGCCTGCTGGCGGCGGTTCCGACCCTGCTGGCGGTGCTCAGCCTGGTGTTCGTCATCGTCCGCATCGTGCCGGGCGATCCGGCGATCGCCATCCTGGGCGACCAGGCGACGCCGGCGGCGGTGGCGGCGCTCGATCACAAGCTCGGCCTCGACAAGCCGATGTGGCAACAATATGCCGACTTCATCGGCGCCTCGCTGTCGGGCGATTTCGGCCACTCGATGATCACCGGGCGGCCGATCGTCAGCGAGGTCGGCGCCGTGCTGCCCTATACCGTGGACCTGACGCTGGCGTCGCTGCTGCTGGGGTGCGTGATCGGCATCCCGCTCGGCGTCTGGGCGGCGCTGCACCGCAATCGCCCGATCGACTACGCCGCGCGCCTGGTGTCGCTGCTGGGGCTGTCGTTCCCGGTGTTCGTCTCCGGCATCTACATGCTGCTGCTGTTCGCGCTGCACTGGCACTTGTTCCCGGTGATCGGCAGCGCGCGGATGGACGATCCGCTCGACCGGCTGGACAAGCTGGTGCTGCCGGCGACCACGCTGGGCATCGTGATGTCGGCCTACATCACGCGGGTGACGCGCAGCGCGATGCTGGCGGTGCTGGGCGAGGACTACATCCGCACCGCGCGCGCCAAGGGCGTGCCCTGGCGCCGCGTGGTGTGGCACCACGCGCTGCGCAATGCGGCGATGCCGGTGGTGACCGTGGTCGGGCTGTATATCGGCATCCTGATCGGCAACTCGGTGCTGACCGAGATCGTGTTCAATCGCCCGGGCCTGGGCAGCATCATCGTCGCCGCGCTGAACAACCGCGACTACACAATGCTGCAGGGGCTGATGGTGATCTACTGCTTCCTGATCGTGGTGGTGAATCTGCTCACCGACCTGACCTATGGGCTGATCGATCCGCGGGTGAAACACGCATGAGGCGCGTGGCGCAATTCATCAGTCGCTATCCGGCGACTTCGA
The DNA here is from genome assembly GCA_963773345.1 of uncultured Alphaproteobacteria bacterium. Lineage (GTDB taxonomy): Bacteria > Pseudomonadota > Alphaproteobacteria > Acetobacterales > Acetobacteraceae > Palsa-883. The sequence goes on along the minus strand of CAVZBG010000011.1, from coordinate 515,094 downwards.
TCGGCGTGGTGCTGTGCGTTGTCGTGGTCGGCGGGGCGCTGTTCGCGCCCTGGCTGGCGCCGTTCAATCCGAACGACCAGACCATCGTCGACCGGTTCCAGCCGCCGAGCGCGGACTATCTGCTCGGCACCGATTCGTACGGCCGCGACGTGCTGTCGCGCATCCTGTTCGGGGCGCGCATCTCGCTGCTGGTCGCGGTGGCCTCGATCGGCTCGGCGCTGGTGATCGGCGGCGCGATCGGCCTGGTCAGCGGCTATGTCGGCGGCCGGGTCGATCTGCTCATCATGCAGGTGATGGACGTGCTGCTGTCGTTCCCCAGCCTGATCCTCGGGTTGATCGTGATGGCGCTGCTGGGACCGGAGCTGGTCAACCTGGTGTTCGCCATCGGGCTGACCGCCATCGCGCCGTTCGCCCGCATCGCCCGCGCCCCGGTGCTGAGCCTGAAGCAGCAGACCTTCGTCGAAGCGGGACGTGCACTGGGGTTCTCCCATGCGCGCATCCTGTTCGTGCACATCCTGCCCAACGTCATGAGCGAGGTGCTGGTGATGGGCAGCCTGTGGATGGCGACCGCGGTGCGCACCGAGGCGTCGCTGTCGTTCATCGGCCTTGGGGTGAAGCCGCCGACCGCGACCTGGGGCAGCATGATGCGCGAGGGGTTCGAGAACATTCTTGATGCGCCCTGGCTGGCGTTCTGGCCGGGGATCGCGATCCTGATCCTTGTACTGGGGCTGAACATGGTCGGCGACGGGCTGCGCGATGCGACCGACCCGCGGCTGCGGGGCGAAACGTGAAGACACCGTCACGAAATAACCGAGTCGTTCCACGCTACGCACGATCGTTCGTTCCGTCATGCCGGCGGATGCCGGCATCCACGACTTGCCCACGTGCCGCAAGGAAAGTCGTGGATGCCGGCATGCACCGGCATGACGTGGCGGCCGCGGTGGCCGCAGGCGCGCCATGACCCCCACACTGCACGTCGCCGGACTGGTCAAGCACTTCGTCATCCGCAAGGGATTCCCCCGCCCGGTCACCACCACCGTCCGTGCCGTCGACGGCATCGACTTCCAGGTGGAGCCGGGCGAAGCCTTCGGCCTGGTCGGGGAATCCGGCTGCGGCAAGTCCACCGCCGCGCGCGCCATGTTGCGCCTGATCGAGCCCGACGCGGGCAGCGTTCGCTTCGGCGGCACCGATGTGCTGGCCGCGCGCGGCGGCGCGCTGACCGCGTTGCGCCGGCGCATGCAGATCATCTTCCAGGACCCGTATTCGTCGTTGAACCCGCGCCGGCGGATCGGCCAGACATTGACCGAGCCGCTGGCCGTGCACGGCATCGCCCGCGGCCGCGCGGCGCGCGAACAGTCCGCCGCCCTGCTCGCCGAGGTCGGCATGCCGGCGAGCGCGCTGGACCGCTATCCGCACGAATTCTCCGGCGGCCAGCGCCAGCGCATCGGCATCGCCCGGGCGCTGACGCTGCGGCCCGAGCTGATCGTCGCCGACGAGCCGGTCTCCGCGCTGGACGTTTCGGTACAGGCCCAGGTGCTGCTGCTGCTGAAGGATTTGCAGGCGAAGCGCGGCCTGGCCTTCGTCTTCGTCAGCCATGATCTCGGCGTGATCCGCTGGTTCTGCGCGCGGGTCGCGGTGATGTATCTGGGACGCATCGTCGAGCAGGGTCCAGTCGCACGCGTGTTCACCGCGCCGCGCCATCCCTACACGGCCATGCTGCGCGATGCCTCGCCGATCCCCGATCCGGCGCTGCGCGGGGTGATGCCGCGGGTGACCGGCGAGATCCCCTCGGCCGCGGCACCGCCGCCGGGCTGCCATTTCCACCCGCGCTGCCCGCGCGCCAGCGAGGTCTGCCGCACCACGTATCCGCCCTGGCGCGAACCGGACGATCACGGCTTCGCCTGCCACCATCCGCTGGAGGACGCATGAGCTGTCATTGCGAGGAGCGTAGCGACGAAGCAATCTCCCGGGCCTGAGGCAGGAGATTGCTTCGTCGCTGCGCTCCCCGCAATGACAAGCGACACGACCCTCGCGCACAATGAGGACGCATGACCCCAACGATCAATGCCGACCGCCTGTGGCAGTCGATCATGGCGATCGCCGAGATCGGCCCGACGCCGGAGGGCGGATCGAACCGCATGGCGCTGACGCCGGAGGATACCGCGGCGCGCGCGCTGTTCCTCGACTGGTGCAAGGCGCTGGGCCTGGCATTCGAGCAGGACGCCATCGGCAACATGTTCCTGCGCCGCGCCGGCACCGATCCCACGGCGCGCGCGGTGGCATTCGGCAGCCATCTCGATACGGTGCCGACCGGCGGTCGTTTCGATGGCGTGTTCGGCGTGCTGGCCGGCCTGGAGGTGATGCGGACATTGCATGACGCCGGCCTGCGCTCGCGCGCGCCGCTGGAGTTGGTGAACTGGACCAACGAGGAGGGCAGCCGGTTCCGCCCGGCAATGATGGGCAGCCGCGTGCACGCCGGCGACATGGCGCTGGAGGCCGCGCTCGCCATCACCGACGATCATGGCGTCAGCATTGCGCAGGCGTTGCGTGACGCCGGCCAGGCCGGTGCGCTGACCCCCGCGCCGCGCGGCTGGGTCTGCTGGCTGGAGGCGCATATCGAGCAGGGGCCGGTGATGGACGCAACCAACACGGATATCGGCATCGTTACCGGAACGATGCACGCGTGCTACTTCCAGGTGACGGTGATCGGCGAGCCGAGCCATGTCGGCCCGACCGCGATGGAGCGCCGGCGCGACAGCCTGGCGGCCGCCGCCGAGGCGATCCTGGCGGTCGAGCGCATCGCGCTGGCGGCCGAGCCGCATGGTCGGGCATCGGCAACCTGGATCGAGAACTTTCCCAATGCGCGCGGCAATGTGGCGAACATCACCCGGTTGCACTGCGATGTGCGCCACGAGGTCGCGGCGCGGGCGATCGAGATGGAGGCGGCGTTGCGCGCCGCGCTGGACGGGATTGCCGGGCGCCGCCAAGTGCGGATCGAGGTCGATCCCTACACGACATTCGGCCCGGTGCTGTTCGATCAGACGCTGTGCAACGTGCTGCGGCGCAAGGCCGAGGACCGACAGTTGTCGGTGCGCGACATGACGGCCGCGGCGGGACATGAACTCGGTGCTGGTGGCGAAGCTGTGCCCGAGCGCGATGCTGTTCGCCCCAAGCGTCGACGGCATCACGCACAATCCGAAGGAATATTCGACGCCGGAACAACTCGCGCGTGGCGCACAGGTGCTGCTGGATGCGATTGTGGAGTTGGCGGGGTGAGCGCGGCGGAGGTACACTTCTCCCACTCTTCGCGGGGTTGGGCCGCGAAGCGGACCGACGCGCGGAGCACTTGCTACGCGGGTGAGGGTGGTGTCGCACGCACGACCCTCACCCTCGGCGCTCCGCGCCTCGACCTCTCCCGCAAGTGCGGGAGAGGTGTACGCACGGCCTCGCTTCGCCGACCCGACGCAGACTGCCAGCGCCGCAGCGCGCCTCACCGCCCGACCGCGTAGCCCTGCATGCCGCGCGGATTGGCCCCGGCAAACATCTGCCCGTCCGGCTCGACGCGCGCGCCCGACAGCCGCCCCTCCGACCACTCCTCGCCCTTGCTCACATGATGCCCGCACGCGGCCAGTTCGCGCTGCACCGCGTCGTCGAACCGCCCCTCCAGCACCACCTTCCCCGGGCGTGCCGCGCGCGGCCAGAAACTGCTGGGCCAATGCTCGGTATGGAAACTCGGCGTGTCGATCGCCTGCTGGATCGTCATGCCGTGATGCACCATGCGGAGGAAGAAAATCAGCGACCACTGGTCCTGCTGCTCGCCACCCGGCGTGCCGAACGCCATCCACGGTTTTCCCCCGCGCAGCGCGAAGCTGGGCGACAGCGTGGTGCGCGGGCGCTTGCCGGGTGCCAGGCTGTTCGGCAGGCCGTCTCGCAGCCAGAACATCTGCCCGCGCGTGCCCATGCAGAAGCCGAGCTCGGGGATCACCGGCGAGGATTGCAGCCAGCCGCCCGAGGGCGTCGCGCTGACCATGTTGCCGTGCCGGTCGATCACGTCGACATGGCAGGTGTCAGCACCGATCACCCCGAGCCGCGCCACGGTTGGCTCACCCGCGCCGGCGGCCGGCACCAGCGCGGCGCGGCCTGCGGCGTCGTGGTCCACCCAGGGAGTGGCACCATCGACCGCGCCGGGCCGCAGCTCCATCGACGCCGTGGCACCGACCAGCGCGCGGCGCGCGTCGTTGTAGTCCTTCGACAGCAGCGTGCCCAGCGGCACCGGAACGAAATCCGGGGTCGCCGTAGAACGCCTCGCGATCCGCGATAGGCGAGCTTTGCGCACTCCACCACGAGTGTGGACGAAATCCGCGCCGCACGGGTCCATCCCGCCGATGTCGGATCCGCGCAGCAGCGCGAGCTGTTGCAGGAACACCGGTCCCTGGCTCCAGGGACCGCATTTCAGCACGGTATGGTCGGCGTAGTCGTAGGCGACCGGATCCTCCACGGTTGCCGACCATCGCGCAAAATCGTCCGCCGCCAACAGGCCGCGGTGGTGGCGGCCGGTGACGTCCAGCACGTCGGTGGAGCGGAAGAACCGATCCACCGCCTCGGCGACGAAGCCGCGGTACCAGGCGCCGCGCGCCGCATCGATGCGCGCCTCGCGCGTGCCGCCCACTGCCTCGCGGCAGATGCGTTCGTAGGTGGCGCCGAGCGCCGGACGCGCAAACAGGCTGCCCGGCTCGGGCACTTTGCCACGCGGCAGGAACACCGCGGCCGAAGAAGTCCATTCCTGCTCGAACAGCCGCCGCACGCCCTCGATCGTTGCGCTGATGCGCGGCACGATGTGGATGCCGCTTTTGGCGTAGCCGATCGCGTAGGCCAGCACGTCGGGCAGCTCCCAGGTGCCCCAGTCGCGCAGCAGCAGGCACCAGGCGTCGAACGCGCCGGGCACCACGGCCGGCAACACGCCGGTGGCCGGGATCAGATCGATGTCGAGATCACGGAATTTGGCCAGCGTCGCCGCCTGCGGCGCCACCCCCTGGCCGCAGATCACCAACTGCGTGCCGGTGCGCGCGTCGTGCAGGATGATCGGCGCGTCGCCGCCCGGGCCGTTGAGGTGCGGCTCGGCGACCTGCAGGGTGAACGCCGTCGCCGCGGCGGCGTCGAACGCGTTGCCGCCGCGCTCCAGCACCGACATGCCGACGCTGCTGGCGATCCAGTGCGTGCTGGCGACCACGCCGAAGGTGCCGGCGATCTCCGGACGCGTGGTGAACATGTCATGGTCTCCCGGTTGCGCGGCGGGATCGTACACCTCTCCCGCTCTTCGCGGGAGAGGTCGCGGAGCGTAGCGACGCGGGTGAGGGTGGTGCACGCGGCACCGCCCCCACCCGTCGCGCTTCGCGCTCCGACCTCTCCCGCGAAGAGCGGGAGAGGTGTACCAGCGTCCGGTCAGCGTGAAAATGCGCTGGATCGTCAGGGCCGGCTATGACAATGAGCGGAATACGGAGACGCCCATGCTGGTACTCGTGGTCGGACCAAGTGGCGCGGGAAAGGACACGCTGCTCGACGCCGCGCGCCTGCAGTTGGCCGGTAATCCGCACTTCCGATTCGTCCGCCGGGTGATCACACGGCCGGTGGATGCCGGCGGCGAACTCCACGAGGCCGTCACCAACGCGGAATTTACGGCGCACAGCTTTGCTCTCGCCTGGCAGGCGCACGGACTGCGCTACGGCATCCCGGCCGATATCGCAGCGGATCTGGCAGCCGGCCGCGTCGTGGTGGCCAACGTCTCGCGCTGTGTGATCGCCGACGCGGCCGCCCGCTTCCCCGTGCGCGTGATCGCGATCACCGCGCCACCGCAGGTCCTCGCGGCGCGCCTCGCCTCGCGCGGGCGCGAGAGTGCGGCGCATGTCGCCGCGCGGCTGTCGCGTACCGTTGCTCTACCGGATGGGATTGTCGTCGAGACCGTGATGAACGATGCTGCGGTGGAGGCCGGCGTGGCACGCTTCCTGGCCGCGCTCAACCGCGCAGCGGCAGCCGCTCGGCGATGACGAACGGCGCCCCGGGGGCCGCCTGGATGAACAGACAGATATCGGCCACACGGTGCAACACACTGACCGCGCGGGCGAAATACGTTTCGGCCGCCGGCTGAAAGCGCGCCTTCTCCCCTGCCGTCAGGCGCCGCGTCAGCGTCATATGGAAGAACCAGGTGCCGAACACGTAGGGATAGCCCCAGCGCGTCAGCATCGCGTCCTGCTCGGCCGACAGACTGGCGCGGCGGCGACGCGCCAGCTCGGCCTCCGACGGCGGGGCGCGGAACGGATCGAGATGTTCCACACATGCATCGGCCAACGCTTGCAGCGGCGGGCAGGGCGCCGTCTCGCGCAAGGCCAGGAAGCCGTGCAGGTCCTGCACCGACAGGCGCGGCAGGTCAAACGCCGCGGTACGATCGGCAAGTTCCTGCGCCGCTTCCAGCACATCGAACCACTGCCGCCCCTCGGCCAGGCGCATCGGCGGCTTCAGCGTGGCGTGGAAACCGTACAGTCGCGGCTCGGCGGTGACCTCGACGATATCCGGGATGTCCGGCTGCGGGGCGGGTGCATCGCTCTCGGGATCGCGGCCAAGCCAGGTGGCGCCGGCGGCGAACAGCGGATCCTCCGGTCGCGGCGCGTAATAGACCGCGACGCGCGCCAGCGGCCCCATCAGGCCACCCGCTCACCGGCACGCCACACCTGCCGCACCACGGGCAGGGTCTGCGTGCAGCCGCACGCGCACCAGGTCGGCGCGCTGGCCGGGCGCGATGCGGCCGCGATCGTGCAGGCCGGCCAGCCGCGCGGGCCGGTCGGTGATCAGCGCCATGGCCTGGGGCAAGGCGATGCCGGAGCGCGCGCACTGGAACGCCGCCTCGATCAGGCTGGAGGGCACGTAGTCGGACGCGAGCGCGTCCACCGCGCCTTCATCCAGCAGATCGGCGACCGATACGTTACCGGAATGCGATCCGCCGCGCACGATGTTCGGCGCGCCGGCGATCACCTGCATGCCGGCCTGCTTCGCTGCCTTGGCCGCTGCCATCGTCACCGGGAACTCGCTGATGCGGATGCCGTCGGCGGCGTTCTCGGCGATCTCTTCCACGGTGCGGTCGTCGTGGCTGGCCAGCGCCAGGTCGTGCCCCGCCACGCGCCTCGCTGCCACGCGATCCAGCAGGGCGCGCCGGTTGGGACCACGCAGGCGTTCGCGCTGGGCCTGCAACTCACCGATGCGCCGCTCGATGGTGGCGTCATCCAGCCCGCCGCGGCGGCGCAGCGCCCGGTAGAAATCCAGATCGGCGTACTGGCCGACGCCGGGGCTGTGGTCCATCAGGCTGACCATGCGCGCACGCTGATGGTCCGCCACCGGATCGAACAGCTCCAGCATGTCGTGCGCCGGCACCTCGCAGCGCAGGTGCAGGAAGTGTTCCGCCTTCAGCAGATCGGCATCGGCCAGCGCGTCGAGGTCGGCGACGCCGTCCTGGAACGTGCGAATGCGCTCCTTGTCGAAGCCCAGATCGCCCAGGCACAGCGCGTCGAACACGGTCGTGACGCCGGCGGCGGCACATTGCGCGTCGTGCGCCACCATCGCCGAGCGCGACGGCCAGCGCGCCAGCGCGCGCGGCTGCACCTGGCGCTCCAGGTTGTCGGTGTGCAGGTCGACGGCGCCGGGGATCAGGTAGTCGCCGTCCATGTCGCGGGCGGACAGCGCATCGGACCGGCCGCGGCTGCACCTCGACGATACGGTCGCCTTGCAGAACGACAGGTGCCGGCCACGACCTCGTCGGGCAGCACCAGCACAGGCGTTGGTCAGGATCGTCTCGTCACTCATGCGGCGTCCTGCAACGGCATCACCTGGAACAGGCGATCGGCGACGGCGTCGCGCACCTCGGTATCGTGGAAGATGCCGACGATGGCGCGTGCCGCGCGCGCTTCGCCTCCTGGATCATGCCGATCACGACCTGGCGGTTTTCGGCGTCCAGCGAGGCGGTCGGTTCGTCGAGCAGCAGCACCGGATGGCCGCCGATGAAGCCACGCGCCAGGTTCACGCGCTGCTGCTCGCCGCCGGAGAACGTCGCCGGCGGCAGCGCGTGCAGCCGGCGCGGAATGTTCAGCCGCAGCAGCAATGCGCGTGCCTGTTCGCGCGCGTGATCCGGCGTGGCGCCGCGCGCGATCAGCACCTCGGCCACGATATCCAGCGCCGCGACGCGCGGCACCACGCGCAGGAACTGGCTGACGTAGCCAAGGGTTTCCCGGCGGATCGCCAGGATGGTGCGCGGATCGGCGGTCGCGAGATCGACCAGCGCCGCCATGATGGCGCACCAGGATGCGCCCGCTCTCGGCGCGATAGTTGCCGTACAGGCTGCGCATCAGCGTGGATCTTGCCGGCGCCCGACGGGCCGGACAGCGCGACGCACTCGCCCGCGTGCAGTTCCAGGCCGACACCGGCCAGCACCGGGATGCGCACGCCGCCCTGCAGGTGCAGCGTGAAGCCTTTGGTCAGCGCCTCGGCGCGCAGCATCACCGCGGCAACGTTTTGTTCAGGAGTTTGGCGTTCACTCATCGGGTGATGCCCTCATCCAGCATACGCCTGTATGCGAAACGCCGCCTGACGAGTCCTGAAGGACGAAACCAGTTGCCGCACCTGCGCGGCGACGCGGTCGCGGCTCGCCCGGACGACCGGGCGTCTTGCCCGGTCGATAGGGTAGGCTCGCCATCGGGGAGGTACCATGCGTATACGCATTGGTATGCTGATCCGGTGGGGGAAGAAGCGGATCCGGATTCTACTCGAAATCCGCCTCTAACCCATCGGAGGACGGGGGGCGGCGAAAACCGTCCCCCGGACTCCGAATTACCACGCCACCCGATCACGGCGCAAGCAACTTCCGTTCATGCCTGCAACACCGAGCTGACCAGAAGCTGCGTGTAGGGGTGCTGCGGATCGTCCAGCACCTGGTCGGTCAGCCCGGTCTCCACCACGCGCCCGCGCTGCATCACCGCGATGCGCTGCGCCAGCAGCCGCGCCACCGCGATGTCGTGCGTCACCAGCACCGCGGCGATGCCCAGCCGCGCCACCAGCGTGCGGATCAGGTCGAGCAGCCGCGCCTGCACCGAAACATCCAGCCCGCCGGTCGGCTCGTCCATGAACACCAGGCGCGGATGCGTCACCAGCGTGCGCGCGATCTGCAACCGTTGCAGCATGCCGCCGGAGAAGGTGCGCGGCAGATCGTCGATCCGGTCGGCATCGATCTCCACCTGGCGCAGCCAGTCCAGTGCCGCGTCGCGGATGTTGCCGTAGTGCCGCGCGCCCTGCGCCATCAGCCGCTCGCCGACATTGCCGCCGGCGGAGACGTTCATGCGCAGGTTCTGCCGCGGGTCCTGATGCACGAAGCCCCAGTCGGAGCGGTGCAGCGCGCGCAGCGCCGGCGCCGGCATCGCGTGCACGTCGGCCAGCCGGCCGGCCGGATCGCGATACCACACCACGCCGCGATCGGGTTTCAGCCGGCCCGACAGCACGTTCAGCAGCGTGGTCTTGCCGGAGCCGGATTCGCCGACCACCGCCAGCATCTCGCCGGGCCAGAGATCGACATCGACCTCGACCAGCGCCGGAATGGCGCCGAAGGACAGCGACAGACCACGCGCCGGCGAGCAGCGTTTCGTCGGTCATTCCGCGGCCTCCTTGAAGCCTTCGGCGCCGACCTGCCCGGCGGCGCGGCGTTCGGCGCAATGATCGGTGTCGGAGCAGACGAACAGCCGGCCACCGCGATCGTCGATCACCACCTCGTCGAGATAGACGTCGGTCGCGCCGCACAGCCCGCAGGCGTGCGGCGCGCGGCCGGCGCGGAACGGATGATCGTCGAAATCGAGCGAGCGCACGTCGGTGTAGGGCGGGATGGCGTAGATGCGCTTCTCGCGCCCGGCGCCGAACAATTGCAGCGCCGGCATCATGTGCATCTTCGGATTGTCGAAGGCGGGGATCGGGCTCGGCGACATCAGGTAGCGGTGGTTCACCATCACCGGATAGTCGTAGCTGATCGCGACCTGGCCGAAGCGCGCGATGTCCTCGTAAAGCTTCACGTGCATCAGGCCGTAATCGGCCAGCGCGTGCATGCGCCGGGTCTCGGCGCGGCTGGGCTCCAGGCGGTACAGCGGCTCCGGCTGCGGCACCTGGTAGACGATGATCTGGTCCTCGCGCAGGGCGTGCTCGGGGATGCGGTGGCGGGTCTGGATGACGCTGGCCTCGGCCGTGCGCGTCGTGGTCGCGCACGCCGGCGGTGCGGGCGAAGAAAGCGCGGATCGACACCGCGTTGGTGGTGTCGTCGGCGCCCTGGTCGATCACCTTCAGCGTATCGTTCCGGCCAAGGACGGAGGCCGTCACCTGGATGCCGCCGGTGCCCCAGCCATAGGGCAGCGGCATCTCGCGCGAGCCGAACGGCACCTGGTGGCCCGGGATCGCCACCGCCTTCAGCAGCGCGCGGCGGATCATCCGCTTGGTCTGCTCGTCCAGATAGGCGAAGTTATAGCCGTCCATGGGGTGTCCTATGACCGTTTGCCGTCAGTGACCGGCTGCTGTCATTGCGAGGAGCGCAGTGACGAAGCAATCCCCATCCGGGAGCGTTCCTGGGTGGGGATTGCTTCGTCGCTGTGCTCCTCGCAATGACAGGGCAACGGCCGGCCGGGACGGAGGAACCACCCGCCTTGACGGACCATGACGGGGCCGGTATCATTCCGCCGCCTCCGCCAACTGCGCGGCCTCCGCGCGCATGCGGCGCACGCTCTCCAGCTCGCTCTGGAAATCGACGTAGTGCGGCAGCTTCAGATGCTCGACGAAGCCGGTCGCCTCGATGTTGTCGGAGTGGTACAGCACGAACTCGACATTCTGCGCCGGCGCCGTCGACATCCTCGCCCAGCTCCTCGGCGCGCATCGCGCGATCGACCAGCGCCATCGCCATCGCCTTGCGCTCGGACTGGCCGAACACCAGGCCGTAGCCGCGGGTGAACTGCGGCGGCACGGTTTTCGAGCCCTTGAACTGGTTGACCATCTGGCATTCGGTCACCGTGATGTCGCCGATATCGATGGCGAAACCAAGTTCCGGCGGCACGATCTCCACCGCCACCTCGCCCATGCGGATCTCGCCGGCGAACGGATGCGACCCGCCATAGCCGCGCTGCGTCGAGTAGCCCATGCCGAGCAGGAACCCCTCGTCGCCGCGCGCCAGGCCTGCAGCCGCACATCGCGCGGGGCGGGGAAGCTCAGCGGCTCGCGCGTCAGATCGCCGGGTTCGCTGTCGCCGACGCTGTCGGGCGCCGCGTCCGCCTCGATCAGCCCCTCATGGCCGAGGATGTCCGGCAACGCGCGGCATCGCGGCCGCATCGGCCGCATCACTCGGTGCGGGCGGGACGTCGGCGCCGGCCGCAAGCGCAAAATCCAGCAGCCGATGCGTATAGTCGTAGGTCGGGCCGAGCACCTGGCCGCCCGGCAGATCCTTGAACACCGCGGAAATGCGGCGACGAACCTGCATCTTCGCGGTGTCCACCGGCAGCGAATGGCCGAAGCGCGGCAGCGTGGTGCGATAGGCGCGCAGCAGGAACGCCGCCTCGATCAGATCGCCCTGCGCCTGCTTCACCGCCAGCGCGGCAAGTTCCCGGTCGTACAGCGAACCCTCGCCCATCACGCGATCGACCGCGCGGCCGAGTTGCTCGCTGATCTGCGCCAGGGTCACCTCGGGCACCGCCGGATCGCCGCGCCGCGTCTCGGCCAGCCAGGCGTGCGCATTGTCGATCGCCTGCTCGCCGCCCTTGACCGCGACATAGGCCATGTCAGTCCGCCTCCACGGTCACGCTGCGCGGCAAGGCGGCCAGCGTCGTGCCGGCGCACAGCACCAGGTCCACCCCAAGCGGGAAGCCGGCGCGGTTGCGCTGCCAGATCGCCACGAAATCATCGGGCAGGCCATGCACCGTCAGCGAACCCGCCCCGCGCAGGCCAGGCCCGCGCAGCCGATAGCGTTCGCCGGCGTGCAAGCTGCGGACTTGCAGGATCAGGGTCGCGGCAATTTCCGGCTGCTCGTGCGTGCCGGGCGACAGGCGCGAAAAATCGGGCAGCGCCAGGGCCAGCGCGAAGGCCGCGCGCGCCGGCACGTCGGTAAACCCGGCGCCGCAATGAAATGCGATCCAGTCGCGCGCCGCCTGCAATGCAGGCCCCTGGTCCGTATCGAGCCACAACGGCGTGTCGTGATCCACCAGGGTCAGCAGCACCGCTGCCGTGGCGGGATCGAGCGGCGCGGGCGGCGTCAGCCCCTCCCCGGCTCGCAGCAACGTTCCCGGTCGCGCCATGGCGTCCAGCACGGCGCGAAACGTGCTTTGCGCCTGATCGACCGGATCGGCGAAGCCGGGCAGCGTGACGTCAAGTTGCGCGTTGCCGGTCATGTGGTGCGCATGTTCCGCATGGCGAAGAATTGCACCTTGGTCGCCGCCGCCTTCCGTGCCACCTCGGCGCGCGCGGCCGCCTGTCCGGCTGCCAGCCTGGCGATCACGCCTTGGCGCAACGCCTCGGCGCGAGTCGGGTCCTGCAGCAGCGCATCGAGCACCGCCGCCAGCTCCGCCTGGCGCATGTCGCGGCCGGCCACGTAGGCATGACCGACCTGCCCGGCTTCGGTTCGCACCGTGCAGCGGGTCACCGTCATCTCGCCGAGGTTGAACGGCGCGCCGCCGCCGCCGGCCCGGCCTCGCACCATCACCAGCCCGCTCTCGGGGCCACGCAGACGCTGGTAGGCGGGGGCGCCACCATGGCTCGCCAGGCATGTCGCCAGCTCGTCCGCCGCTGCCCGCGCCAGCACCGACATCCAGTGCCGGCGTGCGTCCTGCGACGCCTCCCCGGAGGCCTCCGGGGGCGTATCGGCGGGCACGGCATCGCGCATGGCTGGGCCTGAACCTGTTGCGGATGTCTAGACAGCTAGACCCGACCCGGGGTATCGTCAAGCCGAACTCGCACGGAATTCCGTCCAGATGGATGACATTGCGATGAAGCCGGCCAGCCGGGCCAAGGATGCGGCGCCCAAGGATGGCGCCGCCAACGGACGAGTCCTCAAGCCTGTCCGGGACACCGCCGCGGTTGCCGGTATCCTGGCGGCAAACCAGCCCGTGCTGCGCCACGAGGGTGTCGCGCTGTGGCGGCAGATCGCCAGCCAGTTGCAACAGGCGATCGGCGCCGGCAGCTACGCGCCCGGCGCGCGGCTGCCGACCGAGGCGGAGCTGTCGCAGCACTTCCGCGTCAACCGCCACACCGTGCGCCGCGCGCTGGAGGAACTGTCGCGCGCCGGCCTGGTGCGGGTCGAACAGGGCCGCGGGTCGTTCGTCGCCGAGGACGTGATCGAATACGCCGTCGAGCCGCGCACGCGATTCTCCGAATGGATCCGCAAGCATAACAAGGAACCCTCCGGCGCGCGTGCTGCAGCTCAAAGAGACCGCTGCCACCGCGCAGGTCGCGGTCGGCCTCGGCATCCGCGCCAGCGCGCGCGTCGTGCTGCTGGAACGCCTGGGCTTCGCCGACGACCGTCCGGTCTGCCTGACCTGCCACCACTTCCCGGCGGCCCGCTTCCGCGGCCTGCTGGACGCGCTGCGCGGCGCCAGCAGCATCACCGAGGCGCTGCGCGCGGTGGGCGTGGCCGACTACCTGCGCCAGACCAGCCGGGTCAGCGCCCGCCTGCCGAGCGCAGAGGAGGCCGAGCTGCTGCGCATGCCGCGCAACCGCCCGGTGCTGGTATGCGAGAACATCAACGTCGATCGCACCGGCGCCGGTGATCGAATTCGCCATTGGGCTATATCCTACCCCCCGCGTGCAGATCGTCTTCGAACCCTGAGGGTGGAACGAACCCATGACCCCACTGCGCATCACCGGCGGCCAGGTGCTGCTGCCCGCCGACGGCGTGCAGCCGATCGACGTCACCCTCGCCGGCGGACGGATCGACCGTCTTGGCGGCGTGGCCCGAGGCGGCACGCCCTTGGCCGGCGGCCTGCGGCTGGACGCCGGCGGGCTGCTGGTGCTGCCGGGCATCGTCGACATCCACGGCGATGCGTTCGAACGCCAGGTGCAGCCGCGGCCCGGCGTGGATTTCCCGGCCGACATCGCGTTGGCGGACACCGAGTCGCAGTTGCTCGCCAACGGCATCACCACGGCGTTCCACGGCATCACCCTGTCGTGGGAGCCGGGGCTGCGCAGCGTCGACCCAGTGGCGCCGGCTGCTGGACGCGCTTGGCGCGCGCACATGGACCTGCGACATGCGGGTGCACCTGCGATGGGAGGCGTACAACCTCGACGCGCTGGACACCGCGCTGGCCGATATCGCCGCCGGGCGGGTGCACCTGGTGGCGTTCAACGACCATACGCCCTCGATCCTGAAGAAGACGGCCGACCCGGTCGCCAACGTCAAATACAGCGACCGCGCCGGCATGACGCTGGCCGACTTCCACGCGCTGGCCGAGCGCATCGCCGGACGCGCCGGCGAGGTCCCGGCGGCGTTGGAGCGCATCGGTGCCGCGGCGCGCGCCGCCGGCGTCGTGCTGGCCAGCCACGACGACGCGACGATCGCGACGCGGCAGGCATTTCGCGCCCGCGGCGCGCGCATCTGCGAGTTCCCGATGGCCGAGGAGGTCGGCGAGCACGCGCGCGCGGCCGGCGACTGGGTGGTGATGGGCTGCCCGAACGTGGTGCGCGGCGGCTCGCATCTGGGCTGGGCCTCGGCGGCGCGGCTGGCGGAGGCGGGCATCTGCTCCGTTCTGTCGTCGGACTATTATCTATCCCGCAATGCTGCGCGCCGCGCTGATCCTGGCCGGGCGCGGCGTGCTGGACCTGCCGCGCGCCTGGGCGCTGATCTCCGCCAATCCGGCGGCGGCCACCGGCCTGACGGATCGCGGGTCCATCGCCGAGGGGGCGCGAGCGGACCTCGTGCTGGTCGATCCGGTGCGGCAAAGGGCCGTGGCGACGATCGCCGGCGGGCGGATCGCGCACCTGACCGCCGAGGGGGCGGCGCGGCTGCAGTAGGGCGGATTTGTCAGGCCGGACCTGCGGTTTTTGCGCACCGGGGGTTTTGGCTGATTTTGCACACACCATTATCGGCAGGGCGCGGGTGCGTCCAGCGGGCCGGCGCACGCAGCCCGCGGGGAGCAAACCAGCACGTCCTCGCAAGAATGCGGCGCAACGCATTGGCAAAATGAATTGCCGCGGGGTCGCTTGCGGCGCGCCCGCGATGTGAACCGCGACGCCGGATCGCGGTCGTGAGCGGGATGCACCGGTTTTGACGTGCGTGCTCTGCGGTGAGACCAGATCGGCTTATATCTCACGGAGATAGATTTCGTCCGCAAGTGTTAAGGTAATGTTCACCTTTTGGGCGCTTCCTATGTGGGACGGAGCCGCGAAGCGAAGTCCCCGTCAGCCCGCCGGCAGAATGCTCAGGCAGCACTCACATCCAGTTCGCGCATTGCGCCGCTGGGCGCCGCGCGAAAGCAGTCAAGGAAACTAAAGATGCGTACGTTCCTGAACAACCTCGGTGCGTTGGCCAATGACGAGCGTGGCGTGACCGCGCTGGAATATGGCCTGATCGCCGGCCTCATCGCGGTGGTCATCGTCACCTCGGTCACCGCTCTCGGCTCCAAGCTGGTCAGCACCTTCACCGCGATCACCACCGCCCTGCCCGGCTGATCGACGGCCAACGGCGGCCGGCCAATACGGCTCAATCGCCATGGCCTCCAGGTAAGGCTTCGCCGCGTCGCCAATCGCGGTGTCCATCAACCGACCATCAACATGCTGAGATGACATTTGTGCACGTTCGCGCGGCGTCGCTTGTAGAGCGCCGCGCGGATGCTGCAAGGAGCAAGACATGTCCTCATTTCGTAACGACCTCACTGCGCTGATCAACGACAAGCGTGCTGTGACCGCGCTGGAATACGGCCTGATCGCCGGGTTGATCGCGGTGGTCATCGTCACCTCGGTGACCGCGCTCGGCACGAAGCTGGCGACGACCTTCACCACCATCACCAACGCCATGCCCGCCAACTGATCGGCGGCCAAGGCGGCCGGACGACACGGCTGGATCGCCTTGGCGTTCACGCCAGGCTTCGCCGCGCCGCCAACCGACGTGCCCATTAATCAACCGTCAACATGAGAAGACGAGACTTTCGTCCACAGGCGCGGCGCCGCCTCTGGTGCACCACGCCGATGCTGCAAGGAGACAAAGATGCTTGCGTCGCGCAACAGCCTGGGTGCGCCGATCGGGCACGAGCGCGGTGTGACCGCACTCGGTAGCAAGCCGATCGGCAGCTTCAACACCATCGCCGCCGGCCGGCCCTGGGCAATGGCCACGCCAGACGGCTGAGACGGCCCGATCGCCAAGACGGCCAACCGAGATCGCATCCCGATGACCCATCCCGCACTCTTGCACACGTTACTTCTGTTCGCCGCGGCAACTGCCCTGCTGTTTGCCGCGGCGCACGACGTGGCCGTGCGCACCGTCCCCAACCAAGTGTCGCTGATCGTCGCGGCGGCGGGGCTGGGATTGAATGCGCTGGGCGGGCAACTGGTTCCGGCACTGTTCGGCGGCGGGATGGTGTTCGCCGGAAGCTGGTACTGCTGGCGGCACGGTTGGATCGGCGGCGGCGATGTCAAGTTGCTCAGCGCCTGCACCCTGCTGGTGCCGCCCACCTCGGTGCCCGAGCTGATACTGACCACGGCGATCGCCGGCGCGGTGCTGGCACTGCTGTACCTGGCCCTCGGGGTGGTTTTCGCACGCCTGGTGCCGGGTGGGGCGGCGCTACGGCCGACCGGCCTGCTCGAGCGCATCTGGCGCATCGAGCGGCGCCGGATCCGTCGCCGGCTGTCGCTGCCCTACGCCTGCGCGATCGGC
The DNA here is from genome assembly GCA_963773345.1 of uncultured Alphaproteobacteria bacterium. Classification (GTDB taxonomy): domain Bacteria; phylum Pseudomonadota; class Alphaproteobacteria; order Acetobacterales; family Acetobacteraceae; genus Palsa-883. The sequence continues at coordinate 498,176 of CAVZBG010000011.1, read as the reverse complement.
ACGGGCGTGCTGTTGACGCTGAACCTCTCGGTTCCTCTCGGCTAGCCCGCCATGTCGCTCCGCACAGCCCTGATGGCGGCGATCGTGCTCGGTTTCGGCGGGCTCGGCCTCGTCGCATGGATCGGTCTGCAGCTTCCCGCCAAGCCAGACGCCGCAGCGCAGGCCGCGCTCGCACCACCGGCGAAGGTGCAGGTTCTCGTGGCCGCACACCCGCTGCGCGCCGGCAGCCTGCTGAAATACGACGACATCCAGCCGCATGAGATGCTGGCCTCCGCGGTGCCCGCGGGCGCCCGCCTCGACACCCCGCAGGGGCGGGCCGAACTGGTCGGCTCCATGGTGCGCCGCAGCCTGCAGCCGCCGGAGGCACTGCTGCCGGCGGATCTGCTGCGACCGGGCGATCATGGCTTCCTGGCCGCCGTGCTGCGGCCGGGGATGCGTGCCACGACCGTGGGCGTCGATGCGGTCAGTGGCACCGCCGGGCTGATCTGGCCGGGCGATCATGTCGACGTGATCCTGACCGAGGTGACCGACGACCAGAGCCTGCCCGCCGCACGCCGCGCCTCGGCCGAGACGGTGCTGGGCGATGTCCGCGTCATCGCGATCGACCAGCAGTTGATGCAGGGGGCTGCTGGCAGCCCCGCCGATCAGACCACCGCGCGCACGGTGACGCTGGAGGTGACCGATACGCAGGCCGAGCGCGTGGCGCTGGCCGCCCGGCTTGGCCATCTCTCGCTCATCGTGCGTGCGGCCGACGCGGCGCCCGACACGCCGGGCAGCAAGCCGCCCACAACCTGGGGCGGGGATGTCTCCCCGGCACTCAACCAGGGGCGCGCCGCCGGCTGGACCATGCGGGTCTACCAGGGCACCGCGGACGCCAAGGAGTTGCGGTTCTGATGACCCAATCCCGTTCGATCGCACGACACCTGTGGCCGGCCCTCTGGCTGTGCCTCGGTCTCGCCGCCGCTGCCAGGGCCCAAGCGCCGCAGCCCTCCGACGCGCCCCACGCGGCCGCGGCGATGGCGCGCGGCATCGCCGCCACGGTGCTCGCGCCGGCCACCGCACTGGGTGCCGGTCAGGCGAGCGCGAACCCGGGCGACGCGGCGCCGGGCAGCGGGCCGGCGGTCGTCGCCATGCCCGGGACGGGCCTTTCAGCGGCCGGGCACGCCGCGGCAGCACCGGCCACGCAATCGAGCACGGCCCGCGTGCAAGGACTGACGCTGGAAGCCGGCACCGGTCGGATCGTCACAATGGATGGGCCGGCGACGAGTGTGTTCGCGGCCGATCCGCGCGTGGCCGAGGTGCGCCCCGCCTCGCCGACCTCGCTGTTCGTGCTCGGCATCGCACCGGGGCGCACCACGGTCGTGGTAATCGCTGACAACGGCGCCGCGATCGCCCAGTACGACGTGATGGTGTTGCCCTCCAGCTATGCCGCCGTCCAGGCGGCGAGCGCGATCCGTAAGCTGCTGCCTGGCCGCGACGTCCAAGTGGTGACGCAGCCCAACGGGCTGGTGGTCAGCGGTACGTTGCAGACGGCGGGCGAGGCGGACGAGGTGATGCAGACCGTGCGCGGCTTCCTGCTCGCCGGGCAGACGGCGCAGAACCGGCTTGCGGTGCTCGGCAGCCAGCAGGTGAACCTGCGGGTGCGCATCGCCGAGGTGAGCCGCAACGTGATCCGCCAGCTCGGCATCAACTGGTCCAACCTGGCGAACGTCGGCAAGTACGCTGCGATCGGCCTGGTCACCGCGAATCCGCTGGCCAACACGACGGTGCAAGCCAGCGTCGCGGCCGCCGGCTACGACTTTCCCACGCCCGGCCACATGCTGGACATCAACGGCGTGATCGACGCGATGGCGCAGGACCAGCTCCTCCACGTGCTGGCGGAACCGAACCTGACCGCGATGAGCGGCGAGACCGCGAGCTTCCTGGTGGGCGGCGAGTTCCCGATTCCGGTGGCCCAGCAGAACGACCAGGTCACCATTGAATTCAAGCAATACGGCGTCAGCCTTGCCTTCGTGCCCACGGTCGAGTCCGGCGGACGCATCAACATGAAGGTGCGGCCTGAGGTAAGTGCGCTGTCCACCCAGGGCGCGGTGCAGATCGGCGCCGGCAACAGCACGATCCAGGTGCCGGCACTGACGGTGCGGCGGGCCGAGACGACGGTGGAACTGGCGAGCGGACAGAGCTTCCGCCATCGCCGGGCTGGTGCAGGACAACACGACGCTGACCGGCAACGCACTGCCCGGCATCGGCGAGCTGCCCATCCTGGACGCGCTGTTCCGTTCCGACGGATTTCAGCGCAACGAAACCGAGCTGGTTATCGTCATCACGCCGTATCTGGTGCGCGGCGTGGCCGATCCGGCGCAGATCAAGCTGCCCACCGACGGCTGGAAGCCACCAAGCGATCTCGAACGCATTCTGCTGCTGCGTCAGAGCGCGCGCGGTGGCGCAGCGGCCGTGGCGCCGCCGCATATCCCCGGCGATGCCGGCTTCGTTGTGCGGTAGGGAGGGCCTCACGATGACGCGCTCCGTAGCGCTGCTGCTGCCTCTGCTGCCTCTGGTTCCTCTGGTGGCCGTCCTCGCCGGTTGCAACGCGGTCGACCCGTACACCCGCGCTGGGAACGGGCGGCCGAACGGCGCAAACGACAGCAATCTGCGTGCCATGGCGGCAGTCCCCGCCGATCTGGCCGTGGCAACGCCGGCAAGTCCAGCCAACGGTCATCTGGCAGCGGCAGCGCTGAACCGGCTGCGCAATGACCAGGTGAAGCCACTGCCCGATACCGGGCTGGCGCAGATCGTGGTGGTCGGCAGCGGATCGACCGCGCCGCCGGCGGCGGCACCCGCGGGGAACGGCAACTGATGCCGCCCGACGGCAGCATCCTCGCGCCTTCGCCGGCGACCGAGACGGATCGGACGAACCGACTGGATCGGACTCACGTCATTGCCTTCGTCGGCGACCAGGAGACCGAGGCGGCGTTGCGCGAGGGCTTGCTGGAAGCGGTGCCGCAGGGCTTCGAGATCCGCCGCGGAACGGTCCGCGCGGCGATCGCGGCGCTGCACAAGATGCCCACGCCGCATACGCTGATCGTGGACGTCAGCGGCGAGGATCAGCCGCTGTCGGCGCTGGGCGAATTGTCCGGCGTGGTCGAGCCCGACGTGCGCGTGCTGGTCATCGGCGATCGCGACGACCTTAATTTCTACCGCCAGGTGACCCGTGGGCTGGGGGTGCTGGAATACCTCTATCAGCCGCTGATGCGCGACATGGTGGCGCGGCATTTCGGCCCGCTGATCCTGGATCGCGCACCGATGACCGAGGGCGTGCAGGGCGGCCGCGTCGTCACCGTCACCGGGGCTCGTGGCGGCACCGGGGCCAGCACCATCGCCGCCAACCTGGCCTGGCATTTCGGCGTCGAGGCACGACGGCATACGGTGCTGCTGGATGCCGATCTGCACCGCGGCACGGCCGCCATGCAGCTCGGCGCCAAGACCGGCCCCGGCCTGCGCACCGCGCTCGAGGCGCCGGACCGCATCGACGAGCTGTTCGTCGAGCGCGCGGCGCAGCCGGTGAACAAGCGACTGCATGTGCTGGCCGGCGAGGAGAAGCTGACCGAGACGGTCAACTACACCCAGAATGCCGCGGCGCGGCTGCTGGATGCATTGCGGAAGCGCTACAATTTCGTCGTCATCGACGTGCCCTGCTCGGCGCTGCCGCTGCATCGCGAGCTGCTGATGCTGGCGCATCAGCGCGTGCTGGTGATGGACCCGACGCTCGCCTCGGTGCGCGACACGCTGCGGCTGCTGGCGCTGCCGAACGGGCCGATGCAGCCGCGCCGCGGCGTGCTGGTGCTGAACCGCGACAACCTGCCCGGCGGGCTGAACCGTCGCCAGCTCGAGGAAGGGCTGAAGATGAAGCCCGACGTCATCATCCCCGACATGCCCAAGGTGGTCGGTCACGCCACCAGCATGGGCGAGCCGGCGGTGGCGGCACGCGGCCGCTTCCGCACCGGGATGCTGCTGCTGGCACGCGAGGTGGCCTTCGTGCGGCTGCTCGACAGCTCGCCCGAGGACAGCGGATCGACGACCGGCACAACCGGGCGGCTGCGCCGCTGGCTGGGCCTGAAATCATGAATATCGTGACCCCCAACTTCGGCCGACGCAGCGCCCAGCCGGAGCCGGCGGCACCGGTGCAGCAAGCGGCCGAGCCGGACGAACCGCCGCCGCCGAACCCTGCGTCGGACCAGATGGCCCCGACCACGCAGCTCCGGATGGCGTGCCTGGCGCAACTCGATCCCGCCGCGCTCGCCAACATGCCGCCCGACCGGCTGGCGCTGGAGGTCGAGCGCGTCCTTTCGGAGATCGCGACCGAGCGGCGCTTTCAGCTCAACGCGCGCGAGCAACGCCAGCTTGCCGGCGAGCTGGTCAACGACATGCTCGGACTCGGCCCGCTGGAGCCGCTGTTCGAGGACGACAGCATCACCGACATCATGGTGAACGGGCCGAACCGGGTGTTCGTCGAGCGCCGCGGCAAGGTGACGCTGTCGGACATCAAGTTCCGCGACGCGACGCATGTCGCCAACATCTCCCAGCGCATCGCCTCGGCGATCGGCCGGCGCATCGACGAATCGAGCCCGATGGTGGACGCGCGGCTGAAGGACGGCTCGCGCGTCAATATCGTCTTCCCGCCGTTGGCGTTGGATGGGCCGTATATCTCGATCCGCAAGTTCTCGCGCCGGCAGATCGATTTCGCCAAGCTGATCGGCTTCGGCTCGCTCACCGCGCCGGTCGCGCGCGTGCTGGAGGTCGCCGGGCGGTGCCGGCTGAACGTGATCATCTCCGGCGGCACCGGCTCCGGCAAGACCACGCTGATGAACGCCATGTCGCGGATGATCGACCACGGCGAGCGCGTCGTCACCATCGAGGACGCCGCCGAGCTGCAATTGCAGCAGCCGCACGTGGTGCGCATGGAAACCCGCCCGTCCAGCCTGGAGGGACGCGGCGAGATCACCCAGCGCGACCTGATCCGCAACGCGCTGCGCATGCGGCCCGACCGCATCATCGTCGGCGAGGTGCGCGGGCCGGAGGCGTTCGACATGCTGCAGGCGATGAACACCGGCCACGACGGCAGCATGTCCACCGTCCACGCCAACACCACGCGCGATGCGGTGACCCGCATCGAGAACATGGTGCAGATGGGCAACATGGGGCTGCCGGCGCGCTCGATCCGCCAGCAATTCGTCGGCGCCGTCGACCTGATCATCCAGGTGGAGCGGCATCGCGACGGCAAGCGCCGGGTGACCCAGGTGACCGATGTCTGCGGCCTGGAAGGCGAGACCGTCATCCTCAACGACATCTTCGCCTACCAGATCGAAGGCGAAAGCCTGGCCGGCGGCCTGGTCGGCCACTATCGGGTCAATCGCGCCAAGCCGAGTTTCCATCAGCGCCTGTCGTATTTCGGTCTCGACCGCGCCTGGACCGCCGCCCTGGAGGAGCCGGAGCAATGAGCCCGGTGCTGCTGCAACTGCTGGTCGGAGCGGTCTGCGTGCTGGGTGCGGCTACGCTCGGCATCAGCGCGATCATGCACGAGCAACAGCAGCGCCGACGGTTCCGCGAGCGGCTGGCCCTGGTAGCCGCGCCGTATGCGCGGGCGAACCCGCTCACCGTGATGGGGCACAGCGCGGCCAGCCGGTCGACGCCGATGGCGCAGATGATCGCCACGGCGGCACGTCTGTTCGGCTACGACCACGCCCGCGCCGATCATTATTTGCTGCGCTGGTCGTTCGCGTTGCCCATCACCCTGGCCGCGGCGCGCGCAGCGGCGGCGCTGGTCGGCATCGTGGCCGGGAAGTGGTCCTTGCTGTTGGTTCCCGTGGCCTGGGTGTGGTTCAGCCGTCGCCTGTTCAGTTGGAGCGAGCACCGACGGCGCACCGCGCTCTACACGCAGTTCCCCGACGCGCTGGCGATGATCGTGCGCGCGGTGCGCGTCGGCATTCCGCTCGGCGAGGGCATCCGCACCGTGGCGCGCGAGGCGGCGGAACCGACCAAGGGGGAATTCGCGGCGCTCTACGATCGGGTGTCGATCGGGGTGACGCTGGAGGACGCCCTGCGCGAGATGGCAACCCGCAACAACCTGTCGGAATATCGTTTCTTCACCACCGCCCTCGCGCTGCAAAGCCAGACCGGCGGCGGGCTGACCGAGGCGCTGGACGGCCTGGCCGACGTGATCCGCCGCCGCCTGGCACTGAAGGCGCGCGGCGAGGCGCTGGCGGGGGAGGCGAAGACCTCGATCATCATCCTCGCGTCGCTGCCGTTCGTCTCCGGCGGGGCACTGGAGGTGCTCAACCCGGCCTATATCGGCCGCCTGTTCACCGACCCCGGATGCGAGAAAGTACTGCTGGCCGCGATCGTCATGCTTGGCAGCGGGCTGATGGTGATGCGCGGCATGATCCGAAAGATGCTGGCGTGACCCATGCGATGACCCAGTCCATGATCGCCTGGCTTGCCCCCGCGTTGGCAGCCGGCATCGCCGTGATTCTCGGTCTGGCGTTGCTGCTCTACGGCGATCTGCGCCGCACGGAGCGGCTTTCGCTACGGCTGCGCATGGTGCAGCTCGATTCCGGCGTGGCCGAACCCGAGCCCGAGGCGGGGCTGGCGGCACCGCTGCGCATCATCACGGCGATCGGAGAGGCCATCGCGCGCAGCGGCGCCCTTTCGACCAAGACGCTGGAGGAACTGCGCCAGACGCTGCAGGTCGCGGGCTTCCGCGGCGGGCACGGGCTCGGGCTGTTCGTCGGCACCAAGTTGCTTCTGGTGATCGGGCTGCCGCTGGCGGTGCTGGCGTTGCCTTGGCTGCTGCACCGCGACATTCCATACCAGGCGGCAGTCATGGCGGTGGCGGCCGGCATCGGCCTGCTCGCGCCTGACAAGGTCGTGCAGAGCCTGCGCAAGCGCCACCTGCGTGCGCTGGACGCCGGCATGCCCGACGCGCTGGACATGATGGTGATCTGCGGCCAGGCCGGGCTCGGCCTGGAGGCGAGCATCGAGCGTGTCGGCGCGGAGATCCAGTTCGCCCATCCGGTGGTGGCCGCGGAGCTGACGCGCACCGTGCACGAGATGCAGGTGAACGCCGATACCAGGACGGCCCTGGTAAACCTGGGCAAGCGGACCGGACTGGAGAGCGCGCGCCGGCTGGCCGGCGTGCTGATCCAGTCCATCCAGTACGGCACGCCGCTGAGCCAGGCGCTGCGTGCCCTCGCCGCCGAGCAGCGGCAAGAGATGCTGGCGAAGTTCGAAGGCAGGGCGGCCAAGCTGCCGGTGCTGCTGACGCTGCCGATGATCATCTTCATCCTGCCCTGCGTGTTCCTGATCGTGGCAGGTCCGGCGATGGTCGACGTGTACCGGACGATGTCGAAATGATCTCTGGGGTGATGCAGGGATGACCCAACAGACAGCAAGACATGGTTGGATGAACGCGATGTTTCAGTGCGGCCCGATGCTGTTGCTGGCCGGCTGTTCGGCCCTCGGTTCGACCAGCCAGGGCACCGGCGCGCTCGGCGTGAATATTGCTGATGCCGCGCTGGACGGCGGCATGCCGCAGACCGCACTGAATGTGACCCGGACGATCCTGCAGTCGGACCCGCGCAATGTCGGCGCACTGGTCCGCCAGGGCGCCGCACTGGCCGAACTCAACCAGCCGGACGCGGCGATGGAAGCGTACCGGCGCGTGCTGGCGGTCGATCCGGCGGCAGCGGCGGCGCCGCTCGGCCTAGGGCGGCTGGAGTTGGCGCGTGGCAGCGCGTCGGATGCCGAGCACGACTTCACGCAGTTGCTGGCGCGTGCGCCCGACGACAAGGCCGCGATGAACGATCTCGGCGTGGCGCTCGACCCGAAGGGAGATCACGCGGCGGCGCAGGGCGTCTACGAAAAACTGCTGCGCATCGACCCGAACGACCGCGGGGCGTCGGTCAACCTGGCACTGTCGTTGTCGCTCAGCGGCCCAGTCCGTGGCGATGCTGCGTGGCCCCGCCTCGCGGCCCGATGCGACGCCGCGTGTGCGCCAGGACCTGGCGGTGGCTCTGGCGTTGTCGGGCAAGACGCAAGAGGCGGAAAAGTTGCTGCTCACCGATCTTTGGCCCGCCGATGCCGCGGCAGCGGTGGCGGGGTACGAGGCCCTCGATGCAAAAACCAAATGACCGAGATGCGGGTGACCCAGGTGGGCGCCCTGGCCGGCGCACTGCGCTGCTGACCCGCTTGCGGCTGGTTGCCGGCAGGCTGGGACCCGGCGTCATGCACGAGCGACGCGCCAGCATGGCGCTGCTCGGCGGTGCCGTCATCGCCATGCTCGCGACCCTGACGGCGGTCGCAGTGGATCTTGGCACGGTTTATCTCGCCAAGACGTCCGACCAGCGCGCGGCGGACAGCGCCGCCTACGCGGGTGCGCTGGCCTACAATTCCACCAGCTCCACCACGACGATGAACTCGGCGGTCAGCAATCTGGCGGCGCTGAACGGCCTTCCCGCCGGCGCGGCGGCCGCCAGCCTGGTGCCCTCGCCCAGCGGCGACGGCAACAGCGCGGTGAAGGTAACGGTGACCACCGCCGCGCCGCTGTATCTGGCGGAGATATTCCAAAGCGGCAAAACGCTATCGGTGTCGGCGACCTCCTATGCCGAGGTCAAGCCCAACGCATCGGCCTGCATCATCGCCTTGAAGGCCGGCGGCAGCGGGGTGACGCTGGCCGGCGGCACCGCTATCACCGCCGCCTCGTGCGCGGTCGCCTCCGACGCGACCGTTACGGTACCGTGCGGCACGACGATCACCACCAAGACGCTTGACTACAACTCCGCTGCCGTGCCGAGCCAACCCTGCAGCGGCATCAAGCCGCCGGCCGGAACGACCTCGGTGAACATCATCAAGGTGGTGACGCCGGATCCGCTGGCCACCAACACGGCGGTGTCGGGCGCGTTCACCCATCTGGCCAGCGTGGCGAGCCTCGCCGGGCCGGCCGGGCCCGTGGTTGCAGCCGGGACCAGTATCACGTTCGCCAACAAAACGACCGGAGCAACGAGCCCGCCGGTGCTGCTGACGGCGATGGGCTGCCCGACCGCTGCCGGCGCCTTGGCTGGATCGACCTGGACGATCACCTGTCCGGCGGGCGGGACGTATCACTTCGGCACCATTTCGCTTAACGGCGGCATCACGCTGAATTTGTCGGCGGTCGGCGGTGCGACGACCAACACCTACGACTTCAGTGGCGCGATCGACCTCAGCAGCGGCGCAGGCGGCAGCTTCGGGCCAGGTACCTACAACGTTGCCGGCGGCATCATCACCGGCGGCGGCTCGACGTTCACCTTCGGCGCCGGCACCTACAAGATCGGCACCGGTACGGTGAAGTGCAGCGGGTCGTTCTACAGCATCTGCAACAACGGCACCTCGCTGACGTTCGGCGCCGGCAGCTACACGATCGCCGGCGGCATTTGCAACTGCGATAGCGGCACGCTCAGCATCGGCGCCGGCAGCAGCGCCAACAGCTTCAACATTGGCGCCGGCAGCGCCGGCTACGCCATCAATGCACCCGGCACCACCACGCTGGGCGACATGGCGAGCGGTACGTTCCAGGCCGTCGGCAAGATATCCACCCCCGGCGGCACCAATTTTAAGCTTAGCGCGGCCCCGACGCATGATCTGAACGGGACGTTCGCCCTGGCAGGGCAGCGCCACGCTCGGCGCGGGAACCTATACAATCGCGGGCAATTTCACGCTCGGCGGGGGCGGCGGCGGCGGCACGGTCACCGGCAGCGCCGTCACGATCATCACGTCAGGCACGTTCAGCGTCGCCTCGGGCTACAACAACGTGACGCTGACCGCTCCCGCATCCGGAACGCTGCAGGACCTTGTGGTCGCCAGCAACGGGGCGGGCGGTGCCAGTTTCTCGGAGGGCGCCATCGGCAATTCACTTTCCGGTGCGTTCTACTTTCCGAGCGGGCCGATCACGCTGAGCGGCGCCGGCAACGTTGGCAACGGCGCCGGGCAGTGCCTGGAGCTGATCGGGTCCACGATCACGCTATCGGGCGGATCGGCGCTCGCTTCCACCTGCTCGGGCCTGGCGGGCAGTGTCAGCGGCGGCTCGGTGCTGCTGGTGCAATGAGCGGGCGGGTGGACAACACGGACGGCGGGCGGGCGCGCCGGCTGGTGCGCCTGCCAGCCCGCCTGTGGCGACGGCGGCAAGGCACGGCGGCGATAGAGATGGCGCTGATCGCGCCCCTGCTGTTGACCCTGTTCGCCGGCATCATCGATTTCGCGCGCGTGTACGACCAGGAAATCGAGCTGTCCAGCGCGGTCGCCGCCGCGGCGCAATATGCGTTGATCAACGTCGCGAGCATCAACTCCGGCGGCGCCGCGACCCTGGCCTCCATGCTCAGCGGCATCGTCGCCAACAGCAACGGCACCAACTGGGCGGGCGCGACGGTGACCGTGAACAACGGCGCCACCAATACGCTCACCAACGGCACGCCGACATCGAGCGGCACCGCGGCCAACGCGAATAGCTGCTTTTGCCCGACGGGTACTTCGCCCGCCGCCTGGAGCTTTGGCGCTGTGGCGACCTGCGGCAGCGCCTGCGCGGGCGGCACACTGGCCGGCAAGTTCGTGACGATCGCGGGCACACGGGCGTTTAACGCGATCTTCGGCAACTACGGCCTGATCGGCAACATCACCCTGCATCAGAGCATCGTTGTACAGGCACAATGAGGTGCCCGGTCAAAACCTGGTGGTCGGCGCCGCGCGGGACGTGCGGAGTGATCTTCGGGTCAAGCTCGCGGACCAGCTTGCTGCAAGCGCCGCAGGCGAGCACGGCGGTGGAATTCGCCATCTGCGCCCTGGCGATGACGTTGATCGTCGTCGGCTTCGTCGAGTTCGGCCGACTGGTCTGGACCTTCGAGGCCTTGCAGGAAGCCGCGACCGGCGGCGCGCGCTGCATGGGGCTGGTCGCGAACTCCTGCGCCGCGGCCGGTGTGTACAGCGCAGCCAACACGAGGACCTACATCGTGAACCTGACGACCGCCCGCGGCGTGGTCATCACCCCGGCAACGATCACGCTGAACAACGCGGCAACCTGCGGCGGGGCTGCGGGTTTTTCGCAGGTTACGATCACCTACAATTTCACCTCCGTCGCGCCGGCGCTGCTGACGTCGCTGGTCAACGGAGTCACCGTACCGGCGTCCGCCTGTTTCCCGAACAGCGGTTGATCTGCCGCTCCCGGGATCGGCGCACGCGCGGGCGACGCTGATGCGCGGGTCAGCACGGATCGGCCGGCCATCACCACTGAACCTAAATCCGGCAGTTGAGCCGGTATATCCGTGACATGAGGGACGGGGGGTGCAACCTCCGATAGGCGGTTCAGGCGGGGTTCAGCCTGATCGGTGGGCGCAGTTGGCGTCCTTTCAGGAAGTGCTTCAGCGCTTCACTGAGGATTTGATACCAGCGGTCCAACGGACTCAACTGCTCCGCAGTTTTGCGCAACTGCGCCAGGAAGCCGGCAATGCGCAGGTAGGCCCGTCGCGCCTTGTCGCGCGCGCCATGTGTGCTGCTGATCGTCAGCGTCACTTGTCCGGCATGCTGCGTCCGTCGCGCAATTGCCGAGAGCAGCAGCGGGCGGGTGGTGATCGCCTCGCGGTGGTGCTCTGGATCGGCGAGGCGGACGAACAGGCTCCACCAGTTGTAGAACAGCGCGACCATGCCGGCGAGCAGCCGGCAACGCTTCAGGTCCTGTGTGGTGAAGCCGCCCCAGCCCCACTGGTTCTTCAACTCGTCGAACGCGTTCTCACAGTCCGCTCGGTCGCGATACAACTGACCGAGCGTCAGGATCTCGTTGTCCAGCGAGGTGGCCAGGGCCGCGTATTCCCAGGCGTCCAGGTCAGGTCCGACTTCGATGAAGCCGAGCCGCTGCTGGCCGCGATCGGTGCGCTCGGCAACCGCCAGTTCACGCCCCAGCTTGCGGCGCAGCAGGACCACCCGACGTTGCCGGCTCCAGCCGAGCAGCCGCAGTGTCGTCGCCTTGCCCTGCCAGCCTTGACCGGCATCTGCCCAATCCGATTGGGCCATCGCCCGCTCCATCGCCCGCCGGACATTCTTCGTCATGCGCAGGCGGAACAGATAGGCCAGCCCCTCGCGTTCCGCCCGCGCCATCACCGGCTCGATGCCGCACGACTTGTCGCCGCGCAGCAAGCTGGGTCGGCGGCCCGGCCCCAGGTGGTCCAGCAGCGCCCACAGTCCCTTCGTCGCACGGGCAACGTTATGTTCGTCGCCCGCCAGCGCATCGACCCGCAGCACCAGCCGCAAGCTCGACAGCATGTAGGTGTGATAGCAATGCGACGGCCGGCCAGGCTTGTGCGGATTGTAGCCGACCTCGGCCCCTTCCTGGTGGCCATACAAAGGCTTGATCGTGCTGTCCATGTCGAGCACCCACGGCTCGCCCAGCAGCGGCGTGGTGGTATAATCCAGGTGGTTCTGCAGCCAGGCCAGGCCCTTCGCTTCGTCGATCTTCCCCAGGTTGCGACGCACCGAATCCTCGCTCGCCACCTTGCGCATGCCGAGCAGTGGCGGGTTCACCGAATCGCACCGCAGCGAGGTGATGTGGGCGTAGCGCCAATGCCCGGCCAGCACCGATAACAGCACCGTGCCAAGCAGGTCGCGCTTGCTCGGCGCGTTCGGGCCGCTCAGCCACAGCGGGCAGTCCGCCACCCAGGCGTCAAACAGCCCCGCCTGCTTCAGGTAGTCGATGAAGAATGGCAGTTGGCCGAACGGCGTCACCGGCGCTTCGGCGTCCCATTCAACGTGGACACGCCCAGCAAAAGTGTCGGCAATCGCAGACCATGGTTCAACTGTCGGTTGTTCACCCGCCGGGTGAGCGATCAGGCCCTGCTGTTCTGTGCTCATGCCGGCCAAATCTGCCGATCCCGCCAGCCTTGGCAATCACCGAACTGCCGGATTTAGGCTGAAGTGGCATCATATCAGCCCGCTTAGGGTCTGAGGCGTGACAAGTGCTTCAATCGCATGCACGTCACACTTCCGTGTCATGACCCGGGCCGATCGATTCGGTTATTCCGCCTCAGACCCTTAGGGATCGACCCGTCGCCACTGCGCCCTGGTCATACTGGCGCGTAAGCACGACCAGGCGGATACCCCCCACGCGCCACTCATATTGAGGCTTGGTATCACACCGCAATACCCGCCGCGATCGCATTGCCGGTGGAACCGTCGCAGAGGCGCGTGCGCGATGTTCGGCCGGAACGATCGAAGCATCCGGGTCCCGGGCTCTCCCGGTCACTTCGCACTGAACGCCGGACGGTCCGCCACCTACGATGGCCCGTCCCGAACCGCCGCCCGCGCGCGCGACGCCGCGGTGCGCGCCATGTCGGCACAGAGCCCGGTATAGGCGGTCGGGTCGAGCAGCGCCGCGATCGACCCGGCATCGAGATGTGCAGTAACCCGCGGGTCCGCCGCCAGCAGCGAGGCGAACGATCGCCCCTCGACGAATGCCGCCTGCGCCGCGTCATACACCGCGTCATGCGCGTGCTGCCGTCCGATCGCGCCGCCGAGGTGCAGCATCACCGCCTCCGCCATGATCAGCCCGCCCCCCAGCTCGAGGTTGCGCCGCATGCGCGCCGGGTCCAGCCGCAGCCCGCGCAGCACCTCGCCCAGCCGGCTGAGCATGTCCCCGGTCGCGATGCAGGCGCGCGCCTCGGCCGCGTCCATCATCAGGCTGGTGGTGCGATCGGCCTCGTGCTCGGTCTGCATCGCCTCCAGCGCCAGCGGCACCATCGCGCGCACCTCGGCGGCCACGGCGATGATGTCCTGGCAGAGCTTCGGGTTGCGCTTCTGCGGCATCGTCGAGCTGCCGACGGTGCCGGGCGGGACGGGTTCCTCCACCTCGCCGAACTCGGTCTTCATCAGCGTGTAAATCTCGCGGCCGATCTTGCCGCAGGTCGCGGCGAGCAGGCCGAGGATGCAGATGTTCTCGGCCAGATGGTCGCCGAGGGCACGCGACGGCACGTCCATCGACACCAGCCCAAGCTGCCGGCCGATCCCCGCCTGCACCTTCGGCCCCTGTGCCCCGAGTGACGCGAAGGTTCCGGCACCGCCGCCCAGCATCGAAACGAACAGCCGCGGCGCCACCTGCTGCAGCCGCTCGACGTGGCGCAGCATCTCGTCGATCCACACCGCGACCTTGTAGCCGAACGTGGCGGGCACCGCGTGCTGGCCGTGCGTGCGGCCGGGCAGCACCATGTCCGCGCCGCGCTCGGCGAGATCGGCCATCGCGGCCAGCACCTCGCCGATCAGGCGCAGGAAGATGCCATGCGCCTGGCGCAGCACCAGCAGATCGCCGGTCTGCGTGATGTTCTGCGTGGTGGCTCCCCAGTGCACCCAGCCGCCATGCGGCTCGCCGACCACGCGGCCGAGCTCCCAGACCAGCGGCACGATGGTGTGACCGGTGCGGGCAAAACCCTCGTCGATGCGCGCGCGGTCCAGGAACTCCAGCCGCGCGGCGCGCGCGATGGCCTCGGCCGCTGCGGGTGGGATGATGCCCAGCTCGGCCTGCGCGCGGGCGAGTGCGGCCTCGACATCCAGCCAGGCCTGCCAGCGGTTCTCCAGGCGATACAGCGCGCGAATCCCGGGGTCCGATACCCGCGTGGCGGTCGGCAGTGCATCACTCATGGCGGATCCTCCCTGTTCAGCACGCGAAGGTTACCAGCCTGGTGGCTTGCCCGGCCATCGCATCGGCTGCGCGGCCCCCGCGCGGGGCCGATCCGGATCGGCCCGCCATGCCGTCCGCACGCGCGCCGACCGTGCGGCCGGCGTCAGCGACACAAGATGCCCGCGCGCCAGGGACGGTCAGATATCCGCGAAGCAATGCGTCTCCGCCGCGGCGCCCGGATGCGTCACCGCGCCAAGGTGCGCCGGCCCCACCAGTTGCGCGTATTTCCAGATCGCCCCGCTCTGATAGTCGGTCTTGCGCGGCTGCCACGCCGCCCGCCGGGCCGCCAGCTCGGCATCCGACAGCAGCACGTCGATGGCTGCCTTTCGCGGCGTCGATCACGATGCGGTCGCCGTCCTGCAGCAGCGCGATCGGCCCGCCCACCGCTGCCTCCGGCCCGACATGGCCGACGCAGAAGCCGCGCGTGCCGCCGGAGAAACGCCCGTCGGTGATCAGCGCCACGTCGCGGCCCTTGGTCTGGCTCTGGCCATAGATCGCCGCGGTGGTCGACAGCATCTCGCGCATGCCAGGGCCACCCTTCGGCCCCTCGTAGCGGATCACGATGACGTCGCCGGGCTTGTAGGCGCGGGCCTGCACCGCGGCGAAGGCTGCTTCTTCGGAGTCGAAACAAAGGGCAGAACCCTCGAAGCGCATCTGGTCGCGCTCCATGCCGGCGACCTTCACGATCGCCCCGTCGGGCGCCAGGTTGCCCTTCAGCCCGACCACGCCGCCGGTGGAAGAAATCGCTTTCGATACCGGATAGATCACGTCCTGGTCGGTCGGGAACACCACGTCCTTGTGGTTCTCGGCCAGCGTCTTGCCGGTCACCGTCAGGCAGTCGCCGTGCAGCAGACCCGCCATCCAGCAGCGCCTTGATGATCACCGGGATGCCGCCGACCCGGTGCACGTCCAGCGCCACGTATTTGCCGCCCGGCTTCAGGTCGGCGATGTACGGCGTGCGGCGCATGATCTCCACCACGTCGTCCATGGTGAAGCGGATGCCCGCCTCGTGCGCGATCGCCGGCAGGTGCAGCGCGGCGTTGGTCGATCCGCCGGTGGCGCCCGCCAGCATCGCGGCGTTCTCCAGCGCCTTCAGCGTGACGATGTCGCGCGGGCGGATGCGGTTCTCCACCAGGTGCCATCACCGCGCGGCCCGACTCGACCGCGAAACGATCACGGTCCTCGTACGGCGCCGGCGAGCTCGGCGGACCCCGGCAGTGCCAGGCCGATCGCCTCGCTGACCATCGCCATCGTGTTGGCGGTGAACTGTCCGCCGCAGGCGCCTGCCGAGGGGCAGGCGACGCATTCCAGCTCGTGCAGCTCGGCGTCGGTCATCTTTCCGGCGGCGTGCTGGCCCACCGCCTCGAACACGTCCACCACGGTGACGTCCACGCCCTTGAACCGCCCGGGCAGGATCGAGCCGCCATACATGAACACGCTTGGGACGTTCAGCCGCAGCATTGCCATCATCATGCCGGGCAGCGACTTGTC
The DNA here is from genome assembly GCA_963773345.1 of uncultured Alphaproteobacteria bacterium. Lineage (GTDB taxonomy): Bacteria > Pseudomonadota > Alphaproteobacteria > Acetobacterales > Acetobacteraceae > Palsa-883. The sequence goes on along the minus strand of CAVZBG010000011.1, from coordinate 481,939 downwards.
GCAGCCGGCCAGGCCCACCAGCGCGTCGTAGCAATGCCCGCGCATGGTCAGCTCGACGCTGTCGGCGATCAGGTCGCGCGAGACCAGCGAGGACTTCATGCCCTGGTGGCCCATCGCGATGCCGTCGGTCACCGTGATGGTGGTGAATTCCCGCGGGGTGCCGCCGGCCTCGCTGACGCCCTTCTTTGCCGACTGCGCCTGACGGGACAGCGCGATGTTGCAGGGCGCCGCCTCGTTCCAGCAGGTGGCGACGCCGACCAGGGGCTGGGCGATCTCGTCCTCGGTCAGGCCCATCGCGTAGTAGTAGCTGCGGTGCGGTGCGCGGTCGGGCCCCACCGTCACGTGGCGGGAGGGCAGCCGCGATTTGTCCCAGTGCTTGGTTGGCATGGTGGCGTTCCTTTCCTCGGTCGGGGGGTTATAGCGCAGGCGGCGCTCCCGCCAAGGCGGCGGGGCGGCGCGGCGCGGGGGGCGTAGGGCGCCCACGTCGGCGCGGGCGCCGTCGCTAGGCGTTTGTTAACCGTGGCACCCTACCCTCGCCCGCGTCGCCGCGCCGTCCGGCTGCCTCAGCGACGCATGGAGACGTGGCGTGACGCTTCGGACCTCGCGGTTCCTGTTCTTCGACCGAACGATCGGCCGGCGCCTCTATCTCATCGTGCTGATCATGGCGCTGGGGATGCTGGGCATCCTGACGACCGCGGCCGAGCAGGTGCACGAGGCGCTGTACGCGGCGAAGGGCACGGAAACCAGGCATCTGGTCGAAACCGCGCAATCGCTGGTGGCGGACTACCAGCGGCGCGCCGCGCTGGGGGAGCTGACCGAAGCGGCGGCGCAGCAGGCGGCGCTCGCCGGGCTGTCGCACCTGCGGTACGAGAAGGAGCAGTATTTCTGGGTCAACGACATGGCCGGGAAGATGCTGATGCATCCGACTGCACCGAAGCTGGTCGGGACCAACCTGCTCGATCTGCGCGACGCGGCCGGCAAGCGGCCGTTCCGCGACATGATCGACGTCATCTCCCACCAGGGCGGCGGGCTTTATCTCTACTATTGGCCGCCGGACGCCACCGCGCGACTGAAGCTGAGCTACGTCATGGGCGTCAGCGGCTGGAATTGGGTCATCGGCAGCGGTGTCTACGCGGACGACGTCGCGGCGGTGGTGCACGTCGCCATACTGCGGATCGCTGGCGCCGCCGGCGTGGCCTTGGGTCTCGCCCTCGCGCTCGCCATCGTCCTGGGGCGCGGCATCACCCGGCCGATCACCGCGCTCACCGGGGCGATGCGGCAACTGGCGGAAGGCGACCTTGCGGCTGACGTGCCGGCGCAAGGCCGCCACGATGAGATCGGGGCCATGGCCGCCGCGGTGGTGGTGTTCAAGGACAATATGGCAATGACGAGCGGCCTCACGCAGGAGCGTGCGGCCGATCAGCAGCGTGCGCTGGCGGCGACCCAGGTGGCGCTGGTCGCCATGGCGGACGCCATCGAATCCGAGGCAAGCGCGGCGCTGGAGCAGGTGCACGCGCGCACCGCCGCGATGACGCAGACGGCGACGGACATGAGCGGCTCCGCCACGCGCACCGGGCGCTCGGCGGAAAGTGCCGCCGCCGCCGCCGCGCAGGCGCTGGCGACCTCGCAGACTGTGGCGGGTGCCGCGGATCTGCTCGCTGCGTCGATCGGCGAAATCGGCACCCAGGTCAGCCAGTCCGCCGCGGTCGTCAGCCGCGCCGTGGCGGCCGGCCATGCCACGCGCGCCACCATCGAGGCGTTGAACACACAGGTGGCGCGGATCGGCGCGGTGGTCGAGATGATCGACGAGATCGCCGGCCGGACCAACCTGCTGGCGCTGAATGCGACGATCGAGGCGGCGCGGGCCGGCGAGGCGGGCAAGGGCTTCGCCGTGGTGGCCAGCGAGGTGAAGTCGCTCGCCACGCAGACCGCGCGCTCGACCGGGGACATCGGCCGCCACATCGGCGAAGTGCGCAGCGCGACCAGCGAAGCGGTCGCTGCGGTCGCGCGGATCGAACAGACGATCGGCGAGATCAATGCCATCGCCAGCCAGGTCGCCTCGGCGATCGAGAAGCAGGCGGCGGCCACCACCGGCATCGCGTTCAACGTGACGGAGACCGCCGCCGCGGCCAACGACATGAGCGGGCGCATCACCGAGGTCTCGGCGGAGGCGGAACAGACCGAGCGGCATGCGATTTCGGTACGGGAGAACGCCGCGGCGCTCGAGGAAGCGGTGGCCGAACTGCGGCACGCCATCATTCGGGTGGTCCGGACCTCGACCACCGATGTCGATCGCCGGCTGGCGCCACGGTATCCGGTCGACCTGCCGTGCCGGCTGCGCGTGGCAGGTGGGATGCACGAGGTGCGGCTGGCGGACCTGTCGGTCATCGGCGCCCAGTTGCGCGATGCGCCGCCGCTGCAGCCGGGCGCACACGGAACGATCTCGCTCGATGGCGTGGCGATCCCGGTGCCGTTCAGCGTCCGCAACGTCGACGATCACGGCGGATTGCACGTGGCGTTCGAGGCGGATGAGGCAGTTCGCCTGGCGGTGGGCGCGCTGCTGGAGCGGTTGCAGCAGCGGCGCGCGGCTTGAGGCGCGCCGGCATGCCGGTTGTGGGTTTGTGACAGCGTTGCAGGGAGTATCGAATAATGCCACTGATGACCTGGACTGAAAAGCTGAGCGTCGGCGTTGGCGTGCTGGACGAGGATCACAAGAAGCTCGTCGGCATGCTCAACGAGCTGTATGACGCGATGCAGGCTGGACAAGGCCGGGACTTGCTGGGCCGTATCCTGAATGGGCTGGTGCAGTACACGAAGTTCCATTTCGCTCGCGAGGAGAAGTTCTTCGCGCAGACCGGCTATGCGGCCGCCGGGCCGCACAAGCAGGAGCATGACGCGCTGACCCGCCAGGTGCTCGACGTGCAGCAGAAATATGCTGCCGGCGCCACCACGACGCTGTCGCTCGATGTGATGCAGTTCCTCAGGAACTGGCTGGTCAACCACATCCAGGGCAGCGATCAGAAATACCGGCCGCACCTGAATGCCAAGGGGATCCACTGACCGCGGACGGCGGCCTGGTCGTCCCGGCAAGGCAAGGAACTTCCACCACGCAGGGTCTCGGCGTGGCCCACGGTGCGACGCGGTGCGCGGCAGGCCGCGCCCAGAGGTCGTTTTGACCTCATAAGGCCATTTTGGCCTGATGTTGGACTGAGAGTCTTGTCTCTCCTGGGCGGTGCGATGCGTCGCGCCCAACCCTTGTGCACGCGGCGTGCCAGAGGTCGCCACGGGCAATCACGGCGGAAAACCGCGGCTCCGCGCGCCTGTTGCGTTGCGCCGACGGGCGCGCCCGGCAGGCCTTGCCGGGCCGAAAAATCTCGCCCGGCAATGCCTGCCGCGTCGTACGGTCGCGTCGCGACTCCGCCGCGCCGGCGCGGTCACGCTACGCAGTCGCGACGGGCGTGCCGCCGCGGACTCAAATCGGCGGCACGCGACGGCCGAGCGATCGCCGCGGCCCGAGCTACTCGCGCATGGCGCGAGCGCGTTTGGCGGCGGCCCGGTCCCAGCACCGGTGCAGCCATGTCGTCACCGTGGGCCAACGACCCAGATCGAGGAACAGCCCGCGATACAGCGCCGAGGCGACGTTCAGGTCGGCCACGGTGAAGTCGTCGCCCGCCAGCCAGGGCGATTTCGTCAGTGCGCCCTCAAGCACGTCGAGCGCCGGCACCATCTCGTCCCACGCCGCCTTGGCCAGCGCCGGATCGCGCTGCGCCTCCGGCAGCGCCATCGTGTGGTTGGCGTAGGTAACGATCTGCCGGTCCAGCCGGTCGGTTTCCCAAAAACTCCATTGCCAGGCCAGCGCCTCGTTGTGCGCGCCGGCCGGGGTGAGCTTGCCGTGCTTCTTCGCGAGATAGAGGTTGATCGCCATCGATTCGGACAGCACGAAGCCGTCGTCCTCGATCACCGGCACGCGGGCGTTGGGGTTGAGCGCCAGGAATTCCGGCGTGCGGGTGCCGGGCGCGCGCGGCAGGACATCGTCGTGCTCGTAGTCGAGGCCGAGCTCGCCCGCCATCCACAAGGTGCGAATGGCACGTGAGCGGGCGTTGCCGTGGATGCGAAACATGGGGTTTCCTTCTGGTGGTTGCTAATCAGGGTGATTGCGTACACCATTCTGCCGCCCTTCGCGGGAGAGGTCGGAGCGCAGAGCGCTCCGGGTGAGGGTCGTGCACCCGGCACCACCGTCACCCGCGTCGCAAGTGCTCCGCGCGTCGGTCCGCTTCGCGGCCCAACCCCGCGAAGAGCGGGAGAGGTTTATCATTGCGCCTTACGATCGGCGCCGGGATCGGTTCGATCATGACATTGATGCAGGCGGGCTTGCCGCTGGCCAGCGCGCGCTCGATCGCGCCCGGCATCTCGTCGGCCCGACGCACCAGCTCGCCATGGCCGCCGAGCGCGGTCACCACCAGATCGTACCGCGCCGCGGTCAGCTCGCAGCCGACCGCGCGGTTGGCGCCGTAGTCGCGCACCTGCAGATTGTATTCGGCGTTCCAGCGCGCATCGGTGCCGACGACCGCGACGAAGGGCAGGTTGCGCCGCACCGCGGTCTCGAACTCCGCCATGTGGAAGCCGAAGGTGCCGTCGCCCAGCACCGCGAACACCGGCGCCGCACGATCCACCACGCGCGCGCCGAGCGCCATCGGCAGCGAGCCGCCGATCGAGCCGGCGACGCCGTTGATCATGCGCCGCGGCACCACCGGCAGCACGCTCTGCGCCCATTGCGCGAATTCGCCGCCGTCGCAGATCAGCACGGTGTCGCGGTCGCGCTCAACGTAGGGTTTCAGCGCGCGGAACACCTCGATCGCGTGCAGCTTGTCCGGGGTCGGGCTGGCGAGCGTTGCCCAGGACGCGGGGCGGTCGGCGAAGTGGCTGCGCGCCTCCCGCAGCCAGGCGGCCCCCGACGACGTGCGCGCCGTGGCGCGACGGATCAGCGCCTCGCCGGCCGGGTGCGTGTCGGCCACGCACCCGAAGGCGAGCCGCGGTCCCGTTTCGTGGACGGCGCGGTCCAGGATGGCGCCGTCGGGATCGAGCATGACGAACCGGCAGGCCGGATCGACGCCCGGCGTGGCGCCGAACTTCAGCGTGAAATCCAGCGCCTTGCCGAGCAGCACGATCAGGTCGCAGCGCGCCACCAGCTCGGCAAAGGCCCCCAGCGTCGCATCGGCGAAGCCGCGCGGGCTTTCCATGATGCAGGTCGGCAGGTTCGTTGCGGCCTCGATGCGGGCCAGCAAATCGCGGCCGGGCCGGTTGGCAAGCTGCGGCCCGGCGATCAGCAGCGGCCGCGCCGCGGCGGCGATCAGTGCCAGCACGGCATCGGCTGCGGCGTCAGGCAGCGCCAGCGGCGGGGCCGCAAAATCGGCGGCGTCCGGCCAGGCGACGGCGTCCGCGGCGACGCGCGCGTCGAGCAGGTCTGACGGCAGGCTGAGATGCACCGGCCCCGGCCGGCCGGACGTGGCGATGCGGATCGCCTCGGCCACGTCCAGGCCGAGCCGCGCGGCCTCGGTCGCCATCCAGGAGGCTTTCGCCACCGGGGCCGCCATCTCCGCCTGGCGTAACTCCTGGAAGCCGCCGCGGCCAAGCTGCGTCGTCTCGGTGTGGCCGGACAGCAGCACCAGCGGCGACTCCTGCCCGAGCGCCGTCATCAGCGCCGCGGTGGCATTGGCGTGCCCCGGGCCGCCGGTGACCATGGCGATGCCGGGCCGGCCAGTCAGCCGGCCAACCGCGTCCGCCGCGTGCACCGCGGCGGCCTCGTGGCGGGTGTGCACCAGGTCGAGCGTCGTTTCGATCGCCGCATCGAAGATCGACATGATGTGGTTGCCGGAGAGCGTGAAGATCGTCGTGTGTCCGGCACGTTCCAGCGTGTGCACCACGATGTCGGCGCCGCGCAGGGTCTGGGTCATCGGGGTCGCAGTCCTTCGCAGTAAGTCGGCGACAATAGCGCAATGCCGCGGCGCGGCCAGCGGGGACGCCCGGCGTGGCAGCGGGTCAGATTGACTCTCGGCTTTCGACGCGGGTCCGCCATGGGTACGCCTGCCAGGCGATCCGGGAACCGGACATTCAGCATGGCTGGACGCCGACGGCTCTGCGCCCATCTCGGCCGCTCAGCCGAAGCTTGGCGAGACTCCAGATCGGCCATCCAGCAACGCGGTTAGATGTGCCGCCTTGCCCGACAAGCGGCCATTGAGCTGGTGCAAAAAATTCAGAATCATCAAACAAATATTGATCACCATAAGGTCACGAGCTCAACCATACTGCTTCCTTGCCTGTCCAGTTAGGCAAAGGTCCTCCGCTTACGACATATACGCCAACAGAGATCACAACGATTGCTATCCAATCGATCGCCACGGGCCATTCCCCAAGGACAAAGATAGCCATGAGGCCGGTTGCCACAGGCGTCAGTGCGACGAACGCGGCACCCCCTGTTGCCCCAAGGAGGCCTACCATGCGCCCATAAAGCAGCAGGGCAACGATTGCCGTAAGGAAGCCCTGAACAACCGCCTGCAAACCGATATCGAACAAAGGGGCTTTGAAGACGCTGGTCCCGGCAAAAGAGGCATAGACCGGCAGATAAAGCACCAACGATCCGACTGCCGCGATAGCGGCCGCGCGGAGGCCATCGAGCCGGGCGCGCCGCATTGCTACGGTATAGCTGGCCCACGCGAGGCCCGCGACGAGGAATAGTGCGTGACCAATATTCTGCGTCGTTCCAATCGTGCCACCTCTTCCCCAAACGATACCCACAGCGCCGAGTCCGATAAGGACGAAGCCGATCCTTTTCCGAACGTTGAACTGTTCCTTCAAGACCATTGAGGCCAGAATTGCGACCATCAGCGGCATCACGCCGGGAAACAGGGCGCCTCCGTGAGCGGCGGGCGCGAACAACAAGCCCACGTTCACGAGCAACACCATTGGCGCCCCGCAACCGGCAACGATGGCGGTCACCCCTATCCAGCCAAGGCGGTCAAGCGCCAAGCCTTTTTTGGCCAGATAAGGCGCCAGGAGAACACCCGCCACGGTAAAACGTATGGCGGCAACATCCCAGGGCGTCAGGCTCGTCCGCACGCCCAGCCGGGAAACGACAATGAAGGCGCCCCAGATGCATACGGCGCCCAGGCCGTAGATTGCGCCTCGGGTGTATGCCGATTTCGTTGGTCTTTCCATGGCAGACTTCCGCGTCAGTTTTCGAAGATCAGACAGGTCGTCGTGCCATGGGCCAGCAAGCGCCCGTTGCTATCCGTGATCCGTCCTTCGGCGGTGCCAATGCGTCGCCCCCGACTTAACACCACGCCTTCGGCCTTGATCGTCCCCGTCTCGGCTGTAATTGGCCGCACAAGCGAAATTTTGAACTCCAGCGTTGTCTGGCCGATGCCCTTCTCAAGAGTTCGACTGGATGGCGAGGCCCATACAGCTATCGAGCAGCGTCGCTGAGAATCCGCCATGCACCGTGCCCGCCGGGTTGAGCAGGCTGTTATTGGGTTCGGCGATAATGACGACGCGTCCATTCGCGACCTTGGTCACGTCGTAGCCGAGTGTCCGCGCGATTGTGTTGAGGGGAAGAGCGCCGCTCGCTAGCCCTTGAACAAACTCAAGGCCACTCATCTCTTTCTGCCTGTCCGCGCTAACCGTGCCGTAAATTCTATTTGCGACAGGGCACACCGTTGCCTTCTCCCGTGGTGTCAGGATGGGACTAGGAGCGTGGGCCATCTTCGGCCATCCGTTTATTGCTGCCACCTAAAACGAAGTCGCGAAGCGGCCGTCGAGACTATCGAGCTTACCTCACCAGGCGCGAAGCGCTCCGAGCCCGGAGGGTTTCGTCGAATGGAGCAATACCCTCAGGCGTCCCTCGTTCCGCAATTCAAAGGTTTATGCACCGCACACCACAGCCAACCTGGTCAGCGACTTATCTGGTGCAGAAGTCCGGTGCGAAGGTCCGCGATGGAGCAGTAGCCGCCGAATCGCCTGGAGACCGCACTGTCTGTTTGGCTTGTTGCCTTCAAGCAGCCACTCCGCTGCCGGCCACACCCCGCCGTGAGCCGAACGTCCATCCTCGACCTACCCTGGCCAGAACCAGGCCAGAAGAAACCCACCGACGGCCGACGTTCGAATTGCCCCGCGCCGCCGGGCACGCAGCATTTGCCGGCCCCGCACGATTCCCGCATGATCGCGCGCGGAGTCGGGGAGGCCCCACCCCGCTCCGGCGCCGGCCAGTGCCCAGTCGGCCCGCCGCCAGTTCCTCGCCGCCCCTACAAGGACCCACCCGATGGCCAAGCCCGCCACCGCCGGACAAAGCAGCGACTGGGATCGCGACGCGGCACTGACCGCCGCGCGCATCCTGCTGGAGATCAAGGCGGTGAACTTCCGCCCCGACGAGCCGTACACCTTCACCTCGGGCTGGAAGTCGCCGGTCTACATCGACTGCCGCCGCATCATCTACTTCCCCCGCGCGCGGGCAAAAATCTGCGACCTGGCGGTGGAGAAGATCAACCGTCACGTCGGCTTCGAAAGCATCGAGGCCGTCGCCGGCGGCGAGACCGCGGGCATCCCCTTCGCCGCCTGGATCGCCGACCGGATGGCCGCGCCGATGGCCTATGTGCGCAAGAAGCCGAAGGGCTTCGGCCGCGCCGCGCTGATCGAGGGCGACGTGCCGGAAGGCAAGCGCACCCTGCTGGTGGAGGACCTGACCACCGACGGCGGGTCGAAAATCCGTTTCGCCCAGGCGCTGCGCGACGCCGGCGCGATCGTCAACCACACCTTCGTGGTGTTCTTCTACGGCGTCTTCCCCGGCGCCTTCGAGACGCTGGCGCGGATGGACATCGCGCTGCACCATCTGTGCACCTGGTGGGACGTGCTGGAAGCCTGCCGCGACCGGCCGTATTTCTCCGAGGGCGCGCTGGCCGAGGTGCGGCAATTCCTGGAGGACCCGGTGGCGTGGTCGGCGGCGCATGGCGGGGTTGCCTCGGCTGAGGAGGCGATGGCCCGCAAGGCCGCCGCCGACAGCGAATAGACTTGCGACGGTAACGTTTCCCTCGGCCAAGAAGACGTAATACTGGCGGCACCGATGCCGCGGGGGCCATAAGGCCGGCGGCTTCATGCCGCCGGGGGGAGAGGCGAACAATGTTCTGGATCGTCGTCGTGCTGCTGCTGGCAGCCGGTTACGCGGCGCTCTACGTGCACGACCGCAGGCAGACCCAGCACACCATCCTGCGCAACTTCCCGGTGGTCGGGTATTTCCGCTACTTCGCCGAGACGCTCGGCGAATACATGCGGCAATATCAGTATCTTCCCGACTGGTCCGAGCGGCCGTTCAACCGGCTGGAACGGGCCTGGGTGTACCGCTCGGCGAAGGGCGTGTCGAACCTGGTCAGCTTCGGCAGCGAGAACGTGCCGCCCTTCGTGTTCCGCAACGCCGCCTTCCCGGTGCTCGACGAGGAGAAGCAACCGTATCCGGGCAAATGGATCGGCCTCGCCGAGGGACCGGGCGCCTGCCGGGAACCCTATTTCGCGAAGAGCTTCTTCAACATCTCGCGGCATGAGCTACGGCGCGCTGTCCTCGGCCGCCGTCACCGCGCTGTCGCGCGGGGCGAAACAGGCCGGCATCTGGATGGCCACCGGCGAGGGCGGCCTGGCACCCTACCACCTGGACGGCGGCTGCGACGTGATCATGCAGATGGGCACCGCGAAATACGGCGTGCGCGACGCCGCGGGCAACCTGTCGGAGGACCGGCTGCGCGCAGATCGCCGCGCATCCCCAGGTGCGCATGTTCGAGGTCAAGCTGGCGCAGGGCGCCAAGCCGGGCAAAGGCGGCATCCTGCCGGCGGCAAAGGTCACGGCGGAGATCGCCGCCATCCGCGGCATCCCCGTGGGCGAGGACGAGCATCAGCCCGAACCGGCACAAGGACATCGGCAACATTTCCGAACTTGGCCAGTTCATCGCCCGGGTTCGCACGGTCACCGGCAAGCCGGTGGGGGTCAAATTCGTCGTCGGCGACCTGGATTTCCTCGATGCCTGGTTCAGCAACTGCATCGCGTTCCCGGAACACTGCCCGGATTATGTCCAGGTCGATGGCGGCGAGGGCGGCTCGGGCGCCGCCCCGGCCCCGCTGATCGACTATGTCGGCATGCCGATCACCGAGGCGCTGTCGATCACCGCCGCCGCGCGCGAGCGGCACGGACTGCGCGAGCGCATCCGCATCGTCGCCTCGGGCAAGCTGATCACGCCGGACAAGGTGGCCTGGGCGATGTGCATGGGGGCGGATTTCGTGTCCTCGGCGCGCGGCTTCATGTTCAGCCTGGGCTGCATCCAGGCGATGAAGTGCGGATCGGGGAAGTGCCCGACGGGCGTGACGGCGGCCGACCCTCGATTGATCGCCGGGCTGGACCCGACCGACAAGGCGGTGCGGGTCGCGCACTACGCACGGCGGGTGCATGACGAGGTGGAGATGATCGCGCACGCCTGCGGGCTGACGGATCCCACGGGGTTCCTGCCGCGGCACGTCACCGCGATCGAGCGCGGTGTGGGCGGGTTCCGCGCGGCCCAGGGCGGCGATTGAGGCGTGGGGATTGAGCGGCGGGGCCTGCTATAGTGCCGCCGGAGGGACCCGGCCATGGCTGACGACCGCACCGCGGAAATCGAGACACTCTACCGCCAGGCGTTTCGTGACTTCGGGTCCGTGGCGCTGTGGAGCATGCACCCGGTCAAGCAACCGACCCGTGCGGACGCACTCGCGATCACCGCGGCGCTGCGCACGCATGGCCGCATGGACGGACGGCGGCTGGCCGAGCGGATCGAGCAAATTTGCCGTGCCGATCACTAAATTCCAGTCGGAGGTGTTGCGGCTGCTGGCGGCGCAGCGCAGCCCCGACAGCTATATCGCCGGCGGCGTCGCGATCAACCGCGACGGCCCGCGCATTTCGGCCGACATCGACATCTTCCATGACTCCGACGCGCGACTGGAGAGGGCGGTCAAGGCCGACGAAGCCGCGCTGACGGGCGGCGGCTGCCGGATCACCTGGGCGCCGAACCCGCGCGCGGCGAAACACGTTGCCACCGTCGAACGACAAGGTGAGCAAATGCAGCTTGAATGGGTGGCCGACTCGGCGTTCCGGTTCTTCCCGACCCAGCCGGACGAGCTGTTCGGCTATGTGCTGCATCCGGTCGATCTCGCGGCCAACAAGGCGGCGGCAGCCGCGGACCGCCGCGTGCCCGCGCGATATTGTCGATCTGGTCACCATCCACGAAACGATTCTGCCGCTCGGGACCGTGGTCGCGGCGGCGGTCGGCAAATTTCCGGGCACCACGCCGGAGGAAATGCTGGCGGAGATCACGCGGCACAGCCGCTTCACGGCCGAGGAATTTTTGGCCCTGGCGACCGTGCAACCGATCGACGTGCCCGGCCTGCACCGCCGCATTCGCCGCATGATCGAGGATGCCGAAAACTTCATCGCCAGGCTGCCTAGCGATGCCGTCGGCGTCGTGTTTCTGGATGGCGACAAGCCGGTGCAGCCGGACCTGACCATGCTGGAGAAATATCAGCGCAACCCCGGCGCGCCGCGCGGGTTGTAGCCGTCGTCACCCGAAATCTCCCGGGCAATGCTAGAACGTTACCGCGAACCAAAGGCCTGACCCGCACCCAGCAACCACAATGTTTATCGAGATCGAGCCTTCTTATGATGGATCTGACTGTTGCAACCGCAACGGATCCCACCCACGCTGATCGCCACCATCACCCATCCCACGTTCCGCAAGACACAGCGGCGGACGCTCGCGCGCCGACCGTAGGTGCGTCCGGTAATTTGGTCTAAATCTCCGTCAATTGACTCCATTGCCACCCATCCAAGGGCAAGCCGCCGATGGCCTCTCACACCTACTTCTGCGTGGACGCGCATACCTGCGGCAACCCGGTGCGGGTGGTCGCGGGCGGGGCGCCGATGTTGCCGCACGCTCCGATGGCCGAGCGCCGCCTGGAATTCGTCCGCAACCACGATCACGTCCGCCGGGCGCTGATGTTCGAACCGCGCGGCCATGACGCCATGTCGGGCAGCATCCTCTATCCGCCCAGCGGTCCCGAGTACGAACTCGGTGTGCTGTTCATCGAAGTGAGCGGATGTCTGCCGATGTGCGGGCACGGCACGATCGGCACGGTGACCGTGGCGATCGAGGAAGGACTGGTGACGCCGCGCGAGCCGGGGCGGCTGGCGCTTGAAACGCCGGCGGGCCGGGTGGACGTGAGCTACACGACGGACGGCCGGTTCGTGGAGTCAGTCCGGCTGTTCAACATCCCCAGCTACCTGCACGGGAGGGACGCGCGGGTGACAGTCGCCGGGCTTGGCGAGATCGCCTTCGACCTGGCCTATGGCGGCAACTTCTATGCGATCATCGAACCGCAGCCGAATTGGTCGGGCTTGGATGAGATGACGGTGGCGGACATCCAGCGGCTCAGTCCGGTGGTGCGGCAGGCGGCCCAGGCGGCACTGGATCCGGTCCACCCGGAAGATCCGCGCATCCACGGGGTCAGCCACGTCATGTGGTGCGATCGCCCGCGCAATCCGCGCGCGCACGCGCGCAATGTGGTGTTCTACGGCGAGAAGGGCATCGACCGCTCGCCGTGCGGCACCGGTTCGTCGGCGCGGATGGCGCAACTGACGGCGCGCGGCCGGCTGAACATCGGCGACGAGTTCGTGCATGAAAGCATCATCGGCACGATGTTCGACTGTCGTGTCGAAGGCGTCGCGCGCGTCGGCAGCCACGCGGCCATCCGCCCCAGCATCGGCGGCTGGGCCCGCATCACCGGCCGCAACACGATCATCGTGGATGACCGCGATCCTCTGGCCGGCGGCTTCCAGCTCGCCTGAAAGCCCCGCCGGTCGTTACGCCCCCGGCCGACCTCCCGGCGCAGCCCGACCGGCGTTTCGTTCTCCCAGCCCCATGGTCAGCGCCGTCAATCCCGCCAGCCCGCCAAGCTGCATCGTTTCCACCGCGGAACTCGGCACGATGACGATGGTGGAATTTTGCTTCAGGCCCTCATAGAGCATGTTCATCGCCCGCAGGTGCATTGCCACCGGATCGTTGGCGTAGGTCTTCGCCGCCTCGCCGAACTTCTCCGCCACCTGCCTTTCCGAATCGCCGAGGATCACGCGGGCCTGGCGTTCCCGCTCGGCCTGGGCCTGCATCGACATCGCGTCCTCGAGGGCAGCGGGGATGTGCACGTCCCTGATCTCGACCGAAATGACATTGATGCCCCACGGTTCGGTGCGCACATCGATGATCTTCTGCAGCTCGTTGCTGATCTTTTCCCGCCCCTCCAGCATGTCCGACAGCATGGTCTTGCCGATCACGTCGCGCAGCGCGGTCTGCGAGGCCCAGTTGATGGCGCTGACATAGTCGGCCACGTCGAGCGCCGCCTTCGTCGGCTCCACGACCTTCCAGAACAGCACCGCGTCGACATCCACCGGCACGGTATCCTTCGTCAGGGTCTTTTCCGCCTTGAAGGAGCTGGTGATCACGCGAATGTCGATCCAGTAGGGCACCGTCTCGACGATCGGGATGATGAAGAACAGCCCCGGCCCCTCCAGCGAGCGGAAGCGCCCCAGCCGCAGGACCACCACCCTTTCCCATTGGTCGGCAATCCGGATCGCGTAGGACACGATGGCCGCAATGAGCAGCGCGGCGACGCCGATCGCCACGCCGGTGTCGTACGCCGCAGCCATATACGCAAGGTAGGCGAACGCCAGGCCGATGCCGGCAATCGCCACAAAGACCAATCTTGCCAGCGCGTTGGTTTTCCGCATTGTCAATGTCCCTGCCCGCGGTGCCTGGAACCGATTTGTCCAGCCGCTCGACTGCGAGTCTCTCATAGGCCAAGCTGGCGGTACGGCATTGATCTGCCTCAACGCGCGCGCGCGTCGCCCCCGCCGTGACAATCAGCGCACTGCCCCCCACCATCGCGAGGGCCGAATGGAGACTGCGGACGCCATGGACGGGTCGATTTCGGGCGTGATGCAGGCGATCGCCGCATACCTCGCGGGCGTGCCGCCGGTGACCGACGAGGTCGATGCGGCGGTGCGGCACCTGCGGCGATCGGTCCTGGAAGCGGTGCCGCGGCCGGATTTCGCGGCCGAGCGTGGCCTGGATTTTTCGGCGATCCTGGCAGTGGCGCTCGCAACCGGAAGTCGCCACGCGGCCACCGGCATCGCGGCGGCGCTGGCGGCGCTGCCCGGCGCCCTGCCCTGGCGTTACAGCTACCCGCCACGGCCGGACGCGGCCGACCTTGCCGAGCGAATCGCCTTCGCCGAGCTGATCGGCCCGCGTGCGCCGCGGACCGTGCCCGGCTGCCGGGCCGGCTTCACCCTGATGGCGCCCGACACGTTCTATCCGCTGCACGCGCATCCGGCGATCGAGCTGTATCTGGTGATCGCCGGCCATGCGCGGTGGACGACGCCGCAGGCCGAGCGGATCGTCCCGCCCGGCGCGTTCGTGCTGCACCACTCGGGCCAGCCGCACGCGATGCGCACGTTCGCCGAGCCGCTGCTGGCGCTGTACGGCTGGTCCGGCGACATCGACACGCCGGCGTCCTATCTGTGAGTTCGACCGCGAGGGCGCGGCCGGCCTCAGACCCGCGTCGGAAAACCCTGCTTGAACTCGATGCGGGTGGCATGGATCGGCGTGCTGCCGCAATTCTCGACATAGTGCAGCGGCTGCGGCGGGAATTTGATCGTGAGCGGCAACGGCAACCCCTCGCGCGGCGGCACGACGTTTTCCGCGCCGGTCGCGCCGTTGAAGTCACGGATCTTGGCGGTGCGGTCGAAGATCATCACCGAGGGCCAACGATGATGATGCGGGTTTTCGATCTCGCCGGGCGCGACGCTCACGGCCAGGACGCGAATGACCTCGTCCTCGTAGAGCACCGTGTGGTTGCGCGGCGCGGCGCTTACCGCATCGAGTGCCGGATCCCAGGTCGCCGGATCGGTGGTGTCGATGCCTTGGTCCATTGCGTCATCTCCTGGCCTTGGATCATGAGCGGGGGATTTGCGTGCGCCGTCAAGCGTGTGGGGCGTAGGCTTGGCGCGCCGACCCATGGAGCGCCTGATGACCCATCGGCTCAGCCTCGACCGCATCGCCGAAGCGGCACGGGTGGTCGATCCCGTGTTCCTGGCCACGCCGCAGTTCGTCTCCGAACCGCTGTCCGCGGTGCTCGGCGTGCGCCTGGCGGTCAAGGTGGAAACGCTGAATCCGGTGCGCTGCTTCAAGGGCCGCGGCGCCGATTACTATGCGGCGACGCTGCCAGCCGGCGCGCAGGTGGTCACCGCCAGCTCGGGCAACCTCGGCCAGGCGCTGGCCTACGCCTGCCGCCGCCGCGGCGCGCGCCTTGTCGTGTTCGCGGCCACACGCGCGAACCCGCTGAAGCTGGAACGGATGCGTGCGCTCGATGCCGAGGTGCGGCTGGCGGGCGAGGATTTTGACGCGGCCAAAGCCGAAGCGCGCCGCTTCGCGGCCGGGGCCGGCCTGGCGTTCGTCGAGGACGGCGTAGAGCCGCGACTGTCCGAGGGCGCCGGCAGCATCGCGGTCGAGTTGCTGGGCTTCCCGGAACGATTGGATGCGGTTCTGGTGTCGCTCGGCAACGGCGCGATCCTCGGCGGCATGGCGCGCTGGATCGGGGCGCGCGCGCCCGAGGTCGAGGTGATCGGCGTCGCGCCGAGCGGCGCCCCGTGCATGGCGGAAAGCTTTCGGCTGGGGCGACCGGTCGAGACCGCGAGCATCAGCACCATCGCGGACGGCATGGCGACGCGCGTGCCGGTGCCGGCAGCGCTGGCGGATTTGCAGGGAACCGCGGCGGACGTGGTGCTGGTGGACGACGCGGCGATGATCCGCGGCATGCGACTGGTCCATCAGCACCTTGGGTTGGTGCTGGAGCCGTCAGGGGCGGCCGGGATTGCCGCGCTGCTGACGTATCCCGAGCGGTTTCGGGACCGCACCGTCGCGGTCGTGCTGTGCGGCGGCAACCTCACGCCGGAGCAGGCAATGGCGTGGCTGTGGGCGGAGCCCCGGTAAGCCGCACCGTCCGCCGGCATCACCCGCCGGCCAGCCGCCCCACCCCCTCGATCACGCTGTCCCAGTCATCGACGTTGCGGTCGTGCGGATGCACCATGATGTGGCCGACCCCGACCTCGGCATACGCCGCCACGCGGTCGCGCAGCTCCCCCCGGTCCTTGCCGCTCCAGTGCAGCCGCATCGACACGGTGAAGCCGTCATCCGGCCGCTCGGCGCGCAGGCGCTGGATGATCGGCGCGGCCTCGGCTGCGGTGTAGCGGCTGCCGTGCCAGCCGTCCGCCAGGCGCGTCGTCCGCTTCAGCGCCGCGTCCGAGCTGCCGCCGATCCAGATCGGAATCCGGCTGACCGGCATCGGCAGCATGGTCATTTCCTCGACCTCGGACGGAATGTACTTGCCGCGGAACGACACCGGGTCGTGCGTCCAGACCGCGCGCATCATCGCGATGCCCTCGTCCATGCGCCGGCCGCGCTCGCGGAACGGCACGCCCAGGGCCGCAAACTCGGGTTCCAGCCAGCCGACGCCGGCGCCGAGGATCAGCCGCCCCTCGGACAGGTTCTGCAGCGTCGCCAGTTCCTTCGCCAACGGCAACGGATGGCGCATCGGCAGCACCAGGACGCTGGTCCCCAGCCGGACCCGCTGCGTCACCGCCGCCACCCAGGTCAGCGTCAGCACCGGGTCGTAGAACAGCGGCGAGCGGGGGAAGGCGGCGCGCGGCACGATGATGTGCTCGCTGACCCAGACGTCGGCGAGGCCGAGCGCCTCGGCGCGCTGTGCGAAGCGGCGGATCAGCGCCGGCGTGGCCTGGTCGCCGGCGTGCGGCAGATGGATGCCGAGCTGCATCGAACTATCTCCCGCCTCTCCGTCACTCCGGCAACCTTGTCGACTGCCACATCACCATCTGCCACTGCCCGTCGCGCTTCGCGTAGACATCGGCAAACCGCACGCCGAACTTCATCGGCTTCCCGCCCGAGGTCACGCTGATCCGCGCCACGCCGCTCAGCACCACCGCGTCGCCGCAGTCCTGCGCCACCACGTCGGACGGTTCAACCGAGGAATAAACCGTCGCCCCCGACTGCATGTTGCCGATCAGGCTCTGCTTGCTGTCCAGCCGCGCCGAGGAATGCGTGTAGATCAGATCGTCCGCCAGTCGCGCGTTCAGCGTGGCGACATCCTTCTCCGCCATCGCGACCATGCGCTTGCGGTCCAGCTCGATGATCATCTGTCCGTTGCCGGCCATTGCTGCTCTCCTCCCGAAATCCCGGGTGGAGCTTGTACCGGATGTCCGAGGCTGACCAGTGCCGCGCGGCTGTCGAGCAGGGCAATCGGGTCAAGCTGTGGGCCCGCCCGGATCTGGCTGTCATTGCGACCCCGGCGAAGGCCCGGGGGAAGCCATCTCCCGCGAGGGGCGCAGCCGGATGGGGATTGCTTCGTCGCTTCGCTCCTCGCAATGACAGCGACGCGGCTGATCGGCAGGTCTTCAATTCGATGGTAGTGTTAGCTCGTCGCATGACTGGAGGACTTCCATGACCGACCTGCTGGAAGGCGGCTGCGCCTGCAACGCGGTGCGCTATCGGCTCCGCGCGCCGCCGATGTTCGTGCATTGCTGCCACTGCCGGGACTGTCAGCGCCAGACCGGCAGCGCGTTCGTCCTCAACGCGCTGATCGAGGCCGATCGCTTCACCCTGCTGTCCGGCGAGACCGCGCCGTCCGCGATGCCCACCGACAGCGGTCGACCGCACCACGTCCATCGCTGCACCGCCTGCGGCACGGCGCTGTGGAGCGAATATGGCGGCCGCAGTTCGTTGCGGTTCGCGCGCGTCGGCACGCTCGACGATCCCGCCGCGTTGACGCCCGACGTGCACATCTACGTCCGGTCGAAGCTGCCATGGGTCGCGTTGCCCGATGGCGTGCCGGCGTTCGAGGCCTACTACGACTCCCGGGCGCTGTGGCCGGCGGCGAGCCTGGAGCGCCGGCGCGCCCTGTTCGGCTGAACGGGCGTTCGCCGGTAGTGGTCGGGCGACGAGGTGCTCACCCCGCGGCAAGGCATCGCTGATAGATCGACAGATGCGCATACGCTGCCGCCAGGATCGGCGCCGCGAGGCCGAAGCCCTGCGCGCGGGAAAGCATGTCGCCGACGATCTGATCGGCCTCCACCGGCAGTCCCTGCGTCAGGTCGCGATACATCGACGGCGCCTGGCTCGAGCCCTTCGCCGTCACCGCCGCCCTGGTCCGGGTCAGGAACGACTCGCTCGGCGGATAGCCGGACCGTGTCGCCACCGCAACGCAATCGTCCAGCACGGCCAGCGCCAGCGCCGTCCCGCCCGGTGCCGCCTCGATGTCGCCGACCGTGCCGCGCAACAGGCAGGTGATGGCGCCGAGCGTGGCCAGCAGGATCCATTTCTCCCACATCTCCTGCAGGATCGTCGCCGAGGCGCGCGCGACGAACCCGGCGCCCTGCATCGCCGCGTCCAGCGCCGCCACCCGCGCCGACATTTTTCCTCCGCGCTCGCCGTAGACGAGCTGTTGGAAGTCCGCGAGCTGGCGGATGCGGCCCTGCGGGTCGAGCGTCGCCGCCACCAGGCAGACGCCGCCGAGCACCGGTGCCTCGCCGAAACGTGCGGTCAGCGCGGCGATGTGGCGCATGCCGTTCAGGGCCGGAACGATCATCGTGGCGGGGCCGACCGCCGGCGCCAGGTCGCGCAGCGCCGGTTCCAGCGCGAATGCCTTTACCGTCAGCAGCACCACGTCATAGGGCGCGGCGATCCGGTCGGCGGTGACCAGTTTCGGGGTGAGGGTCACGTCGCCGTGCGGGCTGAGGATTTGCAAGCCGTCCTGCTGTAACTGCGCGGCGCGTTTGGGGCGGATCAGGAAGGTGACGTCGCGGCCGGCCTCGGCGAGACGGCCGCCGAAATATCCGCCGGTTGCACCGGCGCCGACGACCAGAATCCGCATGGGTGACTCCTTGGCTGGCGTGACCGCCGCGGGGGGCGCCAGTCACTTGCATGACGATAGTGGCGATATGCCGGCGGGCGGTGCTTTGGTCAAGGCTGGGGGTCCATCGCGCGCCGGTCGAGGGGCGGTGGCGGAATGCGCTGCCTCCGGGACAAGCGCCTGCGGGAGCCCCACAACCGCGGAAGGATTTTGGACTCCCGTAGGTCAAGCGCCCGGTGGCAGGTGGTGTATGGCATTGCGTCCGGGATCTTCAGTTCTGCCGTGATCGCCCCGGGCAGGCGCCCACCGGCCGGCCGCTGCGGCACGACACCGGCCTTGCGACGCTCGGTGCGCACGGTGCTGACCACTGGGACAAGCGCCCGGTGGCAGGCGGTGCATGGCATTGCGTCCGAGAGCTTCGGTTCTGCCGTGACCGCCCCGGCCAAGCGTGCCCGGACCGTCGGCGCGCCACGATGCCGTCTCTTCCGCGCGCGGTACAGGTGCATGGGCTTCTTGCGGCGGCGAATCACTGGGCCTGCGCCGGTGGCATTGCCGCGCAACGATGCGGGAGTGCCTGCGGGCGTCCCGCGGGGCCGCGCGGCGGACTGGTGCATGGGGTACTGGCGGCATCTGGGCGCCGCGCACTGGTGTATAGGGTTCTGGCGGAACCTGCGCCGCGCGCTGGTGCATGGGGTGCTGGCGGCATCTGCGCTTCGCGCTGGTGCATGGGGTGCTGGCGGCATCCGCGTGCCGCACACTGGTGTATAGGGTTCTGGCGGAACCTGGCGCAGCGTACTGGTGCACGGGGTTCTGTCGGCGCTTGCGCGCCGCGCACTGGTGCGTAAAGTTCTGGCGGCGCTTGGCGCCTGGGGCAACGAACGGACGCCGGTGGACCAGCCGCGTTGCCGGCGGGTGGCGTTGGCGCCGTGCGCGACACGGTGGGCTGCCCGGGGCAGGCGCCGGGGATGGTGGCGGCTTCGCGCATCGCGGACACGGTCAGGAGAAAAATCCGCACGCCGGGCATGGCATGCCGCGCGCTCGCATCCGCCGCCGTCGCACCGGGCCGGCGCGCTCCCCCGGGCCAGCGCGGAACCATGTGGTGGCGCCGGCGCGTGGCGCGTGCCGTTCTCACCACCGGGACAAGCGCGCGGTGGCAGGCGTTGCATGGCATTGCGTCCGAGATTTTCGGATTCGCCACCCGCATTGCGATCAGGCGCGCCCGGACGACCGGGCACGGCACGCTGCCTGTCCAGCAGTGAAGGCAACGCCCGGGACGGTCGGCCGGCCGGGCTGTACGGCGGCAGGGCGGGGAACGGGATCATCGTGCTGGGTGAGCCTCCTTGGCCGACTGCCGGACACCGCATTTGGAACCCGGCAAAGGGACGGAGGTGGGCACGGCGCCGCCGCGGGGCAAGCGCGCGGCCGCGCCGGCCTCCGCGGCGAGGCCGATATGCAGCTTGTGGTCGCGGGCCTCGGCAAGCTGCCGGCAGGCCGCCACCGCGAAGAACCCGCCCGACCCCCGCACGCTGATCGTGCAGTCGTGGAAATCGTTGTGCCTGAGAACCGGCTGCCATAGCCTGGGCGTGTATCGCGGACAGCCAGCATGACCGCTCAGCACCAGACCGTCGGGGACGGCAGCGTCGCCGTCCAGGTGGCGGGCGACAACGTCACCATTTCGATCGGCGCCGCGTCGCTGACCCTGGCGCGGCGCCACCGGCTGAAGGCGGTCCCGACCTCGGAGCGCGAACTGCTGCTGACCGAGTTGCGCGGCACCGACCTGGTCGGGCGCGACGCCGATCTGGCAGCGTTGCGCGCCTGGCTGGACGCGCCGCGCCGGCTGCCGGCGGTGCGCTGCCTGACCGGGCGCGCCGGGGCCGGCAAGACGCGGCTGGCGATCGAACTCTGCGAGCGCGCCGACGCCGCCGACTGGACCGCCGGCTTCGCCACCCAGGCCGCGTTGCAGCGCTTCCATGACGCGCGCAGCCTCGAGGACTGGCGCTGGGGCAAGCCGACCCTGATCGTGGTGGACTACGCCTCGGCCTCCGCCCGCATCCTGCGCGCCTGGCTGGAGGCGCTCGCCCGTCACCACGCGACCCCAGGCGAGGCGCCGCTGCGTCTGCTGCTGCTGGAGCGGCACGCCGATCGCGAGCTGGGCTGGTGGGCCGAGCTGATCCGCCCCGGCGGGCTGGCAGGGCGCGGCCCCGATGAGCTTGCCGCGCCGCCTGAGCCGATCCCCTTGCCATCCCTTGGCGAGATGGCCGACCGCTGGGCGCTGCTGCGCCAAGTGGCCGGCCTCGCCGCCGGGCTCGCCGGCAGGCCGCCACCGGTGCTGCCGTCGCCCGGCGAGGACCCCGACTTCGACCGCCGGCTCGGCGAGCGGGCGCTGGACACCGAACCGCTGTTCCTGGTGATGGCCGGCATCGTCGGGGTGACGACCGGCGTGCCCCAGGCGCTGGCGCTCAGCCGCACCGACCTGGCCGAGCGGATCGCCGACAGCGAGCGGCACCGGCTGGGACGGCTGTCCGCCGGCTGGGGCATCGACCCCGGCGGCGACACCTCGATGGCGGCGCACCTGGCGGCCTGCGTCACGTTGCAGGGCGGCTGCGACCGGGACGCGGCGGTCGCGCTGATCCGCCAGGAGCGGGAGGCGATGGAGTGGCCGCCCGGCCGGCCGCCGGACTGGATCGCCGCCCGGCTGACGGAGGCGCTGCACCGGCCGGGTGGCGGAGTGGACGCCATCCGCCCGGACATCGTCGGCGAGGCGTTCCTGCTGCGCCAACTCGCCGCGGACGGCAGGACAGTGGACGAACAGGCCGCGATCGTCGCCCGCGCCTGGCGGCGGGACGCGGCCGCGGTGGTGGGCAGCGTCATCCGCACGGTGCAGGACCACGCGGAGGATCGCGTGGACCATCCCGCTTTGGCATGGCTGGATCACCTGATGGCCGGCGCCGATAGCCTGGGTGCGCTGACGCTGATCGCGGACAGCATGCCGCAACACACCCTGGCGCTGCGCGAGCGGGCGTCCACGGTCCAGGAGGTCATTGCGCGCGCGTTGGCCGAGCTTGCCGCGGATCAGCCGGACCTCGCTGCCGAGCAAGCCAGGGCGTTGAACAATCTGAGCGTCCGCCTGAGCGAGCTCGGCCGGCGGGAGGACGCGCTGGCGGCGGCGGAGGAAGCGGTCGCGCTCCGTCGCACCCTGGCGGCGCAGCGTCCCGACGCGTTCCGGCCCGATCTGGCAGCGTCGCTCAACAACCTGGCCGCCATGCTGAGCGCCCTCGGCCGGCGGGAGGACGCGCTGGCGGCGGCGGAGGAAGCGGTCGCGCTCCATCACACCCTGGCGGCGCAGCGCCCCGACGCGTTCCGGCCCGATCTGGCAGGGTCGCTCAACAACCTGGCCAACAGGCTGAGCGCCCTCGGCCGGCGGGAGGACGCACTGGCGGCGGCGGCGGAAGCGGTCGCGCTCTATCGCACCCTGGCGGCGCAGCGCCCCGACGCGTTCCGGCCCGATCTGGCAATGTCGCTCAACAACCTGGCCAACAGGCTGAGCGAGCCTCGGCCGGCGGGAGGACGCGCTGGCGGCGGCGGAGGAAGCGGTCGCGCTCCGTCGCACCCTGGCGGCGCAGCGCCCCGATGCGTTCCGGCCCGATCTGGCAGGGTCGCTCAACAACCTGGCCAACAGGCTGAGCGGCCTCGGCCGGCGGGAGGACGCGCTGGCGGCGGCCGAGGAAGCGGTCGCGCTCTATCGCACCCTGGCGGCGCAGCGCCCCGACGCGTTCCGGCCTAATCTGGCAGCGTCGCTCAACAACCTGGCCAATAGGCTGAGCGAGCTCGACCGGCGGGAGGACGCGCTGGCGGCGGCGGAGGAAGCGGTCGCGCTCTATCGCACCCTGGCGGCGCAGCGCCCCGACGCGTTCCGGCCCGATCTGGCAACGTCGCTCAACACCCTGGCCGCCATGCTGAGCGACCTCGGCCGGCGGGAGGACGCGCTGGCGGCGGCGGAGGAAGCGGTC
This sequence comes from uncultured Alphaproteobacteria bacterium, assembly GCA_963773345.1. Classification (GTDB taxonomy): domain Bacteria; phylum Pseudomonadota; class Alphaproteobacteria; order Acetobacterales; family Acetobacteraceae; genus Palsa-883. The sequence continues at coordinate 458,894 of CAVZBG010000011.1, read as the reverse complement.
GCGCTCTATCGCGCCCTGGCGGCGCAGCGCCCCGACGCGTTCCGGCCCGATCTGGCAGGGTCGCTCAACAACCTGGCCAACAGGCTGAGCGACCTCGGCCGGCGGGAGGACGCGCTGGCGGCGGCGGAGGAAGCGGTCGCGCTCTATCGCGCCCTGGCGGCGCAGCGCCCCGACGCGTTCCGGCCCGATCTGGCAATGTCGCTCAACAACCTGGCCAACAGGCTGAGCGAGCTCGGCCGGCGGGAGGACGCGCTGGCGGCGGCGGAGGAAGCGGTCGCGCTCTATCGCACCCTGGCGGCGCAGCGCCCCGACGCGTTCCGGCCCAATCTGGCAGGGTCGCTCAACAACCTGGCCACCACGCTGAGCGACCTCGGCCGGTGGGAGGACGCGCTGGCAGCGGCGGAGGAAGCGGTCGCGCTCCGTCGCACCCTGGCGGCGCAGCGCCCCGACGCGTTCCGGCCCGATCTGGCAATGTCGCTCAACAACCTGGCCAACATGTTGAGCGACCTCGGCCGGCGGGAGGACGCGCTGACGGCGGCGGCGGAAGCGGTCGCGCTCTATCGCACCCTGGCGGCGCAGCGCCCCGACGCGTTCCGGCCTAATCTGGCAGCGTCGCTCAACAACCTGGCCAATAGGCTGAGCGACCTCGGCCGGCGGGAGGACGCGCTGGCGGCGGCGGAGGAAGCGGTCACGCTCCGTCGCACCCTGGCGGCGCAGCGCCCCGACGCGTTCCGGCCCGATCTGGCAATGTCGCTCAACAACCTGGCCGCCAACCTGAGCGACCTCGGCCGGCGGGAGGACGCGCTGGCGGCGGCGGCGGAAGCGGTCGCGCTCTATCGCACCCTGGCAGCGCAGCGCCCCGGCGCGTTCCGGCCCGATCTGGCAATGTCGCTCAACAACCTGGCCGCCAACCTGAGCGACCTCGGCCGGCGGGAGGACGCGCTGGCGGCGGCAGAGGAAGCGGTCGTGCTTTATCGCACCCTGGCGGCGCAGCGCCCCGACGTGTTCCGGCCCGATCTGGCGACCTCCATGATGGTGCTGGCGCAATGTCTCGATGCGATGGGGCGGCCGGACGAAGGACTGCAATCCAACGTTGCAGCGATCCAAACCCTGTCAGATGTCTTCCTCCGTCTGCCGGCAGCCTTCGCCCGTTTGATGGAGGCGATGGCGCAATATTATCAGCAACGTTGCGAAACGCTCGCCACGCAGCCAGATGAGGCACTGCTCGCCCCGATCGTTGCTGTGTTCGCTCAACTCCAATACCGACAGGAAGACCCGACATGAGCGTTGACCCGGAGACCGCGTGGACCATCGCCACTCATCTCGCCGAACTGGTCACGGCGCATGGACTGGTGGAGGCGGGCAAGGGGCCGGTGAAGCGCGGGGCGAAGGCCGTGGTGGACTGGCTGCGCGCCCATCTGCCGGCGGACGCACAAGACAACGTCACCACCGTCCTGCAGGCCCCGGGGCCAGGCCGCGCCCGCAACGCGCTGGAGGGGCAGATCGCCGGCCTGCTCGAAACCCATCCCGATCTGCTGACGCAAATCCGCGCCCTGCTCGCCGAGGCCCGGACCGAGGACAGCAGCCAGCACCAGACCGTCGGCGACAACAGCGAGGCGTATCAGATCCGCGGCAGCAACATTACCATCTCGCACTGACTTCGCTGGCTGCGCGCGATCACGCCGCGGCCGGCCGCCGTACCGTCACGTCTCCGCGACCTGCCAGCAGACCCTCGACCGAGATGTCCTCGTCCAGGTCCTCCCAATGCAGACCCCTGCCCGTCACGCTGATCCGGCATTTTTCGCGCTGTGCCGGTGTCGCATGCAGCAATCGGGGGAACCACGCCAGCGGAACGCCAATCGTACGCCCGTCGTGCAGCTCGACCCACATCGTCACGTCGTCAAATCGAACCGCCCTCGCCGAAGTGCTCATGCCACGCATTTTGGATTGCGTCCGGCCGCAGTTGGACCTCGCGGGATCGAGGGCCGGGGCCTTCGCGCGCCGGTATCAACTAGCCTCTTGGCCAGCCAGCCAAGTCCGCAAGCCCTTGATGATGGTTGCATCCCGCGGCCGCGCGGCAGCCACCAGCTCCTCAAGACGTTCGGCCATGACCGCGCGCAGAGGCCGTTTGGCACGCCTGGCCTCCAGGATGCTGGGAAGGGCCTCGGGATCGTAAACCCATACCTGGTACTCATCGTTGCTCAGTCCGAGATAGTCTTCCAGGGACATATCCCGTGCCCAGGGTTCCAGGTCATCGTGCCAGCGACCCACGAAATCGTCGATATCGTCAGGCGATGCGTCGCCCCGGCTGTAGAGGTCGAAGAAACTCGCAGGCCTCGCGTCGGTCCGAATGTCAGACATCTATTCGCCTCCCACGCCGGGTGCCCTTTCTCCAGTCTCCGGATATGGCATCGAGAACCGCCACGTGCCGGCCACGTGTATCGAACACCTCGATCTCGCCATGCAGGCTGTCCCAGGTGAACAGCCGCTTTCCATCCTTGCTCCGCCAGCGTTGGCTGCCATGCACAAACCCGAGATAATCGCAGCCATCCAGATAGGAAGGCTTCGGGATCGGCCGCCGCCCCACGCCACCAGCTACTCCGCCGCCAGCGCCTCGGCCGCCTTCTCCGCCCCCTTCGCCGCCTTCAGCTCCGCCGCCTTCGCCTCCACCAGCTCGACGATGTGCTCCACCATGTCGGCCGCCGGCGATCGTGTGGTCGGTCTTGCCGGCGCGGTAGATCATGTGCCGGCCGCTGCCGCCGCCGGTCAGGCCGATATCGGTCATCAGCGCCTCGCCCGGGCCGTTCACCACGCAGCCGATGATCGACAGCGTGATCGGCGTCTCGATATGCGCCAGCCGATCCTCCAGCGTCCGCACCGTCTCGATCACGTTGAACCCCTGGCGCGCGCAGGACGGGCAGGAGATCACCTTTACGCCGCGATGGCGCATGCCGAGCGCCTTCAGCAGGTCCCAGCCGACCCGCACCTCCTCCTCCGGCTCGTCCGACAGCGAGACGCGCAGCGTGTCGCCGATCCCGGCCCACAGCAGCGAGCCCAGCCCGATCGCCGACTTCACCGTGCCCATGCGCCGCCCGCCGGCCTCGGTGATGCCGATATGCAGCGGGTGGTCGCACACCTCGGCAAGCTGCTGATAGGCCGCCACCGCCAGGAACACGTCGGACGCCTTCACGCTGATCTTGAAGTCGTGGAAGTCGTGCTGCTGCAGGATGTCGGCGTGGTAGAGCGCGCTCTCGACCAGCGCCTCGGGGTTCGGCTCGCCGTATTTCTCCAGCAGGTGCTTCTCCAGCGACCCGGCGTTCACCCCGATGCGCATCGAGCAGCCGTGGTCGCGGGCGGCCTTGACGACCTCCTTCACCCGCTCGTCGCTGCCGATGTTGCCGGGGTTGATGCGCAGGCAGGCGGCGCCGCTGTCGGCCGCCTCGATGGCGCGCTTGTAGTGGAAGTGGATGTCGGCGACGATCGGCACGTTGACCTCGGGCACGATGTCCTTCAGCGCCAGCGCGCTCTCCCGGTCGGGGCAGGAGACGCGGACGATGTCGACGCCGGCCAGCTCGGCCCGGCGGATCTGCGCCACCGTGCCGGCGACGTCGGGGTCAGCGTGTTGGTCATGGTCTGCACGGTGATCGGCGCGCCGTCGCCGACCGGCACTTTGCCGACATAGACCCGGCGCGACTTGCGGCGGTGGACGTCCTGGTATGGGCGGTAGCTGCTCATGCGTCGGCTCTCCGTCTGGCCGTCACCCGGCCGGCCCGCGCACCGTCACGGGGCGGGCGCGTCGCGGCGGGTGCGGGCGTTGCTGACCCGAGTGTGGGCTGGCCCAAGTATGGTGCGTCTCGCGCCGCCTCGCTACTGCGGCCCGGTTACTGCGGTCCGGCTACTGCGCCAGTTCTGGGCGCAGCAGGCACCGCCGGCCCCGTGGAGCTGGCCGTGGTCATCGGCAGCGATGCCGAGGGGATCTTGCCGGTCTTCAACAGGTCGGGATCGAGCGGGATGTCATGCCGCACGGCCCCGGATGCGCCCAGCGAGGGGATCGACACCCCGTCCACCAGGATGTCGGTGCCGCCGGCGTTGCCGAGGGTGAGCAGCAGATTAGGCTGCGGCGGCACGGCCCAGAACTCGCCGGGATGCAGCACGCGGTTCAGCAGCACCTGGCCGGACTTGTCGCGCACCTCCATCCAGGCATCCGCAGTGGCGCTCAGCACGATGCGCGACTGCGGTATGGCCGGCGGCGCGGGCGCCGCGGCGGCGGGCGGCATCGTGGTGGCGGCGGCGGCCTGGGTCGGCGGCACCGAGGATGGCGCCGGTTCGACCGGGGCGGCCGTATCGTTGGCGGCCATGTTCGCAGCGGGCGGATTGGCGGCGGCTGGGTTGGCCTGGCCCGGGGCCGCGGTCGTGGACGCCACCTCGGGCGACTGCACCGGTGCGGTGCCCGACGCCGTTCCGGCGATCGACCGCCCAGGAGACCCTGCCGAAGACCCCAGCGGAGACCCGGTCCCGGCGGTCGCCGGCATTGCGCCTGCGCCGGTAGCGGGGCCTGCGCCGGCAGCGGGGCCGGCAGCGGAGGGCGCACTGGCGGCCATCCGGGCGGCACCCGGCGGTGCGACAGAGGTCTGGGCGGACTGCGAGACGGTCGATGATGATTGCGTGACGTTGCCGGGCGGCCCCACGCGCTCGGCCAGCGACGCCAGGCGCGCGGGCACCGGCGGCACCACCTCCGGCGGCAGCTCGCCGTTGCCGGACAGCCGGTACCAGCCGACATAGGCACCGATCGCCAGCACCACGCCGAGCAGCACCACCGCCCCGGCAGGCACCCCGCGGCTCGGCACCGGGGCGGGAAAGCTCAACTCGGTCAACTGGTTGACCTCGGCGGCCTCGGCGCGGAAACGGCGCGTCAGCTCGTCCGGATCGAGCCCGAGCGTGGTGGCGTAGGTGCGCAGGAAGCCGATCGCATAGGCATTGCCGGGCAGGTCCGCGATGCGGCCCTCCTCCAGCGCTTCCAGGAACGGCAGACGAATCCGCAGCGCCGCGGCCACCGCCTCCAGCGACCAGCCAAGTCGCAGACGCGCGGCACACAAATCCGCCCCGACGCGTGGCGCCGCGGCGACAGGGTTCGCATCCGCGGCGACGGTGGACATATTGGTCCGACCTCCCGCAAGTTGACTTATGCGTTCGTGCAGCACGACCGCCCTGACCTCATTAGCATTGCTCTGACGCCGGTATCACGCCGACAGGCGCCCGGCGCCATCCAGTTCCGACAATGCTGTTTGTTCCAACGCCCCTACACTGACTCCGTTCGGCACGCACGTCACGCGGAGAGTTAGTTCAACACTGGATTGAAACGAAATCGTCAGACCGGCAATCCATGTTCGCGCGCCCAGGTGGCGATCGGCTCGCGCAGGCTGGCGGCGCCCGCCCCGCCGCGACGGATCGCCGCCAGCACCGGGACGGAATGAAACCAGATCGAGCTGCGCCAGCATCGCCTTGACCGGCAGTATGCCGGACGCCGGCATCGACAGCGCGGTGATGCCCAGGCCGACCAGGGCCAGCGCCTCCAGCGGCCGACCCGCGGCCTCGCCGCACAGCGAAACCGGTACCCCCTGCCCTCCACGCGCCGCGCGCGCCGCGCATAGCACCTGTTCCAGCACGTCGAACATCGGCTGCGACAGCAGGTCATAGCGGTTGGCGATCGCCGGCGTGCCGCGATCGGCCGCAAACGTGAACTGCAACAGGTCATTCGAGCCGATCGAGAGGAAATCCACCTCCGCGCAGCAGTTCGGGCAACTGCCACATCAGCGCCGGCACCTCCAGCATGGTGCCGACCCGCAGGCTGCGCGGCGCCGGACGCACGCGCCTGGCCTCGGCCTCCAGCAAGCTCCGCGCGGCGCGGAACTCGGCGACCGTCGCCACCATCGGGAACATCACCGACAGATCGCGCCCGCCGGCGGCGAGCAGCAGCGCGCGCAACTGCCGGCGCAGCAGCGCGGGCCGGTCGAGGCCGATCCGCAGGCTGCGCCAGCCCATCGCCGGGTTCTCCTCCTCGGTCGGTGCACTGCCGGGCAGCATCTTGTCGGCGCCGAGATCGAGCGTGCGGAACAGCACCGGCCGGTCGCCGGCGGCATCCAGCACGCGGGCATAGATCGCCGCCTGCTCCGCCACGTCGGCGACGGCGCCGCGCGCCAGCATGGCGATCTCGCTGCGGATACAGGCCGATGCCCGCCGCGCCGGTCCGGTCGAGCTGGTCGAGCTCCAGCGCCAGCCCGACATTCAGCATCAGCGCCACCGGCGTGCCGTCGGCGGTGACCGCCGGACGGTCGCGGAACGCCGCCCAGCCGGCCTGGCGCGCGGTGCGTGCCTCCAGCCCGCGCGCGTAGACCTGCCGGAGATCGGCGTCGGGCCGCAGGATCAGCCGCCCCTCGTCGGCATCCAGCACCGCGGGATCGCCCGAGCGCGCCGCCTCCACCAGCCCGCGTGCGCCGCCCAGCGCCGGCAGGCCGATGGCGCGCGCGACGATGGCGGCGTGGCCAGCCGGGCTGGCCTCCTCGATCACCACGCCGGCGATGCCGCGGGCGTGCCAGTCGAGCAGTTCGGCCGGACCGAGCCGGCGCGCCAGCAGGATCGCGCCGGGCGCCACCGGGTCCGCCTGCCCCTGCTCGACCAGGATCGTCAGCAGCCGGCCGGCAAGTTCGTCGAGGTCGGCCAGCCGCTCGCGCAGATACGGATCGGTGATCCGGCGCATGCGGTCGCGCACCTCGCCGGCCACGCGCGCCACCGCCGCCTCCGCCGTCACGCCGGAGTTGATCACGTCGCCGACCCGGCGCAGCCAGCCGGCATCGGCGGCAACCAGGCGATAGGCCGCCAGCACCTCGCGCGAGGCGGCGCCGTCGGACCCTCCGGACGGCATGCGCGCGGCGATCAACTCATCGAGACCGCGCTGCATCCGGTCGGCCGCCGCATACAGCCGCCGCCGCTCCGCCGCCGGATCGTCGGCCAGCAGGCGGCGGACCGTCGGATGGCCGCCATGCACCAGCACCGGACCGACCGCAATGCCGCCGGCAAGTGCCGACCCGCTGAATACCCGCGGAACCGTGGCAGCGATGCCCTCCTCGGCACTGTCGGCCGCGCCGCCGGCCACCAGCAGTTCGGCCAGCAGCATCGTCACCGTCTCCAGGACGTCGACCTCCTCCTCGGAATACTGCCGCGGATTGCGGTTCTGCGCCGCCAGCACGCCCACCGTCCGCCCGGCCCGGCGCACCGGCACCGCCACCATCGAGGCAAACGGCTCCTCGCCGGTCTCCGCGCGATAGGCGAACGCCGGGTGGTTCTGCGCGTCGGCGAGGTTCAGCACCTCCTGCGTCGCCGCACACAATCCGACAATCCCCTCCCCTACCCGCAGCCGGGTGCGGCCGACCGCCAGCGGGATTCAACCCATGCGTCGCCGCCAGCTCCAGAATCTCCCCAGGACGCATCACGTAAATGGAACACACCTCGCTGACCAACTCAGCCGCCAGCAGCCGCGCCAACTCCCCCAGCGGCGCGGCATCCGCGGCCATGACCTGCCGCAGCCGCATCAACAACCGCCTCGGCCCACTCGCCGGCACGTCAAGCCGCCCGAAGGAAGGCCAGGGGCGCCGCCCCTGGACCCCGCCAAGGGACGCTGCCCCTTAGATCCCCGCCAAGGGCGAAGCCCTTCGAACCCGCCCGTTGTCCGGGGCGAGGGAGGGGGGACCGGGGCTGGCCGGAGCGGCCGCCATCGCGCCGGCGCGCGCCGGCGTGATGGCGGCCGCTCCGGCCAGCCCTGGTCCCCCCTCCCTCGCCCCGGACAAAATGAATGGATTCCAAAGGCTCCGCCTTTGGTGGGGGTCCAGGGGGCAAAGCCCCCTGGCGGGTTTCAGGGCGGAGCCCTGACCTTCCTGCGGGCGGCATGTCAGGGCTGGCGGGCGGCCAGGGCGGCGGCGGCCTGGTCGACCAGTTCGGCGATGATGGCGGCGGTGGGTTGTTCGGCGGTGACCATGCCGACGGACTGGCCGGCCATCATCGAGCCGTTCTCGACATCGCCGTCGATCACGGCGCGGCGCAGGGCGCCCGCCCAGAAGTGCTCGATTGCGAGCTGGGCGGCTTCCTTGGTCGAGTTCGCCGGCGTTGAAGCGGTCGCGGGTGTCGGCCTGGTGGGCGCAGGAAGCGCTTGGTGCCCTCGTTGACCAGGCCGCGCACCGGGATGACCGGGAAGCGCTCGTCGAGCTGGATGGAGGGCATGGCGTCGCGGGCGTTGGCGCGGATGAAGGCCTTCTTGAAGTTCGGGTGGGCGATGGATTCGGTGGCGGCGGCGAAGCGGGTGCCGAGCTGGGCGCCGGAGGCGCCCATTTCCAGGTAGGCGAGGATCGCCTCGCCGCGGCCGAGGCCGCCGGCGACGAAGACCGGGACCTCGCGGATGTGGGGCAGGATTTCCTGCGCCAGGACGGTCAGCGACGACCGGGCCGATGTGGCCGCCGGCCTCGGAGCCTTCGATCACCAGCGCGTCGGCGCCGGAACGGACCAGGCGTTTCGCCAGCACCAGGGCGGGGGTGAAGGCGATCAGCTTGGCGCCGCCGTCCTTCACCGCGCGGACGGCGGCGCCGGGCGGAATGCCGCCGGCCAGCACGATGTGGCCGACCTTCGCGTCCAGGCAGACGCGGATCAGGTCGTCGAGCTGGGGGTGCATGGTGATCAGGTTGACGCCGAACGGCTGGTTCGGTCAGCGCCTGGGTGCCGGCGATCTCGGCGGCCAGCAGGTCGGGGTTCATCGAGCCGCAGGCGATCACGCCGAAGCCGCCGGCGTTGGAGATGGCGGCGACCAGGTGGCGCTCGCTGACCCAGCTCATCGCGCCGCCCATGATGGCGTAGCGGCAGCCGAGGAAGTCGGTGCCGCGCGCCCACAGCGCGTCGAGCCGGGTGCGGGCGGCGGCGTCGCGCGCGGTGAGGGCGTCCGGGGTCAGGCCGGGGGGGTGATATCAGGCGGCATCGAGGCCGTAGGCGGTGTGCAGCGCGCGCACCGCCAGTTCGGTGTATTCGGCGGCGATCAGCACGCTGACCTTGATCTCGCTGGTGGAGATCACCTGGATGTTGATCGCCTTGTCGGCCAGCGCGCGGAACATCGTGTTGGCGACGCCGGCGTGGCTGCGCATGCCGACGCCGACCACGCTGATCTTGGCGACGTTCGGGTCGGCCAGCAGCTCGGCGTAGCCGATCTGCGGACGGATGCTCGTCGAGCGCGGCGCGGGCGCGCGGCAGGTCGGCCTTGCCGACGGTGAAGGTCATGTCGGTGGTGCCGTCGGCGGAGATGTTCTGCACGATCATGTCGACGTTGACGTTCTGCGCGGCGAGCGCGCCGAAGATGGCGGCGGCGATGCCGGGCCGGTCGGGCACCCGGCGCACCGTGATCTTCGCGTCGTCGCGCGAGTAGGCGATGCCGGAGACGTTCTGCTTTTCCACGATCTCGTCCTCATCCACCACCAGCGTGCCGTCGTTGTCGTTGCCGGGTCCTTGAAGCTGGACAGCACCCGCACGCGCACCCGTTCGTTCATCGCCAGCTCGACGCTGCGGGTTTGCAGCACCTTGGCGCCGACCGAGGCGAGCTCCAGCATCTCCTCGTAGGTGATCTGTGTCGAGCTTGCGCGCCGGCGGGACGATGCGCGGGTCGGTGGTATAGACGCCATCGACGTCGGTGTAGATGTCGCAGCGGTCGGCTTTCAGCGCGGCGGCCAGCGCCACCGCCGAGGTGTCGGAGCCGCCGCGGCCGAGCGTGGTGATGCGGTTGTCGGGGGCGATGCCCTGGAAGCCGGCGACCACGGCGACCTGGCCGGTTGCCATGCGGCGGATCAGCTCGGCGCCCTCGATGGCCTCGATGCGGGCCTTGCCGTGCGCGGTGTCGGTCTCGATCGGGATCTGCCAGCCCTGCCAGGAGCGCGCCTCGACGCCGATGTCCTGCAGCGCGATGGCCAGCAGGCCGGAGGTGACCTGCTCGCCGGTCGCCACCACGGCGTCGTATTCGCGCGCGTCGTGCAGCGGGGAGAGCTCCTGGCACCAGCCGACAAGCTGGTTGGTGGCGCCGGCCATGGCGGAGACCACGACGGCGACCTGGTGCCCCGCGTCGACCTCGCGCTTGACGCGGTCGGCGACGTTGCGGATGCGGTCCAGGTCGGCGACCGAGGTGCCGCCGAATTTCATCACGAGGCGCATGGGAGCAGTTGTCGGTTTTCAGTCGTCAGTTGTCAGGGGTCGGCGGCGTGCTGCCAAGCTTGGCTCGGGGGCCGGTTGTCAGCGGCGGGGTTTGGGTGGTCATACTGGGGCGGCAAACAGGGGGCAACCTTGGTGGGTGCGACGCTGGCCGCGGATGAGGTCGCCCGGTTCGACGCGCTGGCGGCGCGCTGGTGGGAACCGGATGGGCCGATGCGCCCGCTGCACCGGATGAACCCGGCGCGGATCGGCTGGATCGTGGCGCGGGCCAAGGCGCGGTTTGCCGATCGGCCCGAGGGCGTCGCCGGACTGCGGCTGCTGGACGTGGGGTGCGGCGCCGGGATCGCGGCCGAGGCGCTGGCGCGGGCCGGGTTCGACGTGCTGGGGCTGGATGCCGCGGCGGCGCCGATCGCGGCGGCGGTGGCGCATGCCAAGGGGCGGGTGGCCGAGGGCGGGCGGGCTGGCGAGGCTCGGCTGGCGCTGGCGTATCGGGTGGGCGTGGCCGAGGACCTTGTGGCCGAGGGTGCTCGCTTCCCGGTGGTAACGGCACTGGAGGTGGTGGAGCACGTGCCCGACCCGGCGGCGTTCCTGCGCGCCCTCGCCGGGCTGCTGGCGCCGGGCGGGCTGCTGGTGCTGTCGACCTTGAACCGGACGGCGGCGTCGTTCGTGGCGGCCAAGCTGGTGGCGGAATACGCGCTACGCTGGCTGCCGGTGGGCACGCACGACTGGCGGCGGTTCCTGACGCCCGCCGAGCTGGCGCGGCATGTGCGGGATGCGGGGTTGGTGGTGGGGGATGATGTTGCGGGACTGTCGCCGGACCTGGTGCGCGGGGGGTGGCGCGTGGGGCGGGATCTGCGGGTGAATTACCTGTTGGCGGCGACGGCGCCGCCATACGCCCGCCGATAGGGTTTTGCTTTGGACATCCGCAAATGGCAGGCTGCGGACACGGAACGAGATTGACAATCACCCGGAAGCCGGTGGACGTCTTTGTGTGTTGCGGCCCGCAGTGAGGGAGTCCGGCAAATGAAGACGACTCTTTGCGAACGGCTCGGCATTGAACTGCCGATCATTCAAGCGCCCATGGGGGGTGCGGTCGGTCCTCGGCTGGCAGCTTCCGTGAGCAACGCAGGCGCCCTTGGCATGCTGGCGCCCTGGCGGGCGAAGATCGACGCACTGCGACGATAGATTCGCGAGACGCGTGCCCTGACGTCGCGGCCGTTCGGCGTCAATCTGAACCTGGAGTTCCCTCAGGAAGAGCGCCTTGGGGTGTGCCTCGACGAGGGTGTTCCGGTCATCTCCTTCTTCTGGCGCGATCCCGCTGCGCTGGTCGCGCGCGCGAAGGCGGGCGGCGCAACCGTGCTGCACACCATCGATTCGGCAATTGCCGCCAAGCACGCCGTTGACTGTGGCGTTGACGTCATCGTCGCGCAGGGCTGGGAAGCAGGCGGCCATGTCCGAGGAACGGTGGCGACGATGCCGCTCGTACCCGCGGTGGTGGATGCCGTTTCGCCGGTACCTGTGGTTGCCGCCGGCGGGATTGCGGATGGGCGTGGTCTTGCCGCCGCTTTGGCGCTCGGTGCCGCCGGCGCCTGGATTGGTACGCGCTTCCTGGCAAGCCATGAGGCCGCGATCCATCCGCGCTACCGCGAACGTCTGCTGGAGGCGAACGAGAACGATACGATTTTCCTGGAAAGCCTGTTCGACATCCGCTGGCCGGACGCACCCCATCGCACGCTGAGAAACCGGACAGTCGAGGTGTGGGAAGCCGCCGGACGCCCACCGAGCGGAAGGCGTCCGGGAGAGGGCGAGGTGATCGCCACGTCGCGGTCAACCGGGCCGATCGTTCGTTACCAATCCTGTACACCCGGGACTGATACCGATGGTGACATTGATGCCCTGTCCCTGTGGGCGGGCCAGAGCGTCGGCCTCGTAGCTAAAGTGCAATCGGCAAGTGACATCGTGCGTGAGATCGCGGACGAGGCCCGCGCGATCCTTCGACGCCTGGCAAAGTGATCGATCGGGATCGAAGGTGGTCACCGCTGCAGGACACCGGCGGTGACGCCGTTGCGACCGACGCGGCCGTCTATGTGTCAGCCGATGGACGCACGGCACGATTCGTCCTACATGGTGTAGGACATGCCGGAGGTTGCCGTGGCCGACATCATCACGGTCCGTGACGCGAACCATCACTTCGCTCGCGTTCTGGCCGGGGTCGCGGCGGGCAAGGAATTCGTCGTCACGCGCAATGGCGTCCCGGTGGCGCGGATCAGTCCGGAGCGTGCGGCCGAGGGTCACCGCCAACTCACCGCCAAACACGAGCAGGCGCTCGCCGACAGCCTCGCCCGGCTCCGCCGCGGTTGGAATCTGGGAATCAAGAAACTCGATCGCAACGCGCTTTATGACGAGGCTCGCGAGAAGCCGGGCAAGCGACAGAGCAAAGCGTGACGTCCCCGCGCCGATTCACACTGGACAGCAATATCCTCGTCTACGCGGCCGATGGCCGCGAACCGGTACGGCAGGCATCCGCGATCGAAATAATCGCACGGGCAGCAAGGCGCGACTGTCTGCTCACGCCGCAAGCACTCGCCGAGTTCTTCCGTGCCGCCACGCGCAAGCGGATCATGCCGCGCGCCGAGGCCGCCCGACAGGGGCGGGCGTGGACTGTGGTGTTTCCCATCACCAACGGTGCGGGAGAGGCCGCGCTGCTGACTGCATTGGAGGAAGCCGCCACCGGCCGCCTGCAACTTTTTGACACCCTGCTGCTCGCAACGGCCCGCGAGGCCGGTTGCGGCGCGGTCGTCTCCGAAGAGATGGGCGAGCACGCACGCCTGGATGGCGTCCGCGTGATCGCGGCGTTCGACCGCCACGGCGGGATCAATACGGCCGCGTTGGCACTGCTGTCGTGAGAGCGCTGGCGTGGGCCGGGTTCGCGGTACCGGGGCCAGGGCGCCGCGGCGGCGCCGACCGCGGCGCCCTGGCCCCGACCTCAGGCCGCCTTGGCGCCGCGCCAGCCGGCGACGATCGCCAACTCGCGCTCCGGCCGCAGCGTGACGATGGGCAGGACGCCCGGGTAGATCGCGCCGAGGTTGCCGTCCAGGCTGATCGTGTCGCCCTCGGCCAGCGTCCGCGCGCCGATCCGGCAGGCGCGGTGCGGCAGGTCGAGCGCAAGGTCGCGACAGCCGACCAGGCACACTTTGCCAAGCTGACGCGCCACCACCGCGGCGTGCGAGGTGCGGCTGCCCGCCGCGGTCAGCAGGCCAGTTGCGTGCGCCATGCCGGCGATGTCCTCGGTGACTGTTTCCGGCCGGACCAGAATCGCGGGCGTGCCCGCGCCGGCGAAGCGCGCCGCGGCGGCCGCGTCCAGCGCGATCGGCCCGCACGCCACGCCGATGCCGGCGACCGTCGCGTGCGCCAGCGGGGCCGGCAGCGGCGCGGCGAAGCTGGTGTGCGCGACCGCGGCCAGATCGATCCCGGCCAGCCGGGCAAGCGCCTGACGCGGCGTGATCAACCCCTCTGCCACCATGTCGACCGCGATGCGCAGGCTGGCCCAGGGCGTGCGTTTGGCAGCGCGTGTTTGCAGCAAATACAATACATTGTCCTGCACGGTGAACTCGAAATCCTGGGCGTCGGCGTTCAGCTTCTCCAGCACGGCACGATCGGCTTCCAGCCGCGCATGCACCTCCGGCAGCTCGCGGCGCAGCCGGTCGCTGTCGACGAGCGACTGGCGGCCGGCAACCACATCCTCGCCCTGGCCGTTGAAGCAGAAATCGAGATACAGCCGCTTCTCCCCCGACGCCGGGTCGCGGGTGAAGCCGACCCCGGCGCCGGACGCCCCGCCGGCGTTGCCGAATACCATCGTCTGCACCGTGACGGCGGTACCAGCCGCGTCGTCCAGCCCGTTGAGCCGCCGGTAGGTCGCCGCCTTGGGCGCGTCCCACGATCGGAACACCGCGCCGGCGGCGGCGGCAAGCTGATCCAACGGATCGGCCGGGAAGTCGCTGCCCGCCAGGTCCCGGTATCGCTGCAGCATGGCCAGCGTCAGCCGGCGCAGCGCGCGATGATCGAGCTGCTGCGCGCTGTCCTCCTGCTCGGCGGCGAGCGCGTCCCGCACCAGCGCGTCGAACGGCGCCGTTGGCAGGCCGGCGACCACCTCGGCGTAGCCCTGCACCAGCCGGCGAAAACTGTCCCAGGCCAGCCGCGGATTGCCGGTCAGGCGGACCAGCCCGTCCACCGAGTGCGGCGTCAGCCCGACGTCCAGCACCGTCTCCATCATGCCGGGCATCGACACCGCTGCGCCCGAGCGCACCGAGACCAGCAGCGGTCGCCGTGCCGAGCCGAAGCCGAGGCCGGTCGCCGCCTCCAGCCGACTGATCCCGCCGGCCAGCGCGCGTCGCAGCGAACGGTCATCCTCGGTCCCGAGGCGCAGCGCGTGATACCAGTCGGTGGTAAGCACGAAGCCGGCCGGCACGTTCAGGCCGGCGTTCGCCATGCGCATCAGGCCCCTCGCCTTGCCGCCCACTGTCTCGGCACCGCCTGGCGGCAAGGGCTCACCCGGCAGGATGAACAGACAGCGCGGTCCCTCAGCCACCGGCCAGCTCCGCCAGGACATGATCGCGCAGGACCAGGCTGGCGTGCATCAGCGCGTCCGACGCCGCCTCCAGCTTGGTGCCGAGTGCCGCATACAGGTGCAACTGCCGGAAATCCGCCGCGTGCCGCACCGCCGCCTCGGTCAGCGCCCGCTCGACGTCGTCGGCCTCGTGCTCCAGCGCCGCGATGCGATCGATCGCGGTGAGGAAATCGTCGGTGTCGTCCGCCGTGCCGGGATCCTTCACATGCGCGGCATGCGCCAGCGCCTTGACCCATTCCCGCGCGGCTTCGTCGAGCAGCCCGGCCAGCGTGCGCAGCGGTTCGAGCACGGGGCCATCCGGCTTCGCCGCCGCCAGCATTCCGAGCAGGAACACTGCCTCCTCCAGCTCGTCGGCGGCGTCGTCCGAGGCCTCGATCAGCGGACGGAACGCGCCGTACTCCGGCCGCCGCTTCACGGCGTCCCGCACATCGATCACCAACTGGTCGGCGTCGTGCTCGAACCGCGCGGCGCGCCGGACCAGTTTCTCCAGCCCGTGCGCCCCGCCGGTGACCGCCTGCACCCCGTCGCGCGTCAGCGACGCCAGTTCGAACACCAGGCCGGCGTGATCGGCGGCCAACTGCAACAGCCGCCGTTCCTCGTTGGTGAAGTGGCGCAGCAGCTCGGCGCGCACCCGGTCGCGCACGAACGACGGCGAGCGGCGCGCCAACAGCCCGTCGGTGGCGGCGTGGAACACGAAGCGCAGAAACGCCTCGGTTTCCGCCACGCCGAGCACGTCGGACAGCCGGTCGCCGAAATGCATCGCCGAGCCGGCGGTGGCCTCGATCGCCTGGTTGATCAGTTTTGCCCCGCCCAGTTCCAGGAAGCCGCGATGACCGACCTCCTGGTCCGCCGCCCAGCGCAGCAGCACGAGCCGCGCCTTGCCGGGCAGGAAGGCGCGAAGCTGCTTGCGGGCGCGGTTCCAGTCGATCAGGAACACCAGGCGCGAGCCGAGGAATTCCAGATAGGCGCGACAGGCGGCCTCGTCGGCGGCGGTGAAGCGGCCGGTCGCGAGGTGAAACGCCGCCCCCGCCGCCAGCGTGCCGGATCGCGCGGTTTCCCATTCCGGGTGATAGCGGTCCAGCAGGCTCTGGAAGAAGGCCAGGCGCTCCGGATGGACGTCGGTGTAGGTGACGCTGACCACCAGCAAGTCCACGTGGATGACGATCACGTGTGCGTCGGTGGTGCCGATGTCGTTCTGGATCACCAGCCGCTCGCCGCTGCGCGTGGCCGTGGTGCCGAGGCCGGGGTGGTCGCCCTTCAGCGGCGCGGTGCGGTTCAGGCCGGCCATGAAGGCGGCGACGCGCGGGCGATCCGCCTCCTGCAGGCCGTAGACCGCGGCGCCGTCCAGGCTTTCCTGCGCCAGCGCCACCTGCTGGGCGTTCAGCTCCTTGTGCAGGTCCATCACGAGAAGATGCAGGCTGTCGGCGCCGCCGTGGCGGGCGCTGGTCATCGCGGCGACCGCGCCGGCGTCCAGCAGGTCGTCCTCGGCGCTGGGCATGGCGGCGAGCAGTGCGTCGAGCCGCGCGGCGGGATCAGCCTGCCCGGGGGGTCGCGCGGCGGCCAGCAGCGGCGCGGCCATCACCCGCATGTCGGCGGCGATGCCCGCCAGCAGCCGCTGCGCGCCCGGCACCTGATAGCGCGCACCCTGGCGGCGGGTGGCGGCGATTGTGCCGTCGAGGTCAAGGTCGTCGATGCCGCAGGCGATCCGCTCGCGCTTCAGGTTTTCCCCCGGTGCTTCCGGATGATCGGCATGCGCCTGCGCGGCCTGCAGAAGGGTGAAGGCGTATTTGACCCGGTCGTTGGCCGCCAGCGCGGCGTTCACCGCGGCGGGGCGGCGCAACCCGTCCTCGCCGATTGCTGCCAGCACTTCGGTCTTCATCGGATTTCTCCGCGCGTCGCTGCGGCAGTCTGGCGCTGGGTCGGGGAAGGCCGCCTTGACGTGAATCAACGGTGGGCCGCGCCGGGGTTGATGTCATCGGGTTGTCACGGCCGGCGGAATGGCTTTCGCGGGGAAGCGTATCGACGACGGGACGGGCGCCCGCACGGCGCGGATATGGCGCGCAAAACCGTGCGGCCATCAGCGCCGCCGCCACAACCAGCGGTGCCCAGCAACCGACCGCCCAGGGGCTTAGGGCCCGGGGTGGAATAACCGAATCGACTGGGACGGGTCATAGCATCCCGTGTCATGACCGGGCTTGGCCCGGTCATCCACGACTTTGTAGCTCGTAACAAGGACAGTCGTGGGTGGCCGGGCCAAGCCCGGCCATGACACGGAAGTTTGCCGCACGTGCGGTTGAAGCACTTGTTTTGCCTCAGGCCCTTACGCGCGGGACCTCTGATGCGGACGCCGAACCAGCAGCACGACGACGAACGCGACGATGATCACGCCGACAATCACCAGCGTCGGCACGGCAAAGGTCGAGACCAGCGCCAACGGCGGAGCCGGGCCGCCGGCACGGACGGTCGCCACGTCCGCCGCGGTCACCACCAGGCTCGGGTTGCCGAATTGCCGCGCGACGAAGCTGCCGATCGCCGCGATCTGCGCGTCCGACAACGTCTGCACGTAGGACAGCTGGTCGAAGCGCGGCATCAGCACGTGGTGGTCGCCGACCGTGCGATCGACGCCGAACAGGATTGCCGAGATCATGTTGTTGGCGCTGATGTCACCGGTCGCCGTGTTGTGGAACAGCGCCGGATAGCTCTGGTTGGGCGTGCCCCCGCCGGTCGGCTGGTGGCAACTGGCGCAAAATGCGCTGAACAATGCAGCCCCGCCCTCGATCGGGCTGCCACTGGTCTGCTTGGCCTTGCCGCGCAGGCTGGCCTCGAAATCGGCGGGCTGGCCGTGGGCGTAGGCCGGCCGCGTCTCCGCGGGATCACGAATCGGCGGGATGCTTTTCACGTACGTGGCGATGGCGGCCAGATCATCCCGCGTCAGATATTGCAGGCTGTCGTGCACCGCCTCGGCCATGGGACCGCCAGCCTGCGCCTTGCCACGAACCGCACCGGTCCCGAGGTATTGGACAAGCTCGGCGTTGCTCCAGCCGCCGACGCCGCTGACCGGATCCGAGGTGATGTTGGGCGCATACCACGAGCCGAGCGGGCCGCCCGCATAGGCCTTGCCGCTGCTTTCGCCCATCAGCAGGTTGCGCGGCGTGTGGCAGGCGTCGCAGTGCTCCATCACCCGGGTCAGATAGGCGCCGCGATTCCATTCGGCGCTTCTGCCGGGATCGGGCGTGAAACGGCGGTCGTCGAGGAAGATCAGGTTCCACGCCACCATCGACACGCGAAGATCGAACGGGAACGGCAGCGTCGTCCGCGGCGGGGTCGCGTCGACCGGCGCCACGCCATGCATGAAATATGTGTAGAGCGCGTGCACATCCGCGTCGGTCATTCCGGAATAGGATGTGTAGGGCATCGCCGGGTACAGGTGCCCGCCGTCGGCGCGCACACCCTCGCGCAGTGCGCGGGCGAACGCCGCCTCGGTGTAAGTGCCGATGCCGTGGGTCCTGGACGGCGTGATGTTGCTGGAGAAGATCGTGCCGAGCGGCGATGCGATGCCGTAGCCGCCGGCGAAAGGTTTGCCGCCGCCGGGTTTGGTGTGGCAGCCGGCGCAGTCGCCGGCCACCGCGACGTACCGCCCTTGCTCGATCAGCGTCGCCTGGTCGGAGCTGGCCGTTTGGCCGTGGGCGATGCCCGGCGCCCCAAGCAGCCAGAGCATCAGCCAGGCCGCCCACACCACGCCGGCAGCACAGCCGACCCTCATTGTGTGCGCCCTCATTGTCTGCGCCGGGGTCATCATGCGTGCCGCAGCGCCTTGGCGATCGCGTCCGCCGATTTGAGGCCGAGCGCCACCATGGTCAGCGTGCTGTTGACGACGCTGGCCGAGACCATGGTGCCACCGCCGGGAAGCCAGAGATTGGCGTGGTCGTGGGCGCAGCCATCGGGGTCCACCACGGAGTCCTTCGGGTCGGTACCCATGATGGTGCCGCCCATGATATGATTATTGGCGTTGAGCTGGGTGGTGATGTTGAACTCCACCGCCCCGAACAGCGATCCGATATGCTCAAGCTGCTTGTGCGAGGCATCGGCGCCGCGCAGCACATAGTCGCCGACATCGTAATAGACATCGGGGCAGGCGAGGCCCAGCGGATCGCGGCGGGTCTTGCTCAGCGTCACCCGGTTCTTCGGGTCCGGCAGCGGTTCCAGACTGATCGACAGATCGATCCCGAAGATCGCGCGGCGCCGGATCTCCGCGTCGAGCGCGTTGCCCACCAGCCCCAGTTTCAGCGCCTGTTGCGTCGCCGGACCGACGCGGCTGATGTTGTCGACGATGATCTTGTTGGCCGAATATTTCGAACGGAACGCGCCGTCGCGCGGTCCGACCAGGCAACTGCTCTGCGCCGGGCCACGGCCGGTCCACAGCGGCTCGTTGGCGAGGAACGTGCAGTGGAAGCCCGAGTGATCCATCATGTAGCGACCGACCTGGTCGGTGCGGTTGGCGATGCCGTTGGGATTGCGCTCATTGGCGGCGAGCAGCAGCAGGCGCGGCGTTTCCAGGGCGTTGCAGGCCAGCACGAAGACTTTTCCGGTCGCCTGGTGCGACTGGTGGTCGGCGCTGTACCAGTGCACCGCGGCCAAACGATTGTTTTCGTCGGTGTCGATCCTGTAGACGACCGATTCCGCCAATACCTTCACGCCCTTGGCCTCGGCGCGCTGCACATGATGAATGCCGTTGTACATTGCCCCGATCGGGCAAATCGGTTGGCAATTGTTGTTGCCGCAGCAGGTCGGCCGACCGTTCCACGGCCGCGAGCTGCGGCCTTGCGGGATGGGGATGGAGCGGTAGCCGTGCGGGTTCACCACCTCGGCGAAACGTGTGTCGCCGTAGTTCCACGGGATCATGTCCATGGGATACGGCTTGCTGCGTTCCGCGGGTGATTGCCGCGCGGGATCGCTGGGGCCGGCGACGCCCAGCTCCTCCTCCGCCCGGCAGTAATAGAGTTCGAGATCGTCGTAGGAGATCGGCCAGTCGCGGCCCACGCCGTAGGTCGATTGCATGCGCAGATCGACCGGCAGGTGCCGCCAGCAGGACGCCGCCCAGTGCCAGGTCGTTCCGCCTACGGTGCGGAGATAGCCCTGCTTGAACCCACTGCCGTTGGGGCCGTGCAGGCCGACATAGTTGTTCTCGGGGAAATACAGTGGTGCCGGCGCGTTGGGCGCCTGCGGGTAGAGGCCCTGGAAGTCCGAGCCGACGCGGTTCTCGAACGGCATGTTGCGCCAGTTCTCCACCGCCTGGGCGCGCTCGATGCGCAGCCCGGCCTCCAGGATCAGCACCGAGTGGCCCTGGCCGGCAAGCTGGTCGGCGATCATGGCGCCGACCACACCGGAGCCGACCACGATCACGTCGGCGCTGGCGTCGCCATTGGGACCGAAGACGGGCGTTGGCATGGCTCAACCCCCTTTCGGCGTCGCGGCGGCGGGAGATGGCGCCGGTGGTGCGAGCGGTGTTCCCGCCGGCGCGCTGACCCCGGCCGCGGGCGGCGGTCCGGTCCACCAGATCGGGCCATTGAAGCAATAGGTCGGAACCGGAAGCCCATCGCTGACCGGGCGATACATCAGCGAGTCGGCGTAGCTGACCATTTCGGCCTGCGGCCCGTGTCCGACGGTGCCGGTGTACCAGGCGGCCACAATGGTGAGCATGGCGTCGCGCAGGCCGGCGGGATCGGCGGCCGCAAGCAACGCCTCGGGTGGCTGTCCGTCGTGAACCAGGCTGGCCAGGTGGGAGGCGTGGTCGATGAAGCCTGGATCCGCGCGATGCAGCGCGGCCATCAGGCGGCTGGCGATCGTCGGGTCAAGATCGGCGTGGCCGGTGACGGCCTTCGAGAGGTGCAGAAATCCCGGATCGTCGAGGGCGGCCGGCGCAGGTTGCTGTGCATGGGCGCCCGTCGGGCCGCCGAACACGCCAAACCCGGACGTGACGGCAGCGGTCGCCAGCAGGAATGTCCGGCGCGTGGTTGCTGGTGGGCGTTCGGGAAGGTCAGTCACAACGCGAGAGCGCGATCGCTGCATCTTAGGTGCCCCCCGTTGTCCCGCGTCGTCCCCCCGAGCCGCCGCGTGGCGCAATTCGCCTGCGCAGCGATCCCCGCGTCAGACCAAATGCCAGCACGAACGACGTGCCGTTGGCGGCGTCACGACCCGACATTCCCCAGACGGGAACCGGCTCACCAGCGACGAGCCGGACCGCGAGGGACGACCGCAAGCAGTGGCATGCTCGTGTCGAATACGCCATACAAGCCTGCGCTGCCGCGATCTGTAATCATCGCACGATTTTTGCCTCATTGCACGATGAACTGCAGGTGCCGGAATCGGTACCGCCAGCCGAACGCTGGAGAATGTCGTCCATCGGCGAAAACTCGGTGACCAGGGGACCGATCCGCCCGCCCGGCGGTGCTGCACAAGATCGGGGTCGACAGGCCGGCGAAGATCGCGGTCCTGGATGAACGCGCCGGGCTGCGCCTTCCGGTGGCGATGGATGATCGCTGGCGCCCGATTGCAGCGTCCGGACGACGGTATGGCGTTGGACGCCGCGATCAATGGTGGTGCCGGCAAACGTTTGCGGCCACACGGGTGCGCGCCAGCACGGCCTGCGGCAGGGTGAAGGCGAATTTCACCCGGTCACTCGTCGCCAGCGCGGCGTTCACCACGGCGGGGCGGCGCAACCCGTCCTCGCCGATCGCGGCCAGGACCTTGGTCTTCATCGGACTGCCTTGGGTATCATTGGGGCAGTCTCGCGCCGGGTTGGGGCGTTCCGCCTTGAGGTGAAGCAAGGGTGAACCGCGCCGGGGGGAATGTCCTCGGGCGGTCACGGCCAGGGGAAGGGGCTGCCGCGTTGTGCCGTCCGGCGGACGCTGCAGTGGCTTGACGACGGGTTGTGATATCGCATACGACATCACACATGATTCGCATCGTGCTGGACACGGATGTGCTGGTCGCGGCCTTCGATAGCCCTACCGGCGCCTCGCGCCAGTTGCTGATCGAGATTCTTGACGGGAATGTCAGCTTGCTGATGTCGACCACTCTGTTGCTGGAATATGAGGCCGTGCTCACCCGCCCGGCGGTGCTGCACATGATCGGCGTCGATGGTCCGGCGGTGATCGCAGGTACTGGACGAACTCGCCGGGTTGTGCGTGCCGGTGGCGATGGATTATCGCTGGCGCCCGGTTGCGGCGGATCCGGATGACGACATGGTGCTGGAAACCGCCATCAACGGCGGCGCCGACCTGATCGCGACGTTCAACGTCGACGACATGCGCACCGGGGCTGCGCGGTTTGGCATGGCGGCAGTGCGTCCGGCGGCGGTCTTACGGAGGTTGCGGTCATGACCACGTTCCCACTGCGCCTGTCGGAGGAACTGAAGGCGATCGTGACCGCCCAGGCCGCCAGGGCCGGAGTCAGCGTCAACCAGTACATCGCCACCGTGCTCGCCGCCCATGTTGGCGCGCAGGCGGAGACTGAGCGGTATTTTGCGGCCAGGGCGGCGCGCGCCCAGCCGGGGTCGGCGCGGACCATCCTGGCACGCGCCGGCAAGCGCCAGCGGCCACGCGCAGGGGATCGCCTGGACGCCGAGTGACCGCGGAGCGCCGCGCCACGGCCACGCGGCCGCTCGCCCCTGCCGCTGGTCGCGGCGGCGCCATGCGACGCGCGAACGGCGCGCCCACCGCCGACCGCAGATGACACCGGTGACCGGAGCCTCTATCTGACCCGCCAACCTGCCGGCGCGACGCGCCACTCTGACAACTGACGACTGACAACTGACGACTGGTCATGACCGACACCCCGATCGACCATATCCGCAACTTCGCGATCATCGCGCACATCGACCACGGGAAATCCACCCTGGCCGACCGGCTGATCCAGGCGACCGGCGCGCTGACCGACCGCGAGATGACGCCGCAGGTCCTGGACAACATGGACCTGGAGCGCGAGCGCGGCATCACCATCAAGGCGCAGACCGTCCGGCTGACCTACCAGGCGAAGAACGGCCAGGTCTACGAGCTGAACCTGATGGACACCCCCGGCCACGTCGACTTCGCCTACGAGGTCTCCCGCAGCCTGGCCGCCTGCGAGGGGTCGCTGCTGGTGGTCGACGCCTCCCAGGGCGTGGAGGCGCAGACGCTCGCCAACGTCTACCAGGCGATCGAGGCCAACCACGAGATCGTCCCGGTGTTGAACAAGATCGACCTGCCAGCGGCCGAGCCGGAGCGGGTGAAGCAGCAGATCGAGGACGTGATCGGCCTGGATGCCTCCGACGCGGTCGAGATCAGCGCCAAGACCGGCCTGAACATCGAGGGCGTGCTGGAGGCGCTGGTGTACCGCCTGCCGCCGCCGCGCGGGGATGCTGCGGCACCGATGAAAGTGCTGCTGGTCGATAGCTGGTACGACCAGTACCTGGGCGTCGTGCTGCTGGTCCGGGTGAAGGACGGCCGCCTCAAGCGCGGGCAAAAAATCCGCATGATGTCGAACGGCGCGGTCTACCAGGTCGAGCAGGTCGGCATCTTCTCGCCGAAAATGATCCCGACAGACGACCTGGGTCCCGGCGAGATCGGCTTCATCACCGCGGCGATCAAGACGGTGGCGGATTGCTCGGTCGGCGACACGATCACCGACGACCGCACCCCGGCGACCGAGGCGCTGCCGGGCTTCAAGCCGTCGGTCCCGGTGGTGTGGTGCGGCTTGTATCCGGTCGACTCCGACGATTTCGAAAAACTGCGCGAGTCACTGGGAAAGCTGCGGCTGAACGACGCCAGCTTCCACTACGAGCCGGAGACCTCGGCGGCGCTGGGATTCGGCTTCCGCTGCGGGTTCCTGGGGTTGTTGCACCTGGAGATCATCCAGGAGCGGCTAACGCGAGAATTCGATCTCGACCTGATCGCCACCGCACCCTCGGTGGTCTATCGCGTGCATCGCACCAACGGAACGATGCAGGAGCTGCACAACCCGGTGGACCTGCCGGACGGCAGCGTGATCGACCACATGGAGGAGCCGTGGATCCGCGCCACCATCATGGTGCCGGACGAGTATCTCGGCGCTGTGTTGCATCTTTGCAACGATCGGCGCGGCGAGCAGGTGGACCTGACCTATGTCGGCAACCGCGCCATGGCGGTCTACCGGCTGCCGCTGAACGAGGTGGTGTTCGACTTCTACGACCGGCTGAAATCGGTCTCGCGCGGCTACGCCAGCTTCGATTACCACATGGACGGCTATGCCGAGGGCGACCTGGTGCGCATCTCCATCATGGTGAACGGCGATCCGGTGGACGCGCTGAGTTTCATCGCCCACCGCTCGGCGGCCGAGGCGCGCGGGCGGTCGATCTGCGTCAAGCTGAAGGGCCTGATCCCGCGGCAGTTGTTCAAGATCGCAGTGCAGGCGGCGATCGGCGGGCGGATTGTTGCGCGCGAAACGATCGGCGCGCTGAGCAAGGACGTGACTGCGAAGTGTTACGGCGGCGATGTGACGCGGAAGCGGAAACTGCTGGAGAAGCAGAAGGAGGGCAAGAAGCGCATGCGCCAGTTCGGCAAGGTGGAGATCCCGCAGTCGGCGTTCCTGGCCGCACTGAAGATGGACAGCTAACCTCGTATACCTCTCCCGCGGAGCGGGAGAGGTCGAGGCGCGCAGCGCCGAGGGTGAGGGTTGCGCCCAGCAAATCCAGCCGTCATTGCGAGGAGCGCAGCGGTCCTCGCAATGACAGATCGTTTCCAGCCCGGGTGAAATCGCTCTATCATCCCCACCAACCCTGCCCCACCCGCCCCTTCATGCTAGTGTCCCGCCACACCCTGCCGGAGACCCAACCATGCCCCTGCACGGAAGCTGCCTCTGTGCCGCGGTGCGCTACGAAGCCGACCAGCTCGATGGCCCCATCGTGCACTGCCACTGCGCGACCTGCCGAAAGTCCCACGCCGCGGCTTTCAACAGCTCGGCAGCCGTCGACCGCGCGCACTTCCGCTGGACATCAGGCGAGGACAAACTCACCCGCTACGCCTCGTCGCCCGACAAGAACCGCTGGTTCTGTTCGCTCTGTGGCTCGCAGATGATCGCCGAGTTCCCAGCGCAATCGCGCGTCCTCCTGCGGGTCGCGACGCTCGACGACGACCCCGGCGTGCGCCCCACCGTGCACATCTGGACCTCGGAGCACGCCCCCTGGCTGATCGACGACGCGGCCGTCGCGCGCTATCCCGAACGGCGACCGGGTCGCTAGTCCGGCCGGTCATGAACAGCCTCAGGAGCCAAGCATGACCTCCTACGTCTTCACCGGCGGACGCTTCCTCGATCCGCGCCGCGACGATCTGATCGACGGCGTCGAAGTCCTGGTCGAGGACGCAACGATCAAGGAGGTCTCCGACCGCCCGATCACCGCCGCCGGCGCCCAGCGCATCGCCATCGGCCACCGCACGCTGATGCCAGGGCTGATCGACGCGCACATCCACGTCGTGCTGACCGAGGTGAACCTGCGCCTGCTGGCCGACGTGCCGCTGACTCTGCTCGCTGCCAAAGGCTCGGTGCAGATGCGCGCGATGCTGAACCGCGGCTTCACCACGCTGCGCGACACCGGCGGCGCCGACTGGGGCATCAAGGCCGCGGTCGAGCAGGGCCTGTTCGTCGGCCCGCGCCTGTTCATCGCCGGCCAGCCGCTGAGCCAGACCGGCGGCCACGCCGATCAGCGCCTGCGCACCCAGGGGCAAAACTTCTGCGCCTGCTGCTCCGGCCTGAGCTGGACCGCGCGCGTCGCCGACGGCGTCCCGGACGTCATCAAGGCAACGCGCGACGAGCTGCGCAAGGGCGCCGACCACATCAAGCTGATGGTGTCCGGCGGGGTCGCCTCGCAGCTCGACCCGCTGGAGAGCCTGCAATACCGCATCGACGAGATCGAGGCCGCAGTCGACGAGGCGACGCGCTGGGGCAGCTATGTCTGCGCCCACGCTTACAGCGCCAAGGCAATCGAGCGCGCGGTGCGGGCCGGCGTGCGCACCATCGAGCACGGCAACCTGATCGATACGCCGACAGCGCGGCTGATGGCCGAGCGCGGCGCCTACATCGTCCCCACACTGGTCGCCTACGACGCGCTGAAGCGCCGCGGCCCGGACTATGGTCTTTCCACCTACAGCCTGGCGAAAAACGAGCTGGTACTGGAAGCCGGTCTCCGCTCGCTGGAGATCTGCCGCACCGCGGGCGTAAAGATCGGCTTCGGCAGCGACCTGCTGGGCCAGTTGCAGACCGACCACTGCACCGAGTTCACCCTGCGCGCCGGTGCGATGTCGCCGCAGGAGATCATCCGCTCGGCCACCCTGGTGAACGCCGAGATCGTGCGGCAGGTCGGCAAACTCGGCGAGCTGGTCCCCGGCGCTTTCGCCGACCTGCTGGTGGTGGACGGCGATCCGTATCGCGACCTTGGTGTGTTCCGCAGCGATGGCGGGCGGCTGGACGCGATCATGGCGAACGGCGCGTTCGTGCGGAACCGCTTGTAGCCCTCGGCCGAACTGCCGTGCCGGCCGTTCCCTGCCATGCGGCGCCGTCCGACCGCCTTGTCGTGGCTGTCGGCTTCCTCGTTGACACCGCGGATCGCGACGCGGAAAGCTCGTCGCGGCGATTTACAGGCTGGAACACGCATGACGGACGCGCTGGCGCGGGTGGAGCACGCGGCGGTATCGCTGCTGGTGACCGTCGGCGTCGCGCTGATCGGCGTGCCGCTGCTGTTGACGCTGTACCTCAGCGTGTTCAACGAGAAGCTGATCCTGTTCCCGCCGCGCGGCTACACGCTGGACTGGTATCCGGCGATTCCGGCGACCTTTGGCGCACCGATCTGGACCAGCCTGCAGCTTGGCATCGCCGCGGTGGCCGGCAGCCTGCTGCTGGGCGTGCCCGCCGGCATCGGCCTGTCGCGCCATCGTTTCCGTGGCACCGGACTGATCAGCACGCTGCTGCTTGCGCCGATCACCGTGCCCGGCATCGCCCTCGGACTCGCGGTCTACATCGTGCTGGTGAGCATCGATGAACAGGCCGGCACCGCGCTGTCCGGCTCGCTCATCGGCCTGGTGCTGGCGCATGTCATGATCACGACACCCTGGGTGGTGCGGCTGTGCCTCGCCAGCCTGGCCACCCACGACCGCACCGCCGAGGAAGCCGCTGCCAGCCTGGGCGCCCATCCGCTGAAAGTGATCTGGCGCGTCACCCTGCCGGCGATGCGCCCCGGCATCATCGCCGGCGCGCTGTTCGCCTTCGTGATCTCGTTCGAGAATCTCGAACTCGCCCTGTTCCTGACCAGCCCCGGCGTGACCACGCTGCCCGTCGCCGTGCTGCAATATCTTGAATACCATATCGATCCGATGGTGGCGGCGGTGGCGGTCGCACAGACAGTCGGGATCGCCGTGCTGCTGTTGCTGCTGGATCGCTTCGTGCGGCTTGGCCGGGTGGTGCGATGACGGCTGCATCCGGGGCCTCGGCGCTGTCGCTCGACCGCCTCGTCCGACGCTTTGGCACCCACACCGCGGTGGACGACGTCAGCCTGGAGGTGACGCCCGGGGAGATGGTCGTGCTGCTCGGCCCATCCGGCTGCGGCAAGACCACCACGCTGCGCCTGATCGCCGGCTTCATCGCCCCCAACGCGGGGGATATCCGCCTGGACGGCAGCAGCATCGTCGCACTGCCGCCGCATCGGCGCGACATGGGCATCGTGTTCCAGAGCTACGCGCTGTTTCCGCATCTGAATGTGGCGCGCAACATCGCCTTCGGCCTGGAGATGCGCCGGGGCGATGCGAAGGCGACGGAGGCACGCGTCGCGGAGATGCTCCGCCTGGTGCGGCTGGAAGCCTTTGCGACGCGCCTGCCGCGTCACCTGTCCGGCGGTCAGCAGCAGCGCGTGGCGCTGGCGCGCGCGCTGGCGATCCATCCGCGCGTGCTGCTGCTGGACGAGCCGCTGTCCAACCTCGACGCCGCACTGCGCCAGGACATGGCGCGCGAGATCCGCCTGCTGCAGCAGGGCCGCGGGATCACGACGATCATGGTGACCCACGACCAGACCGAGGCGATGGCGCTGGCCGATCGCCTGGTGCTGATGCACGACGGCAAGGTGCAGCAGATCGGCCCGCCCGAGGCGCTGCATCTGCGTCCGGCCAATCCCTTCGTTGCCCGCTTCATCGGCGGCAGCAACGTCGTGCCGGGTCGGATCGATGGCGGAATGCGACTGCTGCCGGCCAACGCCCCGGCGATCACGCTGGCCGCCGCCTATCGCGCCGCCGGCGCGGCGAGCCTCGCGGTGCGGCCCGACAGCATCCGCATCGGCGAGGCGGGGCGTGCCGGCGCGCGCGCCGAGGGCACCGTCGAGCTGTGCACCTGGCTTGGTGCGACGGTGGAGCATGTCGTGCGTCTGGGACCGGAGCTCGCGATCCTGGCGCGCGGTTTGGGCCTTGGCCCGGACGCCGTGCCGCGCCACAAGGCCGGGACGCGCGTCTCGCTGCACTGGTCGGCGGGCGAAGAGTTCCTGTTCGACGCCAACGACCGGCCGATTGCGGCGGATGTCCCCCACTTCAGCCCAGCAAGGGAGACCAACGATGCCTGACTCCAACCACCACGCCACCGTGTCGCGCCGCGCGGTGCTGGCTGCCGGCGCGCTGCTCGCGGCACCCTCCCTGCTGTCGCGCCGTGCCGCTGCGGCCGAGACCTGCGTCGTCGGCACCTGGGGCGGCGACTACGCCCGGCTGCTGCGCGAGAACATCGACGATCCGATCCTGAAACCACTGGGCGTCAATGTGATCCAGGATGTCGGCGACGAGGTGCCGCGCCTGGCCAAGCTGATGGCGCAACGAAAACTGCCGCATGGCACAATGGACATCGCCTGCCTTGGCGCGGTGAACGGCTATCGTGCGACCTCGGCCGATCTGGTGGAGCTGCTTGATCCGACCGAGGTGCCGAACCTGCAGCATGTCGTGCCGGAACTGCGCATGCCCGGCTTCGTGCCGCACATCTATAGCGCGCAGGTGATCCTGTATAATCCGGCCACCGTGCAGAAGCCGCCGCAAAGCTTTGGCGAACTGCTCGACCCGAAATGGAAGGGCAAGATCGGCGTCGTCAATCAGAGCGCGCTGTGGCTGATCGCGGGCGCCAGCCTGTACACCACCGGCACCACCACCGATTTCGACCAGGCGAAGGCGTTCATGCTGAAGCTGAATGCCAACGGCCTGCGGTTGTATCCGCAGACCGATGATCTTGCGGCGGCGTTCAAGTCGGGTGAGATCGAGATTGCGGTGATCTGGCTGGCGCGCAGCTTCATGTGGCAGAATGCGGGCTTTCCGGTCCAAGGCACCTTTCCAAAGGAAGGTGCGATTCTTTACGTCTCCGGCATGGTCGTGCCGAAGAATGCGCCAAACAAGGACGCCGCGTTCAAATACATGAATGCCCTGCTGGAGCCGTCAGCGCAACAGGGGTTTGCTGCGCACATGGGCTACCTGCCGACGGTGGACAACGCGCCGCTCAGCGGCAAGGTGGGCGAGCAGCTTGCCTTCCCCACACCAAGGCCGAAGCTTGTGCCCGCGGACTATGCCGCATTGACCAAGGAGTCTGACGCGCTGAACGACTGGTGGCTGAAGAACATCCAGCACAGCTAAAGCGTGACCGACTGGAGCGGCCGTGTCGGGGCGCGTGAGTCGCGCGATCGAGCAAGCGGCGCGCCGGCGTGACGCCGGCGCCGCGCTGGCGCTGCTTGGACCGGCCAGCTTGCTGATGGTCCTGATGCTGGTGGTGCCGCTCGGCTTCATGCTGCGCGACAGCCTCAATCGGTTCGATCCGACCGAGATGATGATCGCGGCGATGACACCGGCGAACTACGTTCGGTTCTTCGTCGATCCATTCTACCGCGGCGTGCTGTACACGACGATCCGCGTCTCCGTCATCGTCACCGCGGCGTGCCTGGCGTTCGGCCTGCCGATGGCCTGGCGGCTGGCGCGCAGCACCAGCCGGTGGAAATCGGCGCTGGTGGTGCTGACGGTGCTGCCGCTGTTCATCGGCTCGACCACGCGCACCGCGGGCTGGATGATCCTGTTCAGCCGCGGCGGCATGCTGGACATCGTTTCGCAGCGCGCGTTCGGTGCCGGGCCGATCAATCTGATGTACAGCGAACCGGCGGTGATCCTGGGCATCCTCGCGATCAACCTGCCGTTCACCGTGCTGACCCTGCAGAGCGTGTTCGAGGGCATCGATCCGCGGCTGGAGGAGGCGGCCGCCTCGATGGGGGCGGCGCCCTCGCGGGCGTTCTGGCGCATCGTGTTCCCGCTGGCGCTGCCGGGCGTGCTGATCGCCGCGGTGCTGTGCTTCATCCTGTGCATGAATGCGTTCGCGACGCCGGTGCTGCTGGGGGGGCCGAAGTTCCAGATGATGGCGCCGCTGCTGTACTGGGCGTTCTCCGGGGACAACAACTGGCCATTCGCCGCGGCGCTGGCGTTCATCCTGATGGCGACGACGCTGGGGCTGACGGGGCTGGCGAACGTGGTGATCCCGAGGCGGTATCGCAGCGGGTGACGGTTGCGTTTAACCGCTCCCGCGATTGCGGGAGAGGTCGCGGAGCCCTTGCGACGCGGGTGAGGGTGCGTGCCGCGTGCACCACCCTCACCCTCGGCGCTTCGCGCCTCGACCTCTCCCGCGAAGAGCGGGAGAGGTTTGCACTACCCATCCACCTCGCGCAGCACTTCCGTCTTCAGCGGCAGCACCTCGCCCATCCAAACCGCATGCAGCGTATGATCGTCACGTGGGCGGCCCGATTCCGGGTGCAGCAGCACCGTCAGCCCCATGCGGTTCAGCATGATGAACGGCGCCAGCGTGGCAAACACCTCGGGCTGGAAGGCGATCTGGTACATCGCCGTCGGGTGCGGCCCCACCGGCACGTCGTGCCAGCGCCCCATGCGCACCGGGAAGCACGCTTCCACCCATTCGCGCAGCAGCGCGGCCCGGGCGCGGCTGTCGGCGTCGGCCGGATCGTAATAGACGTGCGCGTGATAGTCGGTGATCTTGGCGACGTCCTTTGCGACCTCGTTCATCCGTTCGCCTCCTGCAACATGCGCTTGACCTCGCGCTTCGTGACTTTGCCGTAGCCCGATTTCGGCAGCTCCGGCCAGAACACGACGCGCGTCGGCCATTTGTATTTCGCCAGCCGGCCGTCGAGATGGCCGAAGACCCCGGCTTCGTCCAGCCTGGTATCGGGCGCGGTCACCAGCACGGCCACGCCGCTTTCGCCCCAGCGCTCGTGCGGCAGGCCGACGACGCAAGCTTCGACCACCCCGGCGCAGGTCAGCAGCACCTCCTCGATCTCGCGCGGATACACGTTCGATCCGCCGGAGATGTACATGTCGGACGCACGCCCGGTAATATAGACGAAGCCGCGCGCATCCACGTGGCCGAGATCGCCGGTGTGAAACCAGCCGAACTGCGTGGCGGCCGCGGTAGCCTCGGGGTTGTTGTGATACCCGGCGAACACGCCTGGGCCGCGCACGCAGATCTCGCCGGTGACATCGGGCGGCAGGTGATTGCCGTCCGGGTCCATGATCGTGACCTCCATGCCGGTGCGCGGAAAACCACAGCTTCCGACCGGCATTTTCGCGTCGTCCAGGCTGTGCAGCGCCGGCGGCAGCACGGTGATGTTGCCGGTGACCTCGCCCATGCCGAAATACTGCACCAGCACCGGCCCGAGCTTGCCCAGCGCGTATTTCTGATCGGCGCGGTACATCGGTGAGCCGGCATAGATCACGTAGCGCAGGCTGGAATGGTCGTAACGATCGACCGCATCGTGCCGGGCAAGCATCGTCAGGATGGTCGGTACGGTGAACATGTTGGTCACGCGATGCCGTTCGACGAGCTGCCACGCCTCCTCGCAATCGAGCCGCTCGCCCGACAGCAGCACCGTCGCCGCGCCGCGCGCCACCTGCGGCAACGCGTGTACGCCGGCGCCGTGCGACAGCGGTGCGACCACCAGCGACACGTCGTGCTCGGTGGTGCCGGGCATCAGGTCGCACAGGTGGTTGCAAACGACGTATTCCATCTGGCCGTGCGTCAGCACGCCGGCCTTGGGGCGGCCGGTCGTTCCGGATGTGTAGAAGAACCACGCCGGATGATCATGCTCGACATCTGCCGCGCGGGTCATCGGCGGCCCTTCTGCCGCCAGCGCATCCCACTCGCCGCCGAGGTGAATCTCGAGCCGGCAGGCTGGATTTTCCGCTTTTGCCGCCGCCTGGTGATCGGGATAGACCGGATCAAAAATGTGCACCGCGGCACCGGAGGATTTCGCCAGATACGCGACCTCCGGCGGAGTCAGGCGGAAATTCGTCGGCACCCACACCGCGCCGAGCATCCACGCGGAAAACATCGTCTCCAGCACGGCGTTCGAGTTGCGCGCGTGCAGCAACACGCGGTCGCCGTGCCGCACCCCGCGCGCCGCCAGCGCCCCCGCCGCGGCCTGGACGCGCGCCGAAAACTGCGCCCAGGTCCAGGTCTGCTCGCGCCAGATGATCGCCGGCCGGTCGGGGAACCGCCGCGCCGTCTGCGACAGCAGATGCGCGAGGTTGCTTGTCGGGATCAGCGCAATGGCTCCAGGATCGAAACGTAGTTGGCCACCGCGGCGCCGCCCATGTTGAACACCGCGCCGAGCTCCGCCTTGGGCAACTGCATGGTGCCGGCCTGTCCAGTCAACTGCATCGCGGTGATCGCGTGCATCGACACGCCCGTCGCACCGATCGGATGGCCTTTCGCCTTCAACCCACCGGAGGGGTTGACCGGCAGCCTGCCGTCCTTCGCGGTCCAGCCCTCCAGCACCGCCCGTGCCCCCTGCCCCGCCGGCGTCAGACCCATCGCCTCGTATTCCAGCAGCTCGGCGATGGTGAAGCAGTCGTGCGATTCGACGAAGGACAGGTCTTGCAGTTTCACGTCGGCGGCCGCCAGGGCGCGTTGCCAGGCTTCGGCTGCACCCTCGAAGCGAGTGATGTCGCGCTTGCTGATCGGGAGGAAATCGTTCACCTGCACGGCGGCGCGGAAGCGGATCGCCTTGCCCATCGCGCGCGCGGTGTCCTCGTCGGCCAGCACCAGCGCCGCGGCACCGTCGGAGACCAGCGAGCAGTCGGTGCGCTTCAGCGGCGGCGCGACGTAAGGATTCTTCTCCGAAACGGTGCGGCAGAACGCGAAGCCGAGGTCCTTGCGGATCTGCGCATAGGGATTATCCACGCCGTTCTTGTGGTTCTTCGCCGCGATCGCCGCCAGCGCGTCGGACTGATCGCCATAGCGCTGGAAATAGCTGTCGGCGATGCGGCCGAACACACCCGCAAAACCCGCGGGGATGTCGGCTTCCTCCTTCTGGTAGCTGGCCTTCAGCAGGATCTCGCCGATCTCGGGACCTGGCGTCGCGGTCATCTTCTCGACGCCGATCACCAGGGCGAAGCGGCCGCGGCCGGCGCCAAGGAAGTCGCGCGCCCCATGCACCGCGGCGGAGCCTGACGCGCAGGCGTTCTCGAACCGGGTGATCGGCTTGAAGCGCAGCTCGGGCACGTGCTGCAGCACCAGCGAGGCCGGAAAATCCTGCTTGGAGAACCCGTTGTTGAACAGGCTGACGAACGTGCCGTCGATGTCGGCCGGCGCGATGCCGGCGTCCTCGATCGCCGCGCCGGCGACGCGGCCGATCAGCGATTCGATGTCGGGGTCTTCCAGCTTGCCGAACGGGGTGTGCGCCCAGCCGACGATGCAGGCTTCGGTCATGGCTCAGGTCTCCTGTCTGGTGCGCGGAGGGTAGCGGATTGCGGCGGGTATGGCGACGGTGGCCACGGCGTGCCTGCACCGCGGACCTCAGGGCAATCGCGCGCAGGCGCCGATTGGACGAAGGGGCTGCGGGACGGTGCGGCACCGGAGTCTCAACGGGAACGCAACGTCATTCCCGGGCAGGTCGGAGCATTAGCGTCTGTTCAGGTATCGCCAACCCCGAGGGCGCGGCGGAACCGGTCGGCGAGATAGGCGCCCTGGCGCGGCGGAAGATGGCGGGGGGGCGCGGCCGGCGAGATACGGATGACCGCGAACAGCTTTTCGGCGCGCAGCCGCGGGCGCAGGGCGGCCACCTCCGGCATGCTGCTGGCAGTGGCGGTGGCACCCCAGCCGCAGGCAGCGGCGACCGCCGCAAGATCGGTGCCCAGCCCGGTATGGCTGGCCTGTGCACCGGTCTCACCGAACGCGGCGTTGTCGAGCACGGCGATCGCCAGGTTGGGCACTGGTGCCGCGGCAATCGTTGCCAGCGAGCCCAACCCCATCAGCATGTCACCGTCCCCGGCCAGCACCAGGACGCGCCGGCGCGGCTGGGCCAGCGCCAAGCCGAGGCCGACCATCGCCGTGCCGCCCATAGCACCCCAGAGGTAGAAATTCAGCGCCCGATCGCCGGCGGCAGCGGCGTCGTAGGAGGCGGAGCCGAGCGCGGTCACCACCAGCAGGTCGCCCGGATCGTCCAGCAGTGTGGCGACTACGGCGCGACGGTCGAGCGTCAGGTCGGTGCGTGTGCTCATGCGTCAGAACACTTTTGCGCCGATCAGGCGCTGCGAGAACAGCACCGCGACCGGCACGCAACTCGCAAAAGCCATGGTGGTGGCGGCGCCGACGGTCTCGGCCGCGTCCTCGGCGCGGTCGGCGCGGCGGACGTGCACACCGGCGGCGGTCAGCACGGCGGGGGTCGCGGTGCCCATCGGCACCTGCCACGGATTGAACTCGCCCCACTCGCCGCGCATCGTCACCAGGGTGAGGAACGGCATGCGGCAGCTTACCGGCAGCGACAGCATGTTGATGCAGTTGCCGACGCCGGAGGATTGCATCAGCAGCACCGCGCGCTGCCCGCCGAGCCAGGCGCCGGCGGCCAGCGCGACGCCTTCCTCCTCGGTGGTGAGAACGGTGGTGCGCATGTCGGGGTCGGCGTGGGCGGCGGCGATCAGGTGCGCGTGGCCGGCGTCGGGCACATAGCCGACCTGGGCGATGTGGGCGCGCTTCAAGGCAGCGAACACGTCGGCCGGCCAGGTTGGGTTGGTCATGAGTCGTCCTTGTGCGTAGCGGGGAGGCTATCGGACGATTGTGGGAGAAGCCAGCGGTGCGGCGGCAGCGGTGGTCGGCGCGGTGTGCATGCCGCATCTTTCCCGGTATCCGACATTGTCGTATAGAGTCGCGTCCGCTAGAGTCGCGTCCGCGCGCGGTGGGGCAGGACCGATCCGGCCTGCCGCCATACCGCCAGGGAATCAGCCCGTGCCGACCCGCAAGACCGCTGTCACGTCCGCCGGTCCCCGCACCGCTTCGGGCGAGCGACTCGCCGGTGCGGCGCGAGAGGTGGCCGCACACCTGCGCGGCGAGACTTCGTTACCAACCTATCGGGTTGCGGTTCCCGACGCGATCGATGTCGCCGCGTTGCGCGCGCGGCTCGGCCTGTCACAGGCTGCGTTTGCGCGCGCTTTCGGACTTGACCTCGCGGCGTTGCAAGCTTGGGAGCAACATCGTCGGCGACCGGATCGCACGGCTCGCATTCTGCTCGCGGTGATCGCGCGCGAACCGGAGGCTGTGATGCGCGCGCTGGCGGCGTGACAGCAGCGTTGGCGCGTGGTTGTGCAGCGCGAACAATCGCTACGCAAGAAGCCAAGAAAGATATGTCCAGCGCCGACAAGCACGAAATCCGCGCGGCGATCGGTGAAATCCGCAAGGCGCTGTGAGGGTCGGGTCGCCGCACCTGACCGTGGGCACGCCCCTCACCCGCGTCGCTGCGCTCCGCGACCTCTCCCGCGAAGAGCGGCAGAGGTGTACTCAGGCGGCGGCGTAACGACCGCGGCCCATGACCTTGTCCACCGTGTCGGGGTCGGCCTTGTCGAACTGCGTGGTGCGGGCGCGGACGTCATCGACCGCCTGCAGGGCGCGGATCACCGCCGGGCGGGCGGCGATGGTATCCACCCAGCGCAGCACGTTTGGGTATTTGCTCTTCGTCGCGCCGATCAGCATGTCCGCCACGCGCAGCCACGGGAAGGTGGCGATGTCGGCGATCGAATACGCCGCTCCGCCGAGGAACGGCACCTGGCCCAGCCGCGCGTCGATCACCTCGAACAGCCGGTGCACCTGGGTGGCGTAGCGGCTGCGCGCATACTCGTTGCCGCCGGGCGCGAAACGAACGAAATGCATAAGCTGGCCGGACATCGGCCCGACGCCGGTCATCTGCACCATCAGCCACTGGATCACCTCGTAGCGCGCCGCCATGTCGGTCGGCAGCAGGCGCAGCGTCTTCTCGGCGAGATACAGCAGGATCGCGCCGGACTCGAACACCGTGTACGGCTTGCCGCCGGGGCCTTCGTGATCGACGATCACCGGCACCTTGGCGTTCGGGTTGAGCTTGAGGAACTCGGCGCTGAACTGCCGGCCGCCGAACACGTCGATCGGATGGACGGTATAGGGCAGCTCCAGCTCCTCGAGCGCGATGTAGATTTTCACCACGTTCGGGCTGCCCATGCCGTAGAGGTCGATCATTGCTTGCTCCATGTTGATGCGACCACGGGCCGAGGCGCAGGGTCGCAACGAGGACCGCACGACGGCAGGCAACCTGCCGCGGCGGCTGTCAGGGGATAGCCAGGGCCGTTGTCCGGTAAAGCGACGCGAGCGGCACAGAGAATCCGATGCTGGCAAGGATAAGGATGCCGTCAGCCGCAACGATCTGCGGCTCTGCCGGCCAGGTGCCGTCGGTGTTGCGTCGGAGCAGCTCCGCTTCGATCCGCGTGCTGTGGACGGCGAGAATCTCCTGCACGGTGGGGATTGTGGTGTAAGTCCAGATGTTTGATCGGGTCTCGGCCTCGTTGGACGACGACAGAATCTCGATCAGCAGGACCGGCTCGGGCATCATCAGGCTATGCGATGGAGGGGCACACGTGACGCCGACATCGGGTATCCGAAAATTCCGATTGGAATGGACCCTGGGGACGATCCCGGGCTCGATGAGGATACGACAGTGGCTGCGCGTAGCCAGCAGATGATTGCGCAGCAGACCGTTGATCTCACTTTGCAGCGCGCTATGGGTCTCGTTTCCCGGCGCCATCGCGACCGGCTCTCCGTCGATCAGTTGCCAGGCGCGCCCGGACGGATCGCCCGGGTCCCAGGACAGGAACTCCGTCAGCGTCATGCGCGCCGGTGCGTGCTTGCGAAGAGCCACCATGCCGGCAGTCTAGCACAGAGCCGCCGGTTCGTGCAGGTCGGCCGGGATAATACGCCGGGGGCCACGCGCGGCGCGACTTGTCATCATGGTCAGGAAGCGTCCCGCCAGCCGACGAATCGCCGCCTTTACGCCGCCGCCATCTCCGCGTGCACGACGCCCAGCAGCCGCGCCTGCAGCGCCGCGTCGGCCTCCAGCGCCCGTGCGCTGCCCTGGTAGGCGACCTGGCCGTTCACCAGCACATAGGCGCGGTCGGCGATCGGCAGCACCGTCTCGGCATGGTGCTCGACGATCACCATGGCGACGCGCCCGCGCAGCCGCACCAGCGCGTCCATCACCTCCTTGACGATCGCCGGCGCCAGGCCCTCGAACGGCTCGTCGAGCAGGATCAGCCGCGCCGGCACCATCAGCGCGCGCGCGATCGCCAGCATCTGCCGCTCGCCGCCCGACAGGCTCTCGGCGCGCGAGCGTTGCAGGATGCTGCAGCTTGGGGAACAGCGTCGATACACCTCGTCGAGCGACGCGCCGCCGGCGCGCGCGGCGATGCGCAGGTTCTCGACCACCGTCAGGTTGGGGAACAGCCGGCGTCCCTCCGGCACCAGCGAGATGCCGAGCGCGGTTGATCTCGTACGGCTTCGCGCGATGGTGATGTCGGCGCCGCCGATGCATGATGCGGCCGGCGCTTTTCGCCACCGTGCCGGTGATGGCGCGCAGCGTCGTCGTCTTGCCGACGCCGTTGCGGCCGAGCAACGCCACCGCCTCGCCCTCGTGCACCGACGAGTCGAGCCCATCCAGCACCACGCTGCCGCCGTAGCCGCCGCGCACGCCGTCCAGCTGCAGCAGCTCCTTCGCGCCGCCGTCACGCGATCGTCGCCGCCGGCGCGCGCCGCGCGGCGACGACGTTTCGCGCGCGGCGCCGAGATAGGCGGTGATCACCTCGGGATTGTTCGCCACCTCGGCCGGCTTGCCGTCGGCGATCAGCCGGCCCTGGTGCAGCACGGTGATGCGGTCCGACAGCGCCAGCACGCGGTCGATGTCGTGCTCGATCAGCAGCACCGCGTGGGTTGTCGGCCAGCTGGCGGATCAGCGCGCCGACCACCTCGCGATCCGCCTCGGCCAGCCCCGCCAGCGGCTCGTCCAGCAGCAGCAGGCGTGGCATCGGTGGCAAGCGAGATGGCGATCTCCAGCAGCCGCCGCTCGCCGTGCGAGAGATTGGCGCAGGGCTCGGCGGCGCGCTCCGCCAGCCCGACCGCGGCGAGCAGCGACCAGGTGCGCTCGTTGACCTCCTCCAGGTCATACGCGTCGCGCCACAGCGCATGCCGCTGCGCACTGCGCGCCTGCACCGCGACGCGCACGTTCTCGAACGCCGTCAGGTTGGGGAACACGCTGAGGATCTGGAACGATCGGCTGAGCCCGAGGCGGATGCGCCGGTGCACTGGCAGATGCGTGATGTCGTGGCCGTCGAAGCGGATCGTTCCGGCATCGGCGCGCAGCAGGCCGGTCAGCATGTTGAAGAACGTCGTCTTGCCGGCGCCGTTCGGGCCGATCAGGCTGTGCAGCCGGTACGGATGCACTTCCAGGTCGATGTCCTGCGCCACCACCAGCGAGCCGAACCGCTTGTGCAGGCCTCGCACCGTCAGGATCGGCCTGGCCGGGATCGAGCTGCGCCGTGCTCGCCGCGCGATACGGCTCGATCGCGCCGGGCGCGGCGGGATGCCGCGCCGCGTCAGCGTCCATTCCTGCCGCCCGCGCAGCCGCTGCACCAGGCCGACTGCATGCCCTCGGGCGAGGCCAGCGCGAACACGATGACGATCGGGGCGAACAGCAGCCACCAGCTTTCGGTGATCGCGCGACAGCCGGTCCTGCAGCAGAATGAAGGCGATGGCGCCCCAGAGCGGGCCGAGGAACTGGTGCACGCCGCCCAGCACCGTCATCAGCAGCGCATCGCCGGCGTGCTGCCAGCTCAGATTGTCGGCATAGGCGCCGCGCAGCATGAAGCGCCAGCAGCGCGCCGGCGTAGCCGACCACGCCGCCCATGATGACGAACGCCTCGAACTTCAGGCGGAACGTGTTGTAGCCGAGGCTGAGCACGCGCTGTTCGTTGTCGCGCAGCGCCTGCAGCACGCGGCCGAACGGCGCGTGCGCGATGCGCCACAGCAGCCACATGCGCGCCGGTCACGGTGACCACGGTGAAGACGTGGAACGACCAGTCGCTGGCCAGCCAGGGGCGCGGCACGTCCTGCAAGCCCGTTCTCGCCGCCGGTCAGCGTCGGTCCATTTGAAGGCGATCTCGAAGGCGATCTGCGAAAACGCCAGCGTCAGCAGGGAGAAATACAGGCCGCGCCGGCGCAGGATGATCAGCGCGATGGCGGCGGCCAGCACCAGCGAGAACAGCACGGCGAAGACCAGCGCCGCGATCTCGTTGCCGCAGGAAGCCGCGCATGGAGATCGCGACCGCATAGCTGGCGCAGCCGAAGAACACCGAGGCGCCGAACGGCACCAGCCCGGTGTAGCCGACCAGCAGGTTCACCCCGGCGCCGTACAGCGTGTAGATCGCGATCTGCGTGATCAGGCTGACCGGCGCGCCGATCGCCTGCCACAGCAGGGTCAGCGCGACCAGGACGATGAAGACCCACAGGATCGGATGGCGCAGGATGGCGGCGGTCATCACTCGAACCGCTCCCACCGCTCGCCCAGCAGGCCGCGCGGGCGCAGCAGCAGCACCACCGCCATGAACACGTACATCACGGCGTTCGCCGCCGTCGGGCTCGAACTGGATGGTCAGCGCGGTCACCACGCCGACCATCAGCCCGGCGATCACCGCGCCGGCGAACGAGCCCAGCCCGCCGATCGTCACGACGACGAAGGCCGGCATGATCGCGCCTTCCGACATCGACGGGATCACCGTCCACAGCGGCGCCGCCAGCACGCCCGGCGATGCCGGCGATGCGCGCAGCCGAGGCCGAACACCGCGGTCAGCACGCGCGGCAGACGGATGCCCAGCAGGCCCGACCATCTCCGGATCGCGCGAGCCGGCGCGCAGGATGCGGCCGAACGGGGTGAACTGCATGAACGCCCACAGCGCCGACCAGCAGCACCACCGTGGTGACGAACACCGTCAGCGCGGTACTTGGTGATCAGCACCGGCCCCCAGAGATAGATGCCGGAGAAGATCGGCGGCTGGTTGAACGGCTGGCCGATGCCGCCATAGATCAGCCGCAGCAGCGCCTCGATCATCAGCGCCAGGGCGAAGGTGACGATCAGGCTGACCAGCGGTTCCTTGTCGTAAAGCCGGCGGATCAGCAGTCGTTCCACCACCATGCCCGACCAGGCCGACCAGCAGCGGCGCCAGGATCACCGCCGGCCAGCCGAAATGCTGGTACAGGGTCAGCGCGAAATACGCGCCGAGCGCGAAGAAGTTGCCATGCGCGAAGTTCACGATGCCGAGCAGGCCGAAGATGATCGACAGGCCGATCGCGATCAGCACGTAGAGGCCGCCGAGCACCAGCCCGGCGGCCACCTGCGACAGAATGACGTCCAGCACGGCGCGTTCGCCGAACGGCGCGGTCAGGTCATGTGGCAGCCCGCTTCGCTCCGGCGAGCCGAACACCTGTGTCCAGCTCCGACGGCGTCCTTCGGCACCGTGCCCTTGACGTCGAAGTAGTCCCACTTGTCGGTGATCTTGTCCTTCACCTGCACGACCAGGTTGCGCAGCAGCATCTGGTGATCGCCCTTGCGCCAGTAGTACGGGCTGCCGGCGCTGCCGCCCTTCCAGGCTTCCAGCCCCTTGATGATCGCCTCGGTCTCGGTCGACTTCGCCGCGTCGATCGATTCGAACAGCGACTTCGCTGCGATCCAGCCCATCCACGCCTTGTCGGCGGCGGG
Organism: uncultured Alphaproteobacteria bacterium; assembly: GCA_963773345.1. Classification (GTDB taxonomy): domain Bacteria; phylum Pseudomonadota; class Alphaproteobacteria; order Acetobacterales; family Acetobacteraceae; genus Palsa-883. The sequence goes on along the minus strand of CAVZBG010000011.1, from coordinate 417,915 downwards.
CTTGCCGTATTTCTTCAGATAGGCGGCGGCGAATGCCTTCTCCTCCGGCGGGTTGGCCGGGTTGTTGTACCACCACAGCGCCGTGTACAGGCCGGTCGCCGCCTCGGGTCCGACCGACCAGATGTCGGTGTCGCCGATGGCGATCTCGCAGATCGGGATCTTGCCCTTCATTCCGATCTCGTTCCATTGCTTCAGGAACGTGGAAAGATCGCCGGCCGACACGCCGCCCAGCACCACGTCCGGCTTCGCCTGGCGGATCTTCAGGATGAACGAGCTGTAGTCCGGCGTGTTCAGCGGCACGCTGTCGTCGCCCACGACGGTGCCGCCGGCCTTCGCCAGCAGCTCCTTGAACGACTTGGCGATGTCCTGGCCGAACGCGTAGGACGCGGTGATGAAATACCACTTCTTGCCGTAACCCATGATGTACGGGCGCGAACATCGCTCGCCTGCACCGAAACCGGCGTGTTCAGCCGGAACGTGTAGCGGTTGCAGTTCTTGCCGGTCATGTCGGTGGCGGCGGCGTTGTTGCAGACGAACGGAATCTTCAGCTCCGCCGCGGTGGCTTCCTCGGCCAGGCCGTTGGAGCTGACAGCGAGCCGCCGAGCACGGCGCAGACCTTCGTCCTCCTGCACCAGCTTCTGCATGTTCTGCTGCGAGCCTTGCGGGCTGGGCTCGTCGAGCCAGACCAGCTCGGCCGGCTGGCCCATGATCTTGTTGCCGCGCTCCTCCAGCGCCAGGTAGGTGCCGTTCGCCAGGTATTCGGTCTGCGCGGCGATCTCGCCGGTCTTCGCCAGCAGCAGGCCGATCTTGATCGGCTCGGCCGCCGCGGCGTTGGCGATGTAGGGCATGCCGAGCCGGCCGGCCGCGCCGAACGTTGCCGCGCCCAACAGCGCGTGACGGCGAGTCACCAGTCCTGCCGGTTTCCTGACGAGCATGTACATCCTCCCTCTTGCGGCCGCGCTGCTGCGCCGGCCGGTCGTTGCCACAGCCGTCCGACGGCCGTGCAGCCGCGAGGACGGGATGTCGGCGGTTTAGACACCATCCGGCAGCCGAAGCCAAGCAGCCCTGCGCTCCCGCAGAAGCGGGCGGAGGGGCAGGGTGACATGTGAAATAGGCCAGTCGGAATAACGCGGCGAAGACGAAGCAGGTGTTCTCGTGCCCAGGGCACACGGAGACCGCGGCGCTGGGGAGCGATCCTCGACTACGATGCCGGTTTCTCCGTCAGGCGATCGACTGCCTCGCGCACCCAAGGATCGAGCCGCACCGTTTCGCCATCCGGATGTGCCAAGATACCAGCGCGCATGCGCGGGTCCCAGAACCGGCGCAGATGCGCCTCGATCGACGCCACCGCCCTGTCGTGCGGCTGGTGCGCGAAGAAGCGGCCGATCTGGTTGGCCATGTAGGCGAGCTTGTCAGGCGACATGTTGCACCTCGCGCATGGCGATTCGCTCCGGATGCGTGAATATCTCGCACCCATCGGCTCGCGCAACGCCGATCAGCGTGATGCCGGCGTCCTCGGCCAGCCGCACCGCCAGCGCGGTCGGCGCGGAGACCGCGACGATGACCGGCACGCCAAGCATCGCGGCCTTCTGGATCAGCTCGACGGAGATGCGGCTGGACAGCAGCAGCAGCCCGTCATCGGCCGCGACGCCCTGCCGCGCCAGCGCACCGGCGAGCTTGTCGAGCGCGTTGTGCCGGCCGACATCCTCGCGCAGCGCGACCAGTCCGTGTCCTATTGGTGCCTGACCTTCCGGGCTGTGGCCCTCTGGACCGCGTCCCGCGGCGCTGGATCCAGAATGATCACGGGATTCGTGCCAGAAGGCCGCGGCATGCACCGCATGCGTTTGCCGGTTCAGCGCCTGCGCCGCGGGCAGCGCCGCCATCGCCGCTTCGATCGAGGCGGCGTCGAACCGCGCCGTCGAGGTCACGCGCGGCGGCGGGCGTACCGCGTCGGCCAGGCTCTCGATGCCGCACAGCCCGCAGCCGCTCGGCCCGGCGATGCGCCGGCGGCGCGCGTCGGCCAGCTCGACACGCTCGGGCGCCAGCCACATGCGCAGCTCGATCCCCTGCTCCTGCGGAACGACCGCAAGATCCTCGATCTCGGACGGGTGCCGCACGATGCCTTCGGTCAGACTGAAGCCGATGGCGAAATCCTCCAGATCGGCGGGGCTGGCCAGCATCACCGCGTAGGCGGCGCGGTTGTAGGTCAGTGCGATCGGGGTTTCTTCCGGGATCGTCCGCATCCCGCGTGTCACCGTCTCACGACGCAGCGCAAGTCGCGACACGCTGCGCACCGGCGGCGGCAGGGTCATGTATGGTTGCGGGCGCACGCCCGCTCCACCTGCGTCATGGCCGGACCCCCGGGACAAGTGCCCGGGGGCATGCTTGATCCGGCCATCATGTATGGTTGCGGGCACACGCCCGCTCCACGTGCGGCATAGCCGGACCTCCGGGACAAGTGCCCGGGGCGATGCCTGATCCGGCCATCATTTCGCGGGCACGAGCTCGATGCGGCGCGCGACGCGGCTGTGCTCGGCGTAGCTGGTTTGCCAGTCGCTCGGCCCGTTGCTCGGCGACACCTGCACCGCCGTGACCTTGTACTCCGGACAGTTTGTCGCCCAATCGGAATATTCCGTGGTAATCACGTTGGCCTGCGTGTCAGGGTGGTGGAACGTGGTGTAGACCACGCCCGGCGCCACGCGGTCGGTGATCCGCGCGTGCAGGGTCGTTGCGCCGACACGACTGGCCAGCCGCACCAGGTCGCCTTCCTTGATCCCGCGCTCTTCCGCGTCGTGCGGATGGATCTCCAGCACGTCCTCCGGGTGCCACACGACGTTGGCGGTGCGCCGTGTCTGCGCGCCGACATTGTACTGCGACAGGATGCGCCCGGTGGTCAGCAGCAGCGGGAAGCGCGGCCCGACTTTTTCATCCGTCGGCAACGTATTCGGTGACGAAGAAGCGGCCCTTGCCGCGCACGAAGCCGCCGATGTGCATGACCGGCGTGCCGTGCGGCGCCTTCTCATTGCACGGCCACTGCACGGAGCCTTCCGCGTCCACCTTGGCAAAGGACACGCCGGCGAAGGTCGGCGTGGTGCGGGCGATCTCGTCCATGATCTCCGACGGGTGCGTGTAGTGCATCGGCAGGCCGTAGGCGTTGGCGATCGCCTGCGTCACCTCCCAGTCCGCCAGGCCGGCGCGCGGCGTCATCACCTTGCGCACGCGGTTGATGCGCCGTTCGGCGTTGATGAAGGTGCCGTCCTTCTCCAGGAAGGTGGAGCCGGGCAGGAACACGTGCGCGTAGTTCGCCGTTTCGTTCAGGAACAGGTCCTGCACGACGACGCACTCCATCGCCTCCAACCCGCTGGTGATGTGGTGCGTGTCGGGGTCGGACTGGGCGATGTCCTCGCCCTGGATGTAGATGCCCATGAAGGTGCCGTCGACCGCCGCATCCAGCATGTTGGGGATGCGCAGGCCCGGCTCCGGGTCCAGCGTGACGCCCCACTCGCGCTCGTAGATCGCGCGCACGTTGGGATCGGAGATGTGGCGATAGCCCGGCAGCTCGTGCGGGAAGCTGCCCATGTCGCAGCTTCCCTGCACGTTGTTCTGCCCGCGCAGCGGGTTCACTCCGACGCCGGGCTTGCCGATGTTGCCAGTCGCCATCGCCAGGTTCGCCAGCGCCATCACCCCGGTGGTGCCCTGGCTGTGCTCGGTCACGCCGAGACCGTAATAGATCGCCGCGTTGCCGCCAGTGGCGTACAGTCGGGCGGCACCGCGGATGCTGGCCGCCGGCACGCCGGAACTTTTCTCCACTTCCTCCGGACTGTTGCGCGCTTCCGACACGAACGCGGCCCACTCGGCGAAGGCATCATCCTCGCAACGGGCGCGGACGAAGTCCTGGTTCACCAGCCCCTCGGTGACGATCACATGCGCCAGCGAGGTCAGCACCGCGACGTTGGTGCCGGGCTTCAGTGGCAGGTGGTAGTCGGCATTGACGTGCGGCATGTGCACCAGGTCGATGCGCCGCGGATCGAGCACGATCAGCTTCGCGCCCTGGCGCAGCCGCTTCTTCATCCGCGAGGCAAACACCGGATGGCCGTCGGTCGGGTTGGCGCCGACCACCATGATCACGTCGGTGTGCTCGACCGAATCGAAATCCTGCGTGCCGGCCGAGGTGCCGAAGGTCTGGCTCAGCCCATAGCCGGTCGGCGAGTGGCAGACGCGGGCGCAGGTGTCGGTGTTGTTGTTGCCGAAGCCGGCGCGGGCCAGCTTCTGCATCAGGTAGGTCTCTTCATTGGTGCAGCGTGACGAGGTGATCACGCCCACCGCGCCGCGGCCGTGCTGCGCCTGGATGCGCTTGAACTCGCTGGCGACGTGGGCGATGGCTTCGTCCCAGGTGGTCTCGCGCCAGGGGTCGGTGGTCTTCGCGCGGACCATCGGCTTCAGGATGCGCTCGCGATGCGTGGCGTAGCCCCAGGCGAAGCGGCCCTTGACGCAGGAATGGCCGTGATTGGCCTTGCCGTCCTTGGACGGCACCATGTTCACCACGGTCTCGCCCTGCATCTCCGCCTTGAAGCTGCAGCCGACGCCGCAATAGGCACAGGTGGTGATGACGGAATGTTCGGGTTGGCCGAGTTCCACCACCGACTTCTCGATCAACGAACCGGTGGGGCAGGCCTGCACGCAGGCACCGCAAGAGACGCATTCGCTGGTCAGGAATGGCTCGTCCATGCCGGCGACGATCTTCGAGGCGAAGCCGCGTCCCTCGACGGTCAGCGCGAAGGTGCCCTGCACTTCCTCGCAGGCACGCACGCAGCGCGAACAGACGATGCACTTGGCGGGATCGAACTGGAAATACGGGTTGGAGCCGTCGACGATGGCGTTGAGATGGTTGGTGCCGGAAGGGCCGTAGCGCACCTCGCGCACGCCGATCTGGCCGGCGACCTCATGGAATTCGCAATTGCCGGCGACCGGTGAGGTCAGGCGTATCGGTGGGGTGGTCCGATAGGTACAGCTCCATCACGCCACGGCGGATGCGACGCAGGCGCTCGGTGTTTGTTGCGACTTTCATGCCGGGCGCGACCGGGGTGGTGCACGAAGCGGGGGTGCCGTTGCGGCCGTCGATCTCCACCAGGCAAACGCGACACGACCCGAACGATGCCAAGCTGTCGGTGGCGCAGAGTTTTGGCACCTTGATGCCGGCCTCCATCGCCGCGCGCATGATCGAGGTGCCCTCGGGCACCGTCACTTCGTGGCCGTCGATGGTCAGGGTCACCTGCTTCGTCGCGCCAATGGCCGGCGTGCCGTAGTCGATCTCCTGGATCAGAGGCATCAGTCCCTCCTTAAGCCGCCGTCCGCGCTTTGGCAGGGCGACGGAAATCTTCCGGAAAATGCGTCAGCGCGCTCATCACCGGGTACGGAATGAACCCGCCCAGCGCACAGAGCGAGCCGAACTTCATCGTGTGGCAAAGATCGGTCAGCAGGGCGAGGTTCGCATCGACATTGGTGCCCGCCATGATCTTGTCGATCACTTCCTGCCCGCGCACCGAGCCGATGCGGCAGGGCGTGCACTTGCCGCAGGATTCCACCGCGCAGAACTCCATGGCGAAGCGTGCCTGGCGGGCCATGTCCACCGTGTCGTCGAACACCACCACGCCACCGTGGCCGATCAGCCCGTCGCGCGCGGTGAACGCCTCGTAGTCGAACTTCGTGTCGAACAGCGACGGCGGGAAATAGGCGCCGAGCGGGCCGCCGACCTGCACCGCGCGCACCGGCCGGCCGCTGCGCGTGCCGCCGCCGATGTCGTTGACGATTTCGCCGAGTGTCAGGCCGAAGCCGGCTTCGAACAGACCGGCATACTTCACGTTGCCGGCAAGCTGGATCGGCATGGTGCCGCGCGAACGGCCGAAGCCCAGCGCCTTGTAGGGCGCGGCCCCGTCGGCCAGGATCGACCGGCACGCTGGCCAGGCTGATGACGTTGTTCACCACCGTCGGCATGCCGAACAGCCCGTGATGCGCCGGCAGCGGCGGCTTGGCGCGCACCTGGCCGCGCTTGCCCTCCAGGCTGTCCAGCAGCGAGGTTTCTTCGCCGCAGACATAGGCGCCGGCACCGACGCGCTGCTCGATGTCGAACGCCTGCATCCAGCAGCCCCTCGCGCCGCGCGATCTCCAGCGCCGCGTCGAACGTTGCGATCGCGTGCGGATATTCCGAGCGCGTGTAGACGTAGCCCTTGGCTCGCACCGACGGCGAAGGCCGGCGATCGCCATGCCCTCGACCAGAGCGAACGGATCGCCTTCCATCAGCATGCGGTCGGCATAGGTGCCGGAGTCGCCCTCGTCGGCGTTGCAGACGATGTATTTGCGCGCGCCCGCGGCGTCGGCGGTGGTCTTCCACTTGATGCCGGTCGGAAAGCCCGCGCCGCCGCGGCCGCGCAGGCCGGACTGCGTCACCTCCTCGATCGTCGCCGCCGGGCCGAGTTCTCGCGCCCGCGCCAGCCCGTTCATCCCGCCATGGGCGCGATAATCCTCGATCGACAGCGGATCGATGACGCCGCAGCGCGCGAAGGTCAGGCGGGTCTGCCGCGCGAGGAACGGGATCTCCTCCGGCCGGCCCAGGCGCAGCCTGTGGGCGCCGCCGTCCAGCATGCCCGCCCCGATCAGCCCCGGCACATCCGCGGCGGCGACCGGCCCATAGGCGATGCGGCCCGCCGGTGTCGCGACCTCGATCATCGGCTCCAGCCAGAACAGCCCGCGCGAGCCGGTCCGCACGATCGTGATCCCAGGCCCACCAGGCGCCGGTGCGCCGGCCCCCGACTTCACCAGCGCCGCGGCGACGGCATCGGCGCCCAGCGCCAGCGCGGCCGCATCGCGCGGAACATAAACCGTCGTCATGCCGCGGCCTCCAGCTCGGCGGCGACCCGCGCTGCATCCAGCCGGCCAAGCGGGCGGCCGTCCAGCATGCCGGCCGGGCCGATGGCACACAGGCCCAGACAGAACACCGGCTCCAGCGTCACCGCGCCGTCCGGCGTGGTGCCGTGCCAATCGACCCCAAGCCGCGCGCAGGTCTGCGCGGCGAGCGCGTCGGCCCCCAGCGACTGGCAGGCCTCGGCGCGGCACAGTCGCAGCACGTGCCGTCCGGGCGGGTGGTCGCGGAAGTCGTGATAGAAGGTGACGATCCCGTGCATCTCGGCGCGGGTGATGTTCAGCGCCGAGGCGACCATCGGGATGGCGTCTTTCGGCACGCAACCAAACTCCGCCTGCAACGCGTGCAGGATCGGCAGCGCGGCGCCCTCGCGGCCGGCCTGCGCGGCGATGATGGCGGCGCCGCGCGCCGCACTCCATGGTTCGAACCCGGCCAACGCTGCCCCCTCCGCTGCGATCGCGACAAGTTCAGGTTGCATTTTATGTGGTCAAGCGCTCGGCCAATGCAAGAAAGCAGGACCGTGCGGCGATAGAACATATCTATCAATCGGGCGGCGGCGCACCGAGCCAGGTGGCGCTGAGCCGCTTCGCCTCCCCCACCAGCGCCGCCGTCAGCGGCCCCATCGGCTCGCGCTGCGGGTAGACCAGGCCGACCAGCGGCGGCGCGGCGGTCTCAGCGATCGGGATGGCGCGGATCGGCTCGGTCAGGCCGAGCGTGTCGGCCATCTGCGCCGGCATCACGCTGGCCCAGGCGCCGGTGCGCACATGGCTGAACAGCACCAGCATCGAGTTGGACTGCAGCGTCGGCCGCGGCTCCACACCGGCGTTGCGCAGCCTTCGGTCGATGATGCGGCGATTCTGCATGTCCGGCGTCAGCAGGCACAGCGGGATGCGGCCGACCTCGTCCCAGCTTACCGTGGTGCGGCCGCCTAGCGGGCTGTCGGCGGCGGTGATCAGCCGGTAGTGTTCGTGGTACAGCGCGACGGCGCGCACCCTGCCGAGCGGCTCGTTGTCGAGATAGGTCAGCCCGGCGTCGATCTCGAGATTCTCCATCATCGTGAGCACTTCAAGCGAGTTGCGCGACAGAATAGTGAAATCGACCTCCGGGTGACGGGTGCGGAACGGCGTGGTCAGCGAGGCGACGATCGGCAGCGCGGTGGGGATCGCGGCGATGCGCAGGTGCCCGGCGAGACCGCGCTTCAGCGCGCCGATCTCCTGGCGCATGGCGCGTGCGTCGCCGACGATGCGCCGCGCCCAGTCGAGCACGCGCAGCCCTTCCGGCGTGAAGCCGACGAAGCGCGACTGGCGGTTGACCAGCAGGATGCCGAGGGTCTGCTCAAGCTGCTTGAGACCGGCCGACAGGGTGGGCTGGGTGACGCCGCAGGCCTCGGCGGCGCGGCCGAAATGCTGCTCGCGGGCGAGGGCCAGCAGCATCTCCAGTTTGTCGATCATGTCGCTTTCTCGGTGACGGCGAGTGTCCCGGCGGCGGTCAATCGGCCGGCCAGCAGGATTTGGCCGCGCCCGCGGCGGTGATCTGCGTTCCGGTCGGTTGCAGCACGACATCCACGTCGTAGCCGACAACGCTCGGCGAGGTGTCCCAGTCCGCCAGAAGCTGCATCTCCCCGCTTAGGCAGGCGGCATCGCCTGGGTGCGACTGGGCCTCACAGCGTCCCGCGGCCAGCTCCCGCTTGGTGCGCAGATAGCCCGCGGCACAGTCCGGTGCCGGCGTCGCCGGGACGTGCGTGGCGGCGACGATGCGTGCCCAGCAGGCCGCGCCGTCCGTCGGCACGGAACACGGGGCGGCAAAGAGCCGTGTGTAGCGAAGCCGCAAGCGACCGGCGTCGACCGAGGCGGCTTGGAATTGAATGCGATCGTGAGCGAGGGTCGTCACGTCCTCGAACAGGAGGTGTGTCGTGTCGCCGGCGCGGAAGACCGCAAACCCCATGCCGCTGTTCACGCCGTCCGAGCCTGACAGGATCAGGTAATCGGCCTTTGCAGCCACGAAATACCCACTCCAGGCATCGGCGGGGACGACCTTTTCACGCGGCCGGTTCGCTGCCTGGCAGGGCGGTCGTTCGGTGGGCGTTTGCAGCGGGAGGACGGAGATCTGATCGTCGCCGACCTCGGCGGTATCGACCTCCTTCACCATAAATCCGGCGTAGGTGGTGCAGCGGACCTCGCTGGTCTGCCCGATCGCGTTCGGCGACGGCCCGAGCTTGACCTGTCGCGTTTGCAGCGGCCGATCGAACGGCGCGTTGTCGTCTGCATGCGCGGCAGGCGACACACCGAGACAGATCAGCAGAGCCAGCAGGGTCGCGTGAGCAGCCCACCGGATCTTTCGCCTCGGCCGGCTCAGGTCCTGGGTCATGAACATGCCGGCGTCCTGCCTGGTTGGGTCATCTGCGTCCTTCCGGTCCGGGAAGCCGTTTGGTTCATACAACACTCCGGACCGATGCGGACGGGAATGCGTCCGACCGGGACACCAGCCTGTACGGCAGGATGCGCGCCGGCACGGTCTGACCCGACCACAGGCCGCGCAGCACCTCCACCACGGCGGCGCCGAAGGCCGCGTACGGCACGCGGACCGAGCTGAGCCAGGGCGCGATCCAGTCGTTCAACGGATTGTCGTCGAAGCCGACCAGGCAGACCTGCTCCGGCACCGCGATGCCGCGTTCTGCCAGGCGGCGATGCGCGCCGTAGGCGATCAGGTCGCTCAGGCAGAATATCCCGCAACGGGGCGCGGCAGGGCGCAGCAGCAGCCGGTCCACGGAGCGGTAGCCGATCGCCAGGTGATCAAGGTCGCCGGCGACCGACACGACGCGTGACGCCGCGAGGGGCTTTCCGGCGGCGGACAGGCGGCCGCGAAACGCGGCCAGCCGATCGGCGGTGGCGGACGAGCCGGGCGAACCCTGGATGGCACCGGTAACCGGAATGTTCCTGCCGAGGAAGAAACCGGCCACTTCGCGTCCGGCGCCGGCGTTGTCGATGCCGATGAAGGGCTGCGTCGGCGGATGCGGGCTGCGGCGGTTGACGAACAGCAGAGGCTTGCCGGCGGCCTGCATGGCGGCAAGCTGCGGGCTGGGCACCGCGCCCAGCAGCACCGTCGCACGGGCAAGCTGGGCGCGCATCTCCAGCAGGTATTCGTCCTGGATCTCCGGGCGTTCGTGGGTGTCGCACAGCACCATCACCAGGCCCTCGGCACGCAGGGCGGCCTCCACCGAGGCGGCGATCGCGGCCATCGTCGGGTTGGCCAGGTTGGCGGCGAGCACCGCCACCAGGCGCGAGCGGCCGTGCCGCAATGCGCGGCCGACGCTGACCGGGCGGTAGCCAAGCTCGGCGACCGCCTGCCGCACGCGCGCGGCGGTGGCGGCCGAGGCCTTGTTGGCGATGCCGTTGATGACGCGCGAGGCCGTGGCGATGGACACGCCGGCTCGCGCCGCGACCCGGGTCAGCGACGGCGTGGTGTCTGCGGTGGCAGTGCGCGTGGTGCGCGGCATGTGGCAAGGCCCCGCTTGCATCCGATGGAGCGGCGGTCTAGCGTTACAGGGAAAACGTTTACCCAAGCAAGCCGTCATACAAGGGAGAGACGCCACATGTTCCACCGGATCATGTTTCGCAGGCGCATGCTTGCCAGGATGGGAGTGCTCGCGTCGCTGCTGGGCGTCGGGCTGCTCGACGGCGCCGCGGCGCCGGCGCAGGAGCTGACGATCTGGCACGACCTGGGCGACAACGGGACAAAATGGTTCGCCGCGGCCGGCGAGGCGTTCGCCAAGACGCACCCCGGCGTCACCGTGCGCGCGATCAGCTACCCGACCGACCAGTGGTTCGGCCGCTGCATCGGCGCGATCAACACCAACACGGCGCCCGACCTGATCTACAACAATTACGAGCGGGTGATCCGCGTCGCGTCGCAGACGCACAAGATCATGGACATGAAGCCAGTGCTGGCGAAGATCGCCGACAAGGGCTTTTTGTCGGCCGACGACCTGCGCGTCGCCACCTATGCCGGGCACATGATCATCCTGCCGGTGCAACGGGTGCAGATGGCGTTCGGCGTGCGCAAAAGCTGGCTGGACAAGGTGGGGGAGAAGCCGCCGGTCACCTGGGACGACGCGCTGCGCGTCGGGCAAAAATTCCAGACCGAACATCCGGACGGCGGCACGGCGCCGGTCTTCGCGTTCGCGCTGGAGGCCGCCAACCCGCGCGACCTGATCCACATGCTCGACCTGTTCACCTTCGGCGCCGGACTGCGCCACACGCTGATCGACGACGCCGGCAACATCGTCATCGACGAACCACAGCACGCCAAGGTGCTGACCGAGTTCCTGAAGGTTTTCACCACCTATCACATGGTGCCGCCGGACACGGTGAACTACTCGTTCAACGAGATGTACCAGGTGATCGAGGGCGGCCGCACCGGGATGTTCCGCGTTGGCGACTGGAACGTCGGCAAGTGGATGAAGGACGGGCTGAACGGCGACTTCGTCGTCGGCCCGTGGCCGCAGTTCTTTGCCGACAAGAAGAGCGCTGTGGTGATCGGCGGCATGCGCGGCGTCGCGGTGCCGGAGAATTCGCCGCACAAGGCGCTGGCGACCGAGTTTGCCGCATTCCTGCTGGGCAAGGAGGCGCAGCAGGCGTCGTTGAACTTCGTCGGCGCGGCGGTGCGCAAGGACCTGGACGTGAGCGCGTTGCCGCCGCAGTCGCAACAGTTCGCCCGGCCGACCTGGAATCTGAACGCCTATGATTTTCCGGAGTCGGTGCACCCGTGGTACCCGCAGCTTGAGGCGTCGTTCCACAAGAAGCTGATGGCGGCGATCGCCAACCCGCCGACGGACTGGGCCGCCTTCATCAAGCAGACCGCGGCGGAGATGCGTGCGGAAGCGAAGGTGCTGGCGGCGAAGCCTGGCTGATGTCTTTGTCATTGCGAGGAGCGCAGCGACCCTCGGGTCAAGGGCCCGAGGGCAAGCGCAGCAATCCCCATTCAGGCGCGCACCCGGATGGGGATTGCTCCGCTGTGCTCGCAATGACAGCGCGACGTTAGATGCTGACCGCGCGCCTGTGGCTGCACCGCGAGGCGATCTTCTACCTGTTCGCCCTGCCCTTCGCGGCATTGACGTTGCTGTTCGGGCTATGGCCGATCGCCCTGGGCATCGAGGTCTCGTTCGCCGACTCCGCGACCGCCCTGGCAACGGTGCCCAGCTTCGTCGGCTGGGCAAACTACGTCGCGGTGCTGGGCGATCCGGCGTTTCTCGCCTCGTTGTGGCGGACGCTGCTGTACACCGTGCTGGCGGTGGCGGCGAATGTCGGGTTCGCGTTGCTGTATGCGCTGCTGCTGGACTCGCCGCTGATCGGGCGCGCCCGCACCCTCGCCAAGCTGCTGGTGTTCCTGCCCGTGGTGACGCCGGAGATCGCCGGCTACGTGGTGTGGCGCTGGCTGTACGACCAGAGTTTCGGCGCGGTGAACGCCGCGCTGGCGCTGCTGCGGCTGCCGGGGTTCGGCGGCATCGCGTCCGCCAACACCGCGCTGCTGGCGGTGCTGCTGGCCGAGCTGTGGTCGCATGCCGGGTTCTACGTGGTGATCTTCCTGGCCAACCTCGCGATCGTCGATCGCGCGCTGCTGGAGGCGGCGTCGATCGATGGGGCCAGCGCGCTGGCAGCGCCTGTGGTACGTGGTGCTGCCGCAGTTGCGCCCGGCGATCACCATCAACGTGGTGTACGCGCTGATTCAGTTCCTGAAGACGTTCACCGTCGTGGTGGTGATGACCAAGGGCGGGCCGAACGGGTTGACCAACTTCGTCAGCTACGCCGCCTACCGGCTGTTCGACGAAGCCCGCTACGGCGAGGCAACCGCGATGGCAACGATCCTGTTCGCGCTGGTGATGATCGTGGCGATGGCGGCGTACGTCGCTGGCCGAGCGGGGGCGGGAATGACCGCGGTCGCGCACACCGATCCGCGCCCCGCCGCGCGGCGACGCCGGGGGCGCGAGGCGCTGCGCGCGCGGCTGCTCTCGCGCGTCCTGGCGCGGCTGGTCGCCGGCGTGGTCAGCCTGCTGTTCGTGTATCCGTACCTGTGGATGCTGTCCGGCGCGTTCCGTTCGACCAGGGATATCCTGTCGGCGCCGCTGCATCTGTGGCCGGAACATCTCGACCTGTCCGGGTTCGACTCGATCGCCGATGTCGGCGGGGTGTCGCTGCTGCGCTGCCTGGCGAACTCGGTGGCCATCACGGTGGCGTCCACCGCGCTCGCGGTGGCGGTGGCCGCGCTGGGCGCCTATGCGATCCGCCGGCGGCCGGCGGCGCTGGCGTTCCGGCTGCTGCGCGGCGGGTTCCTGCTCAGCATGATGTATCCGTACATGCTGCTGGTGATCCCGGTCTATCTGGTGATGTACCATCTCGGGCTGCTGGGCGGCTATCTCGGCATCGTGCTGTTCCTGGCGCTTGGGCCGATCCAGTTCTTCCTGTTCGAGCAGTTCTTCCGCACCATTCCCGAGGCGATGATCGAGGCGGCGTCGGTCGACGGCGCCAGCGAATTGCAGGTGCTGTGGTACATCATCCTGCCGATGGCGCGCGGCGTGGTGGCGACGGTCGCGGTCATCACCTTCCTGCTGAACTGGGCGCAGTGGTTCCCGGTGATGGTGATCTCGGCCTCGCCCGACACCTACACGCTGCCGGTGGCGCTGCTGAACCTGAACGGCGAGCTCGGAACGAATTTCCAGGGCATCATGGCCTTGGCGGTGATCACCACGGTGCCGCCCGCCGCGCTGTTCCTGCTGGCGCAGCGCCAGGTGATGGGCGGCATGACCGAAGGAGCGATCAAAGGGTGAGCATGACCGACGCGGCATTGCAGGCGCGGATCACGGCGGCGCGGGCGGCCACGCTGGCGTGGCTGGACGCGATGCAGGCGCGAGGGCTTTGCCGCGCGGCGTCACCCGGATCAGCGCGGCGCACGATCCCGCGGCGTGGCCGGGGGTGCTGCTGCCGGGGACGTACAACGGGCTGCTGTGCCGGTGGTTGCTGGATGCGATGGACGGCATCCCCGCGGCGCCGTTGATCGCCTGGCTGGAATCGCACCGGCTGGAGAACGGTGTGTTCCGGGTGCCGGGCATGCGTGACGACGCGGTGTTCAAGAAGCCCGATCCGGTCGAGACGTGGCGCTACATCGACTTCCACGTCACCAACTACACGCTGGGTGCGATCGAGGCGCTGGACCCGGCGCGCGTGCCAGTGCTGACGTTTGTCCGGCCGTTTCTCGATCCGCTGACGCTCAAGGCGTGGCTGGCCGAGCGCGACCTGCGCGATCCGTGGCAGGAGGGCAACAACATCGTCAACCTCGGCAGTTTTTTGCTGCTGCTGCGGCGGTTCGGGCTGGCGGATGCCGCGGCCGTCGATCAGGCGATGGCGATCCTGTTCGCCTGGCACGAGCGGCTGCAGGAGCCGGCGACCGGGTTCTGGGGTGTGGGTCAGTTGTCCGATCCGCGCGCGGCGCTGCATGCCATGGCCGGATCGATGCACAATTTCCATCTGTGGTACGCGACGGCGAGACCGCTGCCCTATCAGGACAAGGCGGTGGATTATGCGTTGTCGCAGCCCACCGGGATCGACAACGCCTGCATCGACGTCGATCTGGTCGACCTTCTGGTGCATGCGCAGATGCTGATCGATCATCGGCGTACCGAAGCCACCGCATGGTTGCGGGCCAAGCTGGTGGCCCTGCTGGCGTTTCAGAATACCGACGGCGGCTTCGCCGACGAACGCACCGGCATCCGTCGGCAGGACGGCTGGGTGCGCGGCTACGCGGAACCGCAAGACCTGTCCAACACCTTTGCCACCTCGTTCCGCTGGATCGCCATCGCGATGATCGCCGATCTGCTGTGGCCGGGATGGCGGCGCTGGAACTTCCGCCGCATGGTCGGCATTGGCTACCGGCTGGAGCGCGGCGCATGACCGATCCGCTCGACCCCTTCGCGCATCTGCACGACGAGTCGTATGCCGACGCCTATGAGACGCCGCGCGCCGACCACCACGGCTTGATCGCGATGGGCGGGCGGACGCGGATATCGCTGAACGGCGCCTGGCATCTCACCCGCGACCTGTTCGACGAGGGTCTGCGGCAAAAACTGTTCGCCGACCCGCCGACGCCGCCGGCGGATTGGCGCAAGCCGCGTGACTTCGACGAATGGGCCGCCGAAGAAATCACCGTCCCGGGCTGCTGGAATATGGTCCGCCCGGAATGGAGGATGTTCGAGGGCGCCGGATGGTATGCACGACGCTTCGACTGGCAGGGCGAGGCACCGCGAGCGTTCCTGCGCGTCGGCGCCGCCAACTATGCGGCGCGCGTGTTCCTGAACGGCAGGTTCCTGACGCTGCATCTCGGTGGGTCCACGCCGTTCTTCGTGGAGCTGACCGCGCACCTGCGGCACGGCGAAAACCATCTGCTGATCCAGGTGGAGAATCGCCGCCGGCCGGATCGCGTGCCGATGCATCATTTCGACTGGTTCAACTATGGCGGCCTGTATCGCGAGGTCGATCTGTTGCCGTTGCCTGCGGTGTTCCTGCGCGATGTGCATATCGCGTGGCGCGATGGCGCGATCGCGGTGGAGATCGCACTGTCCGACCCGGTCGCCGCGATAGCGCGGGTGATCATCCCCGAATTGGGCATCGCGCGGGACGTTCCGATCACGCATGGGCGTGGCGATGCCGTCATCGCGACGCACCCGGAACTGTGGTCGCCGGAGGCGCCGCATCTGTACGATGCGGCGGTGGAATGCGGTGAGGATCGCATCACCGAGTGCGTCGGATTTCGAGAAATCGCCGTGCGCGGCGAAGACATATTGTTGAACGGCACATCGATCTACCTGCGCGGCGTCTGCGTGCACGAGGATGATGTCGAGCTCGGCAAAACGACCTCGGCGGCCGACCTGCGGCGGCGGGTGACGCACGCCAAGGAGCTGGGCTGCAACCTGCTGCGTCTCGCCCATTACCCGCACCATGAGCGCATGGCCGAGATCGCCGACGAGGTCGGCCTGCTGCTGTGGGAGGAAATCCCCGTCTACTGGGCGATCGACTTCACCAACCCCGCCACCTACGCCGACGCCGAGAACCAGTTGCTGGAGCTGATCGGGCGCGACCGCAACCGTGCCTCGGTGATCATCTGGGGCGTCGGCAACGAAAACGCCGACACCAACGCGCGCTTCTTCTTCATGTCGCGGCTGGCCGAGGCGGCACGACGGGCCGATCCGACGCGGCTGATCAGCGCCGCCTGCCTGATCAACCGGCAGACATTCAAGATCGAGGATCGGCTGGCCGACTGCCTGGATATCGTCGGGCTGAACGAGTATTTCGGCTGGTACGAACCGGACATCTCGTTGCTCGAACGGCTGCTGACGAACTCGCGGCCGGGCAAGCCGGTGGTGATCAGCGAGACCGGCGGCGACGCGCTGGCCGGCCATCATGGCCCGGAGACCGAACTGTTCACCGAGGAGAAGCAGGCCGACATCCACCGCCAGCAACTGGCGATCCTCGATCGCGTGCCCTATGTGCGGGGCTATATTCCCTGGGTGTTGTATGATTACCGCACCGAACGCCGGCAGACCCGGTTCCAGCGCGGCTACAATCGCAAGGGGCTGATCGCCGAGGACAAGGCGACACGCAAGATGGCCTTCCACGTGGTGGCCGAGCTTTACACCAAGTCACGAGACCGCTGAGGGCTCAGGCGGCCTCCTTCACCTCGACCTCCAGTCGCTTGCCGAGGATGCGCAGCGCGGCTTCGACCTTGCCGATATGGCTCTGGTGCAGCGGATCACGCAGACGGCGCACCTGCTTCTCGTCCAGCCCGAGACGGCGGCCGAGCTCCACGTTTGACATGTGGGCGGCCAGCATCGCGTCGTGCAGCGCGAGCTTTGCGGCATCGAGCGCCGCGACCGGGATCAGCGGACGGCCACGCGCCGGCGATGGGCGTGGCAGGGGGCGGTTTTCCTCGACGTAGATCGACAGTGCCGAGATCAGCATGTCCTCCGCGCGGGTCAGTGCCTCGGCTTCCGTGCCGCCCCAGGTAGCGCCGGACAGGCCGTCGAAGGTCACGGTGATTCGACCGTCGGTCTCGTGTTCCAGCGTGGCGGGGTAGGCGTAACGCATGGTTCAGACCTCCAGGTCGCGCTCGGCCAGCTCAAGATCGCGCATGACCTTACGGAATGTTCCGGGCGGCATGTCGCCGGGATGGCGCGCGATGACTGTGCTACGTCCGTTCAACCACGGCATCAGATGAGACCCTTTTGCTTCCCGTTCCGCCAGCTCCCAGCCTCGCTTCGTGGCGAGACGGCGTAGTCGACGCAGCAGTTCATCGGGGCGCATCTCTGATTATCGGACATTCCTGCCCGACTTGCAAGGGCGCTGGCGAAACTCCCCGCCATCGCTAGAGTGCAGCGCCGGAGGTAGCCCAGCGCATGCACGTCGCCACCAGCCCCGAGTTCAAGCGCAACGCCACGCGCGCCATCGCCGACGCCTCCTTGCAGAAGGCGCTGGCCAACTCGCGACCGCAGTTCATGGCGCGGCGCACCCGTGCGGTGGCGGCGCTGCCGGAGTTCGAGGCGCTGCGCGATACCGCGCGCGACATCAAGAACCACACGCTCGCAAATCTGGACTTCTATCTGGAAGCCTGGGAAGCAAAGGTGCTGGCGGCCGGGGGCAACGTGCACTGGTGCGCGACCGCCGAGGACGCGCGCAAAGCGGTGCTGGACATCTGCCGGGCAGCGGGCGCGCGGACGGTGACGAAAGGAAAATCGATGATCGGCGAGGAGATCGCCATCAACGACCACCTGGAGCGCGCCGGCATCACCCCGGTGGAAACCGACCTTGGCGAATACATCATCCAGCTTCGCCACGAGCTGCCCAGCCATATCATTGCCCCCGCGTTCCATCTGAACCTGGAGGACTGGGAGGCGCAATTCCGCAAATCGCACACCGACCTGCCGGCGGACCGGGTGTTCCGCGAGCGGCGCGACATCCTGACCGAGGCCCGCACCAAGCTGCGCGAACGGTTTCTTGCTGCCGATGTCGGCATCACCGGCGCCAACTTCCTGATCGCCGAGACCGGATCGAGCGTCATCGTCACCAACGAAGGCAACGGCGACCTGACGCAGACGCTGCCGCGCGTGCACATCGTGCTGGCCAGCCTCGAGAAAGTCGTTCCCACGCTGGAGGATTGCTGCTCGCTGCTGCGCGTGCTGGCGCGCTCGGCGACGGGGCAGGAGTTTTCCGTCTACACCACGTTCTCCACCGGCGCGCGGCGGCCGGGCGATCTGGACGGGCCGGACGAATACCATGTCGTGCTGCTGGACAACGGGCGCTCGGCGATGCTGGGCGGCGAGTTCCAGGACATGCTGCGCTGCATTCGTTGCGCGGCCTGCATGAACCACTGCCCGGTCTACGGCGCGGTGGGTGGGCACGCCTATGGCTGGGTGTATCCCGGGCCGATGGGCAGCGTGCTGACGCCCGCGCTGATCGGCGTCGACCAGGCCGGGCATCTGCCGAACGCCTCGACGTTCTGCGGCAAGTGCGAGAGCGTGTGTCCGGTGAAGATCCCGCTGCCGAAGCTGATGCGGCACTGGCGGGAACGCGAGTTCGAGCGGCATTTGACTCCGGCAACGGTGCGGCAAGGTCTGGCACTGTGGGGGTTCTTCGCGCGGCGGCCTGGCGCTGTATCGGCTGGCGACGCGGGCCGGTGCCGTGGTGCTGGGGTGGCTTGGACGCAAGCGGGGGCGGTTCGCCTCGCTGCCGCTGGCGGGCGGCTGGGCTGGCGGGCGCGACCTGCCGGCGCCTGAAGGCGACACGTTCTTCGCCCGCTACGCCAAAGCGCAGCGGCGGGGTCAGGCATGAGCGGGCGCGCCGCGGTTCTGGGGGCAATCCGCCGCGCGCTGCGGCGCGGCGAGTTGCCGGCGGACCAGGCAACGCTGCTGCGCGCGCGCCTGGCCGCGCACCCGCGGCAGTTGATTCCGGCGCGCAGCCAGGTGCCGCACGCGGCGCAGATCGCGTTGTTCGTCGCCAACGTGGAACGGGAATTCGGCACCGTTGCGCGCGTGGCTACGCCAGACGCGGTGCCTGAGGCGGTCGCCGCCTACCTCGCGGCGCAGAACCTGCCGAGTGAGATCGCGATCGCACCGCATCCGGAACTGCGGGCCATGCC
Organism: uncultured Alphaproteobacteria bacterium; assembly: GCA_963773345.1. GTDB lineage: Bacteria > Pseudomonadota > Alphaproteobacteria > Acetobacterales > Acetobacteraceae > Palsa-883. Next base: position 398,816 of record CAVZBG010000011.1, on the reverse strand, counting down.
CTGGGCCGAGCGGCCGCTGCTGCGGCTGCGCGAGGGGCGGGCGGAGGCCAGCGATTCCGTCAGCGTGCAGCACGCCTTTGCCGCGATCGCCGAGACCGGCACGCTGATGCTGCCCTCGGCACCGGAGCGGCCCACCACGCTGAACCTGCTGCCCGACACGGCGATCGTCGTGCTGCGGGCGGAACGGCTGGTCGGTGCCTATGAGGAGGCGTGGGACCTGCTGCGCAACGAACTGGGCAGCATGCCGCGCAATGTCATGCTGGTCACCGGGCCGTCGCGCTCGGCCGATATCGAGCAGGCGCTGGAACTCGGCGCGCATGGCCCGCGACGGCTGCATGTGGTCCTGGTGGGGGAGGTTTCATAGTACACCTCTCCCGCCGTTCGCGGGAGAGGTCGGCGCGCGAAGGACGGCGGGTGAGGGTGCTTCCCGCGGCACCACCCTCACCCGCGTCGCTACGCTCCGCGACCTCTCCCGCGAAGAGCGGGAGAGGTGTACGCCTACATCCCCAACGCGCGACGATATACGTCGAGCAGGGTCTCCTGCTCCTCCACGTCGGCGGGTTCCTGCTTGCGGATGCGGATCAACTGCCGCAGCACTTTTACATCGAAGCCGGCCGACTTGGCCTCGGCGTAGATGTCCTTGATATCGCTGCCCAACGCCTTGCGTTCTTCCTCCAGCCGCTCGATGCGTTCGACCAGACTGCGCAGGCGGTCGGCGGCGATCCCGCCGGTTTTCGCCTCAGACTTTTCCACAACCTGCAATGCCATAGGTCTGGCTCCGATCTCGACAAGGGCGGCGGGGGATAGCCCCGGCACGCCAGGTGGTCAATGGGCGCGGCGGCATCAGCGCGGCCACGCTGGCCCTGTCGTCGCGGCCCGCCGTTCACGCGCGTTCCACCGCCCCGCCCGTCTGGCGCGACCGCCGGTTCCCGTGTGAAAGTCGCACCCCTCGCACGGGGGAGACACCGACATGGCCAAGACACGCGGCACCGGCCTGCTGATGGTCTGGACCGACATCGCGGCGGACCACGAGCCGGCGTTCAACCGCTGGTACGACGAGGAACACATCAACCGGCTGCTGGGCATCCCAGGCGTGCTCAGCGCCGGGCGCTACGTCGCGGTGCGCGGCGGGCCGAAATACCTGGCGCTGTACGAGCTGGAAGACCACCACGTGATGCGAAGCTCGGCCTTCATCGACGGGGTGCGCTACCAGCCCTCGCCCGAACGGCAGCGCGCCTCCGGCGGCACCATGGGGCACGACTACATCCTGAACCTGTACCGGCAGATATTCCCGACGCGCACCAATCCGGCGGAGGCGACGATGGGGCCATCACCGGTGCTGCAGATGGGCCGCATCGACGTGCCGGCGCACTACGACGAGGAATTCAACGACTGGTACAACACTGCCTATATCCCGCCGTACCTCCAGGTGCCTGGCGTGCTGCGCGCCCGCCGCTTCACCACGATCGAGGGGCAGCCGAAATACCTGACGCTCTACGAGTTCGCCGACGCCAACGTGCCCGACACGCCGGAATGGGACCGGGCGCGCAACTCGAACCCGTGGAGCGACCGCATCCGCCCGATCATGCGCCACGACAAGGGTTCTCCCGGGGTCTACCGGCGCATCTTTCCTGCCTGAGACGTCGTTCCGGCCTGAGGCGTCGCACACAATCCCCGGGCCGGCGGCGTCAGGCCCGTGGATGCGCGTTGCCCGGAATTGGCGGCGCGTATCGGCCTCTTTGCTCCAGGCACTTGATTTCGGGGACAAATCGGCATGGCGCGGAGCGGCGGCATGCTGGCGCAATGCCGCGGATGGTTCGCGCGAACGTCCGATCGTGCGATTGGGCTTGCATTCATCGTCGCTGCCGACGATATAGTCGCGGACGCTGTCAAATGCCGAATTGGCGCTCTGTCGAATCCGGCATGGCACCATGGAATTTTCAGCGGTCATGTATTCAACCGGTCGTCGCGCGGGGGGACGCGTCGCGCTGTCGATGCCGGCTTGGCCCGGCGATGGTGGCGTGCGGGGACGCGCGCACGCGCCGTGTGCGCGCCACGCCTTGCAAGAGAACGACCCCATCAGCACCCCCAATGAGGACGATCCCATGAGTACCGACCGGGCACGACCGCGCGGAGGACATTGCCTACCCCTCCAGCATTGGATTCCTGCTGGTCCATCTGGGGTGTCTCGGCGTGGTGTGGAGCGGGATGACCGTCTCTGCCGTGGCGCTTGGCGTGGCGCTGTATGCGGTGCGCATGTTCGCGATCGGTGCGGGCTATCATCGCTACTTCGCGCATCGCACGTTCCGCACCGGTCGGGCCTTCCAGTTCTGCCTGGCGTTCCTGGCACAGACCTCGGCCCAGCGCGGCATCCTGTGGTGGGCGGCGATGCACCGCCGGCATCACCGCACCTCGGACACCGCGGCCGACGTGCATTCGCCTGTCGTGCGCGGCTTTCTCTATGCGCATGTCGGCTGGATCTTCGTGCCGCGCAACAACAATACCGACTATGCCGCCGTGCGCGACCTGTGCGGTCACCGGGAGCTGAAATGGCTCGATGGGCAGCCCTACCTGCCGGCGATCCTGCTCGGCGCGGCAAGCTGGCTGATCGCCGGCTGGCCCGGCCTGGTGGTCGGTTTCTGCTGGAGCACGGTGGCGTTGTGGCACGCGACGTTCAGCATCAACTCGCTGGCCCATCTGTACGGCCGGCGGCGCTACGTCACCGGCGACCACTCCCGCAACAACTGGGTGCTGGCGCTGCTGACCCTGGGCGAGGGCTGGCACAACAATCATCACGCCTATCCGGCCTCGGCGCGGCAGGGGTTTCGCTGGTGGGAATACGACGCGACGTACTATGTGCTGTGCGCCCTGTCATGGGTCGGGCTGGTGTGGGACCTGCACCTGCCGCCGCAAGCGGTGATCCGCGGTGAGCAGAAACTCGGAACGCTGGTGATCGACAAGGTGGCCTGCCAGCTTGCCGCGTCCTTCCCGGTCAAATCCATCGCCAGCCAGGTGCTGGAGACCTTGCGGCGGACGCCGGGCTGGACCGAGCTGAAGGCGCGACTGCTCTGCGCCGGCATGCGTGCGGAGGCATTCTGGAACGAGATCGAACCGCCGCCCGTCCCGACGCTCGATGAGGTGCGCCGCTATGCCAGCGCGCGTCTCGCCCAGACGCCGTCGCTGGAGGAGATCGCGATCTCCACGCGGCGACGGTTGCTGGAGCTGGTCTATTCGCGATTGATCGAGGCGACGGCACCGTCGGCGATCGGCGGGTGATGGCGTGACGACCCCGTCGCGGGCCTGACGTCGGGTCCAGGACTTCCCTTGGTCAGGCCGTGGCCTCGAAGCCGCGCAGCGCCTCGGCGCGGTTGGCGCGGCCGAGGATCACCACGCCGTCGGCCGGCTCGATCCGCGTTGTGCCATCGGGCCGGGTGATCATTGGGTGCCCGGGACGATCGATTGCGACGATGAAGAAGGCCGGGCCCACCTCGTTCTCGATCTCGTCCACCGTGCGCCCGGCGAACGTGCTGCCTTTCGCCGCAATCACCAGTTCCAGTTCCAACCCCAGACCGTGCAGTTCCCGCTCCATCTCGCGGGTCGGTTCGCCGTGGTGCATGGCCTTCGTGGCGTTTGGGTAAAGAATCATCTCGGCCACCCGCTCCGCCCCGATATGCGCCGGCAGCACCACTTCATTGGCGCCCGCGTAGAGCAGCTTGGTGACCGTCGATGGCGCCTCGCCGCGCGCGATGAGCATCATCGACTTGTTCAGGCTGCGCGCGGTCAGCGTGATGAACACGTTGACTGCATCGTCCGGCAGCACCGTGGCAAGGACGCGCGCGCGCTCGACCCCGGCCTGCTGCAGCAGCGTCTCGTCGGTGGCATCGCCGTGCATGCAGAGATAGCCGAGCGTGCGGATCTCCTCGAACAGATTGGGGTCGCGTTCGATGATGACGAACCGCGCCCCGCCGGCCTGCAGCTCGTGGGCCACCATGCGGCCGATGCGGCCGAAGCCGCAGATGACGACATGGTCGCGCAGTTGCTCGATCTGGTGGGTCATTTGCTTGTGCCCGAGAAGCTGACGGATGCCCGAGAAGGTGATGAACTGCACCAGGGCACCGGTGACAAAGATCATGCCGGTGCAGCCGGTGACGATCAGTCCCATGGTGATCGCGCGCAATGCGACGGTCGAGACCGGCCGCACCTCCTCGAAGCCGACGGTGAACACGGTCAGCACGACCATGTAGAGGGCGTCGCCGAAACTCCAGCCTTGCGACATGTAGCCGACGATCGCGAGGCCACTGACCGCCAGCACGAACATGACGCCGCCGAGCAGGTTGCGGATCGGCGAGTTGAGCATCGCTATGAGTGCCCCGACCAAAGGGTCGGGCGAACGTCGCCCGGTTCGCCGTTAGCCGCAAGGCTCGTTGGGTGGCGATGCCGCGACTATCTCAGTCGCGTGACGATTTCCGGGCCGTCGACCCGCCGCCGGCTCAGGTGGGGCTGCGCGTCGGGTCGAGGTTGTTGCGCCAGGCCACCGTCGCCGACAGCGGCCACAGGGCGAACCCCCTGGCCGCCAGCGTCGGCAGCCACACCTCGAGCGCCGCCAGCGTGCGTGGCCGCGGGTGGGCGATGGCGATGGCGTGGCCGTGGCGGCGGGCGAACGCCTCGGTCGCGGCAAGCTGGCCCCAGATCACCGCGGGATTGGCGACGTTGTCGATGAACACGTCGCGCGCGGCCGCCGGCACGCCGGCCAGCTCGGCGCAGCACAGCGCGACGCTGTGCGGCACCACCACGCTGTCCAGGAACAGCAGGCCGTGGGCGTGCACCTCGCGCGCCACCAGCTCCATCAGCAGCGGGTCGCGCGTAGCGACGCTGCCCATGTGGTTGTTCACGCCGACGCTGTCGGGCACCGCGGCGATGGCCTCGCGCAGCAGGGCCCGGTTGACGTCGGGCGGCAGGTCGATGCGCAGCGGGTCCGGTCCGGTCTGCCGGATGCTGTCGGAATGGCTCTGCATCGGCATGTGCAGCATCGCCTCGTGTCCCCGGGCGGCGGCAGCGGCGACCTGCTCGGGCAGTTTGGGCGCGAACGGGAACCAGGCGAGGGTCAGCGGCCCGGGCAGCGCCGCCGCCTGCTCCGTGTAGCGGCGCATCACCCCCATGTCGTCGATCACCAGGGTGATCGCGGGGCGTCCATCCAGCGCCGGCGCGACCACCGCGTTGCTCCGCCACGGCGGCACCATGTCGGCGGGAAGCGGCGGGGCGGCAGCCTGAATCGGCGGCGCGAGCCCAGCCGCGATCGGCGGCAGCGCGGCTGTCGCCTGCGCGGGATCCGGCTCACCGGGGATCGATTGGGCCAGCGCCGGCGCGGCGCGGGCGAGGGCAGCAACGGCAATCGCGCCTGTAATCAGGCGGCGGCGGGGCAGGATCATGCAGACGGCTTTACGGTTGGGGATTGGGGCAGCCACAACGGCACAGACAGTCTCGCACGAATGCGACGGCCGCGCGAGTCGATTGATGGTGCTGTAACGCGACCGGAACAGTCGTGTTGCGCGAAAGGTACAGCGCACGGCGGGACCGGCCGGTTGACGGAAACCTAGCGGCCCCAGCAGATGAAATGCGGATTTTCCCAGCCCGGCTTGCCGTAGCGCAGCGGCGCGCCGTCGGTGGTGACCACGCGCCCGCCGGCGGCCTCCAGCACCGCCTGCGGCGCCGCCGTATCCCACTCCATGGTGCGTCCGAACCGCGGGTAGAGGTCCGCGACCCCCTCGGCCAGGCGGCAGAATTTCAGGGCCGAGCCGTAATTCAGCGTGTGCGCCACGCGCCGGCCCGCCAGGAAGGCGTCGAGCCGCGCGGCGTCGCCGTGCAGCCGGCTGGCAACCACGGTCAGGCCGTCCGCGGGCGGAGCGCGGGTGTGGATGGCCGCCTCCCCTGCCCGGTCGCGCTTCCAGGCACCGATCCCGACGATGCCGGTGAACAGCTCGCGCAGCGCCGGCATGAACACGACGCCGAGCGCCATGCGGCCGTCGCGCACCAGGCCGATGTTGACGACGAACTCGTCTTTTCCCCCGGCGAACTCGCGCGTGCCGTCCAGCGGATCGACCAGCCAGAAGGCCGGCGCCGGGGCGGTGATGCGCCCGGCGGCGACCTCCTCCTCGGCGATCACCGGGAGTTCCGATGCGGCGCCGCGCAGGCCCGCGACGATGATCGCCTCGGCGGCGCGGTCGGCCTCGGTGACCGGCGAGAGATCTTCCTTGCGCTCGACCGCGAAGCCGCGGGCGCGAACCGCAAGGATGGCGGCGCCGGCCTGTTCGGCGAGGTGCGCGGCGAGGGAAAGCAGGGCCTGGTCGTCCATCGCCCGGTGATACCGGTCGGGCGCGGTGGTGACAACGCGCGGCGGCGGGTTCGGTGGTGTTCGCTGGGTGCTTGCCAGGCGAGCGTGCCCCGCCGGTCGGTGTGTGACGTGGCAGACCGTCACACTGTGACGCGCCTCACTGCGCCGCAGCATCGGATTTTGCATGGTGGCGCCAGCGCAACCGGGACGGTTGCCCGAGCGAGGGGACAAGCCATGCTGAAACTGCTCACCGTTCACTTCATGCCCGCCGAGCCGGCGACGGACGCGCGCACCCTGCGACGCGCGGCGCGGCTCAGGCACGAACTGCTGACTCTGGCGATCGGCTGCGCCGCGGCGGTGGCGATCACGCTGGCGCTCTACCTGGTGGCGCCGACGAAGCTGCGCGAGGGCATCGTGACGGGCTTCCTCGGGTTCGACCAGCCGATCGGCGAGTCCCCGTCGCATCCGCCGCTGCCGCCGTCGCTATAGCGCGGCGAGCAGCGGGCACCCGACGGCGAGCGTGGCCGGCGCGGCGGCGTGATGGCGGAAGGCGTGCCGGCGGGTGGAGCGGTCAGCCGCTGGTTTCGCGACCTATGGTCGTATTCAGCGGCTTTCAGGCGATCAGACCCGGTGCGGTGTGTTCGTCCAGCGGCCAGATCGGGCGTTGCACGCGGGTGTAGGGGATGCGCCGGTAGTCGCGGCTGAGCGGGCCGTCGGAATCGACGTAGATCACCTGCTTGGCGATCGGCCCGAACGCCGCCATGAAATGGTTGGTCGACTTGACCACCACCAGCTTGCGCCGGGTCGGCTCGATGTCGAGGTTGCGGAACAGTTCGAGGCCGAGCGCCTGGGTGCGGTTGGTGATCAGCACCACCTCGACGCCGCCGACGCTTGATCGCGGCGCAGTCGCCGAGCGGCACCTGGGTCGGGCCGAAACTCTGCCAGGCGTCGTGCTTCAGCGCGGTGACCGTCACCGTGGCGTCGATCGGCTGGCCCGAGGTCGGGCCGATTTTTCCCCCGAAGCGCAGGGGGAAGCTGGCGCCGAGGCCGGCATCGAAACAAAGCCGCACGGCGATGGGATCCCAGATCGGCCCGAGGGCCGCGCCCTGCGCGTCGCGCTCGATCAGCCGGCGCAGGATGGTGGTGTTGTCGGTGGGCGCGCCGCCGCCGGCATTGTCGGCCGGGTCGGCCATGACGACGGGGCTGTCGTTGGCGGCGAGCGCGGCCGCGATGCCGTCTTCGGCCGAGAGATAGGCGGGCGCGGTCTTGCCGCGCATCGCAATGAATTCCTCGCCGATCGCGGTGGCCAGCGCGTCGGCCTTCGCCTTGTCGTTGTCGGTGACGACCAGGATGCGGCCGCCGAGTTCGGGCACGTCGGCGTAGGGGAAGCAGTGGCCGATCGAGACCGACAGCACGCCGTCGCTGCCCTCCATCGCCGCGGTCTTGTCGACGAAGGCGCGCATCAGCGGCAGCGTGGTGGGATAGGAGCCGATCTGCCGGCAGTCGTACAGCGACATGACAGGTCTGATCTGCTTTCGGATCGTCCGCAGCACCAGGGTCAGCAGGTCCTCGGCGCGTTCCACCACGTCGGTGTGGGGGAATTCCTTGTAGAGGATGATGATGTCGGACAGGTGCACGCGCTTCAGCGTGAGATGGCAGTGCGGATCGAGCTCCACCCCGATCACGCAGCCCGGACCGACCAGGACGCGGGTGCGCGCGATCACGTCGCCCTCGGTGTCGTCGTAGCCGTGCGCGACCATCGCGCCGTGCAGGCCCAGCAGCACGCCGTCCAGCGGCAGCGCGGCTTTGACCTGATCGAGGATCTCGTCGCGCATGAATTCGTAGTCGGCGCGGTTGGTGGTGCCGGCGGGGCTGGCGGCGAAGCAGCTTCCCTCGATCAGGGTGAAGTTTTCCCCCGCGGCGCGGCGGCGGGCGACGAACAGCGGCGCGGTGCACATGCGCGGGGCATCGGTGGGGTGCTCGCCGGGGCGGAAGAACACGCTTTCCTTGTAGTGGTCGAGGCTGGTGGGCATCGGGGAAAACGTGTTCGTTTCGGTGGCGATGGTAGCGCTGAAGATGCGCATGATGGGTGTCCCTGATGTAGGCCGGCATCGCGCGTGTACACCTCTCCCGCCCTTCGCGGGAGAGGTCGGCGAGCGAAGCGAGACGGGTGAGGGTGCTTGCCCGCGGCACCCCCCTCACCCGCGTCGCAAGTGCTCCGCGACCTCTCCCGCGAAGGGCGGGAGAGGTAAACTTGCAGCGCGCAGCGCGGCGCCGATAATCACGGCTTGCTCTACAGTCAGTGCCGCGGGCGAGATCACCAGCACGTTCTCCTCGCGCCGGCCAAGGCCGCACAGGATCGGCGGATCATGCGCCGCCAACCGAGCGGCCAACGCCGTGGCGTCCGGCCCGCGCACCTCCAGCACCGGCATCAGCCGATCGGGGATCGCAAGCTGCAACGACGTGCCATCCGCTGCTTCGACGATCGCCTGCAGGATGTCGCGCCATGCGGCCTGCCGCGCGGCGTCATCCGTTGCAACGAACCGCTCCAGCGCGACCAGCAGGCCGACGATTTCCTCCTTCCCCACCTTGCAGGACCGACCGATGCCGTGCTGCGGCAGGCCGCGCAACTGGCGCAGCCGGGCAAACTCGTCCGGCGGGTTCCAGGTATCGGGAAACAGGTCCAGGTCGAGCATCTGCATCAGCGCCGAGGCAACCAGATCGGCGCGTCCCGCCAGGATGCCCGACGCCTGCGGCCCGCCGATCGCCTTGCCGCCGCTGAATGCGACCAGGTCGGCCCCCTCGGCGAGAAACCGCCGCAGATTCTCCCGCGGCGGCAGTTGCGCTGCCGCATCGACCAGCACGGGGAGCGCGTGCGCGTGCGCGACGGCAGCGACCTCGGCCAGCGCGGGGCGCGATTGCGGCTGCGCGAGGTAGCAGATCGCGGCGGTGCGCGGGGTGATCGCCGCCTCGATCTCCCACGGCGCGGCGTCACGCACGCCGGGGCCGGAATAACGGTCGGGGATACCGACCTCGACGATGCATCCGCCGGCGACGATCAGCGCGCGGTCGTACATGTTGCGCTGGCTGCGCACGACGATGAACTCGTTGCGCCGGTCGGGCACTTCGGGAAGCAAGTTCATCCGCGCGGAGTCCAGTCCGGCCAGGCATGCCGCCGCCCCCAGCAGCAGGGCCGCGGAGGCGCCCGAGGTGACGACCCCCGCCTGCGCGCCGGTGACGCGCGCGATCACCCGGCTGGCGCCGGCCTGCAATGCCAGCATGTCCACGCAGGCACCGGCGCCCTCGCGCATCGCCGCCAGCACCTCGGGGTGCAGGTGCCCGCCCGACAGCCGCGTCACCGTCCCCGCCGCGTTGATCACGGTGGGGACGCCGAAGCGGGCGTAGACGCTCATGCCGCCTCGGCGAGCGGGACGCGCTGGCGTACCAGGTCCGCCGCCTTCTCGGCGATCATGATCGTTGCGGCGTTGGTGTTGCCGGACACCACGGTCGGCATCACCGAGGCATCGACCACGCGCAGGCCGTCGATGCCGATGCACCCGCAGCTCCGGATCGACCACCGCCATCGGATCGATGCCCATCTTGCAGGTGCTGGTGGGATGGAACACCGTGCCGCCGCAGTTGCGCGCGTGCTCCAGCATCTGCGCGTCGGTCACCACCGCCGGGCCGGGCAGGAATTCCTCGGCAACGTAATGTTGCAGGTGCGGCGTGGCGAGGATGCGCCGGCCGAGCAGCAGCCCGTCGATGATGGTGCGCCGATCGGTCTCGGTCGCCAGGTAGTTCGGCAGCATCGCCGGCGGGTCCTGCGGATTGGCCGATTTCAGCCTGATCTCGCCGCGGCTTTCCGGACGCAACTGGTAGACGATGATGGTGAAGCCGGACCACGGATGCAGCCCGTCCTGCGGCCGGTCGGCGCTGAAGATCGAGATCGACATCTTGATGTCGGGCGTCGCCAGCTCCGGGCGCGTGCGGGCGAACAGCGCGACCTGGGCCGAGATCGCCGCCATCGGGCCCCGGCGCAGCAGGTAGTATTCCAGGCCCGGTGCGCAGCTTCTTCAGCGGGCTCTGCATCACGTCGTTGACGGTGATCGGATAACGGCATTTCAGCTTGATCGGCGCCGAGTAGTGGTCCTGCATCGCCTGGCCGACGCCCGGCGCGTGGTGCACCACCGTGATGCCGTGGGCGGCAAGTTGCGCCTGCGGGCCGATGCCGGACAGCAGCAGAAGCTGCGGCGAGTTGATCGCGCCGCCGCACAGGATCACCTCGCGGCGGGCGCGGACCGTGTGGGACAGGTTGTCCTGCATGAACTGCAATCCCGGTCGCGCGCTTGCCCTGGAACGTGATCCGTTGCGCCAGCGCGCCGGTGATCACCCGCAGGTTCGGCCGGTCCATCACCGGATGCAGATAGCCCTTGGCGGTCGAGCAACGCTTGCCGTTGACCGTGGTGGTCTGGTGGTAGCCGACGCCTTCCTGGTTGGCGCCGTTGAAATCCGGATTGGTCGGATAGCCGAGGTCGTTGCAGGCACGGATGAACGCCTCGGGGATCTCGTGCTTGTCGGCTACGTCGGACACCACCAGCGGGCCGCCGGTGCCGTGCCACGGATCGGGTCCGCGCACCTGGTGCTCGGCGCGCTTGAAATAGGGCAGCACGTCGGTGGCGGACCATCCCGTGCAGCCCATCTGCCGCCACAGGTCGAAATCCTCGTGCTGGCCGCGGATGTAGACCATGCCGTTGATCGAGGACGACCCGCCCAGCACTTTGCCGCGCGGCCAGAAGATGCGCCGTCCGTTGGCGCCGGGATCTGGTTCGGTCTCGTAACACCAGTTCACCGAGGGGTCGGCGAAGGTCTTGCCGAAGCCCAGCGGGATGTGGATCCAGCGGTTGTCGTCGTACCCGCCGGCCTCCAGCAGCACGACGCGGGTGGCGGGGTCCTCGCTCAGCCGCGCCGCCATGACGCAACCCGCGGAGCCGGCGCCGACCACGACGAAGTCCGCTTCGATTACCTCGGTCATTGCAGTCTCTCTCCTCCCTCGCGCCGTGTCATGGCCGTCCCCGGGCTTGACCCGGGGATCGGCCCGGCCATGACACGGGGGTCCAGTCCCTCGGCCATGGCGATTCCCCACTCGCTTAGAACCCGACCCGGTCGCCGCCCTTCAGCTTGAGGATCTCCCGCGCCTCCTTCGGCGTTGCGATCTCCAGGCTGAGTTCCTCCAGGATGCGGCGGATCTTCGCCACCTGCTCGGCGTTCGACCTGGCCAGCGCGCCGCGCCCGATGTACAGGCTGTCCTCCAGCCCGACGCGCACGTTGCCGCCCATGATGCCGGCCATCGTGGTGAACGCCATCTGATGGCGCCCGGCGGCCAGCACCGACCAGACATAGGCGTCGCCGAACAGCTTGTCCGCCGTCTCGCGCATGAACAGCAGGTTGCGCTGGTCGGCGCCGATCCCGCCGAGGATGCCGAAGATGGTCTGCACGAACAGCGGCGGCTCGACGATCTTCTGGTCCAGGCAATAGGCCAGGTTGTACAGGTGGCCGACATCATAGCACTCGAACTCGAAGCGCGTGCCGTGCGCCTTGCCCAACCGCTCGACGATACCGGCGATGTCCTTGAACGTGTTGCGGAAGATATGATTGTCGGTGCGGTCGAGATACGGCTTCTCCCAGTCGTATTTCCACTCCTTCACCCGGTCGCCGGCCCGCGCGATGTTGAAGTTCATGCTGCCCATGTTCAGGCTGCACATTTCCGGCTTGGCCAGCAGCGGCGCCGCCAGCCGGTCGTCCAGCGTCATGTTCAGCCCGCCGCCCGTGGTGATGTTCACCACCGCGTCCACGTTCTGCTTGATGACCGGCAGGAACCGCATGAACACCGCGGGATCGGGCGTCGGCTCGCCATTGTGCGGATCGCGGGCATGCAGATGGATGATCGCTGCCCCCGCCTCGGCCGCCTCGATCGAGCCGCGCGCGATCTCCTCCGGCGTGATGGGCAGGTAAGGCGACATGCTGGGCGTGTGGATCGCACCGGTGACGGCGCAACTGATGATGACCTTGTTCGCCATGACGAACCTCCCGTGATGCGTGCGGCGCGGAGTCTGCACCGCAACGGGCCGCCCGGCCAGGGGCGGCCGGCGGCACGGTCGGTGGGACGGGCCGTTGCGGTGCGCGGTGGAGGCATGCGCGCCGCCGACGTCCGGACAGATCGCACTTGCCAGCTTGCCGCTGCCCGCCTAATCGAGTGGCCGACGCCGATCCGCGTCGAATAGGGCTGGCCAGTCCCCGTAGCTCAGCAGGATAGAGCACAGGATTCCTAATCCTGGGGCCGTGGGTTCGAATCCCGCCGGGGACGCCACGGCAAGATGCCGATCCAACAGCGTGTGGCAGTCACCCCCTGGTGTCACCCAGATCGCAGCGATGCTCTGACAGGACGGCGACGGGGCAAAGAGGCCGAAGGGTCCCGCGCCAAATTGGCTGCAGCGTCGCCACGGAGAACCCGCGCACGGCCGGCGGCGGCGTGCCTCACGGCGGCTTCACCGTCGGATAGATGTCCGCCCCATAGAATTTGCGGAACGTCTCGATCTGGTCGGGCGGCGGCGGGGCATAGACACATTTCTTCGAGGTGAACCGCCCGCCCATGATGCGGTTCAGCTTCACCGCCGCCTCGCCCAGTTTCACCAGGTTGGTGATGCCGTTCAGGATCGGCACGCCGTCCTCGGTTTCATACACGCCGGCGTGCGCCAGCAGAGCCATCACCACGCCGCCGGCGGCGATCACCACCTCGGCACCGGCCTCGGTGTTCTTGCGCGCCGCCGCGTTGAACTGTGCGAGGATTCGGGACTGCGCCTCGGGATTGTCGAAGCTCGACCCGAGATCGGTGATCCGTTCGATCCGCATGCGGTTCGCGCCGGCGAAACGCTCGCGCAGCCCGTAGCGCGCCACGTTCTCGACGATGCGCGGAGTGAACTTCTCGTTGATCGTCACGAACGAGAAATTCGCCCCCATCATGCACGCCACGTGCATCGCCAACTCGCACAGCCCCAGCACCGGGATGTCGGCGATCTCGCGGGCCTCGCGCAGCCCGGGATCGGCGATGTTGCCGATCAGGAACGCATCGAACCTCTCGCGCACCGCGCGGTGCACGTTCTTCAGCACCTCGCCGGTCTCCAGGTATTCGAGGTAGCGGAACTGACCTCCGAAGCCGCCGATCTCGGTGATCCCGGCAACGTGAATCTCGGTATCGGGATCGCGCTCGCGATCCAGGATCGCGTGCAGCACGCGCGGGTAGCCGCCCCATTCTGAGTGGCGGGTCATATCTTGGTACCATAGCTTCATGCGTGCTTCCTCCGCGCCATGAGTTCCGTGGTCAGCGTGTAGCCGATCATGTCCAGCGCCAGCAGCACCAGGATCTCTCAGGATCGGCCGCGTCCGGCACCGGTCTCATGACGTGACGGCACCGGATGCAAGATGCGCCGTTTCGTTCATGCTCAGCACGATCCAGCCGCAGGCCTCGGCGCGATCCAGCACGCTGATCGCACAGGGATCCTGATGCAGGTGCCAGAACCGGGACAGCGGCAGCTCCAGCGCGAGCAGCAGCAGGACGCGATTCACGCAGTCATGCCCGACCAGGAGAACCGTCTCTGCGGGATGGCGGAGCAGGATCGTGCCCATCACGCCGGCCACGCGCGAGGCGACCTTGCGTAGCGTCTCGCCGCCCGGGATCCGGGCGAGATGGGGTGTGCGACACCAGCTAGCGAATGCGGCCGGTTCCGCCGCCCGCACCTCGTCATAGCTCTTGCCCTGCCACGCGCCGTAGTCGATGTCGGCAAACTCCACGAGTGGGGCGGCCGCCATCGAATGCGGCTGCGCGATAATCTCGCCGGTGCGAACGCAGCGCGACAGCGGGCTGGCGTAGACCGCGGCAGGGCGGGGAATGCGCGACAGATGATCGCGCGTCAGCTCCGCCTGTCGCACGCCGAGCTCGGTCAGCGGCAGCTCGGCGCGGCCGCGGAATCGGGGCGGTGCGATCCCCGGAACATGGCCGTGCCGCACCAGCACGATGCGCGTCATCCGTTCGGGTGCGCACCAAAGCGTGCGCGGGCCGTCGGTGGGCTCTGCCATCCTATGATCCGGTGGGCTTCCCGGCACCCGGCCGCTGATGCTGCACGGCGCGCCAGCTCAGGATATGGCCGGCGGGAACCAGCCCGTCCAGCAATGCGAGCGCTGCCTGGGCGACGCTGGGCTGGTCGAAGAACTCGATGACCAGCGGCAGGTCCACAGTCAGCCGCAGCATGTCGGAGGCATGGACCTCGCCGCTGTCGCCCAGGCCGGCGATGCCGCGAAACACGATCACGCCCTGCACGCGCTGCTGGTCATGGAGAATGTTGAGCACCTCCTGCATCAGGGTCTTGCGCCGACCATGCTCGGCTTCCCGGAGGTAGATGCGAACCACCATCACCTCATTGTCCACGACGGCCTCCCTAGAGGTTACGTGCGATGTAGGCACCCCCAAACGCGCACAGGAATCCCAATCCCACCGACAGCGCGATGTAGAGCACCGCGCGCAGCGGTTCGCCCTGTTCGACCAGCAGCAGCGATTCCATTTCGAACGTCGAGAAGGTCGTGTAGCCGCCAAGCACGCCGGTCAGGATGCCGGTGCGCAAGGCCGGGGAGATGGTCAGACGCTCGAGCGTCTCGATGAACAGGAAGCCCATGAGGAACGAGCCCAGCACGTTGATGCTGAGCGTGGCGTACGGAAAGTCCCGCCCGTAGATGGTCTGCACCAGGTTGGTCATCGCATAGCGCGCCCAACAGCCAAGAGTGCCGCCGACGGCAATTGCCACATAGGTCCACACGCGCTGACGCAGCCTTTCATGAATGGTCTACAACAGTGTCAAACCGAGAATGATCACCAGCAGCAAGCCGATCAAGCCGAGATAGAAATTGAGGTGCCCGGATTGCAGCAGGCGCAGCCGATCCGCCGCGGCGCGCACCAGCCAAACGGCGGGCGCAAACAGGTAAGGCCCGAACACCGGCGCGACATCGTGGCTGAAGGACAGGCGGGTGACGAAGTATTCGCGACCCACGGACTCGCGCGTGGTCTCGATCGTCGGGCGGTAGATGAAGCTGTAGAACGTGCGCAGCGCGTTGGAGAACGTCAGCGCGGTGGTGGCGGTGCGTGCGACATCCTGCTTCACGCCGCCGTACCAGACGGGGACGCGGCGGACCGCAAACCGGCGGTTGGCCAGTATCAGAATGATCGGCAGCAGCGCGAGCAGCGGCATGACGATCACCAGCATGCTCGGCGAGATGAAGGCGAAATGTGCCGTCAGCGGCACGAGCAGCAGGCCGTCGTGCATCTGCCGGGCGCTGTCGATGCCGAACTGCGTGACGGTCGCGCCGACCAGCGCGGACAGCCAGGCCGGCATCCCCACCGCCAACGCCAGCACCAGGGCGCCGAGCAGGCCGACCGCGCCGATCGTCGCCGATGGCACCGCGGCCGGCCGCATGGTTGCCGCCGCCCAGCACCCCGATGCCGAACACCTTGATGAAGGTGGCCAAGGCCACCGCGGCGGTCAGTGCCAGCCCGGCGCCGGCCAGCGCCAGCACCAGCCGGCCCGACCAGATCCGGCAGATGGAACCCCTGGAACACGGTCTGGAACACGAACCACTCGCTGACGAATCCGGCCTGTGGCGGCATGGCGGCGAGGCTCATCGCCGCGAACAGCGCGCCCACCCCGAACACCCACGAGGTTCGTTTGGCGAGCGCGGAATGACGGATCAGATAGCTGCCGGTCGCGGCGTAGACGCCGTCGGCGGTCAGGAACAGGCCGCCTTTGGCCAGCGCGTGACCCGCCAGGTGCAGCAGCGCAACGGTCCAGGCGAGCCCGGCCAGATCGGGCAGTTGGCTTTCCCGGAACAGGATCGCCGCACCCAGCGCAGTGACGGCGATCGCCGCGTTCTCGGCCGACGAAAAACTCAGCAGGCAGCGCCAGTCTTCCTGCTGGAACGCGTACAGCACCGCCAGGATCGCGCTGAGGACGCCGATCACGACGACGAAGATGCCGAGGCCGTAGGCGCCACCCGGCGGCGTGCCCGGCAGCCAGCCGAGCAGGCCGCGGCTGAGACCAAAGAACGCGGCATTCAGGACCACGCCCGACAGCACCGCGCCGGACGCGCCGCTGCCCGACCCGTAGGCGTCCGGGAACCACTCATAGAACGGCAGCAGGCCGAGCTTGGCGCCGAAGCCGATGACGAGCAGCAGTCCGACGGCGATCTGAACCGGCACCGAAAGAGTTGGGCCGGCGGTGGCGAACGCCGCGAACGACAGGCCCTGCGCCGGGACGGCCAGCAGCAGGAAGGCGACCAGCAGAGCGATGGTGCCGACCTCCAGCATCCCCAGCATGAACAGCACGGGGGCGCCTGGCGACGGGGCCAGCCGCGTCGCTGAGGATCATCACCGCGCCGCCCAGGCTCATCAGTTCCCAGGCGACGAGAAAGCAGCCGCCGTGCCCCAGGCCGAACACGCCGAGCGCGCCGAGCAGGCTGCAGGCCGCGCCGAACAGCCATGCGGCGGGCCGGTGCCGCGATGGCGTCCCGAGCAGACAGGCCAGCACGGCGGGCGCCAGGCCGAAGCCCATCAGCCACAGCGCCTCGGGTGCCATCTGAAAGTTTGCCACCTCGCCGGCCATGCGCAGGGGTACCGTGACCGACGCGGTTCCGCCGGGCAGGCTGAGGACGGCGGCGCCGATCGCCGCCAGCCCACCCAGGCCGAGCAGGGTCCGCACCAGCGGCAGCGGACGGCCGATCAGCGCAACAATTCCGCCGACGATCCATAGCAGCGCCGCAGCGGCCAGCAGGTCATTCGGCAATGCGGCCCCCTTGCACCCGTTGCGGGGCACGGTCGAGGAACATCAGCAACGCCTCGATGATCGCCGCGGGGTTCGGCGGGCAGCCGGGGAGATAGACATCCACCGGGATGACGCCGTCCAGGCCGTGGCCGCAGGCATAGCCGCCTTCGGCGATGCCGCCGGACACCGCGCAGGTGCCGGTCGCCATCACCCAGCGGGGCTGCGGCATGGCCTCGTAAGTCGCGCGCAGCGGCGCCTCCATCGCCCTGGTGACCGGCCCGGTAACCAGCAGCAGATCGGCGAAGCGCGGCGATGGCGTGAAGAAGATTCCCATCCGGTGCAGATTGTAGAATGGGTTGTTCAACGCTTGAAGTTCGGACTCGCAGCCGTTGCAGGAGCCGGCATCGACGTGGCGGATGTGCAGGCTGCGGCGGAAACCGTTGCGCTCGGTCGCGCGCGACGCCGTGGCCGGTGCGGCGGCGGCTGCCCAGTGCAGGTCCTCGCGCCGGCGGACCCCGAAGGCCCAGTCGGTGGAGGCGGCCATCGCGCCGGTCGGGCAGGCTTCGGTGCAAAGCTGGCAGACCACGCAACGGCCGTAATCGACCTCGAGGCCGCCGCCGTCGGATGCGGCTTGATCGCCTCGGTCGGGCAGACCGCGGCGCAGTCGCTGCAGCCGGCGGTGCACAGCGCGGGGTCGTAGCGCGGCATGCCCAGCAGGCCGTCCTGGCCAGTCGCTGCCCCGCTTCGGCCAGCCGGTGGTTGCCTTGCCCTTGGCCAGCCCGATCAGGGTCCACAGTGCCATCGCCCGCTCCTACCGCGCGCAACCGGCTATGGTGAGGCCGAAGCTCGCCTCATTGATTGCGTAGTCCATCATGTTCGTGTCGTGCACCGTGAAGGGAAACACCCGCCAGTTGGAGAACGACGGCGACTTGATCTTCACCCGCGCCAGCCGCCCATCGGCGCCGAAATGAACGGCGTAGAACAGCGTGCCCCGCGGCGACTCCGCCCAACCCAGGCCCTCGGCCATCGGCACCGGCGGACACGGTGCGCGCACCTCGCCCGCGGCCAGCAGCAGCAAGACGCGCTGCATCATGGCGATGCTGGCGTCGATCTCCTCGATGCGCACGCGGTATCGGGCGTAGCCGTCGCCGTCGCGTTGCACCGGGATCGTCAGCGGAATGTCCGCATAGGCGGCGTAGGGACGATCGCGACGCAGGTCACGGTCGCTATTGGACGCGCGCTGAACCGGACCGGTGGCGCCCTGGTCGAAGGCAACCTCGCTGGTCAGCACGCCGGTGGTGAGCAGCCGGTCGAGATGGCTTTCGGACGCCTCGAGCTGCTCGACGTAGTACGCGGATTCCACCCGCAGCGCTTCCAGCGCGGCACTGAGCCATCCCTCCGGCGCGAGATCGCGCCGCAGCCCGCCCGGAATGAGCAGGCTGCGCAGGAAGCGGCTGCCGGCGAGCCGCGCGTTGATCTGCTTGGCGCGCTCTTCCAGCAGCTTTCCTTGGGCCTCGCCGACCTTCAGCGTGGTGGTGTTGCAGAGGTGGCCGAGATAGTGCAGATGGTTGTACAGGCGTTCCAATTCCGCCAGCAGCACGCGCAGCCACCGGGCGCGCGTCGGCACGACGCAGTCGCAGGCGGCCTCCACCGCCTGGCAGAACGCCAGCGCATGGGCAACGCTGCCAACGCCCGAGACCCGTTCCGCGAGGATCGCGCCGCGCGTCGCATCGACGCCCTGGAAGCGCTGCTCCATGCCGCGGTGCTTGTAGAACAGGTGCGGCTGATAATGCAGGATCTGCTCGCCGATGTAGAAGAAGGTGAATTCGGCGGATTCCAGCACGTCGGCGCGCACCGGTCCGAACGGCAGCGTCTGCACGTCCGGAGCCATCATCTCCGGCAGCGCGCGCGGCGCCTCGGCTGCGGGTAAAGGATCTGGGGGGGCGTGCGACGGGTCCACCGGTGCCAGCGGGGGCGCAATGCCCTCGTGCAGCACCAGCCGGGTGGGTTCCGGATGATCGCGGAAGCGGATCCCGTACAGGTCCATTATTTCGCGCTCGTACCAACCGAGCAGCGGCCAGATCTCGGCGAGGCTGGGCGGGTCCTCGGCGAGCGCACAGCGCCAGAGTTCGAAGGGTTTTGCCCCCGCCGGTGTCGCGAGGTAGCGCAGCTCGAGGCCGCCGCCCGGTGCGATGCAGGCATAGGCCATCTGTATCCGCCCGCCCGATGCAATGAGCTGCCGCGCCGCCGCCCGCAGCTCGCCGATCGGCACATGGCGCGTGTCGGTGCCCTTCACCGTACCGCTCCCGCAACCAGCGCGCCGTCGCCCAGCGCGTGCGCGATGGCACCGAAATAGCCCCACACCGCCTGCGGCCACCACAGGCCCAGGCCCAGCAACGGCAGCAGCGCCAGCCACATGGGCACCACGCACCAGGTACTCACCCCGCTCGCAACGGCCTCGCCGTGCGCGGGTTCCTCGACATACATGAGCCGGAAATGGTTCAGGAAGCCGATGAAGATGATGATCAGCAGGGCGGCCATGACGAAGGACGCCCAGGCGGCGGTGGTTTGCAGCCCGGCGCGCAGGATGGTCAGTTCGCTGGCGAACAGGCCGAACGGCGGCGCGCCGGTGATGGCAACCGCGCCGGCCAGCCACAAGGCGCCGATCACCGGAAAGCGCCGGCCGACCAGGTGGATGCCGCCGATTTCCTTGCTGTGATAGCTGCGCATCATGCTGCCGGCACCGAAGAACATCAGCGACTTGTTCAGCGAATGGTTGAGCATGTGATAGAGCGCCCCGGCGATGCCCAGCACGCCGCCGAAGCCCACACCCAGGGCGATGACCCCCATGTGCTCCACGCTGGAATAGGCCATCAGCCGCTTGACGCCCTCCTGGCGCACGATGAACAGGCTGGCGACCACGAGCGAAACGATCCCGAGCGCCACCAGCGTCATCCGCGGCAGCGGACCCGCCTGCGCGGCATCGACCACGGCCAGGTAGCGGATAATGCCGATCATCGCGGTGTTGAGCAGCGCGCCGGACAACAGGGCGGAGACCGGCGTCGGGCCTTCGCTGTGCGCGTCCGGTAGCCAGGTGTGCATCGGCGCGAGGCCGGCCTTCGTGCCGTAGCCGATCAGCACCAGCAGGAACGCCAGAGTGAGCAGCGGGCGATTGATGTGCGGGGCCGCTGCCCGCAGTGCCGACCACGTCATGTCGTAGGTCGGCCCGAGCACCAGGCTGCCGCCCCAGTAGAACAGCAGGGTGCCAAGCAAGGCCACGCTGATCCCGGCGGAAACGACGATGATGTACTTCCACGCGGCCTCGATGCTTTCCGGTGCCCGCTCGAAGGCGACGAGGAAGCAGCTTACCAGCGTGGTCAGCTCGATGGCGATCCAATAGAGGCCGGCATTGTTCATCATCGGCCCGATCAGCGTGGTCAGCGCGAAGCCGGCGAACAGCGCGTAGAAGATGGGCAGCCGCGCGGTTTCCTCGAGCAGCGGCATGTAGCCGACGGCATACAGCGAGGCGAGCAGATAGACCACCGCAGCACACAGGATGACCCAGGCACCGAGCGCATCGATGACGATGTAGCCGGCCCAGAAGACCTGCGGGGCGGCCTGCGCCAGCCACGGCAGCGGCACGGACGCCGCAAGCGAAACGATGCTGGCGGCGAGATTCAGCCACGCCGCAAGCGCCGGCTGCCGCGTCAACACGATCAGCACGATGGCGATGGCCGGAGCCAGTGCGACCGCGAGCAGCAGGGCGCCTGCCATCTAGCCCACCAGCCGGCGGAGTTCGAGGCTGCTGGTCGTGCCGGCATGCGTCACCAGGTACTGCACCAGCAGGCCGAAGCAGGCAACGACGATGAGCAGGTCGAACAGGATGACGATCTCGATCAGCAGCGGCATGCCGGGGACGAGGATCTGCGCCCCGAGGAAGATGCCGTTCTCCAGCACGAGAAGGCCGAGAATCTGGCTGATCGCCTCGTGCCGCACCGTCAGCATCAGGAATCCGATCAGCTTCATCGACAGCATGACGGTGAGCGCGAGCACCACGACCGTGCCGCCGTAGCCAAGCTGCGTGCCGATATGCGCGGCGACCACGAGCGCAAACACCACGGCGAAGGCGCCGATCACCAGGCAGGAACTGGCCTGCAGGATCTCGTGGATTTCGCGCGAGATCTGCAGCCGCCGGATGATCCGCAGGATCAGGTAGGGCAGCAGGCAGCCGCGGAACACCACGGTCAGGATGGCGATCAGGTAGAGCTCGGGATAGTTGCCGTAGTAGCCGACCGCGGCCGACAGGATGCCGATCAGCCACGACTCGGCAACGAACGCGTGCAGGTAGCGCCGCAGATAGCGCGATCCCAGCATCACGAACGCCAGCAGCAGGCTGGCGATCGCGATCAGGCTGAACAGCGAGGCGACCAGCGGGTCGAGGTGCGCGGCGAGCATGCTCAGCCCAACTGCGTGCCGATGATGGCGAGAACCGCCAGCAGGAAGGACGCCGCCAGCGGCTCCTGATAGCGATAGAACCGCAGGCGCGACTGCGTCGTTTCGACCACGACCACCGCGCAGGCGACCAGCACGAACTTGGCCAGCAGCGCGAGCGTGCTGCCGATCACGCCGAGCGCGGTGCCCTGGTAGGACAGTCCCCACGGCAGCAGCAGCACGTTGCAGAAGATGGTGTAGAGGATGAACTGCTTCATCGCCGACGCCCAGCGCAGCAGGGCGAGCAGCGGGCCGGAATATTCCAGAATGCGTCCCTCGTCGATCATGTAGACCTCGATATGGGTGCTGGAATGGATCGGCAGCCGGTCGGTTTCGACCAGCAACAGCACGAAGAAGGCGGCGACCAGAAACAGATGCGCCGGGCCCCAGTAGACAGCGGGCTGGGCCACCAGCAGGTGATTGACCACGAAGGGCAGCATAGCCTTGGCCAGCAGCGAGATGCCCACGAAGACGAGGATCAGTGTCGGCTCGGCGAGGATGGTCACCATGACGGCCCGGCTCGACCCGATGCCGCCATAGGCGCTGCTGGTGTCCAATCCGGCCAGCGTGATCATGAACGAGCCGAGCGTCAGGATCAGCCCGCCGCCCAGGATGTCGCCCATGTCGGAGAGCGGCAGCGGATAGTTGGTCAGCACGGGGATCAGGATCGGCACGGTGAGCATCGCGGTGAAGGCGACGACCGGAGCCGCCCAGTAGAGCCACGACGCGGTTTCCGGGACCACGATCTGCTTGTGGAACAGCTTCCACAGGTCGCGATAGGGCTGGAAGATGCCCGGCCCCTGCGCGCGCTGGACGCGTTCCTCGAACTGAACGATGACCCCCTGGATCAGCGGCGCCAGCAACAAGACCGCCAGTACCTGTGCGACCTGGAGGATGATGTCTCGCGCGGTCATCTCCGCCCCCGGACGCGACTGCACCCGCCGCCCGGCAAGGGATTGCACCGCACGAGGGGACCATTGGCCCGTTCCGCCACCTTAACCACGCGCACGCCTCCCGTCATCCCGTCGGGACCAAGGAGGAGTCATCAGCCCTGGGGGCGGTTAAGGGCGAACTCCATCGCCACTGATCGAAGTGGTATCGGCAATGATGCGGGCCTGTCAAGGCGCACCCGCGCGGAAGCCAGGGCAATCGGCAGGACGCAGGAAACGCGGCCGATCGGCCGCTTCCCTGTCATTGCGAGGAGCGCAGCGGTCCCCGGGCTTGACCCGGGGAAGCAATCCCCATGCAGGTGCGCACCGCCATGGGGATTGCTTCGCTACGCTCGCAATGACATCGGGATCCGGCGGGATCATTGCTTCACCCGATTGCCCCGCGCACGGAAAAAGAGAAGCCAGCGACCGGCCGGCCCAACGTGGGTTTGCCGCGGTGAACCGCTCAGCCGGTCCGCAGGCGCGCGCGGATGCGCGTGGCGATCTCGGCGATCCGCGACGGATCGCCGTCGCCGGTGCGCGCCCAGTTGAGCAGCAGCCCATCGTCCTGCCGCCGCGGCAACACGTGGATGTGCAGGTGTGGCACCGTCTGATTTGCGGCCGCACCATTGGCCTGCACGAGGCTCAGCCCCGCCGGATGCAGCGCGTCGCGCACCGCCACGGCGACCCGCGCCGACAGATGCGCGACCGACGCAAAGGTGTTGGGAGGAATCTCGAAGATGGTCGCACAGTGCGCCTTCGGGATGACGAGACAGTGGCCGTCATTGGCCGGGTGGATATCCATGAAGGCCAGCGCCGCCGCGTCTTCGGCAAGCAACGTGCATCGTGTTGTGCCGGCGACGATCCGGCAGAAGATGCAGTTCGGGTCCTGCATGGCTGTTGCTCCTGACTTCGGGGCCGCGGGCTTGCGTCCCGCCGCGGACGCCACGGCGCACAGACAATCGATCCGCGCACGGTGGCACGATGGCGCCGTTCGATGATACAGCGGCGACGTTGGTGGCAGCATCCGCTGCCACCAACGTCCCAATGAGTCGGAACCGCCCGCCATGATCGGCCCGCCGACCTTCGCCACCCGACCGAGCTTCCTCGGCGTCACCCGCCAGGATCCGGCCGCCGACCTGGTGGTCGCCGGCATCCCGCTCGACCTTGGCACGACCAATCGCGCCGGCGCGCGCGATGGGCCGCGCGCCATCCGCCAGGCCAGCCGCATGCTGGTCGACGGCGCGCACCCGACGCGATGGACCGATCCCGCCACCCTGTCCCTGGCCGATGCCGGCGACTTCCGCATCGCCCTCGGCGACCTGCCGGCCAGCCTGGCGCTGATCGAGCAGCAGGCCGCCCCCATCGCGCACCTGATCGCGCTGGGCGGCGAGCACGGCATCACGCTGGCGCTGCTGCGCGCCCAGGCCAAACGCCTCGGCGCGCCACTCGCGCTGGTGCAGTTCGATGCGCATGTCGATACGTGGCCGGACAATTTCGGCCAGGCCTACGGGCACGGCTCGGTGTTCTTCCACGCGATTAACGAGGGCCTGGTCGATCCGCGGCGGATGATCCAGCTCGGCATCCGCTCGCCGGTGCAGCGCGACGTATGGGACTGGACGTTGGGCCAGGGCGTGCGCGTGCTGAGCGCGCAGGAGGTGCACGCCGCCTCGCCCGACGCGGTCGCCACCGCCGTCCGCGAAACGATCGGCGACGCGCCCGCCTATCTCAGTTTCGACATCGACGCGCTGGACCCGGCCTTCGCGCCCGGCACCGGCACGCCGGAGATCGGCGGCCTGGCAAGCTGGCAGGCGCAAGCGATCCTGCGCCGCCTCGGCGGTCTGCGGTTCGTCGGCATGGATGTCGTGGAGGTCGCGCCGGCTTACGACGTGGCAGAAATCACCGCGCTCGCCGCGGCGACGATCGCCTGGGAGTACCTGGCGTTGATCAACGCGTAGAGCACGTTCGGCGCGGCGGCACTGCGTACACCTCTCCCGCCCTCCGCGGGAGAGGTCGAGGCGCGCAGCGACGAGGGTGACGGTCGTGCCGCACGCGCCACCCTCACCCGTCTCGCTCCGCTCGCCGACCTCTCCGCGAAGGGCGGGAGAGGTGTACTATGCCATGCGGTGGGGGTCTGCCGCGTCCCAAAAAAATGCATTGCGTCGCCAGGGCGTTTTCCCATATGACGCGCGCCCGCTTCACCGCACCTGGTGGGGCGGCGTCTTGACGCATCGCACGTGCCGCGAGCCCCGCAAGGGCACAGCAACGACGTAAGCGTCCTTTTCGGTCGGTCCGGCCATCAGTGGGCCGGGGTCGCAAGGGAGCTGCCTATGTTGGCTGATCTGTCGGCTGCGATGCGAAGTCCGCGCAGCATCTGAACCTCGGCACCGGCGCGCTCGTGCGCGCCGGCCGTCGCGCTTCCCGTCCGCACCCGTGGTTCGCGCCCGTCGCGCAACCGCCTGCTGTCGCCCACGCTGTCGCGAGGAGACTCTCCCGATGGACCTGCTGCGCTTCCGTTCCGCCGTTTCGCCGCTGCGCCGTGGTTTCGATCCGGCCCCGGTCACATTGCCGTGCGTCGACGACCTGGTCGCCACCAGCCGGCCGGAGGAGCCGGTGCACTGCCTGCGCCCCGCCACGCTGACCACGACCGCGCGCGACTTCGTCACCGCCTTCCCGGGCGAGGTGCTGTATGCCGTGAAGTGCAACCCGGAGCCGGCCGTGCTGCGCGCGCTGTGGGACGGCGGCGTGCGGCATTTCGACTGCGCCTCGCCGGCCGAGGTGGCGCTGGTGCGGCAGATGTTTTCCCCCGCGGCGATCCATTTCATGCACCCGGTAAAGGCGCGCGGCGCGATCCGCGAGGCCTGGGCGCGGCACGGCGTGCGCGACTTTGCGCTCGATTCCGCCGACGAACTTGCCAAGTTGCGCAGCGAGATCGGGGCCACCGGCGTCGCGGGCGAGCTCGGCCTGATCGTGCGCCTGGCACTGCCGAAAGGCGGCGCGGTGCTGGACCTGTCCGGCAAGTTCGGCGCCGCACCGCAGGACGCGGTGGCGCTGCTGCGCGCCGCGCGGCCGCATGCCGCGCGGCTCGGCGTCAGCTTCCATGTCGGCTCGCAGTGCCTCGACCCGCTGGCCTGGCGGCGCGCATTGGCGCTGGTCGGCGAGGTCATCCGTGCCGCTGGCGTCACGATCGACCTCGTCGATGTCGGCGGTGGCTTCCCGGTCGCCTATCCGGACGTGGAGCCGCCTGCGCTGGGCGCCTTCATTGCCGAGATCGAGGACGGGTTCGACCGTCTTGACCTGCCCGCGGCGACGCAGCTCTGGGCCGAGCCCGGGCGCGCGCTGGTCGCCCGCGGCGGTTCCGTCGTCGTCCAGGTGCAGCTTCGTCGTGGTGACGCGCTGCATGTGAACGACGGCGTCTACGGCAGCCTGGCCGATGCCGGCGCGCTCGGCTTCCGCTATCCGGTGCGGTTGATCCGCGCGGACGGCGCGGCGCCGTCCGCCGGGCTGCGTCCGTTCCGCCTGTTCGGCCCGACCTGCGACAGCGCGGACGCGATGCAGGGGCCGTTCCTGTTGCCAGCGGACGTCGCCGAGGGCGACTGGATTGAAATCGGCCAGCTTGGCGCCTATGGCGGCTGCCTTCGCACCGGCTTCAACGGCTTCGATCGCGCCCGCATCGTCGAGGTGCGCGACGCGCCGCTGCCCGGCCTGTCGCACAGCGCCGAACTCGCCGTCGCCGCCTGACCGCCATCCTGTTTCGCAGGAGATCCGACCGATGCAGCACGTCGCCTTCTCCGGCCGCCTGGTAATGCTGGGCTTCGGCAGCATCGGCCAGGGCGTCCTGCCGCTGATCCTGCGCCACATCGGCATCACGCCGGCGCAGGTCAGCATCGTCACCGGCGATGCGCGCGGGGCGGCGATCGCCGCGTCGTACGGCGTCAGCATGCGCATCCAGCCGCTGACCCGCGACAGTTTTCGCGATGTGCTGACGCCACTGCTGGGACGCGGCGACTTCCTGCTGAACCTGTCGGTGGACGTTTCGTCGGTGGCGCTGATCGGGCTGTGCCAGGAGCTCGGCGCGCTGTATCTCGACACCTGCATCGAGCCGTGGGCCGGCGGCTACACCGACCCCTCGCTCACCCCCTCGCAGCGTTCCAATTACGCACTGCGCGAAAGCGCGCTCGGCCTGGCCCGCGCGCGCCCGGGCGGGCCGACAGCCGTGCTGACGCATGGCGCCAATCCAGGCCTGGTCTCGCATTTCGTGAAGGAAGCGCTGCTCGCCATCGCGCGCGACCTTGGCCAGCCTACCCTGGCGCCCGCCACGCGCGAGGGCTGGGCCGACCTGGCGCACAGCCTCGGGGTCAAGGCGATCCACATCGCCGAGCGCGACACCCAGGTGGCGAACATCCCCAAGCGTCCCGGCGAGTTCGTCAACACCTGGTCGATCGACGGCTTCGTCGGCGAGGGCTGTCAGCCGGCGGAGCTGGGCTGGGGCACGCACGAGCGCAGCCTGCCGGCCGATGCGCGACGCCACGATTTCGGCTGCGATGCCGCGGTGTATCTGCTGCGCCCCGGTGCGGCGACGCGCGTGCGCAGTTGGACCCCGCTGGAAGGGCCGTACCACGGCTTCCTGATCACCCACAACGAGTCGATCTCGATCGCCGACTACTACACCGTCCGCGACGGCGGCGTGCCGGTGTATCGCCCGACGGTGCACTACGCCTACCACCCGTGTGACGACGCGGTGCTGTCGGTGCACGAGCTGGGCGGCAAGAACTGGCACATGCAGCGCACGCAGCGGCTGATGATGGACGAGATCGTCAGCGGCATCGACGAGCTCGGCGTGCTGCTGCTGGGCCACGCGAAGGGCGCCTACTGGTACGGCTCGCGCCTGTCGATCGAGCAGGCGCGGGCCGCGGTGCCGCACAACAACGCCACCAGCCTGCAGGTGACCGCGGCGGTGCTGGGCGGCATGGTCTGGGCGCTGGAGAATCCGCACGCCGGGATCGTCGAGGCGGATCATCTCGACCACACCCGCGTCCTTGAGGTCGCGCGGCCCTATCTCGGCGAGGTGGTCGGCGCCTACTCGGACTGGACGCCGCTGCAGGACCGCGGCCGGCTGTTCGCCGAGGACGTGGACACGACGTGCCCCTGGCAGTTCCGTAACGTACGAGTGACGTAACAATCGTCGGGCGAAAATCCCTGCCCCCGGGCGCTTGATCCGGGGGCAGCGCATTCCGCACCCGCACCGCACACGCCGGCGTATCCGCAGGCGCCGCTTGCACCCGCCCCCATCGGCTTGCTACCCACCTGCTGCGCCGCAGCATAGCGCCGGAGATACCGATGCCCCCGAGATGCCGATGCCGCTGACCCCGCCCGCGGCGCGCGAGACGCTGCACACCCGCCGGATCGAGATCAACGGCTACCGCCGCGCCGACGGGCTGTTCGACATCGAGGGACGGCTGACCGACACCAAGCCGTACGGCTTCCCCAACCAGGACCGCGGCTACGTCGCGCCGAACGAGCCGATCCACGACCTGTGGCTGCGCATGACTGTCAGCGAGCGGATGGAGATCGTCGCCTGCGAGGCCGCCTCGGACCTGACCCCGTACGCCGTCTGCCCGCTTGCGGCGCCGAACTTCGCGGTGCTGGCCGGCTTGCACATCCGCCCGGGCTTCCTGCGCGAGGCCACCAACCGCGTCCGCGGCACGCTCGGCTGCACCCATCTGCGCGAGATGCTGCAACAGATGGCCACCACCGCCTACCAGACCATCAACCCCGCCCGCGCGCGCCAGGAGGCCAAGGACACGATCCCCGCCGGCAGCGACCGGCTCGACCTGAAGATCGTCGAAAAGATGGGCGGCCCGCCGGCGATTCTGAACACCTGCCTCGCCTATGGCACCGACAGCCCGGTGATCCGGCGCCGCTGGCCGCAGCTTTATACCGGCCCGGCGGATCAGCCGGAGGTTCCCGCCGCGGCGGATTGATCCGCTCCCGGCACCGCTGGCCTCGTAGGGCGGATAAGCGATGCGTAATCCGCCACTTGCGCCGTGTCGACGGACATTACCGGGGGCGCGCAAAGGTGGCGGAATGCGCTGCGCTTTTCCGCCCTACGATTGTTACGCAACCAGCTACCCCAGGGCCACATAGGCCAGCAATATGACATAGGCGGTGATCGCCAGCGTCGCGTGCACGGCGATCACCAGCCCGGTGCCGCCATGGGCGCGGCGCGCCAGCATGGCGACGCAAAGCCCCACCGCCAGCGCGATCGCCGCCAGCACCGCCGCAACCGCGCCGAACGAGGCCGCCCCGGTGAGCACGCCTCGGGGCGGTCCGCGCAGCGCCAGCAGCAGTGCCGCCAACCCCGCCGCCCCTGCCACGCCGTGCAGTGCGCCGAACATCCAGTGCCGTCGCGACCCGCGCAGGTGCAGCAATGCCAGCACGATGCCGGCCAGCGCGGCCGCGGACAGGATCACCAGGGCAAGCGACAGCACGCGGCCTCCGACGCAATCAGGTCGCGCCGTCATGACACGTCCGCTGCTCGGCGATAAAGCCCGGCCCCGGCCCGGCAGGGGTGCCCCGATCAGGCCTGCCTCAGCCGCGCGGCGCGCCCATGATCGCGGCGCGCAACCGGCGCGAGATCGCATCGATCACCGCCACGGTGATCAGCACCATCAGGATCAGGAACGCCGCCTCGCGCCATTCCAGCACGCGGATCATCTCCGAAAGATACAGCCCGATGCCGCCCGCGCCGACGATGCCGATGATGGTCGCGGACCGCGTGTTGGATTCGAAGAAATACAGTGCCTGGCTGGCGAAGATCGGCAGCACCTGCGGCAGCAGGCCGAAGCGGATGACCGCGAGCCGGCCGCCGCCGCAGGCCCGCACGCCCTCCACCGGGCCTTCCGACGCGGTCTCGATCGCCTCCGACATCAGCTTGGCCAGCCCCGCGAGATCGGTCGAGGCGATGGCCAGCGCGCCGGCGAACGGGCCGAGCCCCACCACGTTGATCCAGATCAGCGCCCAGATCAGCGTATCGACGCTGCGCACGCAGTCCAGTCCGCGCCGCGTGAGAAAATGCACGATACGGCCAGCCACCACATTGCGCGCGGCGAGAAAACCAAGTGGCAATGCGATCAGCGCGGCTGCCACCGTGCCGAGAAAGGCGATCGCCAGCGTCTGCCCCAGCGCGTCGAGATAGGTCCAGAAGTGCCCCATGCTGCCGGGCGACGGCGGCAGCATCAGCAGGAAGATGTCGCCGAGCCGGCCAAGGCGGGAGAAGATCCGGCCCGGCGTGACGCCGAGCACGATCAGTCCGACCACATAGGTAACGAACCCCAGGCCGGTCAGCAGCAGCGCCACGGGACGGTGCGTGCGCGGCGGCTCCGGCAGACCGGCGGCGTGGGCCAGGAAGCGAGCGCGCAGCTCGCTCATTTCGCGGTCTCCAGCGCCAGCAGGCGATGCCGCACCTGTTCGGACAGCATATCGAGCATCATGACGCAGGCGACGATCAGCAGCAGCATCGCGCTAACGTCCTGGTAGTAGAATTTCCGGATCGCGATCAGCAGGTCCTCGCCGATGCCGCCGGCGCCGACGAAGCCGATCACCGTGGCGCCGCGGACATTGATCTCCAGCCGCAACAGCGTGTAGCTGGCGAAATTCGACAGCACCTGGGGCAACGCGCCGAAACGCACCCGCGACAGCCAGCCCCCGCCCACGGCGGTCACGCCCTCGATCGGGCCCAGGTCGATGCTCTCGACCACCTCGGTGAACAATTTCCCGAGCGTGCCGGCAGAATGCAGCGTCAGGGCCAGCACGCCGGGCAGCGGGCCGAGGCCGAAGGCGACGACGAAGACCATCGCGAAGACGATGTCGGGCACCGTGCGCAGCAGCTCCAGCGCGCGCCGCACGGTCATGCGCAGCAGCGCCGAGCGCACCAGGTTGCGGCTGGCGACGAAGCATGCGGCGAAAGCGATCAGCGTGCCGCTCAGCGTGCCGACATAGGCGATCAGCACCGTCTCGCCGAGCAGGCGCAGCCAGCGATGCAGGCCCCAGAACCAGTCGGCGGGATTGGTCCAGACCCGGCCGCCGGAATCCAGCGTCAGCAGCCGATCGAAATAAGAGGTGAAGTTGCCGAGCCGGATCCAGAACACGACCGGATTGACCTCGGCGCCGACCACGGAGACGGCGAGCGCGAGCAGGCCGATCGCCAGTCCCAGCAGCAACTGCCGCCGCCGCGCCGCCACCGCCCGATCGTAGGCGGCGGCGAGCGCGGCACGTTGCGGTTCCGGCAGGGTCGCGACAGTGTGAGGCAAGGCAGTCCGAACCAGAAAGGGGTCAGGTCGCCTTGCGCCGCAAGCGATCGACGAACGCCACCATCTTGATGGTCTCGTCGTAGTCGGCGGTGGTGATCGGCTGCCACGGCAGGTTCTTGCCGTCCGACAGCCGGTCGAACGCCGTCTTGTCGGCGGTCGCCGCGTTCAGGAACGCCGCGCGGATCGCCGCCTTCAGATCATCCGGCAGGCTGGATAGCATGGCGGTCGGCGAGTTGATGATCAACGCCGACTTCAGAACAATCCGGAAGTCTTCCTTCTTCATCGGGCTGCCATCGGCATTCTTCAACATGCCTTTGTTCAGCATGCGCGTCAGGTTGGAATCGTCGTCGGCGTTCCACCAGTTGGCGCAGACATCCACCGTCTTGTCGGCCACCGCGATCACCGCGTTCTCGTGGCTGCCGGTGACCAGCACCTTGGCGAAGTACTGGTCCGCCTGCTCGATCCCCATCTTGTCGAGCGTGTACAGCGGCATGTTGTAGCCCGAGGTCGAATTCGGATCGACCAGGCCGAGATTCTTGCCCTTCAGGTCCTTGATGTCGTGGTACGGGCTGTCGGCGCGCACGTAGAACACCGAATAGTAGCCCTTGGTGCCGTCGCTGTTGACGTCGATCACGAACGCCTCGGTCTGCACGCCGGTCATCCGCGCGCGCGAGAACGACGCGGGACCGTAATAGCCGATATGTATGTTGCCGGCGCGCTGGCCCTCGATCACCGCGGCGTAGTCGTTCGCCACCCGCAGCGTGACCTTGGTGCCGAGGGTCTTCGACAGATATCCGGCGAAGGGCGTGAAGCGGTTGACCACGCCGGAGGCGTTCTCGGCCGGCACCACGGCGTAGACCAGCTCGGGGTAGCTGCTCTTCCAGGATTGCGCCAGCGCGGCGGGCACCACGGCGGCGCTCGCGAGGCTCGCGAGCATCGTTCGACGGCGGATCATTTGTTCGCTCCTTGGTTGTATTTCAGGCAGAACAATCAGGCGTGCGCCGGCAGCGACGCCGCGGCTGGGGGGACCGTCGCCGTGTCGCTGCCCATCACCTCGTTGGCTTCCATGCCGTACAGCTCGCGCGCCACGTCCTCGGTCAGCGCGGCCGGGGCGTCGTCGAACACCACGCGCCCGGCGGCCATGCCGACCAGGCGGTCGCAGTAGCCCCGCGCGAGATCGAGCGAGTGCAGGTTGCACAGCACCGTCAGGCCGAAATGCCGGTTGATCCGCTGCAGCGCGTCCATGACGATGCGTGCGTTGCGCGGATCGAGCGAGGCCACCGGCTCATCGGCCAGGATGATCTCCGGCTCCTGCACCAGGGCGCGGCAGATCGCCACGCGCTGCTGCTGGCCGCCGGACAGGTGGTCGGCCCGGCGCGGCGCCAGCATGGCCATGTCGAGCTGGTCCAGCGCGGCGAGCGCGATGCTGCGGTCCTCACGCGGCCAGGCCTTGATCGCGGCGCGCCAGAACGGCGTGTAGGCCAACCGCCCGAGCAGCACGTTGTTCAGCACATCCAGCCGGCCGACCAGGTTGAACTGCTGGAAGATCATGGCGCAGCGGCGGCGCCAGTCGCGCAGCTTGCGCCCGGAGGTGCCCGTGACCTCCGCGCCCTGCCAGACCACGCGCCCGGCGGTCGGCTCGGCCAGGCGGTTGATCATCCGCAACAGGGTGGATTTTCCGGCTCCGGACCGCCCGATCACCCCGACGAACTGCCCGGCGGGAACGGTCAGGCGAACATCCTGCACGGCACGCGTCTCACCAAAGGCCTTCGTCAGGCCCTCCAGCACCAGCATCATCACCCCTGCGGTCGTCGCAAATCGCGGCCTCTATGGCAGAGGCGGGAGCGCGTGTCGGTGAAGCTTCGATGAACGCGCAAGACAAATCAGCGGCCGCGGCGCGTGTCCGGGGCGGTCGGACCCGGCGGCGGACAGCGACCGCGACTCCGTGCCGGGCGCCCGCCGAGTCGCACCGCCACGGCGGGTCTCGCCCACCCGCGCTGCAACCAAAAGGCGATCAATTACGTCACAGATACAACGTCGAAACAGGCGCTACAGCCTTGTCCAGGGGCGGCGCCCCCCCATGGTGCCGAGCCAGACCATGCAGCCGCCGACGAGGAACAGGACCAGGCTCAACGGCTGCACCAGAAGCCCGGCCAGAATGTCCTGGACGCGCCCCGGGCTGAGCCGCTCCGGTTCGATGCCGCCCAGCGCAAACCACAAGTCGCTGAAAGTGATTGGCGTCCAGAAGCCGTTGTGAACCCACAGGAACGCCTGATACCCCACCAGCGCGAGGCCGGACGCCGCCGTCCCGAATCCCAACGTGGCGATCAGGCCGCGCATTGCCTGATCACGCGTGCGCGGCCCTTGCGTCACCCGCTCGGGTACCTGCACGCCGCCGCGCCATCACCGCCGCCGACGGCCGCCGCGAACGCGATCTCGTAACCGCCGGACCGCGGATACTCCCGATCGACCGATCCGCCGGCGCGCGATGATCCGCGGCTTGCATTTGCCGTTTCCGGGTCATCCGGCACCCCCTGACGCGTGCATAGCACAGGTCGATCCGGTCGGCGACATGGACTTTCTGGTTGCTTACAACGGGCCGCCCGACGTCGCGATAGCCGCGGCGAGGGGCCGGGTGAAGTCGGGTCGCGCACGGCGTTGCCGAACCAGCGCGGGTCAGCGATGATCCGCCTACCCCGACATCGCAACCACGGAGAGGCGCGTGTCCATAGCGCAGAGCACCATCGAGCGCCGCGGCGCCGGCAGAACACCATCGGCCGAGGAGCTGTTATGGCAGCGCAACCGTGACGCCGCGACCGGGCCCCAGGGCCAGTGGAACGACACGCTTGCCACCATCATCAACCATCGGTCGGTGCGCGCCTTCCTGCCCACGAAGCTGCCCGCCGGAACGCTGGACCTGCTGATCGCCGCGGCGCAGTCCGCGTCCACATCCTCGAATTTGCAGCTCTGGAGCGTGGTTGCCGTCGAGGACCCGGAGCGCAAGACGCGTCTGTCGGAGCTCGCCGGACAGCAGAGGTTCATCCGCGATGCGCCGCTGCTGCTGGTCTGGCTGTGCGATCACGCCCGCCTCGACGCGATTGCCGCCGAACGCCAGGCGCCGGTCGAGGGCATGCAGTATCTGGAGGAGTTCATCGTCGGCATCATCGATGCCGCGCTGGCCGCGCAGAGTGCCGCGATCGCCGCCGAGTCGCTGGGGCTGGGGTGCGTCTATATCGGCGCCATGCGGAACCTGCCGGAGCAGGTGGCGGCGGAGCTCGGGCTGCCGCCGCGCGTGTTCGCCGTGTTCGGCATGTCGGTCGGCTTTCCCGACCCGGCGGGCGCGACCGGCGTGAAGCCGCGCCTGCCGCGCCCGGTGGTGCTGCATCGCGAGCAGTACGCCGGCGCGCCGCAGCAGACCGACATCGCCCGCTACAACGCCACCGTGCGCGGGTTCCAGCGCGAGCAGGGCATGCGCGAGCAGGACTGGACGCAGCAATCGATCGACCGCGTCAAGGACGTCGCCGCGCTGCGCGGCCGCGACCGGATGCGGGCGGCGCTGCGGCATCTGGGGTTCGAGTTGCGCTAGAACATTATTGCGCTGAGCAGCAACGCCCCTGTCGCCGCCTGTCATTGCGAGAAGCGCAGCGACGAAGCAATCTCCCGCCACGGAGGCCGGGGATTGCTTGGCCGGGTCAAGCCCGGCCACCGCTGCGCTCCTCGCAATGACAGGTGGGGCGGCGGCAGGTGTGGCGATGGGTCCGGTCGGCATCGCCGCGCGCTCCCTCAGTCCTGCAGGAACTCGAACGCCGCCAGCGCGTGCACCTGCGCAACGACCTCCAACTCGTCGAGCAAAACGTATTCATCCACGCCGCCCATGTTGAACGGCGTCGGGCCGTAGACCACGGTCGGGATGCCGGCGCGGCGGAACAGCCGTGCGTCCGAGCCGCCGACGCGCATGTTCACCGCCGGCATACGGCCCAGCACCTGTTCCGCGGCCGTTCGGACCGTTCGCACGATCTCGGCGCCGGGATCGGTGACGGTCGGCTCGCAGCGCCGCAGCACCTCGAACGTTACGCCTGCGTGGCGGGCGAGCGCGGCTTGCAGGGCGGCCTCGGCCTCCGCCACCGACAGCCCGGCCGGCAGCCGGATATCCAACGCCGCCTCGGCCGTCGCCGGGACCAGGTTGGGGGACGATCCGCCCTCGATCCGACCGAGATTGACCGTCACCGATCCCAGCACCGCCGCCTCACCCGCGCCGCCCAGCTTCTCGCTGACCGGCTTCGCCGCCGCGATCGCCTCGGCCACGCCCGGCGGCGGCGTCACGGGCAAGGCCCGCAGCGCCGCGACATCGTCCAGCGCGGCACGCAACCGGTCGAGCGCGTTCACCCCCAGGTGCACGTGCGCCCCGTGCGCCGGCTTGCCGCTGGCCGTGAGGCGCACCCACAAAAAGCCCTTCTCGCCGAACCGCAGCACCATCGGCGATCCGGCATCGCCGATGATCGCCGCGTCGCCGCGCGCCGCCGGAACGTTCTCCAGCAGCCACTGCGTGCCGAGCGTGCCCATGCTTTCCTCGTCGCCGGCGAGCGCCAGCACGGCCTCGCCACGCCAGGCATCGGCGCGCGTCGCCAATGCCGCCAGCGCAACGATGGACGCGGCGATGCCACCCTTCATGTCGGCGGCGCCGCGGCCGTACAGCCGGTCGTCGCGTACCTCCCCGGCGAACGGCGCGGCGGTCCAGCCCGATGCGTCGCCCAGCGGATAGGTGTCGAGGTGCCCGCTCAGCACCAGCCGCCGCCCCGGCCGTGTACCGCGCACCACCGCAATGAGGTTGCCGATCGTTTCGGATGTCCGATAGAGGCTGACCTCGGCGAACGGCACCAGCGCGTGGATCAACTCGGCTGCCGCGGCCGCGACGGCGTGCGTGTCGCCCGGCGGGTTGGGCGACGGCACGGTGATTAACCGGCGCGCGCAGTCCAGGATGCGGTCCCGCTCGCCGGCCGCCCGCAGAAGCGTGCTGATGATCGAGGATGTCATGTCGACGCTCCCGCTTCCGGCGTTGCCAGCCCCGTTGCACCGGGCCAGCGTCCGGCCAATGACGAAACCGACCAGCGTGATGGTGCCGGAGATCGCCGGCGTGCAGAAGCCGGCGGGCGGAAGCCAGCCTGGGGAAGCGAGACGCGCAACGGCAACCACCTCGACGACCGCGACGAAAGGACCTCCAGCATGAGCCTGCCCCACGCCATCGCCGGCGCGCTGGCCACCGACCCGCACCTCTGGCCCGACTTCGTGGCACTGTGCGACTGCGGCGGGCGGCTGGCGGGTACCGCATCCGAGGCCGCGGCGCTGGCGTTCCTGCGCGAAGCCGGCACGCGTGCGACCGGGCGCGATGCCGTCGCCGTGGCCACGCCATATGGCGGCTGGATGGCCCAGGCGGCCAGCCTGACGCTGCTCGACGGCAGGCGGCGCGTCCCGCTCGCGTGCCTGCCGCTGATCCGTTCCACCTCCGGCTCGGTGACCGCGGAGGTGGTCGATCTCGGTCGCGGCACGGCGGAAGAATTCGCCCAGGCCGGCGCGGCGCTGGCCGGGCGCATCGCCCTGGTACGGCACGAATACATGTTTTCGGCCGGCCACCTGCACCGCCGGGTCAAATACGCCGCGGCGCTGGACGCCGGCGCCAGCGGCTTCCTGATTGCCGGCCCGCTGCCTACCGGCGTGGTCGCAGGGTCCTCCGGCCGCGGCGACGAACCGGGCATCCCGGCGCTCGGCATCTCGCCCGAGGCCGCCGCGCGGCTGTCCCCGCCGGTGGGCCGCGCCCGCGCCGCGCTGCACGTCCGCGCCACCGAGCACGCGGCGAGCACCGAGACGTTGCTGTTCGACCTGCCGGGTGCCGGCCCGGGCCGGGTCGTGCTGAGCGCGCACCTCGACGGGCACGCCCCGGGCGAGAGTGCGTTGGACAACGCGACCGGCGTGGCTGCGGCACTGACGGTGGCCCGTGCGCTGGCGCCGCACGTCGCGGGTTGCCGGCGCGGGCTGCTGGTGGCGCTCTTCAGTGCCGAGGAATGGGCGCTGACCGGCTCGCGCGTTTGGCTCGACGGGCGGTCGGCGGCCGAGCACGCGGCGATGGCGCTGAACGTCAACCTGGACTCGGTCGCCGGCAGTTCGCGGCTGACCGCGCTGACCAGCGCGTTCCCAGCACTGCCCGGGTTCGTGCGCGAGGCGGTGGCGGCGGCCGGTGGCGCGATCGGCATCCACCCGGTGCTGATGCGCAACTCGGACCACGCCACCTTTGCTGCGAAGGGGATCCCGGCACTGCGACTGGTGGCCGGCTTCGACGAGCCGCAGTCGAACCTGCGTCACGTGCTGACGGCGGCCGACACCCGCGACAAGGCGGCCCCGGCCGAGCTGCACGCCGCCGCGCTCGCCGCCGCCGCGATCGCCTGGGCCGCGCTGACCGCGGACGATGCGCAGATAGCCGCACTGCGCTCGTAGGGCGGAACAGCGCAGCGCATTCCGCCGTCCACCTCGGCGCCGCGAACGAGCCACCCGGGCCGACCGTGCGACGCCGGATGGCGGAATGCGTTTCGCTTTGCCGCCTTACGCGGTCTGCGCGCCCGGTGCCTGCCCTCCCGGTTTACCTGCTTTGCGTCCTCCGTAATGATGCGGCGCAGCATCTGGAGAGCACACGTGACCTCTGCGACGGGCGGCCTGCGCTGGCGGCTGATGTTCCTGCTGATCGGCCCCATCACCTTCGTGATGTCGCTCGACCGCACCGCGATGGCGGTGGCGGCGCCGACCATCCAGCACGAGTACGGCTTCACCCTGGTGCAGATGTCCTGGATCCTGACCAGCTTCTCCTGGACCTACGCGCTGTTGCAGGTGCCGGCCGGCTGGCTGGCGGAGCGCTTCGGCCCACGGCGCATGCTGTACTGGGCCAACTTCCTGTGGTCGGTGCTGACCGCCGCCACGCCGCTCGGCTTCAACTTCGCCTCCTTCATCGTCATCCGCGCGCTGCTTGGCGTCGGGCAATCGGCCGACTGGCCCAGCTCCATCGTGGCGATCCGCCGCTGGTTCCCGCGCAGCGAGCGCGGCAAGGGCAGCTCGATCCTGCTCGGCGGGCTGTATCTCGGCCCGATCGCCGCGGCGCCGATCACCATCTGGGTGATCCTGCACTTCGGCTGGCGCTGGGCGTTCTACAGCTACGGCCTGCTCGGCATCGTGCTCGGCGCGGCGTGGTGGGTGTGGTTCCGTGACAACCCGGCCGAGCACGCGTCGATCACCCCAGCCGAGGTCGCGCACATCCGGGCCGGGCAGCACGACCATGCCGACGTCATTCCGCCCGGCGCCTTCCTGCGCTGCCTGCCGGACCCGCGCTTCTGGGCGATCGGCGTGCAGTATTTTTTCCTCGTGCTGATCCAGAGTTTTTATACCACCTGGCTGCCGACCTACCTGGTGAACGAGCGCAAGGTTTCGCTCGCCGCGATGGGCATCTACGCCTCGCTGCCCTGGGTCGCGATGTTCGCCAGCGTGTTCCTGACCGGCGCGCTGGGCGACGTGATCCTGCGCCGCACCGGATCGATCTGGGCGGCGCGCGTGCCCTTGGCGATGGCCGGCTTCGTGGTCAGCGCCGTCGCCCTGATGGCGGCCGCGCGCTCGCCGGACGTGATCGTGATGATGGCGCTGCTGTGCGTCTCGCTGGCCGCGGTCGGCGTCACCCAGGTGTCGATCTGGCCCTCGACGCAGGACCTTGGCGGCGGCGCCACCGGCGTCGTGTCGGGCTGGACGAATTTCTGGGGCAACGCCGCCGGCGTCGCGGGGCCGGTGCTGATGGCGTACCTGGTGCGCTGGACCGGTGGTTGGTCCGGCGCGCTGATCGGGATTGCGCTGGCTGGCGTCGCCGGCGCGGTGCTGTGGCTGGTAGTGCACCCCGAGCGCCGACTGGCCGGCGTGGTGCAGTAGAGGAACGCAACGATGGCGAAATACGATATCGATCCGATGCCGCCGCAGATCAGCCCCGAGGTGATCGCGCTGCTGGAGCAGACCGAGACCGCAACGGTCGGCCACTGGCGCCACTGGGGCTTCTGCGATCGCCGCATCCAGCCGCTGCTGCGCGGCAAGCGCGTCGCCGGCACCGCGGTCACGCTGGCCATTCCTGGCCCGGATTCGACGCTGCTGCACCATGCGCTCGGTCTGCTGCGCCCGGGCGATATTCTGCTGGTGGATCGTCTTGGCGACGACCGGCATGCCTGCTGGGGCGGCGGCGTCACCGTCGCGGCCAAGGCGGCCGGCGCCAGGGCGGGCGTGGTCGACGGCCCCTGCACGGACCTGGAGGAAGTCGAGGCCTCGGATTTCCCGCTGTGGTGCCGCGGCATCGCGCCGATCACCACGCGGCTCTACGACGTGGGCGGCCGGCTGAACAAGCCGGTGTCGATCGGCGGCGTCGCGGTGCTGCCGGGCGACGCGGTGCTGTGCGACGAGAGCGGCGTGCTGGTGCTGCCGCCCGGCGAAGCGGAGGCCGAGGCGCGCGCGGCGATCGAGCGGCAGGCGCGCGGGTTGCTGACGCAGGACCGCGTGGCGAAGGGCGAAAGACTCGGCGCGATCAGCGGGGCGACGGCGAAGGTGCTGGCGGCGTCGTAACGTGCTCCGGGCGAAACCCCATCCCGATCAGCCGCGCGGGGATTCGTTGCAGGATCGGCAGCCGCGCGAACAGCCGTAGCAGCAGCGGCGGCCTTGGTGTCTGCGTGCCGCGCAGCACACCGGTGATCACCCGGTTCTGCGCGATGATCTGCAACCGCTGCGTCATCCGTGTGGGCCACTCCCGGCGCCGCTGCACGGCGGCAAGATCGGCGTCCGTCACGCGACCGCCATGAAATCGCGGCGCCAGGATGTTGGCCGTCGCCACCGCGTCCTGCACCGCCAGGTTCACCCCGACGCCGCCGACGGGCGACATCGCGTGCGCCGCGTCGCCGATGCACAGGAAGCCGGGCTGGTGCCAGGTCGCCAGCCGGTTCACCGCGACGGTCAGCAGCTTGATGTCGTCCCAGCTTGCCAGCTCCGCCACGCGGTCGGCGAACACCGGCATCAGCCGAGCGATCTCCTGGCGGAACGCTTCCAGCCCGGCGGCGCGCACCCGGTCGATGCCGCCCTTGGCGATGAGAAAGGCGCACTGCCAGTAATCGTCGCGGTTGATCAGCACCATCATCCGCCCGGCATCCAGCCGGCCGAGCGAGTCGGCCGGATCGCCGGCTCGGCGCGACAACCGCAGCCACAGCACGTCCATCGGCGCGCCGAACTCGGTCGGCTGGAAGCCGGCCAGCGGACGCAGCGTGGAGTGGCGCCCGTCGGCAGCAATGACCAGCTCCGCGCGAATGTCCACCGGGCCATCCGGCGTCGTCGCCGTCACGCCGGCAACGGTCTCGCCGTCGCGCAGCAGCCCGGTCGCCTCGCCGCCCATCATCAGGTGAAAGCCCGGATAACGCCGCCCATGCCGCGCCAGGAAATCCAGGAAATCCCATTGCGGCATCAAAGCGATGAACTTGCACCGCGTCGGCAGGTGGGAAAGATCGGCGATCGGCACGAACGTCTCGCCGATCTGCGCGCCGAGATGCACCGCCTCGCTGTGCGGCAGCGCGAGAAACTCGTCGAGCAACCCCAGCTCGTGCATCACCTGCAAGGTCGAGGGATGGATGGTGTCGCCGCGGAAGTCGCGGAAGAAATTGGCGTGCTTCTCCAGCACCACCACGTCGACGCCGGCGCGCGCCAGCAGGAAGCCCGCCATCACGCCGGCCGGCCCGCCGCCGGCGATGCAGCAGCGCGTGGTGATTGGCTCGGACATGCCGCTACCCGGTCATATGGGCGTGCAGCAGGAACGACGGGCCGCCCGTCAGCAGCGACGCGCTCATCGGCCGTGGCCGGCAGCGACGCTCCCGCTCGCCGGACAGCCCGGCGGCCTTCGGCGCCACTGCCCTGGCGAACGGCTTCGGGTTGCTGCGGGTCAGCGCCTTGCTCATGTTTCCGCCTGGCTATCGCGGGGCCATCGTCGATCATGGCCGGCGGGCACGCAAGCTGCGGCCTTGGGCAACGACGCGGGGAACGCGCTGGTGTTACGTATTCATATCGTTTGATCTAGATCAAAGCACGACAAGATGATTCGTGCAGGTGTTCCGCACCAAGAAACGAAACGGTTCGTCGACCCTGGGAATTGCGGCTGCCGGCGCCCTCAAGAGGGGAGGCAGGAAGTGGCCACGATCTACACCGAATTGCGCGCTCGCAGTGCAGCAAATC
This sequence comes from uncultured Alphaproteobacteria bacterium, assembly GCA_963773345.1. Classification (GTDB taxonomy): domain Bacteria; phylum Pseudomonadota; class Alphaproteobacteria; order Acetobacterales; family Acetobacteraceae; genus Palsa-883. Next base: position 357,610 of record CAVZBG010000011.1, on the reverse strand, counting down.
ACGCGCCGCTCTCGCCGGTCAGCTTCCTGGAACGAGCCGCCGCCATCTGGCCGGGCAAGATCGCGGTGCGGCATGGCCCGCAGCATTTCACCTACGCCGAGTTCCATGCCCGCTGCCACAGGCTGGCCTCGGCGCTGCTGCGGCGCGGCATCCGCCCGGGCGAGACCGTTGCGATCCTGGCGCCGAATGTGCCGGCGATGCTGGAGGCGCATTACGGCGTGCCGATGGCCGGCATCGTGCTCAATCCGCTGAACTATCGCCTCGATGCGAAATCCATCGCTTTTATGCTCGGGCATGGCGAGGCCCGGCTGCTGCTGATCGATCGCGAGTTCGCCGGCTTGGCACGTGCCGCGCTTGCGGAAATGGGCGAACCGCCCGCCGCCATTGCGATCGACGATCCGTCGTTCACGGGCGGCGAAATGATCGGCGAAACGGATTACGAATCGTTGCTGAACGCGGGCGATCCTGGTTTCGCGTGGCAGCCGGCGCCGGACGAGTTCGAACCGATCTCGCTGCTCTACACCTCCGGGACCACCGGCAACCCCAAAGGCGTCGTCTACGACCATCGCGGCGCCTATCTGGCGTCCCTGGGCAACGCGCTCGGCTTCGGAATGTCGGACGCGACGGTCTATTTGTGGACCGTGCCGATGTTCCACTGCGACGGCTGGACCCACACCTGGGCGGTGACCGCCGTTGGCGGCACGCATGTCTGCCTGCGCCGGGTCGATCCGGCGGCGATCTGGCGGGCGCTCGCACAGGACGGCGTGAACCACATGAACGGCGCACCGACCGTGTTCACCATGATGATGCAGGCACCGGCCGAGCTGCGATGCGCGCTCGATCGCCCGGCGCAGGTGGTGATGGGCGGCGCCCCGCCGCCCACCCAGCTTATTCTGGCACTGGAGGCGCACGGCTTCCGCGTCGGCCAGGTCTATGGATCGACCGAAACCTACGCACCCGCAACGATGGCGGTCCGGCAGGTGGAGTGGCGGCGCCTCGATCCGATGGCGCAGGCCGTTCTGCTGGCGCGCCAGGGCGTCGCCTTCCCGGCGCTGGACGGATTGATGGTGGCCGACCCGGCGACGATGCAGCCGGTGCCGCGCGACGGCAGCACAATCGGCGAGATCATGCTGCGCGGCAACACGGTGATGTCGGGCTATCTGAAGAACCCGGGCGCCACGGCCGAGGCGTTCAGCGGCGGCTGGTTCCATACCGGCGACCTTGGCGTGCGCCACCCGGACGGTTACATCCAGGTGAAGGACCGGTCCAAGGACATCATCATCTCGGGCGGGGAGAACATCTCCTCCATCGAGGTGGAGGATGTGCTCTTCCGCCATCCCGCAGTGCTGGAAGCGGCGGTGGTGGCCCGGCCGGATCCGCTCTGGGGCGAAACGCCGTGTGCCTTCGTGACGTTGAAGCCTGAGGCCGGATCGGTCGATGCGGGCACGATCATCGCGTGGTGCCGCGACAATCTGGCGCACTACAAGGCGCCGAAACACGTCGTGTTCGGCGCCCTGCCGAAGACATCCACCGGCAAGGTGCAGAAATTCGCCCTGCGTGAGCAGGCGCGGCAGATTGCCCAACCGCGAGATTGTTGCTGATGCCCGCCCGACAAGGCCCGCGGTGGGCGGGATGACCTGGAGAGTCAGCCAGATCGATGTGGGCCTGATGAATGCCACAGTGAAAACCAAGGGAGAAAACGATGTACGCCACGATCCGAAAATACCCAGGTTGCAAAGACGTCAAGGAAGTCAACCGCGTTGCCATGGCCGAACTGCTGCCTGTGCTCCGCCAGGTCGCCGGGTTCCATTCCTACGTGATCGTCGACACCGGCAACGGCTCGATCGCCTCGATCGGCATGTTCGACACCCAGGCCGCAGCGGACGCCGCCAACCAACGCGCCCGCGAGGTCGTCGGCAGGACAAGCATGAAGACCCTGCTGCCCAATGCACCCGAGATCACCGTGGGCGAAGTCCTCGGCGAAGCGACCTAACAGAGCACACCGCGGCGCGCGCCGGCTACCGCCGCAGCAGCTCCAGTGGCGCCGCCGACAGCGGCTCCGGCGCGTGCTCGGTCAGGATGTAGGTGCGACCCAGCGTCATCGCCGTGCCGCTCTCGGAGTCCATCAGGATCATGTGCGCGAAGAACACCATGTCGGGGCCGAGCACGAAGTTGTTGCCGCGGTAGAACATCGGCGGGTCCATCCAGCTTGGGGTGAACCGCGCGCCCAGGCTGTAGCCGCAGGCGTTCAGCCGGTGCGCCGCCATGCCGTGCTCGTCCATCACCCGGGCGTGTGCCTCGAACACCTCGCCCGCGGTATAGCCGGGACGCAGCACCGTCTCGCATTCCGCCAGCGCCTCCTGGCAGATCTCGGCCATACGCCGGTGCAGCGGCCGCGGCTTGCCGATCACCACCGTGCGCATCATCGCCGCATGGTAGTGCCGCCAGGCGCCGGCAAACTCCAGCGTAAGCTGATCGTCGCCCGACAGCATCCGGCGCCCGGACTTGTAGCGGCACAGCAGCGCATCCTCGCCCGAGCCGATGATGAACTCGTTGCCGGGATAGTCGCCGCCGCCGGCGAGGATCGCCGCCTGCATCGCCGCCAGAATCCACGCCTCATCGGCGCCGGGGCGGATCTGCTCCAGGCCCGCCTTCAGCGCCGCGTCGGCCAGCGCGCCGGCACGCCGCGCGCAGGCCAGCTCGGCCTGGGATTTCACCGCGCGCAGCTCGTCGATCAGCGAGGACACATCGACCAGCGTGCAGAACCCGTCCAGTGCCGTGTCCACGCGCTTGCCGTTGAAATGCGTCAGGCCGTAGGCGTTGGTTTCGATCCCCAGCCGCTTGCCGTGCGCACCGAGGCTGTCCAGCATGGCGCGCAGTTGCATTGCGGGATCGGCGCCCTGCGCGTCGGTCCAGACGCGGATGTCCTCGATCAACGAGGTGTGCCGCGCCTGGCGCAGATCGGGCGCGCGCGTCAGCAGCGCCAGCCTGCCGCCGGCGCCGAGATAGAGGCACTGGAAGAAACAGAACCCGAACGTATCGTAGCCAGTCAGGTAGTACATGCTCTCCTGCTGGAACATCAGCAGGCCGTCGAGGCCACGCGCAACCAGCGCGCGCCCCGCCGCGTTCAGCCGCCGGTCGTACTCCGCCCGCTCGAAGTGCAGTGCCACGCGCTATCTCCCGTCCCGGTTGGTCAACCGGGCGGCAGGCTAGCCGATCGACGCGGGCGCGGGCAGCCGGCTATTTCGCCGGTGCCGGGCCATCGGACAGTGGTGCCGCGCCAGATGCGCCGTCGCCGGATGATGCCGGCTTCGCCGGCGCCGGCGGCTGGGTCGGTGTGCGCGACGGGGCCGGCCCGCTGATCACGTCGAAATCGAAACTCGTTCGGCCCATGAGGGACCTCCTGTGACTGGAAGGCCGCTTCCTGACGTGACGCACGATCGCGTGGGGTGGTCCGAAAAACACGAAAGCCGCCTCGGCAGGGGCGGCTTCGGGACATTGCAACGAATGCGTGATCCTAGGCCGCCGGGGTGTACCAGCGGTACCAAAATCGCGCGAGGGGAGTCATTCGGACCATGGGGTTCCTGATAGCGCGGTCCGCGCGCGGATGCAAGGACAGCGTGGCGGCAGCGCAGGACACTCGGATGCAGCATCGAACCCACCCGGATCTTGCTGTCATTGCGAGCGTAGCGAAGCAATCCCCCGCGAGGAACGCACCTGGATGGGGATTGCTTCGCTACGTTCGCAATGACAGGTGGATTCGACCGCGCCCATTGCGTCCCACCCCGAAGCGGGCAACATGCGCGCACCACGGAGGGCTCGGCATGACCCCCTACACGATCGACCGCGCCAGCAACTCGCGCCGCCGCACGGTCGAGGAATGGCTGTTCGGCCTCGACATGGTCTCCCCGGACGTGCGGGAGAAGATCGTCACCGCCTGGGTCAGCACCTGGTCCTCCAGCCCGTATCAGGAACTGACTGACATGCCCTACTCCCCCGGCGCACCGCACTACCGGCTGGAATGGCACGTCAACGACGTGACCCGCGCCGGCGTCGAGCTGGCCCGCCGCGCCGCCGCCGACTGGGGCAAGCGTTACGCTATCGACATCCTGCTGCCGATCCTCATCCTGCATGACGTTGACAAGCCGCTGATGTATGTGCGGGAAAGTCCCGACAAGGTCGGCTATTCGCAGCTTGCGCACGAGCTGCAGCACGGCGTGGTGGGCGCGATGCTGCTGAAGGAGCTCGGGCTGCCGCACACCGTGGTCAGCACCGTGGCGACGCACGCCGGCAACTCGCCGTTCCATGGCCGCAACTTCGAGGCCTACGTGCTGCACTACGCCGATTATTTCGCCACCGACCATGCCATCATGCTGGAGGGTGACGACAGGGAGCCGTACTATCAAAAACACTGGAAATGATCCGGGAAGGAAACCAGACAATGCAAGCCGCCGTCCTGCACGAGGTGAACCAGCCGCTCGCCATCGAGGAGGCGCAAATCGCCAAACCGAAGCGGCGCGAGGTGCTGCTGCGCACGGCCTTCGCCGGGCTGTGCCACAGCGACCTGCACTTCATGGAGGGGCTGTATCCGATGCCGCTGCCCGTCGTGCTCGGCCACGAGGCCGCCGCCGTGGTCGAGGCGGTCGGCGCCGACGTCATCTATGTGAAGCCGGGCGATCACGTCATCACGTGTCTGTCGGTGTTCTGCGGCGAGTGCGCGCAATGCGTCACCGGCCACACCAACCTGTGCGAGAACACCGAGGTAAAACTTCTGCCCGGTGCGGCGCGGCGACTGAAGCTGAACGGCAAGGTACTGAATCAGGCGTTCAACCTGTCGGCGTTTGCCGAGCAGATGCTGGTGCACGAGCACGCCATCGTGACGATCCGCGAGGACATCCCGCTGGACCGCGCCGCGCTGGTCGGCTGCGGCGTGATGACCGGGGTCGGCGCGGTGTTCCATGCCGCGAAGGTCGAGCCCGGCGCGACCGTTGCGGTGATCGGCTGCGGCGGCATCGGGCTGTCGGCGGTGAACGGCGCGGCGCTGGCCGGGGCGGAGCGGATCATCGCGATCGATACGGTGGCGTCGAAGCTGCAGCTCGCGAAGAAGATGGGCGCCACCGACACGATCAACGCGTCGAACGCCGATGCGGTGGAGATGGTGAAGGAGATGACCGGCGGCGGCGTGCCATATTCGTTCGAGGCGATCGGCACCAAGAAGACCGCCGAGCAGTCGTTCGCCATGCTGCGCCCGGGTGGGGTGGCGACGATCATCGGGATGATCCCGTTCGGCGTGAAGATCGAACTGCACGGCGCGGATTTCCTGCGAGACCGGAAGATCCAGGGGACCTCGATGGGGGGGAACCATTTCCGGGTGGATATGCCGCGGCTGCTGGAGCTGTGGCGGCAGGGGCGGCTGAAGCTGGATCATCTGATCTCCGGGCGGATCAAACTGGCGGAGATCAATGAGGGGTTTGCCAAGTTGAAGTCGGGCGCGCCGGTGCGGCAGTTGATCGAGTTCGCGGGGTAGCGTGACGCTGGTGGCGGATGCGGGCGGCTGCCCCTGCGTCGCGGTGCGCGAGGGCGGTCGGACAGGGATCGGGGCAGGAGCGCTAAGGCCGGAGACTCTCCCCCTCCCCTTGCGGGAGGGGGTTGGGAGGAGGGGTTCCACGGTATCAAGGCGTTGGTTCGACTCGCGTGACAGCCCTGGCCCGAACCCCTCCCCCAACCCCCTCCCACAAGGGGAGGGGGGAGTCTGTGACAATCAAGCTTTTGTGACACTCGGCTGAGTTTTCCACAACATATCGCGTGAACGCCGGTCTTCGGCGTTGACGCACCACCCCCGCCCTGCGACGCTCGACCCGTGCAAGTCGAGACTCCACCGCGCATGAAGATCCGAGTCCGGGGCCGCTCCTTCATGGCGTTCGTGATCGCGCCGGAGCCGCCGCTCGATGCCTGGCTGCGCGAGCTCGATGCGCAGATCGCCCGCTCGCCGGGCTTCTTCGAGGCGCGTCCCGTCATCATCGACCTTGCCGCCGTCACCGCTCGCGAACCCGGCAACGCCACGCTGCTCACCGACCTGGAGAAGCGCGGCATCAGCGTGATCGACGTCGAGAATGCCGGCGCGGTCCCGGGCACCGACCCCTGGCGCCGGCCGCTGATCGGCGGACGCAACGCGGGCGAGATCGACGCCACCGACAACAAATACGCCGCGACGCCGGCAGAAACCTCGCTGCTGCTGGCCGAGCCGGTGCGATCCGGGCAGTCCGTGCAGTTCACCAGGGGCGACGTCACCATCGTCGGCTCGGTGGCCTCCGGCGCCGAGGTGCTGACGCGCGGTTCGATCCACATCTACGGCACGCTGCGCGGCCGGGCGATCGCCGGCGCGCTCGGCGGGTCCAAGGCGCGGATCTTCTGCCGCCGACTCGAAGCCGAGCTGGTCTCGATCGACGGATACTACATGACCGCGGACGACATGGATCAGGCCCTGCGCGGCCGCGCGGTGCAGGTCCGACTCGACGGAGATGCGCTAGTGATCTCGCCGCTCGGGTGAGATCGAAAGGGGAAGACATGGCGAAGGTTGGGGCGAAGGTCGTGGTGGTGACGTCGGGCAAGGGCGGGGTTGGCAAGACCACGTCGACCGCCGCCCTCGGGGCTGCCCTGGCGCAGAACGGCGAAAAGGTGGTGGTCGTCGATTTCGATGTCGGGCTGCGCAATCTCGACCTGGTGATGGGGTCGGAGCGCCGCGTGGTGTTCGACCTGATCAATGTCATCCAGGGCGATGCGAAACTGCAGCAGGCGCTGATTCGCGACAAGCGACTCGACAACCTGTCGCTGCTGCCGGCGTCGCAGACGCGCGACAAGGATGCGCTGACCGGCGAGGGCGTGGCGAAGGTCATCGCCGAGCTCCGAGAAAAATTCGACTGGATCCTGTGCGACTCGCCGGCCGGGATCGAGCGCGGCGCGACGCTGGCGATGCACCATGCCGACATCGCAATCGTGGTGACCAACCCCGAGGTCTCGTCCGTTCGCGACAGCGACCGCATCATCGGCCTGCTGGACAGCAAGACCGCGAAGGCCGAGCGCGGCGAGCGGATCGAGAAGCACCTGCTGCTGACCCGCTATGACCCGGCGCGCGCCGCGCGGGGCGACATGCTGAAGGTCGGCGACGTGCTGGACATCCTGTCGATCCCGCTGCTGGGGATCATTCCGGAGAGCCAGGAAGTGCTGCGGGCCTCCAACATCGGTTCGCCGGTGACGCTGAGCGCACCGGCCAGCCCGCCGGCGCGGGCCTACGCCGACGCCGTCAAGCGATTGCGCGGGGAAAAACTGGAGGTGACCGTGCCGGCTGAACGTGTCGGCCTGGTCAGCCGCCTGTTCGGACGGAAAGTCGCGTGACCAGTATTTTCCATCTGTTCCGGCGCCGCCCGACCGCCTCGGTGGCCCGCGAACGGCTGCAGATCCTGCTGGCGCACGAGCGTGCATCGGCGGGACAGGAGGGCCTCGTGGTGAAGCTGCGCGAGGAGATCCTGGCGGTGATCGCGAAGCACGTGACGGTTGACCGCGACAAGGTGCAGGTCAAGCTGGAACACGAAGGCGAGACCTCGATTCTGGAGATCGAGGTAGAGATGCCGGCCACGCCGCTGCCGCGGGTGGCGCTGCGCGCCTGAGGCGCAATCGTACACCTCTCCCGCTTGCGGGAGAGGTCGAGGCGCGAAGCGCCGAGGGTGAGGGTCGCGCGTGCACCACCCTCACCCGCGTCGCAAGCGCTCCGCGCGTCGGTCCGCTTCGCGGCCCAAACCCCGCGAAGGGCGGGAGAGGTGTACCTTTACAGTGCTGCGGCCAGCTCGGCGTGATGGGTGACCCAGCACCGCGCACTGCGCGCCACCAGCTCCAGCGCATCGAGGAACGCGATCGCGCCGTACGGCCGGCCGAACACGTGGGCGTGCACCGTGATGTCGAGACACACATACGGGCTGCCCAGCCGCTCCCAGCCCTCGACGATCCGCGCCAGCGTGCGGGTGAACGCCTCCGGTTCATTCCCATACCGCACGTAAAGCGGCATGTCGTTCACCTCCATGGTGAACGGCATCCCCACCAGGGTCCCCTCCCCTGTCTCGATCCGATACGGCACATCGCTGTCGAACATGTCCGCGTGCCAGCGGAACCCCGCCCGCGCCAGCAGTCGCGAGGTCTCCCCGCTTGGCGTACACCGCGGGCTGAGCCAACCCCGCGGCGGCGTCCCCGCCGTCGCTGCCAGCACCTCGCGGCAGCGGACGATGTCCGCCCACTCCGCCTCCGGCGTCAGATACGGCGGCAGCGTCCCCTGGCACCAGGCGTGCGCCGCCACCACGTGCCCGCGCCCGGCGATCGCCGCCGGCAGCGCGGGAAAACGCTCCGCCACCACGCCCGAGGTGTAGAACACCGCCTTGCGCCCCGCCCGGTCCAGCAGGTCGAGCAGCCGCCACGCCCCCACCTTCGGCCCATACTCGGCCCAGGACAGCGCCTGCAGGTCGCGCACGCCGGGCCGCAGCGGATTGCCCATCGGGCCGATGCCGGGCGCGCTGCCCTCGGCCCAGCCCTCCAGCATGACGCTCAGCGATACCGCCAGAGGCCGGTCCGCCGACCAGCCCGGCATCGGTGGCGTCATGCCGGCAGCGCCCAACCCAGCCATTCGCACACGCCGCGCCCCATCACCCATTCCATGTCGGACCCGGCGAGCCACGGCAGCTCCTCGGTGAACAGGGTGACCGCCTGGCGGTAGCTGCACGGCAGCCGCGTCAGGTCGGTGCCCCAGAACATGCGTTCAGGGCCGAACGCTTCAAATGCCTGCCGGAGGTAGCCATGGAGGTTGCGGTACGGGTAAGCCTCCGACGAGAAGCACGGCAGCGCCGACGCCTTCACCGCCACGTTCGGATGCCGCGCCAGCGCCAGCAGCTTGGGCAGATCGGCGAACGCCGGCGCGTCCTTGGTGCGGATCAGCGCCAGGTGGTCGATCACGAATTGGACGCCCGGATGCCGCGCGGCCAGGCCGTCGATGATCGGCAACGCGCCGGGACAGGAGATCATCACCGGCAGCCCGTGCCGCGCCGCCCCGTCCCACACCCAGTCGGCGCTGCCCTCGGTCAGCCAGGTGTGCTCGGGGCGCACGGTGAAGCGCAGGCCCAGCATCCCCGGCTGCGTCCGCCAGGCGGCCAGCATCGCCGGATCGGCCGGCAGCAGATCGAGCCGCCCCATGATCGCGAACCGCCCCGGGTGCGCCTGGCAGGCGGCGATCGCCAGGTCGTTGCGGTCGCCCTCCCACGACGGCGGCACGATCACCACCCGGTCCACGCCGGCGGCGTCCATCTGCTGCAGCAGATCATCCGCACCCAGCGGCTCCGGCCGGTGCGGCGAAGAACGCCCGGAGGCCGGCCATGGCCGGCCCGGCCGGTCCGCGGCCCAGATATGCACCTGTGCGTCGGTGATCAGCATCGTCGCCTCCCCTCGGCCGGCGCGCGGCCCAGACCTGCGAGGCGAACGGGCCGGCGAGGCGCAGGGGACCGGCGGGGCGACGCGCGGCGCGAACGCCCGCGCTACTTGATCTTGGCTTCCTTGAACAGGACGTGCTTGCGCGCGACCGGGTCGTACTTCTTCAGCTCGAGCTTGCCGGTCTGCGCGCGCGCGTTCTTCTTGGTCACATAGAAGAAACCCGTGTCCGCGCTCGACACGAGCTTGATCTGAACGACGTTGGATTTGGCCATGACTGCGATCCTTGTATTGCGGCGGAAAATGCTCACTCGGCCCGGTGGGGTCAAGTCCCGTTGCAACCGGGAAGTGCGCAGCCCGCCTGCACAAGTCGGGCATGTGCTACCGTTGCACGATTACCGCCAGGAACTCGCGTCCTGTGGCAGCCGTCGATCGTCATCGATCACCCGGACCTGATGCGGTGGGTTCGGCGCCCAGTCCCAGAACACGACGTTCACATCTGTTGCGACTGCTCCCTTGGCGAAGCTGGGGACGACAACACCTGCGGTTCCCGCCGCGACAAGTCGCTCCGTGATCGTCCAGAACGGCGGTTTGAGTCCGCGTGTGGACGAGATCCTTCCATGGGCAGGCGAGATCCGCCGGCGCGATCCCGCGTGCGGCCAGCGCGCCTGCGGCGGTCAGGTCGAGGATGTCCTCGCAGTCCACGTCATAGGCGCACAACGTCATCGGCTGTGCCTTGAACGGGAACGCCTGCTGCGCCTCAAGCCAGGCGGTCTCGAACCGCAGGGAGGTGTAGAGCGCCGGCACGCCGACCGGGTTGAAGCGACCGCCGGTGGACGCGGCGCCCTGGCCCGAACCTGGTGCGAAGGCCCATCTCGAGTTGTGCGCCCGATAGACGAACCCGGTCAGCCTCACGCGTATCCGCCGACAGCGATCCCAGCGAGATAGCTCTTCAGGTGCTCCGACCGCCCCATACGAACCAGGTCCTCGGCGGTCTGATCGCCGAACGCCGGGATTGGCTGCGAGCGGTACCAGGCAAAAGCCTGCGGCACCGATCCGCACCAGGGCAGAATGCGATTGATGACCTCGGCCACCTCCCGCAACCGCGCCTGAGTCGCCGGCGCTTGCAACCGCCGCGTCTTGGACACGGCGTCCCGCGAGAGCCCTGCCGCCGCGGCCAGCTCACCCTTGGTGACCCGCAGAGCCAGGCTGAGCCGATCAGGTTCGACCAAGCCTTCGCGGCTGATGACCCGGTCCAAAAAAGTAGATGCCGGGGTTGACGACATATGCCTCACCATTTGACCCGAATTGGGGATGTTACATGCGCCCGCCGGAGATTGCTTGCAAGTCCAGGCCGGGCGCACGTATCCGGGCACGGGATTTCAGCCGGCCTTATCGCGCCGCGCCACGCGGTTCACGGCACAGCAACCAGCCTGACGCCCTGGTCCGGCAATGCGGCGATCAACGCCTCCGCCGTTTGCCCGAGGATCGGGTGGACCCAACCCGGTGCGACGTCGGCCAGTGGCATCAGCACGAATCGGCGTTCGTGGACACGTGGGTGCGGCAGAATGGGGTCAGGTGCGGCACGCATCAAACTGCCCATGGCGATGATGTCCAGATCGAGGGTGCGCGCTGCATTCGCCGCACCGCGAAGCCGCCCAGCCCGCGCTTCAAGCGCCTGCAGCGCTGCCAGCAGTGCCACGGGCTCCGCCGCCCCGCTCAGGTGCGCCACCGCGTTCACATAGTCCGGCTGTCCGGACGGCGGGAGCGGCGCGGTGCGATACCAGCGGGACAGGCCCCTCAGGCGAAGCCCGGGCAGCGCATCCAATGCCGCAACGGCGGCGCGGCATGTCTCGATCGGCGGCGCGCCGTCCGGGCCGGGCAGGTTGGCACCGACCGCCACGAATATCCCCGCCGCGATCCGCCCTTGGATCACCCGGGGCCTCCCGCCGATTGCCCTCTTGCCGAGACCACCGGGATGATGTTCCAGTCTACCGCCCCGGAACGTGGCGTTTGTCCGGCCAGCACGGTTTCGGGTCGGTTCATCGAAAGGTTCATCGAAAGGTCCATCGCATGCATTTTCTGCCCACGGAGCGGGTCGCTCTGTTCATCGACGGCGCCAACCTCTATTCGGCCTCACGCAATCTCGGCTTCGACGTGGATTACCGCAACCTGTTGGAATATTTCCGCAAGCAGGCGCATGTGATCCGCGCCTACTACTATTCCGCGGTGCTGGAGACCGAGGATTACTCGCCGCTGAAGCCGCTGACCGACTGGCTGGCCTACAACGGCTACACGCTGGTCACCAAGCCGGCGAAGGAGTTCACCGACGCCTCCGGCCGCCGCCGGGTGAAGGGCAGCATGGACATCGAGGTGGCGGTGGACATGCTGGAGCTGTCGCCGCGCATCGACCACGCCGTGCTGTTCAGCGGCGATTCGGATTTTCGCCGGCTGGTGGAGGCGATGCAGCGCAAGGGGGTTCGCGTGTCGGTGGTGTCGTCGATCCGCACCTCGCCGCCGATGGTCGCCGACGAGCTGCGCCGCCAGGCCGACCAGTTCCTCGAGCTGGCCGACATCGCGCCGGAGTTCACCCGCCGGCAGACCGAGCCGCGGGCGCGGCCAACGCCGACGCGCCAGACGCCGGCCGAGCCGTTCCCGGATGCGCCCGAGCCGGCCTGAAGCGACGGCCGCCACATCGACTACCCTGGCAGCCGATGTTGTGGCGGACAGCGATCGACCAGGGCGGGATCTGCCCGGGCACGACGCATCTGGCCACGCCGCCCCTGGACGCGACTGCGCGCTGTGCCCCCGGCTGGTGGCCTATCGGGCGGCCAACCGCGCGACGCATCCGGACTGGTTCAATGCACCGGTGCCCAGCTTCGGCGGGCTGGACGCGCGGCTGCTGGTGGTCGGCCTGGCGCCCGGCGTGCGCGGCGCCAACCGCACCGGGCGGCCCTTCACCGGCGATTTTGCCGGTGTACTGCTGTATCAGACGTTGTTGCGGTTCGGCTTCGCCGAGGGACGTTACGGTGCCGACGCGTCCGATGGCCTGCGCCTGCTCGACTGCCGGGTGACCAACGGGGTGCGCTGCGTGCCACCGGGAAATCTGCCAGTGCCGACGGAGATCGCGGCGTGCAACGCGTTCCTCGCCGCCGAGTTCGCGGCGATGCCGCGGCTGCGCGCGGTGCTGGCGCTGGGCGGCGTCGCACACAACGCCGTGCTGCGTGGGCGCGGCCTGAAGCCCAAGGCCGCACCATTCGCCCACGGCGCGGCACATATGCTGCCGGACGGGCTGCTACTGGTCGACAGCTACCACGTGTCGCGGCTGAACACGAACACCGGCCGGCTGACCGAGGCGATGTTCGCCGCGGTCGTCGAGGACCTGCGGCGACGCCTGGGATGAGACGCGCGCCGCCCCGTCGCGGGCGCCTGCATGGCGCGCTGGCCGCGGCGACGGTGCCGACCTGGACGGGGCCGGCCCCGGAGGGTGGCGATGGGAGGGTGCTGAGCTTCGTGCGCTCGCCCGGGCTGTTGCGTCCTGGCCGACGCATCTATGCGATCGGCGACGTCCATGGCTGCCTGGACAAGCTGCGCGCTCTGCATGTCGCCATCGCCGATGACCTGGCGCGGCGGCCGATCGGTGATGCGCGGCTGGTTCATCTCGGCGACTACATCGATGTGGGACCGGACAGTGCCGGCGTGATCGCGCTGCTGGCCGGCGGGCCGCCGATCGCCGGGCTGAAGACGGTCAATCTGCTGGGCGATCACGAGCGCACCGCACTGAATGCGCTGGACGGCGACGCGCCATCGGCGACCGACTGGCTGCATGAGGGCGGCGCGGCGACACTGCGCGGCTGGGGCATCGATCCGGCAACACCGCGCGAGGGTTGGCGGGAGAAAATTCCGCCGGCGCATCTGGCGTTTCTGCGCGGCCTCGTGCTGAGTCATCGGGTGGACGACTACCTGTTCGTGCACGCCGGCATTCGGCCGGGCGTTTCGCTGCAGCGCCAGGCCGCCGAGGATCTGTTGCGCATCCGCCAGCCGTTCCTGTACTCCGAGGCGGCGTTCGCCGCCGTGGTGGTGCACGGGCATACGGCGGGGTCAGCGCCGGTGCTGCGGCAGAACCGCATTTGTCTCGATACCGGCGCGGGGTTCGGCGGGCGACTGACCGGCGCGGTGTTCGAGGCTGACCGGGTGGGATTCATCGAGGTCTGACGCCGGATCGTTCGATATGGAACGATCGGACCTGGAGCATTTGCACGCCGATCGGAGACGCCATTCCTCACCTGTCATTGCGAGGAGCGCAGCGGTTCCCGGGCTCGACCCCGGCCAAGCAATCCGCATCCCCGTGCGTACCTGGACGGGGATTGCTTCCCCGGGTCAAGCCCGGCCGCCGCTGCGGTCCTCGCAATGACAGGCGGAGCCGGCGGTCCTTATCTGTCCAACCGTGCTGCAAACCACACATTCGTTGCGGCATTGCGATGCGGGCCGATTCCGCGGGGACCGCACAACGATTGCGGCGGCTGCGATTGCATGTTTCCCGCAAGCCGGCTCTACACGAATCGTGCAGCAACGCAGCGCTATGCCACCTGCGGCGGCGCTGTTGCCACTAACGGAGACGAGAGCAATGCTGAGCATTGTCCTACGCCTCCGGTGGGGTGGGTGGCGGATGAAGATAGCACTCTTCATCCGCCGGTAGCCCATCCACCGGCCGCGGAGGGCCCGCCTCACGGTGGGTCCCCGGGAGCCCGGTAAATCTATGCGATGCCCTCCAAGACATCAAGCATCCATCGCAAATTCGGAGACCACACCATCGTATTCACCGAATACACCGTCTTAGAACGGGCGATCGCATGTGGATCGACGCCATCGGGCCGGCAGGGCACGCTCGATCGCCCCTGCGCCGGATCTCAGTGCCCCGCCGGTGCCGCGTGGCCCTGCACGGGCGCGGTGCGCAGCAGCGTGCCGAACAGCTCTATACGAATTGTTTAGCAATGCACCGTTATCCCGGATGCGGCGGCGCTGTGGCCGCCTACGGAGACGAGAGCAATGCTGAGCATTGTCCTACGCCTCCGGTGGGGTGGGTGGCGGATGAAGATAGTGGTCTTCATCCGCCGGTAGCCCATCCACCGGCCCCGGAGGGCCCGCCTCACGGTGGGTCCCCGGGAGCCCGGTAAATCTATGCGATGCCTTCCAAGACATCAAGCATCCATCGCAAATTCGGCGACCACACCATAGTATTCAAGGCATACACGGTCGCGGAACACACCATCGCATGTAGATCGACGCCATCGGGCCGCCAGGGCACCATCGATCGCCGCTGCGCGGGACCTCAGTGCCCCACAGGTGCCGCCTGACCCTGCGCGGGCGCGGTGCGCAGCAGCGTGCCGAACAACTCTATACGAATTGTTCAGCAGTGCCGCGTTATTCCGGCTGCGGCGGCGCTGTTGCCGCCTACGGAGACGAGAGCAATGCTGAGCATTGTCCTACGCCTTCGGGTGGGGTGGGTGGCGGATGAAGATCACACTCTTCATCCGCCGGTAGCCCATCCACCGGCCCCGGCGGGCCCGTCTCACGGCGGGTCCCCGGGAGCCCGGTAAATCTATGCGATGCCGTCCAAGACATCAAGCATTCATCGCAAATTTGGAGACCGCGCCATCGTATTCATGGCATACACGGTCGCGGAACACACCATCGGATGCAGATCGACGCCATCGGGCCGGCAGGGCAAGATCGATCGCCCATGCGGCGGACCTCAGTGCCCCGCTGGTGCCGCCTGGCCCTGCGCGGGCGCGGTGCGCAGCAGCGTGCCGAGCAGCCCGCCCAGTTCCGGCGGCAAGCCCACGACCGTCGTCGGCAGCTTGCCGTCCGAGTGCTGCCCGAACGAGCGCAGTGCCTCCGCCGCGGCCAGCTTCTGGATAGTGTCCGCGTACGGCGCCAGCGCGGTGGCGATCGCCTGATCCTGGCTCGCGATATAGCGCCGGTTCACCGCATCCTGCACCTCCTTGTCGAAGGTGAACGTGTCGGCCCACCCGATGAAATCCAGCGTGATGCCGACGCGCGCCGAAATAGTCGGCCGCGCCCTTCTGCACCGCCTGCATGATCTGGTTCGCCTCGGCATTCGCCTTGTCGAACGGGCGCGACGACGATTTCATTACAGACCAGCGTCTGCACCTTCTTGCGCCCGACGTCGTCCATCACGTCCGACAATTTGCGGCTGTAGTAGACCGAGGTGAAGATCACCTTGGGATCGCTGCGGTCGCCGGGCACCGGCAGCACGCCGAAGCGATAGAGATATTTCGCCGCATTCGCCTCCAGCACCGAGGCGCCGATCGACACCCCGGCCGTCACGTTGAGCCCCTCCGCGGTCTGGCACGGGAAGCCCTGCTTCTGCTGCGACGTTCCCCGCTCCGCGGAATCCACCCACTCCCGGCTGAACGGGGTACGATCGACGATGATCAGGCGCCCCGCGGGCACGTAGAAATCGAAGAACCCGCCCGATCCCTGACAGGTGCACGTGCGGCACGATGAACCGCTTGAGCGCCACCTTGTTGGCGTTGAGATAGTCCTCGGACTCAAGCCGCGCCTGGGCGTCCTTGTTGGCGCCGACATCGGGAATCCAGAACGCGGACTCGTTCGGCAGGATGGTGTAGGCCTCGGTGTAGTCCGATCTTGTCATAATACGCCTGCGCCGGCGACACGCCGAGCAGCGCGCGATGCGGCCCCGACCATCGCGGCGCCACCGAGCAACCGCCGCAGCGGGCGCAGCCAGATCAGCACGACGGCGATCAGCAGCAGCACGAACGGGATGCCGAGATGGCCGAAGATGCGCAGGCCGATCATCGAGCTGAAGTATGACACGTTGCTGTCCTCGAACTGTTGCCCGGCGGTCTGTCCGGTCAGCATGGTCGATGCCGGATAGGCCAGGAAGTTGATCCATCCGTAGAGCAGGACGGCGAGGGCCGTCGCTACGACCCGCCCGATCGTTGTGTTCATCAGTGCGTCCTCCCGGTCACGGCCGCGGCATTGGGCAATTGGCCAACGCGCACCTGGTGCGTCATGCGAGCCGTGTGTGCGTGCCTGCCCGCCGGTCTCGGTGCGCCGGACGGTGGCTCGCATGTCACGTCGTCACACAGCATACCGCAACCGTGATGGAAACTGGTATGAAATCGTGCGGCCGCAGATGCTGACGGCCCGCTGCGACGACATCTCCTGCACGCTGGCGGATCAACCGGGTGCGAGGCGTCTGCGCCGGCCTCGGCATCGAGGCGCGGGCCATGCAGAGACGCGGATCGCCCTCAGCCGGCTGCGGCGACCGCCGGCCGAATATCGGTCTCGGAAAAGTCGTTGCCCTTGAACAGCAGAGGCAGGTTCCGCACCTTCGCCAGCGCGTAGGAGAACAGGTCGCCGAAATTCAGCGCGGCCGGATGGCCGCTGCCCTTGCCGAAGGCAACGAAGGCACTGAATGCCGCGTCCATGTCCGCCGGTCCCGGCGCGGTGATCTCGAATATCGGCAGCCGCAGCATGTCTTCCACCAGCACAACGGCCCGCGGCCCACGGCGGCTGTAGAGCACCATCTTCACCTCGATTACCGACGCGGTGCTGATCAGCGCCTTGCGGGCCTGCATGATCGCCTGTCGGAACGTCGCCCGCTCCGGCTCATCCAGCGCGATCGCGACGATGGCCGAGGTATCCACCGCGATCATCGCGGCAAGCCATGCTCATCCCAGTCGAGCGGATCTGTCGGAGCGGACAGGTCGGGAACGCGATCGAGCTGCGCCAGGATCGCGTCCAGCCGGGCCCAGGCCTCGTGACCTTCCTCCGGGCTGGTGCCATGCGCTGGCGGGCGTGCGGCAGCGGGTGCCGGTTTGCGCACCCGGAGCCTCGCGGTCCGCTCATGGGCTGCCCATTCCGCGGACGGCCACGCCTTGGCCGGCCACTCCCGAGGCGGCCACTCCTTCGGCGGGATGGGAGGTGGGCTGACAGCGTCGGCGAAGCCGCCGGCGAGGTCGCGGGGTGGCAACTGCCGGAACGGCGGCAAGACGGCCAGATCGATGCCGAGCTCTTCGAGGGTCGTGTACCAGACGGGGTAGCGCAGGTGGCCGAATTTACCCCAGATGTCCGGAATATCACAGCCAACATAGTCGCTGATTTTGATCAGCCACCGGTCAGGCCGGTCCGGCGACGGGACGACGTCGGAAATCCGACCGATCAAGAATGCGTGGCCGTGCGCGGCGGTCGGCGCGTCGGCGCCGGTATTGTGGCAGTTCTGCGTGCAGACAAGGAATTCGCTGCGCCGGGCACGGTCTGCATCCAGCCGCCAGTCGCGGGACCCCCCATCGTCCAGAATCCATTCGAGGTTCCTGGCGGTGAATGTGACGACGGCGGTGTGTGGCATGACGCACCCGAGGGAAGATGGCTAAATGACTTATAATAAGCTATGCCACCGAAGATAGGTTGTCAATCTAATAGTTGTGTTCGTAGAATCCGATACTCGTCGGACTGACCAGCCGCTCGCAGGTCAAACGTCCACCTCCACCACGCTCCCCGCATGCTCCTGGATGAACTGGAACCGCAACTCCGGCCGCCGACCCATCAAGCTCTCCACCAGCTCATTGGTCTTCGCCCGCTGCTCCGGCGCCGCCACCACCTTCAGCAGCGTGCGCTTCGCCGGGTCCATCGTCGTCTCCTTGAGCTGCGCCGGCGGCATCTCGCCCAGGCCCTTGAAGCGGCTGACCTCCACCTTGGCGCCCGGCTTGAACATCTGCTTCGTCTTGCGCTCGCGGTCCGCGTCATCCATCGCGTAGACCGAGGTCGCGCCGTGCGTCAGCCGGTACAGCGGCGGCTGCGCCAGATACACGTGCCCGTGCCGCACCAGTTCCGGCAGCTCGCGATAGAAAAACGTCATCAGCAGTGAGGCGATGTGCGCGCCGTCCACATCGGCGTCGGTCATGATGATGATCCGCCCGTAGC
Source organism: uncultured Alphaproteobacteria bacterium (assembly GCA_963773345.1). Classification (GTDB taxonomy): domain Bacteria; phylum Pseudomonadota; class Alphaproteobacteria; order Acetobacterales; family Acetobacteraceae; genus Palsa-883. The sequence goes on along the minus strand of CAVZBG010000011.1, from coordinate 339,172 downwards.
GCAGCTTGCCGCGGTCGAACCGGTCGCCGACACCGCAGCCGAGGGCCTCGATCAGGTCCTTCAGCTCCTCGTTGGCGCGCAGTTTTTCCACCGACGCACTCGCCACGTTCAGGATCTTGCCCCGCAGCGGCAGGATCGCCTGGGTCTCGCGGTTGCGCGCCTGCTTGGCGGAGCCGCCGGCGCTGTCGCCCTCGACCAGGAAGATTTCGGTCTCGGCGGCGTTCTCCCGCGTGCAGTCGGTCAGCTTGCCGGGCAGGCGCAGCCGGCGCGTCGGCGACTTGCGCGCGGTGTCCTTGCTCTCCTTGCGGCGCAACCGCTCCTCGGCGCGCTCGATGACGAAGGCCAGCAGGTTGTCGGCCTGGGTCGGGTCGCCGGCCAGGAAATGGTCGAAGCGGTCGCGCAGCGCCGTCTCGGTCAGCCGGGCGGCGTCCATGCCGGTGAGTTTTTCCTTCGTCTGGCCCTGGAACTGCGGGTCGCGCAGGAACAGCGACAGCTTGGCCGCCAGCGGCACCATCACGTCGTCGGCGGTGATCTGGGCGGCGCGACGGTTGCCACGGTGCTCGCCCCAGGCGCGCAGGCCCTTCAGCAGCGCGGCACGGAACCCGGCCTCATGCGTGCCGCCGAGCGGGGTCGGCACGGTGTTGCAGTAGGAGTGCAGGAATCCCTCGCCTTCCTCCAGCCAGGCCGCCGCCCACTCCACCTTGCCCGTCGCCTCGCCCGGCAGCGCCGCCTCGCCCGCCCAGATTTGCGCCAGCACCGAAGGAATGGCGCCGATGTCCTCGGCCAGGCTGTCGCGCAGGCCGCCGGGGAAATGCAGCACCGCCTCGGCCGGCGTGTCGGCCGAGGCCCCCTTCAGCAGCGCCGGATCGCACTGCCAGCGGATTTCTACCCCGCGGAACAGATAGGCCTTCGACCGGCACAGCCGATACAGCCGCGCCGGACTGAACAACAGCGCCCCGAAGATCGAGGTATCCGGCTTGCACCGGATCGACGTCCCGCGGCGGTTGTGCACCGGCCCGGCATTGGTCAGCTTGGTGGTCGGCTTGCCCCGCGCATAGCTCTGCTTCCACAGCACCTTGTCGCGGGCGACCTCGACGTCCAGCCGCTCGGCCAGCGCGTTGACCACCGAGCTGCCGACGCCGTGCAACCCGCCCGAGGTCGCGTAGACCTTGCCGGAGAACTTCCCGCCCGAATGCAAAGTGGTAAGAATGACCTCTAATGCACTTATATTCTTGTATTTAGGATGCGGATCGACAGGGATGCCACGGCCGTTGTCGCGCACTGTCAGCCAATTCCCCTGCTCCAGCGACACCTCGATGAACGTCGCATGGCCGGCCACCGCCTCGTCCATTGCGTTGTCGAGAAGCTCCGAGGCCAGGTGGTGCAGCGCCGTCTCGTCGGTGCCCCCGATATACATGCCGGGCCGGCGGCGCACGGGTTCCAGGCCCTCCAGGACCTCGATGTCGCTGGCGTCGTAGGCGTCGGCGGCACGGGTTGTCTTGGGCGCCGCTTTGGACCCGCCGAACAAATCGTTCATGCTGTGTTCCTGTCTGCGAGGCCAGACTATCCAACCCACCCCGCGCCGGGCAAGCCTCGCCGCAGGAAGGCCGGGGCTCCGCCCCGGACCCCACCAAGGGGCGCTGCCCCTTGGCGGGTTTCAGGCCTGCACCGGCGAAGGCCGGGGGCGGAGCCTTGATCTTCCTTCGTTCCCGCGATTGCCCTCCCTCGTTGCGCGGCCGATTGACCGCGCCCGCCACGCGTGCTGCCTTACTGTGCATCGGGGCCGGGCGGGAGGTGGAGTAACAATGGCGATCGTGCGGAACACCACGAAGCGCAAGCTGGCCGAGGGGGGGACTGTGCTGGGGTTCGGCGTGCACCACCTGCGCACCAGCGCCGCGCCGATGCTTGCCGCCGCGGGCGGACATGACTTCCTGTTCATCGACATGGAGCACGGCGCCGCAACGGTGCAGGAGGCGACGCAGATCTGCATTGCCGCGCTGCCCGTCGGCGTGCCGGCAATCGTGCGGGTGTGCGCGGGTGCGCTGGATGAGGCGACGCGGCTGCTGGACAACGGCGCGCTGGGCATCGTCGTGCCGCACGTGGACACCGAAAAGCAGGCGCAGCGCATTGCCGATGCGTTCCACTATCCGCCGGCCGGCACGCGAAGCTGGGGCGGGCCGCCGCCGATCTACGGCTATATGCCGCCGCACGTCGCCGAGGCGCAGAAGGCCGTCAACGACGAGATCCTCACGGTGGTTATGATCGAAAGCCCCGAGGCGGTGGAGAACGCCGCCGACATCGCCGCGGTGGACGGCATCGACGTGCTGCTGATCGGCAGCTTCGACCTGACCTCGGCGCTGGGCATTGCCGGGCAGATGGGACACCGCAAGCTGATCGAGGCGTACGAGGAAGTCGGCAAGGCCTGCACCAAGCATGGCAAGGTGCTGGGCATGGGCGGCATCAACGACGACGAGGACGCCAGGCGCTACGTCGGCATGGGCTCGCGCTTCATCACCACCGGGTCCGACCACGGCTACCTCGTGGCCGGATCGCTGGCGCGGGCGAAGTTCCTGCGCGGGCTCGCGGGCGGCGGGGCGGCCGAGCGGGCGAGCAGCGGGGCGGCGAGCTCCGAGCCGGCCAAGAGCAAGAAGAAAGCCGGCAAGAAGAAGGACCGGGAGCCTGTCCCGGCATGAACCAGGACGTGCTGCTCGAGCGCCTGAACGAAGTGTTTCGCTCGGTGTTCGACGATCCGGACCTGACCGTTTCGTCAGCGACGACCGCGAAAGACGTTCCCGGGTGGGATTCGATCGTGCACATCACGCTGGTGATCGAGATCGAGCGCACGTTCAACGTGAAGTTCCAGATGAGCGAGATCGAGAAACTGCGCAACGTCGGCGATCTGCTTTCCATCCTGGCGGCGAAGCCGCCGCGCGCCTGATGCGGGCCGGCCGCGCGGCGATATCGCCGCGCGTGCCGTCATGAGATGATCCACGGTGCCGGTCGCCGCCGCCGGCACGATCGACGGTCCAGGCGGCGACTGTTCGGCCGGCGGCCTGTTCAACCTGTCGACCGCCGGGCAAGACAGCGTCCGGTCTCACGATGGAGAGCGCGCCATGTCCTCGACGAACTCTTTCGACGGTCCCGACCTGACCGACGCGCTGAAGAAATCGCTGCACCATCACTGGCGCATGTTCCTGGTGGAGGGAATCGTCCTGATCGTGCTCGGCGCGGCCGCGATCGTGGTGCCACCGCTGGGCGGCATTGCCACCACGCTGTTCCTCGGCTGGCTGTTCCTGATCGGCGGGATCATCGGCCTCGTCTCGACGTTCGGCGCGCGGCAGGCGCCCGGGTTTGCGTGGTCGCTGCTCTCGGCCGTGGCCGCGGTGATCGCCGGCGGCGTGCTGCTGTGGAATCCACTGGCCGGGCTGGTCACGCTGACCTACGTGCTGATCGCCTTCTTCATCGCCGATGGCGTGCTGATCATTGGCCTCGCGATCACGCATCGCCGCGCGCTGTCGGGACGCTGGGAATGGATGATGGTCAACGGCATCATCGATCTGGTGCTGGCCGCCGTGATCATCTCCGGCCTGCCCGGTGCATTGTTCTGGGCGCTGGGCCTGCTGGTCGGCATCGACCTGGTGTTCGGCGGCCTGTCGCTGATCGCGATGGCGCTGGCGGCGCGCAAGGCCACCGGGTAAAACTACACCTCTCCCGCTCTTCACGGGAGAGGTCGACGCGCGCAGCGCGCCGGGTGAGGGTCGTGTCGCGCGCCCCACTCTCACCTGTCGCGCGCCGCTCCGTCTCCCGCCCGCTTGTCATCAGGACGATTGCGTTGCCTGATGGCGCCGCACCCACCCGAGCGCGCAAGGCCTGACCTGATCCATGACTGGCTCGACCCGGCTTGCCGTCGATATCGGCGGCACCTTCACCGACCTTGTGCTCGCGCTGCCCGATCGCACCATCTCGCTCAAGCTGCTCACCACGCCGGACGCGCCGGACCTGGCGGTGATCGAGGGTGCGCGGGCCATCCTCGCCGAGGCCGGGGTGGCGGCGTCCGCGCTCGACCTGGTGATCCATGGCACGACGCTGGCCACCAACGCGCTGATCGAGCGCAAGGGGGCGCAGACGGCGCTGATCACCACGCAAGGGTTTCGTGACTCGCTGGAGATCGCCTACGAGCACCGGTTCGAGCAATACGATCTGTATATGGAACGGCCGGAGCCGCTGGTGTCGCGCGACCTGCGGCTGGAGGTGCCGGAGCGGCTGGCCGCCGACGGCGCCGTGCTGCTCGAGCTGGACGAGGCGGCGCTGGATGCGCTGGTGCCGGTGCTGCGGGCGCGCGGGATCGAGGCGGTGGCGATCAGCTTCCTGCATTCCTACGTCAACCCCGCGCACGAGGAACGCGCCCGCGCGCGCATCGCCTCGGCACTGCCGGATGTGGCAATCACCATCTCGTCCGAAGTGTGCCGCGAGATCCGCGAGTACGAGCGGACCTCCACCACGGTCGCCAACGCCTACGTGCTGCCGCTGATGGGCCGCTATATCGCGCGCATGCAGGAGGGTTTGCGCGCCTTGGGCGCCGCCTGCCCGCTGCTGATGATGATGTCGTCGGGCGGCGTCTGCACGGTGGAGACGGCGCGGCGCTATCCCGTGCGGTTGGTGGAGAGCGGTCCGGCCGGCGGCGCCATCCTGGCGCGCAACGTCGCGGCGCGCGGGGGCTATGATCGCGCGCTGTCGTTCGACATGGGCGGCACGACGGCGAAGATCACGCTGATCGACGATTTCACCCCGCAGCAGTCGCGGCATTTCGAGGTCGCGCGGGCGTATCGTTTCGCCAAGGGCAGCGGCATTCCGGTGCGCATCCCGGTGATCGACATGGTGGAGATCGGCGCCGGCGGCGGCTCGATCGCGCGGGTCGATTCGCTGCGGCGGATCGTCGTCGGGCCGGACAGCGCGGGGTCGGACCCCGGCCCGGCGTGCTATGCGCGCGGCGGTGCGGCGCCGACGGTGACCGACGCCGACGTGTTGCTCGGCCGGATCGATCCGGCGGCCTTCGCCGGCGGCAAGATCGCGCTGGATCCGGCGCGCGCGACGGACGCGGTGCGGGCGACGATCGCGGCGCCGCTGGGCATGTCGGTGGACGAGGCGGCGCGCGGCATCGCCGAGATCGTCGATGAAACGATGGCCAGTGCGGCACGGGTGCACGCGGTGGAGAACGGCAAGGACACCGCGGGGCGCACGCTGATCGCGTTCGGTGGCGCCGCTCCGCTGCACGCCGCGCGGCTGGCGCAGAAGCTGGGCATCAGCCGCGTGGTGATCCCGCCGGATGCCGGCGTCGGCTCGGCGCACGGTTTTCTGGACGCGCCGATCGCCTACGAGGTGGTGCGGACGTTGGTGCTGCGGCTCGATCGCGCTGGACACCGACGCGTTGGACGCGCTGTTCGCCGAGATGCGCGCCGAGGCCGAAGCGGTGGTGCGGCTTGGCTTCCCCGCGGGCGCCCTGGCCGAAACCCGTACCGCCTTCATGCGCTATCGCGGTCAGGGCCACGAGGTCGCCGTGGTGCTGCCGGCGCGGGCCGTCGATGCCGCCGCGCTGCGTGCCGCGTTCGATACGACCTATGCGCGGGTTTACGGCCGCGTGATCCCCGGGTCTGGAAGTCGAAGCGGTCACCTGGACGCTGGCGCTGGCGCAACCCTTCTCGCTGCCGGAACGTCTTCACCCGCCGCCGGACGTGCCGCCGCCGGCACCCACCGGCAGCGTGCGCCTTCTCGACCCGGCAAGCGGCGACACCACCGACGCCGCGGTGTATCCGCGTGCCGCGCTGCCCGCCGGCGCGTGCCTGACCGGTCCGGCAATCATCGTCGAGTCCGGAACATCCACCATCGTGCCACCCGGTTTTTCGGCCCGCGTCGGCGCCGCGGGCGAGATTGTTGATCGAGGACGTCACAGCATGACCGGCCGCAACATCTCCGAGATCGAGCTGCAGATCATGTGGAACCGCCTGCTCTCGGTGGTCGAGGAGCAGGCGCAGACGCTGGTGCGCACCGCGTTCAGCACCTCCTCGCGCGAGGCGGGCGACATCTCCGCCGGCGCGTTCGATCTGCACGGGCGGATGCTGGCGCAGGCGGTCACCGGCACGCCCGGCCACATCAACACGATGGCCCGCTCGGTCGGGCATTTCCTCGAGGTCTTTCCGGTCGCGCAGATGCGCGAGGGCGACGTGTTCGTCACCAACGATCCGTGGAAGGGCACCGGGCATCTGTATGATCTCGTGGTGGTGTCGCCGACCTTCATGGACGGGCGCATCGTCGCGCTGTTCGCCTGCACCGCGCACCTTGTGGACATGGGCGGCATCGGCCAGTCGCCGGAGGGGCGGCAGATCTGGCACGAGGGCCTGTTCATTCCGCTGATGCATCTGGCCCGCGCCGGCGAGGTGAACGAGGACCTGCTGGCGATCCTGCGCGCCAATGTGCGCGAACCGGTGCAGGCGGTCGGCGATGTCTACGCGCTGATGGCCTGCAACGACATCGGCAGCCGCCGCCTCGTTTCGATGATGCGCGAGTTCAGGCTGGCCGACCTGGACCTGCTCGGCGAGGCGATCATCGCCCGCTCGCCGCCGCGGCATGGCCGAGGCGATCGGCAAGCTGCCGCAGGGCACCTGGCACGGCGTCGATGCGCGTCGACGGCTATGAGGCGCCGATCGACCTGTGCGCGACGCTGACGATCGGCGCCGATACGATCTGGGTGGACTATGCCGGCACCTCAGGCATGTCGTCGTACGCGATCAACTGCCCGCTGTGCTACACGGAGGCCTACACGACGTTCGGCGTGAACTGCGTGGTGGCGCCGCACATCCCGAACAACGCCGGCACGCTGGATGCGGTGCGGGTGACCGCGCCGCCGGGCACCATTCTGTCGGCGCAATATCCCGCCGCGGTCTATGCGCGCTCGACGATGGGGCACATGCTGCCGGACGTGGTCTATGGCTGTCTCGACCAGGCGATCCCGGGTCGCGTGCCGGCGGAGGGCACGTCCAATCTGTGGACGCCTGAAGATGATCGCCGGCCACGGACTGACCGGCGTCGGCGGCAAGGCCGGCACGCCGTTCATGACGATGAGTTTCCATTCCGGCGGCGCCGGCGCGCGGCCGCAGCAGGACGGGCTGAGCGCCGACGCCGTTCCCATCGGGCGTGCGCAACGTTCCGGTTGAGGCGACCGAGGCGATCACCCCGCTGGTGATCTGGCGCAAGGAGCTGCGCAGGGATTCCGGCGGCGTGGGGCGGCAGCGCGGCGGGTTGGGCCAGGTGATGGAAGTCGGCAGCCGGGAGAACGAACCGTTCGGGATCTTCGCCGGGTTCGAACGGGTAAAATTTCCGCCGCGTGGGCGCCATGGCGGGGGGCCTGGGGCGCGCGGGCGGCTGTCGCTGAAGTCGGGCGAGGAGCTGGGGCCGAAGGGACTGCCGTGTCGTTCCGCCTGGCGATCGGTTGGTGGTCGAGATGCCGGGCGGCGGCGGGATGGGGGCGGCGGCCGAGCGCGACCCCGAGGCCATAAAGCGCGATGTCAGACTCGGATACGTGTCGGCCGAATCGGCTGAACGGGACTATGGCGCATGTCAAAAGGCAGCGAGCCAGCGCGATAACGTCTGATCCAGATCCTGCTAATCGCGAAGACTGCGGATAAGGTCCATACCGAGCTTCGTTATTCGTAATCCACGCATGATTTCGCGGTACTCCGCGAGACCATTCTTAATAAAGCTGGTACTGTTATCTCGGTGCGCGATCATATCCCTGACCCTTTGCGAGAAGTAGGTGTCAGTTCGCCTCGGAATCGTTGTCGTTGAGCTTCCAGCGGGGGTAAACAGATCCGTCAGTTTGGCGATCAATTCGGAAGTTGTGACCCAATTTGGAGCCGCGTCCTCCAGGATCCTCAACGTCGGGATCGTCAGCTCGCTCTTCGTAAGTCTGCGAGTCCGCTGGTTCGAGGACGAGGCCCTGGCAAGCATATGTTCGAGCGCTGTGATCGCGGTGGCTTTCCTGTCCGAGGGCTTGTAAACCCGTTCCTCGACAGGTTCGAGGAAATATTCCAGCCGGTCCCCTTCAACCTTCAATCCCAGCAGGAACGAGAACGCCGTAAGCTGCCGGTCGCGCAGCACGTAGGAGAAAGCCGCCGTGGGGTCGTCGTCCCCAACCTCCGCCACCTTTTGCGCCAGGCTGTCCAAAAATTGGGGGACATTCTGCTCGAAAGCAACCCTGTCAGTGGTTCGATCGTAGCCCACGACGCGGTGCGCCACGCTCACCACGTTCGGGTCGGGCTTAATGGGGGCGAGGACGTTCATGGATCGATGCTTCGGGTATTGTCTCGGGGTTTTGTCTGCTCGCCGGTCTGCGGGTCAAATTCGCCGATGTGGTTTCCCCGACTATCGTACACCTCAAGCCTGCCGTGTTGATAGTCCCATTCGAGCAGGCGGCCGGTGGTCTCGTCGAGCCATCTCCTGCGCCGCTTATTGCCCAAAACCACCGTCTTCGGGCGAACCTTGATCGCCCGCGGAAACCCGGGGAGGAGGTCGGGAGGTTTGACGTAGCCCCTAAGCGGCGCCTGCCCCACTGACCTCTCCGCTTCCAGGCGCTGCGGTCGCACCAAACGGACCCCGTGACCGGGTCGATCCGGTTGCTACGATGACTCGCTGCGGAGGCAGCGGTCAAACCTCCACCCGACGCCCCGCCAGCTCCGCCTCGTCCACCACCAACCCCGACCCCGGTCCTTCCGGCAAATGCAACAACCCTCCCACCGGCTTCGGCGTGCCGCCTGGACCACACGCGGAGATGCCAGGTAGGGCCATCACGCCGCAGCGCCTGACAACCGCGCCATGGCGTGCGCATCCACATAGGCGCCATCCCGCCACGCATAGGCCCGATAGGTCCCTTCGATTTCGAAACCGAACCGGCGATACAGGCCAATGGCGCGCGCATTGTCGACATAGACCGCCAATTGCAGCCGCCGCAGGCCGAGCCAACGCTCGCCGGCATCCACCAGCGCCGCCAGCAGCGCCGAGCCGATCCCCTGGCCGGCATAATCATCATGCACCCCAAGGCCGATCTCGCCCACATGCGCGCGTCGTCCGTCGAAGCGCCGCAGATCCGCCGAGCCGACGATCGTTTCGCCCATGCAGGCAACGATCGCCACACCGCCCGGCGGCCGACGCTCGAGCCAGCCGCGCACCTCCTCCGGCGCGTGGAACGGCAGCCGCAGCGTGCCGTGGCGAAAGCCGGGCAGATTGATCAACGCGGCAAGCTGCTCGGCGTCGGTCGGACGCGCGGCGCGGATCAGCGGCGGTGGGCGGTCAGGCATCTGTCCTCTCCTGAGTGGGGCGAAGCGGAGAGGCAGAGATGAAACAGGCCCCATCCGATCGCCGGTGGGGCCTGGAAACAGCAGCGTCGCGATCGGTCAGCGCACGCGTCGCTCCGGCCCACCGAGGCGGGACATGAGGACGCCTACGAACGTGACGACCGCGCTAACCATGCCGATAGCGTAGGCGCCGACAAGCAGACTGTAAAGGCGGCCCAGTCCCCCTCCCAGGGCGGCCGCACTTGGAATTCGCACCATCCGCGGCTTGCGGGCGGTCTGGCGGTGAACCGCCAAGACGCCAAGAAAAGCGGGGATCGGCAGGGACCGGGAGACCGGTTCGGGCCATGACTTGCTTGGTGTCTTGGCGGTTCATTCGACAGCGCAACCCGGGACTGCCGGTGACCGGGTGGCACCTGGTCGGTGCCGGCTCGGCGCGGCAGCGCGCCGTCGGCGCTCCGCACGATTATGTTTGTATGACTGACTAACCAATGCTACCTGTGCCGCTTCTTTCCTTGTTCAGGAACGCGCATCATGTTTCCCCTTTCGCCCACCACCACCGCCGCCGTCACCGCCTCCGCCACCGCCGCCGCCCCACCCGAGCCGCCGGCCGGTCGCATCCCCCCGTCGCCCGCCGCAAAACCCCGCGGCAACCCCACCCTCAACCTCGCCCCCCGACGTGGCGCCCGCACACGCGCCGGCTGCCCCTGCCAGGCCCCCGCGCTCCGCGGCAGGCTTCGCTGCCGCCAGCATGGCGGCCGCTCCACCGGCCCGCGCGCGCCGGAGATGCTCGCCAACATCCGCGCCGCCCGCACCATCCACGGCCGCTGCGGCGCCAAGGCCCGCGCCGCGAACCACTGCCGCATCACCCTGCTGTGCCGCACCCGCGTCACTGTCGCTGCCGACCGCTACCAGGACTTCCTGCCCCCCGCCTTTGTCGCCCGCCTGCACGCCTGCGCGCCCGAGCCGACGGCGCCGCGCTTCCCCACCTCCGGCATCACCGCCGCCCAGGACAACATGCGCCGCCGCGCCGTCGCCGCCGCCCTCGCGCCCTGGCAGCAGGCGATCGCCGCCGCCCGCGCCGCCGACCCGAACGCCCGCGTCCGTCCGCCGCGCGCCACGCCACGCCGCCCGACGCAGCAGGCCCTCCTCGCCGCGCTTCTGGCAGAACTCCGTGTACCAGAGCGCGCCCCCGCCGCGCCCGACACCGGCCTGACAAAACCCTATGTACCATTTCCGTCCGACGCCGGCGCGCCAGAACCCTGTGTACCATTTCCGCCCGCCGGCCCCGCCGCCCTGGCACCTATGCCCGCCGCGGACCCGCACGGCAGCGCACCCGCCGTCCCGGCCCGATGCGCGCACGAGAACGCCCGGCCAGAACCCCGTGTACCAGAGTGCGCCCCCACCGCGCCCGACACCGGCGCGCCAAAACCCTATGAACCATTTCCGCCCGCCGGCTCCGCCGCCTCGGCGATCACGTCCGCCCGGGATCCGCACCCCGGCGCACGCGCCGCGCCGAGGCAGCGCGCGCACACGAACCACCCGCCAGAACCCTTTGCACCAGAGGGCGCACCCGCCCCGCGCCAAACCGCCGCGCCAGCACCCCATGTACCAGTCCCCGTCGCGGCCGGGCCCGTCCTCCCGCCCGGACTGCCCGACCGCACCGCGCGGCGGCGATGGATGCACCAGCAGCAGCGCCTTCACCTTGTCCCACCCGCCGCCACCCGTCCGTGACCGCGCGCCCGGCCATGACGCCGCCAAACGCAATTGCCCTGGTCCCCTCCGCCTGCCTTGGTCCGCTTCGCGGCCCAAGCCCGCGAGGGGAGGCGGAACCGCGGTGTTTCGGTGCTGGGCTAGCCGATCTCCACCCGACGCTTCGCCAGCTCCGCCTCGTTCACCACCAGCCCCAACCCCGGTCCCTCCGGCAGATGAAACAGGCCTCCCACCGGCTTCGGCGGGTTCTCGAACACCGCGTGCGTGCGGCTGGACGGATCGTTCCACTCCGCCGGCTTGGTCGCGTGCAACTGACACGCGACCACATGCAAATTCGCCGTATGCCCGATGGTCGGCTGCGTCTGGTGCGGCACCAGTTCCACCCCGTGCGCGTGCGCCAGCGCCGCGCAGCGCTGCAGCCCGGTGATGCCGCCCATCTTGACGATGTCCGGCTGCACCATCGGCACGCCCGCCTCGATCAGGTCGGCCAGCGCCGCCAGCGTATAGGTTTGTTCCCCGGCCGAGACGGTGATCTCCAGCGCGCTCGCCACCTCGCCCATCGCCTTCACGTGGTAGTGCTGCACCGGCTCCTCGAACCACCAGTAGCCCAGCTCCTCCAGCGCGCGTCCCACGCGCAGCGCGCCGCCTGTCGTGAAGCCGTTGTTGGCATCGAACGCCAGCGGGAACGCATCGCCCACCAGCCGGCGCACCGCGCGCGCCTTGGCGATGTCACCCGGGATGTCGCCATCGAGCCGCGTGCGATTGTTGTCGAAGCGGATCTTGATCGCCGCCGGCGCGTCCTTCAACCGCGTCTCCACAACCCGGAGAACCTCGTCCACCCCGCGGTCGCCGTTGCCGCCGATCGAGGCATAGAACGGGATCGCCGTCCGCCACGCCCCGCCCAGCAGCTTGTAGATCGGCTGTCCCAGCGCGTTGCCCTTGAGGTCCCACAGCGCGATGTCCAGCGCCGCCAGCGCGCCGGTCAGCGCGCCCTCCGGCCCCAGTTTCACGAAGTCGTGCAGCAGCGTGTCCAGCAGCACCGCGTGATCCAGCGGATCGGCCCCGATCAGCCGCGGCGCCAGGTTGTGCTTGACGATGCCGAGCGAGGCCAGGCCGCCCTGCATCGGCGAGGCCTCGCCCAGGCCGCTGACGCCATCATCGGTGTGCACGCGGACGAAGGCGCTGCGCTGGCTCGGTTTTTCCCCCGGCGTCCATTGCACCTGGAACGCCTCGACGCTGGTGATCTTCATGCGACTGCCCTCCCGTGGCCCCAATCTTCCGGGTGGCGCGCAGTCTACCAGCCCTCGAACAGCACGGGCAGTACCGAGGCGATCAGCAGCATGCCCATCGCGACGTTGAACAGCCGCACCCGCGCCGGCGAGCGCAGCAGCCGGCGCGCGCCACTGCCGATGAACGCCCAGACGAACAGGCACGGCATGCCGACAATCAGGAACACCAGGAAGATGCGGGCAAGCTGCAGCGGCAGCGATTGCCGCAGCGACAGGTATTCTCCCGCCGCGGCGAAGGCGATCAGCCAGGCCTTGGGGTTGATCCATTGGAACGCCACCGCACCGAAGAAGCCCAGCACGCGGCCGCGGCCGCCCTCGCCCGGCGGCGGTGCCGTGGCGATCTGCCAGGCCAGCACCATCAGCCATGCGGCGCCAACCCAGCGGAACGCCGGCAGCAGCCAGGGCAAATCCAGCAGCGCGGAGCCGAGCCCGCCGCACACCACCACCAGCATGCCGGCGAAGCCGCAGGCGATGCCGAACATGTGCGGCACGGTCGCGCGGATACCGTGGTTCGCCGCCGAGGCCGCAACCATCACGTTGTTCGGCCCGGGCGTGATGTACATCGCCACCGAGAAGCCGACCAGCGAGAGCAGCAGGCTGTCCATGGAGATAGGACAGCATGACTGACGTTCCGGCGCCCGCGCGTTCGCCGCAATTCTGCGTCCTGATTTGCGGGGGTCAACGCAATTTTATGTCGCGCCGCTCCGTCGCGTCATCACGCGGCGCCTTCGTGTGTCGCAGCGGCGCCCGCTACGCGCGTCACCAACCGCCCGGCCCGCGCGGCGGTCGCGCCCGTCCCCTGCACATAGGCCGCCTGGCCGTTCACCCAGGTCGCCTCGATCCCGTCGGCGACGTTGGTCGGCGCGTCGAACGTGGCGGTATCTCGCACCGTCGCCGGATCGAACAGCACCAGGTCGGCGAAGGCGCCGGGGCGGATCACGCCGCGGTCCGGCATGCCGAACACCGAAGCGGTGCGCCCGGTCATCTTGAGCACCGCGGTCTCCAGGCTGAACAGACCCAGATCGCGGGCGTAATGGCCGAGCACGCGCGGAAACGTGCCCCACAGCCGCGGATGCGGGTAAGTGTCGTGCGGCAGGCCGTCACTGCCGATCATCGACAGGCGGTGTGCCATGATGCGGCGCACGTCGGCTTCGTCCATCTGGAAGTAGATCGCCCCGGCCGGCGTAAGTTTTTCCCCCGCCGCGCGCTCCGCCATGCCCCAGTCCCTGGCGATGTCGGCCAGCATGCGACCCGCCATCTCCGGGTGCGGCACCGACCAGGTGATCTGCACCGGGACCTCCTGGCGCAACCGGTCCGGCATCAGCACGGTCGAGCCGGCATGATACGGATACACATCGAAATCGACGCGCTGGTGCGCCGACGCCGCCTCGATCAGCGGCAGCGTCTCGACCGAGCGGCCGTAGTTCTCCGGCATCGCGCATTTGTGGTGGCTGATCACCACCGGAACATTGACCGCGCGACCGATGCGCAGGGTCTCCTCGATGGACAGCAGCACGTCGTCGGCCTCGTCGCGCATGTGCGTAACGTAGATGCCGCCTGCATCGCGCAGCGCCTCGGCGACCGCGATCACCTCGTCCGTTGGCGCCATCATGTTGGGCGGGTAATAGAGGCCGGTCGAAAAACCCGAGGCCCCCTCGGCGAGCGCCGCCTTCAGCCGCGCCTGCATGTGCGCGGCCTCCTTGTCGGTGGCGGCGCGCTGCGTGTCGCCTGCCATCGCCTCGACGCGCAACGACATGTGGCCGATCAGCGCGCAGGTGTTGACCGGCGCCGGGTCGCGCGCCAGGCGCTCGGCATAGGCGGCAAAACTGTCGAACACGTAGTCCGCCGCATCGCCCACCAGGTCGAGCGGCGGCACCGGGCGGGTCTTCATGCGCACCGGCGACAGGCTGATGCCGCAGTTGCCGACCACCACCGTGGTGACGCCCTGCGACATCTTGCACAGCATGCAGGACGGCCCGCACAGCACGGCGCGGTCGTCGTGCGTGTGCGCGTCGATGAAGCCGGGCGCGAGCGCCTTGCCGGTCGCCACGACCTCGCGGTCGGCACTGCTGGCGCCCAGATCGCCGACGCCCACGATACGGTCGCCGGCGACGCCGACATCGGCCCGGAAGCGCGGGGCGCCGGTGCCGTCGAACACCGTCACGTCTCGGATGATCAGATCGCAGCGCAGCGCCATGCGAGGTCTCTCCTGTCAGCGGAACATCCTGTAGGGTTACGGATAGACCCGATCGGGAGTTCCCGCCATGACGATCGCCGAGCTGTGCCTGCTGGGCATGGTGTTGCTGACCTATGCCGTGATAGCACCGGCGAAATTCGCTGGGCGGCGCGACTTCGACAACGCGTACCCGCGCGATCCGGCGTTCTACACCACGGGGCCGCGCGCCCGGGCGCTGGGGGCGCACCAGAACGGGATGGAGGCGTTCCCGCTGTTCGCCGCCGCCGTGCTGCTGGCGGAAATGCGCGGCGCGCCGCAGCACATGATCGACGGGCTGGCGCTGGCGTTCCTCGGCGCGCGCATCGCCTATGCGGTGTGCTATCTGGGCGACCGTCCGACGTTGCGCTCGATGATCTGGACGCTGGCATTCGTCTGCAACCTGGCGATCTTTCTGCTGCCCGTGCTGACGGGGTGAGGCGAACGAGCGCCCCCCGTCCCCTTGTCAAACCGCCGGATTCGCCGGACGTTTCATCTGATACCACCCCCACGCGGAAGGCAACGCGCATGGCCAGCACCACCCCGGCCGCCGACGCCGGATACGCCTGGTTCCCCGACGAGGCGATCCGGCGCGATGCCAACTGGACGGCGTTCCTGCGCGACACCAACCTGGGCAGCTACGCGGACCTGCTCGTCCGCGCGGATGCCGAACCGGAATGGTTCTGGAACGCGCTGATCCGCCACGTCGGGTTCCGCTTCATCAAGCCCTATTCCCGGGTGCTCGACCTGTCGGACGGCATCGCGTTCGCCAAATGGTGCGTCGACGGAACCACCAACCTGACGCTGTCGTGCCTGGAGAAGAACCTCGAGCAGGGACGTGCGGCGAAAACCTATCTGATCTGGCAGGGCGAAGACGGAATGGAGCGAAGCTGGACCTACGCCCAACTGGCGCGCGAGACCGACCGCGTCGTCGCCGCGCTGAAGGCGCTCGGCCTGGGCCGCGGCGACGTCATCGGCCTCTATATGCCGCTGATGCCCGAAGCCGCCGCCGCGCTGTTCGCGGTGGCCCGCATCGGCGCCATCATCATGCCGCTGTTTTCCGGCTTCGGCGCCGACGCGATCGCCACCCGGCTGAACGACGGCGAGGCTAAGGCCGTCATCACCGTCGATGGCTGCTACCGCCGCGGCCGGCGCATCGCCATGAAGCCGGTGATGGATGCGGCGCTGACCGAGGTCCCGAGCGTGCGGCACGTGGTGGTCATCTCCCGCTTCGGCGAGGCGGTCGATCTGCTGGCGGGGCGCGATCATCGGCTGGACGACCTGGTGTCCGCCGACCCGCCCGCCTCGCAGGCCGAGGAACTGCCCGCCGACACGCCATTCATGCTGGTCTACACTTCCGGCACATCCGGCAAGCCGAAGGGCACCGTCCACACGCATGTCAGCCTGCCGATCAAGACGCAGGAGGATTTTCAACTGTGCTTCGACCTGAAGCAGAGCGACCGCATGGTGTGGATGACCGACATGGGCTGGCTGGTCGGGCCGATCCAGATCCTCGCCACCGCGCTGGCGGGGGCGACGCTGATCATGGCGGAAGGTGCCCCTGACTATCCCGGCCCCGACCGGCTGTGGCGGTTGGTCGACCGGCACAAGGCGACCTTCCTCGGGTTGGGGCCGACGCTGGCCCGCGTGCTGATGCGCCACGGCGCGGAGATTCCGCTGCGATACGATCTGTCATCGATCCGGATCGCCGCCTCCACCGGCGAGCCGTGGGACGCGACCTCCTGGTCCTGGGTGTTCGACACCATTTGCCGGCGGCGCGCGCCGCTGATGAACTACTCCGGTGGCACCGAGATGGGCGGCGGCATCGTGTGCACGAACGTGCTGTATCCGATCAAGCCGGGCAGCTTTTGCGGCCCGATCCCCGGCACCGGCGCCGACATCCTGGACGAGGACGGCAACAAGGTGCCAGCAGGCGTCACCGCCGAGCTGGTCATGACACGGCCATGCATCGGCCTGACACGCGGCATCTGGAAGGCACCGGAGCGCTACCTGGAATACTGGCAGCGCATCCCCGATACCTGGGTGCACGGCGACTGGGCGTCGCGCGATGCGGACGGCGTCTGGTACATCCACGGCCGTTCCGACGACACACTGAAGATCGGCGGCAAGCGCACCGGGCCGGCCGAGATCGAGTTGGTGCTGATGGCCACCGGCCAGGTGGCGGACGCCGCCGTCGTGGGCATTCCCGACGCCACCGCCGGCTTCGCGGTCGCCATCGCCGTGGTGCCGATCGAGAACGCGGCGCCGAACCTGGCCGACCTGCTCGCGCGCGCCGTCGTCGCCGGGCACGGCACGCCGTTCCGGCCGAAGCGCACGCTGGTGGTCGCCGAGCTGCCGAAGACGCGCAACATGAAGACCATGCGGCGGCTGGTGCGCGCGGCGCTGACCGGCGAAGCACCCGGCGACCTGTCCGCGTTGGTCAACCCGGAGGCATTCGAGGCGCTGAAGCAGGCCGCCAACGGGTGATCGAGAAGGTTCCCGCCGACGGGAGCCGCGTACACCTCTCCTGCTCCGTGCAGGTTGCGCCGCGCAGCGGACGACGCGCGGACCGTCACGACGCGGGTGCCCGGTTCCAGATGCGGCACCATCCTTGCCCGTCGCGCGTTTCGCGCCGCGCTTGGTCCGCGCGTCACGACCCAAACCCGCGAAGGGCGGGAGAGATTTGCGTTGAGTTGGTTACAGGCTCGCATCAGCCAGCGCCGCCTCGATACGGCGGTCGCGGGATGGAACAACGCAGCGCATTCCGCAGCTCGCGCAGCGTCGACGACCTCCCGATGGGAACCGCAAAAATGGCGGAATGCGCTGCGCTGTTCCGCCCTACGGCGCGACGTTGCGGCGAGCGGCGCGGCGCAGACGGACGGGGTCGGGCTGGCTGGCGACATTGCAGAGCTGCTCGGCAACCTTGTCGTCCATGCCATCGATCAGCGCCGCGCCCGCGAAGATCACCGCCGGCACACGCATCGGGCCGAGCGGATCGATGTGCCACTCGTTCGGTGCGATGCGTCGCAACCGGGTCCGGTCCGCCGTCACCTTCTGCTCAGACGTCGATGATGCACTCCGCTGTCCAGGTGCCGTCGCGTGCCTGTTCCGCCTTCAGGCCACTCATCGAGGCACCCTTCGGTTCCACCGCCGGAACGTGGCGCGCCGGGTCGAACGGCTCGCCCCAGGCTCGGCCCTGCAGGGTTTGGCCATGCAGCGACACCTCGAAGCGGTGGAACACCATCCGGCGCACCGCCATTTCGTAGATCACCGCGTTCAGCCAGTCGCAGAGCAGCAGCCGGTCGTCCGGCGCCACACATTCGATCACGACTTCCTCGGTCGGCAGGACGGTCTCCGGATCGACCACCGCAGCGGCGAGCGCGGTGGCAGCCTGGGCGAAGGCCGCTTCGCGCGTTGCAGCCGTGCCCCGCACGCCGATATCGGCGCCGTGCGGAAACTGGACGGCCTGGTCTTCGGTCATCGCCATCACCCGGGCGTAGAATGAGTTCAGCTCGATGGACGCCGTCGATCCGGTGACTGTGCGACGCCTGCGCCCCAGCGCATGGAACCTCGAAGGCAAATAGCTTCAATCATGTTTGGCTGGCGCCGGCGTTGACCTGGATCAACCTGCGGCAACCTCCCGACCGGATCAGCGAGGCAAAGGCGGGTGTCGGCCATCCGCCAGGGCGGCGATCCTCGTGTCATTACCGGAATTGTCCGGCGGCGCGGACCTGGCGGCGGGCCCCGCGGCGGGGGACGATCTATGCTTCCATCTCACCCTCCGGCGTCATGCGGTGCACCGCTGCCGGCAGCAGACGGGCCAGGTGAACGAGAAAGTCATCCGATGACAGGCCGGCCAGCGTAGCCAGGTCCGCCACCCGCTCCTCGCCGAGGATGGTACGCAGGTCGTGCGTGCTGATCGGCATGCTCGGCCCATTGCCGGTCCACGAGGCCATGATGTGCCCCAGCCCGGCCTGGGTGAACCTTTCCGCCAACTCGGGCAGCGAGCCCCGCCCGCCACCGAGCAACTCCTCGATCGCGGCGCCGAGTGGCGACACCTCCGCCTCGGGCGGCGCCCGCAGATCGTCGATCACTTGATGGATCAGCCGCATTGCTGGCCTCCGGAACCTGGCGTGACAACGCCAACGGGATCAGGCTCCGCATACGCGTGCGAGCCGCTTTGAGCATTGATGTGGGTCAAGCGGCGCTGCGCCGTACGGGGTAGAATGCCAGGGTATGGTGACGGCATGGTCACGATCGCCGGGATGGATTTGACGGTCCCCGGGACCCGCATGCCGGCCGGCCTGTCGTCGTTGCGAGGCAAAGGAGGATGCTATGCCCAGGAGCGAGAAGGAACACGAGCGACGGATCCGTGCCCGCGCGATGCGCCTTTGGCGCGCCGACGGCTCGCCAAAGGGTCGCGAGGCGGAGTTTCTCGAGCAGGCGCGGGAGTTGCAGGCGATCGAGGACAACCCCACCGCGGGTCAATTGCCCAACCCGATGACCCAGCATCACGGGGAAATACCGCCTGTAGAACCGGTCGAGGAGGCGGAGATCGAGCAGAACCTTGGTGAGTTTCCCGTCGAGTTCACAGATCAGGGCGACCGCCTGCCGACGCCGATGACCAGGAAGCAGGCGCGCCAGACGCGGCGCGAGAGCTGACGCGGCTGGCATTAGCCCTTCGACCCGGCCAGCGCGGCGTCGATCTCCTCGCTGGTCAACTGCCAGGCATTGTCCAGCGACGCGACCACGTCGCGCATGAACCCCTCGGTCAGCGCCAGCGCCCGCGCCGGATCGCCCAGATGGTCCGCGAGCAGGGCCAGCGCCAACTGGCGCGGGCCGTCGCCCTCATAGGTCCACTCGAACCCGGCCGGGCTGAACCGCTTGATGTCGAAGCGCGGATCGAGCGGCGCGCCGTCCACCGTCACCACCGCGCCGGCCAGGCTGCGACCGCCCTCGTAGAGCTTCATGCCGCGCCCCCCAGCATGATGACACTGCGCACCGTCTCGCCGCGCTTCAGCGCCGCGAAACCGTCGTTGATGTCCTCCAGCCGGATGCGCGCCGAAATCATGTCGTCCAGGTTGAGCCGCCCGTCGAGATAGGCCCGCGCCAGCAACGGAAAATCCTGCGCCGGCCGCGCCCCGCCGTAGGAGGCGCGGGTGATGCGCTTCTCCTGCATCAGGCTGCCCCAGCGGAAGCCGACCTGCTCGCCGACGCCGGTCTTGCCGAGCCAGACGACCTGCCCGCCCGGACGCACGGCTTCGACGGACAGGCGGAAGGCGGCGGGGACACCCGCTGCCTCGATCACCACGTCGGCGCCGCGTCCCGCCGTCAGGGAGCGGGCGAGCGCGATCGTTTCGGCCTCGTCCGGCGCGACAGCATGGGTGGCGCCGAGCGCGCCGGCGAGCTGGCGGCGGGCCGGGTTGGGGTCGCAGGCGATGATCGCTCCGGCGCCGGCCAGCCGGCAGCCCTGGATGGCGGACAGACCGACCGCGCCGCAGCCGATCACCAGCGCGACCGCGCCCCAGCGCAGCTCGGCGATGCGGGTTGCGGCGCCGACGCCGGTCATCACGCCGCAGCCGAGCAACGCTGCGCGATCGAACGGCATCGCGTCGGGCACGCGGATCGCGCTCTGCGCCGGCACGACGCAGTATTCGGCGAAGCCGCCGAGATACATGAGCTGGTGCACCGGGACCACCTCGCAGGCCAGCCGCGGCTTGCCGTCGAAATGAAACGCTTCCGGTCCGTTGGCGAGGAACTGCGCGCAGAGGATCGGCTGCGCCCGCTCGCAGTAGAAGCAATGGCCGCAATGCGGATTCCACGACAGCACGACACGATCGCCGATGCCGAGGTTCGTAACGTCCGCGCCGGCCTCGACGACCTCGCCGGCGGCTTCATGGCCGAGCACGGCGGGGAGCTTGATGGCAAGCTGGCCCTCGATCGCCTCGAGATCGGTGTGGCACAGGCTCGCCGCGCGGATGCGCACCAGCACGTCGCCGGGCGCAAGCGGTCCCACGTCGATCGTCTCGATTGTCATCGGCGCGTTGGTCTGCCGCAGCACCGCGGCCCGCGCTTCAACCATGCGTGCTTGAGCCATGTGCTAGGGTTCCTGCCGACAGCGCAACGCCTAGCATGAAACGCGGCGCTGGTCAGGCGAGGGAGACGACCGATGGCGGACAGAGCCTATCTGGTGGTGCGGGCGACGGTGGCGGACCCGGCGGACCGTCCGGCATTCGACCGCTGGTACGCGGACGAGCATCTGCCGGACGCGCTGAGGGCGTTCAACGCGGTGCACGCCTGGCGTGCCTGGAGCCGGACCGATCCGGCGGTGCATTGCGCGTTCTATGCGTTCGACAGCGTGGCGTCGGCCGAGGCGATCACGACCTCGCCGGCGATCAAGGCGCTGATCGCGGAATTCGACGCGCGCTGGGGCGGCAAGGTGACGCGCACGCGGGAGATCCTGGCGGTCGCGTGACGCGAGCGAGGTCCCGGCTGCGTCCTTGCCGTGCCAGGCGCCGCAGCGCGCCGGCGCGGCACGGTTCCTGCGGCACGGGCTCGGCGATAACCAGGGCGATCGGGCGAAGCAGCGGACCTGCACGGATGTCGCTGTCATGCGCTTGATGCAGCCCCTTCCGGACGGGTGCGGGGTCGGAGGGTTGCTTCGGGAAAACGCGGATTTGGGGTTTTGCTCGGGTGCCGCGGTCGGCTCGGGGTTCAAAGGGTTGATTCGGGAAAACGCGGATCCGGGGTTTGCGCGGGTGGCGCGGTCGGCTCGGGGTTCAAAGGGTTGATTCGGGAAAACGCGGATCCGCGGTTTTGCACGGGTGCCGCGGCCGGCTCGGGGTTCAAGGGGTTGATTCGGGAAAGCGTGGATCCGGGGGTTTGCGCGGGTGGCGCGGCCGGCTCGGGGTTCAAAGGGTTGATTCGGGAAAACGCGGATCCGCGGGTTTGCGCGGGTGGCGCGGTCGGCTCGGGGTTCAAAGGGTTGATTCGGGAAAACGCGGATCCGGGATTTTGCGCGGGTGGCGCGGCCGGCTCGGGGTTCAAAGGGTTGATTCGGGAAAACGCGGATCCGGGGGTTTGCACGGGTGGCGCGGTCGGCTCGGGGTTCAAAGGGTTGATTCGGGAAAACGCGGATCCGGGGTTTCGCGCGGGTGGCGCGGCCGGCTCGGGGTTCAAAGGGTTGATTCGGGAAAACGCGGATCCGGGGTTTCGCGCGGGTGGCGCGGTCGACTCGGGGTTCAAAGGGTTGATTCGGGAAAACGCGGATCCGGGATTTTGCGCGGATGGCGCGGTCGGCTCGGGGTTCAAGGGGTTGATTCGGGAAAACGCGGATCCGGGGGTTTTGTGTGGGTGCCGCGGCGCCGGCGGTGGCGACAGGGTTGCTACGCGAACATGCGGATTTGGGTTTGCGGTGCATGTTGCCAGACGCTGGTCCGGCTGGTTGATGCACGCGCGCAACTCCGCCTTGCGCGCAGCGAAGGCGACCTGCCACAGGCAGACGCCGAGGTGGTGCGGCGGCATGATCTCGCGGATTGGGTCTGAGGCGATGCTGTTGGAAAAATTGTGCATGCGGGCAGGCCCCGGTTGAAATTGACTGACTCGGCCTGTTATATGGATTGACACTGTCGGCCATTCAAACTAACGTGCACCTCGCTGTGCGGGGTGCGGTGACGTGCCTGGATGGACCCGGCTGTCGGCCGCTGGCGTCGTGGGGCCGGTGGGGAAGTCGGCCAGTTTGGCGGGAGGTCTTGATTGGGGTCTTGCCCGCGGGCCGATGCAGGCCGCCGGCTGCTTGTGAGGGCGGGATGGCACGCCGCAATGCAACGGTTTTCCACCGCAAAGCACGCAAAAAAAAACGCCAACAGATCGGCGTTGCCCGATTGTCGGCAGATGTTGTGGGTGGCAAGTGCTGACGGCGATTGCAAGGGACTGCGCAACTTCTTGCACTACAATTTCGTCCGCATCCATCAGACCCTCCGCTGCACGCCCGCGATGGCGGCTGGCGTGACCAGCAAGCTGTGGGAACTTGCGGACATGGTGAAGGTCCTAGAGGATTGGGAAGCACAGCAGCGGGTGTAGACGAGTCGTGGCCGGCAGAGCGGGAACGAAAAAGGCAACCAACGCGAACAAGATGCGGCGGAATCGGGAGTTTTCCGATGAGGCGCCGATCGAGTCGCGCCTCCCGGCCACCGAAGCGCCGCACTCTCGGCGGTACGTCGGTGGCGGCGACAAGCTGCCACCAGCACGGATTGTCACGGCAACACCGAAGGGCATGACCCTACAGGCCGTCACCGATCGCATCGTCTGTGGCGACGCTGTAGCTGTGTTGCGGCAGCTTCCGGAGGGCTGGTGCCCCTGCGCGGTTACCTCCCCTCCCTACTGGAACACCGTCGATTACGGGACGCCAGGGCAGATCGGGCTGCGGTCATACGGGGAGTATCTCGACGAGCTTGATGTCGTCTGGGCGCAAGTCGCACGGGCACTGATGCCAAATGGTAAATTCTGCCTCAACGTGCCGATCCTCCCCATCACTAAGGAGATATCGGACGCGGCATTCGGCCCCAGCCACACCCGGATGCTGCTGGACCTCTATTCAGACATGAAGCAGCGGATAGAGGCGAAAACGCCACTGCAACTTTTCAGCTTGTACATATGGGAAAAGCAGACGACGGAGAAAATGTTCGGGTCCTATCCGTTCCCACCCAACCTGTACGAACGCAATTACATCGAGTTTATCGCCGTCTTCGTGAAGCCGGGAAGCCCGCGCGTGCTGCCTGCGGCAGTGAAGGAACCTTCTAGGCTGTCACAGGCGGACTGGCTGGATTTGACGCAACAGATTTGGTGGATGTACCCGGAGAACGTTCCGCGTCTAGAGGGGCATCCGGCCCCGTTCCCCGAGGCTTTGCCGAACCGTCTAACCGCGATGTATACCTTTCGAGGGGTTCCCGATCTTGGTTTCCCCGGCGACATCGTGCTTGATCCCTTCATAGGTTCCGGCACGACGGCTGTTGCCGCGCGCCGTCTTGGCCGGCGGTTCGTCGGGATCGACCTAAACCGGGACTTCTGCACCTACGCCCAGCACCGAGTAACGGCGACGGCAGTCGCGCCCCGAGTGATGACCGGCAAACGCGGGTGCGACCGCGACCCGCGACAGACCTCCATGTTCGAAGAGTAAGGGAATGGCGATAAGCCGGGCCTTGCGGAGTCGCATCGAGTTCTGACGCCAAAGCCGGCGATTACTGGTCGGTCCCGAAGGGCCAAGCTGTCAAGACCGATAACTGGCCGAGAATTGCGGAGCATCTAAAGGTTCTGGCCGAATTCCAGACAGTGCCGTGGGAAGAGGCGCAGTCGTTGTTTGTGAAGGCGCTTCTGGACCGAAGGTTGATAGAGCCGTACCGGGACCACAAGGTTGGCTTTAGCGCCGTAGCGCGCATGCAGTTTCCGGTGTGGCGACTTTTGGGCGTAGCGTGGATCAACTCAAAGCATGTGCCGGAGATAACCGAGGTCGGACGGCGGTTCATCAAGGCGAAGACCAATGATGAACGCCGAGAGCTATTGACGATGCAGCTTCATCGATTCCAGTTTTACAATCCATCGGCCGCCTCTCATTTCGCAAAATTCCGAACATTCCCGGTTCTGGCGCTGTATCGCTTGCTTTCGCAGACCGATTGGAAGCTAACAAAAGATGAGCTCGTTTTGTTCGGCACGCGCATCCGGAGTTTCGCTGATGCCGACGATCTTGCCCAACTGATCGATGCGTGGCGCGGTCTGACGGAATCCGAACGTGAACAGCTATTAGCCGTAGCAAAGACGGTCCAGGCGATAGCTCGCGTGAAGAGTGAAGAAGGGACGACATGGGGAAAGGTAGACCGGGACCTGGCGTACATCGAGTCGGTCCTGGCGATTCTCCCCACACTCAAAGTGCTGGGCGGCGGCCTAGAGGTTCCGAGGGCCGCCCGCCGCAAGGTTCACGGCTTAGTGCTCATGTCGGCGGCGGAGGCCGAATTCGTTGAGTACCGAGGCGGCACAGGACTGGCTCGCCGTTTATGGGCAAGTTCCGCCCAAAGGCCGCTGGGCAGCCCCCTGGGCTCAGGCGTCGGAGGCGAGGACCTATTACGAGCGGATAGGGCGGATTGACGCGGCAGTCGCGGCCTACGCGAGAGAGGACAAGGGCCGAAACGAGAGAGCAATCGAGGAATATCGAAGAGTCCAGGTAATTGAACGGGTCCTGGAGGACATACTGGAGCACAATCTGGATGAGTTGGAAAAGGGTCTTACATTGGTCGGGCGACAATACCCGACTGCGGTAGGCCCGATTGATCTTCTCGCCAAGGACCCGAACGGGATTTACGTCGTCATCGAATTAAAGCGGGGGCGCAGCAGCGATCGTGTGGTGGGACAAATCGCGCGCTACCTTACCTGGACCGTGCAACGGCTCGGCCACGGCAGAAACTCGCAGGTGCGCGGCATCGTCGTGGGCCAAGACTTCGATAAGCATTTCGGTGCAGCGATAGCGCAGTTGAAACAGGTCTCCCCGTACACGTTCGACCTCCGTGTACGGTTTGAGCGATGGTCCGGGAGCGGAGATAGGTTGCCAAGCCAGATCATCCAGCGGGACGCCCAGACCAGCCGCGGCCAACGTTCGTTGCTCTGACGCGCACGCGGCGTATTTACTCACCTCCGATAAATTCCGCTTGACACGGTCACGACCGAGTCGGCTCACGGAGAGGCGTGAACCACGCAGGGCTCCTCGCGCTCTCCCGAGATGAACTGATCGCGCTGATCCTGGCGCAGCATGCGCAGATCAGCGCGCTGACCGCGCGCATCGCCGAACTGGAGGCCAAGCTCGCGGCCCCGCCGAAGACGCCGGACAACTCCAGCCTGCCGCCGTCGAAGGGCCAGAAGCCGAACCTGCCCGATCCCGCCAAGAAGCCGCCTCGCCCCAGCCGTCCCGGGGTGGCCCGAGCGCTGAGCGAGCATCCGGACAGGACCATCGTGGCCACACTCGCCGCCTGTCCGGATTGCGACCACACCCTTGGCCCGACCGACCAACCCGAGATCCATGCCTACGACCACATCGACTTGCCGCCGATCCGCCCGTTCGTCACGCGGATCAACCGTCATAGCGGTGTCTGCCCCTGCTGCCGCAAGCATGTATCGGCTCCGGCACCGGAAGGGCTTGAGCCCGGCTCACCGTTTGGGCCAGGGATATGCGCATTGATCCTGCACTTTCATATCACCCAGGCAATCGGTTTCCAGCGTCTGGCCCGGATGATGCGCGAAGTGTTCGGCCTGACGATCAGCGAGGGTGCGATCGCCAACATCCTGGCCCGTGCGCAGACGCCGCTGTTGGCCGCCGCCGCCCCGATGGCCGCCGCGGTGCGCGCCAGTGCCGTGGTGGGGTCCGACGAAACCTCGGCGCGGGTCTGCGGCAAAACATGGTGGCAGTGGGTGCTGCTGAGTTCGACAGCGGTCTGCCACATCATCGCCGACACCCGAGCCGCCTCCGTGGTGACCACGTTCCTGCAAGGTGCACAGCCGGAAGTGTGGGTAGCCGACCGCTATGGCGGTCAACTCGGGCATGGCGCGGTACGGCAGATGTGCCTGGCGCATCTGCTGCGCGATGCGAAATATGCCATCGAGGACGGCGACACAGTGTTCGCACCTGGCTTCCGGCAGTTGCTGTTGCGGGCAGTGGCGATCGGCAAGCGGCGCGACGCGCTGAAGGACACCACGCTGGCGCAATACCACGCTGATCTGGACCGCAGCTGACCCGGCTCCTGTCGCGGCCAGCGCCGACGAACAAACCGGGCCGCCGTCTGTTCCGCGCCATGCGGCGCGATCGCGACGACCTGTTCCGCTTCATCACCCGCCGCGACGTGCCATACACCAACAATGCCTGCGAGCGGGCGCTGCGGCCTTCGGTCATATTCCGCAAAGTGACCAACTGCTTCCGCGCCGAGTGGGGTGCCAAAGTCTACGCCGCGGCGGCGAGCGTGATGGCTACGGGACGTCTGCACGGGCTTACCGCGCTCGAGGCCCTCCGCGCCGCGCTCGCCGGCGTGCCGATTATGCGATCAGGGTGATCGCGGCGCTGGGGGTGAGTAATAACCACGCGGCTCTAGGAATACTGCCTAGGTGTCCAATCTTTATTTTGATACGGACCCACTACCGTCGGTTCGCCTTGGTTGCATTTGCATCATTTGCGTGCTTTGCGGTTAAATTTACTTGCTTGCCTGGTGCAGCTTTGCGGGAACTCGCGGTGCCGCTGCGCCCTCGTGATCGGCGCTCCGGTGGCAAGCCGTACGACTGGCCTGTTATCGCGAGGCGCGACGCGATGGGCGGTCGCCGGTCCGGGGAGGTCCGTGCGCTCCGGGCAGTCGATCGCCGCGGCGCGGCGCGCCTGACAAGAAAGCGGACCAAAACCGTCCCCAACGTCGCCTCGGGGGAAAACGCGGCTGGACTGTTTTCATCCAGGGCGGGTCGGCGCCAGGCCGGTGCGGGATTCGCAATGACAGGGGGCGGCTGATCGAGCGCCGGTTCCAGGTTCACCCGATCGCCCTGTGGCGATAACGCGCCGACCTTGTTGCCGCGCATGGATTGCGCAAGGATCACTGTTCGCCTCGGGCAGCCGGCGGACCGCCAGCCCGCGTGGCGCAAGCGGTCAAACATGGAGGGTTCCACATGGCCGATCTCGTTGACTATGACAAAGTCGTCGATACGATCAGCAAATTCGTGGCCGAATGGGAAAAGACGATCAAGGAGGTAGCGCAGAAGCTCGCCGACATCCAGGACGAGATGGACAAGATAGAGGCGCTGAAGAAACAAAGAGAGGCGGCGGCCAAGGATGCGGAAAAGGCCTCGAAAGACCTCTCCGACAAGATATTCGGCCTGAAGGTGTCGCCGAAGGCGGACCCCAAGCCGTTCGACGGCCTGCCCGATGCGGTCAAGAAAATGATCGCCAAGGGTGGGATTCCGCTTGGCAAATCCGGCGTGACGGTGGTCCCGGACAATTGGAAGTTCGACCCGCCGCCGAAATTCAAGGTCAACAGCGGCGGCGTGACGCTGAAAATTTCGTTCTGATCCGCTTGGGTTGTCGGCTGCCCGCGGTTCTGACATCGGCCCAATTCCTTGCGTCGCCGTCATGGCCGACCCTGTGCCGGCCATCCGCGCACCACGGTTGAAGGGCAAAGGACCGGCGCAGGGCCGGTCATGGCTGGGACCTGCACGGCCCCGGGGAAGGCACCGCGTCGGGCGCGACGCAGGATCGCGCATGCGGCCGCGGCAACGGTTCCCTGGCATCACCAGGGCGGAGGGGTCGGGGAATCGCACCGACCCCTCCCCCCAACCCCCTCCCTCAAGGGGAGGGGGAGTTTGTTTCTTGTTGGGAGCGAAGCGACCCTCGGGTCAAGTGCCCGAGGGCAAGCGCGGCAATCTCCAGCCAGGCGCCCCGGGGATGGGGATTGCTTCGCTACGCTCGCAATGACAGCGGACTCCCGCGGGTCCATGGCTTCACCCGATGGACCTGGCAGCATCACGGCCCGACTTGGCCGCCATCGCCCGCTGGCCCTAAGCTGCCCGCCGGTTGAACGCAGGGAGGGACGAATGGGCGCGAAGATAGCGATCATGGGCACGGGCGCGGTCGGCGGCTACGCGGGGGCGCACATGGCGCAGGCGGGCGAGGACATCACCTTCATCGACCCCTGGCCCGAGCACGTCGAGCGCATGCGCGCGCACGGGCTGAAGATCAGCCATATCCGCGACGTGCCGGAGTTCACCGCCAAGGTGCGCGCGCTGCACCTGACCGACGCGCAGCAACTGGCGAAGGAAAAGCCGGTCGACATCGCCTTCGTCTGCATGAAGTCGTACGACACCGAATGGGCGGCGACGCTGATCGCGCAGTATCTCTCGCCCAACGGCTTCATCGTCTCGTTGCAGAACTGCATGAACGAGGAGACCATTGCCGGCGTGGTCGGCTGGGGCCGCACCGTCGGCTGCATCGCCAGTTCGATCACCGTCGATCTGTGCGAGCCGGGCCATGTGCGCCGCGCGGCCGGCAAGAGCGGGACGAAGCACACGGTGTTCCGCACCGGCGAGGTGCACGGCCGCGTCACCGACCGGGTGAAGGAGATCTGCCGGCTGGTCTCGCTCGCCGACTCGGCGATGGTGACCGAGAACCTGTGGGGCGAGCGCTGGTCCAAGCTGGTGACCAACGTGATGGGCAACGGGCTGTCGGCCTGCACCGGCATGATCAGCAAGGACATGATGCGCGACGACTCGATCCGGCATTTTTCGGCGCGCCTGGGCAGCGAGGCGATCCGCGTCGGCCAGGCGCTGGGCTATGCGCTGGAGGAGATCCTCCATCTCGATCCCGAGCTGATCGCCCGCGCCGGCGAAAACGATCCGGCGGCCAGCCACGCCTACGACGAGCACCGGCTGGCCGAGGCGGCGAAGGGCGGCGGCGAGCACCGGCCCTCGATGGGGCAGGACATGGTGAAGGGGCGGCGCACCGAGATCCAGTTCCTCAATGGCCTGGTCGCGCGCAAGGGCGAGGAGATCGGCATCGCGACGCCGGCCAACCGGGTGCTGACCGAGATCGTCACCAAGGTCGAGCGCGGCGAGCTGAAGCCCGACCCGAAGCACATCCGCGAGTTGCGGCTGAACTGAGCCGCGCACCGCGCCGCGCGGCTGCGTAACCGCGTCATCGCGTAACGTGGCCGGGTAGGGCCGGAAAAGCCAGCGCCCCCGGGGCGCTGCGCTTTTCCGCCCTACGTCGCGTGATGTCCCACGTCCCGCCTGCCATCGCGTGCACCCGGCCCATCGGAGTTTGACCTGGGTCAATGCAGCCCCGCGCGATCGGTGCCAGTCAGCATCAGATGGAACCTTTCCGTCGGCCGGGCGGCGTCGTGCGCGCCCGGCCGGATCCGCTGCGTCAGCCGCCCGGCTGGCAGCCGAGCCATCGTGCGTTCGGACCGGGCGCGCTGCAACCGCTTGAATGGGATATCCAGGACCAAGGTCATGCAAATCCTCAAGACGATCAACAAGGTTCCCGGTGGCCTGATGGTCGTGCCGCTGTTCATCGGCATGGTCATCAACACCTTCTTCCCAAACCTGCTGAAGATCGGCGGCTTCACCGAGGCTCTGACCAGCGTCGGCTACCCCACCGTCCTCGGCATGTATCTGTTCACCGTCGGCACCCAAATGACGCTGAGCGCGGCGCCGCGCATGCTGAAGCGCGGCTTCGGCATCATGGCCGCCAAGGTCGGCGTCGCCACCGGGATCGCGCTGACGGTGGCGCATCTGTTCGGCGGCAACCTGCTCGGCCTCAGCACGCTCGCCATCCTGGTGGCGATGAGCGACACCAACGGCGGCATGTTCTGCGCGCTGACCAGCGTGATGGGCGACAAGGAGGACGTCGGCACCTATGTGCCGCAGAGCATCGAGACCGGGCCGTTCCTGACCATGATCATCCTGGTCGGTGCCGGCCTCGCCAACATCCCCTGGCTGACCATGCTGTCGGTGATCGCGCCGATCATGGCGGGCGCGGTGCTGGGCAACCTGGACAAGGATCTGCGCGAGTTCTTCAGCTCGCATCAGCCGATCATCGTGCCGTTCATGGCGTTCACCCTGGGCCAGACGATCAACCTGTCGGCGGTGGTGACCGCCGGGTTGCCGGGCGTGGCGCTGGGCGTGTTCGTGCTGGTCGTCACCGGGACGGTGTGCATCCTGGCCGACCTGCTGCTGGGCGGCTCGGGCATCGCCGGGGCGGCGGCTTCCAGCACGGCGGGCAACTCGGCCGCGGTGCCGAAGGCGATCGCGATGGCAGACCCGACCTACGCGGGGATCGCCGGCGGCTGCGACGATCCAGGTCGCCGCCTCGGTCATCGTCACCGCGGTGCTGACGCCGATCCTGACCTCGTTCGTGTTCAAGCGGGTGCAGCAACGCCGCGAGGCGGACAGCGGCGCGTGGCGCGGCGGCGCTTTCCGCAGCGCCTCTCGTACCCGGGGGCACGGCGCAGGCGCGCGCACGGTAAGGTCGCGGGCCGCTGCTCATTCACCTCTCCCGCCCTTTGCGGGAGAGGTCGAGGCGCGAAGCGCCGAGGGTGAGGGTCGCGCCGCACGCACCACCCTCACCCGCGTCGCTGCGCTCCACGACCTTGATCCGCTTCGCGGCTCAAGCCCGCGAAGGGCGGGAGAGGTGACTAGGCTCCTACGCTGCCGCCTTGCCGGCCGCTGCCCGTTCCTTCTCCAGCAGCGCCCGCTTGCGCGGCACGCCCCAGCGATAGCCGGTCAGGTCGCCGTCCTTGCCGACCACCCGATGGCACGGCACCGCCAGCGACACCGGGTTGGTCGCGCAGGACCGTGCCACCGCGCGCACCGCGCGCGGATCGCCGATCGCGGCGGCAACCTCGCCCATAGGTGCGGGTCTCGCCCGGGCGGGATCTGCCGCAGCGCGCGCCACACCCGCTGCTGGAACGCGGTGCCGCGCAGGTCGAGCGGCAGGTCGAGCGCCCGGCGCGGCTCGGCCAGGAAGCCCAGCACCGAACGCACCGTGTCGGCCAGCGCCGCGTCGTCCGCCACCACCTCGGCGCGTGGGAAACGCTGGCGCAGATCGCCCAATAGCGCCGCGTCCGGCTCGGCGAAGCCGATGAAGCACACGCCCTTGTCGGTGGCACCCACCAGCAGCCGGCCGAACGGGCAGTCGGCGAAGGCGGTGCGGATCACCTCCCCTGCCCCGCCGCGGCGCGCCGCCCCCGGCGTCATGCCGAGCAGCGCGCCGGTCTTCTCGTAGACCCGGAACTCCGAACCGTAGCCGGCGTCGAGCACCGCGTCGGCCACCCGTGCGCCGGTGCCCAGCGCCGCCTGCAGCCGCCGCGCGCGCACGCCCTCGGCGTAGCTGCGCGGGGTCAGTCCGGTGTGGTCGCGGAACATGCGCAGGAAGTGGAAGCGCGAATAGCCGGAGCGCGTGGCGAGCGCCTCGAGCGAGGGAATTGTCTCCTCGGCCTCGATGAAGCCGCAGGCGTCGCGCACCACCGCCTGGGCGATGGCGGCGCGCTCGCCCTTCGGGTCGCAGCGCTTGCAGGCGCGGAAGCCGGCGGCCTCGGCTTCCCGGTTGCCCGGGAAGAAGCGCACGTTCTTGCGCAACGGGCGGGGGGATGGACAGCCGGGGCGGCAATACACGCCCATGGTGGTGACCGCGTAGCGGAACTCACCCGGCTGCCGGCGGAGGACCTGGTCCCAGAGGAGCTCGTCCGAGACGCGGTCGATGGTTTGGGTGTTTGGCATGGGCCGAATGTGGGGCAGCCTGGGCATGGGCGCCATCCGCCCGTTGCGCTGGCTCACTGTCAAGGCTGCGTGACGTGGGGTTCCGTCCCGAGCGGAGTGGTCCCGCAGTGGCGGATGTGAGCCAACGACGCGGAAAGTGCTTGCCAAACTAACGGGTGTTATGTTATTTGTTCTGTCATTTGCCGTCTTGGGAGGGTATTTTGCGCGCGATGAATGTCTCAACCAGCCAGCCACCAGGCGCCGGCGACGATCGTGCCGCCGACGAGCCTGCCGCGCCTGTCGCGATCCCCGAGGCGGCTGTCCGGCCTGCGGTACCGTGCCCCGAACGCACCTCGCTGAGTAACCGGCAATCGTGGCACTTCGAAATGTTCCCGACTTTCTGCTCCGCCTGGGCGGCAATCGCGCATGCTCGTTCGCGAGCTGCTGACGCAGCAATTGACCGCCCCGTGGCTGCGGTGCGGGATGATCGTCAGGGAAATCCTGCCGGCCGGCCCGGTCGTGGCGCCATCGGGACACAGCTTCCTGGGGTGCGGCGCGATCTGATGCCCTTCGAGGTGGTGTCATGAAAACCATACCGCCGGCCGCCGACGAATCCGAGCTGGCTACCTCGTCGTCGCGCGAACTCGGGCTGCGCCTGGATTTCATCGAGCAACTGTTCAGCGAGCGATTTGCCGCGCGCGACCTCGCGCTGACAATGGCGGTCACGTCGATGGAAAAGCGCCTTGATTCGATGAACCAATTCCGCGAGGCGCTGCGCGATCAAGCCGCCCGGTACTTCACCCGCGACGAATACGCCGCCGGGCATGCCACCGTGGTCGAGGCGGTTGCCGCCGTGCAGGTCTCGCTGAGCGCGTACGTCGTGCGCGTGGACGAGATCGACAAGACCTCGGCGATCGACCGCGCGCAGCTTGAGAAGCGGCTTGAGACGATGAACGAATTCCGCGCGGCGATGAAAGACCAGGCCGGCACCTTCGTTACCCGTAGCGAGGTGGATGCATTCATCGCGGTCCGTGATGCCGATATCAAGCGTATCGAGATCAGGCTGGTCGACCTGGTGCCGCGCAACGATATCGAGTCGGCGGACTCCCGCCTTGATGCCAGACTGAAGTCGGTCGAAACGAAACTCGCGACCTGGGACGGGCGCTTGTGGGCGCTTGGCACGGTGTTCCTGCTGGTGAACGTGTTCGTTAGCTGGTTTCTCTCGCAGGGTCACGTCGGGCATCTGTGACGCCCGCGGTCGCCTCGCCCCACGCACAAAAGTGACGGCTGGCTGGTCATCACGGCGTTCTTTCTGGCGGTGGCCGATCCGCTGCAGCCGCTGCTCAGCGCGCTGTACCGCTGGCGGCTGGGGGTGAAATGACGCCGGCCGCGGCGCAGTCCCGCGCAGCGCGGCCGATGGTGGCCACGCCCAGGGCCCAGTGGCGCGTACCATGGCGCGCCTGGTGGCGCTCGGCCCTGTCCGCGAGCATTTTCCGCAAGCATCTTCGGCATTGCGCGCGAAGCGATGGCGTTTCGCGTGCTTGTGATACCCGGCCCCGTGGTGCCGTCCGCCGGGAATGCAAAATCACCAGAATGGCGGCGAAATCTCTCACCGAAATATGAGAATGCAAATGCAATTTCTCCCAGACGAGTTAAGTCACATTCGCACCGGGGTTGCACCATGAAGCCCGAAATGGCCGTGGCTGCGCTGCTGCTCGGCTCGCTGCTGGGTGCCGCGGCCCCGGCTTTCGCGAAGCCGCCGCCTGGCGCCGACCTCTCGCTCGCACCGTGGTACCAGAGCCTGGCACAGCCCTACACCGGCTACCCGTGCTGCTCGGTGGCCGACTGTCGGCCGGTGCAGTACCGCACCGTGGGGGATCATTTCGAGGCCTTCATCGACCGCCGCAGCTTCGGCGCCGATGCGCCGGAGGCATGGGTTCGGGTGCCGCCGTGGAATGTGTTGCACCGGCGGGACAACCCGACGGGGGAAGCCGTCGCGTGCTGGTACAATGGCGAGATCCGCTGCTTTGTGGAAGGCGCGGGAATCTGACGCCGCGCGGCTTCGCCCACATGCCGCGCAGCGTCATCGGCCGGTGAAGCGCGGCCGGCGGCGATCGCGCCAGGCCTGGTGGCTCTCCGCCTTGTCTTCGGTCATCTCCAGCATCGCGAAGCGATAAAGATCCACCAGCGCCGCGTCCGCTTGCGGGATGTTCATGCCGAAATTGAGCGACTCCTTGGTCAGCCGCGCCGCCAGCGGCGGCAAGGCGGCGATGTGCTCGGCCACCGCCATCGCCTGCTCCATCAGCCGGTCGGGCGGCACCAGCCATTGCGCCAGGCCGGTGCGGAATGCCTCCTCGGCGGTCAGCGGGAAGCCGAACGCGGCCCGCATCGCCAACCCCTTGCCGACCCAGCGGGCCAGCCGCACGGCGCCGCCCTGCGCCGGAATGATGCCGAGGCCGGACTGCGGCAGCCGCCATTCCGCCTGTTCCGACGCGACGATCAGGTCGCAGCAATAGGTGACGATGCAGCCGATGCCGATGGCGTAGCCGTTCACCGCGGCGATGACCGGCTTGGCAAAGTCGGCCAGCATGTTGATCGGGTGCCCCCGCCGGCGATTCGGCAGGTCCTCGATGAACGCACCGACCGAGTTCATCGTGTGGGTGCGCGGATTCTTCAGATCCGCCCCGGCGCTGAACGCCCCGCCGGCCGGATCGCCGGTCAGGACGACGCAGCGCACCGATGGATCGGCCTCCAGCGCCGGCAGGGCTTCGCGCAGACCGGTCTGGAATTCCTCGCACCAGGCGTTGCGTGCCTCGGGACGGCTGAGCGTCAGAATGACGACATGGCCGCGTTGCTCGCGAAGCAGGGGCATGGGTGGTTTCCTCCCGGGTTGGTTGGCCGCATCCTGCGTCGCCGACGCAACCCGTGGGAAGCCACCGATGAGCCGACGGACGTGAGCCTGGACACAACGGCCGAGGTGGTGCTGGTGCACAGCTCCGACCTGCACGTGGATGACGGCGCGACGGCCGCCACGCACGGCGGCGATGGCACCGCCGGGCTGGCGCGGGTGCTGGCGACGGCGCGCGCGGTCGGCGCCGACGTCCTGCTGCTCGCCGGTGACACCTTCGATCACAACCGGCTGCCCGCCACGATACTGCAACGCACGGCGGCGCGATTGCGCGCGGCCGGGATGTCGATCGTGATCCTGCCGGGCAACCACGATCCCGCCATGCCGGGCTCCGTGCACCACCGTGGCGGCCTCGACGACATTCCGGATGTGCACATACTTGGCGTCACGCATGACGACGCCGTGGTGTTGCCGCGCTGGGACCTGGAGATCTGGGGCCGGGTGCATCGCGACTACGCCGACATGGCACCACTGCCTGGGCCACGCCCCCGCCGAACGCGCTGGCAGATCGTGCTGGCACACGGGCACTACGAACCGAGCCTCGATCCGGCAAAGTCACTACGTCCGTCATGGCTGTTCGGCGATGCCGCGATCGCGGCGACCGGCGCCGACTACGTGGCACTCGGGCACTGGAACCGCGCCGCGCGGGTGGGGAATGGTGCGGTCCCCGCCTACTACTCCGGCTCGCCCGAGCTGGCGGGAACGGTGAACGTCGTGCGGCTTGGCGCTGACGGGGTGCGGATCCGACGCGAGCCTGTGGGCTGAGTTTGCGGCAGGCGCGCCTGAGACGGGGGCGCCCAAGGTTGGCGATTTCGGCCGGGTCGGCCTACACTTGCGGCAAGCATACGATGGTTTCGCCGGAGGGAAGCAAGATGGACGTGCAGACCGAGACATCGACCGGGCGCGACGTACCCAAGGCGCTCTACGACCAGCTTGAGGAGCGCGTCCTGGCGCGCGACCAGGTCGGCGCCAGCCAGACCTACTACGGCCTGCTGCGCGCCGGGCGTCCCCTGGCCGAGATCGTCGCCGCCGGCGTGCGCATCCATGCGCCCTATACGCACGTGCCGTATCACGAACGTTTCGATGACGGCTATCCGAACTTCGTCAACAACGACCACTGCCTGCTGTCGGCGCGCGCCACGCTGAACCTGGCGCGCATGCTGCCGGGCAAGCTGGCGCATCTGCCGATGGCGCAGACGATCTGGTACATCCCGACCGGGCTGGATATCTGGAACCAGAAGATCAACAAGGCGCCGGGCCACTACACGCGCATGCGCGGCAACCTGGGCAAGGTGGAGGCGCCGCCGGCGCCGGTGGTGTACTGGCCGGACCAGGATCCGCTGCGCGACACCGCGCCGCTGCACGAGCGGCTGAACAACTGGTTCACCCTGGTGCATCGCGGCCAGGTGGTCGATGCCTACCGCATGTTCCTCGGCGTGATGGAGAACCCGGCCAACCGCAAGGAGGCGCTGGCCGAGCTGGTGTTCGCCGGCATGATCGACGTGCAGGACCGGATGTTGTGGAACCGGTCCTATACCACCGGACACAAGGCGTATCGCGCGCGCTCGACGGTGGAGATCGGCAATGCCATCGGCTGGGACAACGCGCACCATGTGCTGTACGCCGGCGCGCTGGACATCGCCGTCGGGCCGCGCTGGTACTCGACCTACGAGATGGCCTGCAACTGCGTGAAGATGTGGATCGAGGGCGAGGCGCTGCACGCCGTGCCCTATGGCGGTGTCAGCGAGGCCGAGCTCGCGGTGCTGCGCAACACGGACGCGATGAACCAGGAAGACTCGGCGGCGCTGATCGAGGCGATCATCCGCGGCGAGGAGCCGGACGCCCTGAAGCTGCTGACCCGGCTGTTGCAGGCCGGCAAGGATCCGCGGCGCATCATCGACGTGATCCAGATCGCCGCGGCGCAGGTGGTGCTCGAGACGCAGAAGCCGGAAGACTTCTCGATGCCGCACCACTGCTACGAGTACCTGCAACACGCTGGGCTGGTTCTTCGACAATTTCGAGCATCCGCGGCGGCTGCGGCTGCTCTATGTCGCGACCGCGTTCCTCAACCGCGTGGCGGGACACCAGCGCGGGATCGGCGACGTGCATCCGGTGTCGATCAAGCCGCCGCGCGGCGCCGATCGGCTGACCGCCGGGCAGTTGCTCGATCGGGTCGATGCCGCGATCTGCGCGCTGAGCGGGGCGGAGAGCCTGGCCTGGACGCAGGCCTATCTGCGACAACGTCGCCGATCGCGCGACCGCTGGTGGAGCGCATCGCGCTGGCCGCGTGCAAGCTGGGCAACGATCCGCACAACCAGGAAATCGCCCAGTGCATGCTGATGGATTTCGCCATCAACCGGCATCCGGAGCGCGACAAGCTGCTGCTGGCGGCCGCCTACCACACGGCGATGCACCGCAAGTACGGCGACCCGCTGGAGTGCGCGCGCCGCTTCGGCGATGCGCTGGAGGTCGCCGAGCTGCGGTAGGGCGTTGCGACGCGGATCGTGGCGACGCAGTCGGAGTGAGCGGAATGACTGTTTCGATCCGCGCCGATCGATCCGGAGGCGCGCTCCGTTCTTCGCGGGCGAGGTGTCCGGCGTCGACCTGACCCGCCCGCTGTCGCGCGACGATGTCGCCGCCATCTCCGCCGGGATGGACCAGTACGGCGTGCTGGTGTTCCACGACCAGCACCTGGACGATGCACCGGCAGCTCGCGTTCAGCCGCAACTTCGGCGCGCTGGAGCAGGCGACCGGCGATATCGCGCAGGGCGCCGAGCGGCGGCTCAGCATGGATGTCAACGACATCTCCAACCTCGACAACGAACAACCGGATCCTGGCGCGCGACGACCGGCGGCGGCTGTTCGGCCTGGGCAACCGGCTGTGGCATTCGGACAGCTCGTTCAAGGCGGTGCCGGCGAAGTATTCGCTGCTGTCGGCGCGCGTGATCCCCGGTGCCGGCGGCAACACCGAGTTCGCCGACATGCGCGCGGCCTATGATGCGCTGGACGACGCGACGCGCGCCGATGTGCGAGAACCTGGTCTGCGAGCACAGCCAGCTTTATTCGCGCGCCACGCTGGGCTTCACCGACTTCACCGACGACGAGCGCCGCCGCTTCGCCCCGGTGCTGCAACGACTGGTGCGGCGCCATCCGGTGACGGGGCGCAAGTCGCTGTTCCTGGCCTCGCATGCCGGCGCCATCGTCGGCTGGCCGGTGCCGGAGGCGCGCGCCTTCCTGCGCGACCTGACCGAGCACGCGACGCAGCGCGAGTTCGTCTATGCGCATGTCTGGCGGCAATGGGACCTGGTGATGTGGGACAACCGGGTGACGATGCACCGCGCGCGGCCGTACGATCACACCCGAGGTGCGCGACATGCACCGCACCACCGTCGCCTGCGAGCAATCGACGATGGAACAGGCGGCGTAGCGCAATGATCAAGGTTCTGGCGCTGCTCACCCGCCGGCCGGGGCTGACACACGCGCAATTCGTCAAGCACTGGCTGGAGGTTCACGGGCCGCTGGCGCACGCCGTGCCCGGCGTCCGCCGCTATGTGCAGTCGCACATCGTCGGCACGCGCACGCGCCCCGACATTCCGGAAACCGATGTCGAGGTCGATGGCATTGCCGAGCTGTGGTACGACGATGCGGCGGCCCTGCAGCGCGCCGCCGCCTCACCCGAGATGAAACGCCTGACCGACGACGGCGCGCTGATCATCGGCCGGATCAAGACCTACGTCATCGACGAGAAGCAGATCATCCCGCGGTGATCGAGGGGCGGAAAATCATTCCGCCGCGATCGAACGGCAGAAAATCATTCCGCCGCTGCGGTGACCACTTCGACCGCCTCGTACGGGCGCCGCTTCACGCGGTCCATGTTGACGCCCTCGATGCGCAGCAGCCGCGTCGCAGCCTTGCGCTCGCGGCGAGTGCAGCACGCCGATGTCGTACAGATACGCGTCGCCGACGCGCATCGTGTAGTCGCGGATGTGCTTCGCCTTGCCCGGGGTGGTCTCGGTCGGCCGCGCCAGGCATTCCCAGTCGGTCATGATCGTCTCGCCGTCGGCCTGGCCGTAGATCGCCCAGGACGGGCCGTGATCGTGCGGCTTGCTGCTCTTCGCACCGGTATGGGCGTGCGCCAGGATGGTGAAGCCGAGTTCGGGATCCTCATACAGCACCTTGCGCTCCGGCGTGCCCTCCGGGATGTAGGCGTCGACGAAGCCGGGCGACTTCAGCGCCTGGCTGACCAGAGCGCGCACCTTCTCGCGTCCGGCGGTGCCGGGATCGGCCTTCAGCGCGGCCTTACAGTCGGCGGCGAACTGTTCAAGCGTGTAGCTCATCGGCCTGGTCCCTCCTGGTGGGTCATCCGCGCCGATACGGGTAGCAGTCGGCCCGGTCGAGCGCGATATCAAAATGCATCGGCCAGCGCCTCGATGGCGTCGGCGTGCTGCGGGTACGGGTCGGCGTTGGCCGGCCCGACGACGATGCAGGTGAAGTCCGGGTCCTCGCGCCCGCCGGGCGGCAGCATGGCGGTGACCAGCGGCTTGCCGTCCTCGTCGCGCAAGGTCAGGAACAGCGGCATCGCGCGATTGATGTGCGCCTGCTTGCCGATGTCCTGCTCGATGAACACCGTGGTCAGCGGCCGGTAGCTTTCCACCGCCTTCTCCCGCTCGCGGCGGAAGTGCTTTTCCACGGCGTGGCGCATCTCCGCCGACTCTGTTGGCCGCCTCGGCCTCGGTCATCAGGCGGAACCAGGTCCGGCCGTTGGGGGCGTCGCAGATATATTCCATGCCTTGTTCAGCCCGCGCCCGTTGCTTGGACCGCTCTCTGCCGCGAGTCTAGGATGAAGCGGGGCAGCGCGCAAACCGGCGGGGACGACCAACGGGGGAATACATGGCGGCGCAACAGCGGACGCGCAACGACGGCGCGACACGTTCGACTATGTGATCGTCGGCGCCGGCGCCGCGGGGTCCGTGCTGGCGAGCCGGCTGACCGAGGACCCCGGCGTCACCGTCTGCGTGCTGGAATGCGGGCCGCCGGACCGGCACCCCTACATCCACGTGCCCGGCCGGCTTCATCAAGATGCTGTTCAACCCGACCTACACCTGGCAGTTCACCACCGAGCCCGGCGAGGGCACCGCCGGACGGCGCATCCCCACCACGCAGGGCCGCACGCTGGGCGGGTCGAGCTCGATCAACGGCATGGTCTACAACCGCGGCCAGAAAGCGGATTTCGACCACTGGGCGCAGCGCGGCAATCGCGGCTGGGGCTACACCGACGTGCTGCCGTATTTCAAGCGCACCGAGCGGCGGATCGGCGTCGCCGACGACCGCTTCCATGGCCGCGAGGGCAACCTGCCGGTCACCACGATGGATCTGATCCATCCGGTCTGCGAGGCGTTCATCGACGGCGCGGTCGCGCTGGGGATGCCGCGGCACAACGACTACAACTCGGACCAGCAGGCGGGCGTCGGGTATTTCCAGCGCGCGATCTACCGCGGTTGGCGGCATTCCGCGGCGCGGGTGTTCCTGCATCCGGCGCGGGCGCGCGGAACGTTGGACGTGCGCACCGATGCGCGCGCCGCGAGCGGTGCTGTTCGAGGGCAGGCGCGCGGTGGGCGTGCGCTATGTCGATGACCGCGACCGCACGACGCAGCACACGGTGCGGGCGCGGCGCGAGGTGATCCTGTGCTGCGGCACCGCCAACACCGCAAAGCTGTTGCAGATCTCCGGCGTCGGTCCGGCGGCGCTGCTGGATGCGCTCGGCGTGCCGGTGGTGCACGAGCTGCGCGGCGTGGGGGAGAATTTCCGCGACCATTACGCGATCCGCATGGTGGCGCGGGTGAAGGACGCGCGCACCATCAACGAGATGTCACGCGGCCTCGGCCTGGCCGGGCAGATTGCACGCTGGGCACTGGGAAAGCCGTCGATCCTGGCGGTGACGCCGTCGCTGGTGCACTGGTTCTGGAAGTCGGACGAGGCGCTGGATGGCGCCGATCTGCAAGGCGTGTTCAGCCCGGCCAGCTACAAGCAGGGGTTCGTCGGGCTGCTGGACGATTTTCCCGGCATGACCGCCGGGGTCTGGCAGCACCGGCCGGAGAGCGTCGGGTATGTGCGGGCGCGCTCGACCGATCCGTTCCAGGACCCGATCATCCAGCCGAACTACCTGGCCGATCCGATCGACCGGCGCGTGCTGCTGGGCGGCATGAAGCTGGCGCGGCGGCTGCTGCAATCGCCGGCGCTGGCGCGGTATTTCGACGGCGAGCATCTGCCGGGGCCGAAGGTGCAGAGCGACGATGAGCTGCTGGATTATGCGCGGCAGTACGGGTCCACGGCGTATCACCTGATCGGCACCGCGCGGATGGGGCCGGCGACCGATCCCGACCGCCGTGGTGGACGACGAGTTGCGCGTGCACGGGATGCAGGGGCTGCGCGTGGTGGACGCGTCGATCATGCCCAGCATGCCGTCGGCCAACACCTATGCCTCGACGATGATGATCGCGGAAAAGGCGTCGGACATGATCCGCGGCCGGGCGCCGCTGCCCCGGTGGAGGGAGTCGCGGCGTAATGGCGCCCTCAGCATTGCGAGGACCGACACTTGGCCGCCTTCAAGAGCACCGAACGTTACATCGCCACCCGCGATCTGGAGGTCGCGGTCAACGCCGCCGTCACGTTGCAACGCCCGTTGCTGGTGAAGGGCGAGCCAGGCACCGGCAAGACCGTGCTGGCGCACGAGGTGGCGCAGGCGCTGGGCCATCCGTTGATCGAGTGGCACATCAAGTCGACCACCAAGGCGCAGCAGGGGCTGTATGAGTATGATGCGGTGTCGCGGCTGCGCGACGGGCAGCTCGGCGATGAGCGGGTGCACGACATCGCCAATTACATCGTGCGCGGCAAGCTGTGGGACGCGTTCGAGGCGCCGGAACCGGTGGTGGTGCTGATCGACGAGGTCGACAAGGCGGATATCGAGTTTCCCAACGACCTGCTGCTGGAACTCGATCGGATGCAGTTCTTCGTCTACGAGACGCGCAAGACGGTCGTGGCGACGCATCGGCCGATCGTGATCATCACCTCGAACAACGAGAAGGAGCTGCCGGACGCGTTCCTGCGCCGATGCTTCTTCCACTATATCCGTTTTCCCGATCGCGAAACGATGGAGCGGATCGTCCAGGCGCACTACCCCGACATCCGCCACGACCTGGCGCGCGAGGCGCTGAACGTGTTCTTCCAGATCCGTGAGGTGCCGGGGCTGAAGAAGAAGCCGGCGACCTCGGAGCTGCTGGACTGGCTGAAGCTGCTGATGGTGGAGGATCTGCCGCCCGAGGCGCTGCGCACCAAGGAGACGCACCTGGTGATCCCGCCGCTGCATGGCGCGCTGCTGAAGAACGAGCAGGATGTGCATCTGTTCGAGCGG
Source organism: uncultured Alphaproteobacteria bacterium (assembly GCA_963773345.1). GTDB lineage: Bacteria > Pseudomonadota > Alphaproteobacteria > Acetobacterales > Acetobacteraceae > Palsa-883. Next base: position 297,027 of record CAVZBG010000011.1, on the reverse strand, counting down.
CTGGCGTTCCTGGCGCGGCGCGGCGGGCATTAGGATGTCCGCGCCACCCTGTCATTGCGAGGAGCGCAGCGACGAAGCAATCCCCCGCCTCGGGGGCAGGGGATTGCTTCGTCGCTGCGCTCCTCGCAATGACAGGAACGTGGGCGGGCCCTGATGTTCGCGCACTTCATCCTGGCACTGCGGCAGGCCGGCGTGCCGGCCTCGATCACCGAGTACCTGGCGCTGATGGCGGCGATGAAGGCGAATGTCGCCGAGTACAGCGTGGAGGATTTCTACTACCTGAGCCGCGCGGCGCTGGTGAAGGACGAGCGCCACCTGGACCGTTTCGATCGCGTGTTCGGCGAGTGTTTCAAGGGTCTGGAGCCGCCCGAGGGTGACCTGCGGAAGGGGATCCCCGAGGAATGGCTGCGCAAGCTGGCCGAGAAGCTGCTCACTCCCGAGGAGATGAAGCAGATCCAGGCGATGGGCGGGCTCGACGCGCTGCTGGACCGGCTGCGCGAGCTGTTGCGCGAGCAAAAGGGGCGGCATCAGGGCGGGTCGAAATGGATCGGCACCGCGGGGACCTCGCCGTTCGGGGCGTATGGCTACAATCCCGAAGGCGTGCGGATCGGGCAGGAGGAGTCGCGCCATCGCCGCGCCGTGAAGGTGTGGGACCGGCGCGACTTCCGCGACCTGGACGACGATGTCGAGATCGGCACGCGCAACATCAAGCTGGCACTGCGCCGGTTGCGGCGGTTCGCGCGGCAGGGCGCGGCGACGGAGCTCGATCTGCCGGACACGATCCGCTCGACGGCGAACAACGCGGGGACGCTCGATCTGAAGCTGGTGCCGGAGCGGCACAACACGGTCAAGGTGCTGCTGTTCCTGGACATCGGCGGCTCGATGGACGAGCACGTGCGGATCTCGGCCGAGCTGTTCTCGGCGGCGCGCAGCGAATTCAAGCACCTGGAGTATTTCTACTTCCACAACTGCCCGTATGAGCGGGTGTGGAAGAACAACCGGCGGCGGCACGACGAGCAGATCTCCACCTGGCAGGTGCTGCGGACGTACGGCCCGGACTACAAGCTGATCTTCGTCGGCGACGCCGCGATGAGCCCGTACGAGGTCGAGATGGCCGGCGGCAGCGTCGAGCACTGGAACGAGGAATCGGGTCGGGTGTGGATCGAGCGCCTGGCCGCGCACTACCGCCGATCCGCCTGGCTCAATCCGACTCCGGCGCGAAGCTGGGGGCACGTGCGGTCCACCAACATGATTCGCACGCTTCTGGAGGGGCGGATGTTTCCGCTGACGGTCGGCGGGATCGACGCCATGACGCGGGAACTGAGTCGGTAGTCATGCCGGACGCCGAATGGAATGCTTCTCCCCGTCAGGCGCCTCCCCGGCCCTTACCCCCCGTTAATCGATCGCCGCGTGCACCAGATTCGCCACCCGGTCCAGCCGCATCGAATGCCACGGTTCAGGCGAGACGAAATTGGTCAAATATGTGAACGACACCCCGCTCGTCGGATCGGCCCAGGAATAAGACGACCCGACCCCGCCATGCCCGAACACCGACGGCGCGGCGATCGTGCCCAACCCACGGATGCGGTCGCTCTCGCCGCGCACATGCGGACCCAGACCACGATGCATCGGGATGCCGCCCATCTGCTCGTCCCCGCGCTCCCCGGTATGGTTGCGCGTGACATAGGCAATCAGCCGTGGCGAGAACAGCCGCACCGCCCCCAGCCGCCCGCCCGCCATCAGCATCTGGTAGAACGCCGCCATCCCGCGCGCCGTCGCGAACCCGCCGCCGGACGGCAGCCCCGCGGCCCGGAACTCGGCGGAATTGTCGCGCGGCTCCGGTGCATAGGTGTCGGCGCAGCGCGATTGTTTCGCCTCCGGCACCCCCACCATGATGTCGTCGCCCAGGCCCAGCGGCGCGATCACCTTGTCGCGGATCACGCTTGCGATAATCCTGTCCGGTGACGGCCTCGATCACCATCGCCTGCACCAGGTGCGCCGCCTGGGGATGATATTGCAGTTTCGATCCGGGCGTCCAGTCCAGCGCGAAGTCGCATACCTCGGCGCGCATCCGCGCATGGTCGGTCCAGCTCGCCTTGGTCACGTTGTTCGACGGAAAGCCGCCCTGGTGCGTCATCACCTGGTGCAGCGTGATGTCGCCTTTGCCGCGGGCCGCAAACTCCGGCAGGTGGTCGGCGACGCGGTCCATGAACGACAGCTTGCCCTCCTCGACCAGCGCCCACACCGCCGATGAGGTCAGCACCTTGGTCTGCGAGAACAGCAGGAACAGCGTCTCGTTGGTGGCGGGCTGCTTCGCCGGCTCGGTCCGCGCGCTGCCGTAGCTGCGGAACAGCGCCAGCTTGCCGTGCCGTGCCAGCGCGATCTGGGCGCCGGGGTAGCGGCCTTCCTCGATATGCTGGTGGATCAATGCCTCGAGGTGGAACAGCGGCCTGGCGGCGAAGCCAAGGTTGGCGGGACCAGCTTCGGGCAGCGGAAATTCGCTGGACATCGGCGCGCTCCTGTCTGGGTCGGTTGGGTTAATGCTAGGCCGCGCGCGGCGCGCCGCCAACCGCGTCCGCGGCTTGCCGCCAACCTGCGGATCGGCTCAGATCGCGCCACCCAGGAGAAACGCACAAGGCACCGGGAGGAACGCATGGCCGAAATCCGCACCACGCCTCTGTTCACGATGACGCTCGCCGTTGCCGGCATGCAGGCGATCGGCGCCACGCCGAGCGGGCAACCGGCGCATCGGTCTGGTGGCCGGCGGCACGTTCGAGGGCGCGCGGCTGCGCGGCAAGGTGCTGCCGGGCGGGGCCGACTGGATCGTCGTGCGCCCGGATGGGGTGACCACGCTGGATGTGCGCCTGGTGCTGGAAACCGACGATGGTGCCGCGATCGGCATGACCTATCGCGGCCTGCGCCACGGCCCGACCGAGGTGATGGACCGGCTCAACCGCGGCGAACCCGTCGATCCGACCACGTATTATTTCCGCATCGCCGTCGCGTTCGAAACGGCGTCGGCGAAATACGCCTGGCTGAACGGCGCGGTGTTTGTCGGCACCGGCGACCGCACGCCGAGCGGGCCGATCTACGACGTGTTCGAGGTGCTCTGACCATGGCCGCCACGAAAGCGAAGATCGGCTTCATCGGCCTGGGCAACATGGGCGCGCCGATGGCGGCGAACCTGCTGAAGGCCGGGCACGCGGTTGCCGGCTATGACCTGAACGCCGCGGCACTGGCGGCGCTGGCGGCCGCCGGCGGCACCGCGGCCGCCAGCGCGGCGGACGCGGCCGGCGGCGCCGAGATCATCATCACCATGCTGCCCGCTGGCGAGCACGTGCGCGAGGTCTGGCTGCACCAGGGCGGCCTGATCGAGGCGGCGCAGACGGACGGCGTCAATCCGCTGCTGATCGATTGTTCCACCATCGACGTCGCCAGCGCGCGCACGGTGGAGGCCGCCGCGCGCGCCGCCGGGCTGGAGATGCTGGACGCGCCGGTGTCCGGCGGCACGGTCGGCGCGGCGGGGGGCACGCTGACCTTCATGGTCGGTGGGTCGGAGGCGGCCTTCGCGCGCGGGGCTGCCGATCCTGCAGGCGATGGGCAAGAACATCTTTCATGCCGGCGACGCGGGCGCCGGGCAGGCGGCGAAGATCTGCAACAACATGATGCTCGCGATCAACATGATCGGTGTCAGCGAGGGTTTCCTGCTGGCGAAAAGCCTCGGCCTGGACTGGGACAAGCTGCACCAGATCACCACCACCTCGTCGGCGCAGTCCTGGGCGCTGTCGAACTACTGCCCCGCGCCCGGCCCGGTGCCGGCGGCGCCATCCAACCGCGACTACGCCCCCGGCTTCATGGCGGCGCTGATGCTGAAGGACATCAAGCTGTCGCAGGCGGCGGCCGAGGCCGGCGGCGTGCCGACGCCGCTGGCCGCGCATGCCGTGGAATTCTACCAGGCAGCGGTCGATGCGGGGGATGGAGCAAAGGACTTTTCGGTGGTATTCCGTTTGCTCAGTCAACGAAAACGTCACGACTAGACGTACACCTCTCCCGCGCTTGCGGGAGAGGTCGGCGAGCGCAGCGAAGCCGGGTGAGGGTGGTGCGTGCGGCACGACCCTCACCCGCGTCGCAAGGGCTCCGCGCCTTGGTCCGCTTTGCGGCCCAAGCCCGCAGTGCGGGAGAGGTGTACGTCGCCACCGCTGGCGTCACGAGGGGGAGCCGATCATGGACACGGCAGCATTCAAGGCAGCGCGCGACTTTCTGTTCTCCAACCGCACCAACTACCGCGCCGCGCATGCCGGCTTCCAGTGGCCGAAGCTGGACACCTTCAACTACGCGCTGGACTGGTTCGATGCCGAGCTGGCAAGCGGCGCCAGTGCGGACCGCCTCGCCCTGAAGATCGTCGGCGACGGGGCCGGCAGCGCCAGCTTCGCCGAGCTGTCGATCAACTCGAACCGCATCGCCAACGGGCTGCGCGCGCTGGGGGTGCAGCGCGGCGAGCGCATCCTGCTGATGCTCGGCAATGTCGTGCCGCTGTGGGAGGTGATGCTGGCGGCGATGAAGCTCGGCGCCGTGGTGATCCCGGCGACCACGCTGCTGACCTCGTACGACCTGAAGGACCGGTTCGAGCGCGGCCGGGTGCGCCACCTGATCGCCAACGCGGCGGACGCGCCGAAATTCGACGGGCTCGATCCCACGGTCACGCGCATCGCGCTGGGCGACGCGCCGGCTGGCTGGCACCGCTATGACACGCTGCTGCAAGGCGCGCCCAGCTTTCATGCCGGATGGGCCGACCAAGGCGACCGATCCGCTGCTGCTCTATTTCACCTCGGGCACGACGTCGCGGCCCAAGCTGGTCGAGCACAGCCACGCCAGCTATCCGGTCGGCCACCTGATCACGATGTACTGGCTTGGCCTGCGTCCGGGCGACATGCACCTGAACATTTCATCCCCGGGCTGGGCGAAGCACGCCTATAGCTGCTTCTTCGCCCCCTGGAACGCTGGCGCAACGGTGTTCATCGCCAACCAGCCACGCTTCAACGCGCGCGGCATGCTCGATGCCATCGTCGCCAACAACGTCACCACGATCTGCGCGCCGCCCACCGTCTGGCGCATGTTCGTGCAGGAGGACCTGAAATCCTGGCACACCTCGTTGCGCGAGGTCGTCTCGGCCGGCGAGCCGCTGAACCCGCGAGATCATCGAGCAGGTGCAGCAGGTCTGGGGCAAGACCGTGCGCGAGGGCTACGGCCAGACCGAAACCACCTTGCAGGTCGGCTGCTTCCCCGGCGAGGTGGTGAAGCCGGGCTCGATGGGCCAGGAGGCGCCCGGCTATCGCATCCGCCTGCTCGATCCCGACGACCAGGTGGTGGACGAAGGCGAGGTCTGCATCCTGCTCGATCCGGCGCCGACCGGGCTGATGCGCGGCTACCAGAACGATGACGGATCGTTCGCCCCACTGGGGAAGACCGCGTACCGGACCGGCGATGTGGCGAACCGCGACGCCGACGGCTACCTGACCTATGTCGGCCGCGCCGACGACGTGTTCAAATCCTCCGACTACCGGATCAGTCCGTTCGAGCTGGAAAGCGCGCTGATCGAGCATCCGGCGATCGCCGAGGCGGCGGTGGTGCCGGCGCCCGACGCGATGCGCATGGCGGTACCGAAGGCGTATCTGGTGCTGGCCGCCGGGGCCACGGCGGATCGCGCCACGGTGCTGTCGATCTTCCGCCACCTGCGCGAACGACTGGCGCCGTTCAAGCGCGTGCGGCGGCTGGAGTTTGCCGAGCTGCCGAAGACCATCTCCGGCAAGATCCGCCGCGTCGAGCTGCGCCAGACCGAGGAGCGGTTGGCGAAAGAGAACCGGCGCGCGGTGGCGGAGTTCCGCGAGGAGGATTTTCCGGAGTTGGCTGCACGATAGAGCGCCATCGCGCGCGACGTTCAGGGACGAGCTAAGCGACCGACCTGTCGTTGAGTTTCATCCCCAGCCAGACTGCCCCTTTTGCCACATGCGGTACTCCGTCCAGCGCCCGAAACCCATAAGCCGCATAGAACCGTATCGCGCGCGCGTTCGTCGTGCCGACCGCGAGATGCACGCCGCCGGACCGCAGCGCGCGCACCGCATCGATCCACCGATCCATCAGCCGCTTCCCAACTTCGCGTCCGCGCAGGCGCGGCAACAGGTTGATGTGCAGATGCGACGGATAACCCGCGCTGATCATCACCGGCGTGCGGTGCGGATGATGGATCGCATGGCATCGTCGCTGATCCGGGCTCCATCCGTCGCGCGCGGTCGCGACGGGGTCCGGGTAGATTGCCCGCAGCCTCGGCCACCATTCGGCCTCCAGCCGCGCCTCGAAGTCCCGCGTACCCGCCGCGCCGACGATGTAGCCGCCGACGCCGTCCGCATCCTCGGCGACGAACACCGTCTCCGGGCATAGCACGGCATACGGCGCGGCATAGATGTGACCGACCAGTTTCGGATCCCGGTACAGCGCGGCGGCATCGGCGCCGCCATCGCCGGTGGCCAGCGCGATGCGGTACAGCGCCTCCAGGTCGTCCGCGCGGACTGCACGAATTCCGATCATGCGCGGGCAACTTGCGCGGGGCCTGACGTCACGCGGCGCGTCCGATTTGTCGTTTCACCCCGATCACGCACCGGATCACGCGATCAAGCTCGACCCGCTGACCGGGCAGTCCGAGGTGGCACGGAATCTCGCCCGCGAGGACCGACGCGGTGGTCAGCCGCGGATGTATTCGTCCCAGGCTTTGGAACTTTTCTCGACCTTGCTCTTTTGCTTCGTGACCTCCTGCATCACGTCCATGATTTTCGTCTGCGTGTCCTGCATCAGCTTCCACCGCTCCATCTGCTGTTTTTCGGCGTCTTTCTGCGTGTCTTTCATGATCTGGTCATTGAGTTTATCGGCTTCCTCGAGAACCTTCCCCAGCTCTCGATGCATCTCCATCAGGTCGGACAGCGTCTTGCCGAAATCCTTGCTGGTCTTTTGAATGTCCTTGGGATCCGGTCCGTCGTCCTTCTTCGCATCCTTCGCCATATGATTTTCCATGTTCGCCCGCGCGGGGAATCCGCCTGGACGTGTTCCGTGCATGGTTTCCCCAAACCGCGGCGGCCGCAAGCCCGATCGCGACACGGCAGCGACAGCGCGGGCCGGGAAGACCGCTGCGCAGCGGCATCGGCGCCGCCATCGCCGGTGGTCAGCGCGATGCGGCCGGGCGCGTCCAGATCGTCCGTTTGCGCGGAACCAATCTCGATCATGCAGCGGCCCCCGTTGCGCCATCCTGCATGGCGCGATGCACGCGCTGCCCTCCGCTCCGGGCCGGGACCTTGCGTGAGGTGTCATCGTCGGCTCCCATGGGCGCCGGAGGCAGACCATGGGCGCGACGCTGCCTGACAAGACCCCGACAAGGCCCCCGACAGGACCCCGGACATGGCCCCTGACACGGCAAACGTGCTGCTGCCGCCGCCGCTGATCTTCCTGGCCGCGCTGGTGGCAGGCCTGCTGCTGCACCATGTCCTGCCGATCCATTGGCTGCCCGCCGCATGGGCCGACTGGATCGGCGGCGCGCTGGTGGGGATCGCCGTCGCGATCGGGCTGTCGGGCGTGCTTGCGCTGCGCGCGGCGCGAACGGCGATCGATCCGCGCAAGCCGACCACCGCGATCGTCCAGGCCGGCCCGTATGGCTTCAGCCGCAATCCGCTGTACGTCGCGCTGATCCTGCTGTGTGTGGGAATCGCGGCGCTGAGCAACGCGCTGTGGATCCTGCCGCTGCTCATTCCCGCGATCCTGGTGCTGCGGATCGGCGTGATCCGCCGGGAAGAGGCCTATCTCGAGCGGAAATTCGGCGACGCGTACCGCGCCTACCGGGCACGGGTCCGCCGCTGGATCTGAGCGCCATGTGGCCGCGAACCGGACGCCCCTGGGACAGCACCACCGGCTTGTAACCCTCGCAACCATCGTCTAGGGACGACGCATCAGGGAGACAACAGGGAAAGACGCGCAGTGATCCTGCTGCAGGTGGTGGTCAGCGGGCTGTTGATGGGGGCGGTCTACGCGCTGTTCTCCTCCGGCCTCACGCTGATCTGGGGCATGATGAACGTGGTGAACTTCGCGCATGGCGACTTCGTCATGCTGGCGATGTACGCGGCGTTCTTCACCTTCACGCTGCTGCACCTCGGCCCGGTGTGGTTCGTGCCGATCGCCGCGGCGCTGCTGTTCGCCCTCGGCGTCATCGTCTATCTCGGCCTGGTGCGCCATGTCGCGCGCGGACCGATGCTGGCGCAGATCCTCGGCACCTTCGGCCTGGCACTGGTGCTGCGCTACGCCGCGTTCTGGATGTTCACCGCGAACTTCGTCTCGCTGCCGGAGAACCTGGTCGGCGGCACCTTCGATCTGGGCGGCATCCGCATCCAGGCCTCGCGCCTGCTCGGCGGCGTGGTGGCGCTGGTCATCACGCTCGGCATGCACCTGGTGCTGACGCGCACCATTCTCGGCTCGCGCCTGCTGGCGGTGGCCGAGGACCGCAACGCCGCGATGCTGATGGGCATCCGGCCGGATCGCATGCAGGCGCTGGCCTGGGGCATCGGCGGCGCGTCCACCGGCATCGCCGGGGCGCTGATCGCGCTGTTCTTCTACATCGCGCCGACGGTCGGCGAATTGCTGACGCTGATCGCCTTCGTGGTGGTCTGCCTGGGCGGTTTCGGCTCGGTGCCCGGGGCGCTGATCGCCGGCCTGGCGATCGGCGTGATCGAGGCGCTGTCGGCCTACCTGATCGGCGCGGTCTACCAGGACGTGGTGGTCTACGCGCTGTTCCTGCTGGTGCTGTGGGTGCGGCCGCAGGGGCTGATGGGCACCGCATGACGGTGCCGCGATGAGGCTGTCGCTTGAAGCCGGGTCACCGTGACGCCATCGCGCCTGCTTGCCATCGTGGGGCTGCTGGCGCTCGCCGTCTGGCCGCTGGCGGTGCAGGACGTGTTCCTGCAACGGGTCGGCGCGCTGGTGCTGCTGGCGGCGATTTCTGCTTCCGCCTGGAATCTGCTGGGCGGCTACGCCGGGCAGGTCTCGGTCGGCCACGCGCTTTATTTCGGCGTCGGCGCGTATGCCGGCCTGGTGGTCTACACCGAGTGGGGCTGGCCGCCGATCGCCGGCGCGCCGCTCGGCGTCGCGGTCAGTGCCGTGCTGGCGGTCGTGGTGGGGCTGCCGACGTTCCGGCTGCGCGGACATTATTTCTCCATGGCGACGATCGCCGCGGCCGAGCTGGCGCGCATCCTGGCGGCGAACTGGCCGCTGCTCGGCGCCGCGGTCGGGCTGATGGGACCGCCGCGGCCGCGCACCTTCGCCGACCTCTCGTTCACCAGTCCGGTGCCGTATCATTACCTGTTCCTGGCGGTGCTGCTGGCGCTGCTCGGCGCTGACCGCGGCTCATGCAGCGCAGCCGCATGGGCTACTACCTGGCGGCGATCCGCGGCGGCGACCGCGCGGCACGCAGCCTCGGCGTGCCGGTGCTGCGCTACAAGCTGTATGCGCTGCTGCTGTCGGCCGCGTTCACCTCGATCGCCGGCACGCTGTATGCGGTGATGGTCGGCTTCGTCGATCCGGACAGCGTGCTGGGCATCCTGGTCTCGGTGAAGATGATCATCGTCGCCGCGCTCGGCGGGGCCGGCACGCTGTATGGCCCGCTGGTCGGCGCGGCCATCCTGATCCCGCTGGAGGAGACCACCAACGCGCTGCTGGGCGGCGGCGGCACCGGCATCACCTACATCATCTACGGCGCCATCATCGTGTTCGTCGCCCGCTTCCAACCGGGCGGGAGTGGCCGAGACTCTGGCGGCAGGCGCGCGGCGGGCGCGCCGTGCGCCTGAGACGCGCCGTGCTGCTTGAGGCACACGACATCGCCATGGTGTTCGGCGGCTTCCGCGCCGTCGACGGCGCCAGCCTGGCGATCGAGGCGGGCGGCATCATCGGCCTGATCGGCCCGAACGGCGCCGGCAAGAGCACCTTCTTCAACTGCCTGGCCGGCGACCTGCCGCCGACCGAGGGCCGCATCCGGTTCGCCGGCACCGACGTGACGCGCGCGACGCCGGAGGCACACGCACGGCTCGGCATGGCGCGCACCTTCCAGGTGCCGGTGACGTTCGAGGACATGAGCGTCGCCGACAACGTGATGGTCGGCGCCTTCCTGCGCCACGGCCACCGCACGGCGGCACGGCGCGCCGCGGAGGAGGTGCTGGCGTTCACCGGCCTCGACCGCCTGGCGGACAGCCGCGCCGGCTCGCTCGGCACGCCCGGGCGCAAGCGGCTGGAGATCGCCCGCGCGCTGGCGACCGAGCCGCGGCTGCTGCTGCTGGACGAGGCGCTGGCCGGGCTGACGCCGGCCGAGATTCGCACCGCGATCGAACTGGTGCGGCGGATCACCGCGCGCGGCATCACCATCGTCATCGTCGAGCATATCATGGAGGTTATTCTTACTCTTGCGGAACGGGCGGTGGTGTTCCACCAGGGCAAGGTGATCGCCGAGGGCGCGCCGCGCGAGGTGGTGGAGGACCCGGCGGTCGTCGCGGCGTATCTGGGGCACCACATGAAGCGGGTGCGGCCATGAGGCGCCAGATCGACCGAACGCCAATGCGGAGCGCGGCGGAGAACGCAATGAACCATCGTGATGCGACGCCGTTCGCGCAATTGCCATTGGTTCATCGCATTGCGGTTCCTTGCTTTCAGCGCGCGACGATCGGCGGAATGGCGGCGTCGCCGCACCCGTACTCTCCGTCCGCAACCTGATGGTCCGCTACGGCGACCTGGTCGGCGTCGCCGACGTGTCGCTGGAGTCCCGCCGGCGGCGTGGTCGCGCTGCTCGGCTCCAACGGTGCCGGCAAGACCACGACGCTGAACGCCATCGCCGGGCTGGTGCCGCCGGCCGGGGGAAAAATCGACTTCGCCGGCACGCCGATCGCCGGTCAGCCGGCCTACGCCATCGTCGCCCGCGGCCTCGCTCTGTCGCCCGAGGGCTGGCGGCTGTTCGTGCAGCAGAGCGTCGAGCAGAACCTGCTGCTCGGCGCCACCGTGCTGGCCGACCGCCGCCGCATCCCCGCGCTGCTCGACCGCGTCTACACGCTGTTCCCGCGCCTCGCCGAGCGCCGCCGCCAGCGCGCCGGCACGCTGTCCGGCGGCGAGCGGCAGATGCTGGCCACCGGGCGCGCGCTGATGAGCGACCCGCGCCTGCTGATGCTGGACGAGCCGAGCCTTGGGCTGGCCCCGGCGGTTGTAGAAAGCCTGTATGAGACACTCCGCCGCCTTCGCGGGCAGGGCCTGACGCTGCTGCTCGCGGAACAGGCAGTCGAGCTGGCGCTGGAGGTGGCGGACCACGCCTACGTGCTGCAGACCGGGCGGACCGTGCTGCAGGGCCCGGCGGCCGAGCTGGCGCAGGATGCCGACGTGCAGCGGATCTACCTTGGGCTGGAGACGCCGATGGGGTAGCGCGAGATGACAAAGCGTGCGCACATATCGCGTTGTCAAACCCCCGCAAGTGTACGCATATTATGCGGATCGATCATGAGGGAACGATGTCCGCAAACACTGCCACGCCAAACCCTGCCACGCCGAAGCCGCGGGGACGCCTGCGCAAGCCGACCAATGTTTCGTTGCCCGCCGCCCTGGTGGCGCAGGCCACGGAACTCGGCGTCAACATTTCGCGCGCCTGCGAGCATGGCCTCGCGGAGGCTGTGGCGGAGGCAAGGCGGCTCAAGTGGTTCGAGGAAAATCGTGAAGCCTTCGACTACTGGAACCGCGATATGGAGGAGAATGGGTTGCCCTTCGACGAGTACCGGCAGCTCTGATGGCTCGTTTCGATCTGCACCACCTGTCGCGCGGGCGTGGTGGGTATGTCGTCGATGTTCAGTCATCGCATCTCGACTATCTCGGTTCGCGCGTGGTGGCGCCGTTGCGCAAGCGCGCGGATGTCAAGCCGATTGCGGACCTCCACCCCGAAGTCGAATTCGGTGGTGCACGTTATGTCCTGATGGCGCACGCGGTGTTTGCCATGCCACGACGCGAGATGGGACCCGTGATCGGCAATCTCGCCGCCTATCGGGACGAGATCACGCGTGCATTCGATGTGCTGCTAACCGGCTTCTGATGCGCATGCGTAAAGGACAGGCTGAATGACCTGGTCCATCGTCACCCACGACCCCGCCACCGGCGCCTTCGCGGTCGCGGTCGCCACCTGCGCCTTCGCCGTCGGGGCCTCCTGCCCCTTCGTGCGCGCCGGGGTCGGCGCGGTCTCCACCCAGTCGATGACCAACCGCTACCTCGGCCCGGCCATCCTGGACGGGCTTTCGCGCGGCCTTGACCCGGCCTCGGCGATCGAGGGCGCGCTCGCCGGCGACCGGGGCAGCGGGCTGCGCCAGGTGCACGCGGTGGACCGGCACGGCCGTACCGCCGCCTGGACGGGCCAGAACTGCGTGGAATGGTGCGGCAGCGTGGCGGGCACTTCCGGGACAGGCGGGGGCGTCAGTGTTGCCGGCAACATGCTCGCCGGCGAGGCGGTTGTCGCCGCGACCCTGGCCGCCTTCCAGGCCGGCGCGGCGGAGGCGGCGCTGCCGCTGCCGGAGCGCCTGATGCGGGCGATGGAGGCGGGCCAGGCCGCCGGCGGCGACCGGCGCGGGCGGCAGTCGGCGGCGATGCGGCTGGTCACCACCGAGGATTTTCCCGATCTCGACCTGCGGGTGGACGACCATCCGGACCCACTGGCCGAGCTCGACCGGCTGCTGGGCCTGTGGCGGGCGCAGGCCGAGCCGCGGCTGGCGCTGGCGCCGCGCCGGGCCAATCCCGCCGGCTTCACCGATCTGGACGCAATCGAGGCCGGCTGGCGCGCCCGTGGCCTCGATTTGCGTTTCCGCCGGTGACAGCGGCGGCAATAGGCTGATAAACATCCGCGTGAGCGCCGCGGCGCCAGGGGAGTGCGAACGTCGTGATCGACCGGCACACGCTGGCCTGCGGCTTGCTTGAGCCGAGCCTCAAACAACGGTCGAGGGAGACCAAAACATGATCACCCGTCGGGCAGCCGCCCAACTTTTCGCAACCACTGCCGTCGACCGCCGCGCTGGGCGCTGCCGGCATCTCCACCGCCAACGCCGCCGACAAGATCGGTCAAGGTCGGGGTCGATCTGTCGCTGACCGGCGCCGACGCCGAAAGCGCAACCCGCGTTCGCAGGACGCCATCAACATGGCGATCGACGCGCGCCAACCAGGCCAACGCGATCCCTGGCTACCAGTTCGAGATCCTGCTGACCGGACGACGGCACCGCGACCGCCGGCCAGTATGACCCGGCGCAGGCCGCGACCAACGCGCGCAAGATGGTCGTCCGACAAGAGCGTGGTCGCCGCGATCGGGCCGCAGATGAGCGGCGCCGGCAAGGCGATGACGCCGATCCTGAGCCAGGGCGACCTGGCGACGATCACCCCGTCCTCGACCAACCCCGACATCACCAACCCGAAATTCGCCGCGCAGTTCCGCCCGGCCGGCAAGCCGATCTACTTCCGCACGGTCACCACCGACGCCTTCCAGGGCCCGAACATGGCCAACTTCATGGCCGAGAAGCTGAACGTGAAGATCGGTCTACGTGCTCGACGACAGCGGCGCCTATGGCGTCGGCATGGCCGATGCGTTCCAGGCGCAGGCCGAGAAGAAGGGCATGAAGGTGCTCGGCCGCGACCGGCTCGACCCGAAGGCCGCCGACTACACGACGATCCTGACCAAGATCAAGTCGCTCAACCCGCAGGCGATCTATTACGGCGGCGTCGGCCAGGCCGGCGTGAAGCTGGCCAAGCAGGCCTACGACATCGTGCCGAAGATGATCAAGGCCGGCGGCGACGGCATGTACGGCGCCGACCTGCTGAACGGCGCCGGCTTCCCGGCGGTCGAGGGCTGGTATGCCACCATTGCCTCGCCGCATCTGGTCGACGACGCGAAGGCCGCGCAGTTCGTCCAGGCCTATACCGGGCAGTTCAATACGGCGCCGGATGACTACTGCATCACCGCCTACGACGCGGCCCTGGTGATCATCGATGCGATCAAGCGCGTGGCCGCCACCGGCAAGCCGGTGACGCGCGACGCGGTGCGCGATGCGATCCAGACGGCGAAGGTGCCGTCCATCCAGGGCACCGTGTCGTTCGATGCCAACGGCGACCTGGCAGACCGCACGGTCAGCGTCTTCCAGATCAAGAAGGACACCACAGCCAAGCTGGACGACATGTCCGGCGCAGTACCAGTACATCGGCGTGGCGCCGCAGGCCTGACCGAGTCAGATCGGACAGTATGACGCTACCGATCTGCTGCTGCAGCAGACCATCAACGGGCTGAGCCTGGGCGCGATGTATGCGTTGCTCGCGCTCGGGTTCACCCTGGTCTACGGCATCCTGGAGCTGATCAACTTCTCGCACTTCAACGTCTTCATGGTCGGCAGCTTCATCGCCATGTGGATGTTGCAGTTGTTCGGGCTGTCCGGTCAGGAGGTGATCCTGACCGGACTGCCGCTGGTCGGCGTGCTGCTGGTGGCGTTCGCGGTCACCATGCTCGCCTCGCGGCGGGATCGGCGTGGTGATCGAGCGGCTGTGCCTGCGGCCCTTGCGCAACGTGAAGGGGCCGGCCGCGATGATCACCACGATCGGTGTGTCCTACATCCTGTTCAACATCATCCTGCTGACCGTCGGCGCGGACAACAAGAACTACCCGAATCCCGCTGCCGATGATCCGCTACCACATCGGCGGCGCGGTGCTGCGACTTCCGCGTGATCCTGATCTGGGTCATCGCGATTGTTGCTGATGGTCGGGCTTTACTTCTTCGTGCAGCGCTCGCGCATCGGCAAGGCGATGCGCGCCACCGCGCAGGACGCCGAGGCGGCGCGGATGATGGGCGTGGAAGTGGACAAGGTCATCGTCATGGCCTTCTTCCTCGGCTCGGCGCTGGCCGGGGCGGGCGGCATGATCTTCGGCCTGTACTACAACTTCACCAGCTTCATCATCGGCTTCACCGCCGGGCTGCGCGCCTTTACCGCCGCCGTGCTGGGCGGCATCGGCAACGTGCCCGGCGCGATGGTGGGCGGCGTGCTGATCGGGCTGATCGAGGCGATGGGCGGGCAGTTCATCGCCACCGAATGGACCGACGTGATCATCTTCTCGATCCTGGTGCTCGTGCTGGTGTTCAAGCCGTCCGGCCTGTTCGGGCGGGTGGCGCCGAACAAATCCTGACCGCATCGCCAGGAGGGGTACCCAAAGACATGGCCAACGGCGCAACCACCGGCACCACCACTGCCACCGCCACCGTCCCTGCGCTGCCACCCCCTGGCGCCGCGCCGTCGCTGCTGATGCGGCCGATCGCCTGGATCCCCGAGGCCAGGCGCCGCCAGCTTGGCATCACCCTGCTGATCGTCGCCGCGCTGGCGTTCCCGTTCTACATCGACAGCAACGACGCCGACGTCGACCGCATGGCCAACGCCGCGGCCTATGCCACGCTGGCGCTCGGGCTGAACATCGTCGTCGGCTTCGCCGGCCTGCTCGACCTGGGCTATGCCGCGTTCTTCGCCATCGGCGCCTATACCTATGGCATCCTGACCGCCGTACCAGTTGCAGCCGGCCTGGAGCGCGTTCTGGGAGTCGTTCCAGTTCGCTCGGCCTGGCGACGCCGGATCCCGGCCGATGTCGGCACCGGCATGGTGGTGCACTTCACCCTGTCGTTCTGGCTGGCGTTGCCGCTGGCCGCGGCGCTTTGCCGCGTTCTGGGGCGTGCTGTTCGGCTTCCCCACGTTGCGGCTGCGCGGCGACTACCTGGCGATCGTCACGCTCGGGTTCGGCGAGATCGTGCCGATCGTGGTGCGCAACTGGTCGAGCCTGACCAACGGCGCGGCCGGGCTGAACGGCGTTGCCGGCGCCGCAGCTGTTCGGCTGGAGCTTCGGCGTCAATTCCGATGCCGTATTATTACGTCGCCATCGCCATGGTGGCGATGCTGATCTTCATCTCCATCCGATTGCGTGACTCGCGCATCGGGCGCGCCTGGATGGCGATCCGCGAGGACGAGATCGCCGCCGGCGCGATGGGCGTGGACCGCACCAAGTTCAAGCTGCTGGCCTTCGCCATCGGCGCCGCGTTCGGCGGCATGACCGGCGTGTTCTATGTCGCCAAGCTGCAGACCGCGACGCCGGAAATGTTCGGCTTCCCGGTCTCCGTCATGATCCTGGTGATGATCGTGTTCGGCGGCATCGGCAGCGTCTGGGGCGTGGTGCTGGGCGCGTTCATCCTGCAGCTGCTGCAATCCTGGTGGCTGGAGGATCTGACCGAGCTGGATCCATGACCTTGGCCGGCTGATCGGCATCGCGCTGCTGCAGCAGGTCGATCTGGTGCCGTCGATCGAGCTGATCTTCGGCCTCATCCTGGTCGGCATGATGCTGTTCCGCCGACAAGGGCTGATCCCGGCGGCGCGCCAGCAGAAGGCGCTGAGCTTCGAGCAGCAGCACGCCGAGATACGCCGCGGCGGCTTCACCGACCTGAAGCTGCAGGGCTTGGGCGGCGATGTGCGCACCGGCGCCGCGGCGATGGAGATCAAGGGCGTCACCGTGCGGTTCGGCGGCCTGACCGCGCTGAACAAGGTCGACATCACCGTGCCGACCGGCGGCGTGGTCGCGGTGATCGGGCCGAACGGCTCCGGCAAGTCCACGCTGTTCAACGCCATCACCGCGCTGGTGGAGGCCGAGGAAGGCTCGATCCGCTTCCACGGCGAGGAGATGCATGGGCCTGCCGCCGCACGAGATCCTGGAAAAGGGCGTCGCGCGCACGTTCCAGAACCTGCGGCTGTTCCTCAACCTGACGGTGATGGACAACGCGCTGGTCGGCCAGCATGCGCGGCTGAAGACCGGCGTGCTGCAGGCGATCTTCCGCCCGCCGTCGACCCGCGCGGAGGAGAAGGGCGCGCGCGAATGGGCGATGGAGATCTTCTCGATCTTCGGCAACCGGCTGATGCCGCGCGTCGAACAGATGGTGGTCGGTCTGTCCTACGCCAACCGCCGCCGCATCGAGATCGCCCGCGCGCTGGCCTCCCGCCCGCGCATCCTGCTGCTGGATGAGCCGACGGCGGGGATGAACCCGGCGGAGACGCTGGAACTTGCCGAGCAGATCAAGAGCCTGAACGACCTCGGGCTGACCGTGCTGCTGATCGAGCACAAGCTGGACGTCGTCACCACGCTGGCCGACACGGTCTATGTGCTCGACCATGGCGACGTGATCGCCGCAGGGCAAGCCCGACGAGGTGCGCCGGAACGAGGAGGTGCTGCGCGCCTATCTCGGGCGCAACGCGCAGGCCGCGGCGGCGGGAGTCGCCTGATACCTGCTGCTCGAATTCAAGAACGTCGACACCTATTACGGCGACCTGCATGTGCTGAAGCAGGTCAACTACACGATCGAGCAGGGCGAGATCGTCGCACTGCTCGGCGGCAATGCCTCGCGGCAAGTCCACCACGATGAAGACCATCATGGGCGTGGTGCGCCCGACGCGCGGCGAGGTGATCTTCGACGGCCAGTCGATCGGCAACCTGGCCACCGCCGAGCGGGTGCGGCGCGGCATCGCCCCGGTGCTGGAAGCGCGCCGGCTGTTTCCGCGCATGACGGTGTTCGAGAACCTCGAGATGGGCGCCTATCTGCGCAAGCACGGTCGCGGAATTCGACCAGGACCTGGAGCGCGTCTACACGCTGTTCCCGCGCGTCAAGGAACGCCGCGACCAGATCGCCGGCACGCTGTCGGGCGGCGAGCAGCAGATGGTGGCGATGGGCCGCGCGCTGATGGCGCGGCCGCGGCTGCTGTGCATGGACGAACCCTCGATGGGCCTGTCGCCGATCTTCGTCGAGCAGGTGTTCGACATCATCCAGGAGATCAACCGCCAGGGCACCACGATCTTCATGGTGGAGCAGAACGCCAACATGGCGCTGTCGATCGCCCACCGGGCCTATGTGCTGCAGACCGGCATGGTGGTGCTGTCCGGCGCGGCCGACGAGTTGCGGCGCAATCCGCTGATCCGCGAGGCCTATCTGGGCGAGATGCAGGTCGAGACGCCGGCGTAGCCTGCACCGAGATAGTGCCCGGTTGACCCGAGTAGGCCGGCAGGGCCGCGAGGCTATCCGGGTTCATACAAAGAACCAGGATCGCTGTGCCGGATACCGGGTGAAGGATCATACCGGGATCACATCGGCGAAGACGAAATCGTCGCGTTCGACGATCTCGCCGACCGCGACCGCGATCGGCGCGGAAAACATCGGGCCGGATGAAACGAACGTGTGGAACTCCCCGTTCTCGCCGCAGTGATCGACGCCCGTGGGCAGCGCTGCCAGCAGGTCGTGGTCAAACGGCCGCCCGGCAAAGCCGCGATCGAGCTTGCGCGGATCAACCGTGACGAGGTGGGCGACGAAGCCGCGGGCGATCATTTCCCGGGCCAGAGCTTGCGTGTCGCGCCGCCACAGCGGGAAGATGCCGGCCATGCCGGCGGCCGCGAGTTCTTGTTTCGCGATAGGCGCGGACATCCTCGAGGAACAGGTCGCCGAACACCATGTGGCGCACGCCTGAGGCCTTGATCCGCTCGACCGCCGCTTCCATGCGCGCCTCGTAGATTGCGTTCGAGCACGGACTTGGCAGGGATACCTTGATGCAGGGCAGGCCGAGCGCCGCGGCCTGCCGGTCCAGCAGCGCGTTGCGCACGCCATGCATCGAGACGCGGTCGTAGACCTCGCTGACCGTGGTGAGCACGCCGACGATCTCGGCAAGGCCCAGACGTCGCGCTTCCAGAAGGGCGAACGCACTGTCCTTGCCGGAGCTCCAGGAGATGAACGCCTTGGGCGGCGATGCGGTCACTGTGCGCGTCCTGTCGTTGGCTGGGAAGGCGTACACCTCTCCCGCCCTTCGCGGGAAAGGTCGCGGAGCGCAGCGACGCGGGTGAGGGTGGTGCATGCGGCACGACCCTCACCCGTCTCGCTTCGCTCGCCGACCTCTCCCGCGAAGGGCGGGAGAGGTGCACGGTTGGTATATCGCAATGTATTTCCGCCTGACCGTGACCCGCGTGGCTTGATGCCCGGCCCGTGCCGTCGCACTCTGGCACCACGGCCGGCCACGGCATGACTGCCGCGAAGCCGCCAGGGGAGATATCGATGCAACAACGTGTGGTGGCAGCGACCGCCGTGATGGCGGCGCCGGGTCCGCTCGCCGTGATCGCGGCGGTGATCGGCAACGGGCTCGAATGGTACAACTTCATGCTGTACGGCGTGTTCGCCGGCGTGATCGCCCGGTTGTTCTTCCCCACCGCCGATCCGCTCACCTCGCTGCTGCTGTCGCTCGGCACGTTCTCGGTCGGCTTCTTCATGCGCCCGCTGGGCGGGACGCTGCTGGGCATGTACTCCGACCGGGTCGGCCGCAAGGCGGCGCTGTCGCTGACCATCCTGCTGATGTGCATTGGCACCGCAATGATCGCGCTGATGCCGACCTATGCGCAGATCGGCCTCGCGGCACCGCTGTTGCTGATGCTGGCGCGGCTGCTGCAGGGCTTCTCCACCGGCGGCGAGATGGGCAACGCGACCGCCTTCATGCGCGAGTACGCCCCGCCCGGCCGCGCCGGCTTCTACGTAAGCTGGGTCTACGCATCGTCCTCGCTGTTCATCGCCCTCGGCCTTGCCGTCGGCACGTTGGTGACACGCGGCTTCAGCCCGGGCGAGCTGGAGGCCTGGGGCTGGCGCGTGCCCTTCCTGCTCGGGCTGCTGATCGGCCCGGTGGGCTACATCCTGCGCACCCGCATCGCCGAGCCACCGGAGCACCGGCGCACGCATGACCGCGCCGCCACGCCATTCCGCGACGTCATCCAGAAGTATCCGCGCGAGGCCTTGGCCAGCGGCGCGCTGATCACGCTGTCGACGATCTGCACCTATGTGCTGCTGGTCTACACGCCGGTCTACGCGGTCCGCACGCTGCACCTGCCGCAGGCCGCCGGGTTCACCGCAACGATGGTCGGCACCGTCACGGCCGGCCTGCTGATCCCGGTGGTCGGCCACTACGTCGACCGGTTCGGGCCACGGTTCTTCCTGCGCCTGGCGCCGAGCCTGCTGATCGTCCTGGCGTTGCCGATGTTCGTCTTCATCAACGATTCGCCCAGCCTGGCGTCGCTGCTGATCTACCAGCTTGTGTTCGGCGTGGTGATCGCGCTGTACCAGGGGCCGATCCTCAGCGGCATCGGCGACATGTTCCCCAACCGCGCGCTGGCGACCGGGCTGGGGCTGTCGGACAACATCGCGGTCTCGGTGTTCGGCGGCACCGCGGCGCTGGTGCTCACCTGGCTGATCGCGCTGACCGGCAGCCATCTTGTCCCCGCCTTCTACCTGATGGCGGGTGGCGTGGTCGGCCTGCTTGGCACGCTGCCGCTGCGGCGCTAGGACCGCGGCGCGCGCAAAGATGCTGAACGACGTCGGCTCTTACAGGTCCCGACGGCGCGCTGGACGCAGCCGACGTGCAGGCGCAGCTCAGATGGTTCGTGGCCCACGGCCTTGTCAAGGCCCGTATCGATCCGGCCAGCCCGATCGACACACGCGGCGCGTACGCGCCATGCTGCAAGTCGACCGACCACTGGCCGGCCGGCAATCGGGCGATCCCGATCTGGCGCGGGTCGAGGCCGAGCTGTGGCAGATGATCCGCGACGATGCCGCCGCGGCGAAACGGGAAATCGAGCATGCGCCGCGTTGACGGCACCGCTGTGACGCAGTTCACCACCCGCCGCAGCGTTCCGTGCCATCTTCCAACCAAACCAGCGGAGGCCGGCGCATGAGGCTCCTTTCTGCGGCTGCGAGGAACGCTGCGGCAGCTTCACCAGGGCCAGGACTCCGCCACGTTCGTGCGGCTGGGGCGCTCGCGTCATGTCGCCGACCTGCGGCTGATCTTTTGGGTCACCGTCATCATCATCCTGGTCAGCACCGTCCTCGCCGTCTGCTTCGATTACTGGCACGCAATCATCGCCAACTGGCAGGCGGTGAAAGGGCGGAGCAACGATTGGCTGCTGGTCCAATATGCGGTCGAGGCCATCGGCAACAGCGGCGCCTTCATCGGCGCGATCGGCGCCGTGGGATGCGGCGTGCTGGCGTGGACATACCAGTCCGGCAGCGCCCGCCTGGGGACCGTGGACCTGTTCGCCTGCGAGATCGCCACGCTGTGCCGGGTCGCCATCGTGGTCGACATGGTGCAGCGCTATGTCGATCAGTTCGACGCCGGCATCGCGCCCCAGGCCGCGCCGCCCGAGCAGGATGCGCTGCCGGTCGGCGGTTCCTTCACCTCGCAGGAGAGCTACTTCCCGGTGTTCGACGGCTCGATGAAGGATTTGCAGTCGCTGGAAGCCGACGTGGTCAAGCACGTCACCGCGTTCTACACCTACATGAAGGTGATGCGGGACACGTTGCGCAAACTGGCGGGAGCACCGCATCCGCAGCCCAGCAACGCGGATGACGAGTGGCACCGTATCATGAGCAACGTGGTTTATATGCAGTTCCTCGCACTGGAAAGCGCCCGGCATGCAACGCGGGATCTGGTGGAATTCGAGCCGACCCAGGCCGAGGGGATCATGACGATCCTGTTGAGCGAGCTGGTGGCATATGGCTTCCTGCGCGAGCGATTCAAGGACGCCTTGCGGCAGGGACGGCTGCGGGCGCGCGAGGCCGAGTATCATCGGGAAGTGCACGCCCTGCACCACGACCTGACCGCCGGCAGGGGCACGACGTGGACGCAGGCGAGGGGTCTGCTCGACGAGCTGATGCGGCGGTACCACCAGGTCTTCCCCGACGATGCGTTGGCCGCCGGGCATCGCCCGGCACGCGGTTGATGGCGGGATGAACCTTGCCGTTGCTTGACGGCGCCGTGCGGTATCTGGTTCGGCATCGGCGAGGCATCGAAGATCGTCACACTGGCGCCCGGCGTGTGCTTTCCGACCTTGATCGAAACGGTTGGCGGGGTGGACAACGTGGCGCGCGGGCTGATCCGCATGGGGCAGAGTTTCGGCCCGTCGCGTGCGGCGATCGTGCGCAAGATCGTGCTGCCCGGCGCGCTGCCGGTGCTGCCTGGGCGGCTTTCGCGTCACTGCCTCGATCGCGATCATCCTGCTGGTGGCTGCGGAAATGATCGGCGCGGACCACGGGATCGGCACCTTCGTGCTGGCGGCGGAGCAGTTGTACGACACGCCGAACCTGCTGGCCGGCATGGTCGTGCGGTCGCTGAAGGGGCTGACGGTGGCGTGGCTGATCGGGCGGCTTGAGCGGTAGCTGCCGGGGTGGCGGTGGTGCGGCCTCTGGGGCTAGGATCGCCGCGACGCAAGTGCGCGGAGACCGCGATGGCACCGGCCTCGACCCATGTCTTCCGTGTCTCGCCGATGCGGGCCGCGAAGGTCTATCGCGACATCGAAATCGCCAGCGACGCGTCGCTGCGTGACCTTGCGGCGGCGATCGTGGCGGCCTTCGACTTCGACTTCGACCACGCCTTCGGCTTCTACAGCGGCAAGACGCGGGCGTCGCTGCTGCGGGCACAGCCGAAATACGAGCTGTTCGCCGACATGGACGATGCGGACAGCGACGCGCTGAGCGTCGAACAGACGACGGTCGCAACCGCGTTCCCGCGGCCGCGCCACCGGCTGACGTTCCTGTTCGACTACGGCGATCATTGGCTGTTCGAGGTCAGGCTGACCGGCAACGGGCAACCGGCACCGAACACCGCGTATCCGCGGGTGCTGGCGCGGCAGGGTGCCTCGCCGCGGCAGTATCCGAGCGCAGATGATCCGGATGAGGAATAGCCGCAGGCGGCCATGTGACCCGACCGGCTTGCAACCATACCGCCGCCGACAGCAGTTGGTTGGAGCAAGTGAAACCTGGCCGAGCGTGCCGATCTTGCTGCCCCGTCCAACAGCCCCCGGAACACGCAGCCCCATGGACCGGCCCACGGCGGCGATTCGCGCACGGAGATGGTCAGTCGGGAGGCGCGCGGTCTGCGTCGAGTGACGCCCGCTCCTCGCTCTCCAGCGTAGCGATCACCTTCTCGGTGCTCGCGTGGCGAAATACCTCTCTGAGCCGATCCTTCAATTCGTTTTCATCGGCAACAGGGAGGACTTGAAGCGGTTCGGGCATATGAGGTGCGACGATTCGCGCTGGAAAAACTCCGCCAATGGTTCTAATCGAGAACAGTTGGTACCTATAGTCGCTCTTAGGCAATATTATTGTGAAGTTATACATTATCACGCTCTCGACAATGCGCCGCTCAACGGTAACGTCAAGTACACCATCTACCAACCGCTTCAAATCTACCGCCTGGGCTTGGAGGAAGGCTCCGAAGTCGAAGCCAGGGGCCGATTTGAGCGTTGAAGGCCACAAACTGGCGTGACGTGGCTTAGGCATGGGTCACATCTCCAGTGTAAACGTCAGCGGCAGGTGATCCGATTCTTTCGGCGGAAGTCCACCGTCGACGGATATGAGAATTCCTGCCACCAATCGTGGTAACGACGCGTAGCGACGGCAATTGGAACCGTGGAATCAGCCCTGGCCGCAGCAACACGTGATCGAGCACTTACCAGCCTGCATCCGCACCGCCGTTGCGCCAGTAGTGTGTACCTGGCGGTCCATTTGCGTCGCCAAGTAGGTTCCAAGTGGGGTTGTAGAAGCGGTGGTAGTTTATTCCACCTCGCTTCCGTGTGGGTTTGCGGGTAGCCATCAACCGCGAGGCAACTGCGTTAATGGCCTCCGGATAGCGCATTGCCGGATTGTAGGGGGACAGATTGAGATCACCGATCACCAGCGTATTGGCGGCTGTGCTCCTTTCCTCCTCCAACCCGCACAGTGCTACCGCAAATTCCCTTGCGTCATCCCACTCGTATTCGACGGGGCGCTTAGGCTTCGCCGGCAAATGGGCAAAAACCACCAGTGTCGGGTCTACCGCCCCGACGTGAGCCACGAACGCCTCGAACCTCTCCCCTGACGCAACACCACGTAGCTGTCCAGCGTTGAGTCGAGTCCATACATGAACTTTGGGCTTGAGCGGTGTGGCATGGCGAAAGGCTGGATCAACCGCGTCCTGGAGCAAAGCTTCGAAACCGACATGGGCACTTCCGGTCTCCGCGGTGGCGAGAACGTCGCAGTGCGTCTCGATCGCGAGCCTGGCCAGATCCTCCGGCAGGTTGGCGCGCTCGTCCTGGCTGTTATCCGTGTTCCAGAACGTAATCACCACTGTGGGCGGCCCGCCATTCGCCGGGTCCTCAACCCTGGATAGCGTGCCGGGCTGTGCGCCAGGCTGTGGCCGGGGACCGGAAGAGGCCGTCGTTGGTTCCGCCACTCCTGTCGTCACGTCGAACCTGCTCAGCGCACCACCGCCATCTGCTCGCGCCGGAGCTGCACCGTCAGCTCGTCCAGCGCCTTGGCGGTGCGATCCAGCATCTCGTCGATCTCGGCCTTGGTGATGATCAGCGGCGGGCTGAAGCACAGCGCGTCGTTGATGACGGTGCGGCCGATCACGCCGTGCTCCTCCATCAGCTTGACCAGGCGCGGGCCGATTTTCGCGCCGGGTTCGAAATTCTTGTGCGCCGCCTTGTCGGCGACCAGTTCGACCGCGGCGATCAGGCCGACGCCGCGCACCTCGCCCACCAGCTCGTGGCCGGCGAAGCGGCGGCGCAGCTCGGTTTGCATGTAGCGGGCCGACCTCGCGGACATGCGCGCCGATGTCGATCTCGTCGTAGATTTTCAGCGTTTCGATCGCGACCGCGGCCGGAACGGGATGACCGGAGTAGGTGAAGCCGTGGCCGAACGTGCCGATCTTGTTGCTCTCGTCGGCCAGGCCCTGGAACACGCGGTCGTTCACCATCACCGCGCTGATCGGCAGGTAGGACGACGACAGCGCCTTGGCGCAGGTCAGGATGTCCGGCTGGATGTTGAGCGTCTGGCTGCCCCAGTAGTTGCCGGTGCGCCAGAAGCCGCAGATCACCTCGTCGGCGACCATCAGCACGTCGTACTTCTTCAGCACCGCCTGGATCTTTTCGAAGTAGCCGCGCGGCGGCACGATCACGCCGCCGGCGCCCATGATCGGCTCGGCCCACATCGCCGCGACGGTGTCGGGGCCTTCCGCCAGGATCAGCTTTTCCAGTTCGTCGGCGCAACGGGTGGCGAACTGGTCCTCGGTCTCGCCGGGCAGCGCGCCGTGGTAGAAATGCGGCGTCATCGTGTGGATGAAGCCCGGCAGCGGCACGTCGAAGCTGCGGTGGTTGGCCGGCAGGCCGGTCAGCGAGGCGGCGGCCAGCGTGATGCCGTGGTAGCCCTTGATGCGGCCGATGATCTTCTTCTTCGCGGTGCGGCCGAGCGCGTTGTTGAAATACCAGACCATCTTGATGGCGCTGTCGTTCGCCTCGGAGCCGGAGTTGGCGAAGAACACCTTGCTCATCGGGACGGGCGCACGGGCGATCAGCATCTCGGCCAGGTCGATCATCGGCTCGTGCGACTTGGCGGTGAACGCGTGGTAGAAGGGCAGCTTGCGCATCTGCGCCACCGCGGCCTGCACCAGGCGTTCGTTGTCGAAGCCGAGCGCGGCGCACCACAGGCCGGCGATGCTCTCGATGTACTCCTTGCCGGAGTCGTCCCACACGCGCACCCCCTTGCCGCGGGTGATCACCACGGGGCCGACCTCCTGGTGCGTCTTCAGGTCGGTATAGGGGTGCACCACGTTGGCGATGTCGCGGGCGGCGGCGGAATTGGCGAGCGGTGGGGTCATTGGGGGCCTCTTGCTGGGCGATGCGGCCGCGCATGAAGGGGCGGCACTGCGGGAGGCAGGCACTCTAGCCCCGCTGTCATGCTGCCGTAACCCCCCGATCGCGGCCGGTATAGGAGCCATGCCGGGTGGCGTGGTGGGGTGCCGGAGAGTCAGGGACGAGGGTGGTGCGGCGCCCGGCCTGCGGCAGGCAAGCAGATCCACCGCAGAGCGCAGAGCGCACAGAGGTGGTTTTCATCGCCGGGACGACTGCGGCAGTTGGTCAGGTCTCCGGGCAGGTGCCCCAGGGCTGGGCCGACCGGTGGCAGGCTGTGGTGCAGCAGGCGGGGCGGGGCGGCGCGGCGCGGGGTCGAAGCTGCGCACCACCTTCGCGATGCGGTCGGTGGCGGGCATCGCCCGGGGAATGCGCCAGCCGGGCGCGGGGAGCGGCGGCCCGAAGCGGGCGACGAGCAGCGCGGCAAGGTCGCGGTTCCAGCTCCCGGCCAGGGTGGTGCTGCGCAGGGCCGCGGCCTTGGTCGGGGTGAGGCGGGTGAGCGGCGGCGTGACCGGTCGCTCACCACCGGGACAAGTGCCCCACCGGGTCAAGCCCGGTGGCAGGCTCGAGGTTGGCAGGCGGCGCAAGGCATTGCGTCCTGGATTTTCGGTTTTGCCGCTGGGGAGCGCGGGCTGCGAGGTGCGGACCGGAGGCGGGGCGCGGAACGGGCCGGGTGCGAGGCGGGCCGTCGGCGAGGGGGCGGCTGGACGCGCGGTGGCCGCCGGTTCGCCGCCCGGGCGCGCGACATTCTCACCCCCGGGTCGCGCCGCTGGCGCGCCCGAGGCCAGGCTCTGTATGAAGTTGAGTCCTGGAAAGTCGGTTTTCCCATTGGCGGGGGTTGGCCGGGGGGCGTGGAGCGGGGTTGCGGCCTGCCCGGTGTCGGGGGGTGGCGGCGGGAGGGCCGCGACGGTGGCGGCCATCAGGTCGGGATCGAGGCGGTAGGGCGGCATGATGTCGCGGATCACCTCGGCGGTGATGCCATTGGAAGGGGGGTTCATGCGGGAAATCTCCGTTGCAAGTCGGTTGACGCTGGTAGATAGATATATTAACTAGCGGTGAAATGCTAGATGCCATTTCGGCGGCTGGGCGGATGGGGGTGTCAGGAAGCAAGCAAGGAAGCCAGCGGACACAGAGTTTCACCGAGTGCACACAGAGTTTCACCGAGTGGTCGGAATGGCGCTGCGCGCCGATGACAGGTGCGCCGGTCGCAGCGGCGTGCGATGGGGCGGTTGGTTAGTTGGGATGCCCCCTGCCGACCGGCGGCAGCGGTCGCTGGAGCGCTCGGCCCTGCTGTCTGCCCGGCCCAAAGCGGTCCTGCCGCCGCGCCATCACTCGTGCGCGTTCGTGCATTCGTTGCGAACAACCTGCCTGATGGATTGCAGGACAAGCCGACGACTTGGGAGATATCGGTTCAAGGCCTGCGCGGACGCCGCAGGCGTGGCGGAGCAGGGTTGCTCCAGCGACGCAATTTCATCGAACCGATACGGCATCGGCAGGTGGCCGGCATTGCGTCCCGGCAGGGTTCGACCATATACCGGCCGCCTGGACGGCCGTACTCCACACCACGACAAGGGCGGAACTCATGTCACTCAGGATCAACTCGGAAGCACCGAACTTCACCGCCGAGACGACGCAGGGGACAATCACCTTCCACGATTGGATCGGCACTAGCTGGGCGATCCTGTTCAGCCATCCCAAGGACTTCACGCCGGTGTGCACCACCGAGCTCGGCTACATGGCCGGGCTGGTGCCGGAGTTCGACAAGCGCAATACCAAGATCATCGGCCTGAGCGTCGATCCCGTCGGCAACCACGCGCGCTGGGCGGCGGATATCGAGGAGACGCAGGGCCATGCGGTGACCTACCCGATGATCGGCGACACGGATCTGAAGGTGGCGAAGCTGTACGACATGCTGCCCGAGGCGGCGGCCGGCGACGCCAGCGGCCGCACGGCGGCGGACAACGCGACGGTGCGGTCGGTGTTCGTCATCGGGCCGGACAAGAAGGTCAAGGCGATGCTCACCTACCCGATGAGCACCGGGCGCAATTTCGACGAGGTGCTGCGGCTGCTGGATTCCTGCCAGTTGACGGCCAGGCATACGGTGGCGACGCCGGTGAACTGGCGTCCGGGCGAGGACGTGATCATTCCGCCGGCCGTCTCCGACGAGGCGGCGAAGGCAAAATTCCCGGGCGGGTGGAAGACCGTCAAGCCGTACCTGCGCGTCGTCGCCCAGCCGCACGACTGAACCGCCGCCGAGAGCATGTTCACCCTGACTTGAAACGACCTGTCATTGCGAGGAGCGCAGCGACGAAGCAATCTCCTGCCTCCGGGGCGGGAGATTGCTTCGTCGCTGCGCTCCTCGCAATGACAGGTGGGGCCGGCAGGCGCGGCGGCGATTCCAGTCAGCGGGGCGGCGATTCCAGTCAGGTGAAAATGCTCTAAAGCCGGACGCGCCCGCCGGTCTGCGCAACATGACGCGGCGGGGACGCTCGGCTGCCGCCGCGGTTCATTTCAGCGCGCCGCCGATCAACCCCCGCACGATCTGGCGCTGGAAGCACAGCCAGAGCGCGACCACCGGGATCATCGACAGCACGATCCCCGCGGCCATCGCGCCGAGATCGGAATATTCCCGCCCGACAAAGGCGAACAGGCCGGACGGGATCGTTTTCAGGTCGTCGCTGTAGATGAACGACACCGCGAACAGGAACTCGTTCCACATCCAGATGAAATTCGGCAGGCCGAGCGACACCAGCATCGGCCGCGTCAGCGGCAGCAGGATGCGCCGGAACACCTGCCAGGCCGAGGCGCCGTCCAGCGCCGCCGCCTCGGACAGCTCGGCCGGCAGCTCGGCGAAATAGCCGCGCAGCACGAACACGCACAAGGACAGGTGGAACGCCGTATAGGGCAGGATCAGCGCCATGTAGGTGTCGAGCACGTCCAGTCCCTTCAGCAGGCGGAACAATGAGGTCAGCGCGATCTGCGGCGGCAGCACCATGCCCATGATGATCAGGCCGAACAGCGCCCGCTGGCCGAAGAAGCGGCGGCGGGCGAAGGCGAAGCCGGCCGGTGCGGCCAGGCACAGCACGATCGCGTCGGACACCGCGGCGACGATCGCACTGTTCCGGAAATAATTTGGGAACCCGCCCAACGTCCAGGCGTGGGCGTAGTTCACCCATTGCGGCAACGGCGGCAGCGCGAAGGCGGCCGTGGTCAGCACGTCGACATTGGTCTTCAGCGAGCCGATCAGCAGCCACAGGAAGGGCAGGATTGCCGACAGGGCGAACCCGATCAGCACCAGGTGCGCCGCCAGACGCTTCAGCGTTCGCGCCATGCCACGAACCCCAGCGTCACGCCCGCCGTGAGCAGCAATAACAATACCGAAAGCGCCGACGAATACCCCATCCGGTTGAACAGGGGCCTTCGCCGGGGTCGCAATGACAGCCGGATCCGGCGGCGCCGGCACCGGGTGCCCGCCGCGCGCGACGCAGGGGACGTGATCCGGCGGCCCACGCAATGCTGCACCGCAACATGCGCCATACGCTGCGCCGCAGCAATTTCCATATGCTGCAACGCGGCAACTGTTCTATGCTGCGCCGCGGCAATCCCCTGGAGGCCAGGCACATGGACCATGTCGAGACCGTCGAGCGGCCGGATCAGGTCGAGGCCGGTGGCCTGCGGATCGCCCGGGTGCTGCACGACTTCATCGCCACCGAGGCGATCCCCGGCACCGGGGTGGACCCGGCCGCCTTCTGGGCCGGGCTTTCCGCCATCGTGCGCGACCTTGCCCCCCGCAATCGCGCGTTGCTGACCACGCGCGACGAGATGCAGGCGGCGATCGACGCCTGGCACCTCGCCCAGCGGGGCCGGCCGATCGACCCGGCCGCCTACCAGGCGTTCCTGCGCGAGATCGGCTACCTGGTGGCCGAGCCGGAGCACGTCAGCGTCGCCACCGAGAACGTCGATCCCGAGATCGCCTCGATCGCCGGACCGCAGCTTGTCGTGCCGGTCACCAACGCCCGCTATGCGCTGAACGCCGCCAACGCGCGCTGGGGCAGCCTGTACGACGCGCTGTACGGCACCGACGCGATCCCGATGGCGGGCGACGCCGCCCCCGGGCCGGCCTTCAACCCACACCGCGCCACGCTGGTGATCGCGCGCGCCAAGAAATTCCTCGACGAGACGCTGCCGCTGTTCACCGGCAGCCATGCCGACGCGGTGTCCTATCAGCTTGCCGGTGGGCGACTGCTGGTGACGCTGAAGACCGGCGCGCAGACCGCGCTGGCGCACGAGGCGGCGTTCGTCGGCTACCGCGGCGACGTCACCGCCACGCCGGTGCTGCTGTTCCGCCACCACGACCTGCACATCGAGCTGCACATCGACCGCACCCACCCGATCGGCCGCGACGACCCCGCCGGCATCGCCGACGTCGTGCTGGAATCCGCGGTGACCACGATCCAGGACCTGGAGGACTCGATCGCCGCGGTGGATGCCGCGGACAAGGTCGCGGCCTACCGCAACTGGCTCGGCCTGATGAACGGCACGCTGTCCGAGACGTTCGAGAAGCGCGGCAAGCCCCTGACGCGGCGGCTGCACACCGACCGCTTCTACACCACGCCCGAGGGCGGGGTGCTGAACGTCGCCGGGCGCAGCCTGATGCTGGTGCGCAATGTCGGCCTGCACATGTACACCGACGCGGTGCGCGACGCCGACGGGGCGGCGATCCCGGAGGGGATGCTGGATGCCGCGGTCACCTCGCTGAGCGGGATGCACGACCTGCGGCATGACGGGCCGCTGCGCAACTCGCGCGCCGGCTCGATCTACATCGTCAAGCCGAAGCTGCACGGGCCCGCCGAGGTGGCGTTCACCGACACGCTGTTCGGCCGCGTCGAGGAACTGCTCGACCTGTCGCCTTATACACTGAAACTGGGCATCATGGACGAGGAGCGGCGCACCTCGGCCAACCTGAAGGCGTGCATCGCGGCGGCGCGGCACCGCGTGGTGTTCATCAACACCGGGTTCCTGGATCGCACCGGCGACGAGATCCACACCTCGATGGAGGCGGGGCCGATGGTGCGCAAGGCCGCCATGCGCGGGACGGCGTGGATCAAGGCGTACGAGGACGAGAACGTCGATATCGGCCTCGCGTGCGGGCTGCGCGGGCGGGCGCAGATCGGCAAGGGGATGTGGGCGGCGCCCGACCGGATGGCGGACATGCTGGCGCAGAAGATCGCCCACCCGCAGGCGGGAGCGAATACGGCGTGGGTGCCGTCGCCGACCGCCGCGACGCTGCATGCGCTGCACTACCACGCGGTGGACGTGCACGCGCGCCAGGCGGCGCTGGCGGGGCGGGCGCGGCCGCCGTTGGGCGACCTGCTGACCATTCCGCTGGCGGATGGACAGAATTTTTCCGCCGACGAGGTTCAGCAGGAGCTGGACAACAACTGCCAGGGCATCCTGGGCTACGTGGTGCGCTGGATCGACCAGGGCGTCGGCTGCTCGAAAGTGCCGGACATCCACGATGTCGGGCTGATGGAGGATCGCGCGACGCTGCGGATTTCCTCGCAGCACCTGGCCAACTGGCTGCACCACGGGGTGACGACACAGGCGCAGGTGATGGCGACGCTGCGGCGCATGGCGGTGGTGGTGGACCGGCAGAACGCCGACGATCCGCTGTATCGGCCGATGGCGCCGGCGTTCGACGGGTCGGCCTTCGCGGCGGCCTGCGACCTGATCTTCAAGGGGCGGGCGCAGCCGAACGGCTACACCGAATTCATCCTGCACGCCCGCCGCCGCGAGGCGAAGGCGGCCGCGTAACTCCGTAGGGCGGATAAGCCAACGCCCCCGGGCGCTTGACCCGGGGGGCAGCGTAATCCGCCGCACCCCCGCGCCCGCCGCCGAGGCACCGAACGGTCCCCATCCCGTTTTGGCGCCGCCTTGATGGCGGCCGCGTGCCCCGCGTGATAACGTTACGCCCTGAAGGGGGCACGGACATGATGCAAACCTACGAAGGCGGCTGCCATTGCGGTCGGGTCAGGTTTCGCATGCGGGCCGATCTCGCCGCGCCGGGGTCGATCGGCAAGTGCACCTGCTCGATCTGCGTGAAGAAGGGCATCCTGCACATCACCACCACGCGCGAGAACTTCACCCTGCTGCGCGGCGACGGCGAGCTGACGACCTACCGCTTCAACACCGGCAAGGCGCAGCACACCTTCTGCACGACCTGCGGCATGCACCCGTTCTATGTGCCGCGCGCCGACCCCGACAAGTTCAGCGTCAACGCCCGCTGCCTGGACGACTACGATCCGGCGACGATGCGGCCGACGCGCGTGTTCGACGGCCGCGACTGGGAGGCGGCCTACGTCGCGCGAGAGCGGGCCAGCAGCCCCTGATCGGAGCCCTGCCCGCAACCTCGGAGATTGCGGCGGCCAAGACCAAGGGGCGCTGCCCCTTGGAACCCCGCCAAGGGCAGCGGCCCTTGGAACCCTTCTGTTGGTCGGCGAGGGGGGGGCGGGAGGGCGCGGACGCTCTCGTTCGGATGACCGAACGAGAGCGTCCGCGCCCTCCCGCCCCCCCCCTCGCCGACCAACCGGATGGAGTCCAGAGGCTTCGCCTCTGGTGGGGGGTCCAGGGGGGCAAAGCCCCCCCTGGCCTTCGCCGCCGCAATCACCGCGGCTCGGACAGTTCCGGCCACGGTTCGATCAGCGCGGCGCGCACGATCGCGCTGAAATCTTCCACCAGCATCTCGGCCAGTCGCTTGCCCCCCGCAACGGACGCCTCGCGCGCGTGGCCGACCACGCCGCTGCGCGTGGTACTGGGCATGTCATAGGAAAACACTTTTTCGACGGCGACGTCGTCCTCGTCCACCGCCTTGTCGGGCCGCACCGCGTCCGGCAGCAGCGCCATCAGCAGCTCGGTCTCGCCGCGATTGGCATGGATGTCCGAGGCGTCGGCGAAATAATGCGCCTTGATGCGCGGCGACAGGTCGAACAGCGACAGCACGCGGAAGCGCGCCCGCGGCAGTTCGTGGCGCAGTTGGATGCGCGCGCATTCCAGCGCGGGCGCGTTGGGGCCGTTGCCGTTGAGCATGATCAGCTTGCTGAAGCCGGAGGCGACGGTCCAGCGGGCCACCTCCAGCACCAGTTGGATCAAGGTCTGCGGCTGCAATGAAATCGTGCCGGGCCACTGTTCGGTGTGGCCGAGCGAGACGCCGTACGGAATCGCCGGCAGAACCGGCACGCCGGTTTGCTGCGATGCCAGCCAGGCAACCTGCTCCGGCGACAACGTATCGCAGCCGGTTGCAAGATGCGGTCCGTGCTGCTCGGTCGCGCCGACCGGCAGGATGGCAAGATCCATCCCCTGCTGCACCAGCGCCTGGATTTCCGGACTGGTCAGCAGGTCCCAACGCAGCGGCGAGCCGGCCATGGCAGCATCCTTGCGGGCAAGCGGGGCGAACCGCCGCAGCGTATCGTCCGGCGTCGGCGGCACGCAATCCCGCCGCGGTGCGATGGGGCGAACGACGGAAATGAAGGCGATCGGTCAGTTCATTGTCATTGCGAGTTCCCACCGGCCGGCGGCCGACCCGTCCTGGATGAAACAGTCGGGTCGCCGAAGAGAAGGACACTCCCACTAGCCCTTGAGGGAGGGGGTTGGGGGGAGGGGTCGATCGGTGCGAATCTCCGACCGACCCCTCCCCCCAACCCCCTCCCTCAAGGGGAGGGGGAGTCTTGTTTCTTGTTAGGAGCGCAGCGGTCCCCGGGCTTGACCCGGGGAAGCAATCCCCATCCAGGTGCGCACCTGGACGGGGATTGCTTCGCTACGCTCGCAATGACAGCAGGACCCACCCCCCATCACGCGCCGCCAGCGCCCTGCGCGGCTTGCCAGCGCCCCGACCGGCCGGTTTAATCGCGCAGTCTACAACGATGCTTCGCCGTGCGGGAGAAAAGGGCCAATGACCGTGCGTTCGCCACCCGCGCCGACCGCCTGCCCCGGCCCACAGGCGCACCACCGAGCCACCATCCGACGTCACCGCCAGCCCGTCCGCAGGAGCCACGCCGTGTACCAGCCGATCAATCTGTTTGATCCCGCGCTCTATCGCGGCGTCCGCCGGCCGCATCTGCAGGCCGAGCCGCTGCCGCATGCCTGCTACACCTCGCCCGCCTTCTTCGACGCCGAAATGGAAACCATCTTTCTGACGCAGTGGATCTTCAGCGGCCGCGGCGACCAGATTCCGCACCCAGGCGACTACATGACCGCCAGCGTCGCCGGCACGCCGCTGGTGATCGTGCGGGACCGGAACAAGACCATCCGTTGCTTCGTGAATTCCTGCCGCCATCGCGGCACGCGGCTGGTGTCCGGCAGCGGCAACGCCAAGCGCTTCCTCTGCCCTTACCACGCCTGGTCGTTCGACCTTGACGGCCAGCTCAAGAAGGCCCCAGGCATGCACCAGGTGCCCGGCTTTCGCCTGGAAGACTACGGGCTGAAGGAGGTTCGTTGCGAGGGCTGGGGCGGCTTCATCTGGATCAACCTCGACGACGCGGCGCCGCCGCTGCTGGACTGGCTCGGCAACCTGACAAGCGAGTTCGCCAGCTACAACTTCGAAAACATGGTCTGCACGCGGGTGAAGGACTACGACCTGCACTGCAACTGGAAGGCCTATGTCGAGAATGCCATGGAAGCCTACCACACGCCGTTCGTGCACAAGGCGACACTGGGGCACCAGCGCTGCACGGTGATGGACAGTCACGGCGCCTGGTGCGCCCTGCACGAGGCGCACGCCGGGACCGAGGCGGTGCTGAAAGGCAACACCTCGCCGTTTCCGCCGATCGCCGATCTGGCGGGATGGCCGGCGAAAGGCACCATCTTCGCACTGATCTATCCCGGCACGATGTTCGGCTGCACCCGGGACTGCATGTGGTGGCTGGACTCGCAGCCCGTCGCCGCCGACCGCACGCGCGTGGTGATCGGCTCGTGCTTTCCGAAATCCACCGTGGCGCGGGACGACTTCGACCAAGGCGTCGGGCTGTACTACGGCAGGTGGGACAAATCCATTCCGGAAGACAACTGGATCTCCGAGCTGCAGAACGCCGGCCTGGCGCCGCACCTGCGCATCAACGGCCGCCTGGGGGTCGAGGAACCTCTGGTGCACGTGTTCAACAACTGGGTGCTGGATCGGGTGCTCGGCTGACCCGACCCATCGCCGCCCGGCCCATCGCTGCCCGACCCATCGCTGACGGAGTCATATCGTGAACGATCCGGCGCTGATCGAAGAGACCAGGCGGCGGCTGGCGGAAGCCGGCGTGGAGTACTGCCTGGCGACCTACGTCGACGTGCACGGCGTGCCGAAAGCCAAATCGGTGCCGCTCGCCAGTTTCGCGAAGATGGCGCGCGGATCGGAACTGTTCACGGTGGGCGCGATGGAGGGCATGGGGCTGGTCGGCCCGCAGAAGGACGAATGCGCCGCGGTGCCGGACCTCGATACGCTCATCGTGCTGCCGTGGGACAAGCGCTACGCCTGGTTCGCCAGCGATCTGTATTATCACGGCGAGCCCTATGCGAACTGCGCGCGCACGATCCTGAAGCGGGCGCTCGCCCGGGCCGCAGCGCGCGGGCTGGTGTTCAACCTGGGCGTCGAAGCCGAGTTCTACATCTTTCGCAAGGAGGCCGACGGCTTTCATCCGCTGACGCGGCAGCGTTTTCTCGGGCCGTGTCCGGCGTACGACGTGTACCAGAACATGCAGGCGATGCCGTTCCTCGACCCGATGGTGCGCCACATGAACGCGCTCGGCTGGGAGATCTATTCCTTCGACCAGGAGGGCGGGCACGGCCAGGTCGAGCTGGATTTCGCCTACACCGATGCGCTGAAGACCTGCGACCGGCTGATCTTCATGCGCTTCATGGCCAAGCAGGTCGCCGGCGCGATCGGCGCGATCGCCAGCTTCATGCCCAAGCCGTTCAGCAACGACTTCCGCTCGGGCGCGCATTTCAACATGTCGCTGGCGACGGCGGCGGACGGCGCCAACATCTTCGACCGCGCGCACCGCCCGGTCGGCGCGCTGGGGGAACGTTACCAGATCGATTTCCCTGATGCGGCGTTGCATTTCGTCGGCGGCCTGCTGGCACACGCGCCGGCGCTGACTGCGGTGTGCTGTCCGACGTTCAACTCCTACAAGGGCCTGATCGCGCAGGGCGACATGCCCGACATGTCCTGGGCCCCGTGCAACGCTGCTACGGCCGCAACAACCGCTCGGCGATGATCCGCCTGCCGATGAACCGGCCCTGCGTGGAAAACCGCTCGCCGGACATCAGCGCCAATTTCTATCTGGCCGCGGCGCTGTCGGTCGCGGCCGGGCTGGAGGGGATGACACGCCAGACCGATCCCGGCGCTCCGTGGAACGAAAATCTGTATGAGCTGGTCGAAGGCGCAGCCCCTGGGGGCCGCGCCGTCTCGGAGCGCACGCCGGACCGGCTGCCGCGCACGTTGATCGAGGCGCTGGACGCCTTCCGTGCCGATCCGCTGGTCGTCGAGGTCTACGGCACCGAGTTCCAGGACATCTTCCTGAAGCAGAAGACCAAGGAGTGGGACCAGGGGTTCTATCGCGTCAGCAGCGAGGAACGCGACCAGCAGGTGGAGTATGTCTGACGGCGTGCCGTCAACGCGCAAGGTCAGGGTCTACATCGACAGCACCCGCAGCCTCGGACCGCCGTTCGCCATCACCCCGGCGCTGCTGGAGGCAGCCGGCGCGCGCCACCCGGATGTGCTGCCGCGGTGCGACATTGTTTTCGGTGCCGATCCGCAAGAATTCGCAAGCGGCGTCGCCGGCGCCGACGTGCTGCTGGCCTGGCGGTTGCCGCACCGCGAGCTTGCGCGGCTGGCGCCGCGGCTGAGATGGATCCAGCTTGCCGACGCCGGCGTCGATCACCTGCTGCCGCTGGACTGGCTGGCGGATGGCGTCACGCTGACCGACGCGCGCGGCGCGCATCGGCCCAAGATCGGCGAGTGGCTGCTGCTCGGCCTGCTGATGCTCAACAGCGCCATGCCGGCCTTGTTGCACCACCAGCATGAACGAACCTGGCGGCAGATCTTCTCCACCGGGATCGCCGGCAAGACGGTGCTGATCCTGGGCGTCGGCGAGGCGGGCGGCGCCGCGGCGGAGCAGGCCACGCGCTTCGGCCTGCGCGTGATCGGCACCCGTCGCAGCGGCGCGGCGCACCCGGCGGTCGACGCGATGTATCCGCCGGCGGCGACCGATGCGCTGCTGGGGCAGGCCGATTTCGTCATCGTTACGATCCCGGCGACACCGGAGACGACGAATCTGCTCGACGCGCGCCGCATTGCGCTGATGCGGCCGGGTGCCGGCCTGATCAGCGTGGCGCGGCACGGGGTGACCGAGCTGCCGGCACTGATCGACGCGCTGCGGTGCGGCCACCTGGGCGGGGCCGTGCTGGACGTGCAGGATTCCACAGTCGCGGCGTCGGTCCCGGAGCTGTGGTCCTGTCCCAACCTGATCGTGCTGCCGCACTGCCTGAGCAACGACCCAGACCGGTTCATGGCGAACGTGCTGGATATATTTCTGGAGAACCTGCAGCGCTTCATCCGGGGCGAGGCGCTGCGCAACCTCGTGCAGCGTCAGCGTGGGTATTGAAGTGAGACCAACGACCGAGAAGGTTGATGTGTGCATGCGGGCCAGGCCATCCATGTCATTGCGAGGAGCGAAGCGACGAAGCAATCCCCATCCGGATGCCCACCTGGATGGGAATTGCTTCGTCGCTTCGCTCCTCGCCATGACAGGTGCACGGCACGAGACCTCGTCATGACCTCGGGACGAATTTGCATCCTGGTCGAGAACGAAAGCACGCTGGGGCCGGTATTCTCGATCGATCCGCGGCGCTGCGGCGAGGCCATCGCGCGGCGGCCGGGTTGGGCAGAGCGCATCGAGGTGGTGTTCTCGACCGACCTGGATCGCTTCCATGCCACGATCGGGCGGGCAGACGTGCTGATCGGCTGGCGCTTCCCGCATCGCGACCTGGTCCGCCTGGCGCCGCGGCTGCGCTGGATCCATCTCACCGGCGCCGGAGTCGAGCATCTCGCGCCGTTCGACTGGCTGCCGCCGGGCGTGGCGGTGACCAACAACCGCGGCGTGCATGCACCGAAATGCGAGGAATTCGTTGCGATGGCCCTGCTGTTCCTCGCCAACGGGCTGCCGGCGCTGTGGGCCGCGCAGCTTCAGGGGCGCTGGTCGCCGCGCTTCACGCGCTCGATTGTGGGCCGGCGCGCCGCCGTGGTCGGCGTCGGCAGCATGGGGGGTGCGGCGGCGCAGGCCTGCCGCCGGCTCGGGCTGGATGTGGTGGGCGTGCGGCGCTCGGGCGGATCGCATCCCGCGGTGCATGTGATGCATGACGCGGCGCACCTGCGGCAGGCGCTCGACGGCGCCGACTTCGCAATCATCTGCACGCCGTTGACGAGCGCGACCCGGCACCTGATCGGTGCGCCGGAGCTCGGCTGCCTGGCGCCCGGTGCCGCGCTGATCAACATCGCGCGCGGGGATGTGGTGGACAATCAGGCGCTGTCCGCCGCGCTCGACCGCGGGCATCTGTCCGGTGCCTGGCTGGATGTGTTCGCGCAGGAGCCGCTGCCGCCCGAGGCGATGGAATGGCGGCTGACCAACACCGTCGTCACGCCGCATTGCTCATCGGACGATGCCGAGGCCTATGTGCCGCGCACGCTGGAGCTTATTCTCGACAATGTCGAACGCCTGGTGGCGGGTCAGCCGCTGCGGGCGCAGGTCGATCCGGTATTGGAATATTGACGCCGCGTGCCCCACAGCACCGTAGGGCGGAAAAGCGCAGCGCATTCCGCCGCTCGCGCCCCGTTTGACGGTTCCTGGTCCGCGGCAAGCATGGCGGAATACCCCGGATCAAGTCCGGGGCACGCCTTTTCCACCCTGCGGTGTGCCCTGCGCCGGCACGAGTTCGCGCAGCTCGCCTGGCCGGGGCTGGTCAACGTGTTTCGTCGACCGGGATCGAATGTCGCGTATTCGGAACATGTGGCGGCGGGACGACGCCACCATGTTCATTCCGGACGCGTGAACGCAATGCGAAGCAGTCGCAAGATCTGACCGGCACGATCTCGGACTTGCCTTGCCGGTCAGTCGGTGATATCTGCACAAGTGAAACTATCGTCCATCTGCCCGGGCGATGACGGGAGGAATGCCATGCGTCAAAGCTCACGGCTGGGATTGGTCCTGCTGGCGTGCACCGCCGCGGCGTGGATCGGCGCCTCGGAGGTGGCCCGCTCTCAGCCGGCGCCGATGGCCGCCACGCCGGCGCAGAATGCCGCAGATCACCATGAACTTCCGGCCTCGATCCAACTCGGGCATGAGGAAACGCTGCGTCGACTGACGGTTCTCATGCAGCGCAAGGGACCGGTCGGGATTGCGGCACGCAAGGCGGATGCGGTGTTCAAGCAACATCTGGCGCGCGAAGTGGAATACATCCTGCCGCCGCTGACCCTGCTGCCGGAGCTGGCCGAGGGCAAGGTGACGCCCGACATGAAGTGGGCGCTGGCGATGACGGACCGGACCAAGGCCACGCGCGAGGAGATTTTCGAGGAGCGCGCCCGGATGACCGACGCGCTCAACGGGATCGTTGCGGCCGGCCTGGCCGCCCATGACAACGAGGCCATCGCCTTCGCCCAGGATGTGGCGGCCGACGTGCTGGTCGACACCGAGCTGGAAGAACCGACGGTTCTGCTGATCGGCGAATATCTGCACAGCAAGCTCGACGCCGCGCATTAGCGCGCTGAACAGGGATCCGACTCATGCAGCTCCATCGTTCCACAGCCACAGTGATGTGGCTCCTGGCCGCGGCCGGCGGCGCCGTCTTGCCGGTTGTGATCAATCCAGCCGTGGCGGCCGGCGATCCCGCATCAGGCAAGCAGGTCTTCGAGACGCAGTGCAGCATCTGCCACTCGCCGCAGCAGGGGCGCAACTCGATTGGGCCATCGTTGTTCGGGGTGGTCGGGCGCAAGAGCGCGGCCGAGGCGGGCTACAACTATTCGCCGCCTTTCAAGGCCCTGGGCGTCACCTGGGACGAGGCGACGCTCGACAAGTACCTCGCCGGCCCCAGGGCGATGGTGCCGGGCACCAAGATGACCTATGCGGGCCTGAAGGACGACACGAAACGGGCCAATCTGATCGCCTACCTGGCGACCCTGAAATAACGCGGCTCACGAACATGTGCGCTGCCGACCCGGATGCGGTTGCAACTGTCGTCCGCCTGAATTGATTCATGTCAATGCCCTGTGGTCCTGCAGCCGATGTGATCCGATCCCGATAGGGAGGAGTTCGATGGCCAGACCGACGCTGCGATTCGCCTTTGTCGCGCTGCTGATCCCGCTGTTCGTTCTGCTGTTGAGTCCCCCCGCCCATGCGGTGCCGGACCTCGCGGCGCAGACGGGCCAGCCCTGCACGATGTGTCACGTCGGCAGCTTCGGACCGCAGCTCACGCCATTCGGCCGCGCCTTCAAGATAGGCGGCTACACCCAGACCGGCGGCGAGGGTCTGGCGAGCAAGGTCCCCCTGTCGCTGATGGTGCAGTCATCGTTCACCAACACGGGCTCTGGCCTTCCGGCCGATCAGATCCCGACGGGTGGCCTGCACTACACGGCCAACAACAACTTCTCGATCGATCAGGTCAGCGGCTTCATCGCCGGCGGCCTGGGGCCGTACACCGGCGGCTTCATGCAGTTCACCTATTCGCCGGTCTCCAACACCTCGCATGTCGACAACACCGACCTGCGCCCCTTCACCACCGTCTTTTCGCTTGGCGATCATTCGCTGCGCCTCGGCTTCACGTTGAACAACAATCCGACGGTGCAGGATCCCTACAATTCGACCTTCGCCTGGGGTTTCCCGTTCATCACCTCCGCAATCGCGCCGACGCCTGCCGCGAACCCGATGCTGGCCGCAGGCTTGGGCAACAACGCGATCGGCTACACGGTCTATGCATGGTACGACAAGTCTCTGTACCTCGAGGGCGGCGCCTACAACACGTTCAGCCCGTGGACACTGGCGCGGTTCGGCGACGATTACGGCATCGGCGCGACGAGCAACCCGGCGCCCTATCTGCGCGCCGCCTACGAATGGCAATGGAACGATCAGGCGGTGCATGTCGGTGCGCTGTTCATGCACGCCGACGTCAATCCGCCCAACGGCGTCCCGTTCCAGACCGACGGGTCGATGGGCGTGGATCACTATACTGACTATGCGCTGGATGCCAGCTACCAGTACCTGGGCGACGGGACGCATATCGTCACGGTGCAAGGCATCTTCACGCATGAAAACCTGAACCTGAGCGGCTCGACCGCCTTCTTCAATGCCGCCAACGGCACGACTCTCGGCTCGACGTACGCCCTGAATCAGATCCGGCTGAACGGCGCCTACTGGTATAAGAACACCTACGGGGTGACGCTCGGCTGGCAAGCGAGCTGGGGTCCGGCCAATCCGGTGCTGTATCCCTCGCCGGCCTACGGCGGCTCCGATGTCACCGGCAGCAACAACAGCAAGCCGAACAGCAACGCATTCATCATCGAGGCCGACTGGGTACCGTTCGGCAAGGATGGCTCCTGGCTGGGGCCATGGGTCAACCTAAAGCTCGGCCTGCAATACACCGCCTATACCGAGTTCAACGGCGGCACCAGCAACTATGACGGCTTCGGTCGCAATGCCAGCGGCAACAACACGCTGCTTGCCTTCGCCTGGCTGGCGTTCTGACCGATCGACGGCGCCGTCCCGCCCGGGTGGAGCGATGCCGCACCGCGTGACGTGACGTCCGACCGCCCAGGAGTTCCCACGATGGAAATCAGTCTGCGCGATCTGGTGACGGTGCTGCACGGGATGGGCTTCGGCGCGCTGTTCATGCTCGCCTTCTCCGGCGCCATCGGCGTGATCTACGCCACGGCGATCGCCGACGTGCACTGGGAGCCGGGCGCCGGCGCCGCCCGAATGTTCCGCTTCTATCTGGTCAGCATGGCGGTGCTTGCCTGGCTGGCGGTGATCTCCGGCGTCTACGTGGTCTATCCCTGGTATCGCGCCGTGCCGCCGCCCGGCACCACCGATCTGACTCTGTACCCGCAACGATTGCTGCAATCCAGCCCGCTGACCGCCGGTTGGCATTCCTACGGCATGGAATGGAAGGAGCACATCGCCTGGCTGACGCCGATCGCGATGACCATGGTGGCCTATGTCTTCATCAAGTACGGCCCGGGCCTGGTGCGGTTGCGCCACCTGCGGAACGCGGTGCTGGGCTTCACCGCGGTCGCCTTCTTCGCTACCGCCGTGGCAGGGCTTTTCGGCGCCTTCCTGAACAAATACGCCCCGGTGCGCGGCGGTCCCGAGATCGTTCTGCTACAGGAAAAATGACATGGAGACCAGGCACGGAGCCGACCTGTCCGGCGCGCCGACGGGTGCCACGATGCCGGCGCCCCTGGCGAATGGCCCGGGCGCGGCGGCGGTGCTGGCGGCGGGCATCGGCTCCCTCGCGCTCGGCGTCTTCGCTTTCGCCGGCGACGCCGCGCCGCAGATCGGACGGGCCTTCAACATCTGGCAGCCGAGCGGGCCGGAGTCCGGCGTCACTACCGGGGCGGTCGTCGTGTGGCTGCTCGCCTGGTATCTGTTGGGACGGCGATGGTCTACCCGCGATGTGAACCTGACGGCGGTGACCATCACCGCACTCACGATGCTGGCCGGCGGCGTGCTGCTGACTTTTCCGCCGTTCATGGACCTGTTGCAGGGCCGCTGACGGGCCGACCGCGGCGGCGCGGTGGCGAGCGACCGTTCGGCCTGCTACAATGATGCCGCGGATGGCGACCGACTTTCGAGGCAGCAATGAACGATGGCGTGACGATCGAGATCGAAGTGGCGCCGGAGACGGCCGAGGCGCTACGCGATCCGCGGCGGCGGCAGGCGGTTGGCCGCTTGGTGGACCGCATGGTGCGACCGGCCGAGGGCCGGGACCCGCTGCTCGACGTCATGGCGCAGCTTAGCGCCGATGCAAAGGCGAAGGGGCTGACACCGGAGATCCTGGACGCCGAGCTGGCAGCCCACAAAGCCGAGCGGACAAGCTGATTGTCTTCGATGCCTCCGCGCTGGTCAGCGCGGCAATGAATGCCGAGGGCGTTCCGCATCAGGCGCTGCGGCAGGCGCGCGCAAGCGACACCCTGGCGATGTCACAGCCGGTGTTCGACGAGATCCTGGCGGTCCTGCATCGCCCGCGATTGGCCCGGTTCGTCGACGCGACGCTGCGTGCCGACCTGTTGGATCAACTCGTCTCCGGGAGTACCTGGTTTGAACCATCGGTCACCGTGACCGATTGCCGAGACCCGGCCGACGACAAGTATCTGGAGCTGGCGTTGGCAGCCGGAGCGACCACGATCGTATCCAGCGATCGGGACCTGCTGGTCCTGCGCCCCTGGCGGGGCATCGCGATCATTCGGCCGGCGGAATACTTAATGCGGCCCTAGCCCCGGGGCGCTGCGCCCGGATCGGCGGAATGCGCTGCGCTTTTCCGCCCTACGGTGCGGCCTATGCCGGGCAGCGACGTGCTTGACGCACCAATCCGGCCATCTACTGCTCTCCGAATCGAACCACACGTCTATCGGACGAGAGCAAGGCGTAGAAAATGCCATGCGAAAAGGCCAAAGGCGACTGTCCCGACAGTGGTCAATGTGAAATTGAACCAGTAAAGTCCGGGACGTTCATCGCGTCGGATTACCACTGTCGCCCCGGTCAAACGATTGCGGATGCCCAACGCCCCATCCCCAAGCATTCGCCATAGTTGGCAAGACCCATATGCGAATAGCACAAAGGATATTACGCCGAATCCGACGTCGCCAACTTCCTGATGATCCATGACTGAATGCCCAAGCAGATTACCGTCGAGACCATATCACCGCCCTCCTTACCAGCGAAGGTGACGATCACCGAATTGACCAAGAGTGCGTCAAGTTGCCCTACCCCGGCACCAGCTCGCGCAGCTCGCCCAGCCAGGGCTCGTAGCGCCGCCAGCGTTCCACCGGCGTCTTGTAGACCGGCTGGCGCGCCTGCCAGACGCTGGCGGTGCGCACCTGACGCTCGTTCTGCTCCGGCACCAGGCACGCGTCGTCCCAATCGAGGCCGCAGAACGCGACCAGCTCACGCGAGCGCACCTCGCGGTCGGCCACCAGCTCTTCATACTGCGTCTCGTAATACACCTCGGGCGGCAGCACCTGCTGCCAGTGCGCCATCAGCCGCTCGTACTGCCGGTAGAAGTACACCAGGTCGCCGCGGTCGGCGGAAAAATCCATTCGCGCGGTGAAATAGGTCGAGTAGATCGACAGGCAGGTGTCGATCGGATTGCGCTTGCAATGGATGATGCGCGCCTTCGGGAAGATCATGTGGATCAGGCCGATCCACATGAAGTTCGGCGGCATCTTGTCGGTGACGCGCGCCGCGTCCGGCCCGAGGTCGCGCAGCACCGTCAGGTATTCCTCGGCGACGCGCTTCGCGTTCTCCGGCGTCAGGCTGCGCATCCCGCCCGCGTCCCAGGGCGGCCCGGCCTCCAGCCAGTACCGGCAGCTCGCCGCCGCCGACTACCGCCGGATGGCTGGAGACGATCTGCTCGGTCAGGGTGGTGCCGGAGCGCGGCATGCCCAGCACCAGCAGTGGCGTCTCGTCGTCGCAGCCGAGCTCGGCGTAGCGCGCGAAATACTCCGGCGTGAAGCGCTCGATCAGCCCATCGAACTGCGACGCCAGCCGGCCGCGGTCGAGCTTCGAGGTGCGGTGGCGCAGCCGGTTGGCAGCGTCGAAATGCTGCATCGCCGCTTCGTAGTCCTTCAGGTCATCCAGCGCCTTGCCGAGCGAGAAGTGCAGGATCATC
The DNA here is from genome assembly GCA_963773345.1 of uncultured Alphaproteobacteria bacterium. Taxonomy (GTDB): domain Bacteria; phylum Pseudomonadota; class Alphaproteobacteria; order Acetobacterales; family Acetobacteraceae; genus Palsa-883. The sequence goes on along the minus strand of CAVZBG010000011.1, from coordinate 252,266 downwards.
AGCGAGAAATCCTGCAGCCGGCCGCGCGCCAGCACGCGCCGCATGCCGTCGATCAGCGGCCGGTCGGCCTCGATCAGCTTCCGCGACATCACCAGGCTGTGGTAGGCGCTGATCGGCTGGCGGCCGGTGTCGATCGCCCGCTGGTACTCCTGCCCGGCTTCCTCGAACTGCCCGGCGAACGACAACGCGTCGCCCAGCATCTTGCGGGCGTCGAAATTGGTCGGATTGCGCGCCAGCATGCGGCGCAGCACGGCGATCGCCTCGTCCTGCCGCTCCTCGGCCATCAGCGCCTTGGCCAGCGACAGCCGGCCGATATCGGCCTGCGGGGCGACCTCGGCGGCGCGGCGCAGGGAGGCGATCGCCTCCGGCCGGCGTGACAGCGACATCAGCAGGGTGCCGATGCGGGCGTGCGCGTCCGCCAGCTTGGGCTGCAAGGCGACGGCGCGGCGCAGGGCGCCCACCGCCATGGTCTCGTTGCCCTGCGATTCCAGCGCCATGCCCAGCATGTGGTGGGCCGGGGCGAAATCCGGCTTGGCGGCGATCGCGCGGCGGAAGGCGCCGATCGCGTCGGGCAGGCGGCCGATCTGCAGCAGCGCGGTGCCCAGGTCCTGCCAGGCGAGGTGGTTCGACGGGTCGAGCCTGGTGGCCTGGCGCCAGGCCTGGATCGCATCGCCGATCCGCTTGGCCGCGACATAGCCGCGCGCCAGATTGAGGTACGCCCGCGCCGTCTCTTCCCCCGCCGCCGAGGTCTCGACCGGGGCCGCGGGCGCCGCCGGAGCGGTGGTCGGCCCGAGCCGCAGCACGCGCTGCAGCGGGCTGAAATTGCCGGTGAGCTGGCCCGCCTCGGTCAGCGCGCCGCCGGCCTTCATCTTGAGCGGGTCGACCGTGGCGGCAGAGGCCGCGGGCGCGGCGGGCCGGCCCTGCGGGGCGAGGCCGCAGCACTGCTTGAATTTTCGCCCGCTGCCGCAGGGGCAGGGGTCGTTGCGGCCGGGACCCGCGGCGGGGGCGGCGCGGGTGGGTGCCTGGGTGATGCTCATGCGGGGAGGTTAGCACAGATTCAGTGGGCAGTGGTCAGTGATCGGGAAACCGCGCCCGAGCATCGTCCACCGGGCACCGCCCGCTGATCACTGATGGGGACACGCGGCGGCGCCACGGTTCATGGAGTTCGTGTCGGAATCTTCGCCTGCCGCCCCGCGTTCGGGGGTCTGGGCCGCGGCGCGGACCAAGGTGGCGGGAGGGGAAAGGACAGGAGGCGCCTCGGCACGCACCCCGGCCGTATCGCCACCGGCGCCACCACCGGGACAAGTGCCCGATGGCAGGCTCATCACGGAGTTCGTGCCGGAACTCATGCCAGGCCGAGCTTCGCTTCGACCGCCGCGGCGACCGCCCTGGGGGTGATGTTGCTGCTGACCGAACTGCGCTCGCCCAGAGTCACCGGTTTGTGGCAACAGTTCACCAAGCGGGCCGATCGTACCCGCTCGCCTGACCACCGAGTTCGTCATCGCGCTGCTAAGCTCTGTGACGTTCGCTGATGTATTCGAGCCACCACCGCACCCCGGGGTCGTCCTGCGTCCCGCTTCCGCCAGGCGAGTCATACGGCGCATCTGCTGCCTGTAGCCAAGTTGAAGCAAGCACGTATCCGGCTTCGTTCTCGATACCCCACGTCGTGCGCATCTTCTGCGCCTTTTTCATCTTGTACGTGTAGACGCCGATATTGATGTAATTGTCCGTGCGTGTCCCGCGGCTATAGGGACCCCAGTAGTCCTCGCCAGTCATATACGATAGCGGCGAGCCTTCGGTCTCGACATAGGGTCGCACGAGTTGAGCGCCGCCGGCTCCAGGCCCTGTGGGCGGGCTGAAATGAATCAGAATGTCTGCGTTCGCGGGCGGCCAGTCGAGAAAGTTATAGGCCATGACCATTCGGGGATTTGCTGCGTGACCTGCGTCAATCATCTTGCCGATATCAAATCCCTTTGCGACATGCGCCATGCCTTCGTTATCTGGATCGACAAATACGTTGGTGTAATCGTTCTCGGCAAGCCATTTTACGGTATTGAATACCGCCTGGTTCGCGTCGGCCTGCGTCCAGTGTTCCAAATCCGCCTTAGCCGCTGATCCCCCCCAATAAAGGCAGCCGACCAGCACGATCATGCCGCGTGCTTCGCACGCTTCTATGATGCGCGCCAGTCGCTGCTCATAAACGGGATTCAAACTGCCCTCCCTATTGTAACCCTTAACGTCTCCAAACCGTGAGCCCATCACATAGACGCTGATCATGTTGACGCCATAGCTGCGGTGGCGATCTAACCCGCGCTCCACCAGATCTGTCGTCGCCTTGTCCGACATGAGCGCGTTCGCCAGCCTCAGACCCCGAATTTTGAAAGAGACGCCGCCAACGAGAACTTTATTTCCTTCCACTGTGACAGCAGCTCCTCCGCGCCCGATTGCTCCGGCCGGCTTTACGAAACTCGCCGCGCCGACTGCCACCAGGCCGGCTGCACCGAGCTTAAGAAAGCTACGCCGGCTTTCGTCGTGATCGACAAGAGAGCCATTTTCGTTTGTGTGCCGTGTCATCGTTTTCCTCCGAGTTTTGCGCTTCTCACCAGTCAGTGGAACTTGGCTACGAAACCTTCCACTTTGAGTTCCGAGCTTCTCGACGGGTAGCCCTGGTCCTGGAAACTGGTCCGACTGGACTACTCAATGAAGGCTGGCCATCGCCGGGGTGTCGGCCTGACTCACGATCTTCACGCTCGTCGCATCGTTAGCAACTCATGCCAGACCGAGCTTCGCTTCGACCGCCGCGGCCACCGCCTTGGGGGTGATACCGAAATACTCCATCAGCTCCTCCGGCCGGCCCGACGCCCCGAAGCCTCGCATCCCGATGCTGAGCCCGTCCGGCCCCACATAGCGATCCCATCCCACGACCGTCGCCGCTTCGATGGAGACGCGCAAGGTCTCGGGTTGTAGGATCGAGAGACGGAATTGCTCGGGCTGGCGGTCGAACACCTCCAGGCAGGGCATCGAGACCACGCGGGTGGGGATGCCGTCCGCCTCCAGGACGGTGCGCGCGCGCACGGCGACCGAAACTTCCGAGCCGGTGGCCAGAAGAGTTACGCGGGCGCGGCCAGACGCCTCGTGCAGCACATAGGCGCCGGTGCGGCAAAGATTGCTGGCGCCGGCCGCGTCGCGCACCGGCGGCACCGCTTCCCTTGTCAGGATCAGCGCCACCGGCTGGTCCGTCGCTTCCAGTGCCAGCTCCCAGCACTCGGCTACCTCCACTCCATCGGCGGGTCGCATGAACAGCAGGTTCGGCGTGGCGCGCATGGTGATGAAGTGCTCAACCGGTTGGTGCGTCGGGCCGTCCTGCCCCTGCGTGATGGAATCGTGGGTCAGCACGTAGATGATCTTCTGCTTCATCAGGGCCGAAAGGCGCACGGCGGCGCGGTTGTAGTCGACGAAGCAGAGGAAGGTTGCGCAGTACGGCAAGAAGCCCTTGTGCAGGGCAATGCCGTTGGTGATCGCTGCCATGGCGTGTTCGCGCACGCCGAAATGGATGTAGCGGCCGGCGTAATTCTCGGCGGACACGACGGGCAAGCCGTCCGGCCGGCTGAGGTTGCTCGGCGTAAGGTCGGCCGAACCGCCGATCAGGTTGGGGACCGCCGGCACCAGCGCTTCCATGACTGTTTTCGAGGCCTTGCGCGTCGGTTCCGGCGCGCCCATCGCGGCCAGGTGCTGCTTGCACGTCTGTAGCGCACGGCGCCATTCCCCGGGCAGCCTGCCCGCCAGCCAGTTCTGAAAACACTCGCGCCGTTCGATGCCGCAGGTGCGCAGGCGGTCGTTCCACGCCTGGTACGCGGCGGCGCCCTGTGCGCCGACGGCCCTCCAGGCCGCGAGGATGTCGGCCGGTATCTCGAACGGCGGGTACGGCCAGTCGAGGGCCATCCGCGCGCCGGCCACCTCCTCATCCGTCAGGGGCTGGCCGTGGGCTGCCGCGGTCCCAGCCTTCCCGGGCAAGCCGAGCCCGATCGTGGTGCGACAGGCGATGAGGCTCGGCCGGTCGGACTGCTTTGCAAGCGCGATGGCATGGGCGAGCTGTTCCGCATCGTGCCCGACCACGGCCTGGAAGTGCCAGCCGCAGGCCTCAAATCGTCCCTTCTGGTTCTCTGATGTGACCAGGCTCGTCGGGCCGTCGATGGAAATGCCGTTGTCGTCGAACAGCACAACGAGCCGATCCAGCCTGAGGTGACCCGCCAGTGCGGTCGCCTCGTAGGAAACTCCTTCCATCAGACAGCCGTCACCGGCCAGCACGTAGGTAAAGTGATCGACCAGATCGGTGCCGAACCGCTCGCGCAGCATTCGCTCGGCCAGCGCCATGCCGACTGCCATGCCAAGGCCCTGGCCAAGCGGACCGGTTGTCGCCTCGATTCCGATCGAAAGATCGAGTTCCGGATGTCCCGGGGTCTTACTGCCGAGACGGCGGAATCGTCGGATTTCGTCCAACGTCATCGCCGGGTAGCCGGTCAGATAAGCCAACGCGTAGGCCAACATTGAGCCGTGGCCCGCAGAAAGCACGAAACGGTCGCGGTCCGGCCAATCAGGATGCTGCGGATCGAACTTCAGGAACTGCGAGAATAGCGCGGTAGCGATGTCGGCCGCACCGAGCGGCAACCCGGGATGCCCGGACTGCGCTCGGTTGATCGCGTCCATGGAAAGCGCGCGGATCGCGCCGGCCATGTGCCCGAGGTCGCGGATCATCGGCTCATGGTTCATCATGGGTTCTCGGAATAGCTGCCGCGCCTCGCCCAGCGCCGTCCGGCCCTGTGGGCGTAGAGGTCGTTGCTATTGTAAACCTTTTCGCGGTAGTCGTACGTCATCAGGTCCTCCTTGATGCGGTGACCTCAAGCGCGACACCGTATCGACATCACCTTGTCAGGCTGGGCATGAATTGCTTCATGCCCAGCCAACGGACAAGACCTTCAACTTCGGCCTCGAAGCTTTGCACAGGCTCACTCCGCAGGGACCGAATCAGCGGGTAGGTCCATAACGACACGCATGGGCCTGCGCGTGAGCGTCAAGTCGGATATCGCGCCGAGCACGAGCAGAATGCCGGCGAAACCGAACGCCCAGTCGTAGCTGCCGGTGATGGCAATGACGTAGCCGGTGACGATCGGCGCCAGCATGGCGAACAAATTGCTGCCGATAACGAAGAACGCCATCGCCTTGGCGATGTCCTTGGGGTTCACCAGGAGATCGTTCAGAAGCGCCTGATTCAGCGCGGTCGTCGTCGCGACCCCGCCGATCGAGAGGCAAATCACGACGATCAGCAACCCGACATCGTCGATGAACGGTACCGCGAGCACGACCGCGGCCATCGCCATCGTGAACGCAATCATGTTGCGGCGGCGGCCGGAAGCAGGTCCTGACCGGGCCAGCAAACGGTCGCTGAGTTTGGCCATACCGAGACAAATCAGAACCGCAACAATGTACGGCACCGCCGTGTAAATGCCCGTTTTCATCAGCGTGAGGTGCTTCACGGTCTGCAGGTAGCTCGGCAGCCAGGTGAGGAACAGATATTGCGAGTAGGTGTTGCAGCTTTGGGTTATTGTAATGCCCCAAAGAGATTGGGTGCGCATAAGCCGCAACAGTCCGGCGGGCCTGGTCGCCGTGTCGCTCTCTTTCACACCCGCATTGCGTTCCGCCAGGATCTTTTTCCGCTCCTCCTCACCGAGCCAACGGGCGGCCTCCGGCCTGTCGAAGAACAATACCCAGGCAAGCAGCCATGCCAAGCCGATGCCGCCGGCGATAACGAACAAGGCCCGCCAACCCCAGGCTTCGATGATAGTGCCCGCCACCAGCGCGCAAAACGCCGGTCCCGCGTAGGCACCCGTGTTGAAGGCCGCGGCGAACATGCCGCGCTCGCCTGCCGGAATCCACTCGCGGATGACCTTTGCCCCCGCGGGGTTGGTGCAGGACTCGCCGCCGCCCATGACAAGGCGGGTCGCCAGGAGAGATACGAAACCGACCGACAGCCCGGACAAGGCCGTCGCCAGCGACCAGATGCCCATCCCCCAGCCCGCCACCTTCTTGGCGCCGTAGCGGTCCGCAAGGAGACCCATGGGAATTACAAAAGCCGCGTAGGTCCACAGGAAGGACGAGAAGAGATAGCCTTTCGCCACGTCGCCCAGTCCGAACTCCTTGCCGATCGGGCCGATGGAGAACGACAGGGTGATGCGATCCATGTAGTTGATCAACGCCATGGTGAACAGGAAGACCGCGATCCAGACCCGCCTGTAGGTCATCTCCGCCCTCCAAAATCCTGGATGTGACGTTGTTGCGCGCTCGTCGTGGCCGGCCCGCGCCTTACAGGAGCGAGAACAGGTAGGACATGGTGGTGGTCGGGTCACGGTCGCGGATCAGCTCGTCCAGCCGTGCGCGGTCGAAGCGGGCGATGATGCTTTCCATCTTGCGGGTGATGGCGAAGGCGTCGCCATAGACCTTCACCGGGTCGAATTCCTTGGGCACGATGTCGAACGAGAACCAGTCGCCCGCATAGCCGAGCCCGGGCAAGGCATAGAGGAATTCAAGGGTTTCCCAGAAGCGCAGCACGCCGGGCGGAAGGTCCCAGTCGAAGGCGCCGTCGTTGTCGTTGAGATGGACGTAGAACAACTTGCCGGCACGGGCGAGCAGGGCGGCGGATTGCGCCGGGCGTTCCCCGGCCGCCAGCGCGTGGCCGAGGTCAAGGGTGATGCCGAGGTTCGCCGCGCCCACCGTCTGCACGAAGCCCAGCGTGCCGCCGGCGGTGTCGAACAGGCAACGGGCGCGCGGCTCGCTGGGCTTGTATTCGATGCAGATGCGGATGGCGGGGTTGTGCGACGCCACCGCCGCATAGGTTTCCGCCGCATGGTCGTACGCGCGGGCGTATTCCATCTCGAAGGCGAAGTCGGCACCGTCGTTGAGCGGGCAGTTGGTGATCCGCGAGACACCCATGCCGGCGGCGATGTCGACCAGTTGGCGGCAGTCGTCGATGACGGCCTGGCGTTCGGCGGCGTTTTCGGACGTCCACGAACCGCGCATCCACTGGCCGGGACGGCGCGACCGGAAATTGATCGCGGAAATGCCGAGATCCAGGTCCTGGACCAACTGGCGCAGCAACGTGCGGTCCTTAAAGTCATCCGGGTAGCACAGCTCGGCGCCATCGCAGCCCGGCGTGCGGGCAACCATCTGCAGCTTTTCGGTGATGGTACGCTGCGGCTGGTACTCCATGAACCGGTTGGCCTGCCGGCCGTAGAATCCGGTGATGATAGAGTAGCGATTGGGCTGATGCGGATCGGGCTTCATGGCTGGTCGTCCTCGCCTGATTGGTCAACGATCGTGCTGGGATCTGCGCGAACCGCGTTTTCGTGCATTCATGCGCGGCTTCCCTCTATCCCTTTCCTGATGAAGGCCAGGCCTCGCCTGGCCCAATCGGCTTCCTGCCCGAGGGTGCGGACGCCATGCTCGCCGTCGACCGGGTCCATCCAACATTCGAGCAGCAGGCTTTCCACCTGGGGCGCGACGGCTGCCAGGTAGTGCGCGAGATCGACGCTTCCCTCCCCGAGGGGAGCCCCCGAAATCACCCAGCCGCTGCCCGCGCGTTCGATACGGGCGTCCTTGATGTGGGCGGTCCGGGCGAAGGGCAGCAGTTCTCGGACGGTCTCCTCCGGGCCGCTCCACCGGGCGATGGAATTGAGCGGGTCGAGGCAGACGCGCACCGCGGGGTGGTCGATCGTGGCAATCATCCTGCTCAGGGTCTGCGGGGAAAAGCGGAAATGGTTTTCGGCGCACAGCGTCACCCCGCATTCCTGAAGCAGGGGCAGCAGCGCCCGCACGTGCACAGTCGCTTCCTCCGGGGTCAGGCCGGCCGCATCCAGCACGCAGCGGTAAATCCGGCCACCCAGTGACGCCGTGCGGCGGATGCCGGCTTCCATCTGGTCCCGGTGTCCACCGGTGCCGCCGCACTCCAGGGCGATGCCCAGGCGGCGGGCGAGGCCGGCAAGATCCTTCAGTTCGTGCCCGCCCAGGCGATCGATGCCGGAATTCTCGCAGAGCTGAACGACCTCGGCGCCGAAGTCGGCTGCCTGCCGCAGGAATCCCTCAAGGGTCAAGCCGGCCTTGAAAGCCCATCGGAACGCGAAGCTGGCCAAGCCGACTTTCATGACACGGGTATTTCGTTGGATGCTGGACGCTGCTTCCCTGAGCAATAACCGGGCCACGTTCGACGTGTGGAGTTAAGCCACTGATTCACAAGGCAACGTCAGAAGATGATCACAGGTCAGGCGTGTTGAAATGCTGCAAATTGCAACCCAACGTGGGAATGTGCAACAACGGCCAGGATCCTCCTGGCACGGTTGCACGGGTGACGCGAAACCGCCGTCAGGAGGACCGCAGGTGGACGGCGCTGCTCCGCTCAACGGGCGTTCTGCGTCCCTTCGCGGGGGAGTGGAGCGGGATCCCAGCCGGGAGGTGCCCGTCCTTGATCCGCCTCCACAGGGTCGTGCGGTCGATGCCCAGGATCGAACTGGACTTCGCCATCGAGCCGTTGGCGTTGGCAAGCACATGCGAGATGTACCAGTTCTCTACCTCCGCCAACGTCCGACCATCGGGAAACGCAGCATCGGGCTTCTCGGATGGGGCCTGGGCTTTCGGCCAGGTCATCGCCGTCAACCCCTCCACGTCGACCGACGAACGTTCGGAAATGATCACGGCACGTTCGATCATTCCCTGAAGCTCGCGGACATTGCCGTAGTATTCGTAGGCTTGCAGGTATTCGACGGCCTGCCTGGTTAACTTCATCCGGCCCTTGCGATACCTGCGGCTGAACTCGTCCACGAAGTGGGTGGCCAGCAGCTCGATGTCTTCCACACGCTCGCTCAGCGGCGGGATGTACAGGTTGAAGACTGCGATCCTGAAATAGAGGTCCCTCCTGAATTGATTCGAATCGACAAGATCGCGAAGGTCCTTGTTGGTGGCGCAGACGATCCGGACATCCACGGGAATCAGCTTGCTGTCGCCGAGGCGCATGACCTGCTTTTCCTGCAGCACTCTCAGCAGGCGCCCCTGCAGAAGAAGCGGCAGCTCACTGATCTCATCGAGGAAGATCGTCCCCCCGTGAGCCATCTCGAAAAGGCCCGCCTTGCCCTTCTTCGTGGCACCGGTGAACGAGCCCTCGCTGTATCCGAAGAGCTCGCTTTCGATCAGCGTCTCGGGCAGCGCGGCGCAGTTGATGGCCACGAATGGCGAGTTGCTATGGTGGCTGCTGTTGTGGATGCCCTGCGCGAAAAGCTCCTTGCCGACGCCGGACGGGCCGCAGATCAGAACCGACGTATTGTATCGTGCGATTTTCCTGGCCGCCTCAATGCATCGGGACATCGAGCCGCTGGCGTGGATGATGTCGGAGAGCCCGTAGCGTGCGATGAAACCCTTTTCCGACAGCCGGATCCGGATTGCTTGTTCGAGCTTCTGAACCTCGGTGATGTCCTGATAGGTCGCCACCGCTCCCCGGACTTCGCCGTCCACCACGATCGGAATGCGGTTGGAGGCAATCACGGTCTGGGCATCCAGCCGTTGGATGTCGCCAATTTCCGTCCGCGCCGTTTCGAGAACCTCGGTCAGTCGGGCGCCCGGAATGATGTCGGCGATGTTGCGTCCCAGGGCTTCCTGCCTGCCGAGTCCAGTGATCTTCTCCAACGCGGTGTTGAAGAGCGTGACGTATCCGCTGCTGTCGATCGCTATGATTCCGTCGTGGACGAAGTCGATGATCGTTGAGAATTTCTGGGCCTTTTCCTTGTCCTGACGCGTGGCGTCGAGAATGTTCCTGGCCTGCTCGATGGCATGTTGCATGGCTTGGCTGCCGGAGTGCACGAGCACGGCCTTGCAGTCATATTCCCTGGCCGCACGCACGACATTCCCGTCTCCCAGGAAGACTTTGACACCCAACCGGATCTGTCTGTCGACCTCGGCCGACACGTCCCTTCTGTCTTTGATTCTTGTAGCACACCACTTTCGAATTCATCACCTCGGCAATGATCTCTGCCCCATCGATGACATTGTGGTAGCCAACCACGCCGACCAATCCGCTGTCGTCAAGCCGCTTCACTTCCTTGAAGGCTTCGATCAGGTCGAAGGCCGTGACCTTGATCTCGACGATCGGCAGGTCAAATTTCGACTTGAGCCGTTCGTAGGCCCCGCCACGGGAAACCAGGACCTTGGCACCTCCGTTGATGGCGATTTGCGCCCACTCAACGTCGGTTCGTTGATCGCCCTCCAGAAGTTCGACGTTGCCGTATCGGTTCTCGGAAATGTCGCGTCGAGCGTCCTCAGTCATGAAATTGATTGGTGCAACGACCACGATATCCTTCATGCTACTCACCAGAGAGTCCTTTCGCCGAGATGCCGACTTCGCGGTCACCAGAACGTCTGTCGAATGATTAGCGAGCCTAGGGTGGCGATCTTGGAACAACAAGTGCCCCCTCGCGAGCGTCTTCCATGGCGAACTCCGTAGGCCAAATCTCTCGCGGCGACCATGACCTGGGGGCGCAGGCTATTAGGATGAAAACGCAATTACATTATTGACCGAGGCACCCTTAGTCTGCTTGTCCAAGACTCCAGAGCCTTCAGTGTTCCGACTGCGCCGGCACGATGGCACGCAAACCGGCCTGCGTGTCAGCGCCTCGATCCCGGACCAGTCAACACGGACATCTTCGGCCGCAACGGTACTCAGATTTGGGGACGACTCGGCCGCTGTCTCGGGGTCTCCAAGCAGCCAGCGCCCGAGCACCGCCTACTGATCACTGATCACTGCCCGCTCTCAGAATCTCCGCTCATAGATCGTGATCACGTCCCCCGGCTGCACATAGGTCTGCCGCTCCGCGCGCCACTCCGTCGCCTTGCCCCCGACGCTGCGCACGATCGACGCGCGGTCCTGCACCGCGCGGTAGGTGAACCCCCCGGCGACCGCGACGGCGCTGACCACGGTCATGCCGGGCTGATACGGATACTCGCCCGGATGGTTGACCTCGCCCAGGACGAAGATCGGCCGATAGGTCGTCACCTCCACCGACACCGACGGGTCGCGGATCAGTTGCGACTGCACCAGCCGGGCGGCGAGCACGTGTTCCAGTTCGCCCGTCGTCAGCCCGGCGGCGTGCACCGTGCCGAGCAGCGGCAGTGCGAGCGCACCGCTGTCGTTGACGCGGAACTCGCCGGTCAGCCGGTCCTCGCCCAGCGTGATGATGCGGATCTGGTCGCCCGGCCCGAGGTGATAGGCGCCCGAGGGGCTCGGCGGGATCGGCGGCAGGCCGGCGCCCGGCCCGCCGCAGCCGGCCAGCAGCAGTGCGAGGAAAATTCGCCGCGCGCACGTTAGCCGGCCGTTAAGGCGCATCAGCCTATCCATCTCTGGCACGCTCCGGCGTGTCCGACCCGACATGATGTCGCGCCGGATCATTATGGGCAGGGATGGCGGCACTGGACACCCCACCCTATACGGCGGAGGCGATCCGGCCAAGACGGCGCGCCGCACCGCCCGTCGCGGATCCCGCGGCCATACAGCATCCCCCGCTCACGCCCGGGGTTCTGCTCGGCATCCTGCGCCGCCGCCAGTGGCTGCTGCTCGCCTCGGTCGTGCTGATTCCGCTGGCCGCGGCCATTGCGTTGCATGCCACCACGCCGCTGTACACGGCGACCGGCACGCTGCTGTACGACCCGCCGGCGTATCGGCTGGCCGAGCTGCAAAGCATCCTGCAGGCCGACCCGATCACCGAGGACGTCATGGCCAGCCAGGCCGAGGTGCTGCGCAGCCTGAAGATCGCGGAGCGCGTGGCGACGCAGCTCAACCTGTTCGACAATCCTGCGTTCAATCCGGCGCTGCGGCCGCGGCCACTGCCGGTCCGCCTGCTGCGGCGCGTCGCCGGCTGGCTGGCGCGTGCGCCTGCCGCTCCGACCGGCGACAACGGCGCGCCCCCGTACACCAGCGCGGGCACCGGCGCCGGCCTTGGGCCCGGCGCCGCCAAAAGCGACACCCGGGGCGACACCCCGGGCAGCACCCGGCGCGACACCCAGGGTGGCACCCGGGGCGACACCCAGCGGGACACCCAGGGCGGCACCCAGCGGGACACCCACGGTGCCACCACCGACAGCATGGCCGGCCCGCGGATCGACGACGCCCGCAACGCGGTGCTGCTCGCGGTGCAGCAGGCGATCGGCACCACCACGGTCCGCGCCTCGCGCGTCATCACCGTCACCTTTACCGCGCCGGACCGCGTGATCGCCGCCGCCGCGGTCAACATGGTGATGGACATCTACATCAAGGACGGGCTCGCGGCGAAGTACCGCGCCGTGCGCAAGGCCGATGACTGGCTGGACGCGCGGGTGGCCGAGCTGCGCGCGCAGGTGCGCGGCGACGAGGACCGCATCGCCGCCTACCGCGCCGGACACGGCATGATCCAGGGCATGCACGCCGGGCTGGACGCCGAGCAGGTCAGCCACCTGAGCGAAGACCTGGAAACGGCGCGGGCCGACATGGCGACGGCGCAGGCCCGGCTGGATGCCGCGCGCGGCAAGGCGGGCGCCGCGGCGCTGGCCGCGATCGCGCCCTCGGTGGTGCCGCTGCGCGCCCAGACGGACAACCTGCGCGCCCAGCTTCAGGGGCTCGAAACCCGGCTCGGGCCGAACCATCCCGACGTCATCAACCTGGGCCGGCAGATCGCCGACACCAACCGCGCAGTGGCGGCCGAGACCGTGCGGGTGGTCGCCGCCACCGAGGCCGACGCGCGGGCCGCCGCCGAGCGCGTCGCGGCGCTGGAGGCCGATCTGCGCACCGCGCGCCAGGCGGTCGACAGCACCGCCCAGGCGCAGATCCCGCTCGACGGCATGCAGCGCGACGCCGACGCGCAGCGCGCGTTGCTGCAGGCGGTGCTGGGCAGCATCCAGCAGACCGCCCAGCAGGCCGCGGTGGAATCGCCCGACGCGCACGAGCTCTCGCTGGCGCTGCCGCCCGCCTCGCCCAGTTCCCCGCGGGTGGTTCAGATCATGGCCGGCGCCAGCGCGCTCGGCCTGATGTTCGGGCTGCTGCTGGTCTACATCGCCGAGGTGACCGACCGCAGCCTGCGCAGCGGCACCGAAGTGCGCGCGACGCTGGGCCTGCCCTGCTTCGCGCTGATCCCGGAGGTCCCGGCGCGCCGCCTCGGCCACATGCCGATCGCCGCCTATGCCGCGATGAAGCCGCTGTCGCGGTTCGCCGAGCAGCTTCGCGCGCTGCGCGCCGGGCTGTGGATCGGCGTCCCCCGCCCGCGCATCGTCGCGATCACCGCCGCCTGCCCGGCTGAGGGCAAGACCACGGTCACCCTGGCGCTGGGCCGCATGGCGGCGCTGGCCGGGGAGCGCGTCTGCGCACTGGATTGCGACGTCCGCCAGCCAGCGTTCGGCCGCCTGCTGGGGGCCGACGGCGAGCTGGGCCTGACCGACCTGCTGGCGGGCCACGCGACCGAGGAGCAGGTGATGCGCCAGGACACGCTGTCGGGCATGCGCTACATCGCCGCGGGCTCGCCGGAGGCCAACGCGTCCAGCCTGTTCATGTCGGAGGCGATGGCGCGGCTGCTGGGGCGGCTGCGCGAGCAGTTCGACCTCGTTTTGCTCGACGCGCCGCCGGCCCAGGCGATGACCGACACGCGGGTGATCGCCGGGATCGCCGATGCCACGCTGCTGTGCCTGCGCTGGCGTTCCACCCCGCTCGGCGTCGCCGAGCACGCGCTCGCACTGTTGGGTGAGGCCGGCGCCAACGTCGCCGGCGTTGCCTTGACGCGCGTCGATGCCCGCATGCATCTGCGCTCCGGGTCCGCCGATGCCGAGGTCTACCACCCGCGCTACGGCGGCTATTTCCGGGGGTAGGCACCGATGGCATCCAATCTTTCCGCCAGGCGTTTCCTGGTCACCGGCGGGGCCGGCTACATCGGCAGCCATCTCGTGGCGCTGCTGGGTGCGCGCGGCGCGCAGGTCGTGGTGCTGGACAATCTTTCCACCGGGCACCGCGCGGCGGTGCCGGACGGCGTGCGGCTGGTGGTGGCGGACCTGGCCGATGCGGAAGCGGTCGACGCACTGCTCGCCGACGGGCCGTGGGACGCGGTGTTCCACTTCGCCGCGCTGATCGAAGTCGGCGCCAGCATGCGCGAGCCGTTCCGCTACTTGCACGACAACGCGACGCTGGGCATGCGGCTGATCGACGCCTGCGTGCGCCACGGGATGCGGCGCTTCGTGCTGTCCTCGACCGCCGCGGTCTATGGCGACGCGGCGATCTCGCCGATTGGCGAGGACGCGCCGATCGATCCGGGGTCCCCGTACGGCGAGAGCAAGCGCATGCTGGAGCGCGCGCTGTATTGGGCGGGGAGGATCCACGGGTTGCGCAGCGGCGTGCTGCGCTATTTCAATGCCGCCGGCGCGGACCCGGACGGCCGGCTCGGCGAGGATCACGCGCCGGAGACGCACCTGATTCCGCTGGCGATCGATGCGGTGCTGGGGCGGCGGCCGCCGCTGAAGGTGTTCGGCACCGACTATCCGACGCCGGACGGCACCTGCGTGCGCGATTACGTGCATGTCGCGGACCTGGCCGAGGCGCATCTGCTGGCGCTGGATCATCTGGACGCCCGGCGGGCGGGGGGCGGCAGCCTGACCTGGAATCTCGGGACGGAAACCGGGCATTCGGTGCTGGAGGTGCTGCAGTCGGTGGCGCGCGTCGCGGGTCGTGCAGTGCCGCACGAGTTGGCGGCGCGCCGGCCGGGCGATCCGGCGGTGCTGGTCGCCTCGGCGCGGCGGATCCGGGCCGAGGCCGGCTGGCAGCCGCGCCACACCGCGCTGGACGCCATCGTCCGCAGCGCCTTCGCCTGGCGCGAGGCGCATCCGGGTGGCTATGGGGAGTGATCTAAGCGTTACTACTCCCCCTCCCCTTGAGGGCTTGGGCCGCGAAGCGGACCAAGGGCGGGGGGCGGGGTCGGCGCGGTACCCCAATCTCCAGCAGGGTACCGCGCCGACCCCTCCCCCCAGCCCCCTCCCTCAAGGGGAGGGGGAGAAATGTCTTCCACCCTCGCCCCTTCTCGCCATCCTCCTCGGCGCCGCCCCCCTGCTCTGGCCGGCGGCGGTCAACGGCTATCCGCTGGTGTTCTCCGACACCGGCACCTACCTCTCCCAGGCAGTCCACCATTATCTCGGCTGGGACCGGCCGGTCTTCTACAGCCTGTTCCTGCTGGCGCTGCACCTGACCCTGACCACCTGGCCCGCGATCGTTGCGCAGGCGCTGCTGGCCAGCCACACGCTGCACCTGCTGCGCCGCGCCCTGCTGCCGGCGGTGTCCGCCTGGTGGCTGCTGCCGCTCACCGGCGCCCTGGCAGTGGCCACCGCGCTGCCATGGCTCGCCACGCGGCTTATGCCCGATCTGTTCACCGGCCTGCTGGTGCTGGCGCTGGGGCTGCTGGCGTTCGCCTCTGCCAGCCTGTCGCGCGGCGAGCGCTTCTGGCTGACCGGATTCGCCGCCTTCATGATCGCGGCACATCAGTCGCACCTGCTGCTCGCCCTGGCGCTGCTGCCGGGGGTGCTGGCGCTGCGCTGGTGGCTAGGTGTCCGCACGCTTCGTTCCAGCATCGGGCGCGATGCCGTCCCGTTGCTGCTGGCGCCCGCCCTGGCCTGCGTCGCGCTGACCGGGGTCAATATTATCGCCTTTCATCGCGCCACCGTGGCGCCGTTCAGCAATGTCTTCTCGCTGGCGCGGGTGATCTACGACGGACCGGGCATGCGCGTACTTCAGCGGGATTGCCCGCGGATGCACTGGCGGCTGTGTCCCTATCTCGATCAGTTCCCGGCGAACGCCGATGACTTTCTCTGGCTGCCGGATAGCCCGCTGGCGCGGGCCGGCGGCGCCAAGCTGGTGAGCACCGAGGCCAACGCCATCATGGCCCGTGCGCTGGTGGCCGAGCCCGCCACCGAGCTGCGCGCCATCCTGGGCAACGCGGTGCGCCAGTTTGCCCAGTTCGCGACCGGCGATGGCCTCGGACCCTGGCCGCGGACCGTCACGCCCTGGATCCTGCGGGATTTCCCGCGGTTCGAGGCCGACGCCTACCTGGCGGCGCGCCAGACCAACGGGCTGCCGCTGGTGCCGGCTTGGCTCGGGGCGCTGCATGGCGTGGTGGCGCTGCTGGGTGTCGTGCTGTGCGCCGCGCTGCTGCCGGTGGCGCTGTGGCGGCGGCAGCGTCTCGGCGGATTCCTGGTGCTCGTGCTGCTGGCGCTGCCGGCCAACGCGCTGATCGCCGGGGGGCTGTCCGGCCCGCACGACCGCTACCAGAGCCGGGTGATGTGGCTGCCGCCGCTGCTCGCCGCGCTGGCGATCGTGACGGTGGCGAACCGGGGATTGGGAGGCCAGGCAGCAGCTCGCGGGTCCGCAAGGAGGCAAGATCCACCGCGGAGCGCGCAGAGCACGCGGAGGCAGACTGTCTGCGCTACGCGCCGTGCCGCCGGGATTGGCGGCATGCACGATTTGACCGGGCATTGCAGTCAGCACGATGCGACCGGATTGCTTCCTCCGCGTGCTCCGCGCGCTCTGCGGTGGATCTTGCTTGCATCGAACCGAGCGACACCGCCGCGCCATCCGCCCGCATCACCCGCCCGCGGCGGCGCACCTGCCGGCGCGGTATCCGGTGAAGGCCGTTTTCCCTGAGCCGCCATATCGCCCGCAACGTCTTCTGGTCCGGGCTGGAGGCCATCGCGGCCGCCGGGCTTTCCTTCGTCTCGGCCTTCATCGTCGCGCGGCTGATCGGCCCCGCCGAGGTCGGCATCGCCGCCGCCGCCGTCTCGGTGCACGTGCTGCTGTGGGTGGCGGTCAACGCACTGTTCGCCGATGCGATCGTGCAACGGACGCGCCTCGATGACGCGGCCATGGCCAGCGCGGTCTGGGCGTCCACCGCGGTGGGGGTCGCGGCGGCGGCGATCCAGCTTGCCGCCGGACCGGTGCTGCGCGAACTGCTGACCGATCCCAGGCTGCCGGAAATGGCGGTGCTGCTGGCCCTGCCGCTGCCGCTGGTCGGTGCGGCCGGGGCGATGCAGGGCAAGCTGACGCGCGAGCGGAATTATCGCGCCCTCGCTGGACGCACGCTGATCGGCCAGGGCCTCGGCACGCTCGCCGGCATCACCGCGGCACTGGCCGGCGCCGGCGCCTGGGCGCTGGTGCTGCAACAGGCGGTCACCGCCAGCGCCGGGGCGCTCGCGCTGCTGGTCCGGGCGGGGTGGCGACCAAACGGGGGACCGCTCGGCCGGCCGCATTGGCGCGCGGTGCGTGAGCTGCTCGCGCTGGGGCTGCCGCTGACCGCCAGCACGCTGGTGCAGTTCGGGCGCTATCGGCTGTTCGTGCTGCTGATCGGCGCGACGGCGGGCGCGGCGCCGCTCGGCGAGGTGCACATGGCGTTCCGGCTGGTCGACACGGTGCGCGAGTTGGCGTTCACCGCGCTGTGGCGGCTGATGCTGCCGGCGATGTCGGCGCGTCAGCACGACCTGGCGGCGCTGCGCCAGGTGCTGGACCGCTGCCTGGCACTGGCCGCGGTGGTGACGCTGCCGCTGCTCGGTGCCATGGCGGTCGTGGTGGTGCCGCTGGTCGCGCTGCTGCTCGGACCGGCCTGGGCCGGGGCCGGCCACGCCGCGCTGCCGCTGATCGGGCTGACCGCCTGGCTGTTCCTGTGGTTTCCGCCCGGCGCCGCGCTGATCGCCTGCGGCCGGCCGGGGCCGGCGCTGGCCGCCAATGTTGCCGCCGTGGTTGCAATGCTGATCGGGGTGGCGGTGTTGCGGCCGGCCACGCCGGGCCAGGCAATGACGGTCTGGCTGGCCGCGCAGTTGGTGACCAGCCCCTACACGATGGCCATGGTCGGCCGCGTGCTGCGGATCGGGCCACTGCGGCCGATCCGCGCCGGGCTGCCGGCGCTGGGGGTGGCGCTGGCCGCGGCGGGCACCGCGCTGGTGGTGCCGTGGCTGGTTGGCGAGCCGGTCGGGCGGGTTGCGCTGATTGCCGTGCGGCTGGCCGCCGGCGCGCCGGTGTGTTTGCTGGGGGTGGGCTGGTGTTTGGTGCGGCTTGGGTTGTTCGATCGGCTGCCGATGACACTGCGCCGCGTCCGGCCGGTGTTTGAGCGGGATGCCGACATGCGCTAGACGATCCGGCCCGTCGTCAACGCCGTTGCATGCCGGCGACCCACACGCGATCCCGCTCCCGGTCATGCCGCACACACAGCAGCACGGCCGCCCGCGCATCATCGGGTACGCTACAGCACACGCCGTCCGCGGGACCGGTCTCCGATATCTTTGCGTCGATGCCGGCGGCCGGTTTAATCTTCAGCCGTTCGACGGCAGGGAGGAACGGCCGTGCCGGCTGTGCGCTTCCCATGACAACGCTCGCCTCGCTCTTCCGCTGCCGGTGGGTCTGCGCAGCGGTGCTGTGTGTCGGGCTGTTCCTGGTGGTCTGGCTGACCAGCCAGCACCTGGTCGGCCAAAGTCCCGAAGCGTTCATTCCGGACCTGAAGAGCGACGAGCGGCTTGACCGGATCGGCGAGTATCTGAGTGCCATGGTTGCATCGGCGGATCAGGCGATCTCGATGCTGGTCACCCTGCAGCTCAGCCTGTTTGTCGTGGTCGGATTCGTCCTTCGCGACGCACTCACGACGGGTGCTCGCCCGACATTGGCCCAGATCCTCCTGGGCGTGGTCTTTCTCGGCTTTGCCTTTGCCAGCGTTACCCTCGGATATGCGGCGCGAATGCTGGCCCTCAACCTGATCAACCACGCGCATCCCGAATTCAGCGCCGTCGAGGCGACCGTGGTACGCCAGGCATTACTGGTCACCGTATCCGCGATCGCTGCGGTCTGCATGGCTGTCGTCACATTGTTCGATACGCGCCACGCACCGAGCCAGGCAGGACCGGTGGCAGAAGCTGCGACGCCTCGCCACCAGGCGCCGACGCAGGCAAGGCAGAACCATGATGCCAGCGGACGAAAGCGTTGACTTTGGCAACGCTTTCGCCGGCTGGCATCGCGCATCGGACTGGCGGCCGGCGCGCGAACCAACCATTCATGCCCACGGTCATACTTTATGACCGTTGATATGACAACTCGGTCGAACACAGGGAGACAGGGGAATGCGCCGGCGGACTCTGATGTTGGCTCTCGTAATGCTGCCCATGACGGTTGCGCCGACCTGCGCCGCGCCATGCCAATCGAGTGATCTGTCCAAGCAAGTCGCCGCATTGCCTGGCTTCATTGTCGTGCAGAAGAATGAGCAACCTCGGCATGCCTTGAGTTCGCGTGCTCGGATGTGACCTGCCGCCCCCAGAGCTACCGACCCTCGCCGACGGCCAGAAGGTCCAACCAAAGCTCATGATCGGCAAGAGCGTGTTGGACACCCATGGCGAGAGCGTGGGTATCATCAAGGACGTTGTCATCGACCGACAGAGCAAGGGGGTGAGCTCGGTCGTAAAGCTCCTTCCGATGCTCGGCTCAGCCGATGTTGCGGTCCCGGTCAGTCACTTCGCGCTTGCCGAGGGACAATTTTCGCTCCCCGACGACAGCACGACGCGGCTGATGACATTGACCCCGTTCCATTTTGACAACAACTCCATCAGCATCGCCAACCCAACAACGACATCGTGGTCGGATTTCACCGAGGTGTGGAACCTGCTGCGGCCGCAATACGGTGAGATAGCGATCCGGGTGGACTTGCAGCCGCGGGGCGCGAGCTTGTTTGTGCGCGACCAAAACCAGGGTACCACCCATATCCAAGGTTTGCTGCGCGCAGCGGACATGCCCGGACTCCGGCTGGAGCTGAAGGGTTACCGGCCCTGCCGGTTTGGCGATGGGACCTATTCGGAGCCAGCATCGACCGACCCCGAATACGCCACTTTCCGATGCAAGCTGACGGCGGTCCACTAGCGCGACTTTGGCCGCTCATGCCGTCCCGGCAGACCTTCAGCACAGCCGCACCCTCATCGTCAGCACGCGCCGCTCGCCGGGCGGGATCAGCAGCAGGCCCGGCTTGTCGCGGAACTCGCCGTCGAAATCCACCGGGCTGGCGGTGCCGTGCCATGGCTCGATGCACAGGAACTCGCCGCCCGGGCGCATCCAGATGCCGAGCTGCCGAAATCCCTCCCACGCCACCTCGATCGCCTCGGCGCCCGGCGCGGTGAAGCGCACCGAGGAACTGGCGGGCCGGTCCAGGATGATCGCGTCGGCGGCGAACAGCGCCGGATCCAGCGCCAGCGTGGCGCCCTGGATCGGCGTCGGCTGCGGCGGTCCCAGCAGCCCAATGTCCAGCCGGCGGATCGGCGCCGGTTCGGGCTGGTCGAATGCCAGCACGTGCGCCGTCTGCTCGATCCCCTCGCGCAACGGCCAGCGGAACCCCGGGTGCGCGCCGACCGAGGCCGGCAGCGTCTCGCGCCCGGGGTTGACCACCGTGAAGGTGTTGACCAGCGCGTCGTCCTCCAGCGTGAAGGCGACCTCGAAGCGGAAGGCGAACGGGTAGACGGCGCGGGTGGCGGCGTCGTCGTGCAGCACCAGCCGGCAGGACGTGGCGGTGCGGTTCAGCCAGGCGAAGCGGTGGTCGCGGGCGAAGCCGTGCTGGGTCAGCCGGTAGGTGCGGCCGTTGTGGCGCAGCGTGTCGTCCTTCAGCCGGCCGACGATGGGGAACAGCACCGGCGCGTGGCGCGGCCAGACCGGCAGCGCCTGCCAAAGCATCTCCTCGCCGGTGGCGTCGCACAGCGAGCACAGCTCGGCGCCGTCCGCCTTGATCGCCGCGGTCAGGTAGCCGTTCTGGATGACGTGCCGGTCCTGCATTGCAACAAGATACAGACAGGGGGGCGGAAAACGCCAGCCCGACCGCGATACACCTCTCCCGCTCTTCGCGGGAGAGGTCGAGGCGCAAAGCGCCGAGGGTGAGGGTCGTGCCGCGGGCATCACCCTCACCCGCGTCGCCCCGCTTCGCGACCTCTCCCGCGAAGAACGGGAGAGGTGTACCTAGCCCTCGCCCAGCAGCGCGTCGCGCAGTGCCTGCCAGCTTGCCTTGTCCGGGGCGGCAATCAGGCGGCGGTCGATGCGCGTCGGCCGGTACGGGCTGGCGTCGAACGCCGCCGCATAGCCGCCGGCTTCCCGATGCAGCAGCCAGCCTGGCGCGTGATCCCAGGGATACATCCGGTTGAACAACAGAAAGTGAAGGCGCCCGGCCGCGGCCATGCGGTACTCGTGGCCGGCACAGCGGAACCCCCAGCTTGCGGCGACGCGCGGCAGGTTGGCGCACACCCTCGCGCGCTGCGCCGGCGGCAGGAAGCGCCACGACGCGCTGCCGGTCATGGCGGCGAGCGGCACCGGCGCGGCCACGCGCAGCGTCTCGCGGCGTCCGTCCGGCGTCTCGCGCCACGCCCCCTCGCCGCGCATCGCCAGCGCCCAGTCGTCGCCCAGCGGGTCGTGGATGGCGGCGGCCACCACCTCGCCGCGGATCAGCGCCGCCGCCATGACGGCGAACAGCGGCAGCCCATCGGCGAAGTTGGCCGTGCCGTCGACCGGGTCGACCACGAAGGCCAGGTCGGCGTCGCCCAGGCGGCCGAGCAGCGAGGGATCGGCGGCGGTGGCTTCCTCGCCCACCACGACCGCACCGGGGAACCGGTGCAGCAGCCCGGCGGTGATCGCGGCTTCCGCCGCCGTGTCGGCCTCGGTCACCGGGTCCAGTGCGTCGGCCTTGGTGCGGACCGCGTTGGGCAGCAGGTTGCGGAAGCGCGGCATCACCTCCGTGCGCGCTGCTTCGCGCAGCAGGGTGGCGAGGTCGGTCAGGTCGCGGTGGTTGAATGTCATAAGTTACTGTTCTCCCCCTCCCCTTGAGGGAGGGGGATGGGGGGAGGGGTTCCGAGGCGCGGTGGTGCCGTACGACCCTGGTACCGCCCCCCTCCCCCCAACCCCCTCCCTCAGGGGGAGGGGGAGTTTCCTGAGTTTCCTGCAGCGCTGCGCCCTTGTCCCTACGCCCATCGCCGCGCGCCGGACGCTCACTGCAGGCGCTCGAACCGCGCGCGGTCGGCCGGCAGCAGGCGCACCCGGACATGCACCGCGTCGTCGGCGTCCTCGCGGGTCACCACCTCGCCGTGCTGATAGAGCCAGGCGAGCCGCGCCCCGTCGGCATGGGCGATGGCGTAGTCGGCCTCCTCCAGGCCGGCGGCAATCCGGGCATCGATCGCGGCTTCCAGCGCCCGCAGTCCCTCGCCGGTGATGGCGGACACCGCGACTGCTCCCGCGCGCCCCGGCGCGACGGCATCGCCACGCACCGGCAGGTTGGCGACGCCGCCCAGCAGGTCGGCCTTGTTCAGCACCTCGATGCAGCGCGAACCCCAGTCGGCATCGAGTGCGCCGTCGGCGACCATCGACTCCAGCACCGCGATCACGTCGGCGCGCTGCGCCGCACTGTCGGGATGCGCCGCGTCGCGCACATGCAGGATCACGTCGGCTTCGGCCACCTCCTCCAGCGTGGCGCGGAAGGCGGCGACCAGCTCGTGCGGCAGGTCGCTGATGAAGCCGACGGTATCGGACAGGATCACCCGCCGCCCCGAGGGCAGCTTCAGCCCGCGCATGGTCGGGTCGAGGGTGGCGAAAAGCTGGTCGCGCGCGGCCACCTCGGCACCGGTCAACGCGTTGAACAGCGTTGATTTTCCAGCATTCGTGTAGCCCACCAAAGCGATCACCGGGAACGGCACCCGCCGCCGCGCGTCGCGGTGCAGGCCGCGGGTGCGCCGCACCTGCTCCAGCTCCTGCTTGAGCCGGATGATGCGGTCCCCGATCAGCCGGCGGTCGGCCTCGATCTGCGTCTCGCCGGGGCCGCCGAGGAAGCCGAAGCCGCCGCGCTGGCGCTCCAGGTGGGTCCAGGACCGCACCAGGCGGGAGCGCTGGTAGTCGAGATGCGCCAGCTCGACCTGCAGCGCGCCCTCGCGGGTGGCGGCCCGCTCGCCGAAGATGTCCAGGATCAGGCCGGTGCGGTCGATCACCTTGCAGTGCCAGGCGCGCTCGAGGTTGCGCTGCTGCACCGGCGAAAGCTGGGCATCGACGATCGCCACGGTGACGTCCTGCCCGCCGATCGCGTCCGCCTGTGCCGCCACCTGGCCCTGGCCGAGCAGGGTGGCCGGACGGCGGGCGCGCAGCGGCAGGATGGCGGTGTGCACCACCACCAGGCCGATCGAGGCGGCCAGTCCGACCGCCTCGGCCAGCCGCGCCGCGGCGACGCGCCCGGGCTCGCGCGCCTGGTCACCGGGGCGCAGCAGATCGCCGGCGCGCGTCTCGCCGCTGCCATGCGCCCACGGCAGAATCACCGCGGCGCGGGTCGGACCCATGCCGGGTGCGGCGCGGGACGAGTCGGGCCGGGACGAGTCCGGGCGGATCGGCTCGCCGTTCAGGCGCGTGGGGTCAGTCCCCAGGGTCAGTCACTCGTGACAGTGCTCAGCTCCCGCTGCGGCTCACGCGCGAGCGTGACCGTGCCCTCGGCCTTGGCGCCATCGAACAACTGGATCGGCGCGCCCGGCATCACCGTGCTGATGGCATGCTTGTAGACGAGCTGGGTGTGCCCGTCGCGCCGCAGCAGGACCGAGAAGTTGTCGAACCAGGTGATGATCCCCTGGAGTTTGACGCCGTTGACCAGGAAGACGGTCACCGGGGTCTTGTTCTTGCGCACATGGTTCAGGAACACGTCCTGCACATTCTGCGATTTTTCAGTGGCCACAGCGCGATCCTTCTTGTTGTCTTTGCTGTTGTTGTTGTTAGCTGTTGTTCTTACGGGCTATTATGGTCATCCCGCGCACCCGGCGGGCGTGGCACGACCGGCGGGCGACGGCACTCTAGCAGCACATGGTTACCCAATTGCAAGCACGCCCAGCCGTGCCGCCAGCGCATGGGCGCTGCAAAAATGGAGATCGGGTGCCGCGCGGTCAACGCCCCCGTCGTGCGCCGCATCGCCGATCAGTACCGCGGTGACGCCGGCCGCCCGCGCGGTCTGCATATCCAGCGTGGTGTCGCCGAGGTACCACACCGAGCGGTCGGCCGCGGCGCCGAGCCGGCCGAGCGCCAGGTGGATCGGCGCCGGGTCGGGCTTGTCGGCGGCGGCGTCGCCGGCCCCGATCACCGTGGCGAAATGCGCCACCCAGCCGAGATGGGCGACCTCGGCGCGCAGGAATTTGCCGGATTTGTTGGAGACCACGCCCTGCGGCCAGGGGCTGCCGGCCGCCAGCGCCTCGGCGGCGCCGGGCATCGGGCGGACGTGCCGCAGATGATGGCGGGTCAGGGCGGCGTAGAAGATGTCGCGCGCCTCTTCCCAGCGCGCGCCGAACACCGGCGGAAAACTCTCCGCCAGGGAGGCGCGGGCGCGGGCGCGGGTGTCCTCGGCGGTCCACAGCGGCATCGCGAAGGCACTGAACACCGCGTTCAGGGCCGCGGCGATGCCGGCCCAGCCGTCGACCAGGGTGTTGTCCCAGTCGTAGAGCAGGACCGCGGGGCGCGGGCCGGTGGGAAGCGGCACGCTGACGCCCGGAGTGGGGGCGCCCGGAGTGGGGGCGCCCGGAGTGGGGGAGCCCGGAGTGGGGGAGCCGAAAGCGGTGGAGCCCGGACCAGGGGGACGGGGGCGCGGCGGCATTGGACGATCTTGCACGGCCGGCGGCCGGGCCTATGCCAGGCTGGCGCCGCGCAGGTCTTCGCCGCTGACCGACACCTTGCCGGTCGCGGTCAATATGCGCTCGACAGTGCGGTACAGCCGCTGATCCTCGCGGGTGATGTCGTTGAGGTGGGCCACGTCGTCGGTTGCCAGATCCTGGATGGCGATGAACTGCTTCGAGGCGTTCCACCGCGTCGAGACATCGATCCCCCAAACAGCGCGCAGCCAGGCATTGTAGCGCTCGACGTCGGTGACCTCGACGTCGTAGCTCGCCAGCCGGTCCAGCACGCGCTGCGCCCCGCCGCCGCCAAGCCACAGGCAGAGCAGGTTGGGCACCGTCAGGGTCTTTTCGCGCAGCGCGGCCCGGGTGAGACGCTTGACGAAGGCGTCCGTCATCCGCTCCGGCGCGGGGCCCAGGTCCATCGTCTCGGCCCACTCGTTGGTATCGGGGCGCAATTGCCCCGCAATGATATCCTGCTCGAAGCGCGTGAGAATGTAGTTGATCTGGGAGATCGCCGCCGCCAGCGGGTCGCGGATGACGGTGAAGATCCGGTCGGTCGGCCGGATGATATCCGTTTCGATGTGTTTGGCCAGGTTGATATGGCCGTGCACGAAGATGCTGTCCGCGGCGTGCACATGCGCCACCACGCGGGCGATCCGGCGCAGCAGGGCGGGCTTCGAGGTCCAGTTCGGATCGGTCACGCTGCGATCGAGCGACGGATGACGCGCCCGGAAGTGGAAGGTCAGGTCGGTGCCGGCACATTTCGGGATGTGCACGAAGATCAGCCGCCGCTTTTCCGGGAAGGCCCGCAGGAACAGCGGGATCAGCCTGGTCTGGAAGTCGTCGGACAGCAGCAGCTCGTGCAGATGGTCGCACGGGTAGTAGGCGCCCCAGCGCAGCACCGCCTCGACCGAGGCGGGAGGCGCGCCGAACACCGCGTAGTGGATGGCTTCCGGACGCTTGCCGGCGAAATCTAGCCGGCTCAGCAGTTGCGCCAGCCCGCCCTGCTCGTCGTACAGGCCCAGCCAGTCGAACAGCGCCCGCGGGTCGGACGGCGCCGGCAGGACCCGGGGCTCGTCCTCGGCCAATACGGGCGGCGGTGTGACGCGCTGCACCTTGCCGTCGACAAACCGGACGTCCCCGTCGCTCAACGGCAAGCCGGTACGGGCGTGCAGGACGGTCACCCGCGTCTCGCCCGCGGCCGGCAACGGCGGGTCGAAGCGGTGGACGAACGCCCTCGCGCCATCGCCGTACTGGCCGGCCTTGGCGAGATCCTCGCGTGGCAGATTGCAGGTGACCTGGGCGACCTTGCGATCGTTGAGGAAGATCGAGATGTCCAGCACCTCGTCGGGGTTCGTTTTGGATGCGGCCCAGCCTGCCAGGCCCTCGCGGGTGCACACATCGACGTAGCCGATCAACACCAGGCCGGGCAGCGCACCGGAGCCGTCGCGCGCCACGCGTGCGCCAGGCCCGGGAGGCGGCGGCGCAGGCGGTGCAGGCGGCGCTTCCGCCTTTGCATCGGCCTGGGATGGCGCAGCTTCGGGCGACGCCGCACCCGCGCGGGACGGTGCAGCCGCGGGGGCCGGCGCTGCCGCGAGCGACAGCGCCCCCGTGGCAGACGGCGCGGCCGCGGGGACCGGCGCTGCCACGGGGGCCGGCGCTGCCACCGGGTCCGGCGCCGCCGCGGGGGATGTCGCTGCTGCAGGAGATGGCGCGGTTTCGGCGGGCGGCGCGCCGTCGGCGTCGCGCGCAACGCGCCACTGACCCAGCAGCCGGCCGCCCTCGACGAACCGCACCACCACGTCGTGATCCTGCTGCGCCGTCAGCGGCGGATCGAACCGGTAGGTGATCCCGTGTGCGCCGGCGCCGAGCGTGGCCGGATCCTTGAGATCGTCCCGCGCCTGGTCCGCCCGCGCCAGGCCGGTCAGCCGCCCGTTGACGAATACCGCGACTTCGAGGGTCCCATAGGGACGCTCGGTGTCCGCGGCCCAACCGCGCACCGCATGGCGGTCGACCAGATCAATATGGCCAAGCAGCATCAGGCGTGCATTCCGACCGTGAGTGGCGTCTTCCCCGGCACCGGCCCAGTCCGCCGGCGCCGAACAGCATCGCCGTTGATGCTGTCACATAATTTATACAATTTTGTCACGTATCTGCGGCAAAACGTGGCGGCTTGCAACAGCCACGCGCCGGCCGCGCCGCCACCGGCGGGTCAGGTTCTGCCGGCGGACCCCACGGTGGCATCCCACCAGGGGCACACGCCGGACATCCGGCGGTAGTTGCCCTCCATGACGTACAGCGGCCGCCGCTCCCCCTGCTGCGCCATCTGCAGCCGCATGGCCCGCGCCGCCTCGCGCTTCTCGGGCGGCAGCCAGGCGCGCTCGTGGCCCCACAGGCTCGGCCCCTGGGTGACCTCGCGCGGCTCCCAGGTGGCGGGATCGACCTCCAGCCCGCCCCAGCCGTATTCCAGCATGAAGCCCCCCGGCGAGCGCAGGTAGTACGAGGTGACGCAGTCGTTCGGATGCCGGCCCAGCGTGGTGGCGATCCGCTCCGGCTCGCCGAGGGCGATGTCGTAGCCCTGGCCGACATCGTCGAGCGAGAAGAGCTCCACCATCAGGTGGTGGATGCCGTTCTTGCCGGTCTCGATCAGCGCCAGGCTGTGGTGGCGCGGATTGAGGTGCATGAAATACGCGGTGATCGGCGTCAGGATGTAGTCGGTGAGCTGGAAGCCGAGCACCTCGCGGTAGAAGCCCAGCAGGTCGCCGATCCGTTCGACAGTCAGCACGATATGGCCCATGCCGAGCGGGCCGGTGCGGAAGCCGGAGATGGTCCGCCCGGGACGGAACGGTTCGCTGTCCAGCGCGGCGCCGTGGAACGCCTCCAGCCGGTTGCCGACCGGATCGGCGAACGAGATAAGGCCGCTCACACAACGTTGATCGGCCAGTGCCGCCGGTTCGCGCCGCACGGCCACGCCATGGGCGTCCAGCCGGGCCGCCAGGGCATCGAGCGCGGCCGCGTCGGTCACTTCCCAGCCGAAATAATGTGCGCCGGGGTCGAGCGCGCAATCGACGATCAGGCGCTGCCGGCGGTCGTCCATGCGGAAGGCACGGCAGGTCTGGCTTTTTTCCAGCATCTGCATGCCGAGCCAGCCGGTCGCGAACTGCGACCAGTCGGCAAGGTCGTTCGCGCCCACGCCGACATAGCCGAGTGATTGCAGCGTCATCGCGTTCTCTCCCCAGGTCAGGCGCATCGATGGGGAACATAGCACCGAACGGCGGGGCGGGGAATTCGTCCGGCGCCCGGCCCGCCGGGCCAGGCCCCCTTGCGGGTCCGCGATCAAACCGGGACAACCGGCCGCAGACGAGCGGCACCGGCAAGGCATGGCGGGGGACGCCGCGGACAGGAGGGCCACCGCATGCTGAACGGCCGCGTCGACAAATTCAGCCGCACCTCGATGTCCGGCTGGGCGGCAAACTCGGACCGCCCGGACGCCCGCGTGGAGGTCGTCGTGCTGGTCGACGGCCAGGTGCACGGCCGCGCGCGGTGCGACGGGCCGCGCCCGGATCTGCAGTCGCTGGAAACCCTGGGCGACGGCGCGCACGGCTTCGGCTATGCGTTCGACCCGCCGCTGTCGCCGTTGCGTGCCTACGACATCAAAGTGTGCCACGCCGGCACCGATGAGCCGTTGCGGCTCGGCCAGTTCGCCATCGCGCCGGAACTCGGCCGCGCGGCCGAGCGCATGCGCCCGATCATTGTCAGCCTGTCCGGCCAGCCCGGCTGCATCGACCTGATGCGGCTGCTGGCCGGCGACCCCAGCATCGTCGCCGCGGACAGCCACGACTACGGCGTCCGGCTGCTGAACTACTACGGGCGCGCGCTGGAGGTGCTGGTGATGCCCGGCGGCCGCGCGCCGGCGTGCCCCGACGGCGACGGTGGCGCCTATGTTCTGACGCCGAACCCATTCCACGGCCCCGGCTGCGAACACCTGCTGGGGCAGCCGCGCCTGCTGTACGACTTCTTCCAGCACCGGTCGGTGACGCCGATCGCGGCCGGCTTTAAGGCCGTGGTGACCCAATTCTATGAGACGCTGGCGATGCACCAGGGCAAGCCACTGGCCGGCTATTTCGCCGAGCAGGCCGAGCTGTCCGACATCGCGCGCAACTTCGCCCGCCTGGCGTTTCGCGAGGTGCGCGAGATCGTGCTGCTGCAGGACCCGCGCGATGCGTATTGCGGCTATCGCGGGCTGTGGTTCACCACGCCGGCGGTGGCGATGGCGACCCTGCGGCGCGTGCGCGACCGGACCATCGCGCTGCGGCGCGAGAACCGGCAGGACACGTTGTTCCTGCGCTGCGAGGACCTGCGGTCGCGGCCGGAGACCGCGTTGGCGGAGATCGCGCGGTTCCTGGCGCTCGAACGGGTGCTGGCCGCCGACCCGCAGGCGCTGCGCGCGGCTACCGACGAAGGCCTGGTGCCGGCCGCCGAGCAATGGCGAATCGAACTCGGCCACCACGAGATCGTGTTGCTGGAGCGCGAGTTCGCCGACTACATGGACATGTTCGGCTATGAGAGGGTCGTGCACATGCCGGAACCGGAGTTGGAGGAGGAAGAATAGAACCGTTGGCGGAACGACGGAGAGTGCCCGTCATGCCGGCCCCGGCCTGCGCCGGGGCCGGCTCCGGCCGGCATCCACGACTTTCTTTGCGGTACCAAGACAAGTCGTGGATGCCGGCAGGAGACTGCCCCTGCGAAGGCCGGGGCCGGCATGACGTGTGGGCGCCGAAGAGTCGATCATTCGGCGCCTGGCGTCACACCTGGTCGTAGTCGATCACCAGCCGATCGGTCAGCGGCCGCGACTGGCAGGTCAGCACGAACCCGGCCGCCAGCTCCCACGGCTCCAGCGAATAGTTGACGTCCATCGCCACGCGCCCTTCCAGCAGGCGGGCCCGGCAGGTGCAGCACATGCCGCCGCGGCAGGAATAGGGCAGGTTGCGCCCGGCCCGGACCGCCGCGTCGATCACCGTCTCGTCCGCCGCGATCGGGACCTCGCTGTGCACGCCCTCGCTGATCACCGTTGCCACCGCGCGTGGCGGCGCCGCCTGGGGCACCGGCGTCGCGCGCCGCCGCCCGCCGACACCGGGGGTGAAACGTTCCACCAGCACGCAGCCCGGCGGCAGGCCCAGCGCGGGCATGGCCGTGGCCAGCTCCTCGATCATCGGCTGCGGCCCGCAGACCAGCACGTGATCCACCGTCGCCGCCGGCACCATGTGGCGCAGCAGCAGCCGCGCCTTCGCCGCATCCAGATGGCCGTTCAGCGCGGCGACATCCTGCTGCTCGCGCGACAGCACATGGAACACGGAAAGCCGCGTCAGGCAGCGGTCCTTCAGGTCCTCGAGCGCGTTGCGGAAGATGATCTCGGCGCGCGAGCGGTTGCCGTAGAACAGGAAGAAGCGGTCTTCCCCCTCGTTCGCCAGCACTGACCGCAGGATCGCCATGACCGGGGTGATCCCCGACCCCGCGGCGAACGCCACGATGGTGCGCGGCCGGCCCGCGTTTGGCCTTCCCCCTGGCGGCGGCAGGATGAACCGCCCGCCCGGCGTCATCACGTCCAGCGCGTCGCCGATGCGCAACCGCGCGTGCGCCCAGCCGGAGAACGCGCCGTCCGACACGCGCTTGATGCAGACGCGCAGGTCGTGGTCCTCGGGCGCGGTGCAGATCGAGTAGGAGCGGCGCACCTCCTCGCCGTCGATTGTCGCGCGCAGCGTGAGGTATTGGCCGGCGGTGTAACGATACGACGTTGCCAGCGCATCGGGCACCGCGAAGGCGACCGAGATCGCCGTCGCGGTCTCCTGGCGGATGTCGGCGATGGTCAGGGAGTGGAACTGCGGGGGAATGGTCATGGTCCGGGGCGAACGGGTGCAGGCGGGCCGCAGTGCTGTACACCTCTCCCGCTCTTCGCGGGAGAGGTCGAGGCGCCAAGCGCCGAGGGTGAGGGCGCTGCACGCGGCACGGCCCTCACCCGCGTCGCTTTGCTCCGCGCGTCGGTCCGCTTCGCGGCCCAACCCCGCGAAGAGCGGGAGAGGTGTACTACGGTCCTGACGCCCCTCACTCCCCGCGCCCTTAGGCAACGCCCAGAAATTAGCGCTCCATATGCTGATCTCTGGGTGAGATGGTGTAGTTCCAGTCCGGATGGAATTCATCACCCTTGAGATTGAGGGTCGCCATCACCTGGTCGGAAACCTTGATGCCTTTCTGATAAATGTTGGAATCGAGTTCGCAGCGGATGGTCAGTCCGGTCTTGGTCGTGGTGCGGCGCCTAAACACGGGACTTTCAATTTTGGCGTGGTGGGTTCGACCGCCGCCAAGCCCCCAGGCAAATCGACGCCTTCCAGCCCTTGCGGCGCGGACACCCTGTCCCGCACACGCCGCTCTCCCGAAGACGCCGCCCGAGGTCCCCGATCTCCCCGTGGGACGAGCGCAGCGCGGCGACCGGTCGGCGGTGCCGCTGACCCAAAACCGAGCGCAGCGGGAGCGTCGGCCAGCCGGCCGCTCGCCAGGCAGGAAGCTGCCGCGTCCCCCGGCTCCGGTCGGCCGGGCACCGCGGCGGCGAAGATCGCGTAAGTGCCGCCGCGGCGCGGATGCCGCACCGTCTCGGGATCCGGCCCGGTGCCGGGGATGATGCGATCGGCCGCCGCCAGCGCGGCGGCAAGCGGGGTGCGGGAGACGATGGGGCCTGCGCCAAGCCAAACTGGAAACCGCCGGTCTCGACCGAGTCGCTGTGGGGAGCGCAACGGTCTGGCGCCGTCTGTGGAACGGCGCCGGGATCTGACGGCTGTCGGCGTTCAAAACTGACCCGGGTCGATTGTCGACATTGCCGATCGGAACAACATGCTGTCGGTCAATGAGAGGCGTCACCCTGCGACGCGGGGGGGCAAACGCCGTGTCGGACGCACGGCGCAATATTCGCGTGACCGATCCGCAATCGCTCCGTTAACCGCGCGAGATGACAAATATTTGAACGGTCGTCGCGCCGCGCCGTGTCATGTTGATGACCCGCATCGATAAACCTAAAAAACAGTTGCAAGTTCGCCAGTCTGCCGCAATGCTGGAGCAGTCGGGTCATGCTCGATCTCCGATCGTACCGATCGTCAACGGCTCACGGACACGCGGCATGAAGCGAACAGCGCATGCGCATGCTGAATGACCTGACGCGCCATCGCCGATAACGGCAGACCGTTCTGGGGGGGAAACCATGGCCACGGCTGAGCCGACCATTGCCGCGACCGCGCCGCCACCCTTCACCGTTACCGGCTTCGTCCGCGAAACCGACGGCACGCCGATCGCCGGCGCGGCCGTCAGCGCCTATGACGAGGATCTGCGCAGCAGTACGCTGCTGGGCCAGGTGGCGACCGACGCCAACGGCGCCTTCCTGGTGCGCTATGCGCAGTCGGCGCTGAAGCGCCCCGGCAAGACCAACGCCGATCTGCTGGTCAAGGCGGCCACAACCGCCGGCGCCGCCATTGCGCAGTCGCCCGTCATGTTCCACGCGGCGCACGCCGTCACCATCACGCTGGTGCGTGACAACAAACCGCTGATCGGCCCGTCCGAACTGAACACGGTGCAGAGCACGCTGTCGCCTGTGCTCGGCACCATCCAGCCGGTCGACCTGACCGCGGCCGACATCACCTATCTGACCGGCGCGTCCGCGCTGAAGGCGGCGCAGGTGCCGCACCTCGTGGCCGCGGCGCAAGCCGCCAAGACCACCGGTCTCGACGCGAGCGCGTTCTTCGCCTTCGCCCGGCAGGGTATGCCGACCGCCCTTGCACCGGCCCTCGCGAGCGATCCCGCGGCCCAGCGCCAGGCCTTGCTCAGCGCGGTCGCGGCGAACCTGGTGCCCGCCAGCGTCGCCACCGATGCCGACCGGATGGTCGCCGACCTGACCGCGGCCGCCGTCACCCAGACGCTGGCGCCCGGCGCCTATCGGCTCGGCGGCACGCTGGCCATGGCCTTGCCGCAGGCGGCGCAGCAGACCGCATTCCTGTCCACGCTGCAGTCGCACAAGGACAATCCGGCAGCGTTCTGGTCGGCGCTCGCCACCCAGCCGGGCTTCGATGCCCCGACGCTGGCCACGGCGCAGCTTGCCAGCCAGCTTGCCGCCCTGACGCAATACCATGCGCCGCTGGTCACCGCACTGCTGGCGCAACACACCCAGGGCACGATCAAGGGGCTGTCCGACCTTGCCCGGCTCGACCAGAACGGCTGGGCGGCGCTGCTGACCGGCACGACCGCTGCGGGCACGACCGCTGCGGGCACCACCATGGCGAGCGTGCCGATCGGCGTGCCGCTGGGCGTGCCGGGCGCCACCGCCGCCGACCAGGTGCAGGCCTATGCGACCGTGCTGATGCGGCGCATGGAGGTGGCGTTCCCTACCATCGCCCTGACGGCACGGCTCGGCGCCAGCAAGATCCCGGCCGCCGGCGAGATCGCGTCGTTCCTGACCGCCAACACCGACTTCGACATCGCCGCCACCGACGCCAACCGCTACCTGGCCGGCAAGTCCGCCTCGGCGGCGGTGCAGAAGACGCTGCCGGTGATCCAGCGCCTGTTTCGCGTCGCGCCACGCCACGACCTGATCGAGCCGCTGATCCTGGCCGGCTACACCTCGGCGCGGTCGATCGCGCGGGTGCCGCGCGCGCGGTTCGTTGCCACCCAGGCGGCCGCGCTGGGCGGCACGACGCAGGCCGAGGCGATCTATCGCCAGGCGCAGAACGTCACCGGCACGACGGTGACATTGTTCGGCCGCTATGCCTCCGGGCTGAACCGCGGCATCCCGCACACGATCTTCGACCTGCCCACTGGCTCCCCGCAGGTGCCGAACTGGGATGCCCTGTTCGGCACACCGGATTTCTGCGCCTGCACAGACTGCCGGTCATTGCTGAGTCCCGCGGCCTACCTGGTGGACCTGCTGCACGAGTTCCTCGACGTCTACCTGCACGATGGCCACAACAACAGCGGTGCCACGCTGCTGCTGAAGCGCCGGCCGGACATCGGCACGATGATGCTGGACTGCAACAATACCAACACCACGCTGCCCTATATCGACCTGGTCAACGAGCTGCTGGAAAACGCGGTGGCGCTGACGGTGCCGGGGAACACCGCGGTTGCGCACGACACCACCGACGGCGATTCCGCCTCGCTCGGCGCCGCGCCGGAGTACATCAACCCGCAGGCTTACACGATCCTGGCGCAGGCGGTGTTTCCCTGGGGGCTGCCGTTCGACCTTGGGCTGGCGCAGGCACGCGCCTACCTCGCCAACGTGAACGTGCAGCGCCACGCGCTGATGCACGCGTTCCAGGCCAACCCGACGGCGCCTGATCCAACCGACGCCTCCATGACCGGCGCCGACGCGGTGGCCGCGGACTATCTTGGGCTGTCGCCGATGGGGTGGAAGCTGCTGCTCGGCAGCTCGGGCGCGACGAACTGGGCGCCGTGGGGCGTGGCGCAGAGCGACTGGCAGACCACCTGGACCGCGGCGGGCAAGGGGCCGACGGTGCAGGCGTTCCTCGACCAATCCGGCGCTTCGTTCCAGGACCTGATCGACCTGTTGCAAACACGCTTCGCCGCCGCGCTCGCCACGTCGCCGGCGACGCCCTGGCAGATCCAGTGGAACGACGGCGCAACCGCGTCCTGCGATCCATCGACGGCGGTGATCCAGAACCTGACCGAGGCCGATCTCGGGCTGATCCTGCGCTTCCTGCGGCTGACGCGCGCGCTGGGAACCACGGTGCGCGAGCTCGACGCCCTGCTGGGGATGCCGACCGCCACCAGCCTGGACCCGCCGCTGCAACTCAATCTGGTCACGCTCGACCGCCTGCGGCGCAAGCTGCGTCTGTCGTTCATCGAAGTCTCGACCTGGTGGGGCAACATCCCAACGCTGCCGGACGTGTTCAAGGGTACCTCGCTGTATCAGCGGAGCTTCCTCAATCCGGCGGTGATCAACCCGGTGGATGCGGCATTCGGGCTCAACAGTAACGGCACCGAGCTGGCCGTCACCACCAACCTGATCCAGGACCCGGCGAATCCGGCGCATCTGGCGACCGTGCTTGCCGGTCTGCAGATCGCCGCCTCGGACCTGCTTCTTCTGCTCCCCACGCTGCCGACGCCGGCAACGCCCGGTGCCTATACGCTGACCCTGAGCAACCTGTCGGCACTGTATCGCGCCGTATCCTTCACCCGCGCGCTGTCGTTGAGCATCACCGACTTCCTGTCGGCCGTCACGCTGTTCAACGTGTCGTTCGCACCTTCCGGTGCGTCGGCGTCACAGGTTGCGCCATTCGATCGCACGCGGGCCGCGGACGCGCAGTGGTTTGCCGACCAGATCACGCTGCTGAAGAACGCCACCTTCAAGGTCAGCGATATCGCCTATCTCCTGCTCGACACGCCACCGCCGCCCGGCGGTCCGGCGCCGCTCAGCAGCGACATGGCGCAGCAACTGACCACGCTCGCCAAGACGCTGCAGCCGATCCTGACGGCGCATCCGCCGCCCGATCCGAACTGGATCACGCTCGGCACCACCGCCGTGGAGGCGCAGCTCGCCACCTGGCTGAACCTGCCGGTGCCGGCGCTGGACGCGCTGATGAACACGACGCCGGCCGGCTTCGCCGCGACCTGTCTGCAAGTGCTGATGGACCCGACCTTCGTCACCTCCACCGGGACGCTGGCGGCGACGGATATCAACGCCTCGCTGGCGGCGCCGGTGCCCGCGACGCCGGCCGCGGCACCGCCGCTGTATTTCCAGGTGCGCGCGCTGGTGCG
Organism: uncultured Alphaproteobacteria bacterium; assembly: GCA_963773345.1. GTDB lineage: Bacteria > Pseudomonadota > Alphaproteobacteria > Acetobacterales > Acetobacteraceae > Palsa-883. The sequence goes on along the minus strand of CAVZBG010000011.1, from coordinate 216,731 downwards.
GCTGAAGAAGATCGCCACGATCGCCAGCCACCTGCTGTTGCAGACGTCGGAGATCGTCTGGCTGGTCGGCAACGCCGCGGCGCTCGGCTGGCTCGACTTCAATGCGTTGCCGGCAGCCACGCCCACCACCCCGGTGCCGCCGCTGTATGCCGGCTTCGCCAAGCTCGCCACGATGGCCGCCGTACGCACGCAGCTCACGCCGGGCCAGCCGTTTGTCCCGCTGTTGCCGCCGCGGCCGCCGGCAACCGCGATCGCCCAGAGCGCCTACCTTGCCGGGCTGGTCGGGCTGGCGGCGGCGACCAACAGCGCCTGGACCGCCACCGATCTGGCGGCGCTGACCGGCGCAAGCGGTTTCAATTTCACCTATCCCGACGGCTACTGGGACCCCGGCGCGCTGGCCCGGCTGATGGCGTGCTTCAACCTGCTGGCGGCGCTCGGCACCAACGTGGCGAATGTGACGCCATGGATCGACGCCGAGCTGACCGTCACGCAAGCCAACAACATCGTTTCGCTCGTCAAGTCCGGCTACGCCGTCGCGCAGTGGCCGGCCATCGGCAAGTCGCTGCGCGATCCGCTGCGCCAGGCGCAGCGCGATGCGCTGGTGGCCTGGCTGATCGCCAACAGCCAGACCGCCTTCGGCCAGACGTTCAGCGTACCCGACGATCTGTTCGGCCAGTTGCTGATCGATCCGGAGATGTCGTCCTGCATGCAGACCTCGCGACTGATCCAGGCGACGCAGTCGCTGCAACTCTATGTCAATCGCGCGCTGATGGGGCTGGAGCCGGGCGTCACCGCCGAGGCGGGCGCATCGCAGGCCTGGGTGTCGATGCAGCAGTACCAAATCTGGTCGGCCAACCGGCAGATCTTCCTGTATCCCGAGAACTGGCTCGACCCGACGCTGCGCGACGACACGACCGATCTGTTCGTCACCTTGCAGCAGGAATTGCAGAAGAGCGCCGTCACCAGCAATTCGGTGGAGACGGCCTATCGGCACTATCTGTCCGGACTGAGCGCGGTGGCGCATCTGCGCGTCTGCGGCATGTATCACGACATCGATACGACCGACGGCATCGACGCGGTGTACACATTCGCCCACGACCACGGCACGCCGCCCAACTACTACTGGCGGCAGTTCGTCAACGCCCTCAATTGGACGCAGTGGGAGAAGGTGGATCTCGACATCGGCGGCGTTGACGTGGTGCCGGTGGTCTACAATCGCCGGCCGTTCGTGTTCTGGCCAATCTTCAAGAAGATCTCCGCCACGCCGCCGACGGCAACGGTGCCCTCGCAAGGCGGCGGCACGGCGCCGGCAGCGCCGCCGCTGCTGTGGGTGCAGGTGCAGATTGCCTGGAGCAGCTACAACGAGGACAAGTGGGCGGCGAAGAAGGTGTCGGACGGGCCGCCGTTGTTCGTGCCGGTCAACACGCCGGAGCGTCAGGAGTACATCCAGGCCAACGCCAACACGCTGTTCGGCGGCCCCGATTACCTGCTGCCGCCGGGGGACCAACTCTATGTCGCGTCGCAGGATGTGGATCCCAACTGCATCCGCGCCGATGGCAGCGTCGATCCGAGCTACTTCGCGTTCAAGGCGGGGCCGCCGGCGCCGACCGACACGACGGACACGCTGCGGGTCGAGTGCTTCATCCAGTCGTGGCAGCCCTACATTGCGCCGCTGCAATAGAAACAGGAGGCCGTAGATGACCAGTTACAGCGGCGGCGAGGGGCTGTGGGTCGGGCGGTTCACGCTGTCCGGTTGCCATCTGAAGGGCGGTCTGACCGTCGCGCCGGATTCGACCGATCCGTTCCAGGCGCCGATCGTGCCGCCGACGACCATGGGCATTTACGGCATGCAGTTCAACGGCACCGGGCAGCCGCCAGGGCAGTTGCTGTTTGGTCCTGGGGTTACGCTGAAAACCGGCCAGGTTCCCGACAGCGACACCACGGTCTATCAGATCGCTAACGACATGACAGACGTTTCGGTGCTGGGCTGGACCCCCCTGTCGGTGACGTACCTGGTCTATCCGCATCAGTACCGGGAGTTCACCAGCCAGGACGTGTTCTTCGAGCAGGACGATGCGAACGTCTATTTCGTGACGCCGCAGACCTACTCGCGGGTGCGGGTGTGGAGCGTCGCCGAACAGGCCAACTATGGCATTCAGCACGTGCCGGTCGCTTATTTTCCGACCAGCCGCCTGCCGGCATTAGCCTACGCCGCGGCAGCCACGGTGACGGCCCGACCGATCGTCGAGCGAGCGATGGTGCAGGCACCCGCAGCAGCCGCCGTGGGCACGCCGGTCGCGGCGTCGGCCCGGGCGGTAACGCCGGCAGCAGCCGCGACCGGCGCCGCCCCCCTGGTTGGTACGGCCGCGCGGCCCGCGCCAGCCGCACCCGCCGCAGCACTTACGGCCGTGACGATGGCGGTTGCGGCCACATCGGCACAGTCGGCGTTCGCCGCGGCACAACTCAACATCACCGCCGCCGGATTTCTGAATTGGAGCGGCCCGTGGATACCCGCCGCGCCGATCACGCTGCACGTGACCGACTATCTGTATCGCTCGTTCTATCACGGCCAGGTCTGTTCCTTCATCGAGGCGCTGAACATCGGTGGCGTCGACGGCTTGCTGAAATGGCAGCACCCGAGCGATCCCACGCCGAATTGGCCGACGCCGCCAACACCCACGCCGGTGCAACTGCTGACCGGCGCGGACTTCGCCAGCGAGTACAGTCCGCAGCCGGTGGTGGACACGCCGTATCCGGCGGATGACGTCGATTTCTCCCCGGATGGCGCCTATTCGCAATACAACTGGGAACTGTTCTTTCACACCCCGTCGCTGATCGCCTACCAGCTTTTGCAGAACCAGCAGTTCTCCGCGGCGGAGCGATGGTACCGCTACATCTTCGATCCCACCGATCTCTATCCGGTGCCCCCACCCGGCGAGACCACGGCGTTTCCCTACGGGTTCTGGAAGGTAAAGCCGTTCTATGAGCAGACCACGGCGACCTCGCTGGCCGACCTGATCGCGATGGTCGATACCGGCGATCCGAGCAACCAGGCCGCGATCGAGAGCTTCCAGCAGCAGGTGGCGGCGTCGATGGCGACGCCGTTCATGCCGTTCGCGATCGCCCGCCTGCGCCAGTCGGCATTCCAGCGCGCCACGGTCATGGCCCATGTGCAGTGCCTGATTTTATGGGGCGACAACCTGTTCCGCCAGAACACTCGCGAAACCATCACGCAGGCTACGCAGCTTTATGTGCGGGCGGAGCAGATCCTGGGGCCGAGCCCGGTGACGATACCGCGCGCCGATGCGCCGGCGATGTCGTACCGATCAGATCGCCGCGTCGCTGGTGGCGGATGACCTGTCCGATCCACTGGTCGCGCTGGAGAACGCCATGCCGTCGCAGGCGGGCCAGCTCGTTCCAACGACCCCCCTGCCCTATGCGCCGAGCCCGCTGTCCACCGCGCTGTATTTCTGCGTGCCGCCGAACGATCAGCTTCTGGGGCTGTGGGATACCATCGACGACCGGCTGACCAAGATCCGGAATTGCCAGAACATCGACGGCGTGGTGGAGCAATTGCCGTTGCTGGCGCCGCCGATCCCGCCGGGATTGCTGGTGCAGGCGGCCGCGGCGGGCCTCGACCTGTCGCAGGTGATGGGGGCGCTGACGCAACCTTCGCCGATCTATCGTTATGCGATCCTGTATCGCCAGGCGATCGAGTTCTGCCACGAGGTCCGCACGCTCGGCAACGCGCTGCTGTCGGCGCTGGAGAAGGACGACGCCAACGCGCTGGCCTTGCTGCGCGCGACGCAGGAGGTCAGCCTGCTGCAGCAGATGCGCCTGGCGTTCGCCACGCGCGTGCAGGAAGCGCAGACCGAACAACAGGACCTGGTGCTGTATCGCCAGCGCGTGCAAGACCGGCATGACTGGTACGCCGCGCAGCCGTTCATGTACTCGGGCGAGATCACCGCGGCGGCGCTGAACGCTGCCGCGGCTGTTGCCAAGGTTGTCGCGGCGGCCCTGCATACCGGCTCGGCGATCGCCTACGTGTTCCCCGATATCGATGCCGGCGTCGCCGGCTTCGGCGCGAGTGCCACGCTCAAGCTGAAGTTTGGCGGCCAAAATGTCGGTCATGGCACCGGCGCCTCCGCTCGGGTGGCGAACTCCATCGCCGCCGCGCTGGAGGGCGGCGCGCGCATGGCGAGCGACGTGGCGCGCTCGCAGGCCCGCCAGGCCGCGTGGCAGCGCGAGGTAACGCTGAGCCAGGACGAACTCAACGAGATCGACCGGGCCAAGACGCCGATCGCGCAGATGAAGGTGGACATCGCGAACTTCCAGCTTGCCGACCACGACCTTAAGACGCAGCAGGCCCAGGCGGTCGCGCAGTTCCTGCAAACCAAGTTCACCAATACCCAGCTCTATGACTGGATGATCGGACAGATTTCCGCGGTCTACCTGCAGGCCTACAACCTGGCCTGGCAGATGGCGAAACGGACCGAGGCCTGCTACCGGCTGGAGCTCGGGCTGCCGACCGCTTCCTTCATCCAGCCGGGCTACTGGGACAACCTGCACCAGGGATTGCTCGCCGCCGACGGGCTGATCCAGGACCTGCAACGCATGCAGGCGGCGCATGTCGATAACAATTTCCGCGAGTACGAGATCAGCCGGCAGATTTCGCTGGCGACGCTCGATCCGCTGGCGTTCGAGACGCTGAAGGAAACCGGCAACTGCTTCATCACGGTGCCAGAATCGTTGTTCGATCAGGACTATCCCGGTCACTACATGCGCCGCATCAAATGGGCGGGCGTGATTGTGAAGTTCACCACCAGCACAAGGCCTCCGGTGGTCAACTGCACGCTAAGCCTGCTGCACAGTTCCATTCGCATGACGAGCGACGCCACCCCGCCCTATCCGGACCAGTCGACGCCGAGCAGCCAGGACACCCGCTTCACCTACCCGCAGATGACGCCGTCGATCGCCACCACCAACGGGGGCACGCTTTCCGGCACCACCTACACACCGGACTACGGCCTGTTCGAAACGACTCTGCATTATATCATCACTGACGACCGCTACCTGCCATTCGAGCTGGCCGGCGCCATCAGTTCCTGGCAGATCGAGCTGAGTCAGGCGGCCAACACCTTCGATTTCCAGACCGTCAGCGATGTGGTGGTGCAGATCAACTACACCGCACGCAACGGCGGCAGCCAGCTTGCCATTGCCGCGAACTCACGCGCTGCCGGCACCGCCGCCGCCGCAGGTGGCGCTGTTCCGGTCCTCGATCGACTTCGCTTCGCAATGGGGCCCGTTCATCACTCCCACCGGCGCGGCACCGACGCTGACCTGGGCGCTCACCCCCGCAATCTTCCCGTTCACGCCGAAGGCCGGGACGATCACCATCACTCAGGCGATGCTGTTCCTGAAGCTGAAGGATTCCACGCTGTACCAGAACGCCCAGCCGCTGGTGCTGGACCTTGTCGTTACGTCGCCGGCGGGAGTCGCCGGCACGTCGACGCCGATCACCCTGCGCAGCGTCAATGCACCATTGGCGGACGGCACAGCGCTGGCCGCCGACCCGGGCGATGTCGGAACGACGCCGCAGAATTTCCCCGAACCGATCGCGACTGCGCCGATGGGAACCGGGATCGGCAAATGGGTCCTTACGTTGCAGGAATCGGCCGTGCAGGCGCTGCCCGTTGCCCTGCAGTCCACTGTCTCGCCCAGCGGAGGCACGCCATACACTTGGCTGAACCCCGCAGTGGTGGAGGACATCGGCGTGCTGCTGACCTACACCGTCACGCCGCCGTAGCGTCTCCCCGGCTGTAACCGAGTGGGTGCTGTTACTTCGGCGCGGCGTTTGATCGCCCAACCGGCGTCGCAGGTTGACGCCTCTCCTTGTCCGACAGCACGCTGTTCCAACTGGCGATTCCGATAATCGACCCGGGCGGGTTGCGAGCGCGGCAAGGGGTCGGGTTTCGGCGCCGATCCACAATGTGGCTGATATCGTTTGGCGATCTGGTTGCGGGGGCAGGATTTGAACCTGCGGCCTTCAGGTTATGAGCCTGACGAGCTACCGGGCTGCTCCACCCCGCGCCAGTGATCCGTTGCCAGTGATCCGTTGCCAGTGATCCGTTGCCAGTGATCCGTTGCCAGTGATCGGAATGGTTTGTTGCGCCGATGTGGCATTAATCGGTGTGTGTTGGTTTCGCTTGTGGGGTTCGGCGGATCGTTGGTGGTTGCGTGATCGAGGGTTTTCGGCTGATCGGTTGTGGGCGGATTGGAGGACCTGGCGGCGACCTACTCTCCCGTGCCTTGGGACACAGTACCATGGGCGCTGGGGGTTTTCACGGCCGAGTTCGGGATGGGATCGGGTGCGGGCTCCCCGCCAAAGCCACCAGGTCGTCCAATCCGCCCTGCCGGTGGCTCAGGGGGATCGAGGTTCTGGTGCGGCGCGTGTGCTGTCGCATGTGTGTGCTGTGCCTCTGGGGATGATTTCCATGCATGGTGTGCCAGTCTGCCTCTCGTCCGTTGTTTTCTGACAACTGACGACTGCCAACTGACGACTGTTTCTTGAGCTCTATCGGGCGATTAGGACCGGTCAGCTGCGGGCGTTACCGCCCTTGCACATCCGGCCTATTGACGTGCTGGTCTTGCACGGCCCTCTCGGGAGTTACCCCTTGGAGACCTGGTTTAGAGGAGGGTTTCCCGCTTAGATGCTTTCAGCGGTTATCCCGTCCGTACTTGGCTACCCGGCGGTGCCACTGGCGTGACAACCGGTGCACCAGAGGTACGTCCATCCCGGTCCTCTCGTACTAGGGACAGCGCCTCGCAAGTCTCCTTCACCCACGGCAGATAGGGACCGAACTGTCTCACGACGTTCTAAACCCAGCTCACGTACCACTTTAATCGGCGAACAGCCGAACCCTTGGGACCTGCTCCAGCCCCAGGATGTGATGAGCCGACATCGAGGTGCCAAACCTCCCCGTCGATGTGGACTCTTGGGGGAGATCAGCCTGTTATCCCTAGAGTACCTTTTATCCGTTGAGCGATGGCCCTTCCACGCGGGACCACCGGATCACTATGGCCGACTTTCGTCTCTGCTCGAGCTGTCACTCTCGCAGTCAGGCGGGCTTGTGCCATTGCACTCAACAGCCGATGTCCGACCGGCCTGAGCCCACCATCGCGCGCCTCCGTTATGCTTTGGGAGGCGACCGCCCCAGTCAAACTGCCCGCCATGCAGGGTCCCGGACCGGGCTGACCGGTCGCGGTTAGATATCAGAAGCGCCCAGGGTGGTATTTCAAGGTTGGCTCCACCGGAGCTGGCGCCCCGGCTTCGATGCCTCCCACCTATCCTACACAGTGCTCTCCTAATACCACTGCAAAGCTGCAGTAAAGGTTCATAGGGTCTTTCCGTCTGACCGCGGGTACCCCGCATCTTCACGGGGAATTCAATTTCGCTGAGCCGATGCCGGAGACAGTGGGGAAGTCGTTACGCCATTCGTGCAGGTCGGAACTTACCCGACAAGGAATTTCGCTACCTTAGGACCGTTATAGTTACGGCCGCCGTTTACCGGGGCTTCGGTTCGGAGCTTGCACCCCTCCCCTTAACCTTCCGGCACCGGGCAGGCGTCAGACCCTATACGTCGTCTCTCGACTTCGCAGAGCCCTGTGTTTTTACTAAACAGTCGCCACCCCCTGCTCTGTGCCACCCCCACATGGTTGCCCACATGAAGGTCTCGCTTATCCCGAAGTTACGCGAGCAATTTGCCTAGTTCCTTCGGCATCGTTCTCTCAAGCGCCTTGGTATGCTCTACCAGTCCACCTGTGTCGGTTTCGGGTACGGTCTATTCGCCAGAGCTGTTTCCCGGAACGATCCACAAGCCCGGGCAATCCGATAAGCCCGGACAAGACTTCACGTTCGTCACTTCTGGCAGGCCCAGGAATATTGACCTGGTTCCCATCGACTACGGCTCTCGCCCTCGCCTTAGGGGCCGGCTCACCCTGCGCGGATTAACCTTGCGCAGGAACCCTTGGACTTTCGGCGACAGAGTTTCTCGCTCTGTTTGTCGCTACTCATGTCAGCATTCGCACTTCCGATACCTCCAGCGCCCCTCACGGGTACACCTTCACAGGCTTACGGAACGCTCCGCTACCGAACAGTCGTCAGTTGTCAGTCGTCAGTTTTCAGACAGGTGATCGCGCAACCCGTGCAACATGCGCGCGATCTCCGAAAGCTCGGCCTGCCACACCTGCGAGGTCGCCGGCGGGACATGATCGAGGTCGGCGGCGTAGCAGCACCACAACCGGGCCTCGTCCGCCGATCCCATCGCCATCGACAGATAGCGCCGGAACTCCGCATCCGAGCCGGGTTGCCGACCCGCGCCCTCCACCAGAAGCGCACAGTTCGACTTCGACGATCGCCGCAACTGATCGGCAACGCCCCCATACTGCTCCACCTTCGGCCAGCCAAGGCTGGCCCGGTGCAGGTCAAGCGACAGCCGATACGCCCGCTGATAAACCTTCAGCGCCCGCACATCCCCGGCCATACCCTCGATCCACTTCCTGTCTGACAACTGACGACTGACAACTGACGACTGTTCCCACAGCTTCGGTACGTGGCTTGAGCCCCGTTACATCTTCGGCGCAGGATTTCTGTTAGACCAGTGAGCTATTACGCTTTCTTTAAAGGATGGCTGCTTCTAAGCCAACCTCCTGGTTGTTTAGGAATTCCCACATCCTTAACCACTTAGCCACGATTTCGGGACCTTAGCTGGTGGTCTGGGCTGTTTCCCTCTCGACGACGGACCTTAGCACCCGCCGTCTGTCTGCCGCGCTACTCTCTGCGGTATTCGGAGTTTGGTTAGGTTTGGTAAGTCTTTGGGACCCCCTAGCCCATCCAGTGCTCTACCCCCGCAGGAGAACACGCGACGATCTACCTAAATAGATTTCGCGGAGAACCAGCTATTTCCGAGTTTGATTGGCCTTTCACCCCTAGCCACAGCTCATCCCCGACTTTTTCAACAGGCGTGGGTTCGGCCCTCCAGTGGGTGTTACCCCACCTTCAGCCTGGCCATGGCTAGATCACTCGGTTTCGGGTCTTCTGCCGGCAACTCAACGCCCTGTTCAGACTCGCTTTCGCTGCGCCTACGCCTAGCGGCTTAAGCTCGCTGCCAACAGAAACTCGCTGACCCATTATACAAAAGGTACGCCGTCACGGCACAGATGCTTGCGCAC
>CAVZBG010000011.1:0-202500 GCA_963773345.1 uncultured Alphaproteobacteria bacterium | reverse complement strand
CAGACCCTTCGCTCCGGCGTAGTTGCGGTCGCCGATCCGCACCTCACCAGGCAGCGGTGCGCCACGGTCCACTGCCTCGGCACCGTGCTTGTCGGTCACTTCCAGATGGCTGAAACCGCCGCGACCCAGGTCGAACACCCCATGCACCCGCCAATCCGTCCCGCTGCTGGCGCGCTGGCTGATCGAGCTGCCATCGGCGGCGCGCAGGACGCGGCCCGGCCAGCGCACACTGGCCCCGGCGGACAGCACCGCCAATTGCGCCGACACCACCGCCTCGAGGAACTCGACCGCCTTGTCCAAGCGGAACTTGATCGCCGGATCACTCATCTCGGCCAGCCCGATCATCGACGCCCAGGCCGCCGTCTCACTGAGTGACAGCCCGCCAGGGCCGCGTGCCAGCGCCAGCCGTAGCAGGCTGGCGCCTTCCGCGATCTTGCGCTGTCGCTCGATCGCCCGGGTCCGCAACGCAAGCGCGTCGAGGTCCAGATCAGCCGGCAAGCGGCGCAACACCTCGTCGAAGTGGTCCGCCGGGAGAGATGCTGTGTGATGCATCTGCCCCGAGAATCGTACCGATTCGCGCCGTGTCAATGGCTAATTAAACGCCTATGGGGCTTTGCCCCCTGGCGGGTTTCAGGGCGGAGCCCTGACCTTCCATCACGCGACGGCCCGCGCCGGGGCCGTGTGCACGTGGTCGAGGAACGCGCGCAGTGCGCTTGACACGTGCGCCTCGCGCCGATGGATGAAGACGGTGGTCACCAGCGCCTCGGCCGGCGGCAGGCGATGCAGGCTGACCCGGCCGGACTGCCAGACCGGCCCGACCAGCGCCCGCGGCAGCAGGGTGATCCCGAGGCCGGCTGCCACGCAGCCAAAGATCGCCTCCAGCGTGCCGAATTCCAGCAGCCGCGGCACCGCGATGCCGCGCCGCGCCAGCAGCGCCTCCAGCCGCTGGCGGTAGGAGCAGCCGACGCGCAGCACGACGATGCGGGCGATGCCGCCCTGCGTCGCCGCCTCGATCGAGGCCAGGCCGGGGGCGGCCAGGATTGCCAGCTCCTCCTCGAACATCACCTGCTCGATCAGCGACGGGTGCGCCACCGGTCCGCAGACGAAGGCGCCTTCCAGGCGGCGGTCGAGCACGGCCTCGATGAGTTCCGCGGTGGTGCCGGGGCGCAGTGCCAGATCGACCTCCGGGCAGGCGGCGGCGTAGCTGGCGATCAGCGGCGACAGGCGCAGCGCCGCCGTGGTCTCCAGCGAGCCGATCGTCAGCGGCCCGCGCGGGGCACCGTCGTCGCGCGCGGCGCGGGCGGCGTCGGCCAGCAGCCAGGCCACGCGCCGTGCGTAGGGCAGCAGCCGTTGCCCGGCCGCGGTGAGCGCCACGCCGCGGCTGTGGCGCTCGAACAGCGGGCAGCCGAGCTCCGCCTCCAGCGCGCGGATGCGGGCGGTGACGTTGGACTGGACGGTGTGCAGCTCGGCGGCGGCTCGGTTCATGCCGCCGGTGCGGGCAACGGCTTCGAACACTTTCAGCTCAGCGGTATCCATGCGGAGGTCTCGTCTAGCTATCTCTTCCGACGATGGCTTTTATCGCAAGCAATCGTTTGTGTGCAGTGGCAAAGATCGCTACGTGGGCCGCATGTCACTGCAAGTCACGCTGGATCGGTCGCCGCTTCCCGTCGCGCTGGGCGGGATGATCGCCATGGCGGTGGGCATCGGCGTCGGCCGCTTCGTCTACACGCCGATCCTGCCGCCGATGCTGGCGGCGCTCGGCCTGAGCAAGGCCACCGCCGGGCTGATCGCCTCGGCGAATTTCGCCGGCTACCTCGCCGGTGCGCTGGCGGCCATGCGGGCGACGCTGCCGGGGTCGCGCCGCACCTGGCTGCTGGGGGCGCTGCTCGCCTCGGCGGCGACGACGGCCGCGATGGGGCTGACCACCTCGGTCGCCGCCTTCATGGTCCTGCGCTTCCTGGGCGGGGTGGCGAGCGCGCTGGCGCTGATCCTGGCCTCGGCGCTGGTGCTCGACCGGCTGGCCGAGGCCGGCCGGCCCGACCTGATGGCGCTGCATTTCGCCGGCGTGGGCAGCGGTATTGCCGTCTCGGCGGCGCTGGTTGCGACGCAGCTTGCCGACGGCGCGAGTTGGGCGGCGATGTGGCAGGCCAGCGGCGCCGCCTCGCTGCTCGGCGCGCTGGGAGTGGCCCTGCTGGTGCCGCCGGGCCGGGAGCCTCCAGCGGCGCCGCACGCCGCCGCGGGTGCGCCGCGCGATCCGCGGCTGCGGCGCATCACGCTGGCCTACGGGCTGTTCGGCTTCGGCTACGTCATCACCGCAACGTTCCTGGTGGCGATCGTGCGCGCCACCCCGGCGATCCGCCCGCTGGAGCCGGTGATCTGGATCGTGGTCGGGCTGGCCGCGGCGCCCTCGGTCCTGGTCTGGAGCCGGCTGGCGCAACGCATCGGCATCCCGGCCGCTTTTTCCACCGCCGCGCTGGCCGAGGCGGTCGGCGTGCTGGCCAGCGTGGTCTGGCCGAGCGCCGTCGGCATCTGCCTGGCGGCGCTGCTGGTGGGTGGCACGTTCATGGGGCTGACCGCGCTGGGCCTGGTGCGCGGGCGCGAGTTGGCGCAGGGGCAGATGGGCCACGGCGATCCGCGCCGGGTGATGGCGGCGATGACCGGGGCGTTCGGCGTGGGACAGATCATCGGCCCGACACTGGCCGGCGTGCTGTCGGATGCGCTGGGTGGGTTCGCGGTTCCCTCGATGCTGGCGGCCGGGGCGCTGGTGCTCGCGGCCTGGCTCGCGCGGCGGTAGCGCCGTGTCAGGGCGGCCGAAGGCGCGACGCGACGCGGCGGGGCTGGAAACCCGCCCGCGTCCAGCCTATGGTTTCATTATGGACGCCGCGGCCGAAAAGACCCCGCCTCGCTGGCTGGTGGAATCGCTGGAACGCAGCGAGACCCAGATCGCTGCCGGGCAGAGCGTGCCGCTTGAGCCACTTCACGATCGGATACGGGCGAGCATTGCACGCATGCGCGGCCAGCAGCCACAGACCGAGGCCGCGCCCACGGCGTGGCGCTTGGTGTGAAGCTGAAACGCAAGCTCGGGCGGGCAACGTGCTGCGGGCAAGGTGTTGGCCGCCGCTGCGAGAACGGCGAGATCTTGCGCGGGATCGCGCGGAGCTTTAGCACCCACCCCAGTGCGATTTCGCGGTTCGAACTATGAATAGCAGCTCAATTCGTCAGTTCTGGCGGCGGCTCTCAGGTTCCGTGCATCCCGACGACGAGCCTATCTTCACCTCTCATCCGATGCACAGTTTCAACCTGCGCTTTCCGCCGCCAGCCTTCATTGGTGACGTCGATAGCGCACCAATCGTTCTCTTGATGTCAAACGGGGGCTACAAGCCTGGCATCACCGAAGCGGAATTTCCCGACGACCCGGCGGCGGTAGCTTTTCGTAATTGGCTACATGGTGGCGCTCCGATGCCATCACTCCTTGGGAGCTATTATACCGATCAGGCTTTTGGCCATTGGATTGAGTCCGGGTCGGCAGTGATTGTAAACGCCGTTCCGTATCGATCATGCAAGCTGTCGAAGGAACGTTACAACAGGAAAGTCGCCGCCGAGCTTCCGTCTCTTGCAGTGCATCGGCGCTGGCTTATGTCGGAGTTATTGCCGGCCGCAACCGCTGGCGATCGGTTTATCCTTGTTCATCGTAACGGATGGTGGAGCGTCCCTCAGGATTCGGCTGGTCCCTCCATTGTCTTCTCCGACCGCCCAGCGGAGCAAAATCGTCCAACCCCTGACCGTGATAGACTGGAGAGAGCGCGGGAATGGCTGCGTGAACGAGCCAGGATCGCACAGCGACGCCAGCGCGACGATGATTCCGCGGTTGATGGTGTGGTGGCGGCTGCGCCAGAGCAAATGGTGGGTTAGATGGAAGGAAATCAACCGAGGCGGCAGACTCTAGCCTTCATCAACCCGAAGAAGGCGTGGGTGGTCAACGAACTAGATAAGCTGATCGCGGAATGGAAAGCTTGGCAATCAGATGTCGAAAAGATCAAGGATCACCCCTACGACCCTCAGATGCAAAGCTATATCTACGCTGACGGCGAGGAAAACATTAAGAGGCACCGCATCCTGCAGGAGAAGACTCTTGTCTTCCTGGAGAACAACATCAGCGGACATGGCTTTATACGAGGTCGCGATGGGACAAAGATCGACCGTACCGATTTGCGCCTCAGCGTACGAGTTCAGGCAGCGTGTTGATGACCTAGACGAACTTCGCGCGTGTCTTGAATATGCCAAGGTCCCCGATGGATATTGGCGGTCCGTGGCAACGGAGATGTTGGGCAAGATTGCAGGGAAGGCCCCTGATGTTGCGCTAGACCTTGCCACAAGGTATTTACAAGGCGGAGCGTGAAATATAAGATGGTATCGTTGATAACTTTTCCTGAAGTGTGGCTGCCCGACAGAACTTGTGTGGCGGCGAGCGCTGCCCTTAAGGCCGCAGGCGTCAAGCTTACCAACCGGGACGCGGCTAGTGTGAGGTTGCGGCGGGGAGGATTGCTGTGACGGCGCCGGAACCCACTGCCGCACGCCATACAGCCTACCATGAGGCCGGTCACGTCGTTATCGCCCGCATTCTGGACCTGCCATGTCGCCACGCTTCAATCGAGACACTAGGCGATCCCGACGAGGCGATCGTAACTCACGGCCGCTGGGATGTCGTGGCGATATGGTCGCAACAGGAGGTCGTCCCCAACGATCTCGACATAGCAGCTTTTGCGAATGTCATGTGCGTAATGGCCGGTTGGGCTGCCCAGACTGAACTTCTCGGATCGTGCCACGGCGACGACAGCGAGGAGCGTGAGGCAATAGCAAGAGTGTTGGGCGCATTTCTGCCGACGGGCACCGATATTGCGCCCTTTACGCGCTGTCTTCAGGGATTAACAGACCGGCTGGTTTGGAGGCATCGCGAAACCATTAGGCGCGTCGCTCTGCTACTGCTTGAGCGCAGGACCCTGAGCGAGGCCGACGTCGACGCCATAATTGCGCCCACACCGTAAAATGGTCCCTCCTCTACAGGTAACGAAAGGAAGGCCATCAGCCGATCGAATGTGAAGCGGCTGATCCGCGCCCATGACCCGCCCGACTGTGCCGCCGCGTCGGTGCCCCACGGCGCAACCGCCTCACCCCGCCGATCGCAGCACCGCCAGCGTCTCCGCCGGCTCCGGCCGGCGCGTATAATCCGGATCCGCCTCGATCCCCACCACCGCGCCGCCCTTCGCCAGCACGACCCGCGCCGGCACCGGCAGGCGCCAACTGCTGTCGCCATCGAACGTCGGCAGGTCGATCCCCCGCCCCGCGTAGATCTTGATCAGGTCGTCCGGCAACTGCATCGCGATGCCGTAGGCCTCGGCCACCTGGTTGCCGGCGTCGAACAGCAGGTCGAACCCCAGCTTCATCTGCGCCCGCGTCTCCAGCGAGATCGCCGGCAGTTGCGGCGAGATCACCACCAGCTCGGCGCCAAGACCACGAATTTCCGGAAGGACTGCGTTCAGAGCTGACAGCTCATGTCGGCAGTAGGGTCACCATCGACCTCGGAAGAACGACATCACCAACGGCGCACGCGCCACCAGCGCGGCGGAGGACACCTCCACTCCATCCTGGTTGGCCAGCGTGAACATCGGACCGGGCTGGCCCGGCTTCGGCATGCGCGCCTGGAACCCCGAGGCGCGCTGGTCCGCGGTCACCCGATGCATGATCTTCAAGTCGTCGGGCGGGATCCGCCCGGGCTTGGTGCCGTCGCCCTCCGCCGCGCGGCGGATGGTGTCGAGCGCGTCCTTCAGCGAGGCCATCGTCCCTCCTTCCCCGATGGGTCGAAACCTAGGTAGCCCGGGGGCGGCTGACAAGGTCGCTGTTCGTCGCACGATCCCCTTCGGTGGGGCGCCTTCCCGGCCGGTGGTGCAGCCCGGCACGTACGCGCCTCCCTACACGCCGTGCCGCGTCCGGCACCAGCAGCTCGTCAGATGGTCATCCACCATCCCGGTCGCCTGCATGAACGCGTAACAGATCGTCGAGCCAACGAACCGAAACCCGCGTTTCTTCAAAACCTTGCTCATCCGGTCGGAAACCTCCGTGCGCGCCGGCACCTGCCCGGGGTCCGTCCACTGATTGACGATCGGCCGCCCCTCCACGAACCCCCACAGGAACGCATCGAAACTCCCCACCTCCTCGATCGCCGCCAGCGCCGCCAGCGCATTGTCACGCACCGAGAACACTTTCAGCCGGTTGCGCACCACCCCTGACTCCGCCAGCACCTTCTCCAGCCCCGCATCGCGCATCCGCGCCACGCGCGCGATGTCGAACCCATGGAACGCGTCCCGGTACGCCACGCGCCGCTCCAGAATCGTCCGCCACGACAGGCCGGCCTGCGCGCCCTCCAGCGTCAGCAACTCGAACAGCGCGCGGTCGTCGTGCAGCGGCACGCCCCATTCGGTGTCGTGATACGCCAGCATCGCCGCCGTCGACGCCCCCCAGGCGCAGCGCGGCCGACCGTCGCCCAACTCCCCCATCCCTCACCTCCCCGCCCGGGCTTGAGGCCCGCCCGCCGTCCGCCCACACTACCCCATCCGCCGCCACCGCACCCAGCCCGAGGCCCGCCATGCTGCCGCCCAAGGATCGCCTGACCATCCTGTTCGCCCACGCCGCCTATCCCATCCAAGACCGCTTCGCCCTGCGCAACACTGGCATCGCCACCATCGAGGCGCGCACCCGCGACGAACTCGACGCGCGCATCGCGCAGGCCGACGTGCTGCTGTGCTCGGGCCTGTGGCGCAACGACCTGATCCCCAACGCGCCAAAGCTGCGCTTCGTGCAGTCGATCAGCGCCGGGGTCGATCAGTACGACAAGGCGGCGCTGGCCGCCGCCGGCATCCGCCTGGCCAGCGCACAGGGCGTCAACGCGCGCGCCGTGTCGGAGCACGCGATGGCGCTGATCCTGGCGCTGGCCCGCCGCCTGCCCGAGGCGTGCCACAACCAGGCCAAGCAAGTCTGGCGCGGCATGATCGGCGACCTGACCCAGCGCGAGGACGAACTCGGCGGCAAGACGCTGGTGATCGTCGGCCTCGGCCGCATCGGCAACCGCCTGGCGGAACTCGCCAAGGCGTTCGACATGCGCGTGCTGGCGACGCGGCGCGATCCCGCGCTCGGCGGCGACGCGCACGAGGTGCACGGCATGTCATCGCTGAAGTCGCTGCTGCCGCAAGCGGATTTCGTCGCCCTCACCTGCCCGCTGACACCGGAGACCGAGCGGCTGATCAACGCCGAGACGCTGGCGCTACTGAAGCCCTCCGCGGCGCTGGTCAACGTCGCGCGCGGCCGCGTCGTCGACGAGCCGGCGCTGATCGCGGCGCTGCAAGCCGGCCGGCTGACCGCCGCCGCGCTCGACACCACGGTGGAAGAGCCGCTTGGCCAGGCCTCGCCGCTCTGGCACATGCCCAACGTGTTCGTCACGCCGCACACCGGGGGAGAAACCCGTCGTTACGAGGACAACGTGCTGGACATCCTGATCGAGAACCTCGACCGGCTCTGGCGCGGCGAAACGCAGTTGAGCAACCAGATCGTCTGACCGCGCGCCCGCCGGCCGCGCCCCTTGATCGCGTTCGCGGACCTGCTGGAGCGGCTGCTCTTCACGCCCTCGCGCACCGCCAAGATCGCGCTGCTGCGGCGCTACTTCCTGACCCAGCCGGACCCGGACCGCGGCATCGGCCTCGCCGCGATCACCGGCGAGCTGCGCTTCACCGCGGCCAAGCCCGGCCTGATCCGCGCACTGGCCGCCGCGCGCACCGACCCGACGCTGTTCGCGCTGTCCTACGACTACGTCGGCGACCTGGCCGAGACGGTGGCGCTGATGTGGCCCGCCGCGCCCACCGACGCGCCCCCGCCCCGCCTGCCCGAGGTCGTCGAGGCGCTCGAAACCGCGCCCAAGTCCGCGCTGCCCGACCTGGTCGCCGGCTGGTTGGATGCCTCCGACGCCTCGGTGCGCCTGGCGCTGCTGAAGCTGATCACCGGAGGGCTGCGCGTCGGCGCCTCCGCCCGCCTCGCGAAGATCGCCCTGGCCGAGATCGGCAAGCTCGACCCGGACGCGGTGGAAGAAATCTGGCACGGCCTGACACCGCCCTACCTGCCGCTGTTCGCCTGGCTGGAGGGCCGCGCGCCGCGTCCCGACCCCGCCACCGCCCCGGTGTTCCGCCCGCCCATGCTGGCGCACCCGCTGGAGGATGCCGACCTGGCCGCGCTCGATCCCGCCGACTGGCGCGCCGAGTGGAAATGGGACGGCATCCGCGTGCAGCTTGTCGCCACGCCCGGCGGCCAGCGCCTCTACTCCCGCGGCGCCGAGGATATTTCCCCCGCGTTCCCGGAAATCGTTGCGGCGATGGATTTCACCGCCGTGCTGGACGGCGAGCTGCTGGTGATGCGCGATGGCCCGGACGGCGTCAGCGTCGCCCCGTTCGCCGATCTGCAGCAGCGGCTCAATCGCAAGACGGTCAGCGCGAAACTGATGGCGGAGCACCCGGTCGGCATCCGCCTCTATGACATGCTGTTCGAGGGCGACGAGGACCTCCGCCCGCTGCCGTTCGATGTCCGCCGTGCCCGCCTCGAGGCCTGGCATGCCCGCGTGCGCCCGCCGCGCGCCGATCTGTCGGAGCTGATCCCGTTCACCGCCTTCGACGATCTGGCGCGGCTGCGCGCCGAGGCCCGCGCGGCCGCGATCGAAGGGCTGATGCTCAAGCGCGGCGACAGCACCTACCAGCCCGGGCGGGTCAAGGGCCTGTGGTGGAAGTGGAAGCGCGATCCGCTGACGCTCGACGCCGTGCTGATGTACGCGCAGCGCGGCCACGGCAAGCGCAGTTCCTACTACTCGGACTACACGTTCGGCGTGTGGCGTGACGACGAACTGGTGCCGATCGGCAAGGCGTATTTCGGCTTCACCGACCAGGAGCTGGCGTTCCTCGACCGCTGGATCCGCAACCACACCATCGCTCGTTTCGGTCCTGTCCGGGAGGTCGAGAAGGCGATGGTGCTTGAAGTCGCCTTCGACGCCGCACAACTGTCCACCCGGCACAAGTCCGGCGTCGCCCTGCGCTTTCCGCGCATCGCGCGCATCCGCACCGACAAGCCCGCGGCCGAGGCCGATCGATTGGAAGCCGTGATGGCGTTGGTGGAGAACAAGCCACCGGGCGCCGTTGAACCCGCCGGGGATGGACCGCATGGCGTACCCGCCTGACCCCGCGGATTTGCCGCGTCGGGGTGTGCCGGCGCCCGCGCCGGCCGGATGGAGCCTGCATGACGACGCCGCGCGCTACGACATCGCCGTGCGCGCGGCGGGCGTCCTGTGCCGCTGCGTCGATCCGACCCGCGGCGATGCGCCCGAGTTCGCGCTGATGGGCGAACTCGCCGATCCGCTGGTGACGCTGCGCGGCACGGACGAAGCCATTTCGTGGCGTCTCGCCGCCTGGCGGCAGCCGGACAAGTCCTCGCTGCACCTGACCCTGCACGGCGACGCCACACCGATCGAGGCCGAAATCGCGTTCACGCTCCATGCACCGACCGGGATGCTGCACCGGCGCACCGCGCTGCGGCATCGCGGCGACGGGCCGCCGCTCGACCTTGGCGCGACCCTCGCGTTCTCGGTGTCCGTGCCCGAACCGATCGACTACCTGCTGCACCTCACCGGCGAATGGGCCAAAGAGGCGCAGGTGCAACGCCAGGATCGCCTCGATCGGACGCTGCTGCTGGAAAGCCGCGCCGGCAAGACCGGCTTCCGCCACGCGCCCTATGTCGCGTTGCGCGCGTCGGCGGCGACCTATGTCTGCCAGCTCTTCTGGTCGGGCAATTGGGCGATCGAGGTGCGGCCGGGCCCGGACGGCATCGTGTTGCAGGGCGGCTTCAATCCGTGGCGGTTCCGTCATCGCCTGCACGCGGACAACGCCCTGACCATGCCCGATATCGTGTTCGGCCGTGTCGCCGGCGGTCTGAATGCGGCAACGCAACGCCTGCACGCCTGGCGGCGGGCGCATCGGCTCGCGCCCGCGCGACCGATCCCGGTGCAATTCAACAGTTGGTACTCGCATTACGAGGAGCTGAGCACCGACGCCATGCTGCGCATGATCCCTTTGGTGCGAGATCTCGGTTGCGAGGGCTTCGTCATCGACTCCGGCTGGTTCCGCGCCGACGACACGGATTCGGCACCAAGTCGGGACCTGCTCACCGGTGACTGGCGCGTCAGCCTCAGCCGATTTCCCAACGGACTGCGCGAGGTCAGCGACGCCTGCAAGCAAGTCGGTCTGGGGTTCGGACTGTGGTTCGAACCGGAGGCGATCGGACCGTTTTCCGCCGTGCGCGCCAGCCATCCCGAATGGCTGCATCACATCGATGACGAACCGCCGGCGGGGGAAAAACGCGCATTGCTGCATCTCGGTGTGCCGGGCGCCTGGCAGCACGCCTACGACCGCGTCACGCAGGTCCTGCGGCAGGTCGGCGCGGTCTGGATGAAGTGGGATTTCAACACCGATCTTGGGTCCGGCGGCTGGGCGCCAGGCCTGCCGCAGGCGCTGACCGACACCGACCCGCTGGTGGCGCATTACCGCGGGCTGTACCGGCTGCAGGACGCGATCCGCGCGGCCTTCCCCGACCTGGTGCTGGAGATGTGCGCCAGCGGCGGCGGGCGGCTGGATGGCGCCATCCTGTCGCACGCCCATGTCAACTGGATCAGCGACCAGCCCGCACCGCTGCGCAAGCTGGCGATCCATTTCGGCACCCAGCTCATGCATCCGCCCGAGGCCTGCAACGACATGCTGATCCAATGGCCGCAGACCTTCATGCCGGGCTACGGCGCGGAGCCATCGCCGCTGGACGACCGCTGCGACCTGGCGTTTCGGCTGCGCGTGGCCATGCTTGGCACGTTCGGCCTCAGTTGCCGGCTGGACCGTTGGTCGGAGGCGGATCGCGCGGTCGGCGCGGCGCATGTCGCGTTCTACCGGCAGCGGGTGCGGCCAATCATTCCGTCCTCGGTGCAGTATTTGCTGACCGATGCGCCGCCAGCGGACGGCGCCGGCGATTGGGCCGCGGTCTGGTACTTGGCACCGCATCGCGAGGCCGGCGCGTTGTTCGTGTTCCGCCTGGCCGGCGCGGAGTCGGTGCGACAGTTCGCGCTGCCCGGCCTGCTGGCCGAGCGGCAGTACCGCCTGACCTGGCAGGACGGCGGCACCGCGCTGCACGACGGCGTGGCGCTGCTGGCGGGAGTGCAAGTGGAGATCGACGCGGCATTCCGCTCCGCGTTATGCGTCGTGGAGGCCGTGTAGGCGGGCTGTGCGGCAGAGACGCGAGCGCCGCGCCGTATTGCTTAACCTCTCCCGCTTGCGGGAGAGCGCCGCGCCGTATTGCTTAACCTCTCCCGCTCTTCGCGGGAGAGGTCGGAGCGCATCAGCGCTTCGGGTGAGGGTCGCGCCGCAACTTCAATCGCTGGTACGGGCGGCCCCACCCTCACCCGCCGCTTCGCGGCGACCCCCGAGTCAAGCCCGGGGGCAGGCCCTCTCCCAGGGGGAGCGGTGAAACGATGCGCCCCGCCGCATGTTCCTGTTGCACGACGGCCTGCCGTCCCGTCATGCTGCGCCGCAACGAAGACCCATGGTCGTGCGTCCAGTGGCGAGCTCCCATGACGGGAGCGCGCCGCCGCGTGACCCTGCCACACACAGAGACCGTCCTGATGCAACTCGGCGTGTTCATCCCGATCGGCAACAATGGCTGGCTGATCTCCACCACCTCGCCGCAGTACGCGAGGTGATCAGCCAGGCGGCGTGAGTGGCGCCTCGATCGCAAGGCATGACATTGCAGCGTATTCGGCCGCCTGTGTCGTTCCGCTGAACAGATCGGCCGGGCCGCCGGGAGGCGACTCACGGCAGGGCAATCGCAGGAAGGAAAGCCGGGGCTTCGCCCCATATGCGTTAGGTTAGCCCCATAGCGTAGAAAACGTTTCCCCCGACGCGGTCGGGTACGATTCATGGCGGGGATGCAAACCCTGGCATCCCATCCCGACTCCGATTGGCTGGACATTCTGTCGCGCCTTCCGGCCGACCTGGACCTCAACCGCCTGGCCCGCGATACCCTGGCGATCCAGCGATTGCGCGGGATCACCGACGCCGCAGACCTGTTGCGCCTGGGGCTGGTGCGCGGCCCTGGCGGAAAGACCCTCGTGCAGACCGCCGCGTGGGCCTCGATGAACGGGATCGCCGAACTGTCCGCCCCGTCGCTGTCTGACCGGTTGCACCAGTCCGTTGGCTTCTTTTCCGCCCTGACCAGCCAGTTGCTCGCCGCGGGCCGCTGCACCACTCCGACCATCTGGCACGGTCGCTGCCTGCATCTGTGCGATGGCAGCAGCCTGAGCCAGCGCGGCAGCACAGGAACGGACTGGCGGATCCATGCGACCTATGACCTTGGCAGCGGCAAGTTCAGCCACCTGGAGGTGACCGATGGGCAGGGCGCCGAAGCGCTCAGCCGTACGGTGTGCGATGATGGCGGGGTGATGATCGCCGACCGCGGTTATGCCAAAGCCGGAGAGATGGCGGCATTCCGCGTGGGATCTGGTGGCCGGCCCGGGGACTTCATCGTTCGCACCGGTTGGAACATGCTTCGCCTGGAGAGCCTGGATGGCAAGACATTCGATCTGATCGGCGCGCTGCGTCAGATGGAGCAGGCCCCCCAGCCAGATCCGCTGAACCAACCGCGGGAATGGACCGTCCAGGCGCTGTACGGGCGCGACAAGAACACCCAACGACTGCCGATCCGGCTGGTGATCCTGCCACTGCCGCCGGAGAAGGCCGAAATCGCCCGCAACAAGGTCAGGCGAAGTGGCAGCAAGCGCCAGCAGCAGGTCGACCCGCGCAGTGAAGTCGCCGCTGGCTTCATGGTGCTGGCGACCTCATTGCCGATGGAGATTCCGGCCGATGAGATTTGCGCCGTCTACCGGTTGCGCTGGCAAATTGAGTTGGCGTTCAAGCGGTTGAAGTCGTTGATCGGGATCGACCGATTACCAACGCGTACCAAAGCGGGGAGCTTGAGTTGGCTCTATCCGCATCTCATCCTGGCACTGCTGAGCGACGACATTTGCCAGGAAATCCTGGAATCTTCCCCCTCTGGACCGTGCTGACGACGCTGGGGTGCCATCCCTATGGGCGATCCAGGCCGTCGTCATCGCTCTCCTGCGCACCGCCCTGGCGCCACGCAACTTTACCTTGGCCGACTTGGCGCGCGCGAGGCGAGAAACCTGCCGGCACCTCGCCGAGGCCAAACGCAAACGACGACGGCAAAGGATATTTCCCGCAGAAACCTTATCCTAACGCATATGGGGCAAAGCCCCGGACCCCCGGCTTTCCTGCTACCCCTTCGGCAGCGCCGCCAAGGCCCGATCCAGCGTCTGCACCAGGCGGTCGCACTCGGCGCGGGTGATGACCAGCGGCGGCGAGAACACGATGGTGCCGCCGTGGCGGCGGCCGCCGCCGGAGCGGCCAACGATCACGCCCTGCTCTTTGCAGTGGTCCACCACGGCGGTAACGGTGGCCGGATCCAGCGGCTCCTTGCTGGTGCGGTCTTTCACCAGCTCCACGCCGATCAGCAGCCCCTTGCCGCGCACGTCGCCGACGATCGGGTGGTGCATCAGGGTTTTCAGCCCGTCGAGCAGGTAGGCGCCCATCTCCGCCGCGCGGTCGGCGAGGCGCTCGGCTTCCATGATCTCGATGTTGCGCAGCGCCACGGCGCAGGCGACGGGGTGGCCGCCGTAGGTGTTCACCTGGAACACCTGCCGGTTCTGCTCCGGCTCGCCGTAGAAGCTTTCGAACACGCTGTTCTTCACCACCGTGGCGGCGATCGGCAGGTAGGCGCTGGAGATGCCCTTGGCGACCGCGATGATGTCCGGCGAGACGCCGTAGTGCTGGTGCGCGAACATCTTTCCGGTGCGGCCGAAGCCGTTGATCACCTCATCGACGTGCAGCAGGATGCCGTACTTGCGGCAGATCTTCTCCACCTCCGGCAGGTATTCGTCGGGCGGCACGGCGACGCCAACGCCGCTCATGATCGGCTCGACGATGATTTCTGCCACCGTGTCGGGGCCTTCGCCGACGATGGCGGATTCCATGTTCTTGACGCAGGCCAGGTTGCAGCTTGGGTAGCTCAGGCCGAACGGGCAGCGGTAGCAGGTGGGCGCCGCGACGTGCAGGAAATCGCCGGAGTAGGGCTCGAATTTGCCTTTCCGGTCGCCCATGCCGCCGGCGTCGAGCGTGGCCAGCGTGGTGCCGTGATAGGAATAGTAGCGGCTGACTGTCTTGAAGCGGTACTGCCCGGGACTTTCGTGCTTCTGGTACTGCCGGGCGATCTTGAAGCCGGCCTCGTTCGCCTCGGAGCCCGAGTTGACGAAATAGGTGTGATAGCCGCCGCCCATCAGGGTGTTGATCTTCTCCGCCAGCGCCGCGGCGGGGACGTTCATCTGGGTGTGCGGGAAATAGGCGAGCTGGGCGATCTGGTCGGCGGCGACCTCGGCGAGCTCGCCGCGGCCGTAGCCGATGTTGACGCACCACAGGCCGGCCATGGCGTCGAGGTAGGCGGTGCCGTCGGCGTCGTAGATGGTGGAGCCGTGCGCCGAGGTGACGACCATCTGCTTGGTTTCCAGCAGCTTGTGCTGGACGATCGGGTGCAGGACGTTGGCAAGGTCCTGGCGCACCACGGCGGCGCGGATTTCTGGGTCGGGGGCATTGGTGAGCGACATGGGGGCCTCGTTGGGTGGCGTGCGGTGTGGTGGGGGGAGACTACAGGATTTTGGGGCGGCGTCACGGGTGGGGGTGCGTGGTGATTTCTGTCAGCCTCCCCCAGACATTGCGGTGTGCGTGCATATGATTCAAACTGGCACTCAATGACACGCATTGGGGGGCAGCATCGCCGCAGCGACGGACAAGCTTCCGGCAAAAGATCAAGACGCTCCTCAACGCTATCAAGCGTATGCCGCCGTTGGTATCGTCATTCTCCAATTCCGCGAGGCTCACCTATATTATCGACTGATGAAAAAATAAAGTGCAGGTACGGAATGAACACGTTTTGGATGACATGGACGGGCGACGAAGAGGGTCTTGAGCCTCTGGGAGGATTCGTCAGCAGGTTTCGCAGGGAAGGGGTCGCAGACAGACCATGGCGTATCAAGGCGCATAGAAGGGCGCGTGTTGGAGACCAAGTGTTCCTGTTCGCACAAAGCGAGCCCCGCGGTATTTTCGGGATCGGCACCATCACAGCAGACCCATTTCCGTGGAAAGAGCACTCGACCAACCCCAATAAGCCGCAGTATTACGCTCCTACTCGTTTCACGCGGTTGGTCGACCCAACCGAACAGTTCCTGCTTCCGCTTGATCAACTGATTGACATCGTTCCGAAGAATTTCATTGGAGCGCGAGCAAGTGGGAACCCCCTGGATGCGGGTGACGTAGCAGCTGTTACAAAGCGCCTGACGTCGTCCAAAGCTGGGGAGACGGATAAGTGGAACGACGCCCCGCCGCTAAATCGTGATGAGTTCATTCGTGGACCAGAAGAGTCAGATGATATCCAGCGGCTACTCGCAGACCCCAATCTGCCACCCACCGAGCGCTTAGCTCTAGTTGCTGCAAGACTGGGGCAGGGCAAATTCCGTGAGAACGTTCTGGAATCTTTGGGAAGGCGGGTGTGCAGTAAGTGGATGTTCGCTACGCCAAGTCCTGAGAGCGTCTCACATCAAACCATGGAGAGAATCCACCAACGCCGAGCGCCTTGACCCTCATAACGGCCTGCCTCTGACCGCCAATCTCGATGCGTTGTTTGATAGTTATCTGATCAGCTTCGACACTGATGGCGCATTGATCGTATCGGAGTTAGTTGGGAACGAAGCCCGTCAGATCATTGGAAGCCATCGGCGGCTTCGGAGAGCACCTTCCGCCGAGATGGAATCCTACCTTACTCAACACCGCGTTCGGATTGCTAGGAAGCGGAAAAATCCTAAACGTTCCCGGACGTTGAAGATTTAAGCCCAAGATTTCTAAGTTGGAAGCGATCGTGCATGCGATATCGCCGGCGGCGGAGGTGTTCTATCTGCACCATTGGCATACCCGCCTGCCGGTCGAAGCGCGGACGCCTGCGCTGGACCAGGCCGCCATCACCAATATCCTCGCAGCAGCGCGCGACCGCGGCTTCTGCCTGATGACGATCTCGACGTCCTGGTCCAGCGCTGTCAGGAACCCCATCAGCCGCTCGGCGGAAAACCCGTCGAGCTTATACCGGGCCAGCGCGGAGACTTTCGGCTGGTTGACGCCAAGCCTCTTCGCAGCGGCAGCCTGGGTCAGGCCCCGGCGGCAAATGACCTCGTTGACCGCGTGCGCCAGGCGCAGTTTCGTCTGCCACTCCTCGGCATCGGGGTAGCCGAGGTCGGCGAACACGTTGCCCGTGCCGCGGGTGACCGCCTCCTCCGGTTCGTTCATCGTCCTAGCGGTTCGGCTTGGCATGGCGGGTCTGGTGATCCTGTTGCGCAATCTTCAAACGTCCCTCAACCATGTCGATACCCGGCTGCGCTGTCCTGATACGACTTGGCGACTTCTTCTGGAAGGCGTCGCCGAACCAGGATGGCATTGACGGGCGATGTCACCCATATTGTCCCCGCTGATGGACCGCCAGACAACAGGAGCGAGGGCCGTGGCGACCGTGCGGATAACGCTGCCAGACGATCTGGCTCGGGACCTTGCCGAGGCTGGCCTGCTTGAGCCACAGGTCATTGAGAGCCTTCTGCGGGATCGGCTGCGCGCCACCCGGGTTGCGGACCTGGGGACAATCCTTGCCACGCTCAGGGCCAACCCGCCTGAGCCGATGACGAACGAGGAGATCAACGCGGAAATCGCTGCCTATCGCGCCGAGCAACGGCGTGCGGCTGGTCCTTGATACCAACACGGCGCTATCCGGGCTGCTTTGGGGCGGCCCGCCGGGGCGTTTGATCCAGGCGGGGCAAAGTGGCGAGATCGAGATCGCCAGCAGCGTCGCCCTGCTAACCGAATTGCGCGACGTGTTGGGGCGACCGAAGTTCGCTCGGCGTCTGACACAGCAGAGTTTCACGGGCGCCCGCGTCTTTGCGGACTACGTGGCGTTGGTGACCATTGTGGCACCTGCCCTTATCACACCAACGATCCTGCGCGACCCGGCGGACGACGCGGTTCTCGCTGCCGCCATCGGCGCGCGTGCGGACCTGATCGTGTCAGGCGATGCCCATTTGCTGAACCTGAAGTCATTCCAGGGGATCGATATCGTCACCGCTGCGACCGCCGACGGCCGCATCAATCCCAAGGGGTAAGAAAATTCCCGTCCAATGACCCGATCAGTGGCCTTCGACCATTCGCGCATGCCGCCGTTGCATGCTGACATTTGCAACACATCGGCTAACATCCACCCATGAAGCGTTCGGCACCACCCCGTCCGCCTGCCCCCTCTTCGACCACCGCCGAGGTCAATATCCACCTGCGCTCCCGCGCCCAGGACAGGAACCTCATCGACCAAGCGGCCAACCTCGTGGGGGCGAACCGCACCCAATTCATGCTGGCCTCGGCGCTGAATGCGGCCAAGAACGTCCTGATCGATCAGTCGACGATCTTCGCCGACGCAAAAAGCTTCCAAAAAGTCATGGACTGGATGGACCGCCCCGCGACGAGCGCAGAGACCGCCGGCATGGCCCGCCTGCGGGATGCCCAGGCGCCCTGGCGACGTGGCTGATCCCCAGCCGCTCGCCGCCTCATCCCGCCACGACCACTGTCCTCCCGGCACCGCACGACGGGGCCGCATACCGCTCTCGACGTCCGGGTCCGGTGTGGTCCGCAACCCCATCAGCCGTTCATCCTTCTATCGCGACCGCGCGCAGTCTGCTATCCTGCGGCCATGCTCGCACCCACCAAAATCAACGAAGTCGTCAACAAGGCTGCGTCTGCCATTCTGAAACGACCGGCGGGTGTCCAGCGCGTCCTCAGCCGGCCCGCGTTGGATTCGGACGGCCACGAAGCATTACATATCACCATCGTTCTAAAGCGGGGCAGTGCGGACAAGATCAGCGGGGACAAGGCCCTGGACACGTTGGTCGAAATAGACCGCGCCCTGCGTAACGCGGGAGAAGACAGATTCCCGATCATCGATTTCGTGACAGAGGAAGAGCTGGAGTCGGTTGGCGACACTGAATCCTGACCACTTGTTTGAGCAGGCGGAGCGATTGGTCGCCCCGCCCCCGGCTGGTCCGCCACGTCAGGTCGATTTGCGACGGGCGATTTCCGCGGCGTACTATGGCCTGTTCCATTTCTGCCTGACCGCGGCAGCGGACGAATTCGTTGGCGTGACGCAGCATGCTGCGAGCCGGTACGCACTCGTCTACCGAAGCATTGATCACAGGGCCTTGAAAGAGCTGTGTGTGGAGGCCAAGAAGCAAACCCCACCCGCGAAATACGCTCCATATTTCCCGATCGGCGGGTTTGGCCCGAATATCCAGGCGTTCTCCACGGCCGCGATCGAGCTGCAGGAAAAGCGGCATCTGGCGGACTACGACCCGCAACCGCGATTCAGAACGTCGGACGCGAAGCTGGCAATCAGCACAGCCCGGAGCGCGGTCAAACAATTCCAGGCGGGAAGCGAGGAGCATCGCAAAGCATTTCTCACCCTTCTCGTTTGTCCACCACGGTAGGTTCGCGCTGCCCGTCTGTCCGCCAACCTGCGATCAGCTCGAAGAGGGATATACCGCGCCGCCTGAACCGTCTTGCCACCAGGCACGGCTGGGATATCGAGACAGCGGAAGGAGGCGGCCATACGAAGGTGTGGTTCAACCGTCGGCGCCCGACGGTGCCTCGGCACGCGGCTGACCTGAAGACCGGCACATTCCGCGGCATCCTGAAGCAGCTCGGTGTGACCGAGACGGATCTGGAGATCTGACCGATGCGCTACGCCTACCCCTTCACCATGCAATCCCAGCCCGAAGGCGGGTTCACCGTGACCTTTCCGGATATCCCGGAAGCCATCACCGACGGCGACACCGCGCCCGAGGCGCGCGCCCGCGCCGAAGATGCCCTGGTCGCGGCCCTGAGCTTCTACACCGACGACGCAAAGCCGCAAGCCGCTCCCGGCACCGTCACCTGCGCGCGGCCGCCCGGTCGCGATGGTGCCTCCCTTGGTCGCCGCCAAGCTGGCCCTGCACGACGCGATGCTGGCCGCCGGCATCTCCAACGTCGAACTCGGCCGGCGGCTCGACCTGGAGGAAAAGGCGGTGCGCCGGCTGCGCGACCCGCTCCACCGCAGCCACATCGGCCAGATCGAGGCCGCGCTGCGCCTGCTGGGCCGACGGCTGGAGATCAGGGTGCTGGAGGCAACCTGACCAACCCGCCCCGGGCCGAATCCGGATGCCGGCCTGCCCAGGGACCACCGCGGACCCTGGCCCCCTCACCCCGGACCGCCGAGGCTGGCAACGCCGCCACGCCGGCGTCCGCGCCCCGCCCGGGTCGGTTCACCATAGCGCCGCCGTACCCACGTGGTGTAGACACACTGACTAACGTTCACCACACCGGAAGCTATAGATGCACTGCAACACAGCCCCGCCCCTCACCTTCCCAAACACGGCCCCCTTGAAGCCGTGCGACCCGGGGCGACCGTCCAGACACGACCCGACCGGGCCAGCCGTCGCCGCAACCGCCAGCCGGCGACGCGGCCCCGTGCGGCCTCAACCACGCACCCTCTTGAAAACTGGGCCACCCGCATCTCGCCCATTCGCGCAGCAACGGTATGCACCCTACGAGCGGATGGGTCCCGCAGGGTCGGCCAGTTTCGATGGCAAGTGCTGGATCAGACCATCCCGGCGATGGCCGCCCCGCGCCGCACCCGCATTGCGTCCATTCGCGCAGCAACCCTGTGTACCCTACGAGCGCGCCACCCTGACGGCGTCGGCCGGTTTGGATGGCAGGCCCGGGATCAGACCATCCAGGGGTGGCTGTCCTGCGTCGCACTCGAAATTCGCCCATTCGCGCAGCAACCCTGTGCACCCTACGAGCGAGCGGATCACGCGGCGTCGGCCGGCTCGTATGGCAGCCCCAGCCCCAAGCCATTCCGGCGGTGCCTGCCCTGCGCCGCGCCTTCAGGTCGGGCGGCCGCGCAGCTACCCCATGCACCCATGATCGAACGGTTCCCGTGGCGTCGGCCGGCGCGGTTGGCAGGGTCAGGACCAGGAAACCGCCCTACCCCCGCCCGCGATGCGGCGTCTCCACCGCCAGATACCGCGCCGGCAGCGGCGCCGCCCCGTCGCGCTGGAACACCGCCACCCGCCCCAGCGCCGCGCGGTCCTCGGTGGACAGCCGGGTGACCTCGCGCAGGTGGTCGGTCCAGTTCTCCACCGACCAGACCTCCAGCCAGCCCTCGGGGTGCGCCACGTCCTCGTAGAGCTGCCAGGCCAGCGCGCCGCAGCGGCCGCGCACCAGTCGCACCTCCTCCATCGCCATCAGGTAGTCGTCGCGTTCCTCGGGCCGCACCCGGTAGTGCATCATCTCCATCACCCGCCCATGCGCCCGGCCCAGCACCTGGACCAGCTCCGCCGCCGGCGCCTCGGGCTCCGGCGACGGCGGCGTGTCCCGCGGCAGGGCGCGGGCGATATGGTCCAGCGTGAAGCCGCGCACCGCCACCGCCAGCAGCGCGCCACTGACCGCCGCGGCCAGCAGGGTGGCCGGCATCCCGACCAGGCTGCCCAGCCAGCCCCAGCCGAACGAGCCCAGTGTCAAAGCCCCGTTCTGCGCAAGCTGGTAGATCGCCAGCGACCGCGCCCGCACCCAGGGCGGCGCGCTGAGCTGCGCCGCCGCCTGCATCGTCGAGTAGGCCGCCACCCAGCCCAGCCCGAACAGCAGCATCCCCGCCGACGCCGGTATCCAGTGGCGCGACAGGCCCAGCACGGCGACCCCGGCGCAGGAGCACAGCGACGCCCCCAGCACGATGGCGCTGCGGCTGAATCGCCCGCGCAGCCGCGGCAGCAGCATGCCCGAGGACACCCCGCCGACCCCCATCAGCCCCAGGATCAGCCCGTACATCCCGGCGCCCAGGTGCAGTTGCTCGCGCACCACCAGCGGCAGCAGCGCCCACGGCGCGGCGGCCGGGATCGAGTAGACGAACGCCCGCAGCATCGCGTGGCGCATCGCCGGCGTGTTGCGCACGAAGCGCATGCCGGCGCGCATCGCGCTGATCAGGTGCTCGTGCGGCAGCCGGTCGCTGTGCGGCCGCCGGCGCCACAGCAGCAGGGTGAAGATGACCGCCGGGAAGGTCAGCGCGAACAGCGAGAACGCCAGGCCCGACCCGGCCAGCGCCACCAGGAACCCCGCCAGCGCCGGGCCGACCGCGCGCGCCAGGTTGTAGCCGATGCTGTTCAGCGCCACCGCCTGCACCAGGTCCCAGCGCGGCACCAGCTCCGGCACCGAGGCGCTCCAGGCCGGCGAGGTCAGTGCCGAACCGACGCCGATCAGGAAGGTGAACCCCAGCAGGCTCCAGGCGGTGGTCAGGTGCAGCAGCGTCATGATCGCCAGGGCCGCGGCCGCCAGCATGGTCATCGCCTGCGCGGCGATCAGGAACAGCCGGCGGTCGACGATGTCGGCCAGCGCGCCGCCGGGCAGCGCCAGCAGGAACACCGGCAGGATGGTCGCCGCCTGCACCATCGCGACGACGATCGGGTCGGGATCGAGGCTGGTCATCAGCCAGCCGGCGCCGGTGTTCTGCAGCCAGGTTCCCAGCCAGACCACCACGTTGGCGATCCACAGCAGGCGGAACATCCGATGGCGCAGCGGCAGCAGGGCGGGCGGCAGCGTCATCGGCGCGCGTTCGATCCGTGGGACGGTGGTGGAGTCGTCGGTGGCTGGGCTACAGGAAATTCACCTGGACTGGAACCGCCTGCACCCGTGGGCAATCGCATTTGGCCGAGGACGCACCGGGTGAACACGTCGGACCATCGAAGCGCTTGCGCCGGACGGATCTGTCAGGGCGTGCGGCGCGCCGTCGTGCGCGCCCGGGTTCGCGCCGTGTGGCGAGGCGCGTCAACCTCGTACGTCTGCACAGTGGTTTTTGGCAGGTTGGCTGACCGGTTGCCGCGGACCACAGGTCCCTTGTCTGGGACTCTGCGCAAGTCTGTTTGCAACCCAAGGCGGCGGCAGGGGTGACGACGGCGACTATCCGTCTTAGAATGACGACAAAGTGATCGACTTTGTCTTCGCGTTTGCCGATTTTGCGATAGCCGCATCGTGGTCAATCGGTTCAGCCTTCTCGCTCAGAGCGCTGGCAGCACTGCCAGCTCTCCAAGGAGTTCTGCTCGCAACCACCGCATAGGCACGGACAATGACCGACCCGCAACCGCACCTTACGGCCATCGACATCGCCCTGGAGCCCGATGCCGTAATGATGAACCGCGCTTTGGCGGACAACGCCGCCTTGCGCGCGAACGTCCCGCAAGGCTTCGCTCTGGTATCTGCTCAACCCGGCTGAATGATAAATTCGGCGTCCAGAACTGCGAGAATAGCCTGATACGCATCCTTTCCCCGTCGCGCTGCTGTTCCAACGACGGATCGAACGCCGGCGAACAGGTCGGCACCCCAGGTAGAACGGAAGCCACCTGTGACCTTGCGGTATGTGGCTGTGGGCCGCAATTCCCTCTCGCTGCCATTGTTATCCGGCGGAACCTCCGGATGCTCCAGGAAGGTGAACAGGTGGCTGCGCACCTTCCCGTAACGCTTTCGCAGTCGCCTGCCATGGTGGTTGGTGGGCGCCAGCACCATAATCGCGTTCAACTCGTGATCCAGCCTGTGCTGATAGCTGCGCCGCGTGCTCTCGGCCAGGCTCCTGCGCCGCCGCGCCAGCACGACAGCCCGCAGCAGCAGCGCCTTCATGCGTGGGGCGAAGATGGTATCGCCCGCCTCGATGGCGTATTTGCAGTCACGCAGTTGGTGCGCCAGACAGACCTGCCATAGATCGGCATGCCCCTGCTGTGCGCCATACAGGTCGGAGACCCAGATGCTCGGCCGATGGCCTGCCATCGTCTCGGTGACCACGTTGGCCGCGCGGCTGTTGCGCACCACGTGGATCACCACCTGATCGTTCTGAAACACCCAATTCCAATGGGTGCGACCGTCGATGCGCACCGAGGTCTCATCCGAACAGACGATCCGCGAACGGCGCAGCCGGGCAAGAATGGCGGCGACCTCGTTGTCGAAACTTGGCTTGGCGCGCTGCAACATCGCATCCAACGCGCCCTCGCTGATCTGCAGCGCATAGAGGTGCAGAAACAGCTGGGTCAGGCGGCGATAGCTGATGGCATGGGTGAAGCGCAGATAGATCGCCAGCGCCACGATGTTCACGCTGAACGGCGAGCCGTCTTCCAGGCCCGCGGGTATCGCTGCCAGGGTTACGCCGCCGCAGCATGGGCAATGCCCAGCATAACGTTCCACACGGGTCACCACGGGGCGCACCACCGGGAGGTCGATCTTGTCGTAACGACCGTGCAGCACTTGATCGGCATCTGTCAGCACGGATTGGCAATGCGCGCAGGCGGCCGCTTTCGCGGTCACCGTTTCGTCGGGATCGCGGGCCAGTGGGCGACCGCCGCCCTTACGACCCAGGCTGCCGGTACGTGGTCCGACACGCTTGGCCTGCTCCGGCTGGTTCGGCTTCTGACCCCTCGACGGCGGCAGGCTGGAATTATCCGGTGTCTTCGACGGTTCGCCGAGCCTGGCTTCGAGCGCCGCCACCCGAACCGTCAGGCTCTGCACCTGCGCCCACAGCGCCCGGATCAGGGCGTCCTTCTCGGCGTGGCTCAGCTGGCTGAGGTCGGGGAGCTCGGGCACGCCCTGGTTTAGAATCGACTCGGCCGTGACCGTGTCAAAGGTTTTTTAGGCCAGTCGGAAGCGTCGGCGAATTATCCCTCAAAACGCCGATCAAACCGGGGTCGAGCAGATACTCGCTCTGGACGCCACTCATCACGCGCACGTCACGCTACTACAGTGCTTTGTCCGCACAGCCGATCTTCCAACCATCTACGCGGCGACCGAAGAGATCCTGGCGCAGGAAAAATACACCGACTGGAAATTGACCGCGTTCAAATACTACTACGTTCCCGCCGGCCCCATCGGCCTGGCTGGCATTGTGGTCGAGCCGACGACGGACCTGCTCAGGCTACAGCAGCAAATCATCGATGCGCTGGCGCCGTACACGGTGAAAGAGGCGACGGCGGCCGCATTCTACACCACCCCAGCGGAGCCCGACATCCACCCGTCAGTGATCCCCTACATCCGCGACTTCGTGCCGGCCCACAGCGGCAAGAACTACAGTCCCCACGTCAGCACCGGTGTCGGCACCACGGCGTTCCTCGATGCGCTACTGGCAAAACCGTTCGAGGCGTTCACGTTCTCCCCGGCGAGCGCCTCGGTCTATCAGCTCGGCAACTACGGCACGGCGCGCAAGGAACTCAAGGCACTTCCGGCCAAATCCTGAGGCGACAGGCAGCGGACAATCGATCAGGATGCCGTTCAACGCAACGAGCGCGCAAAGGGGACTGCCATGAAACTGCAATGTTCTCCCGCAGCAATGGTCATCCACAGGAATGGCTAACCAAGCCGGTCACACCACCGCCACGTCGGGCGATCCGCTGCCGTCGTGGAACGAAGGCGCGGCGAAGGCCTCGATCGTCAGCTTCGTGCGTGCCACCACCGATGCGGCAAGCCCGGACTACGTTCGGCCGGAAGAACGCATTGCCACGTTCGACAACGACGGCACGCTGTGGGCCGAGCAGCCCTACTACTTCCAGTTCGCCTTCGCCATCGACCAGATCAAGGCACTGGCACCGCGGAACCCGGACTGGCAGGGCCAGGAACCCTTCAAATCGATGCTGACCGGCAACGCCAAGAGCGTATTGACCGGCGACCAGCGTGCGCTGGTTCAAATCGTCGCGGCCACGCATTTCGGCATGACCACGGACGAATTCGACGCGGAGGTGCGAAAATGGCTGGCGTCGGCGCGCCACCCGCACACCAACCGGCCCTATACCGACATGGTGTTCCAGCCAATGCTGGAGGTGCTGGCCTATCTCCGCGCCAACGACTTCAAGACGTTCATCGTTTCGGGTGGCGGCATCGAATTCATCCGCACTTTTGCCGAACAGACGTACGGGATACCCCACCAGCAGGTGATCGGCAGTACGGGCAAGCTGAAGTTCGAGATGCGGGACGGCAAGCCGGTCCTGCTCAAACTCGCCGAGATCAACTTCATCGACGACAACGCCGGCAAGCCGGTCTGCATCCAGCATCACATTGGCCGCCGCCCGATCGCCGCGTTCGGCAATTCGGACGGCGACCTGCAAATGCTGCAATGGACGACCGGCGGTGCAGGCGCGCGCTTGGCCCTGCTGGTCCGCCACACCGATGCGATCCGCGAATGGGAATACGATCGCCAGTCGGACGTCGGTCGTCTCGATCACGCACTCGATGAGGCCAACGCGAAGGGCTGGACGGTCGTCGATATGAAGCACGACTGGCGACGCGTCTTTCCGTTCGAATGACGCAGAGAACACCCCTTTTGCGAAACGCGCTGATGCCGGCAGGTCGCCGGCGTAACGGTTGGCCGGCGACATGCTCGCGGTGGCGCGCCGGCGGAAGAACAGGAGGATGTGGCGATGACGTTGCCAGCTTCCGATCATCTGAGCCGCCGCCGTGTTTTGGGGTCTCTCGCCGCAATTCCGGTGATCCAGGCACTTCAGGGTGCTACCGCGACGCAGGCACAGACGACCGCGATCGCACCAGACCATCTCACGGCGATCGACATCGCATTGGAGCCGGGCGCGACGATGATTCGGCATGCGAAGGCTGCGAACGCGCGGCTGCTCAAGAACTTCCCGAAAGGCTTCGCGTTGGACGCAACCCATCACCCACACGTCTCGATGCTTCAACAGTTCGCCCGCACTTCCGACCTCGACAAGGTCTACGACGCCGCGGCCAACGTGTTCCGCAACGAAAAGCCGCGCGGATGGAAATTAAGGGCGTTCAAATACTACTATATCCCTAGCCCACCGATCGGTCTCGCAGGCATCGTTCTCGAGCCGACCGATGATTTGCACAGGCTGCAGAACGCCTTGATCGACGCCGTTACACCGTTCACGGTGACCAGCGGAACACCGGCGGCGTTCTACTCGACCGAGGGGGGCCGCGACATACAACCGTTCCTGCTGGAATACGTGGGCCATTTCGTGACCATCGCGGCAGGCGAGAAGTTCAATCCGCATGTCACGATAGGTGTCGACACCGAAGTCTATCTGAAACGCATGCTCGCCGAGCCGTTCGAGGCCTTCACGTTCTCCCCGGCCGGCGCATCGGTCTATCATCTCGGAAGCTTCGGCACTGCCCGTAAGGAGCTTAAGGCCCTGCCGCTGATGCCATGACAGCGCTACGTGTTGCGCGGGACCGGCTGCGCGGGGGTCCGGGCAGGAACGTCCGGAATCCACCCAAGGCCGCCACTCCAACGCGCCTACCCGGCAGCCAGACCGGGACGGGTCGGAGCCGTGCGACCACAGAATGGCCGCCGCAACCGGCCTGGACCTCTGCGCAGAGCTACTGGCCGTGATCGTGCCGGGCGCCGGCCTCCGCGGCGGCGCGATGCCGGCACCAAGCGCGATTGTGTTGGTGTAATTAACTAACTAGTGCTACCAGTGCCGCTTCTGTCCTCGATCAGGAGCGCGTATCATGTCCTCCCTCTCCGCCGCCACCACCGCCACCGGCACCGCCGCTGCCCCGCCGACCGGTTGCGTCGCCCCGCCGCTCGCCGCAAAACGCCGCGGCAACCCCACCCTTCACCTCGCCCCCGCGCAGCATGCCCGCGGTAAGCCTTGCCCCACTAGAGCCTGCCACCGGGCTTGTCCCGGTGGGGCGCTTGTCCCGGGGGTTGACCCGCGAGGCGCCCGCACCCACGCCGACTGCCCCTGCCAGGCCCCCGCCATCCACGGCGAGCTGCGCTGCCGACTGCACGGCGGCCGCTCCACCGGCCCACGCACGCCGGAGGGCCGCACCAACATCCGCGCCGCCCGCACCATCCACGGCGGCTGCGGCGCCACGGCCCGCGCGAAAAACCGCCATCGCATCACTCTGCTGTGCCGCACCCGCGTCACCGTCGCGGCCGACCGCACCCTGGACTTCCTGCCCGCCGAATTCGTCGCCCGCCTGCACCACTGCCCGCCCGAGCTGATGCCGCCGCACATGCCCACCGGCGGCATCACCGCCGCCCAGGACCAGACGCGTCGCTGTGCCGTTGCCCTCGCCCCCTGGCGGCAGGCGATCGCCGCGGCCCGTGAGGCCGCACGCCCGCCCGCAAACAGGCCGCCACCCACGCCGCCAACCCGAAGGCACGCGTCCGTTCCCGCCGCTCCAGGCCACGCCGCCCGACGCCGCAGGCGCTCTTCGCCGCGCTTCTGGCAGAACTCCTTGCACCAGAGCGCGCCCCCGCCGCGCCCGACACCTGCCTGACAGAACCCTATGTACCATTTCCTCCGTCCGGCCCCGCCGCCCCGGCGTCCACGTCCGCCCCGAGCCCGCGCTCCGCAGCACACCCCGTCCCGGCCCGAGGTGCACACGAGAACGCCCTGGCAAAACCCCGTGTACCAGAGTGCGTCCCCACCGCGCCCGCCATCGGCGCGGCAAAACCCTATGTACCATTTCCGCCAGCCCGCACCGCTGCCCCGCCGCCTGCGCCAGCCCGGGACTCGCTCGACACCGCACCCACCACGCCGGCCCGGCGCGCACCCACAAACGGCCAGCCAGAACCCTTTGTACCAGAAGGCGCACCCGCCCCGCGCCAAACCGCCACGCCAGCACCCCTTGTACCAGTCCCCGCCGAGGCCGCGCCCGTCCTCCCGCCCTGACTGCCCAACCGCGCCGCGCGGCGGCGATGGACGCACCAGCGGTGCCGCCTGCACCGCGCCCCGACCGCGAGCACCCGCGTGTGACCGCGCGCCCCGCCATCACGCCGTCAAAGGCAATTGCCCTGGCGTACGTGTCTCCCGCCGTTCGCGGCAGCGGTGCACGGCAGCCGCCTCGCCGATGCCGCTCAAAGATCGGCGTTGGCGGGGATGCTTTCCGGCTTCACGCCCATCGCCAGCAGCGCATCGTGTATCCAGCCGCCGATCTGGCGCGTGCCGCGATTATATTCGGTCCATGCGTTCAGGAAGTCGCGCCATCGCCGGTCCGGCTCCTCCTGCACGCCCATCGCGCTGGGCAGCGCGACATAGGGCTGCTGCAGCATCGTCACCTGGCTCAGCATCGGCGCCTTGGCGCTGACCCCGAGCGCCTGGAATATCGCGTAGATGATGCAATCCGCCCGACCGGATTGCATCTCCAGGATGGCATCGTCGCCGGCCTTGGCGCCGATCACCGTGGCCTTCGGGGCATAACGCGCCAGCAGGTTGTCGGACAGCGAGCCGATCAGCGAGCTGACGCGCACCTCCGGCTTGTTCAGGTCCTCCCAGGTCTTCGCCGTAAAACCTTGGCGGGCGACGTAGCCGAACGGAGAAAAGTAATACGGCTCGGAGAAGCCGATCGCCAGCGCGCGCAGCGGCGTCGGGTTCAGCGCGAAGGCCAGGTCGATCTTGTTCGACTGCAGATCGAGCACCGAGTTGGCATAGGTCGACTCGACATACCCCAGCTTGGCGTTGAACGCGCCGGCGATGCTGCGCGCCATGTCGATGGCGGCACCGTGCCACTCGCCTGTCGCAAGGTCCTTGCGGAAGAACGGCTGCTCGCCCGGCAGTGCCGCGATGCGCAGCACGCCGGTGCGGCGGATGCGATCGAAGGTCGACTCGGCCGACGGCGCGCCCGAGGACGCAGTGGTCTGCGCCGATGCCTTGCCGATGGCGAAAGTTGCCGCGATGGCGCCGAGTGCGCCCGCCAGCCCACGTCGTGATGTCATGCAAGCCTCCTGATCACGGTTTCATTGTTGTGCGACGCACCTGTCATTGCGACCCCAGCAAAGACCAGAAGACGCAATCCCCCGCCATCCCGATCCATCTGTCATTGCGAGGAGCGCAGCGACAAAGCAATCCCCATCCGGGAGTGTACCTGGATGGGGATTGCTTCGTCGCTGCGCTCCTCGCAATGACAGTAGAGGTCGCAATGACGGAACTGTATTGAAATCACAGCACACCTGTCACTCGGCGTAGCGGCGCGGCTTCAACCCGGCGTGGAACCATTCCACTAGGGTGATGATGTCGAACACCGGCACGCCGAAGCGCCGCTCGATCGCCGCCGAATAAGGCGGCAGGTTGGTGCACTCGCAGACGATCGCGCCGATGTTGGCGTGCTGGGTCAGCAGGTCCTCGGCCATGCCCAGCACCTCGCGCTCCTGCGCCTCGCGGTCCACCACGGGCGCCCCGGTGCGGTTGTTGTGCCGGAAGATGCCGTTCGGCGGCATGCCGACCACCGGCAGGTCGGTGGCGACGCCGACGGAACGGAAATGGTCCTCGGTCAGCGCCGCCTTGTCCGCCGTCAACACGCCGACGCGCTGCCCCCGCGGCAGCATGCTCTGCACCAGCGGGATCTGCAGCAGCGAGGACGTCGCGATCGGCACGCGGCAATGCGCCGCCAGCTCCTGATGCAGGCAGGCGAGGAAGCCGCAGCTTGTGGTGATGCCGTCAACGCCGAGCGCGATCAGGTCGTCCGCCGCCGCCTTGAACATCTCCAGCATGCCGTCGGCCTTCGGCTTGACGATGCGGTCCGGCGTCGCGCCGCGCACCACGGCGTATTGCACCGGAAAGCGGAACGTCGGCGCGTAGCCGATGTCGCCCGGCACGCGCTGGAAGCCGGTGTCGAGGATCATGATGCCGATGCTGACGCCGTGCACCGGCTGGCGCTGATGCGGTCGCACGCGGAACGAGGCAGCGGGCATGGCGATCTCCTGTTGGATCGGGGCGAGTCAGGCGTCTTCGTTCAGCGCGGCCAACTCGCCGAGCGTGAGCGGCTTGGTGGGGAAGCGGGTGCGCAACGGCTCGATCTGCTCGACCGGCACGCCGCGCGCCGCGGCCATCACCTCCGCGGCGGTGGCGCCGCACATCCGGCCCTGGCACGGCCCCATGCCGCAGCGGGTGAACGCCTTGAGCTGGTTGAGGCCGAGCGCACCGATGCCGGCAGCTTCGCGGATCTGCCCGGCGGTGACCTCCTCGCAGCGGCAGACCAGCGTGGCGTCGTCCAGCACCGGCGGCCGCGGGGCATAGAGCGCATCCAGGAACGGCCGCAGCGCCAGGTGCCGGGCACGCGCGGCCCGCAGCGGCGCCGCCGCCGCATCGCGCGCCACAGTGTCGATGCGGCCCAGCGCGCACGCCGCGCCGAGCGCCGCCAGCCGGCCGGCGAAGGTGGCCGCCAGCGCGCCGCCGATCCCGGCCCCGTCGCCGGCCACCAGCAGGTTCGCCAGGCTGCTCATGCCCCATGCGTCGGTCACCGGCTTCCAGCAGCGCTGCGCCGCATCCCAGGCGTGCGCCAAGCCCAGCGCCCGGGTGATCTGCACCGAGGGGACCACCCCGTCATGCAGCAGCAGCAGGTCCGCCGGCTCCACGCGAATGCGCCCGCGGGTGCGGAAGCGAACACGGCTCAGCGCGCCCTCGCCTTCGGCGTGCACATCGCCGGCGCGGATCCACGGCACGCCGGCGCGTTTGATTTCCCGCCACCACTGCACGCCCTTGCGCAACTCGGCGTGGGCGCGCGCGGCAAGCGGCAGGTGCCGCAGCACTGCCCGCCTTGTGGGGCGCTCCGACAAGTCCAGCGCGCCCGCCAGGCGACCGCCGGCACGCAGCGCCTGCACCGCGTAGAGCAGCAGCAGCGGCCCCTGCCCCGCCATCCACGTCGCACCCGTTGGCACCAGGCTGGCGGTCTTCAAGGCGATCTGTGCCGCGCCGACCGTCATCACGCCGGGCAGCGTCCAGCCCGGGATCGGCAGCGGCCGTTCGGTGGTGCCGGTTGCCAGCAGCACGAAGCCGCCGCGCGCCGAACGCGTCGCCCCGTCCGCGCTCCAGTAGACGGTGCCGTCCGGGTCGATCGCCCAAACGGTCGCGCCCCAACGGGCGTCGGCCCCGCAGGCACGAAACGCCCGCAAGATGCCCAGTGCGTCCGCGTCATCCGCGTCCTTTGCGCCGCGGGCTTCCAACGCCTGCCAGATGCG
Organism: uncultured Alphaproteobacteria bacterium; assembly: GCA_963773345.1. GTDB lineage: Bacteria > Pseudomonadota > Alphaproteobacteria > Acetobacterales > Acetobacteraceae > Palsa-883. The sequence goes on along the minus strand of CAVZBG010000011.1, from coordinate 171,231 downwards.
CCCACCCGGGGTGGCATTCTCGTCGAGCAGCAGCACCGACAGGCCGTGCCAGCGTGCCTCGATCGCCGCCGAGACCCCGGCCGGCCCGGCACCGACGATGACAAGGTCAAAGCTCATTCTCCCCCTCCCCTTGAGGGAGGGGGGCGGGGGGAGGGGTCAAGCAACACCCCCACATCCCCGAACTCCAGCCCACGCGCGCCGACCTGGCGCTCGATCCGCATGCCCTCGCGCACCTCGGTCATGCAGGTCTGCACGCTCGGACGCCCATCCACCACCGCGAGGCAGTCGAAGCAGGCACCCATCATGCAGTACGGACCGCGCGCCGCGCCGCCGACCGGGGTCTGCCGCGTCACCGTGACGCCGCCGGCGAGCAACGCCGCCGCAACGCTGTCGCCGGCGCGCGCAACGATCGCGCGGCCTTCGAAATACACGGTCAGTGTGCCGCGCTCCGGCGGCCCGCCAATCTCAGGCCGTGTGAACATCGAACCGATCCGGCTGCAGGTCTGCCACGTCGTCCGGCAGCTTGCCGGCCAGGATCGCCGCCGCCAAGGGGCCGGCATGCGCGGCGCACAGCGTCACGCCCGAGTGGCACACCGCGACGAACGCCCCCGGATGCGACCGCGACTGCTGGTAGATCGGACAGCCGTCCGGCGTCATCGGCCGGATGCCGGCCCAGCTTCGCACGATGCGCGCCTCGGCCAGCGCCGGGATCACCTGCGCGGCGCGCGCCGCCATGCGGGCGAGATCGGCGACCGTCGTGGCCGGAACGATCTCGCCCTCCTCGGTCGTGGTGCCGATCTGCACCACGCCCTCGTGGATCTGGCGCACGCCGGAGCCGGGGATCGGCAGCATCGGCGCCAGCCGCTCGGTGACGATCATCTGCCCGCGCACCGGACGCACCGGCGCGCGCAGCCCGACCATCGGTGCCAGCGCCGGGATGCCCAGGCCGCAGGCCACCACCACCTTGTCCGCGTGCACCGTGTCGCGGTCCGAGACGATATCGAACCCATCGCCGTGCGGCGCGATGGACGCGACCGTGCGTTCGAGCAAATGCGTGCCGCCGGCGTGCAGGAACCCGGCGTGCAGCGCGCGCAGCAGCGGCAGCGCATTCACGTCGCAGTCCTCCGGCGAGTAGGTCGCGCCGACCACGCGCGGGCCGAGCCGCACCTCGGGCAGCATCGCGTCGAGCTGGTGCCGGTCCACCACGCGCACCGGCGCAGCCGGGCCGCCGAGCTGGTTGTGCATGCGTTGCAGCAGGGCACGGCGAGCGTCCAGTTCTTCCTCGCCCAGGCAGAAAGCCAGCACGCCACGCTGGCGAAAGCCGATGGGCCGACCCGCGGCCGAGGCCATCGCCTCGGCGAATGCCGGCCACAGCGAGATGCTGCGGCGGGTCCAGGCGGCGTAGGCCGGCAAGCCCTCGCCCTTGCCCTGGCTGTAGATCAACCCGGCATTGGCCCGCGCCGCGCGCAACGACAGATCGCCCTGATCGAGCATCGCGGTGTGCGCCCCGCCTGTGGCACAGCCATAGGCGATCGCCGTGCCGACCATGCCGCCACCGATCACCGCAACGTCGTACGTCATGGCGGGTATGTCACGCCCCGCAGGTCATGCCGGCCGCGCGATCAGCGCATCGTCGATGGATTTGGCCCGCAGGGCAGCCGGCCGGTTGCCGACACGCTCCCAGTAGCGTTCGAAGGCCGGCCGCTTCTCGATCGTGCCGAACTGCATGCCAAAGCCGAGGTGCGCGCCGAGATAAAGATCGGCTGCGGTAAAGCTATCGCCCGCGACATAGCCGTCGTGTGCGACCGCGCCCTCCAGCGCGTGCATGACATCCGCATAACTGCCGTAGCCCATCATCCGCTCGCGCCCTTCCGGCACCGTGACGCCCAGCACCTTGTTCGATGCCGCTGCCTCGACCGGCCCCGCGGCGAAGAACAGCCAGCGGTAGTAGGGACCGCGGCGGCGGTCTCCAGGCGGCGGCGCCAGGCCGGCCTCTGGGAAGGCATCGGCGAGGTAGGCGCAGATCGCGGCGCCCTCGGTGACCACGGTCTCGCCGTGGCGGATGGCCGGGACCTTGCCCATCGGATTGATAGCGAGATAATCGGGCGCCTTCATCGTCGTGCCGTAGTCGAGCAGCTCGGTGCGATAGGGCTGGCCGACCTCCTCCAGCATCCACCGCACGATGCGGCCACGCGACATCGGGTTCGTGTAGAAGACAAGCTCGTCGGTCATGAGGGCTCCGTGGCTGGATCGGCAGATGGTGCGAACGATCGGCCCGACGTGCGGGCCGGCGCGATCGGAGTGGGGCGCAGGTTCGTGTTGTGCGTCAAGCCCGCGGGCGGCGGCATGGCAGCGGCGGAATGCGTCGCCCCCCGGACCAAGTCCGGGGGCGTTAGCTGTTCCGCCCTACTCCAGCAGTTGATAGGCCGGATCGAAGCGACGGATCACCTGCGTGATGGCCCAGCAACTGACGAAATACCCGGCGGCAAGCACGAGATACAATGGATACGGGGCGTAGACCGCGTTGTTCGTCACGCTGACGGCACGGAAAAAATCCATCACCCCGATCGCGTAGACCAGCGAGGTGGTCTTGAACAGCGACACCAGTTGCGCGATCAGCGCCGGCAGCATGTTGCGCAACGCCTGCGGCAGCACCACCAGGCGGAACGCGGCGAACGGTTTCAGGCCCAGCGCGCGTGCCGCCTCGCGCTGCGCTGCCGGGACCGAGAACAGGCCGGCGCGCACGACCTCGGCGAGATAAGCCGCGGCAATCACCGACAGCGAGCCCAGCGCGGCGTTCCAGGCGCTGACCTCGCTGCCGGTCACCACCGGCAGGGTGAAGTAGACCCAGAAGATGATCATCAGCTCGGGCGTGGCACGCACCGCCTCGATCAGCAGGGTGGCGGCCCGTCGCGGCCAGGGCGGACCGTAGACGCGCAGCAGCGCCAGCGGCACCGCGGCGGCGATCCCGATCGCCATGGCAATGATCGCCAGCCACCAGCTACGCCCGAGCGCCAGCAACAGGAACGCCCACGACGGCGCGACGTGCGTCCAGTCGAGCGACACGATCACCCACGCAGCGACGATGAGCGTGGCGGCGACCAGGGCGCGCCAGAGCCAGACCTGTGGCTGCACCACCCCGACCACCGCCCGCGTCGTGGCGCCCGTCACCGCACCACCTGCCGGCGCTGCAGCCGGGACATGACGCCGATCACCGCGCCGGCCACCAACATGTACAACAATGTCGCCGCGGTCGCCGCCTCGAAGCCGCGGAACGTTTCGACGTTGATCTGCTGCGTCTGGAACGTCAGGTCGGCAACGCCGATCAGCGCCACCACCGACGTGTTCTTGATCACCGACACGTATTGCGAGGTCATCGGCGGCAACATGACGCGCACGGTCTGCGGCAGGATGACGCGGCGATACACCTGCCAGCGCTTCAGGCCGAGCGACAACCCGGCATCGAGCTGGCCGCGCCCGACCGAGCGCAGGCCGGCGGCGGTCACGTCGGCGATATAGGCGCTCTGATGCAGCACCAGCGCCGCGATCGCCGCCGGCAGCGCCGGCAGGCCAACCACGAAGTACAGGAAGAACAGCTTGACGATCAGCGGCAGGTTGCGCAGCAGCTCGGTGTAGGTCGCGGTCAGCCGCTGCGCCAGATACGAGCCGCTGCCGCGCAGGCAGCCCACCAGCACGCCGACGACCGTCGCGCCGGCAATCGCCAGCGCCGAGACCGCCAGTGTGATCGCGAACCCGCCGGCGAGCGCCGCGCGGTACTGCCACAGGATGCCCCAGTCCATGCGCGATCAGGCCTGCCGCGCGCGCACGCGGTCAATCGCGCCGACCAGGGCTCAGTCGAGCTTCCAGGACTCCGGGCCCAGCAGCGTGTCGAGGAACCCGTCGGGCAGCTTGTTCCATGGATCGTCGGTCTTGCCGATCTCCATCACCCGCGGCTGGATCTGGCCGTAGTCGCCGAGCGAGAAACTCGGCTCGACGCCGAACCATTTCACGTAGAGCTTCTGCAGCGTGCCCTCGACCCACATGCGCTGCAGCGCCCAGTTCAGCCAGTTGCGCCACTTCGAATCATCGAGCCGCACCATGATGGCGTCGGGCGAGTTGGTCCATGGCGGCGTCATCGCAAACCCGCCGGCGCGCACGTAGAGCACGGCGGCGTTCTGGTTGACGATGCCGGCATCGACGTCGCCCTTGCGCAGCGCACCGGCGACATCGGACGCCTCGTGGAACAACTGGAATTTTGCATTGGGAGAAACCTGCTTCCAGCGGTCGATGAAGCCGTCGCCCTGCACCGCGCCGATCGTCTTGCTGGCGTTCTGGTAGTCTTCGGGCATGGTGCTGGCACCGGCGTGCACCAGCAGCACGCCGTTGTCCCAGATGTAGCTGTAGGTGAAGTCCACCACCTCGTTGCGCACCTTTTGCGGCGTGGTGACGGCGACCTCGGCATCGATCCGCCCGGTGGTCAGCAGGGGGATGCGCGAGGCGGCAGTGACCGGGACAAAGGTGAGTTTGACCCCGAGCCGGCGGGCCAGGTAGCGCGCGACATCGGCGCAGTAGCCGACCTGACGGCCTTGTGCGTCGAGATAGGCGGCGGGCGGCGAGTCGGCGGTGATGCCGGCGCGGAACTCGCCGCGCTTCAGCACGGTTTCCAGCGTGGAGTCGGCGCGCGCGGCGCCGGTGAGACTGCTCAGCGCCAGTATCAGAACCGGCACCAGAACAGCGCCGCGACGCAACAGTTTCATCCGACCATCCCCAATTGCCCGGCGTTTCGTGGCGGAGCTTGGACAGGTTCCAGGGTTCCCGCAAGGTTCTGGGCGACACGGTCTCGGCGAGCACCACGCCTCGGCCGTTTCCGGCGCACGCCACGCTCGCGTCTGATCGCAGATGCCTGTATGGTCTTGGCATGACCAAGCTATTGGAACAGGCCGTCGAGGCGGCGCGAACGCTACCACCGGACATGCAGGACGAGATTGCGCGTCTGGTGTTGCAGCTTGCCGGGGCCGATGACGAACCGCCCGTCGGATTGTTGCCTGACGAGCGTGCTGGCATCGAGCGATCGAAAGCCGCCGCCGCGCGCGGTGAGTTCGCAACTGATGCGGACGTGCGTCGCGTGTGGGCCAAACATCGGCTGTGAAGCTCCGCTATACGCGTCCCGCCCTCGCCGATCTCGAGTCGATCCTGGATTACATCGCCTTACGCTCTCCGCAAGGCGCCAGACGGGTTCAGGCACATCTGCAAGCCGTGATCGACCTCCTGCTCGAGCATCCGCGGATCGGCAGGCGGACAGATGATCCGTTGATCCGTAGCATGACGGCTACGCGCTACCCGTATCTTGTCTTCTATGAAATCGGCGAGGACGAAATCATCATCCACGCGGTTCGGCACAGCGCACGCGATCCGGGGATCATGCCGGGCTCCAGGTAACGGCTCCCAGCAGCGTATCCGGTCACCGGGCCGCCCTGCACTCTGGCGCGCGGTGCGATTGCTGCATCGGCCCCGTTTTTGCTTGGCTGCACACCAACCGTACGCTGGAGTCCGACGCATGCCCAAGCGGATGCACCTTGCCTTCGACTACTCCTACATCCACATGGACGGGCGCTGGCGCATGCCGGGCGCCTGGCTGGGCATGACCTACCCCGACGTCGCCATGTTCGAGCGCATGGCCCGCACCGCCGAACGCGGCAAATTCGACATGTTGTTCTCCGGCGACGGCACCGGAGTGCCGAGCACCTGGCAAGGCTCGCGCGACGCGGCGGTGCGCTGGGGAATCTCCTGGCCGCGGCAGGATCTTGCGCCGCTGTCTGTAGCGATGGCGCGGGTGACCAAGCACCTCGGGTTCGGCGTCACCTACTCCACCACCTTCATGCATCCCTACTACCTCGCGCGGCTGTTCAACTCGCTGGATCACGTCACCGGGGGACGGATCGCCTTCAATGTCATCACGTCGACACGGCGGTCGGACTTCGCGAATTACGGCTACGACGAGATCGTCGATCACAACGAACGCTACGACCGGATGGAGGAGTTCATCGATGTCTGCCGCACGCTGTGGGACAGCGTGGCGCTGGACGCGATGCTGTGGGACCGCGCCACCGGGCAGGTCGGCGACCCGGCGAAGGTGCACGACGTCGCGCACCGGGGCAAATTCTTCAAGGTGACCGGGCCGCTGAACACGCCGCCCTCGCCGCAGGGACGGCCGCTGCTGCTGCAGGCGGGCGGCTCGCCGCGCGGCATCCGCGCCTGCGCCTACGTCGCCGACATGGCGTTCGGCGCCGACATGCCGCTCAAGCTGCAAGTCGCCCAGCGCAAGGCGCTGGACGAGGCGGTGGCGGCGCTCGGGCGCGATCCGCAGTCGATGGGCATCGTCTGGCAGCAGCCCACCGTGGTCGCCGAGACCGCGCGCGAGGCAATTGCGCAGCGGGAACGGCTGCTGACCGCGATCCCGCCGGAGGGAGCCGGCGTCTACCTGTCGCACAATTCGGGCTACGATTTCGCGACATTGCCGGAACGGTTCACCCTGGGCGAGCTGCACAAGGAGATCGTCGCCAGCCAGGCCTCCCCGGTCGGCTTCGTGCGCGAGCTGATCGTCAGGCTGGGCGCCAATGCGGAGATCACGCGCAAAGAGTTCTTCGAGCACGGCATGCGCTTCGCCACCGGCTACGAGCGCACCGTCACCGGCACTGCCGCACAGGTGGCGGACTACATGGAGATGGCGTTCGAGGCCACCGGCAGCCGCGGCGGGTTCATGCTGGGCCACGTGGTGTCGATGCCGCGCGACCTGGAAGCGATCGTCGAGCTGCTGGTGCCGGAGCTGCAACGCCGCGGGCGGTTTCGCACCGAATACAAGGGCACGACGCTGCGCGAGAACCTGTTCGACGATTGAGGGCGGCCCCGATATCGTAAGCGTTCGTTAGCACTTCGGTTCCAGGATGCGTAGCATCGTCTGGACGATGCTCATGCCTCAAATCCTCGATCGACGCGGGTGGCTGCCCAAATTGCCCCAAATCGCTGATCAATCGCTCGCCGTCGGCCTCGCGGCGTGGAGCGGAATCGCGGCCACCACGGTGAGCGGCCAGATCGTCACGCGCCGGTTCGCGAACAGCCGCGTCGAGCCCGGGTCGTGGCGCGGTCCGTCCCGCCCCCGGCTGGCGTATCCGGTCGGGGAATTCGGCAGCACCGTCGTCGCGCTCAATCTCTCCGCGATCAGACAATTTGTGCGCTGCTTCGCCGGCACAGGGTGCCAGGTACCAACTCCGCCCCGGGCAGCCGATGCCCGGAGATAGGAGTATCGCGAAACGTTTTGGACGCTGGTGCCGCGCGCAACGCCTGGGCAACGCGACGGCGGACGCGCCTGGACCGTCGGTGCTTTGGCCGGCCATCCTCGTTGCGCTCGCCTGCCTCATGATGCTGGGGCTGCAAGGCCGGACCGAATGGGAGGCGCGCACTGCCCAGGTGCGAGCGACCGAAGCGTCGCTTGTCAACCTGGCGAGCGCGCTGACCCAGAACGCGGAAGACACCATCGGGGTCGCCGACACCGCGTTGACCGGCATTGTCGGGCAGTTGGCGGCAAATGGAACCTCGCCGGTGGCACTATCGAACCTCGATCAAACTCTCAAGGCGCAGAAGGTCTGGTTTTCCCGCTTTCGCGACATCAGCGTCATCGGCAACGATGGACGTTGGCTCGCCACTTCGCTGCCGGTCACGATCGAAAACCTCGCCGATCGCGGCTATTTCCGTCGGCATCGCGATGAGCCCGGGCTGGGCCTGTTGCTAAGTCCTCCGGCTAAAAGCGTCGTTACCGGACGGTGGACCGTGACTGTGTCCCGGCGCTTCAATTCCGCTGACGGCGGCTTCGCAGGGATTGTTCTTGCCGCGATCGAACTGGCCTATTTCGTTGACCACTATGCGACTTACGACCTTGGTTCCAACGATTTTATCTCGCTCTCGACGACCGACGGCACGTTGCTTGCCAGGTACCCCTCCAATGAACAGTTCATCGGTCAAACTTTCCCGCTCTCGGCAGTTTTCAGCAAATGGCGTGAGCACCCGTCCGGAAGCTATGTGAACACCGCGATTATCGACGGCGTGCGACGGTTCACCGGCTACAGCCGAAGCGACCGATATCCGTTGGTTGTCGTGGCGGCAATGTCGGAGGATCAGGCGCTTGCGGCCTGGCGGTCCGCCGCACGCAAGCACATGGAGATCACTTTCGTACTGTCCGGCGCCCTCGGGCTGCTCGGCCTGCACCTGATCCGGCTGATGCGGCGCTTCCAGGCGGCCGAGGAAAAGGCGCGCGAGAGCGAGGAACGCTTCCGCCTGATACTGGAAACCAGCGTCATCGAGGCGATCTACATGCTCGATCCTGACGGCAACGTCGAGAGCTGGAATGCCGCCGCCGAGCGGATCAAGGGCTACACGCCGGGCGAAATCATCGGCCAAAACTTCGCTGTGTTCTTCACGCCCGAAGACCTCGCCCGCGGCGAGCCCGCGCGCGAGCTCGGGATCGCCCGAGACACCGGCAAGTTCGCCACAGAGGCATGGCGGGTGCGCAAGGATGGCAGCCAGTTCCTGGCACGCGTGGCGATCAGCGCAATCCGCAAGGACGATGGGGCGCTGCGCGGCTTCGCCAAGGTGACGTACGACGTCACCGACCGGCAGATCGCAGACGAGCAGCGCGCGATCATCATCGAGTCCGCACCGAACGGCATGATGATCGTCGATGAAGCCGGTATCATCACGCTTGCCAACTCACAGGTCGAGCTGATCTTCGGCTATGCAGTCGGCACGCTGGTCGGGCGGTCCGTCGACATCCTGGTGCCCGAGGCGTTTCATGTCACGCAGGGCGAATCAGGCTCGGCGTTCACCGGCGGACGCAGCGACCGGGCACTGGCGCCGGCGCGGCAGTTGACCGGGCGCAAACGGGACGGCAGCCCAGTGACGATCGAGATCATGCTCAGCCCGGTCAAGACGCCGCGTGGCCGCATCGTCGTGGCCTCGCTGTTCGACATCACCGAGCGCACGCGCCGTGCCGCCGAGGAGCATGAGGCGGAGACGCTCGAACGCGCTGTGATGGCGTCGACCAATGCCTCGGTCATGCTGCTGGCCAGGCACCTCGAAGCAGCACGCGATGAGGCGGAAGAGGCGAGCCGGGCCAAGTCGCGCTTCCTCACCGGAATAACCCATGAGCTGCGCACACCGCTGCACGGCATCATCGGCTACGCGGAACTGCTGAGCCTGGAAGGCGGGCTCAACTCGACACAGGCGGGGCGCGTGGCGGCCATGATGGCTGCCGGAGAGCACTTGCTCGGCATGATCAACGCCGTGCTCGACCTGTCGCAGATCGAAGCCGATCGGCTCGAACTTTATCCGGATGAGATCGAATTGTCGGGTTTTGCCCGCATCTGTCTCGATGTCGTGCGTCCCGCGGCCGAGGCTAAGGGGCTTGCCCTGATTCTGGCGGCAGAGGGACCGCTTCGCCTCATCGCGGACCCCACGCGGCTGCGGCAGGTGGTGATCAATCTGCTCGGCAATGCCATCAAGTTCACGCCCACCGGTTCGGTCGAGCTGCGGCTGCAAAATATCGAAGGTGGGGAACTCCATACGTCTGGAAGTGGCCGACACTGGCCCGGGGATACGCACCCAGCACCACGACAAACTGTTCAAGCCATTCGAGCGGCTGAACGCCAAGGCGGTCAGCGGGATTGAAGGCTCGGGCATCGGCCTCGCCCTCGCGGAACGGCTCACACGGCTGATGGGGGGGCAGATCGGCTACGCCGACAACCCGGGCGGCGGCTGTGTGTTCTGGCTGGAACTGCCGGCAGGCGACGCCGGCCAGGTAGCCGTAAGGGCCGCGGCGGCGGCGGGCAGGGCCGAGACCAGGAGCCTGCGGGTGCTCGTCGTCGACGACGAGGCGTTGAACCGCAACATCGCGAGCGGATTCCTTAAATTCGGTGGACATGAGGTGGTCTGCCTCGACAATGGCGCCGCGGCGGTCGAGGCGGCGGCATCGAGCGATTTCGATGTCATTCTGATGGATGTGCGGATGCCCGGCATGGACGGTCTGGAAGCGACCCATCGGATCCGTGCGCTACCTGCGCCGCGTGGGACCATTCCGGTGGTGGCAGTGACCGCGCAGGCCTTTGCCGAGCAGATTGAGATATGCCGGCAAGCCGGCATGGGCATACATGTCTCCAAGCCGTTCTCCAAAGCGGTGTTGCTGGCGGCGGTCGAGAAGGCAGCGAGCGCGCCAAGAGCCCGGCCAGGCGCTGCAGCGCCGCTGGGCGTGGCAGCCCGCGCGGCCGAATCCGACTGTCCGGAGTTCGACCGCACCATGCTCGAGGACATCACAAACTCCCTGTCCGCTTCCGAAGTGCAGGATCACATGCACGCCTTAATGAAGCGCTGCGAGACGCTGCTGCGCGCGCTGCGTAACCCCGACCTGGCCGCGCATGCCGGCGAGCTTGTTGACGACGCGCACAGGCTCGCCGGCGGCGCGGGCGCGTTTGGCTTCCTGCATCTCGCCGATACCGCACGCCGGTTCGAGCGCGCGGTCGAGTCCGGAGCCGCAGAGGCGGTGGCTCTTGCCGGCCATCTGGCAGCCACCGTCGAAACGGCAGTCGTGATCATGCGGCAGGAGCTGGCCGACATGGCTGCCGTCGTGACATGACGGCGGGGCGGCGGTCTGTCGTGAGCGGGCGTTGGACCGGCTTCGAGACCCTGGTTGGTGCTCGCTGCACCAATCCGCCTTAGTGCCGTCCTGATAAGTGAAAACCTTGCCACGTGAAGCGTTCGGCTGACGCCAGGTGGTGCCGATCGTTGCGAGACACGATATTGGGAATGGAGCAGATTTTGGCAACCTTGCGCAAGCCCACGGGAATCATCGTGGCCGATGACGATCCGATTATTCTCCACGTACTGAAAGGCATGCTGGAATCGATCAATCAGGACGTGCATCTGGCGGACGACGGGTTAGAGGCCGTGACCCTCGCTTCGCGCATGACGGCCGCGCTGATCATACTCGATGTCAAAATGCCCGAACTGGATGGTTTGCAGGCCTGCGCGCGAATCCGCGAGCTACCGGGCTACGGCAGCACGCCGATCGTCATTCTGACCGTCGACGACGGAGAAAGCGCCCAGGTCGCCGCGTCGCGTGCCGGTGCAACGATGTTTCTCGTCAAGCCGTTTTCCGCGGCGGCACTGATGCTCGCCTTGTCGAGGTTTCTTCCCATCACTGACGCCACGCAACAGGAAATCCATGCCAACGCCGTGCGGGCGTCCGGCGGCCGGGTGTTCAGGCGGACGCTGTAGGTGTCCAACGTACGGCCGGTGTCGGGCTGTCGGCGATGGTCGTCGTTTGGCGCGCGGCCGCGGGTTGCCTCCCCTGGGCGATCCCGCGCCCGATACTGACCACCCGAGATGCCGGCCACCCGAGATGATGGAAGAGTGATCATTGCGGGCCGCCGGGGCGGGCCGCCGGGATCAGCCGCGCAGCAACGCCAATATGTTCTTGCCTCGGTCGAGCCAATTCTCCATGTCGGGCTTGGCGGAGGTCCCGTCGCAAGCGGCCGCGGGAGCGGGAGCGGGAGCAGGAGCGGATTGGGCCATCCTGGTCACCCGGGCAGCGCTAAGCCGGATCGCCTGCAGCGTGGCGGCGTCCATCCGTAGGAAGTGCGACAGCACCTCCATCAACGGGCCTGACTTGAAGGGTTTGGTGAGGAACGCAGTGGCGCCGACACGCGTGGCGGCTGATTCGACCTGCTCGCCATCGCTCGAGGTCAGGATCACGATCGGTGTTTGTTCATAGCCGGGCAGTTGGCGGATGCGCTGGCAGGCAAGCAGGCCATTCAGCCGGGGCATCTTAAGGTCGAGTATGACCACGGCTGCCCGCATGCGCTGCGCGAGCGCGACCGCCTCCTGGCCGTCGACTGCCAGGAACACGTCCTGACCGATCGCCGCCAGCTTCGTCCGCAGGATGTCGCGGATCACCGGGTCGTCGTCCGCGACGATGACGCCGGCGATGCTGGATGCGGTGCTCAAGATCTGGCCTCTTTCCGATAGTGCGTCGCTCGACGATCGACGCTACCGTCACGCCGGCCGAACATGAACCGCGGGAGAATGACTGCAACTGGTGTAGCGGAGGTTAATCCGACGCGGTGCGCGCGGATTGGGCAGAACGCTACACCGTTGCGGCGGCGGGGCGCCCGCGGGCCAGCCAGTGCCAGGTGACCAGCACGACGGCGATCGCCACCGGGGGCAGCACGCTGAGGTTGAGCGCGTCCCAACCGAACATCGCGTGGATCGCGCCGGAGGCGAACGCGGTCAGCGCGACGGTGCCGAACACGATGAAGTCGTTGGTCGCCTGCACGCGCACCCGCTCGTGCGACTCGTACGCGGTGGACAGCAGTGTCGTGCCGCCGACGAACATGAAGTTCCAGCCGATGCCCAGCAGGATCAGCGCACCCATGAAGGTGCCCATTGCCGGCGCGAAGGCGAGGTTGACCGCGCAGCACAGCGCCGTGATGAGCGCACCGGCACAAATCACCTGGTGCAGGCCGAAGCGCTGGATGATCCGCCCGGTGACCAAGCCGGGCAGGAACATGGCGATCGAGTGCGCGCGGATCACGTTGGCGCTGGCGTCCACGCCGAAGCCGCACATCATCATCTCCAGCGGCGTCGAGGCCATGACCAGGTTCATCGTGCCATAGGCGACCATCGCCGCAATCACCGCAGTGACGAAGCCGGGCCGGGCGATGATGGCGCGGAACGGCACCGCGACGCGCTGGCGTGGTGGCGGCGGCGGCACGCGGACGAACAGCAGCAGGATGGCCGTCATGATCGGCAGCATCGGCAGGCAGAGATAGGTCGCCAGGAAGCGCAGGTCGTTCGTTCCGCTGCCGGTGATCAGCCCGTTGGTGTCCTTGACGATCTCCGGCCCGATCACCGCCGCGACGACCCCGCCGGCCAGCACCAGCGAGATGGCGCGCGCGTGCGCCTCGGGCGCCGCCACCTCGGCCGCGGCGAAGCGCAGATGCTGCGCGATGCCCGTAGCCGAGCCCGGCCAACAGCGCGCCGGCACAATACAGCGTGAAGTCGCCACGCCAGACCGCCAGGGCGAAGGTTAGGCTGCCCAGGATCGACAGCGCGCAGCCCAGCCAGAAGCCGGGCCGGCGGCCGAGCCGGGCGAAGACGAGGCCGGCCGGGATCGAGGCGGCCATCACGCCGACCATCTGTATCGCCATCGGCAGCGTGTTCAGCGCCTTGTCCACCGCCAGCGCATGGCCGACCAACGAGGCCATGACGACCTGCCCCGCCATCACGGCGTTCATCAGCGCCTGACAGGCGAACAGCAGCCAGACGTTGCGATTCATCCCCAGTCCAGCGGTCAGTGGTCGGTGGTCAATGGCCAGTCGTCAGTGGGCAGTGGTCAGTAAGCCGCGCTCGAACGTCCGTGGTCACCGATCACTGGTCAGAAATGGCTCCAGCCCGGTCGGGCCAGAGCAATCTCCCGCCCGGCCGGATCGCGGACAATGACGCCGGGCGGGCCGGGATGGAAGCTGCCGATCCGCGTGACTGGTATGCCGGACGCCTGCGCCGCCTGGTGCAGCGCGGCCTCGTGCGCCGGCGGCACGGCCAGCAGCAGCTCGTAGTCATCGCCGCCGGTCAGGCAGGTGGTGAGCCAGTCGGCGCCGGCGGCGCGTGCGGCGGCGGACAGCGGGACCAGGGCGGCCTCGATCTCGGCGGCCAGCGTGGCGGCGCGGCAGAGGTGGCCAAGGTCCTGCACCAGCCCGTCGGAGATATCCATCCCGGCCGAGGCGACGCCGGCGATCGGCAGGCCGAGGCGCGGCCGCGGCAGGCGGTAGCGGTCGAGCAGGGTGCCGGTCGGGTCGGCCAGCCTGCCTTGCGCCACGGCCAGCCCCAGCGCGCCGTCGCCGATCGTGCCGGTGACCCAGATGCCGTCGCCGGCTCGCGCGCCCGTCCGGCGCACCATCCGGCCAGGCGCGACGTGGCCGACCGCGGTCAGCGACAGGCTGATCGGGCCGGGCGTGGAGGTCGTGTCGCCGCCCAGCAGGGTGATCGCGAAGGCGGCCTGGTCCGCCGCGAGGCCCGCCGCAAAGCCGGCGAACCAGGCGTCCGGCGTGTCGCGCGGGGCCGAGACCGTCATCAGGTAGCCGAGCGGCGTCGCACCCTTGGCCGCAAGGTCCGACAGGTTCACCCGCAGCAGCTTGCGCCCGACCAGGTCCGGCGGATCGTCGGGCAGGAAATGCACGCCTCCGACCATGGCGTCCACGGTCAGCACCAGCTCGCGGCCCGCGGGCGGGACCAGCAGCGCCGCGTCGTCGCCCAGATCCAACGCGCCGGGACCGGCGAGCGGGCGGAAATGCCGTGCGATCAGGGCGAACTCGGCCGGGAGCGTTGGGTCGGACATGGCGCGTCACCCCGACATCGGCGTCACCCGGGCATCGGCGGGATCACGCCTCGGCGGCACGATCCGGGGCCTGCGGGCCGGCCGCGATCCGGTCCAGGCGCGCCTCCAGCCGATCCAGCCGGACCGTGGTGGCCGCATGGTGCACGGCCTCGGTGGCCGCCAATGCGGCGAGCCGGTGTTCCAGGCGCGTCACGCGATGCTGCAGGTCGCCGAGGGCAGCCGTGAACCCCTCCACCTTGGCGCCGAGCCGGCGGAGGAATTCCAATACCAGGATGTCGTGGTTGCTGCTCATGCCGGCAGCTTAGAGCATGATCGGCCCAACCAAAATATCACACCGATGCGGATGCCCCGGGCGTGCAACCGTGATCGTTCATGCCTCGCCCGCCTCGGGCGGCAGCCCAAGCAGCAGCCGCCCGTACGGCACCATCGCCGCATGCCGGCTCACGGTGTAGTGCGTCATGATGGTCTGGAGGTCGCGCACCACCATCTGCAACGGATCGGTGTCGTAGACCGCCCGCGCACCGGTGATCTCGACCAGGCGCTCGACGCCGCGCCGCAGCTCGTGCAGCGCGAATGTGACGTCGCGGCGGTTGCGCAGAAGGTCGGCGGCGGTGATCGCCCGGCCACTACGCAGGATCGCCATGCTTTCCTCGCGGCGCGCGTGCAGCACCAGCGTGGCGACCTCGATCGCGGCACCCGCCTCGCCAAGCTGCAACTGCACCACCTCGGACTCCGCCAGCGCGCGCATGCCGCGCGACAGCCGCGTGCGCATCGCCTCAGCGGTCAGCGCCAGGGCGCGACGGCCGAGCGGAAAGCCCACCGGCGCCAGCGAGAACGGCACCAGGAAGCCACGCGGCGCGCGCAGCAGGTCGTAGTCGGGATGGAGGCGCGCGCCCGGCGTGGTGCCGTCGTACAGGTCGCGCAACGATACGGTGCGGTGCGCCGGCACGAACACGTCGCGCAGCAGCAGCGTCCGGCTGCCGGTCGCGCGCAGGCCAAGCACGTGCCAGTCGTCGATGATCTCGATCTCGCGCATCGGCACCAGCAGGTAGCGCGTTGCGACGTGGTCCGCCGCGTCGGGGCAGCGGGCGCCGATGATCGCCCATTGCGCGTGGCTGCTGCCGGAGGAGAACGGGAACCGCCCGGACAATCGCCAGCCGCCGGCGGCGCGCTGGGCCGTCGCGCGCGGCGCCAGGCTGGAGGAGGCGACGGCGCGCGGATCGTCGCCCCAGACATCGGCCTGCGCCTGCTCCTTCATACAGGCGATGATCCATTGGTGCTCGCCCAGCACCGCGTAGACCCAGGCGGAGGAGGCGCAGCCTTCGGCGAGCGTCTCGACGATGCGGGAGAACAGATCGAACGGCGCCTGATGGCCGCCGAAGCGGCGTGGCTGCAGCACGCGCAGGATGCCGGCGCGATGGTAGTCGTCGATCGTTTCGCGCGGGACGTCGCGGGCGGCGGTGGCGGCGGCCTCGCGCGCGCGCAATGCCGGAACGAGCGCGCCGGCCTGCTCGAACAGCGCCTCGGCCTCGCCGGGCGCGGCGGATTGCGTGCGGGGCAGCCTCGGGTTCCTCGGCTTGAACGATGCCGCGCGATGCTTCGACGGCCGTGTCGAGGTGTCAAGCAGACCGGGAAGACGGTGGTGGGTAATCGCGGGACGCAACGAGCCGGCCCGGATCCCGCTGTCATTGCGAGCGTAGCGAAGCAATCTCCCGCCAGGAGCGTACCGGGATGGAGATTGCTTCCCCGGGTCAAGCCCGGGGACCGCTGCGCTCCTACAAGAAACAAACTCCCCCTCCCCTTGAGGGAGGGGTTGGGGGAGGGGTCGGTCGAGGATTCGCACCGATCGACCCCTCCCCCCATCCCCCTCCCTCAAGGGGAGGGGGAGTATCCTTCTCTTCGGCGACCCGACTGTTTCATTCAGGGCGGGTCGGCCGCCGGCCGGTGGGAACTCGCAATGACAACGAAACGGCGGATCGGCCGCCTCGCCGGCGTTCACCCGATTGCTTTGGGGAAAACGGTCGGGTTGCCGTGCTGCATTTCGTGAGGCGCGGGGTCACGTCGCGATCGCGCGCCAGGTACCGGTGCTCCGGGCGATGATCGCCGTCTCGTCGTTCCTGGCGCTGCGGATGATCCCGGCCAGATCGAGAATCAGCGCCACATTGCCGTCCCCGGTGATCGTCGCGCCGGATATGCACTCGGTCTTTCGGTAGAGCGTGCCGAGCGACTTGATGACCGTCTGATGGTTGCCGATGCCCTTGCCGCCGGCGACCCGGCGCAGGATGCGGTTGCCCTCGCCGATCGGCAGCGGGCAGAACAGGCGCGTGGTTTTGGGCAAGCCGGGCCAGCACGGCACCACCTTGATCGAGCGGCAAACCGGCGGACAGTCGGGGATGGTTATGCGGCTGTTGGCGGAGAGCGGCGACGTGACGATGTGGCGTACCTGGACGGCCGCCGGTGGGCCCGCCTGCCGCAGCGAGCCGGCCAGCGACACGCACCCCGCGTAACCCACACCGTGCTGTCGGTTGGCGACACGCCAGCTTCCCTCAAAACGGCATATCGGCAAGCGCCGCGTCGGCCATCGCCGGCCCTGACGTATCGACCAGGAGGCCGGTCTCCAGCGGCGCGAAACGCGCGTGCACCACGCGCTCGCGCGCCATGGTGTAGCTCGCCGCGATTCGCGCCGGCGCGGCGTCAGGACCGTCATCACTAGCAAGGTCCTGTCCGGACAGCGCCAGCTCGCCGCCGCGCAAGTCGGTGAGCAAGGTCTGAAAGGTCGCCGTAAGCGCGGCGAGAATGCCGACGGCCTGTTCCAGGCTGTGGCCGATCGCGGCGAACCGGCGTTCGGCCAGACCGCCCAGGGAACCGAGCCGGTCTGCCACCTGCCCGAGTTGTCCGACCGCCGCCATCCGTCGTCGTTCTCCTCTCCCGCCAGTTGCCATGGGGACGGCCCAACCCCCAGGGCGCGAGATCGACACAGCGTCGTGTTATGGCGCGGCGGCCGTTAAGGCGAGGTGAAGCGAGCCGACGCCGCGTGGAAGGCGGCGTGCGGCAGACCCGCCCGGTCGAGGAAGGCCGCCCCGGCGGGTGGTGCCATGAGATGACGTGGACGTGGGCGGCGGCCGCACCTCGGCAAGGTCGGCGACCGCGCCGATCAACCGCCGGGTCCGGCTGTCGGCGGCGCACTCGACCGTGGTCTGATCGCACGGTCTGCCCGCAAAGGTGCAACGGATGGACGGCCAAACGACGCCGCGTCACAATGGCCGGCGTCACATCGGGATGGCGTGATCGGCGCACGTGCAAAACCAGGTCCACTGGCAAAACCGGGTCCACCGGACCACTTTGGCGTGCCTGCACCGCGATGCAGCCGGCACCACGCTACGCGGCGATGAACCCCGCCGCAGCGCGAGGCGATCGGCCGTTGCGGCCCCCAGGAACAGGCTGAAGCAAGCGTGACGAAGCGTGCCACGGACAAGGACAGGGAGACGCGAGCGGTCGCGCACGGCGGCGGCCTGACCCTGCGGTTCTGGGGCGTGCGGGGCAGCCTGCCGACGCCCGGGCCCGCGACGCTGCGCTACGGCGGTAACACGCTCTGTGTCGAGCTGCGCTGCGGCCCGCATCTGCTGATCCTCGATGCCGGCAGCGGCTTGCGGGAACTCGGCGGCGCGCTGGCGGCCTCGGGGGTGCCGGTGGATGCCGACATTCTGCTCAGCCACACCCATCTCGACCACATCTGCGGGCTGCCGTTCTTCCCGGCGATGTACGACCCGCACGCACGAATTCGCTTCTGGGGCGGCCATCTCACCCCGCCGGACGGGATCGCCACGGCGCTGCATCGCAGTTGGCAGGCGCCGCTGATGCCCAACGTCGACGCTGTGTTTTACGCGCAGACCGAATTCCGTGACTTCGCTGCCGGCGACGATCTACTGCTGCACCCGGCGCTGCAGGTGCGAACCACGGCCCTGAACCACCCCGGGAATGCGATCGGCTACCGAATCGAGTGGGACGGGGCGAGCGTCTGCTACATCACCGACACCGAGCATCCGCCGGACGGGCTCGACCGCAACCTGCTTCGGTTCGTTGCCGGCGCGGATGTCATGATCTATGATGCCAGCTACACCGATGCGGAGTACCAGTCCCGGATCGGCTGGGGGCATTCGACCTGGCGGGCGGGGGCAAGCCTCGCCGATGCGGCCGGCGTGGGGCGGCTCGTGTTGTTCCACCATGATCCTGATCACGCTGACGATACGATGGACGCGATCGCCGCCGCGGTCGCGGACCGACGCCCCGGGTCGCTGGTCGCCCGGGAAGGCATGCGCATGGCGATCGGCGGTGGTGGTGCCAGGGCAGCCGCGCGCGCCGTCGGCCTGGGGCGGCGGCGCGCGCGGCGCTGACCTCGGGTGACGCAACACCTCCCGGCGCTGGATCGCTGCGTTGGCCGGATGCAGACTGCCCGAGGGGCCGCGGGTGATCGCCAGCAGCCGTGCGAAAGCGTCCGGCGAGGCCTTCTGGAGCAGCGTCGTCAGCGTCGGCCCATGACATCAGCGCCCGCGGCGGCACCGGGCAGGCCACGTCGGCGCGACGCCTGCCGGCCCCGAAACCACCTCCCGCACTGTGCCACTTGAAGGTGGCACAGCGCGGGAGGCACGCCAGCCTAATGCATGAACAGGAAGTTGCTGGCGGTGATGTCGGACGCCCCCGTGAGGGTGGCAAACAGAGTTTCGGAGGTGTTGCTGCCGGTCGCGCTGTAGAACAGTTGCCCGGTACTCGTGTCGTAGGCAAAGCGCTGGATGGAGCTGGTGAATTCGCCGCTCGCATTCGCGACGAAGATTGTCGGGTCGATCGCCGTCGGCGTACTGGGGTTCAGCCAATTGTCTGTGCTGCCAAGGTTGAACCCGCCGGCGGAGTGGGTCCCATACACCAGGATGTCGTCGTTGCTCACCTGGAAGTTGTTGATCGTCTGGGTGGGCAGATTGCTCTTGATGAACACAAAGCTCTCGGTGCCACTCCCGGCCGTGAACGACCCCAGCCCGGTGCCGGCGTAGATGGTGTCGTTCTCAAACCCGCCCGTGAAGCCGTTCGTTCCGCTCCTCGCGTAGTAGGCCAGCGATTTGCCCTCGCTCGCCGACGTGTCCCCGGCGGCGCTGACGGTGTCATTGCCGGTCGCCCCGGCCATGATCGTCACCGATCCGCCCGCCAGCGTCGTGTCGGTCACCGTGACGGTGTTGTTGCCGGTGGCAAGGTCAACGGTTTCAAACTTGCTGACCCCGCCGAGGGTGACGGTGCCGGCGCTGGACAGGGTCAGCGTGTTCGTTCCGCTGCCGCCGGTCAGCGTGTCGCCGCCCACCGCCGCGGCGGGGACTTTGACCTTGTCGTTGTGGAAACCGCCGGTGAAGCTGTCCGTCCCCGCCCCGCCATCACAGGTGAGGGTCTTGCCCTTGCTGGCCGAGGTATCACTCGTCGCGCTGATGGTGTTGTTGCCGCTCGCGCCGTCATTGATCGTCAGCGACCCGCCGGACAGCAACGCATCGGTCACCGTCACCGAGCTGCTGCCGGTAGCAAGGTCGATCGTCGGGAACTTGCTGACACCGCTGAGGTTGAGGACCCCGGCGCTGGTCAACACCAGCGTGTTGGTCCCGCTGCCGCCGGTCAGCGTGTCGCCGCCCACCGCCGCCGCCGATACTGCAACCGTGTCGTTCTCGAACCCGCCGGTGAAGCTGTCCGTGTCCGTCCCGGTGTCATACGTGAGCGACTTGCCCTTGCTGGCCGAGGTGTCGCTCGCCGCGCTGACGCTGTTGTTGCCGCTCCTGCCGTCGACGATGGTCACCGACCCGCCGGACAGCGTCGTATTGGTCACCGTCGCCGTGTTGTTGCCGGCCGGCAGATCGATCGTGCCGAAGTTGCTGACATTGGCGAGGCTAAACGTTCCGGCGCCGCTCAGCACAAGCGTGCTCGTCGCGCGGACGCCGATGAATGTCGTAGTGGCGAGCAAAGAGGTGGCCGCGTCCACCGTCCAGGTCGCGCCCGGATCGACGATCACCGTGCCAAAATTCGTGAAGGCCGTGCCCAGGCCGGTCAGCGTTCCGGGGCCCGAGCCCTCGGCCAGCTCCAGCGTGGTGTGGGTGCCGCCGCACAACCATCCACAAATTCCGCCGACGAGTCTGATTTTTTCGAGCGATTCCCCTGCCCGGCCCGGTCAGCGCACAGCACCCGGACGTAGGCCACTCTTCGGGAGCTGAAGCAGCACGCGGCCGAAGCGACGAGGTTCATCCGCCGGCATCGGTTTCGCGTGCGCGGGTCCGAGTAGTTTCCCGGTCTGCTGCTCCCGCTGCCCAACGGCCTGTCCCGGACAATCAACCGCCTGAGCCGAACGTTGGCCAGGCGTTTGGCGCGCTGCTCTCTCCCACGAATCCGCGCGCCTGTGCGGTTGGCGCAGCACCTCGGCCATCGGTCATCGAATCGTGGGAGGCAGCCCGGAATTTCTTGCCTCCCGCCGGCGATGGCGACACAAGCCATCGCGAGTGTATTCATGCGCTCGCGCTTTTCGACGATCTAGCGAATTATCGGCCGTCTTGCGTCAGCGGGGTCGATTTACTGCTTCTCAAGCTGCTTGCGGATCGACAGCAATTCCTTGTGGCGCTGCGCGGTCGTCTCGGGATACGCCATGTTGAGTCCTTCAAGCGTATCGAGGACGATTTGGGATACGATCAGCCGGGCGTTCTCCTTGTCGTCGGCAGGAACAACATACCAGGGCACGTCGCTTGTGGTGGTCGCGCTGAGGCATTCCTCAAACGCCTTCACATAATTGTCCCAGAATTTCCGTTCCTCAATGTCCGCAAGGCTGAGTTTCCAGTTGTTTTCCGGTTCGTCGATGCGCTCGAGGAAACGCTTTCGCTGCTCCTCCTTCGAGAGGTGAAGATAGAACTTGACGATTCGGGTTCCGTTGGCGTGCAGGTGTCTCTCCAAATCCACGATCGACCGATACCGGTCATGCCAGACCGCCGTTTCGTCGAGCAAGGCGTCCGGGAGCCCTTCGCTGTGCAGGATCTCCGGATGGACGCGGACGATCAGCACCTCCTCGTAATAGGATCGGTTGAAGATGCCGATCCGCCCACGTTCCGGCAGATCGCGCGTGGTGCGCCAGAGAAAATCATGTTGCAGTTCGGCGGGGCTGGGATGTTTGAAGCTGAAGACCTGGCAGCCCTGCGGATTGACCCCCGACATCACATGCCTGATGGCGCCATCTTTTCCCGCCGCATCCATCCCCTGAAAAATCAGCAGAACGGCATAGCGGTTGGATGCGTAGTGCAGTTGCTGCAGCGCGCTCAGTTGCGCGACGTGCTCTTCCAGCAGCTTATGATATTGCTTCTTCGACTTGTAAACGGGATCGACCGTCGTCGGCCATTTTTGAAGGTCCACCTTGTCTCCCTCCCGTACGCGAAAGCCCTTCGAATGTATTTTCATCTGCTTCCTTCCGGCGGTGCTGGCCGCGTGGCTCGCGTCGCTTCAGCTTCGCGGCGGCTTTTCCCACTCGTATAGTTCAGGGGATCACTCTGCGGCCTTTGGCGTCGGAGCGGGCGGTGTGTTGGCTTTGGCTTCAGGCTCAGGCACGGCTTTGGCCCCGGGCTTGGGTTCGGCTTCGGGCTCTACCTTGGTTTCCGGCTTGGGCTCGGCTTTGGCTTCAGGCTTAGAGTCGGAAGCTTTGGGCTGGCCGACACGGGGTTCCGTCATGGGTATTCCTTCCGTTTTTGCGATGCCCCTGGTTTCGTTGCTCAGCGGGCGATGGCCCGTGCGCTCGGCGATCCTGAGACGAGCGAATACGGGAACCTTCACCAAATCCAAGACGAATGCGAAGGCAACCGCCGCGGCAAGCGTGCCCGCCACCATCAAGGGCGGCAAGGGTGTCATTGCGATTCCGCCGACGGCCAACGTGGAAGCGATCACGATATCGGCAACGGATGACACCGCAAGCCAGAGACTTGGACGAGTGGCCCACAAGTGCCGGCGTTCGCGAATGGCATAGATCGTCGCCTGGCTGCCGAACACCAGGACGACGAAGGCCAGGGTTCTCAGCCCCTCGGTTCCGAGATTCATGCCGAATTTGCCGACCGCTAGGACGCCGGTGCAGAAGGCCAGCAGGCAGACGCCCATCGCGGTGCCGGCCATCGTCAAGTTGCCGATGCGCCACGCATTCGGCGTCGGGGACGGCCGCACGTTGTCCGTCGTCAATGACATGGAGAGGAAATCGCCGGTGACCATCACAATGACCATCAGCAGCGGCGTCAGGATCGCGTGCCCTGTCATGATCAGGCCGGCGATCAGGAAGAGCACCGTCACGATCTTCTTGACGATGGCGTTCAGCGTGTAGGTCTGGATCCGCTGGAACGTTATTCGCCCTTCCTTGACCGCGGCGACGATGCCAGCGAGTCCGGGTTCGGTCAGCACCATGCCGGCGGCCGATTTGGCGACGTCGGTTGCCGTCGAAACCGCGATTCCGATTTGCGCCTGCCGCAGCGCGGGCGCGTCATTGGCGCCGTCGCCGCACATGCCGACGGTATGGCCGCCCTTTTGGAATGCCTTGACGAGCTTGTACTTGTCCTCCGGGAGGACGCCGGCGAAGACGGCGAATTGCTCGGGGTGGACGCTGTCGGGGATCGGGCCGGGCGGACAGACCGCGCCATCGAGCCCCACCGCGCGGGCCACGATGGAAGCGGTCGCCGGCGCGTCGCCCGTCACCATCACCGTGCGAACGCCCAACCCATGCAATTCGGTAACGAGCGCCGCGGAGTCTGAACGGGGAGGGTCGCTGAGCGCAATGAGTCCTGCCAGCTTCATTGCCGCCTGCGGCCCTGCCGCGACCGCGAGAACCCGGAAGCCTTTCCCCTCGAGTTCGTTCGCCGCTGCTGTCGCGGCCGGCGACGGTTGTGCGAGGCCGGTGACCACGGCTGAAGGCGCCCTTCACGATACGTTGCGTAGCACCGGCCGAATCGGTTGCGGTCGCCTCGGACATCTTCTTCGCCGGATCGAACGGCGCGAACTTGACCAATTTCGGCGCGTCGGAGACGCCCTTGCTCGATGCGGCCGAGTGAATGGCTGCATCCACCGGGTCCTGCCCGCCATCCGCGCTCGCCAGCGCGGCCAGCGCCAGAACATGCGCCTCGTCGAAGCCGGGCATGGGATGAACGGTCGTCACCGTCAGCGCATTTTCGGTCAGCGTGCCGGTCTTATCGGAGCACAGGACATCCGTCGTTCCCGCTTCATCCACCGCGGAGAGGCGGGTCGGAAGGATACCCAGCTTCGCCAAGGCTCGTGCGCCAAGCGCGGCCGCAAGGGTGAAGGTGGCCGGCAGTGCAACCGGAATCGAAGCGAGGACCGCGGTCAGGACGAGAGGGATGATCTCGGCAAGCGGCAATTTCAGAAAGTAGGCATAGGCCACCAGCAGCACGATGACGACGCCGTTGAACGCGGCGAGATTGCGCACGACGCGCAGCACCGCCTTCTGCTGGGAGCTCACGACATGAGCGGTGCGGACCAGTTCCGCGGTGCGGCCGAATTTGGTACGCGCTCCGGTCGCGGTGATCTCCGCGACCGCCTCGCCGCGACGCACGAGCGCTCCGGCAAAGGTTTGCACGCCCGCGCCGGCTTCGATGGGTACCGATTCGCCGGTAAGCATGGATTGGTCGAGCAGGTACTTCGCCGCTGGCGATGTGCACATCCGCGGCGACCACGCCGCCGAGTGAGAGCTTCACCACGTCGCCGGGCACAAGCTCGGCCGCGGGCATGGTTTTCCATCCGCCGTCGCGCCGGACGGACGCGTTCAGCGCGAGCCGCGATTTCAGTGCCGCAAGGGTCGCCTGGGCACGGCTCTCCTGGAACAGTCCGAGTGTTGCGTTGAACACCAGGAGGCCGGCGATGATCGCGGCCTCGACGTACTTGCCGAGCGCCAGTTCGAGCGCGACCGCGGCCTCGAGCATCCACGGCACCGGCGCCCAGAATTTTTCGAGCGCCATGCGCAACGGGTGCATGCTCGTATCCGGCATGGCATTGGGGCCGAACTTCGCCAGACGGCTGCGCGCCTCGTCGCTTGTCAGGCCGCTGGGCAGGGCATCCTTCGCAGGATCCGCCGAGTTGGCGGGCGGGGCAATTGGGGGGCTCGATCTTTCCGAATCTTCCGCTCCCCCTGGAGCCGGTCCTGATGCTTCCTTCCGCTGGTGCTGGCCGCGGGGCTCGTCTTGGTTCACTTTCACCGTGGCCTTCCCGCTCATATGGTTCACGGGATCACTCGGCGGCCTTTGGCGTGGGAGCGGGCGGTGTTTTGGCTTTGGCGCCATGCTCAAGCTCGGCTTCAGGCGCCTTCGCGGCCGCCATGGGCGCCTCCGCCTGGGTGATGGCTGCGGCGATGAGACGCCCGGCATCCGCCGGGTCTTTGATGAGGCCGGCGACGAGGAGGTCACCGAGCGACGTGTTGAGCAGTGCCGCGATGTCGGCTGTGGCTTGACGCTTGGGCTCGGCTTCGGCTTCAGGCTCGGCCTTTGCTTCGGGCTGGGGCTCGGCTTCGGCTCCCGGCTTGCCCGCGTCTTTGGCGTCAGGCTTTGGCCCGACATCGGGCTTGGCTGCGGCTTTGGCTTCCGTCTGAGGCTCGGCCTTGGTTTCCAGCTTAGGCTCGGCTTTGGCTTCGGGCTTGGGCTCGGCTTCGGTTTCAGGCTTGGCCCCGTCTTTGGCGTCAGGCTTGGGCCCGGCATCGGGCTTGGCTGCGGCTTCGGGTTCGGACTTGGGCTTGGCTTCGGTTTCGGGCTTTGCCGCGGCTTTGGCGTCAGTCTGAGGCTCGGCCTTGGCCTCAGGCTTGGGGTCGCTTTCACCTCCCAGCTTGGCCGCGTCTTTGGCATCAGGCTTGGGCACGGCATCGGGCTTGGCTGCGGCTTCGGTTTCGGGCTTGGCCTCAGGCTTGGCTGCGGCTTTGGCGTCATCCGCGGGGCCGGCCTTGGCCTCAGGCTTCGACTCGGCCTTGGCGTCGGGCTTAGACCCGGCTTTGGCCTGAGGCGCAGGCACGGCTGGAGTGGCGCCAAGAACTCGATACGCGAGCAGTTTAACTGGATCTGTCACCAGGAACCAGGCTAAAGCATAACCCCAAACGAGCGCTGCCCAACCCCACCAGAGAGGGGTCACAAGGAACCCGAAAACACAGATCACCGTCGCCGCCGCCTGCGTTCCGACTATCGCGACCAAGAGGATCCACGCCGGGCGTATTGACCACCATGGGCCGCGCGTGCGCGTCTGGAAGATCGTCAGATGTCCAGCCACCGACAGCATCAGATACATCATGGTCTGGATCTGCGGACGGTCGATGTGGAAAACGCGGTCACCGAGGTAAAACAGCCCAAACGCAGCGATCGGGCCGACGAGACCCAGCACCGTGGCGATCCCCAGCACCACGCGCATGTTCCATGCTTCGGGCTGGTTCCGGTAGAGGACATTGTCGTAGGCGATGGACAGGATCGCGCCGTCGTTGAGTAGCGCCAGCATCACGATCATAATCGCCGTCAGCGGATAAAAGTTGAAGATGACGATCGCCAGTGTCATGAACAGGAGGACGCGCAGCGTCTCGGCGATGCGGTACATCGCGTAGCTGTTCATCCGCTGGAAGATCTTCCGGCTTTCCTTGATTGCATCGATAATCACCGATAGCCCGGGTGCCACCAGCACGATGGAGGCCGCTGCACGCGCCGCGTCCGTCGCGCCGGAAACAGCGAAGCCGCAGTCGGCCTTCTTCAGTGCGGGGGCGTCGTTTACCCCGTCGCCCGTCATGCCCACGATGTGGCCGTGCTTCTGCAGCTCGTCGACGATGTGGAATTTGTGCTCGGGAAATACCTGGGCGAAACCGTCAGCATCCTCGATGGATTTGGTTACCGCCGCGGTTTCCTTAGTCTTGGAGTCCCCCAGGGTGCCGCCGTCGAGAATGTTCGTTCCCATGCCCAACGTCTTGGCGGTCTCCCGGGCAATCGCCAGCGCATCGCCTGTCACCATCTTGATCTTCACGCCCATCTCGGCCGCGGTCGCGATGGTGGATTTGGCATCTTCGCGCGGTGGATCGAACAGCGGCAGCACGCCGAGAAGCTGAAATTTGCCGTCGCCATCCGCCCGAGCCACACCGAGGGCACGATAGCCGCGCGCTGCGAAGTCGTTGACGGCCTTGTCCACGGCGCCCTTCACGGCCGCAGCATTGGCCGAAAGCGCCAGGATCACCTGTGGCGCCCCCTTCGTCACCTTGAATGTACTTCCATCCGCCGCCTTGACGGTCGCCTCGGTGCGCTTGTGTACCGGATCGAATGGCTGGAAATGCGTGACCTTATACGGCTTCAGCGCTGCCTTATCCTTCAGGGCGCCCAGGACAGCGAGATCGATGGTGTCGTCGTTCTCCGCCTGCGAAGCCAGTGCGCCGGCAAGGATGAGTTGGTCGGCGGTGATCTTATCCAAACAGAACGGATCACCCAAGGTCAGCTTGTTCTGCGTCAGGGTGCCGGTCTTGTCGGCACACAGCACGTCCACGCCGGCCAGTTCCTCGATGGCGACCAGCTTGCTCACGATCGCCTGCCTCTTGGCGAGCAGGCGGGCACCGACCGCCATCGTCACCGACAGAACCGTGGGCATTGCGACGGGGATCGCTGCCACAGTCAGCACAAGGGCAAACTGCAACGTCGTGAGGATCGGGTTACCGCGATAGATTCCAATACCGATGATCACCGCCACCATCACCACCGCCAGCATGATGAGGTAGTTGCCGATCCGCAGCACGGCTTTCTGAAAATGACTGACGGTAACCGCGGTCTGCACCAGCTCCGCGGTCTTGCCGAAATAGGTTTTCGCTCCCGTCGCATAGACCAGCGCGTCGATCTCGCCGCGACGGATGATTGACCCGGAGAAGACCGCGTCGCCGGACTTGCAGGTCTTGGGTAACAATTCGCCCGTTAGCGCGGACTGATCGACGGACACCTCGTCGCCGTCCAGCAAACGCGCGTCCGCCGGCACGATGTCGCCCAGTCGCAGGCGGATGGCGTCGCCTGGCACCAGTTCGCGTGCGGGCGGGGTGATCCATTTGCCATCTCGCTTGACCCGGGCCTTGATCGCCAGCCGGGCCTTGAGCGCCTCGATAGCATTGCCCGCCTGGTGCTCTTCCCAGAATCCGACGGTGGCGTTGGCGACCAGCAACAACAGGATGATGAAGAAATCGGGCCAGTGCCGGACGATACCCGACAGCACGACCGCCACCTCGATCATCCACGGGATGGGACCCCAGAAATAGCTGAGGAACTTCAGTAGCTCATTGGTCTTCTTTTCTTCGATCTCGTTGGGCCCGTATTGCGTCAGCCGCTTCTCCGCCTCGGCCTGGCTGAGGCCATCCGGCGACGACCCCAACTTTTTCTCCACCTCCGCCAGGGGCAGGGATTTCAGATCGTCTTGCGCATCCGGCTTCGATGCCGCCTTCGCCTCGGAAGGCTTCGGCTTGTCCGCATTGGAGTCCATAATGCGAGTCCTTTCTGTCCGTCCTATGCCCCAGCAGTCCTGCAATGCGGGGCGCCGGTTGTCATTGGCGAGTACTTTCGATCACGACATCGTATTCGCCACGGCACGCAGCCCGGTTGCACCTGGCTCGATGATACGGGACTTGTCTGCCGCCAACGCCGTCACCCCGGTCGCGACCTCCCGCGCCAGCGAGCCATGCAACCGACAGTCGCTGATACGCCGGGCAAGATTCAACGACAACGTCACCCTGGCCTGGAGGATGACGCGTCAGCACAGGCTGCCGGACCAGCACTCGGTCAGGGCTGATCGCTCGGCCTGATGTCGCCATAGTGTGTATGGAAACGTGCCTCATAGGCGTGATCGACCGTCGTGGACGCATCGTAGGTTGGGCTGTCCTTGACCCGCTGACGATCGACATCAAGGCTCACCAGTCTGTCCGTCCAATTGACCTCTTGTACCGACCGCGGCGAGATCAGGACCTTCTTGCCGGGCCACCAGTTCTTGGTATCGACGACGAGGTAATGGATACTCCAATCGGTATCGTCCACCAGGAAGTCCTCGACGTGACCGATCTCGCCGTCGGTGGCATGGATATGGTATCCGGTGACCGCTTCGATGCTGCGCAAATGCGGATCGCCGTCGTTTCGCTGCATATCAGCAATATGCTGCTGATGCCGTCTGGACTCCATGGGATATGACCCCATCATGGGGCCGCCCAAAAAGCCGAAACCACCCACGTAAAGGTCGGTACCCCAATAAGGGTCCCGGCCGTAGTAGTCGTAAACGTGGGTCTCCATCTGCCGCGACACCGGCCGATCGCAGTCGATCTCCGGGCTGTCCTTGACCTGCTGCTTGGTCAATGTCACCGGAAATTCGTGTTCCGTCGGATGCAGGTGCTCCAGAACAGAAGGGGGCAGAAGGACCTTGCGGCCGGACAGCCATGTGCCGGTATCGACGACCAACCAACGGACCGTCCAGCGCACGTCGTCGAACAGAAAGTCGCTCACGGTGCCAAGCCGACCGTCACTCGCCGCGACGGCATAGCCTTTGATCGCCGATGCATTCCACAGCATTGTCTGCTCCTCTTACGTTTATGTTTCCCGCCAATCCCGGGCGCCTGAAAGTGGGATCGACTGTTGGATCAGTTGGCGGCCTTGATCGAGAGATGCGCCTTCCAGTAGGCATCGACCGTCTGGCTCTGCTGATCGAACTTGCCTTGCGTCGCGAATTGGTCTCGGTTCACCTGCGGGGCGGCCTCCATGACCGCCTTGGTCGTGTCGAGCACGAGCAGGTTCGCGTTCGGGGTTATCTTGAAGTCATCCCAGGGAACCGGAACGTACTTCTCATCGATCCCGAAAATCCCGCCCCGGCCGATCACCAGATAGGCGATCGCGCCTGTCTTCGGACTGATCACGAGGTCCTCGACACTGCCGAGAGCGTTGTCGTGCGGGTCGCGCACGTCGGTGCCGACCAACTCGTCGGAGCGGAATGATGTATCCTTACCCGTGACCGGCTGCGCGGCGGCAACCTGCTGTTGCCGCCAGCCCGGTACGTCCACCATCGGCATCTTGCCGTTGTGCATATCCGCCACGAAGATTTTGTAGATACCGCGTGTCGTGTCGAGCACGGCCTCACACGACTCCTGTTGGCCGTGGCGGGCGAGAATGTTGGCGGAGACAATCAGGGCCCGGACCTCATAGCCCGGCCGCAGGTCCTGATAACCGGCCGCGTTCGCCGCCGGGTAGCCGCCGGCCGGGTAGCCATACCCGTAGCCGCCCATCGGAAAGCCGTACCCGTAGCCGGATCCACCCAGCCAGTAGCCGTCCTTCTGCATCTGCGTGTCGAAGGCGCGCAGGTCGCTCAGACACTTCTCGGCGGGCTTGGTTGCAGCGGCGTTCGCCTCACCGGCGGACGGGTTGCTCTCGGTGCTGGTTGCCGGCGGCGGAGCCGCGAGCAGCGGGGCGGCAAGGCCAAGCAAGATGCAGGCTGCCACGGAACCGGTTAGAATCGAGCGTTCCATGTGTTCTGTCTCCTGGTTGCCGTTCTGGCCACGCATCGGTCTGGATAGGTGTTGCGTGGCCGCCAAAGTTGCCAAAAGTTGCTGCCGGATCGCGCTCACACGCGCTCGCCTCGCCGGCCGGTTCGCATTATGCGAGTGCCATTCTCACGCGAGCAGTGGCACGCCCGTCGCGAGCGGGATACGCGCGTCGCCGTTGGCGCCAGCCGGCTTGCCGGCCTTCTCCATCAGCTCGAGGAATGGCTTGATGATGTCGATCGGCATCGGAAAGACGATGGTGGAGTTCTGTTCGGCACCGATCTCGGTCAGCGTCTGCAGGTAGCGCAATTGCATTGCGGCCGGAATGCTCGAGAGGATCTTGGCGGCGTTGGTCAGGGTTTGCGACGCCTGGAACTCGGCTTCCGCATGGATGATCTTGGCGCGCCGGTCGCGTTCCGCCTCCGCCTGCTTGGCGATGGCGCGCACCATGTTTTCGGTGAGCTCGACGGTTCTGATCTCGACGTTGCTGACCTTGATCCCCCAGGTTTCGGTCTGCGCATCGAGGATGCTCTGGATGTCAACGCTGAGCTTCTTTCGTTCTGACAGCATCTCGTCAAGCTCATGTTGCCCGAGGACCGCACGCAGGGTTGTCTGAGCGAGCATGTTGGTGGCGGGGAGGTAGTTCTGCACCTGGATGATGGCTCGTTCGGGATTGACCACGTTGAAGTAGAGCACCGCATCAACCTTCATCGAGACGTTGTCGTGCGAGATCACGTCCTGGGTCGGTATCTCGATGACCTGGATGCGCAAATCTACCCGCACCATTTCCTGGATGAAGGGAATCAGAAGCACCAAGCCTGGCCCTTTGACCCTCTGAAAGCGCCCCAGGGTGAAGACGACTGCCCGCTCATATTCGCGCAGGATCCTCACGGTCGCGCCGATCAGGATGAAGCCCACGATCAGGACGACCGGGACGACAGCCAGAGACAAGAAGTTCACAGCTATAGCACCTTTCAGAGCGGGAGAAAATGGATTCTTATCGCAGCGGCCGGGACGAGTACACGGTTACAATATAGGCCTCCGATGCGGCCGCGGCAGGCTCGGAAACTACCTAGGGATTATACCTTGGCCTTCGCCGTCTCACTGAAGGCGCGCAGCTTTTGCTGCCATTCCTGCATTTCGCCCTGTGCCTTCTGAGTGTACGTGTCCCTGTCGGTTGTCGAACTGCCGCCGGCGGCCAATTGGATTCGCGTGCCGGAGGAGCTCGACTGACCTGCAACGGCGGGCAGTGTGCCGATCAGCATAAGTGGACCGATTACGATCGCGGCGGCGAGCATCCTCATGGCAAGCTCCTTTGTGTCAGGCACCGGTCCGTATCGAGACCGTCCTGGCTGCACCATTCGCCAAGCCGCAGGGACGTGATGATCCGCCTTCTACGCCGCATTTGCGCCAACATGCACATCAAGGCGCAAGGGGTTGGCCGTACCGAGGATAGCCTTGGCGCGCGCTGTTTCCTCCGCCGTGCCGTGCGCCATCACCAGAAAGCGATCGGCTTTCAAGGCGGTCTCGTATTGGAGCACGCTGTCCTTTGGCACGCCGATGCTATAGAGCGCCGCACCAAGCGCACTCAGTCCGCCGACCATGATTGCGCTCTCGATGCCGGAGATCGCCACGGTGGCCAGATATCCGAGCACGACGACATGCCCCACGAGGGGAATGGTCATGAACAGCCCGCCGAAGAACAAGCCCCAGAAACCACCCCAGAACGCGCCCCGCTTGCCCCAGAACTTGATCCGGTCACCGACGTTGTAGAAGCCGACGACCTTTTCTTCGGTTTCGTAGCCCTTGCCGACAACGCTGAGATGCTTCATCTCGAAGCCGGATGCGGTCAGCTTTTTCACGGCGGCTTCGGCTGCCTGGTGGTCTGCGAAGACGGCGATGACAGTGTCAGCTTTTTCCATTTGAGCCTCACTCCGGGACAAATCGGCGCCTGACACCAACCCTTTGCGCCAAGCGGTGCGAGTCAGCCACGACACGCAGGACGCAAGACATTCTCGGTCGGGGCGTGTCACTCACCCAACGCGACAATACGCGCAGTGGACGCGTGATGGTAGGTTCGGAGACTACTCAGGCATCTCCAACTTGGAGGCGATCAAGCCAATCCGGCTTCCGCATCACAGCGTATTCCGGATCCGTTCGTTGCGCCTGCCCGATGCCTGTCTTCCAATCCGGTTGCCCGGGCTCAGGCCCTTATGCAGGCTTTGCCGCCTTGAACAGGACTGCTATGGCGTCTTGCGCCGATTGCTGGATGTGCTGCAAGTGATCTTCACTGCGGAAACTCTCGGCATAAATTTTGTAGACGTCCTCCGTGCCGGACGGTCGCGCGGCAAACCAGCCGTTCTCGGCAATCACCTTGATCCCGCCGAACGCAGCGCCGTTGCCCGGAGCAGTCGTAAGCTTCGCGCGTATTGGCTCGCCAGCCAGTTCCTTCAAGTCGATCTGATCGAGAGATACCGCCTTCAGCAGCGCTTTCTGTTCTGCTGTCGCGGGTGCATCGATCCTTTTGTAGAACGGCACGCCCAGTTCGCGCGTCAGGTCGTTGAATGTATCGCCTGGGTCCCGGCCGGTTCGCGCGGTGATTTCGGCCGCAAGCAACCCCGGAATCAACCCGTCCTTGTCGGTGGTCCAGACCGACCCGTCCCGCCTCAGGAACGACGCCCCGGCGCTCTCCTCGCCGGCGAACCCGAAAGAACCGTCGATCAGGCCGTCGACAAACCATTTGAAACCCACGGGCACCTCGACGAGCTTGCAGCCAAGCTTCGCGGTGACGCGATCTATGATGCCGCTGCTGACGATGGTTTTGCCGACGGCGCGGCCGCTGCTCCAGTCGGGGCGATTACGAAACAGGTACGCTATGGCGACCGCGAGATAATGATTGGGGTTCATCAGGCCGCTCGATCGGGTCACGATTCCGTGCCGGTCGGCATCGGTGTCGTTGGCGAAAGCGACGTCGAATTTATCGCGCATGCCGATCAGCCGCGCCATGGCGTAGGGTGACGAGCAATCCATTCGGATCTTCCCGTCCCAATCGACCGTCATGAACCGGAAGGTCGGGTCGACCGCGTCGCTGACGACCGTCGCCGCGATGCCATAACGTTCGATGATCGGTTGCCAAAAATGCACGCTCGCGCCGCCCAATGGATCAATCCCGATCTTCACCCCCGACGAACGGATCGCCTCCATGTCGACGACGTTTTCAAGGTCGGCGACGTACGGCCCAATATAATCATGATGGTGAACGTGGGGAGAATTGCGTGCGCGATCGTACGGGATCCGGCGCAAGCCGTTGAGTTCCGCTTCAAGCAGCGCGTTCGCGGCGCGCTCGATCCAGGCAGTTACGTCAGTTTCGGCTGCTCCACCGTTCGGCGGATTGTATTTGAAGCCGCCGTCCTCGGGTGGGTTATGCGAAGGAGTGATGACAACCCCGTCGGCGAGACCGCTCTTGCGATTCTTGTTGTAGGCCAGAATCGCGTGTGAAATGACGGGAGTCGGCGTGTATCCGCCGTGCTCGGCGATCATCGTATCGACGTCATTGGCGGCGAACACCTCGAGCGCGCTCGCCAGGGCGGGTTCGGACAGTGCGTGGGTGTCGATCCCGATGAACAGCGGGCCGGTGATGCCGTTTCGACTCCGGTGATGACAGATTGCCTGGCTGATCGCCAGGATATGTGCCTCGTTGAAGGCATTGTCGAAGGCGGATCCACGATGGCCCGACGTGCCGAACGCGACGCGCTGCGACGGGACCGCCGGGTCCGGCTTGCCGGTGAAATAAGCTGTCACCAGGCGTGGCACATTCACCAGCATCGATGGCTCGACCGTTTTGCCCGCGAGCGGGCTTACCTGGACAGTCACTTCCTGCTTCCTCCATAACGAGATGCCGATCGCACGGCGGTGTCCCAGAGCGCGCGATTTTCGGTACGGGGCGGCGGCCTTGTCATCCGAGGACAGCTCGTACGTGATGGGTCGTGCCGTCGTCTGTCAGAGTGATCCGTGCCTGATCGCCGGGCAGCGTCACACCATCGAGTTCCGCGTGGGCGATGCCGCGACAAACGCCGCCTGGATTCTCGACCTGGATGTCATAGCGGGTGGACTTGTATCGGAACGCGATCCCGAAGCCCGGCCACGTTCTTGGTATGCAAGGATCGATGAGCAGCGTCGCTCCCTGCTGACGGAACCCGAGGATCCACTCGAGACCGGCGCGGTACATCCATCCGGCCGAGCCGGTATACCAGGTCCATCCGCCGCGCCCGACATGGGGCGGTGTGGAATAGAGGTCGGCGCAGATGATGTAGGGATCGACCTTGTAGCGATGAACGGCGTCGGGCGTGCGCGCGTGGTTGATGGGGTTCAGGATCGAGAACAGTTCGCCGGCCTTATCACCGTCACCGAGCAAGGCGAGCGCAATCACCGACCAGATGGCGCCATGCGTGTACTGACCGCCATTCTCCCGGATGCCGGGCGGGTAGCCTTTGATATATCCGGGGTCGAGCGGCGCCCGGTCGAAGGGCGGGGTAAAGAGAAGCTCCAAGCCGTCGTCGTGACGAACCAGGTATTTTTCCACCGCCGCCATGGCCCGTGCGGCGCGGGCCGGATCGGCAGCTCGGGAGATCACGCTCCACGCCTGCGCGATCGAGGCGATGCGGCATTCGCTGCTTGAGGCGGAACCGACTGGTGTTCCGTCATCGAAATAGGCGCGACGATACCAATCCCCGTCCCAACCGTCGCGCTCGAGGGCATCTCCCAAGGAGACTGTGTGTCGCCGCCAGTTCGCGGCGCGCGCCTGCTCGTCGCGACCATCGGCCAGGCGAGCGAACGCCGTCAGAGCGGCGTGCAGCAGCCAACCGAGCCAGATGCTCTCGCCCTTGCCTTTCTCTCCAATACGATTCATGCCGTCGTTCCAGTCTCCCGTGCCAATCAGCGGGAGACCATGACTGCCGCGTGCGAGACTTTGATCGAGGGCAAGGGCGCAGTGCTCGAACAGCGTGGCCCGCGCATCGGACACTGTGGGTTGAAAGAACGCTTCGTTCTCTCCCTCGTTGAGCGCTCGCCCTTCGAGAAACGGTATCATTTCGTCCAGCACGTGGAGATCACCTGTGGCCTCGACGTAATGGGCGACAACATAAGGCAGCCAGACCCGGTCATCAGAGATGCGAGTGCGTATCCCACGCCCCGATTCCGGCAGCCACCAGTGCTGTACGTCGCCCTCGACGAATTGCCGCGCCGCGGCGCGCAACAGATGTTCGCGTGTCACCTCGGGCTTCGATACGCAGAGCGCCATCACATCCTGAAGCTGGTCACGAAAGCCGTAAGCGCCGCTCGCCTGATAGAAGGCCGCACGCGCCCACACGCGGCACGCGAGAGTCTGGTAGAGCAACCAACGGTTGAGCAGAAGGTCGATGGATCGGTCAGGTGTCGTCACCTGAACCGCGCCAAGTACGTCGTCCCAGAGATGGACGACCGCGGCAAGAACGGCATCGAGATCGGCGGCTCGGTAGGTATTCAGCAACGATTGCGCCTCGGCTTCTGTCGCCGTCTCACCGAGAAGGAACACCACCTCCGCCGTACCGTTCGCCTTGAGCTCCAGCCGGGTTTGCAGGGCGCCGCAGGGGTCGAGACCGGCGCCGACCCGGTTGGAGAGGGGAATCGTGATGGCAAGCGCCGCCGGCTGATCCAGTGTGCCGTTACGACCCAGGAACTCCGACCGGTCGCCGGTCCATGAGAGCTGCCGACCGGCGAGATCCGCAAATGCCACACGTTGCCCGAAATCATTGTTCCAGCGATTTCCCACAAGCATCGCCCCGGTTTCTGGGTCGATCGCGGTGACGACGAAGGGCGCAGAGGCCCAGCGGGATGCGCCGAGCACCCACTCGACATAGGCGGTCACCGAAAGCCGCCGAGCGCGTCCGGAATGATCCGTGATCCTCAACCGGGATATCTTGATCGGATCGTCAATCGGAACGTATTGCAGCAGTTCGAGCAAAATGCCGTGCGAGAGGTGTTCGAAGCGGCTATAGCCCTGACCGTGTCGCACGACATATGATGACCCGTCCTCGCGGATTGGCAGCGCCGTGGGGCCCCATAATTCGCCGCTGTCCTCATCGCGAACGTAGATCACCTCCCCCGGCGCATCGCACACCGGATCGTTCGACCATGGGGTGATGTGGTTCTGCTGACTATTGAGCGACCACGTGTAGCCGCTGCCGTCGACCGAGGTCTGGAACCCGAAGGAAGGATTGCAGATGACGTTGATCCAAGGCGCGGGCGTCCATTGTCCTGCTTCGAGGGCGACCACGTATTCCCGTCCGTTGTCGGCAAAGCCGCCCAGGCCGTTGAAAAATTCCTGCTCCGGTCGCGGCAGAACGGCTTGTGCCGGCATGCTCCCCGACCGGCGTCTTGGCGGTGGGGCGGATGCCTCCGGCTCTTGCGCTCGTGCGACTTGCTTGGAGAGCGTCCCGCGGTCACCGACCAGCACTGCCCGGGCCGCGGTCTGGAGCAGGTTGCGAATCTCGATCGGGACCTGGTCGGCGCGCAGGATGAATATTGCGCCTTGCACAGCTTTTCCCGTCGGTTTCGGTTGAGAACGATCCGTGGTAACCAGAGCCTCGAGAGTGACCTGGAACTCCTGTGCGCGCGCGGGGAGGCTTTCATTCAAGATCACCAGATCGACAGCGAACAGCTTCTCCCGCCAGTACGCGTGGGCGAGCAGCAGTTGCCGGACAATTTCCAGGTTATCGGCTGCATCGATGCGGAGCAGGATGATCGGCACGTCGCCGGAAATCCCGTGGGCCCAAAGCAGGGATACCGGCCCGCCGCCCTGTTCGAGGATCTCGGATGGCGGGCGCAACGTCGGTTCGGCATACAGCGCACGATTGGCCAGGCTTTGAAAGAGGTGTGCATCGTCGACGTCGATCCCGAGGTGATGGAGTTGCACCTGTGCCTGGATCCGGGCCAGCGCGGTTGCGCGATCGAACGCCGTGGCGCCGTGATGCTTGCCCACAAGAACGAGCGCTTCGTCGCGTGACGGGGCGACCAGCGTCCAGAACTCTATGCGCGCGGTTGTTCCCGGCGGAACCCGCATTTGGCGGCGAAGGCTGAAGATCGGATCAAGCACCGCGCCGACTGTGTTGGAGAGCGTCGCGCCGTCGGCCATGGCGATCGGCGTCCGAACCCCATGGCCGCGGCCGAGGAAGCGCGCCCGATCGGTCTCAAATTGCCCATCGCCAATGGTCTCGCCTTCGACGACGGCGAGATGTGCCGCCCAGATCTGAGTGTTCCCAGGTGAGCCTCGCCGCCGCGTGGCCAGAATGGCACCGGCATCGGCAACGAACTCCGTTTCGACGAACAGCTTGGAGTATGCCGGGTGCTCATCGTCGGCGGCATGCGGGGCCAACACGATTTCAGCGTAGGAGGTCAGCTCGATTTCCCGAACCTGGCTGCCGTGGTTGGCGATCGAGACACGGCGAACCTCCGCGTCGTACTCCGATGCGACCGTCAACTCCAGGGTTATCGTAATCGTTCCGTCTTGCCGGACGATTTTCGCGAACCCTTCGGAAAAATCAGCCGCGTAATGGTCTGGCACGGCGCCGGTCGGCTGGTAGCCCGCCGACCATACCTTGCCGCCGCGCATATCCCGAAGGAAAACGTAACTGCCCCATCGATCGCAGGTGGGGTCCTCCTGCCAACGCGTGACCGCGATGTCCCGCCACCGGCTGTATCCGGAACCCGCCGCGGTGATCATCACGGCATATCGGCCATTCGAAAGAAGATTGGTGCGCGGGGTCAGTGTGTGCGGAGAATTGAACCGACGCACTGTCAACGACCGGGGCTCGTCAGCCGGTTGCCTCGGTGGCGCAGTATCGGCAGTCATTCCCGCAGCCTCCGGTAGCGGTTGATCAGCGCATTGGTGGAGCTGTCATGCGCCAACTTCGGCTCGGCGCCGCGGCCCAGCTCTGGGATGATGCGGCTGGCCAGTACCTTGCCCAATTCCACGCCCCACTGGTCGAAGCTGTCGATGCCCCAGATCGCGCCTTGGACGAACACGCTGTGCTCGTACAGCGCGACCAGGCTGCCAAGCGTCGCCGGGTCGAGACGGTCGGCGAGGATCATATTGGTCGGCCGGTTGCCCTCGGTGACCCGGAACGGCGTCTGGAAGTCGGGCGAGCCGTCCGCCTTCAGCTCCTCGGCGGTCTTGCCGAAGCCCAACGCCTCGGCCTGCGCAAACAGATTGGCCATCAGCAGGTCGTGCTGTTCGACGGACGGCGAGAGCGGCGTGCAGAAACCGATCATGTCACAGGGGACGAGCTTCGTGCCCTGGTGAAGCAACTGGTAGAACGAGTGCTGCCCGTCGGTGCCGGGCTCACCCCAGACGATCGGCCCGGTCTGGTAGTTCACCTTATGCCCGTCCAGATCAACATGCTTGCCGTTGCTCTCCATCTGCAACTGCTGAAGATAGGCGGGAAACCGCGCGAGAGCCGCAGCATATGGCATGATGCCGATCGTCTGTGCACCGAAGAAGTTGTTGTACCAGACCGTGAAAAGGCCCAGCAGCATCGGCAGGTTGCGGGCCGGTGGCGCGGTACGGAAATGCTCGTCCATGGCGTGAAACCCGGCCAGCATGGCGCGGAAATTGTCCGGTCCCACCGCGATCATCGTGGACAGGCCGATCGCCGCTGTCCATCGAGTAGCGGCCGCCGACCCAGTCCCAGAACCCGAACGTGTTGGCGGCATCGATGCCGAATTTGGTGACCCCTGCGATATTGGTGGAGACCGCGGCGAAATGCTTCGCCACCGCCGCCTCCGAGCCCAGTTTCATCACCAGCCAGGCGCGCGCCGTCGCAGCGTTGGTCATCGTCTCCAGCGTGGTGAAGGTCTTGGAGGAAATGATGAACAGCGTCTCCGCCGCGTCCAGGTCCAGCGTGGCCTCGTTGAAGTCGGCGCCGTCGACATTGGCGACGAAGCGGAATGTCATCGAGCGGTCGCTGAACGGGCGCAACGCGCGATAGGCCATCTCGGGCCCCAGGTAGGACCCGCCGATGCCGATGTTCACCACGTTGCGGATGCGCTTGCCGGTATGGCCGGTGAATTCACCGCTGCGCAGCGCGCGCGGCGAACGTCGCCATCGCGTCCAGCACCCTGTGGACATCGGGCACGACATCGGCACCGTCGACCTCGATGCGGGTTCCGCGCGGCGCGCGCAACGCCACATGCAGAACGGCGCGACGTTCCGTGGTGTTGATCTTCTCGCCGGCGAACATCGCATCGCGCCGTTGCGCCACGCCGCGCTCGTCCGCCAGCCGCAACAGCAGCCGCAGCGTCTCATCGGTGATGCGGTTCTTCGAGTAGTCGAGGAACAGGCCCGCACCCTCCGCCGAGAAGCGCTCCGCCCGGCCGGGATCGTCGGCGAACAGCGCGCGCAGATGCACGTCCTTGACCCGCGCATAAGTGCGCTGCCAGCGCCTGCCAGGATGGCGTGGCGGTCAGTGCGGTCATCGGCGTTCTCCCAGGTTCAGGCCAGGACCTTGCTTTTGGCGTCGATCGCCCCGAGCAGTTCGTTCCACGAATTGACGAAGCTTTTGGCGCCGTCGGATTGCAACTGCGCCGCGAGCGCCGCCAGATCGATGCCCGCCTTGACGTGCGCGGCGAGCACCGCCTCTGCGTCACCGCCGTCGCGTGGCAGCGCGCTTGCGACTTTGCCGTGATCCGCGAACGCCAGCAGTGTTTCTTCCGGCATCGTGTTCACCGTGTTCGGCGCCGCAAGACCGGCGATATAAAGCGTATCCGACGCGGTCTTGTCCTTGGTGCCGGTGCTGGCGAACAGCAACCGCTGCGCCCGCGCGCCGACATTCGCCAGGCGCTGGAAGCGATCGCTCTCCAGGATGTCGCGATACGCCTTGTAGGCCTGCTGGCTGACCGCCATGCCGAGCGTGTTGCGCAGCTCCGCCGGCACCTTGCCGGTCACCGCGACGTCCCACCGGCTGACGAACAGCGAGGCGACCGAGCGGACGTCGGCCGACAGGCCGGCAGCCACGCGGCGCTCCAGCCCCTTCATGTAGGCATCGGCCGCGGCCTTGTACTGGTCGGTAGAGAACAGCAGCGTGACGTTTACCGGGACGCCGGCGAAGATCGCTTCCTCGATCGCCGGCAGCCCTTCGGTGGTGCCGGGGATCTTGATGAACAGATTTGGCTTGTTCGCCTGGGCGTGCAGCGTCTTGGCCTGTGCCACCGTGGCCTTCGTGTCGTATGCGAGCAGCGGCGACACCTCCAGCGAGACGAAGCCGTCCACCGTGCCGGTGCGTTCATGGACCGGCAGGAACAGATCGGCCGCCCGGCTGAGATCCTGAACGGCGAGATTGAAGAACAGCGCCTTCGCCCGATGCGCCGGCATCCAGTTGCCTGCGGATTTCCGCGTCGTACCAGGAACTGCGTGATATCGCGTTGTCGAAGATCGTCGGGTTGGAGGTCAGGCCGGTGACCGACAGTTCGTCGATGTAGCGCTTCAGCGTGCCGCTATCGAGCAGGTCGCGCGTGATATTGTCGAGCCACAGGCTCTGGCCGAGCCGATTCAGCGTGCTGGGTGCGTTCGATGTCATGGTTCGGTTCCTTTATCGCTTGGCCAGGGCTGCAAGGTCGTGCTCCAGCAGGTCCCCGATGCGTTCCACCGTGATGTCGGCCGGCGGGAATTCCGCCACTATATTGCGGGTCCGTCGCGTAGTGTCCCTGCCGCGGGAACACCGTTGTGACGCGGTCGCCCCAGACGCGCTTGATCGCGTCCAGGATGCGCAGCTTGTCGTCGATCATGACGTAGTGCCTGGCGGGAAAGTGGTTCTCCACATCCGCCAGTTCCAGTTCCTTGTGGACGTAGATCAGCACGTTGTCGCCGAACACCGGCCACAGGCCGGACCTTTCCACCTTGCGCGGCTGGAACACCGCGTCGCCGTCCGACAGGATGGCCGTGGCACCGACAAGCTGCGCTTTTTTCACCACCGCGATCGCCTGCGGATAGAGACGGTCGTGGAACGGATAATCCACCAGCCAGTTGGCCATGCGCAGCAACGTTGGATCGTGCATCGCCTCAAGCCGGTAGCGTTCCAGCGCCCCCAGATAATCGGAATAGCCGAGTTCGGCGCGCAACTCCTCGAAGATTTCCCAGAAGCGGTCGCGCGTTGCGTGCGCCATAGTACTCGGCCAGATGCACGCCCAGATCGGCCTGCACCCGGTCGTTGTCCAGCAGCGTGTTGTCCACGTCGAACAGGAAGACGGTGTCCGCCATCTCGGTCATGCGGCCTGCCCTTTCATTCCGCAGGCGGTTTTGGCTGCGGCCTTGGTCACCTGCGGATCGCGCCACGGCCCGTCGCCGCCGATCAGTTGCGTCGCCTCGTCCGGCCCCCAGCTTCCCGGATCATACGTGTAAAGCGGCGTCACGTTGTCGAGAATGGGCTGCACGACCCGCCATTGGGCGTCCACGATGTCCTCGCGGCCGAACAGGTCGCCGTTGCCGTGCATCGCGTCACCGAGCAGCCGCTGGTAGGGCGGCCGGTAAGTGGCGGCCTGTTCGGTCAGCATCAGCTCCATGTCGTTGCCGACCATCCGTTCGCCCGGCTGCTTCACCCGCAGGCCCATGCCGATGGCCATGTCGGGACTCAGCCGGAACCGCATATGCGCCGAACCGCCCGGCACCAACTCGCCGAAGGTCTCGCGCGGCGGGCGGCGGAACTCCACCGATACCTCGGTGGCGGTGACCGGCAAGTTCTTGCCCGTGCGGATGTAGATCGGCACGCCTTCCCATCGCCAGCTTTCGATGAACAGCCGTACCGCGATGATAGGTCTCGACGGTCGAGCCCGGGTGCACCCCGGGAACATCGCGGTAGCCGACATATTGCCCGCGCACGACATCGGCTGGCTCGATCGGACGAACCGCCTTCAACAGGCTTGCCTTCTGGTCGCGCATCGCCTCGCTCTCCTCGCCCGTGGGCGGGTCCATGGCGAGGTGCGCCAGGACCTGCAGCAGATGGTTCTGCAGCACGTCCCGGTTCGCGC
Source organism: uncultured Alphaproteobacteria bacterium (assembly GCA_963773345.1). GTDB lineage: Bacteria > Pseudomonadota > Alphaproteobacteria > Acetobacterales > Acetobacteraceae > Palsa-883. The sequence goes on along the minus strand of CAVZBG010000011.1, from coordinate 129,178 downwards.
CGGTCGCGTCATAGAATGCCGCGCGATCCCGCACGCCGAAATCCTCGGCCATGGTGATCTGGATGCTGCGCACATGGTCGCGATGCCAGATCGGCTCGAACATCGGATTGGCGAAGCGCGTATAGAGCAGGTTCTGCACCGGCTCCTTGCCCAGGAAGTGGTCGATGCGGAAGATGTTTTCTTCCGGAAAGTTCTTCCTCAACATCCCGTTGAGCGCCTTCGCCGATGCGCGATCGTGGCCGAACGGTTTCTCGATCACCAGCCGCGCGTCCTGTGCGGTGCCGGACTTCGCGATCCCCGCCGCCACGGTGACAAACATGCTGGGCGGCACCGCCAGATAATTCAGCGGGCGCCTGGCCTCGCCGAGTTCGCCATACAGGTTCGCAAAGGTCGCCGGATCGGCATAGTCGCCGTCCACGTAGCGTAGCAGCGACAGCAGCTTGTCCTGTGCCTGCTGGTCTACAGGGCCGTGATGGGAGAGACTGTCCTTCGCTCGTTCCTTCAGTTGTTCGATCCCCCAGCCGGCCTTGGCAACGCCGATGATCGGCACGTCCAGGCCCTCGTCACGCACCAGGCCGAGCAGCGATGGAAAGATCTGCTCGTAGGCCAGATCCCCGGTCGCACCGAAGAAGACGAGTGCGTCCGATGGCGCGATCATCAATGCTCCTCCTTGGGTTTCTCGACATGTCCGCCAAACTCGAAGCGCAGCGCCGAGAGCAGGCGGTCGGCATAATCCGCCTCGCCGCGCGAACTGAATCGGGCGAACAGCGCCGCCGAGATCACCGGCGCCGGCACGCTTTCGTCGATCGCCGCCTGCAACGTCCAGCGGCCTTCGCCAGAATCGGAGACACGGCCGGCGAAGTTGCCGAGATCGGGGTTTTTCCGCAGCGCGCTGGCGGCAAGGTCGAGCAGCCAGGACGCCACCACGCTGCCCCGTCGCCACACTTCCGCGACCTGGCCGATATCGATGTCATATTTGTAGCGCTCGGGGTGGCGCAGCGGCGTCGTCTCGGCGTCCGCCGCTTGTGTCTTCAATCCGACATTGGCGTGCTTGATGATGTTCAACCCCTCGGCATAGGCGGCCATCAGCCCGTACTCGATGCCGTTATGCACCATCTTCACGAAGTGTCCGGCGCCGTTCGGCCCGCAATGCAGGTACCCCAGTTCGGCGGTGCCCGGATCGCCCACCGCGCCAGGCGTGCGCGGCGCCGCATCGATCCCGGGAGCCAGCGACCGGAAGATCGGGTCGAGCCGCTTCACCACGTCGGGCTCGCCGCCGATCATGTGGCAATAGCCGCGCTCCAGCCCCCACACGCCGCCGCTGACGCCGACATCGACGTAGTGCAGGCCCTTGCCACGCAGATCCTCGGCGCGGCGGATATCGTCGTGGTAGTACGAATTGCCGCCGTCCACGACGATGTCGCCTGCTTCCAGCAACGGCACGAGCGATCCCAGCACCGGATCAACCACGGCGGCCGGCACCATCAGCCATACCAGTCGTGGTTTGCTCAGTTGCTTGACGAAGTCGGGCAGGCTGGTGGTGCCTTTCGCACCCTTGGCAACCAGCGCATCCACGGCTTCGTGGTGGCTGTCATAGACCAGGCATTCATGCCCGGCCTTGGTCAGCCGGATCACCATGCTGCCGCCCATCCGTCCCAGGCCGATCATTCCGAGCTGCATTGTTCCGCTCCTTGGTGGTGAAACCCAGTTGGTGAAAACTCAGCCGGCGGCGATCGCCTGCTTCGCCGCTGTCAGCACGTGCTCGACGGTGAAGCCGAAATGTTCCGCCACCACCGCGATCGGCGCCGACATGCCGAAGCTGCGCATGCCGAGCACGATCCCCGTGCGCCCAGCGTAACGATCCCAGCCCAGTGGCGAGGCTTCCTCCACCGTCACCCGCGCGGTGACGGCGGGCGGCAACACGCTGTCGCGATAGGCCTGGTCCTGGTCATCGAACAGCTCCCACGACGGCATGGAGACAACGCGCGCCGCGATGCCCTCGTCCACCAGCTTCTCGCGCGCCGCCATGCACAGCGCGACCTCGCTGCCGGTGCCGATCAGGATGACGGCGGCCTTGCCGTCCGGCGCGTCGGCCAGGACGTAGGCGCCCTTGGCCAGCATCGCCGCGGGGGCGAATTTGCTGCGATCGATGGTCGGCAGCGGCTGGCGGGAGCAGACGATCGCCGCCGGCCGGTGCCGGAGCCGCATCACCACCCGGTAGGCTTCGGTCGTCTCGTTCGCATCCGCCGGCCGGATCACCATCATGCCCGGGATGGCGCGCAGCGACAGAAGTTGCTCGATCGGCTGATGCGTCGGGCCATCCTCGCCGACGCCGATCGAATCGTGCGTCCACACATGGATGACCGACAGCTCCATCAGTGCCGACAGGCGGATCGCACCGCGCGCATAGTCGGTGAAGATCAGGAAGCCTGCGCCGAAAGCGCGCAGGCCGCACAGTGTCATGCCGTTGACGGCCGCGACCATTGCGTGCTCGCGAATGCCGAAATGGAAGTTGCGGCCACGATAATTGCCGATCGTTCCGGGTGCCTCGAAGCTCCCGGCGCCCTCGAAGCTCAGGTTGGTCTTGGTGCTGGGCGCAAGGTCCGCGGCGCCGCCGAGCAGCCAGGGCACGCGCTGGGCCAGTGCGTTCAGCACCTTGCCCGACGCGTCGCGCGTCGCAACGCCCTTCGCATCGGGCGGGAAGGTCGGCAGGGTGGCATCCCAGTCTTCCGGCAAGGTGCCGGCCTGGATTGCGTCAACCTGAGCGGCCAGCTCCGGATAGGCGCCGCGGTAGCCGGCAAGCAGCTTGTCCCACGCAGCGTGCGCCGCCGCGCCGCGGGCACCCATTCCGGCGGCGAAATGCGGCGGCACCGCGTCGGGCACGACGAAACTCCTGTCGGGCGGGAAGCCGAAGAATTCCTTGGTCAGCTTCAACTCGTCATCGCCCAGCGGCTCGCCATGCGCCTTCGGGCTGTCCTGCAAATGCGGCGCGCCGTAGCCGATATGGCTGTGCACCAGGATCAGCGTCGGCAGGTCGGTGGTCTTCAGGAACGTCTGGTAGGCGCGGTCGAGCAAGGTCAGGTCGTTCGGATCGGCGACTGTCGTGACGTTCCAGCCATAGGCCAGGAAGCGCGCGGCGACATCCTCGGAAAACGCGATGTCGGTGTGGCCTTCGATGGTCACGCGGTTGCTGTCGTAGATCCAGCACAGGTTCGCCAGCCGCAGATGCGCGGCGAGCGAGGCGGCCTCGCTGCTGATGCCCTCCATCATGCAGCCGTCGCCGCCCAGCGCGTAGACGTTGTAGTCGAACAGGGTGAAGTCCGGCCGGTTATAGGTGGCCGCCAGCCACTTGCCGGCGATCGCCATGCCGACGCTGGTGGCAAAGCCCTGGCCCAGCGGCCCGGTGGTCGCTTCGACGCCGGAGGTCATGCGGTATTCGGGGTGGCCCGGGCAGCGGCTGCCGGCCTGGCGGAAATGCTCGATGTCGTCCAGCGTCACCGCCGGGCGCTCCGCGCCGCCGTACACCTCGGGGCTGCCGCTGACCCCGGCGAGGTGGATCAGCGCGTAGAGCAGCATGGAGGCATGACCTTCGGACAGCACGAAGCGGTCACGGTTCATCCATTCCGGCCCGGCCGGGTCGTAGCGCAGATAACGCTGCCACAGCGTGTAGGCGGTTGGCGCGGCATCCATCGGCGTGCCGGGATGACCGGACTTTGCCTTCTGGACGGCATCGGCCGCCAGCAGGCGGATGGTGTTGATGGCCAACTGGTCGATATCGGTCGCGTCTTGCATCTTGGTTCCTGGCCCCAGGGGAAGCATCGTGGGAAGCGCCGATGGAGGTCGCATCCAGCCGTCCGGTTCAGCTCCGTGCCATCTGCTCCAGCCCGTATATCGCCGCCCCGAGCAAGGCGGCGTTCACAGTAATGACATGCACCGGCACCGCGCTCAGCAGGTTGGCAAAGCGTCCCTTGGCGGTGAACCCCCGCATGAAGGCGCCGTCCTGAAGCTGCGGCACCAGCCGCGGCGGCATGCCGCCCGCCAGATAGACCCCGCCGGTCGCCATCACCTTCAGCGCCAGGTTGCCGGCCTCGGCACCCCAGACATCGATCACGATACGCAACGTCTCGGCTGCCAGAGGGTTGTTGTCGGCGTCGTGCAGGGCGGCATCGACGATCGGCGGCGTGCGGTCGTGCGCGGCATGCAAAACGGCGGCGAAGGCGGGGCTTTCCGACGACGGGTCGCGTGAGCGCACATAGTCGTAGACGTTCGGCAGGCCGGAGCCGGCACAGACCCGTTCGTAGGCGGCATGACGGAAACGTGCGGTCAGGAACGCCCACAGCCCGGCCTGCGCCTGGTTCGTCGGCGCGAAATCCGCGTGCCCGCCTTCCGAGGCGCAGGCGATGTAGTCCTGTCCGCTCCAGATCAGGAACGCCTCGCCGAGACCGGTGCCCGGTGCCAGCACCGCGATCGGCGTGTGCTCCTCGGGCTTTGCCGGCATTGATCACCACCGTTTCCCCAGGCTGCAAATGCGGCACCGCGTGCGCGATGGCGCGAAGATCGTTCAGCAGGCTGACGCGTTGCAGGCCAAGATCGCGGCAGAGCGCCGCTTCCTCAAGGTCCCATGGCAGGTTTGTCAGGTGCGCCCGCCCGCCGATCACCGGGCCGGCCACGTCGAAGCAGGCCGAGGTGGCGTGACCGCCGGTTTTTGCCAGGAACGCCGCGACGATCGGCTGCAGCCCTTTGAAGTCAGCGCTGTGGAATTCCTGCTCGGCCACGAATTTGCGCGGCCCGGCCTCCGGCGAGACGAGTGCCAGCCGTGTCGTGGTACCACCGATATCGCCCGCGATGAGCATCAACGCACCGCCTTCCAGAGCTGCTGGATCTGGTCCAGGGCCTGTCCCTTGTGCCCCATCATACGATATATGGATCCAGATACACGCGATGCCGCCATCGCCGATGTTCGCATTATTAAATTACATCCAGAATGGGTCGTTTCCGTTGATCGGTGATTGGTGACCGTAGTCGCCGCGCAAGCCGTGCGAGAGGGCCGGAAACTACTTAGGCCAGCGCGCGAGAGCCGGTCTTGGCTGATGAACCAGCATCGCTTGGGCGGCAGGCTTTTCCAAATCGTGGAGGCGTGGCTCGTGGAGGCGTGGCTTCGGTGCGCCGCGACTGCTCGCCGTCATGAGTATTTTCCGAGCATGTCCTTGACGAACTCTCAGAGGCTAGTGTCCTGACACACCAGCGGGCCGGATTGCTCGGGCTGAGCTGCCTAGTCGGCCACCGCGCCCGTGCCGCCGCATGGGGGGTGCTGTCCGCTTGGCCGAGACCGGGTTCGCTGCCCATGCATCCGGTGTGCGATACGCCGTGAGCTGCCCCGAAGACTGAACCGAGACAAACACGCGGAGTCACGAAAATGGACGTACCCACCTCGCCACGAGAGCTGCAGAGCCGACATGGCGACGTTAGATCTCATGCAGAACGGCAGGGGACACTCGGTGCCGACGAGCTGCACAGGATCAACGCCTACTGGCGGGCCGCCAACTACCTGTCGGTCGGGCAGATCTATCTGTACGACAATCCGCTGCTACGCGAGCCTCTGACGTTGGACCACGTGAAGCCGCTGGTGGTCGGACATTGGGGTACGACGCCGGGCCAGAACTTCATCTATGTGCATTTGAACCGGGTCATCAAGAAGCATGACCTGGACATGTTCTACGTCGCCGGCCCCGGTCACGGTGGGCCGGCGATCGTCGGCAATGTGTATCTCGAAGGCACCTGGAGCGAGGTCTATCCGAACGTCACGCAGGACGAGGCCGGGCTGAAGAAGCTGTTCAAGCAGTTCTCCTTCCCGGGCGGGATTTCCAGCCATGTCGCGCCGACGACGCCGGGATCCATTCACGAAGGCGGCGAGCTGGGCTATTCGCTCAGCCATGCCTTTGGCGCCGCCTTCGACAATCCGGATCTGATCGTCGCCTGCGTCGTCGGCGACGGCGAGGCGGAAACCGGTCCCCTGGCGACCGCGTGGCAGTCGAACAAGCTCCTCGATCCGGTCACCGACGGTGCCGTGCTGCCGATCCTGCACCTCAACGGCTACAAGATCAGCAACCCCACCGTGCTGGCCAGGATCGAGCACGAGGAGCTGGAGAAGTTTCTTCAGGGCTGCGGCTGGACGCCTTACTTCGTGGAAGGCGATGAGCCGGAGAAGATGCACCAGCTCATGGCCGCGACCCTGGAGAAGGCGATCGCGGCCATAAAGCGGATCCAAAAGCACGCGCGGGGCAAGGATGACGCCGCCCGGCCGCGTTGGCCGATGATCGTGCTGCGGTCTCCCAAGGGCTGGACCGGACCGAAAGTCGTCGATGGCCTGCAGATCGAGGGCACGTTCCGGGCGCACCAGGTGCCGATCCTGGTGGATGCCGCGCATCCCGATCATGTCGCGCTGCTTGAAAGCTGGATGAAAAGCTACAGGGCCGAGGAACTGTTCGACGACAACGGCCGTCTCATCGCGGAACTGGCCGAGCTGGCGCCGAAGGGCAACCGGCGCATGGGCGCCAATCCGCATGCCAATGGCGGGATTCTTCTGCGCGACCTGCGCATGCCGGACTTTCAGCAACATGCGGTCAATGTGCCGTCGCCTGGTGCGGTCAGTGCCCAGGATACGATGGTGCTGGGAAAATTCCTGCGCGACACGGTGAAGCTGAATGCGCCGGAACGGAATTTCCGGGTCTTCGGCCCTGATGAAACGATATCGAATCTTTTGGGCGCGGTTTTCGAGGTGACCAACCGGCAGTGGGACGCACGCACGCAGGGAAACGACGAATTCCTGGCGCCCGCCGGACTTGTGCATGACTCGATGCTCAGCGAGCACCAGTGCGAGGGCTGGCTGGAAGGATACCTGCTGACCGGGCGGCACGGGATATTCAACTGTTATGAGGCGTTCGTCCGCATCGTCGACTCGATGTTCAGCCAGCACGCGAAGTGGCTGAAGGTCACCCGGGAACTGCCGTGGCGCCGGCCCATCGCATCGCTGAACTATCTGCTGGCCTCGCACGTCTGGCAGCAGGATCACAACGGCTTCACCCATCAGGATCCCGGCTTTCTTGACCACGTGATCAACAAGAAGGCCGATATCGTCCGCGTTTACCTGCCGCCCGATGCGAATTGCCTGCTGTCGGTGGCCGATCACTGCCTGCGCAGCCGGAACTACGTCAATGTAGTGGTGGCCGGCAAACACGCTTTGCCGCAATGGCTGAGCATGGACGAAGCCGTCGTGCACTGCACGAAAGGCCTCGGCATCTGGCAATGGGCCAGCAACGATCAGGGCACCGAGCCGGACGTGGTGATGGCGTGCTGCGGCGATACGCCGACATTGGAGGTCCTGGCGGCGGTTTCCATCCTGCGCCAGCATCTGCCCGAGCTGAAAATCCGGGTCATCAACGTGGTCGACCTTATGCGGCTGCAGTCCAGCTCGGAGCATCCGCACGGACTGAGCGACACGGATTACGACGCGCTGTTCACCAAGGACAAGCACATCATCTTTGGCTTCCATGGCTACCCCTGGCTGGTCCATCGGCTGACCTACCGCCGCACCAACCACAACCTCCATGTCCGGGGCTACAAGGAAGAGGGCACCATCACGACGGCCTTCGACATGCGGGTGCAGAATGACCTGGACCGGTTCCATCTGGTGCAGGATGTGGTGGATCGCCTGCCGCATCTGGGTGGCAAGGGGGACTATCTGAAGCAGATGGTCCAGGACAAGCTGATCGAGCACAAGCTTTACATCGACAAGCACGGCCAGGACCTGCCGGAGATCCGCAACTGGAAGTGGGGCAGGCCCACATGAATGCGCTCGTTGCCACGGCGCGGACATTGGTTGCCAGCGGCAAGGGCCTGCTGGCGATGGATGAAAGCAACCCCACCTGCAACAAGCGGTTCGCCGCAGCCGGCATTCCGCAGACCGAGGAGGCCCGGCGCGCCTATCGGGAACTGATTGTCACCACACCGGGTCTGGGTGAGTGCATCAGTGGCGCGATTCTCTATGACGAGACCATCCGACAGCGAAAAAAAGACGGCACCTCCTTTGTCAAGGTCCTCATCGATGCGGGCATCATTCCCGGCATCAAGGTCGACATCGGTGCGAAGGACCTCGCAGGGCATCCCGGGGAGAAGGTCACCGAAGGTCTGGACGGACTGCGTGTTCGCCTGCACGAGTACTTTCAAATGGGTGCCCGTTTCGCCAAATGGCGCGCGGTGATTGCGCTGGGCGATGGCTTGCCCAGCCGCGGCTGCATCGAGGCCAATGCGCATGCGTTGGCCCGCTACGCCGCGTTGTGTCAGGAAGCCGGGCTCGTCCCCATCGTCGAACCCGAAGTGCTGATGGACGGCGAACACGGCATGGAAAGGTGCCGCGCGGCAACCGAGGCGGTCCTGCGAAGCGTGTTCAGCCAGCTTCACGTCCAACGGGTGGTGCTGGAGGGGATGATTCTGAAACCCAACATGGTACTCCCAGGATTGACCTGTCTGCGGCAGGACTCGGTCGATGCCGTAGCCGAGGCCACGGTGCAATGTTTCCTGCACGTCGTTCCGGCTGCCGTCCCGGGCATTGCGTTCCTGTCGGGCGGGCAATCCGGTGAACTGGCCTCCGCCCGTTTGAATGCCATGAATGTCATCGCCAGGTCGCCAAAGTCCCGACTGCCATGGACGCTGGCATTTTCGTTTGCGCGCGCCATTCAGCAACCGGCGTTGGAGATCTGGCGGGGCCAGCAGGCCAACGTGTTGCAGGCGCAGCGGGCCTTGTATCATCGGGCCGACTGCAATCGCGCCGCGCTGCATGGCGACTACCATGCCGCGATGGAAACGGCGTGAACCGCGTGCCGGAGCGTCCACAGCGCACGACGCAAACCGTCCAATGACGGTCGGAAGCGCCACCAACCCCAGGCCCCACCGGTTCCGAATGCCCGCACGAGGACCGGCGCGAAGCCCATTTCGGACGGCGCAATGGAATGCCCGGTGCAGCCAGGTGGCATTGGAGTGACAACGCGTGAATGACCGTCAGAGGCCGCCCCTGCGGCTGTACCTCATCCGACACGGTGAGACCGCGTGGTCGCTTTCGGGTCAGCACACCGGTCGCACGGACATTCCGTTGACCGCGCACGGCGAGGACCAGGCGCGCGAACTCGGCGCACGGCTCGGGCACATCGAATTCTCCCATGTGCTGACCAGTCCGCGGCAGCGCGCGCGACGCACGTGCGAGCTCGCGGGGTTAGGGGCGACGGCCCAGACCGAACCGGACCTGGCAGAGTGGGACTACGGCGATGACGAGGGACAGATCACCGCGGACATCCGCAAGCGGCGGCCGGGCTGGATTGTCTTTCGCGACGGTTGTCCCGGCGGCGAAACGCCCGGAGCGGTTTCCGATCGGGCGGATCGGCTCATCGCCCGTCTGTGCACGATGGACGGGAACGTCGCGCTGTTCTCGCACGGGGAGTTCGCCTGCGTGCTGGCCGCGCGATGGATCGGATTGCCGGTGCTCGAAGGCCAGCATTTTATGGTCGACGCGGCAGCGCTCGGCATTCTCAGCTACAATCCCAGCCATCCCGAGGTGCGGGTGATCGCGCTGTGGAACGCCGCGTGCTTGACGGAATCGCGCATGCGCCTCTGATGGAAGGCGGGTCTGCCATCGACGCAGACGGGCTAACCGGATCGCACGATCGTGCTGCCGGGATCGCCGCTACCCGCGATACTTATCGACCGCCAGAAAGGCCATCCGATGACCACACCCGCCGATGCCAAACTGGAAATCCTCACCGATCCCGAAGCCCTGTCGCGCCGGGTCGCGGACTGGATGCTCGCGTTGGCAACAGCGACGGACGGCGTCTTTGCCGTCGCGCTGTCCGGCGGCTCGACCCCGCGGCTGCTCTATGAGCATCTGGCAGGACTGTCGTGTCGCGCTACGTTCCCCTGGTCGCGAACGCACTGGTTCTGGGGTGACGAGCGATTCGTGCCGCACGATGACGCGTTGAGCAACTACCGCATGGTGCGAGAGGCGCTGCTGTCGCGCGCGCCGATCCCCGCCACCAACATTCACCCGATTCCGACCGAAGGCGTCAACCCGGAAGCGGCGGCGTCCGCGTATGAGCGCGAGCTGAAATCCTTCTATGGCGCGGGACGCCTCGAACCGGCGCGACCGCTCTTCGATGTGACCCTTCTGGGGCTGGGTCCGGACGGGCATACCGCGTCGCTGTTTCCCGGCACGGCCGTGCTCGCGGAGCGCGACCGGTGGGTGGCCCCTGTTATCGGTGCCAAGTCCGAAGCGCGCATCACGCTGACCTATCCGGCGCTCGACAGCAGTCGGCACGCGGCTTTTCTGGTCGTGGGGGAAGCGAAGCGGGCGATGCTCGACCGGCTTCGCCGCGCCGACGACAGTCTACCGGCAGCGCGTCTTCACCCGATCGGCGCGCTGTGGATTTTTGCCGATTCGGCGGCAGCGGAGTCCAGTAGGTGACGGTGCCGCCATGACGAATATTTTACTCGTCAGCTCGGATGTGGATGGACCCATGTCGAGAGCGATAGGATACTGACCTATCGCAATCGATCCACACATTGCGCGGTCCCCACGCCAAACCACGATCCGCCCGATCGGTTCGGACATGGCTGACCCGCCCGCTCCGTCGGACGAGGCGTTGCTGGATCAATTCCAGCGCGCGGCGTTCGGGTATTTTATCGAGCAGTTCAATCCCGAGAATGGCCTGGTCGCCGATACCAGCCGCCCTGGCGCGCCCGCCAGCATTGCCGTCGTAGGCTTCGCGCTGTCGTGTTATCCGGTGGGAGTGGAACGCGGTTGGATGGCACGTGCCGCCGCAGCGGCACGCACGCTGGTCACCTTGCGCTTTTTTTGGAACAGCCAACAAGGCGAACAACCGGACGCAACCGGCTATAAGGGCTTCTATTACCACTTCCTCGACATGCAGACCGGCAAGCGGGTCTGGCGGTGCGAAGTGTCGCTGATTGACACAACGCTGTTTCTCGCCGGGGTGCTGGCCGCTTGTACCTATTTCGCCGAGGACACGCCAGGCGAGAACGAGATCCGCGAACGCGCCGACGCGATCTACCGCCGCATCGATTGGCAGTGGGCACGCGGCGGTGCAGCGACCGCGCGGCAGGGATGGAAGCCGGAGAGCGGATTCCTGCACTATGGCTGGGATGGCTATGATGAGGCGAGCATTCTCTATGTTCTGGGCCTGGCGTCGCCGACGCACCCGCTCCCGGAAGACAGCTACGCCAAATGGACCGCGACCTACCAGTGGGAGAACATCTACGATTACGAGTACCTGTATGCCGGGCCGCTCTTCATTCATCATTTTTCCCATGCCTGGGTCGATTTCGCCGGCATTCGCGATCGCTTCATGCGCGAGAAAGACAGCGACTATTTCGAAAACAGCCGGCGCGCTACCTATGTCCACCGCGAATATGCACGGCGCAATCCGCACGAATGCGAAGGCTATGGCAAGGATTGCTGGGGCATCACCGCGAGCGACGGACCCGGTTTCACGACGATGAAGATCGATGGAAGGGAGCGGCGTTTTCTCGGCTATGCCGCGCGCGGCGCGCCCTATGGGCCCGACGACGGCACCATCAGCCCATGCGCGTCGCTCGCGTCGCTGCCATTCGCTCCCGAGTTTGCCCTGTCGGCGTTGCGCCATTTTTGTGCGCGCTATCCCGAGATGACAAAAGGGTCGAGATTGCCGGGAGGTTTCAATCCGACAGCGCCGGGCAGCAGCCCGTCCGGTTGGGTCTGCCGGGATTATTTCGGACTCGACCAGGGCATCGTCGTCCTGATGATCGAGAATTATCGGTCCGGCCTGATATGGAAGCTGATGCGGCGATGCCCCTATATCGGCAGCGGACTGCGCCGTGCCGGTTTCTCGGGCGGCTGGTTGTCATGACGAATTCTCCCGCGCAGCAAGAGCATGGCATTCAGCACGATCAAACGCCCCCGGACGGACCGCCGGACGACTGTTTCCATCGCGCGCTGGTGGACAATGTCCACCCGCTCGCCTGGCGCAACCCCAAATTCGCCGGAAGGTACAATCTCGTCATCATTGGCGCGGGACCTGGCGGCGTGACCGCGGCGCGCGAAGCGGCCGCGCTGGGGGCGAAGGTCGCACTCATCGAGCGCGCTTTCATCGGCGGCGATCGCTTGAATGTTGGTTGCGTGCCATCAAAAGCGATCATTCGCACCGCGCGGCTCTATGCGGGAATGCGCTGCGCGGACGATTACGGCGGGCAGGTGCCGGGCAACATCAGTATCGGTTTTCCAACGGTGATGGCGCGGATGCGGCGGATCCAGGCGCGCCTCAGCCGGGCCATCTCGGCGCAGCGATTGAGCGAGGCGGCCGTCGACGTGTATTTTGGCGAGGCGCGCTTTGCGGGACCCGATACCGTCGCGGTCGCCGGTGATGTGCTGCGCTTCAGGAAAGCGCTGATCGCGACCGGCGCGCGGCCGCACGCTCCGAAGGTTCCAGGACTTGCCGAGAGCGGCTATTTGACCAACGAGAATATCTTCAATCTGACCGAGTGCCCGGGCCGTCTCCTGGTGATGGGAGGCGGGCCTCTCGGCTGCGAATTGGCGCAAGCATTTTGCCGGTTTGGATCGCACGTCATCATCGCGCAAGATGACCCTACGTTCCTGCCCAGGGAAGAGCGCGATGCGGCGCAGGTTCTTTCGGATGCCTTGGTGCGCGACGGAGTCGAGGTTCATCTCAATACCAAGGTGGTTGCCGTTCGCATCGAAGGCGTACGGAAATCTGTCGATCTCGTTTGCGGCGGCGACACATTCAGCATTTCCGTGGATGAAATCCTGGCCGGCATCGGCCGGGCGCCCAACGTCGAAGGCTTGAATCTCGAGGCCGCCGGTGTCCGCTACGACGCCGAAACTGGAATCCGTGTCGACGATTTTCTGCGGACCAGCAACCCGCGAATCTACGCGGCGGGTGACGTGTGCCTGGAACATAAGTTCACTCACGTCGCCGAGGCCTCCGCGCGTATCGCGGTGAGAAATGCACTGTTCCTGGGCCGCAAGCGGCTGAGCAAGCTGACGATCCCCTGGTGCACCTTTACCGATCCGGAAATCGCCCATGTCGGTCTTTATGTTCGGGAGGCGCGAGAGAAAGCCATCCCGGTAAGGACATTCACGATTCTGATGCATGACGTCGATCGCTCGGTGACTGACGGTGAAGAGGAAGGGTTCGTGAAGATTCACGTCAGGCAGGGCACCGATCGGATTCTGGGCGCCACTGTGGTCGCCCGCCATGCCGGAGAGATGATCAACGGACTCTCGGTCGCGATCAGCTCGGGAATCGGCTTGCGCGCCTTTGCACGGGTTATGCATGCCTATCCGACGCAGGCTGGCGCGATCAAGATGGCCGCGGATGCATATACCCGCGCGCGTTTGACGCCAACTCTCAAGTTTTTAAGCAGGTGCTGGCTGGCGTGGTAGCGGCGAGTGCACGCCCAGCGCCCATCTGCGGGAAAAGACAAGCGGGCAACTTCAACTGGCTTTGCCGCGGCCGCAGCGACCTGTGGACAGCTCGGCGCCGTTTCACCGGCACGCGTAGCCTATCTTATGCACCACATAGCCGTGATTCGCTGACAGGCATGGGACTGCCGCAACATTGGTGGTATAAGTTTAAGCGCGCCCGGCAGTCGTCCGGTGGCCGCCAGCGCTGTGGCGATCCGGATGACGCTGAACAGAGCGGCGTTGATCGCCGACGCAGTCACAAGCAGCGCTGCAATCGACACCATGACGAAACCGAAGTGCCCGAGCACGGGGTGCGCCGCCTCAGCGACGGCTGTATCGGCATGTGCGGCGAGATTCTCCGGCGAGATGCTCTGCAGCACCACGACTGCGATACCGACAACGAGCACCGCCGCAACGGCGATCGCCAGGTAGATCGCCCGCGGGATGGTCCGCTCCGGGTGCGCAACGCTGCCGGCCGCATTGGCCATCATGCCGTATCCTCGTACACCGGCGGCTCCGAAAGGCAAGCCGATCGAGGTCGATGCACACGACTTCGAGAACAAGAACCTCGGCAAGGTGGTTCCCGTAGCCTGCCCTCGGGCTTGACCCGAGGGGCGTTTACGACGTGGCCGCCAACAGCGGCTATGTCAGCCTCGGCATTGATCACGATACGGCGCAGTTCGCCGTCAATGCCACGCGCCTGTGGCTCGACAAGATGGGCCGCGAGCGTTACCCGGCCACGCGCAAGGTCATGGTCACGGCCGACTGCGGCGGCTCAAACGGTCCGCGGCTGCGGCTCTAAAAGGTTGAACTGCAACGGCTTGCCACGAGACCAGCCTGACATTCCAGGTCTGCCATTATCCGCCTGGCACCTCAAAGTGGATCAAGATCGAGCACCGCATGTTCTGTCATATCACGCAGAACTGGCGTGCCACACCACTTACAGGCCGCCTCGCCGTCGTCGAACTCATCGCCAACACCACGACCAAGACCGGACTGACCATCCGCTGCGAACTCGATTCCAACATTTATCGGAAAGGCATCAAGGTTTCCGACCAGGTGATGGCGACCCTCAATCTCAAGGGTGATGAATTCCATCCAGACTGGAACTACACCATCTCACCCAGAGATCAGCATATGGAGCGCTAATGTCTGGGCGTTGCCTAAACCCGCGGCGCCGATCGCCCCAGCCCGCCATACAGATCCAACGCCCGTTCCTGCCACGCCAGCACCGGATCGTCCGCCGCCAGCATCGCGAACCGGCTGACGCAACGCGGCCACTGCAGCGTGCCGAACAGGATGAAGTCGGCGTAGCTCGGCGCCGCGCCGCCAAGCCAGGGCTGCCCGCGCAGCACCAGCCGCGCCGGCGTCAGGGCGGCGCGGAATGCCTCGACGCCGGTGGCCCGGCCCTCGGCCTGCACTGCCTCCAGCGTCGCGCCGAACCGCTGCTCGCGGCTGGAGCGGAAATAGGCGCGGTCCTTGGGATCGATTGCCGCGAATATGTCGTGCACCACCAGCCGCGCCGCCGGGGCCAGCACCGCCGAATCCGCCCAGGCGTTGATCAGCCGCGCATGCGCCTGCCCGGCCGCGCCGCCGAACAGGCTGGGCCGGTCCGGGTAGTGCGCCTCCAGGTAGCAGGCGATGTCCCAGCTATCGTGGACCTCGATCGTGCCGTCGCGGATCACCGGCACCCGCCCCTGGCCGGAGAAGGCGATCACATCCTTGTCGGTGAACCGCCAGGGGACCGTCTCGACCGCCAGCCCCTTGTGCGCCAGCGCCATCCTGGTGCGCCAGCAATACGGGCTGAAGCGCAGCGCCGGGTCCGCTCCGGCCAGGTCGTACAGCACGATCGGCATCGATCCCCTCCCCTCCACCGACGCGGACCTGCAACCTTTGCTTGCTCCGGGCGGCCGACGGACCGATGATACAGATCGGACGTCCAGGCAAGGCAGCAGGCAACCAGCGCCGTGAATATCCTCGCGCCCCCGAAGGCCCGGCTGAGCATCGAGATCGTGCACGACCTGGTCTGCCCGTGGTGCTTCCTGGGCGTGCGGCGGCTGCTGCGCACGCTGCGCCGGCGCCCCGACCTGCTGTTCGACCTGAGCTGGCGGCCGTTCCTGCTGAACCCCGACATGCCGCGCGCCGGCATGGCGCGGCCGGACTACGTGGTGCGCAAGTTCGGCGGCGAGGACCGGGCGCGGCGGCTGTACAGCTCGATCGCCGAGATCGGCCGCGCCGAGGGCGTTTCGTTCCGCTTCGATCGCATCGGCCGCACGCCGTCGTGCGTCGATGCGCACCGCCTGGTGCGCTACGCGGCGCGGCACGGCTGCGCCGATGCGATGGTGGAGGCGCTGTTCTCCACCTATTTCACCGACGGCCACGACATCGGCGACATCGCGGTGCTGGCCGCGGTGGCCGGGAGCTGCGGCCTGGACCCGGTGGCGGTGCGCCGTTTCCTGCAGGGCGAGGAGGACGCCGATGCGGTGCACGCCGACAACCTGCGGGCGCATCGGCTGGGCATCAACGGCGTGCCCTGCTTCGTCGTCGCCGGGCGGCACGCGATTGCCGGCGCGCAGGAGCCTGAGGTGATCGAGCGGCTGCTCGATGTCGCGGCGGTGGAGGCGACGGAGTACGAAAGCAACCCCCGGATGGTGCCGCGGCGCCCATCCACGCCACATCAGCATGGTTCCAACGAGCCAAGGACCATGCCCCAATGACCCATTCCACGGACTTTCGCATCTCCGGCCTGCCGGCCGAACCATTCCAGCCCTATTTCGCCATGACCGACGCCGAGCTGGCCGCGCACGGCGCCCGCCGCGTGGTCGCCACCGAGGCGGACCTCGGCCTGATGCCGCCCTGCCGCGTCAGCCTGCGTGATGCCGAGGTCGGCGAGTGCTCGATCCTGCTGCACTACGCGCACCACACCGCAGAAACCTCGCCGTATCGGGCGAGCGGGCCGATCTACGTGCGCGAGGGCGTGAGCGAGACCGCCAGTTTCGTGAACCACGTTCCGGCGCAGCAGCGCACGCGGCTGCTGTCGGTGCGCGCCTATGACGCCGACGGCATCATGGTCGATGCCGAGGTGGCGCAGGGCGAGGAACTGGAGGGGTTGATCGCGCGGTTCTTCGCGCGCGACGACGTGGCGTTCCTGCACGCGCACAACGCGCGGCGCGGGTGCTATTCGTGCCGTATCGATCGACCCTAGTACACTCCCCCTCCCCTTGAGGGAGGGGGATGGGGGGAGGGGTTCCGCGAGCGAGATGTTTCGCGTGGGCACCCGCGGCACCCCCCCCATCCCGCTCCCTCAAGCGGGCAACGAACGCGCCGCCGTTACCCCGCCTGCAATGCCGCCGTGATCGCCGGCCCCAGCTTCCCGCCCTGCGCCTCGTCACAGGAGCCGAACGTTCCGGCAATGCGGCCATCACCCCGATCAGCACCTTGTTGAAGTTCCAGCTCGGCTCCCTCGGGCGAACGTCGTGGATGGCCGCCCCCCGACTTTCGCCAAGGACAGGCTCCGCCTGTCTTCGGGCCTGGCCCGTGGGCCGACCATGACGGTGGGGGTGCTCACTCGCCGAGTTACGTCAACCTTTCGGGCCGCTGGGACGGGGTGCTGACGGGGGCGTGGCGGAGCGCACCGGGGCCGTCCTACAGCCGCTGTCTCACCAGAGCCTGGTAGAACTGGGTCGCCGCCCGATCGACACATGCCGAATCGGGCTCCGCCCCTGCCGGCATCGGCGGGATCACCAACCCGAACACAGCCTGCTGCTCGCCGGCCTGGAAGATCGTATACGTGAGGGTCATGCAGTTGCCCTCGCCGTGCAGCCATGGCGAAACCAGCACCTTGCCACCGCTCCAACCGTTGAACAGGAAACTGTTCCGGTCACTGCCGAGAAAGACCACCTGCGCGTTCGGCATCGCGGACAGATCGGCGATGAAACGGTTGGTGAACGGCAGTTGCGGTTCGGGATCGAGGCGCATTCGCTCGATTCCCAGCATCCAGGGTTTGCTCAGCGCTGTCGTCGCGACCGTTCCGCCACGCTGCGTCTGCACGCAACCGGCCATGCCCGCCGCCAGCAGCAGAATTGTCGCCGGAGCCGTCATCCGAACCGTCATCGGCGCGCGCACCTGGCGTGTCTCCCTTCACGGCGCTGACCGGGGCCGTGGCGGAGCACACATTGGCGCAATTACCGTCTGACCGGAAGCGCCAGGCAGCCATCGCTGCTCTGGCGCAATGCGTGACCCTCGCCGTGCCGACAATTGGCAGCGCCGTCCGGGCACCGCCGGTTTGTTCGGACAGCAAGCCATACAAGCGCACCCGACCGATCCACAGGCACGTTGGCGTTGCGCAATGTTGTTTCCGCTCAGCTTCCACTGACGGATCGACGCAGGCCGACGCTGACGTCAGGTCGCGATTGCCGCCGCAATGGCCTGGCCCAGCTTGCCGCCCTCCGGCGCGTCACCGGAGCCGAACGTTCCGGCAATGCGGCCGTCACGCCCGACCAGCACCTTGTTGAAGTTCCAGCTCGGCTCCCACTGCCGGACCTCGCGCACCCAGGCATAGAACGGCGCCGCCTGCGCCCCGCGCACGTGCGAGACCCCCGCCAGCGGAAAGTCCACCCCGAACTTCGTTTCGCAAAACGTCTTCACCGTGGCGTCGTCGGGGCTTTCCTGGTTGAAGTCCCGGCTCGGCACGCCGATCACCGTCAGCCCCTGCGGACCGAGTGCGGTGTGCAGCTTCTCCAGCCCCGCGTACTGCGGGGTGTAGCCACAGAAGCTGGCGGTGTTGGCGACCAGCAGCACGCGGCCCTGGAACGCGCCGAGCGCCAGCGTGCCGCCCTCGATCGCCGGAAAGTCGAACGCCCAGGCCAGTTTTTCGTCATTCGCCGCCATCGTCTCCCTCCATCCCGTTATTGCGACCCCGCCCCGGCACCGCCGGCCGCACAGGGTCAGCCGTAGCGCTCCTCCTGCCACGGATCGGCGTTGTTGTGATAGCCGCGCACCTCCCAGAAGCCCGGGCGGTCCTGGCCGATCAGCTCGATGCGCCGCACCCATTTCGCCGACTTCCAGAAATAGAGGCGCGGAATCAGCACCCGCACCGGCCCGCCGTGCTGGCGCTCGATCGGCTTGCCCTCCCACCGGTGCACCAGGAACACGTCGGGCTGGTCGAACTGATCCAGCCGCACGTTGGTCGTGTAGCCGTCGTGCGAGTGGAACACGACGTGCCGCGCCTCGGGCTTCGGCCGCGCCAGTTCCAGCAGCGTGCGCGCCGCGACGCCCTGCCAGTGGTTGTCGTAGCGCGACCATTGGGTGACGCAGTGGATGTCGGAGACGCTGTCGGCCTGCGGCAGCGCGAGCAAGTCATCCAGCGTCATGTGCAGCGGGCTTTGCACCATGCCGTCCAGGTCGAGGCGGAATTTTTCCGCCGTCACGTTCGGCTGCACGCCAAGGTCGAGCACCGGCCAGTCGCGCACCAGCCGCTGCCCGGGCGGCAGCCGGTCGCGCGTTGGATCGGCGGTGGTGCCGGTCAGCAGGCGGCCGTCGCGCGCCCAGCCCTGCTTCGCCTCGATCAGCTTGTCCTTGATCGCGCCGTCCAGGGGGATGTCGTCGTCATTGGTCATCGGTCGTCACCTCTGCTGCCGCACCTGGGCGGCCTGGTTCGTGCGTTGGTATCCCGGACGCCGCCGCGCGTTACACCGGGCCGGGTGGCGCTCCCGGCCGTGCGGCCGCGGCGGGACCTATTGGCCGACAAGTCGCCGGGCTGCTAACACACGTGGTTGAAGTGGCGACACGTGCCTGCACCGGGACAGGAAGCGACAACCTCATGATTTCCGCAAGGACCGCCGTGATGGTCGTTGGGGC
This sequence comes from uncultured Alphaproteobacteria bacterium, assembly GCA_963773345.1. Classification (GTDB taxonomy): domain Bacteria; phylum Pseudomonadota; class Alphaproteobacteria; order Acetobacterales; family Acetobacteraceae; genus Palsa-883. Next base: position 109,794 of record CAVZBG010000011.1, on the reverse strand, counting down.
GGCGCTCGGTATCGCCGCTCCGGCCGCGCTGCTCCCGGCGCAGGCCGCAGCGCCGCATGTGGCGCTGGTGATCGGCAACGGCACCTACACTTCGCTGCCGCCACTGCCCGCCTGCCTGCTGTCCGCCCACGCGGTCGCGGCGGCTCTGCGTGGCGCCGGCTTCGACGTCGTCGAGCAGGAGGACGCGACAAGCGGCGCGACCGACGCGGCGATCGGCGAGGCGGGCCGCCACCTCGCCGCGGCACCCGGCGCGACGGCGTTCGTCTATGTCTGCGCCTATGCTACCGGATACAACGACCGGCCGTTCCTGTTGCCGGTCTCGGCCAGCATCGCCCGACCCACCGACGTGCTGACCCAGGGCGTGCTGGCACGGTCGCTGATCGGGATGCTCACCCGCGGTGGTGCGCGGTCGGCTGTCCTGGCGCTGGATGTCGTTCCGGCGCCGGGCGCGCCGGCGACGCTGGGGTTCGATGCGGCCGTGCAGGGCGACCTGCCCGACGGCCTGGGTGCCATCGCCGTCAGCCAGGCACAGCCGCAGGACGTGCCGACGCCACTGGCGGCATCGCTGGTGGCCGAGTTCAAGGCGCCGACGGTGCAGATCGGGCCGCTGCTCAGCGCCACGCAACAGCAGCTTGCGACCAACAAGACGCTGACGATTGCCGCCATCCATGTGCCGGCCGGGCAGACATTCCTGGTCGGCGCGCCGGCCCCGCCCGCGCCCGGCACCGGTCGCTGCGGCCCCGGCGGCACCTGTCGCACCGGCCCCAGCGCAAGCCGTGCCGACGGCGCCCAATCCCGTCGCCGCATTGCCGGACGACGCGCAGATGACCGACGCCGATCGCCGGCGCGTGCAAGCCGCACTGGCGCGGCTCGGCTACTACGACGGCCAGATCGACGGGGTGTTCGGCCCCGACACGCGCGCGGCGATCCGTCGCTACCAGCACGAACTGCACGCGGAGATGACGGGCCGGCTGACGGCCGAACAGGCGACACGGCTGGTCAACCGGCCCTGACGGCGCGGCGGGTGAAGGAGAGTCCGGATGGGTCTGAAGGCCAAGTTCAACCTGGTGCTGCTGGCCGCCTTCCTGGTCGGTCTGGCGCTCGCCGCCGGCATGGCGTGGCGCATCGTGCACGAGAACGCCCGCCGGGAGGTGCTGCAGGAGGCGGCGATCATGATGCAGCAGGCGGTGGCGGTGCGCGACTACACCACCGATGAGATCGCCCCGCTGCTGGCCGAGCAGTTGAAGGTGCGGTTCCTGCCGCAGAGCATCCCGTTCTTCGCGGCGCAGTCGGTGCTGCGGTCGATGGCCAAGCAGTTCCCTGCCTACACCTACAAGGAGGCGGCGCTGAACCCGACCAACCCGGCCGACCGCGCCACCGACTGGGAAGCGGGCATCATCGGCACCTTCGGCCAGACCCCCTCGCTGGTGCAGTTGACCACCACGCGCGAGACGCCGGACGGTCCGGTGCTGTCGTTCTCGCGGCCGATCCGCGTCACCGACAAATCCTGCCTGGCCTGCCATTCGGTCCCGGCCGCGGCGCCGCAGCCGATGCTCGATCTCTACGGCAGCGCCAACGGGTTCGGCTGGAAGCTCGGCGACGTGGTCGGCGCGCAGATCGTTTCGGTGCCAATGAGCGTGGCGCTGCAACGCGCCGACGCGGCTTTCAAGTTCTATCTTGCCGGCCTGGCGGCCGTGTTCGTGGTCATCTTCGTGCTGCTGAACCTGTTGTTGCAGTTCGTCATCGTCAAGCCGGTGCGGACGATGTCGGCGATCGCCAGCGAGATCAGCCTGGGCAACATGGCCGCGCCGGAAGTCCAGGTGCGCGGGCGCGACGAGATCGCCTCGCTGGCGGAATCGTTCAATCGCATGCGCCGCAGCCTGGCGAATGCAATGAAGCTGCTGGAGAGCTGAGATTCCCGACAAGGCCGCGCTGCCGTCCGCCATCGGCCGCTACCGGGTCGAGCGGCTGATCGGCGGCGGCGCCATGGGCATGATCTACGCGGCGCACGATCCGGTGATCGATCGCAAGGTGGCGATCAAGCTGATCCGCGCCGACCTGCTGGGCGGGGCGGACAAGGCGGACTTCGTGGCGCGCTTCCAGCGCGAGGCGCGCTCGGCCGGGCGGTGCACGCACCCGAACATCGTTGCGATCTACGATTTCGCCGTGCACGAGGGCAATCCGTACCTGGCGATGGAATATGTCGAGGCCGGCAATCTCGGCCAGGCGCTGGCTTCGGTGGGACGTTTCCCGCCGGCCGAGGCAGTGGCGATCGCCGGGCAGGTGCTGGATGCGCTGGCCTGCGCGCATGGCCTGGGCATCGTGCATCGCGACGTCAAGCCGGCGAACATCCTGCTGCCGGCGAACGGTCAGGTGAAGATGACGGATTTCGGCATCGCGCGGCTCGACAATGCCGAGTTGACCCAGGCCGGGTCGGTGATCGGCACGCCCAGCTACATGTCCCCCGAGCAGTGCCGCGGCGAGACGGTGGACGCGCGCAGCGACCTGTTCTCCACCGGCGTCGTGCTGTTCGAGATGCTGACCGGCGCGCGTCCGTTCGCGGGCCGTACCATCGCCGAGATCACCTATCACCTGCTGAACAACTCGCCGGCCGATCTGCGCGAAAAACTTGCCGGCGTGCCGGCGGCGCTGGCCGCGGTCATCGAGCGCGCGCTGGCGAAGCAGCCGGTGGACCGGTTCGCCTCCGCCGCCGAGATGGCCGCGGCGCTGCGTGAGCCGGCACAGCCGCCGCCGCCGGCCGACGACCGGACGGTCGTTCAACCGCGGGCGACGGCGCCTGCCGCTGCCTTCGCCGAGGAAACTCTGAGCACGATCGAGCGGAAACTGGCGCAGCATGTCGGTCCGATCGCGCGCCACCTGGTGCAGAGCGCGGCGCGGCGGGCCGGCTCGCTCGATGAGCTGTGCGAGGCGCTCGGGCAACGGATCGAACGCCCGGAGGAGCGCACCCAGTTCCGCAACGACGTGCTGGGAACGCAGACCAGCGCGCCGCCGGCCGAGGTCCCGGGCACCCGGACGAATGCGCCGGCGGTCGGACGAGCCGTTGTCGGGGCGGACGAAATGCGCCGTGCGGAGCAGGGGTTGGTCCGCCATGTCGGACCGATCGCGCGGATCCTGGTGAAGCGCGCGTCAACCGCTGCCGCGTCGGCCGACGAGTTCTGGCAGCTTCTGGCCGGGCATATCGGGACCGAGGCCGATCGGCGGGCGTTCCTGCGCGGCCGGCAGCCATAAGGGCTGGAGCGTTTTCATCCTGACTGGAAACGATGTGTCATTGCGAGGAGCGCAGCGGTCCCCGGGCTTGACCCGGGGAAGCAATCCCCATCGACATGCCTCCGAGGATGGGGATCGCCGCGTCGCTACGCTCCTCGCAATGACAGGTGGGTCGGCGATTTCCAGTCAGCGTAAGGATGCTCTGTAATGGTTACCGTCACGCCTTCAACCGAGCATTCTCCGGATCCCACGCCGGCTGCGGCAGCACGCGCGCGGCGCAGCGCTGCCCCAGCAGCAGGACCTCGAACCGCTCGCCCGGCCGCGCCAGCGCCGGCTCGACATAGGCAAACGCCAGCGACTGCCCGACCGCATGGCCATAGGCGCCGCCCGTCGTCAGGCCGACCACGCGGTCGCCAGAATAGACCGGTTCGTTGCCGTGACAGTCGCTGTCGATGCTGTCCACCGCGAGATAGACCAGCCGGATCGGCGGCCCGTCCTGTTTCGACCGCAACGTCGCTTCCTTGCCGATGAACTCCTTGTCGAACGCGACGAACCGTTCCATGTCCGCGGCGATCAGCGTGACCTCGTTGGTCAGCTCCTCGCCCCAGGCGCGATACGCCTTCTCCATCCGCAGGCTGTTCATCGCATAGGTGCCGAACAGCGCGATGCCGTGCGGCTGCGCCGGCCTGCATCAGCGCCGCGAACACCGTCGGCATCTCGTCCATCGGCGTGTGCAGCTCCCAGCCGAGCTCGCCCACGTAGTTGACGCGCAGCGCCCGCACGTTCTTCACGCCGGCGACCTCGATCTCCTTGCCGGTCAGCCAACGGAACGTCTCGTTGCCGAGATCGGTGTCCGTGCAGCCCGCCAGCACCTCCCGCGCGCGCGGCCCGGCCAGCACCAGCACGCCGTACTCGTCGGTCACATCGGTGACGATGACGCGTTCGCCTTCGTCGATCCGCCAGCAGCAACTGATCCATGTCGTGCAGTTGCGCCGTCGCCGCCGAGGCCAGGTAGAACCGGTCGGGCGCGAGTCGCGTCGCGGTGATCTCGCTGAGGATGAAGCCGTTTTCGTTCAGCAGGTGCCCGAGCATGATGCGCCCGATGGGCGTCGGCACCTTGTTCGCGCAGATGCGCTGCAGGTAGGCGAAGGCGTCTGGGCCCGCGACCTCGAACTTCGAAAATGTCGACAGGTCCATCAGGCCGACGCGCTCGCGCACCGCGAGGCACTCCGCGCGCACCGCGTCCCACCAGTTGGACCGTTTGAACGAGAACACCTCGCCGTTTCCGGAATGATCATACCAGCGCGGCCGCTCCCAGCCGAACACCTGGCTGAACTGTGCCCCGTGTGCGGCGAGCGTGTCGTACAGCGAGGAGTTGCGCAGCCCGCGCCCGACCGCGTGCTGCTCGGCCGGCTTGTAGCAGTAATACATGTGCTGGTAGTCGGCGACGCCGACCGCGCGCGCGACCTCCTGGCTTTCCCAGCCGCCGAAGCGCCGCGGATCGAACTCGCGCATGTTGATCTCGGCCTGGCCGTGCACCATCCATTGCGCGAGATATTTGCCGGCGCCGGCACCCTGGCAGATGCCCAGCGAGGCGCCGCAATGCATCCAGTAGTTGCGCGGGCCGCGCGCCGGGCCGGACAGCGGGGCGCCGTCCGGCGTGTGCGGGATCGCTCCCGAGATGACGCGCCTGATGCCGGCCTCGGCAAACAGCGGAAATCGCTCGGCGGCGCGTTCCAGGAACGGCTCCAGGCGATCGAGCTCGGGCGTGACCAGTTCGCTCTCGAAATCCCACGCCGGCGCCCCCTGCGGCGCGTCATCCCAGCACGGATGGGCGCCCGAGGTTTCGTATGGGCCGAGCAAAATCCCTTTGCCCTCCTCGCGAAAATAGCAGTGCGCCCACGGGTCGCGCACGATCGGCAGCTCGCGCGCCCGCCCCATCAGTTGCGGCACCGGTTCGGTGATCACGTAATGGTGCAGCATGTTGGCGATCCGCGCGCGGTGCCCGGTCCAGCCGGCGACCACGTCGCAGTAGGAGCCGGCGGCGTTCACCACGTGTTCGCAGATGATGCTGCCCTGCTCGGTGGCGACCAGGAACTCGCCGCTCTCCAGCAGGCTGATGCCGGTCACCCGGGTGCGGCGATAGATCTCGGCGCCGAGCGCGCGCGCGCCGGCCGCCATCGCCATGGTGGCGTCGGCCGGGGCGACATGCCCATCGGTCACCGTCAGGAATGCCGCCTTGACGCCCTTGGTATCGAGGAACGGATGGTGCTGCGCGATCTCGCCGGGGCCGATGATATGCGCCTCGTAGCCGGCCAGTTTGGAGATGCCGTAGACGTGCTGGAACCAGTGCAGCTCTTCGTCGTTGCAGGCCAGCCGCAATCCGCCGCAGCCGTGCCAGCTTACCGCCTGGCCGGTCAGCGCCTCCAGCTTCGCATAAACCTGCGTGCCGTAGACATGCAGCTTCGTCGCATTCAGCGAGCTGTTGAAATGCGGGCATTGCCCGGCCGCGTGCCAGGTCGAGCCCGAGGTCAGCTCGCCCTTCTCGACCAGCACAAGGTCGCGCCAGCCCTCCAGCGCGAGATGGTACAGCAGCCCGACCCCCATGATCCCACCGCCGACGATCACCACGCGCGCATGCGATTTCATTCCGGTCTCCAGCTCATGTCAGTTCGATCCGCTGCGCCAACAAGACGCGGCAAATCCGTCCCCCGCATTTCCTCGTAGGGCCGAACAGCCAACGCCCGCGGACCCCCGGGTCAAGCGCCCGGGGGCATGCTTGATCCGGGGGTAGCGCATTCCGCCACTCCGCCACCATCGACCGGAACACCGCCAGCACGTGGCAGTGACTACAATGAATCACCCAGCGGCCGCCAATCCAGCAGATCGTCCGACACATCGGCGCCATGCCGGTCCCAGGTCGGCAGCCCGGTCTGATGCCGGGCCGCCGCGATGGCCGCCGCATCCGGCGAGTGCCACTCGCCCGACCGGCGGCCCCGGAACTGCACCGCCCAGCGGCGCTGCACGCGCAGCAGCCGAAGCACACCCTTCGGTGTGGGATACTCGTATGCCATCGCGCGCCCGTGAACCCATACCCCGATTTGTCACAATCCTGCCGACAAATTCCGGATTGGTCCAGGCCGCGCGGGCCGCCGCGCGCATCACATCCCTACGAGCCGGTTGCGTGCCGCGCCAATGCCTCGAGGCCCGCCCGCAAGGCCGCGACAGCCGGGCCGACCGCCTCGCCGATCGCATGCCGCGCCGCCACCCAGGCCGGATCGTTGAAGCTCAGCCTGACCGTGCCATCGGCGTCCTGCCAGACCAGCGCCTTCAGCGGCAGGTCGATGCCCGACGTCTGCGCCGCCTGCATCAGCGGGGTTCCCGCGGCGGGATTGCCGAACACGAGCAGCGTCGTGGGACGCAGTTCGAGCCCCACGCCGGCGGCGCCCGCGGCGTGATCGATACGGGCGAAGATCGTGATCCCCTTGGCCTGCAGCGCCGCCACCAGCCGCGCCAGCGTCGTGCCGAAGTCGTGCGTGCTTGGCAGCGTAACGAGTCCATTCTCCGGCATGGCAGGTCCCCCCGGTTGGCCAATCGTTGCGAATCCCCTGTGCTTGCTACCCCGGCCGCGCCGCAACCGCCGCAACGTCCGCGGCCGCGTCGCGCAGCAGCCGCTGAACCAGGAAGTCCGTGTCCAGCACGTCGCCAAAGCTGGCGTAGAACGCCAGCAGCGACGCGCGGTGCTCCTGCATCGTCAGCGCCGCGTTCGCGTCGCTCACCATCACCGTGCGGAAATTCGTCATCATCGCGTCGCGCGCCGATGATTCGCAGCACACGTTGGTCACCGTCCCGGCGATCAGCACCGTATCGAACCCGCGGGCGCGCAGCCGATCGGGCAGCTCCGATGCACCGGGCAGGAACGCGCTGAAGCGGTATTTGCGCACGATCTCGTCCACTTGTCGCACGTCCAGCGCCGGCCAGAGTTGGTGGCCCCTGCTGCCCTCGCCCACCGCCGCTTCGCGCCGCGCGCGGGCCGCCGGCGTCAGCCTGGCGTGCAACGCGCTCCAGGCCACCGCGGCGCGCGCATCAAACGTGTCCATGATCCAGAACACGCCGCCGCCGCCGGCGCGTACCGCCGCTGCCAGCCGGTTCACATCAGGCACGATGTCGCGCGCCGTCGAACACACGGCGTGGCCGACCGCGTCGTCCATGAAGGCGTTCTGCAGGTCCACCACCACAAGGGCGGTGTGGCGCGGATCAAGCTCGGCGAACGGATGCGGCGTGCCGCACCGCGCCCGCACGCGCGCGGTGATGTGCTCGGGATGTCCTCCAGCCAGCGCATCGCTCACCCCCGGGTCCGATCATGGCACGCGGTGACGTAGCGCATTTTCACGCTGACCGGAAACGCCCGCTGTCATTGCGAGGAGCGAAGCGACGAAGCAATCCCCATCTCAGTGCGTACCGGGATGGGGATTGCTTCGTCGCTGCGCTCCTCGCAATGACAGGTGAAGCCCGCGCCCGGCTCAGTGCGAGATCAGCAGCGGCACCGTCATGTGCTGCAGCAGCCCGCGGCTGACCCCGCCCAGCACCAGCTCGCGCGCCCGCGAATGGCCATAGCCGCCGACCACCAGCAGGTCGGTCCCGACGTCGGAGGCATAGCTCAACAGCGCGTCCGCATCGCCGATGCTGCCGTCGGTCGCCGTGCGCGCCGCCGACACTTGCAGCCCGTGCCGTGCCAGGTGCTCGGCAATGTCCGCGCCGGGCATCTCCTGCGGCTCCACGCCGGACCTGCCGCGCTCCACCGTCAGCACCGTCACCTTGGCGGTCGGCTCGATCAGCAGCAGCGCGTCGTGCGCGGCGCGCGCCGCCTCCCGCGTGGCGTTCCAGCCGATCATCACGTTGGTGCCGATGGTATCGAACCGGCCGGCGAACGGCACCAGCAGCAGCGGACGGCCGGAGTCCATCAGCACGTCCTCGACCAGGTTGCGCGCGGTTGGCGGCAGCCGGTTGTCGGGATCGACCTGGCCGAGCACCACGAGATCCGCGGTGCGGGCCCGGCGTGCCACCGCCTCGCCCACCGCGCCGCGGCCGATCTGCCAATCGCCGCGCAGTTCGTTGCGCGCAAGCTGCTCGCGGAAGCCCGCCTCGATGATGGCCGCCTTCGCCAGCGCCTCGTCCTCGATCTGATTGGCCGCCCCCTGCAACGAGGTCAGCGCCGGATAGCCGCCCAGGGCAAACGCCAGGTTGGCCGGCATCAACACCTCAAGCGGGCAAAATCCCGTCAGGTGCGCATCGTGCCGGCGCGCCAGGTCCAGCGCCACGCCCAGCACGACCTCGCTGCGCGGCGAGCCGTCGAGCACCACCAGAAGGTCCCGCAGCTTCATTGTCCCTCTCCATCAGTTTCGCCGAACGGGTTCGGCGCGCCTCATCGCGACCCAACGCGCCGGGCCACGCACCGCATGGCCCGACGCCGCTCATACGCGCATTGGAACCGCCCGCCCAGCGCGGCGCATTGACCTGCGTCAACTTGCGGTGTGTGCCGGACGAGCGCCGCGCGACGGGCGGCGGGAACGCCAAACCGTGCCGCGCCGGCAGCCTCGCCGCGCGCGAAGCACCCGATCCTGTCTTCGTTGTGTGCCCGGCGATGGGCCTTGCTGCCCCGCGCGCGATGCGGCGCCGCCCGCAGCGTGCCGGCGGGTCCGGCCAAACCGGAGACGCCCTAGCCGAGCGCGCGGGTCAGCTTGCGCCGGGCGCTTGCCTCCAGCTCGTAGACCCGCTCCGCCGAGACCCCGAGGCGGCCGGCGAGCTCATGCACCACGGCCACGTCCTCCGCCCGCGTGTCGCGCCGGGTCAGAAACACCTCGCGCTCGCGCGCGCCCAGGATCGTTGCGGCCAGCAGGGCAATCGGGTCGTGCCGGTACCAGGCGCCGACGGCGGCGGACGCCGCCGCGCGCCCGCCGCGCCCGATCGCGCCACGCAACCCGCGGGCAACCTCGACCTGCGACAATCCAACGCCTTTGGCGACCCGCATGAGCATGTGCCGCCGCGTGGCTGCGACGCCGTCCCGCAGGCAGGCGGTGCGCGCCTCCGCCAGCAGGCGATCGGCCGATCCGGCCAGGGCCTGCCTGGCGATCGCGCGCGAGACACCGGCCTGGGCCAGGCCCATCCGTATGTCGCGCGACGGGGCAGCATCGGTCCCGCCCTTGCCCTCGCTCGGCGGCGCGCGAACCAGCGCGGCGCGAACCAGCGCGGCGCGGGACGCGCGGTCGCGGCCGCCGCGTGGCACCACCGTCTCTGCCACCGGCCCGGGTGGCGCGCCTGGCTCCTGCGAGGCGGCGTGTTCCGCACGATCTCCCGGATCAAGCGAGTTTCCCAAGACTGCCCTCCTCGGAGTGCCTCCCCAGTACCGTCATCAGTACCGCCATCAGGACTGCCATCAGGACCGCCATCAGTGTGGTCATCGACGGCCGCTATTGAACGACAAGATTGACGCAAGCCCGCGAACCCGGCGACATGTCGCTCTCGCGCGACCGGCGCCATTGCAGGTGCCCTTGCCGCGGCGCTTCCCCGGGCCGGCCGACAGTGGCTCAATTCCCTCAAACGGTGATCAATTTTGCGCATGCTGGCAAGAAACATCGGCGCGAAATCGACGTTAGGGCCGCGTTAATTCCATAGTATTAAGACTGCCAGGCGGCGGCGGAGTGGCTGTCGCGGGCCAGGTTTTCAGCGCGGCCCCGCCGAAAGGAGCTTGTAGCTAGATTCTGATACGATGCGCCATGATCATTCACATCGACAGATGCCCGGTTCTACCATTGAGATAGGAACGGCGGGATGAGCTCATCTGGGCGAGGCCAGGTCTGGACCAGCGAACAACTCGCCGCACGGCTCGCCGCGCTGCGCGGGATGGTGCCCGCGGTGCTGCAGCATGCCATTTACCGGGCCACCATCGACGCCGCCTCCTATGCCCACGAGGGCTACCAGGTCCCCGGCGAGGCGCGCCGCCGCCTGTCCGCCGAGGCGTTCGATTTCTGGCTGGCAAAGCGCGGCCTTGCCGGGCCGGAGCGGTTGTCGGTGGCGGTGCTGGCGATCCGCGAGCGCCTCGGCGCCGACGGCAACATCCAGGACTGCGAGCTGGAATACCGGCGCGGCGCGGTCGACGGGCCATATCACGGCAGCCCGGCGCGCATCACCTTCACCGGCCCCGCGCGGCTGGCGCGCTTCTACCAGGCGACGCCCGAGGGCACGCTGGCCGAGGTCGCGCCGACGCCGGGAAACCCGGCGCGCCCCGACGCCGAGACCGACACCGCGGCGGCGATGCGTCTGGCCGTGCAGGCATGCTGCGGCGATGCCGCACGCATCCTCGACACCCGCGAGCCGACCGTGATCGAGGCGATGGTGGGCATCACCAGCGTGCTGCACGTCGTCCAGGCGAACGATCGCGCGGTTTCTTGCGGCATCCTCTGGCATGGCCCGACCGCGGTGGCGTTGCAGGCCGACTTCCCGCGCTTTGACGTGGAGCCGAGCCTGTCGGACGGCCAATCCCGCGCGCTCGAAGCCCTGCTGGAGGCCGAAGGGCTGACCGCCTGCCAGACCCGGCGCGACGAGCAGGGCCTCGCCGTCATCGCCCGCCGCCCGGCAACCGGCGATCTCGTGCTGATCCGGTTCGACGGCGAGACCGCCACATCGTCGCCGTATGTGCCCTTGCGTCCGGCCGAAGTGACCGCCGACCAGGAGCAATGGCTGCACTATATCGAGACCTACGAGGGTCTTCGCGTGCTCGACGGCTACTACGACGGGACCTCGACGGCGCTGATCGTGCTGACCGGCGGGGTGGATGGCGCGGTCTGGCGGCACCATGTCGACATCGACGGGATCGAGACCTGGCGACGCCCCGAAAGCGGCACCGCCGCGCTGTATGCCGAGCGCCCCGGCGGCGCCGCGCCGGCCGAGCAGCCGGATGCACCAATGCCCGCGCCGATGCCCGCGTCCGCACCGACGCCGGCAGCCGCAACGGCACCCGCACTGGCCACCGCAGCCACAGCCGTGCCCGCACCCACACCTGCCACCGCACCCGCGCGCGCACCCGCGGCACCCGCGCCAGCCGGCGCGCCAGCCGCCGCGCCCGCGCCCACAGCCGCGCCCACAGCCGCGCCCGCGTTACCTCCCGCCGCCGGCGAGCCTGGCCCGGCCGCCTTCGGTCCCGAGGTCGAAGCACAGTTTCCCGCTGCCGCCTACGACATCGACGAGGCCGCGCGCTGCCTGGCGCTGCGCCGGTCGACCGCTGTTGTGTTCCATTGCCTGGGCGTGCTGGATCAGGGGCTGCGCGCCCACGCGCGCTGGCGCGGCGTGCTCGATCCGCCGGCCCAGGCCGGGCGGCGCTGGCAGTCGATCCTGAGCGACCTGCGCGGCCAGGGGTGCGACCGCGAGGTGCTCGCGGCACTCGATGCGGTACGGCGCGGTTGGCGCGGCGCGGCGTTGCAGGTCGGGCGGAAATACACCGAGGAAGAGGCCGAACGCATCCTGCGGCTGGTCGAGGCCTTCATGCGCTGCCTCGCCGCACGCTGCGACGAGGACGGCATTCCCACCGTCCCGCCCGACGGCAGGACCGGCTGACGCCGGGGTCCGGCGGCGCGGTCAGGCGAGGCAGCGTAGAGCGGAAAAGCGCAGCGCATTCCGCCATCTTTGCTACCCCACACGACGCCGTCGCTGCGGCGCAAGGTGGCGGAATGCGCTGCGCTTTTCCGCTCTACGCCGCTACGCCCTACGATCCAACTCACCCTTCGAAACACGCCTCGGCATAGACATCTAACCGCCGAAGACGGTAATCGAGGTTCCATCGACATCCACAATCATGAAAGTGCCTCCAGTGTACCGACGTGCTGCACCCCAATTCCGCACGACGGTGCCTCGATGGAGCGCCCGGCCTATGTCTGTCCATGTCATCTCGAAGTTGGAAGGCATTGGTCAACTTCTGTGCGCTGCTCATACGGTCGGATGGCGCCAATCGAGCAAGGTCGGCAGAAGCGCCACAAAATCGGGCAACGCTTGCTGCTCTGGCAGAATGACGGCCCGATGCTCGAAGCTCCGAAGAGGATGGACGGCGGAATCATTCATCTGCCGGGAAGGGCCAAAGACTGTCCGGATCGGGACCGCCTTGCGCTGCTGTTCGAGTGGTTCAAGGCGCCGGCGTGATAGTGGTGATCTGTGGTGCACCATTGGACGACATAGCCTGGGCGCCCTACTGGCTCAGCACCAACACCTGACGCTGATTGTCGATAGACCACGATTTGAAGCGGCTCAGGAAACTCTGGCCGAGCAGCAAGGTGCCATTCACGTCTCCGACGCTGGCAGTCACGTTGTCTATCTCCAGGTCGCCGACCTTTAGAACCCGAATACGAAAGGTTGGGGAGGGCACAGTGGAACCGTCAGCTAGCCGGTACGTCTTGCTACCTAGGAAGTCAGACTCGCCTATGGTGCCTGCACGCATCAATGTCAGAACCACATCTACCGGTATGTTGACATCTGATGCACCGCTATCAACGACGAATTTCAGCGTGATGGCGTTGTTTATCGAGATGGGAACCCTGAGAGTTCCGCCGTCGCGTTCAAGAGCAATTTCCAGAGATGAGCTTTGCGACGTTGGCGAATTTGGCGTAGAAGCGGGCACATGGAGCGTCTCTGGCTTGCCCGTAAGATCGCCTGACATGCCGGATGCAGAAGGGGCACCGGACGGTTGCGGCGGCGGTTGCCCCAACGCAACCTGCCGCTCAAGACTCTGCAGCATCGGCGTCCAAAGTAACGATAATTTCCAGTTTGGACGTGCGGTTACTGGCTACAAAGCGACCTCCAGCAGTTCGTATGCCCGACGCTGAACCGGAGTTGGCCTCGCCAGGACGGTGAGCGGCAGGGCCGGGGCGATCGCGGTGACGATGGTGTTGCGCGTCAGCGTTGCCAAGTCGGCCAACAGCGTGCGGAAGCTGTGGACCGGCAGTCCGTCCGGGGTGACGCCGGTGGTTTGCTTGCGGATCGCCGCCTCTGAGCGTTGCGCCGGTGCCACGACGCTGGCCCGCTCGGCCTCGGCAGCGTCCTTATCCGGGTCGTCGAACAGCATCGGCGCCAGCTTCTGGCGCATGTGCCACTCCAGGTAGTAGGCGAGCATGCAAAGAAAGACATGCGCGCGCACCCGGTCAGCAAGCCAGTGGTAGATTGGCCGGACGTGAAGATCGACCGTCTTGATGCAGCGGAAGGCGCGCTCCACCTGGCTCAAGGACTTGTAGCTGCGCACCGTGGCGGTGTCGTCCAACACGTCGGCGGCGAGGCTGGTGCGCACTATATATATGCCATCGGTGGCGGCTTCGGCGGCGATCCCGGCAGTCTTGCGCGCGAAAGCGAAGCTTTGGTCGGTGATGACGAGATCGAAATGCTTGCGCATCTTGTGCTGCTCGATCACCGCGCCGACCGCAAGCGCAATTTGAGCCGCTCCGCGCAACGGATTGCGCTTGCGCGCGACGGCGGCCTGGATCCGGGCCAGGTCACGTTCGGTAGCCGCCAGCAGTTCCTGGCGCTTGCGAGTGCGCTGGGCGGCGAGATCGGGATTTCGGCAGACAATCAGCCGCTCATCAGGGAAGTCCGGGCTGGTGATGGCGGCCATGTCACGTTGGTCGAACAGCGAGAGCTGCAAGACCCCGCCCTTGACCAGGTCCTGGATCGCCGGAGCCCGCAAGGCAGTGATCCAGTCAAGTCCGGCCGCCTTGACGTCCGCGGTGAGGCGGGCCTGGGTGATCATGCCACGGTCGCCGACCAGCACGACGTGATCGAGGCCGAAGCGCTGCTTCAGCTTCTCGACCTGGGTGGCGAGCGTCATCGGATCGCCGGTGTTGCCCTCGAACACCTCGATCGCGACCGGGCACCCGTCGGCGGCACAAAGCAGGCCGTAGACGATCTGCAACGTTCCCTGGCGGCCGTCCCGGCTGTAGCCGCGTTGGGCCAGCGGGCAGCAGCGACCCTCCATGTAGCTGGATGAGACATCATAGAGTACCAGCGTGCCGTTCTTCAGATGCTGCCTGGCCAGTGCCGTCTCGATGGCGGGCTGACGCTCCCGCAACCAATCGAGTGCCGTGTAAAGCTCGTTCTCATCGACCTCACCCAGATCGAGCACCATTCCGAGGCTGGATGCGGCGGTGGCGGGCGATAGCTCGCGGGCGGTGGCGAGCTTCGAGGCTGGATCGAGGATGCGCCCGACGATCATGGCCAGAATGAGGTCACGGCAGCGGTTGCCTTCGGGGCCAAGGATGCGGTCGAGGCCGATCTTGTGCGCTGTCCCGAGGGCAGCGGCGACGTGGCCGTGCGGCAGCGAGCGGGTGATGGTAAAGGCTTCGCGGTCCGCCGCGACCACGATGCCGCCTTTGAGCACACCGCGCAGACCTTCAACATGCGCCGCGGGCCAGTCGGAGAGGTTGCAGAGCGTTCGCTTCCGCACCTTGCCGTCGTCGCGGTAGCTCTCGCGCAGCAGGATGGCGGGGGGCGAGTTCCGGTTGGGGACGGATTCGATATACATGGCGGGATGAAGGCATATCCGGCGGTCTCGTACAAGTCTCAAGATTGAGAATTACATGGCTACTCGACTAAGGAAGCCAGTTGGCTCGGTTCCGTGCGACTGTTGCCATGCCAGAATCGCCGTTCGAGTTGCACTGCCATAAACACCATCAATGGTCTCGCTTGCAGGCAGCAACCCGAGCACTTGGAGGTCTCGCTGGAGTGCCACATGCTGCTCAATCGGGCGTCGGGCTTCGTCCGCTCCCGGTCCACTCAGGCGCAACAGCCAAATAGCCCGCTGCCGTTCATACGCAGCCGCCAGACAGGTAATCCACGGTCGTGGGTCTGGGGGCAATACACCGGTCAGCGGAATGCCACACCGCTGTAATGTCTGGTCCTCGAAATTCACTGCCTCCACTTTCAAGGTCTGCCAACCGGCGTCCCCGACTTGTTGCCGCATTGCGTAGTACGCCTGGACGAACATGAGGTCGAGGCGGGACATATCGGGACTGCTACAGATCAGTTGTGCCACAGGGGTATGCACCGTAGCGCAATCGAAACTCGGCCCAACACGCACTGAGGAGCCGGTGGGTGTTGGTGTGGCGATAGGGGAGGCAGGCGGGGTAGCCTGTGCGATCGCGGTGTTATCCGAGGGATGGACAACGCCGATGGGTCTGGCGTCCGCTTCGAAATGCAGTCGATAGGCACGATCCTGTTCGTCGGTAGCGTCGCATTCAAGGCGAAACCATGCGGTACCGTCCCGTGTCATATGGACGACGCACTGCCCGGCGACTTGAGCCACGATTTCGGTTGCACGGCTACCGATTCTCACCCGCGACAGGTAGAGCCAATATTCTTCCGATCTCGGTTGCGAATCCCTTTCTCCAACGAATGAAAGAATCTGCTCGTTCGGCAAAGCGACCGAAAGAAGGACCCGTCCATTGGTGAGACGCGAGTACATAACGCCTTTAGGGGGACACGGCGTTTGGATGCCGGCGACGATGAAAATCTCGCACGATCCATGTACGGCAGCCATCGTGTCGGCCTGGGCCGATGCTGTTCCAGGTGCAACGAACGAAAGCACGATAAGTATGGACCGCAGCCGGTGCCAGATTGGCATCACCTTCGCACCAACCTCAATCCACCGTGATTTACGTCGCGTGATCATCCTGACTCGGGTTCCCGATGGCCGCCGTGACCGGTTATGGAGTGAGACCAATTGTTCGATCACGGCCCTCGACGTTCATTCCAAGAGCGTCCACTGTGATGTAAATCCGTTCTCCTCGGACCATTCAACGAAAGCCGGTCCATATTTGTCACACGAGACGGTGATCGGGTTTCGCCTGAATCCGAACTCCTCGTCATTGATCCAAACGAAGTCGACACATCCCGTTTTCTTTTCCCCGATGACTCGGTTCATCATCGGAAGCTCAACCCGGACACTGATCGCCTCGATGGGTCGCTTCATCCATTGCCCCCGCCCATAATCTTCAACGGTTGCCCTGATCGGTTGAAACTCCCACCCCTGCTTGATCGACATTGCGTACTGATCCGACCACGGCTGAAACACCGACAACGCCTGCCTGCTGGAGAGTCGCTTCGAGATTATTTCGTCACGCACGGTGGCCATGTAGCTGGCGAGTTGGTCAGAAAAGCCGTCAACGACTGCGTTGGCCTTTGACGCCACCAGCTTCCGCATATCTTGAATTCTTTGTTGCCGAACGGTTTCGTCATTCTTCTGGCGCTCTGCCTCAAGAGCCCGCTTCTGCTCATCTTCGGCCTTTTGCTTAGCATCCACCTGACGTTGCGTTTTGAGAAGCGTTGCTTGTTGCGTCTGCTCAGCAAGAAGGTCTTGCCCCTTCAGCACTTTCCAATTCGCTAGCTTGTCACTGGCAAGGGTGCCCCCATCAATCTCTACCGTGATCTGGTTCCTTGTGAGCGCCGCTGCCACTGTTTTCAACTCGCCAGCAGGGGCGATGGCGGCAAAACAATCGTGCTTCTTCAGGTTCAAAAAGATCGCATTTGCAGAAGCGGTCACGAGAAACGTGCTGCTCCCATTTACCAAACTGCCAAACGGCGAGTCGCTACGCTTGAGCATATAGGTCACGCCCTCCACGTCCGGCACCATCAGACAGACAACCGAGGCAGGTGTTTCAAGATGAATGGCGGAGATAACACCAGGATCACGTAGCTGGAAGCCCTCGATGGCTGCCTGTCGCTCCGCCGCTTTTCTTGCGTCCTCGGCGTGGGCTGCCTCTATCTTTGCTCTCTCGTTGGCGTCAAAAGTTGCCACGGTGAAGGTCCCGAAAGCGACAAGATGCCGGCTCCCAAGTGCGTTCACGACAGCCGCCAAACTCTCCAAAGAAGCCGAAGCGACCTGATCCGATGAGAATATGACCAGGTCGTATTGCCCGATTTCCGAAGGATCACAAACCCTCGGTGTGATTGATGCGCCGGGTAGGCCACCCTTTCGAACTATATCAGTCATCACACCGGCCAGAAACCTCATCTCTGGACTACCGGGCTGCGTTGTCAGTCCGCCGAATGGGAAACAGGCGACTGGTGCCGATTGAAACATCGGTTGATCGTTCAAATCACGGATCACAGTTGGCGTATCCTTGCCAACAACGAGAGCGGTGATGTCTTGCGGATTGGACCCGAGCACTGCGACCAGGGCAGGATCGGCCCGAAGCTTCTTGGTCGCCTCCTGATTTCTCTTCTCTTCGGCAGCCGCCTTCGCTTTGGCGTCAGCCTCAACCTTTAGCTCAGCCTGCTGCTGCTTGGCTTTTGCGGCGGCTACGGCCTGTTGTCTCTGCTTGGTTTTTTCCGCAGCGTCGGCGGCGGCCTGACGACGTTCGTCATCAATTTGCTGCTGGGCCTGTGGGTTAGGCCGGGGTGCTGATTGCTGCACGTACCCAGGCTGCGGCTGTGCCGGTTGTGGCACGTACGATGGCTGTTGCTGTGGTGGTGGCGGCATCGAGCGCAGGATACTATTCAGTATGCCGCCTACGAACGCAGGAGGGTTGTTCGTGTTCGGGTACTGGGCCTGTGCGCCGCCCGCTATCAGACAAGCGACCGTCAGGCCGATAAAACCCAGCCGATGCATGTGACGAACCTTTCCCGCCGAGCACATCGGCGCGCGGCAGGTCCATTGCCGAAGATGTACCCCCTGACGCCCGTGGCCTTGTAGCGATCTCGGTAGCGATCTTGCATTGATATAGGTCAACGCTTCTGCCGATGGCGTCGGTTTTCTGTGATGCGTTTCGGCAGCGACGGTTTCACCCCTTTCGGCGTCCACAACTGCCCCCAACAGAACGTAAAAGTACCAATAAGAGCAATGATACCGATGGCGAATGGGAGCTAACCTTTGGCGCCGATTGGGGGTCCAAATGCCATGCCGTTTCACAGCATGTCAGGGGAGCGTGTGAAATCGCGTCCAACCTTGACCCCACCCAAGATTGAAGCATCTCATTGATTTCCTTTGTGAATCCAACCTTCTGGTGGGGTCACGATTGGACGCGAAAAATGCTCCCCCAGTTTCCGTTTTATAACGTAATATTAATGGAGTAGAGGATTTTCGGGGTGGGTCAGGGTTGCACGCGATTTCACAATCCATCGCCCTCAGGCGCCGCTGGGGCGCAGCTCGATCGACGCCTGCCGCCGCAGCGCGCGCAGCAACTGCCGCGCCACCAGCTCCGCCCGCTCCTCGATGATCTGCGCCTTCAGCGCGGGCGCGTCCGTCTCGGCCATGTTCTTCTGCTCCCGCGAGCAGACCACCAGCACGGTGATGCCGTCGGCCGCCACCAGCGGCTGGCTGGCCTGGCCGACCGGCATGGTCGCCAACATCTGCTGAAACGCCGGCGGGCTGACGTGGTCGAGCCGAACGTCGCCGGGATCGAGCGGGCGCGGCGACGGGTTGGCCTTGGCCGCTGCTTCCATCTGCTCGCAGCTATGCACGCTGGCCTGGATCGCGCGGGCCTTTTCCAGCGTCTGGCGCTGCTGATCGGTCGGTTGCTGCGGATTGAGCGTGCTGGCGAACGGCAGGAACAGTTGGCGCACGGTGTCCACGGTGACGATGTCGTGGCCGATGTCCCGCTTGCCCCCCAGCGTGACGACATCAAGGCCGCCCGGCACCTTGATCGGGTTGCTCACCGCGCCCACGGGCATTTCGGCGACGACGCGCGCGACCTCGGGGTCGAGCCGATTGGGCTGCACCCAGCCGAGCTGGCCGCCCTCGAGCGCGGACTGGCTCTGGCTGAACTGCGAGGCGACGACGGGGAACGGCGCCCCGGCCCGCAGCTCGGTGATCACCGTATCGGCGAAGCGCTGGGCGTCGCCGGCGCTGGATGGATCCTCGATCGGGATGAAAATCTCGGCGACCTGATACTCCGGCTTGCCGGCCTGGCTTTCGATCGCCCGCTGCCGTTCGGCCACGGCGGCTTGGGTGACGTCGGCCTGGTCGCCAAGCTGCTGGCGCACCACCTGAAGCCAGCCAAGCTGCGTGCGGATCTGGTCCACCAGCGTGCGCAGGCCGATGCCGTCGGCCGCCAGCCTTTGGCGCAGCGCGCCCGGCGGCATGTGGTTGCGGCTCTCGATCGAGGCAATCGCCTCGGCGATCTGCTTGTCCTCGATGACGATCTTGCGCCGCTGGATTTCCTGCAGTTCCAACAGCTCGTCGACCAACTGGCGCCTGATCTGCGGGCGCAGCCGGTCCAGCACCTCCGGGGTCAGCGGTTGGCCGGTCGACAGCGCGAACAGCCTGGCGCGATCGTCGACGTCCACGTTGCTGATCACGTCGCCGTTCACCACCGCGACGATGCGCACGCCCGCCTGGGGCGTGCCGACCGCCTTTCCCCCCCTGGCGCGACATGCCTGGGGGGTGCCGGCGCCGCGCCGCCGTGCGTCGGCAGGACCGCCAGCAGCGCCAACGCCAGCGACAGCGGCGTCAGGTGTCGCCGCAGCGACCCGAGGGACAACCGCAGGAGGGGCAACCGCAGGGGGAACAACGGCAGGGGGAACAACGGCGGGGGGAGCAACGGCGGGGTGGCTGGCATGGGTGTGATTCTCGCCCTCAAAATGCGCGGTAACCGAACGAACCGACGGTCTTGAACGTCAACTGGATCAGCAGCGCTGACGACCCGTTGTCGCCATTATACGACGTATAGCGGCGAGTCAGCAGCACATTCATGATGAAGCACTCGTTCTCCCACGCCGCGTCCAAGGAATACGAGTCCATCTGGTTGGTCTGCAGGTTGCGTTGCAGCCCGGCGTTCAGCCGGTACTCCCCCCAACGCAACGTGGCCCCCAGCGTGACTTCCCGCCGCGGCGTATAGTATGTCGTGGTGGTGGGCGGCGGTGCCGGCTGGTCGTAGTACCTGGTACGGGTTGTCGGCGGTGTAGAGGTAGCCGGCATTCACCGAGAACACCCCGGTGCCGATCCTGGCGAAGGTATCGATCATGTTCGTCGCCAGCGTCGCCTGGTCGAGCCGCGTCCGATAGGTCAGGTCCAGCCACGAGGTCGGCGCGAAGGTGGCGCGCGCGACGACGTCGGAGACCTGGTTGTGCAGCCCGGAATTCTGCGGGAACAGGTCGTCCTTGAAGGTGCGGTAGGACTGGCCGACCAGGCCGTCGAAGGTGGTGCCGTTCAGGTACCAGGCGCTGTGCAGGCCGAGGTTGAGCCGATCGCCACCCTCCAGCCGGTCGATGCCGGGAAAGCGGTTGAAGCCGAACAGGTTCGCGTCGCTGAACTCCAGGTCCAGGCTGTCCTCGTTCGGGTACTTGTTGAGCTGGCTGGGACCGCTGCGCGGCGCGACGATCACCTCGGCCATCGGCTCGATGACCTGGATGCCCCAGGCTGCCGGAATCGCGCATGAACGGCCAGCGCACGTCGAGCGCCGCCTGCGGCAGCGCGCGCGCGTCATTGATCTGGTCGTGCGTGCCGAAATTCGGCTGCTCGTTGAACGCGCTGGCGTCGTAGCCCACGGCATCGCCGTGCAGCGTCAGCTTCCACATGTCGCCCAGCGGACCCATGAACGGGCGCTCCCAGTTCAGCGTCAGGTTGGCGCGGCGCGTGTCGGTGCCGTCGGTGCGAAACACGTTGAACATGCCGGTGTCCAGGCTGAGCCGGCCGCCCCAGGCATCGGGCTGGGCGAAATAGCTGTATTGATACCGCGGCAGCACCACCGGCAGCTTGGAGTTGGTGATCGCCAGGTTGGTGGCCTGGTAGAACTGGGTATCGAGCCGCGAATAGGCGCCGACGCCGAAGCCTTCCAGGTAGACCTGGCTGGTCAGCAGATTGACGTCGCCGCCCAGGTCCCGGCCCAGGCGAAAGTCCCGGATGTAGTCCGCCGACGACGCCCGGTTGAGGTTGAAGCCCCAACGCCAGGTATCGTCGTAGTTGAACTGCCCCTTCACGAAGACCGACGACTGCGGCGAATTGCTCTCGTAGCCGAGCGAGGAATTCGTCAGCAGAAACCCGTCGTTGAAGCGGCGGCGGTACTCGACGTCGATCTGCGGGCCGTGCCGCGTGGTGAACATCGGCGTGAAGGTGGCGTCGGACTGGTCGTCGATCACCCAGTAGTACGGCTGGGCGATAGAAGGCGCCCAGCCCGGAGCTCTCGCCGACCGAGGGGATCAGCAGGCCGGATGCCCGTTTCACCGACGGATCGACATGCCAGAAATACGGGAAATACGCCACCGGGATGCCGTACATCTGCAGCACGGCATCCTCGTATTCGATCTTCTTGTGCTCCAGGTCCTGCACCGCCTTCCTGGCACGCAACTGCCAGAGCGGCGGCTTGGTCGGATCGGATTTGCACAGATTGCAGGTCGAATACACGACATTCGCCATTTCGTTGATCTCGCCGCCGGTCCGCCGCGCGCCGTTGGCCGCCAGACGGCCGTTCTGCGCCAGGATCGCCCGCATGTCGCGCAGCACGCCGTCCTTCATCCCTGCGTTCCATCTCGGCGTAGTCGGCGAACAGGATCTCGCCGTCGGGTTCCATCAGGACGACGTGTCCGGTGGCGGCGAGCGACGCCGGTGTTGCGGTCGAACACCACCTTGTCGGCGTGCAGCACGTGATCGTTCTGCCAGGCCTCGACATGGCCGGTGGCGGTGACCAGGCCGCTCTCGCGGTCGTAGTCGACCTGAGTCGGCCGTGAAGGTCACCGGCAGGTCGTTGCGGGCCACGGCCTTGGTCTGCCCAACGCCGATCGCGCTGTATTGCGCCTGGGCGGGGCCGAGCATGCCCAGCACGGCCAGGATCGCGGCCACGGCACCCGCGCGCCACGGCGGGACAACGCCCGCGCGCCACGGCGAGACTCCCCCGCCTGGCGCATCGTCAGCCGTCTTCCATGTGCAGCAGCAGCGCGACGGCCAGCATCAGCCCCGCCGCGGCCGGCGCCCAGGCCGCCAGCACCACCGGCAGCACGCCCGACTGACCGAACTCCTCGGCCATCTTGGAGATGACGAACAGCGCGAAGCCCGCCGCAACGCCGCCGCCGATCATGCGCGTGACCCCGCCGCGGCGCGACGGGCGCATCGAGAACCCGGCGGCCACCAGCGCCATCGTCCCGGCGCAGCAGCGGCAGCGCCAGCAGCGCCTGGAAATGCAGCCGGTGGCGGATGGAGGAAAAGCCCGAGCGGTCGAGCAGCGCGATGAAACCGGGCAGCGCCCACACCGACAGCGTATCCGGCGGGGCAAAACTCTCCTGCACCCGCGCGACCGTCAGGTCGGTCGGCAGCGTGAGCGTCGTGCGGCGGCTCCGGCAGGTGGCCCGGCCGGACCAGCCTGGCATCGCCCAGCGTCCACGCCCCCCGGCCGAGCATCGCCTGCTTCGCATCGATGCGGGCCAGCAGTTGGTCGTTGTCGTCGAGGTGGAACACGGTCACGTCATGCGCGGTGAGCGTCTTGTTCTCCAGCCGCACGCCGAGCGCATGGATGATCGCCACCCCCTTGCGAGGTCGATCGTCGTGGTCGGACTGCCGCAGCCAGAGCTGCCCGCCGTTCAGCGCCAGCGGTCCGCCGCCGGTGCGCAGATAGGCGTCCTCCAGCGTCTCGGCCCGCGCCAGCATGGCCGAGGAGATCGGGCTGACCGCCGCGGTCGCCAGTGCGCCGAGCAGCACGGCGCACAGCGTCGGCGCGGTGAGGAACTCCCAGGCCGAGATCCCGGAGGCACGCGCGACGATCAGCTCGGACGAGCGGGTGAGCCGCCAGAAGCAGATCATGCCGCCGAGCAGCACGGCGAAGGGCAGGATCTGCATCGCCACGTACGGCAGCCGCAGGCCGGCGATCTCGACCACCAGCCCGAATGTGGCGTCCGGCCGGCTGGACGAGCGGCGCAGCAGTTCGATGAAATCGAACAGCGAGACCAGGCCCGACAGCGCGAACAGCATGGCGATCACCATGGCGACGAACTGGCGGGCGATGTACAGCGAGAGCGTGATCGCGGCTGTCACGGGATCGGGCACGGGATCGGGCACGCGATCGGGTCAAGGATCGGGCACGGGATCGGGTCGCCGGGTCGCATGGGCCGGGTCGGTCTCCTGGGTGGCGAGGCACTCTAGTGCCGCGGCGGCGTCATCGGAAGGCCACGGCGGTCCCTGTCACACGATCGCGCTCTCAGGGCGGACCGTTGGGCAAAACCTTGCCCGGATTCATGATTCCAAGCGGATCGAGCGCCTGCTTGATCCGGCGCATGACAGCGAGCTCGGCCCCGCCGCGCCAGTCCGGCATCATGTAGGGCTTCAGCCGGCCGATGCCGTGCTCGGCGGAAAAGCTGCCGTCCAGCGCGCGCACCACCGCGTTCACCGTGTCCATGATCGCGTGGTCCTGGGCCAGGAACCAGGCCGGATCGGCGCCCTCGGGCTGCTCCACGTTGAAGTGGATGTTGCCGTCGCCCAGGTGGCCGAACGGCGCGGCGCGGATGCCGGGGATCAGCGCCTCGCACGCGGCGGTGGCGCGGCGGATGAACTCGGGCACCAGCGAGACCGGCACCGAGACGTCGTTCTTGACGCTGGCGCCCTCGCGCTTCTGCGCTTCGGAGTGTTCCTCGCGCAGCCGCCAGATCGCGGCGCGCTGCGCCTCGCTTTCGGCGATCGCGGCGTCCTGCACGAGATCGTCGGTCCAGCGCCTGCTCCAGCACTGTTTCCAGCATGGCGCGCAGGCCGGCGTCCGGGCGCGGCGTGGCGAGCTCGACCAGCACGTAGTCCGGCGCGGGCTGGCTGAGCGGCAGCATGGCGCCCGGGATGTGCCTGAGCACGAAGTCGACGCCGACGCCGGACATGAACTCGAACGCCTGCACCGCGCACGGGTCGTGCGCCTGGAAGCGGGCGAACAGTTCCAGCGCGGCCTCCGGCGAGGCGACGGCGCACAGCGCCACCGCGGTCTCGCGCGGGCGCGGCGCCAGCTTCAGCACCGCGGCGGTGATGACGCCGAGCGTGCCCTCGGAGCCGACGAAGAGCTGGCGCAGGCAATAGCCGGTGTTGTCCTTGCGCAGCCGGCGCAGCCCGTTCCACACCTGCCCGTCCGGCAGCACCACCTCCAGCCCGAGCACCAGGTCGCGCGCGTTGCCGTAGCGCACCGTGTTGTTGCCGCCGGCGTTGGTGGCCAGCACGCCGCCGATCTGCGCGCTGCCTTCGGACGAGATCGACAGCGGCAGCAGGCAGCCTGCCTCGGCCGCCGCGAGTCTGCGCCGCCTTCAGCGTGACGCCGGCCTCGAGCGTCATGGTGAGATCGACCGGGTCGATCGCGCGCACCCGGTTCAGCCGCGCCAGGCTGAGCACGAGTTGGCTGCCGTCGGCGTCGGGCGTGGCGCCGCCGACCATCGAGGTGTTTCCGCCCTGCGGCACCAGCGGGGCGCGGGCGGCGGCGCAGAGGCGCACCACTTCGGCCAGCTCCGCGGTGTCGGCGGGGCGGATCACCGCCGGCGTGCGGCCCTGGTAGAGCCGGCGCCAGTCCTCGGTGTAGGCGGCGGTGTCCGCGGGATCGGTCAGCAGGCCGCGTGCGCCGACGATGGCGCGGATGGCGTCGAGCAGTTCGATGGCAGACATTCTTGCCCCTTTCGACGCCCAGCCTATCGCGCAGCGACCCGATGGCAACTTCTTCTCCTCCCGCGGGTGCACGGCAGTCGGGTGAACGCGGACAAGCCGGCTCGCTGTCGCTGCGAGGCGCGAAGCGGCCCTTGGGTCAAGCGCCCGAGCGCGAGCGGGCCAATCCCCCCGGCTTGCGCAACCACGGTCGTGGGTCGGATTGCAGGTCGTCCGCCAACCCAAAGCAGCGGTACCCGGGCCGCTTTGCCTGAACCGCCGGATTCGACCCTTTGCGGGCATTCTGCGCGTGCTAAGGTATCGGCGTCCGTCGATCGTCACGGCGTCGCGGAATTCCTGAACACCGTTGGAACACGAGTGGATCAAGAAGTGGAATGGATGAGTTCTCGAGTCGGCCGCGGCTCAGGTACAACACATAGCTGACGGATCTCACGAGGCATGCCAAGACTCAGCCCAAAGGTGTTCGTCAGCTCAACGTATGTAGACCTATGCGATGCTAGGGCCGAGCTGTGCCGTTGGCTAAGCGGCGTGTTCGGCACGACGATGGTCGTTATGGAGACCTCCGGCAGCGATACCGCACCCCCAAATGTAAATTCTGCTAGACGCGTCCGTCAGTGCGACATTTTTGTCGGCATCTACGCTAACCGCTATGGGACCATCGATAGAAATACCGGTAAGTCCATCACGGAGTTGGAACTTGACGAGGCACGAGCGGCGCACAGCGCCGGCGTCGTGGGCGACATCCTCCTGTACGTCATCGATGCGAGCTCGCCCTGGCTTGCAGAATACCGTGACACCTCTGGGGAGGCTGAGAACGGAAGAGCCAGGCTCCGTCAGAAATGCACGCAGCACACATATACGTCGTTCAAAGCGCAGACCGACTTGCTCTTCTCCGTAGTGCGCGACGTCTATAGGGTCATCGCACGTGATTTTGTGGCAGGTCAACGAAGGATACGCGACTTCACTTTGCCCGCACCGAGGCAAATTTCGCGACCGTTAGGTATGGAATTCCTCACGAGTGCCGACGGCCCGTATCTGATTGGAAGAGATCAAATGCTGACCGATGCGGTTGCAGAGATCGTTCGGGAACCGATCGTGCTCCTGCTAGGGGAATCAGGCGTCGGCAAGACCTCCTTGATACACGCTGGGATCATACCTGAGTGTGCCAAGCTGGGCTGGCGGCCAGTCTACGTTAGACCTCTGGGGCTGCCTTCCACGGATGTCGTCGAGCAGCTGGAATCCTCTGTGTTTGAAGGCGATGTGCGGCGATATCCGCTGCTTCAGACTGTGGCTGAAGCTTTGGGGGCCTCAGGCGATAGGACCTTACTGCTCGTTATTGATCAGTTTGAAGACGTTCTGAGCTCCTTGTCTAAAGGCGAGGTGGCCCACCTCATAGCGGGTCTCCGCGCTCTGCGCGAGCTTGTTTCAGCACGACTGCGCATTCTGATCGCGTATCGCTCCGATCTGGAAGGGCGTCTCGGCACTTTTTGGCAACAAATTAGCGGCTCGCCGAGCGGGTTTCCGAGAATTTATGTTAGCGGCCTAGAGCCTCGATCGGCTTGGCGGGGCGTCCAGACGTTCTGTGAGAGCCTAAATATTAACCTTCAGGTGAACCCCGACGAGGCCGATGCGATCTGCGGTGACACTCTTATCCTCAGTGGAGAGTTGGCTCAAACAACCATTTACCCGCCTTACGTGCAGATGCTGCTCGATTACGTTTGGCATTCTACTGACGGGAGGATGCCGAGGCAATTTACGTTTGGTATGTACCGGGACGGCGGCAGCGCTACTGGAATTGTTCGTCGCTTCCTTCAACGACAACTCGATTACGCGAACGATGACACCGGGGAGTTACGGCTGATTTTAGTCTCTCTTGTGAAGAGCTACGGGACGAAGGCACAAAGGTCGTTGGAAGAGCTTGCATCTGATACAGGTCTTGAACCGCCGAGATGCGAATCCCAGCTGAAGAAGTTGATTCGATCTAAGGTTGGTACGGCACATTTCGACGCGCTATGAGGTCAGTCATGATTTCCTCGCACGAATGATCCTGGACGAGCTGGTTGATCGTGAGGAACGGGAGTATAAGCGGTTCCGTGAGGTGCTAAGCGCGCGAGCCTCCGCCTTCGGGGAAACCTCCAGCAGATTGACTGTGGGCGAGGTGCTGTTCCTATACAAGCACAGGAAGCGGATCGTCCTGAACCCTCAGGAGTTGGCTCTCGTCCTGGACACCTGGATTCAAGATGATGTGCCCGGTCTCTACTGGATAAAGGACTTTTCGCCGAGCTTTATATCTCAACACCTGAATACCTACGGTGGCGCTGACTTTGATCGCGATCGAAGGTTTTCTATCGCGTCACTCAAGGACATGTTTGATCTCTCTCTTGCTGCAGATGAATTTTCCTCACTAGTGCGTACGTACAAGACTGCCGCGGAGGCGGCGCGCGTGATTAGAAAGCACTGGTCCGTGGTACCTGAGGCAGCGATCTGGTTAGGATTGAGAAGCCATCGACGCGAGATATACGCTGCTTGCCTGGAGACCGCGCGGTGCCGGGTGTCTGCGGGCGATCTCGACTTTGTCCGGCATCTCCGAAGAAGAACAACCCCTTCGTGTATCACCCTATACCTGCGCTTGGCAGCCAACCAGGATATGCCTTTGCTTGGGACCACGGACAGTGATGACCGTACCTTATCGGAGTTTCGAGTGCTGCAGAGTGCGGTCCGCGCAGGGACGCTCGAAAAACTGCGTGCGACTAGGGCATCGCTTCTTGCATCGAGGCCGCGCGCGATCATCAGGGAGTTTCTCAACGCGATCTTGAGGATCCGAAGGGGGGGAAATCGAGCACGTATTGAGGAGCGTCCGTTCTTCACCTCCCAAGAAACTTCAGCCATATATCGTAGCCCTCGAAACGGCGAAAAGCGTTCGTGACTTTAGTGAGATCAACGATATTTATATTAATATGAACCAGCAAGAGAAGGACCCTGCACGCACTCCGGCACTTTGCGCTAAGGCTACCCTACTTGCACAGACCATACGCGTGCTGGCGTCATCCGGTAGTTTACCCCTCCTCCGCAATACTCTCGAGCGCATTCATCTCCATCCTTCCTCGCGAGATATCGTCGTTGCTCTTTTATCGAACGGCGCCGTGGCCGACTTGGAGTACGTGGTGGAGCGAATATGCCATAGCGCGGCACCTATCCACTACACGACCCATGTCGAGATATGTAATACGATGGCGTCGCGGTTGAGGGCGCTGTCCGAAGTTATTCCGGAATATCTTTCACTTTTCTTGCGGCTCCGCAATTTCTGGGAGTACATGCCAGCTCCCGAGCGTCGCGCGGCACCCACGGATACGGTACTTCCGCTCCGGAACTTCGAGAATAGAGCCCTGCTAATACGAATCGTCGCGCACGCAGTGATTGCGCTGTCTCGGTCTGGCGACGAGGAGGTGCTTAGGTCATTGGTGAACCACCCGTACACGATGGTCGCGCGTTCCGCCGCTACGCGGCTAAGTGAGCTAGCGGGGGAGGCCGCGCTGGATGCCATCGCGAATGAGATCGACCCGGCGATGGAGTCTGACCGGAGGGCAGCGCTCGCTGAAGCAATACGTTTCACAGAGCTTGGCCTCTACGAGCGACCGCTTCGGGCTGCGACATAGGCGAACGGCTATTGGTAGCTGCATTACTTGACTTCCGGATGGCACGACGACGCGGGCCTGCCCGCCGAGGCCGCGATCGCCAGGGCACGCGAGGCGTTCCGGGCGTCCGGGACGGTGCGTGCTTGCGAGCGGCGATCTGCGCCCGTGCGCAGTAGCGTAGGGACGGCCACCGGCCCGGGCTGCCCTGCCCTTGCCTGCCTCGGAGCGCAGCGGGAGGGATTGTCAGGCGGCAGCCTCGCGCGCCGCGTCGGCGAGTGCCGATACCGCAGCTTCTATCAGCGCCAGTGTACACCCTGTGCCGCCCGGTTATCCCGCGCCAGGTCGGCCAACCCGGCCGCGGGCACGGTGCGTGTCCGGATACGACTCTTGTTCGTCATAGGTCGGCCGGGCAGGCGATCCAGGAATCGGACATTCAGCCCAGCTCGGCGTCAACTCTCTGTGCCCACGCCTGCCGATCTTAGTCGAGATTGTCGTTGTAGCAAGCCGTCATTTGTTCGTTTTACGTTTGATCGGGACCTGTGCCGATTATTCGGGTAGAATGACAAGTTCTGGGAAAGAGCTGACGGATCGCGCTGGGGGCGCGACCTCAGAGAGAACAAATCCACTGCAGCAGTGCACCGCGGGCTATGTGTTCGAAGGTGTGAAACATTAGCGGTTTATGTTTCCTGAAGTCCCAAGTAGCGCCGCGCGCCGACGCACCTAAAGAGAAATTCCTTTCCTCCTTTATTTGTGCGTGTGGCGGAACGCACATTGGGTATGGAAACGGGACACTATCATGCAGCGCGCGAGATCAATATCCGTATATCTTCATAAAATCTACTTCTAACTCGTCGGCCACGTATTTTACTCTAACGTTCTCGTGTGGTCGCTTATCTTCGGGAGGTGGCTTCGGCAAAAACCTAACTAGGAACGCTGTAAACTTTCTAATGGCCTTGGTATGTTCTTTTAGCAGACTAGCTAGAGGGGCATAGACAGAGGCTGGACAACTATGTACTTCGAGAATATCTCGTACATCGTTCGCAAGGCCTATGTCATGCTCCTTAAAATTCTTCTTTGCCCAGTATCCTGCCGCCGTTTCGATCGCGGAGACCAGAAACAGCCATGACATCTCTGTATTCGAATCCGCAAACCATAATGCACTTTGATAGGAACGGGCGCATTTTATGACGGCGCCCGCCTCATTTTCCGTCAACGTCGGAATTTTTTCTAGTATACTCAACTTCGTCAAATCGGCCGGTTCTCGAATGCGCGGCAGCACCGGATTCCGAGCCGGTTGCCCCAACGTAGGGATAGGTTTCACGCTACTTAGGATTATGGGATCACCCAGCGGATCTCCCCCAGTCCTGAATTCTCTTGTTACCGGACCCGCCTGTGCCCTAATGCCTAACACTAGCGAGATCAGCGCCGCAACTTCGTCAAATTGATCCCCGCCGTGGTAATGCCCATCCTTCGTGCCTACCACAGGGACATATCCATGCGCCGGCCAGTAGCAGGAGAAGCGCAGAACGATACCGGGACGCAAGTCCGTTTGATGATGGGGGTCCGCAAGCGTGTTGATGAATTTGAGAGGCCCTGTCTCACACCCACCAAGTATCCATGTGTCTGTATAAATCGCCGATTCCACTATGGCTGTCCGGGGAGCGCGCGCCACGCAAAGCTTCCAATTCACGTAAGACGGGGGAGCAGCGGCGCTGGCAAGCGCACCGATTGCTGCGTCATCGAGGGGTGACGCTGGTTTCTGGTTCGCCACAGGTGGCCTCCGCAATGAGTTGAAAGGCGATAAGGCGTGACCCATCCCGAGCGCAGGGAGCGCGCACTGAGCCCGTCTCCGGTCGGTGCCCATAGGATCTAGTCGAAATGGCCGCTTTTCTCAAAGCAATTCAAATCCCGCCAGTCCGGGCGCGGCCAGACCTCGCCTTGGCCCAAGTGTCCGATTTCAGCGCGCCCCGCCCGAAAGCTGACCGACAGCAAACCACCCATTGCGGGCATTCAGACTGACCCAGGACTCGCAACCACGTGGGGACCGTTTACCCCGGACCATCGCCGCGGTCGCAAGGACAGCGACGGCGGCTTCGCCCGATTGCCGTGTATCCACCACCCGCGGACCTTGCTTTCTTTCCTAGGAAATGATACCTTCGGCGCTCCGGACGTTTGCCAGGAGCGTACCCATGCTGCATCCCTCACAAGCTGGCACCGCCGAGCCGGCCACCCCGCAGCCCACCCAACCGCCGATCCGCCACCCACGAAAAAACCCCGCGGCAACCCCAACCTCCACCTCGCCCCCCGCTGTGGCGCCCGCACCCGCTCGGGCTGCCCCTGCCAAGCCCCCGCCGTCCACGGCAAACCTCGCTGCCCCGCGGGTCAAGCCCGCGGGCAGGCTCCGCACGGCGGCCGCAGGACCGGCCCCCGCACCCCAAAAGGCCTCGAAGATCTGCGCGCCGCCCGCACCATCCACGGCAACGCCGGCGCCGAGCCCCGCGCCCTCAAACGCTACCGTCTCACCCTGCTGCGCCGCGCCCGCGTCGCCATCGCCGCCAGCCGCTACCAGGACCATCTGCCGCCCGCCTTCGTCGCCCGTCTGTATAGCTACGCGCCCGAGCTGATGCCGCCGCCCCGCCCGACCCGCGGCATCACCGCGCAGCAGGACCGCATCCGCCACCGCGCCGTGGCCGCCGCCCTCGCGCCCTGGAAGCAGGCGAGCGCCGACGCGCGCGCGGCCCACCTCGCCGCCCGCGCCGCCGCCCGCGCGGCAAAACCCCATGTACCAGTCGGCGCACGCCCCCCGCGCGACGCCGGCGCAGCAAAACCCCATGCACCAATTCCCGGCGCCACCGACCCCGCCGCCACCGCCAGCGCCGACCACCCGCCCGCAGCGACACCAGTGGCCCCGGCCGCGGACGCCGCGCAAGGCCGTCGCCCGACACCGCCCCGCCCGGCACCGGAAAGCCCAGGCGCCACCTCCGCGCCAAAACCCCATGCACCAGACCGCGCGCCCGCCCCCAACAAATCCGGCGCATCACAACCCCGTGCACCAATTCCCGGCCGCGCCG
The DNA here is from genome assembly GCA_963773345.1 of uncultured Alphaproteobacteria bacterium. Classification (GTDB taxonomy): domain Bacteria; phylum Pseudomonadota; class Alphaproteobacteria; order Acetobacterales; family Acetobacteraceae; genus Palsa-883. The sequence goes on along the minus strand of CAVZBG010000011.1, from coordinate 78,277 downwards.
AGCCCGCCATCCCGCCCGACCTGCCCAACCGCGCCGCGCGCCGCCGGTGGAAGCGCCTGCAACGGCGCAAGCACGCGGGCTCCGCCGCGCGCGCCCTCCCCACCTCCTGCGACTGACATGCGGCACGCGGCAATCTCAGCGCGTCAGGTCCGCCCACGGCTGCGCAGCGCCGTTGCATCAGCGCAGGCGCGCAGCCGCCGCAGTCGCGCGATCGGCAAGCAGCAGCCGAGGCCGGGCGGTCCGCCGCAATCGGGTGGCGCCGTGGCCGAGGTCGCGGTCATTGGCGGCGCGGCGACGCAATCCCGGGCGAGGGGCGCACCTGGTTGGCGGCTGCAACTCGACCCGATATAAACCGCCGTGTTCGACGACTTCCCGTTGCGGTCCGTCCAACCCGACAGCATCGATGCGCGAAAGGGATGCCTCAGTGGAACCCCAGTTGATCGCCGACCGGCCCTGCGGGGAGTGCAACGTCTGCTGCGTTGCGCTGACGATCAACGATCCGGCGCTGCAAAAACTCCCGGGAGTTCGCTGCCGGCACGCCCAGCACGACAACAGTTGCGCCATCTATGCGACGCGGCCGCACACCTGCCGTGCATTCTACTGCGGCTGGCGGCAGTTGAAGTGGATCCGCGAGACGCTACGGCCGGACCGCTCGGGCGTGCTGGTCCAGCTGCACGGCGAAGTTTCGGCGGACGGCACGCCACGCATGGGGGTCGCGTTCACGCTGCTCAACGCCGCCGCGCTGAGAGCGGACGGGCTGGCGGAGTCGGTCGCCGCGGCGGTGCGGGCCGACGTGCCGGTTTATCTGCACGTGCCCGGCCCGCCCGGCCGCACCTCCACCCGGGTGCGGATCAACGAGGTCTTGCTCGATGCCGTGCTGACCTGGAACAAGCCAGGCATCCTCAACATTCTCAGCCGGCTCCGCAGGGTTGGCCATAAGGCGCACCATGGGCGCATCGACCTCGGACGCAGCGATCGCACCGACCGCGGCATGCGCCACGATCCGGGCCCAGGGCCGGGCGCAGGGCCGGGCGCGGCGCACGACGCAGGCGACGGCACTCAGCCGCCGAACGCCTGATCCCACGGCTCCGGGGCCATCGCGTAGCTGTCGCCGTGCTTCACCACATGGGCGAAGCCGGGGAAATGCACGTGCATCCCGGCGATCAACTGGCGGTCCGTCGCCACCATGTCGAACACGCGCCGGCGGGTTGCGGCGGCGGCGTGCGGGTCGGTGTCGAACTCGATGGTGACCTCCGGGCGCGGCACCTGGATTTCCGGCACGTGCACGATGTCGCCCCAGATCAGCAGCGAGGCATTGCCCGACGCGATCATGTAGCCGGAATGCCCCGGCGTATGGCCGTGCAGCGGCATCGAGGTGACGCCGGGAAACACCTCGACGCTGCCGGTGTAGGTGTGCATCACGTTGTGATACGGCGCCATCTGCTCGCGCGCGCAGGCGAAATACAGTTTTTTGGCCCGCTCGCTGGCGCGCGCCATGGCGCTGTCGTCGTGCCAGTGGCGCGGCTCGTTCTCGTGCACCACCAGCTCGGCGTTCGGGAAGAATTTTTCCCCCGTCTTCGGATCGGTCAGGCCAGCGGAATGATCCGGGTGCATGTGCGTCAGGATCACCCGTTCGATCGCCGCCGGATCGATCCCGGCCGCCTTCAGGTTGGCCTGCAGCTTGCCGGCGGTCGGCAGCAAGTAGTCGCCCGAGCCGGTCTCGATCAGTGCCAGCCGTCCGGCCGAGTGGATCAGGTAGCAGTTCACCGAGGTGCGCCGGCCGGGCCGGAACGCCTCCGTCAGCATCTGCGTCGATTGGTCAGGCGTGATGTTCTGCAGCACGTCCACCGTGCCGTCGAGATAGCCGTCCGACAGCGCCGTCACGATGATGTCGCCGATCCGGCGATGATAGACGCCGGGGATCTGCGCCGACGGAACCGCAACCATTTCTGTCTCCTTGTGCACGGCGGCCTACTGCGCGACGTAGCCGCCATCGATCACCAGCTCGGCGCCGGTGACGAACGACGCCTCGTCGGACGCCAGATACAGCACGCCATAGGCGACATCGATCGGCTCGCCAAGCCGGCGCAGTGGCGTCGCCGCGATCTTGGCCTGCCGCCCGCCGGCGTTGGTCGCGTTCAGCATCGGCGGCAGGTAGCCCGGATGGACAGAATTCACCCGCACGCCGAGCGGCCCGTAACGGCACGCCGCCGCCTTGGTGTAGTTGCGCACCGCCGCCTTCGAGGCGTGATAGCCCGGATGGCCCTCGGCGCCGCCGACCACCCCCATGATCGAGGAGATGTTGACGATCGCGCCGCCGCCGGTCTTCGCCATCGCCGCCGCCGCGCGCTTGGTGCCGAGGAACACCGAGGTGGCGTTGATCGCGAGCAGCTTCTGCCAGCCGTCCAGCCCGTCATGGTCGCCGACCGATGAGCCGCTGATGCCGGCATTGTTCACCAGGATGTCCAGCCTTCCGTAAGCGGCGAGGGTTTCCTCGATCAGCCGCGCCCAGTCGGCCTCGACGGTGACGTCGGTGCGGACGAAGCGCGCCTGCGCCTGGGTGGCACAGATGTCGGCGGCGACCGCCTCGCCCTCGCGCGCCAGCACGTCGGCGACGACGATTTTCGCGCCTTCCCGGGCGAACAGCCGCGCCTCGCATTCGCCCATGCCGTGCGCGCCGCCGGTGATGATCGCCACCTTGTCCTTGAGCCGCATGTGGTCCTCCCGTCGTTCGTGCCGTGCAGCATCGGGCGAAAGCCGCCGGACGACAACCTGGCCGCTTTTTTTCACCTCTCCCACTTTGGGAGAGGGCGGCGCGCGTAGCGCGACGGGTGAGGGCAGCACGGCCCCTGCGGTGCAGTGGCGCCACCCTCACCCGCCAGGCTGCGCGTATCGACCTCTCCCAAAGTGGAAGAGGTGACGTTTGGCGATCCCGCCTCCGGCAGCGACAGGCCGCCAGCCGGGGTGCACTTGACATCTTTATGCTCATCTCTAGCATATCGGATGGAAATGCTCATATAGAGTATATCAACGACCGGGAGCCCGCCATGTCCGCGACCGCCACCCTGCATCGCCCCGCACCCAATCATCCCACTCCGGGCGCGGCGCAGCTCTACGCGCGCGTCAGCAGCGTCATCCCCGCCATCGAGTGGCCGGTGTTCGCCGACGACATCGACGCCATCCTGGCGCTGAAGCGCCAGCGCGACGCGGTGATCCTGGCGCACAATTACCAGACCCCGGAGATCTTCCACTGCGTTGCCGACATCGTCGGCGACAGCCTGGCGCTGGCGCGCGAGGCGATGAAGGTGGACGCCAAGGTCATCGTGCTGGCCGGCGTGCACTTCATGGCGGAGACCGCCAAGCTGATGAACCCGGAGAAGACGGTGCTGATCCCCGACCTGCGCGCCGGCTGCTCGCTCGCCGCGTCGATCACCGCGGCCGACGTGCGGCTGATGCGCGAGCGGTATCCGGATGCGCCGGTGGTGGCCTACGTCAACACCTCGGCCGAGGTGAAGGCGGCGGCGGATATCTGCTGCACCTCGGCGAATGCGAAGAAGATTGTCGAGTCGCTCGGCGCGAAGCGGGTGATCATGCTGCCCGACGAATACCTGGCGCAGAACACCGCGAAGCGCACACGGGTAGAAATCATCGCCTGGGCCGGCCACTGCGAGGTGCACGAACGGTTCACCGCCGCCGAGGTCCGCACGCTGCGCGCCGAGCATCCCGGGCTGGTCGTGCTGGCGCATCCCGAGTGCCCGCCGGAGGTGATCGCCGAGGCGGACTACACCGGATCGACCGCCGACATGGCGGGCTATGTGGCCCAGCGCCAGCCGCGACGCGTCGTGCTGCTGACCGAATGTTCCATGAGCGACAATGTCGCGGTGCAGAACCCCGGGGTGGAGTTCATCCGCCCATGCAACCTCTGCCCGCACATGAAACGGATCACGCTGCCGAAGATCCGCCGCGCGCTGGAGACGATGACGCACGAGGTGACCATCGACCCCGCCATCGCCGAGGCCGCGCTGCCGCTCGGTCGCGCGCATGCTGGCGGTGTAAGGCGCGAGCAATAAATCACTCCCCCTCCCCTTGAGGGAGGGGGTTGGGGGAGGGGTTCGTGCGGCACGCTGTTGGCAACTTGGGTGCCGCGCCGACCCCTCCCCCCAACCCCCTCCCTCAAGGGGAGGGGGAGAGTCGTCCTCCACAAGGAACCACCCAATGCCCATCCCTCCCCTCCCCCAGATCATGATCGAACCCCTCGTCCGCGCGACGCTGCTGGAAGACCTCGGCCGTGCGGGTGACATCACCACCGACGCCGTCGTCCCCGCCGAGGCACGCACCGAGACCGCGTTGGTCGCCCGCAAGCCGGGGATGGTCGCGGGCCTCGACTTCGCGCTGACGGCGTTCCGCCTGATCGACCCGGCGATCATTGCGCGGATAGAACGCCGCGATGGCAGCCGCGTGGCCCCCGGCGACACCATCGCCACGATCAGCGGCCCGGCACGCGGCATCCTGACCGCCGAACGCACCGCGCTGAACTTCCTGTGCCACCTGTCCGGCGTCGCCTCCGCCACACGCGGCGTGGTGGACGCCATCGCCGGCCACAAGGCCGCAGTGGTCTGCACCCGCAAGACCATGCCCGGCCTGCGCGCGGCGCAGAAATACGCCGTGCGCGTCGGCGGCGGATCGAACCACCGCTTCGGCCTGGATGACGCCGTGCTGATCAAGGACAACCACGTCGCCATCGCCGGCGGCATCCGCGCCGCCGTCGAGCGGGTGCGCGCCGGCGTCGGCCACATGGTGAAAATCGAGCTCGAGGTCGATACGCTGGCGCAGCTTGAGCAGGCGCTGGCGCTGCGGCTGGACGCCGTGCTGCTCGACAACATGGACCCGGCGATGCTGCGCCAAGCGGTCGGCATGGTGGACGGGCGGATGATCACCGAGGCCTCCGGCGGCATCCGCCCCGACACCGCGGTGGCGATCGCGGCGAGCGGGGTCGATCTGATGTCGATCGGCTGGCTGACGCACAGCGCCCAGGTGCTGGATATCGGCCTCGATTACCTGGGGTGATGCCCGTCGCCACCCGACAGCACCGGGCGGAACAGCCACCGCCCCCGGACTTGTTCCGGAGGCGGTGGCTGTTCCGCCCTGCATCGCCAGGTCGATCCGCCCCTACGCGTTCGACGCCACCGCCTGGTCGATCTCGCCCTGGGTGATCCCCAGCTTGGCCGCCGCCTCCCGCACCTCGCGCCAGGTGCCGTCGTCCACCTCGATGCCCTCCCCGCCCCGCCGCTCGGCCGAGCGCCGCTCCGGCTCGCCCGGCAGCAGCACCTGCTCGAACCCCGGTGCCACGCGTGACGAGCGGATATGCGCCGCCGTGCTCGCCGCCCCGGCTGCCACCGCGTCCGGATCGCCCAGCCTGGCCGGATCGATCACCACCGCCAGCATCGAGTTCAGGATGCCGCCCCTGCCCGCCTGGTCGGTGCGCTGACCGCCGGCCAGCGCGCCGGCCATGATCTCGCACATCACCGCCAGGCCGGAGCCCTTGTGCTTGCCGAACGACAGCAGTGCGCCGGTGCGATCGCGGATCAGCCCGGCCGGGTCGTTCGTCGGCTGGCCGTCGGCGTCGATCAGCGAGCCCTCCGGCACCGCGACGCCCTTGTTGTAGGCGACGCGCGCCTTGCCGGCGGCGATCGTGGTGGTCGCCATGTCCAGCAGCAGCGCGGGGCCGCCGTCGTCGCCGCCTGGCACCGCGGCGCAGAACGGGTTGGTGCCCAGGCGCGGTTCGGCGCAGGCATAGGGCGCCTGCAAGTCGCGATTGTCGGCCACGTTGACGAAAGCGATGAACGCCATGCCGTGCCGCGCCGCCAGCTCGGCATAGGTGCCGACGCGCCCGATATGCGAGGCGTTGCGCAGCGCCAGCACGCAGGCGCCCAGCTCGCTGGCCCGGCCGGCCGCGCGCCGCACCGCGTCCGCGGCCAGACGCTGGCCGAAGCCGCGGCGGCGCATCGATCACCAGCAGCGCGCCGGCGTCCAGCACCGTCTGCGGCGTCTGGTTGGGCACCAGCAGCCCGTCCTGCAACAGCCGCACATAGGCCGGCAGCATGCCCACGCCGTGGCTGTCGTGCCCGGTCAGGTTGGCGCGCAGCAGGTGGTCGGCGACTTCCTTTGTTTCCGCCTCGTCGCTGCCCATGCGGCGCGCGATCAGGCTGATCAGCGCGTGCAGCGCCTGCGGCTTCAGGGTCGGCATGCGGTCAGGCGCGTCCCTTCACCGGCCAATCGGAGGTCGGCTCGAAAGGCTTCGTCGGTTGCGGCCCGGGCGGTGGGGGCAGCTTGATGGTTGGTGCCATGGTCGCGTCCTTGTGTTGTCCAGCGCGTCCTTACCGCACTGCCGCGCTTCTAGGTAGTCTGTGGCCGGGTACCGGCCAAGGCTGGCTGTGAAGGTGCGATCCGGCCCTCGCGCGCCAACACCTCGCCCAGCTCCTGTGCCAGACGCTCTCGGTGGCGTTCGGCATAGTGACCGTGGTGTGGTCCCGCCTGCTTGACCTTGTCGCTAAGTCGTAGATGCGGCGAACGGTACTGCCGCTCAAGGTCGCTCGCCGATCCGCTGCGGCGTCCCTCCCGCGTCGCCTGCGCCACGTCGTGAGCAAGGTCGTCGAAGGCAAGACCGAGATGGAAGGCCTCGTAGCGAATCTCCGGATCGAGACGAAAGAACGACCAGATTGCGACCGCGGACGCGACCCATCCCACCCCGAGCCATAGCACCTCGGTGTCCACGCCGATTGCCACCTTCAACGTGCCGCAGCCGGCCGCGCCAACAACGCTCAGCATCAGCAGCCAGCGAACCAGGCCATCGCGCGACATCGCGGCACTGACCCGCTCGCGGCAGATGACGGCGTTATAGCGGCAGAGTTCGTAAAGTTCCCAGAACGGTCGTTCGAACTCCCTGAACTCCGGGTTCACCTGGGTGCTATTCCCCGGCCAGCCGTGCCGCCATCAGCGGCGCCGCCAGGCGCATCAGCGAGGCAACCCCCGCCAGACGGTTGATCGCCAGCACCTCGGCGGCCAGCCGCGCGGTGCGCTCCGGCCCCAGCACCGCCTCGGCCAGCCCGGAGAATTTGCCGCGCAGCTCCGCCTCGGTGAGAAAATTCGCCGGCTCGCCCTTCGGCACCACGACCTTGCGCACGAAGCGCTGGCCGCGCGCGGCGATGGTGATTTTTCCGGACATGTTGGCGGGGAATTCGGCCTCGATCTCCGGGTCCAGCTCGCAGGCGATCTTCGGCAGCAGCGCGCGCACCGTGGCGTCGCTGCAGAAGCTGGTAGCTGTCCCAGCCCATCGCCCCGGTGGCCAGCGCGCAGGCGATCACGAACGGCCCGCTGAACTGCCCGTCGACGACGTTGCGCGGGTCGGCCTTCTTCGCCCGCCGGCTCGCCGATCAGCATCAGGCCGGCGCGCGGCAGGCCGAGCGTCACGTGCTCGATCTCGGCGGGCTTCAGCCCGTGTTCGGCGCGCAACGCCAACGCCGCGTCGATCCCGGCATGGCCGTAACGGCAGGACGGGTAGGGCTTCACCGCGGTGTGCATCAGTTCGTAGACGCGGCCGAGATCCTGCACCGCGCGGTCCGGTTGCGGATTGGGCGCATAGGCGCGCAGGAAGCCGTGGCGGCCTTCCAGCGCCTCGGCCGCGCCCTTGAACCCCTCGCGCACCAGGGTCGCCGCCATCAGCCCGTTCATCGCCGCCCAGCCGACCTGGAAGCGCTTCGTCCAGGCGCCGTTGACCAGGAACTGCAGGCTGCCGGCGCACTGGCTCAGCACGGTGCCGAGCGCGCCGGCCACACCGTCCGCGTCCAGCCCGAACACCCGCGCCGCCGCCGCCGCCGCGCCGAACGCGCCGCAGGTCGCGGTGGGGTGGAAGCCGCGGTCGTAATGTTCCCCCGCCGGCAGCGCGAGGGCGACCCGGCAGGTAACCTCGTAGCCGGCGACGATGGCCGCCAGCACGTCGGCCCCCGAGGCGCCCGCCATCTCGCCGGCGGCGAGCGCGGCCGGAATGACCGGCGCGCCCGGATGCAGCGAGCCGGCGGCGTGCGTGTCGTCGAAATCCAGCGAGTGTGCCAGCGCGCCGTTGAGGAACGCCGCGCCCGCCGGGGTGTAGCGCGCGGCGTCGCCGAACACGCCGGCATTGCCCGCCGCCAGGCCCATCGCGCGGGCAGCGGCGAGGAAGACAGCCGGTGCTTTCCGCGTCGTGCCGTGCGCGCACGATATTGCCGACCAGGTCGAGCACCAGGAAGCGCGCGCGTTCGGCGAGCTGCGGTGGCAGGTGGTCGAGGGTGATTTCGGCGCAGAAACGTGACAGTTCGCTGGTGATGCCCATCGGACGTTTTCCTCCATTGTTGGCCGCAGTGGTTGGCTACAGTGGTTGGCCGCAGTCTGGCGGAAACGGCAGGCAGGGCCAAGAGAGGGTCAGTGGGCACGCATTCGGCGCGATCTCCGGACCGACGGCGCCTGCCGGCTGAGCAGCAGCCGGCGGAATTGGGGTTACTTTCGGTTGAATAGGGCGGCAACCTTGGCGTCGGCGATGGCAACGTCGAACGCCTCCGGGTCGAAATCGTCGTCGACCCACTCGCTTTGTTCAGCATGTTGCGGATGGGCCGGATCCGCCAGGACTTCGAGCAGATCCCGATATCCCCAAGGGCCGCCGCAGTCCTCGGGCGGGCAGTTGCGCTTTCCGGCGACGCAGGCCGGACAGGCAAGTGCATCACTCGCCGGCAGGGTCTTCTCGATCACGACGGCATGTTGCCAGTGGTCGCCAAAGTCGTAGACGTAGTCGAAGCGCCTGACACCGGAGCGCAACAGGCGGTTCAGCGTCAGGCGGTTCTCGTCGGCGATGTCATCGACGGAGCGCCGATCGCCGTACTGCTCACCGTCAATGTCAAACAGATGCAGGTGACCGCCATCCCAGCCCATGGCCGCCTGGATCGCACGATGCAGGTGATCGAGCGTCATGCCGCCTCCCATGAGAAGGCGGCGCCAGACTGGCGGCTTGATGCCCTGAAGTGTCACTTTCAGGCTGATCACGCTCGCATCGGCGGGTGGTTTCGGTTTGACGGACTTGGCCATGATCTCCGCACCCTGCCGACTCGAAGCCGGGCACCAGGCGCCCGGCCGCCGTCTTTTGCAGGACGCGTCCGGCGACAGCAAGCGCGATCTGTGATGGCGGACACGGGTGCGCCATGCGAGTTCCCACCGGCCGGCGGCCGACCCGCCCTGAATGAAACGGTCGCGTCGCCGAAGAGAAGGACACTCCCCCTCCCCTTGAGGGCTTGGGCCGCGAAGCGGACCAAGGTTGGGGGGAGGGGTCGATCGGTGCGAATCCGCGACCGACCCCTCCCCCCCCTCAAAGGGGAGGGGAAGTTTGTTTCTTGTTAGGACGGTCATGCTGCCGGAGCAGTCGATTGAACGCAGACGCGCAGCGATCGCACGGGACAAGACGTCCGTGCTAGCGGCCCTGGAAGTTCGGCGGACGCTTGGCGTGGAATGCCGCCACGCCCTCGGCGAAATCCTCCGAGGTGCGCAGCCGGCTGTAGCAATGCCCCTCCAGCTCGATGGCGACCGACAGCGAGGCATCCTCGGTGTCGTTCAGCAGCTTCTTCGCCACCCGCTGGGCCAGCGGCGCAAAGCCGACCAGTTCCGCGACCAGCGCGTCGGTCGCCGCGTCCAGTTCGCCATCCAGCACAACCTCCGTCACGATCCCCCAGTCCAGCGCCTGCCGGGCGGAAATTCGCCGGGAGCGCATGACGATGTCCTTGGTGCGCGTGATGCCGACGATCTTTTGCAGCCGCGCCGATCCGCCCGAGCCCGGGATCTGGCCCAGCCGCTGTTCCGGCAACGCGTACTGGCAGGTCTCGGATGCCAGCCGGAAGTCGCAGGCGAGCGAAAGCTCGAAGCCGACCCCGAAACAGAATCCGCGTGCCGCGGCGACCACCGGCTTGGCACACCGCGCCGGCGCGGCAATGTTCCATGCCAGCTTCGCGACATCCTCGGGCGACGCTTCGAGGAAGCCCTTGATGTAGCCGCCCGAGGAGAAATGATCGCCGATCGCGCGCAGAACGATCACGCGGATGCCGGCGTCCTCGTCCAGCGCCTCGAAGGCGCGGCGGAGCTGATCGCGCTGCGGCATCATGATGACGTTGAACGGCGGCCGGTCGAGGACGATGTCGCCGCGCTGGCTTGCGTGATCGACCTCGACGCGAAAACCGTCCAGATCGCTGAGACGCGGATCGCTCATGCGGTGGGTCCTTTCGGGTCCGAGAGTGCCTGATACTCGCCGGCGAGCAGCTTCCGCCGCAACAGCTTGCCGACCGGCGATTTCGGAAGTTCCGCCACAAAAACGAAGCGGCGCGGCCGCTTGAAGTCGCTGAGCCCGGCGCCGCGGCAATGGCGATCGAGCTCCGCCGCGTCCACCGGTGCGGCGGGGCGGATGAACGCCGCCACGATCTGGCCCCAGCGTTCGTCCGGCAGGCCGACGACCGCGACCTCGGAGACGGCCGGATGCAGCGACAGGCAGCTTTCCACCTCGACGGGGGAAATGTTTTCCCCGCCGGTGATGATCAGGTCGTCGACCCGGCCGGTGACGAACAGATCGCCGTCCGTATCGAAATAGCCGGTGTCGCCGGTGAAGTACCAGCCGTCGCGCAGGGCGCGCGTGTCGGCGTCGGGGCGGCGCCAATAGCCCTCGAACGCCTCGTCGCCGGCGAGCAGCGCAATGATTTCGCCGGCTTCCCCGGTTGCGGCGAGTTCGCCGGGTGACGCCGCGCCCAGGCGCACGACGCGGATCAGTTGGTTCAGTCCGGCCTTGCCGGCGGAGCCGGGTTTTCGTGGTGCGTGCTGGTCGATCGTGCAGGTGTAGACCTCGGAGCTGCCGTAATGATTGACGAACAGGTCGGGCCTGAAGGCGTCGTTCAGCCGCGCGAGCAGGCCGTCGGTCATCGGTGCGCCGGCAAAACCCAGCTTGCGCACGGAGGCAATGTTGGCCGCGGAGAAGTCAGGCGATGCCAGCAGGTCGTGGTACAGCGTCGGCACCAGGTAGAGGTTGGTCACCCGCTCGCGTTCGATCAGCGCCAGCGCTGCCGCGGGGGAAAACCGCGGCAGGCAGACGAACGTGCCGCCGATCAGCGACATGGCGAGCAGCGAGCGCACGCCCATGGTGTGATACAGCGGCATCACGCCGAGCGTGCGCTCGCCGAACGCGTAAAGATTCTGCGCCACGTGAGCGAGCGCCGCCGCCCGCTCCGCGCGGTGCCGGCGCGGCACGCCCTTGGGGCGCGAAGTGGTGCCGGAGGTGTACAGCATCACCGACCAGGCATCCGCATCGGCGCACGGCGTCACGTCGGCGGCGGGATGCGCCAGCAGTGTTGCAAAATCGATCTCGTCCGCGACCGGATCGTTCAGCGTTATGCGCGGCAAGTGCGCCGCGGCCGGCGTCGCGCGGACGGATGGCGCCGAAACATCTTCGAACACCACCGCCACGCGCCTCCGCATCTTCGATGCAGAAGCCGATCTCGTCCGCCTTGGCGCGCCAGTTCAGCGGCGTGATGATGACGCCGGCAAGCTGGCAGGCCCAATGCAGCGTCGCGGTCTGCCAGCGGTTCTGCAGCACGGTCAGCAGATGATCGCCCGGCCGCAGCCCCAGCCCGTCCAGGGCGCCGACGACGGACGCGATCTTCGGCCACCACGCTGCGTAGCTCAGCCGCACCTCGCCATCAACGATGGCGATGGCGTTTGGATCGCGAGCGACGCTTGCCAGAAAGCTGGTGCCAAGGTCAAGCATCGTTCATTCCGATCCCAGGGCGACCGCCACGCACAGCAAAGCCCTCCGATCACCCGCCCACCTGTCATTGCGAGGAGCAAAGCGACGAAGCAATCCCCATCCAGGTGGGTACCTGGATGGGAATTGCTTCGCTACGCTCGCAATGACAACAAAGCGCGCAATGACAGCAAAGCTCGCGATGACAGCGAGGCTCGCAATGACGGCAAGGCTCGCAATGACAGGGAGATCCAGAAGGCCCATCACTTCACCCAATTTCCCCGCCCTCCGTCCGGGCCCCTACCGTCAACCCCGCCGCCGCCAGCGCGGCCCGCACGATCGCGACATATCCGGTGCAGCGGCACAAATGCCCTGACAGCGTCATCGCGAATCTCCGCCTCGGTCGGCCGCGGATTGTCACGCAGCAGCGCATCGAGCGACATCAGGATGCCCGCTGTGCAGAACCCGCACTGCAGACCGTGATGCGCCCGGAACGCTTCCTGCAACGGCGACAGCTCGCCGGGCGCCGGCGCCAGCCCCTCCACCGTGCGCAGGTCCGCGCCATCGACCTGCACGGCGAGCGTGAGGCAGGCGCGCGCGGGAGCGCCGTCGATCTGGATGGTGCACGCGCCGCACACGCCGTGCTCGCAGCCGACATGCGTGCCGGTGGCGCCGAGCACGTGACGCAGGAAGTCGCTCAGCAGCAGGCGCGGTTCGGCCTCGCCACTGACCGCGCGCCCGTTCAGCGTGCAGCGCACAGTGTGGCGCTCGTCCGCCGTCAGTCGCGGCATTGCGCGGCCTCCTCGATCACCGCGCGGCCGATGCGGCGGACCAGTTCGCGGCGATAGCTCGCGGTGGCGTGCATGTCCTCGCGCGCGTCCAGGTCCCAGGCGAAATCGTCGAGCGCGTCGTCCAGCGCCGGATCGCCCGCCGGCGGCAGTGCGCGCACCACCGGCCGGTCCGCGACGCCGCCCACCGCGAGGTGGGTATCGCGCGCCGAGACCACGGCAACGCAGGCGACGATGGCAAAGTCGCCGTGCCGGCGGGCAACTTCGCGGAATGCGCAGCCGCTGCCGGAGGCCGCCGACGGCAGCGAAACCGCCTCGATCAACTCGTCATCCTGCCTCGTGGTCGCCATCATGCCGGCAAAGAATTGGTCCGCCGGCACGCTGCGCGCGCCGCGGCGTGAGCGCAGGTGCACCGCCCCGCCGAGCGCCAGCAGGACCAGCGGCAACTCCGCGCTGGGATCCGCGTGCGCGATCGAGCCGCACACCGTGCCGCGGCTGCGGGTTTGCGCGTGGCCGACCCAGGGCAACACCAGCGCGAGCAGCCTCTGCCGCGCGCGCCAGGTCGGGATGGCGGGCGAGCTCGCTCTGGCGCACGGCCGCGCCGATGCGCAGCGCGCCGGCATCATCGTGCAGCACGCGCAACGCGTCGATGCGCATGATGTCGATCACGGTGCGCGGGCGCGCCAGGCGCATGTTGAGCATCGGCAGCAGCGACTGGCCGCCGGCGAGCACGCGCGCCTCGGGCCCCTCGCGGTCCAGCAGGTCCAGCACCTCCTGCACGCTTTCGGCGCGCACATAGTCGAATTTGGCCGGCTTCATCGCCGCCACCGCAGCAGGGCGCGCAGCCAGTCACCCAGTCGGCGCCGCCAGGCAAGCGGCCCAGGCGGCGCGCGTTCGCCACCGGCGCGCGCGGCGAGGGCAGCAAAGAACCGGCCGATGATCACCCGCGCCGCGCCATCCAGCAGCCGTCCGCCGACCGAGGCGATTTTTCCGCCGATCGCCGCGTCGTAGCGCCAGGCGACGCGCGTAGCGCCGCCCTCGTCCGTCAGCGTAACGACACCGCACGCCTGACCGAACCCCAGGGCGCCGTCGGCCGCGCCGGTCAGCGTGGCCGCGTTCGGCGGGTCCAGCTCGGACAGCGATACCTCGATACGATAGCGGCCCTGCACCGGACCGACGCCGAGCGTGACCTCGGCGCGAAACTGCGTGTCCGATACGCGCTGCACCGTGTGCACGCCCGGAATCGTTCCGGCCAGCACGTCCGGATCGAGCAGCATGCGCCACACCGCGTCACGCGGCGCGTCGACGCGGACACTGCCGGCACCGGACAGGGCACGCGCGCCCGCCGCGCCCGCGCCCCGAACGTTGCTGTCCCGCACCGGCGTGCCGCCAGGCAAGCGCGCCGATCCCCACGCTTGCGCCTGCAAGGCGTCGGCACCGCTCGGATGCGCAACGTCCGCGCCGGACGCGCGTGCCGCCCCGGACCGTTGCGCGCCCGACTCTGCGGGGTCACGTCCGTGCACCACTTCCACGCCGTGCACGTGCGGCGCGAGGCGCGCGGGCAGCAGCGGCAGCGTCACATCCGCCAGCCCCAGCGCATCGGCGACCGCATTGGCAATGCAGACCGGGGTGGACATGCAGTTGCCCTCGCCGACGCCCTTGGCGCCGAGCGGCGTGAACGGCGAGGCCGTCTCGCAATGCAGGATCAGCGGCTCCGGCACTTCCATCGCCGTCGGTATCAGATAATCCGCCAGCGTGCCGGCGAGAAATCCGCCATCCGGGGCGTAGACGTGTTCCTCGTACAGCGCGGCACCCAGGGCGTGCGCGAAGCCGCCGGTGACCTGGCCGGCGAGCATGCCGGGATGCAGCACGCGGCCGCAATCGTGCATCGTGATGTATTTGTCGATCCGCACCTCCGCGGTCGCGCGATCGACCTCCACCGCGCAGATGTCGAAGACGAAGCCGTAACAAAGCGAGGCGTTGATCTCGTCGGCCTCGTTCGGCGCGGCGAGTTCCGGCGGCGACCAGAACACCGTCTCGCGCAGCGCGGGCGCCTCGCCCGCCGGCAGCGTGCCCGGCGCCCAGTGCGCGGTGGCGGCGAGCCGGGCGAAGCCGACCGCGTTGTCGGGATTGCCGCGTGCGTGCACGCGGCCCGCGGCGAATACCACGTCGCCAACCCCGACGTTCAAGCTGCGCCGCCGCGGCGCGCGCCAGCCGGTCACGCAGCCGCACCGCGGCCAGGTGCGCCGTGCCCGCCACCGCGGCGGCGAAACGACTGGAATAGTTGCCCGAGGCGATCGACCAGGCGTCCTTGGCGGTATCCAGCTCGGTCACCACGCGCACGTCCTCGGGGCGCAGGCCGAACACGTCGGCCGCCACCTGGGCGAGCACGGTCCGATGCCCCTGCCCCTGCGGCGCCGACGCGACGTGCACCGACACGCCGCCCAGCGGATCGAGCGCCACCGTCGCGGTCGCCTGCGCGCCGTTCTTCGGCCCGGCGCGCCGGCGTTCCTCCGGCGTCAGCACGGTGGTGATGTAGCCCATGTTGGAGACGCTGGGCTCCACCACCGCCGCGTAACCGATTCCGAACAGTTTTCCCGCCGCGCGCGCCGCATCGCGCCGGCGCAGCAGCGCGGCAACCCCGCCCTGCTCCACCGCCGCCGCCATCGCCGCGGGATAGTCGCCGGAATCGAGCAGCGCGCCGGTCGCCGTGCGATACGGGAACGCGTCGGCCGGGACCAGGTTGCGCCGGATGACCGCGAGCGGATCGAGCCCCAGTGTCACCGCGATGCGCTGCATCAGGCGTTCCAGCGCGAAATACACCTGCGGTCCGCCGAAGCCGCGATTGAGCCCGGTCGGCATCTTGTTGGTCAGCACGACCCGGTTGCGGATCGATACGTTGCGGATGTCGTAAGCGCCGGTCATGTTGCCGTGCATGCGGTACAGCGTGGCCGGCTCCGGCGCGCGAAGATGGGCGCCGCAATCCTCGAGCTGGTCCCAGTCCAGCGCGTCGATGCGTCCGTCCGGCGCCACCGCCGCCAACAGCCGGGTCACCCGGTTGGTCGCGCAGGACGATGCCGCGAGATGCTCCAGCCGGTCCTCGATCCATTTCACCGGCCGGCCCGACCACGCGCGCGGCCAGCGCGATCAGCACGATGTAGGGGAACACGCCCTGCTTGACGCCAAAGCTGCCGCCGGAGTCGGGCGGCGTGCGCAGTCGCAGGCGGTTGCCCGGCACTTTCAGTGCGCGCGCGATCACGGCATGCAGGCTGAACGGGCCCTGGAAATTGGCCAGCACATCGTAAGCGTCCTCGCCGGGATCGTACTCGGCGACGACGCCGTAGGTTTCGATCGGCGTACAGGCATTGCGCGGATAGCGCACCTCGATGCCGATGCGATGCGCCGCTGCGGCGAAGGCCGCCTCGGGATCGCCGTAGCGGAACCGCCGGTCGCTGGCGAGGTTGCCGCGCAGGCCGGGGTGCAGCACCGGCGCGTCCGTCCGCCAGCGCCGCGCACGGATCGACCACCGCGGGCAGCGCGTCGTAGCGCGGCTCGATCAGGTCGAGCGCGTCCTCGGCCAGATAGCGGTCGGCGGCGACCACGACGGCGACCGGCTCGCCGACGTAGCGCACGCGGTCGACGGCGATCGGCCAGCACTCCATCGGCGCCTTCACGCCAACCACCAGGCTGGCGCTGAGCGCGCGGACCTCGGCGCCGGTGAGCACCGCCGCCACGCCGTCGGCCGCACGGGCCCGCGCGGTGTCGATGCCGGCGATCGTTGCGTGCGCGTGCGGCGAGCGCAGGATGGCGGCGTGCAGCGTGCCGGGCGGGATGCCCAGATCGTCGATGAAACGACCGCGCCCGGTGAGAAGCGCGGCATCCTCGACCCGGGGGAGGGAGCGGCCGAGCCAGGGTTCGGTGTGTTCGCACGACGAATCTCCCCCTCCCCTTGAGGGAGGGGGATGGGGGGAGGGGTCGCCACGGACATTCGATCGAAACACCTTGCCGCGGAACCCCTCCCCCCAACCCCCTCCCTCAAGGGGAGGGGGAGAATTGTGCCGCTCAATTGTGCCCCTCGGACGGCTATTCCACCAACAACTCCGTCACCCCCAGCGCCAGCACCCGCCGCAGATCCGCCAGCGCCAGCGCGACGCAGCCCTCGGTCGGCGCATAGTCCGGCCGCGCAACATGGAGAAAAATCGCCGAGCCGCGCCCGCGCAGCACCGGCGCATCGTTCCAGCCCAGCACGCCGACCAGGTCGTAGACCGCATCGGAGCGCCACAGCGCCTCGCACCGCGCGTCGTGCGGCAGGCGGACCATCCGGTTGTAGTCGGCGTGCGCCGGGTCGTCGCACCAGCCGTCGTCCGGCGCCAGCGGCTCGATCGGCACCACGCAGTCGGGCGGCGGGCCGCGATCGGCGCGATAGAGCACGCGGCGCAGCGGCAACACGCCGGCGGGGGTCGCGCCGTCGCCCTCCTGCTTGTCGGCGGACACGCCGCCGCGGCCGAGCGCTGCGCGGAACGTCTGCCCGCCCAGCAACAGGCGCCCGTCACGCCGGACGATCGCCTGCATCGGCGCGTCCCGGGGCGCCTGCGTCAGCGCCGGCACGCGCTACTCGCCCAGCAAATGGCCAAAACGCTCGGCCTTGGTCGCCAGGTACTGGTCGTTCACCCCGTTCGGGGCAAACGCGTGCGCCTCGCGCCCGACGATCTCGACGCCGCAGGCCGCCAGCGAGGCCAGCTTGTTCGGGTTGTTGGTCAGCAGCCGCACCCGCTTGATGCCCAGTGCCTCCAGCATCCGCGCGGCGGTGAGGAAGCGGCGCTCGTCGGCGTCCCAGCCCAGCGCGCGGTTGGCGTCCAGCGTGTCCAGCCCGCGGTCCTGTAACGCGTACGCACGCAGCTTGTTCACCAGGCCGATGCCGCGCCCTTCCTGCGCGAGGTACAGCAGCACGCCGGCGCCCTCCTGCGCGATGCGCCCGATGGCGCCGCGCAACTGGCTGCCGCAGTCGCAGCGCAGGCTGCCCAGCAGGTCGCCGGTGAAGCATTCCGAGTGCAGGCGCACCAGCGGGGCCTCGGCCAGCTCCGGCTTGCCGACGACGATGGCCAGGTGCTCGATCGCGCCATCCTCGGTGCGAAAGGCGATGACGCGGGCATCCGGCGCCTGGTCCATCGGCACCTGGGCTTCTGCCACGCGGCGCAGGCTGGCGGCGGCGCCGGAGGGGTAGGCGAGCACGTCGGCGGCACTGACCGTCAGCAGCCCCAGGCGCGCCGCCGCCTCCGCCGCGTCGGGGCGCGCCCGGGCGGCCAGGATCGCCGGCAGCAGCCGCGCCAGTTTCGCCAGCGCCAGCGCCGGGCGCGCCAGGGCGGGCAGCCTGGCCTCGACCGGCAGTTTTCGTAGCGGCTGCTCCATCGTCGGGTCGGCGAGCGCGCGCAGCTTGTCGGCGTCGGCGAGGCAGTCGGCCACCTCGATCGCCACCGCCTGGACGCGCTGGGAGGCGCGGCGGCGCAGCACCGCCGCGGCGCGCGCCGGAGCCAGCAGCATGACCGGCGGCTCGGCGGCCAGGGCGGCGTGTTCCGCGACACCGCGCGCGCCGACGGTCTCCACCGCCAGCAGGGCGAGCGGTTCGGCGCCGGTCAGCAGCCCCCTCGTCAGCAGAACGGGCGTGCCGCGACGCAGCTCCGAGACCGCGCGATGCACGGCGCGCAGGCGCGCGGCATCGACCGGGGCGTCGGGCGGCGGGCGGAGCCGGCCCACGGGGGAAGGACTTGTCATCTTGGCATCACGAATAGCACCAGGTCGGCCGGCAGTGTGGCAGGTCTGGCTATTTTGTCACGACGGGGTGGGGTTACCAGCGGGGGTGGTGCGATTGCGGGTCGCGGACGGTGCCGAATTCCCAGAGGCGGTCACCCGGCCGAGTTGGCTTTTCCGGCGCTCCACGACCGCGCGGACACTCGTTGCACCGGGTTTGGTGTCCAGGATAGTGGCCATGCCGTTCGCGCGGACGATCATTCCTCCTGCCCGGCCGGCTTGTTCAGGAGGCACCCGCTGATATATATCCCGGGCGTACATCAGCGTCGCAGGGACCCGATGTCCGACACAGGCATCGCCAGGATTTTCATGCACGGCCGCAGCCAGGCGGTGCGCTTGCCGCTGGCCTTCCGCCTGCCGGGCGACCGCGTGCGCCTGCGCCGCGTCGCCGGCGGCATCATGCTCGAGCCCATCCTGGCCGACCTCGGCACGTGGTTCGCCGAGCTGGATCGATTCGCCGAGGTGCCGTTCATGGAGGATGGCCGCCGGCAGCCGCCGATGCCCGACGCCCAGGACCCGTTCGCGTGAACTACCTGCTCGACACCAACGCCGTCATCGCGCTGCTGAAGGACCGCCCCGCCGGCGTGCGCGTCCGGTTGCGCCGGGCGGTGACGCGTGGCGCGTCGATCGCGGTGTCGTCGGTGGTGCTCTCCGAACTCCGGTATGGCGTCGCGCGCAGCGAACGCCGCCGCGAGAACGCCGAACGGCTGCGGGTCTTCCTGTCGGGCCGCATCGACGTCGTGCCGTTCGACGCCGAGGATGCCGCGACCGCCGGCGAGCTGCGCGCCACGCTGGAGGCCGCCGGCACGCCGATCGGCCCGTACGACATGCTGATTGCCGCCCAGGCACTGCGCGGCGGGGCGACGCTGGTCACCGCCAACGCGGCAGAATTCGCCCGCGTTCGCGGCCTTGCCTGGCAGGACTGGAGTCAGGGCTGACGCATTTGGCCGGGGCCGGATCGGGCGAACGCGCCTTCGAGTTCGTCTGCAGGATTGGGCTGGACCTATCGCCTGGGCTGATCCGGAACAGGATCCTCTCGCTCGAGAGCCTCGTGAGCCTGGATGCTGTGCCGCACGAGGCGTTCCCACCTCGGCCTCGCGGCCTGCCGGGACTGTCCGCCTTGCAAGGCTCGTGACGGTGCGTGTAGTGTTAGGGGTGGAGAAGTGGGCGGCGAGGATTACGACGGACACAATACGCACCAGGGGTGGTCCGTGCCGGATATCGAGGACAAAGACGACGAGGATTCCAAGTCAGCGTCGTTGAATTCCCGAACATTCAGCGGGGGATAAAGTTGAGTATGAGCAGCCTGGATGAGAAGACAGCATGGGTCGACCGGGTGCTCGGCGTCGCGGTCGGCGGGAACGGCGGTGCCTCGTCCGACGGCAACAGCCTGGACTGGCCTACGCTGCGGGTAGCGTTCGACGAGGCGGTGTCCACCGTGGACGGGCAGATCGCGGCGTTGCAGACTGCATTGAAGAACAGTGGCGACGACACGCTCGAGGAAATTGCCGAGTTCGGAATGAATGGCATCACCGGCAATCATCGCGTCCCACTGATGGCGACGATGATTGAAATCGACCAGGGCGGTTCGGAGGCGGTCAGGATATCAGGGCCAAAGCTCCTCAAGCTCGCCGTGGAATTCAAGGCTTATCTGGACAACGACGAACGGGTCGAGGTGTGTGATGAGAATCCGTTCGGGGTGCCCGTCTCCATCCAAGCCACGCTGGGGGGAGCGCTTGGGCGCCTGGCGACCGAACTGCAGAAAGGCTTACGCTGACACGGGCAAGCGTGCCTACCTTGCAACAGGAAACGGGGAACCATGTCGGAGGCATTTCAGCGCTTCGTGCGGGTGATGTCACGCGGATTAATCGTCACGGACAACCTGGTGAACATCCGCAATGGCAAAGTCATAGCCGCGATCACGACGATCAAAAACGCTTTGGATGCGGCATCCATCGAAGGTGTCGGCGTGAAGTCGCTGCAGGAAGACCACACCAATCTCGAGTCGGCGCGGGCGAAGGCGATGCTTCTCAACGACAACGAGGCAAAGTGCAATGCGCTCGATCCGATCAAGACGCAGGCGCGCGACAAGGCGAAAACTGCCACTTCAAGGTCAAAAGACGCGGTCACAGGTGCCAAGAAGCTTTTGACCAAACTGCAAATGGCAGACGCTTGGTGTCTCAAGTTCGCCAAATACGTCAAGGAGGGATTGCCGAAGACCGGGAAGGAGGAGAAGCAGGCTGAGGACCCAAACCTGGACTATCTCGATGGTCCGTCCACAGAAACCCCCAAACTCACCAAGCGTCTACGCCTCCTGATCGCAACGGACTCCGAGCAAGCCGTCAAGGATTGGTCCGAGCAGGGTGTGCCCTACGAAAATGCGCTGTCCAAATTCGCCAAGGAGGTCCTGAACCCACCGCTCCTCAAGAAGGTGAACGACCTCATTGAGAAAAACCCCAAAGGGCCGGAAGCGAAGATGCAGGAGGCGCTCGGCAAAGAGACATTTGAGAAACGGTTATTCCAGGTTGTGCAGACCGCGGAAGCATTCGGCGTCAACAACGACAAGCTCTCGCCAGGCGAGCAGGTCGCGTTGTTCACCTATACGGCAGTCGAGTATAGACAAATGAATAGATCCTTGCTAGAACCTAAGCGGAAGACACCTGATTTGGATATCATGTGTTCCCAGACGATATCGGCCCTCGCCAAGCTTGATTCTTATGTCGGGGAGTCCACACGCGGCGAGGGAGAGTGGGTCGGCGCTGATGAACAATACGTTAAGAACAACATTTTCACGGTCAAGGCTTTCTGGAGCAGTAGCATCGGCTTCGCGTTCGACAAGAAGTACCAGATTACGATCAGTGGCAAGACTGGCAAGGACGTGGCTGGGGTCTCGAATTCGCCGCACGAGGCCGAAATTCTGTTCGCTCCCGGCACGAAGTTCAGAGTGGCCGATCGCGTGGACGAGTTGGAGCGCGTTGTGAAGATCCGTGTTGAGGAGGTTTGATGAGCGACGCCGTCAAGGCTGAAAAGCTGGCCGAGGCCGAAAAGGTCGGGCAATACAGCTATCTGCTGCCCGGCGCACCGAGTGAGATGCAGGCGAAGATCGACAGCGGCACACCCTCCGAGCCGGACGAAGCCGAAGCAGCCCTGCCTGACACGCGGCCCGTGGTGATGCCCGCCAAATGGCCGCCGCTCCCCGAGGCCGCTGCCCGCGACCGCGCGCGCGGCTGCCTGCTCGGGCTCGCGGTCGGAGACGCCATCGGCGCTGCGGTCGAGTTCAAGCCTCGGGACAGTTTCCCCGCACTGACCGGCATGATCGGCGGCGGTCCGTTCAAGCTCAAGCCCGGCCAATGGACGGATGACACCACCATGGCGATCTGCCTGGCCGAATCCCTCATTGCCGAAGGCCAGGTTGACCAGACGGACTTGATGCGGCGGCTTGGGCGCTGGCTCCAGGGCGGCGAGAACAGCGTCACCGGAACCTGCTTCGACATCGGCGCGACCACCCGCGGCGCGATCGAGCGCTTTCTCGCCGGCGGCTCAGCCGCATCCGGAAGTGCCCAGCCAGACGCAGCGGGCAACGGCTCGCTGACCCGGCTCGCTCCCGTCGCCGTCTTCGCCAGGACCGACAGGGCGGGCGCCGAGTTCATGGCCCTGAAACAGTCGCGAACCACGCACGGCGCAATGGAATGCCTCGATGCCTGCAAGCTGTTGACGTCCATGCTGCTGGATGCGCTGTCTGGCGCCGACCTGCACGCCGCGGTTCGCCCGCGCGTGATGGCACTGTCGCCAAAGCTCCTGTTCATCAACGCCGGCGAATGGCGCACGAAAAGCCGGGCGCAGATCCGCTCGAGCGGTTACGTCGTGGATACGCTAGAGGCAGCGGTATGGGCCGTTGGCACGACGCATAGCTTCGAAAGCGCGGTCCTGACCGCTGCCAATCTGGGGGACGATGCCGACAGCGTTGCCGCCGTCGCCGGGCAGCTCGCCGGCGCGATCTACGGGGCCTCCTCGATCCCGAAAAACTGGCTTGGCACGCTGGCTTGGCGCGAAAAGATCGAGAGTTTGGCGGACACCTTGTTCGACATGAGCAGCGACGCGGGCTGACCCAGGTCTGCCCCCGTTACTTAAGGTCTGGCGTGCCAGGGCGCCGGACCGTTCACCGTCGCTACTTTGTCGCGGATAGCGCCCTGCAAGTCGCGCCCATGGTTTGCGCGACAGTGCTCGCCAGGAGCCCGGTAGCCCGATAAACAACGAGATCACTTGCGCAGAGGTCTTGGCCGTGCTCGGCGCAATGCCGACCGGAGCGGCGGCCCAACAGACGCTCCAGTGAAGAAAGTGCCCGTTCTCTTCGGCAACCCTGCGGAAAGCAGACGTGTCGGTTTCCACCCAAAGCCGCTGCTCCAAGGGGTCTACCCGGGCGCCAGACCGGGATGGGCCGGAGTCGTGCGACTAGAGAATCGCCGCCGCAACCGGTCTACACTCTGTGCAGAGCTACGAGCTGTCATGGCGCCGGGCGCCGGCCTCCGCGGCGGCGTGACGCCGGCTCCCCGCGCGATTGTGTTTGTGTCACTGACTAACCAATGCTACCAGTGTCGCTTCTGTCCTCGATCAGGAGCGCGCATCATGTCTCCCCTCTACGCCACCGCCACCGCCGCCGCCGCCACCACCCGACCCGACCCGCCGGCCGGCCGCATCCCGCAACCGCCCACCAAAAAACCCCGCGGCAACCCCACCCTCCATCTCGCCCCCCGTTGTGGCGCCCGCACCCGCGCCGGCTGCCCCTGCCTAGGCCCCCGCGCTCCGCGGCAAGCTGCGCTGCCGCCTGCACGGCGGCCGCTCCACCGGCCGGCGCACGCCGGAGGGGCTCGCCAACACCCGCAAAGCCCGCACCAAACACGGCCACTACGGTGCCACGCAGCCCGCGGTGAACCGCTACCGCATCACCCTGCTGTGCCGCACCCGTGTCACTGTCGCTGCCAAGCGCTACCTGGACTTCCTGCCACCCGCCTTCGTCGCCCGCCTGCACGGCTACCCGCCCGAACTGGTGGCGCCGCACTTCCCCACCACCGGCATCACTGCCGCCCAGGACCAAATGCACCGCCGCGCCGTCGCCGCCACCCTCGCCCCCTGGCGGCAGGCGATCGCCGGCGCCCGCGCCGCCGCCCGCGCAGCTCGAAAACAGGCCGCCGCCCGCGCCGCCAACCCCAACGCCCGCCTCCGTCCGCGGCGTCCCCGGCCACGCCGCCCGACGCCGCAGGCCCTCCTCGCTGCCCTCCTGGCAGAACTCCTTGCACCAGAGCGCGCCCCCACTGCGCCCGACGCCGGCCCGCCAAAACCCTATGCACCATTTCCGCCCGCCGGCCCCGCCGCCCCGGCGCCCACACCTGCCCCGGACCCGCATGGCAGCGCGTACGCCGCCCCGGCCCGATGCGCGCACGCAACCGCCCGGCCAAAACCCCGTGCACCAGAGTCCGCCCCCGTCGCGCACGACGCCCGCCCGACAAAACCCTATGTACCATTTCCGCCTGCCGACCCCGCTGCCCCGACGCCCATTCCCGCCCGGGATCCGCACGCCACCGCGCACGCCGCGCCGACCCAACGCGCACACGCAAACGCCCAGCCAAAACCCCTTGTACCAGAGGGCGCACCCGGCCCGCGCCAAACCCCCGCGCCAACACCCCATGTACCAGTCCCCGCCGCCGCCACGCCCGTCCTCCCGCCCGGGCTGCCCAACCGCGCCGCGCGGCGGCGATGGATGCGCCAGCAGCGCCGCCTGCACCGTGCCCCGCCCGCCAGCACCCACCCATGACCGCGCGCCCGGCCATCACGCCGTCACATGGAATGGCCCCGGGATTGGCGTGCACCTTCCTGACCGCACCGGGACATTGTCGGCGCGAACCGGCACAAGTTGACGCCAGTGGGGTGATCGGCCACAACGCCGCCCCTTGGGCCGCCCCTTCGGCCGCCCCTCGGATGGCGGGCATAGCTCAGTTGGCAGAGCGCCAGGTTGTGGTCCTGGATGTCACGGGTTCGAGTCCCGTTGCTCGCCCCATCCCTGCCCCGTCATCGGCACCATGCCACCCGCCGCGCTGATCCTGGCCGGCGGGGCCGCGCGGCGGCTGCGCGGCGTCGACAAGCCGCTGCTCGAGCTGGCCGGGCAATCGCTGCTGGAACGGATCATTGCCCGCCTGCGCCCGCAGGCCGGGCCGATCGCGTTGAATGCCAACGGCGATCCGACGCGGTTCGCCGCGTTCGGCCTGCCGGTGCTGCCGGATGGGGCGTTCGCCGGCCAGGGACCGCTCGCCGGCGTGCTGGCCGGCCTCGACTGGGCAGCGGCGCAGGGTGCGGCGACGCTGCTGACCGTCCCCGGCGACACGCCGTTCATCCCGCCCGACCTGGCGGCGGCACTCGCCCCGCCGCCCGCCTGCGCAGCCAGCTTCGGGCAGGTGCACCATCTGGTGGCGCTGTGGCCGGTCGCGGCGCGCGAGGCGCTGCGTCGTTGCCTGAGCGAACCGGGCCCGCGCGGCGTCGGGCACTTCGCCGCCGGCCTGGCGATGCGACGGGTTGATTTCCCGGCGGCGGCATGGGACCCATTCCATAACGTGAACACGCCGGAGGACCTGGCTACCGCCCGAGACCTGGCTGGCCGTCGGGAGCCCCCGGGAAACACATCGCGAAACCCATCGGGAAACCCACCCAAAACGAGGGGGTAAGCCATGACCAGGACGGTCGCGATTGCCGGGCTCGGCGCCATCGGGCTGCCGCTCGCGCACGCGCTCGACGCGGGCGTGCCGGGGCTCACGCTGGCGGCCGTCGCCGTGCGCGACCAGGCCACGGCGGCGCCCAAGCTCAGCAGCTTCCGCGTCCCGCCGCCGATGGTCGACCTGGCGGAACTCGCCGACTGCGACATCGTGGTGGAGGCGGTGCCGCCGGCACTGTTCGAACGCGTCGCCATGCCGGCGATCGAGGAGGGACGCGTGTTCGTGCCGTGCTCGGTCGGCGCGCTGCTGCCGCGCATGCATCTGGTGCGGCGGGCGCAGCAGACCGGGGCGCGCATTGTGGTGCCGACCGGCGCGCTGCTCGGCCTCGATGCGGTCCGCGCGGCGGCCGAGGGCCGGGTCGAGAGCGTCACGCTGGAGACGCGCAAGCCGCCGGCCGGGCTGGAAGGCGCACCCTACCTGGTCGCGCACGGCATCGAGGTGCAGGGACTTACCAAGCCGCTCTGCGTGTTCCGCGGCAATGCGCTGGACGCGGCGGCGGGCTTTCCGGCCAACGTCAACGTCGCCGCGGCGCTCGCGCTGGCCGGCATCGGGCCGGTGCGCACCCACGTCGAGATCTGGGCCGACCCCACCGTGACCCGCAACACCCACACGATCCGGGTCGAGGCGGAGGCCGCGCGCTTCACCATGACGATCGAGGGCGTGCCGAGCGAGGAGAACCCGCGCACCGGCAAGCTGACCACGCTGTCGGTGCTGGCCTGCCTGCGCGGGCTGGTCAATACGCTCAAGGTCGGAAGCTGAGCCACGGCGGCGCGGATCGTGACCGCCGCGGCGCAGGCCCCGTCGGCCGCGGCGCGGATCCTGCATTGCGTCTGGCCGGCGCGGTCCGCAACATCGGCCAGTACTATCGCAACGAACGCAACAAGGAGACCCGAGTGATGACCAACCAGCTTGGCCGGCGGGCGCTGGCCGGCGCGACCGCGTTGTTGCCAGCCGCCGCGCTGATCGGCAGCGCGCACGCCCAGGGCGCGGGCGAGAACACCTTCGACCGGATCCGGCGGACCAAGACGCTGCGCATCGCCGCGCTGCCGGGCGAACTGCCCTATTTCAAGAAGGACCTGACCACCGGCGAGTGGAGCGGCGCGGCGATCTCCATGGCGAAGGACATCGCCAAGGTGTTCGACGCGCAGCTTGCCTACGTCGAGGCCACCTACGGCAACTCGGTGCTCGATCTGCAGTCGAACAAGGTCGACCTGGCGTTCGCGCTGAACCCGTCGCCGGCGCGGGCGCTGGCGATCGGCTTCACCCACCCGATGATCATCCACCCGTTCGGCTGCCTGGCGAAGCAGGGGCTCGATCCGAAGACCTGGGCCGACATCAACAAGCCGGACCTGAAAATCGCGTTCGACATTGGCTCGCTGCACGAGGTCGTGGCGCGCCGCTTCGCCCCAAGGCGCAGTTGACCGGCTTCGCCAACCGCGACCAGGTGGTGCTGGCGCTGCAATCGGGCCATGCCGACGTGATCATCCAGGCGGCGTTGCTCGGACTGACCACGGTCGGGCGCAATCCGAGCCTCGGCCCGTTCCATCTGCTCGGCAACCCGACCGTGGCGCTGCCCAGCTGACCTCGCCGTGCAGCACGAGCCCGACACGCGCTTCGTCGAGGTGATCAACGCCTGGCTCGACTTCAATCGCGGCATCGGCCAGATCCGCGAGTGGATGCTGCAGGGCCTGGAGCTGAACGGCGTGCCGCGCGATGCAGGTGCCGGCGGAACTGAGCTTCTAGGGGAGTCCGGCCGGTCCGGCGCGAGGGACGCGCCGGACCGGGCGGGTCGGCGCCGGGCACATGGTCTATCATTGGGACTTCTATTTCCTGCAGCGCTACATCCCGCTGCTGTGGAAGGGCGTGCTGATCACGCTGGCCTACACGGTGGGCACGATTTTCCTCGGGCTGGTCATCGGGCTGCTGGTGGGGCTGGGCCGGCTGACGCGCTCGAAGCTGCTCAACATTCCGCTGATCGGCTTCATCGAGGCGTTCCGCTGCACGCCGCTGCTGGTGCAGATCGTCTGGTTCTACTACGCGCTGCCGGTGCTGCTGGGCATCCAGATTCCGGCGACCGCCGCGGCGGTGTTGACGCTGTCGCTCTACACCGCGGCGTTCTATGCGGAGATATTCCGTGGCGGCATCGTCTCGATCGAGCCGGGCCAGTGGGACGCGGCGCGCGCGCTCGGGCTGAAGCGGTGGCACATGATGCGCAAGGTGATCCTGCCGCAGGCGATCCGGCGGATGATCCCGCCGTTCGTCAACCAGTCGATCACGCAGTTGAAGAACACCTCGCTGGTGTCGACCATTGCGGTGCCGGACCTGCTGTATCAGGGCACCCTGATCACCGCCGATACCTACCGGCCGCTGGAGGTCTACACCGTGGTGGCGCTGATCTACTTCGCCATGCTGTTCCCCAGCACGCTGCTGGCGCAGGCCTACGAGCGCCGCCTGGCCAAGGGGAAGTAGTTTTCGGGGACGCCTTTGCCGCTTTACAGACGAAGCGGTTGGTCGCGTGACCGCACCCCGTGTCATGGCCGGGCTTGGCCCGGCTACCCATGACTTCGCTGCGGGCAACAAGAAAAGACGTTGGTGGCCGGGCCAAGCCCGGCCATGACACGGGGGTGCGGCAGGTATCAGCCGCGCAGCGCCGCGGTGCCGGCCGCATCCAGCACCCCATCGGCGGTGACCGCCACCTTGTAGACGCCGTGCGCCACCTCGGCCGAGACCAGCCCGTCGCGCACGTCGCGCGCCACCAGGGCCGGATCGCGCTCGGTCGGATCGCCCATGCCGCCGCCGCCGGGCAGCTCCAGCACCAGGCGCTCGCCATCCGGAATGATCTGGAACCCCTTGGTGCGCAGCTTTCGCCCCGGATTTCAGGTGCACCACGCCGGCCGCGCCGTCCTTGCCGCCCTCGCGTCCCTTCGGCGCGTTGGCGACACGGTCGAACGATCGCGTTGACGGCGAATTCCAGCTCGCCCTTGGTGCCGATCTCCATCACCTGGCCGACGCCGCCGCGGGTGCGCCCCGCGCCGCCGGAATCGGGCTTCAGCTCCTTGCGTCCAGAACACCACCGGCGCAACGTTCTCGGTCGCCTCCACCGGCATGGTGCGCACGCCGGAGGGGAACGCCGTCGCGTCCAGCCCGTCGGCGGTCGGCCGCGCGCCGGTGCCGCCGGAGTTGAAGGTGATGATCTCGAAATCCGCCACCACCTGGCGGTTGCCGCGCGCCTGGCCGGACACCGAGCCGCCGCCGCGCAACGGCGGGTTCCACAGCGCCGAGGCGCCCTCGGCGGTGACGCGTGACGGCACCGCCTGGTGCAGGCAGCCCATCATCAGGTCGGGCAGCAGATGGCCGATCACGTGGCGCACCGAGACCGGATACGGCCGCGGCGCGTTCAGGATGCAGCCCTCGGGGATCTGCATCCGGAACGGCGCCAGGCTGGCCCAGTTGTTCGGCATTTCCGGCGCGACCACGCACTTGATGCCGAAGCAGGAATAGGCGCGGCAATAGGCCGGCGGCACGTTGATGCCGCGCGACGACAGGCCGGAAGTGCCGGCGAAATCGACCTCGATGCCATCGGCCAGGATGGTCATCGCGGCGCGCAGCGTGACCGGCTCCTCGTAGCCGTCGGAGCTGATCTCCGCACGGTATGTTCCCCGCGGCAGCCGGGCGATCTCGGCCAGCGTCGCGGCGTTGCGAGCTTTCGAAGATGAAGCCGGCCAGCGGATCGAGGCTGTCCATGTCGAACTCGTCCATCATCTGCTGCCAGCCGCCGCACGCCGGCGTCGTTGCAGGCGCACAGCGAATAGACGTCGCCCTCCAGCTCCACCGGCAGGCGGGAGCCGGCGCGGATGAAGTCGAAGAACGTTTCGTTCGGCCGGCCCCGGTCGAAGCATTTGATGATCGGGATGTAGAGCCCTTCCTCGAACACCGAGCGGCCCTCGGGACCCATGCCCAGGCCGCCGACGTCGATCACGTGCGCGGTGTTGGCGAACAGCCCGACGATGCGGCCGCGATGGAACGCCGGCGTGACCACCGTCAGGTCGTGCAGGTGGCCGGTGCCGAGCCAGGGATCGTTGGTGATGTAGTGATCGCCCTCGCGCATCGTCTCGGCGGGGAACTTGCGCAGGAAATGGCCGACGCTTTCGGCCATGGAGTTGACGTGGCCGGGCGTGCCGGTGACCGCCTGGGCCAGCATGCGGCCGTGCAGGTCGAAGATGCCGGCCGACAGGTCGCCGGCCTCGCGCACCGTGGTGGAGAAGGCGGTGCGGATCATGGTCTGCGCCTGTTCCTCGACCACGGCGATCAGGCGGTTCCACATGATCTGGCGATGGATCTGCGCCAGCGCGCCGGTTTCCTTGGACATCAGGGGGTCTCCTGGGCCGACGCGCATCGGGTTACTCCCCCTCCCCCTGAGGGAGGGGGTTGGGGGGAGGGGTCGGCGCGGCAAGGCCGGTGCCGGTTGGTCCCCTCCCCCCGCCCTTGGTCCGCTTCGCGGCCCAAGCCCTCAAGGGGAGCGGGAATTAGTTGGACTGGCCTCGTCATCACGCCGCCTCCCGCGTCAGCTCGATATACCCCAGCCCGTTCACCGTCGCGTTCCATCCTGGGCCGACCAGCGTCGAGGTCTCGTCTTCGGCGACGATCGCCGGACCGGCGACCCGCGCGCCCGGTCGCAACGTGGACCGATCGAACACCGCCCAGTCTGCCACCTCGCCGGTCAGCGTGTCGCGCACCGCCTGGTGGCGCGCCGGCGCGATCTCGGGGGCGAAGGCGTCCGCCGCACCGACCGCCGGCGCCTCATCGGTGTCCTCGACCACGCTCGCCACCAGCACGGCGTAGCTCATGATCTCGACATCCGATCCCGGCACCGGGCGGTCGTAGAACCGCGTGTATTCGGCATCGTAGGCGGCGCGGATCGCGGCCACATCGTCCGGCGTCAGGGTGCGCACCGGCAGCGGCACCGGGATTTCGTGCCCCTGGCCGACGTAGCGCATGTAGGCGATGCGGCTCTCGGTCAGTTTGCGCGCCGAAACTGCCCTGCTTGACCACCGCCATCGCCGCATCGCGCATCTCGGCCAGCAGCGCGTTCACCGCGTCCACGTCGAAGCTGGAAAACCGCTGATACAGGCTGCGCACCACCTCGTAGCCGACCGGCGCGCGCAGGAAGCCGATGGCGCTGCCGACGCCGGCGCCCGAGGGCACCAGCACGCGCCCGATGCCCACCTTCTCCGCCACCCGGCAGGCATGCACCGGCCCGCCGCCGCCGAACGCGATCAGGGTGCGGCCCTCGTAGGTCTTGCCGGACTCGATGGCGTGCACGCGCGCGGCGTTCGCCATGTTCTCGTCCACCATCTCGATCACGCCGAGCGCCGCCATCTCCGGCCCGAGCGCCAGCGGACCGCCCACATCAGCGGCCAGCGCGTCGCGCGCCGCCGCTTCGTCCAGCCGCATCGTGCCGCCGGCGAACCGCGCCGGGTCGTAGCGCCCCAGCAGCAGGTTGGCGTCGGTCACCGCCGGGGCCGTGCCGCCGCGGCCGTAGCAGGCGGGGCCGGGATCGGCGCCCGCGCTTTCCGGCCCCACCGCGATCCGCCCCATCGCATCGACATGCGCGAGCGAGCCGCCGCCGGCGCCGATCTCCACCATCTCGATCACCGGAATCCGCAGCGGCAGGCCGGAGCCCTTCTTGAACCGGCCGACGCGGGCGACCTCGAAGCTGCGCGCGGTCTGCGGGCGGAAATCGTCGATCAGGCAGATCTTTGCCGTCGTGCCGCCCATGTCGAAGGACAGCACCGTCTCGATGCCGCATTGCCGGGCGATGTGCGCGGAAAAGATCGCGCCGCCCGCCGGGCCGCTCTCCACCAGGCGGATCGGGAAGCGGCAGGCGGTGTCGATCGTGGTCAGCCCGCCGCCCGACAGCATCAGGAACAGCGGCGCGGCCACCCCCAGGCCGCGCAGCCCGTCCTCCAGCAGGCGCAGGTAGCGCGCCATCCGCGGCTGCACGTAGGCGTTCGCGACCGTGGTGGAGAACCGCTCCCACTCGCGCATCTCCGGCGAGACTTCTGATGACAGCGACACCGGCACGTCGGGCAGCTCCTCGGCCAGGATGTCGCGCACGCGCTCGCTCGTGCGCCGGGTTGACGAAGGCGTGCAGGAAGCCGACGGCGATGCTCTCGACACCCTCGGCGCGCAGTTTCGGCAGCAGCGCGCGCACCGCCGCCGTCGTCCAGCGGCAGCAGCACGTTGCCCTGGTTGTCCAGCCGTTCCGGCACCGGCAGGCGCAGATGCCGCGGCACCAGCGGCTGCGGCAGCACGATGTTCAGGTCGTACTGGTCGTAGCGGCTCTCGTTGCCCATCGCGAGGACGTCGCGGAACCCCTGCGTGGTCAGCAGCGCGGTACGGGCGCCCTTGCGCTCGATCACCGCGTTGGTCGCTAGCGTGGTGCCGTGGATGACGATCGCGATGTCGCCGGCGGCGAGCCCGGCGGCGTGCAGGATCGCACCGACCCCGGCCAGCACGCCCTGCTCGGGCGCCGCCTGGGTGGTCAGAACCTTGATCGTGCTGCGTCCGCCCGGATGTTCCAGCGCAAGATCGGTGAAGGTGCCGCCGATATCGACGGCAAGTCGGGCAGATGGCATCGCAGCGCGGATCCTGAAGGCAATTGTGCGCCGCAGTGAACCCCGAGCGCCAGGCGCTGGCAAGCGGCCGGCCGGAGGCGCATCTGGGCCGACCACCGGGCGACAGCAAGGTCCGTCACACTTCGGCGTCAGGGGTTTGTTTACCCATTGGTGCGACACACCACCGCACTCGGGCGCGACCTGCGTCCGACCGGCCAGGGCAGAACGGCGTGGGCCAGAACGGCGTGGGCGAGAACGGCAGAGAGATAGGCAAGATGCGACGCCGCACATTGCTGTCGGCCGCCGGCATGGCGGGTGTTGGGTTGGCCTGCGGAATGGGCCTCGGCACGCGCCGCGCCGTTGCGCGGGCGGCCTTCCCGTCGCGCGCGCTGGCCCTGATCGTGCCGTTCTCGCCGGGCAGCAGCGTCGGCGTCAACGCGCGGCTGTTGCAGCCGCATCTCGCGCAGGCGCTCGGGCAGGACGTCGAGCTGCGGTTCGAGGCGGGCGGGGCAGGGCTGACCGGCCACCTGCTCGGCGTCGCGGCGGAGGCGGACGGCTACGCGATGACCATGGTCAGCTCGTCGCTGACCGCGCAGCCCTGGCTCAGCCGTTCGAGCGTGGCCACGCCCGACAACTTCGCCTTCGTCGGCCAGGTGACCTGCCTGCCCAGCGTGCTGCTGGTGCGCGCGGACAGCCCGTATCGGAGCATGGCCGACCTGGTGACGGCGTTGCGGGCTTCGCCGGAGTCGTTGACAACCGGTAACCTGGCCGGCTGGTGGCCGCCGGCGCTGGCGCAGGCGCTGTTCGTGCTGCGCGCCGCGCTCAAGCCGCGGGTGGTGTCCAGCTACTACGGCGGGCCGGAGCTGTTGACGGCGTTGGCGCAGGGCCAGGTCGACTTCGGCGTGGTGGGAATGGGCGATGCCGCGCCCTCGCTGAACGGCGGCGGGCTGCGGGCGCTGGCGGTCACCAGCAGCGCCCAGGCGCTGCCGGTGACGCCGACCTTTCAGGAGCAGGGCCTGGACGTGACCATCGGGTGGTGGCGCGGGCTGGCGGTGCCGGGCGACACACCGGACGCGGCGGTGGACCGGCTGAGCGCCGCGCTGCAACAGGCGTTGGACAGCGCCGCATTGCACGCGGACTTTCGCCGCAGCGGGCTGTCGGTCGATCCGCTGGACGGGCCGGCGTTTCGCCAGTTCGTTTTGGACGAGTACCAGACGCTCGGCGGGCTGTTCACCGCGCTCGCCCTCAACGTGCGGACCGTCAAGCCGACGTAGGGCGGTCCTGGGCTGGCGGGGAGCGCGAGGTGCCGTTTCGATCCCGTGTCATTGCGAGCCGCAGGCGAAGCAATCCCCATCCAGGAGTGCACCTGGATGGGGATTGCTTCGTCGCTACGCTCCTCGCAATGACACGGGGGGCGTGATGCCGTCGGCGTTACACCGTCTGTAGCGCTGCCTCCTCGATCTCCGGCGTCAGCTCGCGCCGCCAGTCGACTGCGCGCGGCAGCACCGCCTCGCGCGCGCGCATCGCGTAGTAGCTGGTGCCGGTGCCGGCGGGCGAGCCGCCGGCCTCGACGGTGCGCACCGCCTCGCGCAGCAGCTTGCGCGCCTGGATGATCGCCTTGTCGGCCGGGCCGAGATGCTCCTTGGAGCGGTCGACGATCGGCCCCATGCTCTCCTGCAGCGCGCGGTCCTGCGCGTTGATGCCGTCGATGCCCGAGAAGCTCTCGGTGCGCTGCACGGTGCGGTCCAGCCCGTAGTTGTTGGCGCGGTTGGCCTTCGAGCGGAACGTTGCCTGATCGACATGGAGAGGCCCGTTGCCGAGGCTGCGTTCCAGCCGGTCCTCCGCGTCCAGCGGCTCGCCGGTGGTGCTGAACGTCCAGTTGTAGACCATGGTCGTTTCGTCATCCATCGGCACCCAGCAGTGCCCGGCATCGCCCGGGAAGCCGCGCTCGGACTTGTGCGGGCGGACCTGATGGAACGGCAGCACGAAGTGATAGGTGCGGATGTGCACCTTGTCGTCCGGCAGCGCGCG
Source organism: uncultured Alphaproteobacteria bacterium (assembly GCA_963773345.1). GTDB lineage: Bacteria > Pseudomonadota > Alphaproteobacteria > Acetobacterales > Acetobacteraceae > Palsa-883. The sequence continues at coordinate 44,469 of CAVZBG010000011.1, read as the reverse complement.
GATGCCGGCGTACTGGTAGCCGTAGTCGGTCAGGTCCACCACCAGGTTGGGCGCCTTGCCTGACACGAACGGGTTGGACGGCTTGAAGCCGCCGCGCGTGGACGTTTCGCTGATCAGCCGGTGCAGGATCGGCGCGTGCGAGGTGTCGAGGCCGCCTTCCAGGGCCTGCAGCCAGTTGCACTCCTCGACCACCTTGGTGACGTGGCGGTGGGTTGCCGGCACCTGGGTCCAGGCGAATTTCGGCAGCGCGGGGATCCGCTCGGGCGGGCCGAGATAGGCCCAGACGATGCCGCCCAGCTCGCAGGTCGGGTAGGCGGTGACGCGGATCTTGTGCTTGAAGTCGTATTCCTCCGGCTCGTTCATCATGTCGATGCAACTGCCGTCCACGTCGAACTTCCAGCCGTGGTAGATGCAGCGCAGGCCGCATTCCTCGTTGCGGCCGAAATAGAGCGAGACGCGGCGGTGCGGGCAGAACTCGTCCAGCAGGCCGATGCGCCCGGCGGTGTCGCGGAACGCCACCAGGTCCTCGCCGAGGAGCTTGACGCGGACGGGCGGGCCGTCGGGTTCGGCGACCTCCTGGGAGAGCAGCGCCGGAACCCAGTACATGCGCAGCGTCTTGCCCATCGGCGTGCCGGGGCCGACGCGGGTGACGATCTCGTTCTCCTCACGTGAAAGCATGGTCGAAAGTCCTCCTGCCTGGACCCTGGTCGGGTGCGTTTTGGCCCGGGTGGAGCCGGGCTGGACGGGGAAAGCTTAGCGCAGGGGGGATGCTGGCAGCAAAGGGGGCCCGGATCAAAGGAAGATGCGTGGCGGGGCGAGCGGCGGGGTGCGGCGGGCAAGGCAACGCAAGAACCACCGCGGAGCACGCGAAGCGCGCGGAGGCATGTCTCACCACCGGGACAAGCGCCCGGCGGCAGGCGTTGCAGTGTGTTTCGGCGCGGCGGTTTGACCCTCTATCGGCGGCCAAATCTGACCCCGGTCGGAAGACGAATCCATGAATGAAAACCATATGATAGATGCGTGTTTAGGGGGTCAATTTTCGACGCCGATCGTCAGTTGATCCCAAGTCCAGAAGTTTGTATAATATCAACCAGATACGCGAAAATGCGGTGGGGTCAAATTTGGACGCCGAAACACAGGCGCTTCAACCTTCTGAATTTACTCGGATCGTAGGGGTCACGGTGTCGCGCCGATTCACAACCTGTTTCGCCGTGATAGTCTTGCTTCCGACCGATTTCGGCCGCATAGTTCCGGCACGCCGCGCGCGCAAAAAGTTGCGCGCCGCCTTGGTCCCTGGAGGCCGCTCATGTCCCTGGCGCTGGAATTGGACGAACGCTGGATCGAAGTCAAGTCGAAGAAGCGGAAGACGAAAACCGGGCAGGTGCTGGAGAAAACCCGCGGCTCAAAGAGTGGAGCCAAGGGCCCGAGCTTGGAGTTGCTCAAGTCCAGGCTGAACCAACTCGATAAGAAAGTGGACTCCGGCAAGTTTCCTCCGCTCGGAGAGGGGCGTCTGTCGGACGTGCATCTTGCGGTGAGCCAACTGCTCTATGTGAAGTCGGATGCGGCGCGGGCGCTGCCGCTGCTCGAAGAGCTGGAGAGCGGGCTGGAGCGCGGCCGGGTCGAGCGGAACAAGGAGCGGCAAAAGAGCTTGACGGAGGAGCATAAGCTCGGCCCAGCGTACGACGCGCTGCAGATGGGAGCGAGCGGCGCCTTTCCGGAGGGGCTGCAGTCGCAGCTCGGGGGTTTGCAAGGGGCGAAAGCGGAGTTCGAGGAGGAGCCGAGCAAGAGCGGCGCGCTCAAGCTCAACGCCGCGCTGGAGGAGTTCTCGGAACAGGCGAAGACGTTCTGCGAGAAGTGGAAGCAGGAGAACGGTGGGCCGCTCGAAAGCATCCTGTCCGAGAAGGACATCAAGAAGCAGCTGAAGCCGCTGCAAGATCAGGTGAAGCAAACGGCGTCCACGTTCGAGGAGAACATGTCGGGCGGCGACTATCTCAGCGCCGCGGCTGGCTGCAAGACACTCGACGAGCTGATCGGCAACTTCACGACGCGTCGGGAGCTGAACGAGACGCAAGGCCTGGATCCGGCCTACGCCGCGTTCGAGCTGACCAAGAACCGCTATTTCGCTGACGATCTGCAGCCGCCGATCGCCACGCTGGCCGAAGCGAAGGAGACGTTCGAGAGCGCGCCGACGGAGGAATTGGCGGGCAAGTTCAAGGCGGCGCGGGATATCTTTGCCGACCAGGCCAAGGTCTCTTGCGAGAAGTGGAAGCAGGAGAACGATCGATCGCTGCAGGCGGTCCTGTCGCAGAAGGATGTCAAGAAGCAGATGCAGGGTCTGCATCAGGAGCTGATCAAGACATCGGACGCGTTCGACAAGTCGCTGGCTGGCAAGGACTACATAACGGCCGCGGCCGATTGCAAGGACGTGGACGGCCTGATGCGGGGATTTGCCGCGCGCGACAAGTTCGACGAGCTCTCCGAGCCGATCGGGGAAGGCATCTGGAAGATCAATTCGACCCAGATCTACCAGCCCTCCGGCCCGATCGAGGTCCCGAACACCAGTTTCAATGCCGTCTGTCCGGGGCAGGACCACGTCAATCGGCAGATCGTGGAGGCGAAGCTTTCGGGCAAGCTGCCGGCGAACCCTGTGGTGCCGGTGGTCGTCGCCAAGGACGGCACGCTGGTGCTGCAGGACAAGCACCACACGTTCGTCGCCTGCATGGCGCTAGGCCGGCCGGTGAAGCTGGCGCTGACCAGCAACCCGCTGAGCAAGGCGAAAAAAAGTTGGAATGAGTGCACCTGGAAGGGGTTCGAGAAGCCGGGCGCGGCCGGCGCCGGATTCAGCGTGCCCAAGGACAAGTCGGCCGCGCTGGAGGGGGAGGCGGCGGCGACGCCCGGCTGGGAGAAGATCGTGCCGTGGCGCAAGGACGTCCCGGAGAGCGATCAGGGGAAGGTCGACGCCCTGGTGGAAGGATTCCAGGGGGTCACCGACTCCAAGGCGGTCAACCAGGAGCTCGCCGCGGCGTGCCAGGACGATCCGGGCTTGGCGAAGAAGCTGTACGAGGTGCTCAAGATCGGGGCGGTCTCGGTCAAGGTGCGCAAGAAGCCGGAGAAGTCGACCGGCGGGGACTGGGACGCGGAGGAGAACACCGTCTATGTCGATGACGACCTCAAGCCGCTCGACATGGTGGACATGCTGATCTGGGAGGCACACAACGCCATCCACCAGATCGACTTCTCCAAGGCCCGCCACGAAGCCTATCGCGACCGCAAGGGGCCGGACGAGGTGGGCCAGGATCTGGCCAAGATCGAGGCGAAGACGGAGATCGAGTATCTCGAACACTTGCTCGCGCGCAGCGGCAAAGGCTCCGAGATCTCCGGCAACGGGCAGAAGCACCTGGACGGTATCGACAAGAAGTTTGTCGAGAAAGGCCTCAAGCCGTATTCGAAGATGAGCGAGGAGGAGCGCGAGTTGCATCACAAGGACATCGAGCAGATCTTCATCGAGACCCCGCACGACGCCACCAAGAAATTGCCGGATCGCGCGGCGCTGAAGTCCAGCGAGGTGTATGCGTACGAGCACGTGGCGGACACGCAGAACGTCAAGGGCGTCACCGGATACTTCCGAGACAAGATCCCAGACGAGAATCCCAAGAAGGGGGCCTTCGTGCTCGCGCTGCGCGACATCAAGGACAGCCCGGCGGTCGACCCCAAGCAGCCGCCCAAATCCTGGGCCGGGCTGTTTTACGACATGGTGTCGCAGTCCGCGAACGCGATCTTCGGCTTGGGCGTGCCGGAGTTCAGCGCCGAACAGAAGCAGGTGGCGAAGGAGGAGGCGTCGGCGTCGGGCGCGCCTTGGGTGGAGACGCTCAAGAAGGCGCTGGACCAGGTCGCCACAATGGAGGTCAAGGTCGAGGCGCCGAAGGAAGCGCCGGTCGGCGAACAGTCGCCCGCGGCACAGCTGTACGACCAGCACCGCGCTCGGCTCGGGCAGTCGAGCGTCATGGGAGCTCGGACGAACGAACGGGACTCGTGGGCCTTGGCCCGCGGAGTCAGGGCGGCCGACGTGAACCTAGTGACGGACGCCATCAACACGGCGTTGGCGGAGGCTTTGGAGGTGTTCAAGACGCAACCGCCGACCGACGAAGAGTTCGAACAGGCCAACAAAATCCTCGAGGGCGGCATCAAGGAACTTGAAGTGTTCGAGAAGAAGCTTCGTGAGGTGAAGGCGAAATCGCGGGAGGAAGCGGATTTCCGCGAGCAGCTAGGACTGATCGAGAAAGTGCCGTTGCTGTCGCTCAACGTCGCCGGCGTCAAAGAGTGGGCGCAACGTGGCGGCTACGTGTTGCGCCAAGCGAACGCGATCCAACGCACGCTGGAAGACGCGCTGACCGCGGCTTACAAGGCGCTCGGAACGGCGCCAGCTTCGGCGGAATATGAGAACGCGTCCAGGCCCATCAAGACGGCGCTCGGCAAATACGCGGAGTTCCTAAAGAAGTAGCTCAGCCTGCGGCGGCGGCGTGCAGAGCGTCGCCGACATGGGCGAGCGCGCCCAGGAGCGGCGTGCGGATGTCGTCGGCGAGTTCGCTGACCTCGGCGACGACGTCGTCCCCTTCGACCCAGGTCCTCAGTTCGTTGAGCCTCTGCTGGGTCGAGGGCTCGCCGGCCAGGTTCGCGACCACGGCTTTGAGCTCGATCAGCGCGCCATCGGTTTCGGGGAGCTTCGCAGCCGCGACCTCGTCGGCGATCTCGCGCAAGGTGGCGGTGACGCGGTCGCGCACCGCGGCCCACTCCGTCAGTGCCGCTTGCAGGTTGGGCGGCGCGCCGGGGCCCCGGCTTCCCAGCTCGACGCCCAAAACGCGCGACACCCAGGCGATCTTGGTCGGGTCCGGTCCGCTCACCGCTGCCTCCTCGTCATGGAGCGGAATGGTAACAGTCGGAGCGGGACCTGTCTTGAATTCTTCTGCAGCGTCGCGCGTCAGCGCTCCGCGTCGACCGCGCGCCACTCCGTCGTCAGCTCGTCGAGCTTGCCGGCTGCGGCGGCGGCGCTGACCCAGGCTGCAAAGGGCGGAGCGAGCCCGGCGCGATCGGCGGTTGGACCGCGGCAGGGGCCACCGGTCCGGGCGTCGGTCGCCGCCCGGCCGCCACGGTCCCGCCGCCGGAATGACCGACCGCTGGCGCGCCGCCGGGTCCAGCGCCGGGCTCACCACCGGGACAAGCGCCCGGTGGCAGGCTTTGCATGGAATTGAGTCCGGTCATCGCACAGTCGACCCCGGCACAGCGTCGGCGGCCGCTTCCTCGCGGCTGCGGTGCTGCAGGACCTCGCGGGTCCAGCCGGGGCCTGCGTCGAGGGTGGTGATCGTCCAGTCGGTGGGCTTGCCGCCGTCCAGCACGGGGCGCGTTGCGGGGTCAGCCGAGCGGCCCCGCCGACGGTATGCCGCCATCGCCGCGGCAGCGGCCGGCAGCGTCGGCTGCACCGGGGCGGACGGCAGTGGCGTCGGCGTCACCGGGACGGCCGGCAGCGGCCTTGGTGCCACCGGAGCGGATGGCCCGGCATCGGCCGCCGGTTGCGCAGCATCGGCCTGGTTGGCCGCGGGCTTGGGCGCGGACGCGGCACGCCACGCCACCGGCGCGGCGCCGACCGGCTGGTGCGGGGTCGCCACGTGCGGTGCGGCCTCACCGGCGGGATCGGTGCGCGGTGGCGTGGGATGCACAGGACCTGCCGCGGCGCAGGCCGACGCCCGGTTGCACCAGGCCGCGTCCACCGCGGCGAGATCGACCTCGTCCTCGATCACGGTGCCGTAGAACGGCACCGGCTGCTGCTGATGTCGCTTCAGCGACCGGTCCAGTGTCGTCGCGGTGCGCTCCAGGTCGGCTATGGCGCGGCCGAGCCGGCAGAGCTGCTCGATCGTCGCGTCGGATGCGTGGAGTTTGGCCGCGAGCGTGTTCGCCGCCTCCCGCAGGATCAGGATCTGGCTGGCGATGCGCGCCTGCGCCGCGTCGGCCGGCTTGTGCGCGACGATTTCCCCGAGCAGGCGGGTGATGCGGGCGTGGCGCCAGGCGGTGGAGGCATCGGGCGGCGGTGGCGGCAGGGCCGCGAAGGTGGCGTCGACGAGGTCGGGGCTGAGACAGTACGGCGGCATGACCTCGCGAATGACCTCCGCGGTGATGCCGTTGGACGGGTGAGACATGTGCGGTCGCTCCAGTGGCCAGCCGGTTGCCGGTGAATGCTAGATACACTAACACAATCGACAACGCAAACTAACATTTGCCACGCCGCGGCAGGACGTGAACGAGCCGGCCGGCGGCACACCGGGTTGCCCGCAGGACAGCCAGCGTTTCACCGTGCCGATTGACCGAGGTTCGCGCGGGCGACCGGGGCACAGGTTGACCCGGCCGTGCGCGGTGCCGGCTGCGTACGCTTGATGAAATTCCGTGCGCCCTTCGGGCAACTCGATGTTCCGCTGACTTTCCGGCCTGGCCGAGGCGCCATGGTGCGCCGGGCCGCCCGGCCGCGCGACGCCGGCGCCACGCGCCATTCCGTTTGTATGTCTAACTAATCAATGCTATCTGTGCCGCTTCTGTCCCTGCTCAGGAGCGTGCATCATGTCCTCCCTCTCCATCCCCGCCCCGCCCGGCCCTCCGGCCGGTTGCATCCCGCCGCCGCATGCCAAAAAACCCCGCGGCAACCCCACCCGCCGCCTCGCCCCCGCGCAGCCTGCCCGCGGGCTTGACCCGCGGGGCGCCCGCGCCGGCTGCCCCTGCCAGGCCCCCGCGCTCCGCGGCAAGCTGCGCTGCCGCCTGCACGGCGGCCGCTCCACCGGACCGCGCACGCCGGAGGGGCTCGCCAAGATCCGCACCGCCCGCACGGTCCACGGCAACTACGGCGCCAAGCAGCGCGCCGCGAATCGCTACCGCATCACCCTGCTGCGCCGCACCCGCGTCACGGTCGCCGCCAAGCGCTACGAGGAATTCCTGCCCCCCGCCTTCCTCGCCCGCCTGCACGGCTACCCGCCCGAGTTGATGCCGCCGCCCCACCCCACCGGCGGCATCACCGCCGCCCAGGACCAAATGCGCCGCCGCGCCGTCGCCGCCGCCGTCGCGCCCTGGCGGCAGGCAATCGCCGGCGCCCGCGAGGCCGCCCGCGCCGCCCGCAAGCAGGCCGCCGCCGCCCGCGCCACCGACCCGAACGCGCGCATCCGTCCGCACCGTGCCGAGCCGCGCCGCCCCAGGCCGCGCCACCCGACGCCGCAGGCCCTCCTCGCCGCCCTTCTGGCAGAACTCCTTGCACCAGAGCGCGTCCCCGCCGCGCCCGACGCCGGCCTGACAGAACCCTTTGTGCGATTTCCAGCCGCCGGCCGTGCCGCTCCGGCGTCCACGCCCGACCCGGTCCCGCGCCGCAGCGCCCACGTCGTCCCGGCCCGATGCGCGCACCAAACCGCACCGCCAAAACCCCCTGTACCAAAGCGCGCGCCCGCCGCGCCCGACATCCGCGCGCCAGAACCCTTTGTACCATTTCCGCCGGCCCGCCCTGCTGCCGCGCCGGCCAGGCACGCGCACACAAACGGCCAGCCAGAACCCTTTGTACCAGAGGGGCGCCCGCCGCGCCCGACATCTGCGCGCCAGAACCCTTTGTACCATTTCCGCCGGCCCGCCCTGCTGCCGCGCCGGCCAGGCACGCACACACAAACGGCCAGCCGGAACCCTTTGTACCAGAGAGCGCGCCCGCCCCGCGCCCGACATCCGCGCGCCAGAACCCTTTGTACCATTTCCGCCGGCCCGCCCTGCTGCCGCGCCGGCCAGACGCGTACACACAAACGGCCAGCCGGAACCCTTTGTACCAGAGGGCACACCCGGCCCGCGCCAAAACGCCGCGCCAGAACCCTTTGCACCAATTCCCGCCCCCGCCGTGCCCGCCTTCCCGCCCGGGGCTGCCCAACCGCGCCGCGCGGCGGCGATGGATGCGCCAGCAGCGCCGCCTGCACCGCCCCCCGGCCGCCGGCAACCGCCCGTGACCGCGCTCGGACATGACGCCGTCAAATGCAATCGCCGTGGCTCGGGACGCAAATGGTCTTGAAGAATTTCCGCAGGTTGTGCAGGGTGGTGTCGGCTGCCGCGGATCGGTTGCGGGCGCGCAAGGTCAGCACGGACGGCCCGCCGCGACGGGTTAAGGACCATTGGCGGGCGCCGGCCCGGTTGCCGCCGACTGCTCGATCGGCAACGTGACAACGGAGGGAGATTAAGCTCATGGCGATGCCCGCAAAGGGAAAGGAACCGGCTGCCGACAAGATCATGTCGCCGGGTGAAATGAAGCCGCTGCTGGCGCTGTCCAAGCGCGAGCCGGTGTTCGCCGCCATCGGGATCACCGCCGACGGCGACGGCGTCATCCTGCTCGACAAGAAGAAGAAGGCGAAGAAGTGCCTGGCCCTGCTGAAGGCCGCGGCCGCCAAGGAGAAGATCCAGTTGCAGCCCTCGACGTTGCGGTTCGGCAAGGCCGAGGTGGACACCGAGTACGACGCCGGGATGGTGCGGTTCTTCGTCAACAAGGACCCGCCGGGCAACATGCGGATCAAGCTGGTCGAGCTGGTCAAGCGCATCCCGTACCAGAAGGTCGAGATCAACGTCGATGCCTCGTTCGAGACGGAGCTCGACGAAGACCCCGCCGCGCTGACCGCCCTGCTCAACCAGTTGAAGGCGGAGATCCCGCAGGTCGCCAATGGCAACGCTGGCCTGCAGACGTCGCTGGACGCACTTGCCACCGCGGCGCAGGCCAGCCTGACGGAAAACAACCTCGAACAGGCCGTCGAAGGGATCGAGGCGCTGCGCAAGGCCCTCGAGGTGGCGCCGCGGCCGACATCCGCGCCGCCTCCGCCCCCGCCCGGCGGCCCCGCCCCGCCGACGCAGCCCGCGCTCGATGCCACGAAGCTGGAGCAGGCGCTCGCCCAGTTGACCACGGCGATCCCGAAAGTTGCTGCCACCGATGCTGCCCTGCAGCAGTCCCTGGTCGCTCTCGCCATGACGGCGCAGGGCAGCCTGAAGGCCAAGGATCTCGCCAAGGCCTCCGAGGGCATCGAGGCGCTGCGTCGCGCCCTCGGCGAGGCGATGGATGCGGCCAAGCTGAAGGCCGGGATCGAGGCCGGCGGCGGCACGGTGACCTATGCCAAGTCGCGCCTGGCCTGGCTCGCCGCGCGCAAGAAGGTCGAGAGCGACATCGAGACGCTGCGCCAGCGTATCGTCGACACCTTTAAGGACGACCCGATCGCGCCGCAGCTTGAGACCAGCTACAAGACGAAGGTCGCGCCGGTGCTGGCGACACTGGATGAGCGGCTGGCCGACAAGCTCGACGAGGCGACGAACGCCACCGATGCGGCCAAGCGCACGACGCTGGTCGGCGAGGCCAAGGCGATCATGCAGGAATACGCGCAGTACCTGACGAGCGAGTCGCTGATCAAGGACCTGGACGAGAACCCGTTCGTGCCGCTGTCGATCCGTGCGACGGTGGGCGGCACGATCTCGACGCTGTCCAAGGCGATCCACTGAGGCGGGGCGGGACCGGCCGGGTGCGGCCGGTCCCGCTGGTGGCCTGACGGTTCCGCGCCGTGCGTGCCGGGTGACGCGGCAGCGGCGTCGCAGGTGATGCGGCGGTCCCAGATCGTGTGCGCGCGCGGCTCGCCCGTGTCCCGCGGCGGGGGGATTGCTTCGTCGCTGCGCTCCTCGCAATGACGGATCGTTTCGGGTCAGGGTGAAAGTGCTCTAGCATTGCCGTGTGGCGGCCGGATTGGCCGTGCATCGGGACACTGCCGGCCGTAGGACGCCGGGGACTGCTGCGGGCTGATCGTCGCGGAGGAGCGTGGCATGGCGTCGACCATTCCAAACTCGGCTGACGCGATGACCGCATGGGTGAGGTTCACCCAATTGCCCTGCCGCTCCGGGCGAATGCCGCCCCCGGTGCGCCCTGTGCCGTTCAGCCGCTGCCGCCAGGCCGCAACGTGCCGTCAGCGGATGAAATGCAGGCGATCAAACCGTTGTCGGAACGTCGTGACCTCGGTGGCGACGGTTTCGGGGGCCTCGTTGCCGGTCAGTCCGCGCGCGATCAAGGCGGCGAGCGCCGGCATGTCGGCTGCGGTCATGCCCCAGCGCACGATCTCGCAGGTACCCAGCCGCAGCCCGTTCATGTCGCCCTCGACCGGCGCGGTCGGCAGGCCGATGCCGCTGGCCAGAATGTTGGCGCGGCGCAACCGCTTGGCCGCCGCCTGGCCACCGCCGAACGCGGCGGCGCACACGGCGAACTGATGCGACTGGGTGGCACCGCGCGCAGTCGCGAAGACCGGGATGCCGCGCGCCGCGAGATGCTCGGCCAGGGCGCCGGCGGTCTCGGCCATCGTCGCGGCATAGGCGCGGCCGTGCGTCTTCCAATCGAGCAGCGTGATCGCCAGCGCCGCCGCCTTGGCGGCATCATAGTTCGCGGTCAGGCCGGGAAAGGCGATCCGGTCGAGCTTTTCGGCCAGCCCGGCGTCGTTGGTCAGGATCAGCCCGGCGGGCGGACCGCCGAGGCTCTTGTAGGTGCTCATCGTCATCAGATGCGCGCCTTCCGCCAGCGGCTGCTGCCAGGCCTTGCCGGCGATCATGCCGGACAGATGCGCGGCATCGAACAGCACCAGCGCGCCGACCGCATCGGCGACCGCGCGGATTGCGCCGATCGGATGGGCGAAGAGGTTCAGGCTGCCGCCGATGGTGATAAGTTTGGGCCGCACCTGGTGCGCCAATGCGCGCAACGCCGCGACATCCACCGTGTAGCCGTCGGCGTCCACCGGCGCCGGGTGGATGTCCAGCCCATACAGTCCCGCGCAGCCCGGCGCATGGTGCGTGACATGTCCGCCGATGCTGGCCGGCGGCGTGATGATGGCATCGCCCGGCCGGGACGTTGCCATGAAGGCACACAGGTTGGCGATCGAGCCGGAGGGGACACGGAATTCCACGAACCGCGCGCCGAACACCTCGGCGGCGAGCTCGGCCGCGATGATCTCGATCTGCTCGATGGCTTCCAGCCCCATTTCGTACTTGTCACCCGGGTAGCCGAGCGATGGCCGCGTGCCCAGGCCGGCGGACAGCGCGGCCTCGGCCTTCGGGTTCATCGTGTTGGTCGCGGGGTTGAGATTGATGCAGTCGCGCGCGTGGATCGTGTGGTTGCGCGCGATCTCCGCCTCGATGCGCGCGGCGATCGCATCGGCCGTGGCGGCGGCGACGGTTGCGGCCGTGGACTGAACCAGGTCCTCGCTGCCGGCGGGCACCCAGTCGCGGCGGGCCAGACGGGTCATGGCATTCTCCTTGGCGGGCCGGGTCGACGGGCCGGCGCGCGCATTTTCGCCAGGTGGACGACGTACGAGAAGATGCCGATCCGCCATCGGCGTCGCGGAGCCGGCCGTCCGGAAGTGCCTGGCGATGGTCCTGCGGCTGGCCGCGCCGGCATATCATCCACAGAGGAAACATGAATGGCAGAAGAACCCTGGCAAAAGGCTCTCAAGGGCGTGAAATCCGACCTCAGCAAGGCACGGAAGGACATCGACGACGCTGACAAGCAGTTTGCCACCGCGAAGCGGGGCCAGGACCGGAAAAACCTTGGCGTCCAGAAACGCCTGAAGCGCCTCAGGCGGGCTTGTGCCGATCTGGACAAGCGACTGACCGCCACGAACAAGCGGCGGGACCAGGAGCTTGCCGACCTCAACAAGCGGCTGAGGACCCTGGAAGGCCGCGGACCGGCAGGGTCACTGACTGTTTGACGCAAATCAATGACAGCCCACGCCGACTGGTAGGCGATCACACGCACCGGTTTGCAGGTGCCCGGGCGACACGGGGACACAAGCCGGGAAGCGGAAACGTATGCTCACACAGGAGGTCGAAATGACCGCCGCGACACGTGACGCAGTCAGGAAAGCTGCTGGACGAAACGAACTGACCCTGACCGAAAAGGTGATGCTCATTGCCGGTTTCGTCGCGTGGGCGATTGTGGGTGTTCTTGTCGTCGGCGCCGTCGCTGTCGGTTTCCGGTGAGCCGGCGTCGGCCGATCCTTCGCGTATCTGCTCTCACGCCGCCTTCGCCATCGGACCGATGGACTCGCTCTTGGCCGATGTTTGATTGGTGATCCTGCCGCCGGGTCATGTGCCTTGTCTCGGCGGCAGGCGATCCCGGATTTGATAGAGCACCGACAGCAGCTCCGCTCCGGCCTCAATCAGGACGACGGCCCAAGCGGCTGCCGCGCACGCAACGAGCCAACGGAAAGCCGGAGGAAAGCCGGTCTCGAATGATTTTACCAGGCAACCGAGCGCCACCAATCCAGCGAGGATTGATATGGCGCGAAGTGCAGGCCGCATGATGGTTTTCCCGTTGGCAATTTGACTTGCCGGTTCGCAACGCAAGATCAGTCGTCTGGCTGATTGGGGCCGTAGATGATCATCGCGGGAACGAGATTGCAAGGCCGTCCCGGTCGGTCACCAGGGCAATCGGGGGAGCGCCGGACAGGCGGCCGATCAGCCGGTTCACCGTCACCGTCATTGCGAGGCGCGCAGCGACCCTCGGGTCAAGGGCCCGAGGGCAGGCGCAGCAATCTTCATCCAGGTGCGCTCCTCGCGGGGGACTGCTTCCGCCGGCCTTCGCCGGTGTCGCAATGACAACAGGATCCGGGCGGCCTTACTGCTTCACCCGATTGCCCTGGCACGACGGGTCAACGTCGGTCATGGCTGGACATGAAGGCGCTGTCGCAGCGAATGCGGATTCGCTACTGCGGCCGGTGTTCCCAGTAGTGATGCGCGTATTGCAGCCGGCACACCGCCTGAAGCGTCGCCTCGTCCAGCGCACCTTCGCGCCCGGGCGCCAGCGCTGACAGATCCATCGGCGGCGTGCCGTCGCTGATCCAGGCGGCCAGTGCCTCGCCGATCGCCGGCGCGATCGACAATCCGCCGACGCAACAGCCGCCGGCCACATACAGCCCGCCGACCCCCGGCACCGGCCCGACGGTATGTTCGCCGTCCGCCGTCATCGTCGGCAGGCCGCCGCGATGCACGCGTAGCTTGACCGCCCCGGACCCATGCTGGAACGCGCGCTGCAACACCGGCAACTGCGCGCGCACGGCATCGGCGAAGCCGCGCAGCACCTCGAGATCGAGCGGCATCTCGGCGATATCGAACCGCGCCGGCAGGTCGCGCGCGTCGTACTGCAGCGGCGTCTGCTCGTAGCCGCCCAGCATCAGTCCGCCCTCATCCGGCCGCACATAGACATTCACGTCGATGATGCGGGTGATCGGCTGCATCGCATCGACGCCCTCGATCGGCTCGGTGATCAGCAACTGATGCCGCGTCGGCACCAGCTTGATGACCGCGCCGGCCAGTACCGCCACCGCGCGCAGCCAGGCGCCGGCTGCGTCCACCACGGTCTCGCAGCGTATCGTTCCGTGTTCCGTCTGCACGCCGATGACCGCATCGTTGCGCGTGGCAATGCCGGTCACCAGCGTATTCGGCAGCATGGTCGCGCCGAGCCGCGCCGCCGCGCGCGCGTACAGCGTGGGGATCTGCGATGGCTCCAGGTAAAGATCGGTCGGCGAGTAGATCACGCCAAGAATGCCCTCGGTGTGCAGGAACGGGTTCTTCGCCCGCGCCTCCTCCGGGGAGATCATCTCGATCCCGGTTCCCATGCGCCGCCCGCGCTCCACCTCGCCCTTGAGCTGCTCCACATGCTCCGGCAGGCGGGCGATCTTCAGCGCGCCGGGCTGCTGAAACACGATCTTCTCGCCGGTTTCCGCCTCGAACCCCTCGATCTTCCGCACCGCGCGCTTGGCCAACTGCGTCATCAGATCGGTGCCCCGCGCCTGCGAGGTCAGTCCGGCCGCCCGCGGCGAGGTCTGCGAACCAAGCGCGTGCTTGTCCAGCAGCGCGACCTGCTTGCCGGCCTTCGCCAGGTGGAACGCCACGCTGGAGCCCAGCGCGCCCGATCCGATCACCACGCATTCCGCCGCGTCGATCATGCCAACCTCCCGGTTCTCAGCCTGCCACGCGCCCCCGGCCCAGCCGCAGTTCCAGATAGCGGGCGCCCTTCGCCAGAGGATAAGCCATCACCAGATACATCGCACCCGCCAGGACATAGAGTTCCATCGGCATGAAGTATTCGCTGCTGAGATCGCGTGCGCGCAGCATGAGCTCCGGCGCGGAAATCAGCGACGCGACCGAGGTGTCCTTCAGCAGCGACACCGCGTAGTTCGCCATCGGCGGGACGATGATGCGCACCGCCTGCGGCAGGATGATGGTGCGCATCGCCAGCGCATTGGTCATGCCGATCGCCAGCGCCGCCTCGCGCTGTCCGCGATGCACAGCCTCGATTCCGGCCCGGTAGACCTCCGACATATACGCGGCATAGTTCAGACCGAGGCCGATCACCGCCGCGACAAAAGCGGACAGCACGATGCCGGCCGAGGCGAGACCGAAATAAATCAGGAAGAGCTGGGTCAACGCCGGCGTGCCACGGATCAACTCGACATACCAGCCCGCCACGCCGGCAACCAGGCGGCGACGCGACTGCCGCGCCAGCGCGATCGCCAGACCCCCGACCACCGCCACCAGGTAAGCCAGCGCCGTCATCTTCAGCGTGCCGCCGGCGGCCACCAGAAGCTGCGGCAGCCACTCGTGCAGGTTCGCCCAGCTCATGCCACCCGGCTCCGCGCCATGCGCCGCTCCAGCAGGCGGACCAGCCGCGCCAGCGGCAGGCTCATGGCGAGATAGAGCACCGCCACGGTCAAATAGATCTGCGTGCTGAGATAGGTCTGGTCGACCAGCACATGCGCCTGGAAGCTCAGTTCCGGTGCGGCAACGGACGAGGCGACCGAGGTGTCCTTGAGCAGACCGATCGCGAAATTGCCCAGCGGGGGCACCACCACGCGCATGGCTTGCGGCAGCACGATGACGCGCAGCGCCTGGGCGCGCGTCAGGCCGATCGCCAGCGCCGCCTCGCGCTGTCCGTGATGCACCGCCTCGATTCCGGCGCGGAACACCTCGGTCAGGTAGGCGCCGCCGTTGATGCCGAAGCCGATGATCGCCGCCGGGATCGGGTCGAGCTTTATACCCAGCTCGGCCAGACCGAAATAAATGATAAAAAGCTGCGTCAGCACCGGCACGGCGCGGAACACGTCCACGTAGAGCGTGCCGAGCGCGCGCAACCAGGTCATGCGCGCGGTGCGCAGCATGGCGCCCGCGAGGCCGAGCAGCACCGCGACGACAAACCCGCCGAGCGTGACGATGACGGTCATCTCCGCGCCCAGCAGCAATGTGTCGATCAGGTAAGGGAACTGCGCCGCGAAGCGGTCCCACGGGCCGCCGGTCACGTGGTTGCCGCCGGATAGACCTGCCGGTCGATCACCGCCCGCAGGAACGCCCGGGTGCGCGCCTGGGCGGGCGCGCGGAAGATCTGGTACGGCGGTCCTTGTTCGACGATCTGGCCGTGATCCATGAAGATCACCCGGTCGGAGATGTCCTCGGCGAACTGCATCTCGTGCGTCACGATGATCATCGTCATGCCCTCCGCGGCAAGTTGGCGGATCACCGTCAGCACCTCGCCGACCAGTTCGGGATCGAGCGCGGAGGTCGCTTCGTCGAACAGCATCAGCGCCGGCTGCATCGCCAGCGCGCGGGCGATCGCCACGCGCTGCTGCTGGCCGCCCGACAGCATCTCCGGATAGACGTCGCGCTTGTGCGCCAGCCCGACCTTGTCGAGCAGCGCCAGCGCGTCGCGCCGCGCTGCCGTGCGCGCCTGGCGCAGCACCTTGATGGGACCCACCGCGACATTGTCCAACGCCGTCAGGTGCGGAAACAGGTAGAACCGCTGGAACACCATGCCGATCCGCGCCCGCATGCGCGCGAGTTCCGCATCGCGCATCTCGACGCGCCGATCGCCGGATCGCTTTTCGCCGATCGGTTCGTCATTGATCAGTATCTCGCCGTCGCTCGGACGCTCCAGCCAGTTGATGCAGCGCAGCAGTGTCGTCTTGCCCGATCCCGACGGGCCGATGATCGCCAGTTTTTCGCCGGCCCGCACCTCGAGGTTCACCCCGCGCAGCACCTCCAGCGCGCCAAACCGCTTGTGCAGGCCGACGATCCGCACGAGAGGCCGTCGGCCTGCGTCATCCCGCATGGGTCAGGCGATCCGCATGGTGCAGGCCGGCAGGGCTCAGGCAAACAGCGCCGAGTAGTCCTTCGGCGTGTGACCGCCCGGACCGATGATGTCGCCCTTGGCGTCGCGATCCACGCCGATGCGCGGGTTGCTCTCCGGCGACACCAGATAGTCGGGGTTGGCGACACCGTATTTCGCCAGCAGCGTCGCGTTCATCTTGGTCTTCCACAGCCAGGCCACGCCCTCGTTCACCGCGTCGAACAGGTCGGGATTGTCCTGGTTCATGCCCATCACGGTATGCTGCTTGCTGGTAAGCTGCGGGAACGCGTCATCGTGAACCACCGGGATCTGCTTCAGGCCCCAACTGGAATTCTGCAGGATCATGTAATCCACCGTCGGCGCGTCCAGCACCGCGAAATCCAGCCGTCCAGCCACCACGTCGCGAATGCAGGCGTCGCTGGTGTCGTAGAGCTTGACCTCGGTGGTCCCGGGAATCTTTTTCATCTCCGGAACGATGGTGAAACCGGTGACGGTACCGATGCTGTGTCCCTTCACGTCGCCGATCGTGAGCTTGGTGAGCGGATTGTCCTTCTTCATGGCGGCGAACGTGCCGGCGTAGTAGATCGCATCGGTGATCAGCATCACCTTGGCGCGCACCGGCGTCCAGCCCATGTTGCCGAGCATGACGTCGGTGCGCCCGGTGCGCACGCTTTCCACCGTCGCCGACCATTCCATCAGCGCGGGTTTCGCCTGGAGGCCAAGCTTCTGCGCGATCACGCTGATCATCTCGCCGTCGGTGCCGATCAGCTTGCCGTCCTTGACGCTGGTCATCGGCATGTCGCCGTTGATCGCCACGGTGAGCACGCCGGGGCTGACGGTCTTGAAGCTCGGCGGGGCGGCCAGGCCGGTGCGCGGCCGCAGCGCCGCCAGCGTCGCGCCGCCGATCGCGGCACCAGTGAGGAACGTCCGGCGGTCGATGATCTGTGGCATTCGTTTTCCCCCTTGTTTCGCCTTCAACGTCACCTTATCCGCCGCGACCGGTCCCGCGTTCAAGTTTGGCGTTCAGCGTCGGCTTTGCAGAGTTCCTGCCACCGGCCAGTGCAGATCACGGCGTGTACCTTATCACCGTCGTGCCGCCCGGTCGACTCGGGTCGTTGGCGGTGTCGCGCGCCGCGACCGCGCGATGGCCGGCAGCCGGGTTCTCGCAAAGGCGGCGCAGCGGTTTCCCGCTCTGGTCAGTCGGCACAAGCCCCCGCACCAGGAGAAGTGTCGCCTTTGCCCGGCCGTGACCGCACGGGCAACGCCGGGCGTGCACTGGACGCCGGCCCCAGGCGATGGCATCGATGCGGTTCAACGACAGGAGTGAGGGGATGGTGGCCGTGCCGATCACGATCGACTGCGACATCCATCCGGCGGTTCCCGGCATCAAGACGTTGCTGCCGTACATGGAGGAATTCTGGCAGGAGGGCTTTGTCGCGCGCGGCATCGACGGGCTGGACTTGCCGAGCTACCCGCCCGGCGCGCCGATCGCCGCGCGACCGGACTGGCGATCGGAGAAAGCCAAGGCGGGCACCAGCCTCGATGCAATGCGCCGCCAGGCGCTCGATCCGTTCGATATCGGCGTGGCCATCTGCAATACGCTGTATGGCGGCCAGGTTGCCGTCAGCGAAACGATGGGGGCGGCGGTCTGCTCGGCGGTGAACGATTGGATCGCCGAGCACTGGCTGGACAAGGAGCCGCGGCTGCGCGCCTCCATCGTGGTGCCCGCCCAGGCGCCGCTGCTGGCGGCCGAGGAGATCGAACGCAAGGCCCGCGACCGCCGCTTCGTGCAGGTGCTGATGCCGGTCGCCTGCGAAATGATGCTGGGCCGCAGCTACTACTGGCCGATCTACGCAGCGGCGGCGCGGCACGATCTGCCGATCGGGCTGCACGCCGGCAGCATGTATCGCTACGCGCCGACGTCCACCGGCTGGCCGAGCCACTTCCTCCACGACTACGTGGCGCACCAGCAGACTTTCGAGGATCAGCTTCTCAGCCTGGCCACCAACGGCATCTTCCTGAAATTCCCCAGCCTGCGCGTGGTGCTGATCGAATCCGGCGTGACCTGGCTGCCGGGCTTCCTATGGCGCGCGATCAAGACCTGGCGCGGCGTGCGAGCCGAGGCGCCGTGGCTGAAGGAATCGCCAGCCGAAACGATCCGCCGGCAGGTCCGGCTGACCGCGCAGCCGATCGACGCGCCGCCGGATCCCGCGTCGCTCGACCGCATCATCAATCAGATCGGCTCCGACGCGATGCTGCTGTTCGCCACTGACTATCCGCACTGGCAGTTCGACGGCGATGCCGTGCTGCCGCCCGGCCTTAACCCGTCGCTGATCCGCAAGATGCGGCATGACAATCCGCTGGCGACCTATCCGCGTCTGCGGGACAGCGTTGCCGGCCAGCCGGAAACCCTGCCTCCGATCAAGGAAACCGTGCCATGAGCGCCACCGCCGAGATCCTGGACCGCCAGCCCGCGGCCGCCGTGCGGCTGGGCATCATCGACACCGACATCCATCCGTACATGAAGACCGCGCGCGATCTCGATCCGTACCTGCCGGCGCGTTGGCGGCAATATCTTTCCGAATACGACAAGTTCGTCTGCGGCCCCTATGCGGCCCGCGGCACCTATCCGCGGTTCGCGCCCAACACCTGCCGGCGCGATGCCTGGCCGCCGGGCGGCGGGCTGCCGGGCTCCGACGTCGACTTCATGCGCGAGCAGCACCTGGATGCCAGCAACATCGCCTTCGGCGTATTGGAACCGTTGCTGAACGCCAACATCGCCCGCAACCACGAAGCCGCCGCCGCCTTCTGCACCGCAATGAACGAGTGGCAGAAGCAGGCGTTTTATGTGCCCGAGCCGCGGCTGCGCGCCTCGATCCTGCTGCCGCAGGACGACCCGGCGGCAGCGGTCAAAGAAATCGAGGCGCGCGCCGGCGATCCGGCGTTCGCGCAGATCCAGCTTGGGTCGAAGACCAGCGAGCCGCTGGGGCGCAAGCGCTACTGGCCGATTTTCGCGGCTGCGGTGGAACACAACCTGTCGATCGGGCTGCATATCGGCGGCACGCAGAACAGTGCGCCGTCCGCCGGCGGCTGGCCGCAGTTCTACCTCGAGGACCACCACATGCTGGTCCACTCGATGCAGAACCAGGCCGCGAGCCTGATCCTGGAAGGCGTGTTCGAGGCATTCCCCAAACTCAAGGTGGTGATGATCGAGGGCGGCTTCGCCTGGGTGCCGACGCTGGGATGGCGGCTGGACAATCACTGGAAGAAGATGCGCACGGAACTGCCGCATCTGAAGCGCCCGCCGTCGGAATACCTGCGGTCCAATCTCTGGGTCGCCACTCAGCCGGTCGAGGAGCCGGAGAACCCCGAGGATCTGCGCCAGGTGTTCGACTGGATCGGCTGGGACCGTATCGTTTATTCCAGCGACTATCCGCACTGGGACTACGACGATCCGCACACCGCGTGGCGGATCCGGCTGTCGGAGCAGGAGCAGCGGATGATCCTGCGCGACAACGCGTTGGCAGTGTACCATTTCCGCTGACCCGTTGCGCGGAGAACCCGGATGAGCCGTCACGTCATCGCAACTACCAGCGAAATCCCGCCGGGCGGGCGCAAGCGCGTCACGGTGCGTGGCCGTGCCATCGGCATCTTCAACGTCAACGGCGAGTATTTCGGCCTGTTCGACCGGTGCCCGCACCAGGGCGGCAGCCTGTGCGGCGGGTTCATCACCGGCCTGGTCGAGTCGGGCGAGCCCGGCGATTATGTCTACACCCGCCGTGGCGAAATCCTGCGCTGCCCCTGGCACGGCTGGGAGTTCGATATCCGCACGGGCCATTCCGTGACCGACCCGGATGCGATCCGCGCGCGCAGCTATCCGGTGGAGGTCGCCCAGGGCAGCGAGGTGCTGGAGCGGCATCTGGTGGCCGAAACCGTGCCGGTGAGCGTCGAGGAGAATTACGTGGTGGTGGACGTGTAGCATGCCGTCACCAACGCACGACCTGCCGCCAGGCGCGATCGATTGCGATCTGCATCCGGCGGTGCCCAATCTCAAGGCGCTGCATCCCTACTTGTCCGACCACTGGCGCGACACGATCATCCAACGCGGCCTGAGCGAGCTGGAGTTGATCGCCTATCCCGCCAACTCGCCGCTGACCGCGCGCCCGGACTGGCGCCCGCCGGGCCGCAAGCCGGCATCCGACCTGGAGCTGGTCCGCAGCCAGGCGCTCGATCCGTTCCGCATCGGCATCGCCATCTGCAACTGTCTCTACGGCGTGCAGCTTCTGTTCAGCGAGGACCTGGGTGCCGGTTTTGCCCGCGCGGTGAACGACTGGATGGCGGCCGAGTGGCTCGACAAGGAACCACGGCTGCGTGCCTCCATCGTGGTGCCGACGCAGAATCCCGAGCTGGCGGTTGACGAAATCGAACGCGTCGCGCCCGACCGGCGCTTCGTGCAGGTGCTGATGCTGGTGATGGGCGACATGCCCCTGGGCAAGCGGCACTACTGGCCGATCTACGCCGCAGCCGAGCGCCACGGGCTGCCGATCGGCATCCACGCCGGCAGCACGTATCGCCATCCGGTCACGCCGCTGGGCTGGCCGACCTACTACACCGAGGACTACGCCGCGCAGGCCGCCGCGTTCCAGCAGGGCCTGTCCAGCCTGGTCTGCGAGGGCGTGTTCACCAAATTTCCCGCCCTGAAGGTCGTGCTGATCGAATCCGGCTTCACCTGGCTGCCGGCGCATCTCTGGCGACTGACAAAATTCTGGCGCGGCCTGCGCATGGAGATCCCCTGGGTGGATCGTGCGCCGACGGACATCGTGCGCTCCAACGTCCGGCTGACCACCCAGCCGTGTGACGCACCGCCGAGTGCCGCGATGTTCCAGCGCCTGCTCGATCACATGGGCTCCGACGAGCTGCTGCTGTTCTCGACCGACTATCCGCACTGGCAGTTCGACGGCGACGCCGTTCTGCCCGAGGGCTTGTCACCGGCCCTGGCGCGGAAGATCATGTTCGACAATCCGCGGGAGACCTACGCCCGCCTGACCGAGGCGGCGCCGCATCCGCCGGAGACCGTGCCATGAACGTCCAGATCGCAACCGCACCGACCATCCGGCCGGCCAACGCCTCCAAGCTGGCGATTGCCGACGGCGACATCCATCCGCAACGCAACGGCGCGGCGGATCTGTTTCCGTTCCTGGAACAGCGCTGGAAGGAGCACCTGCAGACTTTCGGCAGCCGGCCGCGGCAGGCGTATCAGGCCGGGCCGGCCTATCCGAAGAGCCAGCCGAACGCCTCGCGCCGCGACGCCTGGCCGCCGGAGGGTGGGCGCCCGGGCAGCAGCCTGCCTTTCATGCAGAAGCAGTTGCTGGACGCGAACAACATCCAGCTTGGCATCCTGAACGCGACCGGCGACAACGGCTCGAGCTTCCAGAACCGCGAGTTTGGCGCAGCGATCTGCCACGCCACCAATTTGTGGCTGGAGGCGCAGTGGCTGTCGAAGGAGCCGCGCCTGCGCGGCTCGATCGTGGTGCCGTACGAGGACACCGAAGCCGGCGGTGAAGGAGATCGAGCGTTGGGCCGGTGACGACCGTTTCGCCCAGGTGCTGATGGTTACGCGCACCGCCGATCCGCCGGGCCAGAAGCGCTACTGGAAGATCTATGAAGCGGCGGCGGCAGCCAACCTGCCGGTTGGCGTGCACGCTTTCGGTTTCGGCGGCTACCCCGTCAGCGGCAGCGGCTGGCCGTCCTTCTACATCGAGGACATGGTCGGCCACGCGCAGTCGGCGCAGTCGTTCCTCACCAGCCTGGTGATCGAGGGCGTGTTCGAGCGTATCCCGAACTTCCGGCTGGTGCTGATCGAGTCAGGGTTTGCCTGGCTGCCGCCGCTGGCTTGGCGGCTGGACAAGCTGTGGCGCCGGCTGAAGGTGGAGACGCCGCACCTGACGCGTGCGCCGTCGGAATATATTCGCGAACGGGTATGGCTGACCACGCAGCCGATGGAAGAGCCGCAGCCGCGCGAACACGTGCTGGACGCGATCGATTGGATCGGCTGGGATCGGCTGCTGTTCGCGACCGACTATCCGCACTGGGACTACGACGATCCGACCCAGGTGCTGCCGATGCCGTTGCCGGAACAGCAGCGCCGGGATTTCTTCTTCAACAACGCGATGAAGCTGTATCAGCGGGGCTGACCGGAGCCGGCCGCCCGAGCAGGACGACCGCGGTGCGCATCGTGACCGGCCACGCCGGTCATGCCAGGTTGGCATTGATGTAGTCGAAATTGATGTCATCGCCCAGGCCGGGACGTTGCGACAGGTGCACGAACCCGTCCGCGTCCATCGGGTCCGGGCGCGCGTTCAGGTATTCCGGGACCGCATCGTAGTCCAGGAAGGGGTGCAGCAGGCCGCGTTCGTACCAGCGGCCGTTCTTCTGCACCGCGGTCAAGGTCAGGTTGCCTGCGCCGCCGCCATGCACTTCGCAATCCATGCCGAAGGCTTCCGCCAGATGGATGATCTTCAGGCTGGGGCCGATGCCGCCCACGTCGTGCACGCCGGTGCGGCTCAGGTCGCAGGCGGCCGCCTTGATCCATTCCGCCCGCGTGTGGAACTTGCCGTCCATGCACTCCGGCCCGATCACCGGGATGTCGAGATTCGCCGCGAGCCAGGCGTATGAACTCATCGACGCCTCGTTCATCGGCTCCTCATACCAATAGTATCCGAGCTTCTGCAGCTCCCGGCCGAGCCAGAGCGCATCGCTGCGCGAATAGCCATGATAGGCGTCGAGCATCAGCGGGATGTCGGGGCCGACCGCCTCGCGCACCGCGGCACAGGCCTTGACGTCCATTTTGGGATCGGGCGCGAACGACACCGGCTTCATCCAGGTGTGCAGCTTGATCGCCTTGTAGCCGCGGCGCAGCAGCCATTCGGCGTAGCGTGCGTAGTCCTCGGGCGTGGCGAGCCCGCCTTTCATTTCGTCACCGCACATGGTGCTGCCGTAGGCCGGCACCTTGTCGCGATACGCGCCGATCAGCTTGTAGACCGGCAGTCCGAGCTTGCGTCCCGCCAGGTCCCACAGCGCCATCTCGACGATGCCGAGCGTGCGGTCGCTGAGCTGGCCGGTGCTGCCGCGCTGCCAATGGGCCAGCTCCTGCCACAGGCGTTCCCGGTCGAACGGATCCTGGCCCAGCAGGACGTGACGGACGAAGCCATTGATCAGGTGCGGGCGCACCACCTCGACCGGGCTGAGGCAATGGCCCTCGCTGCCGTCATCGGCGGTGATCGTAAGCAGTGCCTGGCACGCCTCGTGCGGATCGCCCGGATGGGTGTGCCCGTCACTGTCGCGCACCTGCCGGGAGACGTGGCGGAAGACGCGCACGCTGATGTTGACGATCTTCATCCCCGGACCTCCCTTGCCGCTGCTCAGTGGTCCTATGACATGACGGTACGGACAGCAAGTTTCCGGACGCGAACCGCGTCGCGCGGCCCATTCGCCTCGCGTGGACCGACAACGCCGTCGCGGGTCAGCTTCCCGCCGGGGGAACCGGTCATGCGACGAGCGGCAATCAATGCAAATCAGGAATAACAGTCATGAGTTCAGCTCTGCCTTCTATCCACACCGGGCGATTCGCGGCGGCCGTCCCCGATCCCTTGCGCTGAGCGTGTGTTGCAGTGCCGTCGCGGCTGGGGTTAGCCTTGTGTCCGGCGCGGACCGGCGCATCCGCTTCGATGCGGTTCGGCATCGGCGCGAGGATCGGGTCGTTGCGTTCAATTATGTCGCAAGCGAAGGCCGCGGTGGAAGCGGGCGCCGATGGCACAGCGCAGCGGATCACTTCCCCACTCGACACACTGCTGCGCCCACGCTCGATTGCCATCGTTGGCGCCGTGGCCCGAGAGGGTTCCTTCGGCCTGCGCCTGCTGAACGCGATCACCAGCGGCCACTATCGCGGCGCGATGTATCGGATCAACCCCCGCTACGGATCCACGTTCCGGCGCCATCTCGCGGTTCCCCGAACGTCACGGTCGCACTACGAGATTGGGCTGAGTTCTGGTCATCTGACGGTGCCCGCGATAAACGCTCACGCGGCGGGACAATACTGCACGCGGGCGGCCGGCGTAGGGCCGCGCTTTGACAGCATGGGGCGTCGACCCGCGCCGACGGAGATTCAATGGGTCCGGAGCCTCCAAGGCCCCGGGCGAGGCAATGCCAGAGCCGTCGATGGGAGCACACACCCCCTGATCGAAACCCAAAACGGCCGGCAAATTTCGGCTGGGTCCGGATTGGCGGCTGGCCTGAGCGCCAACTGATTGTGATTCCACGGTATTTCTGTCCGACGGGCTGTTACATAATGAAGAGCGTTTTTAGCTCGGCGGCGCGGCGCACGCGGCTGCCCGAGGAGGCACCCAAGGTCGGGTCGATCAACGACATTGCCATAGCCGGCGCCCGACCGCTGTATCTGTCGGCCAGCTTCATACTTGTGGAAGGTTTCCCGTTCCGCGACCTGAAGCGGATCGCCGACTCCATGGGGCACGCCGCGGCGGAGGCCGGCGTGCCGATCGTGACTGGAGACACCAAGGTGGTCGAGCGTGGCAAAGCCGACGGCGTCTTTATCGCCACCGCGGGCATCGGCATGGTGCCGGATGGCATCCTGCTGTCCGGCGACCGGGCAGTTCCCGGCGACGTGGTGCTGATCTCCGGCTCCCCGGGCGATCACGGTGTGGCCATCATGTCGAGCCGCGCGAACCTGGAGTTCGAGACCGCCATCCTGTCGGACAGCGCCGCATTGCACGGGCTGGTCGCTGACATGATCGCCGCCGGCGGGCCGCGCCTGCGGCTGTTGCGCGATCCGACGCGCGGCGGACTGGCCGCGTCGCTCAACGAACTGGCGCAGCAGTCCGGCGTCGGTTTCCGCATTGACGAGCAGGCGATCCCGGTGAAGCCGCAGGTCGCGGCGGCGTGTGAATTGCTCGGCCTCGACCCCCTGTTCGTCGCCAACGAGGGCAAGCTGGTCGCCGTCGTGGCGCCGGAGGGCGCCGATGCGGCGCTGACCGCCATGCGCGCCCATCCACTGGGGCGCGAGGCGGCGATCATCGGCACGGTGGTCGGGGACGACCAGCGCTTCGTGCAGGTGACCACCAGCTTCGGCGGTGGGCGCATCGTGGACTGGTTGTCCGGCGAACAGCTCCCGCGGATCTGCTGAGGCGGTGCCGCGTTCACGCGCCGTCGAACGACACGACCCGCATCTCCCGCCCGGCGAGGATCGTGCGGCCGAAGCTGCCGCAGGCGGGGCAGGGTGAAATCAGAGTGTCGGGTGCGTACTCCGTGCGGCACGACTCGCATTTGGCCCGCAAGGCAACCCGGTTGATGACCAGTTCCGCGCCGTCCGCCACGGTGTCGGCCGCCGTGATGGGGAAGCAGAATGACAGGGCTTCCGGATCGACGGGCGCCGCCACCCCGATCTCGATCACCACGCGCGAGACGCGGGCGATGCCCTCCTGTCGGGCACAGTCCACCACCAGATCGGTGATACTCTCGCAGAGCGCCAATTCATGCATCGAAGCTGACCCGCGCGCCGGCAGCAGCGGAACCTTCCGTGAACACGCGCCAGCATTCCGGCAGGTTCGGCGTGTTGCACCCGACCTGGACTATGGCAGGGATGCGGGCTGGCCGACAGGTTCGCCGGCTATCCATTGGCTGTCGACCGGCCACGGGTCGGCGCGACGGCCGGCTGAACCCAAAATCGTTTTTGGATGTCCTTTGACAAAAATCAGAAGGATAATGCTCATTGATCTGCATCAACGACTTGTAACGGACGCTTCGTTAGCCTAACCTACAAATGGATCCGACGCGGACCTCACGGCCAGGCGCAGACAGGCGGAGTTCGTCTCGTCCCCCGGTCCAGCGGATGCCGGATCGTGTGCCGACCAGGCAAGGGGGCGATGATGCCCGTGGTGCCGACGATTTACCCGGACGGGTGCAACTCGGCGAGACCGGCTGACCCAAAACGACGCGCGCTGCGTTGGCCCGGCCTTTCCGACGGTGCACCTGCTCGATCTCGGGGCGTGGCTCGGCGGCAAGAGGAGAGTGGTCCGCCTGGCACAACCGCTGGTGGTGCTTAGCGGACGCGATCTCAGAAGTGGGGAACACTCATGGCCAAGATGCTGATGATCAACGCGGACAAGTGCACCGGGTGCCATAACTGCGAGCTTGCCTGCTCGATGGCCCACGAGGGCGTCTTCCGCCCCGATGCGACCCGGGTGCATGTCTATACCTGGGAGCGCGAAGGCTTTTCCGTTCCGATGATGTGTCAGCACTGCCGCGATGCGCCCTGCATCACGGTGTGCACCCCGCATGCCCTGACCCGCGATCCTGCTTCCGGCTGGGTGGACCTCGACGACGCCAAGTGCATTGGCTGCAAGATGTGCGTCCAGGCCTGCCCGTTTGGCAATGCGATATGGGATGAGCTGAACCACAGGGTCCTCAAATGCGACTACTGCGGCGGCGATCCCGCATGCGCGAAGTTCTGCCCGAACCACGCGCTGGAATGGGTGGATGACCTGGTTGCCACACGGACGCGCAAGCGCGCGTTCTCGGAGAAGTTCAAGCAAGCTTTTTCGGAGTAAGGCCATGTACGGGTGGATCGGAAAAGTCCTGCGCGTGAATTTGTCGACAGGCAAGATCTCCACGGAAGCGTTGGACCCGGCCGTTGCCAAGGACTACCTCGGCGCGCGCGGCCTCGGCACGAAGATCATGGTCGATGAGGTCGACCCCAAGGTCGATCCGCTGTCGCCGGAGAACAAGCTGATCTTCCTGCCCGGCCCGCTGACCGGTTCATTCGCCCCCTCCGCCGGCCGCTACACCGTGGTGACCAAAGGGGCGCTCACCGGCGCCATTGCTTCGGCGAACTCGGGCGGCGTCTGGGGGCCCGAACTGAAGTTCGCCGGATACGATGCCGTGATCTTCGAGGGTGCGGCGCCGAAGCCGGTCTATCTGTGGATCAAGGACCGGACCGTCGAAATTCGCGACGCATCGCATATCTGGGGCAAGGATGTTCCGGGAACCTCGGATGCCATTCGCGCGGAGACTGACGACGACGCCAAGATCGCCTGCATCGGCCCGGCTGGCGAGAACAAGGTGCTGTTCGCTTGCATCATGAACGATCTCCACCGCGCCGCTGGACGCAGTGGCACCGGCGCGGTGATGGGCTCGAAGAACCTGAAGGCGGTCGCGGTCGTCGGCACCGGCGCGGTGACCTGCGCCGACCCCAAGACGTTCGAACGTGCGGTCATGACAGCACGTGACATGATCCAGAAGCACCCGGTCGGCGGGACCGGCCTGCGGCTCTACGGGACCGACGTTCTCACCAACATCCTCAATTCGATCGGTGCCTATCCGACCAAGAACTTCCAGGACGGGCACTTCCCGACCGCCGACAAGCTCGGTGGCGAGACCCTGAGCGCGACACTGCTGCAACGGCCGAAAGGCTGCTTCAGTTGCATCATCTCCTGCGGCCGCGTCACCAAGGTCACCAACCCGAAATACGCCGGCGAGGGCGAAGGACCCGAATACGAAACCTCCTGGGGATTTGGCGGCGACTGCATGATCGACGATCTCGATGCGGTCACCAAGGCCAATTTCATCTGCAACGAATATGGTTTGGACACCATCACCATGGCTGCCACCATCGCCTGTGCGATGGAACTGTACGACAAGGGTCTGATCACCCGGGAGGACACCGGCGGTCTTGCCCTCGAATGGGGCAACGCCGAAGCCATGGTCGAGGCGACGCGGCTGACCGCGATCGGCGAGGGCTTCGGCAAGAAGCTCGCTGTCGGATCGTACCGGCTTGCGGACTCGGTGGGCCATCCGGAACTGTCGATGACCGTCAAGAAGCAGGAGATTCCGGCCTACGACGCACGGGCGATCCAAGGCATCGGCTTGAACTATGCCACGGCGAACTGTGGCGCCGCGCACGTGCGCGGCTACACGATATCGCCGGAGGTGCTGGGCACGCCGATGAAGGTCGACAAGGACACGATCGACGGCAAGCCGGAGTTGGTGATCACGTTCCAGAACCTGACCGCTGCGCTCGACGCCACGGGGTCGTGCCTGTTCGCCACGTTCGGGATCGGTGCACCGCAGTTGGCGGACATGCTCAGCGCCATCACCGGCGTCGCCTACACCGCCGAGGATTTCATGAAATGTGGCGATCGCATCTATAACCTCGAGCGCCAGTTCAACCTCGCTGCCGGATTGACCGCGAAGGACGACGCACTTCCGCCCCGGCTGTTGCATGAGCCGATCAAGACCGGCCCATCGGCAGGCATGCTCAGCCGGCTTCCCGAGATGCTGCCGATCTATTACCAGCTTCGCGGTTGGGACGAGAATGGCGTGCCGACGCCGGCGAAACTTGGGGAGCTGGGCCTCGCGGCATAGGAGTGCCTGGCAGGTCGGACGAGCGAAGGCGGCAATGAAGGTTCAATACTTCGCGCTTCTCCGGGATGTCACCGGCAAGAAGGAGGAAGACTGGCACCAACCGGAGGCGACTGTTGGCCAGTTGGTGCGGGACCTGGTGGCGCGCTACGGGCACGCGTTCGAACGATGGGTGATGAAGGACGGCGATTTGTGGGATCTCGTCATCATTCTTGTCAACGGGCACGACGTGCGCCAAATGCAACGTTTCAATACGCCGCTGGCGCCCGATGACACAGTCGTCATATTCCCGCCGGTCGGTGGCGGATAACAGTTGACCGCCATGATCAACCCCGTTTTCGTTCCGCCCGGCGTTCTGTTCACCGGCGCCCTGCTGGAAATCTTTCTCGCCCCAATCCTGTCGCGGGCAGCCAAGGGTTGGCTGGCGTTTTTGATCGCCACAATTGCCCTATTGGCGGTGCTGGCGATGATGCCAGCCGTGATCCAAGGCGACATCCTGACGGCGACATGGTTCAATTGGGACACCGGCATCCCACTCGCCTATCATGTGGACGGCCTCAGCATCCTTTTCATGCTGCTCGGTACCGGCATGGGCTCGGCGATCCTGCTGTATTCCGTCGGATACATGGAAGAGGAAACCGAAGGCATCACACGCTTCTACGTGCTGATGCTGCTGTTCATTGGCGGCTTCGTGATGCTGGTATGCGCCGCCAATCTGCTGCTGGCCTACTTCGCGTGGGAGCTCATCGGCTTGTGCTCCTATTTTTTGGTCGGCTTCTGGTACAAGCAACGTGCCGCCGCAGACGGGTCGCGCAAGGTGCTGGTCATCACTCACCTCGCCGGCTACGGACTGCTCGCCGCGATCATGCTGATTTATATCAGAACAGGAACTTTCCTGTGGACGGACCCGGCGGTCGCGACGGCTTTTTCCGGCGGCATCGCCCTGCTGATGATCGTGGCGGCCATGGCCAAGTCGGTCATGTATCCGTTGCATACCTGGATCCCCGAGGCGATGAATGCGCCGACCCCGGTTTCGGCGCTGTTGCATTCGGCCTGCTACGTCAAAGCGGGAGCGTATCTGATTGCCCGCATGTATTCGTTCGGGCCGTGGCACGTCGCCCTCGGCAATGGATTGCTGGTGATCGGCTGCGTGACGATGCTGGTCGGCGTGGTTTTCGCCATGGCACAGACCGACCTGAAGCGGTTGCTTGCCTTCCACACCGTGAGCCAGCTCGGTTATGTCGTGACGGGCCTGGCGCTCGGCACGAGTCTCGGGGTTGCCGCAGGACTGTTTTACGCCACCAGTCATGCGTTGTTCAAAGGGACGCTGTTCATGTGCGCCGGCGCGGTCCAGCGCGCCACCGGCACGCGCGACATCACGAAGCTTGGCGGCCTCTGTTCGCGCATGCCGGTGACGACCTATGTCTGGCTGGCCGCCGCCGCCTCGATCACCGGCGTGCCGCTGACCAACGGGTTCGTGGCCAAGTGGTTGCTGTTCAACGCGGCGCTGGATGCCAATCAGGCGGTGGTCGTCGTTGTCGCCTGGGCGGTCAGCCTGCTCACGACCTTTTCGTTCCTGAAGGCAACCGTAAACGTGTTCTACGGCATTCCCTCGCACGAACTCCGCGCCGAGGAAATCCATGAGGCCGCGCCCCCGGTGCTGATCGGCATGGGGATCACCGGCGCGCTGTGCCTGGTATTCGGCTTTGCGCCGCAACTGCTGATCCAGCCGGTCATCGAACCGGCTGTGCGCTCGTTGGGTTTCGGCGGGCAGATCGGGATGACGTGGCTGGGCGTCCTGACCGACTTCGGATCGATCGGGGTCACGGTGGGGGCAGCAGCGGGACTGGTGGTGGCCGCCCTGTTCGGCGCCGGTGCGTATCACCTGGTGCGGGCGCCAGTGGGAGCACACGCGGTGGCGGTGTTCAGCGGCGGCGAGAGATTGCCCGATGACGACACGCTGGGCGCCGTCGATTTCGCCGAGATGGCGGAGGAAGCATTCGAGCCAGTCTTTGCCTTGGATCCCGACCGCCTATGGTTTCCAATCTGGCGCGAGATAAGGGACGGCGCCATCCGTGTCCGCTGGTTTGCGACTGCCTGGCTGGAGCGGCTGCCGTGGGTCACGGCCCTGGTCGCCGCGGCGGTTCTGTTCGTCGCAGTGTCGCTGTTATGAGCGCAACTCCTCCAGTTTGCCCGCGACCGGTCGTGGGAGCGTGCGAATGGACCTGATCCTGGTTGGATTCCTCGCGGTGTTGGCACTGGGGATCGGGCTTTATGCCGTCTCGCTCCCGCAGGGCGACCGCGCCTGGTGGGCGCTTGCCGGTTCGATCGTTGCGCTGGTTATTGCGGGCCGGCTGACCGGCGAGTCCCTGATCGGCACGATTTGCCTGGATTTGGCGGAACTTGCCGGTGTCGCGCTCGTCTGGTCGCATGCAACCCGGGAAGCCGCTGCAGCCGCGCGGGCCTACCTGTGCTCGATCCTGCCCGCGATCGCTTGCACGCTGATCGCTTTCGCGTTGATCGGGGGCGGTGGAATCCGGCCTGGGCCGGCGGTCGAAAGCCTTGTCGTCTGCCTGGTTATCGTCGGCTTTGCCTTGAAGCTTGGGCTGATCCCATTCTACTTTTGGCTTCCGGCGGTGGCCGCCGCCGCCGCGCCGATGACGACGGCGCTGATCGTATCGGTGGTGGATATCGCGACCTTCGCCGAACTTGCCGCGATGCGCCAGGCTTCGCCGTGGATCTTCACCGAACACACCGCCGTCTGGATGATCATCGCCCTGCTGTCGATGTTCGGCGGCGCGCTGCTGGCCCTCGCCCAGACCGAACTGAAGCGGATGCTGGCTTTTTCCACCATCGCTGATCTCGGCTTTCTGCTTCTGGGGCTAGTCGCCGGAGGATCAGCGGGCCTGTCCGGTGCCTGGATCGGTGCGCTCAGTCACGCTTTGTCGAAAGTCATCCTGTTCGGCGCCGTCGGACTGGCCGAGGCACGGATCGGGCGAACCGTCACCCTCGACACCAGTGGGTTGGGCGCGCAACTGCCGCTGGCGAGCGCGGCGTTCATCGTTGGCGCGCTGAGCTTCATTGGTGTCCCTCCGGGCTTCGGTTTTGTCGGTTACTGGCGGATTTACAGTGCCGCAACGCAATTGGGCGGCCTGGCACTGATCGGCGCCCTGCTCGTCGTCGCGGGGCTCGACCTGTTGTGCTACGCGCGTGCCATTCATCGCACCTGGCTTGGACCGCCGCAGCTTGCGATTGCCGGTGCTTCCCCCTGGCTGGCACCCGGCGTACTGACCGTCCTCGCGGTCGTGGCCGTCCTGCTGGGGTGTTATCCGAGCGTTTTGACCGGGGCTGTCGTGCCAAGCCTGCTGGCCATGGCGCAATAGAGAGGCACGCGGCATGAACCCTTTCGCCAAACTTCTCGCCATTTCGCGCCGCAAGTCCCCGTGGATTTACACGGTGAACAGTGGCTCGTGCAACGGTTGCGATATCGAGATCGGTCCCTGCGTGAGCCCACGCTACGACGGCGAGCAGATTGGCATCCTGCGGCAGGGCAGCCCCAAACACGCCGACATTCTCCTGGTCACCGGGACCATAACGAGACGATCACGCCAGGTCCTGTTGGACATCTATGCGCAAATGCCAAGCCCCAAAGCCGTGGTCGCAATTGGCTCCTGCCCGGCGAGCGGCAATGTTTTTGTTGGCAGTCCCACGATCGACGGCCCGTTGGACAAGTGGATTCCGGTCGATGTCTGGGTATCCGGCTGTCCGCCACGGCCGCAGTTGATCATTGCGGGCATTGCGCAGGCCGCGCAGTTGTTGGCGGAGGGTGGGACGGCCGATCAGAAAAGGCAGGCGAAGCCATGATGGCGACGATCTGGCAATACCTCTTCGCGGTCCTGGTTTGGCCCGGACTGCTCGGCGCGGCGGCGCTGGGCTTCTTCTATCTGTGGATCGCGCGCAAACTCAACGCCCGGCTGCAAGGCCGCAGGGGACCGCCGCTTTACCAACCGTTCTTCGATTTCGTGAAGCTGTTGGGCAAGCAAACCGTCGTCCCACGTGGCGTCAACGCCGCGCTGTTTTATGCCCTGCCGTACCTGGCGCTGGCCGCGACGCTGTTCGGACTGGTGATCGTTCCGGTACCCGGACACGCCGTCAACTCGTTCCCCGGCGATATCATTCTGCTGCTCTATTTGCTGGAAGTTCCGGTGATTTGCGACGTGATGGCCGGCTATGTGAGCCAGTCGATCTACGGCCAGGTCAGCGCGATGCGAGAGGCGGTGATGTCGCTCGCCTATAACCTGCCGCTGCTCGCCGCGGTGATCGCGATGGCGCAGAATGCCGGCAGCTTCCGCATGGGCACCTTGCAATCCGCTCCCTTTGGTGTGGTCACCTTCCTGGCCGTGATCGCCTTTGGCGTGGCGATCCCCGCCCGTCTCAAGAGCAATCCGTTTTCCATTCCCAATGCCGAACAGGAGATCGTGGCTGGCGCGCACACCGAATACAACGGTGCCCCGCTTGGCATTTTTGAATTGTCGCACGCGCTTGAAGTGGTGTTGTTGTTCGATACATTCTTTGTGTTGTTCGTGCCGCATTTTGGTAGCGTGCTCGCCAACGCCGCGCTGTACCTCCTGGTCAGCTTGGTCCTGATCGTGCTGGTTACCCTGGCCGCTGCTACCACCGCACGTCTCACGGTGAAGCGGGCCTTTCGGTTTTACTGGGTGTGGGGTGGGCTGGCCGCCGCGGCGGCAATGGTTGTCGCGATCATCGGCTGAAGGAACCACAGATGGGCATTCTTGGCATCGTCTGGCGGAATTTCGGTCGCAGCGCGCGGACACTGCACCCCACCAACATGCCGCCAACCCCGTCGCCGTTTCGCGGGTTGATCGAGCAGGATGCAAGCTTGTGCACCGGCTGCAAGGCATGTGCGACGGTCTGCGCACCCAGAGCGATCTCGTTCAACGAGGAGCGGGACACCGGGATCACCTGGAACTTCTTTGCCGGTCAATGCTCATTCTGCGGACTGTGCGTGCAATACTGCCCGACGCACGCGATCACCAACCGCGGCAAGCTGCCGCCCGTCACCGGTGACCAGTCGCTGCTCAGAGTTACGCACGAGATCTTGTACCAGCCTTGTGCGGGCTGCGGCCGTCCGATCATTCCGATTCCCGAGGCGGCGCTGGCGGAGGTGTATGGCGGGCCACTCACCGGCTCCGAAGCCGAGCAACGGGCACTGTGCCAGGAGTGCCGGCGCAAGGCGGCCAGCCGACATATTCGCGACGCCTTCATACGGCCTGGAGGCTGACATGGAACAGACTGCCGGCGATACCGCACGCGCTGACTTCGTCGCCAGACTGACGGCAATTCCCGGGTCGGCGCAGGTTGAAGAACGCGGCGACGGGTTGTGGATATCGGCGCCGCAACTCGACGTCGAGGCCATGGCGCGCGAGATGAAAACGCTGGGTTGCCGCCTGGCCACCATGACCGGTCTGGCACGGGACGATGGCGAGACCACCATCATCTACCACTATACGCAGGGGCACGACGTCATCAACTTCAAGACTGTGACGAGCGGGAACACGATCCGCTCGATCGCCCCGCTGGTTCGTCCGGCGTCGTGGATCGAACGCGAAATCCACGACTTTTTCGCCACCGACTTCATCGGCCATCCGAACCTCATCCCGCTCATACGCCCGGCGGAGCTGAAGCAGGGTTTCTTCCGCGACCCAGACCCAGGTTTGACCACTCCAGAAAAACCGTAGGTGAGATGCCATGCCGTACACCATTCCTGTCGGCCCTTATCACCCGGCACTCGAAGAGCCGTACAAGGTCAACGTCCGCTGCGTGGCGGAAACGGTCCAGCAGGTCAGTGTCGACGTCGGATTCAGCTTCCGCGGGATCGAGCTGTTGGCGCAGCGCCGCGAATGGGTCCCCGATGTTACGCTGATCGAGCGCGTGTGCGGCATCTGCTCCAACGTCCATGCCATGACGTTCTGCCGTGCGGCGGAGCAGATTGCCGGGATCGAGGTGCCCGCGCGCGCCGTCTACATCAGAACGATCATCTCCGAGCTCGAGCGCCTGCACTCGCATCTTCTGTGGGCGGGACTTGCGGCGGAATTCATGGGCTTTCAAACGCTGTTCATGGAGGTTTACACCTTGCGCGAACAGGTCATGGACCTGCTGGAAACCATCTCCGGCAATCGCGTGAACTACGGTATGAACCGTATCGGTGGGGTGAACCGGGATATCACCGACCCGCAATCGGCGATCGCAACCGTGCAGGCGATGGCCAAGGTCATCGAGAAAGATGTCGTCCCGGCGTTCATGAACAATGTCACCGCGAAGGGGCGGATGGGCGGTGTCGGTCCGTTGACCAAGGAGCAGGCGATCGAATGGGGCGTCGTCGGGCCGGTCGCGCGTGCCTCCGGTTTGGACATCGACGTTCGCGAGGACCACCCTTACCTCGCCTATCAGGAACTCGGATTCAAGATCGTCACCCAGCCCGAGGGCGATGTCCGCGCGCGGGTCGTCGTCCGTGCGCTTGAACTGCTGGAGAGCATTCGCGTTATCACCGAAGCCTTGCGTAATCTGCCATCCAGTCCATTGCGCGCTTTCGAGGGGATGCCGGCCATCCCGCCGGGTGAAGCCATTGTGTTCACCGAGGCGCCGCGCGGCGAAGTCGTCTACTATGTCGCCTCCGACGGCGGCAAAACGCCAGCGCGCGTCAAGATCCGTACGCCGTCCTTCGTCAATATTCCCGCACTCGAAGCGATGACGATGGGGCAGCAGTTGGGCAACATCTCGCTGATCCAGGCGTCGGTTGATCCGTGCATCTCCTGCACTGATCGGTAGCGGGCGGAGCGGGATCCATGCAGTCACGGTATGCGCGCCAGACGGTGCTGAAGGAGATCGGTGAAGCCGGACAACTTATGATTGCCAACGCCACGGTCGTCGTGGCCGGTCTGGGTGCCCTCGGTTCCAACAGCGCGAACCTGCTGGCGCGCGCCGGTATCGGCACTTTGCGGCTGGTGGACCGGGACGTCGTTGATTGGACCAATCTTCAGCGACAATCCTTGTTTGAAGAAGCCGACGCCGCCCAGTCACTGCCCAAGGCGGAAGCGGCGGCGCGGTATCTGAAGCGGATCAACTCGACAATCCGCTACGAGCCCTTCACGGACGACATCAATCCGGGAAACATCGAGCGGATCGTGGCCGGGGCGACCGTCGTGGTGGATGGGTTGGACAATTTTTATACCCGCGCACTGGTCAACCAGGCGTGCGTCAAGCACGGAATCCCCTGGATTTATGGTGCGTGCCTGGGAACTTTCGGGACCGCCGCCGTCGTTCTCCCGGGAACTTCGGCGTGCCTGAACTGCCTGCTTCCCGAGGTCGCGCAGGCGACCACGCCGCCGTTAAGCTGCGAAACGGTCGGCGTGCTCGGCCCGATCGCAGCACTGGTCGCGGCATGGCAGAGCGCTCAAGCCCTCAAGATCGTGGTTGGCAAGCAGGCGGCGGTATCACCGCACCTCGTGCACGTCGAACTGTGGGACAACGATTTTTCGACCTTGCCGATGACTCGCGTCGCCGCATGTTCCGTATGTGGTCAACGCAAGTTCGACCTGCTCGAACACGGAACCCGTCTGGCCACCGCGTCACTGTGCGGACGCGACGCGATGCAGATCATGCCACCGCCCTCCTTCAACATGGATTTCGATCTGCTACGCGAGACGCTCGGACGGATGTTCAAGCTTGAGGAGAACCCATTCCTCATCAAGTTCCAGGCTGACGGTCATGACGTGGTGGTGTTCCGCGACGGTCGGGCGATGATGTTCGGTATTTCGGATCCAAAAGCGGCGCTGAGCCTCTACGGGAAATACATCGGCGGCTGATTCGCATGACCAAAAGCACAATCTATCTGGACAACGCAGCAACGACCTGGCCGAAACCGGAAGAGGTCTATCGCGCCGTCGACACGGCAATGCGCGAACACGGCGCCAACCCGGGCCGTGGCTCATACCGGATGTCGGTGGACGCGCAACGCCTGGTTGACGAGACCAGGCAAGCGGTCTGCCGCCTGTTCAATGCACCGGCTCCCGAACGGGTCATTTTTACGTTGAACTGCACCGACGCGCTGTGCCTGGCGCTGAAGGGGTTGATCAAATCGGGCGACCGGGTGGTGACCGGCCCGTTCGAGCACAATTCCGTCATGCGCCCGCTTCACTCACTGCGCCGCTGCGGCGCGCAGGTAGAAGTGATGAAATCGACCGCGGCATTCGGCATCGACCTCGACCACTTCCGTGCGCTCTGCCGCGAGCGCGTCGACTATGTCGTCATCTCGCACGTCTCGAACGTGACTGGCTGCGTGGCGCCGATCAAGGATATTGCCGCCATCACCCACGAACGGGGCGGCTTGCTCATTCTTGACGCGGCACAGAGCGCCGGGGACCTCGATATCGACATGCAGGATTGGGGCGTGGATGTTCTGGCTGCTCCCGGACACAAGGGGCTTTACGGACCCATGGGAACCGGCGTGCTGGTGTTGTCCGCCGCCTTGCCGGTGCAGCCGTTTCGCGAGGGCGGCACAGGCTTCCAGTCGGAAAGTCCCGAACAGCCCGCTGAGTATCCCTGGCGGCTGGAGGCAGGCACCATCAACCTGCCAGGCATTGCTGGTCTGGCCGCCGGCATCCGCTTCGTCGGGTCTGCCGGAGTAGGGACCATCGCACAACACGAGGCGCTGCTAGCGCGGGCCTTGGCGAACGAGCTGCGACAGATCGACGGGGTCAGCATGTTCTGCGACGTGGAACCCGGTACTGGAGTTCGTCTCGTTCCGACTTGATGCCGGAAGCGTCGCCCTCACAGGGACGATCCTCGATGAGTCGTTTGGAATTGCCGTGCGCACGGGGCTGCACTGCGCTCCGGCAGCCCACCAGGCCATCGGGACCTTTCCTGAGGGTACCGTGCGGGTCAGTTTCGGCAGATTCAACACCAGTGCTCATGTGGACGCACTTGTCGGCGCCGTACGTGCAAGCAGGGACGCCTCGTAAGACCGTTGCCATAAGATGACGATACCAGGGAGCTCGACCGAGCGTCTCCCGCTCATCGATGGCTGGGCAGGGCTCGATGCCTGTCCGGATGTGACCGGCTCAGAGACTGGCCTGCCCTCGCCGACGACGGCGAGCGATCGGCGGCTTGGTTCGCGTGGCGCGTTTTGCCGCCAGGTGATCGCGCGGGCAATCGAAGCTTAGACCGGCAGAGCCGGCATGCCGGCATATCGAACAGGATGAACCATGGACGTGGCATATATTTCAGCGCTGTCCGCCCTCCTCGGCGCAGTCATCGGTAGCGCCATTTCGGGCGTCAGCTCCTGGGCCAGCCAACGTCTACAGGCCA
Source organism: uncultured Alphaproteobacteria bacterium (assembly GCA_963773345.1). Lineage (GTDB taxonomy): Bacteria > Pseudomonadota > Alphaproteobacteria > Acetobacterales > Acetobacteraceae > Palsa-883. Next base: position 6,458 of record CAVZBG010000011.1, on the reverse strand, counting down.
AGGCAGCGCTGATCGGTCAGGACAAGGTGCGGCACCAGGACCTTTATCGGGACTTTATCATCCAAGCGTCGCGGGTGTACGCTGATGCGTTGATGCATAACGAGCCGCAGGTCGCCGACCTTGTCGGTCTCTACGCCTTGATCGGCAGAATGCGCATTCTCTCGTCGCCAAAACTCGTCGCCTGCGCAGAGCGGATCGCGAGCACGGCCACCGACGACTACTTCGCGCCCAATAAGACGATCCGTGAGATACATGACATGATCAAGCAAGGCGGGAATTTGGATCCGATCAAAGAGTTCAGCGAGATTGCACGGGACGAACTGCAAGCGATCGGCTCGCTGTAGCCCGATCGAGTGGGCCGGTTCCGGCGGGTCCGGATATCGACATCTGCATCGAACAGTGGTTCCTGCGGCAAGATCCGGTGTTGGCGCCGACGCTGGGCCTGGCACTGGCGCGCTGGCGTTCAGGCCCGGCCGAGAGCATCCAGAAGTGCTTTCGCCGATTGGAGATCGGCGGTGCCGAAGCCCTCGGTGAACCGCCGGTAGACCGGGCGAAGAATGTCCTTCGCATCGGCGGGCCGGCCCTGCCCCTGCAATAGTCGGGCAAGACTGGCCGCCGCGCGCAGTTCCCAGGACAGCGCTCCCTGATTCCGCGCCAGGTCGAGCGACCGTCTGAAATCCGCTTCCGCCTGAGCGGTCTGCGGCTGATTGAGTCGCAGCCGCACCTCGCCCTCTATCCGCACGGCTTCCGGCAGCCACCAGAACGCGTTGCTGTCTTCGCATCGCCGGACCGCTTCGTTGGCGGCGGCGAGCGCCTCATCGGGCTGGCCCGAGGCGAGCAGAGCCTCGGCGAGGCCGGAGAGAAACATCGTGCACAGCGTTTCCGACTGAGTGCGCCGCAACTGGTCGACGCCGGCGCGCAGCAGGCGCGCGGCGGCGGCCGCGTCGCCCAGTTTCAGTGCGACCTGCCCCTCGAAGCAAAGTGCGGTCGCGTAATAGCTGCCCAGACCGTGGGTTCGGGCCCGCTCCTTGAGGCGAGCGACGGCTGGCCCGGCAGTCGTCAGGTCTCCGAGGCGCAGTGGAACGATGCTGCCGCTCCAGGTCAGTGCAAGACAAACGGAACCGATGTGGCCGCCAGCCTCGGCCTCGGCCAGCACGAATTTCGCGGTTCGCGCAGCCTGGTCGGGGAAGCCCATTGTCCAGTGCACCACCGCCAAGGTGCCGCCGGCTGAGATGAAACTGTCTCTGCCAAGACGCGCGACATGAGCGCGCCGCACGCCCGGGGCGGCGGTGCGCTCATACGTTCTCTCGGCGCAGGTCAATGCCTCGGCGTATTTCGCCAGCAACCGAAGCGAGACGCCAAGAATCCAGTCTGCCATCGAGAGGCTGATCGGGTCCGAGGACGCTGCTACGGCCGCCTCGGCCTCGCGGCCAAGCGCGACGGCGCCATGGAAGTCCTGCGAACGATGGCAAATGCTCGCCAGTCCTAACAACGCGCGCAACCGATAGTCGAGATTCCCGAGCTGGGCGGCAAGTTCAGCTGAGCGGGTCAGTTCAGCCCGCGCGCGGTCGTTCGTGCCTTGCGCGAACATAAGCGAGCAGCCCAGGGCGTATCGCAAGACCATTTCCCGTGTGGGCGACCGATCCGTCCCTTCGAGGGCCTCGAGGGAAGCTTCCATCCAGCCGAGGCATTCGCCGAACAATGATAATTCGAACCAGATTGCTACTGAGGCGACTGCCAGGTCGATGCCGATCGCCGTGTCACCGCCTGGGGCGAACGCCCAAGTCAGCGCGCGGCGCAGATTGTCGAGTTTGGGCCGGTATTCGGCGAGCCATTCGGTCGAGGGTCGCGCCTCGACTTCCGAGCTGGCCCGTTGGAACAGGTCGCGATAATATTCCGCATGGCGCCGCGCAACGCGCTCGCGTTCGCCGTTTTCGAGGAGTTTTTCAAGTGCGTATACCCGCGTCGTGTCGAGCAGACGATAGTGCGCGACGCGATTCATCTCGGTGACCACGAGCGATTTGGCGACCAGATCGGAAAGGCTCTGGATGACCAGGGATGGCGTGATCGCGGGGTCTGCCGCCACGGCACTGGCCGCTTCCAGGCTGAACACCCCGCTGAAAACCGCCACGCGGCGCAGCACCACACGTTCGGGTTCAAGCAGAAGTTCGTAGCTCCAGTCGAGCGTTGCACGCAGGGTCTGATGCCGCGGCAGCGCCGTGCGCCTTCCGCCGGTTAAGAGGTGAAAGCGATCATTGAGGTGCGCGACGAGCTGTTCGACGCCGTATGCGGCGGTACGCGCCGCCGCCAGTTCGATCGCCAGGGGGATGCCATCGAGCCGCCGGCAGATCGCCGCGATTGCGGCTGCATTGCCTGGACCGGGTGCGAAATGCGGGTCGGTGGCTAGAGCCCGCTCAATGAACAGCCGCACCGCGCCGTACCGGCTGAGCTCGTCGTCGCGTGCATCTTCCGCCGGTACGGCGAGAGGCAGCACCGGAAAAAGCCATTCTCCCTCGGCGCGCAGCGGCTCACGGCTGGTGGCCAGCACGTGCACCGCCGGACCTGCCCGCAGCAGTTCCTCCACCATCGCAGCAACGGCACCGACCACGTGTTCGCAGGTGTCGAGCACCAGCAACGGGCGCCGGGTGGCCAGCGCTTGCGCCACGTGTTGGCGCGTGGCGGTGCCGCCGGAATCCAGCCCGACCGCCGCTGCGATGGCAGCGGGAACCAGGCTGGCGTCCGACACCGACGAAAAATCGACGATCCAGACACCATCGCCAAACCGTGGCATCAGTTGGCGGGCGACCGCCACCGCCAACCGTGTTTTGCCAATGCCACCGGCTCCGGTGAGGGTCACCAGGCGGTGGTTCGCCGCCAGAGCTTCGATCTCGCCCAGTTCCTTGTCGCGGCCGATCAGCTCGGAAACCGGCCCCGGCAGGTTCGTCGGCGACTCACTCGCCTCAGACTGCGGCGCGGCCGCACCTTCGCCGCCCTTATCAGTCCGTGGTGCCCGGTCCTCGTGGATATCACCGACGAACTGATAGCCGCGGCCCGAGACAGTGCGGACCAGATCGCGGTCCGTGCCCAGGACGGCGCGCAATGCCGATATCTGCGACTGCAGCGCGGTATCCTGAATGAACTGGCCGGGCCAGACACGCGCCGCCAGCGCATCTTTGCTGACAACCGCGCCCCGTGCCTCGATCAGCGTCATCAGGACGTCAAACGCGCGGGCACCGAGGCCGGTCGCCTGGCCATCCGCGAGCAGTTCGCGGCGGTGCGGCAATAGAAGAAAGCGCCCAAATGCGATCCCCGCCGGGCTTTTCGCGCCTGGTTCCATGAACGCTATTATAGCAGGGTCGAAGGGCCAGGAAATTCGAAAACCTGTCCGGGTATACCGCCTTGCGGATTCCGACGAAGGCGGCCACCAATTCCAATTTGATCGCGGCCACGATTCCAGTCTGATGGCGGCCAGGCTGGGATCGTCTCGCAGGCCGGTTTTGTTCATGTCATGATGGTCGTGGCTGGGTCAAGCGGTGGTATGCCGTTTGGACTGACCCGCTGCCTGGAATTCAACCTTTCATTGCACCTTAATCCCGCCCGTAACCGCGCGGTGGTCTGATCTCGGCCAGCACGGAGAGGTCGAGATCGGCGATCGCCTCCAGCGTCTCGCCCATCGGGGTGCCGCGCAGGCTGTCCGGCAGTGCCATGAGCCAGTCGACACACTCAACCTGGATCCGCTGAAGCACATTGGTCGCGTCATCCCAACGCTGAGGTCGGCTGCGCCGGTCGACCGGCCGGCGTGTTCGGATCACGACGGGCGGGGGCTGTTTCAAAAGGCGCGCGCGATAGCGTGCCTGGCGTTCGGCGTTGCTCAGCGGGTGCTCGCCCTCGGGTTTCTGGCCTCTTGGCATGGTCCTGATCTCCGTTACGTAACGCTTTGCAGTGGGGGGCCGGGCTGTCCGGCAGCAGTTCATCCGCTGGCGCGCGGCTTGCGCAGGCTTTCGCCGCGCAGTTCGATCCGATGCGCGTTGTGGATGATCCGATCGAGGATGGCGTCGGCCAGCGTCGGGTTGCCGACGATCTCGTACCAGCGGTCGATTGGCAGCTGGCTGGTGATGATCAGCGAGCCGGCGCCGTAGCGGTCCTCGACGATCTCCAGCAGGTCGCGCTGCTGTTCGGCGAGCAGCGGTTCCGGCCCCCAGTCATCGAGGATCAGGAGATCGACCCGAGCGAATTGCTTCAATAGCTTGGCGTAGCGACCGTCGCCGCGGGCCAGCGCCAGGGCCGCAAACAGCCGCGGCACACGCTGATAGAGCACCGACAAATTCTCCCGGCAGGCCTTGTAGCCAAGCGCGCAGGCGAGCCAGGACTTGCCGACCCCGGCCGGCCCAGTCAGCAGACAGTGCCGGTGCTCACGGATCCAGTCGCAGCCGGCCAACTTCAGGAACACCGTGCGGTCGAGACCGCGCGGCGTGCGGTAGTCGACATCCTCGACCGCGGCCAAATGGCGCAGCTTGGCGGTCTTGGCGCGGCTCTCGAACCGCTTCTGCTGGCGCTGCGTGTTCTCGCGGTCGAGCAGGACGCCAAGCCATTCCGCATGGCTGAGGGCGGCACTGTCCGGGTTGTCGACCATATCCCGGAAGCCCTTCGCCATGCCGTGCAGGCCGAGTTCGGCCAACAGGTCGAGCGTTGGATGTTTGAGCAAAGTCGGTCTCCTAATGGTAGTAGCGAGGACCGCGGATGTTGTCGTGCAGCAACGGCGTGCCGTCCGCGGCTCGCGGCGACGCCGATTGGTCGATCCGGTGTTTGAGGATCGAGCCGACTGAGGCGTAGGTCAGCGCGCCGATCTCGATGGCGCGCAGGCTGACCGCCTCGGCTCGGGCGGGATCGATGCCGCGGAACAGGCGCAGCACGCCGAGGCAGGTGCGGAAGCCTTGTTCGGGATGCGGCCGGCGGGCCAGCACAGCGATGATCAGCCCCTCGGTGTTCGGTCCGATGGTACGGGCCTGGTGCTGCAACCGTTCCGGTGTCCATTCGCCATATCGACGGTGTGCGCTCGGCATATGTTCGGGCTGGGTGCCGTGTCGCGGTCCGCCGTAACGCCGGGCATGGGCGGCGACGCGTTTGCCGTGGTGGAACACCTCGATCGTGCGGGCCGTGGCGCGGGTGTCCACCTGCTCGCGGATCAGGGCGTGCGGCACCGAGTAGAAAAAGCCCTGGATCTCGACGTGGTAATCAATCCCGACGCGGGCGAGGCGCCACTCGGCATACTCGTAGTCCTGTTCGGGCAATGGCTGCATGAGGGGGCGTTCGACCGCCTCGAAGAGTTGACGGCGGCTGACGCCAAGCCGGCGCATCTCGCGGCCGTTCATCCGCTCGACAGCCGCGTCGATCTCGGCGTTGCAGGCAGCCAATGAAAAGAAGGTGACGTGACGCAACCGGCCGAGAATATAGCTCTGAGCGAAACGGACTCCGGCTTCGACCGCCGCCTTGTCACGCGGCTTTCTCGGTCGTGCCGGCAGCACGCCGACGTTGTAGTGCGCGGCCATCGCGGCGTAGCTGCGGTTCAGCTCAGGGTCGTAGAACGAGGGCTTGTTGACGCCGCTCTTGAGATTGTCTGGCACAAGCAGACGCGGTGCTGCGCCGAAGAAGCGGAACATGCGGACGTGTGCGCCAATCCAGTCCGGCAGGGTCTGTGTCCAGCTTGCCTCGGCATAGGTCAGGTTCGACGCGCCGAGCACGCCGACGAAGATCTCCGCCATGCGCACTTCGCCGGTGAGCGGGTCGACGATCGGGACCTTCTTGCCGGAATAGTCGACGAACGCCTTATGTCCGGCAACGTGGGTCTGGCGCATCGTCGGCGACAGGCGACGCTCGAACGCCCGGTACAACTCACAAAACCGGCTGTAGCCGTAGCCCTGCGGATGCACCGCGTCGTACTCTTCCCACAAGATCAGCAGGCTGACCTCGGGACGCTTCATCTCGCGCACCAGCAGAGCCCAGTCGGGTTCGGGATGGCGGCGGGCACCCAGTTTGGTGCTGGGCGCAGGGAACAGGCGCTGTTCCAGCGCCTCGTCGGTCAGGTCGGGCGGTAGCGGCCAGCCGAGCCCGGCGGCACTGGCTCGTGCCAGGTACTCCAACACGGTGGTGCGGCCCACACCGACCTCGCGAGCGATGCCCCGGGAGCTGACGTGGGCACCGAAGTGTAATTGCAGGACCTGCCGTATCCGCCGCATGGACAGTCTCTCCGTCGGCATCCGCGTTCCCTCCATCGATTGCGATGGGGAAACATGGACCCGGGTGAAAACTGACCCGCGAGACGATCCCTCCTCTGCCCGGATGCCCTCCTTGCTGCTTGGCGGAGGGTGGCCGGGCTCAAATCGGAACGGTGGTCGCCATCAGATCGGAACGGTGGCCGCCATCAGATCGGAATACCTGGTCGCCTTGCGTTGGAATTC
>CAVZBG010000010.1:0-2227403 GCA_963773345.1 uncultured Alphaproteobacteria bacterium | reverse complement strand
CTGAGCACTGCCGCGCTGGCCGGGCTGAGCACCGCGGAGCTGAGCGGGTCCGGGACGGGCACGGCGTTCGTCCCGGGGATGGGCACGGCGCAGATCGACGCGCTGACCACCGCGCAGTTCGCCGCGCTGAGCACCGCCCAGCTCAACGGGCTGACCACCGCGCAGGTGCTGGCGCTGGGGACCGCCCAGGTCAAGGCGATCAGCGCCGCCCAGGTGCCCGGGCTGACCGCGGCGCAGATCGATGCGATGGGCACCGCCAACGCCGCCGTGCTGTCCTCGGCGCAGATCGCCGCGCTGACCACCACCCAGCTCGCCTCGCTCGGCACCGCCGAGGCGCAGGCGCTGAGCTCCGCCGCCATCGCCGGGCTGAACTCGGCCGATCTCGTCGGCCTGCCCTCGGCCGACGTCACCGGATTGGGCAGCGCCCAGCTCCCGGGGCTGAGCACCGCCGCGCTGGCCGGGCTGAGCACCGCCATGCTGGTCGCCCTCGGCACCGCCGGGGTGGATGCCTTCACCCCGACGCAGATCGCCGCGCTCAGCACCGCCCAGCTCAACGGGCTGACCACCGCGCAGGTGCTGGCGCTGGGGACCGCCCAGGTCAAGGCGATCACCGCCGCCCAGGTGCCCGGGCTGACCGCGGCGCAGATCGATGCGATGGGCACCGCCAACGCCGCCGTGCTGTCCTCGGCGCAGATCGCCGCGCTGACCACCACCCAGCTCGCCTCGCTCGGCACCGCCGAGGCGCAGGCGCTGAGCTCCGCCGCCATCGCCGGACTGAACTCGGCCGATCTCGTCGGCCTGCCCTCGGCCGACATCGTCGCCCTGGGCAGCACCCAGCTCCCGGGGCTGAGCACCGCCGCGCTGGCCGGGCTGAGCACCGCGGAGCTGAGCGGGTCCGGGACGGGCACGGCGTTCGTCCCGGGGATGGGCACGGCGCAGATCGACGCGCTGACCACCGCGCAGTTCGCCGCGCTGAGCACCGCCCAGCTCAACGGGCTGACCACCGCGCAGGTGCTGGCGCTGGGGACCGCCCAGGTCAAGGCGATCACCGCCGCCCAGGTGCCCGGGCTGACCGCGGCGCAGATCGATGCGATGGGCACCGCCAACGCCGCCGTGCTGTCCTCGGCGCAGATCGCCGCGCTGACCACCACCCAGCTCGCCTCGCTCGGCACCGCCGAGGCGCAGGCGCTGAGCTCCGCCGCCATCGCCGGGCTGAACTCGGCCGATCTCGTCGGCCTGCCCTCGGCCGACGTCACCGGATTGGGCAGCGCCCAGCTCCCGGGGCTGAGCACCGCCGCGCTGGCCGGGCTGAGCACCGCCATGCTGGTCGCCCTCGGCACCGCCGGGGTGGATGCCTTCACCCCGACGCAGATCGCCGCGCTCAGCACCGCCCAGCTCAACGGGCTGACCACCGCGCAGGTGCTGGCGCTGGGGACCGCCCAGGTCAAGGCGATCACCGCCGCCCAGGTGCCCGGGCTGACCGCGGCACAGATCGATGCGATGGGCACCGCCAACGCCGCCGTGCTGTCCTCGGCGCAGATCGCCGCGCTGACCACCACCCAGCTCGCCTCGCTCGGCACCGCCGAGGCGCAGGCGCTGAGCTCCGCCGCCATCGCCGGACTGAACTCGGCCGATCTCGTCGGCCTGCCCTCGGCCGACATCGTCGCCCTGGGCAGCACCCAGCTCCCGGGGCTGAGCACCGCCGCGCTGGCCGGGCTGAGCACCGCGGAGCTGAGCGGGTCCGGGACGGGCACGGCGTTCGTCCCGGGGATGGGCACGGCGCAGATCGACGCGCTGACCACCGCGCAGTTCGCCGCGCTGAGCACCGCCCAGCTCAACGGGCTGACCACCGCGCAGGTGCTGGCGCTGGGGACCGCCCAGGTCAAGGCGATCACCGCCGCCCAGGTGCCCGGGCTGACCGCGGCGCAGATCGATGCGATGGGCACCGCCAACGCCGCCGTGCTGTCCTCGGCGCAGATCGCCGCGCTGACCACCACCCAGCTCGCCTCGCTCGGCACCGCCGAGGCGCAGGCGCTGAGCTCCGCCGCCATCGCCGGACTGAACTCGGCCGATCTCGTCGGCCTGCCCTCGGCCGACGTCACCGGATTGGGCAGCGCCCAGCTCCCGGGGCTGAGCACCGCCGCGCTGGCCGGGCTGAGCACCGCCATGCTGGTCGCCCTCGGCACCGCCGGGGTGGATGCCTTCACCCCGACGCAGATCGCCGCGCTCAGCACCGCCCAGCTCAACGGGCTGACCACCGCGCAGGTGCTGGCGCTGGGGACCGCCCAGGTCAAGGCGATCACCGCCGCCCAGGTGCCCGGGCTGACCGCGGCACAGATCGATGCGATGGGCACCGCCAACGCCGCCGTGCTGTCCTCGGCGCAGATCGCCGCGCTGACCACCACCCAGCTCGCCTCGCTCGGCACCGCCGAGGCGCAGGCGCTGAGCTCCGCCGCCATCGCCGGACTGAACTCGGCCGATCTCGTCGGCCTGCCCTCGGCCGACATCGTCGCCCTGGGCAGCACCCAGCTCCCGGGGCTGAGCACCGCCGCGCTGGCCGGGCTGAGCACCGCGGAGCTGAGCGGGTCCGGGACGGGCACGGCGTTCGTCCCGGGGATGGGCACGGCGCAGATCGACGCGCTGACCACCGCGCAGTTCGCCGCGCTGAGCACCGCCCAGCTCAACGGGCTGACCACCGCGCAGGTGCTGGCGCTGGGGACCGCCCAGGTCAAGGCGATCACCGCCGCCCAGGTGCCCGGGCTGACCGCGGCACAGATCGATGCGATGGGCACCGCCAACGCCGCCGTGCTGTCCTCGGCGCAGATCGCCGCGCTGACCACCACCCAGCTCGCCTCGCTCGGCACCGCCGAGGCGCAGGCGCTGAGCTCCGCCGCCATCGCCGGACTGAACTCGGCCGATCTCGTCGGCCTGCCCTCGGCCGACGTCACCGGATTGGGCAGCGCCCAGCTCCCGGGGCTGAGCACCGCCGCGCTGGCCGGGCTGAGCACCGCCATGCTGGTCGCCCTCGGCACCGCCGGGGTGGATGCCTTCACCCCGACGCAGATCGCCGCGCTCAGCACCGCCCAGCTCAACGGGCTGACCACCGCGCAGGTGCTGGCGCTGGGGACCGCCCAGGTCAAGGCGATCACCGCCGCCCAGGTGCCCGGGCTGACCGCGGCACAGATCGATGCGATGGGCACCGCCAACGCCGCCGTGCTGTCCTCGGCGCAGATCGCCGCGCTGACCACCACCCAGCTCGCCTCGCTCGGCACCGCCGAGGCGCAGGCGCTGAGCTCCGCCGCCATCGCCGGACTGAACTCGGCCGATCTCGTCGGCCTGCCCTCGGCCGACATCGTCGCCCTGGGCAGCACCCAGCTCCCGGGGCTGAGCACCGCCGCGCTGGCCGGGCTGAGCACCGCGGAGCTGAGCGGGTCCGGGACGGGCACGGCGTTCGTCCCGGGGATGGGCACGGCGCAGATCGACGCGCTGACCACCGCGCAGTTCGCCGCGCTGAGCACCGCCCAGCTCAACGGGCTGACCACCGCGCAGGTGCTGGCGCTGGGGACCGCCCAGGTCAAGGCGATCACCGCCGCCCAGGTGCCCGGGCTGACCGCGGCACAGATCGATGCGATGGGCACCGCCAACGCCGCCGTGCTGTCCTCGGCGCAGATCGCCGCGCTGACCACCACCCAGCTCGCCTCGCTCGGCACCGCCGAGGCGCAGGCGCTGAGCTCCGCCGCCATCGCCGGGCTGAACTCGGCCGATCTCGTCGGCCTGCCCTCGGCCGACGTCGTCGCCCTGGGCAGCGCCCAGCTCCCGGGGCTGAGCACTGCCGCGCTGGCCGGGCTGAGCACCGCCATGCTGGTCGCCCTCGGCACCGCCGGGGTGGATGCCTTCACCCCGACGCAGATCGCCGCGCTCAGCACCGCCCAGCTCAACGGGCTGACCACCGCGCAGGTGCTGGCGCTGGGGACCGCCCAGGTCAAGGCGATCACCGCCGCCCAGGTGCCCGGGCTGACCGCGGCACAGATCGATGCGATGGGCACCGCCAACGCCGCCGTGCTGTCCTCGGCGCAGATCGCCGCGCTGACCACCACCCAGCTCGCCTCGCTCGGCACCGCCGAGGCGCAGGCGCTGAGCTCCGCCGCCATCGCCGGACTGAACTCGGCCGATCTCGTCGGCCTGCCCTCGGCCGACATCGTCGCCCTGGGCAGCACCCAGCTCCCGGGGCTGAGCACCGCCGCGCTGGCCGGGCTGAGCACCGCCATGCTGGTCGCCCTCGGCACCGCCGGGGTGGATGCCTTCACCCCGCGCAGATCGCCGCGCTGAGCACCGCCCAGCTCAACGGGCTGACCACCGCGCAGGTGCTGGCGCTGGGGACCGCCCAGGTCAAGGCGATCACCGCCGCCCAGGTGCCCGGGCTGACCGCGGCACAGATCGATGCGATGGGCACCGCCAACGCCGCCGTGCTGTCCTCGGCGCAGATCGCCGCGCTGACCACCACCCAGCTCGCCTCGCTCGGCACCGCCGAGGCGCAGGCGCTGAGCTCCGCCGCCATCGCCGGGCTGAACTCGGCCGATCTCGTCGGCCTGCCCTCGGCCGACTCGTCGCCCTGGGCAGCACCCAGCTCCCGGGGCTGAGCACCGCCGCGCTGGCCGGGCTGAGCACCGCGGAGCTGAGCGGGTCCGGGACGGGCACGGCGTTCGTCCCGGGGATGGGCACGGCGCAGATCGACGCGCTGACCACCGCGCAGTTCGCCGCGCTGAGCACCGCCCAGCTCAACGGGCTGACCACCGCGCAGGTGCTGGCGCTGGGGACCGCCCAGGTCAAGGCGATCACCGCCGCCCAGGTGCCCGGGCTGACCGCGGCGCAGATCGATGCGATGGGCACCGCCAACGCCGCCGTGCTGTCCTCGGCGCAGATCGCCGCGCTGACCACCACCCAGCTCGCCTCGCTCGGCACCGCCGAGGCGCAGGCGCTGAGCTCCGCCGCCATCGCCGGGCTGAACTCGGCCGATCTCGTCGGCCTGACGTCCGCGGACGTTCTGGCCTTCACCACGACGCAATTCGCGGCGCTGTCCACGGCGGGCGTCTCCGCGCTGTCGACCGCGGAGGCGCAGGCCCTGTCCACCGGGGATATTGCGGCTCTCACCACGACTCAGGTGCCTGCATTCACCACGGCGGACGTCTTCGCGCTGACCACTTCGGAGATTGTCGCGCTGACCACGACCGACATTCCGGCTCTCACCACGAGCCAGATCCATGCGCTGTCAACGACTGAGGTTGCCGCACTCACCTCGATCCAGATCCCGGCGCTGACCGATATGCAGCTCGGAGCCATGAGTACGGCGCAGTTCTCTGTGCTGTGACGGACGGCGGGGAGCGAGCCCGCATTCGCCGTGCACCCCGCCGCCCCAAGCGACGGGGTGCACGCCATGGCACGCCCGCGTCGAACAGGAAACAAGCGCGTCGATCCAACCCGGAAAGGCCCACCGCCCCCGGGGCGGTGCCTTTCGCCGGTCTTGCAAGGCCAGACGCCGTTCCGCCTCGCGGCACCAGGCCGCAGCAGCTCGATCGCCACCCCATGCCACGGCGCGGGGAGTCGCAACCGATCTCCGCTGACTGTTCTCGGACCCTCGCTAATCCATTTCGGGCGTGATGACGTTCTGCGGCCGCGGCCCGAGCAGCGCCGCGCGCATCGTCTCGGCCGACTTGACGCGGATGTCGTCCCACGCCTGCGGTGAGAAGAACGCCGCGTGCGGCGTGATGATCAGCCTCCCCTCGCACCACGCCTCACGTGCGCGGTAGGCGCGGATCAGTTCCGGCAACGGGTCGACCGGCGGCTCCACCGGAACCACGTCGAGCCCGACGCCGGCCAGGTGCCCGCTGCGCAACGCCTCGGCCAGCGCGTCGATGTCGATGATCGGCCCGCGCGCGGTGTTCACCACCACCGCACCCTCGGGCAGCAGCGCCAGCTCCGGCGCGCCGATCAGCCCGCGCGTCTGCGGCGTGAGCGGTGCATGGATCGACAACGTATCGGTCTGCCGCAGCAGCGCCTCCAGGCTCGCCGCGCGTTCGACCCCCACGCCCAGCTCGACGCCGTTCGGCAGGTGAGGATCGAAGAACACCACGCGAAAGCCCAACGCCTTCGCCCGCAACGCGGTCGCGGTGCCGATCCGCCCGAGGCCGACGATGCCGAAGGTCTGCACCCCGGTGCGCCGCACCAACGGATCGCGCACATAGCGCCATGCCGCCGGCGGATCCTTGCGCTGCAGCTCGTGGTGCAGCAGCAACCCGCGGCGCAGCGCCAGCGCCAGGGCGATCGCGTGGTCTGCCACCTCGGTGGTGCCGTAATCCGGCACGTTGAGGATCATGATCTGCCGCTCGGCCGCCGCCGTGCGGTCCAGGATGTCGTAGCCCACGCCCATCCGGCAGATCGCGCGTAGCCTGGGAAAGCGCCGCAGGTCCGCCGCCGTCACCCGCAAGCGCATGATCATCAGCCCGTCCGCCGCGGCACAATCGGCGTCCGACAGGCCGGCGACCGAGGTCGACGCCCGCGGAAAGATCACCCGCACATCGGGCCCGTAGATGCGCCGCTCGACGCTGTCATCGGCATACATGTTCTCGGAATAAAGCACGGTAAGGCGCATCGCGACGGTCCACTCCTGGTCTGACGTATGGCCGCTGCATGCCAGCGTTCCGCCCGGGTTGCCAGGGCGCCAAGGCGCGGGCAGTGTCCCCGCTCGCAGGCCAAAGAGGGGACCACCGAGAATGAACGGCGCCGAAAGCCTGGTGCACACGCTGCTGAAGAGCGGGGTCGATACCTGCTTCTCCAATCCCGGCACCTCGGAGATGCATTTCGTCGCCGCGCTCGACCGCATCCCCGGCATGCGCTGCGTGCTCGGCCTGTTCGAGGGCGTGGTGACCGGCGCGGCCGACGGCTACGCGCGCATGGCCGGCAAGCCGGCGGCGACGCTGCTGCATTGCGGCCCGGGCCTCGCCAACGGCCTCGCCAACCTGCACAACGCGCGCCGCGCACTGACGCCGATCGTCAACATCGTCGGCGACCAGGCGACCTACCACCGCCCGCTCGATGCGCCGCTGACCGCCGACACCGAGGGCTGGGCGCGCGGCGTCTCCGGCTGGGTGCGCACCGCGACGACCGTCGGCAACGGTCGGCGCCGATGCCGCCGTCGCGGTGCAGGCGGCGCGCAGCTATCGCCGGGCAGATCGCCACGCTGATCCTGCCGTCCGACACCTCGTGGGACGAGGGCGGCATCGTCGCCGAGGCGCTGCCGGTGCCCGCCGGCGCCGCGCGCCGACCCGGCCCAGGTCGGCAACGCCGCCGCGCATCCTGCGCCGCGGCGAGCCGACCGTGCTGCTGCTGGGCGGCAACGCGGTGTCCAGTGCCGCAGGCACTCGAACTTGCGCACCGCATCGCCGCCGCCACCGGCGCGCGGCTGATGGCGCAGGGCTCCAACGGACGGCTGGCGCGCGGGCAGGGCCGGGTGCCGGTCGATCGCGTGCCCTACGTCGTGGACGCCGCGGTCAAGGCGCTGGCCGGCACGCGTCAGATGATCCTGGTCGGCGCGCGCAAGCCGGTGACGTTCTTCGCCTATCCGAACAAGCCGCGGCACCTCGGTGCCGGCGGATGCCGACGTGCACGTCCTGGCGCGCCCCGAGCAGGACGCGGCCGAGGCGCTGGCGCGGCTGGCCGACGCGCTCGGCGCGCCCCGCGCGCCGCTGCCCGACCCTGGCCCGCGCCCGACCGCCGCCCGCGGCGCGCTGACACCCGAGGCGGTCGCGGCCACCGTCGCGCGCGCTGCTGCCGGAGGGCGCGGTGATCGTCGACGAAGCGGTCACCTTCGGCCGCGGCTTCTTCCCGCTGACCTATGCCGCCGCCGCCGCACGACTGGCTGACCGTGCACCGGCGGGGCGATCGGCGGCGGCCTGCCGCTGGCCACCGGTGCGGCGATCGGCGCGCCCGGCCGGCGCGTGATCAAGCTGCAGGCGGACGGCTCGGCGATGTACACGCTGCAGGCGCTGTGGACCCAGGCGCGCGAAAAGCTCGACGTCACCACCGTTCTGCTGTCGAACCGCAAATACCAGATCCTGCTCGGCGAGCTGGCCAACGTCGGCGCCAATCCGGGCCGCACCGCGCTCGACATGCTGGACCTCGGCAATCCCGACATCGACTGGGTGCGGCTGGCCAACGGCATGGGCGTCGAGGCCGCGCGCGCCGAAACCTGCGAGGCATTCGCCGACCTGCTGGCGCAGTCGCTGCGCGCGGAAGGGGCCGTTCCTGATCGAGCTGGTGATCTGACCGGCACGATGCGGCACGCACGCAAGTAGCGCGTAGGGCGGAAAAGCGCAGCGCCTTCCGCCACCATTCCGGCAGGCCGCAGCCTGCGATTTCCGCGCCGACGCAAATCGGCGGAATGCGCTGCGCTTTTCCGCCCTACGGTGAACGCGCGACCTGCCTGAGGCTACACCTTCACGAACGGGCAGAGGCCGGGGGTCATCGGGCGCCATGCGTCGGCCGGCTTGATCACCGCGAGATTGGTGCAGAAGTCGTATTTGTATTTCGCTTCCGACGCGGGTTTCACCTGCCACAGATACATCTGGTGCATCACGCGCCCGTCCTGGCGGATCGTCACGTCGGTATTGTAAAAGTCGTTGACCTTGGTGGCCTTCATCTTCGCCACCACCGTATCGGCATCCGTGGTGCCGGCGGCCTGGATCGCCTTCAGCCAGTGGAACGCCGCGCAGTACTGCCCCGCATGCAGCAGCCCCGGCACCATGCCGCCCATCTTCGCACCCCAGCGCTTCGACCAGGCGCGCGTTTTCTCGGTCATGTCCCAATAGAACGAGTCGGTGTAGATCAGCCCCTCGCAAGTCTTCTGCCCCAACGAGTTCACGTCGCTGATCTGCATCAGCAGCGTCGCGACCTTCATGCCCTTGCCGCTGATGCCGAACTCGGCGGCCTGCTTGATGCAGTTCTGCAGGTCGGTGCCGGCATTCGCCAGGCCCAGTACCTTGGCGCCCGAGGCCTGCGCCTGGACCAGGAAGCTGGAGAAATCCGGCGTCGCCAGTGGCGCACGCGTGGTCCCCAACACCTTGCCGCCCGCCGCCTTCACCGCGTTGATGGTGTCGCGTTCCAGTGCGTAGCCGAACGCATAGTCCGCGGTGATGAAGAACCAGGAATCGCCGCCCGCCTTGGTCAGTGCTATGCCGGTGCCGTTGGCCAGCGCGTAGGTGTCGTAGGAGAATTGGATGCCATACGGCGTGCATTTCGGCCCGGTCATGTCCGAGGTCGCCGGCCCGGTGATCAGGTAGGGCCGTTTCTTCTCCATGCAGATCTGCTGCACCGCCAGCCCCGAGGAGCTGGCCGCGCCGTCGGTCAACGCATCGACGCCCTGGCTGTCAATCCACTCGCGCGCCAGCGCGGCGGCGACATCCGGCTTGTTCTGGTCGTCGGCCTGCAGGATCTCGATCTCGCGGCCGAGCACGGAGCCGCCGACATCCTCGATTGCGAGCTCGACGGCGACCTTGTTGCCTGGCCCGCCGACGTCGCGGTACGGCCCGCTCATGTCGCTGAGCAGGCCGATCTTCACCGGCTTCGATGTGCTCTGTGCGCGGATGATCCCGGGCCGGGCGAGCGGTGCGATGGCCAGGCCAGTCAATGCGGCGCGGCGGGTGATATGCGGCATGGGTGAACGTCGTCCTCTTCGTCTGGTGCAAGCCTGATTGCCTGCCTACAGTCACGTTGGCAGTCTGGCCACCGGCGGCTGCCTTGGGAAGCGCGAGACAGCCACTGGCGCGCATGGGAGGGTTGCAATGCCGTACCTGTCGGGCAAGACCGCGCTGCTCGAACTGCTGAAGCAGGAAGGCGTGCGCATCATGTTCGGCAACCCCGGAACGACCGAACTGCCGTTGATGGACGCGCTCGCCGGCGAGACGGAGCTGCACTACGTGCTGGCGTTGCAGGAAGCCGTGGCGATGAGCATGGCCGACGGCTACGCCCAGGCCTCGGGCGAACTTGCGGTGGTCAACCTGCACGTGGCACCCGGCCTCGGCAACGCGATGGGCATGCTGTACGACGCGCAGAAGGCCGGCGCGCCGATCCTGGTGACCGCCGGACAGCACGAGCAGACCTTCAACGTCACCGAGCCGCTGCTGTGGGCCGATCTGCCGCGCATCGCCCAGCCGTTCGTGAAATGGTCCGCCGAGGTGCGCCGCGTCGCCGACCTGCCGCTGATGATCCATCGCGCGGCCAAAACGGCGCTGGCGCCACCGACCGGCCCGGTGTTCCTGTCGCTGCCGGGCGACATCATGAACGCCGATGCCGAACTCGATCTCGGCGCGCCGACGCGGGTGGCGAGCGGGATCCGCGGCGACGCCGGCGCGATCGCCCAGGCGGCGGCGGTGCTGGCGCGCGCGGACAGCCCGGTGATCCTGGCCGGCGACGCGGTGCCGCAGGGCAACGCGCTGGGCGAACTCGTTGCGCTGGCCGAGCTGCTCGGCGCGCCGGTCTACGACGAGGGTCTGGCAAGCCGGACGATGTTTCCGTCGTCGCACCCGCTGTATCGCGGCGGCTTCGCCCGGCTGCCGGCGGTGATCCGCGGGCTGCTGAGCCGGCACGACCTGCTGATCTCGATCGGCGCCGACCTGTTCACCCTCTCCTTGCCCGGCGAGGTCGATCCGCTGCCGGAGGGAATGCCGATCGTTCATCTCGACACCGATCCGTGGGAGCTGGGCAAGAATTTTCCGGAAAAGGTGGCAATCCTGGGCGATCCGAAGGCAACGCTGCCGGAACTGACTGCGGCCGTCGCGCGGGCGCGCAGCGCCGCCGAGACCGAGCGGGCGCGCACCCGGGTGGCGGAGATGCAGGCGGCGACGCGGCAGAGCCTGCTGCAGCTTCGCGCCAACGCCGAGGCCGCCGCCGGGCGCACGCCGATCCATCCGCTGTCGCTGATGCAGGCGATCGCCGGTCTGCTGCCGGCCGAGGCGGTGGTAATCGACGAGACGATCTCCTCCGGCGCCGGGCTGCGGCGCTTCCTGAAGAGCGACGATCCGCAGAGCTTCTTCGGCCTGCGCGGCGGCGGCATCGGCTGGGGGCTGCCGGCCGCGATCGGTGCCAAGCTGGCGTTGCCGGAGCGGCCGGTGGTGGCGCTGATCGGCGACGGCTCGGCGATGTACACGATCCAGGGGCTGTGGACCGCGGCGCACGAGAATTTGTCGATGGTGTTCGTCATCATCAACAATTCCAGCTACCGCATCCTGAAGCAGCGGGTGAACGCCATGCAGGGACTGGCGGCGCAGACCGACACCTATGTGGGGATGGACCTGGTCGAACCGGCGGTGGATTTCGTCGCGGTCGCGCAAGGCCTTGGCCTCGCCGCGTATCGCGCGACGCGGATCGCCGAGGTGAAGGATCTGCTGGCGGCGGCGCTGCAGGCCGACGGGCCGACGCTGATCGATGTGATCGTGGACCGAAACTGGAAGCCGGTGTGACGTGTCGGACGCGCTGATCCTCGACACGATCGAGGCTTTTCTCACCCGCGATGTCGCGCCGCACGTGCACGCACTGGAGAAGTCCGATACCTGGCCGGCGGAGATCGTCGGGCGCATGCGCGAGCTCGGGCTGTTCGGCGCCACCATCGGGCCGCGCTACGGCGGCCTGGGCCTGCCCTGCGCCACCTATGCCGCGATCGTCGAGCGCATCGCGCGCGTCTGGATGTCGCTGACCGGCATCTTCAACTCGCACCTGATCATGGCGGCGGTGGTGGAGCGGCACGGCACCGAGGCGCAGAAGCGCGACTTTTTGCCCCGCTTCGCCAGTGGCGAGGTGCGCGGCGGCCTGGCGCTGACCGAGCCCGATTGCGGCACCGATCTGCAGGCAATCCGCACCACCGCGCGGCGCGACGGCGATCATTACGTGATCAACGGGACGAAGACCTGGATCAGCAACGGCATCCACGGGTCGTGCTTCGCGCTGCTGGTGAAGACCGACCCCGCCGCCGAGCCGCGCCATCGCGGCATGAGCCTGTTCCTGGCGGAGAAGGGTCCCGGCTTCACCGTCAGCCGCAAGCTGGAAAAGCTGGGCTACAAGGGCATCGACAGCGCCGAGCTGGTGTTCGACGATTATCGCGTGCCGGCGGACCGGCTGATCGGCGGCGTCGAGGGGGTGGGCCTGAAGCACGCGCTGTCCGGCCTGGAGCTGGGGCGGATCAACGTCGCGTCGCGCGGGGTCGGCATCGCGCAGGCGGCGCTGGACGAGTTGTTGCGCTATGCGCAACTACGGAAGACGTTCGGCAAGCCGATCGCGCAACACCAGGCGATTCAGTTGAAGCTGGCCGACATGGCGACGCGCACCGAGGCGGCCCGGCTGCTGACGCGGCGCGCGGCGGAGCTGTACGACCAAGGCGTGCGCTGCGACATGGAAGCCGGCATGGCCAAGCTGTTCGCGACCGAAACGGCGCTGGAGAACGCCACCGAGGCGATGCGCGTGCATGGCGGCTACGGCTACTCCACCGAGTTCCCGGTCGAGCGGCTGTATCGCGACGCGCCGCTGCTGGTGATCGGCGAGGGCACCAACGAGCTGCAGCGCATCATCATCGCGCGCCAGCTTGTGCAGCGGCATCCGGTGTGATCTCGCCATGGGCGGTGGTGCGAAATCGGTGGGAGATTGCTTCGCTGCGCTCGCAATGACAGGGGTCCTGCGCCGATGACCGCGTCCTCGGGCAGCGCCTCCCCCACGGCGCTGCCGCTCGCCGGCATGCGCATCCTGGCGGTCGAGCAATACGGCGCCGGACCGTTCGGCTCGATGCAGTTGGCCGACATGGGCGCCGAGGTGATCAAGCTGGAAAACCCGGCCGAGGGCGGCGATGTCTCGCGCCAGGTCGGGCCGTATTTCCTCGGCGAGCACGACAGCCATTTCTTCCAGGCGTTCAACCGCAACAAGCGCTCGGTCACGCTCAGCCTGCGCACCGATGAGGGCCGGGCCGTGCTGCACGACCTGGCGCGCGGCGCCGATGGGGTGCTGGACAACCTGCGCGGCGACCAGCCGGCGCGGCTCGGCGTGACGTATGACGCGCTGAAGGGGGCGAATCCGCGCATCGTCTGCGCGCATCTCTCGGCCTATGGGCGCGACGGCAGCCGGGCGGCCTGGCCGGGCTACGACTACCTGATGCAGGCCGAGGCCGGCTACCTGTCGCTGACCGGCGAACCGGACGGCGCGCCGGCGCGCTTCGGCCTGTCCATCGTCGACATGATGGCCGGCGTCTATGCCGCGCTCGCGCTGCTGGGCGGCATCGTCGCCGCGCGCACTTCCGGGCAGGGCCGCGACGTCGAGGTCAGCCTGTTCGACACCGCGTTGGCCAACCTGAACTACCTGGCGACGTGGTTCCTCAATGAGGGCCACGTGCAGGGCCGCGAGCCGCGCTCTGCGCACCCGTCGCTGACCCCCAGCCAGCTCTACCGCACCGCCGACGGCTGGATCTTCATCATGTGCAACAAGCAGAAATTCTGGCCGGTGCTGTGCGGCAGGCTGGGCCGGCCGGCGTGGGCGGACGACCCGCGCTTCGCCACGTTCCGGGCGCGGCTGGCCAACCGGGCCGAGCTGACCGTGCTGCTGGACGCGGCGCTGTCGGCGCGGACCACCGAGGCCTGGCTGGCGCATTTCGCCGGCGAGGTGCCGGCGGCGCCAGTGCACGACGTGGAGCGCGCGTTGACTTCGGCGTTCGTCACCGGGGAGGAGAGGGTGTGGTCGTACGCGCACCCGGAGCGGCCGGAGTTCCGCATGGTGGCGCCGGCGTTCCGCCTGCCGGGGACGGACATGCCGCGCAAGGCGGCGCCGACGCTGGGGGCGGACACTGACGCCGTGCTGCGGGAGATCGGTTACGGCGCGGCGCATATCGCAGCGCTGCGGGCGGCCGGGGTCGTTTGAGCGGTGCGGCCGGGCGGCAGGTGGGTTGATGCCCGGCGTCCGCTTCTCACCCAGGCGGACCCGGGGCGGGGTCTAGGAATATCAACCCATAAACGGTCGTTGGGCGCCGGTGGCAACGCTTGGGCGTTGCAGCATTCACAGTAATCTCGTAGTCTACGGCAATCACAGGAGCGGCTATGGCAACCTACTCCACGAGCGACCTCTCGCGACGCTCCGGCGACATCATCGCCGAGGCGCTGCGCAGGCCGGTGACAATCGTGCAGCGCAACAAACCCCGCCTCGTGCTGCTCAGTATTGAGGACTACCGCTTGCTGCTCGCGCGCGCCGACACGCGGGCGTCCGGGACGGTCGATACCATGCCCGACGCCCTGTTCGAGGAATTTCGCGACGCCGTTGATGCCTATGAGCGGAACGGCGAGGTGGGGTGAATTTTCCGGATCTCGGCACCGGCGCCGTCATCCGTTACCCCTACCTCTGGTCGCATCAGGCCGAGTCAGGCGAGACGGAGGGCCGCAAACGGCGGCCGGTCGTCGTTGGCGTCCGGTTGTCCCGCCCCAAGGGTGAGGACGTTATCGTGCTGTTGCCGATCACGAGTCAGGAACCCCTGCCGTCACGTTTCGCGACAGAAATCCCCGCGATCGAAAAGCGGCGCGGCGGCCTGGCGACGGATCTGCGCTTGTGGCTGATCCTCGACGAATACAATCAGGATGTCCTGGGCCGGTCGTTCTATCTGGAGCCGGAGCCGAAGCTTGGCCAGCTCAGCAAGGCGTTCCTGCTGCCGCTGCTCAAGGCTGTCGTTGCGCGCCGCGACAGGGCCAGGGGCGTCAACCGACAACTTTGAGGGGGCAAGCTACCGGTGGCGCCGGTCGATCGGCTTGATTCGGTTGGCCGTACTCCGGGAAGGCAGAAGGCGGGATGAGCGACTACGACCGCGACATCCTCGTCTGGGGAGAGCGCCGAGGCGCGCTGCTGCAACCGCCGCGCGGCGCGCGAGCCGTCGACGCGGCCAATGTCATGCGGGGTTGGAACGCCGTTGCGTCGGCCAGGCCGGTGCATCCACCCGACCGTCGTGGTCGCTCCGGCCGGTTGACTGGCGGCGTCCGGTCGCGCAAGCCCGATCAATATCGAACAGAGCGGAGGGCAGCATGGCGACCGTACGGCTTTGGACGGACGAGCAGGTCGAGAAGGACCCGGCGGTGAAGGCCGTCTTCGACGACATCCGGCAGGTTCGTGGATCGGATTTCGTCAACAACTTCTGGCGCGCGCTGGCCAACGACGCGACGAGCCTGAAACGCACCTGGGAGAGCCTGAAGGTGATCATGGGCGGGGACGGTCCGCTCGATCCGTTGACCCGAGAACTGATCTACATCGCTGTCTCGGCCGCGAACGGCTGTTCCTACTGCATCCACTCGCACACCGCGGCGGCGAAGCAAAAGGGAATGACGGCGGCGCAGCACATGCACTTGCTCGCCATCATTGGCATGGCCGCGGAGACCAACAATCTGGTCAACGCCATGCAAGTGCCGGTCGATCGCGAATTCCTGGTCGATGAATGAGGATGGAGGGGTTTTTGCAAGCCGGACACAGGCTTTGCCGGAGGCAGGGAGCTCGTGGTCGGCTTGGCGACACGCGGCCGATGGTGCTGAACAATGGGAACAGAAATGAGCCGGATCAGTGCTCCGGGGCAGGCATTGGATGATCGTTCGGCCACTCTCGATAATGAAGAGCGTTTTTCGCTTGGCGGCGCGGCGCACGAGCCTTCCCGCGTGGGCACCCAAACTGGGGGCCGCGCCGGTGAGCGAAAAACGGATTGGACTAAGCCGCTCCCGCCGCCGCCGCGACTATGGGTGTTGAATGGCGCTGACCCTTTTGCTGGAGAACCATCGGGGCATTCGGGGCGGCGGTTTGGTGCCAACGGCTGCCCCAGCCAAGCCTTGGTGCGGCCAGGGTAGACCGGAGCTGACCATTTGACCCCTGATGAAACGCGCCCACGGGCACGTTCAAGACGCTCGCGGCCACAGGATTCCCGCCCCGATCTGGCGGGTGGTTCGGCTTGGCGCAGTCGGGTCGTCGATCCGGCGTCATGATGTGTCCGGCGCCGGCTGGCAGACGGTTGGTCTCGTAATGCAGCCGACCACCACCATGATGCCGGTGTGGCAGTGCGGGCACGCCCGCAAGGATTGTCCGGTCAGCACCTCATAGCGGTCGCGATAGTCAGCGGGCAGATCATCCGCCGGTGCGGCCGGTGCCATCGCCAGCAGTTCCCGACAGTGCGCCAGCTTCAGCGCACGATGGCAGTTGCCGAGGAAGCCGTAGTACCGGATGCGGTGGAACCCGTCCGGTAGCACATGGATCAGGAAGCGGCGGATGAACTCCCCGCCGTCCAGGGTCATCGTCTTCTGGCGGTTGTCGTCCCGGTAATCCTTCCAGCGGAAGCGGACCTTGTCGTTGTCCATGGACACCAGGCGGTTGTTGGAGATGGCAACACGGTGGGTGTACCGCCCAACATAGTCGAGAACCTGTGCCGGCCCGGCAAAGGGCCGCTTCGCGTAGACGACCCACTCGGTGTTCCAAACCGGCGTCAGGTAACGCCGGAACGCGGCGGGCTCCTGGAGGTGGCGATACGCGGAGAAGAAGTTCAGCGTTTGGGCGGCGAACGCCTTCTTCAGATAGTGCAGGAATAAGCCCCGGAACATCCGTGACAACACCGGGACCGGCAGGAAGAATCCCGGCCGGCAGGGGATCCAGCTTTTGCCGTCCGGCGCGATTCCACCGCCAGGAACAAGAAAGTGCACGTGTGGGTGGTGTTGAAGGTTCTGCCCCCAGGTGTGCAGCACGGCCAGGAAGCCGATCTCCGCGCCCAAATGCTTTGGGTCGGCAGCGATCTTGTGCAGCGTCTCCGACGCCGCCCGGAACAGGATGTCATAGACCGCGGCCTGGTTCTGGAACGCGATCGTGGCGATCTGGTCCGGCACCGTGAACACCACGTGGAAGTAGGGCACGTCGAGCAACTCTGCCTGACGGTCGTCGAGCCACTGGGCGCGGGCGAGACCCTGGCACTTCGGACAGTTCCTATTACGGCACGAGTCTGTACGCGATGCGTTGATGGCCGCATTCGCCGCAACGTTCTACGTGACCGCCAAGCGCTGCCGTGCGGCAGCTCTCGATAGCGATCATAGCACGGCGGCGCGCGCCGGACAGCGCCGCGCCGTGCTGATCACGGAAAGCCGGGCCGAAGTGGCGGAATATGTCCGCCACTTCCAGCCCCTCGCGTGGCATAGCAGTGCCGTCAGGCGGGCGGCAGGGTGGGCACTTTGGCGATCGCGGTGTGCAAGGCTTCCAGCGGACTGGCCGTGGCGCAGACCTTGCTGGTGGCGATACGCAGATAACGAGACGTGGTGTTCAGGCTGCGATGCCCCAGCAGCAACTGAATGGTACGTAAATCGGCACCGGACTCCAGCAGGTGAACGGCGAACGCATGCCGCAAGGAATGCGGGGTAATCGTTTTGCCGAGCCCCGACTGTTCAAGCGCCTGCCTGCACGCGATCTCGACGGCGCACGCCGTGATAGGCTGCTCGGGACGGTCACCTGGAAACAGCCACGCTTTTGGGTGAGCCTCCTTCCAGTAGGTCCGTAAAAGCTTCAACAGCGTCGGCGAGAGCATCACGTACCGGTCCTTCCGGCCTTTGCCCGCCTCCACCCGAATGACCATCCGTTGGCTGTCGATCGCGGTGGGCCTCAGGGAAACCGCCTCTGAAATGCGCAGCCCCGTCGCGTAGCACACGGTCAGGATCATCCGATGTTTTGGGCTTTTCACCGCATCCAGAAAGCGGGCGACCTCCTCCGGGCTCGGCACGACGGGGAGCTTCTTCGGCTGCCGGCAGGTTGGGATATCGTCTTGGACAATCCAAGGCCGTTTGAGGGTGACTGTGTAGACAAACCGGAGCGCGGCCACGGCGACCGAAATCGAGCTGGCCGCTAGCCGCCTCTCCTCGACCAGGTGAATTTGCCAAGCCCTGATCTCGTGCTGACCTAAACGTTCGGGCGGCTGGCGGAAATGGCGGGCAAACCGGGAAACCTGCTCGACGTAAACTCTCTGTGTCTGTGGCGAGAGGTTACGGATCCGCATATCCTCGATCATGCGGCGGCGAAGCGGGGTCATTGGCAACTCCTCTGCGAGACGAACAGCGCCACATGGCGCCACCGCATCGTCTCGCGGCTGAGTTGTCAGGCCAGGGGCAGAGGGGCCTCGGCAATCGCACCGGTGAAATCAGAGAAAGCGGTCTCGATCACACGACTCCCGCGAAGCGGGTTAGTCCAATCACGCATTATCACATTATAGGTGGACCGGCGCTATAGGTGGACCGGCGCTGGCCCCGCGGCGATCCGGGCCGTCTGGAGCATTTCTGTCCTGACTGGGATGGCCGGCCCACCGTGTCATTGCCAAGCGCGCAGCGGTCCCCGGGCTTGACCCGGGGAAGCAAGCCCCATCCGGGTGCCCCCATCGCGGGAGATTGCTTCCCCGAGTTCAAGCCCGGGGACCGCTGCGGTCCTCGCAATGACAGATCGTTTCCAGTCAGGACAAAAATGCTCTTGGCGGCGGCCTCGCAATCGTCGACTTGCAGTCCTGATGCCGTGTCCGCCGTCGGCCGCAGGCCATACAGGCCGGGGCGGTAGGCTAGGAGAACAGGAACACCGCAGCCGCGATGGCGCAGGTCCACCGACCGTCCGGGCCGCCTTCCGCCACCGCCGTGATCGACTCGCTGTCGATGATCAGGTTGCTGTGCTCGTAGGTCTGTTTGCGCTCGTTCCAGGCCGCATCCGGATCGAAATCCAGCCCAAGCGTCGAGGCCAGCATGGTCGCGGCAAGGTCCTCGGCCTGGTCGCCGGCCGCCTCGGCGGTCATGCCATAGCCGTGCTGCTCAGAGATGTAGCCATACGCGTCCGGGTCCGCCGGCTTGGCCAAACCGAGGCTGGCGTAGACATGGCGGCCGAATTCATTGGTCTCCGACCGGGCCAGCACGCAGAAGGTGATGTCCCCGGGCCGCAGCAACTCGACCCCTGCCGCGCGGGTGATGACCTCGCAGCGCGGCGGCAGGATGGATGACACGTAGACCAGGTTCTGCTGCTCGATATCCGCGTCGCGCAAGGCGTACTCGAACGCGGTCAGGGCATGGCGATGGACGCCCACGCCTTTGGTCAGGAACATGCGGGTTGGGCTGGGGAACATGTCGCAGTCCTTTGTGGGATGGCGGAGCCGGTATCAAGGTTTGCGGAGTGTGGGCGGTCGGTGCAGCCGCGCCAAATGACAGTCGTGTTGCTGGTCTCGACGCCAAGTGGACGGGAATGATGCCTTGTGCCCTGAACCCGTCCCCCATCCCCCTCCCGCAAGGGGAGGGGGAGATATAGAATAGGGTCACGCCGCCGCCTCATCCTCCTCGCCATAGCCCACCAGGCGCAACGCCCGCCCCTTGATCCCGCGCAGCCCCGCGGCATGGATCAGCGCGTCCTCCTGGCCGTGCGTCACCCACACCTCGGGCGCGCCCACCTCGTCGATCGTCGCGTTCAGCTCGTCCCAGTCGGCGTGGTCGGAGATCACCAGCGGCAGCTCCACCCCGCGCGACTTCGCCCGCTGGCGCACGCGCATCCAGCCCGAGGCGACCGCCACCACCGGATCGGCCAGCCGCCGCGCCCAGCGGTCCGCCACCGCCCCGGGCGGGGCCAGCACGATCGCGCCGGCCAGCGCCTGTTTTGCGGCCACCGTCGCCGCCGGCAGCTCGCCCAGCCGGTGGCCCAGCGCGGTGTAGACCTCGCACAGCGGCGCCAGCGCGCCGTGCAGGTAGATCGGCCGGTCCCACCCCGCCGCGCGCAGCAGCGCGATCAGCCGCTGGCATTTTCCCAGTGCGTAGCAGCCGACGACATGCGTCCGGTCGGGGAACAATGCCACCGAGGCCAGCAGCCGCGCGATCTCCTGCTCCGCCGGCGGATGGCGGAACACCGGCAGCGCGAAGGTTGCCTCGGTGACGAACACGTCGCACGGCACCGGCTCGAAGCCGCGGCAGGTGGGGTCGGGCTGGCGCTTGTAGTCGCCGCTGACCACCGCGCGGCTGCCGCGCCAGGTCATCGCCACCTGCGCGCTGCCCAGCACGTGCCCGGCCGGCAGCAGGCGGAGTTCCACCCCGTTGACCTCCAGCGCCTCGCCCCAGCCCAGCACCTGCTGCGCCTCCCCGGCCCGCTCGGCGCCCATGCGCGCGCGCATCAGCGCCAGCGTTTCCCGCGTCGCCAGCACGTGGCGATGGCCCGGGCGCGCGTGGTCGGAGTGCGCGTGGGTGATCACCGCGCGGTCGACCGCGCGCAGCGGATCGATGAAGAAGCCGCCCGGCTCGCAAAACAGGCCCTGCGGCAGCGAGCGAAGCCAGCTCGAGGGATGCGGCGCCATCAGTCAGTGGTGCGGCGGATGCCGCGCGAACGCAAGCCGCCCCTTGCACCGGCCCCCACCCGATCGCCTATCATGCGCAGCAACACAAAAGGGGGTGCCACCATGTCGGACACGCACGTGATTGAACATCGCACGCTTGGCGCCGGCGGGCTGTCGGTTTCCGCGATCGGCCTCGGCTGCATGTCGCTGTCGGGCATCTACGGCGCGGCGGACGACGCGGCGTCCGAGGAGCTGATCCGTTACGCGATCGATCAGGGCGTCGATCACCTGGACAGCTCCGACATGTACGGCTGGGGCCACAACGAGCAGGTGATCGGCCGCGCGCTGAAGGGCCGCCGCGATCGCGTCGTGCTCGCCACCAAGTTCGGCCAGACGCAGAACCCGGGCGGGCCGAATGGCGTTAACGGACGGCCGGAGTACGTGATCCAGGCGTGCGAGGCCAGCCTGCAGCGGCTCGGCGTCGAGGTGATCGACCTCTACTACCAGCACCGCGTCGATCCGGCGGTGCCGGTCGAGGACACGGTCGGCGCGATGGCGCAACTCGTGGCGCAGGGCAAGGTGCGGTATCTCGGCTTGTCGGAGGCGCATCCCGACCGCGTACGCCGCGCCCACGCGGTGCATCCGATCGCCGCGGTGCAGACCGAATATTCGGTGCTGTATCGTACCGAGGCCGAGGAAACCCGCGCCGCCACCCGCGAACTCGGCATCGGCTTCGTCGCCTACGCCCCGCTCGGCCGCGGCTTCCTGACCGGGGCGATCCGCACCTTTGCCGACGTCGACGGCCGCCGCGCCGCGCACCCGCGCTTCCAGGAGGCGAATTTCGCGCAGAACCGCGCGCTGGTTGCGCACATCGAGGCGATGGCGGGGGAAAAGGGCTGCACGCCATCGCAGTTGGCACTGGCCTGGCTGCTGGCGCAGGGGCCGGATGTGGTGGCGATCCCCGGCACGCGCTATCCGCGCCGGCTGGACGAGAATCTCGGATGCATTGCGCGTGCGGCTGACGCCGGCCGAGGTCGCGCGCATCGCCGAGGAAGTGCCGCCGGGGGCCGCCGCCGGCACGCGCTATCCGGCCGGGGGGATGAAGGGGGTGTATATCTAGCGAGCGGCCGCGGGGGGGCCACCGGCCCACCTGTCATTGCGAGGAGCGAAGCGACGAAGCAATCGCGGTGCCCCCGAGGCAGGGGATTGCTTCGTCGCTTCGCTCCTTGCAATGACGGGGGCCGCTAACCAATGAGCGGGCGTTGCGCCTTGTGGAAACCGACCATGCCACCCCAAATGCTCTTGCGGCAGCTTACATTGGTGAAACCGACCAGGCGGAACACCGCGGACAATTCCTCCGGCGTATAGAAATTCGAGATCGCATCGTGGAAATAATCGCAGCAATCCCGCGATGCCTTGGTCGATTCGAACACCAACGCGGTCCAGACGACCGACCAGCGCAGGAAGCGCACATAAAGCCATTCGACGACGCGGGTGCTCGGCTTCAACATATCGCAATGATAGAACATCCCGCCCGGCCGCAGCACGCGCAGGATCTCCGGCAGCACCTTGTCCAGTTGCAGATGGCGCGACGCCGCCTGCAGCGTGACCACATCGAACGAGTTGTCCGCAAACGGCAGTTCATGCACGTCTTGGATCACGCTGTCGATATGAACGCCATATTTCCGCGCGCGGTCCTGACCCTGTTGCTGCATTTCCCTGCTGCGGTCGATCGCCGTGACGGAAATGCCGGGCTGTTTGCGCAACAGCCGGATGCCGATGTCGTTGGTGCCGGCGCAGACATCAAGCGCCCGGCAGCCCGGCTGCAGGTCGATCGTTCGGACGAACTGCCAAACCCAGAGTTCCCACAGCCCCCAGCTCGCGACGATATTTCCCAGCCGATAATATTTCGGTACGTCCTCGAACACCTTGGGAATCAGTTCACCCCAGGTGTGCGAAAACAGCGAGCGCCGGTGCTGTTCGCGCTGGTCGAAACGGGCCAGGGTCATCAGGCCCGGCAGCTCGGCGGTCGCGACGGCGACCCCATCGCCCGGCCTGCCGGCGCCGTTCGGCCTCCAGGTCCGGACCGTCCCCGCTCATGACTCGCGCTGCCGGCACGGCGGCCCAATGGGGAACCCGCACCAAGTCACGCGGCGTCGCCAAGGCTCCGCCACGGCCGGATCATGCACGTCAGCCGGGACCGGCCCGTCGCGCATCGCTTCCTAACGTCCTCCCGTGCAGCGGCCCGAGCATAGCGCGTCGGACCGTTGCACGCATAGATGGGCCGCGCCGAGCCCCCCACGGCCGCCACCGGCCCGTCCCGAGCGTATCGGACCAGGATCCCGTCCGCGACAGCCGCCATTGCACAGGCGCGCGCAGCCCACGGTTTGCCGGATGTCCAGGCGCCTCGCCCGAGGGGCAGAATTCCGCCGGCGTCAGCCCAGCGCCAGGACCGCGAAGCTGCACAGCCAGTGCTCGCCCATATAGTCGCCGCTGACATGCGGCAGGCTGGCATCGACATGCGCCCGCGCGGTGCGCCGCATCGCCGCCGGATCGGGCGCGAACGCGGCGAGCGCGCGCCAGCACCATGCCCGGCTCAGGTTCAGCCCATCGAGGTGCGCGATCTTGCCGTCGCTGCGGTCGCTGACGGTGGCGGGGGTGAACAGGGTTGCGGGCAATCCCTCGGCCAGCCGCGGCAGGAACCCGGCGAACCACGGCCGAAACGCGGCTTCGGGCAGCGCGGCACGCATGCATTCCGCCTCGATCAGCGCGGGCGAAAGGAACTCGTCGCCGCCCGGCTCCCAGGCCTGGCAGTCGGCGTCGTCGCCGTACCACCGCCGCGCGGCTTCGGTCAGCAGGTTCCGCAACGCGGCATCCGGGTACTCCAGCGCGAGGCGAATCGCGAACGCGGTGTTGCTGTGCACCCCGGCGCGGATCGGGTAGGTGGCGCGCGGCAGGAACGCCATGAACCGGGTCGCAAAGATCCGGGCCAGCGGGTCCATCGCGGCGGCCCAGGCCCGACCCTCCGGCGTCGTGTGCAATGCCAGTTCCGCCGCCAGCTTGAGCAGCCAGGCCCAGCCGTACGGCCGCTCGAACCCCTGCGTCGCCGGACCGGCCAGATAGGCGCACTCGCCGGCGACCCGGTCGGGGACCAGGTGCGCGTCGAACAGGTCGCGGATCGCGGCGGCGTTCGCCATGGAGGGGAAGCGCCGGTAGAGGTGCGCCAGCATCCAGTAGCCGTGCACGCAGGAGTGCCAGTCGAAGCTGCCGTAGAACACCGGGTGCAGGTCGCGCGGGGTGCGGGCGTCCCGCGGGCCGCCCAGCACGTGGTCCAGCTTGTTGGGATACTCGCGGGTGACGTGCCCCAGAGCGACGGCGGCGAACCGGTCGGCGAGGTCGGGGGTCATCGGTGGCAGGCCGGGCGGCATGACGATGATGTCTCCCAGCTATCGCTTCGAACGTCTACGGGACATTTGGCGTCACCCGGACCTGCCATCGAAACTACCAAATAAGCTAGCTGGTCAGCGAGTTTGAACGGGGACCGGCCATGCGCGAAGTCGGCGCCTTCGAGGCGAGGAACACCTTCGGCACCTTGCTGGACCGGGTCCAACAGGGCGAGGAAGTCGTCATCACCCGCCGCGGCAAGCCCGTGGCAAAGCTGGCCGCCTGGAGCCGGCCGCGGATCGGGCGAAGGCGCTCGCCGCCGTGCAGCGCATTCGTGCGATGCGCACGGGTGTCGCGCTGGACGGACTCAGTATCAGGGACCCGATCGACGAAGGTCGGCAGTGAGCTTCGTGCTTAATGCCGCGGTGACCCAAAGCTGATGTAACGATGAGGAGCAGACCGAGGCGTCCAGGCCCGGCTCATCGCCGCTCATAGATCACCACGCCCTCCTGCGCCGCCGCGAAAGGCAGGGTGCCGGCGATGCGGCTCTTGCGGCGAAAGGTCGCTTCGCGGCACGGGATCACGTCGGCGGACATGCGATAGGACTCGCGCGATGCGGAGCCGGCTTCGGGCGTCAACTTCTCCGCCGGTGTGTCGTCGTCCACCACCACCAGCAGGTCGATGTCACTGTCCGGGCCGGCCTCGCCGCGCGCGCGAGAGCCGAACAGGATCACCCGGCGCGGCCGGAAGTAGGCCACGACCGGGTCGAGCAGTTCAGCCGGGACCAGCCCTTCGCGCATCGCCGCACCAACACCTGCCCAGGAGGCGCGCCAGCATAGCGCGTCGGCCCGTCGCGCGCATCGGCGAACCCCGACACGGCGGATGCCGACTCTGGCCCCTAGCCGGTCCGGCTGATAGTACCGTCCGCTGCGGCACTCGGCGTCCCGGGGGAGAGGAAGCCCATGACCTATGACCACATCCTGACCGAAACGGATTCCGGCGTCGGCATCATCACGCTCAACCGCCCGGACAAGCTCAACGCGATGAACCGCCGGCTCTCGCACGAGCTGCACGACGCGGTCAAAGCCATGGAGGCCGACGCCGACATCGGCTGCATCGTCATGACAGGTGCCGGCGAGCGCGCCTTCTCCGCCGGCGGGGACATCCACGAGCAACTGTCGGACGACGCGCGCTACACCCAGGAGCAGCTTGACGCGATGCGCTCGGGCCGCCCCAGCTACGACATCGCCGCCTGCGCCAAGCCCACCATCGGCATGTTGAACGGCCTCGCCTACGGCGGCGCCGCGGTGCTGGCCTCCTCGCTCGACATGCGGGTGGGCTGCGAGGCGACGAAATTCCGGTTTCTCGCCGCCGCCTATGGGCGCATCAACTCGACCTGGTCGCTGCCCAACCAGGTCGGCTGGCCGATCGCCAAGGAGCTGCTGTTCACCGCCCGCGTGGTCGAGGCCGAGGAAGCCTGGCGCATCGGCCTGCTCAACCACCTCGTGCCGCGCGCCGAGCTACGCGCCAAGACGATGGAGATCGCGCGGATGATCGCCGGCAACCACCGCGGCGCGGTGATGGGCGTCAAGGCGCTGCTGCTGCAACAGTTGGGCGAGAACCAGGAGCGGCAATGGCAGGCCGAGCACGACTACACCACGCACGTGCTGCGCGGCGCCAAAGCGGCCGACGCGTTTCCGAAGTTCATTGCCCGCAAGGGCGCCAGGCCGGCCTGACCGGCGGCGCCAGAGCAGTTTCACCCTGACGGGAAACGATCTGTCATTGCGAGGAGCGCAGCGACGAAGTAATCCCCTGCCTCAGGGGGGAGATTGCTTCGTCGCTGCGCCCCTCGCAATGACAGGCGGCCCGGCAATTCCAGTCAGGGTGAAAATGCTCTATCGCGTCACGTGAAGATACACCGCCAGACGGTCGTACCAGTCGGTCTGCTGCGCCGGGGTGAAATGCGCGTTGGCCGGACTTGGATTGGGCACGACAAACACCCGCGTGCCGCCGAGCACCAAAGTCTGCGCCCCCAGCGCGGCGCCATGCCCGGTCGAGCCCAGCGCCTCGGCGAACGGCCGGTATCCCATCATGCCGTGGAAGCACGCTACACGCGGGCGATAGCGTTCCACCATGGCAATCAGCACCGCGGCGCCCGCGGCAAATTCGTCGCGTCCGAGTTCCCCGGCCTTCGCGGTGGCACGCTTGACCACGTCGGTGAAGCCGATGCCATGCGCCGGCAGCAGCCGGTCGTGCACCGGTTCCAGCCGCTCCACGCCAAGCGCCTGGCGGATCGGCTGGCTCAGCGCCGAACGCGAAAAGCATGGCCAGAACCGATTGGTCTTGCGCGCGAAATAGTGACCCTGTGCGACTGAAAACAGCGAGGGATTGATCCCGACGAACACCAGCTCAAGCCCTTCGCACAGGAGGTCCGGCAGCGTGATGTCGGCATCCTGCGACATCTGCCGTGCGCGATGGCTGGCGGCGGGCAATGGGCCAACGGTTCCGCGACGCCGGCGCCTCAATACCGTTTATACGGCAGGAACTTGCCGGTCATCGCCACCCGCACCCGATCGCCCTTCTGGTCCGGCTGGCGCTCCAGCGTCATGTCGAAGTCGATCGCGCTCATGATGCCGTCGCCGAACTCCTCCTGGATCAGTTCTTTCCAGGTGGTGCCGTAGACCATCACAAGCTCATAGAACCGGTAGATCAGCGGATCGGTCGGCACCTGGGTCGGCAGGGACCCGCGATAGGGTATCGCCTGCAGCAGGACCACCTCGTCCTCGTGCAGGTCGAGCAGCCTGCCCGCCTTCGCCGCGGTCTCCGCCGTCATCGACATCTGGCCGAGGCAGGCGGCGCAGGTCCATACTGGCGCGTGCCCAAGCTGCGCGGCGAGCGCCGCCCAGGTCAGCCCCTTGGCCTGCTTGATCGCCAGGATCTTCTGGCCCAGCGCGGTCTTGGCGTCGTTCATCGGTGCACCTCCTCGATCAATTGGCCGTCGCCGCGATGCGTCCGGCACCCACCCAGGCACGCAATCCGCATGCCAGCATTTGCGCGACGCCACCGGCAAGGGATGCTTAACGATCTTCTGTCATCATCGAACGACATCGCCGCGGTGAGCGTCGGCCCGCGCCCGGGACCGTCGGCCGCGCCGCCCGGAAGCCCATCATGCGCCCCCTGCCGCGCCTCGCCGTCGCCCTGCCGCTGCTCGGCCTGTTGCTCGTCCTGTCGGCTGCCGCCGCCGCCACGCCTGTCTCGGTGACGTTCACCGGCGTCATGGCCGGCAACGCCCTCGACATTCTGGGCGCGTTCGGCCCCGCCCGCACCGATCTCGCCGGAGAGGCGATGGCGACCACGATCAGCCTTGACACCACGCTGCCCTACATCGCCAGCGGCTCGGACGATCTCTACACCGATGCCGCGCCAGGCACCGGCGCCATCACGATCAGCATCACCATCGGCGGCGTGACGCTGACGCAATCATCCTCCTACGCCGGCGTGCTGGAGGCGATCGGCACCGGGGCCGACACCACGTCGTTCGGCGAGGCGTCGAATGCGCCGGGCGACCTGCTGGGCTACGGCATTGCATCCAGCACCGCCTGGTCGGCGGGCATGATGGACACCTCCAGCACGTTCGAGACGTTGCTGGCGGCGGACGATCCCGACCAGGTGCAGTACCTCCAGATCGATACCGGGCCGGAGCGATGGGAGGATCTGCTGTTCACCGCGACCGATCCGCAGATCATCGCCGAACCCGCCGGAGCGTGCCTGCTGCCGCTCGCGCTGCTGGTGCTCGGCCTGCTGCGCCGCCGCCCGCTCGGCGCCTGCCGCTCCGCCCGCCAATTCTGCTAGTCTGCCGACCCGCGCCGTCCGCCGCCCCGGGGGAAGATACCGAAGCGGCCGGGCGCGCGGCGGTTGGAGGCAGAACCAGAGGCAGACATGGAACCGGACCTTGTGCCGTACTCGCCGATCCTGCACCGCCCGCAGCTGCGCTGGCCGGGCGATGCACGCGTCGCGCTGTGGGTGGTGCCGAACATCGAGCACTACGAATACCTGCCGGCCTTCGTGCGCACGCGCGACCCCTGGCCGCGCTGCGCCGCACCCCGACGTGCTCGGCTACAGCCAGCGCGACTACGGCAACCGCGTCGGCCTGTGGCGGCTGTTCGAGCTGACCGACGCCCTAGGCATCCGCTGCACCGTCAGCCTCAACATGGCGGTGCTGCAGCATTTTCCGGAGATCCTCGGCGCGATGGAGCAGCGCCACTGGGAGTACATGTCGCACGGCATCTACAACACCCGCTACCACTGGGATTTTTCGCCGGCGGAAGAACGCGCGGCGATGGAGGAGTCGAAGGACATCCACCAGCGCCTGACCGGGCGGCGGCTGCGCGGCTGGTTCAGCCCGGCGATCACCAACACGCTGAACACGTTCGATCTCGCCGCCGAAGCCGGCTTCGACTACACCGCCGACCTGTATCACGACGACCAGCCGTTCCCGCTGCACGTGAAGACCGGGCGGCTGCTGTCGATGCCCTACTCGGTCGCGCTGAACGACGTGATCCTGCACCGGCGCGGCGAGGAGGTCGAAGAGTTTGCCCGCCAGATCCGCGATCATTTCGATACCGTTTACGCCGAGGGCGCGGAACAGGGCCGCGTGATGTGCATCGCGCTGCACCCGTACTGGGTCGGCCAGCCGCACCGCATCCGCGCCGTCCGCGCGGCGCTGGAATACATCCTGGCGCACCCGGGCGTCTGGGTCGCCACCGCCGGCGCCATCACCGACTGGTTCAACGCGCACCATCTGCCGCTGATCGAGGCGCACCTCGCGGCGCGGGAGGCGGCCAATGGCTGAGCATCGTCCCCGTCGAACACCCCGCCGGCCGGACGAGGCACCGCCGCCCCGGCATGGACCACGCGCACCACGCCTTCCGCACGCTGACCGAGGCCCCGCGCTTCGCCTGGCCCGACGGCGCACGCATCGCGCTGACCGTGACGCTGGTGCTGGACTACTGGGAGCTCGACCCGCCCAAGGATGCCAGCCGCGATCCGCGCATCGTTTCGCCGCTGGGAAACTTCTTCCCCGACTGGCTGACCTGGAGCCAGCGCGAATACGGCGCCCGCGTCGGCATCTTCCGCGTGCTGGAGGTGCTGGACCGGTTCGGCCTGACGCCCAGCGTGGCGCTCGGTGCCGCCGCGGCCACGCGCTATCCGGAGCTGGTCGACGAGCTGACCCGCCGCAACGCCTGCTTCATGGCGCACGGCACCTTCGCCACGCGCCGCATCACCAGCCGGATGACCGAGGCGGAGGAGCGCGCGCACATCGCCGAAAGCCGCGACGCCGTGCGCGCCGCGACCGGCGAGGCGCCGCTCGGCTGGTGCGGCCAGGATTTCTCCGAATCCGCGCGCACGCCGGCGCTGCTGGCCGAGGCGGGCTTCACCTACACCACCGACTGGGCGAGCGACGACCGGCCGTTCCTGCTGGGGCCGTACCACCGGCACAGCCTGGTGGCGCTGCCGCCGCAGCCGGAATGGAACGATCTCGAATGCATGTGGCTGCGCCGCGTCACGCCGCCGGTCTGGGCCGACGGCATCGCCGAGGCGTTCGCCGCGCTGCACGAAGAAGGCGGCGCGGCGTTCAACCTGACGCTGCATCCGTGGATCACCGGCCAGGCGCACCGCATCCGCTGGCTGCGCGAGGCACTGACCCGCGTGCTCGGCCTGCCGGGCATCTGGCGCACCACCACCGACAAGGTCGCCGCGCAGGCACGCGAGCAGCTCTGATCGTCCGAAAAGAGGGGAAAGCCAGCGTCCACCCGCGACCACGCCGTTACACGTCGCGGAACGCGGCGCGACACCTCGGCACTCACGAGCGGACACACGCTAAACGACGCTCAAGGTCGCGTTCCGGCGGCGCCTCGACGCGCAGCCCCGTTGCCACCAGCCACGAAACCGCGTGCATCACAGCTCCGCCACCAGCGCGGCAAGCTGGTCGGCGCAGCGTCCCCAACCCGCGTGAAACCCCATCTTCTCGTGCGTCTCGCGATCCGCCACCGTCCAGTGGCGAACACGGGCGGTGTAGCGGGTCTTCCCGCCCTCGTCCTCAAAGGTCAGGATCACCGTCATGAACGGCTTGTCCGACGGTTCCCAGGCCTCGGTGTAGGCATCGGTAAACACCAGGCGCGCGTTCTCGATGACCTCGAGATAGACACCTCGGTTGGGAAACTCGTTGCCGTCGGGGCCGCGCATGACCACCAGGCTGGCACCGCCCGGGCGCACGTCGAGCTCGGCGTGCGGCGTGGTGTACGGCAGCGGTGCGAACCATCGCCTGAGCAGGTCCGGATCCGTCCATGCCCGGAACAGTTTTTCGCGCGGCGCGTCGATCAGGCGGGTCAGCACCAGTTCGCGATTCGAGCCCGGCGCTGCATCCTCGGTCGTGGTCATCGGTTGGTTCCTTTCGGTCTTGCACGGGGCCGGCGCGTCGCGCGACCCGCGGCCCGTCATGCCTGCTGGTAGGCCCGCCGCAGTCCCGCGATGTCGAGCCTGTCCATCGTAAGCAACGCCTGCATGACGCGACCCGTCGTCGCCGTGTCCGGGTCGCGCAGCATCTCGCCGAGCACGGCGGGCACGATCTGCCAGGACACGCCGTACTTATCCTTGAGCCAGCCGCAGCGGTTGGTTTCTCCACCCTGGGACAGTTGTTCCCAGAACCGATCTACCTCCGCCTGCGTCGCGCAGGTGACGAACAGCGATATCGCCGGGGTGAAGGTGAACTCCGGTCCGCCGTTCAGTGCGATGATCTCCAGACCACGGAGCTGCGCGGTCAGCGCGAGCACGTCGCCCGCGCGCCCCGGTGCTCCCGCCGGACGACGCATGACGCCGACGATCTTCGAATCCTGGAAGATCGACATATAGAAAGCGACCGCCTCTTCGGCGTTGCCATCGAACCACAGGCACGGTGTGATCTGTTGCATGCTCCTCCTCCGTAACATTTTCTGCGGTGGCGGATGACGCTGCGCTTATCCGCCCTACGTCGGCCCCCAGATCGCGTAGGGCGGATAAGCGAAGCGTAATCCGCCGCCCTCAAGAACCGCTTCCGTCAGCCGGAATGGTCGCAACGCTTCGGTTGGTTCAGCGCCCAGAGCACGCCGAACGGATCGCGCACCTGCCCGTAGCGGTCGCCCCAGAACATGTCGGCCACCGGCATCACCGGCGTCGCGCCGGCGTCGATCGCGCGCTGCCACCAGGCGTCGATGTCATCGACCGGCAGCATGAGGTTGAAGCCCTCCGCCTGCTGCAGCGCGCACCCATGCTCGGGATACGGGTCGCCGAGCATGACCGAGCTGCCGTTGATGTACAGGTGCACGTGCATGGTCCGCCCCCGCTCGTCCTGCGGATAGGCGAACGCCACCGTGGCGCCGAAGGCGCGCTGATAGAACGCGGCAGCCCGCATCGCGCCGTCGACCTGCAAATAGGCCACCACGCCGCCCTTCACGGCGACGGGAGTGGCGGGCTTCGTTTCGGTGGTGGCGGACATGGGTGGTCTCCTTTCGGTTGGTTGCACCCCAAGGACGCGGGCGCCCGACCCGGGCCGACACTGCCCGCCGAAAAATCTTCAGGCCGGCGTTACCGCGCCCTCGCGCATCAGCCGGTCGAGATGCCGGCGGATATGCACCGCCTCGGCGGGCGTGTTGGCCAGCGCGATCGCCCGATCGAACGCCGCGCGCGCATCCTCCCGGCGGCCAAGCTGCAACAGCAGCGCGCCCCTCACCCCGAAGAAGTAGAAGTACCCCGACAGCGCCGACTCCAGCTTCTCGATCATGTCCAGCGCCGCCGCGGGCCCGGCCACCTTGCCCACCGCCACCGCGCGATTGAGCGTCACCACGGGCGACGGCTGCAACCGCTCGAGCGCCGCATACAAGCTCTCGATCCCCACCCAGTCGGTGTCCGCGGGCCGCGCGGCGCGGGCGTGCAACGCCGCGATCGCCGCCTGGATCTGGTACGGCCCCGGCCGGCGGTGGCGCATCGCCTTGTCGATCAGCGCCAGCCCCTCGGCGATCAGCTTGGCGTCCCACCGGCCGCGGTCCTGGTCCTCCAGCAGCACGATCTCGCCCGCATCGTCGAACCGCGCCGGCGCCCGTGCATGCTGCAGCAGCAGCAGCGCCGTCAGCCCCATGATTTCCGGCTCGGTCTGGAACAGCCGCAGCAGCAGGCGCGCCAGCCGGATCGCCTCGCCGCAGAACTCGGCGCGCGCCGAGCCATTCCCGGCCGAATAGCCCTCGTTGAACACCAGGTAGATCATCGCCGCCACCGCGCCGAGGCGCTCGCCGCGCTCCACCGCGCCCGGCGCCTCGAACGGCACCTCTCCGCCGGCGATCCGCGCCTTGGCCCGCGTGATGCGCTGCTCCATGGCCGCCTCGCCGACCAGGAAGGCGCGGGCGATCTGCCGGACCGACAGCCCCGAAACGATGCGCAACGCGAGCGCGATCTGCTGGGTGGCCGGCAGGTCCGGGTGGCAGCACATGAACAGCAGGCGCAGCACGTCGTCGCGGTACTGCGAGCCGTCCAACCGCTCGGCCAGCGCCGCCTCGGCATCGTCGGTGTCGGAGATGTCCTCCTCGGCCGGCAACGGGGCCTGCCTGGCGCGCCGGCGCGCGCCGTCCAGTGCGGCGTTGCGGCCAACCAGGATCAGCCAGGCGGTCGCATCGCGCGGCGGTCCGTTGCGCGGCCACGCGGTCAGCGCCCGCAGACTGGCTTCCTGGAACGCCTCCTCGGCGGTGTCGAGGTCGCGAAAATAGCGCAGCAGCGCACCGAGCGCCTGGGGCCGCGCGGCGGTCAGCGCCGCGTTGATCCAGGCGGGGTCGGTCATCCGGCGGCACCGCGCTGGTCGGGGAAGTAGACGGCGATCGGACGGATCTCGTAGGTGCTGCCGGTCTTGGCCGCGGCGAGCTCGCGGGCGACGTCAAGTGCCGCGTCGAGGTCGGCCACGTCGATGATGAAGAAGCCCAGCAACTGCTCCTTGGTCTCGGCGAACGGACCGTCGATCACCAGCGGCGCCTCGTGCCCGTTGCGCAACGTCGTGGCAGCGGTGGTGGGAAGCAGGCGCAGTGACGGGCCGAGCATGCCGGCCTTGGCCAGCCGGTCCTGCACCGCGCAGAGCCGCGCCATCATGGCCTGGTCCTGCTCCTTGCTCTGGGACCAGACGACGTCTTCGTCGTTGTAGCAGAGGATGGCGTACAGCATGCCGGTCGGCTCCCGATGCATCCATAGGACGCCCGAGTATGCCCATTCCCGACACGACCGCGCAAAAAAGGCAGTAAGGGCGTTCTCTTTCCCCCCTTCCCGGCGGGCGTCGGACGCTGCACGGTCAAGGCCCGCCAGCAGCGGGGGCGGGTCGCATGGATCATTCCGGTCCCCTTCCGTTCACCGCGCCGCGAGTGGAACAGGTCCGGCCCTGCCGTCATCGAACGCGGGCATCACGTGTTCGGATCCTTCCGCCGGGACGGATAGATACGCGTCGCAATGTACATCGAGAGCATGCCCAGCAGAAAACCACCGAACACCTGGAGGAGTGGATGCCATGGGGTGCTGCCGCAGAGGAAATACCCAACCGTGAAGATCAACGACCACACCAAAAGAACGCCAATCACGTAGGAGGTGAGCGTATCCAAGGATTTCATCTGTCCCTCCCTGGAATCCTTTCGCCAGATCGCCCGAGCAAGCCAGGTGCAGGCGGCAGACGGTCTTATCATTGGCGGAACTGCCAGCGCTTCCCCTGGCATCCAGCGCTCCATCCGAGCGCGTATGCGTAACATAGCACCCGGGTGAATCGTCCCGGTTCGCCGAGATGGCTTCGCGGCAATGCGGGCACACCACCAGCACCCGTTCGAGGCGCCGCCGCCAGCGTCGCATCTGTGCCACGCAATGCCCCGGCTCCGCCGTCCGTCCGGGACCCCGACGACGGGTCAAACGCTGTGGCCATCGGGATGACGTGCCCTGGCTTTCCCACGTGCCTCCGCGCAAGCGGCCGATGGGATCAGAGGACCTCGGTCAGTTCCGGCGGCGCCTCGGCGCGCAGCACCGTCGCCACCGACCGCAGTGCGGTGCGCAGCGCCGCCTGGCTCGCCGCCGCGCCAAGCCCGATGCGCACCGCGTTCGGCGGCGGCTCGGCCACCGCGAACGGATCGCTCGGCGCCACCGCGAGGCCCAGCCCGCGCACATGCGCGCCGAACGCCATGCGATGCCAGCCGGGTGGCAGCGTCAGCCACAGATGCGGCGCCTCGGGGTGCGCGGCAAAACTGTCCGCCGGCAGCAGCTCGCGGGCGATCGCCTGGCGCGCCGCGATCTCGCGGCGAATGCCCTCGCACAGCGCCTCGGCCGCGCCCTGGCGGATCCAGCCGGTCACCAGCGCGGTGATCAGCGGCGGCGGCATCAGCGACGTGGCGCGGATCGCCGTCTCCAGCCGCGTCGCCGCCTCCCGCCCGGGCGCGACGACATAGGCGATGCGCAGCCCCGGCGAGAGGCATTTCGATAATGTACCAATGTAGTAAGTGACTTCCGGCGCCAGGGTCGCGACCGCCGCGAGCGGCTGGCGTGGCAGCAGTCCGTAGGCATCGTCCTCGATCAGCGCGACGCGGTGGCGCAGCGCCACCTCGGCGACCGCCTGCCGCCGCGCCGGCGACATCGTCGCGGTCGTCGGGTTGTGCATCGTCGGGATGCAGTAGATCGCCTTGGGCGCGTGCGTCCGGCAGCCCGCGTCGAGCGCGTCGGGCAGCATGCCCTCGGCATCCGCCGCCACCGCGCTCAGGCCGACGCCGAGCTGGCGTGCCGCGGCGCGGAACCGCTGATAGGTCAAAGGCTCGGTCAGGATCGTATCGCCGGGGCGCGTCAGCAGCGTCAGCAGCGCGGTGAACGCGCACTGCGCGCCGGTGCAGACCAGGGTGCGCGCCGGATCGACCTCGCCCAGCACCGGACGCAGCCAGGCGGCGCCGGCGGCGCGGTCCTGCGGCGAGCCGGCGCCCAGATGGTAGGTCATCAGCGCGGCCATGTCGGCCTCGCGCAGCAGCCCCGCCAGCCCGTCGCTGAGCAAAGCCCGCAACGACGGATCATGCGGCTGCGGCGGCAGGTTCATGCTCATGTCCACCAGCGGCGAGGCACCGCCGGCCGCGTCGGTCCCCCAGGCGCCGCCACGGATAAAAGTGCCGCGCCCCACGGTCGCGTCGATCAGCCCGCGCCGCCGCGCCTCGGCATAGCCGCGGGTAACCGTCGTCAGATCGACATCCAGGGCGGTGGCGAGCTGCCGCTGCGGCGGCAACCGGTCGCCGGCGCACAGCTCCCGCGCGTTGATGGCGCGGCCAATCGCGTCGGCGATGGCGAGGTAGAGCGGCCCACCCGCACGATCAAGCCTGCTCCGCCAAAATTGCATGGAACCATCATTCGGCATTGCTTGCATCCACGACTGGCAAGGTTACATACGAACCAGATAGCATGAAGCGCAACTCCATACAATATACCTACAGATCGACCCCTCCCCGCCACGATCCGCCCCGACACCCGACCACGCGAGAACTCACGTTCCAACGAGGCCAATGCCATGAGCACGAACGCGATCTGGACCGGCATCCGACGTGGCCTGTCCCGCCGCTGCCCGACCTGCGGCCAGGGCGACCTGTTCTGCGGCTTCCTGAAAGTCTGCCCGCGCTGCGCGGTCTGCGCGGCGAACAACGGCGCCTACCCGTCCGACGACATGCCGCCCTACCTGACCATCGTCATCGTCGGGCACGTGGTCATCCCGCTGTTCATGTGGGTGGACCACGCGTTCGCCCCGCCGCTCTGGGCGCAGTTCGCCACCTGGCTGCCGCTGACCGCCCTGCTGAGCATCGCCCTGCTGCCCTTCGTCAAGGGCGGCGTCATCGGCCTGTGCTGGGCCACCGACACGGTTCGCCCCGGTGCCATCTGAGCTGGCCGCCGATCTCGCCCGCGCGATCGCCGGCGACGAGATCGTTCCGCACTTCCAACCCCAGATCGAGCTGCGGACCGGCCGCCTGGCCGGCTTCGAGGTGCTGGCGCGCTGGCACCACAGCACCCGCGGGACGATCGACCCCAGCGTGTATATTCTGCTCGCCGAACAGACAGGCCTGATCGGCACGCTGACCGAACACGTGCTGCACCGTGCCGCCAGCGCTGCCGCCGACTGGCCCGGCCATCTGACGCTGTCCGTTACACTCTCCCCGGTGCTGCTCCGCGACCGTGCGCTGGCGCAACGGCTGCATGCCGCCATCGACGGTACCGGCTTCCCGTTCGATCGGCTGGTGTTCGGCATCACTGAAGCCGCGCTGATCGGGCGTCCCGACCCGACGCGCATCGTCTCCGATGCGCTGAAGGCCCTCGGCGCCGGCCTGGCGCTGGATGATTTCGGCACCGGTTATGCCAGGCTGCCGCAGCTTGTCGCACTGCGATTCGACCGGCTGAAGGTCGGCACCCGCTTCGTGCACGCGATGCAGGCACGGCGGGAGAGCCGCAAGATCGTCGCGGCGGTGATCGGACTGGGCCACACCCTGGGCATGACCAGCGTCGCCGACGGCATCGAGAGCCTGGCCGAGGCCGACATGCTGACCAGCCTGGGCTGCGACCTTGCCCAGGGCAGCCGGTTCGGCCAGCCGAAACCCGCCGAGGCGGTCGCCGCGCACCTGACCGCCGACGACCCGCCCTGGCGGCCGCCCCTCGCGCCGGCCTCGATCGCCGTCGACACGACGCAGCTTGTCGCGGCCCTGCCGAGCCGGTCCGCCGGCGAGGCACCCGCGCTGTTCGAAAACGCTCCGGTCGGGCTTGGCCTGGTCGATGCGAACCTGCGCTACCTCGCGCTGAACCGGCGCCTGGCCGAGATGCACGGCGCGCCGGTCGCCGACCATCTCGGGCGGACGGTCGCCGAGATGGTGCCGCACCTCTACAATCAGATCGCCCCTAACCTCGCGCGCGCCATGCGACGGCAGGCCGTGGACAGTTTCGAACTCCGCTGGCAAGGCCCGGGCGGCGCGGCCGACGAGCATGTGCTGGTCGCCGCGTGTGCGCCGGTGCGCGACGCCGCTGACGCGGTCGCCGGCGTCGCCATGGCCGTCATCGACAGCACCGCGCTCGCACGCACCCGCGACCGACGCAGCGCGCCCTTCGGCACCCGGGACGTCACCTCCAGGATCCCCGGCCTGACCAGCCGGCAGTCAGACGTGATGCGACTGATTGCCAGCGGCCGGTCGGTGAAGGAGATCGCGGCGCTGCTCGATCTCGGCCTGGGCACGGTACGAACCTATCTCTCGCAAGCCTACCGTGCACTGGGAGCGCGCAACCGGACCGAGGCGCTCATCCGCTCCGGACTGATACTGCAACGTTAGTGCCGGTTCACGCTGGTCGGAAACGCCGCCTGTTGCGCCGCCATCTGTCGTGTGGCGCCACCTGTCATTGCGAGGAGCGCAGCGACGAAGCAAGCCCCATCCAGGTGCGCTCCTGGATGGGGCTTGCTTCGTCGCTGCGCTCCTAACAAGAAACAAGCTCCCCCTCCCCTTGAGGGAGGGGGTTGGGGGGAGGGGTCGGTCGGAGAATTCGCACCGATCGACCCCTCCCCCCAACCCCCTCCCTCAAGGGGAGGGGGAGTGTCCTTCTCTTCGGCGACCCGACTGTTTCATTCAGGGCGGGTCGGCCGCTGGCCGGTGGGAACTCGCAATGACACGAGGGCCGACGCCGTGGCCAGGCGCGTGGCCGCGAATCCACGTACTACCGCGCGGCGACGCCCGAACGCGGTCCCCCGGACAGGCTTGCAAGCAGCACCGCCACCACGCCGATCAGAAAGATGCCG
Organism: uncultured Alphaproteobacteria bacterium; assembly: GCA_963773345.1. Lineage (GTDB taxonomy): Bacteria > Pseudomonadota > Alphaproteobacteria > Acetobacterales > Acetobacteraceae > Palsa-883. The sequence continues at coordinate 2,189,808 of CAVZBG010000010.1, read as the reverse complement.
TCGAATGTGCCGGCTCCGCCGATCGAGGCGACGGGCGCTCCCACCCCACGCACCGCGCCGAGATTCAGCAAGTCCGCCGCGATCAGCGTGCCGATGCTGCCACCGATATAGGCCAGCGGCGCGGCGTGCCGCCGTGACAGCAGCAGGGCCACGCACGCGGCGATCAGCGACGGAACGAACACCGGCACTGCGATGCCGAGACCCGGGATCGGATGGGCCAGGCTGTGGCAAACGACCGCGACGCATGCCGTGGCCACGCCGGCACGCACCCATATGTCGTTCCGGATGAACAAGTACAGCGACATGATCCCGGGGATAAGCGCACCGCCGACATTCCCCGCGATGACGGTGCCCGGCCAGTTGACCACGACCGGCACGACATATTCCATGCCGTAGAAACCGATCTCCTGATGCGCCGGGATCTGCCGGCCGGGCAGGTGGGCCACCGGAATGTTGCAATAGCTGCCGCACAGCGATGCCAGCAGCAGCAGCATCGCCGCCCGCGGCCCGACGCCGATGCGCAGGTAGGCATAGCGCCGCAGTCCTACCTCGATGAACGCGATCAGCGCCAAGAATATCCCAACCAGAATCGCAAAGAATGGCAGGGACAATGGCAGGTAATGGAGGTGGCTCAATTTGAGTCTCCCATTGCTGCCGTTCGCCGGGAATGATTTGCCGTTGCCTCGACCCGAGTCGATGATGGTGTCGTGCGCCTGCGGCCACCCGACGACACGCCACCCGGATGGGCGATGGCCATGCCGACCGCCGGATGCCTTCGCCGTCCGCTCCGCGGCGTCGTGCTCACCTGTTGGCCGGGACAGCCGACCTGCCTGACAGCGGGCGCTTTGCGGCACCCGCGCCGGCATGGCATCTGACTGGTGGAGGCTGAACCCAACGCCATGTCCCTGTCCGCCGCCAAGTCTGCCACGCTGGCGCCGGCTGCCCCGCAGGCTGGGCCGCAGGGCGGCGTCGCCGCCGAACTGATCGCGGTGGTGGTTGCCGTGACCGACGGCGATCCGCGCGTGCTCACGGTGCAGGACGGCTTGGCGCTGCCCTCGGGGCCGTTCGAGTCCGGCCACCGCTCCCTGCAGGCCGGGCTGCGCGCTTGGGTGGAGCAGCAGACGCACCATCCGCTCGGCTATGTCGAGCAGCTCTACACCTTTGCGGATCGCGGGCGCAGCGCGCAGGACCCGGCGCTGCGGGCGATCTCGATCAGCTATCTCGGGCTGACGCGCGAGCTGCGGCCGTCGGGTGGAACCGGCGTGGGATGGCAGAGCTGGTATCGCTACTTTCCGTGGGAGGATCGGCGCGCGGCCGACGCCGGCGGAATCGATGCGCTGCTGGCCGCGCTGCACGCCTGGGCCGATGCGGTGCCGGACGCCGCGCTGCGCTACGACCGGGAGCGGCGCATCGCGATCAATTTCGGGCTCAAACCGCATCCCTGGAACGAGGAGTTGGTGCTGCAGCGCTACGAAACGCTGTGGGAGGCGGGGCTGGTGGCGGAATCCGGCGGCACCATCGCCCCCGGCCAGCCGATGACGCACGATCATCGCCGCATCCTGGCGACTGGCATCGCGCGGCTGCGCGGCAAGATCAAATACCGCCCGGTTGTGTTCGAGCTGATGCCGCCCTGGTTCAGCCTGGGCCAGTTGCAGCGCGCCGTGGAGGCGCTGGCCGGCCGACGCCTGCACAAGCAGAATTTCCGCCGCCTGATCGAGCAGCAGGCGCTGGTGGAGGAGACCGGCGGCGTCGCCACCGAGACCGGCGGCCGGCCGGCCAAGTTGTTCCGCTTCCGTCGCGCCGTGATCGTCGAGCGGGCGATGGCGGGCACCAAACTGCCGCTGGCGCGGTAGCCCTTCGCCTGCACACACCGCTCCCGCTCTTCGCGGGAGAGGTCGCGGAGCCCTTGCGACGCGGGTGAGGGTCGTGCCGCGTGCGCCACCCTCACCCGTCTCGCTCCGCTCGCCGACCTCTCCCGCAAGCGGGAGAGGTGAATGTGAAGCGGGCCCCATACCACCCTTACGCCGGCCGCGACACGCGCGCCGGGACGGTATAGCATCGTCGCACGCCCGTGCCGTGCCGTCGCGGCGAGCACAGAGATTGTTCCGTTGTTTCGTTTCGACAAACTGCGTATCGACCTGCCGTGGCTGCGGGCCGGCTCCTGGTTGGCTTATCTCGCGGCGATCGTCCTGGTCGCCGCGGCGACACTGCTGCACTGGGCGCTCGACCCGCTGCTGCGGAACATGCCGTTCATCATCTTCTACGCGGCGGTGACCCTCGCCGCGTTCCTGGGCGGCGCGGCAAGCGGGTTGCTGGCGGCGATACTGGCCGCGCTGGCCGCCTGGTTCCTTGTCGTGCCGCCGGGCTATCTGGCGCGGCTCGCGGAACTCGGTCTGCCCAACCCGCTGCTGCTGTTCGTCCTGTTCGCCAGCATGAACATCGCACTCATCGGTGCGCTGCGGGCGGCGCTCGTGCGGTTGCGCAACCTGACCGCGGTGGAACGCGCGCGCGATGCGCAGGAACTGCGCCGGCTCGCCGATGCGCTGCACAACGCCGCATTCGGCATCGCCATCGTCGACGCCAGAACCAACGCGGTGCAGTTCGCCAACCCGGCCTTTGCCGCCCTGCGGGGCATGACGGTGGAACAGGTCACCGGCATGGACGTCCTCGGCTCCTATGCCCCGGCCGAACGGGTGCGCATGCAGGGCCTGCTCGCCACCGCGGATCGTACCGGGCGCATCACCGGCGAGGTCGAATACGCGCGCCCGGACGGATCAGTGCTGCCGGTGCAGATCGACATCACCAGCGTCTACGACGCGGCCGGCGACGCCTTCTATCGCATCGGCACGGTGCAGGACATCACCGAGCGCAAGCGCGCCGAGGCGATGACGGCCAGGCTGCATGCGCTTGACGCGCGCCTGCGGCAGATCCTCGACGAAACCCCGATCGGCATGGTGCTGCGGACGGTGGACGACGATCGCTACGTGTGGGTGAACGCCACGACGTGCCGGATGCTCGAATACACCGCCGACGAACTGATCGGCCGTGCCATCGGCAACTTCCGCCACCCTGAGGACAATGCGACCCCGATCATCGAGGCGCACAGTGCGGTTCCCGAGTGGGACCCGCTCGACCGGCGCCTCGTTGCAAAATCGGGCCGGATCGTCCGGGTGCGCTCCCGCTCGGTCCGCCTGGGGCCCGACGCCGCCGGCGAGGACGTGGTGCTCGGCCTGTTCGAGGACGTCACGCGCCAACGCCAGACCGAGGCCGCGCTGCGCCAGGCGCAGAAGATGGAGGCGATCGGCAACCTGGCCGGCGGCATCGCACACGACTTCAACAACCTGCTGGGCGTCATCATCGGCGATCTCGACCTGATCGATGCGCGGCTGGCCGATCAGCCGGAGATTGCCGCGCTGGTGAAGGACGCCATCGACGCCGCACTGCGCGGCGCCGACCTGACCCGCAACCTGCTCGCCTTTGCCCGCCGCCAGCCGCTGCAGCCGATCGAGCTGTCGGTGAATGCGATACTCGGCGACATCACCCGCATGCTGGCGCGCGTGCTGCGCGAGGACGTAACGATCACGCTCGATGTGGCGCCCGCGGTCTGGCCGGTGATCGCCGACCGCGGCATGCTCGAATCGTGCATCGTCAACCTTGCCAGCAATGCGCGCGACGCCATGCCGCGCGGCGGAGCGCTGCGCATTGCCACCGCCAACCGGCGGATCGATGCCGACACCGCGGCGATCCAGCAGACCGTGCGCCCGGGCGAGTATGTGATGATCGAGGTCGCCGACAGCGGCGCCGGCATGCCGCCCGAGGTGCTCGGACGGCTGTTCGAGCCGTTTTTCACCACCAAGGCAACGGATCAGCACAGCGGCCTCGGGCTCTGCATGGTGTTCGGCTCCATCAGCCAGTCCGGCGGCCATATCACCGTCGACAGCGAGCCCGGCGCGGGCACCACCGTGCGCCTGTTCCTGCCGCGCGCCGTCTCCGCCGCACCAGTGACGTCGCCGGTACCGGTGCCGGCACCGATGCTCGACGGCCACGGCGAGACGGTGCTGGTAGTCGAGGACAACGTGGCGCTGCGCCGCGTTGCGGTGCGCCAGATTGCCAGGCTGGGCTATTCGGTGATCCAGGCGGACAGCGGCGAAGCGGCGCTCAAGCAGCTTGCCACCATGCAGGTGCACGTGCTGTTCACCGATGTCGTGATGCCCGGTGGCATGGACGGCTTCGAGCTGGCACAGCGTGCGTGCGCTGTGCACCCGGACATCAAGGTGCTGCTGACCTCCGGCTTTCCGGAGCTACTGGCCAATGCGCCGGCCACCGGCGCGCGGCTGTTGCACAAGCCGTACCGCGCCGACGAACTCGCGCGGGCCTTGCGCGCAACCCTGGACTGCTGAGGCGGCGCACCGGTCCGCAACCGACCGGTAACGGCGTCGCGCGTAATGGCTGGGTTGCCGCATGGCGCGAACGTCCACCGCGTCACGCCGGCCGGGACGTCCGTCGGACTGTGACACGCGGCTTAACCGGATGTTCACCATCCGTGGCCTATGCATCGTGCTCGCAGGCCAATGCGCCGGTCTCGGCCCGAGGGCGTGTCCTTCACCGGATGCAGCCAAACCGCTGGCTTCCGGAACGCGGAAAGCTTGCCAACAATGCCGTTCGACCAACTCCCCACCGCACCGCCGCCTGCCGCAGCGCGCACCGCGTTTGCCGCTTTCGATCGAACGGTGCATGGCGCGCTGGTCGAGGGTCATTTCGCCGTCGCCGGCTGGCCGATCGCGCTACGCGACCTGCGCGCGCCGATCTTCGCGCTCGGCACCGCGAGGGACCACATCGCGTCGTGGCGCTCGGTCTACAAAAGCACGCTGCTGGCCCGCGCCGACGTCACCTTCGTGCTGGCCAGCGGCGGCCACAACGCCGGCGTGGTCAGCGAGCCCGGGCACCGCGGGCGCAGCTACCGCGTGCTCGCGCTGCACGCCGACGCCGCCTACGTCGGTCCCGATGCCTACCTGACGCGCGCCGATCGAGGGGTCGTGGTGGCCGGAATGGCAGCGCTGGCTGGCCGATTGTTCCGGCCCGCGCGAGGCGCCGCCGGCGATGGCCGCCGCGCTGTGCGACGCATCTGGCACCTACGTTCTCGCGCCCTGAGCCGCCACCCGACATTGGTTAGCACCGACACGCCAAAGGTCACCCGAGCATGGACATCCTGGAACATCTGTCGCGCATCGACATCGACCCGCCCGAGGCCGACATCTCCGCGCCCAACGGGCTGACAGGCGAGAGGCCCGACTTTTGCCTGCGCCCGATCGCCATGCCCGCCAACGACGCTGCCACACTTGAGATGATCGAGAACCGCACGTTCGACGAGCTTGCCGTCGGCGAGGCCGCCCAGCTCGTGCGCACGCTCACGCAGTCCGACATCGAGCTGTTTGCCAGCGTGTCGGGTGACGTGAACCCGACGCACATCGACCGGCAGTATGCCGAAGCGACCATTCTGCACGGTCTGGTTGCGCACAGCATGTTGGGCGGATCGCTCTTCTCCACCGTGCTCGGCACCAGGCTGCCCGGGCCCGGCACGATCTATCGCCGCCAGGACCTGCACTTCCGCCACCTGATCAAGCCGGGCGACACGCTGACCGCCAAGGTCGTGGTGCGTGCGAAGGACCCGGCGAAGAAGCTCGTCATGCTCGACTGCATGTGCGTGAACCAGGACGGCAAGACGGTGGTCACCGGCACCGCTGAGGTGATCGCGCCGAGCGAAAAAGTGCGCCGTCCTCGCACGGCGCTGCCCGAGGTGTCGGTCGTCCGCCACGAAGCCTACGAGGCGCTGCTGCGCCGCGCCGCCGCCTTCCCGGCGCTGCCGACGGCGATCATTCACCCGTGTGATCGCGACAGCCTGGCGGGCGCGCTGGAGGCCGCTTCGGCCGGGTTCATCGATCCGGTGCTGGTCGGCCCGGAAGCCAGAATACGCGCGGTTGCCGCGGCGGAGGGCCTCGATCTCGCCGGCATCCCGATCATTACCGCCGCCCATTCGCACGCGGCGGCCGAGATCGGCGCCGGCCTGGCGCGGGACGGCACGGTCAAGGCGCTGATGAAGGGCAGCCTGCACACCGACGAGCTGATGCACGAGGTCATGCGCCGGGAAAGCCGGCTGCGCACCGAACGGCGCATCAGCCACGCCTATGTCATGCTGTCGGTGTCGTCCGCGCGGCCGCTGATCCTGTCCGACTGCGCAATCAACATCGCGCCCACGCTGGAGGACAAGGTCGACATCGTGCAGAACGCGATCGACCTGGCCCATGCGCTCGGCATCGCGCTGCCCAAGGTCGCGCTGCTGTCCGCGGTGGAGACGGTGACGGCGCGCATCCCCAGCACGCTCGACGCCGCGATACTGTGCAAGATGGCCGATCGCGGCCAGATCCGCGGCGGCCTGCTCGACGGGCCGCTGGCGTTCGACAACGCGATCAGCGCCGCGGCGGCGCTGACCAAGGGCATCGCCTCCGCCGTCGCGGGGTACCCCGACATCCTCATCGTGCCGAACCTCGAAGCGGGCAACATGCTGGCCAAGCAGATGACGTTTTCGGGCGGCGCCGATGCCGCCGGCATCGTGCTCGGTGCCGCCGTGCCGATCATCCTGACCAGCCGCGCCGACAGCGCGCGCACGCGCCTGGCCTCCTGCGCCATCGCGGTGCTGGCGACGCAGGGGTTTGGACTGGAAACGGAACGAACCGTGGGGAACTGACATGCCGACGAACGCTGCGCCGGGGAAGGCCAGGACGGGGAACGCGGAGCCGCGGGGGAACGTCGACAGAGACGCCGCCGTTCTGGTCGTCAACGCCGGCTCGTCCAGCGTCAAGTTCGCCCTGTGGCCGGCCCGCGCGCAGGATGCCGCGCTGCTGCTGAAAGGCGAGATCGCGCGGATCGGCCGGGCGCCGCAGTTCATGGCGCGCGACGCCGCCGGCAACGTCCTTTCCGACGGACCCTGGGAAGCGGCCGACGGCAGCCACGCGGCACTGTTCCGCCGCCTGCTCGACTGGATCGACGCACACCGGGGTGGCGGCAAGCTGGTCGCCGCCGGCCACCGCGTGGTGCATGGCGGCGCGCGGTTCACCGCCCCGGTGCTGGTCGATGACCACATCATGCGCGAACTGGAAGACCTGGTTCCGCTCGCCCCGTTGCACCAGCCGCACAATCTTCTGGCGATCCGCGCGCTTGCTGCCGCGCATCCGGGGCTGCCGCAGGTGGCCTGTTTCGATACCGCCTTCCACGCCACCTGTGCCGACACGGCGATCCGCTTTGCCCTGCCGCGCGCGCTGCACGACGCCGGCGTCCGGCGCTACGGCTTCCACGGGCTGTCCTATGAATTGATCGCCCGTTCGCTGACCCGCCTCGCGCCGGCGCTGGCGCAGGGGCGCGTCGTGGTGGCTCATCTCGGCAGCGGCGCCAGCCTCTGCGCCATGCGGCGCGGCGTCAGCGTGGATACGACGATGGGTTTCACGGCACTCGACGGGCTGCCGATGGGCACGCGCTGCGGCAGCCTCGACGCCGGCGTGCTGCTGTTCCTGCTGGACAAGGGCATGACGACCGAGGCGATGCGGCAGTTGCTGTATCAGCAGTCGGGCCTGCTCGGCGTCTCGGGCGAGATCGGCGGCGACATGCGCGACCTGCTGGCGTCAAAGCGGGCGGAGGCGGCGCAGGCGGTCGATCTGTTCGTCTACCGCACGGTGCGCGAGATCGGCGCGATGGCGGCCTGCCTGGGCGGGCTCGATGGGCTGGTGTTCACTGCCGGCATCGGGGAACGCTCCGCCGTCATCCGCGAGCGCATCTGTCGCGGGCTGGACTGGCTTGGCATCGCGCTCGATCCGGCCGCCAACACGCGCGGCGAGGGCTGCATTACGACACCGGCCAGCCGCGCCGCTGCGTGGGTGATACGGACCGACGAGGCAGAGATGATCGCGCTCCACACGGTCGCGATTGTGGGGGACACGTTGGGGGGTGCGGAAATGAACCCTGCTAGCGGCCGGTCTAACAGGCAAGCCATTGCGGCATAGCACTGGTCTTCGGCAACCGGAGTGACGCGGCGTGAACGATTCCCGAATGGGACTTGGCGGCGCGGCGAACGCTGAGCAGAGAATCCGCGTCCGCGTTGCGCGGCGGCCCCGCTTGTAACACAGAGGCGCAGAGGTCGCTGGGATCGCAGCGGAAGAAGGCTGCGCTCGGCGCGCGGCGCCATCACTTGCTTGCCTTCTCTGAGAACCCTGCGTCTCTGTGTTACAGGCGGAGCCGCCGCACACACGAACCGCCACGGCGTCGCCGCCAACCCGCAACACGTTTCTCATTCGCCATTGCAACGACTCGCGTCCGACCGGTTCATCGAGCAACAGTGCGAAATCCGGGCTACCCCGCCCGCTCCCGTGGTGCCGCCGCGCGCCGCAGCCGGTCGTTGATCGCCAGCCCCAGACCATGTTCCAGGATCGGCATGACCGCAATTCCCGTCAAGTCCAGCCGTGCCACCTGCGCATCGAGCCCGCGCAGCCCGATGAACAAATTCGCCGCCGCCTCGGTCAGCTCACGCGCCGCGCTGAGCTGGAACATCGCGCCCGCCCCGGGCAACGGCGGTCCGAACGCCAGCAGCGCCTCGTCGCCGCGCACAGCATCCGCGTTCAGCCGCACCGGCGCATCGGGCGCGTAGTGCGACACCAGCAGCCCGGGCGAGCGCAGCGTGCGCGCCGCTTCCGCCGCCGCATAGGGAATGCCACGCGCCACGGGGCCGACCAGCGCCTCGATCGCTTCCACCGTCACCCCGCCAGGACGCAGCAGCAACGGCCGCGCGCCGCTCAGGTCGAGCACCGTCGATTCCACTCCGACCGCGCATGGTCCGCTGTCGAGCACCGCGGCGATGCGGCCCGCCAGCCCGTCCAGCACGTGTCGTGCCGTGGTCGGACTGACCTGACCCGAGCGGTTGGCCGACGGCGCCGCCACCGGACGGCCCACCGCGCGCAGCAATGCCAGCGCGGTCGCATGCGCCGGCACGCGCACCGCCAGCGTCTCCAGCCCTGCTCCCGCCAGCAGCGCCACCGGACAGTCGGGGCTGCGCGGCAGCACCAGGCTCAGCGGCCCCGGCCATAGCGCGTCGGCCAACCGCCGCGCCGTCGCAGTGGCCACGACCTGCGCGAACGCGGCCTCGGCATCCGGGTAGTGGCAGATCAGCGGATTGAAATGCGGCCGGCCCTTCGCCGCGAAGACGTCGGCCACCGCGCGCGCGTTGGTAGCGTCTGCCCCCAGCCCGTAGACCGTTTCGGTTCCGAACGCCACCAGCGCGCCCGCGTGCAGCAATGCAGCGGCGTGCGCGATGCCGGTGGGATCGGCGGCGAGAATTTCCGTCATCGTCGAGTGATAGCGCCCGCGGCGGGCATGGCAAAGCCGGAACACGCTGCTACAGTTGTTCGAGCCAATCATCAAACGGGAGATCTCCGCCATGCTCGACATCGCTTTCGCCCGGCCCGCGCTGCCCAAGTCGGGTGCGCTCGTGTTGCTGGTGAGCGAAGGCGAGATGCCGTCGGGACTGTGGCAGCAGGCGGACCAAGCGACCGACGGGGCGATCGCGCGGGCCTTGGCCGCGGCGGAATTCAAGGGCGCCAAGGGCAAGACCTGCACCATCCTCGCACCCGGCGCCGGCCTGTCGCGGGTGGTCGTCGTCGGCCTGGGCAAGCCCGCTGCGTTCGCCCCGCTAGTGTTCGAGGAAGCCGGCGGCGCGGCGGCGGCGGCGTTGGCGCGCGAGCCCGCCGCCGCGATCGGCGCGCACGCCTTCACCCCGGAGCAGGCCGCCCAGGTGGCGTTCGGCGCGACGCTACGCGCCTACCGGTTCGACCGCTATCGCACCAAGGAGAAGCCGGAGGACAAGCCGAAGCTGGCGAAACTCACCCTGCTGATCGCCGAGCCGGCGCGCGGCAAGGCGGCGTGGGAGCCGCTCGCCGCGGTGGCCAACGGCGTGTTCCTGACGCGCGACCTGGTCAGCGAGCCGGCGAACGTGCTGAACCCGGCGGAGATGGCAAACCGCTGCAAGAAGCTCACCTTGCTCGGCGTGAAGGTCGAGGTGCTGGGCCCGAGCGAGATGGCGAAGCTCGGCTTCGGCGCATTGCTGGGCGTGGCGCAGGGCAGCGTGAACGAGCCGCGCATGGTGGTGATGCAGTGGAACGGTGCGTCGGGCCGCGGGCGAAAACGGGACAAGCCGCTGGCGTTCGTCGGCAAGGGCGTCACGTTCGACACCGGCGGCATCTGCATCAAGCCGGCCGGCGGCATGGAGGACATGAAGTGGGACATGGCCGGCGCCGGCACGGTGATCGGGCTGATGGCGGCGCTGGCCGGACGCAAGGCGAAGGTCGACGCGGTCGGCCTGGTCGGGCTGGTGGAGAACATGCCGTCCGGCAGCGCGCAGCGGCCGGGCGACGTGGTGAAGAGCTACTCCGGCCAGACCATCGAGGTGATCAATACCGACGCGGAAGGGCGCCTGGTGCTGGCCGACGTGCTGTGGTACTGCCAGGAGAAATTCGATCCGCAGTTCATGATCGACCTGGCGACGCTGACCGGCGCGATCATCGTCTCGCTTGGCCATGAGCATGCCGGAATGTTCAGCAACAATGACGAGCTGGCGGAGAAGCTTGCCGCGGCCGGCAAGGCGACGGGCGAAAAGGTCTGGCGCATGCCGCTGGACGAGGCGTACGACAAGCTGATCAAGTCCGACATCGCCGACATGAAGAACATCGGCGGCCGGCCCGGCGGCTCGATCACCGCGGCGCAGTTCATCCAGCGCTTCGTCAACGACAAGCCGTGGGCGCATCTCGACATCGCCGGCATGGCCTGGAGCACGAAGGACGCGGCGTGCACGCCGAAGGGCGCCACCGCGTATCGGCGTGCGGCTGCTGGACCGGCTGGTGGCGCAGTTCTACGAGGCGGCCGCCGGCGCCGATTAGCCGCGTGAGCGAGATCGGCTTCTACCACCTGACGCGCACCGGCCTGGAGCAGGCGCTGCCGGCGCTGCTCGGCCGCACGCTGGCGGCCGGGGAGCGCGCGGTGGTGGTGTGCCGCGATGAGGCACGGGTCGCGGCGCTGGACATGGCGCTGTGGGCCTGTGCGGAGCCGGCCTGGCTGCCGCACGGCACGGCGGCGGACGGCGATGCCGAGCTGCAGCCGATCTGGCTGGCGACCGACGATGCGGCACCGAACGGGGCGCGATTCCTGTTCCTGGTGGATGGCGCGAGCAGTGCGCGGCTGGAGGCGTTCGCGCGGGTGTTCGACCTGTTCGACGGCAACGACGAGGCGGCGGTGCAGGCGGCGCGCGCGCGCTGGGCGGCGGCGAAGGCCGAGGGGCACACGCTGTCCTACTGGCAGCAGGGGCCGAAGGGCTGGACGAAGCAGGCGTAGCGTCGAGGTGCCACGTCGTCACGTAGGGCGGAAAAGCCAACGCCCCCGGAACAAGTCCGGGGGCGTTGGCTTTTCCGCCCTACGTTGCGGAGTGGATCGCGGCAGGGGACGGGCGCTAATAGATCCCCGGGATCAGCCGCGATGTCCGGGCACAGTAGGCATCGTACTCATCGCCGAACTGTGCACGCAGCAACCGCTCTTCGGCACGGATGCGCGCGAGCAGCGGCACCAGGATCAGCGCGGTCAGCAGCACGCCGACGCCGGAACGAAACGCCAGGCCCAACCCCAGCGAGTTGATCAGCAGCCCCAGATAGCTCGGGTGGCGGATCACGCCGTACACCCCGGTCGTGACCAGCGTGTGACCGCGCTGGATGGCAACCAGCCCGCTGAACCGCGGCCCGAGCACCACCACCGGCCAAAGCCGCAGCGCGCCGCCGACACTGAACAGAAACACGCCAACCCAGCGCGTGGCATCGCCGTCGATGGTCCAGAACGACAGCCGGTCGGTCAGCGCCGGCAGGTAGGCGTCCAGCAGTCCGAGCACGCCGAACGCCGCCAGCACCCAGCGGTTGCCGCGATCCTCGCGCTCGCCGGCGCTCAGGTTGCCGCCGGCAAGCAGCGCGGCGCCCGCCATGACGCAGCCCGCGACAACCAGCGCAACCAGCGCCGGGTGGGAGAAATACGCCGCGAACCCACCCCAGCCGAGGACGCCCAGGCCGTACGAGACGACCGAGCCGCCAATGACCACGGCGAGCCGGGTGGGCAGCGTCATCGTGGGTGAGTTGCCTGCGCCGCTCTTCGCCAATGGGCACCTCCGCGTGGTCTCGACCGCCGTGGTGACGCAACCGTGCCGCGGCGGGCGCGCCGGCGTCCGCACCAACGCGAAGGAAGCGTACAGCCGCGCCCGGGTGTCGTCAGCCCCGGTACCCGCCGGCCGCGCTACCGGCGCAGGAATTCCAGCAACGCCTCGGTCACCCGCGCCGGCTGTTCCTGCTGCACCCAGTGCCCGGCACCCTCGATCAGGTGGACGTCCTGCATCCGCGAGCACGCCGTCTGCTGCATGCGCTCGAACGCGCCGGGCACCTGGCAGGTACCCCAATCGCTCGTCCCCGCAATGAACATCGCCGGCACGTCGATGGTCCGCCCGGAGAACAATTGCAGCTCCGCGGTGTCCAGCCCGCCGGTGCCGCGGCGATACCATTGCAATCCGCCCTGGAAGCCGGTGCGCATATATTCCGAGGCGTAGACGGCGAGCTCGGTGTCGGGCAGCCAGCGGCAGGCGGCGATCTCGGCGGCCGAGGGCATCTCGTGCGCCACCGTCGCCGGCATGTCCTCGTGCAGGTCCATGATGTAGTAGGTCGGCATCTTCGCCAGTTCCTCGGCGGTCCAGCCGGCCAGGCGGTGGGGCTTGTTCCGCTGCCAGTCGGCGCTCTTGTGGTGGTAGTAAGCGCGTAGGAACGCGTGCACGCCCTGGGGGCAGTGCAGCATGTCGTCGTTCGCCGGGCGGCTCGAGTAATACCACTGGTAATATTTTCGAGGGCGGTCCAATGCCGCCAGCGCTGCGTGGATGTCGGGCGCGGTGTGGGGCGGGGCAACCGGCGCCTGGGCGGCGGGCGCCCGGGGGACGGGCGGCGCGGGCGGGCCGGCGAACGGTGCGCTCATCAGCGTGACCGAGCGGAACACGTCCGGGCGCACCAGCGCGCACCATGCCGCGACCGGGGAGCCGAAATCGTGCCCGACCACGCCGGCGACCTCGCGATAACCGAGCGCCCAGATCACGCCGAGCGCGTCGCGCACCGCGTTCAGCAGGCGGAAGCCGCGCAGGTCGCTGTCGTAGGTCGCCACTGGCGCGCCGTCCCAGCCGGTGGTGCGGCCGTAGCCGCGCAGGTCGGGGGCGACGACGTGGAGCCCGGCGGCGGCGAGGGGCGGCATGATTTTGCGCCAGGAATAGGCGAGTTCCGGGAAGCCGTGCAGCAGCAGCACACAGGGACGGTCGGAGGTTTCGTGGCCGGCTTCAAGGATGTGGACGCGCAGGCCGTTGATGTTTTCGAGAAAGCGGGCGCGGATGCCGGCGGGAAGCATGGTTGGGTCGAGGGCACCGAGGTCGGTCATGAGTGCAAACCTTACGATCGGCCTTCGTTCACGAAGTTCCTTCATCCGGTGGCCGCCCAGCGTCGCCCCACGGCTGACTTTGCGCAACCCGGCCGCGGCACCCCGGGCCTTCTCTCGATCGAACACCGGTTCGATCGGCGCCAAGCGGGCCACGGGGGCGCACCCCCAGCGCCAGATACACCGCCTTGTTGCGCACCACGTTGTCTTCCCGGATCTTGACCCGCAGCGCATCCCACTGGCCAAGCCCGAGGGCAGGCTCCAAAAACGACCGGGCAGACAGTCTCCAGCGGGCGGCTCTGCCAGGCCGTCACTTCCGCCAACACACCGTCGGTCACCGTGCTGATCAGGTCATGGCCGACGTCCGTGCCATAGGCTTCGGCCAGGTAGCCCTGGATCTCGCGCACCGTCAGGCCGCGCGCATACAAGGCGACGATGCTGTCGTCGAAGGCGGTGAAGCGGCGCGCGTGCTTGCGCAGCAACACCGGCTCGAAACTGCCGTCGCGGTCGCGCGGCGTCTCGATCCGCAGCTTGCCGTCGCCCGTCAGAACCGTCTTCGAGGTGCCCCCGTTGCGGTGGTTGGTGGCCGCTTCCGGCTTCTCCGCGCCAGGCGGGTAACCCAGGTGGTGACTGAGTTCGGCGTTCAGTGACGCCTCGATCAGCGCCTGCTTGAACGCAAGCCCCGCCGCGTTGATGGCTTCCACGGTCATCGGACCAGTCAGGAACAGCTCGACCAGCTCCCGCGGGATCGACGGCAGCTTGCTAACGGCGCGCTCCAACTCTTTGGCTTTGCTCGGCATAGGACGCCTCCTTGGCGTTCGTTATGCCCCGCACACAGAATTACGGACAGGCTCGGCTCCGGTCCCGCCGCAAGCGGCGGATTTGACACGGCCTGCCCGCGTCGCCGGGGCAATCCCAGGTCGGGACGAAGGAACAGGCGCTTCAATCGAACCAAGGAACAACCACGACCGGGCGTCCGGCCTTGCCGTCACGATCACCCGTCGCCGACAGTCGTTCGCCCAATGGTGGGTGAGACTGAACCACGCATCACACACAGAATTTCGGATACTTCCGTTCGCCCCCCCGACCCTCCACACCCTCCCAGCACTCGACAAACCGATCCATCGCCGCCACCCCGCGCGTGTTCCACGCGTCGGGTAGAATTGATCACGCCCGAGCCGGGTAAGACCCCACCTCTGTCAAGCAAATTCCAAGTGCGATTCCCCTGCGCTTCGCTCGCCGACCTCTCCCGCGAAGGGCGAGAGAGGTGTACGCGGTCACAGCCTGACCGAACGCAGCGCTGTCGCCATGCGCCCTGCGCGATCCTGGCTCCATGTAACCCGGGTCTTCTGGTCCTTGACCGCGCAGCGAAACCGCCCTCAACGGCAGGGAATGGCGTCCCGCGTCGGCCGCAGTCCGCTCGGCGCACATTCCTGGAGGAAACAACCGATGACCCACCCCCTCTCCGCGCGGCGTGCCTTGCTGTGCGCCACGATGCTCACCGCCGTGCTCGGCCTGGGCGTCGCGCGGGCTGACGAGCCGATCAAGATCGGCGTGATCAGCGAGGAAGCGGCGGTGGCCGGTGCCTCGATCTCCCACGCGGCGCAGATGGCCGCCGACGAGATCAATGCCGCGGGCGGCGTCAACGGCCGCAAGATCGAGATCGTCGCGTATGACGATCACTCCTCCGCCGCCGACGCGGTGCGCGCCTTTCAGCGCGCGGTGAACCAGGACCACGTGAACGCGGTCATCGTCAGCTACATCAGCGAGGTGGTGCTGGCGGTGGAGCCGTGGGCGGCGCGGCTGCACATGCCGACGATCACGCCTGGCGCGGCCAGCAACGACATCTCCAAGCACGTGCACGACGAATACGACCACTACAAATACATGTTCCACGGCTGGCTGACCTCGGCATTCATCGCCCAGGCGATCTGCGACGCCTCGCACGACAACCTGGTCGAGAAGCTGCACATGAAGACCGCGGTGGTGATGAGCGAGGACGCGGCCTGGACCACGCCGCTGGATGCGCGCTACCTGGAGTGCCTGCCGAAGGCCGGGCTGAAGGTACTGGACCACATCCGCTTCAACCCCGACACCACCGACTTCACGCCGATCTTCAACCAGATCGAGGCCAAGCATCCGGACGTGATCATCACCGGCATCAGCCATGTCGGCGTGCAGCCGACGGTGCAGTGGCACGACCAGCAGGTGCCGATCCCGATGGCGGGCCAAAGCTCGCAGGCGACGACCAGCACGTTCTGGAAGGACACCAACGGCGCGACGGAAGGCGTGATCACCGCCTCGGCCGCATCGGCCGGCGTCGCGTTGTCGCCGACGACCATCTCGTTCAGCGACGCGTACCAGAAGAAGTTCGGCGCCTTCCCTGCGTACGACGGGTATACCAGCTATGACGAGGTCCACTACATCGCCGAGGCGATCAAGCGGGCCGGCTCGACCGACCCCGACAAGATGGTCGATGCGCTGGAGAAGACCGACTATCTCGGCACCGTCGGGCGGACCCAGTTCTACGGCAAGGACGACGAATTCACCCATGCCATGAAATACGGCATAGGCTTCGTGACCGGCGTCGACATCCAGTGGCAGAACGGCAAGCAGGTCTGCATCTGGCCATTCGACAAGTGCCAGGGCAAGATGACGTTCCCCTCGTTCGTGAAGCTGCCGGAATAGACGGCCGCGACGGAATGCCGCGGGCGGGCGGGACGGCAGGACGCCATCCCGCCCGCATCGCGGACGCCTGTTGCCCGGAGATCATATGCTCGCCTTGCAGATCCTGATCGACGGGTTCGCCATCAGCGCGCTCTACGGCCTCGCCGCGGTCGGCTTCACCATGATCTTCGGCGTCTCCGGCGTGCTCAATCTTTCGCACGGCGGGATCATGCTGGTCGCCGCACTGATCGGCTGGTTCGTCGCCTCCAACTTCAACACCGGGCCGTACCTCGGCGCCGCCGCGGGCATCCTGGCCGGGCTGCTCATGGCCTATTTGACCTATTTCGTCGTGGTGCGGCCGATCCAGCGTTCGCGCGTGCTGCCGGCCGGGGAGCACGAGATCTTCATCCTCACCGGCACGCTGCTCTGGGGCATCATGATCCAGGTGGCGATGAACTTCCTTTTCACCGACAACCCGGTGACGATGCGGCCGATGCTGCCCGGCGTGATCAACGTGCTGGGCGTCCGCACGCCGCGCAACGAGGTGATGATCGCCGCGATCTGCTGGGCGGTGATCGGCCTGCTGTGGCTGCTCGTCAACCGGACGCGCGCGGGCAAGCAGTTGCTCGCCGCCTCGATCAACCCGCGCGGCCTCACGCTGCTGGGCTTCGAGCTGTCCAGCGTCTACCTGCTGGTCTGGAGCATCTACGGCGTGCTGGCGGGCCTCGCCGGCGTGCTGCTGGCGTCGTTTCTCGGCGTCGGCTCGGCCAATGCCGGCCAGCTTACCGCCAGCGCGTTCTCCATCGTGGTGCTCGGCGGACTGGGCAGCGTGTCGGGCTCGCTCATCGCGGCCTACGTGGTCGGCTATCTGGAAACCATCACCGCCTATCTGATTGCCCCGACGCTGCGGCCCATCCCGGCGCTGCTGCTGCTGGTGCTGGTGGTGTATGTGCGCCCGCAGGGCCTGCTGGGCAGGCGCTGAGGGGGGCTGAGAGACAGCGACATGGCGCTTCTGAGCGGTTCGCGCGGCCTCTGGATCGCCGTGCTCGTGGTCGCCATCGGCGCCACGGGGCCGTGGTGGCTGTCGGCCTACATCCTCGGCGTGCTGACCACGGCGTATTATTTCGGCGTGTTCGCGATGTCCTGGGACCTGCTGTTCGGCTTCGCCGGCGAGGTGAATTTTGGTCCGACCTTCCTGATCGGGCTCGGCGCCTACGGGGCGGCGATCCTCAACAGCACGATGGGCTTTGCCATTCCGATCTGCCTGGCCTTCGGCGTGGTGCTGGCGCTGGTCGGCGGCGTGCTGCTGGCGTTGCCGGCGCTGCGGCTGCACGGGCCGTATTTCGGCCTGGTGACGCTGGTCGCCGTGCTGCTGCTGCAGAACGCCATCGTGATCTTCGCCCACATCACGGGCGGCGAGATCGGCATGACGGTGCCCGATGTGTTGTCGATCAGTACCAGTGTGAACTACTGGTACGCGTTCGGCTTCATGGTGGTCAGCGCGATCATCCTGTTCGGCCTGTCGCGCTCGGCGATCGGCCTGATCCTGCAGGCCAGCGGGCAGGACGCAATCGAGGCCGCCGCGCTCGGCTTCAACGTCACCAAGCACAAGCTGGCGGCGTTCTGCGTCAGCGCGGCGTTCTCCGGGCTGGCCGGCGGCATGCTGGTGTTCTACCTCGGCGCCGCCTCGGTCGATACGGTGATCGATCTTGGCATTGCGGTGCAGATCATCATCGCCGCGGTGCTGGGCGGGCGGCGCACCATCCTGGGCGCGGCGCTCGGCGCGATCTTCCTGCTGCTGGCGGACGAGGCGCTGCGTCCGCTGGGGCAGCTCAACACGTTCGTGGTTTCCGCGGTCGCGCTCGCGGTGATCCTGTTCTTCCCGAACGGGATGCTGGGCTATCTGCTGCACGGCAGGGAGGAATGATGGGCAACGCTGAGCCCGATCCTCGAGGTCGCCCAGCTTAGCAAGCGCTTCGGCGGGCTGGTCGCGGTGAAGGACATCGGCTTCCAGATCCGCGGGGGAGAAATCCTCGGCATGATCGGGCCGAACGGCTCCGGCAAGTCGACCGTGATGAAGCTGGTGATGGGGATCGAGACGCCGAACGACGGCAGCGTGAAGCTGGCGGGCACCGAGATCACCGGCTGGCCGACGCACCGCATCGCGCGCGCCGGCGTCGGCATCGTGTTCCAGCACTCGCGGCCGCTGCATCGGCAGACCGTGCTGGAGAACATCAAGCTGGCGCTGCTGCCGGATTCGCTGCTGCGGCTGTTCGCCGACCGCTCGGTGGACCGCACCGCGCGCGCGATCGCCGACCGTGTCGGGCTGGGCGAGGTGGTCAACCGTCGCCCCGCCACCCTGCCGTTCGCCGATCTGCGCCGGCTGGAGCTGGCGAAGGCAGTGGCGCGCGATCCCAAGGTGGTGCTGGTGGACGAGCCGTTCGCCGGCCTGACCGCGCCCGAGGTCGCCATCTTCTCCGACCTGATCGACGGCTTCCGCAAGGACGGTCGCGCCGTGCTGCTGGTGGACCACAACGTCAAGGGCGTCGCCGCGCTAGTGGACCGGGTGCTGGCGATGTACCTCGGCGAGTACGTCGCCGAGGGCACCGCCGAGGAAGTGATGCGCGACGAGACGGTGCGCCGCGTGTATCTGGGCGGCAAGATCGAAGCGGCGCAGCGTCCGCCACGCGCCGCCGGCACCGGCGACCGGCTGTTGGACGTGCAGGGTGTCAGCGTGCTGTACGGCAAGGCGCAGGCGCTGGATGACGTGTCGCTGCATGTGGGCGCCGGCGAGTTCGTCTCGGTCGTGGGCTTGAATGGCGCCGGCAAGACGACGCTGTTCAACGCGATCTCCGGCCTGGTGCCATTCCGCGGCGAGATTAGCTGGAACGGCGCCTCGTTGCGCGGGCGCACCGCCGCGGCGATCGCGCGCGGCGGCATCGTGCAGTGCCCGGAAAGCCGCGAGCTGTTCGGCGACATGAGCGTGCGGGAGAACCTCGATCTCGGCGGGCAGCACCTGCCGACCGCTGCCGTCCGCAAGCAGCAACTGGGCTGGCTGCTGGAGCTGTTTCCCATCCTGGCGGAGCGCCACGCGCAGCCGGCACGCACGCTGTCGGGCGGCGAGCAGCAGATGCTGGCGATCGCGCGGGCGTTGATGATGCAGCCCAAGCTGCTGATCCTGGACGAGCCGACGCTGGGGCTGGCGCCGGTGATCCTGGAGCAGTTGTCCAAGGCGCTGACCCGGTTGCGCGAGACCACGCCGATCACCGTGCTGCTGGGCGAGCAGAACGTGACGTTCGCGCTGCCGCATGCCGACCGGGTGTATGTGCTGGAGCACGCGCGCATCGTCTGGGAGGGCGAGCCGGGGCGGTTCGCCGAGGAGATGGGCACGGGGTATCTGTAACCCGGGTGCGCCGGCGATGCACCATGCGACGTAGGGCGGAAAAGCGCAGCGCATTCCGCCACTTTTTAGGGTCGTTGCGGGAAAACGTTGATGCGTCGCAAGTGGCGGAATGCGCTACGCTGTTCCGCCCTACTATCGTTCTTATCACGGAACATATACGTGGGGTCGACGTCAATGCGTCGGGTAGGTCCGCGGATAGATGATCTCGTTCGCCGGCCCGGGCGCGGTGGGCGGCCCCTTCTTGCCGCAGGCGGCCAGCATCAGCGCGGCCAGCAGCAGGAGCACCGCGGCCCTCATGCCAGCGCCCTCAGCCAGCGCGCCGCCTGGGCCGCGACATTGGCCGGCGCGGTGCCGCCGTAGCTGGTGCGCGAGGCGACCGATGCCTCCACCGTCAGCACCGAGAACACCTCCTGGGTGATGCGCGGTTCGACCGCCTGCATCTCGGCCAGCGTCAGCCCGGACAGATCGACGCCCTTCGCCTCGGCCAGCGCCACCAGTCGCCCGGTCACGTGGTGCGCGCTGCGGAACGGCAGGTGCAGCACCCGCACCAGCCAGTCGGCCAGGTCGGTCGCGGTGGCGAAGCCGGCGCCGGCGAACGCGCGCATCCGCGCGATGTCGGGCGTCATGTCGCGCACCATGCCCGCGGTCGCGGCGAGCGACAGCGCCCAGGCCTCGGCGGCGTCGAACACGGCTTCCTTGTCCTCCTGCATGTCCTTGGCGTAGGCCAGCGGCAGGCCCTTCATCACCGTCAGCAGCCCGACCAGCGCGCCGGTCACCCGGCCGGTCTTCGCCCGCACCAGCTCGGCCGCGTCCGGATTGCGCTTCTGCGGCATGATCGAGCTGCCGGTGGTGAAGGCGTCCGACAGCCGGATGAAGCGGAACGGCGCGCTGCACCAGATCACGATTTCCTCGGCCAGGCGCGACAGGTGCATCGCGCCGATCGCCGCGGCGGCGAGGAACTCCAGCGCGAAATCGCGATCCGACACCGCGTCCAGCGAATTGGCGGTCGGGCGGTCGAAGCCCAGCGCGCGCGCGGTCGCCTCGCGGTCGATCGGGAACGAGGTGCCGGCCAGCGCCGCCGAGCCGAGCGGGCACTCGTTGCCGCGCCGGCGGCAGTCGGCGAGGCGGCCGCGATCGCGCTCCAACATCTCGACATAGGCCAGCAGATGGTGGCCGAAGGTGACCGGCTGGGCGGTCTGCAGATGGGTGAAGCCGGGCATCGGGTCGGCGGCGTGCTGCGCGGCGCGCTCGGCCAGCGCCCGCATCAGGTCGGTGAGCTGCGCGTCGATGCCGTCGATCGCGTCGCGCACCCACAGGCGGAAATCGGTCGCCACCTGGTCGTTGCGGCTGCGGCCGGTGTGCAGGCGCCTGCCGGCCTCGCCGATGCGCTCGGTCAGCCGCGCCTCGATGTTCATGTGGATGTCTTCCAGCGCCTCGGAGAACGGGAATGTGCCGCTCGCGATCTCGTGCGCGATCGCCTCTAGACCGGCGCGGATCGCCTGCGCATCTTCGGCGCCGATGACCCCGACCTTCGCCAGCATCGCCGCATGCGCCAGCGAGCCCTGGATGTCCTGCCGCCACAGCTTCTTGTCGAAGCCGATCGAGGCGTTGATCTCCTGCATCACCACCGAGGGGCCGGCGGCGAAGCGGCCGCCCCATTGCTGGTTGGCCTCGGCGTTGCGCTTTGCCTCCCTGGGGGGGGGCCGGGGTGGTCCCAAAGGGCGTCCGGGCGGGCGTCGCGGGCGACGTCCCTGGCGGCGTCCGGAGGATCCGGCGGGTGGCTCACGGGAGGGGTTCCGACATGCGTTCACTGAGCCGCCGGGCCGTGCTGACGGCGGGGCTGGCGGCCGGCGGGACCCTAGCCGCCGTGCCGGCGGCGCGCAAACCGCGCGCGGCGGAGCTGCCGCCGCTGGCCGAGGGGCTGAAGCTGCTCGATCCGCCGGTGCGGCCGGCGCCGATCCACTTCCTGGCCGCCGACGGCACGCCGCACACGCTGGCGGAGTTCCTGGGGCACGGCATGGTGATCAATCTGTGGGCGACCTGGTGCGCACCCTGCGTGGCGGAACTGCCGGCGCTGTCGGTGCTGTCGCGCGCCCTGGCGCCGCAGGACATCGCCGTGCTGCCGCTGTCGTCCGACCGCGGCGGTGCGGCAGCGGTGCATGCGTTCTTCGAGGCGCACGACATCAGCGGACTGCCGATCCTGCTCGACCCCAAGGGGGCGGCCGCCGAGGCGTGGGGGGCGGACGGCATCCCGACCACCGTGATCATCGACCGGCGCGGCATGGAGCGGGCGCGGTTGGAAGGGGCGGCGGACTGGTCCACGCCGGCGGCGGCGGCGCTGGTGCGGCGGCTGGTGGCGTAGCGCTCAGCACCCGCGCGTCGTTCAATGCGCGGCGGCGATGGCCTTGTCGATCGCCGCCTCGGCCTCGGCGCGGCCGGCCCAGCCGGTGATCTTCACCCACTTGCCGGGTTCGAGGTCCTTGTAGCTCTCGAAGAAATGTTCGATCGCCGCCAGCGTGATGCGCGGCAGGTCGTCGATCGAGTCCACGTGCGCATACTGCGGATGCACCCGCTCGTGCGGCACGCAAACGATCTTCTCGTCCGGCCCGGCCTCGTCCTCCATCCGCAGCATGCCGATCGGTCGCGCGCGGATCACCGCACCCGGCACGACCTGGGCCGGGATCAGCACCAGGGCATCGGCCGGGTCGCCGTCCTCGGCCAGGGTGCCGGGGATGAAGCCGTAGGCCGAGGGATAGGCGGTCGCGGTGAACAGGAAGCGGTCGACGAAGATCGCGCCGGATGCCTTGTCCACCTCGTACTTCACCGCCGAGCCCTGCGGGATCTCGACCACCACGTTGATATCCCGCGGCGGGGCCTTGCCGGTGGGGATTTTGGAAACGTCCATCCAGGCACCGTAGCGCATTCAGGCGGGCGCGTCAGCAGATGACCGTACCGCGGCAGGGCTATGGCGACGTCCACCAATTACCGCCTCGAAGTGGCACCCTCGCAAGGCCGCGGGAGCATTCCAGTCCGGGTGGCACAGGCCTGATGCCGGTCAGGGTGAGCGAGTCCGGGGCCGGTGCGACGTGCGGCAAGACAGCCAAACGGGCAGCAAGCAAGTAAGAAGGCAAGCAAGCCACCGGACACAGAGTTTCACCGAGTGCCCACAGAGTTCCACTGAGAGAAGCGGGGAAATGGCGCTACGCGCAAGACACCTCGACTGGTCCGCCTGCACTTAGCGCAAAGCGCCAATAATTAATACTTTCTTTCTCTCCGTGAAACTCTGTGGGCACTCGGTGAAACTCTGTGTCCGCTGGCTTTCTTGCTTTTCTGTTGGCTTGCCTGATCGCTGGCCTACCGCGACGGTGAACCGCAATTCGGACCACAGCCAGTCCCCGACACCACGCCCGTTATCCCGCCTGACCTGCCCAACCGCGCCGCACGGCGGCGATGGATGCGCCAGCAGCGGCGCCTGCACCGGGCTCCACCCGCCGCCACCCGCCCGTGACCGCGCGTCCGGCCATGACGGCGTCAAAGGCAAATGTCATGGTGCCGCTTGGATGGGTCGAGTTGGTTGCCGTGATGCGACCGCCAACGGGCATCGGTCGCTGGCGCTCAAACCGCGGGCTAGCAGAGTGTCTGGCAGACGGTGGCGCGGCGTCCCGCTTCATGCGACCGTACCGCGGCATCTTTGGCCGCCGGTAAGAACGCGTATGTGGACTCATGTCGACTTCACCGTGTCCAACGGGAACCGGCTCGACCTTTACGAGCGGAACGGTGTGTTCATGATACGCGCCGACGGCTGGGAGCTGATGAACGGGGCGTATCACGCGTCGGAGGATCAGCTCGGTCGCCTCGCGGGGCTGCTGCCGAGCGCGTCGCAACCGGAGATCCTGCTGGGTGGCCTGGGGCTTGGCTACACGCTGGCGAGCCTGTTGGAGACGTTGCATCAGCGGTTCGGACCAACACCGGCGCGAATCACGGTGGCGGAACGCTCCGGCGCCGTGCTGCGCTGGTTCGGGAGCACCATCAACCCGCGTCTCGCGGCGACGCTGCCGTCTGGCGTGCGGCTGATCGAGAGCGACGTCGCGGCCCATCTCGGCACCGGCCGGTGTTGGGACGTGATCGTGCTCGATGTGGACAATGGCCCCGAGGCGCTCTCGACCCCGGGCAACGCCACGCTTTACGGGGAGCACGGGTTGGCGCGCTGTCGCGACAGCCTCGCGGCCTGGGGGCACCTGCTGCTATGGTCGGGCTTCGAGGACCTGGACTTTGTCGCGCGCGCCAGTGCGACGGGTTTCTCGATCACGCGGCGATCCGTTGCTTTGCCAAACCGGCCGGATCAGGCGCACGTGCTTTACGTGCTGTCGCGTGCGCCCCTGTCGGCGGCCGAGCGCGACCGCGTTGGCCTGGACGGATGATCCCGCGGCGGCACCCTCACCCGGAGCGCTCCGCGCCCCGACCTCTCCCGCAAGCGGGAGAGGTGTAGGTGTGGACGCCCGGTCAGCCGGTGATCCAGCGCGCCAAGACCGCCAGCATGCCGAGCAGCATCGCGCCCAGCGCCGAAAATGCCGCGCGCGGAGGCCCGGCGCCTCGGACCCGCGGCCCGGGTCTGCGCCAACCAAACAACGAAGCCGGGCGTTCTACCGGCCCAATTGCGTGCGCCGCGAATGTCTCCGCAGCATGGTGCCTGGACTTCTCACACTGCCACGGGAGTTGGCTCGGTCCTTGCCGCGTCCCCATGGGACCTCGGGGCATTTCGCGCCTGGCAAATCCACCCAGTACTAGCGGCCGCACGAAAAACGTTTGGCACGACAATGATCTTTGCCATCATCCCGCGTGAGTGTGACCAATCCGGGCTAGGGATTGCCCTCCGACCAGGACACGGCCGAGCCATGCATCGGGGACAACTCTATCAAATAGACACGGACTGCCGTCGATCACATCCTGGACAAAGGCCATCTGCCCAAGCCGGCGTTCGCTCGGCGGCACCATCGTACCGCCGTTTCCGCTATCACTTCACAGCGTATTTGAACTCCGGGAGCAGCTTGAGCCCGTCCTTGGTTCCGCCCGGGAGCGTCACTTTTCCCTCGCTAAACGTCAGCGAATTGTATGGTACGACAATCAAGTGACTGTCCATACCCAGGAAGCCGCCAATCGACAGCACCGCATACGGCTGCTTGCCGTCAGAACTTATGAGGATGTCGTCGATCCTGCCAATAGTCTCGTCGGTATCGTTCACGACGCTGCTGCCGATGACCTTGGATGCACGGTAGCCGGCTGCCAGCGTCTGCACATCGACCTTGGCAAGTTCCACCACTTGCGGCACGCCTTGCGCTCCTGCGGTGCCCGAGAGAAGGCCGACGCCAATCATTGCTGCACTGGCGAAGAGGATTGCTCTTTTCATGACATGTATTCCCCAAGTGGTTGCGGTTGCCCGCATCGGCGCGTGCCGAGAGACGAACGTCATGCTCACTTTTTCAGTGCGTCCTTGAGACCGCCGATAGCGTTCTGGATTTTGCCGGCAGTCTTCTCGACCTGGCCATCCGACTCCAGCTTCTGGTCGCCGACCGCCTTGCCGACCGCCACCTTCACCGCACCCTTGATCTCTTTCGCCGATCCCGCGATCCGATCCTTGTCCATGAATGTACACTCCTCCCATCGCGGGACAGACTGTCCGCGTGTCAACCAAGGTATCTGGACAGGCACCGATGCGGTAGCCTCGGAAAATACTTAGCTCAGAAGTGCGCGATGATGCCGGCATGGAGACGCAAGACCGGCCGTCACGACCCGCTTGGGCGGGCAGGAACCCAGCGACGACCTGAGGCGACCTCGATCAAGGCCAGCAAGAAGGCCGCCTTGCGGCCAGAATTAGGAATTATAGCAGACCGTCCAGGACCGTCCTGGCGAGTTTATGTGGCAGCCCGGGGCTGGCTGGTCATCGCGGGAGGTACCCTGCGGCTGACGACCGCAGACTTGGCTGCGGTCTGAGTGGTTTCCGAGACTGCCGCTCCCGCTCGGTCTGCGGCTACGCTCGGGATTGTGAGCCAACCGAGCAATCGGGTTCGCTGAAGCGGGGGCAATGACAGAAGAACCCATCATCATCGAAATGAACATCTCTCATTACGGAGCGATGCTGAAGCTCGACTTGGACAACAAGGACCGTTCAATCGTCGAGCAACTGCTCGCTCAAGCCGAAGCAAATCTGGTGCTGGCGATTAATTCAAGAAAACCGCAAGAGTGACGGATGCACGCGTCGAACGGAGGCACCACCCCCCCGAACGGTCTCGGAGAGGATTGCGAGACGATTATCAGGATGGTGCACGGGCGGCCGGACCGAACTTTTCGGGTGAGTAGATACCG
This sequence comes from uncultured Alphaproteobacteria bacterium, assembly GCA_963773345.1. GTDB lineage: Bacteria > Pseudomonadota > Alphaproteobacteria > Acetobacterales > Acetobacteraceae > Palsa-883. The sequence continues at coordinate 2,163,839 of CAVZBG010000010.1, read as the reverse complement.
AGGCTGGTGAAACAGCTATTCCGAACCCACTTCGAGGGGGCAATGCACCGGATGTGCATTGAATGGAGGAAGCCATGTCACTCATTCTGATCGTCCTCGTGCTTTTCTTGCTTCTCGGAGGAGGTGGCTATTACGGATATCGTCGTTGGTAACGATGGAATATCCGGGCGTCTCCCCCCTGAAAGGGATTCGTCCGCGTTTCGGAGATTTGCCCTCTCCCTCGCCATCGTAGCGGGCGGCGTCGCGCCGCCCGCGCAGTCAGCGACAGCAGCGGTCGGCGACGGCGCGGCGCCCTCGGCACCCGGCGAACAGCTCGATGCATTCATTGCTTTGATCGTGATCATCTATCTTGTCGGCGTTGGCGTCGCGCTATCGCCCACGTTTCAGGGCAAGTGGGGTGGCGCTTCGGCGTCAGACCTTGCCACAAGCGTCGCGCAGGCTCTGCCCGGTGCAGCCGCCTGGCCAGCAACGGCCTACCACAGCGTAACGAACCGTGGTTGATCGCGTTTGACGGACCGGCCGACGTTCTGACTTAGTATCCGGCGCCGACTTCACAGCGCATGTTGGGCGTCGCCCTCCGAACTGTTCCAGACCACAGCCCACGCGGGTGCACTGGCGGCGGCGGCGCGGGCTAGCCGCTGATCCAGCGCGCCAGTACCGCCAGCAGCAGCAGCGCCACGATGTTGGTGATCTTGATCATCGGGTTCACCGCCGGGCCGGCGGTGTCCTTGTACGGATCGCCCACCGTGTCGCCGGTCACCGCGGCCTTGTGCGCCTCGGAGCCCTTGCCGCCGTGGTTGCCTTCCTCGATGTATTTCTTCGCGTTGTCCCAGGCGCCGCCGCCCGAGGTCATCGAGATCGCCACGAACAGCCCGGTCACGATGGTGCCCAGCAGCATCGCGCCCAGCGCCGCGAACGCCGCGCGCCCGGCCGGCGATGATGTCGATCACGATCCACAGCACGATCGGCGCCAGCACCGGCAGCAGCGACGGCACGATCATCTCGCGGATCGCCGCCTTGGTCAGCATGTCCACCGCGCGGCCGTATTCCGGCTTGCGCGGTGCCGGCCATGATGCCGGGGATTTCGCGGAACTGCCGGCGCACCTCCACCACCACCGCGCCGGCGGCGCGGCCGACCGCGGTCATGCCCATCGACGCCGAACAGGTACGGCAGCAGGCCGCCGATGAACAGGCCGATCACCACGTACGGGTTCTGCAGCGCGAAATCGCACGTGCAGGTTCGGGAAGTAGTGCGCCAGGTCCTGCGTGTAGGCGGCGAACAGCACCAGCGAGGCGAGGCCGGCCGAGCCGATCGCATAGCCCTTGGTCACCGCCTTGGTGGTGTTGCCGACCGCGTCCAGCGCGTCGGTGGTCTTGCGCACGTCCGGCGGCAGGTCGGCCATCTCGGCGATGCCGCCGGCGTTGTCGGTCACCGGGCCGTAGGCGTCCAGCGCCACGATCATGCCGGCCAGCGACAGCATGGTGGTCGCCGCGATGGCGATGCCGAACAGGCCGGCGAGCATGATAGGCGACGATGATGCCGACGCAGATCACCAGCACCGGCAGCGCGGTCGACTCCATCGAGATCGCCAGGCCCTGGATCACGTTGGTGCCGTGGCCGGTGGTCGAGGCTCTGCGCGATCGAGCGCACCGGGCGGTACTCGGTGGCGGTGTAGTATTCGGTGATCCACGACGATCAGCCCGGTGACCAGCAGGCCGACGAGCGCGCACAGGAACAGGCTGAAGCCGGTGATGGTGACCGCCGGTGGTCATCGTCAGCGGCGCGGTGAAGCCGACGAACCACGCGATGATGATGGCAATGCCGACCACCGACAGCACGCCGGTGACGATCAGGCCCTTGTAGAGCGCCCACATGATGTTCGTTGTCGGGGCCGAGCTGCACGAAATAGGTGCCGACGATCGAGGTGAGGATGCAGACGGCGCCGATGCCCAGCGGCAGCAGCAGCAGCCAGTCGCGCACCGGGCCGGTGAAGAAGATCGCCGCCAGCAGCATGGTGGCGACGATGGTGACCGCGTAGGTCTCGAACAGGTCGGCGGCCATGCCGGCGCAGTCGCCGACGTTGTCGCCCACGTTGTCGGCGATGACGGCGGGGTTGCGGGGGTCGTCCTCGGGGATGCCGGCCTCGACCTTGCCGACCAGGTCGGCGCCGACGTCGGCGCCCTTGGTGAAGATGCCGCCGCCGAGCCGGGCGAAGATCGAGATCAGCGAGCCGCCGAAGCCCAGCGCCACCATGGCCTCCAGCACCGGGCGCAGGTCGTCGCCCGGCATGGTGGCGCGCAGGAAGAAGTAGTAGCCGGCGACGCCGAGCAGGCCGAGGCCGACCACCAGCATGCCGGTGATGGCGCCGGACTTGAAGGCGATGGCGAGGCCGGCGGCGAGGCCCTGGCGCGACGGCCTGGGCGGTGCGCACGTTGGCGCGCACCGAGACGTTCATGCCGACATAGCCGGCGGCGGCCGACAGCACGGCGCCGATCACGAAGCCGATGGCGACATGGATGCCCAGCGTGACGCCAGAGCACGATCAGGATGACCACGCCGACGATGCCGATGGTGGTGTATTGCCGGTTCAGGTAGGCGCGCGCGCCTTCCTGCACGGCGGCGGAGATCTCCTGCATGCGCGCGGTGCCGGCGTCCGCGGCCAGCACCTCGCGGCTGGTGACGAAGCCGTAGACCAGCGCCAGCAGACCGCAGGCGATGATCACCACATAGGCGAAGGGCATCCGGTAAATCCTTGGCTGGCACCGATTTTCCCACCGGCGGCGGGAAATGGGCGGGCAGGGGGGTTGCAAGTCGCGCGCGGTATGCCAGAAGCGTGATGGTCAGGCAAATCGCGGGGCTATGCGCCTGACGCAACGATCGGACCCGGTGACTGGGCCGGCGGAACCGGGGCGCCCGTAGCTCAACTGGTTAGAGCGGACCGCTCATAACGGCCTGGTTGCAGGTTCGAGTCCTGCCGGGCGCACCAGCCGGCACCCTCCCGGCAGGCCGGCGGCCACATCGAACGGGTGACAGCCGCTCCGGCGCATGCCGGGATCGGCGCGATGCCGCGACAACAGGACCAGCCGCCGTTCCGGCGGTGTGACGCACTGAATTCGGGTTAAGCTCACCGGCCGGCGAGGTTTGGGGCGGCACCAGGAGGGGAGAGGCAGGTGAAAAAGGTTCGCCCAGGGGTGGGGCCGCAGTACCCGCAGCCTGATCCCTCGATCACCAACGACCAGTTCGACGCCATCGCGACGGTGCTGGAGCAGGCCGAACAGGCCGCGCGGTCGGGCTGCTGATCTGAGCATGACGCCGGGGACGGCCACTCCTTCGCGAGGGGGTGGCCGTTTTCGCGTCCGCGTCCTGCGACGATCGTGCCGGCGCTGCGATCGGGCGCCGAGACCTTCGCAGTCGGTCGCGAAGGCCATCCCGCGGTGACCAATGACCAGCAAGTCTCGATCCTTGCGCTGACCCAGCAGGTAAGCCGGTTGAGCTGATCACGGCAGCGAGACGCTCGCCAACTGTCACATTATAGGCGTATAGTAGCCTAGCGGAGTTTAACGAATGCAGCAGTTCTCAATGCGATTAAGTCTCGGTTGCAGCGTCGTGGCGAGTCCAAAAAGCCACAGTTGGCATGAAACGTGTGTCGGCGTCGAAATAGGGGATTCGCAACGCCCGAGGAATGCAATTCCTGGTGGGCATGCGCCTGCTCAATTCGCTGCTCGGCTCATTGCGATCATGCCTGGACGCGTTTCCGGACAAGCGTCGGGGGATCAACACGTCCTACGGCATGGGCGAGATTGGCATGGCGGCTTTCTCGGTGTTTTTCATGCAGAGCCCGTCGTTTCTGGCCCATCAGCGGCAGTTCGAAGCGGGTCATGGGCGTTCCAACTGCACCAGCCTGTTCGGCCTCTCGAAGGTCCCGAGCGACAATCACATTCGTGACATGCTCGACCCCGCCTCACCGACCCTGCTGCATCCGATGTTCGCCGAAGCCGTCGGCCAGCTTGAGCGGATCGACGGCGGGCTTGATATGTTCCGCCGGCTCGGCGGGCGCGTGCTGATCGCGCTCGACGGCACGGAGTATCATTGTTCGCGCAACATCCATTGCCCACACTGCTCGACCCGGCTCAGAGGCAAGGATGAGACTGAATATTTCCATGCCATGCTGGCGGCGACACTGGTGGCACCCGGGCACGGCAAGGTCATCCCGCTGGAGCCGGAATTCATTGTCCCGCAGGATGGGGCGGAGAAGCAGGATTGCGAGAATATGGCCGCCAAGCGCTGGCTTGCCGCCCATGGAAGACGCTACGCGGCGCTTGATCCGGTGTTTTTGGGTGACGATCTGTTCTCCCGCCAACCGCTCTGCCAGGCGGTGCTGGACGCCGGCAGGCATTTCATCTTCGTCTGCAAGCCGTCATCGCATCCACTGATCCAGGAGTACCTGACCGGGATCGACCTGCCGGCGGTCGAGACGACGGTCAAGCGCGGCAAGCAGCGCTTCGTCCATCGCTACCGCTGGCTCCATGACGTCCCGCTGCGCGACGGCAAGGACGCGCTCATGGTCAACTGGTTCGAGATCGAGATCATCAACGCCAACGGTGAGACGACGTATCGCAACAGCTTCGTCACTGATCTGCCGGTTGGCCCCGACCATGTCGTTGAACTCGCCGCCTGCGGCCGGGCGAGGTGGAAGATCGAGAACGAGACGTTCAACGTTCTGAAGAACAAGGGCTACAACCTTGAACACAGCTTCGGACACGGGAAGAAGAATCTCGCAGCCATCCTGGTGAGCTTGAACCTGCTGGCCTTCGCGATCCATACGATCTGCGACATCGGTGATGAACTCTGGCGCGCGGCAAGGGCAAAGCTCGGCCCGCGCTACAACTTCTTCGGCAAGCTCGCGGCGATCACGACGTTTCTCATCTTCCCGTCCTGGGACGATTTGCTCCTCACTCTTGCCTTCGCAAAGCCGCCGCCGATCCCGCCGTGACCGTTGTCACCCTTCTGACGTCGCTTGCCCACCTGCCAAACCATGAAAGCCCAAATCGAGACTTGCCGCCTGCTCGTCGGCAACTCTCATCTTGGCTGGGTCGTGCACGCCCTCACCGTCATCGACGGGTCCTTGTCCCAGCCTTCGCCGTAGTCGGCTCCGGCCATCCGCCAGGCCAAATGACCCCAGATGGCCGCAGCATGCCTCAGCCATGCACGCGATCAGGCGCCGCCATGACGTTGGGACAACGTCAGTGCGACAAAATTAGAATTGCTGTAACGAATGGCGCGCAAACCTGACAAGCAGACCCGCGAGTTGTCCCGTCTGCCCGACGTACGCTTTGGCCCAGCGGACGCACCGCCGATCGACTGGCGGAAACTGCCGCCCGACGACACGCCGGACGATGATGACCCCGATCGCCCTACGCCGCCGGATGTGGTGGAACTGCTTGGGTTTGATCCTTACTGCCCTGAACCCGACCGTCGACATCGACGTACTCGACACGCCGGCTCTGTTGACCAGCACCGGAAGCCTACCGCGCCGTGCAAGAAGTAGCCCCATGCGCGTCCTTCGCGATGAACTTAGCGCGCTTGCCACGTGGCATGCGACCGCCGCCCAAGCATTGCATCCGAGCGTTTAACGATCTCCTGGTCGGCTCGCGAATGCCAACTGTTGCATTGTTCTACTCCCTATTCGGATTGAAACGAGGGAGCGCCGGATGGAATTAACGCTGTGCTGGTATGCACCAATTCCTCTCAGGGAAGGCAAGGAATCCGACCTCACCATCTATTCGGCCGACCTGGCGGACGTGCCGAATGCGCCTGGAGTGTACGTGTTCTGCCGGGTGTTCGGACCCAAGTACAGCCCGCTTTACGTCGGTCAGGCTAAGGATCTGGCGGTCCGTCTTAAGTACCAGCTAAACAACAACTTACGGTTGATGCGGGGACTCAAGAAATCCGCTGCCGGTGCACGATACGTTGTCGTCGGAGAACTGAAAAAGCCTGGGGCAAGCGTGAACAAAAAGCTGCGTGCCGTCGAGCGCACGCTTATCCGGCATTTTCAACTATCAACTGACGAGCTGCTTAACGTCCAAGGAGTCAAGATTGTTGAGCACACCCTGACATCGGAACGTAACGGTCCGGGTCTAAAGCGTTTCATCCCACCCAAGCTCTACTTTGAGAAATAGCAGCTGGCCGGCAACATCCCGTTGACCGGCGAAGCTCGTCTCCAACAGGACATGGTCATGGCGCTACGGAGCATTTCGATCTGTCCGTGCTGCGTCCCGAGGCATCCGCCGATCCAACTTAGTCCCGGCGCCTCGCGGTTCACGCTGGGCATGCGCGCATCGATTTGGGCGGCATTGCTGATCTTTGCCGGGCTGCTGATGGCGAACACAGCTCACGCACAATCCCAGGCGTATTCTAATGGCCTCGCTGATCGGACGGCCTACGAGAACTGGTTCGCCACGCTCAGCAGTCAGGAAAAGGCCGGCGCCGAGTACCTGGGCGGGCCAGCGAAGCCTGCCTAACCCAGGCCCTTGCATCCCCGAAAGCGGCAATCCAGACGCCGCCCGGGTGGCAGGTTGCCACGAGGCGCAACGCCGCCTTGCTCTTTCGGACGCTCGTCGCCACAGCGAGCCGGAATACCGTTTGGGCTGGAACGCCTTCCAAGGATCGCCCCCGGCTGACGTAGCCGCCCCTCAGGCCCCACCGCCGCTTCCGCCACCCGCCTTCATCAGGCACCCCGAGGTGCGGGATACCGCCACACTGGCGGCCGACGGACAAACCTACATGCTGGACGGTGTGTACGGTCTCGGCGCGCCGTATACGGATCAGCTACAAGTCTATATTGCCGCGCATGGCGACAGCATGAGATGTAACCCGCAAGGCGCCCCTGGATATTACGTCTGCATGCTGGGCGACGGTACGGATGTCGCCGAGGCCGCGCTGTTGAATGGCGCTGCACGGGCGACCTTCGACGCGCCGGAACTCGTATCGTAAGCAGGAAGCGTTGGCGCATGCCGCGGGTCGCGGCGTTTGGGCCAGCCCGCCGCCGAGTGCGCCCGGACCGGCAGGTGCGATCGAACTGTCCTTCGGCCCGATCCAGGGCGGTTCCCTTTCGCCCACATCCTCGGTGCGGTTGGACGGCGTCAAGCTCAGCACCGACTGGCTCAACGCGGTCAACGCCTGGTGGTTGCGGCACGGCTACTATCCGCCCCAAGCTGGGGCAGACTTCGAGGAGGGTGACGTGACCTTGCACATGCGCGTCGACCATGACGGACGCGTGGAGGCCCTCGAACTGACCGGAAAATCGGGATCGGGATGGCTCGACCTGGGCGCGATGTCGGTATTCCGCGGCGCGTATCTGCCGCCGCTGCCGTCGGACATGCCTGACGCACAAATCCCGTTTGAGGTGACGGTCCACTATATCATTCCGAAATCATCAGCGGAAAACAACGCCACCGGCACCAGCGGCAATCGAGTTACCGCCGACGCGTGCTGCTCAGGCGAAGATGCCGCAGCAATGGAAATCCGCCTGGACTGGAGAAACTGAACGCGACCTGATTCAGTGTGTCATTGACCACCGGGCGCACTGGGGCGATTCCTGCTTCGAGGAATTCGGCACTGTCGAGCTTGCCTGCGAGAAGGAAGGCTACTCAGAAGAAATATGCGAGCGGGAGGCAAAGCAAGATGTGATGATAGGAATACAGATGCAGCACTGACATTATGCGGATTTTACGGTGACAGCGCTGCGACGATCGCCGGCCGCCCCGCAGCGAGCCGTTACGACGATCTCGCCACCAGCCGAGCACGCTGGCGTCGCCGATTGTCGAGGTAGGCCCGGGCGACGCGCCTTAGAAGGGCCGAGGAGACTCGGCCATAGGTTCGATTTCCGGCTGGCTGGCCGGGAATGGGGCGAACGTCAGGGCCGGGCCAGACGAAGGAATTCCCCTCGCTGGTAACGATCCAGGCCGGGATGTCATCCAGGGCGAGGCGCCGCTTCTCGGCGTCAGGGAAAGGGACGGCGTCCGACATGTTGCGCGGTGGCGCATGCGTCACCGCGAGAACGAGCACATGGGTCTGACGCGCTTCGATGTGGACCGCGAGTGCCAAAACCAGGGCCGGGCGGTCCTTGCGGCCTTCCTCCCGCCCCGCTGCGTGTTCGTCGGCCCAGAGATAGGCGTAACGGATGATGCTCCCGGGCGGCGGCGGCTGGCTGCCGCTCATGCGCGCTCAGTCATGCCGGGTCGGCGGCCAGCTTTTCGATTGCCGGCAGAAACATCTCGGGCGTGTCCGCGGCCAGGAAAGCCTGCGTGTCGCGCTGCTTCAGCCGCTCATATTCCGCGACCGAGAGCAGCACGTTGCGCGGCCGGCCGTTGCGGGTGACGATCACCGGCCGGGTCAGGGCGACGTCGCTGAAGTAGGCGAACTGGCGCACAAGTTCGCCTGCGGTGGTGGTAATGCGGTCTGTCGTGTCCATGCTGCCCTCTCAGGCGGTCTACACAGAATGCATATAGCACAAATAGCACGCGTCGGGAGGCCCACCTGAAATCGGGCGCCCGTCGCTCAACGGGTCAGAGCGGCCGGTCATGACGGGCTGCTTGCAGGTTCGACCCCTACCAGGCGCACCAGCGGCAAGCGGTGGCCGGTGCGCCGGCCACCGCGTGACATCCCTGACCAGCCCGACGCCAAGATCGGCGCAGCGCGGCCGGGCCCCGGTTGGCGACCGATCCACCGGCATCCCGGAATGGGCTTGGCCGGACGGGTTTTGGGTTATGCTCGCCCGCCGGCGAGGCTTGGGGCATCGCCAGGACGGGGAGAGGCAGAGTGAAGAAGGTCCGCCCAGGGGTGGGGCCGCAGTACCCGCAGGTCGTCGTGCTCGTGGGCGCCACGGGCGATCTGTCGCGACGCAAGCTGCTGCCGGGCCTGTTCCACCTGTGCAGCGCGGGGTTCATCCCGGCGTGCCGGATCATCGGCGTCTCGCTGGACGACATCGATCGCCGACGGCTTCCGCGGCGATCGCGCGCGCGGCGCTCGAGCAGTTCTCCACGCGCAAGGTGAACGAGGCCGACTGGGCGGCCTTTGCCGCAGACCCTGGACTACGTGCCGCTGGCCGCGGGCGCGGACGTCCTGCGAGGCGGCGGTGGAGCGGGCGGAGCAGGACTTGGGCGGCGAGAGCCGGCGCGTGCACTATCTGAGCGTGCCGCCCAACGCCGCCCTGTCGGCGGTGCGGCTGCTGGGCGAGGCCGATCTCGTCGAGCGGTCGCGCATCATCATGGAAAAGCCGTTCGGCACCGACCTGGCCAGCGCGCAGTCGCTGAACGCCAGGCTGCACGAGGTGTTCTCCGAAGACCAGATCTTCCGCATCGACCATTTCCTGGGCAAGGAGCCGGCGCAGAACATCCTGGCGTTCCGCTTCGCCAACGGGTTGTTCGAGCCGATCTGGAACCGCAACTTCATCGACCATGTGCAGATCGACGTGCCGGAGACGCTGGCGCTGGGCAAGCGCGTCCGCGTTCTACGAGCAGACCGGCGCCTACCGCGACATGGTGGTGACGCACCTGTTCCAGATCCTCGCGTTCATGGCGATGGAGCCGCCGACCGCGCTGGAGCCGGCGCCGATCAGCGAGGAGAAGAACAAGGTCTTTCGCAGCATGCTGCCGATCGACCCGAAGGACGTCGTGCGCGGGCAATACACCGGCTACCGCGCCGAGGACGGCGTCGACCCCGAATCGGATACCGAAACCTTCATCGCGTTGAAATGCTCGGATCGACAACTGGCGCTGGGCCGGCGTGCCGTTCTTCCTGCGCACCGGCAAGCGGCATGGCCGAGGGGCAGCGGATCATTTCCATCGCCTTCCGCGAGCCGCCCAAGAGCATGTTTCCCGCCGGGCTCGGGGATCGGCGCCGCAGGGCCCCGACCACCTGACGTTCGACCTGGCGGACGCGTCAAAGATGTCGCTGTCGTTCTACGGCAAGCGCCCCGGCCCGGGCATGCGGCTGGACAAGCTCAGCCTGCAGTTCGCCATGCACGACACCGGCCTGATCGGCGACGTGCTGGAGGCCTATGAGCGGCTGATCCTGGATGCGATGCGCGGCGACCACACGCTGTTCACCACCGCCGAGGGCATCGAGCGGCTGTGGGAGGTGTCGATCCCGCTGCTGGAGGCGCCGCCGCCGGTGCGGCTCTACCCGCCCGACTCCTGGGGGCCGAAATCGGTGCATCAGCTCATCGCCCCGCATGCCTGGCGGCTGCCGTTCGAGCGGGCCTGGCGCGATCCCAATCCGCTGGGGGCGTGATCCAGCGAGGGCCCATTGATGGTAGATGCGCAGGTCACCGGATGGGATGTGATCCAGGTTGATCCACGGCCTCGGCGTCCAGCGATCCGGTAAGGCGACGCCCAACAATTACCGCGTCGAAGTAGCGTCCTGGACAGGCCGCGGGACCATTCCATTTCGGGCAAGGCAATCCCGCTGCCGGCCAGGCGAGCAGGTGCAAGGTTTGTGCCCGCAACCGCAAAGCACTCAAGTAAGTAGCCATCGGACACAGAGTTACACAGAGTATGCCACAGAGTTTCACAGAGAGAAAGCAAATGGCGCTGCGCGCAAGATATCAGGATTTGTTGAAATGGTGCGCCTGTCATCAGCGCGAAGCGCCAATAAACCTACTTGCTTTCTCTCTGTGAAACTCTGTGGCATACTTTGTGTAACTCTGTGTCCGATGGCTACTTACTTGCTTGCTTGCATGAGGCGAAGGCGAGCCGTGATATGGACCAGATGCGTCGAGCCGCTCATCGGCAGCGGTAAACTGCGCAACTAGGACTGATTCGCTTATTCTTGGGCGCTGCCTAACCCGTTTGGCGGGCGCTAATTGCTCATCCATGGATTGACGACCTGAATTCCACAACCGGCGAAATCGGTCACGTTACGCGTTGCGACGATGGCGCCGTACGCGTGCGCGGTTGCAGCGATCATGGCATCCTCGACCGCAATTGGCTGGCCTGCTGCCTCGCGTGCCGCGCGAATTGCGCCGTAGCACGCAGCACAGGCGCCATCGAACGGCAGGATCCGGCCGGGGAAGGCGGCTGAGCGAAAGGTGGCGATCCTGTCAGCAAGCTCATCCCGGCGGCGACCGCGCGGCATGCGGGCGAGGCCGCACTGGATTTCCGCCTCACAGACGGCTGCGGTGAACAAACTCTCGGGCGCCTCACGGCGAAGAAATTCGCTGACTGCCCGGTCTGGCAACGGCCGGACAAGTTCGGAGATGACGTTCGTGTCGAGCAGGATCACCGCTCGCCGGTGCGACGGGAGAAGTTCGGCGGTGCGCGTCCCGGCGCGGTACCACGCGGCGGGATCTCTAGGTCGACACCATGCTCCGGACCGAACAATCGGCGAGCAACATCGACCGGATGCTCGAGCGGTGCAGTTGCCTGCTGCGCCACCGCCGTGCGCAGCAACTCGCGCGCCTCCTCCTCCAGCGAGCGGCGATGTGCCGCAGCGTGCTCCTTCAGACGGGCGTGCAGAGTGGTGTCAACGTTGCGGATCAGCAGACTGGGCACGGGTGACCCCTGGCGCGATGCTAGCGCTTGCTAGCAGAGTGGTGCGGATGGGTCAATTCCGGGCTTGGTAGCCAAGACAAAGACCAAACCCGAACCAAAAGCCGAGCCTCAAGCGCGTTTTCCGACCCACATACCGGGGTCGGCGGACTTGTCTCGGGACAATCGGGACGATTGCGCACCTCATGCCGTGTCCGCCCCTGCCGGTCAGCCAGCGACGCAACGACTGCTGCACCGCAGCAGCGTCGGTTGCCCGTGCGCCGTGAGACCCCTAGAACACCCCCGAATTGCATCCAGGGGCGGCCCATGGCCAGCTATCAGTATGTCTATGTGATGAAGGACCTGACCAAGGCCTATCCCGGCGGCCGGGAGGTCTTCAAAGGCATCACCCTGTCGTTCCTGCCCGGGGTAAAAATCGGCGTGCTCGGCGTCAACGGCGCGGGCAAATCCACCCTGCTCAGGATCATGGCCGGGATCGAGACCGAATACGGCGGCGAGGCCTGGGCGGCGGAGGGCGTGCGCGTCGGCTTCCTGTCGCAGGAACCCGCGCTCGATGCCGGCGCCACGGTGGGCGAGAACGTCCGCGCGGCGTTCGCCCCGCTGCAGGCGGCGCTCGACCGGTTCCACGAGATCTCCAACAAGTTCGCCGAGCCGATGAGCGACGAGGAGATGAACGCCCTGCTCGGCGAACAGGCCGACCTGCAGGAGAAGATCGACGCCGAGGACGGCTGGGAGATGGACCGGCGCATCGACATCGCGCTCGACGCGCTGCGCTGCCCGCCGGCGGACGCGCTGGTCACCACGCTGTCGGGCGGCGAGCGGCGGCGCGTCGCGCTGTGCCGGCTGCTGCTGGAGAAGCCCGACCTGCTGCTGCTGGACGAGCCGACCAACCACCTGGACGCCGAAAGCGTCGCCTGGCTGGAGCACACGCTGGAGCAATATACCGGTACCGTGATGATCGTCACGCACGACCGCTACTTCCTGGACAACGTCACCGGCTGGATCCTGGAAATCGAGCGCGGCCGCGGCTATCCGTTCGAGGGCAACTACTCAAGCTGGCTGGAGCAGAAGCGCAAGCGCCTGCAACAGGAGGAGAAGGAGGAAAGCGCGCGGCAGCGCGCGCTGGCCGCGGAGCAGGAATGGATCGCCGCGTCGCCGCGGGCGCGCCAGGCGAAGAACCGCGCCCGCATCCAGCGCTATGAGGACCTGCTGGCGAAATCGCAGGAACAGGTGGCCGGGGTCGCGGAGATCGTCATTCCGCCCGGGCCGCGCCTGGGGCAGAACGTCATCGAGGCCGAAGACCTGTGCAAGGGCTACGGCGACCGCGAGCTGATCGAGAACCTGAACTTCAAGCTGCCGCCCGGCGGCATCGTCGGCGTGATCGGCCCGAATGGCGCCGGCAAGACCACGCTGTTCCGCATGATCATCGGCCAGGAACAGCCGGATTCCGGCGCGCTACGCGTCGGCGAGACGGTGAAGCTGGGCTACGTCGACCAGTCGCGCGACAGCCTGAATGCCGACCGGACCGTGTGGCAGGAGATCAGCGGCGGCGAGGAGATGATCTACCTCGGCAAGCGTGCGGTGCAATCGCGCGCCTACGTCGCGGCGTTCAACTTCAAGGGGTCCGATCAGCAGAAGAAGGTCGGCATCCTGTCAGGCGGCGAGCGCAACCGGGTGCACCTGGCGAAGATGCTGAAGGTCGAGCACAATGTGATTTTGCTCGACGAGCCGACCAACGACCTGGATGTGGACACGCTGCGCGCGCTGGAAGACGCGCTGATGGAATTTGCCGGCTGCGCGGTGATCATCAGCCACGATCGGTGGTTCCTCGACCGGCTGGCGACGCACATCCTGGCGTTCGAGGGCGACAGCCACGTGGAGTGGTTCGAGGGCAATTTCGAGGCGTATGAGGAAGACAAGCGCCGCCGCCTGGGCGCGGATGCGACCGAGCCGCATCGGATCAAGTACCGGCCGCTGGCGCGGTAAGTCGGCAGCGTAGGGCGGAAAACCGTGCGCCCGGACTTGATCCGGGGGGCAGCGCATTCCGCCGCTTGCGCTGCGGTGGTGGTTTTTCGCGGGCGCGGCCAAAGTGGCGGAGTGCGCTGCGCTTTTCCGCCCTACGCTGCTACTTGGCAGCGACCGGCGGATTGAATTCGCCGGTCTCTTCGTGCGGAAAGGCATCGTGCCGGAGGCCGTCAGCAGAGAAATCCACCTCATTCGGCCATGCCAGCCCGATCCCCCCGCGCAGGATACGCATTTCATTGACGAACCAGGCCGGGTCGTCCAGTGCGGCGAACAGGCCACCTCGGGCAACGAACGGGGCAAGGTCGACCACGGCACGCGCGCCGTCGGACCAGGTGATGGTCACGGTGCGATCCGGATGAGCGGTGGCTTCGGCAATCCTGAACAGCATGGATCAGCCCTCGATCTTCCGCGGCGGCTCACCGGCGCGAGCCAGTTTCCAGTTCACGTATAGCGCGTCTTTGTGCGTCTGTCCCCACTGTTCGATCGCTCGGATGTCCCAACGCCGAAGTCGTCCGTTGCTGGACAGCAGCGTGAGATCGGCGATCGCGAATTTCGCCGAGAAGTCGCTGCCGAATACGTGGAAGTGCGGCGGGCCGTGATCATTGCGGAAGATCATCACGCTGAGCGGGCCGATGCGGCCTATCGTGGGCATGGCTGTGCGACCGCCAAGGGTTGGATGCGCTGTATCGTCTGTTGTAGCGCAGTGTCGAAACCGCTTGGGCTGACCTCCGCCGAAAGCCGCAGGGTAGACTCGTGGGGTAAACCGGACGCTAATCCGGCCGGCGCGGGCGTGCTGCGGCTTGAAGGTCCGGTGCTTGGCTGCCGTGCCACGATGGCGGAATGCGCTATACTTTTCCGTTCTACGACGTTACGCCGCCGGCCGGCCGCGCTTCAGCGCGGGATGCACGGTCTTGCCGATGATGTGCATGTCGCTGCCAATCACGTGCGCGCTGGAGCCGACGATCAGCCGGTCGGCGCCGGTGACGATGGCGTGGTCCTTGTCCGCGTAGGGCAGCGACGACAGAAAGTGCTGCATGCAGTTCAGCCTGGCGCGCTTCTTGTCGTCGGCCTTCACGATGCTCCAGGGGGCGTCGGCGGTGTCGGTGTAGAAGAACATCGCCTCCTTCGCCTCGGTGTAGTCGTCCCACTTGTCCAATGAGGCGCGGTCGATCGGCGACAGCTTCCATTGCTTCAGCGGATCGACCTCGCGCGCCTGGAAGCGCCTGCGCTGCTCCACGCGGCTGACCGAGAACCAGTACTTGAACAGCAGGATGCCGGAGCGCACGAGCATGCGCTCGAACTCTGGGCACTGGCGCATGAATTCCAGATAGTCGTTGGGCGTGCAGAACCCCATCACCCGCTCGACGCCAGCGCGATTGTACCACGATCGGTCGAACAGCACGATTTCGCCGGCCGCCGGCAGCGGCGTCACGTAGCGCTGGAAATACCACTGCGACTGCTCGCGCTCGGTCGGCTTCTGCAGCGCCACCACGCGCGCCGAGCGGGGATTCATGTGCTCCATGAAACGCTTGATGGTGCCGCCCTTGCCGGCGGCGTCGCGGCCCTCGAACAGCATGACGATGCGCTGGCCGGTTTCCTGCACCCAGCGCTGCGCCTTCAGCAGCTCCCGCTGGAGGTCCAGCATGTGCGCCTCGTAGGGCCCGGTGCGCATGTGGGTTTCGTAGGGATACTCGCCGGATTCGAACAGCCGGCGGATCGCCGCCGGGTCGTGGCGCAGCGCCGCGGCGGTGGGGCGCGGCTGTGGGGAGTGCGGCTGCGGCACCGCGTCTGGCGTGGCGACCGACGCTGCCTCGATCGGCGGCGGCGTGCCCCCGTTGGTCTTGGTCTTGCCCTGCCCTGACATCGCTGCGGTCCAATCCGCCCCTAGGTCACGCCATCGTAATACGGGTCGGCGCTGTCCGCGGTGGGGCGCCGGGGTCGCACGGTCCGGGCGGATAGGCGATCGACGCACCACACCGCCAGCGGACTTTGTGCGCGCGCGTGGTAAAGATCGGTACTAACCTGAACTTTTCATATTGCTGCGGCGCGACGGCTTAGCAGGCGAGCGAGGCATCGCGCGAACGCGACATGTGTTGTGGAGTGGCAATGCGTTGATGGTCGTGCTTGCGGCGGCAACTGGTGGGGCACCGAGGCGCAGAGGGCGCGCCGATCCGCAACGCCGCGCCGGGCGGCGCGACAAGGGTCGAATTTTCGCACGTGTGCATCCCGCCCGCCGCAGGTTGCTAATGCTCGGCCGCGGCGATACCCGACCGCCCATGCCGCAAGCCATTGCCGCGACGACCGCGACCAGGCCACCGCCGGCCGCGCAACTGCGGCTGGCCGGTGGGGTTTTCCTCTGCCTCGTCATCGCTGCCCTGGCCTACGGTGCCGCGCGGTTTGCACCGCTGGTCGGCGCCCCGCTGTTCGCCATCGCGATCGGCGTGGTGCTGACCAACACCGTGCGGGGGCCGCTCAGGCTGTCCACCTGGCGCCTCGGCGATGTCAGCCGGCTGTGCCTCAAGGGCGGCATCATCCTGCTGGGCGCCAGCCTGAACATCGGCGACATCGCCCGCACCGGCCTCGGCTCGCTGCCGCTGCTGTTCGTCACCATCGTCGTCGGCCTGGGCTGCGCGCTCGGCCTCGGGCGCCTGATGGGCGTGGAATGGCGGATGCGCTGCCTGATCGGCATGGGCACCACGATCTGCGGCGGCTCCGCGATCGCGGCGCTGGCCCCGGTGATCCGCGCCAAGGCCGAGGAGATCGCCTACGCCATCACCGTCATCTTCTTCTTCAACATGGTCGCGGTGTTTACGCTTTCCGCTGATCGGCCATCTGCTGCGGCTGAGCGACGGCGGCTTCGGGCTGTGGGACGGCACGGCGGTGAACGACACCTCGGCGGTGGTGGCGGCCGGCTTTGCCTACAGCCAGGCCGCGGGGATCACCGCGACGATCGTCAAGCTGACCCGCACCACGCTGATCATTCCGCTGGTGCTCGGCTTCGGCTTGGCGATGCCGTGGCTGGACCGGTCGTCGGTGCGCAGCGAGGCGTCGCTGGCGCGGCGGGTCTATCGCGCGGTGCCCGGGTTCGTCCTGCTGTTCGTGGCGGCCGCGGCGCTGAACAGCCTCGGGCTGCTGGGTCCCTACGCGCCGGACGTGCAACTGCTTGGCCGCTGGGTGATGGTGATCGCGCTGGCAGCGGTCGGTTTGCAGGCGCACTGGCGGGCGTTCGCCGGTGCGGGCGCCAAGCCGCTGCTGCTCGGCTTTGCCACCTGGATCGCGGTCGCGGTTGCCAGCCTGGCGATCCAGACCTGGAGCCACACGTTGTAGGTACGATCGTACACCTCTCCCGCTTGCGGGAGAGGTCGCGGAGCCCTTGCGACGCGGGTGAGGGTGGTGCCGCGTGCACCACCCTCACCCTCGGCGCTTCGCGCCTCGACCTCTCCCGCGAAGGGCGGGAGAGGTGTACGCAATCAGCCGGCCACCGCCCGCGCCAGCACCTCGCCCGCGCGTCGGCATTCCGCCTCCGTCACGTTCAGGTGCGTCACCGCGCGCACCGTGCGGGTGGCGAAAGCGGAGACCAGCACGCCCTCGCGCTGCGCCCGGCGCACCACCTCGGCGGCGTCGGGCAGTGCCGGGGGCAGCCGGAAGATCACGATGTTGCTCTGCACCGTCGCCCGATCGATCACCACCTTGGTCGCGGCGACGCGCTCGGCAATCAGCCTGGCATTGGCGTGGTCTTCGGCGAGCCGCGCCAGGTTGTGCTCCAGCGCGAACAGGCCGGCGGCGGCCAGGATGCCGGACTGGCGCATCGCGCCGCCGAACATGCGCCGCGCCCGCACCGCGCGGGTCATGGCGTCCCGCGAGCCGGCGATCAGGCTGCCGACCGGGCAGCCGAGGCCCTTCGACAGCGCGACCGAGACCACGTCGAACGGCGCCGTCAGCTCGGCCAGTGGGCGGCCGGAGGCGATGGCGGCGTTGAACAGCCGCGCGCCATCCAGGTAGGTGCCGAGGCTGAGCTCGCGCGCCGTGGCGCAGATCGTCTCGACGGCGTCCTGCGGCCACACCACGCCGCCGCCGCGGTTGTGCGTGTTCTCCACCACCACCAGCGCGGTGGGTGGAAAGACGATGTGGCCGCGCGGCTTGCAGGCGGCGCGCACATCCGCCGCGCTGAACAGCCCGCCCCGGCCGATGACGGTGAACTGCACGCCCGAATTCGCCGCCGCGGCGCCGGATTCGTGCCAGACCACGTGCGATTCCTCGCCCACCAGCACATCGTCGCCGGGCCGGGTCAGCAGCTTGAGGCCGATCTGGTTCGCCATCGTGCCGCTGGGCAGGAAGATCGCCGCCTCCTTGCCGAGCAGCGCGGCGATCCGTTCCTGCAGCGCGTTGACCGTGGGGTCCTCGCCATACTGGTCGTCGCCCACCGGCGCGCGCGCCATGGCGGCGCGCATGTCCTCCGACGGCAGCGTGACGGTGTCCGAGCGCAGGTCGATCCGGTCCATGGCGATGCTCCTTTCCAGGCCGGCGATCCTAGCCCCGGGCTGCCACACTGTCGCGCGCTGCTGTGGAACGTCGCGCCGGTCGGTGGCACAAGTCGGGCATGACCGCCCCGGTGCATCCGCTGCATGGCCCGAACCGGCTGAAGCTCGGCATCTTCGCCGCCAACGCCGACGGCGGCCTGACACTGACCCGCGTCCCGGAGCGCTGGCCGGCGCGCTGGCCGGAGATCGCTGCGCTGGCGCGGATGGCGGACGACGCCGGGCTGGAGTTTTTTCTCCCGATCGCACGCTGGAAGGGGTTCGGCGGCGAAACCAACAGCCGCGAGACCTCGTTCGAGACACTGACCTTCGCCGCCGCGTTGGCCGGGCTGACGCGGGGGATCGCGCTGTTCGCCACGGTGCACGTCCCGATGGTGCATCCGGTGTTCGCCGCCAAGGCGCTGGCCACGCTGGATCACGCGAGCGGCGGCCGCGCCGGAGTGAACGTCGTCTGCGGCTGGCATCCTGCCGAGTTCGCGATGTTCGGCCTGCCGCAGATTGCCGCGAGGTACCAACAGGGGCTGGAATGGTTTGAGATTCTGCGTCGCATCCATGGCGGCGGCGCACCGTTCGATTTTCAGGGGCGCTTCTACGATCTGCGCGCGGTGTCCGGCCAACCCGCGCCGCTGCAGCGGCCGCGGCTGGTGACGGTGAATGCCGGGTTCTCGCCGGAGGGGCGGGATTTCGCCGCGCGCGCGGCGGATTTTTTGCTGACCACATTCGTCGACATCGACGCCGGGCGGGCGCACATCGCCGACATGGCCGCGCGCGCCGGCGCGGCCGGGCGGCAGGTCGGCGTGATCGCCACGTGTCACGTGGTGTGCCGGCCGACGCAGGCGGAGGCCGAGGACTACTACGCGCACTACGCCGTGCGCATGGAGGACACCGACGCGGTGGATCACCACATGGGCGCCAAGGCGGCGTTCTCCGCCTCGCATGATCCGGTGGCGTATCGGCTGCATCGCCAGCGGTTTGCCGGCGGCGCCGGCACCTATCCGCTGGTCGGCACGCCACGTCGCATCGCCGAGGAACTGGTGCGGATCAGCGACGCGGGGTTTGCGGGCTGTGCGCTGTCGTTCGTGAATTATCTGGCGGAGCTGCCGGATTTCCTCGCCGGCGTGGCGGCGCTGCTGCGCGAGGCGGAACTGCGCGCATGAGGCGTGGTAGCACCAATCGTACACCTCTCCCGCTCTTCGCGGGGTTGGGCCGCGAAGCGGACCGACGCGCGGAGCACTTGCGACGCGGGTGAGGGTGGTGCACGCGGCACGACCCTCACCGTTGATCCGCTTCGCGGCTCAACCGCTTGGCTCGCCGACCTCTCCCGCAAGCGGGAGAGGTGTACGCGGCCGCGCATGCTGAACGGGTGCTACCCCGCCACCAGTGCCAGCACGCGGCAGGGGCTGCCGGTGCCGCCGGCGATCTTCAGCGGCGGCGTGATCAGGATCGCGCCTTTCGGCGGCAACTGGTCGAGATTGGTCAAGCTGGCCAGCCCGAACTTGTTCGCCCCGTGCATCCCCGCGTGGCAGGGGAACGGCGGATCGAAGCCGAACGCCTGGCCGGCGTCCGTGCCGACCGTTTCTGTGCCGAAGCCGATCACGTCACGCTGCCGCACCATGAACTGCACGCAGTCCGGATCGGGGCCCGGGGTGTGCGGACCGTCGGCGGCGCCGTTCAGGAACGCCACCGGATCGATCCGCTTCGACCAGTCGCTGCGCAACAGCACCCAGCTTCCGGCCTCGATGCGGCCGTGCTGCGCTTCCCACGTCTCGAGGCGCGCGCGGGTCAGCAGGAAGTCCGGGTTGGCGGCGCAGTCGGCGGCGCAGTCGATCACGTTGGCTGGTGCCACGAGGCGCGCCGGCGGGATGGTGTCGAGGGCGTTGTCGGGCAGATCCTTGCCGGTGATCCAGTGGATCGGCGCGTCGAAATGCGTGCCGGTGTGCTCGCCGAGCGACAGGTTGCTCCAGGCCCAGGCCGGGCCACGGTCGTCGTACTGCGAGATCGGCTCGCTGCGGAACGGGGCGGACTGGCCGAACTGCGGCGGCAGCGCGATCACCGGGGTGTCGGGCGCGAGGGGCTGCGAGAGATCGACGACGCGCACCGCGCCCGAGGCGAGGGCGGTGGCCAGCTCCGCCAATACGTTGGTCATTGCGGATGTCTCCCCTGTCGTGACGGCTGGATCATGGTCTCGCCGCCATGGTCGGCTAGCGGTCGCCATGCTCAATCCAGGCACAAGCCTATATTTGCCGCTGCTGTTAGCTTCCGCAACGGCGACATTTCCCGCCAGCGAGGTCGGCCATGAATATGTTGGCGAACTGCTACCTGGCAGACAGCCTGAGCCACGCGTGACTGGTGAACAGTCATTGGCTCGGCTTCAAAAGGAACCACTGCATTCAATCGCGCGGTGGCGCGTCCGTATCGAGGGCAAACGACGCACGGCACACGGCGAGGAAATCGCGGGCAAGCTTCGCTGCCTCCTCAGCTTCGGCCACCGCAGGATCGAGTTCTTCGTTGTAGTCGGCGTCCAAGCGGTCATCTTTCACCGCATTGAGGCAGCGCCCACAGCGTCGCAATGAGGCGTCGCCGTCTCGGACCAGCCGCCCGAAAGCACTGATGACCCGGTCATGCCTGCGTGGCGCCGCACCGCTCGCCCGGAACGGCGCGGCCCCGGCCGCATGGAACATTGCGTAATAGGCGGAGGGTATCACCGCCATCGGCGCCTTGCCCGGATCCTGACCCTCCAGTTCGGCCAGGTGCGCTTTCGCTTTGCGCCAGGAGTGGGCCGCCCGCATAGCTGGACTGGCGCCGGGGCTGGCTGCGCCCCCGGCGCCCGGCTCGTTCAGGGCACCTCCACCCCGTCGCGCCGTATATCGTCGGCCAGCTCGCTCGCGGACGCGAGATAACCGGCCGGGAGCAGCAGTGGCCGCAGAGGAAGCCCCACCACGACGTGCGGATAGGCCGCATCCGATACCGCCCGCCGCACTGCCATCCGGTCCGATAGGTCGCGAACCAGCACTGCGACATCGTAGTCGCTGCCTCGCCGCGCATCGCCGCGCGCGCGCGACCCGAACAGCAGCACAGCTTCGATCCGTCCGGGCAATGCGCGTTCCGCATCACGGCGGAATGCGCGCAGCCGCCGTGCGGGGCGGGGCGGCAGCACGTCGTCGACAGTCCGGCGCGCCGTGTCCGGCAAATCTACCCCATCGCCTTCTGCAAATTCTCGTCCAGCTTGGCCAGAAACGCCTGGGTGTTCATCCACGGCGCGCCCGGGCCGATCAGCACCGACAAATCGCGGGTCATGTGGCCCGCCTCCACCGTCTCGACGCAGACTTTCTCCAGCGTCTCGGCGAAGCGCACCACGTCCGGCGTGTCATCGAACCGGCCACGATAGATCAGCCCCCGCGTCCAGGCGAAGATCGACGCAATTGGGTTCGTCGAGGTCTCCTTGCCCTGCTGGTGCTGGCGATAGTGCCGTGTCACGGTGCCGTGCGCCGCCTCGCTCTCCACCGTCTTGCCGTCGGGCGACAGCAGCACGGAGGTCATCAGCCCGAGCGAGCCGAACCCCTGCGCCACCGTGTCGCTCTGCACGTCGCCGTCGTAGTTCTTGCACGCCCAGACATAGCCGCCGTTCCACTTCAGCGCGCAGGCCACCATGTCGTCGATCAGCCGGTGCTCGTAGGTCAGCTTGGCCTTGTCGAACGCCGGCTTGAACTCGTTGAGGTAGACCTCCTCGAAGATGTCCTTGAAGTAGCCGTCGTACGCCTTGAGGATCGTGTTCTTGGTAGAGAAATACAGCGGCCAGCCGCGCATCAGCGCGTAGTTGAACGACGCGCGCGCGAAGCCGATGATCGAATCGTGGGTGTTGTGCATCGCCATCGCCGCGCCGCCGTTGGCGTTGAACTCGTGCACCTCGAGCGTCCACGCCGGGCCTCCCTCGGCCGGCTGGTAGGTCAGCGTCACCTTGCCGGCGCCGGGGATCTTCATCTCGGTCGCGCGATAGATGTCACCGTAGGCGTGGCGCCCGATGACGATCGGCTGCGTCCAGTGCGGCACCAGCCGCGGCACGTTCTTGCAGATGATCGGCTCGCGGAAGATCGTGCCGTCCAGGATGTTGCGCAGCGTGCCGTTCGGGCTGCGGTACATCCGCTTCAGGCCGAACTCCTTCACCCGCGCCTCGTCCGGCGTGATGGTGGCGCACTTCACCCCGACGCCGTATTTGGCGATGGCGTGCGCGGCGTCGACCGTCACCTGGTCGTCGGTCTGGTCGCGGTACTCGATGCCCAGGTCATAGTACTTAAGGTCGATATCGAGATAGGGCAGGATCAGCTTGTCCTTGATGAAACCCCAGATGATGCGGGTCATCTCATCCCCGTCGAGCTCGACGACCGGGGTCTTCACCTTGATCTTCGCCATGCCATCCTCGTTTGTGCAGCAGTGCCCGCGCTGGCAGTCGGCCGGCGGCGGGCGACGGCGGACATTCGCATCCGCCCGTCGGCCCCGCAAGACGCTGGACTCGGGGCTGGGGCGTCAATGCTGGGGGGTCCAGACGGCGATGGCAGACGATGGTGTGAATACGGGGGTGTCAACAGGGGGGTGTGAACACGGGGGTGTCAACACGGGGCCGGCACGACGGCGGTGACGGCGGCGACGCGGCGTGTGTAGGATGGCGCGATGGGTCGGGTGGCGCGCAATGCATGAGGCGGGACCGCTTGCCGGGCCCGCGAACGATCGACGTCGGCTGGCGGCGGCCCTGATCGGCCTGCGGGCGGGTGAGACGCCGCAGACGCGGGGGTGATGATGCGTACGCGCCTCGGCTGGCTGCTCAGTCAGGTCGCCATCGTGATCCTGGGCGTGGCACTGATCCTGCTCGCCTGGCTCAGCGCCTTCAGCGCGATCACCGCGGAACGCCACGGCACCGAGGTGCGCGCCGAGGCCGCGGTCGGCGTCGAAGCCCTGGCGCTCGCGCAGCAGGTGAGCCGCCAGCTTCTGTCGTTCGAACAGACGCTGCGGTTCCTGCGCCGCGAGCAGGAGGTGGACCCGTCCGGCTTCGACCTGGCGGCGTGGCGAGAGCAGGCGACGCTGCTGAACCAGGTCTCCGGCACGCTTTTCCTGGTGGATGAGAATGGCATCGTTCGCGCCATGAGCGGACCGACGCCGGCGGGGCTGCCGACCGGCCTCGATGTCAGTGCCACACCGATGTTCCGCGTGCTGCTCACCGAGGCCGACAGCAGCGACCGGATGTACGTCAGCCCGGCGGTCCAGGATCGACCTCGCCCCCGGCTGGCACATGGACCTGGCGCTGCGCCTGCGCCATCCGGACGGCTCCTTCGCCGGCGCGATCGGCGTCACCTATCCGTCCGCGAGCCTCGCCGGCTTCTTCCACGATGCGCCGCTGCCGCCGGGCGCCATGATCGCCCTTGTCGGCACCGTCGACGGACAGCTTCGCGCCGAGTTTGGGCCGGTCGCGGTCGTGCCGGATACGAATCTGCGTACCTCGGCGATGTTCGGGGCCATCCAGGACTTGCCCGACGGCGCGTGGATCGGTCCCTCCGCGCCCGACGGGATCGAGCGCGTCCATGCGTTCCGCCGCGTGCCGGGCCAGGACCTTGCGGTGGTCGTCGGGGTCGCGCGCAACGCGGCGCTGGCTGGCATGCGAAGCTGGGCGCTGGGGGCCGAGTTCTGCGCCGGTGCGGTCACCGCGCTGGTCCTGCTGATGGCCTGGCTGGTGCTGCGCGAGATGCGCGCCGAGCAGCGGCGCGCCGCGGCCCGCGACAAGGAGCATGCCCGGCTGGCGGCCAGCAATGCCGAGCTGGAAGCCGCCAAGGCGCGCGCCGACGCCAAGACGGCGCAGCTTGAGGCCACGCTCGCGGGCATGACCGACGGCGTCGCGATGGTCGATGCCGATCACTGCCTGATGGAGTGGAACGACCAGTTTCCGGGGGTCTCCGGGGTGCCCGCGGAGATGCTGCGGGTCGGCGTCTCGATGGCGGAAATGGTTCGCGCGCAGGCCGAGGCCGGCGAGTTCGGGCCGGTCGACGTCGATGCCGAGGTGGCGCGCCGCATGCGCCTGCTGCACAGCGGCCGGCTGGCCGAGACCAATGAACGCGCCCGGCCGGACGGCCGAGTCATCGAGCTGCGCCGCAACTATCTGCCCGACGGCGGCATGGTCACACTTTATACCGACATCACCGCCCGCAAGCAGGTGGAGACCGCGCTGCGCGCCGCTCGCGCCGCCGCCGAGGAGGCGTCGGCAGCAAGGGCGCGCTTCGTCGCCATCGTCAGCCACGAGATCCGCACGCCGCTGAACGCGCTGCTGACCAGCCTGCACCTGCTGGCCGACGGCGAGCTGACCGCGGCGCAACGCGAGCTGCTCGACCTGGCGCGGCAGTCGGGCGACGCGTTGCTGGCGCTGATCAACGATATCCTCGACATGACGCGGCTCGAGGCGGGCCAGCTCGCGCTGCGACGGAGCGTGTTTGCGCTGCGCCCGTTGCTGACCAGCGCACTGGAGATGCTGCGCCCGCTTGCGGCGCCACGCGGCATCACGCTGCATCTGGCGCTCGATCCGGCGCTGCCGCCGGTGCTGTTCAGCGATCCGGTCCGGCTGCGCCAGGTGCTGCTCAACCTGTTGGGCAACGCCGCGAAATACGCCGCGCCGGGCGAGGTGCTGCTGATCGTGGAAAGCACCGGCAGCGAAGGTACCGGCTTCGAAACCACGAGCGTCGAAGGCAATGGTGGCGAACGCGCTGACACCGAAAGCGCTGGGACCGACGCCCAGCCAGTGCTGCGCTTCGCAGTGCGCGACCAGGGGCCGGCGATCCCGGAGGCCGAACGTGCGCGGCTGTTCCAGCCGTTTTCCCAACTCGACCAGCCGGGCGCGGAGGTGCAGCCGGGCAGCGGCCTGGGACTGGCCATCTGCCGGCTGCTGGCAACGCTGATGGGCGGCGCGGTCGGTTGCGAGACGGTCGAGCTGAGCCCGATGGGCCAGCCGCGACGCATCGGCAACGAATTCTGGCTGTCGCTGCCGATCGCACCGCTGCCATCGGACGCCGTTGCGCCAGCGGACCGACCGCAGGCCGCGCCCGCCGCCTTGCCGCACAGCCGCATCCTGCTAGTCGAGGACGTCATCGCCAGCCGCATCGTCGTCGCCCGCCTGCTGCGCCGGGCCGGACATATGGTGGACACCGCCTCGTCCGGCGAGGAGGCGATCGCGGCGGTGTCCCGCCGGCCGTATGACGTCGTGCTGATGGACGTGCACATGCCCGGCATGAGCGGCATCGACGCGGCACGGCAGATCCGCGTGCTGCCCGGGGCGGCCGGCGCCGTGCCGATCATTGCGCTGACCGCCGCCACCTCGACCGAGGACACGGTGCACCGTCGCGCCGCCGGCATGAACGGGATGGTGACCAAGCCGGCGACGTTAACGGAGGTGCTGGCGGCGATCGGGCGCCATGCCTGGCCGGGCCGCGTCGCACCGGCACTGGAACAAGCGGCGGCGCCACCGCCGGCCGAGAAACCTGCCGTGCCGGTGCTGGCGACCGCACGGTTGGACGAACTGCGCCGGCACCTGGCGCCCGCCATCCTGGGCAAGCTGGTGGAGGACGGCCTGCTCGATCTGCGGCAGCGGCTGCCGGTACTGCGCGACGCGCTGGGCAATGGGGACGCTGTGGCGATCGAGGCAGTCGCCCATGCCATGGCCGGCGTCGCGGGTGGCTACGCCATGGCGGCGTTGGAGACACGATTGCGCGCGGTGATGGAGGCGGCGCGCCGGCACGATGCCGCCGGGGCGGTGGCGATGGCGGAGGACCTTGAGGCGGACCTGGCTCAGGCGGCCACGGCGCTGCGCGATTCGCTGCAAATTGAGATGGTGTGAAGTATCGAGCACACCTCTCCCGCTCTTCGCGGGCTTGAGCCGCGAAGCGGATCAAGGTCGGCGCGCGAAGCGCGACGGGTGAGGGTGGTGCAGTCGAACCACCCTCACCCGCGTCGCAAGTGCTCCGCGACCTCTCCCGCGAAGAGTGGGAGAGGTGTACGTCTTCAGTCCGTGCGGCGCGGCGCGACCGGACCGAGCGCGGCCTCGATGCCGAACTCGCCGGGCAGGCTTCCCTTCGGGAACAGCCGTGTCACGTGGCCCATCTTGCGGCCGGGGCGGGCGTCCGCCTTGCCGTACAGATGCGGAATGAGGCCCGGCGTCGCCAGGATCGCCGGCCACAGCGCGGTCTCGCTCCGGCCCCACCAGGTTCTTCATCACCGCGTCGGAATGCCGCGTCGCCGGCCGGCAACGGCAGGCCGGCGATCGCCCTGATATGCAGCTCGAACTGGCTGGCCGGGCAGGCGTCGATCGTCCAGTGGCCGGAGTTGTGCGGCCGCGGCGCGATCTCGTTGACCAGCACCCGGCCGTCGGCGTCGACGAACATCTCCACCGCCAGCAGGCCGATCAGGTCGAGAGCCGTCGCGATAGTCGCGCGCGATCGTCTGGGACTGCGCGACGACGGCCGTCGGCACGCGCGCGGGGGCCAGCGTCAGGTCCAGGATGTGGTCGCGATGGCGGTTCTCCA
The DNA here is from genome assembly GCA_963773345.1 of uncultured Alphaproteobacteria bacterium. Lineage (GTDB taxonomy): Bacteria > Pseudomonadota > Alphaproteobacteria > Acetobacterales > Acetobacteraceae > Palsa-883. Next base: position 2,137,171 of record CAVZBG010000010.1, on the reverse strand, counting down.
CCGTATCGAACGCGCTCAGGCTGCCATCCGCGCCGCGCGCGATGACGACGCTGATCTCCTGGGCGAAATCGACGAACCCCTCCAGGATCAGCGGCTTCGGTGCCAGCTCGGCGAACGCGCCCGGCAGTTCGTCCGGCCGCGCGCAGCAGGCGCTGGCCCTTGCCGTCATAGCCCAGGCGGGTGGTCTTCAGCACCGCCGGCAGGCCGAGGTCGGCGACCGCCGCGCCCAGCTCGTCGAGCGTCGCCACCGCCCGCCAGGGCGCGGTCGGCACGCCGACGCCATTGACGAACCTCTTTTCGGCGACGCGATCCTGGCTGATGCGCAGGATCGCCCGGCGCCGGCCGCACCGGCTTGAGCGAGGCCAGCAGGTCGAGGCCCTCGGCGCTGACGTTCTCGAACTCGAAGCTGATCACGTCCACCGCGGCGGCGAATTCGCGCAGCGCCACCGGATCGTGGTAGTCGCTGATGGTGACGCCAGCGGACACCTGGCCGGCCGGGCTGTCGCACTCGCGGGTTAGGATATGGCAGCGATAGCCCAGCCGCGCCGCCGCCAGCGCGGACATGCGGCCAAGCTGACCGCCGCCGACCAGCCCGATGGTCGCATTCGGCGGCAGCGGAAACGTCATGCCGGGTCGTGCGGCCCGGTGGTTCGCGCCACCGGGTCATGGGCCCCGGTGTCCCGCGGCCCGGTGTCCCGCGGCCCGGCGTCGCGCGCCTGCGCCTGCCGGTCGCGCGCCCCCTGGTCGGGTGCGGCGGTGCCGTGTGCCGCGGGATCGTGCGGCTCGGGATCATGCGGCTCGGGATCATGCGGCTCGGTCGGCACCCCCAGAGTCTGCGCCGCGCGCAGCGCATCCAGCCGTGCCGCCAGCGCCGGGTCGAACGCCGCCAGGATCGCCGCCGCCAGCAAGGGCGGCATTGACCGCACCGGCGCGGCCGATCGCCAACGTGCCGACCGGGACACCGGCGGGCATCTGGACGATCGACAGCAGACTGTCCATGCCGTTTAGACTGTGCGACTCGACCGGCACGCCGAGCACCGGCAGGGCGGTCCAGGCGGCGCACATGCCAGGCAGGTGCGCCGCCCCCCCGGCGCCGGCGATGATCACCCGCAAGCCCCGTCCGCGCGCGGTCGCGGCATACTCGCGCAAGCGGTCGGGCGTGCGATGGGCGGAGACGATGCGCGCCTCATGCGGGATCGCCAGTCGCGTCAGCGTTTCGGCGGCATGGCGCAGCGTCGGCCAGTCCGACTGGCTGCCCATGATGATGCCGACAATGGGCGCGGCGTCCATGGTCAGGCGATGCTGTCCGGAATCAGGCGGCTCTCCAGCCAGGCGATCTCGTCCTTCAGCATCAGCTTGCGCTTCTTCAGCCGCTGGAGCTGCAATTGGTCGATCGCGCTTTGTTCCGCCAAGCGGGCGATCACCGTGTCGAGATCGCGATGCTCGCTGCGCAGCTCGTGCAGCCGGCGCAACAGGGAATCCCGGTCAGTCAGCATCGCGGCTGAATAGCACGGCGCGGCCCGCTCGGCTCGTGGATTTGTGGCGTTGCAGATGCGGGTGGCGCCGCCCATGTCAATGCGGTTACGATGGTTCGCGTCGGCCGCCCGCGCGGCCGAAGGTGGCACGACCGGCTGCATCGGCTGAAGGAGGCAACATGACCCTGCAGACCCGCCTCGAGTCCCTGAAAGAGCGCCACGCGGCGCTCGACGCGCGCATCCTCGACGAGGACCAGCGGCCGCGGCCGGATCCGGAGACCCTGACCCGGCTCAAGATCGAGAAGCTGCACGTCAAGGAAGAGATCGAGCGGCTGCGCGTCCAGGAGCACTGACGGATCTGCCAACCAGGCCGGCCGGCGCAGCCTGCCAGCCCACATCGCGTCCCCGCCGGTCGGCGTCGCCAATGCCCGGTTCAGGCGGCTTCGTCCGTCTCGACCGGGGGCGGCGGCGGCGGCGGGACGCGGCCCTCCCGCGCCAGGCGTTCGTTGGCCGCCTCGATCGCCGCATACAGGTCCGCCTGCGAGCACAGACCCAGAATCACCGGATCGCGCGGCTTGATGTTGGCGCTGTTCCAGTGCGAACGCTCGCGCACCTTTTGGATGGTCTCCTTGGTCGTGCCGAGCAGCTTGGCCACCTGCGGCTCGGTCAGATGCGGGTAATTGCGCAGCAGGAAGGCGATCGCATCCGGCCGGTCGTTGCGCTTGGCCACCGGCGTGTAGCGCGACCCGCGCAGCCGCTTGGGCGCCGGCAGGGCGGTCGGCGCCAGCTTCAGCCGGGCGTTCGGGTCCGCCTCGCACCGCCGGATCTCGTCCATCGTGAACTGGTTGTTGGCCACCGGGTCGTAGCCGACGATGCCCTGCGCCACCTCGCCGTCGGCGATCGCCTGCACCTCGAGCGGATGCATGCCGCAAAAATCGGCGATCTGCGTGAAGGTCAGCGCGGTCTTCTCGATCAGCCACACGGCGGTGGCCTTTGGCATCAGGGGCAGCGTCATGGCATGTCACTTTCTGCGCGGCGCGCGCCGGGGGACGGCCACTAGGGACACCACCCTGGGGCGGATCGGCAGCGCGGGGAGAGGGGGATATGATCCGCGGCAGGGTGTGGGTCAAGATGATGAAACCCGGTCCGCAGGAAGGAGAGCGCATGGCACACGATGACGAAGACCTGCCGCCGCGCAAACGCGCGCGGCTGGAAAAACTGGTCCTGGATACCCTCGGGATCGAGGAATTGCACGACTACATCGACGAACTGCGGGCAGAAATCGCCCGCGTCGAAGCCGATATTGACCGCAAAGGCAGCCATCGCTCCGCCGCCGAGGCATTCTTCCGCCGCCCCTGACCAAGGCAAGGTCAGGGCTCCGCCCCCGGTCTTTGCCGGTGCAGCCCTAAAACCCGCCAGGGGGCTTTGCCCCATAGGCGTTAAATTAGCACCTGATCGGGTACCGGATGTGAGGCTTTCGCGTGCGCGGTGGATTTGCGAGGCGTCGATGGATTGCCGGCCCGGCGCGGGCGAGGAGGCCGAGGCAGAGGTGCCCACGGACGCTGGCGAGCAGCATCATGGCGGCGATCTTGTAGACCCGCCACAGCGACGGCAGGTAGTCGGCGTCGAGCAGGTCCTCAGGGGGAAGATTCCAGGAACTCCTGGCTAAGATCGTCACACAGCAGGGCCAGGATGAGATGCGCGTAGAGCCAACTTCGCGACGCCTGGGGGGTTCGGGTTGGCAGCCGATCGATGTGCAGCAGCGACTTGAGCCGCTTGAAGGCCAGCTCGATTTGCCAGCGCAGCCGGTAGGCGGCGAGCACCTCCTCGGCCGGGTATCCCTCCGCCGGCAACGAGGTTGCCAGGATGATGAACTCGGCGGCGATCAGGCTGCGCGGATCGAGCGTCTTCTGCTTGCGGCTGGCCGAACGACGCAGCGTCTTGCAGGCGGCTGCGGCCGCTTCGGGTGGTTTGCGCCGGATGATCAGACGCAGCGGCAGGGTCGGCTGGAAGCGGGCCACGACGGCCTGCACGCTCACTTCGTGGGGCTGCGTGTCGTTCGGCAGTGTGGCGAGATGCTTGATCAGGTCGAATGGTTTGCCATCGGGTTTGAGCAGGCGCAACCCGTTCCAACGCAGCCGGGTGATGAAGTCGGCCTGTCCGTCGCTCTGCTCGCGAAAGCGTCGCAGACCCTTCGCTCCGGCGTAGTTGCGGTCGCCGATCCGCACCTCACCAGGCAGCGGTGCGCCACGGTCCACTGCCTCGGCACCGTGCTTGTCGGTCACTTCCAGATGGCTGAAACCGCCGCGACCCAGGTCGAACACCCCATGCACCCGCCAATCCGTCCCGCTGCTGGCGCGCTGGCTGATCGAGCTGCCATCGGCGGCGCGCAGGACGCGGCCCGGCCAGCGCACACTGGCCCCGGCGGACAGCACCGCCAATTGCGCCGACACCACCGCCTCGAGGAACTCGACCGCCTTGTCCAAGCGGAACTTGATCGCCGGATCACTCATCTCGGCCAGCCCGATCATCGACGCCCAGGCCGCCGTCTCACTGAGTGACAGCCCGCCAGGGCCGCGTGCCAGCGCCAGCCGTAGCAGGCTGGCGCCTTCCGCGATCTTGCGCTGTCGCTCGATCGCCCGGGTCCGCAACGCAAGCGCGTCGAGGTCCAGTTCAGCCGGCAAGCGGCGCAACACCTCGTCGAAGTGGTCCGCCGGGAGAGATGCTGTGTGATGCATCTGCCCCGAGAATCGTACCGATTCGCGCCGTGTCAATGGCTAATTTAACGCCTATGGGGCAAAGCCCCTTGGTGAGGTCCGGGGTGAAGCCCCGGTCTTGCTTTGGTCAGGGGGCGGCGAAGCGGCTGGCCGAGAAGGCGGCCAGGCTGTCCGGGAGTGTTCCGGTGAGGATGGCGGGGGCAAGTGCCAGCGCGTGTGCGCCCGCCAGTGTCACGCCGCTATGGCAGGTGGCGGCGAACGCGCCGGGGTAGCGCGTGGACTGGTCGTAGATGGGCAGTCCGTCGGGCGACATGACGCGCAGCGCCGCCCAGATGCGCACGATCCTGGCATCGGCGAGGCCGGGCAGCACCCGGACGTTGCGCGCGGCGATCTCACCGATCACGCGGGTGGACGTCGAGGTGTCGAAACCGACGTCCTCCTGGCTGTCGCCGAGCATGACGGAGCCTTCCTGGGTCTGGCGCATGACGTGGGTCGGGTGGTCGAGCAGGGGGCGCAGCCGTTCGGTGACCAGGATCTGGCCGCGCAGCGGACTGACCGGCATGTCCAGTCCGACCATCGGCGCCAGGGTGCGGCTGCCGAGGCCGGCCGCGATCACCAGCTTCGCGGCAGTGAAGCATTCCCCGCCGCAGCGTACGGAGAAGGCATGCGGGCCGGGTTCGATCGAGTCGACCCGGCGTGCCGGCAGGTATGCTCCGCCATTGGCGACAATACCGGCATGGAATGCACGCAATAGTTGCAGCGGATTGGCATGCCCGTCTCGTGGGCAGAAGGCGGCGCCGACGACCGCGTCACCCAGTCCGGGAACCATGGCGCGGACCTCGTTGCGACCCAGCATGCGGGTTCCCGCGTCGCCGCTTTCGTTGTGCATGCGGGCGACCAGTGCGGCGCGCTGGGCGAACTCCGAGTCGCTGAGGCAGAAGGCGAGCCCGCCCGGCTGGCGCAGCGCGACGTCGCGTTCCGGTCGTGCCCAGCAGCATGTCGGCGAGGCTTGGCCAGAGTTCCGCGGAGCGGCGGGTCCAGTGGGCGTAGGGTGGCATGCCGGCGCCCTTGCTTTGCACCCAGACCAGGCCGAAATTGCCGCGCGCGGCGCGAAACGCGATGTCTCCCTCGTCGAGCAGGGCCGTGCGGGCGCCGGCTCGGGCGGCGCCCCAGGCGATGGCTCCGCCGACCAGGCCGCCGCCGATGACGAGGATGTCGAAGCCCGCTGGGCATACCGCTGTATTCACGCCGTTGCAGTATAGCGTGGCCGGCGCGGTGTGCGGCGGGCCGCGGCGCATTTTGCGGGCGATTTGTTTGCTGCTCACGAAATATTTTGCGCGCGTTCGGCGATACGTCAGGCTATAGAGTGCTGGGGACGGCGGTGGTGCACGGGCCGATCTCAAATTTGCGGGCAAACGATCAAAGCTTGCAATTTTTGAGCGATCGTTGCTATATATCGGAGCGGCGGTTCGCCGCATGAGACGCGGCGATACAGACAGGGCGAGGCAGGGCAGGCAATGAGCGGTTCAGGTTCAGTAACGATCCCAGGCGTTACCCACTCGATTTCGCTGTCGTTCATCGGCAGTGGCAACTTGATGCTGGCGAAGCAGATCGCCGATGCGCTGGCGGCGGCGAGTTCCAGCGGCAAGCTGGACGTGGTGAACTACACCGGCGGTCCGGTTCCAACGGTCCCGGGGGGGGACACCATCCTGGAGCTGGTGCTGTCTCCGACGGTCAGCGGATCGATCACGGTGCCGGCGGCACCTTCTGGTGTCACCGAAGTACCTGGTGGTCAACACGACCCAGCCGGTGACGATCCACGGCAGCCCCGGCCTGGAGGTCCTCGCCGGCGGCACTGTCGGCGGTGGCAACAATGTAACCGTCGTCGATCCGACCATCATTGATTTTTCGTTCAATGCCGCGACGAATAACCAGGATGCCGTGACGATCACGTCGGCCAACTCGTCGTTCGAGGTCGCGATGCGGGCTGGGACGGAGTCGGTCGTCGTCCAGGGTAGCGGGACCGGCACGATCTGGGGAGGAACGGGTTCGGGGACGACCGACCAGATCAACCTTCTGGGTGCCACCGGGCACATCTCGGTCGTTACCGCGGCGTCGGACGGCGGCGACACGGTGTATGCCGGCGCCGGCAACACGACGATCCACAATTTGGCGTCCGCGGCCGATGCGCTGGACTTTGGCGGCAGCGGCCCTCTGTATGTCGAAGATTCCGGGACCGGTGACACGATCATCGGGTCGTCCGGCAAGGCCGCGGTCACCACCGCCGGCAGCGATGCCCTGGTGTTCGGTGGCGCCGGCGCGCCGCTGACGGTGTATAACACCGGGGCCCACGACACGATCATCGGCGGTGCGGCTAGCGTCGTCTCGTTGGCCTCCACCGGCATCGGCTTGGGCGAAGACGGCCTGCTGTTCTTTGGCGGGGTTGGCAGCGTCACTGCGACGGACACAGGGTCGCACGACACCATCGTCGGCGGCAGCACCAGCACGAAGGTGACGCTCGAGAGCGGGGCGATTGACCCGGTGTTCGTGACGGGTGGCGGCCTGACCAGCGTCGACGCGGCGGCGAACCACGCCCTCGTTTTCGGCGGCACCACCGCACTGAACGTCACCATGTCCGGCAGTGCCGGGACAGTCATCGGTGCGTCCGGCGGGGAAACCATCCACGGAGCGTCGGCAACCGGCTTGCTCGTCTTCGGTCCGACGACCGGCGGCGTCGACTACATCGGCGGGTCGAATTCCGCCGAACTGGTGTTGGGGGGCGGTTCCAACACGGTTTCGGGCACCGCCCTGGTGTTCGGTGGGACCAAGGGGCTGGATCTCACGCTGGCGGCCGGGGCGACCAACGACACCATCGTCGGCGACACCGGGCCTGTCACGGTACATGCCGGCTCGGCGAGCCACCTGCTGGTGTTCGGCCCATCGGGCGGCGCGGCTCTGGACTTCGTCGGCGGGTCCGGCAGCGCGACCGTCGTCGGTCAGGACTCGGTGGGGGGCGGCAACTCGGTTACCGGTGGCACCGGACCGCTCGTGATCGTCGCCGGTCCCAACGACATCCTCTCAGCCACCGGCAGCGGTGCCGGCACGACGCTGTTCGGCTCTGGCGGCAGCGATGTGACCTACAGCGGTGCCAGCGGCAGCCTGACCTACCTTGGGGCAGGGAGCGGCAACGCGACCCTGAACGCGAGCGGCAGCAGCACCAACAACCTATTCTGGGCCAGTACTGGCAGCACCACCAGCGACGACGCCATTACCGGTGGGTCCGGCAACGACACCCTGGTTGCGGGAACCGGTGCGGACAGCCTTTCGGGCAGCGCCGGCGACAACACGTTCCTGTTCCTGAGCGCCATCCTGGGAAGCTCCGCACAGAACGACACGATCAATGGCTTCCTCGACAAGAATGCCGATAATGTCGTCGGGCTATTTGGCGTGCATACGACGGGCGCCGCCACGCACGGAAGCGGCGCGGGCGCTTACACCACGGTGACCTTGAGCGATAACACGCAGATCACCTTCCTCGGTGTCAGCGACGCCTCGCAACTCTCTGGGCACATCTACACGTCCTGATGACGGCGCCTGGATCGTCCGGCATCGACGCGCGATGACGTCACAAACGGCCCGGGTCACGCCATCGCGCGACCCGGGCCGATGCATTCGGGCAACCCCCACCGATTTTCGACCAAGGCCGGCCGCGCAGTGGTGAGCACCCACTATCGGTGCGATCCTGCGTGAGGCGTCGCGGGCCACGCCGTTCGCATGCCGGTCGGCGCGACAGCATCCCGGGGTCATCCGCCGGCATGGCAGGCATGGGGACGCGATGGGCACCCTCCCGAACCATAGGATCGCGGTTTGACGCAAGCAGACGATAGCAAGGCGCTGCATGCCACGGCCACCGCGATTGACACCCCAAAGTCGGCCGCTGCACGATGATCGCCCGATGCGGCCGGATCGAGACGCGGTGTGGGTGAGACGACTGATGGCGCCGTGCCAGGCGCGCGCGTGAGCACCCTGCGCAATCAGGTGATCCTGGTCACGGGATCGGCCGGGCTGATCGGCCGGACGCTCATTCCGCGGCTGCATGCCGCCGGCGCGCAGACCATCAGGCTGGATCTGCGCGAACCGGACGGCGATGGGTACGGCGACATCCTGGATGGCGCAGCGGTCGCCAAAGCGCTGCGCATGGCGACCGGGGTTGTCCATCTGGCAGCGGTGTCGCGCGTCATCTGGGGCGAGCAGAATCCGGATCATTGCCACGCCGTGAATTTCCAGGCGACCGCCGCGCTGCTGCGTGCGGCCGCTGCCGCACCACGCCGGCCCTGGCTGCTCTACGCCAGCAGCCGGGAGGTCTACGGCCAGCAGGATACGCTTCCGGTTGCCGAGGACGCGCCGCTGCGGCCGATGAACGTCTATGCCAGATCAAAAGTCGAGGCGGAGGCCTGCGTGGCGATGGCGCAGGAATCCGGGGTTCCGGCCGCGATCATGCGTTTTTCCTCGGTCTATGGCGACGCGCAGGATCATCCCGATCGAGTCATACCGGCCTTTCTCCGGGCCGCGGTGGCCGGGGCCACGCTGCGCGTAGACGGTTTGGGCCACGGGTTCGATTTCACGCATGTCGCGGACGTGGCGGACGGCGTCGTGCTGGCGGCCGCGCTGATGGCCGACGGGGAGAGCGCCGTTCGGCCGGTGCATTTCGTCTCCGGCCACTGCATCCGGCTCGGCGAGCTCGCCGCCCTGGCGGTCGAGGTCGGTGGGAACCGCGCCGCGCGCATCGTCGAGGCGCCGGCCCGGGACTTCGACGTGCAGATGTTTGCCGGGGACCCGACTCGCGCCGCTGCCGTGCTGGGATGGCGCGCGCGGGTCCCGCTGGCCGCCGGGATGGGGCAGCTTGCCGCGGCATTTCGCGCGTCTCTCGCGCCGAGCTGATCCAATACCGCTACGGGCGCCCTCCCCCGTACCGACCCTATTCCCCGTACAGGACCGTCAGCCATGGGTGGCGGCGTTCCAGTTCGCCGATCAGCCGCAATTTGTTGGCCCGCTCATCCGTCATCGTCCGCAGCATGGATCCGGTGTGCACGCGATACTCCGCCAGAATCTGCGGCACGTGCACGCCCCACAGGCCGCGTTCGACGAAACTGCACCAGAGGTCGTAGTCGTCCCACCCGTTGGGGCGGATATCGTCGTAGCCACCGACCGCGGCCCAGGCCGGTTTGGCGACCAGCGCCATGGCGTCGATATAATTGCCGCTGACAAACCGCATCGGCTGGAACGGCTCGATGCCGATGACCTCCGTCGAGTCGCCGAAGTGCTGCAGCGACGGATAGGCAAACGCGGCCCCCGAACCGCGGAGCGCGTCGAGGCAAACCGCGCAGCAGGTCGGCCGCAGGCGGTTGTCGGCGTCCAGCGGCAGCACATACGGCGTTTCCGCCGCGTCGAAGCCCGCATTGCGCGTCACACCCAGCCCGGCATTGCGCCGGTTGCGCAATACGACCACGCGATTGAACCGCTCGGCATGCAGCCGCACCCAATCCAGCGTGACGGCGAGCGAGTCGTCGGTGGACGCATCGTCCACCACGACGAGATCGAGCGATGGCAGCGTCTGCGCGCACACCGACTCCAATGCTTCGATGACGTAATGTGCGTAGTTGTGCAGCGGGATGGCGACGGTTACGTCGGCCTCGCCCAGCGCATCGGCCAGGAACACCACGTCGCCTTCGGGCAGCGCGACTCCGCGGGCGCGGGGCATCTGGCGGCGGGCGAGTTCGAGCTGGAACGCCCGGGCACTGCCGCGACCGCCGGCCAACTGCTCCAGCAGGGATCGGACCTGTTCGATGCGCTGCTCCGGGCCGTAGCGCAAGAGCACATCCAGGTAGGCGGCGTGGGCCAAGGCGTCCCGCGACCCGGCATCGTCGATCAGGGCAATCAGGGCGGCGTACCACTCGTGCGACGTGCCGGCGAGCAGGCCGGTTTCGCCCGGGCGGATGGCGCGCCGGAACGGACCCGTCGGCGAGGCGATGGTGCACACACCGACGATGGCGGCCTCGAAATACTTCAGCTCGCTCTTGGCCTCGCAGAACACGTTGTCCAGCTCGACAGGTGCCAGGTTGATGTCGAACCGCGCCAGTTCGCCCGGCAGGCATTCCGCGGGCACCATGTCGCGCCACTCGACCTGGTCGGCGAACGGGCGCAGTGCCGGGAACTCGTCGATCAGCAGCACCGGCTCCTTGCTGTCCGCGTCGCGGAACAGCACCAACCGGACCGACGGCCGTTCGCCCAGGACTCGTCCGAGCGCATCCGCGACCTGCGCGAAATCGCGCTGATGCGTGCGGGAGCCGCTCGCATAGCCGATCCGGACGACATCGGCCGCGGGCCCTGACTGCCGCCGGCGCACCGCGCGGCGGGCGGCGCGCAGTGACTCGGCATCAAACCCGTTCGGCAGCACGACCGCGACCTTCTGGTACTCGCGGATGTGGTTCGCGAGTTCCTCCGTGGTGCAGGTGCAGACATCGGCCTGCACCAGGATGTCCCGGATGTCCGAGAAGTGCGCCGCCACCTCCTCTGTCGTGAGGCGCATCGTGCGGATGCCGTCGACGATGTCGAGGCGCGCCAGTTCCGGTTTGAACATCAGATCGTCGAGATCGTAGACCAGTTTGGCGCCGCCTTCGCGCACCGCCGCGATGATCTGCCGCAGCGGCGCAGAGCTGCGCGCGCGCCAGATCATGACCACATCAGCAACGGTGATCTCGGCCAGGCGTTCCTGCGCTTCGGCGACGGTCAGGCAGGTCACCTGCGCGCCGGTCGCGGACGCGGCGGCGGCGAAGCGGGCCACGCGATAGACGTGCCCGGGTGTGTGCGGTTCGCCGGAGATGACCATCACGCGGTACACGGGAGCCGCAGCGACCGTCACGGCAGAAGCTGGTGCCGGATACAGCTCGGCCGCAGGTTCGACGGGCGCGGGTTGCGGGGTCGCCACCGCTTCCGCGGGGCGCTGTTGCAACAGACCATCCTCGGGGTGGTCTGTGCGCCGCAGCCGGGGGATCAGCGCGCGCACCAGGCGGCGCAGCCGCTGCCGACGGGCGGACGATATGGCGCGACCCAGCCGGCGCAACGGTTCCGTCGCGACCCACAAGGTGGAGCCGAGGATGATGCCGCGCTCCCAGCGAAGCATGGCGATTTCGCCGCGCGTGGTCGCCAGTTCGGCCGATGCATGGGCGTGCGCGTGCCGTGCGGTGTCGTTGGCGATGCGTTCCGCGGCAAGGTCCTGCCGGGTCTGGGCCAGCGCCGTGCTGCCGGCGAGTCGCGCCTGTAGCTCCGCATCGTGCTGGCGCCTGGCCTCGGCCAAGGCGCTTTCGGTGCCGGCCCTCGCCTTTGCCTCTATCTGCAAGGCGAGCCGGGTGGTGGCCAGTGCCGTGACCGCGCGCTGCTGACCGTCCCGCAGGTCGTCGAGCGTCTTTTCGATCGCGGCACGTTCCGCCGCCGCGGCCTGCAGGCGTCGCGCGGCCTCCGCGAGGCCGGCTTCGGCGGCGACCCGTGCCGTGGTCTCCGCATTGCAGCGATGGACGGCATGCGCGAGCGCGCCCTCGGCGGCGGCAAGCGCCTCGAAAGCTGCCCGCCGGGCGCGAGTTGCCCCGGAGAGCGCTGCCTCCGCGTCCAACCGGGACGCGGCCTCGGCTGCGTGACGGAGCACGGCTTCGGCGAGCGCGACTTCGGCGGCGGTGCGCGCCGCTGATTCTCCCTGCCGTGCGCGGGTTGCCTCGGCGAGCGCGGTCTCCGCGGTCAGCCGGGCTGCCGTTGCGGTGGCGTGACCTTGCACGGCGTCCGCGAGTGCGGTTTCGGCGGCGGTCCGCGCCTCTGACTTTGCCTGCTGTGCGGCTGTCGCCACGGCGAGCGCCGCGTCGGCGGCCAACCGGGAAGCCGTTTCGGTAGCCCGACCTTGCGCCGCCTCTGCGAGCGCGGCCTCGGTGGCCGATCGCGCCTCTGACTTTGCCTGCTGGGTCCGGGTTGCCTCGGCGAGCGCTGCCTCGATGGCAATGCGCGCGTCTGACTCTGCGTGCCATGCGGTTGTCGCCTCTGCGAGTGCCGCCTCGGCGGCCAACCGGGACGCCGTTTCGGTGGCGTGACGCTGCACGGCGTCCGCGAGCGCGGTCTCGGCCGCCGCGCGCGCCTCTGACTTTGCCTGCAGCGCGCGGGCCGCCTCCGCGAGCGCCGCCTCGGCGGCCAGCCGGGACGCCGTTTCGGTGGCGTGAGTTTGCACGGCCTGCGCGAGGGCGGCATCGGCCGCCGCGCGCGCCTCATATTCACCTTGTTGGGCGCGCGTCGCCTCGGCAAGTGCCGCCTCGGCGGCCGCACGTGCCTCATGCTCAGCCTGCCGTGCACGGTTCGCCTCGGCGAGCGCGGCCTCCGCGTCCAACCGGGACGCGGCCTCGGCCGCATGACCTTGCACGGCTTCCGCGAGCGCCGCCTCGGCGGCGATGCGCGCCTCGGACGCTGCCTGCTGGGCGCGGGTCGCCTCTGCGAGTGCGGCCTCCGCGGTCAACCGGGACCCGGTCTCGGCGGCGTGCCCTTGCACGGCGTCCGCCAGCGCCGACTCGGCGGCGGCACGTGCCAGTTCTGCGGCCTCATATCGATGCTGCAGGTCCGCCGCGGCGGCTTCCGCCGCCATCCGTGCGGCTCTTTCGGCTTCGCGTTGGCGAGCCGCATCGGCCAACGCCGCCTCAAGGGTGGATCGAGTTCTGGGCTTCGCTGTCCCGATGCCGAGCGAGCAAGCCCTCGAAGTCCGCCTGCGCCTGGGTCAGCCGCTGGCGCGCCGCGTCGGCTTCGGCGGTGGCGATCTGCGCCTGTGTCGAGAACCAGCGCATGTACTCCGGATGGGCCAGGGCCAACGGGACGCTTGGCGGCCCCGCGGCCTTGGCGCGCAAGGCCTCCAGTTGGCTGGATCCGTCCTTGGCGTACAGCAGGATGTTCTGCCGATACCAGACCGGGATCTGCGCGTCGTCCCAGATCAGCGGGCGAATCAGGTCGAGAACGACGTAGCCGTGCCGCTGGAAGCGCTCCGCCCAGTAGCGCGGCGGCTGTTCGTTGATGTGCTGGAAGCCCTGCTGGCCTGGCAGGGCGGCAGAGAACAGCACAAGGTCGCCGTGCCTGACACAATTGTCCACCACGGCGTCGGCGAACTGGGCGTCGATATGTTCGGCGACCTCGAGGCACAGGACGAGATCGTAGCGTTGGTGCAATGCCAGCCTGCGGCCGAGATCGGCGGTCAGCACCAGGTCGGGATCGAGCTCCAGATCGGCAGGATCGAAGCCCTCGCGGTCCACGCCGAACACCTGCCGGCGTCCGCCGGCCCGCATGACGCGGAGCCAGGTGCCGGTGCCGCACCCAAGGTCGAGCACGGTGCGAAAATCGAGCCAGGACTCCAGGATGTTCGTGACCACGATGGCGCCGCACCTTGTCTCCGCGGCGAAACGCCGGTGCTCCTCGACCGGGTACCGGGTATGCGACTTATTCATCCCGTTTCCCTCCCCGGCTCATTGTCCAACCACTTGCCGGGTCGATCCCTCGATCATGTTTCCTCTGCAATCCGGGCGGCGGTTCCCAGGGTGGTGACGGCACGGGTGGTGGCAGCGCGGGTGATGGTCCCGACCGTGGTGGCCCCGGCGGTCAGGGCCAAGGTTTGCATGTGGCGCGCCGCCAGGTCCGCGTCGTAGCTGCCGACGCTGCGGACGACGTCCCGCCAGGCGGCCACCCCCGGCACCCCGACAGGATTGTACACCAGCAATTCCCGCTTGATGAATGGGCAGTGCATTCTGGTGACCAGCTCATGCCAGAAGCAATGCATGGCATTCACCGGCTGGCCGCGTTCCACCCGGCGCATGATACGGGTGAACCAGCGTCGATGCGACGCGATGAGATCGGGCCGCCGCGTCAGGTCGCCGGCTCGCACCGTCTCGGCAAATGCGGCGGCGGCGATGCCGTAGGGGAACAGCGCGGCGCACCGCAGACCGGCCCGGCGCATCGCGCGCGTCAGTCCGATCTCGTATCGCCGGATGACCCATTCCTTCGACTGCACCGGGCGCACCGCGCGAAAGAACGCGGACAGAGCGGCACATGCCAGCGCGGGCCGGCGGAACAGCAGGAAATAGCTCTGCAGGTGGTAGCCGCCGGTCGAGTTGTCGGTCATGCCCCAGATGTCGGCGCTGGCGTCGCAGCGCGCCAGGATTTCGCCGAGATCGAACAGCGGGCCGTAGACGCTGTCATTCGCCAGCACGAGCTGTTCGAACCGGTGCAGCTCGCCCAGCGCCGCGATGCCGTCCTTGAAGGCGCCGAAGTCGTAGCCGACATTCGCGCGATGCAGCACCAGCGCCGCGAGCGGCCGCACGCGCTGCAGCGACGCCGTGGCGAGAACCGGGGAATTGGTGACGAAGACGATCGCGTAGCCGGCGTCGCGCAGGGCGCGCAGATACTGGATGACGAAGTCGTGCACCAGGCCGGCGGGGTCATGATGGGCGAAGACGGCGACCTTCGCGCCGTCGGTCAGCGGCGTCGCGCCGACATGAGATGCCTTGACGAAGCTCCCGCGGCCACGGCGCAGTGAGGCGATGAGACCGGCAACCATCGCCAGCCAGACATAGGCGCGCCACACGGCGAGCCCCGGCCGTCGGATGATCCGGGGCACGCCGGTGCCGGCATCGGTGATCCAGGTTGGTCCGGTGCGGGCCGCGCGACGCATGATCAGGCGGTTTGCCTGCGCGACCGGCGGTGCCGCGGCGCGCGGACGGGCGACTTGGCCGATGCCGCCCAACGCGGTTGGCGGCGCGTCATCCCAGCAGGAACCACACCCGGAAGACCAACGTCTCGACCCAGGTCTGCCGCACGAAGCCCGGCAGGCAGAGCACCCTCACGCGGACGAGACGGCCGCCGTTCAGTGCATCCGCGATCGCCGTAATCTGCTGGCGGGCGGAGGCGGGCAGCAGTTCGGGGTGTGCCCGCAGCGTGGCCACATGCTGGCGCAGCAGCCGCATGAACGGTCCGGGGCCGCGCCGCAAGGCGGCGATGCCGCGGTGCCAGAAGCTGCGACGCTCGCCGACGTGGTTGTTGGCGTGCTGGCGATACAGCACGGTCGCGATCGGGTCGGCAAGGATACGTCCACCCGCCGCGGCGACGATCACGTAGCACCACCAATCGTGCCAGACGGCGTCCGGCGGGTCACTGGCCAGCACCAGATCGGCTGCGGCGCGATTCAGCATCATGGTGCAGCCCGGCGCGATGTTCTGGGTCAGCGCGGCGGGAAATCCCGGCGGCCGGCGCAGCGGACCCGGTTCTCCGGTCCGCCACATTTCCGC
The DNA here is from genome assembly GCA_963773345.1 of uncultured Alphaproteobacteria bacterium. Classification (GTDB taxonomy): domain Bacteria; phylum Pseudomonadota; class Alphaproteobacteria; order Acetobacterales; family Acetobacteraceae; genus Palsa-883. The sequence continues at coordinate 2,121,622 of CAVZBG010000010.1, read as the reverse complement.
ATCGACCACGATGCGCTGCGCGCAATAGAGCGCGGGCTGTCCTTCCGGCACCGTCTCGAGTGCCGCGACGCCGCGCGCCAGCTTGTCTGGTAACCAGACGTCGTCCTGGTCGGAGAATGCATAGTAGGCAGCGGTCCCCGCGCGGGCTTCGCGCAGCAGCGCCAGGAAGCTGCGGGTGATCTGCCGGCACCCGCCGCCAGCCGTGAAAACGCAGCGCGCATCGCCGACTTCGTCAGCGAACTCACTGACCAGCCGCACCGACCCATCGGTCGAGCCGTCGTCGCGCCAGTAGAGCACCCAGTCGTGATGCGTCTGCCCCAGGAAACTGCGTAACTGCGGCGCCAGGAACGCTTCGCCATTGTACATGGACAGCAGGATCGCGACGCTCGGCGGCCTGATCCGGGGAAACAGGTGCACGTGTTCGTGCGCCGCGCCGAGCGGCCTGGCGCGCGTGGGCAGTCGTTCGACGTTGCCGCCGTTCTCGCGTCCGAGTCCGCGCATAACCGGGCGCATTCAGTCGAACCCCAGAAAGCCGGCCGCCGCGCGCAGCGGCCGCGCCGCGCGCAGGCGGGCCAGGTCCGGCAGCGGACGCGCGGTGCGGGGATCGTCGGCCAGCACGGACTCCAGCGCCGCCGCGACCGCCAGCACCAATGCGTCGCCGCCACGCGGTCCGACGATCTGCAAGCCGAACGGCATGCCATTGCGGTCGAGCCCGACCGGCAGCGACAGCGCCGGATGGCCGGCCAGCGTCACCGCCATAGGCCAGCGCCAGCCAATGGAAATAGGTGCGGGTCGGCTTGCCGTCGATCTCGGCCGGGTACAGCTCGCGCCAGGACCGCGGACTGATCGTGATGGCGGGCGTCAGGATCACGTCGTAGTGCTCGAAGAATGTCTGCCAGCGCCGGTACATCGCGGTCTGCAGCGTCATCGCCCGCGCCACGTCGGCGGCGCTGTAGCGCAGGCCCTCCTCGACATTGGCGCGCACGTTGGGGCCCACGTCCTGCGGCCGCGTGCGCACCTTCTCCTGGTGGGATGCGAGGATAACCGAGCGCGCGCAGCACCTCGAACGCCTCGTCGGCGCCGGCGCAGTCCGGCGTCGCATCCTCGGCCCGGGCGAAGACCTGGCGGAACAGCCCGGTCTTTTCGGCGAAGACCTCGGCGATGTGGCGCTCGGTGGGCGCGAAGCCGAAATCCGGCGTCAGCGCCACGCGCAGCCGCGCCAGGTCGATCGGCGCCGGCACGGCGAAATCGGCCGCGCGCCGGACGGTTGCACCGTGCACCGTGGTGGCCAGCGGATCGCGCGCATCGTCGCCGACCATGGCCGACAGCAGCAGCGCCAGATCGGCGACGGTGCGCGCCATCGGCCCGAGCACCGACAGGTTGCTCCAGCCCAGGCCGCGCCGCTCCGACGGGACCAGGCCGGGCGTCGGGCGGAACCCGACGATGCCGCAGAACGCCGCCGGGTTGCGCAGGCTGCCGCCGGTGTCGGAGCCGGTGCAGAGCGGCACCATGCCGGTGGCCAGCGCCACCGCCGAGCCGCCCGAGGAGCCGGCGCAGGATTTTGCCGGGTCGAACGGGTTGCCGGTGGCGCCGTAGACGGCGTTGCGCGTGTTGGCGCCGGCGCCGAACTCCGGCGTGTTGGTCTTGCCGACGACGATCGCGCCGCCGCGCGGACCGCGGCGACCAGCCGTTCGTCCTGTGCCGGCACATGGTCGCGGAAGATCGACGCTGCCATGGGTGGTGACCAGGCCGGCGGTCTCCTGCAGGTCCTTGATGCCGATCGGCAGGCCGTGCAGCGGCGGCAGCGCGTCGCCGCGCAGCACCGCGGCGTCGGCGGCTTTTGCGCGTCGGCACGCGCACGGTCGAAGTCGCGCGCCACCATCGCGTTCACCGCGTGATCCACCGCCTCGATCCGCGCGATGCAGCTTTCCAGCAGCTCGCTGGGCGCCAGGCGCTTCGTGCCGATCAGCCGCCGCGCTGCGACAGCGGTCAGGTCGCAGGGTTCGCTCATCGCCCGGGACTCGACTATATCAATAGCCAAGCGCCAGCCCGTCCTTGCGCGGCTCCGATCCGCCGATCAGGCAGCCGCGCTCGCGGTCGATCCAGATCGCCTGCCCGCCGCCATGCGGCCGCTCGACCAGTTCCGGATCGTGGCCCATGCGCGCCAGCCGGTCCACCACTTCCTGCGGGATGCCGCGCTCGACCTGCAGCTTGCCCTTCAGCGGGAGCAGCCGCGGCAGGTCGATCGCCTCCTGGATGTCGAGGCCGTATTCCAGCAGGTTGGTCAGGAACCAGGAATGGCCCATCGGCTGGTAGTGCCCGCCCATCACGCCGAACGGCATCTGCGCCTGGCCGTCCTTCATCAGCATGCCGGGGATGATCGTGTGCATCGGCCGCTTGCGCGGGGCGATGCAGTTCGGATGGCCGCGCTCGCACGCGGAAGCCGAAGCCGCGGTTCTGCAGCATGACGCCGGAGCGCTCGGCCAGGATGGCGGAACCGAAGCCCTCGAACAGCGAGTTGATGAAGCTGCACGCGTTGCCGTCCTTGTCGACGACGCAGAGATAGACGGTGTCGCGATGCGGCGGCATCAGCGCCTCGCCCGCCAGCGGCAGCTGCGGCATCGCCCTGGTCGTCGTCGATCAGCGCGCGCAGCGCGGTCAGGTACTCGGCACTGAGCAGTTTCTTGACCGGAACGTCCACCTGCGCCGGGATCGGCAACGAAGGCGTCGCGGTCGCGATAGGCCAGCCGCGCCGCCTCGACATGGCGGTGCACGCGGATGGTGCCGAGCGGACCGTCCGGCGCGCTCGGCAGTCCGCCCAGCATGCCCAGGATCATCAGCGCCGACGATGCCCTGGCCGTTCGGCGGGCACTGGAACACGTCGTAGCCGCGCCAGTTGAGCTGGATCGGCGTCGACGAACTCGGCGTTGCCGAGGCCGGCGGCGAAATCCGCCTCGGTGTGCAGGCCGCCGCGTGCGCGCAGGGTGGCGACCATGTCGGCGGCGATCGGGCCTTCGTAGAACGCCTTGGCGCCGTGCCGGCGCGATGGCGCGCAGCGTCTCGGCCAGCGCCGGCTGCGACGAAGCTGTCGCCGGCGTTGCGGCGCCGTGCCGCCGGGCAGGAAGTGCGTGCGCCCCGTTCTTGCGCAGCTTGGCCTCCAGCCGCTTCCAGTCCCACGCCACCTTGGGATGCACCGGCCAGCCGTCCTCGGCGAAGCGGATCGCCGGGCTGCAGCAGCTCGTCGAGGTCCTTGCGGCCGTGCGCCTTCAGCAGCGTCTCCCAGGCGTCCACCGCGCCCGGGCACGGTGACGGCATGGGCCGAGGTGTTCTCGATCGCGCGTGATGCCCGTTGGCTTCGTACCAGTCGATCGTTGCCGCCGCGGGGGCGCGGCCGGAGCCGTTCAGCGCGATGACCTGGCCGGTCCCCGCCGGGCGCGTAGAGGCAGAAGCAGTCGCCGCCGATGCCGGTCGATTGCGGCTCGATCACGCACAGCACGGCGCAGGCGGCGACCGCGGCGTCCAGCGCGTTGCCGCCGGCGCGCAGCACGTCGAGCGCGGTCAGCGTGGCCGCCGGCATCGAGGTGGCGGCCATGCCGTGCGTCGCGTAGACCGGGCTGCGGCCCGGCAGGTGGTAGTCGCGCATCGTGGCTCCGTTAAAGTGCCGACCCGTCGGGTCGGGGTGCAGCGGGTAGTGGCGGCGAGTATGCCCTTGTTGCCAACGTGTGACTACCGACGACCGCTGCCGGCCGATCACGCTAGGGAGAGCCAGGATGCCCGAGACTGCCCCAGAGACCAGGCCAGGGACCACAGCCCCAGGGACCATGGCCCCAGGGACCATCAGCCTACGCCGACTTCGAGCGGGTGGATATCCGCGTCGGCACCATCGTGGACGCCCAGCCGTTTCCGCAGGCGCGCAAGCCGGCGATCAAGCTGACCATCGATTTCGGCCCCGAGGTCGGGGTGAAGCGGTCCGTCGGCGCAGCTTGACCGTGCACTACCGGCCGGACCAGCTGATCGGCCGGCAGGTCTGCGCGGTGGTGAATTTTCCGCCGCGGCAGATCGGCCCGTTCATCAGCGAGGTGCTGACCCTGGGCATGCCGGACGAGGACGGCGCGGTCGTGCTGATCCGAACCGGACTTCAAGGTGCCGAACGGCGGGCGGCTGTTCTGAAGGATCGGCCGCCGGTCGGTCAGCGGTCGCGTCGCTGCCCGGGAGTCTGGCCTGCCGGCGCCGATGCAGCACCGAAATATGTCGGGATTCTTTACACGTTCGGGCGAGGCTGCGGCGGGTCCGCGTGCCCGAGTGGCCCGTGGCGGTGCGGCAGGAACCTGCTCGACGGCGACCCACGCGGCACCGAGCGTCCACGTATGTCCGCCTGGTTTCAATATATGTCAGAGGGGTTTCAATATATGCCTGCCCACGTTCAATATATTTCTGCCGGCTTTCAAAATGGTTTCTTAAACGCTACAGACTTCCGTCGCACGCGGCGGCATTGAGTGTGGTAGGGTGATCCAAAGGCCGTGACGGGCACACGGATTTTGGCGGCCACCTGCGGCACGCTCCCGGATGACCAACTCCGCCCGAACGGCGGACCGGGACTCGGGCGGAATGTAAAGCCGACTTTACAGGCCAGCGCCGGGGGCGCCGCATGGTCGGCGTTTGCCATTGATTTAACTGGATATTCCTGCTTGGCACGCTGATTGCTCATGGTCCTGTGAGCGCCGATCCCGGTGGCGGCAAGAAAAGGACATTAAGGCAGAACATGAACATTTCCCGGTCTCTATTGCTTGGCACGGCATCGGTCGCAGTGAGTGTGGCGGCGGTCGACCTCATGGCAGCGGGCGTCGCCTTTGGCGCCACTGAGCAGTTTAGCGCCTCCTACCCGGGCAGCGGCTCAACCGCGACACCCTGGAACGGCGTCTCTCCACAAGATGTGAGCTTGCCATACTTCAATTCGAGCTTGGGGACGCTGACATCGGTGTCGATCGAACTCCAGGACAGCGTCAGCACGACCGTGACTATCAAGAATAACGCCGGGCAGACGGTGAACGGTTCGTACACCGCGGGCTACATGGTCGCAGTGATGCCGCAGAATGCAACGCCGCCGATCTCGGGTTCTCTCGCAACCGTCGAGGGTGAAGCTCTGTTGTACACGCTGGACACTTCTCCTGCTTTGAAAGGTCACGGTAGCTTCAACTCGGGCTACTCGGATGTAGTGGGACCTGTCACCGTAAGCGGAACTACATCAAATACGTTTGGTCCGACTGGATACACCGGCTCAGGTGACTTCGTCCTACCAGCCTACTCCACAGCCTCCGAGGTCCAAGCCATGAGCGGCGGAAACCTCACCATCACTCAGTTGTCCAGTGGACACGAGACGGTCACGATAACCTATGCCTATAACGCAAGCGACATACCGATGCCCGAGCCGGGCTCCATCATGCTGCTCGGCAGTGGTCTCATCGGGCTTGGCGCCATGCGGCGGAAAGGCTGGCTGATACGAGGCGCGACGGACTGGATGCGGTGGCGGAGCGATCGACGTCGTGACTAGATTGCACGCTCCAACTTGAGTAACCCATGGCCCGCGATCGCATCGCGGGCCATATGCTTTATGCTCTCGGCGCTGGGTGGAAAGCCGCCGAGGCGCCATCCGCGAACGAGCAGCCGATGATCCTCGTCTTCGAGATGCTCTGGGTCGGCACCCAGCACGCGCCTGGCAGCAGCGCCACCATCCAGGCGATCGCGCGCGGCTGTCCGGAGCAAGCGTAACCGTCGGTACTCGGCACGAATGTGACGGGATCCCGATGACGGAAGCCGAGATGGACAGAGCAGGACCGGACGCATCTGGTCAGCAGCCCCGGCAACTCGCCACAGGTAACTCTGAAGCGCGCTCGCGATTCCTGCAATTGGCAGTATATGCGCCGTCGAGTGCCAGGATCTTCAGGAGCTATTCGTGGTATTGGCACAGCCTCTCACTGACGACGTTGACGTCATCCCCCGGCCAACGCCGAGTCTCGCAGACGAAGCCACGCGTCAACGTCTGTCCCGCTCTGCAATCGATCGCATCCTCCGGCTCGCCGAATTGTGGCGACTGGGCAGCGGCGAGATGTGTGCCTTGCTTGGCTCGATATCCGAGAGAACTTGGTTCCGAATGAAAAAAAGGTTCCCCGGCTGAATCTGTGGGTGAATGAGGGGCCTATTACGTCGCCTTGATTTCGGTGGTTTGGTGCGCCGGGGTAGGGGGTTGATTGTGATCTCCGCACCTGGCGGCACGCCCAATTGTGCCTCGGCTACGCGGCTCGCCGTCAATGGTTCGCTCGGTTTGTCGCTGGTTGAGTGTTTCGCGCCTGGCCGCGGCTGATCTCCGGGTCTGCCAGCCGGACAGCGCCGCCGGCCGTTCACCGTAGGGAGAGCGAGGATGCCCGAGACCATCGCCACGGAGACCATCACCTATGCCGACTTCGAGCGTGTGGACATCCGCGTCGGCACCATCACGGACGCCCAACCGTTCCCGCAGGCCAGCAAGCCGTCGATCAAGCTGACCATCGATTTCGGGCCGGCGGTCGGGGTGAAGAGTTCCGCGGCCCAGCTCACCGTGCATTACCGGCCCGATCAGCTCATTGGCCGGCAGGGCTGCGCGGTGGTGAACTTTCCACCGCGCCAGATCGGCCCGTTCATTAGCGAAGTGCTGACCCCGGGGATGCCGGACGAGGACGGCGCGGTCGTGCTGATCCGGTCCGACTTCAAGGTGCCGAACGGCGGGCACCTGTTCTAAGCGGGCGGGGTCGCGCCATTCTCCCCCTCCCCTTGAGGGAGGGGGTAGGGGGAGGGGTTGGTGCCAATATCGCACCGAAGGTTCCCACCCCGGAACCCCTCCCCCCGCCCCCCTCCCTCAAGGGGAGGGGGAGAATGGCGCGACCGCTACGCGTCCGTCGTGAAGCCAAATTGGCGGCCGTGCGCCTCGCCGAAGCGAACGATCCGCTCGTCGTAGGTGATTAGCGGACAGCCCAACTCGATCGCGGTGGCGATCAGCAGCCGGTCCGCCGGGTCCCTCGCTGAATGAGGGGGCGCCAGGTGGTGCAGCATATAGCTCCGGCAGGCCGCGCGAATGCCCAACGGCACCACCTCGATTCCAGGACGATCGAGGAAGCGCTCGATCCATGCCTCGACCGGACTGTCCAGCTCGATCCGTCCGGTGTCGACCAGCAGGGCGATCTCCCAGGCGGTGATCGCGCTCGTGAACACGGTCCCACCGTTACGCCAGAGTCCGTCGATCAATCCGCGCGTGGACGGACGCAACCGGTCACTGCCGCTGTCCAGCCACAAGGCGATGTGGGTATCCAACAGGATGGCGTCGGTCACCGCGCGAGGTCGCGCCCCGTGGCGGCATCGCGGTCGTCATCCAGCGCGGCGATGACCAGATCCACGCCCGGCCGCACCCGAACCGACCCGGGATGCGCCCCGAACAGCGCGCCGGCCCGGGCGTGCTGCTCCAGCAGGCGCCGCATGGCCAGACAGACGGCCTCGGTCTTGTTCCCCGCCGTCAGCTTGTCGGCCGCCTGCTCGATCAAGGCGACTACATCCGGACGGTTGATCGTGACCACGGTCGGCATGCCGGCCTACTGTGATGCGATCATTAATGATATGATCATCAGTATTAGCCTGCAACATCGGCATGGGCCGGGCACGTCTCCGACCCGAATTGCTTGCACAATCGGGGATTTTCTTCAACCATCCGCCCGCTGCCGCTTGGGCGGAAGGAGGACGTGGCCGCATGCCAGACGACATTGATATCGAACAAATTATTACAACAGCCCTGGCACACCATGAGGTTGGGCGGCTCGATCTGGCGGAGGCCGGCTACCGCACCGTCCTGCAACACGACCCGAATGAGCCGGACGCGCTGAACCTGCTGGGGCTCGATTCTGCAGGGACGCGGCGATCTTGATCAGTCCATCGCGCTGATCACGCGCGCGCTCGACGTACAACCCGACTTTCCGGAGGCGCTGACCAATCTCGCCCGGGGCCAGCGCCTTGCGCGCGCGCCCGCGGCGGCGGCGGATGCGGCGCGGCGCGCCATCGCACTCGAGCCGGATCTGGCAGAGGCGCATCTCCAATTGGGGGGCGCCCTTATCGACCTGGACGACACCGCCGGAGCGGTCGAGGTGCTGCGGCGCGCGACCGGTCTGGCACCGGGGTCGCTCGAAGCGCAGGTCGCCTTGGCGACGGCGCTGACCCGTCGGAAGGATCACGGACCTGCCGCCGGGGTCTGGCAGGCCGCGCTGGCGCTGAAGCCCGACGACCCCGGCTTGCTGATCGATTTGGCGGCGTCACTCGGCGAGCTCGGACGCTCAGACGAGGCGTTGGCGACCTTTCGGCAGGCCGACGCCCTGGCGCCCGGTGACTCACGCACGCAATACGGCATCGTGTTGTGCCTGGTGCGTACCGGCGATATCCAAGCGGCGGCTGAGGTGTGCCGACGAGCGGTCGAGACGACGCCAGATCAGCCAAGGCTGTGGGCGCTGTTGGCCGAATGCGAGGCCAAGCTGGGGCATCTCGATGCGGCAGTCAGATTCTATCGGCGCGCCTTGGCGCTCGCACCCGGGTCGGTTGAGGTGCTTCGCGATCTGGTCGCCGCGGGCGGAGGCCTGGACGACGCTGCGGCAAAGGATGCGGTACGCAACGTGCTGGACGACCGATCCCGGCCGGTAGGAGACCGCGTCGCGGCAGGATTCGCGCTGGGGCGGTCGTGCGATCGGGACGGTGCGTATGACGAGGCATTTGCGGCTTACGCTGTTGCCAACCGGCTGCTGCGTGCCGACCGAGCCGAGCATGGCGTCGTATTCGATCGGAGCGTTAATCACGATCTGGTGGACCGGATGATCGCTACGATCGGCCCACAGGCGTTCGCAGACACGGCGGGATGGGGTGATCCGTCCGAGCTGCCGGTGTTCATCGTCGGCATGCCGCGCTCCGGCACCAGCCTGGTGGAGCAGATTGCCGCCAGCCACCCACTGGTATTCGGTGCCGGCGAGCGGATGGATATCGCTAGCATTCTGGCCGTGTTGGATCGCGAGCGGCCGACCGGCCGCCCCAACGCGTGGGATCGGACATCGGTGCGGCGCGAAACCATGGCGCATTTGCAGCGGCTCCGCGGCCTGGGCGGCAATGCCGCGCGGGCCATCGACAAGATGCCGCTCAACGTCATGTTTCTTGGCCAGATCGCCATGCTGTTCCCGCGGGCCCGCATCGTGGTGTGCCGGCGTGACCTGCGTGACGTGTGTCTGTCGTGCTTTTTCCAGCACTTTCACAACGCCACTATGACGTGGGCCAACGATCTGGCGGATTGCGGGTTTCAGGCGCGGCAGACCGACCGTCTGATCGAACACTGGCGCAAGGTGCTGCCGGTCTCCATTCTGGAGATTCAATACGAGACCCTGGTCGCTAATTTGGCGGCAGAAAGCCGCCGGCTGATCGATTTCCTGGGATTGGAATGGGATCCGGCGTGTCTCGCGTTCCATGAAACCGAGCGGACCGTGCTGACCGCCAGCTACTGGCAGGTGCGCCAGCCGCTCTACGCCAGCTCGGTCGGTCGGTGGCGGCATTATCGGCACCACCTCGGGCCGCTGCTGCGGGAGCTGGAAGGGCTGGTTCCGGCCGATGACGAAGATCCCGTCCCTGCCGGGTAGTGGCGATCCAAGGCACGTCCCCCAACCCGAATTGCTTGCACGATCGGGGGTTTTCTTCGACCATCGGCGCGCTGCCGCTTGGGCGGAAGGAGTACGTGGCCGCATGCCAGACGACATTGATATCGAACAGATTATCACGACAGCCCTGGCGCACCATGAGGCCGGGCAGCTCGATCTGGCGGAGGCCGGCTACCGCACCGTCCTGCAACACGATCCGAATGAGCCGGACGCGCTGAACCTGCTGGGGCTCGATTCTGCAGGGACGTGGCGATCTCGAGCAGTCCATCGCGCTGATCACGCGCGCGCTGGACGTACAATCCGACTTTCCGGAGGCGCTGACCAATCTCGCCCGGGCCCAGCGTGCTGCGCACGCGCCCGCGGCGGCGGCCGATGCGGCGCGCCGCGCGATCGCACTCGAGCCGGATCTGGCGGAGGCGCATCTCCAATTGGGGGGCGCCCTCATGGACCTGGACGATACCGCCGGAGCAGTCGAGGTGTTGCGGCACGCGACCGCTTTGGCATCGGGGTCGCTTGAAGCGCAGGTCGCCTTGGCGACGGCGCTGACCCGCCGGAAGGATCACGGGCCTGCCGCCGCGGCCTGGCAGGCCGCGCTGACGCTGAAACCCAATGACCCCGGCTTGCTGATCGATTTAGCGACGTCACTCGGCGAGCTCGGACGCTCAGACGAGGCGTTGGCGACCTTTCGGCAGGCCGACGCCCTGGCGCCCGGTGACCCACGCACGCAATACGGCATCGCGTTGAGCCTGGAGCGCACCGGCAATATCCAAGCGGCGGCAGAGGTGTGCCGGCGAGCGGTCGAGACCACGCCGGATCATCCAGGGTTGTGGCTGCTGTTGGCCAGTTGCGAGGCCGCGCTGGGGCATTTCGACGCAGCAGTCAGGGGCTATCGGCGCAACTTGGCGCTCGCACCCGGGTCGGTTGAGGTGCTCCACGCTCTGGCCGCCGCGGGTGAAGGTCTGGACGACGACGCGGCAAAGGGTGCGGTACGCAGCGTGCTGGACGACCAATCCCGGCCGGTACGAGACCGCGTCGCGGCAGGATTCACGTTGGGGCGGTCGTGCGATCGGGACGGCGCGTATGACGAGGCATTTGCGGCTTACGCGTTTGCCAACCGGCTGCTGCGTGCCGACCTGGCCGCGCGTGGCTTCGTATTCGACAGGAACGGTGTTCATGATCTGGTGGACCGGCTGATCGCAGCGACCGGCCCACAGGCGTTCGCGGACACGGCAGGATGGGGTGATCCGTCCGAGCTGCCGGTGTTCATCGTCGGCATGGCACGTTCCGGCACCAGCCTGGTGGAGCAGATTGCCGCCAGCCACCCGCTGGTATTCGGTGCCGGCGAGCGGAACGATATCGAGGAGATTGTGGCCGCGTTGGATCGCGGGCGGCCGACCGTCAGCCCCGTCGCGTGGGATCGGGCATCGGTGCGCCGCGAAACCATGGCGCACGTGCAGCGGCTCCGCGGCCTGGGCGGCAGCGCGGTGCGGGTCATCGACAAGATGCCGATGAACCTCTTTTTTCTTGGCCAGATTGCCATGCTGTTCCCGCGGGCGCGCATCGTGGTGTGCCGGCGCGACCCGCGTGACGTAGGTCTGTCCTGCTTTTTCCAGCGTTTCAGCGACGACAGGACGACGTGGGCCAACGATCTGGCGGATTGCGGGTTTCAGGCACGGCAGACCGACCGTCTGATCGAACACTGGCGCAAGGTGCTGCCGATCCCGATTCTGGAGATTCAATACGAGACCCTGGTCGGCAATTTGGCAGCGGAGAGCCGCCGGCTGATCGATTTCCTTGGATTGGAATGGGATCCGGCGTGTCTCGCGTTCCATGAAACCGAACGGACCGTGCTGACAGCCAGCTACTGGCAGGTGCGCCAGCCGCTTTACACCAGTTCGGTTGGCCGGTGGCGGCATTATCGGCACCACCTCGGGCCGCTGCTGCGGGAGCTGGAAGGGGTGGTTCCGGCCGATGACGAAGATCCCGACCCTGCTGGGCGGCTCGATCTGGCGGAGGCCGGTTACCGCACCGTCCTGCAACACGATCCGAATGAGCCGGACGCGCTGAACCTGCCGCGGCTCAATCTGCAGGGACGCGGCGATGTCGTTCAGCCCATCGCGCTCATCACGTGCGCGCCGGACGTACAACCCGAGTCTCCGGAGACGTTGACCGATCTCGCCCGGGCCCAGCGTGCTGCGCGCGCGCCCGTGGCGGCGGCGGATGCGGCGCGGCGCGCTATCGCACTGGATCCGGATCTGACGGAGGCGCATCTGCAATTGGGGGGCGCCCTCATGGACCTCGACGACACCGCCGGAGCCGTCGAGGCGTTGCGGCGTGCGACGGGTCTGGCACCGAGGTCGCTGGAGGCGCAGGTCGCCTTGGCGACGGCGCTGACCCGCCGGAAGGATCACTTGTCTGCCGCCGCGGCCTGGCAGGCGGCGCTGGCGCTGAAACCCGACGACCCCGGCTTGCTGATCGATTTGGCGACGTCACTCGGCGAGCTCGGGCGCGTGGACGAGGCGTTGGCGGCCTTTCGGCAGGCCGACGCCCTGGCCCCCGGTCATCCGCGCGCGCAATACGGCATCGCGTTGAGCCTGGAGCGCACCGGCAATATCCCAGCGGCGGCAGAGGTGTGCCGGCGAGCGGTCGAGACGACGCCGGATCATCCAAGGTTGTGGCTGCTGTTGGCCAATTGCGAAACCAAGTTGGGGCATTTCGATGCCGCAGCCAGCGCCTATCGGCGCACCTTGGCGCTCGCACCCGGATCGGTTGAGGTGCTCCACGCTTTGGTCGTCGCGGGGGAAGGCCTGGACGACGACGCGGCAAAGGATGCGGTACACAGCGTGCTGGACGACGAATCCCGGCCGGTACGAGACCGTGTCGCGGCAGGATTCACGCTGGGGCTATCGCGCGATCGGGACGGTGCGTATGACGAGGCATTTGCGGCTTTCGCTGTTGCCAATCGGCTGCTGCGTGCCGACCGGGCCGCGCACGGCTTCGTATTCGACAGGAACGCTGATCATGATCTGGTGGACCGGCTGATCGCTGCGACCGGCCCACAGGCGTTCGCGAACACGGCGGGATGGGGTGATCCGTCCGAGCTGCCGGTGTTCATCGTCGGCATGCCACGCTCCGGCACCAGCCTGGTGGAGCAGATTGCCGCCAGCCACCCACTGGTATTCGGTGCCGGCGAGCGGAAGGATATCGAAGACATTCTGGCCACGTTGGATCGCGAGCGGCCGCCCGGGCGCCCCGTCGCGTGGGATCGGGCATCCGTGCGCCGCGAAGCCATGGCGCACGTGCAGCGGCTCCGCGGCCTGGGCGGCAACGCGGTGCGGGTCATCGACAAGCTGCCGCTTAACGTCATTGCTCTTGGCCAGATCGCCATGCTGTTCCCGCGGGCGCGCGTCGTGGTGTGCCGGCGGGACCCGCGCGACGTGTGTCTGTCATGCTTTTTCCAGTATTTTCGCGAGGACGCGACGATGTGGACCAACGATCTGGCGGATTGCGGGTTTCGGGCACGGCAGACCGACCGTCTGATCGGACACTGGCGCAAGGTGCTGCCGATCCCGATTTTGGAGATTCAATACGAGACCCTGGTCGCTAATTTGGCAGCGGAAAGCCGCCGGCTGATCGATTTCCTGGAATTGGAATGGGATCCGGCGTGTCTCGCGTTCCATGAAACCGAGCGGACCGTGCTGACCGCCAGCCACTGGCAGGTGCGCCAGCCGCTCTACGCCAGTTCGGTCGGTCGGTGGCGGCATTACCGGCACCACCTCGGGCCGCTGCTGCGGGAGCTGGAAGGGCTGGTTCCGGCCGATGACGAAGATCCCGTCCCTGCCGGGTAGTGGCTGGAAATCCAGTGATCCGCGCCGGCCTGCATCGGGAATGGGCCGGACTCTCGGCGCCTGCGGCAGTGCTGGTCCGGCCCGACTTCAAGGTGCCGAACGGCGGGCGGCTGTTCTGGAGCGGGCCGCGGAGCTACAGGGGCAAATCGCGCTGTCGGACTGCCGCCGCTACGCGGGCGGTCGTGAAGCCGAATTGGCGGATTTGGGACTCGCCGAATCGAACGATCCGCTCGGCGCAGACGATAAGCCGACTGGCCAACTCGATTGCAGTGGCAATCGTTGGTCGTTCCGGTTCATCCCGACGTCAAGGTGCTGAACGGCGGGCGGCTGTTCTGGGCAGGCGGGGGCGTTGTCGGGTCACCCCGCGTGCGGCGCCGCCGGCCAACTGAGGTTTCGTATCGCCGCGGTTTGCTTGCCGGCCCGACGTCTTCGACCGACCCCGATCGGGGCCTGTGCTGGACGCCTGACGCGCGGCGTTCGTCATGCACGATCGGCGAAACGAAGCACGGCACCCCGGGGCGGGGTGCCGTGCGACGCAGGCTACGAGGGCGTGTCGAAAATCGGGATCAAGCGCGGCGGCGGCGGCGCACCACGCCAAGCCCGAGCAAGCCGGCTCCGAGCAACAGCAGGGACGCGGGCTCGGGAATGGGAACGTCGCTCTTGGTTTCCGTCTGGCCTCGGCTGACCAGGCTACCGCCAGGCTTGAGGGTGTATTGCCATGCTAAGGTCTCGGAGAAGCTGCCGGTGTCGGGGACCGCGAGGCCCGTAACCCCCGGTGAATACGCGTATGAACTCGTGGGAGAAAGGGCGGCGGGAGACGTGTATTGACCGACCAGGTTCCCGGGAACGGTCACGCCAGTGCATCCCGAGCCGCCGGCGCCCGAGTAGGGGTTTGTGCCGGCGCCTGTCGAGAGCGGGGTGGGGCTACATGCCGCACCCAGCGTGTTGGTCGGATCGTCGTAAAAGTACAACGCCATCGTGTTGCCGGTGTTGTTGAACCATGTGCCGCTCGCGGTGAGGGCGACTGTGTTGTCCGGGCCGACGAAATTCGAACCACTGAGGGCGGCGGTTAACAGGTATGTGTCCGTCGCACTGGTGTTCTTTACGGTCAGCGCATCGGAGATGAGGGCATTGAGCCCACCGGAAGTCATCGCATATGAAAGCTCCCCGCTGAACGTAATGTTGCCTGTGGTTCCAGCGGTGATGTTGATCACATTAAGCGCACTCAGCGGGCCGACTCCCACCAGGTCACCGGGTACAGTGGGGGTAAGGCCGAGGGTTGCAGTGGGGTCGCTGTAAGTCGCGGCGTAGATGGTGTTGGTGGTCTCGTCATAAGCGGTGAGCGTCAGCTGAACGGGACTGGCGTTCGCGCTACCCGCCGAACCCATGGTGAGACCGGCGGCGACGGTGAGGCCTGTAGTGGCGCGCAGAAGCATTCTAGTCGAGAACATCGTTGGTCTCCCCTTGGGTGTTCGAGCCGCTTGCCGACGGCAAACGCGAAGACGTTGAAGCTGCAATCCTTTCTAGCAATCACCGTGCCAACCCGATCCTTCGCCACAACTGAATGTCTTTTCAATCGGTTATGCGCACCCCCCCTGTGTGCCCAGAGTTTCGGTCCGCAGCAAGTGTAAAGAATACCGACATTCCCCGGCCTCAGGGCGAGGGTAAGCACGATCACACATCCCAGAGCAGCGAGCTCCGTCGTCGCGTCTTGTTCCTGTCACGCCGCCCTGGGTCTCGCGCAAGACCTTCATCAAAGCGACGGCGATCCGTCACGGGAATGCATAGCGCGTTGTTTTGCTTGCTGTTTGAGAACCGGCGCGCATCATTTCCGGCCTCGCGCCATCACGCGCGACGGCGCGAGGGCGGTCCAGGCCAGCGCGGCCGCAGGTCGCCAAACCCGCTGGTGGGCGGATACCCAGTCGGTCGCGGCCTGAATCGAGTGTAAAAGATTCCGACAGACCTGGGCATGCACAGGGCGGTGCATGCCCCCGTTTCGCTCATGTTTCCGCGATTCGCGCCGTCTCTCCGTCGCCTCCGGCAATGGCCGAGTTGGTCGCGACGGTCACGACGCGCCGTGCGCGATGGCGCCGCCGCCCGCTGGGCCGCCGCGCTTTCCAGGTCGTGCCCCGTGGCGCACTGGGACGGTATCTTCATGCCCGTTGGGGTGCATCACCGTGGCGGCAAACCGCGACGCCGATTCCCGGGACCAACCACCGTGCCGCGCCCGGCGTTGCCGTCGGCCATGGCCGGTCGGCGTCGGTACGACGCGTTCGGCTGGCGCCCGCGCACTCCGCCGACCCGCGCCTTCGACCGCCGCTCGGCGTTGCACCGGATGCACGTCGCGGGCACCGCGCGGAGGGTCGGGCACCGGCTGCGTGTGCGCCGGGCGCGTCCGGCGCGGCATCGCTACGAATTCAACTAGATCCGCGCAGCGAAATTCGCGAGCGGATAGATGAACTGCCGCGGCAAACTGCCGAACGCAACGAAGTCGTGGTGGCGATAAAACGCTGCGGCCTGGTCGTCCTTGGCATCGACCACGAGCGCGAACACGGCCATCTCCGAGCGCGCGGCGCGCGCCGCGGCATCCCACAGCAGCATCGCCCCAAGCTGGCGTCCCCGATAGGCGGCATCGACCGCGAGGCGGCCCAATCGCGCGACCGGGACCAACGGATAGCGCGGCAGACGCCTGGCGAGCGCCTCGGGCATCTCCGGCAGCGGCACGCTGCTGGCGGCCAGCGTGTAGTACCCCGCGAGCTTCCCCGTGGCGGCCTCGACCGC
Organism: uncultured Alphaproteobacteria bacterium; assembly: GCA_963773345.1. Taxonomy (GTDB): domain Bacteria; phylum Pseudomonadota; class Alphaproteobacteria; order Acetobacterales; family Acetobacteraceae; genus Palsa-883. The sequence goes on along the minus strand of CAVZBG010000010.1, from coordinate 2,105,286 downwards.
GACATAGCAAGCCGTCGCACGGCGGCGCGCATCCTGCGTCACCTGCTCGCGGAAATACCGGTCGAGCGCGACAACTCCGCTGGAAAACGCCGTCCTGTCATGCTGTGGGCTGAGGACCTCGACCGGAAACGGCGCGGTCACTCCATCCCCAGAGCCAGGCGCTTGTGCGCCGCGCGCGCGCGCTGCAAAGCCGGCGACAGCGGCGGCGGGTTGAGGAGGAGATCGACAAAGCGGCGTTGATCTTCGACCGACATCCGGAGGATGTGGGTCTCCTCGATCGTCCGTTGCGCGGCGTCCTCGGCCGCGGCGACCACGAAATCACTGACGCTGCGGCCCTGCAGCTCGGCCGCGCGCTTGACCACGGCGAGCGTGTCGGGAGCAATTCGTGCTTCAAGGCGCGCTGTGCGAGCTGTTTGAGAAGACATGATCAGGCCCTGCTTTCCGCTTGCAATGTACGTCGCCCTACCGGACAAGTCAATCGGACTCGGGGTGCCACGCAGGGCGATCGGATGAACCGGGGACCGGCGCTCGATCCGCCGGCCCCCGTGTCATTGCGAGGAGCGCAGCGACGCGGCAATCCCCCGCCCGGAGAGCGCGCCCGCTCTCCAGCGCAGTGCCGGAGAAGGCGTTCTGCCATTGCCTCGTCAGCGGCGCGGCGACGCAGCACCGTCCGCAGGCGCCATGACCGGTCCACCGGTCATCAGCGCGAAGCGCCAAGAAAGTTCCAGGAAGCAAGCAAGTAATCTTTGCCGCAGATGAACGCGGATGAACGCGGATGCAGCCGAGGCAAACCGACCGTTCCCGCCGTAATAACCAGCCGGCCGCCCACGTTCCTTGCAATTGCACGCCGCACCTGCCACCCCCGATAGGCTCCGGCAGCCGGCCACCTCCGACCTTATCCGCGTCCATCCGCGTTCATCTGCGGCAAAAAACCTTGCTTTGCCGCGTGCGTTCCCGGCCTCGCAAGCCGCAGACCACTTGCACCAGCCCGGGGCAAAACCCGAATCAAGACGTCCCGCCGAATTGGCCAATGTTCCCCGCCGGCCGCGTGACGCCGGCGACCGATGGTCGAACTCCATCCAGGTGCGGCATCTCCGCCCATGCAACGAGGCGCACGTTAGTTGGACTTGTCGGTAGTGTCAACATATATAACTCACCCAACCGACCGATTTCAGCCGGAGCCGTCCTGCATGCCCACCCCTTCAGACAGCACCACCCAAGACGCAATCCGCGAAACCATGCCGCCATACCGCCTCGGCGCCACTCTGCGGCAGACCATCTGCGCCGCGCACAAGGTGGGGTTGCACGAGCGCGTCAACCGGCCCGACCAGCGTGTGGCGGCACCCACACCGAACCCCAAATCGACGTTTTCGCGCAGCAACCCTGTGAACCCCGAGCCGGCCGCAGTACCCGCGCCAAACCCCAAATCCACGTTTTCGCGAATCAACCCTATGAACCCCCAGGCCGGCCGCGCCGCCCGCGCCAAACCCCAGATCCACGTTTTCGCGCAGCAACCCCGTGAACCCCGAGCCGGCCGCGGCACCCGCACCAAACCCCAAACCCACGTTTTCGCAAATCAACCCTGTGAACCCCGAGCCGGCCGCGCCGCCCGCGCCAAACCCCAAATCCACGTTTTCGCGAATCGACCCTATGAACCCCGAGCCGGCCGCGGCACCCGCGCCAAACCCCAAATCCAGGTTTTCGCGAATCAACCCTATGAACCCGGACCCGGCCGCGGCACCCGCGCCAAACCCCGAATCGACGTTTGCCCGAGTCAGCCCTGTGGCCCCGGACCCCAGCCGCGCCGCCCGCGCCAAACCCCAAATCCACGTTTTCGCGAATCAACCCTTTGGCCCCGCAACCGCCAGCCGAGTGCCTCGCGACGCGCGTGTCAGCTCCATCCGGGCAGATTCACTGCTTCACCCGATTGCCCTGGGGTGCCACGCGGGCGGATGCTGACAACCACATGATCCTCGTCTTCGAGATGCTCTGGGTCGGCACCCAGCACGCGCCCGGCAACAGCGCCACCATCCAGGCGATCGCGCGCGGCTTCCCGGAGCAGGTCGTGCGCGTGTTCGCCGACCCGACGCACCTCACGGAGTTGCGCAATGACCCGGCGCTAACCGCCTGCGCCAATGTCGGGTTCGCGCCGATCGCGCTGCATCCGGCGCACCGCGGCAAGACGCACCTCGTCGCCTGGGGTCGCTTCCGGCAGGAACTGGCGACACTGCGCCACGGCCTGGCGCAGGTGCCGAACGGGGAAAACTGCCTGCTGATGCTGATCTCCGCCACGCCGACGGCGATCTTCGCCGCCACGCTTCTGGCGCGCCTGCATCCCGGGCGGGTCGGCGTGCAGGTCGGCCTGCACGGCAACCTGAACGACGCGTTCGGCTGGCGGCCGCGCAACCCGCTGACCCGCGCCTTCGACCTCCGCTCGGCGTTGACCGCGCGGCACCCGAAGCGGCTGCGCTTCATGGTGCTGGAGCAGGGGATCCGCGACACGCTGGCGAACCTGCTGCCCGCGGCTGCCGCGCGCACCGACGTGCTGGAGCTGCCGATCAACGTCGCCGAGCTCACCGGCCAGCGGACCCCGGAATTCGCCCCGCCGATCCGCATCGGCCTGGTCGGGCTGGCGACGGCGGCGAAGGGCACCGAGCTGTTCCTGGACATCGCGCGCGAGATGATGGCGCGCTTTCCGGGCAAGGTCGCCTTCCACCATGTCGGGCGGCTGACGCCGGGCGCCGATCCCGCGCCCTTCGAGGTGCTGGCGGCCCCGCCGTCCACCGAGCACCTGTCGCGCGCCGACTTCACCGCGCGGCTCGCGGCGCTGCACTACGTGTTCCTGCCGATCCGCGAGGGGTACTATAACCTGTCGGCCAGCGGCGCGCTGCTCGATGCGATGACCTGGGCGAAGCCGGTCATCGCCCGCGCGCTGCCGATCGTCACCCCGCATTTCCGCCGCTTCGGCGACATCGGCTACCTGTGCGACACCGACGCGGCCATGCGCACCGCCGTCGAAACCATCCTGACCGGCATGGACGCCGACCGCTACGCGCGCCAGGTCGCGGCGATGCAGGCATTGCGCGCCGCCCGGACGCCGGCGGCGTTGGCCGGCACCTATCGCGAAATGATTGCTCGGGAGTTCCCCGCCCTGCTGACGCCGGCGCCTGCTCGCCGTTCCGGCTGCCCCCGCCCAGCTTGACCCGGGGATCGCCGGCCGCCGTGTTCGGTCGTGTCCTTTGGCGGCGTTGGCGCAACCCGACGTCCCCCTGCAAGCCGCCGGCGCGCGGACCAGCCGGTTAACCCGGCATTTACCTCAACTCGGCAGAGTGCGCCCATGGACCCTTCAGCCATCCCCCTGTTCGATCTGGCGGAACGGCGCCTGGCCTGGACCGATCGGCGGCAGCAGGTGCTGGCGCAGAACATCGCCAACCTCAACACGCCGAATTGGCAGGCCAAGGACCTGAAGCCGTTCGCCCAAACCTTGAAACAAGCCACGCTGGCCGGCGCCGCCGCGCCGGCCCTGGCCCGCACCGACCCGGAACATCTGGCCGGGACGCAGGACACCGCGGCGCAGTCGCTGCTGATGCCCCACCCCAGCGCCCGCCAGCCGGACGGCAACGCGGTGTCGCTGGATGACCAACTTACCAAGGTGGCGGACACCGCCACAGCGCAGAACATCGCCACCACGCTCTACAAGAAATACATGAGCATGTTCAGCCTGGCTCTCGGTTACGGCGGATAGCAGCACGCCCGATCGGAGCAGGCGCAGGAGCAAGCCCAGGAGCAAGTATGGATCTCGACAAGGCAATGACCATCTCCGCGCGCGGCATGGACGTCGAGACGACGCGGCTGCGCGTGATCGCGGAAAATCTGGCGAACCAGGACAGCACCGGCTCCACGCCCGGCGCCGACGCCTATCGGCGCAAGACCATCAGCTTCGAGAACCGCATGGACCAGACGCTCGGCGTCGCGACGGTGCGGGTGAAGCACATCGGCGCCGATCCCGTCCCGGAACAGTTGCGCTACGACCCGTCCAACCCGGCGGCGAACAAGGACGGCTACGTCAAGCAGTCGAACGTCAACAACTTCGTCGAGGTGATGGACATGAAGGAGGCGGAGCGCAGCTACAGTGCCAACCTGTCGGTGATGCAGGCGACCCGCGACATGCTGACGCGCACCATCGAGCTGCTGAAATGACCGACATCCCCACCATCACGGTGCGGCCCTCGGCAGCGGCCGCGGCCTATGCGCGCGTCGACAGCGGTGCCCAGGGTGCCGGCGAAGCGGGGAGTGATTTCGGTGCGACACTGGAGCAGGCGGTGCAGGGCGCGGTCGACGCGGGCCATGCGGCGGACACCAAGGCGATGGCGGCGCTGAACGGTACCGGCAATCTCACCGACGTGGTTACCGCGGTGGCGCACGCCCAGCTCGCGCTGCAGACCGCGACGGCGATCCGCGACCGCGTGGTGTCGGCCTATCAGGACATCATGAAGATGGCGATCTGACCGTCGCATGCTCCGGCGGAATGGTAAATCCGAGATCGGTACAATCCGATCTGCGACCGTTGATCGATATGGCCGGCATGGGGTGGGGCACGAGGTGCCGGTCGTCTGGACCCGCGCCCGACGTTGGAAACCTCGTTATGTCCGCAATACCGCAAGAACCACCACAGAGCGCGCAGAGCACGCAGAGAATCGACACGTAATGCGCTTCGCGCGAAGCGCCAATTTGCCGTCTCGGTGCGCTCTGTGGTGGTTCTTGCCTGCCGAGAGTCGTGCACCCGAAGCGCATCACCGGACTGCTCGGACCGTGCCGCCACCCGGCGCGATCGCACGATCCCGCGCCAGCGCCATCGCCGGTCGTGCCGACCGCCGCCTAACTGCCCGAGGGTCCCCGCGATGACCGATACGGATCTCGCCACCCTGCTGCGCGACGCCATGCTGGTCATGCTGAAGCTGGGCGGACCGCCGCTGATGGTCGCGCTGGTGGTCGGGCTGGTCATCTCGCTGCTGCAGGCGGTCACGCAGATCCACGAGGTGACCCTCGCCTTCGTGCCGAAGGTGCTCGCCATCGGCGTGGCGCTGCTGCTGATGGGCCCGTTCATGCTGGCCACATTGTCGGACTATGCCCACCTGTTGTTCGATCGGATCATCACGATCGGCGGCTCGTGAGCCTCGATCTGGCCACGCTGCCGGCCTGGGCCTTCGCCTTCGTCCTGGTGCTGGGCCGCATCGGCGCGGCATTGACCCTGTTGCCCGGCCTGGGCGAGGCCGCGCCGCCGGCGATGCTGCGCGCCGGCCTGGCAGTCGGCATCACCGCGCTGCTGCTGCCCGGCATCATGCCGTTGATCCCGCACCTGCCGGCGGACGTGCCCACCGTGGCGGGCATGATCGCGGCCGAGGTGGTCACCGGCCTGTGGCTGGGCTGGCTGGCGCGGCTGCTGGTGCTGGCGCTGCCGATCGCCGGGCAGTTCATTGCCTTCATGCTCGGCGTGTCCAACGTGCTGGTCACCGACCCCGAGCTGAGTGGGCAGAGCAGCGCGCTGGAACAACTTTTCTCGCTGGCCGCACCGCTGGCGGTGCTGATCTCCGGCCTCTACGCGGTGCCGCTGGCGGCGCTGGCCGGCAGCTATCACGTGATCGCGCCCGGCGCGCTGCTGCCTGCCGGCGACGGCACCATGGTTGCCGTGCGCGCGGTCGGCCAGTGCTTCGCCCTGGCGTTGCAGCTTGCCTCGCCCTTCGTGCTTGCCGCCATCGTCTGGAACGTGGTCATCGGACTGGTGGCGCGGCTGGTGCCGAACGTGCCGGTGTATTTCGTCGCGCTACCGGGCCAGATCCTCGGCGGCTTGGTGCTGCTGGCGGCTCTGGGCGGCGCGCTGATCGCCACTTGGCTCGATGCGGCCGGCGCCGGCTTCGCACGGCTGCCCGGCCTGCCGTGACCAACGCGAGCGAAGCAAGGTCAGGGCTCCGCCCTGAAACCCGCCAAGGGGCGTTGCCCCCTGGACCCCCACCAAAGGCGGAGCCTTTGGAATCCATTCATTTTGGTTGGGGCGAGGGAGGGGAGATGGGGTCCGGCCTGGGCGCCGGCCATCGCCAGTGCGATGGCCGGCGCCCAGGCCGGACCCCATCTCCCCTCCCTCGCCCCAACCAACGGACGGGTTCCAAGGGCCGCTGCCCTTGGCAGGGGTCCCGGGGGCAGCGCCCCTTGGCGGGGTCCAGGGGCGGAGCCCCTGGCCTTGCTTCGCACGCCCGGTCACGGCAGGCCTGACCTGCCATGCCAACTTTCGAGGGCGGCCAGGAAGACCGCACGGAAGCCGCAACGCCAAGGCGGCTGCAGCGCGGGCGCGAGGAAGGCCAGGTGCCGATTTCGCGCGAGCTGGCGAGCCTCGCCGGCCTGGCCGGCGCGTCCATCGCCCTGTTACTGTTTGCTCCGGCCGCCGCCGAGGACCTTGCCCGCCACCTGATCGTCTTCATCGGCCAGGCGCATGCGCTGGACGTGAGCCACGGCATCGGCGGTCCGTTGCGCCTGGCCGCGCTTGCCGCGCTGCGCGCCGCGGGGCCGGTGGCATTCGGGACCATCCTCGCCGCGATCGTCACGGTGCTGCTGCAAACCGGTATGCTGCTGAACCTCGGCGCGCTGCGCCCCAATTTCAGCCGGGTCAACCCGCGCGCGGGACTGCAACGCCTGTTCGGCGCCGACGGCCTGGTCGAGGCCCTGAAGTCCTGCGGCAAGATCGTGATCATGTCGCTCATCGCCTGGCACGTCCTGGCCGGCGACCTTGCCGCCCTGCTCGCCGCGCCCTTCGTCGATGCCGCCACCCTCGCCGTGCGCTGCACCCGCCCCATACTGCACGTGCTGATCGCGGTGCTGCTGGCGCAGACCGTGATCGCCGCGGCGGACCTGGTGTGGGTCCGGGTGCGCCACGCGCGCAGCATGCGCATGAGCCGTCAGGACATCCGCGACGAGCAGAAGGAGACCGAAGGCGATCCAAAGGTGCGCATGCGGTTCCGCCAACTGCGCCTGCGCCGTGCCCGCAAGCGCATGCTGGCCGCCGTGCCGAAAGCCACCGTGGTGATTACCAACCCGACGCACTACGCTGTCGCGCTGGCCTACGACCGGGCTAAGAACGCGGCACCGCGCGTCGTCGCGAAAGGGGTCGAACTCGATGGCCGCACGCATCCGCGAGGTGGCGCAAGCCAACCGGGTTCCACTGGTCGTCAACCCGCCGCTGGCGCGCGCCCTGCATCGCGTCGAGCTCGACACCGACATCCCGGCCGAGCACTACAAAATGGTGGCCGAGATCATCGCCTACGTCTGGCGTCTCGGCCGTGGTACCGGCCATGGTAGGGCGCGACCATGAACGGCCGAAATGCCCCACCCCAGGTCCCAGTGACCCAAGTCCCGGTGACGCAGGTCCCGGTGACTCAGGTCCCGGTGACCCACGTGCCAGTGACCCGGGCTCCCGCGACCCAGCCGGCGGCCGATCCGGAGCAGGAGCGCCGGCTGCGCGTGGTTGGCCAGCTTGCCGGCGGGATCGCGCACGACTTCAACAACCTGCTGACGGCCATTCTGGGCGCCGCGGACGCGATCCTCGGTCGTGCGGAGACGCCGACGGAGACCGCCGCCGACGCGCAGCAGATCCGCCGCGGCGTCGAACGTGGCGCGGCCCTGGTGCGCCAATTGCTGGCGTTCTCGCGCCAGCAGACCCTGCAGCCGCGCATCGTCGCGGTGAACGCCGCGATCGAGGATGCTGCGCATCTGCTGCGCCGGCTGCTTGGCGCAAAGATCGCGCTGGCGATCGCGCTGGAGCAGCCGGGGCGGCATGTGAAGGTGGATCCCGGGCAGCTTGACCAGGTGTTGCTGAACCTGGCGGTAAACGCGCGGGACGCGATGGCCGACGGTGGCACGCTAACGCTGGCGAGCGGCCACGCGACGCTGTATCGGCCGCGCCTTGCCGGCACGGAGACCATTCCGCCGGGGCGTTACGTGACGATCACCGTCGAGGACAGTGGGGTCGGCATTCCCGAAGCGGTGCTGCCGCGCATCTTCGAGCCGTTCTTCACCACGAAGCGTGCCCCGGGCAGCAGCGGGCTGGGCCGCGCCGGCCAGCGGGCGAACGGCCGCGGAAGCAATGGCCAGGGGCGTATCGGCCAGGGCGTCGTCGAGTTGGGCGGCACCGGGCTGGGCCTGTCCACCGTGCTGGGGATCGTCCGCCAGTCGGGCGGCTTCCTGGAGGTGGCAAGCCAGGTGGGGGTCGGCACCCGCGTGGTAGTGTACCTGCCGCGCCATACGGCGGCGGCGACCGCTGCCGCGACCTCGCGCCGGCCGGGGCCGGCGGCAACCGGCGGCGGGCGCGTTGTGCTGGTCGTCGAGGATGAGGCGCCGGTGCGGCTGGTGCTGGCCCGTGCGCTGACGCGGGCCGGGTGGCGGGTGCTGGCGGCGGAGACGGCCGAGTCGGCGCTCGAGATGTTGCAGAGTCCGGCAGAATCGCCGAGTCGCAACTATCGGTTGTTGTCTCGGATGTAGTCATGCCGGGTATGGACGGGCCGGCGCTGGTGCGCGCGGTGCGCCGGATCTACCCGGAACTCGCCGCGGTACTGGTCTCCGGCTACGCCGAGCCAGTGCTGCGGCAGGATTTGGCGGCGGCGGATATCGCTTTTTTGCCAAAGCCTTACGCGACAGCCGAGCTGCTGGATCTGGTCGCACGGCTGGTCGGAGCGGCCGCGCGGGAGGCACCAGAGGCGCACGATGCGGCCTCCTGCTAGTCGGACCATCTGTTCACATATTGTTCTTGCGAACCGCGGCCGAATGCGAACATATGTCCAACGAATGGTTAGCAATGGGCGACAGGGTGGCGTTTGCGCTATGTTCGCTTGCCTCATGCGGCCGCATGGGGCACAATCTATGCGCGAGTGTATGGCAAACGTCCTAAACTTCTCGGTTGTAGACACGACGAAGCACAGGGGAAGCAGGCATGGAAAAGAACAAGGCGCTGGACGCCGCGCTGGCGCAGATCGAGCGGGCCTTCGGCAAGGGCTCGATCATGCGCATGGGCCAGCGGCCCGGCGACGAGCAGATCGAGGTGATCCCCTCGGGCTCGCTGGGGCTCGACCTGGCGCTGGGCATCGGCGGCCTGCCGCGCGGGCGCGTCATGGAGATCTACGGGCCGGAAAGCTCCGGCAAGACCACGCTCGCGCTGCACGCCATCGCCGAGGCGCAGAAGCGCGGCGGCACCTGCGCGTTCATCGACGCCGAGCACGCGCTGGACCCGGGCTATGCGCGCAAGCTCGGGCGTGGACGTGGACAACCTGCTGATCAGCCAGCCGGACGCCGGCGAGCAGGCGCTGGAGATCTGCGACACGCTGGTGCGCTCGGGCGCGGTCGACGTGGTGGTGATCGACAGCGTCGCCGCGCTGGTGCCGCGCGCCGAGCTGGAAGGCGAGATGGGCGACAGCCACATGGGCCTGCACGCGCGGCTGATGAGCCAGGCACTGCGCAAGCTGACCGGCAGCGTGTCGCGCAGCAACACGATGCTGATCTTCCTCAACCAGATCCGCATGAAGATCGGCGTGATGTTCGGCAACCCGGAAACCACCACCGGCGGCAAGGCGCTGAAATTCTATGCCTCGCTGCGGCTGGAGATCCGGCGGATCGGCCAGATCAAGGAACGCGAGGAGGTGGTGGGCAACCAGACGCGCGTGAAGGTGGTGAAGAACAAGCTGGCGCCGCCGTTCCGCCAGGTCGAGTTCGACATCATGTATGGCGAAGGCATCAGCAAGGTCGGCGAGCTGATCGACCTGGGCGTGAAGGCCGGCGTGGTGGAGAAGTCGGGCGCCTGGTTCAGCTATGACAGCCAGCGGATCGGCCAGGGGCGTGAGAACGCCAAGCAGTTCCTGCGCGACCACAAGGATATTGCCGACAAGATCGAGGCGAAGATCCGCGAGCAGTCGGGCGTGGTGGCGAATACCATGCTGGCGAGCGAGGATGCCGAAGAGCCGCTGGCGGCGGAGTAACCGCCCGCACCGCGCCATCAGCGCGAGACGATCACCTGAGCGAGTGAAGGGCCGGGGCAGCGCCTCGGCCTTTTCGTTTGCTCACGCGATCGCGCCGGGTCACGGCTGCGCCGCCGATTGCCGGCCGGCGCCAACCATATTCTACTCCGCACGGCTGGCATGACGACATCGTCCGAGGGAGGTCCCAGGCGAATGAGCGCGGGCGTCGAACCCGCCGATCGTATGGCGGTGCGCGGCATCGAGCTGGAAGTCGTGCGCCGTGGCGCGGGCCGGCCGCTGCTGCTGCTGCATGGCATGCAGACAGTCGATCCGCGTGCGCCGTTCCTCCTGCGCCTCGCCGAGCGCGCGGAGGTCATCGCGCCATCGCATCCGGGCTTCGGCCAGTCGCCGCGTCCCGACGGGTTCGAAACGGTCTACGACCTGACGCGACTCTATCTGGATGTGCTGGAGGCGCTGGGACACGACAAGGTCACACTGATCGGATTCTCGCTTCGGCGGCTGGCTGGCGGCGGAGATCGCAGCGGCGTGCTGCCACCGGATCGATCGGCTGGTGCTGGTCGATGCGCTGGGGATCAAGCTCGGCGATCGCGAGACGGCGGACATCCTGGACGTGTTCAACACCTCGCCGGCCGAGGTGCAGCGGCGGAGCTGGCACGACCCCGCGCGCTGGGCACCGGATTACGATGCCATGACGGATGCGGAACTGGTCGTGCGGGCGCGCAACTGGGACGCGCTGTCGCTGTATGGCTGGCATCCCTACATGCACAATCCTCGCCTCGCGTATTGGCTGCGGCGGATCGACGTGCCGACCCTGGTGCTATGGGGCGCCGGTGACGGCATCGTGACGCCGGAGTACGGCCGCGCCTATGCCGGACTGATTCCGGGCGCGCAGTTCGCCCTGATCGAGCCACGCGGGACACCATCCGGAGATCGAGCAGCCGGAGGCTTTCGTCCGTCGCGTGCTTGAATTCCTGGATGATTGAGGGAAGCGCGCGATGGACGCATGGTGGCAGTGCGAGGTGCCATATCCGTTCGTGCCGCAGAACGTGCTGGACGCCGCGGACTTCGGTGCGCGCCAGCCTGCCGAACCGCTGGTGCGATCCGCGCATCGCCGCCGATCTGTTCGAGGAGGTGATCGACGAATTCCTGCTATGCGACGATCTCGGAATGAATGTCATTGCGGTAGAGCACCATGCCGGGATCAACTCGCTGCTGGGCGCCAATCCGCTGCTGGTGGGCATCCTGGCGCGGCAGACGCGGAAAGTGCGGATTCTGAGCCTTGGCACGCTGGTGTCGCTGCGGCTGGAGCCGGTGCGCATCGCCGAGGAATATGCGACGGCCGACGTGATCTCGCGCGGGCGGCTGGAGATCGGCTTTGTGAAGTCCGGCGGCAGCGAGATGGCGTCGAACAACGCCAACCCGGTGAACAATGTCGAACGCTACTGGGAAGCAATCGACCTGATCCGCAAGGCGCTGACGCACCAGGACGGGCCGTTCTCCTGGCAGGGCAAGCACTTCACCCATCGGCACGTGAACATCTGGCCGCGCCCGTTCCAGCAGCCGCATCCACGTTTGTGGTCCGCCACCGGCGATCCGGAGACCGCCGCCGAGGTCGGCCGGCGCGGCATGGTGCAGGTGCTGGTGCTGCGCGGTCCGGAGGGCACGCGGCGCGCGTATGCCGCGCATCGCCAGGCGCGGGTGGCCGCGGGATTGCCCAAGGTGACGACGGACAATTTCGCCTATGCGGCGCTGGTCTATGTCGGGGAGACCGAGGAGGAAGGCATCCAGGTCGGCAGCAAGCTGCTGTGGTTCCTCAACACCAGCCTGAAATCGGCGCGGCAATATTCCCGGTTCCTGCCGGGCACCGCGCCGCCGCATATCGCGGCGCAGGCGTACCGCAGCAAGCCGGGGGTGGACGCGGGGCCGGACCTGGCGAATGCGGAAAAGGGCGTGGCGCCGGCCAATCAAAACGCGGCCAAACTCATGTCGATCACGCCGGAACAGGCGATGGCGCAGGGGATCCTGTTCGCCGGCAACCCCGACAGTGTCTATCGGCAGATCATGGAATTCTACGCCAAGGTCGGCGGCTTCGGCCACCTGGCGATGATCGGGCGATCCGGTTTCATGACGCATGCGGAATCGGAGAAGGGGATCCGCCTGTTCGCCACGGAGGTGCTGCCGCGGCTGCGCGAGATCGCGCCGGTGCCGGCGGAGTAAGACCACCGTAGGGCCACCGTAGGGCGGAACAGCGCAGCGCATTCCGCCACCTCGCGGCGGAATGCGCTGCGCTGTTCCGCCCTACGAGTTTGTGTGCTGCACGCTATTGGATGATAGCGTCGGATGCGCCGACCGGCACGTCCACCCGGACCAGGCCCGATCGATCAGCATCAGCCGCCGCGGCGCAGCAGCAGCAGGCTGACCCCGTCCGCTCCGGTCTCCAGGGACAACACCTCGTGGCCCTGCTCGCGCGCCGTGCGCGGCACGTTGCGCAGCGGCTCCTCGCCACGCAGCCGCACCAGCAAGGTCTCGCCCGGCCGCATGCGGTCGAGCGCGAGGCGCGTGCGGACGAACGTCATCGGGCACATCTCGCCGGTGATGTCGAGTCGCCGATCGGGCGCCTGTACTGTCGTCATGGCATCAACACCGCCAACGTATGCTAGAATAATACTTGCTTGACATCGAGACCCCGCCATAAACAGGTGAACACCTTGACGACGAAAGGCGTTGCTATGGCTGAACAGCCGATCAACACAGACCTCCTTGGACTGACTGCCAAAGTCGTGGCGGCTCACGTATCGAACAATACCGCCTCGCCGACCGAAGTGCAGTCACTGATCCGGCAAATCTACCAGACCCTGGCGGAGGCGGGCAAGGAACCGACCCAGCCGGAGCGGCCGGAACCGGCGGTGCCGCCGACCAGGTCGGTGTTCAACGACCACATCATCTGCCTGGAGGACGGCCGCAAGCTGAAGATGCTCAAGCGGCACCTGATGTCCGCCTACCAGATGACCCCGCAGCAGTACCGCCAGCGCTGGGGCCTGCCGGCCAGCTACCCGATGGTGGCACCCGCGTATGCCCGCCAGCGGTCGGCGCTGGCCAAGAAGATCGGTCTGGGCACCACGCCGCGCCGGCGCCGCAAGTAGCGCCGCGGCAGGCACAAGCCGCGAGCCCGCGTTCGCCCGGACTGCCTTGGGGCGCCTGCTGACCGGTCGGCGGATTGGACAGGGTTGCCCTGGATCGGCTACGCGGTGAACCGCGCCAGGGTGTGCCGCGTGTTGGGTTGTGCCCGGTTGTGTCCCGTGGGGCGACGCCAGCTCGGCGCCCCGCACCGGGCGCCTACCCGGGCGCTGGGCGATGGCGAAGGGGCCGGATGGAATCCCGCATCGAGCGACTGTGCGTCGAACGAGGCCTGAAGATGACCGGGCAGCGCCGCGTCATCGCCCGTGTGCTGTCCGACGCCGCCGATCACCCGGACGTGGAGGAGCTGTATCGCCGCGCCACCGCGCTCGACAGCCATATCTCGATCGCCACCGTCTATCGGACGGTTCGCCTGTTCGAGGAGAAGGGCATCCTGGAACGCCGCGACTTCGGCGGCGGCCGCGCTCGCTACGAGCCGACCGAGCACGGCCTGCACTACCATCTGATCGACGTTGACAGCGGCCGGGTCATCGAGTTCCAGGATGCCGAGCACGAACGCCTGATGCGCGAGATCGCCGCCCGGCTGGGCTTCGACATCGTCTCGCTGCGGCTGGAGCTGTTCGGCCGCCGGCGCGGCCAGGCGGAAGCGGCCGCCGGGCCGCCGCGGCGGGCCGCGCGGCGCCGGCCGGAAGGGCGCGGCCGCACCACCGCCGTCGCGGCGGGCAGCGGCCCGGCGGGCGCCTCGGAATGAATGCCGACCCGCCGTTCGCATGCGGGTCCCCCTCGGTGCGTCCGTCGATGCACCCCCCACCGGCCAACGTGGCGCCGTTCCCCGAGCTGCGGGCCGGCAACCTCGGCGTGCGCGTCGCCGTCACGGCGGACGAAATCGATGCGGTGCAGGCGCTGCGCTTCCGGGTGTTCTATCGAGAGATGGGCGCCCTTGCCGACGCAACCACCGCGGCGACATGCCGCGACCGGGACGCGTTCGACCAGGTCGCCGACCATCTGCTGGTGGTGGATCATGCATTGGGGTCCGGCCCGCAGGGCGTGGTCGGCACCTACCGGCTGATCCGGCGCGAGGCGGCGGCGCGAATCGGCCGGTTCTATTCCGCCGACGAATACGACATCTCCATGCTGACGGCGTTTCCCGGCCGGGTCCTGGAACTGGGGCGGTCCTGCGTCGATGCCGGCTACCGCAACCGCGCGGCGATGCAACTGCTGTGGCGCGGCATCGCCGCCTATGTGTTCCATTACCGGATCGACCTGATGTTCGGCTGCGCCAGCCTGCCCGGCACCGACCCCGACGCGCTGGCGGCGGAGCTGACCTATCTCTGCGCGTATCATCTGGCCCCGCCGGAGCTGCGTCCGCGCGCGTTGCCCGAGCGCTACGTGGAGATGCGGCGGATGCCGCCGGAGGCGCTCGATCCGCACCGCGTGCTGGCGCAATTGCCGCCGCTGATCAAAGGCTATCTGCGGCTGGGCGGCTTCGTCGGCGACGGGGCGGTGATCGACCGGCAGTTCAACACGACCGATGTCGCGGTGGTGGTGAAGACCGACCTAGTCACCGACAAGTACTATCGCCATTACGAACGGGAATCGTCGCGCGACGGACACGTTGTGGCTCAGGGGGCGGCGCGCGAGGCTGCGACGCGCGAGGGTGCGACGCGCCAGGGCGCGGCACCCGACGGTGTGCCAGCCCAAGATGTGACATCTCAAGATGTGACATCCCAAGATGCAATACGCCAAGGTGCGACGCTTCGGGGTGTGATGTGCCTGGGTGCGACACCGGAGGGTGCGGCACCCGAGGGCGCGATGATGCACGCCGACGGCTGACCGACCGCCGCGGAAATCGCAGCGCGTGTTCGCCCGACTGGCAACGCTGAGCGGCTGGCGCGCGGACCTTGCGGCCCTGGGGCTCGGCGCGCTGGCGGCCGCGGCGCTGCCGCCGGTATATGCCATCCCGGTGCTGCTGCTGGCGACACCGGGCCTGCTGGCGCTGATCGACGGCGCGGCCGGCCCCAGCGGAGGCGGCGCGGCGTGGCTGGTGGTTCGGCTTCGGCAACAACCTGCTGGGCCTCTACTGGATCACCGAGGCGATCCTGGTGGAGGCGGCACGCTTCTGGTGGCTGGTGCCGCTCGCGGTGCCGGCGCTGGCGGCGGTGATGGCGCTGTTCGTCGCGGCCCCCGCCGGCGCTGGCGCGCCTGGCGCGGCGCGGCTGGCCACGGGTGCTTGCGCTGGCCGGCGGCTGGGTGCTGGCCGATCTGGCACGGCAGTTCATCGCCACCGGCTTCCCGTGGAATCCGTGGGGCAGCGTGTGGGAGCTGCCGGGCTGGCCGGCGACGTGATGATCCAGCCGGCGGCCTGGATCGGCGTGCCCGGACTGACTTTCCTGACGGTGCTGCTGTCAGCGCTGCCCGCCCTGGGCTGGCGCTGGCGGAGTGCGCGGCCTGGCGCTGCTGGCCGGCTGGATCGTCGTCGGCTTGGCGCGCCTCGCAGGCGCCCCTGCCGCCACCGCCGGGGTTGAAGGTCGTGCTCGTCCAGGGCAACATCGCGCAGGGGCAGAAATGGGACCGCGCCCTGGTGATGCGGATCTTCGACCGCTACCTGAGCCTGACGCGGGAGGGCGTCGCCCAGCGCCGGCAGCGGGCCGGCCGTGGTGGTCTGGCCGGAGACCGCCAGCCCGTTCCTGCTGCAGACCGATGCCGCGGCGCGGGCGGCGATCGCCGAGGCGGCCGGCGACCGGCCCGCCCTGGTCGGCGCGGTGCGCTTCGACCGGTCCGACCGGCCGCGCAACAGCCTGTTCGCCGTCTGGCCGGCGGCCGGCTGCTCCCGGGAAACGCCGGGATCTACGACAAATGGCACCTGGTCCCGTTCGGCGAATACCAGCCGAGCTGGTTTCCGGCGCCGTTCCAGGTTGTGCCGGGCGGCGGATTCCAGCCCGGGCCGGGGCCGAAGACGCTGCATATCCCGGGCTTGCCGCCGGTCGGTCCGCTGATCTGCTACGAGGCGATCTTTTCCGGCCAGGTCGTCGACGCCGCCGACCGGCCCGCCTGGCTGGTCAACATCACCAACGATGCCTGGTTCGGCAACTCGACCGGTCCGCGCCAGCATCTGGCGGCGGCGCGGCTGCGCGCGGTGGAGGAGGGGCTGCCGCTGATGCGCGCGGCCAACACCGGCATCTCGGCGGCATTCGACCCGCGCGGGCATGAGTTGGCGCGGCTCGGCATGAATCGTGCCGGCGAGCTGGTCGTTGACTTGCCGGCAGCATTGCCGCCAACGTTGTTCGCGCGGCTTGGGTTATGCATCCCGGCTTTGATTGGCATTGTGGGCCTGGGTTTTGGACTGAGTGTGCGCGGCGGCGTTGCGTTCGGTACAATGCGGCGGAAAAATTAGGCTTTCTGAGCGGGCATCTCGTAAATTGATACGATGGCTCAAAATTTTGGTTAATGGATTGACAATTGCCGGTTGTGCTGCTAAAGTGAATTTATCGTGATCCGATTCGGGACCAGACTGCGGCGCTGGGGGGCGACGTGAAGGAGGGTATCCCATGTTGAACGAGTGGAGAGGGGGTCCAGGTATGGTTCGCGCCGAACAGGCCATGGGGGCGGATCGGGAAGGTCGCCCCAGCCCGATCGACGTGCATGTTGGCGCGCGCATTCGCCTGCGCCGCACCTTGCTCGGCATGTCGCAGGAGCGGCTGGGCGAGGCGCTGGGGCTGACCTTCCAACAGGTGCAGAAATACGAGCGCGGCGTAAACCGTGTCGGCGCCTCGCGACTTTTCGATCTGTCGCGCGTGCTGGACGTGCCGATCAGCTTCTTCTTCGACGACATGCCGGACAGTCTGGCCAGCTCGTTCGGCGGTCAGCCCGGCCGCCGGTCCGCCGGCTTCCCCGAGCCGCAGGACGGCTTCGGCGACGACACGCTGAACCGGCGCGAGACGCTGGAGCTGGTGCGCGCCTATTACCGCATCACCGATCCGGCGATCCGCAAACGTGTCTTCGATCTCATAAAGTCGATGGGCCCGACCGAGGTGTGATTCGCGACCGTTAATCGAACGTGAATTTTACGGTGCGTTGTCGATTCATTTTTCAAGTCTGCAACTGAGGGTTGTCGAAGCGCGGGTTGCGGGCACTATGCAGCGCAGCCCGCAACGCGCGTGCCAGATCGCGGCGCTCCGCCTCGCCGAGCGCCGCGCCGATCTCTTCCCGCACGCCGCGCGCAACCAGAACCAGTCGCGGCGCCCGCCCGGGTGTCTCCTCCAGCGCCACGTTCAGCCAGGTCGGCGGCAGCTCGCGTTCGTCGCGCCGCCCGGCGGCGTTGGTGCGGATCACGCGCAGCGTCCGGTCGGTCAGCAGGATCAGCTCGCTCGCCCGCGCCCGATGGGCGTTGACCAGCAGCAGCAGCACCGCGAGACCGACCTCCACGATGCTGAAGACGATCACCGGCCACGCGCCGATCAGCCAGAACCGGAAGGCCGTCAGCGAGCATAGCAGGCAGATCAGCCCGATCAGCCACCGCAGCCCGCGCGGGCTCAGGCTGCGATGCGGCACGATCAGCGCCTCGAACAGCGTCGCCTCGGCGTCCCCAGACACATCCGGCCCGGCATCCGGGTCGGCGCCTCGGTTCGCGTCCCGGTCGACGAACGTCGCCATCAGGGCCGGGATCATGGCCGGTATCACGGCCGGATGGCGCCGGCGAGGCGGCGGGCCAGGTCGGCCGCCAGCGCGGCCGGCGTGCCGGCGAAGCCAATGACCAGGCCGGCCATCCGAGGCGGCCCGGCGAAATAGGCGCGCAGCGGCGCCACCGACAGATCGCGCGCCCGGCAGGCGCGCACGGAAGCCGCCTCGTCGCTGCCATCCGGCAGCCGCACCACCATGTGCAGCCCGCCAGGGGCGGCGATGGGCGTGACGGCAGGCGCATGGCGCCGCAGCGCCGCCAGCAGCGCCTGGCGGCGGGCGGCATATTCGGTCCGTGTGCGCCTGATGTGCGGCGCCAACAGGCCCTGGCGCATGAATTCGGCAAGCACGGCCTGGGTCAGCGCCGAACTGCCGCGATCCATCAACGTGCGGGCGCGAACGAAGGCGGCCACCAGCGGCGCCGGCACCACGGCAAACCCCAGCCGGATCGCCGGGGCAAGCGTCTTGCTAAAGGTGCCGCAATAGATCACCCGCCCAGTGCGATCGAGCGTCGCCAGCGGCGGCAGCGGCCGACCCTCCCAGCGAAACTCCGAGTCGCAGTCGTCTTCCAGCACCCAGGCGTTGGCGCGCGCTGCCCAGTCGAGCAGAGCAAGGCGCCGCCCGATCGGCAGCGCGCCGCCCAGCGGCGTGGAGTGCGATGGGGCTACCAGTGCGAGCCGCGCCGCGGGCGCCAGGTGAACGCCGGCGGCGACATCCAGACCCTCGCCGTCGCTCGGCACCGCGACCGGGATCGCGCCGGCGGCGAGCAGGGCACCACGGCCGGCGATGTAACCGGGGTCCTCCACCCAGACGGCATCGCCTTGGTCCAGCAGCAGGTCGGCGGCGAGGCGCAGCGCCTGCTGCGTGCCGCCGGTCACGATGATGCCGTCGGGGTCGGCCAGCAACCCACGCGTCGCGGCCAGGTGCGCGGCGATCTGCTGGCGCAGCTCGGGCAGCCCTTGCGGCGGGGGATAGCCGGCCAGCTCGGGCGACATCCGCCGCAGCACCCGGGCGGTGCAGCGCAGCCAGGCCTGGGCGGGGAACATATCATGCGCCGGGACACCCCCGGCAAGCAGCGACCCGACCGGCGTTTCCAGGCCGGCCGCCGCGCCGGCCGCTCCCGGCTTCGCCCCGCCAGCGGTCTCGCCGATTGTCCGGATGATCGCCCCGTCGGGCGTCCCGCCGGACGCCCTGTCGGTCGTCCCGCCGGACGCCCGGACGGTTGCCCTGTCGGTCGTCCCGCCGACCCGGTTGGCGACATCATGGGACGCGTGTGCGGGAATTGCCGCCAGTCGGGCGCCCCGGGCCGACAGGTCGCTGGCTGCGACGCGCGGCACCGAAGCGGGCGCCGGGGCGGCGTCCGGCAGGTCCGGCGCGACATAGGTGCCGCTGCCGGTGCGGGCGCGTACATAGCCCTCGGCAGCCAGGCGCTCATAGGCGAGCACCACGGTCTGCCGGGCCACCCCGATCTCCTCCGCCATGACGCGGGTCGGCGGCAGCCGCGTGCCGGCAGGCAGGGTGCCGGACAGGATGCCTCGGCGGAGCCGGTCGAACACCGCCTGCTGGCGATTTTGGTCTGGCACGAACACGTTGGACTGATCCTTCCAATCAGGCCAATCGCAGCCTAGGCCGGAATCAGTCGGTGGCACAAGCGGTGGTCTGTGGTCAGTGATGGTGATCACTGATCAGTCGTCAGTGCTCGATGGCCCGTGATGGTGATGCGTGATCAGCAGCCGACGCCGCTCACCCGCACCTGGTCACCGGCTACTGACGACTGACCACTGATCACTGACCACGCGTTTTCGGGGCTCGCGGCAGCGGTCTAAGTTCCGCGCTCGGCCGAGTCGCGACAGGCTCGCAAGCGGGAGACTGGCATGGCTCGACCGCAGGCTGCTACGTCGCTGACGTCCATCGACATGCTGGCGCGGGTGGTTGCGTTCGACACCACCAGTCACAAGTCCAACCTCGATCTCATCGGCTTCGTGCGCGCCGGGCTCGAGGCGCACGAGGTGCCCTATCGACTGAGCTTCGATCCGACCGGCCAGAAGGCCAACCTGCACGCCCACGATCGGACCGGTGCAGCCGGTGGGGCTTGCCTTGGCCGGCCACGTGGACACGGTGCCCACCGAGGGCAGACCCGGACCGAGGATCCCTACACGCTGCGTCGGCAGGACGGACGGCTGATCGAGCGCGGCACCTGCGACATGAAGGGGTTCGTCGCCGCCGTCCTGGCCGCCGTTCCGGGCATCAAGGCCCGCAAGCCCACGCGCCCGGTGCACCTGCTGCTGACCTGCGACGAAGAGGTAGGCTATCACGGCGCCCGCCGGCTGATCGAAGACCTCGACGACTTCAGGCCTGCGGCCAGACACCTGCGTGGTCGGCGAGGCGTCCAGCATGGTGCCGATCTTTACCGCGAAGGGCCGGCGGATCTACCGGGCTGGCGTGCGCGGTCACGCGGCGCATTCCAGTGCGGCCCACCAAAGGGTCAACGCCGTGCATGCGGCGGCAGAGGCCATCACCTGGCTGGTCGTCGAGTCCCGCCGCCTCGCCGGGCCTCGGCGGCGTGGTATTCGTGGCTCAAAGCGACGATGATGCTGATCCACAGCAAGGCCAGGAAGCAGGCGACGGCGGCCAGCTCCGGCAGCAGCGGCATGGTCGAGCGCCGTTCCAGGCTGCTGCGGATCTTCTGCCCCAGAGTCCCGTTCAGCGATGCCATCGCGGCGAGGGGGACGTATGCCCGTCGCCACCATCCCTGGCGGCCACCCAATCTGGTCCAGTGGTGTGTGGCCTGCGGTGCTGCCTCTGCCTGTTGCATCTGCGCTGCATCTGCCTGCAGTTCGTGGTCGTCGCCAGACCGAGACTGTCCTGGCCCCGCGCAATTTTCGTTGCACGACCGCGCTTTGACGATCGTTCCCTGCCGGCCAGTAGACCGCCGGTGTGGTTAACGGGAAGTTTCGTCCCGGCGCCTTTCATTCGCCGGCCGTTAACCACGCTGTAACGAAGCATCGCTGACATTTCGTGTCTGCCGCCGGGGTGGGGCGCTGACCCAAGTGGATATGGATGCGATGGCTGAACAACGACTCGAACTGCTTCCCTCAGCGCCCTGGCCGAGCGGTCCGCGCCCCGGCTCCGCGGACGCAATGGCCGGTGCGGTGTTGATCGCGCTGACGAGCGCGGCGGCCCTGGCGCGGGCCGGCGGTCGCCACAGCGCCCGACAGCTATGCGCCACGGTCATGCTGGACGCACAGCCGATCATTGCCGCGCGCCGGGAGCTGCTGCCGGTGGCCTTGCATGCGCTGCTCGTCGCACACGCCTTCAAGTTGGTGTCTCGGGTGGCCATGACAGCGAGCGGACGCAGCGTCGAGGTGATGCTTCTGCCGGAGGAGCAGATGGGACCGATCGCGCCGCCTCGCACCCGCAAGGAGCTGGGACGCACGATCTATCTTCTGGACCCGCGCTGGCTGGCGCGGCTGGCGCCGGATGACATGTTCCTGCGGCACTGGTCCGATGCGCTGACCGCAAGGGTGCACAGCCGAGCGGTTCCGGTCGCCGCCGAGCCGGCGACGCGTCACCTGGAGCCGGTCTGAGGGCCTGGCGCGAGACAATCAAATCGTCGCGTCGCGGACACGACCGACTATTTTGCCGGATCGGTAAAGGCGCGGCCACAAGTTTGCTCGCTGCACGAAGGCAAGTCGTGGATGCCGGCATGCGCCGGCATGACGAGGGTGCGCGACTCGGGCATGGCCCGCAGCATTTATTTCAAACACCGACCGAAAATTGCCTGGCCGGAGGCGACAGCGCCGCTAATTCAACAGCCAGAACGGCCGCGCCGGCGGGTCGGCGATGTCCTCCAGCGTCCGCCCGATATCGGCCAGCGTCGTGCGGTATGTGCGATACAGGCGCTGTGCCGTCGCAATATCGACCGCGGCGAACGTCACCTCGGTTCCGGGCCGGCTTTGCGCCACGTGGGGCAGGTCGGCGGCAATGATCGTCGCCAGTTTCGGGTAGCCGCCGGTCGTCTGGCAGTCCATCAGCAGCACCACGGGTTGGCAGGCGCCGGGCACCTGGATGCAGCCGGGCACCAGCCCGTCCGAGACGAGATTGTAGCGGTCCGCATGGGCGATCGGCGGTCCTTCCAGCCACACGCCCATCCGGTCGCCGCGGTGGGTGACCCGATACGGTGCGGCAAGGAACGCGGCGACCGCCTCCGGCGCAAAGAAATCATCCTGCGGCCCGAGCACGACACGCAGCGGTCCGGCGGCGCGGCGCGGAGGCGGAAGGCGGCGTTCCGGCCCGTCCGGTGCCGCTGTTGCCCGCAGCGCCAGCACGTCCCCCGCGGCGATGCAGCGTCCATCGATGCCGCTGAGGCCAAACCGCAGGAGTGCCGCATCGGCCTCGCGCGCGTGAACGGCGCTTGAGAGCAGGCGACGCAGTTCGACGACAAGCCGGTCGAAGGCGATCTCCAGCGGCTCGTAGCAGATCAGCAGCGAGCGATAGCTCGGGGCGGTTTCGATGATGCCCGTCGAGTTCCGCGGCCGCCAGTGCCAGGTCGAGCGCGGCGACCCGCGCGTTCAACTCGGGCGCGATCGCGTTGCCGAACTCGACCGTGAGGGCGGCATCACCGACCGGAAGAAAGCGACGATAGTCCGGAGATCGAGGTAATGACCTGTGAACTCGCGACCGACTCCGATGGATGAAACCAATATCATCGGCTTTCCGGTTCGTCCACAGCGCCCGAGGGCCGGCCGGTAATCCGGGCCGGGACACTGCCGCCTTCAAGCTGCCGGCATGCGTCGGCGAGGAATGGGTGCCCCACGGTTGCTGGGATCCCCGGCCCGCGGCGCGATCGTCGGAAGCCAAAAACCGTGGCACGTCGCCGACATGTTCGGAGTCGTGCGGGCCGCACGCGCAAGGGGCCGGCCGCCATCCTATTCCGACTTGGGCTCGGCTGGCGCCGCCGCGAGCTGCTCACCGGCAGCCGCACGCTCCTCCGCTTCGCGACGCTCCGCGAACGCGAGGAAACGAGCGGCGACACGCTCCAGTGCCTGCCTTGCGTAGAGTGTGCGGGCGGTCTCGGCCATCCGGCGGTAGGTTTCAGCTTGCACCCGGATTTCTTGCGATGACCGCCGGCTTAGCGGGACATAAGCCATTGTGCGGCACTGTGAGAGCAATTGGTGACGTGCGCAACTCCTTGGAGCGGTGCGTATCGTGTTGCGTGACCCCGTGCCGCACAAAGCCGCGTCAGCGCCGGGATCGCACTCCCGCGCATATGGATACATTATCATATTATTTGATATAAATCAAAGGCAAACGTCGAAATATTTGGTAAACTTTCGATACTTGAGAAATCTGTCGGAGGAGATTCGGAGATGGCAAATATCACAGATCCGGCAGAACTGGCCCGTATTTTGGCCGAAATAGCCAGCGGTACTTCAGATCCCGGTACCGCGATCCGGTTGCTTGAAGTGGTCAACGAACTGCTCAAGGCAGCCGGCCTGGGGAATGGCCCGGGCGATCACGACCCGTCTGCTGACGAGGTGTGATCCCCCGGGGCTTGCCAGGAAGCGCCACCGCGTCGAAACTGACGGCACGAACTGATCTTTCGCGCGGTCTATCCGCCGGACGCAGGTCGCGCGGCGGCGTGGCCAACGAGGGGGAGACCTGGATGCGTGCCAAGCCGACACATTTGCCGGGCGAACCGGCGCCGGCCACCGGGGACTACAACCAGTATGGGGTGTTCGGTGCGGCGACCGGGGTGCGGGTGACCGTGCGGGCCGGGCAGCCGCTTCCCCCGGCACCAATCGGCTTCACCTGGATCCTGGCCGAGAATCGCGGCGCCGCGCCGCCGCCACCCCCGGACCGGCAGCGCACCCAGCCCGCCGCTCGCCAGTTGCGCACCGAGGCTGCGGCGTATCGGCGGTTGGCGGCGACCGCCCAGACCGCGACGGCAAGGAACGAGCTCGAAGCGCTGGCGGTGCGGTTGATCGTCCTGGCCGAGGAACTCGAAGCCAAGGACCACGGCAATCCGGGCGATCAGCCGAACGAGGCAGCCAAGCTCGGGTGTTGCTGACGCGACGTGCCGCCTATGGGCTTCCTGCGCGACTGCGTCACTTCGGGCGCGAACCGACGGCCGTGCCGGGTTCGTCGGCGGTCGGCCGGCCAGGTCAAGTGAAGGCGGCGTGGCAGAGGTCCACAACGACCCATCGCCGCCCGACCTACTGCCGTCATATCTGGCTGCCGGGGCCGAGGCCCGCCGGGTAGGTCAGGGCCAACAACAACGCGAGCACGGCGAGCGTCCCGGTCAGCAGATAAGCGTGCCGCATGGCGACGGTGACGGCGTGGGTCAACTGGGTCAGTTCGCCGGCGGCCAGCGCGGCGCGATGCAGCGGGTTCATGAGCAGTTCGACCGCCCCTGCCGCGTCCGGGGCGTGGCCCATCAGGCTCGTGGTGAGCGCCGCCCCGAACATTGCTGCGCCGAGCGATTGCCCGAGAAATCGCAGGAACATGGTGGACGAGGTGGCGGCCCCGCGCTGTTGCCATGCCACCGAGGTCTGCACCGAAATCATGAAGGTGGTGTTGCGGAAGCCCATGCCGACGCCGATCAGCACCGCGCCGGCACCGGCCCAGGCCGGTCCGCGTGCCGACGTCATGGCAATCAGCACCCCCGCGCCGGCGATCAGCAGCACGGCGCCGACCGTGGCGATCCGGCGGTAGGTGGTGTGCGGCAGGCAAAGCCCGGCGGTGGCACTGCTGAGCACCCACACCACCGTCATCAAGCGCCAGGATCACAGCCGACACGTTGGTACCGCGCCCCATGGCGCCCCCTGCACGTAGGTCGGCAGGTAGGCGGTGACGCCCATCATCAGCGTGCCGGTCACCAGGCTGCCGACATTGCTGCTGACGATCACCCGGTCGCGCCACAGCTCCAGCGGCAGCATCGGCTCGGCGATCCGCCGCTCGTGCAGCACCAGGGCGGTGCCGGCCGCCAGGGCGGTGCCGGCCGCCAGGGCGGTGCCGGCCGCCAGCGAGGGCGACGCCCGGTGTGCGGGACGCGGACAGGCCCGCGCGGCCGACAGGAGACGCGGATGACCGGGACGGCAACCGGGCGCCCGCCGCCGCGTCCAGCGCCT
This sequence comes from uncultured Alphaproteobacteria bacterium, assembly GCA_963773345.1. GTDB lineage: Bacteria > Pseudomonadota > Alphaproteobacteria > Acetobacterales > Acetobacteraceae > Palsa-883. The sequence continues at coordinate 2,080,325 of CAVZBG010000010.1, read as the reverse complement.
CATCGCGCGTGGGCCCGAAAACGGCCAATACCAGCCTACGCACTGGGCGCCTCGGGGCCGATTCCGGCGATGTCCGGGTGTGCCGTGACCTGGCCGTACGCGGGCGCTCCTATGCGCCCGGCCGGAGCCACGTCGCTGCGATCGAACAAGGCTACCGACTGGGACACGGCGTCGAACCGCGGGGCGATGGCATTTGCATGCCTCTGCCACACGGATCGCCGGTGGGCATTGATTCCGATCAAATCGAGGTCAGGCGTAGCCGGCCGCGGTGGGTGACGGTTCTGGCCACAATCGACCTCGAGGATCATCCCGCCGCGCGGTAACGCCGGCGACCGGATGTCACGGCAGACGGCGGTGCGGGCCGCCCGACTTTCGATGTTGTCTGCCATCGCGCTCGGCACATCATGCTGCCGGTAGACGTGCTCCAGCCCCCGTCGGCCGCAGCACGTCGATGCGTGGCGCCCCCCCGTCCAACCATGGGCGGGCCGGAATCGCGCCGTCGCAACCAACCGGAGAGTGGTCCGGCTCGGCCTCCGCCAAACAATAGTGCTGCCTTGGAATGGCGCTATCTCTGCTATGCGGCTGGCGGGTCGCGCATCCAGCGCGCGATCGGTTTGGGTAGCGCATCGCATGGCAAATGCCTGCCAGGCGCGCCGACGCGGGCTGCGCGACGGCCGACCCGGCCCGAAGCTGCCGACTTGTCAGGGGCCAGACATGCGAACCGCGGCCGACGGGCGATCCCGACGCCCACGCCGCGGTGGCAACCCGCGCGGCGTCAACGCCGCGCCTCGATCATACCCGCCTCGGGATGCGTTGCCGCCAGGGGCACGGTCCCTCGGGATCAGAACCCTTCGCGCTCGATCCGCTTGCGCTCCAGCTTGCGGGCGCGGCGAACCGCCTCCGCGGCCTCGCGGGCGCGGCGCTCGGACGGCTTCTCATAGTGCCGCCGCAGCTTCATCTCGCGGAAAATCCCCTCCCGCTGCATCTTCTTCTTGAGCGCCTTCAGCGCCTGGTCGACGTTGTTGTCACGGACGAGAACTTGCACTTGGCCGCCTGCTCCTTTCTGCGCTGGCACCCCCGCCGATCGGAGGCACGCAAAACCGTCCCGCTTGCGGTGGTCCGTGCGGGGGGCGTGCCCTATAACATGCGTCTTTGCCGTCGCCAATGCGGCTTCGGCACGCTATCTCGGGGACCAGCCCGATTGGATTCCGCATGGCCCTTCTGAAGATCGCCCGCATGGGGCACCCCGTCCTGCTGCGGCGCTGCGCCCCGGTCGCCGACCCCGGCGCGCCGGAGATCCGCCGCCTGGTCGCCGACATGATCGAGACGATGGAGGACGCGCCCGGCGTCGGCCTGGCTGCACCCCAGGTCTACGTGCCGCTGCGCCTGTTCGTGTTCCGCATCCCCGCTGGGCGGCCGAGCGAGGACCCGCTGCGATCTCCCAGTCGGCACCTCCGTGCTGATCAACCCCGAGGTCGAGCTGCTGAGCGATGAGCGCGTGCTGTGCTGGGAGGGCTGCCTGTCGATCCCCGGCCTGCGCGCCGCGGTGCCGCGCGCCCCGCGCATCCGCTACCGCGGCGTGGACTGCGACGGGGCGGTGACCGAGCGCGAGGCCACCGGCTTCCACGCCGACGTGATCCAGCACGAGTACGACCATCTGGACGGCATCCTGTACCCGATGCGGATGCAGGACTTCTCGCTGTTCGGCTTCACCGAGGAGATGGCGGCCGCGGCGGCCGCCGCCGAGCGAGCAAGGACACAGCCATGATCCGACCCCCCGAGCGCGGCGCCAGAGCGCGACGCGGCGATCCAGGCCATGCTGCCGCATGTGCCGTTCGACGGCTGGACCCGTCGTGCCCTGGCACGCGGCCTGGCGGACATCGGCGCGCCGGCCGACGAGGCCGAACTGCTGTTCCCCGGCGGCGTGCTGGCGCTGGTCGAGGCGTTCTGCGACCTGGCCGACCGGCGGATGACCGAGGCGTGCCGCCGCGCTCGACCTGGCGAACAAGGGCCTGATCGGCGCGGGTGCGCGCGGTCATCGCGCTGCGCCTGGCGCAGAACCGGCCGCACCGCGAAGCCGTGCGCCGCGCCGTTTCGGTGCTGGCGCTGCCGATGCACGCCCGTCAGGCGGCGGCCTGCACGGCGCGCACAGTGGACGCGATCTGGCACGCCGCCGGCGACCGCGCCGCCGATTTCTCCTGGTACACCAAGCGCGCGCTGCTGGCTGCGGTCTACGGCGCGACGCTGCTGTACTGGCTGCGCGACACCAGTGAGGACGACGCCGCGACGCTGGCCTTCCTGGATCGCCGCCTGGCCGGGATCGGGCGCATGGGCAAGCTGCGCGGCCAAGCCACCGCGGCGCTGCGCCGCGTGACTCCGAAGCGGCGTCATGCCGCGTGATCGTTGGTGGCCGATGCCTGTTCCTCTTTTCCTGATCGCTGATCACTGATCACCGCATGCGCGTCCGCGTCGAGCACACCACGACCTATCGCTACGCCGCGCCGGTGCGCCTGACCGAGCACCGGCTGATGCTGCGCCCGCACGACAGCCACGACCTGCGCCTGCACGACGCCACGCTGGGGATCTCGCCGCCGGCGGCGCAGTTGCGCTGGGCGCACGACGTGTTCGGCAACTCGATCTGCTTCGTCGATTTCGCCGGGGCGCGGACCGACACGCTGCGCATCGTCTCGACGCTGGACCTGGAGCATTACGCGCCGCAGACCGACCTGCCGCTCGATCCGGTCGCCGAGATCTACCCGTTCAGCTACGCGGTCGAGGAGATGCCGGACCTGGCGCGCCTGGTGGAGCGCCAGACGCCCGATCCGCAGCGTAAGCTGGACGCCTGGGCGCGACGCTTTCTGGCCCGCTACGGCGACACCAAGACGCTGCCGATGCTGGCGGCGGTGACCGAGGCGATCAAGGCCGACTTCACCTACGAGGCGCGCGACGCCGAGGGCACCAACTCGCCGCTGGTGACCCTGGCCACGCGCCGCGGCGCCTGCCGCGATTTCGCGCTGCTGATGATGGAGGCGGCGCGTGCGCTGGGCTTCGCGGCGCGGTTCATCAGCGGGTACGTCTATGATGCCGCGCTGATCGACCGCGCCGATCCGGTGGTGGGCGGCGGTGCGACGCATGCCTGGTGTGCGATCTATCTGCCGGGTGCCGGCTGGGTGGAGTTCGATCCCGACCAACGGCCTGATCGCCGGACGCAACCTGATCCGCGTCTCGGTGGCGCGCACGCCGGACCAGGCGGCGCCGGTGTCCGGCGGCTTCATCGGCAAGCCGAACGATTTTTTGGCCCTCGAGGTGGATGTCACCGTTGCGGTCGGCGACCAGGCGGTGGCCGTGGCGGTCGAAGCTGGAAGTTCGTAGTCCACCTCTCCCGCTCTTCGCGGGAGAGGTCGCGGAGCACTTGCGACGCGGGTGAGGGTGGTGCATGCGGCACGGCCCTCACCCGCGCCGCTACGCGTCACGACCTCTCCCGCCAAGCGCGGGAGAGGTGTAGGCCCTCACCCGCGCCGCTACGCGTCGCGACCCCTCCCGCCAAGTGCGGGAGAGGTGTACCGATGTCCAGACAATTCCCCGGGGGAGATGATGGCCACAAACGCGATACTGCAGCAGGCCGAGGCCGACGGTTTTCCGGTGTTGGACCTGGGTCAGTACCTGCGCGACGCCCCCGGTGCGCGCGAACGTCTGGCGGAAGACCTGCGCGACGCGCTGGAGACCGTCGGCTTCCTGGTGGTCGTCAATCACGGCGTGCTGCAGGCGATGATCGACGACATCTTCGCCCAGGCGGCCCGGCTGCACGCGCTGCCGATGGACCGGAAGCAGGCGATGCGCATGGGCGACGGCTCGGTCGGCTACCTCGCGGCGGCGACCTACGCGATCAAAACCTCGGAGATCAACGCGGGCCGCAAACCCGACCTGAACGAGGCGTTCTTCATCGATCGCGACCGCGACCCGGATGATCCGGCGGTGCTCGCCGGCAGGCGGTTCCGCGAGGTGAACAAATGGCCGGACGGGTTGCCGGGATTTCGCGCGGCGGCGATGGCGTACTACGCGCGGCTGGAGGCTTTCGCCAAGAGCCTGCTGCCGGTGTTCGCCACCGCGCTCGGTCTGCCGGCGGACTGGTTCGACGCGGCGTTCGCCGATGCGCAGTGCACGCTGCGGCTGTCGCACTATCCGCCCACCAGCTACGCGGACAACCAGTTCGGCATTGCGCCGCACACCGACAGCTCGTTCCTGACCATCCTGCCGCAGTCCGAGCTGGAAGGGCTGTATGTCCGCCCGGCCGGGCGTGGCTGGATGAAGGCGCCGCGCATCCCCGGGTCGTTCGTGATCAACTCGGGCGACATGTGCCGGCGCTGGACGAATGACCGGTTCCTGTCGACCGAGCACCTGGCGATCAATCCGTCACCGGATCGGCATCGCTACGCGGTGCCGTTCTTCGTCGCGCCGAACATCTATTGGCCGATCACGTGTGTGCCGACCTGCTGCGCTGCCGGAAATCCGCCGCGGTATCCCGAGGTAACGTACGAGCAATACCGGCTGTGGTTCCTGCGCAACAACTATCACGCCGCGGCGGATGCGCCGGCGGAGATGGCGAAGCCGTAGAGAAGAGTGCTTCTCCCCCTCCCCTTGAGGGCTTGGGCCGCGAAGCGGACCAAGCCCTCAAGGGGAGGGGGAGAATCGTCGCCGCCGCTCACACCAGCGTCGAAACAATCTCCGCCAGCGCCGCATAATCCGCCAGTTCGTTGTAGGCGTGCGCCGAGATCCGCAGCCAGATCGCACCATCCAGCGCGTGCACCGGCGCATCGGTGCGCGCTTCCAGCAGTTTCTGGCGCAGCCGCCGCGCCCATTCCGGGGTAGGTGGCGCCGCGAGCGGCACGCGCACCACGCCCATTGCGCCGGCGAACGCCCCGGTGGTGCCGACCTCGGTGCCAAGGCGCTCGGCCAGCAGCCGCGCGCCCTCCGCCGCCAGCGCAACGTTCCGCGCCCGCAGCGCGGCATCGCCAAGCCGCCGGTGAAAATCGAGCGCCGTCGGGATCGCCAGGCAGGCACTGGAATCCCGCGTCCCGGTCCAGTCGAACTCGGCGCGAAATCCCTGGCCGAAGCCGTGCGAAATGGTCAGCGGATGCAGCTCCGCCTGGCGCTCCGGCGCGGCCCACAGGAACGCGCTACCCTTTGGGGCGCACAGCCATTTGTGGCAGTTGCCGACGTACCAGTCGGCGCCCAGCGCACCGAGGTCGAGTGTCACCTGGCCCGGCCCGTGCGCGCCGTCCACCAGCACCGGCGCGCCGGCTGCGTGGCACGTCGCGATGATCTCGCGCAGCGGCAGCACCAGCGCGCTGCCCGAGGTGATGTGATCGATTACCGCGATCCGGGTCCGCTCGGTCAGCGCCCCGGCGACGGACGCAACGATCGCCGCGGCATCGGGACGCGGAAACGGCACCGCTGCCTCGGTCATCCGCGCGCCGGCGCGTTCGGTGACAAAGCGCACCGTGTTGCGCACCGCGCCGTAGCCATGGCTGAGCACCAGCACCTCGTCGTCCGGCGCCAGGCGCAGCGAGCGCAGCACGGCGTTGCAGCCCGAGGTGGCGTTGTCGAGGAAGCCGATGTCCTTGCCGTCCGCGCCGATGAACGCACCAAGCCGCGCCGCGGCCGTGGCCAGCCCCGCGGGCAACGCCTCGTGCATGAACCGCGTCGGCTGCGTCTCAAGCTGGCGCCGCCAGTCCTGTTGCGCGGCCTGCACGACCCGCGGTGTCGCGCCGAACGAGCCGTGATTGACGGTCAGAAAACTCCAGTCGAGCGGCCACTCGTGCCGCACCGCGCGGCCCAGCAGCGGCGGCGGCGCGTTGCTCCCGCTGGCTGCCACGGACCGCGTCGCGTCAGGTAAGGCGCTGCGTCACACCGGCCGCTCGCCCAGCACCGTCACGCGATGGCCGGAGCGGGTGTGCGGCCAGTAGTCCCACATCGCGCGGTGCTGCACGCAGCGATTGTCCCAGAACGCGATGGAGTTCTCCCGCCAGCGGAAGCGGCACTGGAACAGCGGGTTCTCGGCGTGGTTCCACAGGTATTGCAGGATCGCGTGGCTCTCGTCGCGCGGCACGCCGACGATGCGCCGGGTGAACCCGCGGTTGACATACAACGCCTTCCTGCCGGTCACCGGATGGGTGCGGATCACTGGATGTTCCGCGCGCGGATAGGTCGCCTTGTCCTGCACCCCGGCATACGCATAGGTCCCGCGATAATTCTCTTCCCCGTCATGGATCGCGGTCAGCCCTTCGAGGTAGGCCCTCATCCGATCCGACAGCGCCTCATACGCGGCGTACATGCTGGCGAACAGCGTGTCGCCGCCGCGCGGCGGGCACTGGCGAATATACAGGATGCTGCCCATCGGCGGGATCTGGTCGCACGACACGTCGCTGTGCCAGCCTTCGCCGTTGGCGCGAGGGCTGTCCTTGTCGGCGCGGATGATCATCAGCTCGGGATGGCCGGGGGCGGCCGGCGCCGCGGGATGGATGTGCAGCTCGCCGAATTTGCGGCCGAAATCCAGGTGCTGTTCTTCCGTCAGGTGCTGGTCGCGGAAGAAGATCACGCAGTTCTCCGCCAGCGCGCGATGGATCTCGTCCAGTGTGCGGTTGCCGAGTGGCTGCGACAGATCGACGCCACCGATCTCGGCGCCGATGATCGGCGTCAGCTTGTCGATGGTGATGGTGTCGTACGGGGCGCCGTCGTCGACGGTGTGCTTGTAGCGGGGGCCGTTGTTGCCGCGCATCGGATCCATCATGGCGTTCCCTCCAGGAAGGCGGCGATCTTCGGATCGGCCGCGAGTGCCGCGCGTTGTTCCGCGGTCGGTAATTCGGGCTTGTCGCGCACCTGGTTGACCATGCACAGGAAGCCCAGTGGCTCGCCTGATGTGGCGCGGAACTGGTGCCAGGTCCAGGGGGGGATGGTGACCAGGTCGAACGGTTTGACCGCACGGACCGCGTCGCCGAGCAGGCAGTGGCCGTGGCCGCGCAGGATCATCACCGCATGCATGTGCTCGTGCCGCTCCAGCGTGGAGTAGCCGCCGGCGTCCATCTCGAAGTAACGCAGCTCGCAGCCCAGCGCCGCCTCGTGGAACAGCACCTGGCGGGAGATCGCCTTGAACGGCGCGGCGCCGTCGTCCTTGTAGGGCAGGCAGGCGACGTCGTCCCAGCGATAGTCGGGGTGGAACGGCCGCAGGCTGGGCGCTTGTTCGATGTCCAATTTTTCCACCTACCGAAAACGGTGCGCCGCGACCCGACTGGTGAACGCGGCGGTCTCCGCGGTCAGCCGCTCCCGCGCCATGAGCAGGCTGCCGCCGATCAGAAGCATCGTGTCGGGGCCGTAGAAGTCAAGAAGCTCCGGCACGCGAGACAGCGTCATGCCGCCGGCCGGCACCGGCAGCGCCGGACGCAGATCGCCCAGCGTCCCCCGCGCGGCGTCGGCCAGGCGGCGGCAGGTCTCGGGCGTGTAGCCGAACCGCCCGCCATGCGTCGGGAAGATCACGGCATCCGCGCCGAGCAGGCGGAACAGTTTGCCGATCAGCAGTTCCGGCGCAATGCCCGCCGCGCCGCCGAAGCTGGGATGCGCCAGGAATGCGATGTCGGGGAACGCCGCGACCAGCGCCTGCACCGTGCTGAACCCGGCCAGCAGGGGGGCGATCAGTGCCGTGTCGAGGCCCTCCTCGCGCGCCAGCAGAAGCTGCGCCCGCATCGCATCGAGGCTGCCCGACAGGCTCGGCACGTAGCGCGTTTTGCGCCCGCGTAGCGCCGTGGCGCAGGCGCGCACGCGGGCCGCGAACGGCGAATAGGCCTGGTTGGCCAGGCCGTGGTCGTCCTTGATGAAATCGACTCCGCCATCGGCGAACCGCGCCGCAAGTGCGGCGAGGCGCTCGACCGACAGGCCCTGCGGCTTCAACGCCGAGCAGGTGAGGGCGCGCCCCTCGGCCGCGACGCGCCGGCGCAGCCCGGCGATGCCGTGCCGCGGGCCGCCGAACGTGGCGGCCAGCTCCGGCGGGACCTCGACATCCGCCAGCACGACGTCGTCGTGCAGCGAGGTGTTGCCGATCAGCATGTTCAGCAACTGCGCTCCGTCGCCGCCGATCGTTGCGGTTGCCAGCGCGATGCGGACGGCGAAGGTGCCGGCGCCCAGGTCGGCGATGTCCGCGACCTCGCCCACGATGTCGCGCAGCACCTCGGGCGCGTCGATCGCTTCCAGCGGCATCTCGACGCTCTGCTCGACGGCGATCGCCTGGGCGCGCTCGGCGATCGTTTCGGAAGCGGTGCGGACATGGTAGGTGACGAGGAAGCGGTCGGCCACTGGTTGACTCCGATCAGGGGCAGGGTCGCAGGGCTGGGCCCACTGTTTTCCCCCTCCCCTTGAGGGAGGGGGAAAGGGGGGAGGGGTGGGTGCCGGGGGTCGCACCGTAGCCTCGTGCCTGCGGAACCCCTCACCCCGCCCCTCTCCCCCAAGGGGAGAGGGAGTGGCTCAAGCAGCCCGCACCAGGCGATGCTGCTTGCGCCCGGCCGACAGTTTCACCGCGCCGTCATGCAGGTCGGCCATGCCGATCGTCTGGCCCTCGTCCTGGACCGGCTGGTCGTTCACCCGCGCGCCGCCGCCGCGGATCAGCCGCCGGGCCTCGCCGTTGCTGGTGGCGAGACCGGCAATCGCGAACAGCCGGAACGCCGGAATGCCCGCCTCCAGCTCGCCGCGCGCCACGTCGACGCCGGGCAGCGTATCGACCGCCTCGCCCTCCTCGAAGGCACGGCGCGCGGTCTCGGCCGACTGCTCGCGCGGCGGCTGCGCCGTGCAGCAGCGCGGTCGCCTCGGTCGCCAGGATCTTCTTCGCCTCGTTGATCTCGGCCCCGCCGAGCGCCTCCAGCCGCGCGATCTCGTCCAGCGGCAGGTCGGTGAACAGGCGCAGGAAGCGGCCGACATCGGCGTCCTCGGTGTTGCGCCAGAACTGCCAGTAGTCGTACGGCGACAGCCGGTCGGCCGCGAGCCACACCGCGCCCTGGACCGTCTTGCCCATCTTGGCGCCGGAGGCGGTGGTGATCAGCGGCGTGGTCAGGCCGAACACCTGCTTGCCGTCGGTGCGGCGCACCAGCTCGACGCCGGCGACGATGTTGCCCCACTGGTCCGAGCCGCCCATCTGCAGCGTCACGCCGTAGCGGCGGTTGCAGCTCGCGGAAGTCGTAGCTCTGCAGGATCATGTAGTTGAATTCGAGGAAGGTCAGCGGCTGCTCGCGCTCCAGCCGCAGCTTGACCGAATCGAAGGTCAGCATGCGGTTGATGGTGAAGTGCATGCCGACCTCGCGCAGCAGCGGGATGTAGCCGAGCGCGTTCAGCCAGTCGGCGTTGTTCGGCATGATCGCGTCGGTCGGCCCGTCGCCGAAGCGTCAGGAACGGATCGAAGCAGCGGCGGATGCCGGCCATGTTGGCGTCGATCTGCTCGTCGGTCAGCAACTGGCGGGATTCGTCCTTGCCGGACGGGTCGCCGATGCGCGTGGTGCCGCCGCCCATCAGCACGACCGGGCGGTGGCCGTGCTTCTGCAGCAGGCGCAGGAGCATGATCCCGACCAGGTTGCCGACATGCAGGCTGTCCGCGGTGCAGTCGAAGCCGATATAGGCGGAGACGATGCTCGCCCGCAGCGCGGCGTCGAGCGCCTCGGTGTCGGTGCACTGGAAGACGAAGCCGCGCGCGGTGGCTTCGTGAAGGAAGTCGCTGGTGGGCATGGCGCTGCACTGCTGTGGGGGCGGCGTGGCTGATACTCCCCCTCCCCTTGAGGGAGGGGGTTGGGGGAGGGGTCGGTGCGGGTCGAACCCCTCCCCCAACCCCCTCCCTCAAGGGGAGGGGGAGTTAGCACAGGTCGGGTGGGGGTGAAATGCTGCGGGTGATCGGGCTGATGAGCGGCACCTCGCTGGACGGGGTGGACGCGGCCTGGCTGGAAACCGACGGCGAGCGGATCGGCGCGCTCGGCCCGCGGCTGACGCTGCCGTACGACGCGCGGCTGCGGTCCGACCTGCGACGCCTGCTGGACCATGCGCCCGAGCTGGCCGCGGACGACCGGCGGGTGAAGACGGCGGCGATGCGGCTGACCGAATACCATGCGCGCGCGGTGGCGGCGATCGGGCGGCCGGCCGACCTGATCGGCTTTCATGGCCAGACCATCCTGCACCAGCCGGCGCGCTCCCGGCCGGATCGCGACGCGGCGGGCCAAGGGCGGACCTGGCAGATCGGCGATGCGGCCTGGCTGGCGTGGCGGACCGGCGTTCGGGTCGCCTGGGATTTCCGCTCGGCCGACGTCGCGGCGGGCGGCGAGGGGGCGCCGCTCGCCCCGGTGTTCCATGCCGCTCTGGCGGGTGCGCTGTCCGCGGCCGCTGGCGGTGCTGAACATCGGCGGCGTGGCCAACGTGACCTGGATCGGCGCCGACGGCGCGCTGCTGGCGTGCGACACCGGGCCGGGCAACGGGCCGCTGGACGACTGGGTCGCGCGTCGCACCGGAGCGGCGTTCGACGCGGACGGCGCGCTGGCGCGGGCGGGTGCGGTGGATCGGGCGGTGCTCGGCCGGCTGCTGGGCGATCCGTATTTCGCCCGTCCCGCGCCGAAATCGCTGGACCGGCTCGATTTCGCCGCCGCGCTGGCCGCCAGCGGGATCGAGTCGCTGGCGCCGGCCGATGGCGCGGCGACGCTGGTCGCCTTCACCGCGGCCGCGGTTGCCGCGACCCGGCTGCCGGCGCCGCCGCGGCGCTGGCTGGTCGGCGGCGGCGGGCGGCACAATCCGGCGATCATGGCGGCGCTGCGCGCGGCGCTCGGCGCGCCGGTCGATCCGGTCGAAGCGGTCGGCTGGGACGGCGACGCGCTGGAGGCGCAGTGCTTCGGTTTCCTCGCGGCGCGCGTGGCGGCGGGTCTGCCGCTCAGCTTTCCCGGGACCACGGGCGTGCCGCGGCCGCTGCCGGGCGGGCAGATCGCCGAGCCGTAACGGTCATCCGCGAGGCGTGGAGGTTTCGGCAGGCGCCGATGCGGCCCGCGCGTGACGCGGCAACCGGACGATCGGGTGCGGCGCAATCAACTCCCGGCGGCGCGGATATCCGTCCGGGCGAAGTCGGTGCCAACGAAAAGCAGCGGAAAATCGAGGTTCCTGGCGACTGCGTAGGCAAAGCAATCGCCAAAATTCAGGTTGGCCGGGTTGACGCCCTGTCCCCACTGGTCATAGGCGGCCGCGACCCGGCGGGCTTCGGCGGAGGTCACAGGGGCGATCTGCAGCCCCAAGCCGGCGATGAGGCGCGCCATCTCGGCCCCGATGCCCCGACGGGCAGCGACAATCAGAGCCTCGGCCATCGTCCCGGCCGACATCACGGCCCCTTCCGTCGCTTCCAGGACCGCCATGCAAGCCTCGCAGCCGGGTTCGTCGAGGATGATGGCCATCAGGGCCGACGTATCGACGACGATCATTTGGGCAACCCGAACTCGTCGTAGAGGAAGTCCTGGCTGCGCGCCGCGGACGGACCCTCCAGGACCTTCCTGGGCCCGTCCTGCGGACATCTTCCATGACGGCCCGGCGCGCTTTCTGCGTGACCTCGGGCCTGGCTGCCACGAGCCTGACCACGGGCCGGCCGAAGCGGGTCAGGACGACCTCCTCGCCGGCTTCCGCCCGCTTGACCAGGTCGGTGAGGCGCGCCTTGGCGTCGCTGACCGGCACATCCATGACAGGCTCCTGACCAGTTGAGGATGATTTGGACTATAAGGTGGTCCAATTCAAGCGATCACTTGCCATGATCGTCCCCGCCCTTGACGCGCGGGTCGAGGCACGCCGCCGGGTCATGTCTCGCCGATACCGCCCCATCATGCGGCGTCGGTCAGGACGCGCAGACAGGGCGGGCCTCTCAGCGTCGGGCGCGGCGCGGGCTGCGGCGCGGCGTGCGGTCAGGCGGCGGAGCGATGCGGGTGCGTGCCCTCACGGTGCATAGGGTATCTTCTCCCGTCACGCTGCGAGGGCGGCGGCGGAGGTCTCCAGGCGGGCGTCGAGCTCGGCGAGAAGCTGCTCGAACGCGGCATCGTCGAGGGGGATGGCGTCACCACGCCGCGGGGCGGGGATGGGCGCCTTGGCGGGCCGTGCCGCCGCGGCGGCGGGCGCCGGGCGCGCGGCGGGTGCGGGTTTTGGCCCGGCCTCGGCCGTGGGCGGCGCCGCCGTTGGGTCGGCCGCGGCGGCTTGCGCTGCCGGCTGGGGCTGCGCCTCGGCTGCGGTTGCGGCTGCGGCTCGGGGGCGACGGCGGCGGAGGCGGGCAGACCCGCCGGCCGGCGCGCCGGCTCGCTCTCCTGGCGATACAGGTAGTCGGCCCGCATTTTGTCCGACTGCCGGCCGAGCGCCTGCGCGCGGGCCTGGCAGCGGAGCTGCAGCTCGTTCGTGACGGTGGGCTGGATGGCGCAGCCGAGGTCGTACATGGCGTGGAAGTGCAGCGCGACGATGCGGGCGGCGTCCATCGCCTCCAGCGGGTCGCGCGGATGCAGGGCGGCGATGGCGAGGAAGGCGGCCTCGCGCTGCTGGGCGCGCGCCTCGGCGGTGGCGCGCGGGGGAGGCGGCAGGGCTTCGACGGTGGAGCGGAGCATGGTGTTGAAGGTGGCGGGGTCGAGGGGGAGCGGTTCGGCGCTGGTCTGGGAGGTTGTCATGGCGGGCGTTCCCTGCGGATTAAAGAGTGAGAGAACATAACATGAACAACCGGAGGTAGTAAAGGGGGATGTGACCACGCGTTGTGGGGTTATTTGAGCTTTGGCTTTGGGTGGAGGGGGGGGCCGAACAGGGTGGGGCGGCCGGGGGTCCGTTCTGCGCCCATTGAACCCTTCACCATGTCCGACACCCAGCCGGGCCGCGCTATGTCTTCAAAACGGACATCCCATGTGCCGAACTGCCGCGCTTGCAGTTTGGCTGCAAGGCGATCGTCATCGCGTCTGGCCCTCAATCGATTGGTGTCGGATGTGACGAAAGTTGCATCTGGCAGCTTTATATCAGCCAGCGCTATCCGTCCGCGTGGGTCGGGAAGATCGGTTTGCAGAAAGGCCTAGCCCCCCACCCCGCGAGCGCAGACATCGTACATTCGGCTCAAGCGGGGACTGGCGAATGCCGACTGTCTGCTCTCCGGCGCGTAGCGCCGCGATGCAAGATTGCACGGGCCCCTTGGCGCGGGCCCGTGCCTCTGCTTGATCAGTCCATGTCAATAATAGGGTCGATAGGGGGGCCAGAATCCGGCCGGGAACGGCCCGCGACCGAGCGGATGACACGCGCCGTTCGGTCCGCGATACCAGCCAGCACCGCAACCGTTCCCGTAGGCCCAGGCCGGTCTCGGGTAAGCCCAGCGATAGGTTCCGTAGTAGCCGCCCGGGTATGGCCCGCGTCCGAACCAGTGGCAGGCGCCCCCCGGCCCCCGATACTTGCCCGGGCCGCACCCGTCAGCGGCTTGAACGACCATAGGCGATCCATCCGGTTGGGGTGGAATTGGCATGGCCTCAAGTTGCGACCAAGTCGTCGCAACGAACGCGGCAGTCAGAAGACATGCAAGTGCTTTCATTTGGGAAGACTTTCCAGTTCGAGGTGTCACGAGGGCCGCATCGAGCGGCCAGCCGGTAGGAGAAAGGCAGCGGGTAACCTCGGTGAGACCTATGGGGGCGCGCGCTTGCGCAGCCAGTCCAGCACCAATGCGGCAACCTCGTCACTGTTGTCATCGCACATCAGCGCGTGGCTGTTGCCCCGAATGCCGAGCGTCGGCAGTTCAAGCCAGGTTACGTCGCAGCCAGCCTTGCCCAGTGCATCGCGCCAGCGCTCCACCGCCGGCCGTGACTCCCGCCAGAATGAGTGGCGGTCGAGGTAGTCGCCCCAGACGAACAGGTGGGGTACCTGCGCAAGCAGTCGGGCATCGTGCTCCGCCGGGTCGGGAGCGCCGGAAGGCTCCAGCGAGATGACGGCGCGGACCCGATCCGGCGCGGTCAGGGCCGCGGTGAGCCCGAAATTGCCGCCCTGGCTATGCGTGAGCACGATCGCCGGTTCAGACATGCGCTGAAGCAGGCAGTCGTACGCACGTTGGGTAAGCGCGTCGTTACAGCCCCAGCGCGGTACGCATTGGCAGAGGAAGGCATCGAACGCCGCAACCGGAAAGCGCAGGCTTGCATGTGTGCGCCGGCGTTCGGGATCGGGTTGCCAGGAACCGGCGGGCCCGAAGCGAAATGTCTCCTCCCAGGCTTCCTTGGCGGTGCGGAAATACGGCGGCTCCGCGTAGACTTCGGGATACGGTGCCCAGGAGGCGCGGCCACGCTCGACGGCGTCCGAGACATAGGTGTTGAAGCCCGCGCGCAGAAAGAACATCTGCCAGCCAGGGCGCCCGTCCGGCGTCGTTTCCCAGTTGACGCCGGTCATCCCGCCTCCGTGCCACATCAGCAGCGGAGCAGGTGACGTCGGTTCGGTGAGATGGAAGTACTGCACGTACATCTGCCCGGCCGTGATCTCGCCATTCGGATCGACCGGATGCACCGGTCCACCACGCGTGCTGACACGCGCGCGCGGCGGCAGGCCTTGCAGGCGGAGCATCCGACCGCCGACATGAAAGCTGCCGATGTCGCGGATCCGCAGCACACCGGGTTCGACTGCGGCGGAATTCATTTCACGTTCTCCAGCAGTCCTCCGACATCGGTCGGATAGCCGGCGGCGGCGAATTGCCGTCTTTTCGCGCCGAAATAAGCCTGGACCCAGGCAAACCGGTCACCATCCCTTGCAAGCCCGACGCTCCCGGCGATCGAATTCAAACTGATCGTCCGTCCTGCCGCACCCCAGTTTCCCTCGGTGACCTCATCGATGATGACAAGCACGCTTCGCCCCGCGTCGGGCGCGTCACCGCGACCGATGGCTGCCATGATCGCGGCATTCACCCAGGCGTGCACCTCACTCTTGTGCCGCGCGTTCATGTAGCCTTCAGGGATGGTGACATGGACCAGGAAGCGGCCTGGCGGACTGACAAAATGGTCATCCTGCCGCCCACCGACAAACCAGTCGCCTGACTTTACCGGCGTGAACAGCACCCAGGCAAAAGCCCGGCCTCCGTGTGTGTCCGCCCCGCCCTCCATGGCGATCAGCGCGTCGGTCAGGCGCTGCGCCAGATCCGCCTTGCGGACATCATCCAGTGCGGTCTCCGGGTAATACACCTGCATAATCGGCATCTCGTCGCTCCTGTTGCCGGAGCAGGACCGCAGTGCTTGCGCGTGCGGTCCCGCTCCGGCGGCTCACATGATGGTTTCAACGAACAGGACGTCGGTGTCGCCGCGTCCCGTTTCGCAGACGATCTCGTCGGCGTCCCACACCGCCTTGCTGTCCCGCCGCTTCAGTGTCGCGCCGTCGCAGCACAGCGTGCCATCGATGACAAACGCATAGACGCCGTGGCCTGGCGAGCGCGGCCGGTAACGGAAGATGCCGGGCGAATCGCTCACCAGCCGCGACACACGCGCGTCCTGCGATATCGGCACGGCACCGGACTCATCGCCGACCAAGGTGGTTATCCGGTTCATGCCGGCGGCGGCATCGAAGTGGCCGCGCGTGTAGGATGGCGGCAGCAGAAGTTGGTCCGGCAGCAGCCAGAGATAGATGGCCCGCATCGGCTCGTTAAATCGATTGAGTTCCTCGTGCAGCCCGCCGGAACCGGCGCAGAAGGCATAATAATCGCCTGGGCCCAGGTCTTCGAGGCCACCGAGCGTGTTGATGTGCGTGAGTTTTCCCTCGAGCACGAACGCGCAGATGATGAAGTTGTGGTGTGGATGCATGCTATAGCTGCATCCCGGATGGTAGAAAGCTTCGTCACCGAACACGCGGATCCGGCCAAAGCCGTGCCGCCCATCCTGATACTCGCCAAAGTTGAAGCTTGAGAAGCGCGTGATGAACGCGTCGGGATGCCCGCCGACATAGGACGCCGTGGCTCCGGTCGACAGGATCTTGTTGTAGCCGCGCTCATCGGCGCGCATGACGAACGAATTGGACATGATGGTGTACTCCGTTACTGGGTTGGATCAGGCCGCGGCCTGGATGGCGGGCTGGCCCTCGGCATAGGGGATCTCGACCATTTCGAAGCGGTGCTTGGGCGTGCCGCAGTCGGGGCAGACCCAGTCTTCGGGGACGTCGCGCCAGCGGGTACCAGGCGGCAGGCCATGCTCGGGCAAGCCGAGGAGTTCGTCGTAGGAGAAGCCGCAGCCCAGGCAAATCCAGCGTTTCAGGGCATCGTTGGTCATCGCAACCTCCATGGGATGGTGAGGCGGCGCTTCCATGTGCCGCATCACGCGTTTCAGTAATGCGTTACTACCACGCGTGACACGCCAGCGCAAGTGGTTTATGCTCCCCACATCGAAAATTCGGCGATTGGCAGGAGAGCCGCCTTGGACGCGCCACGGACCGCGGAATCGTTCAGCAGCCTGCGCGACATGGTGCTGCGGCGCGTGCGCGCCGACATCGTGTCGGGCTACGCCGGTCCCGGGACGATGTATTCCGTCCCAACGCTGGCCGAGGAGATCGGGGTGTCAACCACGCCGGTCCGCGAGGCGCTACTTGAGCTCAGCAACAGCGGCTTGATCACACCGGTACGCAACCGCGGCTTCCGCGTGGAGGCGGCCACCCTTGAGGACCTCAAGAACGGATTCGCCTTGCGCGAACTGCTGGAGCGTTTCGCCGTGGTGCAGCTCGCGGAACAGCGGCTGGCCGATACGGAACCCCTTCGCAAGTTGGCTGATGCGATCGCCGATGCCGTGCGACACGAAGATAGCCGCGGCTATGTTGAAGGCGATCGCGCCTTCCACCTTGAACTCGTGTCACGCGTCAACAATCCGATGCTGACCAAGTTCATCATGGAACTGCGTGATGGCATGCGGCTCTACGGCATGGACTCACCGGCGGGGCGGCAGCGCCAGGGCGCCTCGGTCAAGGAGCATTACCAGCTCATCGATATGGCGGCGGCCGGCGAAACCGACGCCATCAGCAAACTGATCACGCATCACATCCGAACGTGGGAACCCGTCTTCGCTGCGGGCCTCGCAGAGCGGCTGGATCGCACATTGCACAGCAGGGGCCGTTGATGAATGAAACGCATGGCAGCCATTCGTGTTGCTGCCGCTGAAAGCTCGCCATCTCCTCTCGGCCAGCTCCGGGTATGGTCTGTCCGCGCGGGACGCCCTTCGGGCCGCAAGCCGCCGCCCGATCATGCGGTGTCGCCCAGGATTCGCAGACACGGCGGATCGCTTTCGGGATCGACCTCCACCAGGGCACCGTCCGGCACGGCCTGCGTGATGTCGGTCGCGAAGCCGGACATCATGGTGAAATTCGCCAGCGCCGCGCCCTGCACCATGATCGGGTTGACCGTGTTCAGCACCAATGCCGCCGGCACGATCCCGCGCGCCTGCATCTCGTGCAGCATCCAGGCGGTGGCGACCCCGCTCTTCGCCGCATCCAGCACCAGGATGCACCCGACATAGGACCGCCCGGCCAGCTTGTGCTCGGGACGGGAGAAAACGCCGTTCACCCGATCCAGGTCGTAGCGGGCGGAGAAGCCGTCCTTGGCGACCAGCGCGCGGCCGCGGACGCGCTTGCCCATCGCGGCGCCGGCACGGAACTCGGTCATCGGCCGGATCCTCCCGGGCCGATCCTGCCGGCACAGGCCGCGTCGACGCATTCCGCCATCGACAGCAGCGCCGGGATGTAGCCGTAGCCGCCCAGGATGTTGGTCAGCTTGGCGGAGTTGGTGGCGAGCGTGCGCCACCGGTTCGCCGCGGCCATTTCGCGCGCGTAGCTGTTGTAGAAGCACATGCCCGACAGCACCAAGGCACCGGCCGCCTCCATGCGCGCGGTCAGGCCCAGCCGGTCGGCGTCCGGCTTCACCTGCGGGCTGGTGACGACCAGCAGCGGCACGCTGGCACGGCGTCCGTCGAGCATGCCGGCCAGGCTGCGCAGTTCCAGCAGGCTAAGTTGCGGGGCGGCGAACACCACCACGTCCACCGTGTCCACCCGCGCGCGATAGGCAAGCTGGAAGGCGCGGATATCCGCCGCGGTCACCGTCGCCCGGACCGGCAGCGCCGGATCGGCCACGTCGGCCGGATGCCGCGCCTCCGGCGTGATGCCGGCCATGTGGAACAGGGCAACCGAGCCGTAGCTGGCCAGCGCGGCGCCGAAATGCTTCATCTCATCCGAGCCCGGCACCCGATCGATGCCGCGCAGCATCGGCACCTGCCAATAATCGCCGGCGAGGCGGCCGACGATGCCGCCAAGCGCGCCCCAGTCTGCCAGGTCGTGCGGGGTGTGCGCGATCTCGACCAGCAGGGTGGCGCGGCGCTTTTCCTCCAGGTGAAAGCCGTAGCGCGGCGTCCGGCCGGTCAGGCCGGCGGCCAGGGCGCTGGGCCCGCCCTCGAAGTTCGAGCGCCCGCCCAGCACGCTGTTGCAATAGATCACCACGCCGGTGTCGCCATACGCCATGTGCTCGCCGCGCACCGCCGGCATGATCGTCTGGTAGTTGATGCAGGTGTCCGTCATCAGGATGCCCATGGCCTGGAACGCGGCGATGGCGCGGCGTTCCAGATCCAGCATCCAGTCCTGCTGCTTCAGCCGGGCGGCGGCGGCGAAATCGGTGCCGCGCGGGTCGGTGATGGTGGGCACGCGCACCTGGCGGTCGTCGAACGGCAGGGCGGCCATGCGCTCCAGCCATGCCACGCCGGCTTCGCCCAGGGATTCCGTGTCGGCCATGAGGTGCGCCTGGGAGACGGGCACGAAATCGGCGGCGCCGAGGTAGCGGCCGACCCGCATCTGGTGGTCGATCGCCCAGCGGCGCGGCTCGCCGGCGGCGCCGCGCAGCATGGCGTGCTCTTCGTCGGTCAATCGCATCGGTCAGGGGTTCCTGATGTGGCGGCGCGTCGAGTCGCCCAGACTTGCCGTCAGGGCGCAAGTCGTCTTGCGCGGGCCGGTCGGTCGCGGCGGGTGTCTGTCGGGGCGTCGCACCGGGCGATCATGCCGATCACTCAAGGGAAATCGGATGAAGCAACGTGCACGCCCGCATCTTGCTGTCATTGCGAGCGTAGCGAAGCAATCCCCCCCGAGGATCGTACCTGGATGGGGATTGCTTCGCTACGCTCGCAATGACAGGGGGGCGACTGATCGGCCGCCATTCCTACCTTGACCGGATTGCCCTGCCGATAGCCCCGGGTCGTGCCCGCCGCCCGACCGGCAGGTTGCCGGATCATGCCGCCTCGGCCCGTCAGCCTGCCCGGGCCGGGGTTTGGACCGCGGTTACCGCACCGTTGCCCGATCGCGTCGCCAGATCCCGGAATGCCAACACCGCGCCGGCATGGCCGCATTTCGGGCAGCGCTGCCGGTGGCAGGCACGGCAGTAGGCGCGGCCGCAGCCGGCGCAAGGCGCCAGCCCCGCCGGGGCGACCAGGTGCAGCGCCTCGTCGCACACCAGGCGCGGCCGCTCGGTCGACCAGCTTGCCTCGCAGGGCGGCGTCTCCAGCCGGCGCGCGAGCGGGTTCCAGTCCAGCGCCATCACCCGTTCGGCCTTGCGGCGACGGACCTGCACTGTCAGCCGATGCACCGGCATCACCAGCTCCAGCGTCTGCACCCAGTCCACCGTCACCCGCAGCGCGTATTTGTGCGCCAGGTCGACCAGCTTGGCGCGATACTCCTGCGCGATGGCCGCGACGCGCAGCATCTCCCGCTGGCGGGCGGACTCGCTGGCCGCCGGCTGCGCCGCGCGCTGCGACGCCTCCCGGTGCAGGTCGTTGTGGTAGGCGTGCAGCCGGTCCAGATCGCGATCCAGCCGCCGGCGCAGCCCGGCCACGAAGGGTGCCAGCGCCGCCTCGATCCGCCAGGGCAGGGCGTTGCGCACCAGGTCGATCATCCGCGCGCGGTCCCAGTCCGCCGGCAGGACCGCGCCATCGGGCAGGGCGACCTCCCCGTTGCCGGCGACCTCCGCGTCATCCGCGGGCGGCCCAACCGGCCATCCCGCCAGCCGGTCCGCCATCGCCTCCGGCAGCGCGCCGGTCGCCAGATTGATCGCCAGGCGCTGCGTGCCCGCCCGCTTCTCGTCCGACAGCGCGGTGAAGCGGAAGTCGAGCATCAGGTAGCGCGTCCAGGCCGGTGCGGCATCGAGCAGGCGGTAGCTGGCATTCTCCAGCCCCAGTTCCTTCTCCAGCAGCCGCTCGGCGTCCGGCCTCTTGCGAGTTCCCGGGTCGATCACGCGCCGGTCGCAGCGCCCGCGGTCGCCGACCACCCGCTCGAAGCGGGCGAGCCAGTCGCTTTCGATGCCGATCCGTTGCGCGCCCTCGGGCAACGTCGCGCCAAAGCCGAACCGGCAGTGCTCGGGCACGCCGAGCGCCTGCTGCAACGGTGGCGGCGCCAGGACCTCCAGCCCGTCGGGTTCGAGCGGTTCGACCAGCGCGCCGTCCTCGGCCAGCAGCGCGGCGACGAACCCGTGCATGCGGCCGTCGTCAAGCGGCATCCAGTTCGCTCCCGAACAGCGCCTCGTCGAGTTGCTTCGCGTCGGTGTACTGCCGGCGTGCCGCCAGAAGCTGGTTTTCCAGCGCGGTGAAGGCGGCGGCGCGGCTTTCCTCGGTGGTCTGAAGCCAGGCATCGAGGACCAGCGAGGAAAAATCCTGCTGGTCGTCGATCTCGCCCAGGATGGCGCCGACCTCGCCGACCACCAGTTCGAACATGTTGATCTTCTCGTCGAGGATTCGCAGCATCGGCGTCCTCGATCGTGCCTGATGTCACCAGGTTGAACACGAACACCTCGCGCGTCTGGCCGATCCGGTCGATGCGGCCGATGCGCTGCTCGATCGCCATCGGATTCCACGGCAGGTCGAAGTTCACCAGCGTGTTGCAGAATTGCAGGTTGCGGCCCTCGCCGCCGGATTCGCTGCACAGCAGCAGCGTGCCGGACGCCGCGAAGGCGGCCACCGCCGCGTCCTTCTCCGGCCCGGACATGCTGCCGTCGAACAGCAGCGGCGCCAGGCCGTGGCGGCGCAGCAGGTCGGCCAGGTGGGTCATGCTGTCGCGATGGTGGACGAAGACCATCTTCTTCTCGGTGGGGTTCTGCGCCAGCAGCTTCAGCAACGCGTCCTGCTTGGCGCCGGCGGCGACCGCCTGGTAGCGCGCCAGCAGCGCCGCCCAATCGTTATTCTCCGCAGGGGCCTTATTCTCCGCATGCCGTGCGGCGAACCGGGCAATCGCGGCGGCGGCAGCGGCCGGCGATGACCCCGCCGCGGACAGCAGATGCTGCACCGCAAGCCGCGCCTGCCCGCCGGTCGCCGTGCGACGCGAAAGCGTCCGTCAGCTCCTGGTAGCACGCGGCCTCGGCCGCGTCGGGCACCGCGCGGATGGTGGCGGCATGCCGGCGCGGCAGATGCAGCGCGGCCAGCGCGCGGGTGTTGCGCACCATCACGCCGCGCATCAGGCCGCGCAACCGGTCGCGGTTGGCCGGCTCGCGCGGCTTGCCCGGCGTCATGTAGGCGGTGCGGAACTCCGTCTGCGTGCGGAAGATGCCGGGCTGCAGCAGGGTCAGCAGGTTGTACAGCTCGAGCAGGCTGTTCTGCACCGGCGTCGCCGACAGCAGCAGCAGGAAGCGCTTCTGCAGCGCGTTCACCAGCCGGTAGCTGGCGCTGGCCTGGTCGCGCAGGTGATGCGCCTCGTCGACCACCACCACGTCGTAGGCGCGCTGCGCCAGCAGTTCGGCGTGCTCGCGCCGGCGCGCCAGGGCGATCGAGGCGATGACCCGCTGCTGGCCCCAGAAGGCGGCGGGATCGTTGCGCAGCAGCGCGTCGTGGCTGGTGGCGCAGTCGATGCCGAACTTGCTCGCCATTTCGTCGCGCCATTGCCCGACCAGCGGTGCCGGCGTCAGGATCAGCACGCGCTCGGCCATGCCGCGCAGCATGTATTCCTTCAGCACCATTCCGGCCTCGATGGTCTTGCCGAGCCCGACCTCGTCGGCCAGCAGCACCCGGCCGCGGTATTGCTTGAGCACTTTCCGGACCGTCTCGATCTGGAACCAATGCGCCTCCACCCCTTGCAGGGCCGGCAGGCAAAGCAGTTCGTCGAAGCCCTCCATCAGGCCGAGCTGCGTCAACTCGGCGCGCAGGCGGAACCACACCGGGTCCGGCGCGGTGCCGGTGAGCTGGATGGTTTCCGGCGCGGCCAGATCGAACGCCAGGTCGAGGTCCAGGTCCAGGCGCGGCAGATCGGGGACGGAGGGCGAGGTCGCGGCGGCGGCACCGCGCGGTTGCAGCGTGGTCCGGATCGCGTTTGGCGGTGGCTTTACCGGAGGCCTGGAGTCCGTCGGACGCTTGCCGTCGGACCGGGTCGCGCCCGCCGGCCTGCCGCCCGCGGGCTTCCCGCCGGGTCGGCCCGCAGGTGATGGGCGCGGTTGGGCGGCGCGAATCGTCGTCAATTCCCGGACCAGCCAGGATGCCATGGTCCGCCCACCGACGAACCAGCGGGCGGCTTGATGGGGATCAAGCAGCCCGGTCGGCTCCAGCAGGGTCCGGGCGTGTGCGACGTGTCCCTGTCGCGCCAACGCCAGGGCGGACAGCAGCGTCACGGCGTTGTCCGGTTCGCACCTGCGCCGATAACGCTTGAGAAAACCGATCGCCCGGTCCGGCTGCCCCGCCACCAGCGCGGCGAGGGCGGCGATCAACAGCAGCGCGGAGTCCCACGGGCAGGCCTGCAGCGAGGCCTCGGCAATGGGCAGCGCCTGGGGTGACAGGGCCTTGAGGGCAGGACGCAGTTGGTCAAGCCAATAATCCCGCGCCGTCTTGTCGGGGGGCGATACGTCCGGCTTGGCGGCGAGACCGGGCACGGCGGGCTGCCGGCCCTTTTCCGGGGCGGGCTGATTCAGCGCGCCGGCGAGACCCGGCAGGACGGGTTGCCTGCGCCGGCCGGCCAGGGATGCGCCACCATCCATCGTCTCCGAGTCCCTTGCGGTGGGTGCGCGACTAGACACCGCCGGACGCCATGACGCAACATGTAGATGTCGAACCCTTGAAGCACCGCCAGTTGTTGAATACGAGAGCGTTCGCGCCAGCCGCCGCCGATGCGTCCGCGTCAACGCCGGCCGATCATGCTGGCCCTTGAACGAAGCAACGGCGGGCTTTCGCCCGCCGTTGTTGGTAGCCGCCGTCAGTGAGGCGCCGCTCAGTCGGCCGCCAGCGCCATCTGCCGGCGGGCGATCACCTTGCCGACGTGATCCTCCACCGCCTCGGACACCGCCGTCGGCGTGCTCGGCGAAGATGTGGTCGGCGCCGGCGAACACGCGGTAGTCCACGTGCACGCCCTTCTGCGTGTTCAGCTTGTCCACCAGCTTCCGCACCGCCGGCTCCGGCACCAGCTCGTCGGTGTCGCCGTGGATCATCAGCCCGCCGCAGGGGCAGGGGGCCAGGAAGCCGAAATCGTAGTGGTTGGCCGGCGGCGCGACGCTGACCCAGCCGGAGATCTCCGGCCGGCGCATCAGCAACTGCATGCCGATGAACGCGCCGAACGAGTAGCCGGCGATCCACAGCCCGGCCGAGTTCGGGTTCACCGCCTGCATCCAGTCGAGCGCCGCCGCGGCATCGCCGATCTCGCCGATGCCGCCGTCGTAGCGGCCCTGGCTGCGGCCGACACCCCGGAAGTTGAACCGCATCACCGAGCAGCCCAGCCGCTGGAACGACTGGTACATCGCATAGGTGATCCGGTTGTTCATCGTCCCGCCGTGCAGCGGGTGGGGGTGGAGGATCAGTGCGACCGGTGCGCCCGGTTCCTTGGAATGGTGGTAACGGCCCTCGAGCCGGCCGTCTGGGCCGGCAAACATCACCTCTGGCATGGCGTTCCGAAATCCGTTTGCTTGCGACCTCCGGCGACACAGGCGCGAGTCCGCACGACCCGCGCTGTCCCCGGTTTCATTTCCAACATACTGCCCCGCGAAGCCTAAATCCGACTGAGACGGATCCGGCGGGCGTCGGTCCGAACGAGAAGGTCGGCAATCCCTCGCAGCCATGTCCCCGACACGAATTGTTGACTCGCGTAGTCGGGAACTCTAGCCTGCTCGGCACGGCATGGTGCCGCAAGGATCGCAACCTCCCGTCCTGACGTTCAGCCCCCGAACCGGCCGGGCTCCCAAGGGCAAGGCTTCTTCGCCCCGGAGCACGTGACTATAATAGGGGGTCGAGGGGCATTGTTAAATGGAATTAGTCGCATGGCTTTCATGTTCTTGCGTGAGATTGTGCGGACATATCGCGAACGCGACCCCGCAGCACGTTCTTCGCTGGAAGTTCTGCTGTGCTACCCCGGCGTGCACGCGGTCCTGTGGCACAAGCTGTCCCACGCGCTTTGGCTGGCGCGGCTGCAACTGCTCGCGCCGCTTCTCGTCCCATATCGCGCGCTGGCTCACCGGCATCGAGATCCATCCCGCGGCGAAGCTCGGCCGCCGGCTGGTGATCGACCACGGCATGGGCGTGGTGATCGGCGAGACCGCCGAGATCGGCGACGACTGCTACCTGTACCATCGAGGTGACGCTCGGCGTGGCGCGCGCCCAGGGCGGCAAGCGGCACCCGACGGTCGGCAATAACGTCATCATCGGCGCCGGGGCCAAGGTGCTGGGGCCGATCACGGTCGGCGACAACGCGCGGGTCGGCTCCAACGCGGTGGTGCTGGACCCGGTGCCGGCCGACACCACCGTGGTGGGCATCCCCGCCCGCCCGGTGGACCGCGCGCCGGTGCGCGGCCGCGCGGCCCGGGGCTTCGACCCGTACGGCATTCCGGCCGATGGCGCCCTCGATCCGGTGCTGCGCGACCTGGACGACCTGCATTGCGAACTGGCGGAACTCGAGGCGCGCGTGGCGCGGCTGGCGACGGCGCAGTTGGGCCAGCGCCAGACGGTGCCCGACCAGCCGGTGGGGGGGTAGGCTGCGCGATGCAGCTTTCCACCCGCGGCCGCTACGCGGTCATGGCGATGGTGGACCTGGCCGCGCGGACGCGCTGCGCCACGCAGTCATCCCCCTTGGCTTGCCCGCCGGTCTGCCTGTCGGAGATCGCCGCCAGCCAGCAACTTAGCCTGTCCTACCTGGAGCAATTGTTCGGCAAGCTGCGGCGGGCCGGGCTGGTCACCGCGATGCGCGGGCCCGGCGGCGGCTATCGGCTGGCGCGCCCGGCGCATCAGGTGCCGATCGCCGCGATCGCCGCCGCGGTGGACGAGGAGATCCGCGCCACGCGCTGCGAGGTGGGCGAGGCGGGTTGCATGGCGGGTGCCGGCCCCGACGGCACCGCGGGGCGCTGCCAGACGCACGATCTGTGGGCCGAGCTGGGGCGGCAGATCCGGCTGTTCCTGGAGGGCGTGACGCTGGCCGACGTGATCGACGGGCGGGTTTCCGGCCGCGCCGTGAAGCTGGCCGGCAGTCCCGTGCTGCCGATGTCTGCCGCGGGCGCGGTGCAGAACCTTGCCGTGCGTGCGCCGCACGACCTTGCCGCCGGGGCGACGGACGATCATGCCGCCGCTGCGGCGGGGCTCGCCGCCGCGTAGCGATGCACTACCTCGACGCCAATGCTACCGAGCCGCTGCGGCCGGCGGCGCGCGCGGCGGTGCTGGCGGCCTTGGAGCTGACCGGCAACCCGTCCTCGGTGCATGGCGCGGGTCGCGCGGCGCGCCTTGTCGTGGAGGACGCCCGCGCCTTGCTGGCGGCACGCTTCGGCGGTCGGGCGCAGGATCTGGTGATTTGCTCCGGCGCCACGGAGGCCAATGCGCTGGCGATCCATGCGCTGGGCGGGGCTGACGGCGGCGGGGATCGGCGGGGGAGCAGCCCGCGTGGCAGCGCTCGGGGCAGCGCTGGGGGCAACGTGGGAGACGGCAGTGTGCGGCGGGTGATCGTGGGCGCCACCGAGCACGACGCGGTGCGGGCGGCGGCCCCGGATGCGGCGGTGCTGCCGGTCGATCGTCATGGTGTGGCCGAGCTTGACGCGCTGGCCGACCTGCTGCGGGAAGGATCATCGAACAATGCCAGGCCGGCTTTGGTCTGCCTGATGCTGGCCAACAACGAGACCGGCACGCTGCAGCCGATCGCCGAGGCGGCCGCGCTGTGCCGGCGGTACGGCGCGCTGCTGCATGTCGACACCGCGCAGGCCGCCGGGCGCATTGCGGTCGATCTCGCGGCGCTTGGCGCACACAGCCTGGCACTGTCCTCGCACAAGCTGGGCGGGCCGATGGGTGCGGGGGCTTTGCTGCTGGCGCCCGAGGTCTCCGCGATCGCCGCGCTGATCCGCGGCGGCGGGCAGGAGCGGGGCCGGCGCGGCGGCACGCCGCCGGTGCCGGCGATCGCCGGGTTCGCCGCCGCCGCCGCCTCCGACCCGCCGGCGCTGGCCGCGCTGCGCGACGCGATCGATCGGATTGCGCTGGACACCGGGGCCGTCGTCTGCGGCGGCGGCGCGCCGCGCCTGGCGAATACCACCTGCCTGGCGCTGCCCGGCGTGCGGGCGGATGCGCAGGTGATCGCGCTCGACCTGGACGGCCTCGCCGTGAGTGCCGGGGCGGCCTGCAGCTCCGGCAAAGTCACCTCCAGCCATGTGCTGGCGGCGATGGGACTCGGCGCGCTGGCCGGGGAGGCGATCCGGGTTTCGCTGCCGTGGAACGCGACCCAGGAAGATGTCGATGCGTTCGCTGCTGCCTACCCACGCATGGCGGCACGGCTGCGTGCGGCCCTGGCATCGCGCGCCGCCTGACGCCACATTCGTCGACCTGAGCACGCCCGCGATGAGCACGTCCGCCATGAGTACGACGAAGACCAGCCGGGGCACCCCGCCGCCGCGCCCGAACCGTCCGGTCTACCTGGACAACCAGGCGACCACGCGCTGCGATCCGCGCGTGCTGGCCGTGATGTTGCCCTGGTTCAGCGAACACTACGGCAACCCGCACAGCGTCGAGCACGTGATGGGCACCGAGGCGGAAGCCGCGGTCGAGGAAGCGCGTGCCCATGTCGCGGCGCTGCTCGGCGCCGACGTGCGCGAGGTGGTGTTCACCTCCGGCGCCACGGAGAGCAACAACATCGCGATCAAGGGCGCCGCCCGTTACGCGCTGCGCAGCGGCAGCGACCGGCGCCGCATCGTCACCGTCGCCACCGAGCACAAATGCGTGCTGGAGTCGGTCAACGACCTGAAGGACGAAGGCTTCGAGCCCGTCTTCCTGCCGGTGCGCCCCGACGGGCTGCTCGATCCCGAGGTGCTGCGCGAGGCCCTCGACCGTTCCCACGCTGCTGGTCAGCGTGATGACGGTGAACAACGAGACCGGCGTGGTGCAGGACATTTCTACCCTGCGGCGATCGCCAAGGAGGCCGGCGCGCTGTTCCACACCGACGCGGCGCAGGGCGCGGGGAAAGTGCCGATCGACGTGACCGGGTGGAAAGTCGATCTGCTGTCGCTTTCCGGCCACAAGATCTACGGGCCGAAGGGCGTCGGCGCGCTGTATGTCCGCCGCCGGCCGCGGGTGCGGCTGATGCCGCTGTTCTCCGGTGGCGGGCAGGAGCGCGGGCTGCGCTCCGGCACCCTGCCGGCGCCGCTGGTCATCGGCCTCGGCGAGGCCTGCCGCCTGGCGCAGGCGGAGATGGCGGAGGATACCGCCCGCATCACCGCGCTGCGCGAGAGGCTGCTGGACCGGCTGCGCGCCGCGCTGCCCGAGGTGCGGGTCAACGCCAGCATGGAGGCGCGCATCGCCGGCAACCTCAACCTGACCTTCCCGGCGGTGACCGCGGCCGAACTGATGGCGCGCGTGCCGGATCTGTGCGTCTCGACCGGGTCCGCCTGCTCGTCGGCCGAGATCGAACCGTCCTACGTGCTGAGCGCGCTCGGCCTGTCGCCGGAGGAAGCCGCGCGCAGCTTGCGCATCGGGATCGGACGCTTTACCTCCGCCGCCGATGTCGACTTCGCCGCCGCCGCGCTGGCGGCCGCGCATGCGGGGATGCCCATGCCGGCGGTCGCGCCAGTCGCCGAAGCCTGAACGAAAGCGACCACCGGATGCCCAGGATGACGTTCATCGAGCGCGACGGCACGCGCCGCGAGGTCGACGCGCCGCTCGGCCTGTCGGTGCTGGAGATCGCGCACCAGCACGACGTGGACATCGAGGGCGCCTGCGAGGGGTCGCTGGCGTGCTCTACCTGCCACGTCATCGTGGACCCGGCCTGGTTCCGCAAGCTGGAGGAGCCGACCGAGGACGAGGAGGACATGCTGGATCTGGCGTTCGGCCTGACCGAGACCTCGCGGCTGGGCTGTCAGATCGTGATAACCGAGGAGCTGGACGGGCTGGTGGTGAAGCTGCCCGCCGGCAGCCGTAATTTGCTGAACGAGTAGAGATGCGCCAGGGCGATGGAGGGGGGTGGAGCGCACGCCAGAAGATTGCCGCGCCGCCCCCATGCAATGCATAGTCGTGCCATGTCGGGCGGCGTCGACAGCAGCGTCACCGCCGGGCTGCTGCACGAAGCCGGCCACGAGGTGATCGGCGTCACCTTGCAGCTCTACGACCACGGCGCCGCCACCGGGCGCAAGGGCGCGTGCTGCGCGGGACAGGACATCCACGACGCGCGCGCGGTGGCGGACCGGCTCGGCATCCCGCACTACGTGGTCGACGCCGAAGCGCGCTTCGCCGACGCGGTGATCGCGGATTTCGCCGACAGCTACGCGGCCGGCGAGACGCCGGTGCCCTGCGTGCGCTGCAACCAGACGGTGAAGTTCAACGACCTGACGGCGCTGGCCCGCGGCCTGGGGGCGGAGCGGCTGGCGACCGGGCACTATGTGCGCCGGGTGGATGGACCGGACGGCCCGGAACTGCACCGTGCGGCCGACCCGGCGCGCGATCAGAGCTGGTTCCTGTTCGCCACCACGCGCGCGCAACTCGGGTTCGCGCTGTTCCCGCTGGGCGAGATGGCCGACAAGGCCGCGGTGCGGCGCGAGGCCACGCGGCTCGGGCTGGCGGTGGCCGCCAAGCCGGACAGCCAGGATATCTGCTTCGTGCCGTCGGGCAGCTACGCGGAGATCGTGGCACGGCTGCGCCCGGATGCCGCGGAACCGGGGGATATCGTCGATCGGGCGGGGCAGGTCGTCGGCCGGCACGACGGAGTCGCGCGCTACACCGTCGGCCAGGCCAGGCGGCTCGGCGCGGCGGGTGAGATCGAGAGCGTGCCACAGGTCGTCGTGGCGCTGGATGCGCCGGGCCGCCGCGTGGTGGTCGGGCCGCGCACGGCGGGCACGGCCGAGGTGCGGCTGCGTGAGGTCAACTGGCTGATCGCGCCGCCCGAGATGCCGCTGCGCTGCCAGGTCAAGCTGCGCGCCCGCGATGTGCCGCGCCCGGCGTCGGTGCGCGTGACGCCGGCGGGTGCGGAGGTGGCGCTGGACGCGCCGGCGCTGCCGGCACCCGGGCAGGCCTGCGTGTTCTATGGCGGTGACCGCGGCGGTGACCGCGTGCTGGGCGGTGGTTTCATCCGCGACGTGCGGCAGTGGGGCGGCGCCCAGGCGACGGCGCCCAGGGGATGATGTTGACGCGGGAGGGGCCGCGAGGCTATCTGCCCGCCCTCTCCGATCGGATGGCGGCGTAGCTCAGCGGTAGAGCAGGGGAATCATAATCCCTTGGTCGGTGGTTCAAATCCGCCCGCCGCTACCATCCAACTCATTGGAAGATAAATAGAAACCTTATCTCTCGGATAGCCGTCCGCAGCGGTCACTGCTCTCTGACAGGACATAGCGGCGGAAATGGCCGCCAGCCACGGCCGGACCGCTGCTATCCGTGGGACGTAGGTTGGGAAGCGCAGTGCGGCCGAGTGCCCGAAGGCATGCCCGAGCGGTCAATAGATGTTCTTGCTTTGTTCCCAGAAGGCGTCCTATCCTCCCCCATGCCCGACACCCCCACTCTCCGCCCCGCCACCCGGGACGAACTCACGCAGTCCCCCCTTTGGCCTTCCGATTCAACGGCCGGAAGCGCGTGCACGACGCGGACGAGGTGATGGCGCGGATCACCGCCGAGCGGCTGGTCGAGCATTTGGAGCGGTCGGGCTACGTGGTAAACCAGCTCGAATGTGACGGGCTGGCGGTGGGTCCGGCAGCCCGTCACCTTGGAAATGGTCGCCCGCTTCGCCCCGCATCAGGGCCTGACCGACAACCTCGTCCGCACCTTCGGCGTCGAATCCGTCGACTACGACGGCATTCGCGATGCGACCCAGGAGCACATCACCGAGGGCGCCCAGCATTCGGGACGGCGCTGCACGAGAAGGCCCTGCAGATCCACCTGCAACGGATCGTCGGTTCCTTCGTCAGCTTCGCCTTCAGTGCCGCGCAGTTCTACCGTACCAAGAAGTCAGCCGCGATGGAGCTGACCAGCCGGCTACTCAACCGCGATCGTGACGACGACCGCGACGGCCCGATCGGCTTCGAGAGCAAGGCCGAGCTCGCCTGCCTGTTCGCCGCCGAGATGGCCATGCAGTCCTTTGCCCCGCCGGCCGCCGCCGAAGGAGCGATCGCGGCCTACGCCGACATCACTGGCGAGACTTGGAAGCCTTATGAGGCACCGCTGGCGCCGGCTGTCACCGCCTCCCGCCAGTCCGCCGCCGCCGAGATGGCCGCCTTCCAGGCGGCGTAACGCACCATGGCGGGGCGGAGCCGGCCGCGGTTCTCATCCTTTGACTGCGCCGGCGGTCATGCCGGCAATAAGGTATTTCTGTACCAGAATGACAAACAGCAGCACCGGCAGAAGCTGCAGCGTGGAGGCCGCGAACAAGATCCCCCAATCGCCGGTTTCGACGGAGCTGATCATCTCACTGACCGCGAGCGGCGCCGTCTTCGCCTCCGTGGTGGTGAACAGGAAGGCAAACAGGAACTCATTCCAGGCATAAACGATCACGAAGACAGACGCCGCGATCATGCCCTGTGCGCCCAGTGGCATGATGATGTGGGTCATGATCTGCCGGATATTCGCCCCGTCGACACGCGCGGCTTCGTCCAGTTCGTTCGGAATTTGGTCGATCGTGGTCTTCATGATCCAGGTGCCGAGCGAGACGAAGAAACTGGCGTAGAGCACGATCAGCACGGTCCACGTGTCATTCAGGCCGATGGCGTTCACCACCGGGAACAGTGGCAGGCTGATGACAATGGGGGGCAGCATGCGCACGAAGATGGTGAAGAAGGCCGAGAGAATCAGCAGCCGTGATCGGTAGCGCGAATATACGTATCCGGCGGACGTCGCCGCCGTCACGGTGAGCAAGGTCGCACCGGCGGTGACCGCGGCGCTATTGATGATGTTGCCGAAGAAGTCCGGAAAACGTTGCCACAGGTGGACATAGTTCGCCGTGGTCGTTTGCGACAGCAGTGCCGGTGGCCAGACGAAAAAGTCGCGCGACAGCTTGAAGGAGGCAAACACCAGCACCGCAATCGGACCGGCCGACCACAGCACGACCGCGGCAAGGGCGATGAGGCGCAATACCTGGATGACTGCCCGCCTACGCACGGCTGAACATCGTGCGATAGGCGCGTCGAAGATAGAGCAGCGCGATCAGCAGCGATGCCAGCAGCATCAGCCAGCCGATCGCGGCGGCACCGCCAAAGTCGCCGTAACGAAAACCCGTGATGTAGAGATAGAGTGCCACCACCTCGGTGGACCGGATCGGACCGCCCTGGGTAAGCAACCACACCTCGGAGAAGATACGAAACCCGAAGATGTAGCGGAACAGCAGGGCGACCAGGATGGCCGGCATCAACAACGGCAGTGTGACGTAACGAAATTCGCGCCACGCCCCGGCGCCATCAATGCGCGCGGCCTCGTAGAGCTCGGCAGGAATTGCCAGCAATGCCGTGTAGATCAGGATGAATGTGAACGGCAGGTGCATCCACATATTGATCAGTCCGATCAGCACCATGGCCGCTGGGCCACTGACGGTCCAGTCCAACCCCGGCAGGCCAAGCGCCGCGAAGCCATGCGTGATCGGGCCGATCTCGGGGTCCATCAGATAGCGCCAGATCGCCACCGCAACGACCTCACTGATGGCGTAGGGGGCCAGCACGATCGTCACCATCAGCCGGCGCGCCGGCACGCCTCCGGCGAACAGCACGGCGATCCCAATCGCGATGGCCAGCTCGACGTAGACAACGACATTGACCAGCAGCAGCGTGTTGATGAGGGAGCGCCAGAAATACCGGTCGCCCAGGATGGTCCGGTAATTCTCCAGCCCTGCCCATACCGGCGCCTGGCCGTAGCTGGAGTGCGTCAAGCTGAGCCACAACACGTAGAGCGAGGGCAGCGCGATGACCAGAATAAGCAGCGCCTGTACCGGCGCCACCATCGCCCATTGGGTCCAGCCGATGCGGTTCAGCGCGCCGGTCCTCGTGCCGCGGCAAGACCTTCGGCATCGTACGCGAACAGACGCGGCGCGCCACCGGAATGAAGGAAGATCACTGTCTCGCCTGTGCGCCAGCGCCCGGCGCGGACATGCGCGATCAGCCCGGCCATGCACTTGCCGGTATAGACGGGATCAAGCACCAATCCTTCCATGCGCGCCGCCAGCTCCATCGCCTCGATACCAGCGGCACTGGCCACGCCGTATCCAGTCCCGATGTGCTGATCGTCCAGCTCGATATCATCCTCGACGATGGTCGTGCGAAGGCCAAGCAGGGCAGACGCTTCGTTGGCCCGGCGGACGATCAGCGGGTGAAGGAACGTCGCTTCGGTCTGTGCGCACACGCCAATGACGCGCGTGCGTGAGTGCAGATGCTTCAGGCCCAGCGCCAGGCCAGCCACGGTGAGGCCGGACCCTGCGGTGACATAGAGCGCCGCCGGATCGATTCGCGCGTCGGCGAACTGCCTGGCCAACTCTTCCGAGGCCGGAGCATAGGCCGCCGCGCCAAGCGCACCTGCCGCGCCGACGACGTGCAGCAGCTTCGGCGCACGCCCTGCCGCCCGAAGTCGGTCCAGGATCGCGTCGAGCCGGCGCGGCACCGCCGGGTCATAAGGATCGGTCGTGTCGACGAACTCGATCTCGGCCCCGAACAACTGATCGAGCAGCAGATTGCCCGTTACCGGCGTTGCGGTATCGCCGCGCAGCAGCAGCACAGCGTGCAGCCCCAGCTTGGCCGCCGCCGCCGCCACCGTGCGGCAGAAGTTGGACTGTGCCGCGGCCGTGGTGACAACCGTGTCGGCACCCTCGGCTAGGGCCGCGCCCATCAAGGCTTCGAGCTGACGCGTCTTGTTGCCGCCGAGCGCGAGACCGCTCAGGTCTTCGCGCTTGATCCACAACGTGGGGCCACCGAGCGCGGCAGACAGACGCGGCGCGGGGTCCAGTGGTGTCGGGAACTGTCCGAGCACCACGCGCGGCATCGATGCGACAAGCCCTGCCGCCGGGCGCGTCTGCACGGCCACGGCGTCAGTGAACGAGGGGTTGGACGCGGCGCACCACGTCGTCCATCGCCGCCTGCGGGTCCTTGCCCCCAATCACCGCGGCCTGCACTTCCTCAATGAAGATGTCGGCGGCGCGGGCGGAGTTGTCGAAGGCGGGCAGCGGAACCCGGGCATATTTCAGTTCCAGTGCCTCGACCGATGCGTAAGGCAGCCGCGCGAGGATCTGGGGATCGCGATAGGTGGAGGCCCGCACGGGTCCATTGCCGTTGAGTGCTGCCTTCAATGTGCTGTCCTTTGACAGCATATCGACGACCAAGCCCCAGGCCTCTTTCTTGTGCGATGAATTCTTGGGGATGACAAAGATCCAGAACTCGGTCTTCACCGGTGCGGCCTCGAAACGGGGTTTCAGATCGGCGGCGACGGGCAGCACGGCGGTCTTGAATTTGCCGGCGAATTTGGACTTGGTCGGATCGTTGTAGAACTGGGTGCGGCTGAGGCCTTGGATGGTCATTGCGGTGCGGCCACCGGTCATCCAGGTGGTAACCTCCTCATCCTTGATCTGCGCGAAGCTGTGCGGCAGTATACCTTCCTTATAGAAGTCGCGCAACAGCGTGATGGCTTTCACCATCGGCGGCTGGTTGGCCACCACCTTCATGTCGGCATCGATGAAATCGCCGTTCCAGGCACGGGCGAGATCGATGATGTTGGCATAGGTCGCGCCGGATATCACAAAGCCGTAGACCTGCGTCCCGTCGGCGCGGGTAAAGGTCGTCTTCCGCGCGATGGCGATGAATTCCTCGATCGAGGTCGGTGGGCCAGCAATGCCACGCTCGGCGAAGATGTCGGAATTATAATGAAGGCCCGAAGTCGAGTGACGGAAGGGAATACCATAGACCTTGCCGCCGAACGTCATGGCCTTCAGCAGCCCGGGGAAGATATCCGCCATGTCCTCGATAGGCTCGGCCTTCATGTAGTCGTCCAGCGGCTCGAACAGGTTGGTGATGCGGGGCACCGCACGCGCGTTGAGCAGGGTCGCCACATCGATCGACGTGTGGCTCAGGCTGGCCTCGCGGAACAATCTCTCGTGCAGCGGGTTGGTATCCAGTGTGACCCACTCAAGCATGTTGCCGGTGCGCTTGCGCCAGGCCGCGGTGATGTCGCCACCCTGCGGTCCCTCGGCCACCGACCGGATGACCGGATGCGCCAGCAATGTGACTGTCGTGCCTTCGGCCTGTGCGCGCAGTGCGAGGACATTCGCCGCGAGTCCGCCAAGCACGACGCGCCGCCCGAATCCCTTTGTCATCACGATCCCCTCCCCATTGTTCATCAACTCTTTCCGGTCGTTCCGTCACACCCTGTTCCGTGTGTGGGTCATTTCTCTCCAAGATAGGCGCCAGCATGGCGCAACCGGGCCTGTAGCTCCGGCACATCGACCGCCCGCAGCGCACAGTCAGCCTTGAGGGACATCGCGGCCGCGGTACCGGCCGCCTCGCCCATCGCGAAGCAGGGCGGCATGACGCGGATCGCGGCGAGCGCTTCATGCGTCGCGGACACCGCGCGACCGGCGACCAGCATCCCTTCCACGTCGCGCGGTACCATCACGCGATACGGAATCTCGTAGATGTTGGCGGTGGGAGGCGCCTCGGCCGTGCCGCCGCCAGATCCGCTCGGGTCGTGGATGTCGACGGGATAGCCGCACAAGGCAATGGTATCCTCGAAGCGGCGCCCATTCTGCAGATCGCCCAACGTGAGCGTGTAGTCACCGACGATGCGGCGGGTTTCGCGCACGCCGATCTGGGTCGCCGTATCCAGCAGGCTACAGGTCTCAAAGCCCGGTAAGTCCGACCGGAAGAAGCGGAGCAACGCCATCGCCTGTTCGCGCCCCTCGATCTCCGCCGCCGTGAGATCGTGCACGTCGGTGCCGTTACGCTTCAGCACCCGGCTGGTGTTGATGCGCCATACGCCGGGTTGCAGCGTCTTGTACAGCCCGATGCCCTTGCGTGGCGCGGGAAAGCGGCCTTCTTTCGTC
This sequence comes from uncultured Alphaproteobacteria bacterium, assembly GCA_963773345.1. Lineage (GTDB taxonomy): Bacteria > Pseudomonadota > Alphaproteobacteria > Acetobacterales > Acetobacteraceae > Palsa-883. The sequence continues at coordinate 2,044,871 of CAVZBG010000010.1, read as the reverse complement.
GCCGTCGCAACGATCGCGGCATAGGGACGGAAATCCTCGGGGTGGTCGCGCACAAAGGCTTCGACGACCGCGTCGTTTACACCTTGAACGCGGAAGAATAGCGTCATCGGCTGCATCAGCCCATCGCTGTCGCGGCCCATCGCAACCTCCGCACCTGCCAGTGCCGCCACATCTCCATCGGCCGAGCAGTCGACGAAACGTTCCGCTGGCTGCACATGCAATCCGCTCTTGCTTGCGCACACGAGCCCGGTGACGCGCGGCACCTCACCGTCGGTCAGTACGTCGACCACCAGCGTGTGCAGCAGCAGATCCACGCCCGCTTCGCGCACCATGCGCATCGCGGTGATCTTGGCCGTCTCGGGGTCGAAGGGGGTCACCTTGTCATGGCCGTACTCGATGAAACCGCAATAGGCACTGCCGGCGGGCATCCCGGAGGGATGCAACGCACCGCCATCGGCCACCATGCGCTGCACGAACTCCTCGAATATCCCCTTGATGAGTTGCTGCGATCCGTCGAGCGAGTAGGATGTCATGCATGGCCCCACCATCCCGGCGGTGAGGTTGCCGCCGAGAAAGCCATAGCGCTCGATCAGCAGGGTCCGTGCCCCGCCGCGGGCCGCGGCGATCGAGGCGCCAATGCCCGAGGGACCACCGCCGACCACCACAACGTCGTATGCCGGCGCGACCGTGAGTGATCGGCGGTAAGCAATCTCGGCGGGCAGGGTGTCAGCCATGGCGGCGTATCCTTCGCTTGGGATCAACGATGGTTCATGCCGCGAGCAGCTTCGCGCGCACTCGCCGGGTGTTCGCCGATCATGGGTCAGTCTCCGCGGCTTCCGCTGACTCGGGGGTGATCAGCCATTCGTCTCGCAAGGCGCCCTTCACCCGCCGGATCACGGCAAGGCCTTGGGGTCCGCTGCGCAGGGCCACCGCAGTGGCCAGCACGTCGATCACCACCAGATGCGCCAGTCGCGTCATCATGGGTGCGTCGACGAACGTATCCTCCAGCGTGTCGACGCCAATCACGATATGGCACAGCGGTGCCAGTGCCGAATCACTGCGCGTCACGCCGATGACCGTGGCGCCGTGGGCGCGCGCCATTTCGGCCGTGCGTACCACCGTGCGGATCTGGCCGGTGTAGGAAAACACCACCACCACATCGCGCGGCGTCAGCGTCGCGACCGACATGCGTTGCAGATGCGAGTCGCCGTGGAACATCGCCGGCACGCCCATGCGCATGAACTTCTGCTGCGCATCGAGGGCGGCCACACCGGAATGCCCGATGCCGATCAGGTCGATCCGTCGTGCGGCCGCAACTGCTTTGACGGCGCGGCCCACGGCTTCCATGTCGAGCTGGGCGCGCAGTCGCTGCAATGTGTCGACCGAGGAGGCGCACACCTTGTCGGCGATCGCACTGAGATCATCGTTCGGATCGATCGCCGCGTGGACATAGGGCGCGCCCACGGCGACCGATTGGGCAATGCGGATCTTCAAATCGGGGATGCCGTCGCAACCGGCGGCGCGGGCGAAGCGGATCGCGGTCGGCTGGCTGACACCCGCTTCGGCCGCAAGGGTCGCAAGGTTCATGCGCGGCACGCGGGCGGGATCACGCAGCACGAAGTCGGCGACACGCCGTTCGGCCGGCCGAAGCGTGGGCGCCAGGTCGGCGAGGCAATGCAGGAAATCGTTTCGCCCAGCTCTTGCCGCTGGCATCGCATCATTCATGTCGGCCGGCGCCGCATGCGTGTCCTCCCGGGGATCTCCAGTTTGTAGTTTTTATTAACAAGATCCGCATGGATACGCAACCCTCGAGACCGGGGATGAGGTCTTCGTAAGGCAGAAGCCAGCTTCAGCGCGGTTTTGGGTGGCTGTTGCCGTCTTGCAGCCGGTTAGTTCCGCGTTTGCGGTTGCTTGGCTCTCCGATCTGTAGTTTTTCTCAAAATTCATCAACCGCCGACGCTCTCGCATTCGCGGGCAAAAGGGCTCCAGCCCTTCGGCGCCTGCAATTGCTTGCAGTAGAACAGCCCGCGGATGGTCTTGCCCCGCAGGCGGCCGCACGCCCGGCGATCTGGCGGGCGTCGGCGGCGCTCATGCACAAGCCGCCGCTGGACCAGCAGGGGGCGCGGGGGAACCTGGCTGGGTGGATTGAGAAGGCCACGAAGACGAACGGGGGCGAGCAACTCAGCGCCGGCGGCCGCCTTCGATCACCGGCACACGGCCTTGCTCGATCGCGACGCGGACCGGCCGGCCGATCACCGGGGCGCGCGGGACGTTCCAGGCTGGCGACACAGTGCGCGCATGGTGGGACCGGGCCACGGCAGAGCCGGCAGCGTGACGGGTGCCGTGCGGTGATGGGAGCAAGATTGATCGGGAAGGCGATGGGGGCACCGGCGGGGTAAGGTAGCTGCGGACGGCGACGCGAGCTGATTTGACGGGGAACAAGCCGGCGCCGATGCAAGAGCGGGAGACCGAAGATGGCTCACATGATCCGATGTGAGGAAGGTTGGGTGAACCTCGATTATGTCGTGCGAGTCACGCGCGTCAACGAGGAGATCAACGGCAGATTGCAACACCGTTACATCCTGTTTGGGGCGAATGATCAAATCATCGGCCGTACGGCCTGGTATGGACAGGACTCTGTAGATTTCGGCGAGATCTTTGCGCCGGTTGTGCCAGCAGTGGCCGCGCAGACCGCCGTTGTCATCTCGCTTTCGCTCCAATGGTTCGGCGGAAACCGCCCCACCGAGAATGGCATCGAGGCCCGGTTCTATCCGATTATCGGCTGACGGCAGATCGACGAGACTTGGAAACCGGTGCCACCTGAGCCGGTGGCGGGGGATGATGCCGTTCTGATTGTGATGCCGGACAACTCGCTGCTGGAGTCGCTGTCGGGGTACTCACAACGAGCGGTATGATGATCTCGCCGCCGCGAAGGCCGCGGAGCTAAAGCGACATCGAGCCGAGTGGGATAAGAAAGAGGCCACAGAACCCGCGGCCACCGAAGCGAGCGTGGCATCTCACGAGGACCAGGCGCAAACCGAGACCGTGCACCCGACAGCGAATGGCAGGCGATGGGCGACCCTGGCGCTCATGATCCTGATCACACCAACCGCGTTTGGCGGCGATCTTTGGTATGCTCAAACGAGTTGAGACCGGCGTCGTCGGTGCCGAACCAGTGCACCGGCCGGTCGAGCCGCCCCGTCGCGGCCTGCAACAGCAGATGCGGCAGCGCGGCAAGGTCAGGCGGTGGCACGGACACATCCACGCTTGCCGCTTCGGGCGGATAGGGCGCCAGCCAGGAGCTGAGCACGGCGATCAGCAGCACTACCAGCTCACCGCTCGGATGATTGAGGCCGCCGCCAATCCTGTGTTGAAGGAACTGCTGAATGCATTGGCGGATCGGGTGACGATGCTCGATCGCCGCAGCGTTTTCCTGCCAGGGCGGGCCGAGCGGGGCCTTATCAATCACCGTGAGGTGATCGCCGCCATAAATCGCGGCGATGCAGACAAGGCGGAGCGGCTCAAGCGGCAGAGTCTGCGCGAGGCACGCGATGTGCTACTGCGATATGATGGTTCGATAATGTAATTGCGAATTCCTGTCGGTTCGCTCGGGTCCTGAAGCCTTTCGTCTATGGCCCCCTCCGGTTGACCTAGGTCTTGCAGGGTCAACCGCGCCCCGGTCCTGACCCTCTGGGCAACCGTGGTCGCCGAGCGGCTCGGCTATTCAAGTTGGCGCTGCCCCGAATGAAATTCGGTCACGGCGTCGAACCCCGCCCCAAACCCTCCCCGATCGAAGTTCAGCACGGAGGCATCAATCAGGTCATCTAGCAGTGAGTAAATCACCGCCATCTGCTGCTTGTCGAACTGATGCGCCAGGTAAGTTGCGATGGGCAGCCACGATGCCTTGTGATCGAGTAGCTTGAGCACATCACCGAATTTGTATTCCAAATCTAACGCTTCAAGCCGCCCGCTTCGACGTTCCTCGATCACTTTCAATAGCCCGATCTGTCGTATCAGCCAGGAGAGGTACGCGTTTTTGAAGAGTGCGAATTCTGCATCCGGCAACCCCATCAGGTGATCAGCATACGGGGTCGGTATGAATCGCCCCAGGGAACTCCGATCGCCGACAGTCCACCTTTCGGCGACTTCTCGTCTGCGAATGAGATAATAGCACCGATGACAACACCCGCGGCCACCATTCCGACGTCTATCGGCACTGCATCCGCAACTCCTGCACACATCTGTCTCAGCCGGCCATGATGACATCTGCGCGCCGCTCAGAGTCTGATCCTCTCCACCTCGTCGAGGCTGAGTTCCTCGCGCTGGTGGTCATAAAGCTGCGTGGTGCGCGTCGAGGCATGGTTCGCCATCTGCGCCGCCTTCTCCAACGTGCCGCCGTTGTCCAGATACGCTGTGATCCTTCGCCACCGCTATTCGAACCACTCCGCCCGGTTCGTCGCCCTCCCCTTCCTACCACAGTGCTGACACCGCAGGCGGCGTTCCAGCGCCCGGACGCCAGTGTCCGGCCCCTGGGCATACGCCAGATCCAGCACCAGCAGAGGCGCCGATCGCCGGCACGCCCCGCGGGTCACCTCCGCCAATCCGCGACAACCGCGCCCCGATCCTGACCCTGCGGTCAACCATATATGGTCAACGCGGAAACGGAGCGCAGCGGGAGTGTTGTCCACATATCCACACGCCGACGTGGCCTCGAAAATCTCGCGCGATGTTTGATAGCTCAGCGCCTGGTGCGGGCGCTCGTCGTTGTAGGACGCAAGCCACGATCAATCCGCCTACGGCAATCAGACGTGTAGCCATTGCCGTTTGGCGCATACACCGCAGTCACGGCCCGCCCATTGTGGTGTGAAGCACTTCAGAGTGTGGCGCCCCCTCGCACGCCATTGTCTGTCCGTCGGCGAGGCTGAAGCACGGCACGAGCTGACGAAATGACAACCAACCCCGCGACCTTCTTTGCAATCCTGGGAGGCGGTGACGTGTATGCAAGCTTACCTCATGCGACGGCGGTTTCACTCGGCCTGCCGCGCCTTCCACGTGATTCGCGCGTGGACGTTCTACGCGGCATCGCGTTGATGATGATCTTCATCGATCACCTGCCGGACAACCGGCTGAGCCTGGTCACACTGCACAGTTTTGGCTTCTGCGACGCCGCCGAACTCTTCGTGTTGTTGTCGGGATTTTCCTCGATGGTCGCCTATGGCGGCAGCTTTGATCGTGATGGCGCGTTGATCGGTCTGCGCCGCGTGTTCCTGCGCCTGGTGCGGCTGTATCTGTTCCAGGCTGTCCTGCTGCTGGCGGTGCTCGTTGGTGGCTGGCTGCACTATTTTGCTACCGAACCGGAGGGCGCCGTACCGTACCTGCACGGCGGACTGAACGCATTGCGACACGGCCTGACGCTCCAAGCGCAGCCGCCCGGTCTGAACATCCTGCCACTCTACATCATTCTGCTGGGCGTGTTCCCGCTTATCTATGGCCTGATCCGGATCGGCCCGATTGTCGCGTTACTTGCCTCCGGTGCGCTGTGGCTCGGGGTCAATGTCAATCCCTCGATCAATCTGACCAACTGGCCGGACGGCGGCGGCTGGTACTTCGATCCGTTCGCCTGGCAGTTCCTGTTCGTGATCGGCGTGCTCGGCGCCGAATTGCTGCGCCGTTACGGCGGAGACCTGCCGCGCCCGATTTGGCTGCGTATTGCGGCGTGGGGGTATCTCGGCTTCGCGCTGATCGCGGTGGCGCCCTGGGAGACCTGGAGCTGGTCCAGTCTCCATCCGATCGCACTCGATGTGCCGGACAAGACCGTCCTGGCGCCGCTGCGGCTGGTGAACGTGCTTGCCATTGTTGTGCTGGCATTCGGCTCCGTCCAGTTCCGCGCCCTTGCCGAGCGGCCCGTGCTGCTGCCTCTGGTCGTCTGCGGCCGTAATTCGCTTGAGGTATTCTCGCTCGCCACGGTACTGGCAATGATCGGCCAGCAAATATTCCGTGCTTACGGGGAGACTGTGACGGTGCAACTGGTTACCAACGGGGTCGGGCTGGCGCTTATGATTGCGTTGGCGGTGGCGCTGGAGCATGTGCGCCGTCCGACCATGGCTCCGCGGACCAGGGACGCACGGGAATCGACCGCCGCCACAGCAATCCTGCGGCAGAACACTTCGCTCGTGTGACACTTGGCACGGAATGTATATCGAGCGGCTCCGCCGGTTGACTGGCGTCGCGTGCGCCCTTCTCATGGCGGTCACGCGATCGTTCCGGCGGGGAATCGGCGCCCACAAGGGCCTCCCGGATTTGTAAATAATTCGTTACTGCCCAGGTAGCTGGACCGGTCAAACCAGCCTGAGATCCGCGATCAGGCGCATGGGGTCGGTGTTCAGAGTCTGGAGGACATCCCAGCCCTGCTTCCTGGCTGTCGAAAGGAGCGAGCGGATCACGCCAAACTCCTTCGCTCCGTCTTCGGAGCGGAAGCCGCCCGAAATCTTCTGCCGCAGCTTCATCATCCGCCCATCCCGTTCCGCCAGGTTGTTGGTAAAGGGCACCAGCGGATCGACGAGAAAGCGGAGCACGTCCTGCTTACGGGTGCTGAGACGCAGCAGCAGGTTGTGGCCAACCCGTCGCGGCGGACGGCCGCGGCGCCTGGCCTTCACTTCGGCAGAGATCAGCGTGGGCTGTGCCTCATGGAACGCGAAGCCGTCGGTGAGAATGGCGTCGTAACTACGCTCGAACAGCGCGATCAGACCCGGCTTCAGCGCGACGCCCCGCTCGCGCGCGAGGTTCGTCGCGTGGCAGGCACGGCGCAACAGGCCTTGCATCTTGCGCGCCCAGTCTTCCTTCTCGATCTCGACCAGCGCCTTCAGTTCCCGCAGATGGTGCGCGTTGCACAGCGCATGCAGCACGCCTTTCAGGGTGTAGTACGGCTTCCAGTGGTCGTGCACGACAATGCCGGTGACATGCCCCAGCAGGCTGCCGCGCCGCGGCGAGACGCGGTAGAATGTGAGCAGGACGGTCGAGGCAATGTGCAGCCACTGCGTCTTGCCGCCAATCCGAAAGCCGGTTTCATCCATATGTTTGACCGGCGCTGCCGCCACGTGGTCACGCACGGCATCAGCGAAGGACTGGAAGCGCTGGGCGCAGTCCTGGCTGATCCGGGCGATGGTCGCGGTAACGAGATGTACGCCGAACAGATCGGCCATCGCCTCGGCGAGACGCTTCTCGGGCAGCAACTGATAGTGCAGGAGATAGAGCACGAAGGCGCCGATCCGCTTGCCGTACTGCACCGGCGCGGCGATGCCTTCGGGAAAGGCCGCCCGGGTCTGCGTGCCGCAGGCCGCGCAACAGCAGCCATACGCGCGGTGTTCGGTGACGATCAGAGGTCGCGGTTCGGGGATATCGAACACCTGCCGGGCGACATGGTCCGTCGCCATTGCCGCGGTCAACGCCGCGCCGCACGCCGTGCAGGTCGTTGGATAATGCTCGATGGTGGCATCGGGTGTTTCCGTCCGCCGCAACGTCTGGCCCGGATGGCCCTTCTGCCCTCCGGTCTTCTTGCCCGACGGTTCCCGCAGACTGCTGACCCGCGGCGGCTTCTTCAGCCCGTCGCTGGACGGCGGCTTGCCGCTGTTGCTGCTGTTCAACCCAAGCCGGCGCTCCAATTCGGCAATACGTGCCTCTTGCGCCAGCAACAGCGCGATGAGGTCGTCTTTCGAGAGCTGGCTGAGCGCGGTGCGATCCACCAACTCCTTGGAATCGACAATCCAGCTCCTTGTCAAACAAAATCTATGCCGGATTCGCCGCTAACCTACTATATCTGCGCCGCTCGGCCGTTTGTCCCTCCGTATCGTCGTCGGGATGTGGCCGCAGCTGCGGACCTGTGCTGTTACAATAATTCAAAGCTTTAATCCACCAACCGGGTGGGGCCCCAGTTGGACGCTACTTGGCAGTGACGAACCCGACACCCTGACGAGAGGGCCTGTGGCTGCGACCTTCAGGAAGGTCCGGAATCCACCCATTGCGGGCATTCAAACTGACCGACTACCCGCAACCACGGGGCGATCGCTTCCGCCGGCCTTCGCCGGGGTCGCAATGACAGCGAAAGCGGCTTCACCCGATTGCCGTGGCTGGCCAGGCAGGGGAATCGGACTCGAAATTTCCTTGACGGTTTCACCGCGTCAGCAACCAGCAGGCGCCCACCGATCATAGGCAAATCGGGGCTTGCCGCCGAATGAACCGCCAAGACACCAAGACACCACGACACCAACACACCAAGACGCCAAGGTTCTGATGGCTCGAACCCGTCGCCCTGTTCCTGCCAATCCCCGCTTTTCTTGGCGTCTTGGCGGTTCACTTTCCGCCAGCGCCGCCAACCGCGGATGACGCTCAATCCAGATGCGATTGCCCTGATCGGGCCGCCGGGACACCGGTCGGAGTCCGGCCCGGGTACCAGCATGGCAGCGCCCGGGCGCGATGCCGTGGCGTCCCGCGGCGAATTCCCGATCCGCGCGCCAGGCGATACGCTCCCCGCCCATGGCCCCCGCACCTCCCCCGATCCGCGCCAACCGCGCCCTGGTCCTGACCCTCTGTGCAACCGTGGTGGCGGAGCGGCTTGGCTTACCACGCGGCCCCGCGGTTCCCCCTGCGCGGGCCTGGGCCTATAGTCACAGGCGTTCCGACATTTCGGTGAGAAAGACGGACGCCATGCAAACCAACGCAGCCGTGTTTCGCAAAGTGCACGAACCGCTGACTATCGAGCCGGTGGAGCTCGACAAGCCGTGGGGCCGGGAGGTCCTGGTGCGCACGGTCGCCACCGGCGTCTGCCACAGCGACCTGCATGTGGTGGACGGTCTCGGCCGGTTTCCGCTCGATCTGCCGTTCGTCCTGGGGCACGAGGGCGCGGGTATCGTCCTCGAGGTCGGCGCCGACGTCACGACGGTGCGGCCTGGTGACCATGTCGTGGCCTGCCTATCCGGCTTCTGCGGCACCTGCCCGCAATGCCTGAGCGGGCATCCAAACGTCTGCACCGGCGGTATCGTCACGCGTCCCGAGTCGGCGACGCCGCGGGTATCGCAGCGCGGCACGCCGTGCCGCACGTTTGCCGGCATCGGCAGCTACGCCGAACACATGCTGCTGCACGAGAATTCGATCGTGCGGATCGATCCGGACTTGCCGCTCGACACCGCCGCGCTGGTCGGCTGCGGGGTGCTGACCGGCGTCGGCGCGGCGTTGCGCACTTCCGGGATGCAGGCCGGACAGACCGTGGCGGTGTTCGGCTGCGGCGGCGTCGGGCTGTCGATCATCCAGGGCGCCCGCATCGGCGGGGCGCGCCAGATCATCGCGGTCGACCAGTTCGAGTCGAAGCGGGACATGGCGAAGACCGCGGGCGCGACTCATTTCGTGAACAGCGCGCAGGATGATGCCGTCAAGGCGGTGCGCAGCCTGACCGGCGGCCTGGGGGTCGATCATGCGTTCGAGGCGGTCGGCCTGGCGAAGCTGTGCCGCCAGGCGATCGAAAGCTTGGCTATCCGCGGCACCGCGACCATCGTCGGCGTGCTGCCGCCGGACGCGACGATCGAGTTCCCGTGGATGGCCATCCGGCCCGAGTGCAAGGTGCAGACCTCGCGCATGGGATCGAACCAGTTCCGGACCGATATCCCGAACTACCTGGAATTCTACCGGCAGGGTCGGCTGAAGCTGGACGAGATGGTCACCCGGCGCGGCCGGCTCGGCGACATCAACGAGGCGTTCCGAGCGATGAAGGCGGGCGAGGTGGCGCGGACGGTGTTGCTGTTTGACTGACGGCTGCGAAGAAAAATCCTCCTCCCCTTCTCGAGGGACCGTGCCGGCATGGTACGGCGGAAGGCGGCTAGCACTAGCCGAAGGTGGTGCCCCGCCTGGCCGAAATCATTCGCCATCAATCCGAGGCCATGGCGGCCGGCAGGCTCGGGAAGCGTGAGACGCACTGCATGGGGTGCGCGTTGATGGGGACCAAACCGAATGTCCACCCGAAACGGCGGCAGCCGGGCCGCTTCGGTGGGGACCGCCGGATTCCACCCGAAGCTGCGGTAGCCGGGGGGCGCCGCCTGAACCGCTGCGGTCGATCCAGAGCGGTCAAAGGTGGCGTTGGCCTGAAGCAGTCTGGCGGTTAAGGCATTGGACGGCGCGTTCAACCTCACTGCGGCAGTTCGAAAGCGAAGATGCGCCCGTCGCCCGCGATGTAGAAGCGTCCCGCGGCGACAAGGATGGTGGCGAAGTGGCGCAGGCCATTCATGCCATCCCCCGACCCAGCCCCGGCGTGTATCTCCTCGCCAGTATCGCCACGGAAACCGTGCAGCCGGTCATCGCCCTCTGCGCCAACAGCCCAGACAATCGGTTCGGCGCTGCCGTCCGTGGTGGTGACGATCGGCGCGCCGCGGCCGTCCATCCGGGTGCACCAAGCGGAATAGAGCCTGTTGCCGGTCTCCGCCGTCACAGCCAGCGCTGCGATGCCCGGGACATAGGCGCCGTTCGGGCACGAAGCACCGCGAGCCTGGTAGGCGACCAGCACCGCGTCGCGCACCGGATAGGCCGCCGCAGAGGTAATAATCACGCCGCGCGCCGCTGTGCGCACCGCAAGCGCGCCTCCGAGGCCTCCCAGAGAGGAGCGGTCGAGCAGATACGCCTTGCCGTCCTTGCCCAGCGCAAGCAGTAGCCGGGTCGGGCTGCCGGGTAGCGTCAGCGGCAACGGCGTAACACCGCCGAGATCGAGATCGTCGTCGTCCAGTTGCTTCCAGTTAGACGGAGCGAAAACATCGCGCGCGTCGATGGGATGAGCCAGATTGGGTCCGACGCGGAAGACGCCCTCCCCGTCCTCCCAGTCCCGCGCGCCCGCGGTGTTGCCGGTGGAAAAATAGAGCGCCCCGTCGACCTCGCTCAGCCCAGCCGGTGCCCAGATCCCGCCCTTCGACGCTCGGGTTATCCAGGTGTCGAGCAGGCGCGGCGGATCGACGCCGAGAGCGACGATCGCGCCATGATAGTCACCGCAATCGCCGAAATGTCCGCCGAACGGCACGAAGATACGGCCATTCAGCAGTGCGAGCGCACCACGCTGGTTTTGGGAAACCGCGTTGAAGCTGATGCCGTGCGTAGCGAGCCCAGCGGCAACGTCGATCGGAAAGCCAGGCAGAACGCTCCCGTCGGCGAGACGCAGACCATAGACGAGGTGCCGGGGCGGGCCACGGTCATCGTTCATCGCATCAAAATACACCGCGCCGCGCGTCGCATCGATCACCGGCGTCCCCGTGATGCCCAGCGGATCTATATTGCCGCAGGGCAGTGCCGCCCGCGGAACGGGACGGCCAACCGCGGTGCGCCACACGACGCGCCCGGTCGCCGCGTCTAACGCATAGACGAAATCGCTTTCGGTCGCAGCGATGATCAGGCCGTGTTCCGACCCTGGTGGGCGCCAATATAGCGGTTGCGCGTAGATATGCCCCTCAACATGCCCATCGAACATCTGGTCGCGGCGAACCGTACCTGCCGACTGCCAATTGAGGCTGGGGACGATGTAATTGGCGGCGCGATCGGGAGCGCCGTGATAGAAGGCCACGGTTGTGTCAGTGGGGGTCGCACTGAAGGCTGGTGTCGCGACCAGCATCAAGGCCAGGAACTGGAGCTTCATTCAAAAATTCCCATCCATAGTGTCGGCGCGACAGGGGTGCCGTCAGTCTTCGCGCGGTCTACCCGATTTTATGCGTCGACCCCAAGGCCCGCTATGGCTCAGCCCCTCGCAGTCAAGCGCCCGCCGCCGAGGGGCCGGTTCCCACCGTCAGCGGCGGTAGCAGGGTCACCCGCGCGGCGACCGCCGGGTTCGTTAAGGGTTATCGGACGCCCTGGACGCCTGCCGGCATGGCAAGACGCACACGGTGGAGTTCGCCTATGGCGGCTGGGGTACCAACCAGCATCTGGGCACGCCGTGGAACCCCTGGTATGACAGCACGCACCGCACCCCCGGGGGCTCGTCCTCCGGCTCCGGCGTCGCGGTCGCCGCGCGGATGGCGCCGTGGGCTATCGGAACCGACACCGGCGGGTCGGTGCGCATCCCAGCTGCGTGGAACGGCGTCACCGGGCTGAAGACCACCATCGGCCGGATCAGCACGTTCGGCGTCCTGCCGCTCAGCCCGACGCTGGACACGCCCGGCCCGATCACGCGCGATGTCGAGGACGCGGCGCTGTTGCCGACAGTGTTTCAGGGTGAAGACCGGCGCAACCGGCCGACGCTGGGCGTGCACGACGTGGACCCGATGCCGGGCCTGCATCGCGGCGTGAAGGGACTGTGCCTCGCACGACTGCCCGCCCACGAACGTGACGGCATCGATGCGGAGGTACTGGCCGCGTACCGACCGGTCGGTCGATGCACTCGCCGGCATGGGCGCGGAGATCGTCGATGTGGCACTGCCCGCGCGGTTCGCCGATCTCGGTGCGGCCAACGGACGCATCATGTCGGCCGAAGCATACGCGGCGCTGGCAGATTTGGTTGATGACAACGCACAGCCCTTGGACCAGGACGTGCGGCCCCGCGCGCGCGCCGGCGCGGCGATCTCGTCGCGGGACTATCTCGTCGCGCTAGCCGAGCGGGACCGGATGAAGGCGTCGTTCAACGATGCCATCGAAGGTGTCGACGCGCTGCTGACGCCGACCGCGGTGACGCCCGCCATGTCGGTGGCGTCGATCGACCAGAACACCACACCGGCGATGTTCACGCGCTGGGTCAACTTCCTGGATCTGTGTGCGGCGGCGGTGCCGAACGGCTTCACTGACGGCGGCTTGCCCACCTCGCTGCAAATCGTCTGTCGCGCCTATGCCGAACCGCTGGCGTTGAGGGTCGGCCATGCCTACCAGGCCGCGCACGACTGGCACCTGCGCGTTCCGCCGATGGCGGCGTAGACAAGCTCCTCAGGCGACCACGTCGGCATCCGGTCGATCATCCCCCTCGGACAGTTCGGAATGCCACGTTCCAGCATCATCCTGATACTCGATGTGCGTGGTGTCACCGGGGACGTGTTGCTCGGCGGCGACCCTCTTGGCTGCGGCGAGAGCAGCGGCCTTACTGGAAAAGGGCTCCGAGAAGACATCGTTGAGCTTGTATGCCCAGCCGCCATCATGGGCGACGATCCTGTAGTGTATTCTTGCCACGGCCTTTGCTCCGCTGTGATCCTTCGCGGGAGCAAGATATGGCACTCGCTTGACGGTACTGAAAGCAGCGGTGCTCTACATCGCGTCCAGCACCCGCCCGACACCGCCGTGGCCCTCGGCCGGTTCGTCGCCGGGTCCAGCGCCCGCGCCAAGGCCCGGCGGCTGGGGGATCACCGAAGAGAGGCAGGAGACAGAGGAACGCCATGCGCGGGCCGCGGAGTTGAAGCCCCGGCGGCAGACGGTCCACCTGCTCGGCCAGGGCATCCCGGTGCTGGCGACGGACGACGGCGCGCTGCGCGCGGAGGATGGTGGCAAGCCCCGATCGCCTCGGAGCGCGCGGTCCTGAGGAACAACGGTCGCCCCTGGGATGGTTGTGATCCAGCGGCGAGACGCTGAAATGATCACGGTGCTCGCCACTAATTTAGGTGCACACGGGGGCCATCCCGGAGCAAATGCCGAGGTCTGCATCGACATGGTACTCTGCCGCTCCCGGTGGCCATTGTATTTCTGACGCTTCGAGTGTCTCGTGCTTGTCGGAAAGGTGGAAGCATCTTAGTGTGGCCGTGGATCAGGTAATCGTGGACGATTGTCGGATCGGACCATAACATTCCGTGAGCATCGCCGTTTTGGCGGCCCACCTGGGGTATCCCGATTGAGTCTCGTACTTGCTTGTGATCTTGGCGGCAGCAGTTTTCGCGCGGCGCTCGTGGATGCGAATGGCCTCATCTGCGAGATTGTCAGCGAGCGCTACGCACGCGTCTCCGACGACCCCGCTGTGTGGTGGGCAATGTTTTGTCGCGCGGTCGAACAGCTGAACGAGGATGCCGCTTTGGCGCAGGTCGAAGCGGTCGCGATCTCGGCATTCACCCGCACGCAGGTCGTTCTGGATGGCTCATATCACGTGCTTAGCCGCGCCGCACTGTGGGACGATAACGTCGCCGAACCGTTGTTGCCGCAGCTTCGCGCCATGCTGGCCGGGCACGCCGAGCTGCCAGCGATCAACGCATTCCACCCGGCCGCCCGGCTGTTCCGCCTCGCGCGCGAGCAGCCGGATGTAGCACGCGCGGCGGTAGCTGTGCTGGAGCCGAAGGATTTTCTCAACCTTCGCCTGACCGGCGTCTGCGCGGTCGACCGAATCGCGTCAGCGCGCCTCATCGCCACCGGTACGGCCGTGCTACGGGCGTTTGGCTACGCCGATATCATTCCGCAGTCGCTCGAACCCACCGCCATCGTCGGCCGCGTACAGCCGGAGCTGCCCGGCGCGCTGGGACGGTTGGAAGGACGCCCCGTCATCGTCATGGCGCATGACACCTGGGCCTCGGTCATCGGCCTTGGCGCACTGCGCGACGGCTGCGCCTACAATCTTTCCGGCACCACCGAGGTACTCGGCGTGATGGCGCGGCGAGCCGTTCCGGCCGAGGGTTTGCTGACCGTCGACTGGGGCGGAATGCACCAGATCGGCGGCCCGAGCCAGGTCGGTGGCGATACGCTGGTCTGGCTGGCATCGCTGCTCAGCCAGGGATCGGTCGCTGAACTGACGAATGTGCTGGAAGGGCCGCGCGATCGCCAGCCGTTGCTGTTCCTGCCCTATCTGCGAGGTGAGCGGGCGCCGTATTGGGACCCGAGCCTGCGCGGCGCCTTCATCGGCCTCAATCGCAACCACGGTCCGGCCGACTGTGCACACGCGGTGCTGGAGGGTGTCGCATGTCTCAACCGCGTGGTGCTGGAGCGCGCGGAAGCGGCGCGCGGCGCGCCGGTGTCGGAAATCCGGCTCGGCGGCGGCGGGGCAGCCAACGCGGCCTGGTGCCAGATCAAGGCGGACATCTGCGAGCGGCCGGTCGTCGTAGTGGACAGCGCCGAAACCGGGTTGAACGGCGCGGCGATCGTTGCGTTCGTGGCATTGGGCCGATTCGCCGATCTCGCCGCCGGGCAGGCGCTGGTGCGGGTGCGCGAAACGTTCCGACCGCGGCCGGAGCGCGCGCCCTACTATCGTCGGCTCTTCCGCTTGTTCCGCGAGGCAGAGGCCGCGGTGGCACCTCTCTCGCACCAGTTGGCCGCGATCGGGACCGCGTGATTCGCCCCATCATTGAACGTTACGGAACGGCGATCGCCGGATTGGCGCTGGTCGCTTTTTTCCTGGTCTTCGCGCCGAACTTCTCCAGCCCGCAGAACCTGCTCAACATCCTGAAGGACACCAGCTTCCTCGCCATCCTCGCCCTCGGATTCGCGCTGGCGCTGACCGTCGCCGAGCTGGACCTGTCAATCGCCGAGGTCGCCAGCCTGTGCGCCATCATTGCCGGCTGGATGGTGCAGGGCGGTCAGCATCCGGCGCTGGCCGTGCTGGCCGCCCTGGCCGCCGGGTCGGCACTGGGCGCCTTCAACGGGTTCGGCGTGACCGTGCTGCACGTGCCATCGCTGATCGTGACGCTCGGGACCGCGGCAATTGCGCGCGGCGTTGCCTTCATGATCACGCAGGGCGTCGCCTTCGTCGGGCGCTGGCCGACCGGCTTTACCGGATTGGCGCGAGGCGGCTTGCTCGGGGTGCCGAATCTCGTGTGGTTCCTAGCCGCTGCCACGTGTTTCTGTTGGGCGCTGCTGAAATGGACGCGCACCGGCGCCCACATGATCGCGACCGGCGAAGCCGAGGAAGCCGCACGCCTCGCGGGCATCGCGACGGCACGGATGAAGCGGCTCGGTTTGATCTTGTCCGGCCTGTTTGCCGCCGTGACGGCGGTACTGCTGACGGCCAATCTGTCCTCGGCATCGCCCAATATGGCCGGTGATTATTTTCTCTACGCCATCGCCGCGGTGCTGCTGGGGATGACGATGTTCGAGCCCGGAATGCCCAACGTGGCGGGTACGGTATTCTCGGCGCTGGTGCTGAAGGTGCTCGGCAACGGGCTCGATTCTGCTCGGCACGCCATACTACGTGCAGGACATCATGCTCGGCGGCGTTATCATCGGCTCGGTTGCGTTTTCCGCGAGCGTGGTGAAGAAGGTGGCGTTCAAGGTATGATCGGCCAAGAAGCCCTGGGGGATCGCATGACGAAGTGCTGGACTCTACTTTTCGCCGCAGCCGTGGCCCTGGTGTTGCGATGCGGCGCGGCCTCCGCGTTCGAAGTCGGCATCATCGGCTTCCAGTTCTCCTCGGAAACACACGCCCGGGTTGCCAATGCCGCGGCGGCGGCGGCCAAGGCGAACGGCTGGACGGTGACCTTGCTGAACTCCGAAGGCTCGCTCCCCAAGCACGTCGAGCAGTTCGAGACGCTGATCGCCAAGAAGGTCGACGCTATCATCATCGCCATGGGAAAGCCGATCGAGGCCGATGCCCAGTTCAAGGAGGCCCTGGACAAAGGCATCCCGGTGATCACCGTGCAATCTGGCGCCAGCCCGCACGCACTGTTTGATATCGAGACCAACGAATACAAGGTCGGCGCGGACGGCGCTCTGTACCTGCTGGGCCTGATGAACTATCACGGCAACCTGCTGGAAGAGCGGTTCGAGTTCAACGTCGCCTCGCGCATCCGCGGCAAGCTGCTGGACGACGTGCTGTCGGAGAACCAGGGCGTCACGCCGATTGGCAAGCACGCGATGGCGCGCACGCAAAGCTGGCAGGACGATGTCCGCACCGGCATGCAGGCGCTGCTGCTGCAAAACCAGGGCCGTGTGAACGGCATCTGGGCCTCGTTCGACGGCCAAGCCTATATCATCGACGATCTGCTGAAGGCGCAGGGCCTCAAGAAGGGGCAGATTCCGTTGGTCTCCATGGACGGCGGACAGGAAAGCTATCGGCGGATCGCCGATCCTGACAGCAGTCTTGTCGCCACCGTCGCGATCCCGTTCGAGCAGATGGGGGTCAAGGCGGTCGACGCGATCAATTCGATCGTCGTGAAGAAGCAGCCCGCGTCGTCGGTCGCCAACGGCCGCTATCTCTTCATGGACGCGGTGCTGGTGGACGCCGGCAACGTCAAGCAATTCCTGAAGTAAGATCAATTCCTGAGGTGGCGCCGTCGATGTCGCTGCGCGGCATCACCAAGCGCTATGGCGCGGTGACCGCGCTTAGCGGGATCGATCTCGATGTAAGCCGTGGCGACGTGATGGCGATCTGTGGGGACAATGGTGCCGGCAAATCCACCTTGATCCGCATCATGTCGGGCGCGGCGGACCCGACCGAAGGCAAACTGTTCTTGGCCGGCGCCGAGGTGCGGTTTCGTTCGCCGTATGATGCGCTCGGCCAGGGCGTGGCGACGATCTACCAGGACCTGGCACTGGCGCCGCGGCTCTCGATCGCGGCCAACGTGTTCATGGGATCCGAGCTGACCCGGCCGGTGCTCCTGGGGTTCCTGCGTGTGCTGGACAAGGCCGCGATGGCGCGCGAGGCCACGCGATTTCTCGCCCGGCTGTCGGTGCGGATCGACGATATCGCTGCCCCGGTGGAGCGGCTGTCCGGCGGACAACGCCAGGCCGTGGCGATCGCGCGCGTGCTGCGCTGGAACGCCGGACTGATCATCATGGACGAACCGACCGCCGCCCTCGGCGTGCGCGAAACCGCCCAGGTACTCGACCTTATCCGCCATTTGCGCGACGAGGGCCGCACCATCGTGCTGGTGAGCCACAACATGCGTGACGTCGTGGCGGTGGCCAGTCGCGTGGCAATCCTGAAGAACGGCGGCAAGGTGATAGATCGCCCGATCGGGCGCATCAGCGCCGACGAACTCGGCCACATGGTGATGACCGGCACGGACCTGGCGGCGTGAGCCAGGCTGTTCAATCGATCATCATCGACGCGGATCCCGGTAAGGACGATGCGGTCGCTCTGCTGCTGGCCTTCGCCGCGCGGGACCGGCTTGATATCCGCGCCATCACCACGGTCGCCGGCAATGTGCCCGTGGCGCAGACCACGGCGAACGCGCCGCGTGTCCGCGATCTCGCGGGGCGCCCGGACGGGCCGGTGATTGCCGGCATGGCCGCCCCGACGGTCCTGGCGCTCGAAATCGCAAAGTTTCTCTGCGGACCCGATGGCTTGTCCAGAGCCGACCTGCCGGCGCCGCAATCCTCCCCCAAATCGGGCCACGCCATCGCCGCCATCATCCGCCTGCTGCGCGCGGCAGAGCCAGGCTCCATCACCCTGGCCGCCCTCGGCCCACGGGGCAACGCCGCCATAGCACTGCGCCTGGCGCCGGACATCGTGCCCGCCATCGCCCGGATTGTGGTGATGAGCGGCGCCATGGGTCTCGGCACCGTGACGCCGGCGGCGTAGTTCAATTTCTACGTCGATCCGCACGCCGCACGGGCTGTGCTGGAGGCCGGCATCCGCACCGCCTTGATCGGCCTGCACGCCACCCATCGTGCGTTGGCCTCGCCCGAGCATCTGCGGCGACTGCACGGGTTGGCGAATCGCGCCGGCAGCATAACGCACGCGATGTTGACGCGACCGCGACCGGGCGGGCTCGGGACCACGGCCCATCCCATGCACGATCCCTGCGTCATCGCCTGGCTGCTTAGGCAGGAGCTGTTCGAGGGTCGTGACCGCGATATCGACATCACGACCGAAGGCGACCCGCGCGGCCGTTCGACCATCGACTGGCATGACCGCCAGAAACGCCCGCCCAGCGCCTTCGTGGTCAACGCCATCGATGCCGACGCCTTGGTCGATCGCATGATCGACACTCTTACCGCCCTGCCGTCACGCCGGAGGCCTTGCCATCCCGCACATCGTCGACGATCTGCTGAACGAGGCCCAAGCCGCCATGGAAGCGCTTGCCGCGTCGCTCCCGCCCGAGGAACTGAACCGCGTTGGGTTCCGGCTCTATGAGCGGTTCCGGCCGGACGTGCCGGAGGGTGCGCAGGGGTGGGGTGCGAAGGGGGAGTTGCGGGTGGAGCGGATCGTCGGGGCGGCGGGGTGATCGGCCGGTCGCTACATACTCGATCGCGGACGCGCCTGTGCTACACGGCACGCGCGGTACAGCCTGGGAAGGCGATGACCGTCAAGGAAATATCGCGTACCCCCCAATGATCCGGGAGCAAGTCGAGTGACCGCACGAAGTATCACCGTCGCTGCCGCCCAGCTTGGGCCGATCCAACAGGCCGAGCCGCGCGCGGTCGCGGTCGAGCGGATGCTCCGGCTGATGGAGCGCGCACACCAGCGCGGCGTCGGAGCTGGTGGTGTTCCCCGAGCTCGCCCTGACCACCTTCTTCCCGCGCCACTATCATGCGGACGATCGCCGAGGCCGACCATTGGTTCGAGACGGCGATGCCGTCGAACGAAACCGCGCCGCTGTTCGCCGCGGCGCGCCGGTACGGCATCGGCTTTCATCTGGGCTATGCCGAGATCGCGCATGAGCCGGACGAGACCGGCACGGTGCGCAAGCGCCGGTTCAACACCTCGATCCTGGTGAACCCGGACGGCGACATCGTGCTGAAA
Source organism: uncultured Alphaproteobacteria bacterium (assembly GCA_963773345.1). GTDB lineage: Bacteria > Pseudomonadota > Alphaproteobacteria > Acetobacterales > Acetobacteraceae > Palsa-883. Next base: position 2,025,271 of record CAVZBG010000010.1, on the reverse strand, counting down.
TACCGCAAGGTGCACCTGCCCGGGCACGCGGAGTTCGATCCGCGGCGCAAGGTGCAGCATCTGGAAAAGCGGTACTTCGAGGTCGGCAACCTCGGCTTCCCGGTGGTACGCGCGGTGATGAATTCCCCTGGGGGCGGGTTGGATGGCATCAACATGGGGATGCTGATCTGCAACGATCGCCGCTGGCCGGAGGCGTGGCGCGTGCTCGGGTTGCAAAGCGTCGAGCTGGTGCATGCTGGGCTACAACACGCCGAGCCTGAACATGGAGGCCGGCGGGTTCGAGGCGCATCATCTGCGCGTGTTCCACTCGCACCTGTCGATCCAGGCGGGCTGCTACCAGAACGCCTGCTTCGCGGTCGCGACGGCCAAGGCCGGAATCGAGGACGGGTGCGAGCTGTTCGGCCACTCGATCATCGTCAATCCGCAGGGCGAGATCATCGCCATGGCGACAAGCTGGGACGACGAGCTGATCACCGCCGACTGCAATCTGGACATGTGCACGCTGGGCCGCACGACGATCTTCGCGTTCGACAAGCATCGCCGGCCGGAGGCCTACGGGCGCATCACCGGCCAGGTCGGTGCGGTCGACCCGCCGGTCTGGGTAAAGCAGGCGGCTGAATAGCACGTTGTTGCTGAAACGTGCCGCCCGCTTTCTCGATATCAGGACGCCATCATGCGTGAGATTGGCCTCACCAGTCATGCCTTCCGCGCGATCGAGCGTGTTGCCGTTTGCAGCGGTGGGTGGTCAGATCGTCATCTCGCCCGATCTGCGTCGGGGTGTTCATTACGGTGGGAGAGGTTACTAAGGTGCCGTTGAACGCCACGGCCCGTCGTGCCTTGCGACAGCTCCTCGAACAGGAGCCTGCCGCGCAGTCCGAGGCCGCGGTTCCGGTCTGGTCGCAGCACGGCCATGCCAGTACGCTCGATCCAGAATGTGATCGCAGCCTTGGTCCGGCGGGCCGGGCTGACCGCGTCCGAAATCAGCGCCCATCGCCTGCGTCACACCTTCGCGCTCGCCTGGCTGCGCCAGCATCCGGGCAGGTTGGTCGAGCTGGCGCAGCTGCTGGGCCATGAAAGTCTCGACACCACCGCGGTCTACACCCGCGCTTCGGTTGCCGATCTGGCTCGAGGTGTCGAGCAGACACAGTTCAATCTCGACGGCTGACATGGTGGATGCGGCGCGAGACGAGGCCAGCCTCGACGTGCTGCGGTGCGGTTGGTCGCTCTTCAAAGGTGACCCTCGGGGAATCCGCCGTGCCCGCGACGAGGGTCGCCTGCGGACCGCGCAGTCTGCGCAGGCGGCGCCGGACCGGTTGCTCCAGGAGCTCGCGCCTGCACCCGGTGGCGCCTCAGTCTGATCGTGTGCAATGCCTCATATTCACCGGTTCGCGCCGTGGCGAGGCGGTTACTGCCCCTTTGGGTGGAGACCCGCCGGCGCGGGCTGCGACAACTGCTATCCCGACCATGCCGGAACAACGATTGACCCCGCTCATAGCGCGCTTTGTCGAGGTCGTCGCCGCGCGCCACGCATTCAGCGGGCTGTTCTTCGTGGTTTGAATATGAGGGGATGAGTGAGGTCCGCGCTAAAAAAAGGGGGCCAGCTTGCCTGGCGAATCGGTGGCCTTCCTGGACACGTAGCGAACCATGTGCCGGTCCCCGGACCCAAAACTCCAGCGGTTGCTCTTGCGGGGTCCGGGAGCTGGGATTGACCGCCAAAGCCTCATATCAAGAGGTTGCTCGTCATCGGCGTAGGGTCAAATTCGACGCCGATTCATACATCAACGACAAACGTGCTACCGTGGAATTCAGGAAGAAGGTCGCAGGCGTGATGGCGAGGCGCGCTGCCAGGATCGCCTATGAGCGGGCAGGAGGAAAGTGATGTCGGGCATAGCTGTTTCAACCACGATCAATGGCGATGACGTCGAGTTCCTGTGCCAGTTTGAGGAGACGCTGCTCGACGTGCTGCGTGACCACCTGGGGCTCATGGGAGCCAAGGAAGGCTGCGGCACCGGTGACTGCGGCGCATGCAGCGTCATTGTCGACGGCCGGTTGGTGTGCTCGTGCCTGGTACTGGGCGCGGAGGCCGCGGGCCGCCGCATCGAGACCATCGAGGGCATGGCGACCGGTGACAAGCTGCACCCGCTGCAGGCGAAGTTTCTCGAACACGCCGCCTTGCAATGCGGCTTCTGTACACCGGGTTTCCTGATGGCGGCGAAGTATCTGCTGGCCAGGAACCCCAATCCGACAGAAGAACAAATCCGCTTCGGGCTGGCCGGAAACCTCTGCCGCTGCACAGGCTACGACAAGATCGTGCGTGCCGTGCAGGACGCCGCTCGCGTGATGAAGGGGGCATGACCATGGGATTCGACCCGCGCTACTCGGTCCGGACGTTCACATCCGTCGGCACCCGACCGGTTCGTCCCGACGGGGTCGACAAGGTAACGGGACGCGCGCGCTACGGCGCGGATTTCAATATGCCCGGGCAGCTCGTGGGGCGCATTCTCAGAAGCCCCCACGCCCACGCCAGGATCAGGCGGATCGACACGTCCAAGGCGGAGAAGCTGAAGGGCGTCAAGGCGGTAATCACTGCGGCGGATCTGCCCGATCTCACCAACGGCGATTCCGCCATGTATGACATCCTCGACAACTGCATGGCGCGCAAGAAGGCGCTCTACGATGGCCATGCGGTGGCCGCAGTGGCTGCGATCGATGCCCGCACGGCCAGGCAAGCCCTGGAGCTCATCGAGGTCGACTATGAGGTGCTGCCGCACGTCACGGATGTCGACGAAGCGATGCAGGCCTCGGCGCCGCTGCTGCACAAGACGGTGTTCACCGGCGGTGTCGACCCCAAACCCACCGCGCCCTGCAACATCGCCAATCGCACCCAGTACGGCCACGGTGACGTCGAAGCGGGCTTCAAGGAGGCCGACGCCGTCGTAGAACGTTGCTTCAAGACCGAGCAGACGCACCAGGGCTATATCGAGCCCCACGCCTGTGTCGCAAGCGTCAATTCCGATGGGACCTCTGAGCTGTGGGTGTGCACCCAGGGCCATTTCGTCTATCGCCAGCAATGTGCCGCGCTGCTCGGCCTGGATGTTTCGAAGCTGCGCGTCACCGCGTCAGAGATTGGCGGCGGTTTCGGCGGCAAGACGCATATCTGGGCCGAGCCGATTGCGCTGGCGCTGTCGCGCAAGGCGGGCCGGCCGGTCAAGCTCGTCATGTCGCGCGAGGACGTCTTCCGTGCCTCGGGCCCGACCAGCGCCACCTCGATCAAGGTCAAGATCGGCGCCAGGAAGGACGGCACCATCACGGGGGCAACGGCCACGCTAAGCTATTCCTGCGGCCCCTACGGCGGCATGTGGGCCGAGCTCGGCGCCATGACCTCGTTTGCCTGCTACGACCTGAAGAACGTCAAGACGGTCGGCTATGAGGTGCTGGTCAATCGGCCCAAGACAGCGGCCTATCGCGCGCCTTCGGCGCCGATGGCCGCCTTCGCGGTGGAAAGCGTCATCGATGAGCTGGCACAGAAGATCGGCATGAACCCGGTTGAATTCCGCATCAGGAACGCTGCCAGGGAAGGCACCAAATCGTCCTACGGTCCGGTGTATGGCCCGATCGGCATCGGGCCCACGCTGGAAGCGGCGCAGCAGCATCCTCACATGAAGGCGCCACTCGGCAAGAACCAGGGGCGTGGCATGGCCTGTGGTTTCTGGTTCAACTTCGGCGGCCAGACCTGCACCGACCTTAACATCGGCACCGACGGTACCGTGACGCTGACCGTCGGCACGGTCGACGTGGGTGGTTCGCGCGCCTCGCTGTCGCTGGTGGCGGCGGAGGAGCTCGGCATTCCCTATGCGCAGGTGCAGACGGTGGTCGCCGATACCGGAACCCTCGGCTACAACGACATGACCGACGGAAGCCGCGGCACCTTCTCCTCGTCGATGGCGACGATCTCGGCCGCCCGCAACGCCATCGTGGTCCTGCGGGAACGCGCGGCCAGGATGTGGGATATTCCGGTCGACGATGTCGTCTGGAAGAACGGGCACGCCATGGCGCAGGGGGAGACGCACGGCAATCTTGCCCCGTTGTCGGTCAAGGACATCGCGGCGGGCGCCGCCAAGACGGGCGGACCGGTCGCCGGCCACAGCGAGCTCGTCGCCGATGGCGCCGGCGTCTCGTTTGCCACCCACATCTGCGACATTGAAGTGGATCCGGAGACCGGTGCCACCAAGGTGCTGCGCTATACGGTCATACAGGACGCGGGAAAGGCGGTGCATCCGGCCTATGTGGAGGGGCAGTACCAAGGTGGAGCCGCGCAGGGCATCGGGTGGGCCCTGAATGAGGAGTACGTCTACGGTGAGGACGGATGCCTGCAGAACCCCGGCTTCCTCGACTACCGCGTCCCGGTTTGCTCGGACCTGCCGATGATCGACACGCAGATTCTCGAGATCCCCAATCCGAATCATCCCTATGGGGTGCGTGGCGTGGGCGAAACATCGATCGTGCCACCGCTGGCGGCAATCGCGAATGCGGTGTCGAATGCGGTTGGCGTTCGCATGACGCATATTCCCATGTCGCCACCACGCATCCTGGCGGCACTGGAGGCCGAACGGGCGCGCTGATGGTCGAGGTGACGCTCTGGGGGTCGCTCGGCGCGGCCGCCGGAGGCAAGCAGAAGCTCGAAGTCGAGGCAAAAGACATCCGGGAGCTGTTCCGCAATCTGGCGGAGCAGTATCCCGCGCTCGGGCCCTTCATCGAGCGGGGCATCGCCGTCTCCATCGATGGGGTGATTTATCGCGACACCTGGTCCAAGGAACTGCCCAAGGACGCCGAGATCTTCCTGCTCCCGCGCCTCGCCGGCGGATAGGAGTGAAATGCGGTCCAAGGCCCTTCGCCTGTGATACCAGCCGGCCTAAAGACTGACACATGCTCACTCGCGGGTTCCGATAGAGCTGATGCGGTCGGGGTCATCGATCAGGAATTGCCAAGCCTTTTTGCAGCCGTTGACGACGGAGCGGTAGCTGTTCCAGACGAGGTTGCCGAGCTTGCTTCCATCCGCAGCAGGCATCTGAGCAACTGCTACCACATTTGGGCAAACGTCTGCATTCGAGCGACCGCGAGGCGACATCGAACGACCGCCTTGGGCGCAAACCGATCGCGCGGGCCAGCGTCTGCGGATTTCCGCGTCAGGTCAGAAGTGGGCTCTTCGGTCTATGTCACAGCTCATCCCGCAGTGCGCCAGCCGACTGGCTCATCCTGAGATCGTGCGAACGGCCCGCGCCCGTCGCCGCCGGCGAGATACTCGCCATCGTCGGTGCATACGCCTCCGGCACGCTCACCTTGTCATTGCGAAACCTGCCGTTTACCGTCCTCGCGCCGACGCTGGAAACGCGATGACAAACCCCGGTCCGCCAGACCAGGAGCCCGGATAAATGCCACTCGACTCCAACCGCATCCATGACGTGCCGGACGATCTGCTGGCCGCGATCGACTATTGCTACGAGCAAGGCTGGACCGATGGTTTGCCGGTGATCCCGCCCGTGGTGGACCGCGTGCATGCCATGCTGGCCTACGAGGGCCGCCCGTCCGAAGCCGTGATCGCCACCCATCCCGCGACCGGGCTGCAGCTCACCGTCCATGCCGCCGCGGTCAACGCGGTCATGGCCGGCTGCCTGCCGGAGTATTTCCCGGTCATGGTCGCCGCGTTCGAGGCGATGGACAAGCCGGGCTTCAACTTCCACGGCTCCGCCGCCAGCACCGGGGGTTCCGCGCCGCTGCTGATCGTCAGCGGACCCTACGCCGAGGCGATCGGCATGAACGCCGACGTGAACCTGTTCGGACCCGGCAACCGGGCCAACGCGACGATCGGTCGCGCCACGCGGCTGATCCTGCGCAACGTGTTCCAGATGATCCCGGGCATTTCCGACAAGTCGACGCAGGGCAATCCCGGCAAATACAGCTTCTGCATCGCCGAACGCGCTCGCGGCAACCCGTGGCCGCTGGTGTGCCAGGCGCAGGATTATCCCGAGGGCGTATCCAGCGTCACGGTCTTCGCCGGGGGCGGGTTCTGCAACGTGGAAAACCACGGTGGCAACACACCCGAACAGATCCTGGGCTCGGTCGTCGACGCGATGGCCAATGATGGCTGCATCACGCTGGGCCAGAGCGTCGTCATCCTCGCGCCGGAGCACATGTCGATCCTCGCCGGCGCCGGCTGGACCCGTCAGAACGCCCAAGACTTCCTGTTTTCGCACGCCAAACGAACCGTCGAAGAGATGACCCGCGTCGGCAAGTACCGCGACGTCGAGTACGACAAGCAGCATGGCGCCGATGCCCATCCGTTGGCGGAGGCCGGCTATCTCCACCGCGGCTTGACGCCTGATGACATCCTGATCACCATGGGTGGCGGCGACGCTGGCGGCCACTCTTGCTTCATCCCGTCATGGAGCCGTGGCCGCGGTTCGATCATGCAGCACAAGCCCATCGGGGTCTGCATCGATTGCAATTAGGGAAGGGGAACGTTCATGCAGCTCTATGACCCCACATCATCCGGTACGGAACGCAACCTGTCCCGCGCGGCGGCGCTTGCCTCGCTGGAAGGCAAGACCATCGGCATCCTGGAAAACGGCAAGCTGAACGCGGTGGAGATGCTGCACGAGGTGGCCGGTCTGTTTGTAAAACGGAACGGTTGTGTCATTCGCGCGGTGTATTCGAAATCCAACGCCAGCGCGCCGGCGCCGTCGGAAACCTTGGCCCAGGCAGCAGCGGAGGTGGATTTCCTCATCACCGGTCTGGGAGATTGAGGCTCCTGCTCAACGTGCAGTCTGCACGACGGAATTACATTCGAGCAGTTGGGTAAACGGGCGGTGGTGCTGACCACCGAACCGTTTGAGGTCACGGCCAGGAACATCGCCAGGATCATGGGTCTGGCGGATTACCCGTTCATGAAGGTCCAGCATCCGATCGGGAGCTGCACCACGCCCGAACTCAAGGCGCGGGCCGAGGTGGCGTATCAGCAGGCGCTGTCGATCCTGTTGGGGCCATAGGCCCTCGACCCGCCCGATGACGCCAACCAAATTGGCATTCTACCAGGACCGCTGGTGGCGCATTCTGGGCGTGTCGTTCGTCATGTACGTGCTGTCGTTCATCGACCGCACCAACATCGCGATGGCGATCCCGGCGATGCGCAGCGAGCTGCACTTATCCGCGGTCGCCATCGGCGAGGCCACCAGCGTGTTCTTCTGGGGCTACATCGTCCTGCAGATCCCCACCGGCCGCCTGGCCGGCGTGTGGTCGGCCAAACGCATCATCTTCCTGCAATTGCTGGCGTGGGCGGCGATTTCCATGACGACCGCCTTCGTCCGCACTGGGACCGAGCTCTGGATCAACCGGTTCGCCCTGGGCCTGGCCGAGGGCGGCGTGCTGACCTGTACCATCGTGCTGATCCGCGCCTGGTTCACCAAACCCGAGCGGGCCCGCGCCAACACCGTGTTCCTGCTCAGCCTGGCGATCGCGCCGATGATCGGCAATCCGATTTCAGGTTTCGTGCTCTCGGTCTCGGACTGGCGCACGATGTTCCTGCTGGAGGCAGCGCCCGGCCTGTTGTGGGCCGGTGTGTGGTTATGGGCGATCGCCGACAACCCGGCGAAGGCATCGTGGTTGCCGGCGGCGGAGCGAGACCGGCTGATGGCGGAACTGGCCGTCGAGAACGCCACCATTCCGCCGCGGGCGGGGCACTGGTTGACCGTGCTCTACAGCCGCCCGGTGATCTTGCTGGTCCTGTACAATTTCGGCGCGCTGGCGGCGGAATGGGGCGTGGGCTTCTGGCTGCCGAGCGTGGTGAAGGAGACCGGTGCATCGATCGGGTTGGTTGGCGTGCTGACAGCGTTGCCCTACGCCGCGGGTGCGACGCTGATGGTGCTGGTCGCACGCAGCTCCGACCGGCGAGGCGAGCGGAAATGGCACATGATCGCCGCGACCTCTGCCAGTGGGATTTTCCTGTTCTGCGCGCAGTTCGCCACGGGTTTCGGCCCCTACGCGACGGTGGTGTTCCTGACCCTGTCGATTGGCGCCTTCCTGGGCCGGTTCGGACCATTCTGGACCCTGCCATCCGAGGTGCTGCCGATCTCCGTCGCCGGGGTCGGTATCGGACTGATCAACGGTGCGGGCAATTTAGGCGGCACGGTAGGGCCGGTAGTGTTTGGCTATGTGCGCGACAACACGGGCAGCTTCAATGCCGCTTTGACCGCAGGTGGCATTGCGCTGATCGGCGCCAGCTTCGTGGCGCTTCTGATCCGATCGCCGACACGTCGGTGACCCGGAAGTACAGGGCGACACGCTTGGTCATGTCTAATGTCCACTCTAATGCCCAACACTCTACCAGAGATCGATCATAAAGACACTGTTTTGTGATCGGTTTCTGAGCCGTCGGAAATTGGCGGAAGTGCGGGGGTCAGTTTGCGGTATTCGCGATGGGGTTTTTGAACACAGTGCCGCCTGTCATTGGCGGCAAAGGAATGCCTGGTCGCGCGAGGCTACGACAGGCCGTATACGCTCCGACCCGCTGTCCCGGATGATCCAGGAGCAAATCAAGAAGCCGCTGGTCGGGGACCTGCTGATGGCAAGTTGATGCGCGGCGGGGCAGTGAACGTAACGCCGAAGGACAGGAAACTCGATTTTGAGATGGTCAAGGCCGCGTTATGGGGGTGAGCGTGCCAGCGGGTCATGGGCATAAATTATGACGAGCCGGACCATCTAGAGGGATGCCGATCTCCAGGGCGTCATCATCCCACTGCTGGCGTCGTCAGCGGATCCACGAGTTCGTCCGGTACCGCGAATTCCCGCAGGCGCCGGATATCGTGCAGCAGAACGCGTGCCCCGTGGGTCTCCACTCCATGCGCGCGCAGGGTGGCGAAGGCGCGCGACAGGTTTTCCTGTCGGCAGCCGAGGCGGGCCGCGAGCAGCCCCTTGTCGAATGGCAGACGCAGGTCGGCGGTCTGCACGGTCGGATCCCTCACCAGGGCCAGCAGATAACAGCCAAGCCGTTGCGCCGCTGAACGCAGCTTCAGGTCGCGCACTTGACGCACCATGGCGCGGAAATCCTGCGCCTCGGCGCGCATCAGGGCGAGCGCCAGGGGTGGGGCCTGTTCCAGCAGTGCCCGCAGGGCGGCGGCATCGAGCAGTAGCAGCCGCGACGGCGTGACGGCATGTGCGCTCATCAGATAGGGCAGCTCCTTCAACACCGCCGCCAACACGAAATGGGCGGCCGGATGGACGACCTCCACGACGGCCAAGGTGCCGTCCGATGCGGCGCCGCTCAGCGTCACCTGGCCGTCCAGCAGGATGTGCAATCGGTCGGGAAATGCGCCCTGCCGACACAGCTCCACTCCGGGCGCGACCTTGACCAGATCGGTAATGGCGTTGATCCGGCCGAGCAACTCCGCGTCCAGGCGTTCGAACATCGGCACGACGCGCAGCGTGGCCAGGCCGGGCTTCATCGGGGGACCGCCGGTCCGCGGCGGTCGGTCACTGCTGGGGATGCTGGTGTCACACGCGTGTCCGATTGTTCAGCGCCAGCTTGCCCGGCCAGCCAATCTCACCCGGGTTTTGACAAATGTCAAATAGTGCTTATTTGTCAATGGTTTGATCTGGATCAAAGCGCGCTTGGCGCGGCTTCCACATGACGCACGGCGAGCGGCACGCAGATCGCCTGCCGCACCGGAGCGTATGCCATGGACCAGACGACGCCGCGCGCCGTGCCGCCCGATCCGGCCGCCGAGATCGCCCGAGCGGGTCTGCTCGGCACGCCGCGCCAAGGCCTGATCATGGGCACTTGGGGCTTCTTCATCGGCTTCGCCGCGGTGTCGCTGTATGGCCCGGCCGCGCATGCGTTCCAGCAGTCGATGCAGCTCTCGCCGCTGCTGGTCGGCCTGCTGGTGGCCGCCCCGCAACTGACCGGCTCGCTGTTGCGCATCCCGTTCGGCGCCTGGGTGGACAAGGTCGGCGGGCGGTTGCCGATGCTGACGTTGTTCGGCGCCTCGATCGTCGGCATGTGGGGCCTGGTGTTCATCCTGGTCACCGTGCCGAACGTGACGCCGGCGCTGTATCCGGTGATCTTGCTGTTCGGCTTCATGAGCGGCTGTGGCGTCGCGTCGTTCTCGGTGGGCATCCCGCAGGTCTCCTACTGGTATCCGCAAAACCGCCAGGGCGGCGCGCTGGGCATCTACGGTGGCGTCGGCAACCTGGCGCCCGGCCTGTTTACCCTGATCCTGCCCTTTGCGATCGGCGCGCTGGGGCTGGCCGGGTCGTACCTCGCCTGGCTCGCGTTCCTGCTGATCGGCACGGCGATCTACGGCTGGCTGGCGCGCGATGCGTATTACTTCCAGTTGCGCGCCCGGGACGTTCCGCCCGACGAGGCGCACGACGTGGCGCAGCGCTGCGGGCAGGAACTGTTCCCCCGCGAGTCGGTGTGGGGCGCGCTGATCACGGCCGCCGATGAGCCGCGGACCTGGGGCTTGGTGTTTCTGTATTTCGTCTCGTTCGGCGGCTTCCTGGCGCTGACCGCGTGGTTCCCGACCTACTGGGTCAACCTGCACCATGTCGATATCCGCACCGCCGGCATCCTCGGCGGCGCGGGGTTCTCACTGCTGGCGGCGCTGACCCGCGTGCAGGGCGGCAAATTGTCCGAGCGGTTCGGTGGCGAGCGGCTGGCGGTGGTGGCCTTCGTCATCGTGCTGATCGGCGCCGGATTGCTGACCGCGGTGACCGACTTCTCCCTCAACCTGGCCGGTGAACTGGCGATCGCGGTCGGCATGGGCCTCGGCAATGCCGCGGTGTTCAAGATGGTGCCGAAATATGTGCCGCACGCGGTCGGCGGAGCCTCGGGCCTGGTCGGCGGGCTCGGCGCGCTGGGCGGCTTCGTGATCCCGCCGATGCTGGGCCTGTTCGCCGGGGCGCTGGGCGACCGCGGCTATGCCGGCGGGTTCTTCGTCTACGTCGTGCTGGCGGTCGCCGCGATCATGGTCTCGATCGGCTTCGTCCGCACCCGCCGCGCCGTCGCCGGCTGACCCGAGCACACAGGCAGCAAGATGAGCCATTTCCTCGACCGTCTGACATTCTTCCGCAGGACCGTCGACACGTTCTCCGGCGGCCACGGCGTGGTGACCAACGAGGACCGCCGGTGGGAGGAGGCGTACCGTTCCCGCTGGCAGCACGACAAGATCGTGCGTTCTACCCATGGGGTGAACTGCACCGGGTCGTGCAGTTGGAAGATCTACGTCAAGGGCGGCATCGTCACCTGGGAAACGCAGCAGACCGACTATCCGCGTACCCGGCCCGACCTGCCGAACCACGAGCCGCGCGGTTGCGCGCGGGGGGCCAGCTATTCCTGGTACCTCTACAGTGCCAACCGGCTGAAATATCCGCTGATCCGCCGCCGCCTGCTGGAGCTGTACCGGGCCGCGCGCGTGTCGCTCGATCCGGTCGCGGCCTGGGCGTCGATCGTCGAGGACGCAACGAAATCGCGCAGCTACAAGCAGGTGAGGGGTCTCGGCGGCTTCGTGCGCGCAAGCTGGCAGGAGGCGGAGGAGATCATCGCCGCCGCCAACATCCACACCATCAAGCGCTGGGGACCGGATCGCGTCATCGGCTTCTCGCCGATCCCGGCGATGTCGATGGTGTCCGTACGCCGCCGGCAGCCGCTACCTGTCGCTGCATCGGCGGCGTCTGCATGAGTTTCTACGACTGGTACTGCGATCTGCCGCCGGCCAGCCCGCAGACCTGGGGCGAGCAGACCGACGTGCCGGAAAGCGCCGACTGGTACAACTCCACGTTCCTGCTGCTGTGGGGCTCCAACGTGCCGCAGACCCGCACGCCGGACGCGCATTTCTACACCGAGGTGCGCTACAAGGGCACCAAGTCGGTGGTGATCTGCCCGGATTATTCCGAGGCCGCGAAATTCTCCGACCTGTGGCTGCATCCGAAGCAGGGCACCGACGCGGCGCTGGCCCTGGCGATGTCGCACGTCGTGCTGAAGGAATTTCACCTGCGATCGCCAGACCGCGTATTTCATCGATTACTGCCGCCGGCTGACCGACATGCCGATGCTGGTGATGCTGGAAAGCCGCGACGGCCAGTACGTGCCCGGCCGTTACCTGCGTGCCTCGGACCTGGATGGCGCGCTCGACCAGGCGCATCAGGCCGAATGGAAGACGCTGGGATTCGATGCAACGGACGGGTCGATCGTGGTGCCGAACGGCGCGATCGGCTTCCGCTGGGGCGATGCCGGCAAGTGGAACCTGGAAGCACGCGACGCCCGCGCCGGGGCCGAATCGTCGCTGGCACTGACGCTGGCCGACCGGCACGACGATGTCGTTCCGGTGGCATTTCCGTATTTCGGCGGCAAGGCGCCGACTGCATTCCACCCGACGGCACATGACGAGGTGCTGCTGCGCAACGTGCCGGTGCGCCGCGTGCAAACCGTTGCCGGCAAGGTCGCGGTCGCCACGGTGTTCGACCTGCTGGCCGCCAATCACGGCATCGACCGCGGCTTCGGCGGCGGCAACGTAGCCAACAATTACGACGACGACGTGCCCTACACGCCGGCCTGGGCCGAGCACATCACCGGCGTGCCGCGCGCACACATCATCGCCGTGGCGCGGCAGTTCGCCGAGAACGCCGAGAAGACCCATGGCAAGTCGATGGTGATCCTGGGCGCCGGGCTGAACCACTGGTACCACATGGACATGATCTACCGCGGCATCATCAACCTGCTGATGATGTGCGGCTGCATCGGCCAGTCCGGCGGCGGCTGGTCGCACTATGTCGGGCAGGAGAAGCTGCGCCCGCAGACCGGCTGGACGCCGCTGGCCTTCGCGCTCGACTGGCACCGCCCGCCGCGGCAGATGAATTCCACCAGCTTCTTCTACACTCATACGTCACAGTGGCGTTACGAAAAGCTGACGGTCGCCGACATCACCTCACCACTCGCCGACCCCGCCGCGCTGCCGCGCACGCTGATCGACTGCAACGTGAAGGCCGAGCGGATGGGCTGGCTGCCCTCGGCGCCGCAGCTGGCAACCAACCCGCTTGGCATCGCCGCGGCGGCGGAGGCGGCCGGCGAGAAAGTGCCCGACCACGTCGCCGGCGCGCTGCAATCCGGCGCGCTGCATTTCGTCTCCGAGGACCCCGATGCGCCGGAAAGCTTTCCGCGCAACATGTTCGTCTGGCGGTCCAATCTGCTCGGCGCCTCCGGCAAGGGGCACGAGTATTTCCTGAAATACCTGCTGGGCACCGACCACGGCGTGCTGGGCAAGGACCTTGGTGCGGAGGGCGCCGCGAAACCCGAGGAAGTGCGTTGGCGCGACGCGGCGACGGGAAAACTCGACCTGCTGGTGACGCTCGACTTCCGCATGTCCACGACGTGCCTCTATTCCGACATCGTGCTGCCGACCGCCACCTGGTACGAGAAGCACGACCTGAACACCTCCGATATGCATCCGTTCATCCATCCGCTGTCCGCGGCGGTGGATCCGGTGTGGGAGTCGCGCTCGGACTGGGAGATCTTCAAGTCGATCGCCGAAAAATTCTCCGAGCTGGCGCCGGGTCAGCTCGGCGTGGAGCGCGACGTGGTGCTGACCCCGATCATGCACGACACGCCCGGCGAGCTGGCGCAGCCCTTCGCGGTGCACGACTGGAAGCGCGACGGCATCGCCCCGATCCCCGGCAAGACCATGCCAGCGGTAACGGTGGTCGAACGCAACTATCCCGCGACCTACGAGCGGTTCACCTCGCTTGGGCCACTGATGGACAAGCTGGGCAATGGCGGCAAGGGCATCGGCTGGCAAACCGCGCACGAGGTCGAGCAGCTTGGCCAATTGAACGGCGTCAACGCGGCGGGCCGGCCGCGCATCGACACCGACATCGACGCCGCCGAAGTGATCCTGTCGCTCGCTCCGGAGACCAACGGCGAGGTCGCGGTCAAAGCCTGGGCGGCGCTGGAGAAACAGACCGGGCGGCAGCACCAGCATCTCGCGGCCGCGCGCGCCGACGACAAGATCCGCTTTCGCGACCTGCAGGCGCAACCTCGAAAGATCATTTCGTCACCGACCTGGAGTGGGCTGGAGAGCGAGCACGTCAGCTACAACGCCGGCTATACCAACGTGCACGAGCTGATCCCCTGGCGCACGCTGACCGGACGGCAGCAATTCTATCAGGACCATGCCTGGATGCGCGCGTTCGGCGAGGCGCTGTGCGCCTACAAGCCGCCGATCGATACGCGTACGATCGCGGCGGTGCAGCACCTGGCGGACGGCCGCAAGTCGGTCACGCTGAACTTCATCACGCCGCATCAGAAATGGGGCATCCACAGCACCTACAGCGACAATCTGCTGATGCTGACGTTGAATCGGGGCGGACCAGTGGTGTGGATCAGTGAAACCGACGCCAAAGCAGCCGGCCTCGAGGACAACGACTGGATCGAGCTGTTCAACGCCAACGGTGCGCTGACCGCCCGCGCCGTGGTCAGCCAGCGCGTGCCCGCCGGCATGTGCATGATGTATCACGCGCAGGAGAAGATCGTGAACGTGCCGGGCAGCGAGATCACCGGCAAGCGCGGCGGCATCCACAACTCGGTGACGCGGGCGACCCTCAAGCCGACCCACATGATCGGCGGCTACGCGCAACTGTCGTACGGCTTCAACTACTACGGCACGGTGGGTTCCAACCGCGACGAGTTCGTCGTGGTGCGCAAGATGGAACGCGTCGATTGGCTGGAAGGTCCGCGCGTCGTTGCGGTGGCGGCGGAATAGGGGGACCAAGGCCATGAAAATCCGCGCGCAGATCGCGATGGTGCTGAACCTCGACAAGTGCATCGGCTGCCACACCTGTTCGGTCACCTGCAAGAACGTCTGGACCAGCCGTGACGGCGTCGAATACGCCTGGTTCAACAATGTCGAAACAAAACCCGGCATCGGCTACCCGAAGGATTGGGAAAACCAGAAGCGCTGGAACGGCGGCTGGGTGCGCCGGGCCAATGGCAAGCTGGAACCGCGGATGGGTGGCAAATTCCGCGTGCTGGCAAAAATCTTCGCCAACCCCGACCTGCCGCAGATCGACGACTATTACGAACCCTATACGTTCGACTACCAGCACCTGCACAACGCGCCGGAAAGTTTTGCGGCACCCACCGCGCGCCCGCGCTCCGTGATCAGCGGCGAACGCATCGAGAAGATCCAGTGGGGCCCGAACTGGGAAGAAATCCTCGGCGGCGAGTTCAGCAAGCGCAGCAAGGACGCGAACTTCGAAGCCATGGAGAAGGAAATCTACGGCCAGTTCGAAAACACCTTCATGATGTACCTGCCGCGGCTGTGCGAACACTGCCTCAATCCGGCCTGTGTCGCCGCCTGCCCCTCGGGCTCGATCTACAAGCGCGAGGAAGACGGCATCGTGCTGATCGACCAGGACAAGTGCCGCGGCTGGCGGATGTGCGTCTCCGCCTGCCCCTACAAGAAGATCTACTACAACTGGCAGAGCGGCAAGGCGGAGAAATGCACGTTCTGCTACCCGCGCATCGAGGCCGGCCAGCCGACGGTGTGTTCCGAAACCTGCGTCGGACGCATCCGCTATCTCGGCGTGATGCTGTACGACGCCGACCGCATCGAGGAAGCCGCCGCCAAGCCGGACGAACGTGACCTGTATCGAGCGCAGCTCGACATCTTCCTCGATCCGCACGACCCCACCGTGATCGCCCAGGCGCGTGCCGACGGCGTGCCGGATCTGTGGCTGGACGCCGCACGCAACTCGCCGGTCTACAAGATGGCGATCGACTGGAAGATCGCCTTCCCGCTGCATCCCGAATTCCGCACCCTGCCGATGGTGTGGTACGTGCCGCCGCTGTCGCCGATCCAGGCCAAGGCAGAGGCCGGCGAGCTTGGCATCAACGGCGCCATCCCCGACGTCGGAAAACTGCGCATTCCGCTGCGCTACCTGGCGAACCTGCTGACCGCCGGCGACGAATATCCGGTGCGTTTCGCGCTCGAACGGCTGCTGGCGATGCGCGCCTACATGCGCGCGCGCCATGTCGACGGCGTCGAGGCGCCGGAGGTGCTGGCCCAGGTCAACCTCGACCGCGCCACGGTCGAGGACATGTATCGCATCCTGGCGCTGGCCGCCTACGAGGATCGCTTCGTCATCCCCACGACGCACCGCGAATACGCCGAGAATGCCTACGACCTGCGCGGCACCTGCGGCTTCTCGTTCGGCAACGGCTGCTCCGGCGGCACCAGCGACACCGGCCTGTTCGGCAAGTCGCCGCATACGCACGGGACGAACGCCAAGGTGGAGGCATGAGCATGCAATCGCTACGCGCCCTGTCGGCGCTGCTGTGCTATCCCACCGCCGAAACGATGGCGGCGCTGGATGAACTGACCGAAGCACTGTGCGCCGATCGCCTGCTGCCGCCGGACCGGCTCGCGGCGATCAACGCGTTCATCGCCGAGCTGCGCGCCCTGCCGCTGCTCGACGCCGAGGAACGCTACGTCGCGCTGTTCGACCGCAACCGCTCGCTGTCGCTGCACCTTTACGAGCACGTGCACGGCGAATCGCGCGACCGCGGCCAGGCGATGGTGCGGCTGGCCACGCTCTACGCCCTGCACGGCCTGGAGGTCACCGCGCGCGAGCTGCCCGACTACCTGCCGCTTTATCTGGAATTCCTCTCGCAGCTCCCCGAGCGCGCCGCCCGCTCGATGCTCGCCGAGGCCGCGCACGTGATCGCCGCCGTAGCGACGAAACTCGAGGCGCGCCACAGCCGCTACGCCGCGGTGCTGCGCGCCGTCGAGGCCCTGGCCGCGCGGCCACCGCGCACCGAACAGGTGAACGAGGCACTGACCGCGCTCGATCCGGCCGCAGACAGCCCCGCGGCGCTCGACGCCGACTGGGAGGAAGAAGCGGTGCGCTTCAACGCCGGCGCCGCGCGTGAACGACATGGCGGGTGCCGCCGCCTGCGGGAGATAGCACGATGGAACATCCCTTCAACACATTGCTGTTCGGCATCTATCCCTATGTGGCAATCAGCATCTTTCCTGGTCGGCAGCCTGCTGCGCTTCGACCGCGAGCAGTACACTTGGCGCTCCGGCTCCTCGCAACTGTTGCGCCGCCGTCTGCTGGTGGTCGGCAGCAATTGTTTCCATATCGGCGTGCTGGCGATCCTGGCCGGGCATTTCGTCGGCCTGCTGATGCCGGACGCGATCGTCTCGCGGGATCGGCCTGTCGCCGGGCGGCCACCAGCTTCTGGCGATGGGGGCCGGCGGCGTGTTCGGCGCGGTGTGCTTCCTCGGTCTGACCCTGCTGATCTACCGCCGGCTTACCGATCCGCGCATCCGCGCCACCTCCAGCGTGATGGACATCACGATCCTGCTGCTGCTCTACGCGCAACTGATCCTCGGCATGTCGACGATTTTCGTTTCGGCGCAGCACCTCGACGGCGGCGAGATGCTGGTGCTGGCCGGCTGGGCCCAGCACCTCGTCACCCTGCGGCCCGATGCGGCCGACCTGATTGCCGAGGTGCCGCTGCTCTACAAGCTGCACATCCTGCTCGGGCTGACGATCTTCCTGGTGTTTCCGTTCTCCCGCCTGGTGCACATCTGGTCGGCCCCGGTCGAGCTATGTTGGCCGGCGCTACCAGATCGTGCGCCGGCGCGGCGGCGCCAACGCGATGCGGGGGCGGTGATGACCACGATCAGCATCAATGACGACGACGATTTCCGAACAGGCGATCGCCGCCGAAATGCAGTTCCATCCCGCACCGACCCGCGAGCAGGCCTGGCAGGAAGCCGCCACCGCGCTGTCGATCCGCGCCCTGCTGCTGCGACGAGGCGGCGCGCCTCGGTATCCAGCCCGCGGCACCCGAGCCAGACGAGGGCGAAGAAGAGGCGCTGATCCGTGCGTTGCTCGCCCGCGAACTGCGCCTGCCGGAACCGGACGACGCCGCCTGCCGCCGCTACCACGCCGCCAACCGCGCCCGCTTCCGCAGCCCCGAGGTCTACGAGGCCGCGCACATCCTGTTCCCGGCCGCGCCCGACGACGCGCCGGCGCGCGCCCGCGCCAGGCAAGCGGCGGAAGTGGTGCTCGCAACGTTGCAGGACACACCGGTTCGTTTCGCCGATCTGGCGCGCGAGCACTCGGCCTGCCCGTCCGCGGCGAATGGCGGGCGGCTCGGTCAGCAAAGCCGCGGCGACCTGGTGCCGGAGATCGAAACGTTCATCATGTCGCTGGAGGAAGGCCAGATCTGTCCGCTTCCGGTCATGTCGCGCTACGGCGCGCATGTGCTGCGGCTGGATCGTCGCGCGCCGGCCACCGACCTGCCGTATGAAGCGGTGGCCGACACGGTCGCGCGCCATCTCGCCACGCACTCCTGGCAGCGCGCGGTCAGCCAGTACCTGCGCCTGCTCGCCGGACGGGCCCGCATCGAGGGCATCGACCTGCACGGCGCCACCACGCCGTTGGTGCAATGACCGCGCCGGTGCTCAGTGCCGGATTCCGGCCGTTCTTCCTGGCCGCCGCGCTCTGGGCGGTGGTCGCCCTGGCGCTGTCGACCTGTGCGCTGACCGGCCATCTCGACCTGCCCAGCCGGTTCGATCCGCTGGCATGGCACATCCACGAGATGCTGTTCGGCTTCGTCATGGCGGGCGTCGGCGGCTTCCTGTTGACCGCCATTCCGAATTGGACCGGTCGCGCACCGGTCTCCGGCGCCCCGTTGGGCCTGCTGGTGGCCGCGTGGGCACTCGGCCGCGCCGCCTGCCTGGTCTCCGCCTGGCTGCCGGCCTGGGCCGCGCCGGTTGCCGACCTGCTGTTTCCGTTGGCGCTGGAACTCGTCGCCGCGCGCGAACTGCTCGCCGCCAACAACCGACGCAACTATCCGCTGCTGCTGCCGGTGGTTGTGCTGGGCGCAGCCAATCTGCTGATGCACCTGGAGGCGCTCGGCGTGGCGGTGCCGGCAGGTCTCGGCTGGCGGCTGGGCATCGCCACGGTGCTGATCCTGATCTCGGTGATCGGCGGGCGGATCATTCCGGCCTTCACCCGCAACTGGCTGACCACGCGCGGCGCGACCGCCCTGCCGGCGCCGGTCGGAGCGATCGACCGCGCGGCACTCGGCACGCTGCACGCCAGCCTGCTGCTCTGGGCGGCACTGCCCGCGGCGGCGTGGGTCGGCGTGGCGCTGCTGCTTGGCGCCGCGATCAACCTGTGGCGGCTGCTGCGCTGGCGCGGTGCCGCGACGCTGGCCGAGCCGCTGCTGAGCGTGCTGCATCTCGGCTATCTGTGGCTGGTCGCCGGGGTGGCGATGCTGGGGCTGTCGTTGCTGTGCCCCGCGGCACCGGCTGCCGCCGCGCTGCACGCGCTGACCGTCGGGACATTCGGCACCATGCTGCTGGCGGTCATGACCCGCGCCACGCTGGGCCACACCGGACGGCACCTGCATGCCGACGGCGCAACCGTCGCGATATATGTGCTCGTGGGCTTCGCAAGCGTTCTGCGCATCACGGCCGCGTGGCCATCGGCAGTGACCTACGACATGTTGATCGCCGCTGCCATTTGCTGGATCGCTGCGTTCGGACTGTTCGTGGCGCGGTACGGACCCATGCTGCTCACCCGCTCGGCCGTCGGCCGGGCAGGTTGAACGCCGAACCGCCGCCGGCGAACAACTCTTGTCGCTTGCATCAGCACAATCATGATCAACGGTGAACGAACATGACCTGGTCGGGTCGGGACCCCGCAGCGGAGGCGGCGTTCGTCCGGCGCGTGCGCGAGGTCAAGACCATCGCCGTCATGCTGCGTATGTATTGCCGTGCCCATCACGGTTCAAAGGACGCACCGCTCTGTCGCGACTGCATCGGGCTGCACGACTACGCGCGCCGGCGTCTGGAGCGTTGCGTGTTCGGCGAGGCCAAGCCAACCTGCGCCAACTGCACCGTGCATTGTTACAAGGCCAGCATGCGTGAGCGCGTCAGGCAGGCGATGGGCTGGGCCGGCCCGCGCATGCTATGGCGCCACCCCGTGCTCGCCGCCTGGCACCTCATCGCCGGGCGTCGGCCGGCTCCAATCCTTCATCGGCCGCGATAACGCTCCCGAACCGCACTGCCGCGCAGAAGCAGGCCCGCCAGCGCACTAACGGAGGCGACGGCGCCCAGAATGATGCCGGCGCGCAGCCACGGTTGGCCAAACGCTCGCCGCATCGCCACAATTTGCCATGCCGTCCCAAGCCAGATGGCACAAGCCGCATAGGCCAGCCATTGCAGAAGCAGCAGGCTCCAGCGCCGGCGCACGAAAAACAGCAGCGGCGTCACCAGACACAGCGCGGTCGGAACCAGGCTGTCCACGCGCAGGAAGTGGGCCGCAATGAGCCAGGTGACGGTGATATAAAGCATGATGCGGAAAGTCATCGCGCCACCCTGGCCCCGCCGTCGGTCGCATATCGACTGTGGTCCGGGACGACGTTTATAGCGTCATCCGCTACCACCCGGGACTGGCAGACGCAATGCTTCCGCTGGTTGGCATCACAGGCTAACGCTTAGCGCCGTGGGTATTATACTGCGCGCTGTTCGGCGAGCACGCGAAGCAGCGCATCCAGCGAAGGCTTCCCAGGCTGTGACATCTCCCGTCGAGCCACGGCAATATCGTGCCAATACCCCTGTACCGAAATCCCTCCTGAAAACGCCTCTCGCCGATAGCAGATTTCTGCGGATTTCAGCCGTGCCAATTGTCCATACGGATAACATTGGTTAACGTATTGAGGCCATGCGATCCTGTTGCCCGGACACGACCACCAGGGCGGTTGCCCATGACCACCAAGCCGAGACGAGCCGCGCTCTACCTGCGTGTCAGCCGGGACGGGCAGACCACAGAGAACCAGCGCCTGGCGTTGGAGGCGGTTGCCGCAACGCGGTTGGACGGTCGGCCACGTTTACGAGGACAACGGTATCAGTGGCGCCAAGGGGCGGGACCAGCGCCCCGGCCTTGACGCCCTCCTGAAGGACGCCTCGCGGGCACGCTTCGACGTGGTGATGGCGTGGGCGCTGGATCGCCTCGGCCGCTCACTGCGGAACTTGATGGACACCTTGCAGGACCTGGAGTCCGCCAACGTGGACCTGTTCCTGCACCAGCAGGCGATCGACACGACCACGCCCGCGGGGCGCGTGTTCTTTCGCATCCTCGGGGCCTTCAGCGAGTTCGAGCGTGACATGATCCGCAGCCGGGTGAACGCGGGGCTGGACAGGGCGCGCGCCAAGGGCGTTCGGCTCGGTCGTCCGAAGGTGAGCACGAAGGTCGAGGGCGCGATCCGCAAACGTCTGGCCGCGGGCGAGGGTATGCTAAAGGTGGCCAAGACCCTCGGCGTGGGTGTCAGCACCGTGCAGCGGGTGAAGGCCGAGATGCCGGCAACGCCGGCAGGGTGACGGCGACGGCCTTCTGTCGCTGCGCACCCAGTGGGCGCTATCGGAAGCCGGGTGGGTGCCATTGCGCCAGGTAGGCGCGGGGCGCGGCCCGAAGGGCGCACGTAATGGCGGCCACCGGCCCGGGCCGCACACGGCCGAGGCGGCCGGCTCGCCCTAACGGGAACGGCCGGAGTCGGCCCTAAGCGGCAGTAGCTGGCACGCCCGACTCCAGTCGCTGGGTTCGACCGCCAGCACGACGCCAGCCGCGATAACCCCACTCGCGGTCCCTGGGCGACACGCTGTTCGACGAGCACTCGGTGCAACGCGTCCAGCGACAGATGCCTGCCGTGCTGTGTCTCCAGCACAGCTTGGATCGCGCGGAGGGCTGGTCCGTCGTCCGCCCGCAGCACGCGAGCGTGGGCTATCAACGCCTGCTCCGTTGCGTCAGGATCGCCGGTCGGTCGGACCGGCGACGCATCTGCAACGCACCGCATCGTGATCGAGATCGCCAACGGCGGGCTTCGCCCATATCGCGTTGCAGGTGCTAGGAATGAAGAAGGACGGGCGGGGGAATGAGACAGGAAGAACCGTTTTGCGGCGCGGCCGGCCGGGACTGTGAGGTAGCGGGGCCGTCACGCATGCCGCGGCGCCGGCTTTTGGCACACACCGTCCTTTCCGGGTCAGATTGTATCCCCGGTACTGGGCCGACCTAGCGTTTCGTCTTGCGCAGGTGCCGACCGCAGCAGGCTGCAACTATCATGGGCCTGATCCCGTCTCCCACGATCCTGAGCACCGACGAAATGGGGCGGGTTGCGCCCCCAATCTTCACCTCGGTCGGGCGGGGGGGCCTGAACGCTCCAGGGGACGTATTTGTCGTGCAGTCGCTGTTGAACGATCGGCTGCCCAAGCCACACGCACCGGTTCTCGTGACCGGCATCGCCGACGTCGGAACCACGCTTGCCATCGAAAACTATCAGGCCGCAATCATGAAAATGAACCCGCCGACGGGCCGGGTTGATCCCGGGAGCTCTACCTACTACTCGCTGGCCGCCCACCCGCTGGTGGACGCGCAGGCACTCGCGGCGGTCGGGCACTACGGCGAATTGCCGCCGCCGGTGATTGCGGCAGCGGAGGCGTCGCAGCAGCGCTGGAGCGTGCCCGCTCCGGTCACCCTGGCGCAGTGGGTCGTCGAGAGCGCATGGGGCGCCGCGATGCCGCCCGACAGCAACAACCCGTTTGGCATCAAGGCCGTCGAGAACCAACCCGCGGTGGAAACCGAAACTCACGAGGTGGTCAACGGCGAGACGATCACCGTCACCGCCAAATTCCGGGTATTCCCGACCATTGCCGACGCGTTCGACGAGCATGGGCGCCTGCTCGCGACCAGCTCCCACTACACCGCTGCGATGCAACAGAAGCAGAACCCAGAGGCATTCGCGGACGCACTGACCGGCGTTTACGCCACCGATCCGGACTATGGCATGAAGCTTAAGTGGGTGATGCAAAACTATAATCTCGAAGGGTACGGTCGGTGAACGATGGCCGCACGACGGTCGCTGCGCAGCCTGGTGGCAGGGCGCCCGGGCGATGCTGGTCTGACCCGTCGTGACCCGGAGCCGCGGCGCCCACGTCCGGGTCCAACGACACAGGTGACGAATGAGCGACGATCCGTTCGCCGAACCGGGGGACGCGGAACGCACGGTGATCCGACCCAGGCCCGGGGGCCGCCGCGCGACGCCGGCGGCGCCCCGCGCGGAGGCGGTCGCGGCGTCTCGGCCACCGCCTCAGGGGGCGGCGCCACCGCCGGTCTCCCGGACCGTGCCACCGCCGGTCTCTCCGGCGGCACCTCCGCCGACGGTTGCCAGGGCAGATGCGCCCGCGCCCTCGGCTCCATCCCCTGACCTGCTGTTTGGCACGCCCTCGGGCAGCCCCATTGCCGCGGCCGCATTGCCGCTGCTGCAATTGCTGGCGCGGCTGCGGACCACCGCGCATCAGCCTAACCCCGCCGACCTGTACGAACGCACCCTGCGCGAACTGCGCACCTTTGAGCAGAAGGTGCGGGACGCAGGCGTGCCGGCCGCACAAGTGCGCGCCGCCCACTATGCTCTCTGCGTCAGCATCGATGAGGTGGTGCTGAACACCCCTTGGGGTGGTGCCAGCGACTGGGCAAAACGCCCACTCGCCGCCGCGCTGCACCAGGACACCACCGAAGGCGGCCGGTTTTTCGAGGCGCTCGCACGCCTGCGGCAAACGCCGGCGCAGTTCATGCCGGTGATCGAGATCATGTACCTGTGCATGTCGCTCGGCGTGATGGGGCGCTACCGGAACGCGCCACCCGACGCCATCGAACTCGATCGCCTGCGCAGCGAAACCTGCGCTCTGATCGTCGGGCAGCAGAAGGTCGCGGCGCAGGAGCTGTCGCCGCGCTGGCAGGGGGTTGCCGCCCCGTATACCCGCGCGCGTCGCGGGCTGCCGGTCTGGGTGGTCTACGCCGCGGCGCTCGCCATGTGCGGCGGCCTGTTCCTGTGGGTCACGACCGCATTGAATGCCGCGTCCGACAACCAGTATGCCCGCATGCTGGGGGCACCGCCCGCCAGCATGCCGCAGATCTTGCGCGCCGTCGTGGTGCAGCCGCCACCGCCCACTCCGCCCGAACCCGGTGTCCTCGACCGCCTCCGGGCCGCCCTGAAGGCCGACATCGACAGCGGGGTTGTCAGCGTGGTCGGGACAGCCGCCACGCCCGTCGTGCGGGTCGGCAACCGCAACGGCTTCGCCGCCGGCCGTGCCGTGCTGCCGCCGGCGATGGCCGCCATGTTCGAGCGGATCGGCGCGGTGCTTCGCAACGTCCCCGGCAGCGTTCAGGTGATTGCCTACACCGACAACCAGCCGATCCGAACCGTGCAATTCCCCTCCAACTTCCAGCTCTCCGCGGCGCGCGCGCAGGCGGCGCGCGCGGCGATCGCCAGCACGCTCGGCAGATCCGGGGCGCCTCCGCGCCGAAGGCCGCGCCGATGCCGACCCGATCGCATCCAACGCCACGGCCGACGGGCGCGAGCAGAACCGCCGCATCGAGATCGTGCTGCATCGCGATGAATAGCCGGGCATGAACCCCGTTCTCGGCGTGCTCGTCTCGCGCTGGTCCCTGAGCCTGCTCGGCACGGCGCTGCTTGCCGGTCTTGCGTGGGTGTTCGGCCCGCTGCTGCCGCCACTCGCGGACTGGCCGATGCGGCTCGCGCTGATCCTGGTCATGCTGCTGGTCTGGGCCGTCGCCAACCTGCTGCTGGAACTGCTGCGTCGCGGGCGCGAGACGACGCTGGAGGCGGGCCTGACGGCGCAGCACGGCCGAGGAAACCGCGGCGCTGCGCGACAAGCTGGCGCACGGCGCTGCGGCTGCTGAAACAGCACGCAGCGATCGCGCGGCTACCTCTATGAGCAGCCCTGGTACGTGATCATCGGCCCGCCCGGCGCCGGCAAGACCACCGCGCTGCTGAACGCCGGCCTGCATTTCCCGCTGGCCGCCGAGATGGGCAAGGGCGCGCTGTCGCCGGCGTCGGCGGCACGCGGCTGTGCGACTGGTGGTTCACCGAGGAAGCCGTGCTGATCGACACCGCCGGCCGCTACACCACGCAGGATTCCGACGCCGCGGTCGACCGCGCCGGCTGGGACGCCTTCCTCGACCTGCTGCAGCGCACGCGGCCGCGCCAGCCGCTGAACGGCGTGATCGTCGCGATCGCGCTCAGCGACGTCGCCAGGGCGCCGCGCGGCCGAACGCCTGGCGCATGCCCGGGCGATCCGCCGCCGCATCAAGGAGCTGGAGACGCGGCTCGGCGTGCGGCTGCCGGTCTATGCGCTGTTCACCAAGGCCGACCTGATCGCCGGCTTCACCGAGTTCTTCGACGACCTTGACGAGGCGAAGCCGGGCCCAGGTCTGGGGCACGACCTTCGCGCTGCCGGCGACGCCGAGCCGGCGCTGCGACGGCCGCGCGGCGCTCGGCGCCGATTTCGCGCCGGAATTCCGCGCGCTGGTCGAGCGGCTGAACCTGCGGCTGTTCGATCGGCTGCAGGCCGAGCGCAACCCGGACCGGCGCTGCGCTGATCGCCAGGTTCCCCAGCCAGGTCGCCAGCCTGGAACGGCCGCTGCTCGAATTCCTGCAAGCCGCGTTCGGCGGCTCGCCGACGACCCGGCGCCGCTGCTGCGCGGCGTCTATCTCACCAGCGGGACGCAGGAAGGCACGCCGATCGACCGGCTGCCGGGGATGCATGGCGCGCTCGTTCGGCATCGACCAGCGCAGCGCGCCAAGCCTGCGGCCGGAGCAGGGACGCAGCTATTTCCTCAACCGGCTGTTGCGCGAGGTGATTTTCGGCGAGGCCATGCTGGTCTCCCGCAACCCCGCGGCGCGAGCGCCGGCGCGCTACTGGTGCGCGCGGTCGGCTTCGCGCGGTGCCGCCCTGGTGGTGCTCGCGGCCGGGGCGCTGGCTCTGGCGGATCCAGAGCGCGAAGCGGCGCCAGATCGATGCCGCCGACACGGCCCTGCACGGCGTATGAACAGGCGGCCAAGCAACTGCCGCTCGATCCGGTTGCCGACGCCGACCTGCCGCGCCTGGTGCCATGGCTCGACCAGGCGCGGCGCTGTCGCGCGGCATGGACGCGGCCGCCGCGGTGCCGCCGCCATGGTGGAAGCTTGGCCTGTCGCAGGAGGCCAAGCTCGCCGCGGCGCGCCCATGAGGTCTATCGCCACGCGCTGGAGCGGGCGTTGCTGCCGCGGCTGATGTGGCGGCTGGAAGCGCAAATGCGCGGCAACATGAACCAACCCGACTTTCTCTACGAGGCGACCCGCGTCTATCTGATGCTCGGCAATGCCGGGCCGCTGGACCGCAACCTCGTGCACGAGTGGATGCAGCTGGACTGGCAGACATCCTATCCGGGTGCCGCGCTGGCGCCGATGCGCGACGCCCTGCTGCGTCACCTCGACGCGCTGCTGGCGGAGCCGCTTGCCGGCGGTATCGCTGGACGGCGCTCTGGTGGTGCAGGCGCGCAGCGCCTTCAGCCGGCGTGTCGCTGGCGCAGCGGGCCTATTCGCGGGTTCGCCCGTCCGCGGCGGCTCAGAGCCTGCCGCCGTGGCGGCCGAGCGACGCGCTCGGCGCCGCCGGCGCGGACCTCTTCGTCCGGGCCTCGGGCAAGCCGCTGACTGACGGCATTCCCGGCTTCCTGACCGTCGACGGGTTTCACAAGGTGCTGCTGCCGTCGCTTGACAGCGCGGCACGACGGGTCGTGTCGGAAAGCTGGGTGCTCGGCCAGCGTGTCGAATTCGATCCGAATGGGCCGCAGATGCGCACGCTGCAGCAGCAGGTGATTGCGCTCTACGAAGATGACTATGTACGCGCTTGGGACGCGATGCTGGCGGATTTGAATTTCGTGCAGATGCGCAGCCTGCCGCGGGCCGCGCAGGATCTGTACATCGTCGAGTCGCCGGAGTCGCCGATGCGCGCGCTGCTGGTCTCGATCGCGCGGCAAATGCGCCTGTCCGTGCCACCGACGGGGACCGCGGCCCCGACACGTGCGCCGTCGCCCCTGGCGCCGCCGATGACGAGCGCGGCCGCCGAACAGTTGCAGGCGGTCCTTGGCAAACCGCAGCAGACTGATCCCACGCCGTCAGCCCCCGGCCATGAGGTCGACGACCGCTATCAGGCGTTGCTGTCCCTCATCGGCAACGGGCCGGGCGCACCGATCGACAGCGTACTGAAATCGCTGATCGATATGCAGCAACTGATCGCGAAACTGGCGGCGGCGCCGGTGGGCAGCGCGCCGCCTGCGCTCGCGGCGGGCAGCAACCCCGCGGTGGCAGTGCAGGCGGAGGCGGCACGGCTGCCACAGCCTGTCGCGCGGTGGATGACGTCCATTGCGACCAGCGGCGTTGCGTTGCTCGGTGGCAGCCCGTCGGGTCAGGTCGCCGCGGTCTTCAATGCGCCGGGTGGACCGGCGCAGGCGTGCCCGGTCGCGGTCACGGGTCACTACCCGTTCACACGCAATGCCGCGAACGATCTGTCGCTCGGCGATTTTTCCCAGCTTTTCGCGCCTGGCGGGCTCATCGATGGCTTCGTGAACACGCTGCTGCGTCCCTATGTGGACATGTCAGGCTCCGCCTGGCGCGCGCAGTCGGCCGACGGCGTTGCGGCACCGGTCGCGGCCGCCGATCTCGCACAGTTCCAGCGCGCCACAACTATCCGCGATGCGTTCTTCGCCGCAGGCGGAACGGCACCGTCGATCCGTTTCGATATCACGCCGGTCAGTGTCGATCGCGCGACCAAACAGGCTACGCTGGACCTTGACGGGACAACTGTCACGGCATCGCACGAGCCGCCGCGTTCCACCCAGATCACCTGGCCCAGCTCCGCCCAGACGTCGGTCGCGCGCCTCGCGTTCGATCCACCGCCGGCGGGTCAGACAAATGTCTTGCAGGATACCGGGCCGTGGTCGATGCTTCGCCTGTTCGCTCGCGGCAAGTTTCACCCGGGCGCGTCGTCGGACCGCTACATGCTCACGTTCCAATTCGGCGACCGGCAGGTGACGTTCGAAATCCGAATGAGTTCAGGGCCGAATCCGTTCACGCCAAGCCTACTGCAGGATTTTCGCTGCCCCGAAGTGAGCGGGAAATAGGTTGCCAGCTTCCCGACCTGAGGCAGTGCTTTGCTTTCGGGGTATCATGGCGCGCCCAAGTGAAGTCGCATCATGCGCGCAAATACAGCGGTGCCGGGGCAGCACCGGTAACGGTTGGCACTGGTAACGGTCGGAAGTGGTGACGCGGCGCAGCGACGGGATCGCGAGCGATGCGCGCCGCCTCTGTTCGAATAGAGCAGGCCGAAACCGCTCATACAACCGGAACCCAACGCGGTTCAGTTCCTCGGGCTGGAGCGACGCGGCCAGGGCCTCCATCGCGGTACGTGCTTCTGCCAGCCGATCCCCGAACGCCCGCGCGATGTAGGACTGCACGCTCTTCGCAGACGCCGGCTTGCCGTCATCCTCCACGCGCAGTGTGCCGTCGTCCGCCGCCATCACCGGGATATCCCGGCCGAGCAGGTGGACCGTCTGCCGTCGTGGCTGCAACGCGGCTGCCCACGCGTGGCGTTCTTCGGCGTCCCGCTTCTCGTCGCTGATCCCCAGTCGCCGGGCCTTGGCGCGGGCGCTGGACCCCGCCACGAACCGGCCGAGGGTCAGGGCTGCCTCGGGCGGGTAGCCGAGGCGCTCGGCGACCACGGTCGCCCAGAGGGTCAGCACAGGGGCGCGGTTGACCCGGATCGGGGGAGGTGCGGGGGGCGTGGGTGGGGAGCGTATCGCCTGGCGTGAGGATCGGCGAGTTGCAGCGTGATACGGCGGTATCATGCCCGGGCTGCCCGGCTGCCGCAGCCTCGCGGAAGAGCGGACATTCGGCCCGTGATCAACTGTTCGGAGGCGCGACCCATGCGGTCACGTGCCGAAGTGGCCATCCGCCCGGGTCGAGCGCACCGCGGTTGTTGCGTCGCTACGGCAAGATCCCGCGGTCGCGGGCGTCCAGCGATCGGCGTCGCCAGCCGCAGATGGCCTGAACTCATAACTCCTTGAAACGGAGAGAGATTGATGGGATCAGATGGTGGCGGGACAAACCCATGCTGACCGGCGGGCCGGCGCTCGTGTGTGATCATTGCTTGATCTATGTCAACGACAATGCAGCCGCCCGGACATATTAAATCCGTTTAATGCGCTCGGTCGCGGGACCATGAGGTGTGGCCGGTGCGGTGTATCAACGGAGACGGACTCCCATGGCACGCTTCAAAAGCATTGCGGCCTCCCTGCTGGCCACCGCCGCGACGCTATACACGCCGGCGGCTATCGCCGCTCCTCCTGTTGTCCCGACCGAGCCGACGACCATCGAGATCTGGTGGCACGAATACGGGCCGTTTACTGCCTACGTCAAACAATTGATCGAGGAGTACAAGACGGTTCGTCCCAACGTGACGATCAATGCCACCGTCACGTCCTCGGCCGACATCAACCAGAAGATCAGCGTCGCCCTTGCCACCGGCACGGGTCCCGACATCATGGATAACGACGCCTCATTCTACTCGCTCTACTACAGCAAGGGCGTGCTGGAGCCGTTGAACCTCGCGGTCTTTGGTGCCGAAAGCTATGCGGACGTCATCGCCCGATACACCCCGGGCGGCCTCGCCGCCGGCACTTTCGATGGCAAGGTCTATGCGCTGCCGTACCAGGGCAATTCGATGAGCCTGTTCATCAACAACAAGGAATTTCGCGCGGCCGGCCTGGATCCGCAGAAGGACGCACCGAAGACCTGGGATGACGTGATCGCCCTGGGACCCAAGCTGAAGATCGTGCAGGGCAACCGTACGGTGCAGAAGGCGTTTGACTTCCCGTATCACAGCAACCGCTGGGAGGTGCAGGATTTCCAGCCGCTCACCGAACAGTTCGGCGGCAAGCTGCTGAGCGACGACGGCAAGACCGCCTACCTCAACAGTCCCGCGGCCGTGGAGGCGCTGACGCTGTGGCGTGCGGTGACCAAGGCGGGCGGTGACCCCAGAACGACGATGAACACCCCCAGCAACCCGAACCAGGATTTCCTCGACGGCCGCACGGCGATGTACATCACCGGCCCCTGGGCGACCCCGCAGGTCGCGGCAGTCTCCGGTCGGGCATGATTTCACCGTGGTGTCGCTGCCGCAGGTCGATCCGGCGCATCCGCACACCCTGGTGTACGGCTGGATGTGGGGCGTCAACCAGGCGAAGCCGGCGGCCGAGAAGGCGGCGGCCTGGGACTTCGTCAGGTTCATGCTCGCGAAGCCCGATGTGTGGCTGGGCAGGGTCGGTTTCGTGCAGCCGGTCAAAGGTGTGGAGCAGAGTGACGTTGCCAAGCAGTTCCCGTTCTTTGCCGTCCACATGAAGGATGTCTCGACCGGGTCCTGGTATATCCGCTCCGAGTTCACCAACGAGATCACCCAGGCGCTCGGACGCGCCATCGAGCGGGTGGTGTATGACGGCGCAGATCCCAAAGCGTCGCTCGATCAGGCGCAGGCTGAGGTCGAGCGCGTGCTCAACAAGTAGCCGACCGCAACGGGAGGCGTGGCCCATACGCCCGCGCCTCCCCGGCCACGTGGTTCGGCGCGAGCGTCCCAGCCGCGACATGCGTCCGGACGGCACCGTCCACGTAGCGGCAGGGAGCAGGAGCCTCACGTGTCTTCGGCGGTTCACCCAGCACCACTGGCAGTCAGGCGACGGTTGCGCGTCGGCCTGGCCGTCAAGCAGGCCACCTTCGGCTATGCGATCCTGCTGCCGACGCTTGCCATCCTTTTCGTCTTCCGCTTCCTGCCGATGATCGAGGCGTTCGTCATCAGCTTCAGCAAGTACGATCTCATCCATCCCGCGAAATTTGTCGGCTTCGCCAACTTCGTGGACCTGGTGCATGATCCACTTTTCCTGAACTCCGCACGGATCTCGCTGACCTATGTGGTGTTCAGCGTTCTGCCGGTCTGGCCGCTGTCGCTGGGCCTGGCGGTGCTGTTCAATCGCAGTCTCTTCCTGAAGAACGTGCTTCGGTCGGCCGTGTTCATGCCGGTGGTGATGCCAGCGGTGGTGATGGCGGTCGTCTGGACCTTCATGTACCAGCAGGACGGGGTGCTCAACACGCTGCTGGGCTGGGTCGGCATCGATCCGGTCCCCTGGCTGCGCAGCAGTGCCACCGCGCTGCCGGCGGTCATCCTGATCGGCATCTGGCGGGCCACACCCTACTACATGGTGATCTTTCTGGCCGGCCTGCAGGCGATCCCGACCGAATACTATGAGGCCGCGGAAATCGACGGTGCCAGTCGCTGGGCGATCTTCCGGGACATCACCCTGCCACTGCTCAAGCCCACCACGTTGCTGGTCATGGTGATGACCGTGATCGTGGCGATGAAGGTGTTTGCCGTGCCGATGATCATGACCGGGGGCGGGCCGTCGGATTCCACCCGGGTGCTGCCGCTGTTCATCTACCAGACGGCCTTCGAGTTCTTCGACATGGGCCGGGCCGCGGCGATGAGCGTGTTCCTGTTCGTTGCCGTCATGCTGTTTTCGGTCGCGCAGATTCGCATTTTTACCCGCGGCGAGGACTGAGATGCGGAGCCTTGCCGCAAGGTCGTGTCGCCGCCGACGCACCGAACCAGGCCGACGGACAGCCTCGTCCGCCGGCTGGGCCGCCACCGCGGGCACATCGCTGGCATTGGCGCTCGTGCTCGGCGCGGTGGCGATCTCGCTGCTGCCCTACTTCTGGATGGTCTCGTCGTCGCTCAAGACGATCGACAACATGTTCCGGGTGCCGATCCAGTGGATTCCCGACCCGGTCAACTGGCGCTCCTACGTCGTGGCGTGGAATGCGCAGGACTTCACGCGCTACTTCCTCAACAGCGGTTTCGTCGCCGTGGCCATCACGCTGGGCAATCTGCTGCTGTGTTCGCTCGCCGGCTACAGCCTGGCGAAGTTCCGCTATTTCGGCCGCGGCCTGCTGTTCATCCTGATCCTCAGCACGATGATGCTGCCGCTGGAAGTCACCATGGTGCCGCTGTTCCTGATCATCAAGCGGCTGGACTGGGCAGAACACCTACCAGGGCCTGATCGTGCCCTTCCTGGTCGACGGCTTCGGCGTGTTCCTGATGCGCCAGTACATGCTCGGCATCCCCAAGGACCTGATCGATTCGGCACGGATCGACGGCGCCTCGGAACTTCGCATCTTCTGGCAGATCGTGCTGCCGCTGTGCAAGCCAGCCCTCGTCGCCCTGGGCGTGTTCACCTTCCGCGAGGCCTGGGACATGTACATCTGGCCGCTGATCATCGTCAGCAAGGATTCGTTGCGCACCCTGCCGCTGGCGATTTCGCTGTTCATGAGCAGCTACGGCACCGCCTGGGACCAACTGATGGCCATCGCCGTGCTGGGCACGCTGCCGATGATCGTTCTGTTCTTCTTCCTGCAACGCGCCTTCATCCAGGGCATCGCCGTGACCGGCCTGAAGGAATGAGAGCATGTCGCACATGATGCGCGCCGTGGTGATTGCCCGCTATGGCGGGGCGCTGCAGGTCACGCACTGCCCGGTCCCATCGCCCGGCCCCGGCGAGGTGCTGGTGCAGGTGCACGCCAGCGGCCTGTGCAGCACGGACCTGCACCTGTTGTCGGGCCGTCAGCCGCTTGGCGAGCTGCCGCGCATCATCGGCCACGAACTCGCCGGCGAGGTCGCCGCGCTGGGCGACGGCGTCACGCAGTGGCGCCAGGGCGATCGCGTGACCGCGGCGATCGACGTCACCTGCGGCCGTTGCCGCCACTGCCTGACCGGCGAGACCCAGCGCTGCCCTGCCATGCAGCGGATCGGCTTCGAACGGGACGGTGGGCATGCGGATTACGTGACGGTGCCGGCCGCGAATCTCGTTCCGGTACCGGCGGAAATCTCCTACGTGGCGGCGGCGATCCTGCCGGACGCCGTCGCCTGCATGTACCACAGCCTGATTCACCAGGGCAAAGTGCGGCTCGGGCAGCGCGTGCTGATCCTCGGGGCTGGCGGCCTGGGCATCCACGGCGTGCAGATCGCCCGCAACGCGGGTGCCGAGGTCCTCGCCAGCAGCCGCCAGTGGGAGCGGCTGGCGCTCGCGGAACAATACGGTGCGGTCGTGGTCAACACCCGGGATCAGCCATTGGCGGGCGCGGTGGCGACATTCACGCGCGGCGAAGGCGTCGATCTGGTCGCCGACAATATCGGCACGCGCGATAGCGTCCGCCAGGGCCTGTCGGTGCTGCGGCCGGGCGGCAAGCTGCTGCTCGTGGGCTACCTCGACGAGACGCTGGAGATCCCGTCGATGCGGTTCTTCAGACAGGAGCAGGAGATCATCGGCTGTCGCGGCAGCACGAAGCAGGATCTGATCGATGTCGTCCGGCTGGTGCAGTCGGGACGGATCACGCCGGTCATCGGCGCGCACTACAAGCTTGAACAGATCGCCGAGGCCGCCGCGCACCTCGCCTCAGGCGACCTTCGGGGGCGCATCGTGCTGACGCGATCCTAAGAAATGGTTCCGTAACGTCCGCTCGGACAAGGAGATTGCCGTGTCAACAACTCTCGCCGCCGCACCACAAAGCCTGGCCCTGCCGGAGCGGATGCGCGCCCTAGTGCTCACCTCGCCGGGCAAATTCGAGATTCAAACCGTGCCGGTGCCCCGGCCGGGCGCACACGAGGTGCTGTGCAAGGTGGGTGCCGTGGCGATCTGCGGCAGCGATCCGGAAATCATTCGCGGCGATCTCGCGGGCACCTGGCCGCCGGCCTATCCGTTCACGCCCGGCCACGAATGGGCCGGCGAAGTCATCGCCCTCGGGTCCGGCGTGGTTGATCTCGCACCCGGCGATCATGTGGCCGGGCAGGCGCATTGCGGCTGCGGCACCTGCGCCAACTGCATGGAAGGCCGCTACACCATCTGCGAGAACTACGGTCGGCCCGAGGCCGGGCACCGTCACTACGGCTTCATCACGAACGGGGCCTACGCGCAGTACGCAGCGTATTCGGTCAAGAGCGTGAACCGGATGCCGGCCGGGATGAGTTTCCGCGAGGGGGCGCTGGTCGACACCGCCGGCGTGGTGCTGCACGGCCTCGAGCTGTCCGGCGTGCGGCCGGGCGGCACCGTGGCGGTCATCGGGCCCGGGCCGATCGGCCTGATCGCGATGCGCATGGCGCGGCTGCTTGGCGCGGCCCGGGTGATCGCGGTGGGACGTGGCGCGCGGCTCGAGGCGGCACGTCTGGCGGGGGCCGACATCCTGGTGGACTTCGAGAACGCGGATCCGATCCCCGCGGTCAGGGACGCCACAAACGGGCGGGGTGTCGACGAGGCGGTCGAATGCTCGGGCGCTGCCGGAACATTCCGTCAGGCGGTGGAAATGGTGCGCAAGGGCGGCCGCGTCGTGCTGCTGGGCGTGCCGCCAAATCACGTGGTGGAACCGCTGCCGTTCAAGTATATCGTGCACAACGAGATCGCGATCTACGGCTCGCGCGCCAACCCGAATGTCTCGCGCAAGGTGATCAGTCTGATCGGCGCCAAGCAATTGCAGGTCGGCGACCTGGTGACGCATGCCTTCCCGCTGGAGAATTTTTCCGCCGCGCTGGACACCTTCGTCAAGCGTCGCGGTGGGGCGATCAAGGTGGTGGTGGAACCGAACTGACCTCGGTCACCCGCGCGTGAGGCGCGCGATCGTGCCTCGGCCGGTCGAACTAGTCCGGCGGCGTCAGGCAGCAGGGTGCGGAGCACGCGGCATGCCGTCCGAAATGCTCATCTATGTCGGAACGTATACCGAGCCGATCCGCTTCGGAACCGGCCGGGTTCTCCAGGGGAAAGGCGAAGGCATCTACGTCTTTCGGATGGATATGGCGTCCGGCGTGCTGGAATCGATCGGCAAGACGACCGGCGTCGCCAACCCGTCCTACCTGGCATTCGATGCCACGCAGCGCTTCCTGTACGCCGTCAACGAGCTGAAGTCATATCAGGACAAGCCGACCGGAACGGTCAGCGCGTTCGCCGTCGACGCGGCGACGGGTGAACTGGAATTCCTGAACCGGCAGCCGACGCATGGGACCGATCCGTGCCATGTGATCGTGGATACGCCGCGCAAGCACGTGTTCGTCGCCAACTTCATGACTGGCAGCGTGTGTGTGCTGCCGGTGCGGGCTGACGGCAGCCTGGGGGACGCCTGCGATTTCATCCAGCATCAAGGCGCGGGGATCGATCCGGTTCGCCAGAGCGGTCCGCATGCCCACGCGGTCACGCTCGACCGGGCGAACCGCACCGCGTTCGTGCCGGATCTCGGGCTGGACAAGGTGTTCATCTACAAGTTCGATGCGACGCGCGGCATGCTGGAACCGAACGGCGTTCCCTGGATCAAGATGCGGCCCGGCGCCGGTCCGCGCCATATCGCGCTCCATCCGGGGGGCCGGTTTGCCTATCTCGTCAACGAGCTCAACTCCACGGTCGTAGCCCTGGCACGCGACCGCCGAACCGGCGGGCTCCGGGAGCTGCAGACCGTCCCCACGCTGCCGGACGGATTTGGCGGCGCGAGCACATGTGCCGATATCCAGATCGCGCCGTCGGGCCACTTCGTCTACGCCTCGAATCGAGGTCACGACAGCATCGCGACCTACCGGGTTGATCGACGCACCGGGCACCTGACCCATGTCAATCACACATCGACCCAGGGTAAGACGCCGCGCAGTTTCTGCGTCGATCCCACGGGCAGGTTCCTGATCGCGGCAAACCAGGACAGCGATGCGTTGGTGACGTTCCGCATCGATGCGCCGAGCGGACGGCTCCGGCCGACCGGACATGCCGCACACGTGCCGACGCCCGTTTGCGTGAAGTTCCGCCTGCCGGCGATGGCGAAATCAAGCGGAGGACGGCCATGGCGGCGGTGACCCTGGAGCACGTCAGCAAGCGGTTTGGCGATATGACCGTTGTGCGTGACGTTTCGATCGAGATACGGGACAGGGAAT
The DNA here is from genome assembly GCA_963773345.1 of uncultured Alphaproteobacteria bacterium. Classification (GTDB taxonomy): domain Bacteria; phylum Pseudomonadota; class Alphaproteobacteria; order Acetobacterales; family Acetobacteraceae; genus Palsa-883. Next base: position 1,989,308 of record CAVZBG010000010.1, on the reverse strand, counting down.
TTCTGGTGCTCGTCGGCCCCTCGGGTTGCGGCAAGTCGACCATCCTGCGGATGATCGCCGGGCTGGAAGAGGTGTCGGACGGCGACATCTACATCGGCGAACGGCTGGTGAATGACATTTCCGCCAAGGACCGCGATATCGCCATGGTCTTCCAGAATTACGCGCTCTACCCTCACATGAGCGTGTTCGACAACCTCGCGTACGGTCTGCGGCAACGACGCACCCCCGCGTCGGACATCAAGCGGCGCGTCCAGGCGGTGGCCGAACGCCTCGGCATCGAGCAATTGCTGTTGCGCAAACCCAGGCAGTTGTCTGGCGGCCAGCGGCAGCGCGCGGCTCTGGGCCGGGCCATCGTCCGCGAGCCGCAGGTCTTCCTGATGGACGAGCCGCTGTCGAACCTGGACGCTAAACTGCGCGTGCAAACGCGGGTGGAACTGACCAAGCTGCATGCCCGCCTGCAGACCACGGTCATCTATGTCACGCATGACCAGGTCGAGGCCATGACGCTTGGCAACCGGATTGCCATCCTGAAAGATGGCATGCTGCAGCAGATCGATACGCCGGCCGAGGTGTACGCAAAGCCGGGCAACGTCTTCGTCGCCGGCTTCATCGGCAGTCCGGCAATGAACTTCTTCAATGCCCGGCTGGAGCAGGCGAACGACGCATTGCGAGTCAAGGGTGGTGGCCTGGAGATCAAACTCCCGTCGGAGATCGCCGCGCGAATCAGTGGCTACACCGGCAGCGAAGTGATTCTCGGCGTCCGGCCAGAGGACATCCACGACGGACGGTGCACCGCACCGGACGGCGGTACGACGGCCAGCGCAAACGTCGACGTGGTGGAGCACATGGGCAGCGAGAACTTCGTGCACCTGACCAGCGGGGAGACCAACTTCGTGGCCCGGTTGGGCAGTTCGGTCGACCCCAGGCCCGGAGAAATCCTCCCCATCGAGGTCGACGCGCACAAGATTCAACTGTTCGACCCCGCCACCGAAAAGGTGATCTCCTAGCAACTGTCCGAAGTACTGCGCCGCGCTGCCCCTGACTCGCCCCGGTCCATCTTGTTGGCCTTCTCAATCCAATCGGCCAGATTCCCCGGCGCCCCGTGCTGGCCCAGCGGCGGCTTGTGCATGACCACATATCCCGACCGCTCCAGATGCTCGACCAGTCGCTCAGCGGTGATCCGCGCCATCGTCTCGTCCGCGTCGTGCACGCGCTTCCGGCCGCTGAACCGGAGGGCGAAGGAAAGGGACTGCGTGAGTTCGTCTCTGGTCGCTGGCCGAAGATTGGGTGTGTCGGGCATCGCGGGACGATAGGGGACGGCGGGGAACGGAGCAAGAACTCAGTGCAACTGTCCCCGGCTGTCTGGCCTTCGCTGAGGCCCCATTGAAGCCCAGCTTCCCGACGATGGCTGGAATATTAGCGGAATCTTCGACATTTACAGTAGGTTGACACCATCGAGAGAGGGGAATCATAATCCCTTGGTCGGTGGTTCAAATCCGCCCGCCGCTACCATCTGAACTTCTGAAAGTCGGTTGGCAGCGCACCCGGAGGCCAAGCCATGAGTCGCGTCGCGGTACCTTGGCACGGGTGGCATCGGCTGTGGCGCGGCCGCCCTGCTGTGCGAGCGCGGCCACGCGGCGGTGTTGTGGTCGCCGTCGGGGCGCGGCACCGTGGCGTTCGCCGATGGCGCGGTGCTGCGCGCCGAGGGCAAGCTCATCGGCGAGTACCGGCCGATCATCGCGCCCGATTGCGCGGCGGCGCTGCGCGAGGCGGATGCGGTGATGCTGGCGGTGCCGGGATATGGCCATCGCACCGTGCTGGACCAGGTGGCCGCACATCTGCAACCCGGGCAGACGGTGATCATCAGCTCGCATATGTCATTCAGCGCACTGTATCTGGCACGGCAGCTTGCGGCGCGTGGCGTGCGGGTGCCGATCGCCGCCTGGGGCACCACCGTCACCACCGGGCGTCGCCTGCCGGGACCCGCTGTGCGCGTCTCCAACATTCGCGAGAAGGTCGATCTCGCCGCGTTGCCGGCGAGCGAGACCGACGCGATGACGGCTTTGTGCCGCGACCTGTTCGGCGAGCGGTTCGTGCCGCGTGCGGATCTGATCGCGGTGTCGCTGAGCAACGTCAATCCGCAGAACCATCTGGCGATGGCGCTGTGCAATTTCACGCGGATCGAGAAGGCCGAGCCGTGGGCGAACTGGGGCGGGCTGACGCCGGCGGTCGGCCGGCTGATCGAGGCGCTGGATGCCGAGCGGCTGGCCGTCGCCGCCGCGTTCGGTGCCTCGGTGCGCACGGTGCGCGAGCACTTCCATCTGTCGTTCGGCGTGCCGGAGGGGCCGGTGGGCGATGCCGGTGCGATCCTGGCGGCGCGCGACGCGACGCCCGGACCGGCCAGCCTGGACACGCGCTACATCACCGAGGACGTGCCGTTCGGCCTGGTGCCGAGCACGCTGCTGGGGCGCATCGCAGGCGTGGATATGCCGCTGCACGCGGCCGGGATCGCCATCTTCTCCGCGCTGTACGGCAGGGACTTTCGCGCGGAGAACGATCTGCTGCCGGCGCTTGCCCTGGACGGCCTGTCGATCGATGCGGTGCGCGAGCTGGTGCGCTAGTAAGTGTACCCCGCCTTGGTCATCCAGGCGCGCGCCTGGTCCATATCGAGCGGGATCGGCTTCAGCATGTCGTGGTCGTATTCCGGCGCCGACCACGGCATCGCCACCGTGCCGGGATGTCCCAGCCCCGCCGCGATCTCCTGCACGATCTGATCGCGCGGCATCGCGTAGCTGATCGCCTTGCGGATGTAGGCAGCCGCGTCGAACGCGCGCGACGGGTCCTGCTTGCCCAGTGGCGTCTCCACGCCGGTGCCGAACACGGGATGGCGCAGATTGTAGCAGATATGCTGCCACTTGTACGAATCGAACTTGGCGACCTTGCCCCAGCCTGGATCGATCGTGCTCAGCAGCGAGCCGATGTCGTACATCGGGTCATGCGCGTCGATATCGCCCGACTTCAGCGCGCTGAGCGCGGCGTCGGTGCCGTTGATGTTCACCACGTAGAACGTCTTCACGTTGCCCGGACGTCGGCTTCCAGTATTTCTCGTTGCGCGCGAACTTGTACGCCTTGCGCGAGGCGTCGTAGCCGGCCGGGATCCACGGACCGGTGCCGATGCCGCCGTGCGCGGTGTAGCTTTTCCCGTCCGAGGTCTTCACCGTGTAGCTGCCGAGCCAGGTGCTCGCCACGTGGCCGCGTAGCGCCTCCGGCTTGATGTCCCTGTAGGCGTGCTCCGGCATGATCGCAACCGCGCTGAGAATCTGCTCGCGGAACAGGATCGAGTACCGTGGCAGATCGACGGTGATCTCCAGCGGGCCGGTCACTTTGTAGGCGTCGGTGGACCCGAACGTGACGATGGCGTTGCCTTGCAGCACACTGGCATACGCCTTGTTCATGATCACGTCCCAGGTGAACTTTACATCCGCGGCGGTGAACGGTTCGCCGCTGTGCCAGGTCACGCCGGGCCGCAGCTTGATCACGTGATGCTTGCCGTCGGCCGAGCTGGTCACGCTTTCCGCCAACCCGGGGACCAGCTTCTTGCTCGCCCAGGAATTGTACTCCAGCAGTTGGTTGTAGACCGGGCCGAAGATGTTCGATTCATGGTAGCCGATGGTGTACATCGGGATCAGCGACGTCGGCGGCGGCCAGGACGCGAATGCGGCGGTCGCGTTGGGGCCGGTGCCGGCAATCGTCCAGTCCTCCGGCTGGGGGAAGAACACCGGGTTGAACGTGGTGCCGTTGAAGCCGGTCAGCTTCGGGTTCACCGCGATCGCGTCTTCCGGGTAGAACAGGATGGTCATCGGCTCGGTGTCGTACCAGCGCTTCTCGAAGGCATGGATCGCCGCCATGCGCTTGGCCGGATCGATTGCGCTGGCATAGTCGTCCATCGTCTTGTCCAGCACAGGATCGTTGACATAATAGAAATTCGGTCCGTTCGGCGGCACCAGCGAACTGCGGAACAGCGAGTTGGGCAGCGGCGTGATCGAGCTGTAATAGTAGCGCTCGAGATACGAATCCCAGCCGCCGTCCACATGGATCTTGCCGGACCCCTTGCTGCGGCGCGACGCAATGGTCGGGAAGTCCACGTAGCTGGAGATCACGTCGATCCCCAGCTTGGCCATCTGCTGCGCCGCCAGCGTGCCCCAGATCATGCGCGCGGGCTGGTTGTTCGGAATCATCAGATAGAGCTTGAAGAACGGCGGTGCCGCCCGCGCCGAGCGGATCACCGCCGGCGCCGCCAGGCCCGCGGCGGTGCCGCCGATCGTCTTCAGAAAGCCGCGTCGCCCGACGCCGTCCCCGCCAACGCCGTTCCCGATCCTGCCGCGCATCATCTGCCTCCCGCTGCTTGCCGACAGTATGCGCGGTCGGCGCCAGTTGTTGTCAACGCCCGCGGCCTTCGACTAGGCTTCGCAGGTGGGCATTTTGCGTTATCTGGTCCGGCGGTTGCTGTTCTCCGTGGCGTTGGTCCTCGGCGTCAGCGCGATCATCTTCTTTCTGCTCAACGCCATCGGCAACCCGATCGATGTGCTGATGGCGGACAATCCCGGAATCACCGATGAGGCGCTGGCCGCGGTGAAGGCGTACTACCACCTCGATGCCGGCGTCGGCCACCGCTACCTGATCTGGCTGGGTAATGTCGCGCGGCTGAATTTCGGCACCTCGATCACCACCAACCAGCCGGTCGGCGGCATGCTGCTGACCTGGGGGGCGGAGACACTGAAGCTGCAAATCCCCGCGATCATCCTGGCGCTGCTGCTGGCGATCGCCCTCGCCTCGATCGCCGCCGTGCGGCAATATAGCCGGCTGGATTTCGGCGTGATGAGCCTCGGCGCTGCTGGGCCATTCGCTGCCCGGCTTCCTGCTCGGTGTGCTGCTGATCCTGATCTTCGCCTACTGGCTGGGCATCTTTCCCAGCTACGGCGCCTATTCGACGCGCGATCCGCTGCTCGGCAGCACGTTCATCGATGGGCTGTGGCACATGGTGCTGCCGCTGACCATGCTGACCATCTTCAACACCGCGACGCTCACGCTGCTGCTGCGCGCCAATCTGGTGGACGTGCTGCGGCAGGATTTCATCATGGCGGCGCGCGCGTCGGGCCTGCCGGAGCGGCGCGTGGTGTTCCACCACGCGCTGCGCAACGCGATCATTCCGGTGCTGACGTATCTCGGGATACTGTTCGGCCTGATGCTGGCCACCGCGCCGGTGACGGAAACGGTATTCACCTGGCCGGGTGCCGGGGCGCTGTATCTCACGGCCATCCAGTCGCTGGATTATCCGGTCATCATGGCCGAAACGCTGGTGGTCACCGTCATGCTGGTCGGCTTCACGCTGCTGACCGATCTGGCCTACGTGCTGATCGATCCGCGCATCCGGCTGGACTGAGGCGGTGGCCGTGCCGACCCCGCCGGTGCGCCCGCCTGGCCAGTTGCGTCAGGGCTGGCACCGGCTGCGCCGCAACCGCTCCGGCACGCTGGGGCTGAGTCTCGTTACGCTGGTTGTTGTGGTGGCGGTGATCGGACCATGGGTCGCGCCATACGCGCCCAACGACCAGTCGGCGATGCTCGACTTCGCGGCGCACGGTGCGCCAAGCTGGGCGCATCCGTTCGGCACCGATCGCAACGGCTACGACGTGCTGACGCGCGTGATCTACGGCGCGCCCACCGCGCTCGCGGTGGGGCTGGGGGCCATGGCGGTGGCATCGCTGATCGGCATCCTGGTGGGCGGCATCGCCGGCTATCTCGGCGGCCTTGCCGACGAGCTGCTGATGCGGCTGACCGAGTTCTTTCTGGTGATCCCGGTTTTCGTAATGATCCTGGCGGTGGTGCGGCTGTTCGGCATCGTCGTCGTTGGTACCTGGCTGGAACGCGTTCCGTTCCTCAATCTCTCGACCATCGTCGTGCTGCTCGGCGTGTTCGGCTGGCCGCCGATCGCCCGGCTGGCGCGCGCCGAGTTCCTGCGGCTGAAGGGCATGGATTTCGTCGAGGCCGCGCGCTGCATCGGCGCCCAGCCGCGCGACATCCTGTTCCGCCACATCCTGCCCAATGCATTGCCCTCGCTCGCGGTGGTCATCGCACTGGGCATCGGCGGCGCCATCCTGGCGGAATCGATGATCAGCTTTTTGGGCTTCGGCGATCCCAAGGCAGTCAGTTGGGGCCAGTTGCTGTATTTCAACTACCAGGTGCTGCGGGTTTCGCCCTGGGCGGTGCTGGCGCCGGGGGGCGCGATCTTCATCACCGTGCTCGGCTTCAACCTGCTGGCCGATGGACTGTCCGATGCCTTCAACCCGAGATTGAAACAATGACCGACCTGCTGGCGGTCGACGGGCTGAAAGTGCATTTCTTCACCCAGGCCGGCGTCGCGCCGGCGATCGACGGCATCGACTTCGCGATCCGCCCGCGCGAGACGCTGGGCCTGGTCGGCGAATCCGGCAGCGGCAAGACGATGGCCAGCCTGGCGGTGCTGCGCCTGGTGCCGCCGCCGGCGCGCATCGTCGGCGGATCGTTGCGCTTCCAGGGGCGCGACCTGCTGGCGTTGGACGACGCGGCGATGCGCGGCCTGCGCGGCAAAAGCATCGCGATGATCTTCCAGAACCCGGCCTACTCGCTGAACCCGATCCTCAGCGTCGGCGACCAGCTTATCGAAATCCTGTGCTGGCACGAGCGTGTTTCCCGCGCCGCCGCGCGCGATCGCGCCGCCGAGCTGCTGCGCCTGGTCGGCATCGCCGATCCGCTGCACCGGCTGCGGCAGTTCCCGCACGAGCTTTCCGGCGGCATGAAGCAGCGCATCTGCATCGCCCGCGCGCTGCTGTGCAACCCCGCGCTGATCCTGGCCGACGAACCCACCACCAACCTCGACGTGACCATCCAGGCGCAGATCCTCGACCTGCTGGAGGAGCTGCGCGAGCGGCTGCACATGGCGATGCTGCTGGTCTCGCACGACATGGGACTGGTGGCGCGGATGGCGCACCGCATCACCGTGGTCTACGCCGGGCGCACCTGTGAAACCGCAGACGTACGCAGCATCTTTCATGCGCCGCTGCATCCCTATACGCGCGCGCTGCTGGACGGCGCGCCGCGCGTCGATCACGACTACGAGCACGACGCCCGTCCGGCGCTGAAGACGATTGGCGGACGCATCCCCAGTCTCGCCACGCCACCGTCCGGCTGCCGTTTCCACCCGCGCTGCACGGAAGCCACGGCGGAGTGCGCGCGGTTGCGCCCCGAACCGACACAGGTGGCACCAGGACATATCGTCAGTTGCCTGAAGCGCGGCAGCCCCGGTTTGCCGGCCGCGGGTGCGCCGGCATGACCCCGCTGGTGCGCGTCGAGCATCTGCTGAAGCGCTATCCCGTGCGCCGGCGCGGCATCCTGGGCGGACGCACCGTGGGCCAGATCACCGCGGTGGACGACGTATCGTTCACTGTCGCCGCCGGCGAGGCACTGGCGCTGGTCGGCGAAAGCGGCTGCGGCAAGACCACCACCGCGCGCAGCATGCTGCATCTGGTGCCGGCGACCTCGGGCGAGGTGTGGTTCGACGGCACCGAGGTGCTGTCGGTGTTTCGTGGCAATGACCGCGCCGCGGCGCTGCGGGCCCGGCGCGGCCTGCAATACATGTTCCAGGACCCGTACCTCTCGCTCAATCCGCGCTGGACCATCGGCCAGACCCTACGCGAACCGTTCCGGGTGCATCGCCACGCGCCCGAGGCCGAATGGAACGATCGCATCGCTGCGCTGCTGGAAACCGTCGGTCTCGATCCGACGCATGCCTGGCGCTACCCGCACGAATTCTCCGGCGGGCAGCGCCAACGTGTCGGCGTCGCCCGGGCGCTGGCGGTCGAACCGCGCTTCCTGATCCTGGATGAGCCGGTGTCCTCGCTCGACGTCTCGGTGCGCGCGCAGATCCTCAACCTTCTGGTGGAGCTGCGGACGGCGCTGGGGCTGACCTATCTGTACATCTCGCACGATCTTGCCTCGGTGCGCTTCATCGCCAACCGCGTGGCGGTGATGTATCTCGGCACGATCGTCGAAACCGCGCCGACCGAGATCTTGTTCCGCCATCCGTTGCACCATTACACCCACGCGCTGCTCTCGGCCGTTCCGGTGCCGGATCCGGACGTCCGGCCGACCCGCGTCGTGCTGCGCGGCGAACCACCCAGCCCGATGCACATGCCGCCCGGATGCCGCTTTCACACGCGCTGCCCGGCGGCGCTGCCGCGGTGCCAGACCACGCCACCCGCGCTGACCCCGTCCGGTGACGGCCACATGGTGGCGTGCCACAATCCTCGCTGAAGACAGGAGTTCCACATGACCAAAGTGATCGTGATCGGCGCGGGCGTGATGGGCGCCTCGGCGGCTTATCGGCTGGCACAGGCGGGCGCCGCGGTCACTGTGCTGGAGGCCGGCCGCGTCGGCGGCGGCACCTCCGGCGTCAGCTTTGCCTGGACCAACGCGCACCGCAAACCACCGAAGCCGTATCATGACCTGAACGTCGGCGGCATGAAGGCGCATGCCGCGCTGCGCGAGGAATTCGGCGCAGCGCCCTGGTGGCACGGCGGCGGCAGCCTGGAATGGGAAGCCGAGGCCGACCGCGCGGCGCAACGCGAGAATGTTGCGCAACTGCAATCCTGGGGCTACGCCGCCGAATGGATCGACCACAAGCAGGTGCACGAGCTGGAACCCGACATCGACCTTGCCACCATCGGTGACGCACCGGTGGCGTATTTTCCCGACGAGGGCTGGCTCGATCCGGTGCTCTATGCCCATGCCATGCTGTCCGCGGCGCAGCGGCGCCACGGTGCGCGACTGATCTGCGGCGCGCGGGTCGCCGATCTGGTCGTCGCCGGCGACCGTGTCACCGGCGTGCGGACCGCCGACGGCACGCTGCACGAGGCCGACATTGTGGTGAACTGCGCCGGCCGGTGGGCCAACGAGGCGGTGCGCGAGGCCGGGCTGCACCTGCCGCTCGCCCCCACCGTCGGCTTCCTGGTGTTCACGCCGCCGGTCGCCAGCAGCCTCAGCCGCGTGGTCCGCGGCACCTTGATCGATGCGCACCCGGACGGTGCCGGGCGGCTGATCCTGCACTGGAACCCGACCGATGCGATGCTCAGCATCGACAGCAAGCTCAGTCCGTCGATGCCCGAGGCGCGCGACCTGGCACAACGCGCCAGCCGTCTGCTGCCCTCGATCGGCGAGGTCGAGCCGGAGGCGGTCCGTATCGCCATCCGACCGATCCCGGGGGACCAGAAGTCGGCGATCGGGCCGCTGCCGCGGGTCGGCGGCTACTACCTGGCGATCACCCACAGCGCGGTGACCATGGCGCCGTTCCTGGGCGCGGCGGTGGCCGACGAGGTGGTGCGTGGCAAGCAGCGGGCCGAGCTGGCAGACTTCCGCCCCGCCCGGTTCTTCAACTGACAGCCGGGCGGGGCGGCGGCCCGGGCGCAGTTTCCGCCGTCAGAACTGGATATCCGACGGGATGGTTGAGGGCTCCACGCCGTACTTCGCCAGTGCGCCGATCAGCCATTGCGCGACGTTGCCGTTGGCCCGGTTGTACTCGGACCAGCGCTGCATGAACTTCTGGAATCGCCCGTCGGAATCGATGCGTATCCCCGCATAGGACGGCAGTGCATTCGGCGGTTGCGGAAACACCAGATCGCCAAGCTGCGGGTTCTTCTGCTTGGTCACCAGCCCGTCGAGCGTCGCGGCGAGATAGGTGTCCGCCCGGCTGCTCTGCACGGCCAGCAGACAGTCATCCACCTTGGCCAGGCCGATCAGTGTCGCCTTCGGATCGAAACGCTTGAGTTGCTGCTCCTGGCTGGCGCCGATGACGTAGCAGATGCGGATCTTCGGGTCATTGAAGTCGGTCCAGCGCACCCCCGGCGGCTTCCAGCCCTTCCGATCGATGAAGATGAAGCCGAGCGTGTAGATCGGCCCGGCGAAATCGATCGCCAGCGCGCGCTCCGGCGTGGCGTTGAACGCGAAGTAGGTATCGCACTTGTTGCTTTGCAGGTCGAGCACGATGGTCGCCTGTGTCGTTTCGACGAACTCCGGCGCGACGTGCAGGTCCTTGGCCACATCACGGCCCATCTCCGGCGCGAAGCCCTGCCAGGTGCCGGTGCTGTCCTGCCACGCATAGGGCTGGTAGGACGGAATGACACAGATCGTGAGCTTCTTCGTCGTCATGATCTGGTTCCACACCGAGGGCATGTCGGCCGCATAGGCCGCCGTGGACAGCGCGGCCGCCGCGACCGCCATCAGCATCGTCAAGCATCGTCCCCACATCGTCTGCCTCCTTGTTGCATGGTCGAGATGTCGTAGTCAGTGTCCGTTCACCGCCGCGCCGGCGTCCACGCGGTACTCGGCCGCCGCATCGAGCAGCCATTCCCACAGCGACACGGCATAGCTGCGGCCGACGAACAGATCGAAGCGGTCGCCGCCCGGCGCGCGCCAGAGGATCGTTCGCATTCCCGCGAAACCCGCCGCGGCGCAGGCGCCAGGCGGAAACCGGCGCGGATGCAAATCGAGGGCGCAGCCCTTGGCAATCAGCTCGTCGGCCTTCGCGCCGGCGATCTCGATCCGCGTATGCGCGTGGCTGGCGTCGAGTGCCGCCGCGAACGCCAGGCGCATGGCACCCGACAGCGTCAGCGCCGGGGGAACCACCGCCGGCGGCTCGAGCACCAGCAGCCAGATGGCGGGACCGAGGCCAAGCAGCCACGTGCCGTCACGCCCGCCGCTCTGGCCAAGCGACGGTGGTGCCGAAAGGCTCAGGGCCGCCAGCACGGCATCAAGTTCATCCCCATGCCGCGCGCGCTCGAGATGCAGCAGCCGGCTTCCCGTCCGCTCCGAGAGCGCGAGCGCGGCACTTGTGCCGCTGAACGGTGTGGCATGCGCCAGGGCGGATCGCGGCGGCACCGAGTCAGGCATGCAGACGTTTTCCTTCCGGGTCAAAAACCACCTGGCTGCGCACGATGACCGGCACATGCTTTCCGGCGAGTGGCGAAACCGCCAGCAAACGTTGCGCGTGGCGCGAGCGGCCGGCGGAGACCAGGCCGAGCCCGATCGGCATCCCAAGCGTCGGACTCCACGCCGTCGATGTGAGTTCTCCGACGTAACGATCAGCCCGGTCGGCGACGATCTTGGCCCCCTGCGGGATCGGCGTTCTGCCATCCTCCGGTGCCAGGCCCACAAGCTGCCAGCGGCCGGGATCGTTCAGCCCGGGCCGCGCGAGGGAGCGGCGGCCGATGAAATCGCCCTCGGGCCGGATCATGCCGCCCAAGCCAAGGTCGTCCGCGGTGACCCGGCCATTGAGCTCGCCGCCGGCGACGTGACCCTTTTCGATACGCAGCGCGTTCATGGCATCGATGCCGTACGGCGTGATGCCGAACCGGGTCCCGGCGGCCATCAGCGTCTGCCACAGAAGCATGCCATATCCGGAAGGGACGTAGATTTCGTAGGCCAGATCGCCGGAAAAGCTGATGCGAAAGACGCGCGCGGCAACGCCGGCGATGCTGCCGGTGCCCATGGCCATGTGGGGGAAGGCGTCGGGGCCGATGCCCAGACCGTCGAGCACGAGGCCGAGCACCGTGCGGCTCTGCGCCCCGGCGAGCGCGACACCGGCCCATTGGTCCGTGACCGACACGATGCGCAGATCAAGCTCCGGCCACAGCACCTTGTGCCAGTAGTCGAGCCGCCGCGCGACAAGGGGCGCCTGCCCCGTGGTCACCGTCATGAAATAGTGCGCGCCGCCGATGCGCGAGGTGGTACCGTCGTCGAACACCATGCCGTCCTCGCGCAGCATCACGCCGTAGCGGCAGCGTCCGACTTTCAGGCTTTGCCATCGATTGATGTAGACGCGCTCGAGGAATATCGCGACATCGGGACCGAAGAGCTCGAGCTTTCCGAGTGTCGAGATGTCGACCAGGCCAACCCGCTCGCGCACGGCGCTCGCCTCGCGCCGCGCCGCCGCGTCCAGACTCTCGTGCCCGCGCGGATAGCACTGCGGCCGCAGCCAGATGCCGGTCTGCACCATGACGGCACCGGCGGCCACGTGCGCATCGTGCATCGGCGTCCGCCGGTCCGGCGCGAAGTGCCGGCCCCCCTCCATCCCCGCCAGCGCGCCGAGCGCCACCGGCACGTAGGGGGGACGATACGTGGTCGTGCCGACCTCGGACATGTCGGTGCCCAGCGACGCGGCCACGTGGGCAAATCCGATCGCGTTGCTGGTCTTGCCCTGGTCGGTGCCCATGCCGAGGGTGGTGTAGCGCTTGACATGCTCGACCGACCGGTAGCCCTCGCGCACCGCCAGCGCGATGTCCGCGTCGGTCACGTCGTTCTGCAGATCGACAAACCGTTTCCGCCTGTCCCCGGGGGCGTGCGGGACGCTCCAGGACGGTACCGCGTGCATCATTCCGGGGTCGGACGCGACTACCAGGCCGAGATCGGCGCTTGCGGCGAAGCCCGCGGCGGATGCCGCCATCGCACCGACCGCCGCGCCTTCTGCCAAACAGTCCGCGAGCGCAAAGCTGCCGCATGCGGCGCCGACGGAACGCTCATCCTGTACCGTCGGCCCCGGAACGAACGCGGCGATGTCCGGATCGAAGCGCGGCCGGCCACGGGCCTGGGCATGCAGGTGCACGGCCGGGTTCCAGCCGCCGGAGACGCAAAGCAGATCGCAGTCGATGCGGCGCGGCGCGCCCTGCGGCTGGCCGTCGCCGTCGAGGCGCGCGACTTCCACGCCGGCCAGAGTGCGCCAGCCGTGCGCATGCAGCACCGCGGCGCCCGACAGGTGCTCGATCCCGGCGGCACCGAGGCGGCCGGCCAGCGCGCCCGGCGGATCGCGGCGCAGGTCGACCAGCGCGCGCACCGCGACACCGCCGGCGGCAAGATCGAGCGCTGCGGTGTAGGCGGAATCGTTGTTGGTGAACACGACGGCGGCGCCGCCCGGCTGCACGGCATAGCGGTTGACGTAGCCTGCCGCTGCCGAGGCCAGCATCACACCGGGCAGGTCGTTGTTGCCGAATACCAACGAACGTTCATGCGCGCCGGTCGCCAGAACGACCTGACGCGCACGGATGTGCCAGATGCGCTGGCGGGGCTCGCCCGGTCGCGCCGGACGGTGATCCGCCACAAGCTCGATGGCGGCAAGCTGATTGTGGTCGTAGTAGCCGAACACGGTGGTGCGGTTCAGCAGGCGGACCTCCGGCATCGCCCGCAGTTCGGTTTCGGCATCGGCGACCCAGTCAAGCGCCGGTCCTGCGCCGATCAGCGCGCGCTCGGCCAGCAGCATCCCGCCGGCGCGGACGCCTTCGTCCGCCACGATCAGCCGCGCGCCGCTGCGCCCCGCCGCGAGCGCCGCGGCGAGCCCCGCCGGGCCGGCGCCGACCACCAGCACGTCGCAGTGGGCATGCCGGTGTTCGTAACGATCCGGGTCCGGCATCAGCGGGCTTTTGCCAAGTCCGGCCATGCGGCGGATGAACGGTTCCCAGGCGATCCAGCGCCCGGGCGGCCACATGAAGGTCTTGTAGTAGAATCCCGCCGGGGTCACGCGGCTGAACAGGCCGGTCAGGGCGCCGAGATCGACGCCGACCGTGGGCCAGCAATTCTGGCTCGTCGCCGTCAGTCCGTCGAACAGCTCGATCTGAGTTGCCTTGCTGTTGGGATCGCTGCGCGCGCCGTGGCCAAGCTGCACCAGCGCGTTGGGCTCCTCCGCGCCCAGGCTGAAGACGCCGCGCGGGCGGTGATACTTGAAGCTGCGCCCGACAATGCGAACGCCATTCGCCAGCAGCGCCGAGGCCAGCGTGTCGCCGGCGAACCCCGTATAGGCGCGACCGTTGAAGCTGAATCGCAACGGCCTGCTGCGGTCGATCAGGCCGCCGGACGGCGCGCGGAATCGCTGTGATGTCATCGCGCGCCGTGCGCCCCGTCGCGCCCGACCGCAGTTGCTCCGTCGATCCGATGGCTGACCGTGTCGCGCGCCACCTCGATCCATTGCTCGCAGCCGAGCGTGTGGTGCCAGAATTCCCGGTGCGGGCCGGCGGGATTGTTGCGCAGGTAGAGATATCCGTGCCAGTCGTCGTCCGACGCCAGTGCCGGATCGGGCGGGCGGCGCAGCGTGGCGTCGCCGCCGTAGGTGAACTCCGCATGGGGCCGCGGGCCGCAATGGGGACAGGGGATCAGCATCGTTTCGCTCGCGGCCTTCAGTGCAGCGCGGGGTAGGGGCCGACGCCGCGCTCGTCGATCGTGTAGCCGCGCCGGAAGCGGTCGAGATTGAACGCCATGTTCAGCTCGTGCGGCCGATCGTTGGCGATCGTGTAGGCGAACACCCAGCCCGAGCCGGGTGTCGCCTTGAAGCCGCCGTAGCACCAGCCACCGTCGAGGTACAGCCCCTCGACCGGCGTCTTGCCGATGATCGGGTTGCCATCCATCGTCATGTCCATGATGCCCGCCCAGTGGCGCATGATGCGCAGCCGGCTGATGCAGGGCAGCGCGGTGACCGCGGCGGCGGCGACGTGCTCGACCATCGGCAGGTTGCCGCGCTGGGCGTAGGAGTTGTAGCCGTCAAGATCGCCGCCCATGACCAGCTCGCCCTTGTCGGTCTGGCTGGTATAGAAATGACCGGCACCGAACGACAGCGAAACGTGCAGCAGCGGCTTCACTGGCTCGGTCACCATTGCCTGCAGCAGGTGGGATTCGATTGGCAGCCGTAGCCCGGCGAGCCCGGCGACCTGGCCGGTGTGTCCGGCGACCGCGATGCCGATCTTCTTCGCGCCGATGAAGCCGCGCGCGGTCTCGACGCCTACGGCGCGGCCGCTTTCAATACGGAAGCCGGTCACCTCGCAGTTCTGGATGATGTCGACGCCGCGTGCGTCGGCACCGCGCGCGAAACCCCAGGCGACGGCGTCGTGCCGCGCCACGCCGGCGCGCGGCTGCAGCAGCCCGCCGGTCACCGGAAAGCGCGCGGTCGGCGAGAAGTCCAGGATCGGCACCTTGCGCCGCATCTGCTCGCGGGTCAGGAACACCGCGTCGATGCCCAGCGTACGCATGCCGTTGCCGCGGCGCAACAGCGCCTGGGTCTGCGCGTCGAAATGTGCGGTGATCAGCACGCCGCGCTGGCTGAACATCACATTGTAGTTCAGGTCCTGGCTCAGCTTTTCCCACAGCTTCAGCGAGAACTCATAAAAATGCGAGTTCTGCTCCACGATGTAGTTCGAGCGGACG
Organism: uncultured Alphaproteobacteria bacterium; assembly: GCA_963773345.1. Taxonomy (GTDB): domain Bacteria; phylum Pseudomonadota; class Alphaproteobacteria; order Acetobacterales; family Acetobacteraceae; genus Palsa-883. The sequence continues at coordinate 1,974,035 of CAVZBG010000010.1, read as the reverse complement.
TTCGTCGTGTTGCGCCCGGTGTTACCGCCGCCGAGCCAGCCCTTCTCCAGCACGGCGACGTTGCTGATGCCGTGCTCCTTGGCGAGATAATAGGCGGTGGCCAGCCCGTGCCCGCCGCCGCCGATGATCACCACGTCGTACGCCGGCTTCGGCGGCGGACTGCGCCACGCTTCCGCCCAGTCGCGATGGTAGGTCATCGCATTGCGCAGCAGGCTGACGATGGAATAGCGCTGCATCGTTCGCGATCCCGCCGTCAGCGCCGGAAACGACGCAGGAACGCAACGAGCCGCGGGTTGGTCGCGTGCTCCAGGATCTGCTCGGCGTTGCCCTGCTCGACCATCACGCCGCCGTCCATGAAGGTGACGGCCGAGGCGACCTCGCGGGCGAATCCCATCTCGTGGGTCACCACGACCATGGTCATACCCTCCTCGGTCAGTTGGCGGATGACGGCAAGCACTTCGTCGACCAGCTCGGGGTCGAGCGCGGAGGTGACCTCGTCGAACAGCACCACCTCGGGCGCCATGGCGAGCGCACGGGCGATGGCAACCCGCTGCGCCTGGCCACCCGAGAGATGCCTGGGGTAGACATCACGTTTCGCCGCCAGCCCGACCTTGGCGAGCAGCCCGTCGGCGATGTCGCGCGCCTCGGCGAGCGGCAGCCGCTTCACGGTGCGCGGCCCTTCCATGACGTTCTCGCGCGCGGTCATGTGCGGAAACAGGTGGAACTGCTGGAACACCATGCCGACCCGGGCGCGGTAGGCGGCCTGCTGACGCGTCGAGAGCGGCTTCGCCCCCGCACCGAAGGTCATGCTGATCTCGCCGACCCGCATGCGCCCGCGCGTCGGCGCCTCCAGCAGGTTGATGCAGCGCAGGAACGTTGACTTGCCGCAACCGCTCGGCCCGATGATGAACCGTGCGTCGCCGCGGCCGACTTGCAGCGAGGCGCCCTTCACCGCCTCCAGCTCCCCGTAGCGCTTGTGCAGATCTTCGATCTCGATCATCGGCGGTTCGCTGGCCGCCGGCCGTCCGGGCGCGGCGGATGGCGCGTGCGTCTCGGCGACCCGCTCCGCCTCAGATATCATCGCGGCGCTCCAGTTGCTTCGCCAGTTTCTGCAGGGGATAGAGCATGGCGAAGTAGGCGACGCCCAGGCTGGTGTAAATCTCCAGCGGCCGGAACGTTTCAGAAACCAGAAGCTGGGCGCGATACATCAGGTCGGGCACCGCGATCACCGACAGCAGCGAGGTGTTCTTGATCTGCAGCACCGACTGGTTGACGAATGGCGGCAGCATGCGCCGCGTCGCCTGCGGCAGCACGATGCGCCACATCACCTGCCAGGGCAGCATGCCGATCGCGCGCGCGGCCTGCCATTGCCCGCGGTCGATCGATTGCAGGCCGCCACGGAAGATTTCCGCCGAGAAGGCGGCCATGTAGAACGTCAGGCCGAGCCCGGCGGCAAGCCAGGCCGGGATGGAAACGTTCACCGCCACGGGCAGCGCGTAGTAGAACCAGATGATCTGGATCAGCAGCGGGGTGCAGCGAAACGCCTGGACGAAGCCGCCCACCGGCGAGGTCAGAATATGTCGGCGGCTCATCAGCACCGTGCCGCACACCACGCCGATCAGCAGGCCGGCCACGATGGTGGCAAACGAATACCCGGCCGTGACGACGAAGCCCCACAGCCACATTTCCGGGTGCAGCGTGACCGCCCCGAAGTCCCAGTTGTATCCCATCCGCGGAATGTCCCTCTTTCTTGTTTCATCCACGGTTCGATGTCGGACGTCATGCGAGCCGAGTGCCCGGGGGAAGCCACCGGCGTGTTGCCGGGGCGGCGCGGCGGGTGGTTGCGGATGGCGAACACCGCCGCCAGTATTCGCCACGCGCTACCCTGCCTTCGGGCGATTCGGCTTTCGCGTTTGAACGTCGAATGCGACGATCGTGTCCACATGCTTTTCTGTCAAGAACAAACTATCTTAAGAGGAAACGGTCGCGCCCGGCCTGCGGACGGACCAGGGCGAAGGTGGCAGGTTCATGAGGATGGCGGTGAAACAAGCGAAGCGAACCGGCACCACGTCCAGCGCTGGCAAGGGCAAACGCCGCAGCCCGCCTGTCGCGCGCGCGGACAACCGGCTTGAATCGGCGCTCGGCCAGGTGGTGCGCGAATTCCGCAAGCGCGCGTCGCTCGGCATCTCGGAGCTGGCCCGCCGCGGCGGGCTGTCGCCGGGCATGGTCTCGAAGATCGAGAACGGCGCCATCTCGCCGTCGCTCGCCAGCATCCGCGCGCTGGCCCGCGCGCTGCAGGTGCCGGTGACCTCGCTGTTCCGCGAATTCGACGAGATCACCGACGCGACGTTCGTGCGGGCGGGGGAGGGGACGTTGGTGCATCGCGATGGGCTCAGCATCGCCCACGAGTACCGCGTGCTCGGCCAGACGACGGCCAAGGGCATCGCGGTCGAGCCGTACCTGATGACATTCGATGCCGGTTCGCGCGTGATGCCGTTCCTGCACCGCGCCGGCACCCAGTTCATCTACGTGCTGGAGGGAAGGCTCAGCTATCGTCACGGCAACAAGACGTTCCTGATGGCCGAGGGCGACTCGCTGCTGTTTCAGGCGGACGTGCCGCATGGCCCGGAAGAGCTGCTCAGCACGCCGGTGCGCTATCTGTCCGTGCTTTGCTTCCTTGGCGGGATGGGCGGTTAGCGCGGCCGGGCGCGTGTTGAGGTCGACGGAAATTGCCGGCCCATCTGTCATTGCGAGGAGCGTAGCGACGAAGCAATCCCCAGCGAACGGCGCACCTGGATGGGGTTGCTTTGTCGCTGCGCTCCTCGCAATGACAGGGGTCGATGACGATCACGCTGAAGGCACGCTAGAACTCGACTCCCGGCGGGATCTTGCTCGGGTCGATGCCGATGCTTGCCATAGCTGCGGTCAACCACGCCGTGATGTTGCCGTTGGCCCGGTTGTACTCGGACCACCGCTGCAGGAACTTCTGCAAGCGCCCGTCGTCGATCCGCATGCCCGCATACGACGGCAGCGCGTAGGACGGTGTCATCATGTGCACCGGCGCAAGCTGCGGATTCTTCTGCAACGCACCCAGACTGGCCATGATGCCATCGATGTAGCGGTCGACCCGCCCCGACATCAATGCAAGTACGCAGTCATCCGCCTTCGCCAGCGCCACCAGCGTCGCTTTCGGCGCAAAACGCTTGATCTGCTGTTCGGAGCTGTTGCCCAACGCATAGCACACGCGAATCGCCGGATTGTTGAGGTCCGCCCAGCTATCGCCGGGCGCCGTCCAGCCCTTGCGGTCCAGCGCGCCGAAACCAAGGGTGTAGAGCGGGCCGGCGAAATCGATGGCCAGCGCCCGCTCCGGCGTCGCATTGAACCCGAAGAAGTCCTGGCACTTGCCGCTTTGCAGATCCAGCACCACGGTCGCGAAGCTGGTCTCGACGAACTCCGGCGTGACGTGCAGGTCCTTGGCGACGTCCTTGGCCATGACGACGGCGAAACCCTGCCAGTTGCCGTCCTTGTCCTTCCATGAGTAGGGCTGATAGGCGGGAACGACGCAGGTCACCAGCTTCTTGCTGCTCATGATGTCGTTCCAGGCCGATGACGGTTCGGCCGCCGTCGCGGCGCCGCACGCCAGGGCGAGAACGGCGACGATCGCCAGAAGATGCCGCAGAAGCAAGTCAGCCTCCTGTTGCTGCGCGCGGCGCATTGCGCCAGTTTACCAAGTTTGGGGGCGCCGCGCAGGAACGAATGCGACCGCGGCGGGGTTGGTGATTGACAAAACGGTCGCACTCCTTGTTCTTCCTGTCAAGAAGGTATTATCCTGTGAGGAATAACCGGCCGCGGCAGGTCGCGTCGGTCGCAAGAGAGGGAGAATGGGGTCCGCGTTTCAGTTTTTCTTCGAGGGTCGGCCGATCGCCGCACGCGAAGGACAGAGCGTCGCCGCCGCCCTGATCGCCGCCGGCGAGCGGTGCCTGCGCATCGACGAGGCCGGGCAGCCCAAGGGTGCGGTGTGCGGCATCGGCGTCTGCTGGGAATGCCGTTGCAGCATCGCCGGCAGCGCCGACATCCGCGCCTGCATGACCCCGGCGCAGCCCGGCATGCACGTGCGGCGTCAGGTTGGACTCGATCCGTGCAACGATCGGTAGCCGTTGTCGGCGCGGGCCCCGCGGGCCTGGCCGCGGCAGCCGCGGCGCTGGCGCGCGGCGCACGCGTGACGCTGCTTGATGAGGCGCCGCGGCCCGGCGGCCAGATCTATCGCCAGGCGCATCCGGCGCTCGGCGATGGTGCGTTCGCGGACGCCGGCGAACGCGCGCGCAAGCACGAGCTTCTTGCGCGCTTTCAGATGATCGCCGGCGGGATCGATTATCGGCCAGATGCCAACGTCTACGCGCTATTCCCGAACGGCGAACTGCATGTCGCGCAGGGCGATGCGAGCGAGGTGCTGCGGCCCGACGCAATCGTTTTGGCAACCGGCGTGCGCGAAATGGCGATCCCGTTTCCCGGTTGGACGACCCCGGGCGTGATGTTTGCCGGCGGGGCCCAGGCGATCCTCAAATCCCAGGGCGTTCTGCCGGGGCGGCAGGCCGTTGTCGCCGGCTGCGGCCCGCTGCCGCTCGTTGTCGCAGCCCAACTAGTGCGTGCGGGCGGCAAGGTAGTCGCGTTGGCCAGCCTGCGGCCGCTGCGCGAGATGCTCGGCAATGTCGCGGCGTTGTGGCACGGGCGCGAGATCGTCTACGAGGGGTTGCGTTACGCCTGGACCATCCGGCGCGCCGGTGTACCGCGTCTGCCGGGCCATGTGCCGGTGCGCGCGATCGGGACCGATCGGCTTGAGGCGGTGGTGCTGGCGCGGGTCGACCGCGAAGGCCGGGTCGTGGCCGGAACGGAGCGCGAGATCGCCTGCGACCTGCTCGCGGTCAACTACGGTTTTGCGGCCAACAGCGAGCTTGCCGCGATGGCGGGGGCGGACCTGCGCTTCGACGCGGCGGCCGGCGGCTGGCTGCCAGTCGCCGATGACTTCGGCCGCACCTCGGTCCCCGGCGTCTTCGTCGCCGGCGATGGCGGGGGGGTGCGCGGCGCGCTGGTTGCCGAAGCGGAAGGACAGATCGTCGGCGCCGCCGCGGCATCGGCGCCCGACGAGGTCGGCGGCGCTGCCATGCGAACGGCGCTGCGTGCGGCACTCGACCGCCGGGGCCAGCACCTTGCATTCCAGCGTGCGGTGCGCGCGACGCTGCGTGTGCCGCTTGGCCTCTGGGGCCTGGCGACCGACGACACGGTGGTCTGCCGCTGCGAGAATGTTTTGGCCCGCGAAATCCGCGCGGCGTTCGCCGGCGGCCACTCGTCGCTCAATGCGGTGAAGCGCAACGTCCGGGCCGGCATGGGCTGGTGCGGCGGCCGGACCTGCCTGCGCGCGGTCGCGGCACTCGCCGAGCTGCATGCCGGCGTCCCCGCTGCCGCCATCATGACACCGCGGCCGATGGTCCGACCGGTCTCGTTCGGCGCGCTGGCCGCGCAGAAAAAGGCAGTTACCGCATGAGCACTCCGACAGTCGACGTGCTGATCGTCGGGGCTGGCGCCTATGGCCTGTCCTCGGCATGGTGGATGGCCAGACGCCGCAGCGGCGCGCGCATACTCGTGGTGGATGAGGGTGAGTTCGCCAGCGGGGCGTCGGGACGGAACGGCGCCGGGTTTCGCATCCAGTGGGGGCTGGAGCTGAACATCCGGCTTTGCCAGGAAAGCGTTGCCTTTTTCGAGACGGCAGTGGAACAGCTCGACTACCAGCAGGGCATCGAGTTCAAGCAGGACGGCTATCTTGTCCTGGCGCACAGCGCGAAGGCGTTGGCCACGCTGGAATCCGTGCTGCCGACGCAGCACCGGCTGGGCGTGCCGAGCGAACTGCTCGATGCGGACGACTGCGTGAAAATGGTGCCGCCGCTCGGGCGCAACCGTCTCGTTGGCGGGTCATTCTGCGCCAAGGATGGCAGCATCTCGCCGTTTCGCCTGCTCGATGCGCTGCTGAACGCCTGCCGTCGCGAGCCGAATGTCGAGGTGCGCTACGGCACGCGGGTCGAACGGATCGAGAAGACAAACGGCAACTTCCGCGTCGCGCTGGCGAGTGGCCCGGTGGAGGCCAGGCGGGTCCTGCTGTGCACCGACTGGGCGGTGCCGGAGCTGCTGGCGCCGCTCGGTGCGGAGATTCCGGTGATAAGCCTGCCCAAGGAAGCCATCGTGACCGTGCCGCGGGCCAAGGTGGTGAAACCGATTCTCGTCTCGCTCGAGCATCATATCTCGGTCAACCAGGTGGCGCGCGGTTCGATCGTCTTCGTGGTCGCGCGCCCCCGCGAGGGCACCAGCATCGCCTCGACGCCGGATTTTCTCGCCTATGCCTCGCCGAAGATCATGGATCTGCTGCCGGGCCTCGCCGATGTGCCGGTGCTGCGGACCTGGGGCGGGGTTTCCAGCGTCACGCCCGACATGCAGCCGATCCTTGGCGAGACGGAAGTGGAGGGGCTTTACGTCGCGGTGTCATCATTCCGCGGCCTGATGACCTCGCCCGCGGTCGGGCGGATCATGGCCGACCTGATCATCGACAACGACACGAACGATCCGATATTGGCGCAGCTCGGTCCGCGCCGCTTCAAGACCGGCGACATGATTGTCGAGCCGCTGCTGAACCAGGCTTGATGGCGCGCGCCTGAGCGGTGCCAAGCTGGACGTTGAGCGCGGCGAGGCTGACCTCGATGCAGACGACGGGCGTATCCACGACGATCAGATGAAGCAATGGGGCTGCCCGGTCCCCGCTGTCATTGCGAGCGTAGCGAAGCAATCCCCATCCGCATGCACACCTGGATGGGGATTGCTTCGCTACGCTCGCAATGACAGTGGACCGATTGATCGGCCGCCGCGCGTCCGTTCACCCGATTGGCTTCCCAGCGTATCGGCCCGCACTGCCGCCGTGCTAAGTACGCGCGATACCCTCGCCGCCAGGAGTAGGCTCGTCTGCATGGCATGCATTCTATTGTCTAACCCCGCCGAGCGTTCGTCACGGCGGCAGCAAGGCCGACCAGCAGCGTCCCTGCGGTGGCGGTCGACGTGCCGCGACCGCTCGGCGTTCCCGTGGACCGGGCCATGACCCGGGACTTGCCGCCGGCTGCCCTGGACATTCGCGGGCTCGCCAAGCGCTTCGACCGCCCGGCAGTGGACGGGCTGGATCTGTGCGTGCCCGCCGGCGAATTCTATACGCTGCTCGGGCCCAACGGCGCCGGCAAGACGACCACGTTGCGCATGGTGACCGGGCTGCTCAAGCCGGATCGCGGGTCGATCTCGATCTTCGGGATCGACGCACTGGCCGATCCGATCGGCGCCAAGCGGATCATGGCCTGGGTCTCGGACGAGCCGATGATCTACGACAAGCTGACGCCGATGGAATATCTCGCCTTCGTCGCGGGGCTGTGGGGGGTCGACGGCAATCTCGCCGCGGCGCGGGCGCACGAGCTGCTGATCTTGTTCGGTCTGGGGCCGCACGCCCAGGAGCGCTGCGAGCGGTTGTCCAAGGGCATGCGCCAGAAGGTGGCGCTCGCCGGGGCGCTGGTGCACGAGCCGAAACTGATCATCCTGGACGAACCTTTGACCGGCCTCGATGCCGGGTCGGCGCGCCTGATCAAGGGGGTGCTGCGCGAGCGCGTCGATGCCGGATGCTCGGTGATCATGACGACCCATATCCTGGAGGTCGCCGAGCGCATGGCCGATCGCATCGGCGTCATGGCCGACGGCGCACTCATCGCCGAGGGGACGTTGGACGAGCTGCGCCGCCAGGCCGGTTCCGGCCACGGCAGCCTGGAGGACACGTTCCTCGCCCTCGTCGCGCAGAGTGCGGAAGCCGAATGATCCGGTCTGGCATGATCCGCCCGGGCACGATCGGCTGGTTCGCGCTGCATGAGGCGCGGCTGGCATGGCGCGACTGGCTGTCGCTGATGACCGCCGGGCATCGCCGGCGCGCCCGCACCGTGGTGGTGGGCTTCATCGCCTTCGCGCTGTTCGTGCACGGGCTCGCCTGGCTGGTGCTGCGCGTCCTCGACGAGCCTGTCCGGCACCGCCGGCACGCACGCCCTGGTGGTCATCACCGGCCGTGCTGATCGCTGGCCTTCTCGATGATGCTGTCGCAGGCGATGGAATCGGTGACGCGGGCGTTCTACGCGCGCGGGGATCTCGATCTGATCCTGACCTCGCCGGCGACGGCGTCGCGGCTGTTCGCCGTGCGCATCGTGGCGATGGCCGTGACGATCCTGTGCATGGCGCTGGTGCTGGCCGCGCCGTTCATCAACGTGCTGGTCTGGCGCGGCGGCGCGCACTGGCTTGGCGCGTATGCGGTCGCCGTGGCGCTGGCGATGGACGCGGTCGCGGTTGCGGTCGTGCTGACGGTCGCGCTGTTCCGCACGATCGGCCCACGGCGCACCCGGGCGATCGCGCAGATCGTTGCGGCGGTGATCGGCGCCGCGTTCGTCATCGGCATCCAGTTCGCCGCGATCAGCTCGCTCGGGACGATCTCCCGGGCGGCGCTGCTGCAAATGCCGGCGCTGGTCAGGGCGGCGCCCGACGGCGGACAGCGTCCTCTGGTGGCCGGCCCGTGCGGTCCTCGGCGAGCCGGCGGCGCTGGTCGCCCTGGTGGGCCTCAGCACCGTTGCGCTGGCGGTCGCGATCGGCGTCTTCGCGCCGCGCTTCGGCCAGTTCGCGCTGGCCGCCGCCGGCGTGCCGCAGGGCGCCGCGCGACAGGGCCGGCGGCAGGCGCGGTTCCGCAACGTCGTCGCCCGCGCAGGCGCTGCGCCGCAAGGAGTGGACGCTGCTGCTGCGCGATCCCTGGCTGATGTCGCAGACGCTGATGCAGTTGCTCTACCTGCTGCCGCCCGCCTTCCTGCTGTGGCGCAGCTTCTACGCCGGCGGCGGCGCGTCGGCGCTGCTGGTGCCGGTGCTGATCGTGGCGGCCGGACAATTGGGCGGCGGCCTCGCCTGGCTCGCGGTGTCCGGCGAAGACGCGCCCGAGCTGATCGCCTCGGCGCCGGTGCCGCCCGCCCGCGTGCTGCGCGCCAAGACCGAGGCGGTGCTCGGCGGCATCGCCATGGTGTTCGGCCCGTTCGTCGTTGCGCTCGCGCTCGTCGGCGCCGTTCGCCGCGCTGGTCGCGTTCGCGCGGCGTGGCGATCGCGGCGGGCTCGGCCACGGCGATCCAGTTCTGGTTTCGCACCCAGGCGCGGCGCAGCCTGTTCCGGCGGCGCCAGACCTCGTCGCGCGTCGCCACCTTCGCCGAGGCGCTGTCGTCGATCGGCTGGGCCGGCACCGGCGCACTGGCGGCGACGGGAACCTGGCTTGCCGTCATCCCCGGCCTGATGGTGCTTGCGATCGTTGGCGGCGCCTGGATGATCAGCCCGGCACGGCGAGCGGCCGCGTGATCCGCGGCAGCGGTGGGAAGAAGGGGATCGAGATGACGAGCAACCAAGCCGAAGCCCAGCAGGCGCGGACCGACCTGGCGGCCGCCTTGCGCTGGATCGCGCGCCTGGGCCTGCACGAGGGCGTCTGCAACCACTTCACGGTCATGCTGCCGGGTCGTCGTTTCCTGATCAATCCGAAGGGCGTCGGCTTCCACCGGATCACCGCGAGCGGCCTGCTGGTGATCGACGAGCACGGCAAGACGCTGGAAGGCACCGGGCGGCCACCGACCTCGGGCTTTGCGATCCACACGCGGATCCATCTGCTGCATCCCGCGGCCTGGGTGGTGCTGCACCTGCATGCGCCTTATTCGACCGCGCTGACGGCAATCCAGGGCGGCCGGCTGCAGATGATCCACCAGAACGCCGCAAGGTTCTTCGGCGACATCGCCTATGACGACCACTACAACGGCATCGCCGAGGCGACCGCGGAAGGCGAGCGCATGGCCGCCGCCATGGGCGATAAGAAGATCCTGTTCCTGGCCAATCACGGCGTGGTGGTGGTGGGGCCGACCGTCGCCCAGGCGGTCGACGATTTTTACTACCTGGAGCGGGCGTGCCAGGTGCAGGTGCTGGCGATGCAGACCGGCCAGAAGCTGAATGTGATGCCGGACGCGATGGCCAGGGAAACGCACGAACAGTTCACCCGATTCACGGTGAATGCGGATCTGCTGCTGGAGGACATCAAGGCGACGCTGGACGCCGAGGAGCCGGCCTACGCGTCCTGATCCGGCGTCGGGCGCGTGGTGGTGTTGCGCTCACGCGGGTGCCCTGCGCGGACCGGCCGTTAGGATGTCATATCGGGTGCTGGGTGGGCTGTCGCGAACCGCAAGCGGGCTTGGCGGCTGGCGCGGGCGATGCGCTGTCCGACGCCGGTGGCTTGCGCCGATATCCCATCAGGCAATCGGCAAGCGCCGCCTTCTCACGCGCTTGCGATCGATGGTCAGGATGCTATGGCGTATATCGGCGGCACTGACGCTGTGCAGGATGGTGGCAAGGCGATCGCGCACTTCGCGTTCCGACCAGTCCCCGCCGCGAAACAGCATCAGGCTTGGCTCGGTCGCCTGGGCGAGCGCAAGCAAGCGGGGATAATCGAGGTCGGCCGTGACGATCACTCTGTCTTCGCGCTGCGCCCGCGCGATAATGTCGCTGTCAGCGGCCGTGTGCAGCCCGAGGCTGGCTGCGTGCACCGCATCGTGTCCCTGCTGCGAAAGCCAAGCCGCCAGGGATGGCGACAACGGCATGTCGATCAAAAACCTCAAACCGCCAATTCGACGGCTTCGTCGTCGGCGAGAAACGCAGCGTACCGAAGAGCCTCATCGATATCGCCGGACTCCAGATAGGGGTAATCGGCGAGAATCGCCTCACGTGTCTCTCCCGCGGCGAGCAGGCCGAGGAGACGCGCAACCGGGAAGCGCAACCCGCGGATGCACGGCTTCCCGGTGCAGACCGCAGGGTCGATGGTGATGCGCGTGAAAGTCATGAGCAATCGATACCAGAATTGCGGTGTCAGTTCCAGGGTAATGCAAGGTCGGTGCCGAGAGCAGGCAATACGTGCCGGAAGCCGCTTCGGCTGACGGCACGAATGTGACCGGGAGGCGTTACGCTTGAAACCGCACCAGCTGGCCTTTCCGCCCCCAGGCCCCCGATCGACACCCGAATTGACCGCCCGCGCCGGTGCCGACAAATTGATCGCCGCGACAACGATTTTCGGTCAGATTGCGCGCCGCCGAGCCGTTGTGCGTCTGGCCGACGTTCACCCGGCAACGTCCGCCGTGGCCGCAACCGGACAATGCCGAACGCTCAGGGGGGAGCTGCCGAGATGCGCAGAATTAGTCTTGCCCAGGCCGCCGCCGGCGTTCTGCTGTGCGTCCTCGCCGTCTGGTTCGTCGCGCCGGCCGCGGCGCAAAGCACGGGTGACGAGCGCCGCATCGCGCTCGTGGTGGGCAACTTCGGCTACGAGCACGTGCCGCGGCTGGCCAATCCGGGGAACGACGCCACGTTGATCGCCACGACGCTGCATCAGCTCGGCTTCACGCTGGTTGGCGGCGGCGCGCAGGACAACGTCGACAAGGCCCATTTCGACAAGCTGGTGCAGGATTTCGGGCGGGCCATCCAGGGTGCCGACGTGGCGCTGTTCTACTACGCCGGGCACGGCATGCAGGTGGACGGCACCAACTGGCTGGCGCCGACCGATGCCAACCCGACCCGGCCGCAGGACCTCGAATTCCAGATGGTCGATGCGGACCTTGTGCTGAAGCAGATGAATGGCGCAGGGACGCGGCTGAACCTGGTGATTCTCGACGCCTGCCGGAACAACCCGTTCGCGGCACTCGGCACCCGCGCGGTGCAGGGCGGCCTGGCGCAGATGAGTGCGCCGGAGGGCACGATGATCTCGTTTGCGACCCAGCCGGGCAACGTGGCCGGGGACGGCACCGGGACCGACGGGCCGTACGCGACGGCACTGGCCGCGGCGATGCGCAAGCCGGGCCTCGATATTTTCCGCGTCTTCAACCAGGTCGGCCTCACCGTGAAGCGCGTGACCGACGGTGCGCAGCTACCCTGGGAGTCGAGCTCGCCGATCGATGGCGAGTTCTATTTCACCCCGTCCGACTCGACACCGGACCTCGTCGTGACGGCCGAAGCGGCGCCGGCCCTGCCGCCGACCCCGCCTGGCAGCGAGCGCGGCGCCGCGCCGGGCGCCACCCCCGCGCCGGCGACCCGACCCCCGCCGCGCCAGCCGCCAAGGTTGCGTCGGCGGAGATTGCCGCACCGGCGGCAAGTCCGCCATCGGCGGGGCAACCCGCGCCAACCGTGCCCAGCACGCTGCAGGCTCTGGCAGAGCAGGGAAAGGCCGACGCGCAGTTCGATCTCGGGTTTGCCTATGCCAAGGGGCAGGGCGTGGCGCGGGACGACGTCGCCGCGCGCCACTGGTTCGCGCTTGCCGCCGGACAGGGCGTCGCAAAGGCCCAGTATTGGATGGGAGTCATGCTTGAACGCGGGCGCGGCGGCAACCGAAGCTACGCCGAAGCACTGCAATGGTACCAGCGCGCGGCAGACCAAAGGTTTCCGCCCGCCGAGGTCGCCGTGGGTCGGTTCTACGGGCGCGGCCTGGGCGTGGAGCGCGATCGTGGCGCGGCGGACGGAGTGGTTCCGCCGCGCCGCGGAGCAGGGCAACCCGGTGGGCCAATGGGCGCTCGGCAATTTCTATCAGTTCGGCAACGGCGTGGACAAGGATATGTCGCAGGCGCTGCAGTGGTACCGAGCGCGCGGCCGATCAGGGCTTCGTTTTCGCCGAGGCTCAGGCTCGGCTTGATCTATGAGAACGGCAACGGCGTGCCGCGGGATCATGCCGAGGCGCTGCGCTGGTTTCGCCAGGCGGCCGACGCCGGAAGTCCAGTCGCCCTCAACAACCTCGGCATGTTCTATCGGAACGGCTGGGTGGTGCCGCGAGACTACGTGCAAGCCATGCGGCTGTTTCGCCAGGCCGCCGACAAGGGCAGCCCGATGGCAGCGTTCAACATCGGGTTGTTGTACGCCAATGGGCACGGGGTGAAGGCCGACAGGCAGCAGGCGCGCGCATGGTTTGAGAAGGCCGCCGCGGCGGGCAACGAGCCGGCCATCGAGCGCCTGGCCAAGATCGATGCCGAATGCAGCGCGGGCGGCCGTCCGGGCACCCCACAGCGCGGGCCTGGCGGAAACTGCTAGCCTGCTTCTTTGCGAATTTGACCCGCCCGCGTTACGCCTGAAACCGCACCGGCTGCCGCCTGCGGCCCCAGGTGCCGGGCCGCGGCTCCAGCACCCCGGCCAGCTTCGTCCCGCACTTCGCGCAGCATCCCGCTGCGTCCAGCCCCCAGGCATTCAGCTCGTACCAGTCGCGCCCGATCAATACCGTTCCGCAGCCGTGGCAATATGTGCTGCCCCCCGCCGGATCGTGCACGTTGCCGGTGTAGACATAGCGCAGCCCGTGCCCCAGCGCGATCGCCCGCGCGCGCGTCAGCGTCGCCGGCGGCGTCGGGCCGTGCTCGCGCATCTTCCAGTCCGGATGGAACGCGGTGAAATGCAGCGGCACGTCGGCGCCCAGTTCGGCTGCGACCCACCGGCTCAACGCGTCGAGTTCCGTGTCCGAATCATTTTCTCCCGGGATCAGCAGCGTGGTGATCTCCACCCACACCTTGGTCTCGCGTCGCAGCCAGACCAGCGTGTCCAGCACGTCCGCCAGCCGCCCGCCGCACAGGTTGCGGTAGAACCCCTCGGTGAACCCCTTCAGGTCGACGTTCGCCGCGTCGATGTGCTCGTAGAACTCGCCGCGCGCCTGCTTCGTGATGTAGCCGGCGGTCACCGCCACCGTCTTCAACCCCGCTGCGTGGCAGGCCATCGCGGTGTCCACCGCGTATTCCAGAAAAATCACCGGGTCGTTGTAGGTGAACGCCACCGACCGGCAGCCGAGCTGTCGCGCCGCCGCGGCGATGGCATCCGGCGAGGCGCTCTGGTTCAGCTTGTCGATCTCGCGCGCCTTGGAGATGTCCCAGTTCTGGCAGAACTTGCAGGTCAGGTTGCAGCCGGCGGTGCCGAAGGAGAACACCGGCGTGCCGGGCAAGAAATGATTGAGCGGCTTCTTCTCGATCGGATCGATGCAGAACCCCGACGAGCGGCCGTAGGTGGTCAGCACCAGCCCCTCGCCCTGGCGCGCGCGCACGAAGCACAGGCCGCGCTGCCCCTCGTGCAGCTTGCAGAAGCGCGGGCACACGTCGCACTGGATGCGCCCGTCGTCCAGGCTGTGCCAGTGCCGCGCCGGCACCACGGCTATCTGTCGAGTTGGATATCCATCCGGCCATTCTGAATGGCGATCATCCTGCCGCATTTCAACGCCCGAGCGCACGCCCAGGGGAGATCGCGTGACCATAATCCGCAAGCCGGCCGTTTCGGGAAGCTTCTACCCCGCCCAGCGCGACGTGCTGGAGCGGCAGCTTGCGCTGTTCCTGTCGGAGGCCGGCAACGCGCCGCCCGCCGGCGAGGCGGTGCCGAAAGCGATCATCGGCCCGCACGCGGGCTACGCGTATTCCGGCCCGGTCGCGGCAAGGGCCTACGCCCGCCTGGCGGCGGCGCGCGGGAAAATCCGCCGCGTGGTGCTGATCGGCCCGTCGCACCACGTGGCGTTTCGCGGCCTGGCGGTGGACGCCTCCGACGCCTGGGAAACCCCGTGCGGCATCGTGGCGCTGGACACCGAGGCGATCGCGCGGCTGCGCCAGCTTCCGATGGTCGGCCAACTCGACGCGGCGCACCAGCGCGAGCACGCGCTGGAGGTGCACGTGCCATTCCTGCAGCACGTGCTCGGCGACTTCCGCCTGGTGCCGATCGTCGCCGGCGAGGCGCCGCCGGAGGCCGTCGCCGCGCTGTTCGACGCGGTGTGGGGCGGGCCGGAGACGCTGATCGTGGTCTCCACCGACCTGTCGCACTATCTGGACTACGCCGCCTGCCGCCGCCTGGACGCGCGCACCGCGGAGGCGATCGAACGGTTCGACGACACGGTGATCGGCAGCGCCGAGGCCTGCGGCCAGGTGCCGACGCGCGGCCTGCTGCGCGTGGCGCGGCGGCGCGGCATGGCGATCGAGCGGCTGGACCTGCGCAACTCCGGCGACACGGCCGGGCCGCGCGACCGGGTCGTCGGCTATGGCGCCTGGGCGCTCTACGAGGCGGCCGACGCGGAACCGGACCCGGAACGCGCGGCGATCGAGGCGCTGGGGCCGACGCTGATCGAGTTGGTGCGCGGCGGCATCGTGGTCGGCCTCGACACCGGCCAGCCGGCGCAGGTGGTGCCGAACCCGCCGCTGCCGCCGGTGCTGGCGGCGCCGGGGGCCGCGTTCGTCACGCTGCGGCGCGGCGGCCGGTTGCGCGGCTGCATCGGCTCGCCGGTGGCGCGCCGGCCGCTGGTCGTCGACGTGGTGGAGCACGCGTTCAACGCCGCGTTCCGCGATCCGCGCTTTCCCAAGCTGCACGCGCTGGAGCTGGTTGGGCTGGAGTTGTCGGTGTCGGTGCTGACGCCGCCCGAGGCGATGCGGTTCGACGACGAGGCCGACCTGCTGGCGCAGCTTCGCCCCGGGGTCGACGGGCTGATCATTGAGGACGGCGGGCGGCGCTCGCTGTATCTGCCATCGGTGTGGCAGGAAATTCCCGACAAGCGGCAATTCCTGGGAACGTTGAAGGTGAAGGCGGGGCTTGGGGATGGAGCACTTTTCTCGCAGCTTTACCGCGCAGCGCTTCCGGTCCATCGAGGTCAAAGGGGCAATGGAAAGGGGCACGAAACCGGCGTCGGGCGAGCGGGCGCTGGACGAAGGGACGTTGGCGTGGACTGCCTATGTCGGGCCGGCCGGGCGATCGGGCTGATCGTCGGCAAGGCCCGGGTGGTCTCGCGGTGCGCCCGAATGTGGCGTTCGTGCGGGCGGATGGCATCGATTAAACGCAGAGCCGCAGAGGCCTCAGGGATCGCAGAGAAGATCTGGTGCGCTTCGCGCGAAGCGCCATATTCCTTACTTCCCTGTGATCCCTGAGGCCTCTGCGTCTCTACTTCCCTGTGATCCCTGAGGCCTCTGCGTCTCTGTGTTGATGCGGACTACCAACCAGCACCGGCCGCCAACAAAACGATACGCATCCAGACGAAAGGCAAAGCATGGCCGAGACACGACAGCTCCACCTGGGCGCCTTCATGCGCCCGGTCAGCATCCACACCGCCGCCTGGCGCTATCCCGGCGGCATGCCCGACGCCAACTTCAACTTCCAGCACCTGAAGCGCTTCGCGCAGACGCTGGAGCGCGGCAAGTTCGACGCCTTCTTCATGGCCGACCACCTCGCGCTGCTCAACATGCCGATGAACGCGCTGATGCGCAGCGCGACGGTGACCAGCTTCGATCCGCTGACCCTGCTGCCGGCGCTCGCGGTGGTGACGGACCGTCTCGGGCCTGATCGCCACCGGCTCGACCACCTTCGACCAGCCGTATCATGTCGCGCGCCGGTTCGCCTCGCTCGACCACATCAGCGGCGGGCGCGCGGGGTGGAACATCGTCACCACCTCCAACCCGGACGCGGCGCTGAACTTCGGGCTGGACGACCATATGGAGCACGACGAACGCTATCGCCGCGCGCGCGAGTTCTACGACGTGGTCACCGGCCTGTGGGACAGTTGGGCCGACGACGCGTTCATCCGCGATGTCGAAACTCGGGATCTTCTTCGACCCCGGCAAACTCCACACGCTGAACCACAAGGGCAAATACCTGTCGGTGCGCGGGCCGCTGAACGTTGCGCGCCCGGTGCAGGGCTGGCCGGTGATCGTGCAGGCCGGCGCGTCGGACGCGGGCCGCCAGCTTGCCGCCGAAACCGCCGAGATGATTTTCGCCAGCGCGCCCACGCTGGCCGACGGGCAACGCTTCTATGCCGACGTGAAGGCCCGCATGGACAAGCTCGGCCGGCCGCGCGAGCACCTGAAAGTGCTGCCCGGCGCGCTGGTCGTGGTCGGCGACACGGTGGAGGAGGCGCGGCGCAAGCGGGCGCACCTGGACAGCCTGGTGCATTACGACAGCGCCATCGCCTCGCTGTCGATCGCGCTGGGCACCGATGCGTCGCGCTTCGATCCAGACGGGCCGCTGCCGGAAATCCCCGAGACCAACCAGAGCAAAAGCGGGCGCGAGCGGGCGATCGCACTGGCGCAGCGGGAGAACCTGACGGTGCGCCAGCTTGCGCAGCGGCTCGGCGGCTATGGCGGCCTGTCGATGGTCGGCACGCCGGCGAGATTGCCGATACGATGCAGGAATGGCTGGAGACCGAGGGCAGCGACGGCTTCAACGTGATGTTCCCCTACCTGCCGGCCGGGCTCGACGACTTTCGTCGACCGCGTGGTGCCGGAGCTGCAGCGGCGCGGGATTTTCCGCCGCGAATATGACAGGCAAGACGCTGCGGGAGAACCTCGGCCTGCCGCGGCCGGCGAACCGGTTCTTCCCATAAAGGCAACGACAACGCTCCCCTTCCCCTTGAGGGAGGGGGTTGGGGGGAGGGGTCGACGCGACATAAGATGCCGTGCGACCCCTGCACCAACCCCTCCCCCCACCCCCTCCCACAAGGGGAGGGGGAGAGTGAACAGGAGACACCAATGAAATTCGGCGCGTCGATGTTCTTCACCGACTATTCGATGACCCCCGCCGCGCTGGCCCGCGCGCTGGAAGACCGCGGCTTCGACATCCTGTGGGCGCCGGAGCACTCGCACATCCCGCTGTCGCGCAAGACGCCGTTCGTCGTGCGGCGGCGAGCTGCCGAAACGCTACTACGACGTGATGGACCCGTTCGTGACGCTGACCGCGGCGGCGATGGCGACGACGACGCTGAAGGTCGGCACCGGCGTCTGCCTGATCGCGCAGCGCGATCCGATCCAGACGGCGAAGCTGGTGGCCTCGATCGACCAGGTCTCGAGCGGCCGCTTCGTGTTCGGCGTCGGCAACGGCTGGAACCAGGACGAGATGGAGAACCACGGCACCGTGTTCGCCACGCGCCACAAGCTGGCGCGCGAGCGGATCGAGGCGATGAAGGCGATCTGGACGCAGTCGAAGCCGGAATATCACGGCGAGTTCGTCGATTTCGGCCCGATGATGGTCTGGCCGAAACCGGTGCAGAAGCCGCACCCGCCGATCGTCGTGGGCGGCGCGTTCCCGTATTCCGCGCGCCGCGCCATCCGTTACGGCGACGGCTGGATGCCGCAGGTGACGCCCTCATGCCCCGACGCCGCTGCCCGAGCTGATCCCGCGCTTCCGCCAGATGGCGGCGGAGGCCGGGCGCGAACCGGCCAGCCTGGCGATCTCGATCGGCGGGCAGCAGCCCGACATCGATCTGATCCGGCGGTATCAGGACCTCGACGTGGAGCGCGTGTCGGTCAGCCTGCTGTCGGAGAAGGAGGACACGATCCTGCCGGTGCTGGATCAGTGGGCGCCGGTCATGCACGCGGTGAACGGCTGATGGCAGCCGCCCGAACGGACTGCGCCTTGCAGGCGGCCGCCCTCAGGCGCTTTCCTGTGTCGGTGCCACAGGCAGCACCTGCGCAACGAGGTTGACCCAGTACTCCAGCACGATCGGCACGATGCCATCGTTGAAGTCGTAGCGGTCGCCGTGCAGCCCTTCGCCGGGACCGGCCGCGCCGGCGCCGACCCAGGCGTAAGCGCCATCCGCGGCCCGCGCCATGTAGGCGAAATCCTCGCAGCCCATGCTGGGACTGAACTCGGTCCG
Organism: uncultured Alphaproteobacteria bacterium; assembly: GCA_963773345.1. GTDB lineage: Bacteria > Pseudomonadota > Alphaproteobacteria > Acetobacterales > Acetobacteraceae > Palsa-883. The sequence continues at coordinate 1,955,281 of CAVZBG010000010.1, read as the reverse complement.
CACCCGGTCGCGTCCGACGACGGACGCGGCGGCCTCGACGGCGCAGGCCACCGCGGCGGCCGAGTTGATCACCGGCGGGTAGCCGCGCTTGTAGTCAAGCCTGCGTGGCGACGCCGTGCGCCGCGGCAAGGCCTTTGGCGATGTCGCCGAGCAGCCGCTCGCACAGGTCGGACAGCGTCGGCTCGAAGAAGCGGCAGGTGCCCTGCAGCCAGACCTCCCCCGGCACGACGTTGCCGACATTGCCGGCGTGGATCTGGGTGATGCTGACCACGAGCGGCGTCTGCGGATCGACCGCGCGGCTGACGATGCGCTGCACCGAGCCGACGAACGCGCTCGCGGCCAGGATCGGATCGTCGCCGAGGTGCGGCATTGCCGCGTGCGCGCCGGTGCCGGTGAAACGCAGCTCGAAATTATCGACCGCGGCCATCATCGCACCGGCGCGGGTCGCGATCGAGCCGAATTCCAGCCCCGGCCAGTTGTGCACGGCATACACGGCCTCGACCGGGAAACGCTCGAACAGACCGGCCTCGATCATGCGCATGCCGCCGCCCTCGTTTTCCTCCGCCGGCTGGAACACGAAGTGGACGATGCCGTCGAACGCGGGCTGTTCGCTCAGCAGCTTGGCAGCGCCCAAGCAGCATGGCCGCGTGACCATCGTGGCCGCAGGCGTGCATCACGCCAGGCGTTCTGGACGCATACGGCTTGCCGGATTGCTCGGTGATCGGCAGGGCGTCGAGCTCGGCGCGCAGGCCGATGGCGCGATTGCCGGAGCCGCTGCGCAGCACCCCGACAACGCCGGTGCCGCCGATGCCTTCGTGCACCTCCAGCCCGAACGATCGAAGCTGCGCCGCAACGAAATCCGCTGTCTGCCGCTCCTGGAAGCCAAGCTCGGGGTTGGCGTGAATGGCGTGGCGCCAGGCCACGACCTCGGGCGTGACAGCGGCGATCCGGTCGTCAGGCAGCATTTGCGATCCCCCCGCTCCGCCGGCTAGCTTGCCGCAGAGGTCGATGATGTGTCCCATCCCGGTAGCGCAAGCGCCCATGTGCGTCTTGAACAGAATTGACCGGGGCAAAAGTCAGTTGGGCATGGAAGGCGCTGCGACATTCTGGAAGCACCCGTGCTTTCGCGACATGGACCTGCTGAAGGCTCGGTTCACGCGGCATCGCTATGAGCTGCACACGCATCCGACCTACGTCATCGCCCTGATCACGGATGGCTGCGAGCGTCTGCGCATCGGTCGGCGACGCATCAGCGCGCCGCGCGGCTCCGTGATCGTGGTCAACCCGGAAGAATGCCACGACGGTGAGCGGGAAACCGAGCTGCGGCTGGGCCTACCGCACGTTCTACCCGTCAGTCGCGCTGATGACCGACGTGGCGCGCGAGCTGGGCCAAGATGCAGATGCCCCTGTTCGCGGCTGCGGCGATCGACGATCCCACGCTCGCCCACAAGCTGGCGGTTGCACACCGCGCCGCCGAGCGCGACGCGGATGGGACAGCCGAGGCGTCAATGCTGGCAGCGCTCAGACATTTGCTGCTCGGCTACAGCGACCGGTGCCGGGCCGTGCGGCCGCGCGAACGCGCCGGCGCCGACCGGCGGCTGGCGGTGTATCGCGAGGTCATCGAGACCGACATCGCGCAGGGCCTCGATCTGCAGCGTCTCGCCGGCGCCGCGCGCGTCACCCGATTCCAGGTCATCCGCGACTTCAAGTTGACGACCGGCCTGACGCCCGGTGCTTATATCCGCAACCGGCGGTTCCGTCTCGCCTGTGGTCTGATCGAGCAGGGATTGCCGCTCGCTGACGCCGCGGCCGCGGCAGGCTTTGCCGATCAGAGCCACTTGTCGCGCGTGTTCAGGCGGTCGCAGGGGATCACGCCCGGAATGTTCCGTCAGGCATGTATCGAGGGCGCGGCGAGACCTTGACGCACTTTCTCGCTGTCCGGATCTCGTTGCGGAGCGCGTGTCGGCCAGCCTGCTGCAGGAGAAGAAGGACACGACCCTGCCAGTCTAGGATCAGTGGGTTGCAGTCATGCGTGCGATGAACGGCTGAGGGGCGGCGGTTTCCGGCGAGAGCAAACGCGTTGTCGCCGGGAATGCCACGATCCGGTTGTTCAGGCCGAGCCGGCCAGCAGCTTGTGGATGGCAGCCTGGTTCGCAGCGGTCCCCGCCACGGCGTCCGACACCGCGACAGCGACCGTTCCGGTCCGATCGAGCAGATAGAATTGCGGCGTGGAGCGGGGGAACTGGTAGGTGCCGGAGGCAAGTCTCGCGGTCGTCGCGCGGCGTCCCTCCATCCCGGAATCATTCAGCGGCATTGTCAGGCTGCGTCCGCGCGCCCAAGCGACACCCTTCCTGTAGTCGTCCATGATGTTCAGAACGGTCAGGGCGAATGACGGGTCGGTCTTGAACTCATCGTAGAGCGCCTGAATATTGACAATATCGTTGTAGCATATGGGGCACCAAACCGCCCAGAAATACACCAGGGTGACTTTTCCGCGCGATGCCGCGATCGATTGTTCCGCACCCGCCTCCGTCCGGTAAATCAGATCGGGGAACTGCATCCCCGGCGCAATCCCCAGCGGCGGCGCACCGCGCGATCGCGCCGGCGTGCCGACCATGCCCAGGGCCGCGAGGCCGAGCATCCGCCAGGCAGTTCGTCGGTCGTAATAAAGCATTGGCCATCCCTTCGCGAGATCGTTGCCAGATTAGGTCCGGCGCGGCGACAGCGCAATGTCGCGACGGTCGGCCACGCTGTCCGCTCCGCAGTTGCCCTGGGGGCTTCCGCGCCGGCACGGCGGCGATAGCGTGACCTCAGGGCTGGCCGAGACCGGGCAGCGTCTTCGACATGAACACGCGGAACGTTCCCGGCGGGTCGCACGGCACGCGGCCGAACTCGTGCCAGCCGTGCCGCTCATAGAATGCCGGTGCCTGGAAGGTGATGGTGACCAGCGCCGCCGATCGGCAGCCGCGCCGCGCCGCCTCCTGCTCGACCATCGCCAGCATGCGGCTGCCAAGGTCCTGCCCGCGTAGCGCCGGCGGCAGGTAGACCAGATCGACGAACAGCAGGCCGAGCGTGGTGCGCCCCAGGATGCCGCCGAGCGTCTGCCCGGTCACCGGATCGCGCGCCAGCACCGCCAGCGGCCGCCAGTCGCGGTACCCTGCCTGTTCGGCGTTGAAGTCGGCCAGGCCGCCGTCGATGACCGCCTCGTCGGCCTCGGTCGGGGCGTCGGTCAGGACGATATCAGGCTCTGGCATCGGTCGGTTCCTCCGAGTGGCCGTACCACTCTACCCGGGCCCTGCTGACAGCGTCATGTCAGCAGGGGCCGCCGTCACCTGTCCGTGCGGTAACATCGGCCGCCGTCACAATGCGACACGCCGGCGACAATATTCGGACACACTCCCGGGCTTCACTCGCACCATCAGCTCTGCGGAGGACAGCCATGATGCAGAACGGATTTCGCCGCATCGCCCTGGCTCAGGGCCTGCTGCCCGAGCGGCTGCCGTCGCGCGAGGTTCCCGCGACCCATGAACCCTGCGAGGTCCAGCATCCGGACGGCGCGGAAGCGGCAGCGTCGCCGCCCGGCGCCTGCGACGGCAACCCGGACATGCGGGTTGCGTGCGCTGCATAGGCCGACGCTACGGACCATAATCCGCGGGATTCCAACGCCTGTGCCTGTGGCGCGACGTCCCGGCGAAACGGACCGGCGAGTCCGCTGGCCTGCCCTCCGCATGCGGTCCTTGACGCCGCAACGCGGCTGGCGCAACGGCTCGCGCCTGCACAACACGGTCTGACCGCAACGATGGATGCCGATCCGGCCGCCGAGGCGCCGCGCCTTGGCTTCGGCCTCGACCTTCGAAAATCTCGCCGACCGGCCGGGGCTGGTGCGGCTCGATCGGGCGTTCCTGCACTGGCTGGCGGCCGCGGACGCCGGCCTGCACGCCCGCCTGCTGGCGGCGCGCGCCGACCCCGCCTGCCCTGGCCGAGAAGCCGGCGAGCGAGCTGATCGTGGCGCTGGGCCCGCATGTCGACAGCTTCGTCGCGGCGCTGTTCGGCATCGAGGACGCGGTGCTGGACCTGGCGCGCGCGCACCCACGCGCTCGACCCGGTGCACGCCTGCAAGCGGCTGTTCGTGCAGCGCCAGGCGGTGAAGAAATATCCCGACCCCGCCGGCTTCGACGGCCCCGCCCTGCGCGCGGCGCTGGAGGCGCGGATCGGCGCGGCGCTGACCGATCTGGCGTTCGCCACCGCGGTCGCGGCGTGGGAAGCCGCGGCCGACGCCGACGCGCTCGACCTGGCGCTGCGCTACGCCGCCTGGGCGACGCTGACCTCAGCGGGCCGGGCGGCGCACAAGGGCGCCACGCTGTTCCGCGTGCCGCACCGGATCGATCCGCTGCACCTGGTGCCGGTCGAGACGATCGAGCGCGACGGCGTCACCATGCTGCGCCTGCCGGAGCACGACTGGCGCGCGCGCGACGGCTTCGCGCTGACCGACGCCGGCATGACGCAGCGCAGCAGGCGCTGGACCAGATGAACTACTGCATCTGGTGCCACGAGCAGGGCAAGGATTCCTGCTCGCAAAGGCCTGCGCGACCGCAAGACCGGCGCGTTCCAGAAATCGCCGTTCGGCGTGACGCTGGCCGGCTGCCCGCTGGACGAAAAAATCAGCGAGATGCACATGCTGCGCGCCCAGGGCAGCGTGCTGGGCGCCTTCGCCACCATCGCCATCGACAACCCGATGATGGCGGCGACCGGGCACCGCATCTGCAACGACTGCATGAAGTCCTGCATCTACCAGAAGCAGGATCCGGTCGACATTCCGCAGGCCGAGACCTCGGTGCTGAAGGATGTGCTGGCGCTGCCCTGGGGTTTCGAGATCTATGCGCTGCTGACGCGCTGGAACCCGCTCGACATTCGCCCGCCCGCTGCCGCGCCCGACAGCGGGCGAAAAGTGCTGATCGTCGGGCTGGGTCCGGCCGGCTTCACCCTGGCGCATCACCTGATGAACGACGGCCACACGGTGGTGGCGATCGACGGGCTGAAGATCGAGCCGCTCGGCTTCGATCCGCGCACCCCGGTGCGCGACGCGGAAACGCTGTTCGAGAACCTCGACGACCGCGTGATGGCCGGGTTCGGCGGCGTCGCCGAGTACGGCATCACCGTGCGCTGGAACAAGAACTACCTGAAACTGGTGCGCCTGCTGCTGGAGCGGCGCGCGGCGTTCGCCCATTTCGGCGGCGTGCGTTTCGGCGGCGGCGCGACGCTGGCGATCGACGACGCCTGGGCGATGGGGTTCGACCACATCGCGCTGTGCATGGGCGCCGGCAAGCCGACGGTGCTGGACATCCCGAACGGCCTGGCGCGCGGCGTGCGCGCAGGCGTCCGACTTCCTGATGGCGCTGCAGCTGACCGGCGCCGCGAAGATTTTCCTCCATCGCCAACCTGCAGATCCGCCTGCCGGTGGTGGTGATCGGCGGCGGGCTGACCGCGATCGATACGGCGACGGAAAGCCTCGCCTACTACGTGCGGCAGGTGGAGAAATTCGCGCTGCGCTACCGCACGCTGGTCGCCGAGCGCGGCGAGGCGGCGGTGCGCGCCGCCTGGAACGCCGAAGAAGCCGCCATCGCCGACGAATTCCTGGCCCACGCCGCGGCGCTCGGCCGCGGAACGTGCCGCCGCCGCGCGCGAAGGACCGCGCCCCGCGCTGGCGCAAACTGCTCGACTCGCTGGGGCGGCGCGACCATCGCCTATCGCCGCCGGCTGATCGACAGCGCCGTCCTACACGCTGAACCACGAGGAAGTGGCGAAAGCGATGGAAGAAGGCGTGCGCTTCGCCGAGGGCCTGACCCCGCTCGCCGTCGAGGTCGATCGCATTCGGCCACGCCGCCGGCGCTGCGCCTGCACGCGCGCCGACGGCAGCGAAGCGATGCTGCCGGCGCGCGCGATCCTGGTCGCCGCCGGCACGCAGCCCAACACCGTGCTGGCGCGCGAGGACGGCCGCATCAAGCTCGACGGCAAGTATTTCCAGGCGATCGACGAGGACGGCGCACCGGTCACGCCCGGCGCGCGGCCTGGCCAAGCCGGACGCCACCCAGGTGCTGATGCACCGCGCCGACGACGGCCGCTTCATCAGCTTCTTCGGCGACCTGCACCCGAGCTTCTTCGGCAACGTCGTGAAGGCGATGGGCGGCGCCAAGCGCGGCTATCCGGTCGTCTCGCGCGTGCTGGCAGCGCGACGCGTCGGCGACGCCGGCACCGTCGTCCGGGCGCCGACCTGATCGCCCGCTGCCGCAACGACCTGTCGCCCCGCGTGCACGCCGTCCACCGCCTGACGCCGACCATCGTCGAGGTGGTGATCCACGCCCCCGCCGCCGCCCGCGCCTTCCGCCCCGGCCAGTTCTACCGCCTGCAGAACTACGAAGCTGCCGCCCCACGCCTGCACGAGGCGAGCCGGCGACGACGGTGCTGGCGATGGAAGGCCTGGCGATGACCGGCGCCTGGACCGACCCGGCAGCGCGGCCTGGTCTCGGTCATCGTGCTGGAGATGGGCGGCAGCTCCGATCTGTGCGCGCTGCTGCAGCCCGGCGAGCCGGTGGTGCTGATGGGTCCCGACCGGCACGCCCACCGAGATCCACGCCAACACCACGGTGGCCCTGGTCGGCGGCGGCCTTGGGCAACGCGGTGCTGTTCTCGATCGGCGCGGCGCTGCGCGCGGCCGGCTCGCGGGTGATCTACTTCGCCGGCTACAAGCAGGCGCGCGACCGCTACAAGGTCGAAGAAATCGAGCGCGCCGCCGACGTGATCGTCTGGTGCTGCGACGAGGCGCCGGGCTTCACGCCCAACCCGTATCGGCCGCAGGACCGCGCGCTCGTCGGCAACATCGTCCAGGCATGGCGGCCTATGGCGCCGGCCAGCTCGGCGAGCAGGCGGTGCCGCTCGACCGAGGCCGCGCATCTGATCGCCATCGGCTCGGACCGGATGATGCAGGCGGTCGGCGCGGCGCGGCACGGCGTGCTGGCGCCGTATCTGCAGCCCGGCCACACGCGCGATCGGCTCGATCAACTCGCCGATGCAATGCATGATGAAGGAGGTCTGCGCGCAGTGCCTGCAGCCGCACATCGATCCGCGTGACCGGCGCGCGCAGCGTGGTGTTCTCCTGCTTCAACCAGGACCAGGCGCTGGACCGGGTCGATTTCCCGGCGCTGCACGAGCGGCTGCGGCAGAACGGCGTGCAGGAGAAGCTGACGGCGCAATGGATCGACCGCGCGCTGCGGCGGCTGGCTGTGGAGGGCGCTGTCGGGGCGCTCGTGTGATGGGCCGTGGGCGCTGGATCTGCAGCCAGCAAGACCCACCGACCGAAAGGATTGAGCTCCCGCCGCCGCCGACCATTCTGCCCGTCATGCCCGGTCCCGAAGGCGGGCCATGACGTGGGTAAATCGTTCCTTTCGACGACAGGCATGACGGACCGGCGGCCGCTCGGCGTGGGCGGTATCAATGTTGCAACAGGACGGACTTGCTGATATTGGCAATTTAACGGGCGGCACAGCCCGATGGCAGGCAAAAGCGCGCGCTGCCGAGGGCGGCAGCCTCTAGACGCGAACCGACATCCAATAACGCGTCGCCGGCTCACCCAGGGCCCTGGAAGCGAGGGAGACAGCACATGTCCGAATATTTACTTATCGAATTGAGGGACCCCTTCGAATCGAATGACGTCGGCTATTACTGCGACCTGGCGCGCGGACTGGTGGAAGCAGGCAACCAGGTTACGCTTTTTCTGGTGCAAAATGCGGTGCTCGCGGTGCGGCCGTCGGCGCAGGCCCCGCAGCTTCGGGCGCTGGCCGGCTCGGGCATCAAGATCCTCGCCGATGACTTCGCGCTCAACGAGCGGGGGATCACCAAGCTTGCCGACGGCGTCCAGGTCGCGCCAATCGATGTCGTGGTCGACCACATGGAAGCCGGCCACAAGATTCTCTGGCATTAGGAGGCTGAGATGTCGCAAAAGACCTTCGCCGTCGCACTCATGGATCCGCCGTATGAGTTGGAGAACCTGACGACCGCCTTCCGCATCCTCAGCGTCATGGCGCAACGCGGACACAACATCAACCTGTTCGCCTACGAAGGCGCTTCCGGCCTGGCCTTCGCGCGGCAGGCGCCGCATGCGAACCCGGTGCACGGCAAGAACCTCGCCGAAGAAAACCATCCCACGACCAAGGACCAGGTCACCGCCCTGCTGGCGCTTGCCGAGCAGAATGGCGGCAAGGTCGACTGGGTGAACTGCGGCATGTGTGTCGTCGAACGCGGCGTGGGCGAATTCGTTGCCGGCAGGCTGGGCTCTCCTGCCGACTTCCATGCGTTCTGCGAAGCGTCCGACAACGTGCTCGCCATACCGACCAAGTGAGGGATGCCATGGCCAAGAAAACGCTGAACATCGTCGAGTCGGCCTACCGGGCCGTCATGGAAGAGCAGGACGACACGATCCTCTGGCTGCTCGCCGCGATGCAGGGCGCGGGCGCCGAGCACACCGTGGTGCTGCGTGGAAACGCCGTGAACTACGCGGTCGCCGGGCAGGGCGTGCCGGGGCTCACCATCGGTGGGTGGATGCAGACCCAGGCGCCGCGCATGGACAACGACGTCATCGATCTGATCGAGAAGCGCAAGATCCCGGTGTTCGTCATCGAGGAGGATTTGGCCGCGCGCGGCATCGGGCGCGATGAGCTGGTCCCCGGGGTCGAGCTGCTCAGCGCGAAGATGCTGCCGCGGCGCATGGCCGAGTACGAAATCGTCTCGCACTGGTAGGCGGAGGCGACCAATCGATCGACCCCCAGCCCTCATCCGGCCGGCGTCACCCCCATCAGCCGCCCGACCGCTGCCGCCTTGTCGGTCCGGAACACCACGGCGAACTCGCCTGCAAGCCGGTCCACCGCCGACTCGAACAGGTTGCGCCGGCTGAAGCTGGACTCGCTGCCATCCAGCGACGGCCGCAGGTCGCGCACGACCTCGGCCAGCGCCTTGACGCAGCCCGAGTTGATCTTCCCCTGGTATTCCAGCGCGCGCTTCGTCCACACCAGCCGGCTCGCGTGCGGCCGGCCGCGGATGATGGTCAGCACCTCGGCGAACGCCTGACGGGTGACCGGCCGGCGCAGGCCGATGTCCTTGGCCTTGCGGACGGGAACCCGCAGGGACATCCGATTTTCGGCGAACGAGATCTTGATCCAGTTCAGCTTCTGGCCGCCGATCTCCTCGACGCGCACCTGATCGACGGTGCCGATGCCGTGCGCCGGGTAGACCACCAGGTCGCCCTTGCGAAACGGCCGCACCTCCGCGGACGGGGCCGACGCGGTCGCGACAGGGTCCCGTGCGGGGGCCGCGCTGCTGACCTTGGCCGCCGCCATGGGGGCACCCACGGGGGCGCCCAGGGGTGCGGCGGCGACGCGTGCGACCACCTCGGCCGTGCCAAGCAGGCGCCCCCGGTAATCCATCGGGCGCTCGTCCGGCCCGAGCACCGCCGGGCGGCCATCGGTGGGGTCGTTTGGGGCGATCAGCGGCAGCACTACGACGCCACCTGCTCCTGGGCCGCCAACTGGCCCTCGACCACAACGCGTTCGTGGCCGTCGCGCGAGTTGCGCACCCGGTAGCGGATCTCGAGCCCCTCGATCGGCAGCAGGCGGACGATCGTGTACGCGCCACTGGGCAGGTGCCTGTCCAGGCGATTGGGAATCACGTTGACCGTCTGCCCGACCTTGAACTTGTGGTACGTCATGGTGACCCCCGCTACCCATGGCGCCGTGCCGGCACGGCGTCCTGCGGCAGCGTCAGACAGATTGCAGGTTTTCCGCTGAAAGCTTGCCCTGCTGGCCTTTCTGGACTTCGTAGCTGATCTTCTGGCCCTCGTTCAGGTTGCCGATCCCCGCCCGCTCGACGGCGGAGATATGCACGAAAACGTCCTTCGAGCCGTCATCCGGCTGGATGAAGCCGTACCCCTTCTTGGCGTTGAACCACTTGACGGTGCCTGTCGACATCGCATCACTCCGATGCATCGGCGGCCCGCACGCTGCGAACCGGAATACTCTTCTGCTGGGAGAGCTTTGAGGTGCGACAGTGCCGCAGACAGTCACAAGCGGTCCGGATCGAAAAGCGCCGATGTCGCAGGATATAGGCCATCTTCCGCGGAAATGCCAGCGCGGATCGCGGGGGCGCGAGCGACGATCGTGGCGATGACGGGGCGGGTGCCGCGGGGCCGGGGGCGGCGGTCGGTGGGCGGGCATCCGTCGGCTGGCCGCGGGCGGGCCGCTCGGGGCCAGGGGGCTGGGGGCGCGCATCGTGCGGGCGGAAGCAAGCTCCACCACAGAGCACGCAGAGCGCGCAGAGGCGGTTCGCATCACCCGGACCGGCGACCGGTGGCCGGCGGTGTTGGGCGTTGCTGGTCGGCCATGAGGCTGCGCACCACGACCGGGATAGGGTCGGTTGCGGGCATCGCCTGCGGGATCCGCCAGCCGGGCGCCGGGGCCGGGGGGCCGAAGCGCCGGGCGAGCGCCGGCGTCATGCCTGATTGCCACGCGGTGGAGAGGCTCGTGCTGCGCAGGGCCGCGGCGTTGGCCGGGGTCGGCCGGGTCAGTGGCGGCGTGCCGGGCGGCGTGCCGGGCGGCGTGCCGGGCGGCGTGGCGGGCGGCGTCGCGGGCGGCGTGCCGGCGGGGCGAGCGTCCCGCTGACCACCGGGACAAGTGCCCGGTGGCGGGCGTTGCATAGCGTTGCGTCCTGGATTTTCGGTTTTGGGGCCGGGGGACGTGGGTGGCCGGGCGCGGTCGCGGGGTGGTGCGCCCAGCGGGTCGGGTACGCGGCCTGCCGTCGGCGAGGGGGCGGGTGGCAGCGTCGTGGCGGTCGTCGCACCGGCGGGGCAAGCGTCCGATGGCCGACCGGCGGGGCGCACGGCGGTCTCATCCCCGGGTCGCGCCGCTGGCGCGCCCGAGGGCAGGCTTTGCATGGCGTTGCGTCCTGGAAGTTGAGTTTTGCGCGTGGCGGCGCGGGCCTGGCGGGCGGCACGCCGGGCGGCGCGGGCGGCGCGCCCTGCGGCGCGGGCGAAGGCAATGGCCTGGCGCCAGGGGGCCAGGGCGGCGATCTCGGCGCGGGCAGCCAGGCGCTCGGCGGCGCGGCCGGTCGGGGGCGGCGGGGGCTTGCCGGCGGCGGCGCGGGCGCGGGGGGCGGCCGGGCGGGTGCTCACCCCCGGGTCGCGCCGCTGGCGCGCGCGAGGGCCGGCTTCGCATGGCGTTGCGTCCTGCAGGTTGAGAAAGGGCAGGTTCGAGGGATGGATCGGGGCGGCGAGTTCGGCCGGGCCGGCCGCCAGGCGGGCGGCCATCTCGCGCGGCAGGTAGCGCCAGAGGCGGCGGGCGGCGCAGAGCAGGCGGTTGCGGGTGATCAGGGTGCGGACGTAGCGCTGGTCGGCGCGCTTGGCCGCCGTGAACCTGCCGTGTTTGGTGTTGGCTTTGATCATGCGCGCACGGCCCTCGGGCGTGGCGGGGCCGATGCAGTTGCCGCCGTGCATGCGGCAGCGGCCGTTCGCCATGGCCGGGGCCTGGCAGGGGCAGCCGGTGGTGCGCGCCTTTGCCCCGCAGCGGGGGGCGAGGTTGCGGTTGCCTCCTGGGCTGCCGGTGCGCTGCGGGCCGGATGGGGCGCGCGGGGCCGGCGCGACGGGGGCGTCCGCGGTGCGGACCGGGGGCAGGCGCGACATCGGGGCCGTGGCGGCGGCGCCTGCCCTGGCGGGGGAGGCGGTCATGGCGGCGGTCATCGCGCGGCCGAGCGGGGTGCGGCGCCGTGATCCCGGCCTTCGCCGGGACGGGCACCCGAGCCTTCGCCGGGGCGGGGGGCCGGGTCCGCGGCGGTGCGGGGGCGCAGGACCTCGCGAGCCCAGCCGGGGCCTTGGTCGAGCTGCTCGATCACCCAGTCCGGGGATGTGCCGGCTTGCCGCACGAGCTTCGGCGACGGGGCGCCGGGGTGGCGGCGCTGCGCGGGGGCCTCGGTCGGCGGGCGGTCGGGCGACAGCGGGGGCGTCGGTGGAGGTGGTTCGGGGGCGGCCGCCGGTGGGGCGGGTGGAACAACATTGCGCCGCGCCGGCCGGGCCGCCGGGGTGGGTGGCGGCGCCGCGGCGGGTGCGGCGGCGGGCGCGGCACCGGGGCGTGGCTTGGTGGTGAGGTCGGGTGTGGCCGGCGGTTGCTTGGCGCCTGGCCCGGCGGAGGCCAGGGAGTCTGCCCCGGCGGCGGCCAGGGGGCCTGCGTCGGCGGAGGCGGGGATCCCGCCGCCCCAGAGCGCGGCGAGGGCGGGGATATCGACCTCGTCCTGCACCACGGTGCCGTAGAACGGGACCGGCTTCTGCTGATGGCGCGCCAGGGTGCGCTCCAGCGCGGCGGCCGAGCGCAGCAGCTCGGTGGTGGTGCGGGAGACGCGGCACATCTCGTTCAGCTCCAGACCGGGGGCGTGGACGCGGGCGGCGAAGCTGTCGGCCATCTCGCGGACGATCAGGAGCGAGCTGGCGATGCGGCCCTGCGCGGCGTCGGCAGGTTTCAGGGCGGCGATTTCCCCGAGCAGACGGGTGAGGCGGGTTTGGCGCCAGGCGGTGGTCGTGTCTGGCGGGGGTGGCGGAAGCGCGGCGACGGTGGCGGCCATCAGGTCGGGGTCGAGGCGGTAGGGCGGCATGACTTCGCGGATGACCTCGGCGGTGATGCCGTTGGAGGGGAGGGGCATACGGGAAAACTCCGGCTGCAAGTCGGTTGAAGGAGAATGATAGATATACTAACTGATGGCGGTTGCCAACCCCTATCTCTGCCGCGGCGCGGGGGGCGGCGGCAGGAAGCAAGGAAGCAAGCCAGTGGACACAGAGTTGCACGGAGTGCACACGGAGTTTCACCGAGTAGAGCCGAATGGCGCTGCGCGCGGGTGACCGGTGCGCCGGCCGAGACGACTTGACGCTGAGGCGGCTTGTTAGTTCGGCGGCCTTTGCCGAGCGACGGCCGCGGGCGCCCCGGCGCTTGGCTTGAATGGTCGGATTCGACCCATTGCGGACATTCGATCACGGGAGCGGCGTGGCCGGGGGGGCGCAATCAGCGGAGGTATCCCAGGGTGACTCGATCACTTTGCCGACGTGGTTCAAGTCGCCCGTTTGTTCCCATACGAAGCGTCTTGCACTTGACGTCGGTCTTTCTTCAGCGGGTCCGCAACGGCGTGCAATTCCGCGATGAACAGTCTGGCGATCGCGTTTGGCGTCCGATTTTTAAGGGTGATGATCTCTGTCGGTGGCGCCTTCATCATTAAACTGACTGGCAGTATTTTTACCCGCAGCCAACTTGCACCGAAATGCAGCGTAGAGCCTGGCAGGAAGGTGAGAAATCGCCCCATTTCGACCAGACGCGTGCGGACCGCCGTGGAATCGGTTACAACCTGCGGCGTGGGAGGCGCAATGCCAGCGGCACGGAACCCATCGGCGATCAATGCACTGGCCACATTGTCCAATTGCGGCATGGCCCAGGGTTCACCCAGAAGATCCCTGAGATCGATTTTGCGGCGGCGTGACAAGGGATTGTTGAGGCCCGCAATCACGAACAGAGGCTCTTCGAACAAGGCGTCAGACTCCAAGTCCTCGCTGTACATTGAGCTCGATGCTCGTAAAATCGCGAGATCGATCCGACGCTCACGCAGCATTCTGCATAAGGTTGCAGGATCGCTGTCGGTGACATGGAATTCGATCCGCGGATATCGATCGGCGAGTCGCGAGATCACGGCGGGAATGAGTCCATCTATGAACGGCCCGGCGCCGCCGATCCGCAATTCTCCAACCGTCGGATCCGACAGAAACGCGATCTCCTGCATTCCCCGTCGCAGATCATCGAATACCGCGGTGCCGCAATCCAGCAATGCGCGGCCATAGACGGTTGCTGCGACGCCCTGCGAGGTCCGATCAAGCAGACGGACGCCGAGCGCATGTTCCAGGTCCGCGATCGTTTTCGACACGACCGGTTGAGAAATGGCGAGTTGCTTCGCCGCACGCCCCATGCTTCCGGATTCTACCAGCGCAAGCAGGATATGCAGATCGCGCAATTTTACGCGGCGTTCGACGCGGTCGATCCATCGCATGGTTCTACCCCATAGCTGAACGGCTATGAGCGTATAGAATATTAGAGCTACCTGCAATCGCTTGTGCCGTGTAGATTGATGAGAGCGGCAGGCTGGAGGCGCCCGATGCCCTCGACCAAGCTCCTGATCGACGATGTGAGCATGAAATTCGCGACGCAAGCGGGCGTCTTGCATGCGCTCGACCATGTCAGCTTGGCGGTTCCGCAGGGCCGGTTCGTGAGCCTGATCGGACCGTCGGGCTGCGGCAAGAGCACCATCTTCAATGTCGTGACGGGCCTGCAGGCACCGAGCGACGAGTCCCGACGGCAGGCGTCCAGGGCGTCCGATAACCCTTAACGACAGTCGGCGTAGAGTGCGTCGCGACGAATGAATTGATCGCCTCCCGGTGTGAGGAGGCGACGATGAACAGAGGGGGCTCCAATCAATGTCCGCCAACGAAGCCGTCCTGCCCGTAGCCTGGTACCGCTCGCTGAACGCGCCGCAGTGGAAGACGCTCGTCGCGGCCAATCTCGGCTGGACGTTCGACGGTTTTGAGTTCTTTGCGCTGTTCGTCACCGTCGGCTTCGCCTTGCACCAACTGCTCGACGCGGCGCAATACGCGGCCATTCCCCGCTACGCCGGCTACGTCCTTGCCGCCACTGTCTTCGGCTGGGCGATCGGCGGGGTGAGCGGCGGGATCATCGCCGATTACATCGGCCGCAAGCGGACGATGATTTTGGCAATCCTTGCCTACTCGCTGACGACCGGGTTGAGCGCGCTTGCCTGGAACTGGGAGTCTTTTGCGATCCTCCGCTTTTTCGTCGGCGTCGCGATCGGCTCGGAATGGGCGACCGGGGCGTCGATCGTTTCGGAGCTATTGCCGGATCATGCGCGCGGCAAGGGCGGCGGCTTTATGCAATGCGGTTCCGCCGTCGGCGGCATTCTCGCCTCCGGCGTATGGTTGGTGATTGGCGGTGTCGGCCCCGATGCCTGGCGGTGGATGTACCTGGTTGGCGTGCTGCCGGCCCTGGCGACGTTTTGGATCCGCCGCGGCATCCCGGAGTCGCCACGCTGGGAGCGATCGAACGAGCGCCGCGCCGAAGCCCGCGACCTGCACCGCCGCGGCGCCGAGTTGGCCGGCGAACGTGCGGCGCTGACGCGCTTCACCCTGGTCGATCTGTTTGCCGACCGTTCGGTTCGCCGGTCGCTGATCGGCGCGTTCTTGATGATGCTGTCGTTGACCTTCGCCTTTTGGGGCGTTGGCACCTTCATCCCGACCTATGTCGGCTCGATCGCCGCCAAAGTCGGTCTCCCGGCAGCAGAATGGGCGGGGCTGGCCGGCCTCGTCTTCACCGCGTGCGGGGTGGCCGGGTGTGTCAGCCTGGGTTTTCTCGCGGACGCCATCGGCCGCAAGGCGGTGGCGATGCTGTTCTATCTGATGTGCCTGATCCTGACTCCGGTAGTCTATCTTTGGGCCCAGGATATCCACGTGCTGTTGTTCTGCGTCGGCGTGTTCGGCTTCTTCACCCTGGGGATCTGGGCCTGGCCGCCGATCTGGCTGCCCGAGCTGTTCCCGACCCGGATGCGCGGTACTGCGATCGCGTTCACCTTCAATGCGCCGCGCTTCGTCGCCGGCGCGGGCCCACTGATCGCCGGCACCCTGATCGTCGGGCTCGGTGGCTATGGGCCGGCGGCAACGGTCATCGGATTGCTCTTTCTCCTGGGGTTCCTCGCGGCCCCGTTCCTGCCCGAGACCAGAGGCAAGCCGCTGCCCGAACCGGTAGAGGTGCAGCGCGTCAACGCAACCACGAGGCTCGCAGCGCGAGTTGGCTGATTGCGGTCCCTTCCATGTCAAATTCGATACAAGACGTGTTGTTTCGGGCTTTGGCCGTCGGCCATCAACAGACCGTGAGCCGTGCCTTCGCTGCGATAGTGACTCTCGCCTCCATCAACGGAGTACGTCAATGGAACAGAAGGGTCCAAGCCGCAGTGCGATAGCGACGGCTGTGCACCGTGCTGCCCACCTCCTGCTCGATGAAGACCCAAAGATCCTCGTTGACCCATTTGCCCGCGCGTTCGCCGGCTATGCCAGCGACGCCGAGATGCTGCACGCTCTCGCCTCACTGGAAATGATCGAGTTTCCTCGCATGCGCGCGGTGTTCACGCTGCGAAGTCGCTATGCCGAAGACGAACTCGCCGGGGCCATCAATCGCGGCATTGACCAGTATATCATTCTCGGAGCCGGCCTGGACTCGTTCGCATATCGACGGCCGGACCTTATTGCATCACTCGACGTATTCGAGGTTGACCATCCGGCGAGCCAGGCCTGGAAACGGGCACGCGTCGCAGAACTTGGCATCGCGGCACCCACGCATCTGCATCATGTGTCGATCGACTTCGAGCGGCAGACGCTTGGCGAGGGTCTCGCGGACAGCATCGTCGACCTCGGGAAACCTGTGTTCCTGTCTTTGCTGGGAGTTACGCAATATCTGACACCGGACGCCACATTGCACACGCTGCGCGATGTGGCCGCGACGACTGCTCCGGGCAGCGAACTTGTCTTTCAGTTCGTGGTGCCCCCCGCGACGCTCGCAAGAGACGAGGCAGCATTGGTCACAGCATGGGCCGAACGTAACGAAGCAGCCGGGGAGCCATGGCTGAGTTATTTCCAGCCGGCGGAGATGGAGCGCCACCTTCTTGTTGCCGGCTTTGGCAGGATCGTGCATTTCGGCCCGGAGGAAGCGACGGAACGCTACCTGCGAGGCCGCGGCGACGGGCTGTGCATGCCGGCCTATTTTCATATGATCAAGGCGTCGATCGCATGACTCGGCTGTCATGCGCGTTGTCGATGGGCCCAGCCTGACGCCTCTGCTTGCAGCCGAGGGGACAGGTCTGCCGGGCGGCATGCCCCGCCCCTATACCCGCCGCCCCCCTGGATGTTCGACGCCATTGCCCCACCGCACGTTATCGGGCAAGACTTCTGCTGGCACACGGCTCGCGACCATCGGCCCATTGGTGTCTTGCGCACTGGCCGGAACCCCCCGTTACATCCCCGTGGCCGGCAGGCTGGTGGCCTGCACTCATGCTGTCGGCATGGTCGCGGTCTGACCCGGTGCCGATACGAAATACCAGCCACACCTGGATTGGAAGCCGATTTCAGCCTTGATTTCTGCGCCAAACACTGGACTGCAAATGTCGGTTTTCCACCCTTTGCGGACATTCATAGCGACCCGCTACCAGCGCGTTGCGACATTTGTTCAGCCGCGGCGATATCGGCTACGGGATCCGGTGCTCTGGCCGCGGTCGTTGCAGAAGCACGAACATCGGTGTGCATCCGTGTGCATCCGTGCTAGGATTTCCTTGCTTTCTTGCTTTGCGGCTCGCCCACCCGGACAGTCAGCCATCCGTGTCGAAGGCCGAAATAGAGGCGCCACGCCATCTGGTCGTTCCACCGCTTTCCATCGGCCGAGCGGACGTTTTGAATTCCGGGGACCTGGCCTCGCGGCGCCCCTTCAAGCCGGAACCTTGGCCGTCAATTCAATCCCCAGCGCCTTCATCACCGCGATCGTTGTCTTCAACGTCGGATTGCCGTGTTCGCTGAGCGACCGATAGAGCTGCTCGCGCGAAAGACCGGTCTGTTCGGCGATTTGTGCCATGCCTTTCGCGCGCGCCACGACCCCGAGAGCATGCGCGATATAGCCCGGGTCCTCGGTTGCGAATGCCTCCGCCATGAAGGTCGCGATGGCCGTGGCGGAGGCCAGGTCTTCCGCCGGGTCGTACGTCGTGAGCTTGACCGCCATGTCACGTCATCCCTTCATCCAGCAGCCGTCTGGCCGTCCTGATATCTTTCGCCTGGCCGCCCTTGTCCCCACCGCACAGCAGGATCACCACCGTGTTGCCCTGCCGGTGAAAATAGATGCGATAACCAGGACCATAGTGAATGCGCAGTTCGCTGATCCCCTCGCCGACCGGCGCCGCGTCGCCGGCATGTCCGTAAGCAAGGCGGTCCAGACGAGACGCGATCAATGCCCGTGCCCGCTTATCCTTGAGCCTCGTCCGCCATCGCCGAAACTGCTCGGTTTGCTTCAGTTCGAGCACGGGTCAATGTAGTCTATTGACTACAGGTCGTCAAGGGAGTCCAACCGCCCCCCTCCTCGGACGGCCGAGATCATCGCGGCCCGCAGTTGCCTACGTGGTCCTGTCGGAGTGGTGCCGATCCATCGCAGAATGTTCATCTCTTCCGATCAACCCGAAAGCCTTGAATTTTGCAGACGACTTGGCGGGGTCACTCATCCACCGCGGCGCTTCGCGGAGATTCAGAGCAACCCGCTACCAGCGCCCGGTGCCATTTGCTCGACATCGGCACGTCCGGCCCGGCCACGAGCTCCGGCGTTTGGCCCGCGGTCGTTGCAGCGGCACGGTGTATCTGTGTGCATCTGTGTGCATCTGCGTGCATCTGTGGCCGAAATTCCTTGCTTTCTTGCTTGCTTGCGGCACGAAGGGAAGTCGTGGGTGGCCGGCCTGCGCCGGCCATGACACGGGGGGCGACGGTGCCTCAGGGGCGGGAGATTGCTTCGTCGCTGCGCTCCTCGCAATGACAGGAAAGGCCGCGGCCGCATCGCCCCCCGACCCTCTCGGTGCGCTCTGCGCGCTCTGCGGTGGATCTTGCCTGCCGCGGATCAGGCGCCCAATGGCGGTCCCCTGGCGCGATCCCCTGGCGCGATCCCCGGCGCGATGCGCCATCGACCGAGGCGCCAATCAGCCCCTCAGGCAGCCAGCTCCGTCAGCTCCAGCGTGCCGCCCCGGCGCCGACGCAGGCCGGATAGGCGGCGAATGGGCCGCGCAGCGAGGTGGGCAGCAGCGGCAGCGCCTGCGCGGCGGCGAGCAGCAGCAGGCGGCGCAGGCTCGGCTGGGCGCGCACCGAGCGGCGCAGCCAGTCGCGGCCGGCGTGGCGCATCCCGCGGCGGACCAGTTCGCGGCCGATGATCCAGTCGCTCTCGGCCACGGCGTGGCGGCGCAGTTCGGCCAGGCGCACCGGACCCAGCCGGGCGTCCAGGGCCGGGTTGGCGAAGATGGCGTCCAGGCAGGCGGCGAACGCGGCGGGGTCGGTGGCCAGGCGGTAATTGGCGCCGCCGGGTCGCACGCGGACATGCAGCACGGGCGCCCGCCCCGGCACCGCGGCGATGCGGCCGAGCAGGGCGAGGCGGATCAGGTAGTCCCAGTCCTCGCCGTAGGCGAGGCCGCAGCAGAACGGCCCGACCGCGCGCGTGGCGGCGCGGCGGATCAGCACGTGCCCGGCATTGGCGAAGCGGTTGCGGCGCAGCAGGGCCTCGACCAGATGGCCGGAGGGCGCGCGCAGGATCCGCCCGGCGAGCTCGCAGGGACCAGTGGCGGCGACCGCATCCCGCGCGTTGTGCAGCGTGCGGACCAGGCGGGCCAGGGCGTCCGGCTCCAGCCAGTCGTCGGCGTCGAGGAACAGCACGGCCCCGGCGTCGGGATCGAGCGCGTCGAGGCCGTTGTTGCGCGCGGCGGAGACGCCGGCATTGGCCTCGCGCAGCAAGGTCAGCCGCGGATCGGCAAACGCCTCGACCAGGCTGGCGGTGGCGTCGGTCGAGCCATCGTCGACAACCACCATGCGCCAGTCCGCATGGGTCTGATCGATCACCGAGCGGATGCTGGCGACGATCCAGGGTGCGACGTTCCAGGCCGGTGTGACGATGCCGACGCGCATGCGATTGGCTCCGCGGACGATCGCGCTACCGTAATCGTCGATAGGTGAAAATCCGGTTAACGGGCGTCGGGAAACCCGTGTGGGAATTACCGATGTGGGTACTACGTAGTTGCCAGCGGAACGATCGGATCGTGCGCGAAGCGGCACCGGTGGGGTAGTGCATTTTCACCCGGCCGGAACCGCGTACACCTCCCCCGCTCTTCGCGGGGTTGGGGCCACAAAGTGGACCAAGGCGGCGAGCGAAGCGGTTGAGCCGCGAAGCGGATCAACGGTGCGGGCCGCGTCGCACGCACGACCCCCACCCGCGTCGCACGCACGACCCTCACCCGCGTCGCACGCACGACCCTCACCCGCGTCGCACGCGCTCCGCGACCTCTCCCGCGAAGGGCGGGAGAGGTGTTACGTGCGAGAAATGCTCTACCCGGCCAACTCGCGCGACCGCTTCGTCGCCGCATCGATCGCGCGGCGCATCGCCAGCGGCCAGGCGTCGTCCGCCATCAGCACGCCCAGGGCCCGCTCGGTGGTGCCGGCCGGGCTGGTGACCGCCTTGCGCAGCGCCGCCGCATCCTCCGTGCTCGCCGCCAGCAGCGCGCCGGAGCCGGATACCGTCCGGCGCGCCAGCAACCGCGCCAGATCGGGCGGGATGCCCTGCTCGATCGCCGCCTGCTCCATCAGCTCGGCCAGCAGGAAGACATAGGCCGGCCCGCTGCCGGACACCGCGGTGACGGGATCGAGCAGGCCCTCGTCATCCACCCATGCGACCGCGCCGATCGCCTCCAGCAGCGTATGGCACAACGCGCGCTGGCCGGGCGTGACGCCGGTGCCGGGGCAGGCGACCGTCACACCCTGGCGCACCGCCGCCGGGGTGTTCGGCATGGCGCGGACGATCGCCGCTTCCGGCCCGAGCAGCGCGCTGATGCCGCCGATGGTGCGCCCGGCCATGATCGACAGGAACACCGCGCTGCCGGCGAAGCGGGCATGCGGCGGCAGTCCCTCGGCCGCGCTCTGCGGCTTCACCGCCAGCACCACGGCGGCGGGTGAAAAACCGGCGGGGATCGCGGCGGCGTCGGCGACCACCGTCAGGTCGGGTCCGGCATGGACGGCGGCCGAGGGCGCGGGATCGACCGTTACCGAGGGGGCCAGGCCGCGCTCGCGCCAGCCGGACAGCATGGCGCTGCCCATGCGGCCGCAGCCGACCAGCAGGATCGGCGGAATGGTGCTCATTTCCTCCCTCGCGATCGGTTCGGGTGTCGGGACGGGAGAGTGGCACGTTCGCGCCCTGCCGGGCAGACCCTTTCGCCAGGCTCGGTCGGGGCGGTGACAAGCGGCGCGCCGAAATGGCGCCGCCCGGTGTGCGGCGAACCCCCTGGTTGCCGGCTTGGGCCGCGACGCAAGCCCGGCACAGGTGCGCGTGGCCCGCTGCTTGCATTCACCCCACGCGTCTCCTGCCGGACCCGCCATGCTGGAAGTCACCGCACCGTACCCGAACGTCGCGTCTCAACCGGTGGCACCGGCGGCGCCGGCTGCGCTGGCTGCGCACCACCTATCGTTCCATCAAGTCCTGTCGATGCTGAACCCGCTGCAGGTACGTGCCGATCGTAGGCACAATCTACCGCGCGGTGACCGGCGACCAGATCCCCGAGGCGGTGCGCAGGATCGGCTCGATCATCATGGGCGCCCTGACGGGTGGACCGATCGGCGCCCTGATCAACATCGGCATCATCGCGGCTGAGAAAATCACCGGGATCGACATAGACAAGACCGGGCAGATGCTGCTGGCCGGCAACGGAGCGGCCGACCATAAGGTCGCCACGCCCGCCGCGGCCCCGGCGCAGGGGGCGCCCCTGCCTGCCGCTCCTCCCGCTGCCGCGCCGGCTGCCGCGCCGGCTGCGAAGCTGGCCCAGTCCTGGTCGCCGGCCCAGTTGGCGGCCTACGGGGTGACCACCGCCGTGGATGGGACCCTCAAGCTGGCCGGGCTTAGCGGCGCGGACGTGCTGAACTCGCTCGAATTGTCGCGCCTGCAGGTGGCGCAGGTCGCCTATGGCCAGGCCGCGAGCCTGGCGAGCTGACCGCCCTGAGGGCCTGAGGCAAAACAAGTGCTTCAACCGCAGGTGCGGCAAACTTCCGTGTCATGACCCGGCCCAGTCGATTCGGTTATTCCGCGGCGGCCGGCGTCGCGGTGCCGGGCATCGACTGCGTTACCGGAACGGCCGGTACGGCCCCGGCTCGTTCGGGTCCAGCAGCCAGTCCAGGCTGATGCGCGTCTTGTCGCGCAAGGCGATCAGGAAATCGATCGTCGGCTCCCGCTCGCCACGTTCGTAGGCCGCGTAGGCGTTGGCCGAAACGCCCAGCATGCTGGCGAACACCGCCCGTCCCAGATGGGGCACGTCGATGCTCTCGCCATAGGTTCGGCGCACCCGGGCGAGACGCTCACCCAACAATGTCAGGTCGACAAGATCTGCGGACATACAACCCTACGATTGGCAACCCTACGAGTGGCAGCGCTGGTCAGTGAGCGTGGTCGGGAATGGCATTTCCCACACGAGCCGGATGCGAACCGCGCGGAGCACGTCAGCCCATGCCGGATATTCGTCGAGCTTGCGGTAGGTGCCCGAGCGCAGTTCCTCGAGATGTAACGCTGACCCCTCACGGTGAACGAAGAGGCTGGGGCCGTTGGCATCGTCGGCGCCGTCGGGCAGGATGACGATGGTTGCGTTGCCGAGCACGTCGTGATGCAACTCCACCGACCAATCCGGTGCGAGTTCGGCGACCACGGCGGCAAGCTGCCGGCACTGCTCCGGTCCCAGAAGCGTCGGGCGGCTTATGGGACGCTGGGTCCGGTGGTCTGCGAGCTGTCCGATCAACATCGTCGGGCTCCAGGGTGGCTGCCGAGCGGGGTGTCGTGCGACCTATCCGTTTTTTTGAGACAAATTGCAAGTATCATGTTTGTTTGATCGTCTAAAAAAGTCTGCACCGACCCGGCTCGGGCCGACGGCAAAGCAATGGTGCGGCCCTGAAAGGGCGAATTTGCCTCGTGCCGTGGCTCGATGGCCCAGGTGAACGTGATCTCGCCAACCGGCAGACACCTGACCGGACGCACCATGCGATGGCGGCGCCGCCCGATCAGGCGCCGCGGCCTGCGGCCATTCCGGCCGACCCGGACGGTGAAATCATTTTGAAACCAGAAGGTGATACAATCCAATCGCAACGCTTCGGTTGAAATGCCATGCCCAGCCGTCCCGAGGACATCTTGCAGACCTTCCCCGCCCGGCCGCTGCGCGCGGACGAGCGCGAACTCGTGGCCGAGTGGCTGGCTGCGGCGAGCGATGTCTCATCGGCCTTCGTCAGTGAGCGGGGGAGCGACGATCCGGCGATTCACCGCCGGATCGCAATCTCGGTCGATGGCAACGGCGCATTCACCCACCTCATCCATTCGCCGGTGCACAGCGACGTCTGGGTCGTGCTGAATGTCCGTTACCGACCGGAGGTCCACCAGTTCGACTCGCTGCTGGAGGCGCTGAACTTCGTCCGGCCGGTTCTCCCCTGGTCGCCGGTCTGGACCGGCGAGCGGCGCGGCGATCACGGCCAAGCCGATCAGGAGCCTCGCACCGAGGCCGCGCCGGGAATCGACAGGCGCCGTCTCGACCGGCCGCAACCCGGCTTCACTCCGATCGAATAGCGCCGATCGAACTGGCCCTGCCCGCGCGCTCCGGTACCGTCACGTACCGTCGCCCAACCGGGCGGCGGCAACCGGATTGGCTGATGCCGAGAGCGGGCGGCGAAACTCCGGCCATCTCGGCAGCTTCTGCCAATTCCGCACATCCTCTTGGAATCATTGGAGATGATTGCCACGGTTCCGCACCCCGCAACGGGCCAGCGCGGGTTCCGGCGAGGTTCTTGTCGTCCCGACCCGAGGGCAAACAGATCGTTAACACTTTCGCGCCATGGTCGTAGCCGACCGCACTGTGGTCTGCATCCGCGCATAAGGTCATCGTGCAAAAACCGCGAACCTCTCGCCGCGTGTCGTGTTTACCGGTCATGCCGCGGCCCGCGGGACGATCGACGGCGCCTCCGGTGCCAGGCCGGACGGTCCCGCCGTGCATGGGCGCGGGGCCGTGACCGCCTCGCCACACGGGGCTGCGCCAGGCGGTCCGTCCCAGGGCGATCTGCATCGGCGGGAAATGGTCCGCCAGGTCGGTGCGTCGATCGGCCAGTTTGCCAAACATCTGTCGACGAACGAGGGTGTCGCACGGGCCATTGCCGATGTCTCGGTCCAGGCCAAGAAGATTGCGTTCAAGGCCTGGAAGGTGATGGCCGGCGGGCGCGACGTTCAGACGGTCGCCCGCGAACTCGCCAGTGATCTCGCCGATCTCGCCAAGGATATGGAGGCGCTGGCCGGCCGCGCCGGTCAGGAGGCGATCGTGAGCAAGGAAGCTGCGTCCCTGCTCGCCATGGCGGCGACGGAGTTTGACGCCATCGCCGGCGACGAACAGATCGTCGGCGATCTGGCGAAACTTCGGGAACGGATGGGGCCGCTGCTCACGCGACTTGATACCTTCCCCGCGCGTCTCGCTGAAGGCAAGGCGATCGCGCAGGCGTTTTCCGCCTCCGCCAAGGCGGCCTCGTCACTGGCGGCGCGTGGCAAGCGACTGTGTGACGAAGGCAAGCCGGGCGAGATCGTGCAGGCGGTCTACGATGGCATGAACGACCTGGCCATGCAGACGAGCAAGCTCAGCAGCTCGATCACGGCGAATGCCGAGCGCGGGCACCAGGTGTCCGTCTCGATGGCATCGTGCGTCGAGATCCTGTCCAAGCCGCCGGCCAGGCCGGAACCGGTATCGGCCGACAACCAGTTGTCGGCCGTGATCGGCCGCGGTGACGCTATCGTTTGGTAAACGGAAAGGTGTCGTGATGGTGGCAAGGGCAATCGACGCCAGTGGGCGCCTCGCCACTCACTGACACGTTTCTGTGTCGACATAGAACGCGGCGATCCGTTGCCCGTTGTGAAAGCATCCCTTCACCCACAGTCCGTTGTGGGTGTCGCCATTGGCGGACACCATCAACCCTTGTCCGTCCGGAACGTTGTCCGCCCAGTCGCCCTCGTAGCGGTCGCCGTTGGGCAGGACCGCGGTTCCCCGGCCGCTGCGCAAATCGTCGCGCCACTCGCCCTCGTAGCGATCGCCGTTGGCGTAGGTCGCCACGCCATGGCCGTTCCTCTGGCCGTTCCGCCATTCGCCGTCGTAGTGGTCGCCATTGGCACGGATGAGCAGACCACGGCCGTCCATCCTGCCGTCGCGCCATCCGCCGCCGTAGCGGTCGCCGTTGGCCCACGTGGCGATGCCGTAGCCGTTCGCCTTGCCGTCGCGGTACTCTCCCTCGACGTGCTCGATCGGCTGGCCGTTGAGGACCACTTGCAAGTCGCCGTTGCCTTGCGCCAGCCCGTTCTGGCACGCGCCCGACCAGGTGATCGATTCGCTGGGCCGCGCGTCGGTCGTCCAGACCTTGCATCCGGTGTGGGCATCGGCGACCCAGCCGGGTCGGGCCGCCTGGCCGAACGCCGGCGCCGAGATCAACCAGAAGAACGCTGTGAGAAGTGCCCGCCCGCTCATACCCACCGCCGATTTGCCGGCGGCAATCTAGCAGTGCCCGGGAATGATTGGGCAAGATCGTAGCGGGCCGCAAAATCGTCCTGGCGTCGGTCCACCGACGGTTTCGACAACCAGCCCGCCCGGATGGTCGCGGAAAGGCCCGGCAACGTCCGTCATAGCCTTGCAACATGTCCAGCCGAATGGTGGACAACCTTGGGATAAGCATTGAATCACGGACGCGTGAGTGTTGAAACAGCTTGAGCTTCATCAGGCTACCGTGAAAGGGAGCTTGGTGTCGGTCGGTGAACGATTGGGGAATTGGCGTGTCCGTGTGAACCGTCTGATATCCGTGCCTGCCCATTCGGCCGCTGGGGAGTGGCTTCGCCCCAGTCGTCGCTGCCGTCCTTCCAGGCTCGCCCACATCGCCCCGCGACCGCCCTCTGCCGGCCTCGACAGGCAACCCACCCGGACGATATCGGGAGGGTTGCGGGACGGTTGGCGATGATGGTGGTTTGGTGCCAGGCAGACAGAACGGCAGGCCAGCAGGTGCAACCATTCTGAAATCCGGCGGCGGCTACGGTGCTGCCGCTCGGTTTCGGTTCAACTCCCATGCTCGCTCATACGGAGGACATTCTACAGACCTTCCCAGCCCGGCTTCTTCGGCCGGATGAGCGAGAGCTCGTTGCGGCGTGGTTGGCCGCAGCAGGCGATGTCTCGTCGGCTTTCGTCAGTGAGCGGCGCACCGACGACCCGGCGATGCGCCGAAGGATCGCCGTCTCGGTGGACGGAAATGACGTGTTCACCCACCTCATTCACACGCCGCTTCACAACGATGTCTGGATTGTCCTGGATGTCCGTTCCAAACCGGAGTTCCACCAGTTTGACACACTTCCGGAGGCGCTGAACTTCATTCGGCCGGTGCTCGGTTGAGCATCGCCCTGGTCCGGCGACCAGCGAGGCGATCATATTCAAGTCAATCAAGCGGCTCGCGCCGAGGCCTGGCAAGGGATTGAGAAGCGCCGCGCCAACCGGTCGCAAGCCGGCGCCGACGTCCGATTCGATGTTGTTTGACCCGAACAGCCGCCTGCAATTCTTGCCGACGTTTCCCAGGCTGTTTGCTTATTGACCAGACCTTCATCGTATGACGAAGTCCACCAGCATCCACGCGGGCGGAATCATTCCCACCAGCGCGAGAAACCCCACCAGCACTTCGAATATCCGTTGCCGACCGCGATAGCGGATCGGGGCAGTGTGGCCATAGGCGGGTTGGTCGTATCTCATTTGGTTCCGGTCCTAACCCGTTTTCACCCGGCGCGTTGCGAACGCCATTGGCTGACCATCACTTCCGGCGACGGCGCAGGGCCGGTTGCCACGTTCCGGACTGCTTCGTTGGTCAGTGGAGCGTTGTCGCGAGCGGCTTCTGCCAGACAAGTCTGATCCGCACCGCGTTGGCAACGTCGGTCCATAGCTGATAGTCGCCTAGCTTGCGGCAGGTGTCCCAGAGCAGTTCTTCGAGATGGAAGCCTGTCTCGTCTCCGTAAACGACGAGCGTGGGACCGGTAGCATCATCAAGGTCCACCGGCAGGATGACGATCATAGGCTTGCACTGCACGTCGTAATGCAGCTCGACCGACCAATCCGGCATGAGGCCGGCGATCAAGACGGCGAGATCGTTGCACTGCTCCAACCCCAGTGGTCCGAGGGCATGTGCGGGATGCCGGCTTGGGCGATATTCAATTGGTTTGACCAACATTGGCGGACACCCCTTGATGGCCGCGGACTAGGCCACGCGGCCTATCCACCGCCGCTCAAAATGGCCAACGGTAGTTGCACGGCGGTTTCTGATTCGCGGTGATCGGGTTTCTTGACGAAAATATTACCAGGAAACGTGTGGCCGTGACGGGGTCTGCCACCCGCGTCGGTCGATCGTCAGGCGAATGGTGATACCAGAGAATGGCCGGCAGCGCCGTGACTGGCACCGGAGTTGCGCGCCGACCCATCAGAGGATCACCGCCGCGGTCCTCACCTCATCCCCCAACCGTCCTCTGACGGTCTCGACAAGCAGCCCGGCCGGACCGCCTGGTGACAGTCGATGGAACGAACGGGAAGGCTGGTTCCCAAGCGCCCCGTCTCGACGACGATGGACTCGTCGGTAGCGGCAGCGTGGCCGGTCATGGTCGGGATCAAGTTGACGCGCGACACGACCGTGGTTCACCACTATCTTTTGCGTGCAAGGTCATGCCGCACCACGGATGTGCACGGCGCTTCGACGGTCTCGCCCGGCACGCCCTTGCTATCCTGCAAAAATCACGCAACATTTTGGCGGCTACTATGGAGCAGTCGGTTCGCGACGACGAAGTCACGGCGTCAGGCCCCGGCGCGAGTAACCCCGCCCGGTACTTGGCAAAAGGTTGCTGCCATGCATCTGTACAGACGGTCCGCCAGTTTATTTGGGGCGCTCATCCTGCTTAGTGCGTGCGCCACTCCGACCTTCGCTCCGGGATCGGGAACATCCACGTTCGGCTTGGAAGCCGCCCCAGGTTCGGCCGACGGCCGGGTTCCCGTTTACCAGGAGCCGCTGGTGGGAAGCTTGATGGCCGCGCTCCCGGCAGGCCGACATGCGTTTGGCGCTCGGCTCATGACCGTTTCCGACGCGACGGCGGAACGGCTGCATATGGATTCGCCCAAGGGGCTGTTCGTCATTGATGTGGAACAAGTCGGCGCAGCGTCTGTGGCCGGCATTCGCGCGGGCGACGTCCTGCTGACATTCGCCGGTGTGCCCGTCAACACGGAGGGCGGCATCAAAACCTGCCTTGCCGCTGTCGGACCGGGTGACATCGAGTTGGTAGGCGTTTGGCGAAATGGCGAGGAGCGACATTTCGTCGTCCAGTTCTAGCGTTGCCGTCAGCCCGCCGTACCTCGAGGCCGGCAGCACCGCCGATCGGGCGATCGCCGGGGCGCGCGAGGCGGTCCGGGTTGGCGAGACGGCACGAACGCGGTCGGACTGGGGGGCGGCGGGCGTTCAGTTCGACCGGCCAGCAAAAAAAGGTAATTATATAAATGACAAACGCCACACATGATGTAGTGTCGGGGGGGCGTGACAGGCCGACGAGCGACACACTGGTTCCTATCAGGGGCCTAAGGGGGGTTTTTGGGTACGTCCCAGAATCCGATCTCGAAGCACTGCGAGCCTCGCCGCTAACTCGTCTGCTTCGCGAGCGGCTTTTGCAATCTGCGGCGGCGGCGCCGGCTTGCGGGTCCGCTTCAATCGCCCGCGCGCCAAAAAACGTACGGTCGTGATCCGCCCATGTTCATCGGTTCCCCACTATGGCATGCACCACTCCGTTGCGATAGTCGGCAATCACGTTCGCGGCCGTCACAGCCTCTGCAACTGCGGCGGCATCTTCTTTTTCTCCAAATCTCATTCGAATGAGAGCGAGCAAACTATCCGCTTTGCTCGATGTCTGTTGGTGCCCCATCAGGACGATGGCCGAAAGGATGTCGGTGCCCGAGACTGCGGATATCAGATCCAGCAGCAGGCTATCCAATTTAGACACCGCCACGACCAAGTGGCCGATCGATTCGTAGTATTCCGCTCCCAACACAGAGTCAGGAGCGCGGGAGGGTATGGAAATGGCTGATATCGCCTCTGCCGAGATCAAATTCGAAATCGATGCGCCGTACTTGGCTCTAGGGGTGCGTCTTGAATATGAGAGAGGGCCTCCCCCAATTCTCGAAGTAGCGGAGGCAGTTGGGCGGGAAGATTGGGGGCGTCTACTGGGATTGGCGGCAAGTCTATATGCACACGAGCTATTTTGTGGCCGTAATGCACAAGAACAACCGCTTGGTCGGTTTGCTTGGTCTCTGGATTGTAGAGAACACTCGCGAGACGCGCGTAAGGCTGATCAGGCATGACCATCGCTCCTATTGAACTTTATCGGGATCAGGCTTCGCCATGGGTGCCAGCCCGAGGGTGGTTAAGTAATTGTAGAGTCCCAGGGCGAGGGTTTGAGCGCCGACGACCGGCATCACCAGGCGTCCAACTGTCACCCGCTTTTGAACTGCTGGCACAACTGAATTGTCGAACCGATGGGAGGAAAAAGTGATGGTTATGATGCCGTTTCCCCCCGCGAACGCAGTAGCTTCGTGCGCGAATACCTCAGGTGCGAATAGATTATCAACGAACGGCACTGTCCCCTGGGGAGGTGCAGGAGGTTTGACATCGCTCATGATATGCGCTCCTGACGGGAGCGGCGTGATCTACAGCTATGGGACAGACGGGCTCGTAAAGGGGCCGCCCCAGCACGTTGGGGGGATCGCAATTTGCCCATGACAATCGCTCCTTGGTTGGTTGGCACTACCCAGGGTAGCGTAACGGCGGCCGGGAGTCTCCCGATTCCCGGCCGCCGCCCTCTTGTGCTAGGATGGCCCCATGACAGACAGACCGGACGATCGCCTACGGGGGCTGACCGAAGCCGAGCGGCAGATCATGAACAGCCTGCTTCGCCAGCCGCCCGAGGAGCACAAGGCCGCACCCAAGCCCAGCAGTCCGCAGGGGCTTGCGCAGCGGCAGCGACGGCAGAAAGAGAAGGAAGCCGCCGCTATGGCTTCCCGGGGCGCTTAGGCAGCACTCGCACTTTCAGACCGCCGATACATCAGCCGCTTGCCAGCCGCGCCGCGAACCACGCGGGTCGCGCGCTCCGCGTCATCGACGCCCAGACGGGTGCGACTGTTGTATCTGAAATCGAACTCGGATACGTAACGGTGCAAATGGTGCGCCGCACAATGCTGATAGACCCCTGTCAGACCGCGCTTGAACACGCTGTAGAAACCTTCGGCCGTGTTGGTGTGGATTGGGCCGCGCCCATACTCGCCTTTCCCGTGCGTCACAAAGTCATGGGCCAGGAAATGCTGATCGAGGTGTGCGTACTGTCCAGCTTCATCCGTCATGATGTGCGAGCCGGACGCGACATGCGCCTTGATGATCGGGAGCAGATCGGCGGCAGCGGTGCCCGAGACGTCGAACGAGCGGGAACGGGCGCCTTCCGGGCGGCGCTCAATCAGGGTCATGACGGCGTTCTTGTGGGCGTAGCCGCGACGCTTCACGGTGCCCGGCTTCCTGCCGATGAATGTCTCGTCGATCTCGACCGTCGCGCCTTCGCCGCCCATCGGCGTAAGGCTGCCGTCGGCCATCGCCGCACGAATGCGATGCTCGATGAACCACGCGGTCGGGTAGGCCACACCCAGCATACGGTGCAGTTGGTGCGCGCTCATTCCCTTCTTGCTAGACGCCATGAGATGCACGGCCAGCCACCATTTGGACAGCGGCACCTTGGAGCGCTCGAAAATGGTGCCCACCGTCACGGTGAACTGGCGTTTGCACGCGCCGCAGAGATACAGACCGGGACGCCCACCGCTCACTTTGCCGATCCGCTCAAGCGACTGGCAACGGGGGCAGCGCGGGCCGAACGGCCACAGAACGGCCTCCATCGCTTCGCGAGCGGTGTGGTCGTCGGTGAATGCGGGGGCTTGCAGATCGGCTTTGGCCATCGGGGTATCTCCTATAACCAGCATTCTACCCCTTGTGGCACGTTTGTCAACTATATAATCGCCAAAAAAAAGCGGGTGGCGCCAAGAGATGGCGGTTGCCAGGCGCCACCCAGTTTGGCCGGGGGGAGGAGAACTAACCCAACGCGCAGAGCATCGCACAGCGGCATTGCTGGCGCCATTCAACCAGAGGGCTTAGGTCGGTTTGCAGATTCCGATGGATCGGCCGCGCGGCGGGTGCAGTGACCGGTGTCGTGACGACTCCCCGTGCCGCCCCGGTTCCAGGGCGCTCAAGGCAGCGGATGGATCGAGGAAGCCAACCACCTCGTAGCCGGCCCGCCGAAGCGCCGCGGATGTCCGGTCATTGAATTCTGGCTCGTCGTGGACCACGACGACTCGTCCTGGCATCGTACCCCCGTTGCAGTGCGAATCGAGGCTTCTCCGGCACGTGTTGCATGATCACTACCATGAGGCCGCATGAGAAGGCGGTCGGTTGCAAATCGCGATGTTTTACCGTCATGGGAACGCCGCTCGCGGGGAGACAGTCGACCAGGATTGGTGGCGTGTTGCGGGAAGCTTGGTCGGCCACACGGTGCGCCTGTCCCAGGGGGGAGGTTCCCAGGTCGCGATCTGGCCGAGGCCGAAACTTGCAAGCGTCGGTGACGGCGCTGCCGACCGAGAGGATCATGCGACGGCTGATCAATACAGTAGGTCTGGTGCCCGCCGGGGGAGTCGAACCCCCACGCCATCTCGGCTGCGGATTTTAAGTCCGCTGCGTCTGCCATTCCGCCAGGCGGGCAGCCCGCCGCCTTATAGCACCGGAAGCATCCCGCATCCGACCCCGCTCAGACCTCGCTTCGCGCCGCGGGAATATGCTCCAGCCGCCGGTCGTCCCCCAGCATCAGCACGACGGACGCCGACATGATCGGCCGCATTGCAATTGCCAGGCTGAATGGAATTGTCGGCCGGAGGTGTGCTGACCGACACCGTGGCGGATGATGGTCGGCAAGGCAAGAAGATCCACCGCGGAGCACGCGAAGCACGCGGAGGAAGATGATCGGCGCTTCGCGCGAAGCGCCATTGCTTCTACTTCGCGTGCTTCGCGTGCTCCGCGGTGGAGCTTTTTTGCTGGTCAGTGCTCGCGCCATATTATTGTGAAAACGGCTCGAAATTCCCAACCTGGCGGCGCCCCGCGCCCCGCGCCCCTCATCGCCCGGCCACCGCGATCTCGTGGAACAGCCGCGCCGGCAACGACCCGCCCTGCACCGCCTTCATCGGCGCATCGTTGTCGTTGCCCAGCCACACGCCGATGATCTCGCCGTCGATCCAGCCGATGAACCAGGCGTCGCGAAAATCCTGCGTCGTGCCGGTCTTGCCCGCCACCGCGCGCCCCGCCACCGCGGCCGCCCGCCCGGTGCCGCGCGCGACCACCGCGGCCAGCATGCGGGCCATCATCGCCGCCTCGTTCGGGTCGATCACCGCCGCCGGGTCGGCGTGCGGCGCCGGACTCCACCGGCCGTTCGCCTGCACCTGGTCGACCCCGTACGGCACCACCCGGTGCCCGCCGTTGAAGAACGCGGCGTAGGCGGCCGACAGCTCCAGCAGCCCCACCTCACCGGTGCCCAGCGCCAGCGACGCGTTGTCCGGCAGCCGATCGGCGATGCCGAGCCGTGCCGCGACCCCGGCCACCACGCGCGGCCCGCCGGCCGGCCAGCAGCAGCCGCACCGAGGCGGTGTTGATCGACTGCGCCAGCGCCTCCTCGAGCGTGATCTCGCCCAGGTAGCGGCGCTCGAAATCCTGCGGGCTCCAGTCGCCGATGCGGATCGGCGCGTCCAGCACCGGTACTGTCCGGCGTGTCGCCTTTCTCCAGGGCGGCCAGCCAGACGAACGGCTTGAACGCCGAGCCCGGCTGGCGGCGCGCCACCACCGCGCGGTTGTAGGAGGACTGCCGGTAGTCGCGCCCGCCCACCATGGCGCGCACCGCGCCGGAGGCCGCGTCCAGCACCACCACTGCACCCTGCGCTGCTCCGGCCGCCGCGCCGGGGCCCGCCAGCAGCGCGTTCAGCCGTGACTCCGCCGCCGCCTGCCAGTGCGCGTCCAGCGTGGTGCGCAGCGTCGCGTCGGTGTCCGGCGGCACCAGCGCCTGCGCCTGGTCGGCGGTCCAGTCGGCGAACCAGCCCGGTGCGATCGGCGGGGTCTGTGGGAAGGCGATTTCTGCCCCGGCCTGCTTCGCCTGCGCCGCGGTGATCGCGCCGTTGGCGACCATCGCACGCCAGCACCTCACGCGCCGCGCGCCGCCGCGGCTTGCGGGTCGCTGCGCGGGTTGAAGCGCGACGGCGCCCGCGGCAGACCCGCCAGCACGGCCGCCTGCCACAGCGTCACGTGCCGGGCGGAGACGCCGAAATAGATGTGCGCCGCCGCGTCCATGCCCCAGGCGCCGGAGCCCAGGTACACCCGGTTCAGCCAGATCTCGAGAATCTCCCGCTTGGTGAAATGCCGCTCCAGCCAAAAAGTCAGCATCAGCTCCTGCACCTTGCGCTTGAAGGTGCGCGCGTTGGTCAGGAACAGGTTCTTCGCCACCTGCTGGGTGATGGTCGAGCCGCCCTGCACGATACGCCCGGCCAGCAGGTCGGTCAGCGCCGCCCGCGCCAGGCCGACCAGGTCGATCCCGGGATGCTGCCAGAACCGATGGTCCTCCACCGCAACGGCGGCGGCGGGCAGCTAGGCCGGCATGTCTTTCAGCCGCAGCGGCTCGCCGACCACGTCGCCGAAGGTGGCGACCACGTCGCCGCCGCGATCCTCCAGCGTCAGGCTGGGGCGGCGGAACGCGTCCAGCGCCGCCTCGGGCCGCGGCAGGTCGCGGGCGAACCACAGCAGCACCGCCGCCAGCGCCAGCGCGCCCCAGATCGCCAGCATGATCGCCCAGCGCAACGGCCGCAGCCAGCCGCGCCGGCGCGGGGCGGGCGCCGGGGGGGACGGGGCGGCGGGCGCGCGGCGGCGCACCGGCGGGGGCGGGCGGCGCGAGGCGGGCCGGGCATCGGCGACAAGGCGAGGGGCGCGGGGCATCCCGATTCCAGATGCCACACTGATAGGGAATCGCCCCGATCGGCGAAAGGGCGCCATTGCATCGCGCCCGGCCGCCGGCGTCAGGCGCGGCGGCGGCCGCCCCGCCTGCTGCCGCTGCCGTCAGACCGACAGCTTTGCCGCGGCCAGCAGGGTGCGGTCCAGATTGGCCTGCGCGATGCCTTCCTGTGTGCTGGTCGGCATTCGTTGCGGCGGCGTGACACCGAAGAAATTGTCGTACTGGTCGATGTGGGCGGCGGTGACCAGCGCGCCGAAGTCGGCCACCGAGGTGATCGGACTGGCGTCGGTATATGCGGGCAACGCCGTCCATACCGGCGGGTACTGCCAGCTTCCGTCCGGGTTCTGGGTCCACGTCCAGGTGCCCCAGTCCGGATTGAACTGCACCTGCGTCAGGTTCTGGTAGTCGCCGCCGACCGCCAGCACCTTCGCGGAGTCGATCAGGCCGGTCACGCCGTCGCCGATGAGCGGGTCCATCACGCCGTAGATGGACGGGTATTTGCCAGCGTGATTCATGCCCGAGATGACCGCGCCCAACCGGTTCCACGCGTGCGGCACCACGTCGTGTGCGTTGGCATAGTCGGTGTTCCAGTTGCCGTAGGGCGCAGTGACCCCCGACGCGACCGGCGGGAACGCGGCATTGAACACCCCCGCGAACGGCGCATTGCCGGGCGAGGCGCCGGCGAGCGGCAGCACCAGCACCTGCTTCCAGCCGCTGTTCTGCGGCTGCGGGTAGAGATACAGCGCCAGCGTGGGTGCCAGGGCACCGGCCAGGCTGTGGCCGGTGAAGATCAGCGTGCCGGACGGGTTCGCCGCGTGCGTCAGGAAGCTCTGCAACGCGCCGTGGACCGGATCGACCATATCGGACAGCAGGTTGCTGACGCCGAGTGCCGTGGCCGCCGAGACCCCCGGCGGCGGATTGTTCCCCCAGGGCGAATGCCAGGTTCGCACGAACGGCACGGCGAACGGCCACCTGGCCATGAACCCCGCCGCGGCGTCGCCGTCCTCCTGGATCCAGTCGTACAGCGAATCGGGATTGGTCCCGGCGATCGCCACCACGTAGGTTGCCAGGCTGGGACTGTAGGCGACGTACATCGCATTGACCGCGTAGCACGCGATTTGCGGCGTCAACGAATAGACGCACGGCCCCCACACCACCGACCAGTCGCCCCCGGCCAATTGCGGATTGCTCAGCGGGAAGAAGCCGCCGAATTGCGTGCCGATCGGATCGGTCCCGCCACTGAGGGCGGCGCTCATGTAGGATTGCAGTTGCGCCTGGGTAGCGACGATGCCGGACACCTGGTCGGCCACCATGCTCATCAGGAAGGTCGTCTGCACGATGTCATAACGCGCGGCGCCGCTCATGGTCCTGCCTCCCCCGGTCGGCTGGCCGCCAGCCGCGCCAGCGTGCGTTGTCGTCGTTGTAGCAAAATCAATCTGCCAACAAAACAGCAGTAATTCGAGCCCCGCCGCAGGCGCCTGGGCCGGGGCAAACCGCCGGCACAGGCCGACTTGCCCGTCACCCCCGCGCCGCGCATGCTGCACCGCCACAACCGGCAGGGGAGAGTAAGGATGAAGGGCCTGTTCATGGACGCGGTCGACGATCTGGCCGAGGTGTTCCGCCAGGTCGTCCGCCCCGACGATCCGCACGTCGACGTCCTGGAACGCGGCCGTATCGAGCCCGAGGAGTTGCCTGGCCTGCTCGCCGGCTACGACTTCGTGCTCGACGACCACACCCAGATGCCTACCGAGACGATGCGCGGCTGCAAGGGCCTGCGCCACATCATCTTCCTGGGCACCGGCGCGCGCAGCTACATGCACCCCGAGGAACTGGATGCCATCGGCATCAAGGTCCACATCATCAAGGGCTACGGCGACACCGCGGTGGCGGAGCACACCATCGCCCTGATGTGGGCCGCGGCGCGCGGCATCGCGGCGATGGACGGCGGCATGCGGCGCGGCGAGTGGATCCGCACCGAGGGGCCGCAACTCACCGGCAAGACGCTCGGCCTGATCGGCTTCGGCGGCATCGCCGGCGAGGTCGCGCGCATCGCCGGCGGGGGGGGCATGCGGGTCATCGCCTGGAACCGCACGCACAAGTCAGCGCCGGGCGTGACCTTCGTCGACCTGCACACGCTGCTGGCGGAAAGCCACGTGCTGTCGCTGCACCTGCTGCTGCACGACGAGACGCGCGGCTTCCTGACCGCCGAGCGGATCGCCCGGCTGCGGCCCGGCGTGATTCTGGTGAACACCGCGCGCGGCGCGCTGGTGGACGAGGCGGCAATGATCGCCGCGCTGAAATCCGGCCACATCCGCCACGCCGCGCTGGATGTGTTCAACACCGAACCGTTGCCGAAGGGACACGAGCTGGCCACGCTGCCCAACGTCACCCTGTCGGCGCACAGCGCCTTCCGCACCCCGGAGGCCAGCGAGGCCCTGCTGCGCCGCGCGCTCGACATCGCCTGCCGGGTGGCCGGACATCACACAATGTAGGGCGGAAAAGCGCAGCGCATTCTGCCGCCTTTCGGGTTGTGATTGGACACGGGCGCTCGATCTACCGCAAGCAAGGTTCACCGCGGAGCACGCGGAGGAGGTAGATTGGCGCTGCGCGAAGCGCCAAACCTTCTACCTCCGCGCGCTCCGCGTGCTCCGCGGTGGATCTTGCTGTCTTGCCAGCCACCACCGACCCTGCCCCTTGCGCGCCTCCCGCGCCCGCTTCATCGAAGCGTCATCCTGGCGTAATAGGACGGCAACGCGGTGCCGCTAGGCCGCGCCGTCGATAACCCGCGAGGAGCCCGCCCATGCACCGCCGTACCCTGCTGGCCGCCTCGGCCGCGGCCGCCGCCGCGCCGCTGATCCGCCCCGCCCGTGCCCAGGCGGAGAAGACGAAGATCGTCTGGTGGCACGCCATGACCGCGGACCTCGCCCAGGAGGTCGCCCGCCTCACCGACCTGTTCAACGCCAGCCAGACCGAGGTCGAGGTCACGCAGATCTACAAGGGCAGCTACCCCGACGTGCTGACCGCCACGATCGCCGCCTACCGGGCCGGCCAGGCGCCGCACATCGCGCAGATCTTCGAGGTCGGCACCGGCACCATGCTGGCCGCCGGCAAGGCGGTGAAAGAGATCTGGGCGCTGGCCAAGGAGACCGGCGTCACCATCGATCCGAAAATCTACATCCCCTCGGTGCGCGGCTATTACAGCCTGGCCGACGGGCGCATGGCCTCGATGCCGTTCAACTCGTCGACCGCGGTGATGTGGATCAACCGCGACGCATTCCGCAAGGCGGGCCTCGACCCGATGAAGCCGCCGGCGACCTGGCAGGAGGTCGTCGCCGCGGCGGCACGCGATCAAGGCGAAGAACGCCGCCGAGATTCCCATGACCACCGCCTGGCCGACCTGGATCCAGCTCGAGCAGTACAGCGCGCTGCACAACATCCCCTTCGCCAGCGAGGCCGACGGGTTCAACGGCCTGGGCGCGGAGCTGACGATCAACAGCAAGCCGCACGTGAAGCAGATCGCCCGTCTGCTGGACATGGCGAAGGAGGGCACCTTCAAGTATGCCGGCCGCGACAACGCGGCCGACCCGCTGCTGGTCTCCGGCCAGGCCGGGATTCATTTCGACAGCTCCGGCATGCGCGGCGCCCTGGTGAAGAACGCCAAGTACGACTGGGCGGCGGCGTTCCTGCCGTACGACCCGGAGATCATCAAGACGCCGCTGAACTCGATCATCGGCGGCGCCAGCCTGTGGCCGATGACCGCGCCGGGCCGCACACCGGCGGAATACAAGGCGGTGGCGCAGTTCCTGGTGTTCCTCAGCACGCCGGAAAACGCCGCCGCCTGGCACCAGCACACTGGTTACGTCCCAGTGACGTTCGCCGGCTTCGAACTGTCGAAGCAGCAGGGTTTCTATACGAAGAACCCGGGCGCGGACCTGCCGGTGCTGCAGCTTGACCCGCGGCACGGTGACGAACAACTCGCGCGGGCTGCGACTGGGCCGCCTGCCGGAGATCCGCAATATCATCCAGGAGGAGCTGGAGAAAGCGTTGCAAGGCGGCCAGACCGCGCAGCAGGCGATGGACAACGCCGTGACCCGCGGCAACAAGGTGCTGCGCGAGTTCCAGAAGTCGGTGAAGGCGTAAGTGCGCACTGAAGTACACCTCTCCCGCGCTGCGGGCTTGGGCCGCGAAGAGCGGACCAAGGCATGCCCCCGGGCACTTGACCCGGGGGTCGGCGAGCGCAGCGAAGCCGGGTGACGGTGGTGCGTGCGGCACGACCCTCACCCGGAGCGCCCCGCGCTCCGACCTCTCCCGCGAAGAGCGGGAGAGGTGTACTGCCCCCGGGCTTCGACCCGGGGGTCGCCACGCGCCGGCGTGGCGGGTGAGGGTGGATGGACCGCCGCATCACCTTCGACGGCTGGCTGCTGCCCGCGCTGCTGGTGCTGCCGCAGCTTCTGCTGACGTTCTTCTTTTTCCTGTGGCCGGCGGCCGAGGCGCTGTGGTCCAGCCTGACCACCACCGATCCGTTCGGGCAAGGATCGGTCTTCGTCGGCCTCGACAATTTTTCCGAGTTGTTCGGCGATCCATTGTATGTGCAGACGATCCTGCGCACCGTGGTGTTCTGCGCCGTGGTCAGCGCCCTGGCGATGTCGGTCGCCCTGCTGCTCGCGGTGTTCGCCGACCGAGAAATCCGCGGCCGCGCGATCTACCGCACGCTGCTGATCTGGCCGTACGCGGTCGCGCCGGCGATGGCGGCGGTGCTGTGGCTGTTCCTGCTGCAGCCGCAGTTCGGCCTGTTCGGTCGCTGGCTGAACCGGCACGGCATCGCCTGGGATTATGTCGTGAACGGCGGGCAGGCCTTCGCGATGGTGGCGCTGGCGAGCGCCTGGAAGCAGGTGAGCTACGACTTCATCTTCTTCCTCGCCGGGTTGCAATCCATTCCGCGTGCGGTGACCGAGGCGGCACGGATGGACGGCGCGCGCGGCTGGTATCGGTTCCGCACCATCACCTTTCCGCTGCTGGCGCCGACCACGTTCTTCCTGCTGGTGGTCAACCTGGTCTATGCCGCGTTCGACACGTTCGGCACGATCTGGGCGCTGACCCAGGGCGGGCCGGGCAAGGACACCGAGACGCTGGTGATCAAGGTGTACCGGGATGGGATGGTGAACCAGGACATCGGCGGGTCGGCGGCGCAGTCGGTCGTGCTGATGGTGGGCGTGATCGCGCTGACGGCGTTGCAGTTCCGGTTTTTGGGGAGAAGAAGGGAGGTGTAAGGGGTGGGTTAATGTTCGGCTGCGATGCTGTGCCTGCAAGAAGAAGATCCACCACAGAGCGCGCAGAGCACGCAGAGGCGACAATGCACCAAACGGAACGCGACGAAGTCTCGGGACGAGTCATCGGTGCGGCTATCGAAGTTCATCGACACCTTGGTCCGGGTCTTCTGGAATCGACTTATGAGGAGTGCCTGTGTTTCGAATTGAACGAGCGTGGCATCGCGTATGATCGTCAGGTGCCGCTGCCCATCGTCTTCAAGGGCCATCGACTGGACGCCGGTTACCGCATGGACATCGTCGTGGAGCAACAACTGATCGTAGAGGTGAAGTCCGTTGACCAACTCATGCGCATTCACGAGGCGCAAGTGCTGACCTATCTTCGACTGAGCGGCCTGCAAACCGGCCTCTTGCTCAATTTCAATACGGTCCTGCTGAAGCACGGTCTGCGTCGCTACAAATCAACGACCTCTGCGCGCTCTGCGTGCTCTGTGGTGCATCTTCCTTCACCACCCGCACCCACCAAACCCACCCACTGACCCGCCATGTCTGACAAACCCGACTGGCTCGCCCACGCCATCCTCACCCTGGGCGTCATCCTGTTCGCCCTTCCGGTGTGGCTCGTCATCGCCGGCTCGACCCAATCCTCCGACGCCATCGCCCGCGGCGAGCTGTCGCTGATCCCGCACGCATCCGGTCTCGGCACCTACTGGAAGGTGCTGACCCAGGGCAGCATGGGCACCCAGCCGGTGTGGCACATGCTGATGATCTCCCTCGGCATGGCGCTGGCGATCGCACTTGGAAAAATCGCCATCTCGCTGCTGTCCGCCTACGCCGTCGTATTCTTCCGCTTTCCGTTCCGCCAGACCGCCTTCTGGATCATCTTCATCACCCTGATGCTGCCGGTCGAGGTGCGCATCATCCCCACCTACGCTGTCATGGCCGATTTCCACCTGATCAACACCTTCACCGGCCTGACCGTGCCGCTGATCGCGTCGGCCACCGCGACGCTGCTGTTCCGCCAGGTGTTCGCCGCGATCCCCGACGAGCTGGTCGAAGCCGCGCGCATGGACGGCGCCGGACCGTTGCGCTTCCTGCGCGACATCCTGATCCCGGTCTCGGCGGCCAACATCGCCGCGCTGTTCGTCATCCTGTTCGTCTACGGCTGGAACCAGTTCCTCTGGCCGCTGCTGGTGGCGACCGATCCACGGCTCGACACCATCGTCATCGGCATCGTCCGCATGATCGGCGTCGAGACGCAGACCGACTGGGCCGCGGTGATGGCCACCGCCGTGCTGGCGCTGCTGCCGCCGGTCGTGGTCGTCGTGCTGATGCAGCATTGGTTCGTCGCCGGCCTGACCGAGGGGGAGAAATAGTGGCGACGCTGGAACTCGTCGGCCTGCAGCAAGAGCTTCGGCAGCACCGCGGTGCTGCACGGCATCGACCTGACGCTGGCCGACGGCGAGCTGCTGGTGATCGTCGGTGCCTCGGGCTGCGGCAAGTCGACGCTGCTGCGCCTCGTCGCGGGGCTGGAACGACCCAGCGCCGGGCGGGTGCTGCTGGACGGGCGCGACATCACCGCGCTGGACCCGGCGGCGCGCGACGCCGCCATGGTGTTCCAGAACTACGCGCTCTATCCGCACATGAGCGTGTTCGACAACATGGCGTATGGGCTGCGCATCCGCGGCCTGGCGCGCGCGGACATCGCCCGTCGGGTGAATGAGGCGGCGGCGCTGCTCGGGATCGAGGCGCTGCTGGCGCGCAAGCCACGGCAGCTTTCCGGCGGGCAGCGCCAGCGCGTCGCCATGGGCCGCGCCATCGTGCGCGAGCCAAAGCTGTTCCTGTTCGACGAGCCGCTGTCCAACCTGGACGCCAAGCTGCGGGTGCAGATGCGCGCCGAGATCCGCCGGCTGCAACGCCGGCTGGGCGTCACCAGCCTGTATGTGACGCACGACCAGACCGAGGCGATGACGCTCGGCGATCGGCTGCTGGTGCTGCACCAGGGCCGCCCGGCCCAGCTTGCCACGCCGATGGAGGTGTTCGAGCGCCCGGCCGACACCTATGTCGCCAGCTTCATCGGCGCCCCGGCCATGAATTTCTTGCCCGGTGAGCTGACCCAGGGCGGCACGGCCGTCCGCCTGCAAGCCGGCCCGGTTATCCCGTTGGCCGGAGGGGCATCGGCCGGGCCAGACGGGCATGCGGTGACCGTCGGCATCCGCCCGGAGCATGTCACGCTGGGGCGCGACGCGTCCGGCCAGGCCACGACCGGTCACGCCACAATCGGTCAGACCACGCTGGATCACGCCTCGCCCGGTCAGGCCTCGCCCGGTCAGATCTTTCCCAGTCAGGCCTTTCCCGGTCAGGCCACCCCCGGTCAGGCCACACCCGGTCACGCCGCGCTCGCGCAGGGCGGCCCGTGCATCGACCCGGCCACGCTCGACCAGCCGGATGCAGGATCGCTTACCCTGTGCGTCGACCTGATTGAACCGCTCGGCTCGGAAACGCTGGTCCACGGGCGGCTCGACAGGGCCACGGTCCCACGGGGGGCCACGACCCCGGAGGGGGCGGCCCAGGAGATGGTGGTGCGCCTGCCGGGCCATGCCCCGGCCGGCGAGCGCCTGCCGCTCCGCCTGATGCCTGAGCACCTGCACCTGTTCGACCGCGCTACCGGCCGGCGCCTGCCCGGCGCATAGCCCGCCGGACCGGAGCGCAGGGCAAAAGCCGCCGCCCGCGGCTTGAAGCCGCGCGCCACGGTGGATAGGGTCGCCACTGTGTTGCAACAAAGGGGCACCGGTTCGCATGTCCGGGTCATCGGTCACGCCGACACCACCGCTCAGCCCCGCCGAGATGCAGGTCCTGGTCGCCCGCGCCGGCCTGACGCTCAATCCCGGCCAGATGGCCGATCTGGTGCTGGCCTGGCGGCAGGTGGTTGGGTTGCTGGGGATGATCCCGCGGGACCGGCCGCTGCGCGACGATCAAGCGTTCGTGTTCCGGCTGCCCCCGCCCGCCGCCCAAGCCGTGTCGGCCGCCGTTGGGCGCGGGCGGACGGCCGTGCGGCGCACCGCCACGGCAGCCACCGCGCCAACGCGCGAGACTGCGGCGCGGACCGGCAAGGCAGCGCCGAGGACCGGCAACGCGGCAGCGGCAGCACGGTTGGGCAAGAAGGCGGCGACGCCGGCCGCCAAGAAGGCATCCGCGCGGGCCGGCAAATCCGCGGCGACCCCGGCGGGCACAACCTCGGCGGCGCGCACCGGCAAGCCCGCGACGGCGCGAACCGGCAAGCCCGCGGCGGCGCGCGTCGGCAAGACCTCGGTGACGCGGACCGGGAAGACCTCGCCGTCGCGCGCCGGCAAGCAGCCCGCCACCCGCAAGACGGTCCGGGGCCTGTCCTCGGGCGGGCCTTCCCCCGGGTCAAGTGCCCGGGGGAAGGCGGCCCGACCCAGGGGCCGGCGATGACCGACCTGTCGGCGCTGACCATTGCCGAGGCCGGTCGGCTCATCGCGGGCAAAAAACTGTCCCCCGTTGAGCTGGCCAAGGCGTTGCTGGCACGGGTCAAGGTCGTCGATCCCAAGATCAACGCCTTCCTGACCATCACCGAGAAGGCGGCGCTGGCCGCCGCGCGCGCCGCCGAGCGGGCGGTGATGGCCGGTCGGAAGCACCCCCTGCTGGGCATCCCGGTGGCCTACAAGGACATCTACGAGACCGCCGGGGTGCTGACCACGGCGCACTCGCGCATCCTGCAGCACAACGTGCCGACGCACGACGCCGAG
Organism: uncultured Alphaproteobacteria bacterium; assembly: GCA_963773345.1. Taxonomy (GTDB): domain Bacteria; phylum Pseudomonadota; class Alphaproteobacteria; order Acetobacterales; family Acetobacteraceae; genus Palsa-883. The sequence continues at coordinate 1,912,198 of CAVZBG010000010.1, read as the reverse complement.
ACGGTGCGGCGGCTGCGCGAGGCGGGCGTGGTCATGCTGGGCAAGCTGGCGACGCACGAGTTCGCCATCGGCGGCCCGGCGTTCGACCTGCCCTGGCCGCCGGCGCGCAACCCGTGGGACGTCAGGCGCTTCACGGGGGGGTCGAGCTCCGGCTCGGCGGCCGCGGTGGCGGCGGGGCTGGTGCTGGGCGCGCTGGGGTCGGACACCGGCGGGTCGATCCGCCTGCCGGCGGCCTATTGCGGCATCGCCGGGCTGAAGCCGACCCCGGGGCTGGTGTCGCGCCGCGGCGTCATCCCGCTGGCGCCCAGCCTGGACACCGCCGGGCCGATGGCCTGGACGGCGCAGGACTGCGCCATCCTGCTGGATACGCTGGCCGGGCACGACCCGGCCGACCCGGCCTCGGTGCCCGGGCCGGCCGTGTCCTATGCCGCCGCCATCGCCGCGCCGCTGAAGGGGCTGCGCGTCGGCGTGCTGCGCCATGTCTACGAGCACGACATGCCCGCCGCGCCCGAGGTGCTGCAAGCGATGAACCGCGCGGTGGCGGTGCTGAAGTCGCTGGGCTGCCGGGTGGAGGACGCCACCCTGCCGCCGCTGCAGGAGTACAACGCCGTCGGCCGGGTGATCATCAGCGCCGAGGCCTACGCGCTGCACGAGGCGACCCTGCGCACCCGGTTGTCCGACTACTCGCGCACCTTCCGCATCCGCGTGCTGGCCGGCGCACTGATCCGCGCGGCCGAGTATATCGCCGCGCAGCGCCGCCGGACCGACCTGATCGCCGCGACCGCGAAGGCGTTCGAGCGGTTCGACGTGCTGATCTCGACGCCCACCGCCGGCCCGGCGCCGCTGCTGAGCGAGCAGCGGCCCGACGACGGGTTCGCCCGGCCGCTGGCGACCACGCTGGCGAACGTCGCCGCGGTGCCGTCGCTGGTGGTGTGCGCCGGGTTCACCGCCGGCGGCCTGCCGCTGGGGCTGGAGATCATGGGGCCGGCCTGGGGCGACGCCACCGTGCTGCGGGTCGGGCACCAGTTCGAGCGGGCGTCCGGCACCCGCAACCGGCGGCCGGAGATCTAGCCGCGCCGCCCGGCGCCCCCGCTTATCGGGGCGGCGGCTGTGGCATGGGCGCCGTGCTTCCATAATGACCTGGTGCGGCGTGCGGGCCAGGTCCGGGTCGCTTTCCACCCTCTTTCCGGACCTGCCGCGGCCCGCCGACGCGGCGGCGGTCGCGGCAGGATCACCCGACGTCACTCCCCCGGCGTCAGCCCTTCAAGCGCCTCCAGAATGTGGTCCGTGGCCTGGCTGATGGTCGGCCATCGGTTGGTCGACAGGATCACCACCGCGATGCAACGGCCTTGCAGGCGGCTCTGCTGCGGAACGTTCTGGTCGGCCGTGAACATCGCCTCAAACCCGGCCTGCTCGGCCGCGTTGAGCAGCTCGCCGTTGCCGAGCCGGTGCCAACCAAGCTCGAAAGCGTGCGTGACATCATGCCCGGGCAGCAGATCGCGGAGGTATTCGGCAAGGTTTTGGTCGAGGAGGATTTTCAAGCGGTGTGGGCGGGTGCGCGCACGTTCTTACGGGCATCGTAGAAGGCGAACACCTCCCGGATGGTGTCCGCCGGGATGCCGTGGCCGCGCGCGATCCATTCCACGCCCTGGTCGCGGTTGATCAGCAGGTCTTCCGGCCGGACGCGGGTGCCGCGCATCACCGGCTGGCCGGACATCTTTCCCGGCACCGTCTCGATCGCCGCACACGCTGCCCAGTCGATCTTCATTTGCGTCATCATAGCATTCCGCCGCTGCATCCAAAACCGGTTGGTGGCGGCGTCCGACCGTGCCTGGAAGCAATAACGCCCAATGACGATCCCTCACGCGAGGCCCGCCGCAAGCACGACGCATCCTGCCAGTGCCGTTGACGACACAGGCGACTGTGCTATGGCTTAACCAACCCAACAATCCGCACGGACGAGGGAGCTGTAGGGTATATGCCGTATGCGTATCGGAGCCGGGAGGCGCGAGATGTCACATCTTCAACGCTACGTTTCTAGCGAACTGAGCCACTTTGTCGGAAAGGGACAGGCCGAAGAGGTGCAATATGACACCCTCGTAAACAAGATTCTGAAGACAGGGTGGCTAACCTACCCGCCGCACGATCTCACGCGACCTCGGAGCCTCAGTCTCGATTTTTCAAGTCTCATCAGTGACGATAAGGCACTCAAGTATGAGGTGGTCTGCTTTTGTGACATACCAGATTCTGACCTCGCGATCCATGTGAATAAGTACAGCAAGTTCGGTTTGGCGTTTAAGAAGGAATTTCTGATAGACAAAGGTGCATGTCCTGTATTTTACGTTGCAAATGAGAGTCCAGTATCAGCGAGGGAGTTCTTTACTCCAGATTATTTCGCAACTTCACTGAAGGAAGCCGCGCAGGCGCGCGGATGGGTAGATAGAGCTCTGTATTTCAGCACCTCAGTGAGAGCAATCCTCGATATTTTTGCAGCGCTCGATGCAATGTGCGTCGACGAAGATCGGAGATTCTTTAGGGGAGGAACTGTGTTATCAGCCGCAGAATGCAAAACACGATTCGGTCAATTGCTCGGCTTGTCAGATGCCCAAATTGCAGCAGCTGAGTCTGCGCTTAGGAACAGTGCGCGGGCAACCAAGAATATCGGAATATTTCGTGACTTCTTGATAGCAGAAATTCTGTCGTTTATCAAATGTTTTGACTCGAAACGAACGCTTGATGATGAGGCAAACTATTACATGGAAAGGGAGTGGAGAATTGGTAACCATGTGAATTTTGCACTCAGCGATGTTTCGCGAGTATTTTTTCCAGCTAGTTATGCCAAGAAATTCCGGGTGGACCTGCCATCTTACATCGGACAAATAAGCTTTATCAATTAGGGGTTTGCGGGATAACCAGTGCTCCAACCGGTTGCGCCGCGATTTCCCCCGTCACGGCCAGCTTTGGCCCGACCACCCGCGTCTTTTGTTGCCAGCGCCGTAGTCGTGGGTGGCCCGCCTTCGCAGGCCATGACAGGAGGGGCTGCGATCCGCCCACGGCTAATTCGATTATTCCCACGCAAGCCCTAAGTCGCGCGGCTCGGGTTGGATCGATGTATCGCAGCGGCGGCCGCCGCCTTGATAGCGCCATAGCCGAGAGGGTGCATCATTGCGCCCCCGCCCTCACCGGCTGATGCGCCCGCAGGAACGCCCGCACCTGCTCGATGATCCTGCGCCTTCAGCTCCGGCGGCTCCCGCCAGGGAAACACCGTTGCCTCCGCCCGCGGCGCCAACGCCGCGACATCCACCGACGCCGACAACGGATGCGCCGGCGTATCATCCGGCAGCACCAGCATCGGCGTCTGGCACCCGCGCGCAAACTCCCGCGACACGCTGTAAACAAAGTCGGGCCGCACGCGATACAAAGCGTGCAGATACGCCTCGATCGTCGCCATCGTCAGGTCGGGCCGCCGCGCCAAAAGCTCCGGCGCCCAGACATCGCGGCCCGAGCGATACATGACGTCCGGGTCGTCATTCCAGTGGCCGACCGTCTGCACCAGCACGCCGGCCACCACGCGCTCCGGCGCCCGCTCCATCAGCTTCAGCGCAAAGCAGCCGCCGATGCAGTAGCCCATGAAGAAGAACTTCTCGATGCCCAGATGGTCCATCAGCCCAAGCTGATCGTCGGCGAACGCGCCCCAAGGGTCATCGACGGCAACCGGCCCCGACGACTCCCCGCCGTTCGCGTTGCGCTGATCCATCGTGATGCAGCGGAACTCGTCCTTGAACACCTCCATGGCATTGAACACCGCGGTCGGCCACATGCTGACGCGGGAGTTCAACCCGCCGCCGGGCGTCACCAGCAGCGGGAAGCCGCTGCCGGTCTCCTCGTAGCGGATGCGGACGTCGCCCTTTTGGTAGAATGGCATGGCGGTCTCTCCTTTTGGCCGTCGCTGGCGGCCTGGTCAGGGCACGGCATCCAGGTCCCGGCTATACGCGTCACAACAAAGACGTGGATGGCCGGCACAAGGCCGGCCATGACGGCGGGGGGCGGTATCCTCTCACTCCCCCGCCGCCAGCTTGTCCTGTGTCTTCGTTGCGAAATCGCCGGCGTCGTGCCGCTCCCACAACTGGCTCGATGGTTCGCCGCTGGTGCGGTTGACCATCCGCCCGCGCCGCACCGCCGGCCGCGCATGGATCGCATCGGCCCACCGCACGACGTGCTTGTACTCGTGCACCGACAGGAACTCGGTCGCTCCATACTGCCCGAACTTCACCAGGCCGCCATACCACGGCCACGCCGCCATATCGGCGATCGTGTACACCTCGCCCGCCAGGTACTCGCTGTCCGCCAGCCGCTTGTCCAGCACATCCAGCAGCCGCTTCGTCTCCATGGCGAACCGATCGATCGCATATTCGATCTTGATCGGCGCATAGGCATAGAAATGCCCGAACCCGCCGCCGACATACGGCGTGCTGCCCATCTGCCAGAACAGCCACGACAGGCACTCGGCGCGCAGGCTCGGCTCGGTCGGCAGGAACGCCCCGAATTTCTCGGCGAGATACAGCAGGATCGCGCCGGACTCGAACACCCGGATCGGCGTCGGCCCGCTGCGGTCCACCAGCGCCGGGATCTTCGAGTTGGGATTGATCGCGACGAAACCGCTGCCGAACTGATCGCCCTGGCCGATCCGGATCAGCCAGGCGTCATACTCCGCGCCGCTGTGCCCGAGCGCCAGCAGCTCCTCCAGCATCACCGTGACCTTCACCCCGTTCGGCGTGCCCTGCGAATAGAGCTGCAGCGGATGCTGCCCGACCGGCAGCTCCTTCTCGTGCGTCGCCCCAGCGATCGGGCGGTTGATGTTCTCAAACCTCCCGCCACTCGGCTTGTTCCAGGTCCAAACTTTCGGCGGCGTGTATTCGGCTGTGTCGGACATGTGCGAAGCTCCAGGTGGTTGGCGTTGGTGCCCCCTCATTCCCGCAGCATCGCCGCGACCTGGTCAAGGTGCCGGATGCGCGCGTACATCTTCATCGCCTTGTCGAGGCTATAGGCGTGCGCGGCCGCGTCGCTGCCCCAGCAGCACTCGCGCACCACCACCGCCGCAAGGTCGCGGTTGAAAGCCTCGCGCACGCTGGTCTCGACGCCGCGGTTGGTGGCGCCGCCGCCGATGATGATGGTGTCGCGCCGCAGCATGCGCAAAAGCTCGGCCACGCCCGTCCCGTAGAAGGCGCTCGGCCGGCGCTTGAGGAACACGTAATCCTCCGGCAGCGGCGCGATCTCGCCGGGGAAGCCGGCCTCCGCCGTGCCCTCGACCGCGTTGGTCAGCGGCGGCACGCCGGTCTCCGCCGAAAGGTCGGTCGGCAGCATGACGACGTCGGCGCCATCGGCGCGGCTGACCGGCGTCGTGTAGATCACCGGCACGCCGGCCGCTCGCGCAATCGCGATCATCCGCACCCAGGCGTCGAGCACCGGGCGCATCGCCGCCCGCCGCGCCGGGTCCGACGGTGCCAGCGCGCGCCGGCAGGCGTCATACGCGATCAGTGCCGCGCGGCGCCGATCGATGCGCTCGGGTTCCGCCATCGCAACCTCCTCCGGGGAGACGGCATGTCCGCCCGTGCCGTCGTCGTTGTACTTGGAAAATCCTGGCGGGACTTTCCTGTCTGCATAGACGTCATCCGTATAGACGTCATCCGTCAATCGGCGACATGAACCAGCTCGGTGAAGCGATGCATGACCAATTTCGGTGTGGTCGTCCTCCCCCGAGCCGGACGGACTTCGGTCTTGCGTCGATGCGGGGCAGGCGGTGTGGTTGGGTGGCGGGGGCGTGAGCGGGGGCCGGTTGCGCGCGGTGATCCGCGGCTTGGGCGGCGAGGGGGCGTGCGCCGGTTCAAGGCGGCTGACGGCGCCTGACAGATCGGCTGTAGGGTGCAAGGGGTTGCCGCGGAGGTGGGGCGATTTGCGACCGCAGCGCTCGGGTCCTGGCCGGCACGGGGCGCGATTTCGGTCAAGATGGAAGCTGGCGGCACCTGGATCATCGTCTCTAGGGTGTAAGGGGTCGCTGCGGAGGTGCGGTAATTTGCGGGTGCCGGCCGGTAGGCGTGGACGGCGTGAGGCGCGTTCTCGGACGGGATGACGGCTTCGCATCCCGGCCATCCTCGCTAGGGTGTCCGAGGTCGCTGCGGGGGTGGGGCGATTTGCGGTTGCCGGGCCCCGGGCTTGGCCGGCGTTGAGTGCGTTCCTGATCGAGGTCGCGGCTGGCTGCGTCCCGTCGACCGTCGCTAGGGTGTAAGGGGTCGCTGCGGAGGTGCGGCGATTTGCGGCTGCGGGGCGCGGTGCCTGGCCGACGCGGCGCGCGTTCCCGGTCGAGGCGGGCGACGGCGTCCGGACCACTTTCGCTAGGGTGTAGGGGGTCGCTGCGGAGCTGCGGCAAGGCCTGGCGGCCGGCCGGCATCCCGGGCCGCGCCGCGGCTGTGAGTGCGCTGCGCAGGGTGCGCCGGCGGTCCCTGTGAGGCTCGCGGGCACTCGGCGAGTCGCCGGGTATTTGATCGGGGGCGTCCAGCGACATCGGTGAGCCGCGTCCGGCAACTGATCGTCGATACAGTCGTCGGCAGCGCGTGCCGGCGCGGACCGTGCCGTGGTGCGAGCGCGGCAAGCCATGGCGAGGTGCTTGGCCAGCGGCGTCGGCAGGCCAATCCCACACGTCAATAATCGGTCAGCCGCCTGCATCGATCGTGCGCGCCTCCGGGTCCGGGTTCCTGGTCCGTTCCTAGCGGAGCGCCGCCGGCCGGCGCAAGGAAACAGGACTTGACCGCGTGCCTGACAATACGTCGCGTACACCCCCTCGCGGGGCGGCGTTCGCGCAATTGGTGATGAAGGGCGACAGAGCGGACAGCTCTTCGGCCAGCGCGCGAAGGTCGATGCCGTACTTCGCATCGAAGGCGGCATGACCAATCTGGTGCTGTTCGTGGTGGTGATCGTAGCAGAGGGGAACGGTCCACCGATCTGGCGGCTTCATCCCCATCCCTCCGCCGGTGTTCATCCGCACGTGCGCGGCTTGCGAGCCGGTGCGGGATGTGCAGCTTCCGATCGCGCATGGGAGCGAACGGATCCAAGCGAGGTGCTTCGGGTTGCGCACGTCGGCGCGGCGCAGGCGCGGCCTCCTCGGCCGCGCGTGCCGATCCTTCCGTCTGCCGATGGTGCACCGGCTACAGAGGCGTCCGATCCCGTAGAGCCTCCCGCCGCAGCCGCGGCAGGAGCGGTTCGTCACGCAGGGGGCGTCCCTCGTGTCGACTGTGGATAGTGTTTCATTGAATATCGCCTATCCACCCGAAACGGCGTCAGCCGGGCCGCTCGGGCGGGAACCGCCGGATTGGACCGGAAGCGGTCCTTCGCTCGGGCTTCTGCACCTTCTAAGTGAGTGGTTCGCTGGTCCCAAGAGCCGGCACGAAGGTCTTGAATTTCGTACGTGCCCGCTGATTCAGGCGACCCCACCGACCGCCCTGAAGACCGCCGTCCTTCCAAGTCGGCCACCAATGAGCGCGTCCGCCCCGAGGCTGCGGCCGGGCGGATCGATCACAAACAGACACTGGATGACGATCAGGAAAAAGTAGGTCCAAGGCCATTCGTTAGGAGCCGAGTAAAGTCCAAGCCACAGGTTGACCGCCATCAGGCCGCCGATGAAGGCACCCAAGCGGGTGAACAGGCCGAGCATGAGCGAGATTCCGATCGCCACCTCGACCAGATAAACGAGTGGACCAAAAATGCTGATCTGCGGCAGCACGATCAGGGCAACGAATCTGCTTTGAAGCTCAATGGAGGCGTGATCGACCATCTGCTGCATCCAGTAGGCCAATCCGTCGAAATTCGGAGGTATCTTCCATAACGACTGCTGCCACCACATCGCGCCCACGATGAGCCGCAGTATCCAGGTGCCGAGCTGCCTGGGCGTCCGTTGCGCGGGTGCGCGTCGCCAGGCCGCCACGGCAATCACGCCGCTCCCGAGCAGCAGGAGCCAAAATACAGGTGTGGGCCAATCGGGTTTCGTCATGAACGTGAGAACGTCGTTGAACGGATTCGGTCTCATGGCGATTGTTCCATCGCGCGCCAGGCGCGGGTGGTAGCTGCCAGCAGTTCGAGGACGTCGTGTGCTCCGTTCGCGTCACCCTTCTCGAAATCGCCTTCGATCTGTGCCATCTGGTTCGTCACATGAGCGAAGCAGACAACAGGTCTGTTTCGTGCGCGTGCAAATGCGTAGAGCGCCGCGGCTTCCATCTCTACGGCAAGCGCGCCGTACTTGCGAGCCCGATCAATCGCGGCCGCGGTTTCGCGGAATGGTGCATCGGTCGTCCAGGTCGCACCTTCGAAGACAGTTAGCGGTGTCGCGGTGACGGAAGCCATAACTGCTGCAATCAGCGCAGGATCGGCCTCTGCGAAGTGTGCGGGCGGCAGGTAGTGGTGACTCGTTCCTTCGTCGCGAAGCGCTCGGGCGATCAGGATGAAGTATGGTGTTGGACCGCTTTGCTGCACTTGTCCGGCAGAGGTGATGCTGATAAGGAACCGGCAGTTGGAGGCGAACAACTGCTCCGCCACCAGCACGGCAAATGACGAACCGACGGCGCAGCCGATGATGCCAAGGACCTCGCCGGCGTGCTCGAAGGTATAAAGATCGGTGTGGTAGCATGCCCATCCCGAACAATGCCGAGCGCGGCCGTCTGCCCGAAGCTGACGCACCAGATCGCCGTCCGGGTCCAACACGCATGTCTCAGGCATCGCCTCCGTCGGCAGCCCCTTTTGTCGGCGCGCCTCGCGCAACAGATTCTCCGGCCGGAAGACCGAAGGCGCAGCATAGTCCTTTTCATACAGCGGGAGTGGTCGCGTTGCGACCCCCATGCGTCGGTCGCCTTTGTCGTCGGCCATCAGACCGTTGCCTCGACCGGCAAACCGGCCGCTTTCCATTCCGGGAAACCCTCCGCCAGCCGCCGGGCGTTGAAGCCCCGCGCGCGAAGCTCCGCCACCGCTTCAAACGACAGGACGCAGTAGGGACCTCGGCAATAGGCAACGATCTCATGCTCGTGCGGTAGCTCGGCAAGCCGCTGCTCCAGTTGGCGCAGCGGGATGTTGAGTGCGCCCGGCAAATGGCCGAGGCCGTATTCATCCTCGGGTCGAACGTCCAGCAACACGACACTGCCGTCGCGTAGACGTTTCACAAGCTCCGTGGCGGCGACCGGCTCCATTTGATCGCGGGCACGGAAATAGGCGGTGATGATGTGCTCCATCGACGCGACGGCATGCTCCGCGACGTGACGCAAGGCACCGAGCAGTGACACGATGTCGGTCTCGGCATCGTCAGCCAGGCGATAGACCACGCGTTTGCCCTCGCGCTGCGAGCTGACCAGTCCGGCGTGGCGCAATTGCTGAAGGTGTTGCGAAGCGTTCGCCACGCTGACGCCCACCCGCTCGGCCAGCGCCTCAACGCTGCGCGGCCCCTGGGCCAGTTGCTCGATCAGCTCCATCCGGTGCTCGTGGCCGAGTGCCTTCGCCACCTCGGCCAGCGCCGCACGGACGGCCCCGGCGGCAGTGCGGCTTGACATCGCTTGGCGCCTCATAGTTAATCCTTCAATTGATACATTGAATGAGGTCCCCGCGGGTGGTCAAGCTCGATGGCTGCAAGCCGCGGTTGGCTCCAATTGATGACAGTCTCTCCTTCCCGACCAGACACGTATTGCCAACGCCTGTCGCTAAAACGCAAGGGAGATGCGCCAATGAGTGGTGACGTATCCGTGGACGGCGAAGCCCTCCGCGAGGAGGTTCGAAGAAAGTATCGAGAGGTCGCCGCCAATCCGCATGGTTCCTTCCACTTCCATACGGGTCGGTCGCTTGCCGCGCGTCTCCGCTATGATGCCGCAGTCGTTGATGCGTTACCGGATGCTGCCGTGGAATCATTCGCCGGCGTCGCCAATCCTCTGTCGCTCCGGCCGCTGCGCAAGGGCGAGCGTGTCGTCGATGTGGGATCAGGTGCTGGTTTTGATTGCTTCGTCGCAGCCCATCACGTCGGCACCTCCGGCCGCGTGGTGGGAGTCGATATGACGGATGAGATGCTGTCGAAAGCGCGCGGAACGGCGGCATTGATCGGCGTGAATCACGTCGAGTTTCGGCAAGGCCTGGCGGAGAACCTGCCTGTCGGGGACGGCTGGGCTGATGTCGTCATCAGCAACGGCGTGATCAATTTGTGCGCCGACAAGCAGGCCGTTTTCAGGGAGATGTACCGCGTACTGCGGCCGGCCGGTCATCTGGAATTCGCCGATATCGCGAACGGGCGGCCAGTGCCTGAAGCGGCAGTTCAAAGCATCGATCTCTGGACAGCTTGAATCGCCGGTGGTCTGCCGTGTGCAGCCTGGCAGCGGATGTTGGAGCAAATCGGCTTCGTTGACGTGAAGGTCGGCCCGCCGGTTGACACCTTCCAGGGAGCCGGGGGCGAGAGGAACGCGCGGCGCTTCGAGGTTTACGGCTACCCGTTCCTCGCCCGAAAGCCATGAACGCGCTGGAGGGGTTTTTCCCGGCCACCGCCATGCCGGATCCTGACTGGTGGCACGCGCTGTGGCCTCGGCCGCGCGAAGTGCTGGAGAGGCTGGGCATTGAGCCGGAAGCAGAGGTCGTTGACCTCTGCTGCGGCGACGGAATTTTCACAATTCCTCTTGCCCGGATGGTCCGGCACGTCGCGGCGATCGACCTTGATCCCGCGACGCTGGCCCTTGCGCGAGACCGCGCCTCCGCAGAAGGCCTGACGAACTGCACTTTTACGGTGGGCGACGCATACGATCTCGAAGACTTGGTGCCGGCTCGCGTGGATTGGGTGCTGATTGCCAACACCTTTCATGGCGTGCCCGACAAAACACGGCTCGCCCGCACGGTAGCTGCTGTCCTCAAGCCGGGCGGCTGTTTTGTCGTGATCAACTGGCACCGGCGACCACGGGAGGAAACGGCTGTTTTGGGTCAGCCGCGCGGGCCGAAGACTGAGATGAGAATGGCCCCCGAGGAAGTGGCAGCCGTTGTTGGCCAGGCTGGGTTGGAGCCAACACATGCGGTCGAGTTGCCGCCCTATCACTACGCCGCCGTGTTTGAGAGACCACCAAGCCGGTCTGGTTGAGCCTGGGTCAGTGTGAGCCAGCCAATTCCCGATAGGGTCGAGTCTCTGGGAGTTGTCAGATAACACCAGCGGTTTTTCCATGTGCAAAAATCGCTAGTTGCATACGGGACGCCGGAGTCCGCTATCCACCCATTGCTGACGCTCAAGCTGAGACACTACGTGTGCCGCGAACACACCAACTGCGAGGGAGGTGTGGAGCTGCAAGAGAGATGAGGGCAGGCCCCTCGGAGCCGGCGATCAGGAGCTGGCTCCAAACCGCTGCGAGCTGCTGGCGTCAAGAGCGCTGGTGGTGAGCGTCGCAGAAAAGGCGGGACCTGATCCCGTCAGGTGAGATCCGGAGAGACGAGCGAAAGCAAACCGCTGATGACGTGCCGAAATTCACAGGACGGTGTCGAAACCGGGGGGATGGTAGTGGCCTCCGGGATGAGTTCGGGCGGAGCCCTGAAGCCCGGCCCGAGCGGCACCCGGCTTGGAGGCGGCGTGAACCCGGATCAGGCTCTGTTGCGGAACGCGGGAACCTGTCGTCCCGATGTCAAGGGAGAAGCTCAAGCGGGAGGCCCCCGCAAGAGCCAGAGGACCCGATGCGGGGCACAGGGACGGGGCAGCCCGTAGTAGGGGTGAAGGTCCTGTAATGGGGCTGGACCGAAGGGGCTGCGGTATCCTGCTGCGGCAGGCGGCCAACCGGTGACGGGAGGAGCCGCATGACCGAGGCAAAGCCGTTCGACATCCCGAAGCGGGAGGTCTGGGAAGCCTTCAAGAAGGTGAAGGCCAACCAGGGGGCGGCTGGCGTAGATGGACAGACGATTGCGGAGTTCGAGGCCGGCCTCGCCGGTAACCTCTACAAGCTCTGGAACCGGCTGTCCTCGGGGAGCTACTTCCCTCCACCGGTGCGACGGGTGGATATCCCCAAGGCGAGCGGCGGCACGCGTCCGTTGGGCATCCCAACGGTGGCCGATCGTGTCGCGCAAGAGGTTGTCCGCCGGTATCTGGAGCCGTGCCTGGAACCCGTGTTCCACGCCAACTCGTACGGCTACCGGCCCGGCCGCTCGGCGATCGATGCCGTGCGCCAGGCGCGCCAGCGGTGCTGGCGGTCCGACTGGGTGCTCGACATCGACATCAAGGCGTTCTTCGACAGCATCGATCATGCGCTGCTCTTGCGTGCGGTCCGGCGACATACCGGCTGCCCGTGGGTGCTGCTCTATGTGGAGCGCTGGCTGAAGGCGCCGATGCAGAGGGAAGATGGCGTGATCGAGCCTCGCGATGCAGGGACGCCTCAGGGCGGCGTGATCAGTCCGATCCTTGCCAACCTGTTCCTGCATTACGCGTTCGACATGTGGATGGCCCGGACGTGGCCCGCCGTTCCGTTCGAACGGTATGCCGACGATGCCATCTGTCATTGCCGGACACGTGACGAGGCCGAAGCCTTGCAGGTCGCGCTGCAAGAGCGCTTTGCGGCCTGCCGGCTGGTGCTCCATCCGCAGAAGACGAAGATTGTCTACTGCAAGGACACCAACCGGAAGGGGACGTATCCTGCCGTGACATTCGACTTTCTCGGCTACTCGTTCCGGCCGAGGCTGGCGGCATGGCGCGGCGGCAAATACGGCGTCTCGTTCCTGCCGGCGGCAGCCGACACGGCGCTCAAGAGGATGCGCGAGGAGGTCCGGCGCTGGAGCCTCCAGACCCGAACCGACAAGGCCCTCGATGATCTGGCCCGAATGTTCAATCCGCACATCCGGGGCTGGATCAACTACTACGGCCACTTCTACAAGTCGGCGCTGTATGACAGCCTGCGCCGGATTGACTTCCACCTGAGGAAATGGGCACGCCGCAAATACAAGCGCTTCCGGCACAAGCCGAAAGGCGCACGCGAGTGGTTCGCCCGGATCATCAGGACCAACCCAGCGCTCTTCGCGCACTGGCAGCTTCTGCATGCGACGCGGCCGGATACTGGGAGCCGGATGAGCTGAGAGGTTCACGTCCGGTTCTGTGAGAGCGCGGCGGTGAAATTCCGCCGCGCCACTCGCCCCGACTGTGCGTAGATTGGCCTGGGACCGCGTCGGGTGGCATGTGTTGCAACACCAGCCGTCCCCAGCACGTGAGAACCGCGACCCGCTACAGCACACGCAAACCATGCCGACCGGCGGCACGAAGCGGCCGTCCGCCCACGACACCGGTAGCTTGACCCTGTTGATGGTGGGGTCGTGGATCGGTCCGTCGCGCCAAGACGGCCCGGCTTCGGCCGCCGCCCTTGCGGTGGCGCCGGCTGCCTTGGGGACTGCGCGGGCCATCAGACCACCATCGCCAGACCGGGCCCGCCGGCACCGAGGCCTGGACCGGGAGGAACGCCGATGAAGCGGCAGAGCCGGCATCCCCAATCGTCGAACAACTGCGAGCGGTCGCTAACCTCGTCCTTGTTGTGCGTCCAGACCGCGGCCTGGTCGGTGTCGAGGTTGGCGCCGGCGCCGGGCACGGCCGACTCAAGCGTGTAGAGGTTCGCCAAGTAGTAGCGCACGACCTGAATTTCGGCCGGCGCGAAGTTGTTCATGCGGGTACTCGAGCATCCCGTATTGCTCGAAGAAGCGCCAGCTCTGGAAACCGGACGCCCCCTGCCCAAAGGCCGGGTATCCGCAGAACCGCCTGATGTCGGCCTTCTCGGCATCCGTGAACGAATCACTCGAGAGCGATGCGCTCTGGGATGTGCCGGACATGGATGGCCATTCCTTGACACCCCGCAGGGGCGCATGGCGCTCGATCAGCAGCTTGATGTTGTCGGGGTTCGTTTCGGTCTGGCCCTCCACCCATTGCCGTATCGTGCGGGTGCCATCCGCGTTGTCCTGCCAGAACGCATAGAGGCTGGTCAGGGTGACGCTGGAAGGCAGCGCAGCAGACGGGGTGGTCTTCGGTGCCTCGGCGGCCGCCGGCGGAGCGGCCGGCGCTACGAACGGCTCGGCCCGATCACGTCACCGCAAGGCCGACCAGCGCGAAGCCTTCCTTGCGCATCGCATCGGCGAGGCGGTCGTCCAGCGTGACGACCTGCAGCGACGCGGGGCGGCGCTCGGCGGCAACGAACGCCGCGGCAAGCTGCAGCGCATCGGCTGCGCGCAGCGGATGCACGCGCAGGAACCGTACCGCATTTTCACGGACGAGCTCGCTCGGTTCGATCTCGTGCCAGGCGTCGGCGACGCGCGTGAGACGCTGGAACGCCTGCTCGGCACTTTTCGGGTCGAGCGCCGCCTCACGTTCGAGGCGGGCCAGGGCCGAGGCGCATTCCACCGCCGATCCCCACCATGCCAGCATGTCGGGATCGCGTTGCGCGAGCGCCTGCAGCCGCTTGGTGGTCTTCTCGGCGACCAGCAGCGGCACGATCGCCGAGGCATCCCAAAATTTCACCTGCCTTCCCGGCGTTCCCTGGTCAGCGCGTCGACCCCCGAGGCGCCGGCGCGAAGGCGCGGCGGTGGACTGCCGAACAGCGTCGGCGATGGCGCGCCGCGGCGCGGCCGCACGACACCCTCGCGCAGCAGACGCGCGAGCCTGCCGTCCGGCTCCTCCTGCGCGCTGCCGGCCACGGGCTCGAGCCGCGCGACGGGGCGCCCGCGATCGACGATGAGCACCGGTGCGCCTGCCTTGAGGCCGTCGATCAGAGCGCTCAGGCTGTTCTTGGCCTCGGTGATGCTGGCGATCTTCATCGGGCTAGAGTGGGCTGTTGCAACAGGCTATTCAAGCTTCGAATGGGCCGCGCGCAATGCCGACCTCGCGCTACGCCGCGGCGCGGATCGCCGCCGCCTTCACCTCGTCGCCCACGCCGCCTTCGAAGCTGGCAAAGTTCTTCTCGAACCGCGCCACCAGCTCCGCGGCGGTGCGGTCGTAGGCCGCCGGGTCGGCCCAGGACAGGCGGGGGTCCAGGACCTCGGGCGGCACGCCGGGGACCGACTCCGGGATCGACAACCCGAAGAAGCGGTCGCTGACGGAAGCGCGCCCGCGCCAGGCTGCCGTCCAGCGCGGCGCGCAGCAGGGCGCGGGTGTGGCGGATGCTCATGCGCTGGCCGACGCCGTACTGCCCGCCGCTCCAGCCGGTGTTGACCAGCCAGCACTCGGCGCCGTGACGGGCGATCAGCTCTTCGAGCATGCGGCCGTAGACCTCGGGGCGGCGCGGGAGGAAGGGGGCGCCGAAGCAGGTGCTGAAGGTGGCTTCGGCCCCGGCGCCCAGGCCCTTCTCGGTGCCGGCGACGCGCGCGGTGTAGCCGGACAGGAAGTGATACATCGCCTGCGCCGGGGTCAGCCGCGCGATCGGCGGCAGCACGCCGAACGCGTCGGCGGTCAGCATGATGACGTTTTTCGGGATGCCGCCGCGGCCGGAGAGTTCGACGTTGGGGATGTACTCGACCGGGTAGCAGGCGCGGGTGTTCTCGGTCAGGCTGCCGTCGGACAGGTCCAGCCGTGCCGGCGTCGTCGGCGACGACGTTCTCCAGCACCGTGCCGAAGCGGTGCGTCGCCGCCCAGATCTCCGGCTCGTGCTGCTGCGGACAGGTGGATCACCTTGGCGTAGCAGCCGCCCTCGAAGTTGAACACGCCGTCGTCGGACCAGCCGTGCTCGTCGTCGCCGATCAGCCGGCGGTGCGGGTCGGACGACAGCGTGGTCTTGCCGGTGCCGGACAGGCCGAAGAACAGCGCGACGTCGCCCTCCGGCCCGATGTTGGCGCTGCAATGCATCGGCAGCACGCCGCGCGCCGGCAGCAGCCAGTTCATCACGGTGAAGATCGATTTCTTGATCTCGCCGGCATACTCGCTGCCGGCGATGACGATCAGTTGTTGCTCGAAGCTGAGCGCGATCGCGGTGGAGGTGCGCACGCCGTCGATGGCGGGGTCGGCCTGGAAGTGCGGCGCGTGCAGGATGACGTAGTCGGGCGACGAACCCGTCCAGCTCCTCGGCGGGCGGGCGGATGAACATCGTAGCGGGCGAACAGCGCGCGCCAGGCCGCGGTGGTGACCAGGCGCACCCGCACCCGGTGCGCCGGGTCGGCGCCGGCATACAGGTCCTGGGTGAACAGCGCCTGGCCCTGCAGATAGGCGCGGACGCGGCCGGACAGCGCGGCGAATTTCTCGGCCGGCAGCTTCTGGTTGATCTTGCCCCACCAGATGTCGTCGGTGACCGAGGGTTCGTCCACCACGAACTTGTCCTGCACCGAGCGGCCGGTATGCACGCCGGTGTGCACGATCAGGGCGCCGTCGGCGGAGAGGCGCCCTTCGTCGCGGCGCACCGCCTCGGCGACCAGCGCGGGGGGCGGGCAGATTGGCCTGCACCGGGGCGGTGGCATGCACGCCGGTGCCGGCGAGTGCCGCGGCGGCGCGCTGCCGCCAGGTGGGGTGCTTCGGGTGCGTCGTGTCGGCAGGGGTCAAGAGGTCGGCTCCTGTGGTTCGGCGGATCGGTTGAGATGAAAATCGCGTCATCCTACCCGGCGGTAGCGGCCGTGCGCTACCCGGGTGCCTCGCAGTTGCAGCAATGGAGCCGGCAGGGACAGCAGGTGACCCGGGGCCGCGCCTGCGCTATGACGCGCAACGACAGGAGACCCCGGTGTTGAACCAGCCGCTCACCCAAGCCGTCGGGACCCACGCCAACAGCCTGCGCAACGGCCCGGACGCGCGCGGCCGCTTCGGCGACTACGGCGGCCGCTTCGTCGCCGAGACGCTGATGCCGCTGATCCTGGAGGTCGAGCGCGCCTACAACGCGGCCAAGGCCGATCCGGCGTTCCATGCCGACCTGCAGCGCCACCTGACGCACTACGTCGGCCGCCCCAGCCCGCTGTGGTTCGCCGCGCGGCTGACTGCCGAGCTTGGCGGGGCGAAAGTCTACTTCAAGCGCGACGAGCTGAACCACACCGGCAGCCACAAGGCGAACAACTGCATGGGCCAGATCCTGCTGGCCCGGCGCATGGGCAAGACCCGCATCATCGCCGAGACCGGCGCCGGCCAGCACGGCGTCGCCACCGCAACGATGTGCGCGCTGTTCGGCCTGCCCTGCACCGTCTACATGGGCGCGACCGACGTGGAGCGGCAGAAGCCCAACGTGTTCCGCATGAAGCTGCTGGGCGCCGAGGTGAAGCCGGTCACGCTCCGGCGCCGGCACGCTGAAGGACGCGATGAACGAGGCGATGCGCGACTGGGTCGCCAACGTGACGGACACCTACTACCTGATCGGCACCGTCGCCGGCCCGCACCCGTATCCGATGATGGTGCGCGACTTCCAGTCGGTGATCGGCGAGGAGGCCAAGGCGCAGTTGCAGGAGGCCGAGGGCCGGCTGCCCGACGCGGCGGTGGCCTGCATCGGCGGCGGATCGAACGCGATGGGGCTGTTCCATCCGTTCCTGGACGATCCCTCGGTGCGGCTGATCGGCGTCGAGGCGGGCGGGCACGGCATCGAGACCGGCGAGCACGCCGCCAGCCTGACCGGCGGGCGGCCCGGCGTGCTGCACGGCAACCGCACGTATCTGCTGCAGGACGATGACGGGCAGATCATCGAGGCGCACTCGATCAGCGCCGGGCTGGATTATCCGGGGATCGGGCCGGAGCATTCGTGGCTGCATGACATCGGCCGCGTCGAATACGTTTCGGCCACGGACAAGGAGGCGCTGGCGGCGTTCCAGCTTTGCACGCGCACCGAGGGGATCATTCCGGCGCTGGAGCCGGCGCACGCGCTGGCGCATGTGACCAAGCTGGCGCCGACGATGGGCAAGGAGCAGATCGTCCTGATGAATCTGTGCGGCCGCGGGGACAAGGACATTTTTACCGTGGCCGAGCACCTTGGGATGCCGATGTGATGGCCAAGCATATTTCTCCCCCTCCCCTTGAGGGCTTGGGCCGCGAAGCGGACCAAGGCCGGCGGGAGGGGTTCGCACCAGGGTCGGTACCACGGCATCGTGCGTCGGGACCCCTCCCCCCGCCCCCCTCCCGCAAGGGGAGGGGGAGAACGTCACGCTCCGGCCCCGTCCCACTCATGAGCCGCATCGCCGCCCGCTTCGCCGCGCTCAAGCAACAACAGCCGCGGCGCGCTGATCCCGTTCCTGGAGGCGTGGGACCCGGACGGAGCGACCTCGATGGCACTGCTGCGCGGCATGCCGGCCGCCGGCGCCGACCTGATCGAGATCGGCATGCCGTTCACCGACCCGATGGCCGACGGCCCGATCATCCAGGCCGCCGGCAAGCGCGCGTTGAAGGCGGGCGTGAAGCTCGCCCGCGTGCTGGCGATGGTGCGCGACTTCCGTGCCGAGGACGCCGCCACGCCGGTCATCCTGATGGGCTACCTGAACCCGATCCTGTCCTACGGCATCGAACGTTTCTGTGCCGATGCGGCCGGGGCAGGCGTCGACGGGCTGATCGTCGTCGACCTGCCGACCGAGGAAGCCGACATGCTGCTGCCCTTTGCCACGGCGCGCGGCATCGACGTGATCCGCCTGGTCGCCCCCACCACCGATGATGCGCGCCTGCCGCATGTGCTCGATGGCAGCTCGGGGTTTGTCTACTACGTGTCGATCACCGGCATCACCGGCACGCGCACCGCCACGACCGAGCATCTGGAACAAGCCATCCCGCGCATCCGCAAGGCGACCGACCTGCCGATCGCCGTCGGCTTCGGCGTCCGCTCGCCGGCGCAGGCCGCGGCGGCGGCGCGGATTGCCGATGCGGCGGTGGTGGCCTCGGCGCTGATCGATACGCTGGCGGCGAATCTGGACGCGGCCGGCAAGGCGAAGCCCGACGCGGTGCGCAAGGTGCTGGACCAGGTGCGCGCGCTGGCCGAGGGCGTGCGCGGGGCGCGGGCCGGCTAAATGGTGCTTGCATCCTTTACCAAGCTAAGTCACGAGCCTAAATCTACGGGAGCAACCGTTTGCCCGAGCGAATCGGGATTGAGGTTCCGATGAGAGTCACACCGCGGGACCACCTGTGGGAAGCGACAATGGGGATATTCCTGCATGTCGTTGCTGTGGTCTCGCTCACTAGCGCTTTCTGGCGGCATGGCGGAGTGATCTCGGAGGGTGGGAGCGCGTCCGCTGTTCTGCAGTGGATCCTCTCATTGGATGCGTTGCAGTCTATTGGTCTTATCACTTTGGTGCTCGTTGGTGCTGCCGATGCTATTTCGATTTATCGGCTCTGGATAGCGAAGAGAACGACAACAGGCGCCGATACCAAGCATGGGCCGGCTCTGCCGACGATGGGCCTCCACGTGATCTCCGTTGAGCGCGAGATGCGGCAGGTCGGCGACGCGGGCGTCCTAGAGGATTACTACGCCTCGCTCGAAGTGGATTCGAACGATGCTTCCTTGGAATCGGCAGATGACGAGTCGCCAGTCAGCGCGACCCTGCGCCACGCTCTTTGGGCGATCCTTGGGCTATCGGCTATTGTTGTCGCCGGCGTTATTCTTGGTTTCTCCCATTTATTTGCGGGCATGCTTCGGACATGGCCAAACGAAGTGACGATGGGTGCGGTCGTAATCGGAATGGCGCTGATCTTGTCGGTTGCTATTCTGTCCAGCTTCCTGATGCTAGCGGCGCGGATCAATGCGGTGTCCGCCATGACAAGTGATGCCGAGGAGGTCCGTCGCCGCATCGAACGGGCGAAGGCTCACCTCGCCGTGATTGCACGCCATCGCGATCCGTTGAGATCGTCAGGCTGACCATCCAAGCTTTCACCCGATGGTGAGGCGGCGCTCCCATTCCTTGGCAGAGGAACTCACCGACGATGAGCTACTCGCCGCGGGTGCCGCTCTCGAACGTGAATTGTCCGAGGTCGCCGAGGAGCTTGAGGAAGCAATTCGTGCGATCGCTGGAGAGCAGCGAGCCATCAGGAAGGCCACCATCAAGCTCGGCGTCAACACGGCGATCGCGGCTGGCGGGATCATTGCTGCCCCGGTGACATCGGGGATTTCCCTCGTCCTGACGATTGGCGGCTTCACCATGATCCTTTGGGACGGCGTCGACCATGTTGGGGATCGCACACGACACCACGCGAATCGAATACGCTTGCGCCACCTGCGAGCCAGGGCGGAAGCGATAGAGGATGACCTTGCGGTGATCGTCGCCGTAATTGAGCATCGTGCCGGACACTGACCGAACGACCTTCGAATGCGGCCTGATGGCTAATCTCTAAAGTCTGCCTGCACCGAGGTCACGACATGCGCGCCCTTCCAATCAGCGGCCGGGCTGGACGCTCCGCGAAGGCCAGATTACATCGTCGTCTGCATGTCGCCATCGACACTGATCGCCTGGCCGCTGATCGTCGCGCCGAACGGGCTCGCGAGATACAGTGCCATGTTCGCAATATCCTGCTGGGTGACGAAGCAGCGCAGGCTGGTGGTGGCGACGGTTCGCTCGGTCATTTCATTCTCCGAGATCTGCGCCGCCGCGGCCTTGGCCTTGATCACCGCGCGGATGCGCGGCCCGTCCACCGGTCCCGGCAGGATCGCGTTGACACGGATGCCGTCGGGGCCGAGCTCGATCGACAGCGACTTGGTGAAGCCGACCACGCCCCATTTCGCCGCCGAATAGGGCGCGCGCAACGGGAAGCCGAACCGCCCGGCGGCCGAGGACAGGTTGATGATCGCCCCACCGCCCGCGGCGCGCAGATGCGGGATGGCGCGGCGCGCGCAGTGGAACATGCTGGCGATGTCGATGCGCAGCGTGGCCTCCAGCGCCTCGGGCGCGATGTCCTCGACGCGCGCGGTGGGGCCGGCGATGCCGGCGTTGTTGACCAGCACATCGAGCCCGCCAAGGTGTGCCACCGCGGCATCGACGAGGGCCTCGCAATCGGCCACGACGCCGGCGTCGGCACGCATGTGCGGATGCGGGCTGGCGGCGAGCGCGGCCGGATCGACGTCGCTGATGAAGACTTTTCCCCCGCAGGCGGCAAAACTGTCTGCCATCACGCGGCCGATGCCGCCGGCCGCGCCGGTGATGGCCACCCGCAGGCCGCTCAGATCGACCGTCAAGGGCGTGTTTGCGCCGGTTACCATCGGTTCCTCCTTGGATTGGCAGAACGAATTGCCCGCTCACGGCCTGTAGCGCAATAGCTGACGCATGTCATGGCGCAAGCTTTCGCCCGTCCGTCATGCCGGCCCCGGCCTGCGTCGGTGCAGGCTCCTGCCGGCATCCACGACTTGTCGTCGTGCAGCGGACCGACGTTGCGCCTACACCGCAGCGACCTCACTCTCCATCTCCCGCCGATACCGATACGCCGCATCCGCCGAGTCAATCCGCACGTCGTCCCAGGTGACGCACTGGCCGGCTTTCACGTCGCGGGCCATCGGCACGCGGCTGGCGAGACCGATCGGCAGCCCGCCGATGTCGAGGCTGGTACGGGCGGCCAGCAGCTTGCCCCAGACGCAGGCGCCGCCCTCGCCGTCCAGCACCTCGCCGGCCTTCAGGTCGCGCTTGGCGGTGGCGACGACGTCGGCGCGGAACGTGTCCGGTGCGCCGGTCGGTTCGTGGCGCAACGCCGCCGACAGGATCGAGATGCTCAGTTCGAGGCCGATCAGATGGAACGGCCGGTACAGCGCGGAAAACCGGCCGGAGGCGTCGGTCGCCAGGCTGTATTCCTTGAAGCACCGCGCGGTATACTCGCCCGGCGCCTCGAACACCACATAGACGCCCCAGCGCAGATCGTTGGCCACGTTGCGTCCGTCGCGATGCAGCGAGGAAATCACCTCCACCTGGCCGGCATGGTGCAGGCCGCCGGCCGCGTTCCCCGGGCGCAGCTTCTCCGCCAGCTCATGCGCGCCGACCGGAGGAAAACCCAGGCCGTCGGGCGGCGCGGTCAGGCCGGTCGCGTTGGCCACCGCCGCCATTTCGATGCCGGATTTCGTGCCGTCCAGGAACGAGTTGAACATCTGCGGATTCATTCCGCCGACGCGCGCCTGCTCCGCGGTCAGTCCGTAATAACCCCAAACCGTCGCCGGGGTGGAGGCGTGGTACTCGGGCAGGTACTTTGTGCCCTTCCCCGCCGCGATCACGGCAAAGCCGCAGGCGCGCGCCCAGTCCACCAGCTCGCAGATCAGCGCCGGCTGGTCGCCATAGGCGAGCGAATAGACCACGCCGGCACGCGCGGCTTCCTGCGCCAGCTTGCGGGCCGGCCAGCGCGTCCGCCTCGACGTTCACCATGACGATGTGCTTGCCGTTGGCGATCGCGCCGCGCGCGTGGGCGATGCCGGCAGGAGCGTGGCCGGTGGCTTCGACCACCACCTCGACCTCCGGCGCCGCTAGCAGTTTCGTTGCGTCATCGGTGAAGCGCGTCGCCTCGATTCGCGCGCTGTCCCAGCCGACGCGGCGGCAGGCGTCCTTCGCACGGTCGGGCGCGAGATCGGCGATCACCGCGACCTCGATGCCCGGTGTGGTCGGCACCTGGGCGAGGAACATCGAGCCGAATTTTCCCGCGCCGATCAGCCCGACGCGCACCGGCTTGGCCGCCGCCACGCGCTGTTGCAACAGCCGATGCAGATTCATCCCGGTGCTCCCTTTCGCGGGGGAAGAATTCGTGCCCCATTGCTAGGCGAAACAGGGGAGAAAGGCGATGCCCGCACCACCAGAGGTCGAATGGCGCCGGCTGCGTGCCGACCAGTTGCGCGAGCTGGCGCGGCAGGATGCGATCGTGATCCTGCCGATCGCCGCGCTGGAGCAGCACGGGCCGCACCTGCCGGTCGAGGTCGATACGAGGCTGGGTGAGGAGGTCGCCGCCCGCAGCGCCCGCAAAATCGTCGCGCGCGGCCAGGCGGCGGTGGTGCTGCCGGTGCTGTGGACCGGGATCTCGGAGCACCACATGAGCTTTTCCGGGACGGTCACGCTGGATTTTGCCGCGTTCAGCGCGGTGGTCGAGGGCGTGGTGCGCTCCGTGCTGCGCGACGGGTTCCGGCGCGTCGTGCTGCTGAACGCGCATGGCGGCAACGAGAACGCGCTGCGCACCATCACCGACGACCTGACGCCGAAGCTCGGCGTGCCGATCGTGCAGTTCACCTACTGGTACGCCGCGGCGGTGGCGATCGCGAAGATTCTGGAGACACAGGGCGGGCTGCAGCATGCGTGCGAGGCCGAGACCTCGATGATGATGGTGGCGCGGCCGGAGCTAGTGGCGGAGGACCGCATTCCGTTGGCGAAGGCGAACATGACGCCGGATGTCAGCGACGTGGTCGGCGGCGGGGTGTATCGCTGGCGCGCGATCGGGGCGCGGTCTGCGTCCGGGGTGATCGGGAATCCTGAGGCCGCCAGCAGGGAAAAGGGAGAGCGGCTGTTCGATGCGATATCGGACGCGCTGGCGGACAAGGTGTGCAACGCCGAGCTTTGGTCGTTGCCGTGGGACGCGGAGAAGCTGTGAGGGGGCGGGCACACTTTACCTCTCCCGCTTCGCGGGCTTGAGCCGCGAAGCGGATCAAGGTCGCCGCGAAGCGGCGGGTGAGGGTGAGCCGCACATACAAACCATCGCAACCGCTGCACCGCCCTCACCCGGAGCGCTAGCGCGCTCCGACCTCTCCCAAAGGGAGAGGTGACATCATGGCACCGCCCGCCCGCATCCTAACGCCGCGGCTTCGCGCCCAGCCATGCCGGGGGTTGCGGTCATGAACCGAGACGGCCCTCACGCAAACAACCCCAGGTCGATCACGTCCCCCATCCGGTTGTACCCGGCATCGCTCGGGTGCAGGTGATCGCCGCAGTCGTAGATCGGCAGCATCCGGCTCGGATGATCCGGATCGCGCAACCCAAGATCGAAGTCGACCACCGCGTCGAACGCGCCGCCGTCGCGGATCCACGCGTTGACCGCCTGCCGCACTGCCTCGCGCGCCGGCGACCAGGCGCCCACCAGGAACGTTTCGTGCTCGAACGGCGTCAGCGTGCCGCCGAAAATCCTGATCCCGCGCGTGTGCGCCCGCAGCGCCATCTGCTTCAGCCCGGCGATCATCTGCGGCGCGGTCACGTCCTCCTCCGGCTTGGCCCAGCGGTTGCGCAGATCGTTGGTCCCCAGCATGACGATCACGTGCGTCACGCCGGGCTGCGCCAGCACGTCGCGATCGAACCTGCGCAGCCCGCTGTCGCCGCGAACGTCGTGCAGGATCCGGTTGCCGCCCAGCCCCTGGTTCATCACGCCGAACGGCCGCCCACCCGTCCGCGCGCACAGCCGCCGCGCAAGCTGGTCGGGCCAGCGGCAGAACGCGTCCGGCGTCGAAATATTGGCATCGGTCAGCGAGTCGCCGAGCGCCACGATCCCGCCGGCACCCTGTGCCGCCACGACATCGACGCCGCTGAGGAAATACCACTCATCCGCGATGCGCCCGATCGGCATCACCGCAGCCGCGGAGAAATCACCAGGTGGGGACACGTAGTTCGTCTGCCGTGCATAGCGGCCGGTGACCGGCAGGCAGGCCGGGATGTCGCCGGGCAGATAGACGCTGACCGACAGATCCGCCAGCGGCGGCACCGTCAGCTCCACCGGATCGCTGATCAGCACTGCGCCGGCGGCGATGCGTGGCGGATGATTCGCCACCGAACCGCAGCGCCCGGTCCGTGTCCGGCACGATCCCGGCCCCGGCGGCGCGCAGCGCGACCCGTGCCGCACCGACGGCGATCGCGCGCGCGCCGTGGGCGTTCGACAGCCGCACCCGCAGGACGTCCCCACCCAGGCTGATGCGCGGATGCATCCGCAGCGTCTGGTTGCTGAACGCCACGCCCTCGGCGGGCGCCGGCGCGGCGGTCCAGGTGCCGACCCAGTGCGTGTCCATCGCCATGCGTCCTACCCCTTGACCAGCGGCAGCCCCTCGGCGGCGCGCACCTCGTTGATGATCTGCAACACCCGCTGGCGATACGGCAGGTACTGCACGCCGAACTCCTGCACCAGCCGCGTGTTGTCGATCAAATAGTTGCCTGAGGTCGCCCGTCCGCCCGTCTCGTGCTGGAAGCTGATCCGTGCATCGGGCAGAAATTCGGTCACCATCGCCGCGAGATCGCCCAGGCTGATCGCCGTGCCGCCGGTGTTGTAGACATCGTGCTTCGGTGCATCGGCCAGCGTGACGCGGGCGAACACCTCGGCGATGTCGTCCACGTGGATCGGGCAGCGCATCGCGTCCTTGTACGGGAAGCTGACCGGATTGCCGCGTGCCGGCTGGGTGATGCAGTTCACGTGATCGACCGAGCCGCGCACCTTGTCCGGCCCCGTTACGTTCGCCGGCCGCACCGCGGTGATCGACATGCCGTACTTTGCCCGATAGTCCTTTGCCTGCTCCTCGTTGAAGATCTTGTGCACGGCGTATTGGTAGTCGCCATGGCGGAAATCGTCCTCGGTCACCGCCCGGTCGCCGAAATGCCGCTGCTGGCCGTTGACCGCGAGCGAACTGGCAAACACCACCCGCTTCACACCGGTCAACCGCGCGGCCTCGAAACAATTGTCCATGCCGACGATGTTCAGCTTCAGCGCGGTGCGTGGGGCGTGCTCGCTGCCGAGGAAGTAGGACAGGTTGATCACGCGGTCGGGCTTCTCGGCCAGCATCGTCGTGATCACGTCGTCGAACTGCGTCACGTCGCCGCGGACCATTTTCACCCGTCCGGCCAGGTCGGCGACGGCGGGCGTGTTCGGGTTGATGTCCATGCAGGCGACCGGTTCGCCGCGCGCCAGCAGCAGCCGCAGCACGCGCGAGCCGATGAAGCCGGTGCCGCCGATGATCAGGGTGGACATGGGGTTCCTCCGTGTTTTGCGAACAGGTTACGGCGCGGCCGACGGCACCTCAACCCGGTGGCGGGCGCGGCGCCGGTCTGGCAGAGTGCGGCGCCGCAATGCGATGGGGGGATGGATGGCGATCGAATTCCTGGTCAACGGAACGGCGCGGTCGGTGAGCGTGGGGGAGACCACGCCGCTGCTGGACGTGTTGCGCAACCAGCTTGACCTGAAGGGCGCGCGCTATGGCTGCGGGCTGGAGCAGTGCGGCAGTTGCATGGTGCTGGTGGACGGCGCGCCGGTCTACGCCTGCGCGCGCGAGGTCGGCACCGTCGCGGGCAGGCAGGTCACCACGATCGAGGGCATCGGCAGCCTAGCACGGCCGCATCCGTTGCAGGTGGCGTTCCTCGACGAGCAGGCCGGGCAATGCGGCTACTGCCTGTCCGGCATCATCGTCGAGGCCAAGGCGTTGCTGGACCGCAACCCGGACCCCAGCCGGGCGGAGATCGCCGCCGCGCTGGACAACCATCTGTGCCGCTGCGGCGCGCATCCGCGCATCCTGCGCGCGGTTGCGAAAGCCGCGGCGATGATTCGCGAAGGAGCCGCGCCATGAGCGACACGCTGCCGTTGAGCATCCAGAACAACCGGCGGATGGAGAAGTGGCTCCGTTTCGATCCCGACCGCACCGTGCGCCTGGCGGTGGGCAAGGTGGAGCTGGGTCAGGGCAACGTCACCGCGCTGGCGCAGATCGCGGCCGAGGAACTGGACGTCGATCTGGCGCGCATCGCCGTGCTGGCGGGCGACACGCAGGACGCGCCGGATGAGGGGCAGACGACCTCCAGCCAGTCGATCGAGGTGTCCGGGCGGTCGGTGCGGCTGGTGACGGCGGAACTGCGCGCCCGCGTGCTCGACCGCCTGGCGCGGCGGCTGAACTGCGCGCCGGCGGAGATCAGCGTCGAGGACGGAACGTTCCGCCGTGGCGATGCGCCGACCGGGCACGACTACTGGAATTTCGTCGATGCGGAGGATTTTGCCCCCGAGATCGCCGGGACGGCGACGCCGAAGCCGCACACCGCGTATCGCGTGGTGGGCAAGCCGGTGCCGCGGCGCGACCTGCCGGCCAAGGTGGCCGGGGCGGGCTTCATCCACGACATGGTGCGCCCGGACATGCTGCACGCGCGCATCCTGCGCCAGCCCAATCGCGGCGCGGTGCTGGTGGCGTTCGACGAGGCGCCGGTGCGGCGCGCGGCGGGTGGCGAGTTCCGCGTGGTGCGGGTGGGCAATTTCGTTGCGTTCGTCGGGGCGGACGAGACGGTGGTGCAGCGCGCGCGCCGCCGCGGCGCCGGCGCACGCGCGCTGGGACAAGGTGCGGCAGATCGCGCCCGAGCAGCAGGAGGCCGCCTGGCTGGTCGGCAAGCCCACCAACGAGCGTGTGCACGGCGACGCCCCGATGGCCGACCCGCCGAAGACCGTGGTGGAGGCGACGTATTCGCGGCCGTATATCGCGCACGCGGCGATGGGGCCGTCCTGTGCGCTGGCGGAATATCGCGGCGGCGTGCTGTCGGTGTGGTCGCACACGCAGGGGCCATATCCGCTGCGCGCGGCGCTGGCCAACGTGCTCGGGCTGCCGGCGGAACGAATTGTCGTGCGGCACGCGCATGGCGCGGGCTGCTACGGCCACAACGGCGCCGACGACGTGGCGGTGGACGCCGCGGTGATCGCGCTGCAACTGCCCGACCAGTGCATCCGCGTGCTGTGGCGGCGGGAGGAAGAGTTCGGCTTCGAGCCGCTGGGCACCGCGATGCAGGTGACGGCGCGGGCGGCGCTGGACGATGCCGGCAAGCCGGTGGAATGGACGCAGGAGATCTGGTCCGGCACGCATGTGCAACGGCCGAGCACCGGCGGCAACATGCTGACGCACGAGGCGCTGCCGACGCCGCCGCCCGACCCGCGGCCGACCGATCCGCCGGAGGCGGGCGGCGGCGGCGGCACGCGCAACGGCGCTGCCGCTCTACGACTTTCCGGTGCGCCGCATCCTGCATCACCTGGTGCTGGCCCCGCCGGTGCGCACCAGCGCGCTGCGTGGCCTCGGCGCGCTGCCGAACGTGTTCGCGATCGAGTGCTTCATGGACGAGCTGGCCGAACGCGCCGGGGTCGATCCGGTGGCGTATCGTCTGTCGCTGCTGTCCGATCCGCGCGCACGGCGCATCATCGAGGACGTGGCGGCGCGCAGCAACTGGGCACAGCGCGGCCCGGCGGGGACCGGACGTGGACTGGGCCTGGGTTGGGCACGCTACAAGAACAAGGCAGCCTATGCGGCGGTGGCGGTCGAGCTGGACGTGGACCAGGAGGTGCGGCTGCGGCGCGTGTGGTGTGCCGCCGATGCCGGGCTGGTGATCAACCCCGACGGGGGAAAGAACCAGTTGGAGGGCGGCATCATCCAGGCGGCCAGCATGACGCTGAAGGAGCAGGTGACGATGGAAGGTGAAGGTGTCACCTCGGTGGATTGGAAGGCCTATCCGATCCTGAAGTTCAGCGAGGTGCCGGAGATCGAAACGGTGCTGGTGGATGCGCCGGACCAGCCGACGCTGGGGATGGGCGAATGCACCATGGGGCCGACCGCCGCGGCGATCGGCAACGCGGTGGCGCATGCGCTCGGGGTGCGGATCCGCGACATGCCGTTCACGCGGGAGCGGATCGCGCGGGTGCTGCTGGGGTAGGCACGTCGATTGTTGGTCCGGAGGAGGAACGTGCGGGCGGCTTGCGCGCGGGCGCTCGCATTTCGCCCGCCCGACCGGCATAGTGGCCGCTGGCCCGCATCCTGCCACCGGAGACCGCTGGTGAAATTCTCGATTGCCGTGAACATGGAACGCTTCGCCGCCAGCCAGGACATGCGCGATGTGGCGCGCGAGGCGTTGGAGCTGGTCACCCTGGCGGAGCAGGGCGGCTTCGAGGTCGCTTGGGCCGCCGAGCACCACACGATCGAGCTGACCGCCGGGCCGAATCCGTTCACCCTGCTGATGCACTGGGCGGCGCACACCTCGCGCATTCGGCTTGGCACCGCGGTGGTGGTCGCGCCGTACTGGCATCCGATCCGCCTCGCCGGCGAGGCCGCGCTGTTCGACCTGCTGAGCGGCGGCCGGCTGGAGTTGGGCATCGCACGCGGGGCGTTCCAGTACCGAATTCGATCGCATGGGCGGCGGGATGCACCAGCGGAAGGGGTTCGAGTACCTCAAGGAGCTGGTGCCGACGGTGCAGGCGCTTTGGCGAGGCGACGTGGAACATCGCGGTGTGTACTGGGATTTTCCGATGGCAACCTCGGTGCCGAAGCCGCTGCAGCAGCCGCATCCGCCGATCTGGATCGCCGCGCGCGATCCCGAAACGTTCGCCTGGGCGGTGGAGTCGGGCGCCAACATCATGGCGACACCGCTGTCGCGCCCGCATGCCGAGGTCGGCATCCTCGGCCGACGGTTCGACGAGACGCTGGCAAAGTTCCCCGACCGGCCGCGGCCGCGCTTCCTGATGCTGCGCCGGGTCTGCGTGGTTGACCGGCCGGAGGACGCGCACATCCCGATCGCGGCGTCGATCGCATATGGCATGGCGTTCGACAGCCTGTTCGCCGAGACCGCCGGCGTGGTGAACGGGTTCGCCGCGCCGGTCGATGTGGCCGCGGCGGCGCAGCGGCCCAACTATCAGCCGGACATGGTGCGCGACGGCATGGTGCTGGGCACGCCGGAGGAGGTCGTGGCCCGGCTGCGCGACTACGAAGCGGTCGGGGTGGACCAGTTTTGTTACGGTGCGAACTTTGGCCTGCCGCACGCGGTCGCGCGGAGGTCGCTGGAGCTGTTCATTACGGAGGTGATGCCGCGTTTTGCCTCGACGGCGAGGGCGGAGGCGGTGCTGGCGTGAGGCGGGGGCGCGGCGCCGCGCCCGGTTGGGGGATGGCGGGACGCGGATCCTTTTCGGTGTGGGTGGCGGAATGCGCTTCGCTGTTCCGCCCTACGTTCTTCGAGAGCTGTAGGGCGGAACAGCCAACGCCCCCGGACTTGATCCGGGGGGCAGCGCATCCCGCCGCGCGGACGTCCGAGCAATGGCGTCGCTGTGGACTCTTACCCCGTAACAAACTCCCGCACCCCATATCCCTGCGCGAACAGCAACGCGCGCAGATCTGCGTGGTCCACCCGCGCCTGCGCCGCGGCCGCAACGATCGGCTTGGCGTGAAACGCCACGCCCAGCCCCGCCTCGCGTAGCATGTCGAGATCGTTCGCGCCGTCCCCCACTGCCAACGCGGCGTGCAGTTCCACCCCATTCCGCGCGGCCAACTCGCGCAGCGTTGCAACCTTGGCGTCGCGATCCAGGATCGGCTCGGCCACTGCCCCGGTCAGCGCGGCGCCGTCGTCCAGCAGCACGTTCGAGCGGTGCAGATCGAACCCCGCCAGCGCCGCCACGCGTTCGGTGAAGAAGGTGAACCCGCCGGAGACCAACGCGGCCGTCGCGCCGTGCGCGCGCATCGTCGCCACCAGTTCGCGCGCGCCTGAGGTCAGGCGCACGCGCTGCCAGGTCTGTTGCAGTGCCGCGACGGGCAGGCCCTTCAGCATCGCCACGCGCTCGCGCAGCGCGGCCTTGAAATCCAGCTCGCCGTTCATTGCGCGGGCAGTGATTGCGCCGATGCGCTGCTTCAGCCCGGCGAAGTCGGCCAGCTCGTCCAGCGTCTCGCCGGTCACGATCGTGCTGTCCATGTCGGCGATCAGCAGGCGCTTGCGCCGGCCTGCGGTGCGTTGCGCGATCGCATCCACCGCGGCGCCGTCCAGCGCGACGCGGACTAGGTCCAGGTCGGGCGCGGTGGGCAGGGTCAGGTCCACCGCCTCGCCGGGCGACAGCAGGTCCAGCGCGCTGGGGCCGATCGCATCGCGTACGCGCCCCACCAGGGCGCCGGTCAGCGGCGCGGCTTCGCGGTTCGCGACCAGGGTCAGGACGTGCATCGGCGCCGGTGCGGCGCGATCAGGTCGGATCGTCACCGCAACGGCAGCGCCTGCTCGCCCAGCATGTCGGTCAGCACGACCGCGCGCGCCTCATCCAGATCAACCTGGTTCGCGGCCAACATCGGCGCCGCGTCCGCCAGCACGGCGTCGACGTCCTGCATCAGCTTCAACCGCTTGAACAGGTCGGGCCGCGTCAGGCCCATGCTCTCGCCGACGAGTTCGAGGAAATTCACCACCTCGAACGGCCAGTCGCGCTCGTGGCTGCACAGCTCACGATGGCAGTTGTGGTAGATGCCGGCAAGAGTCGTGACGCCCGCCTCGGCGGCGGCCTGCAACTGGTTGCGGTGCACCTCGCGCTTGTAGTCCGGCAGCGGGTTCAGCGTGTTGCACATGTAGCCGACGCGCGGCTGCGCCAGGTCGATGAATTCCAGTCCCGGAATGGCTTCCAGGATGGCGCGTGCCGCCTCGCTGACGCCAGCGATGCCCGGGTGCTCGTGCAGGCCGACCCGCTTCTCCACCCGTCGGGTCAGCAGCGGCCGCAGCCCGTCCAGCCGCGCGGCCAGGAACAACAGGAACGGTTGCAGATCGAGCGCGGTGTCGGTCTTGCCGGGTGCGACGATCTCGCCAAGCTGCACCTGGCAGGTCGGGCACCAGGTCAACGCCCGGCCGCCGACCGCGCCGGCCAGCCGCTCGATCGTGCGGTACGCCACGCGGCCCGAGGTCGCTACGTCGCCGGCGCGGAATTGCAGCACACCGCAGCAATGCGACGGCCCGCCCATCACGCGATAGCGCACCCCCAGCGCCTCCATGATGTCGAAGCACAGCAGCGCGATGTGCGGCGTCTTCAGCAGGTTGCAGCCGGTGTAGAAGACCACGTCGGGCTGCGCCTCGTCGTCCGCGTCATCGGCACGGAAGCGTGACAGCAGCTCGGCCGGCAACTGCATGCGCGACAGCACGCGCACACCCTTGGTCATGGCGCCGAATCGGGCGAAGGCGTCGCGCCGGCGTGCCACGGCGTCGGTGCGGCGGCGCAACGCCAGGCGCGCCATCGCCAGCATGAAGCGCGGATTGACGCCGTGCTGGCAGGCCGGGATGCAGTGTCCACTGCCGGAACAAATGGACGCCCAGTGCGCGGCGGCCGCGGAATGGTCGGCGCCGCGCAGGATGTTCAGCACGCCGCCAGCGATCGCCTGTGGGTCGGAGGCGTCGATGCCGGCGGCGGCGGGCATCGGGCACACTTCCACGCAGGCACCGCACGAGGTGCAGCGCTCCAGCACCTCCGCCACGCGCAGGTCCAGTGCGATTTCGAACGGGCTGTCCGGCATGATCCCCTCCGTCGGGGCGGACTATAGGGCAGCGCCGCGTCTTTGGCATAGAGTGGCGCGTCGGCGAGGCGGGAGGGCGGATGATGGCGAACACGGTGGTCTACGTTTCGTGCGCGGAGCCGCGCGAGATCCTGCGCTTTGCCATGGCGTCCGACAGCGGGGCGCTGCGGCGCATCGATACGACCTATGTGCCGGGGATCGAGATTGCGTCGAACACCTCGATGCCGCTGGCGGTCAGCCCCGACAAGCGCGTGCTGCACGCCGGGCTGCGCCAGCCGCCGTATCCCTGTGTCGGCTTCGCGATCGATCCGGCGGAGGGGGCGCTGCACCTGTTGGGCAGCGCCAACCTGCCGCACACCGTCTGCTATCTGACGATCGATCGGACCGGGAAACATCTGCTTGCGGCGTCGTATCAGGGCGCGCTGCTGGCCAACCACAAGCTGGATGCGCGCGGCGTCATCACGGCGCCGCCGACCCAGGTGGTGCCGACGCCGCCGGCCGCGCATTCGGTGATCCAGGATACCGCCGGGCGCTTCGTCTACTCGGCCAGCCTGGGCGGCGGGGTGGTGATGCGGCTGCGCTTCGACGCCGCCACCGGGCGGCTGGACGACATGCAGACGGCGCCGATGCCGCAGGGTGCCGGGCCGCGGCACCTGCGCCTGTCGCCGGACGGGCGCTTCCTCTATGTGCTGTGCGAACTGGACGCGACGATCGGCGTGTTCGCGGTGGCGCCGGAGACCGGGCTGCTGGAGCGGCGGCAGATTTTGCGCACGCAGCCGGAAGGGTTCGCCGCCAAGGCGGCGGACCTGCATCTGACGCCGGACGGGACGGTGCTGTATGCCAGCGAGCGCAGCACGAGCACGCTGACCGCCTGCCGGATTGCGGCGGATGGGACGCTGGCGGTGTTGGGGCAGACCGAGACGGAAACATTCCCGCGCGGGTTTGCCATCGATCCGCGTGGGCGGTTCCTGCTTGCGGTCGGGCAGGAGAGCCACCATCTGAGCGTTTACCGGATCGATCCGCTGACGGGTGAACTGTCCACGGTCGAGCGGCATGCGACGGCGCGCAATCCGAATTGGGTGGAGATTGTGGATCTGCCGGGGTGAGTGCGGCGCTCTGGTGAATTGGCTGGAGCATTTACACATTGACTGTAGACGCGACCTGTCAATGCGAGGAGCGCAGCGACGAAGCAATCTCCCGCACCGGGCGCACCCGGTTCAGTGCGCCCGAGGATGGGGATTGCTTCGTCGCTGCGCTCCTCGCAATGACAGATGAAACGACAATTCCAGTCCAAGCGAAGGCGCTCTAATACCCGGTCCGTGTCGCCCCGACGACGTAGTTCTTGCGGGGGAATTCCTCCGTGTACGACCGCAAGCTTTTGGTCCCGCCGCGCGCGCCCATGTCGCGGTAGGGGTGCGCGCGCAGCTTTTCGACGTCGATATCGATGCCGTGTCCGGGTACGGTCGGCAGCTCCACGAAACTGTCCTGCACCGTCAGCGTTTGCACGGCGATCGCGTCGCAGGCGGGCTGCAGGTTGATGAAGAACTCGGCGATCCAGAAGTTCGGGATCATCGCCGACAGCGTCACCGTCGCCGCCAGGCCTACGAGGGTGGAATTATAGTTGTGCGGCGCCACCGCCACGGCGTGCGGCTGCGCCATCGCGGCGATGTCCAGCATCGCGGTGATGCCGCCGCAGTTGCAGATGTCGGGGTTGATGATGTCCGCCGCGCGCGCCGCCAGCGCCTGGGCCAAGGCCTCCTTGGAATAGATCGCCTCACCGGTGACGATCGGGATCGGCACGCTGCGACGGACCTCGGCGACCAGCTCGATGTTGTCGCAGAGACAGGGTTCCTCGTACCAGCCGACGTCGAACTCGGCGATGCGCCGGCCGATGCGGATGGCGTGCATCGGGGCCAGCCGGCGGTGCACCTCGACCAGCAGCGTGAAGTCCGGGCCCAGCGTCTCGCGCATCGCTTTCACGTAGCGTACGACGTGATCCTCGTCCTCCTTGTGGATGAAGCTGCGCCACGGCCCGGGGAACGGGTCCCATTTCAGCGCGGTGAAGCCCGACGCCTTCACCTTCAGCGCGCGCTCCAGGTTCTGCTCGATCGTTTCGTTGCCGTTCGACCAGCCGTTGGCGTAGACTTTGACCCGTTCACGAGAAGCGCCGCCCAGCAGGTTGTACAGCGGCAGTTGCGCGTGCTTGGCGACGATGTCCCACAGCGCGATCTCGATCGCGCTCCAGGCCGACAGCAGATCGAGCGAGGCGCGGCGCATTGCGAAGTCCTCGAACATGATCTGCCCGGTGTGGCGGATGTTGAACGGGCTGCGGCCGAGCACGTATTTCGCCATCGCCTGCAGGCAGATGCTCGATCACCTGCTCCTTGCCGGGGGTGACGTAGGCCTCGCCCCAGCCGTGCAGGCCGGTGTCGGTTTCCACCCGGCAGAACAGCAGGTTCTTCGCTGTTCCTGGATCGAACAGGAATGTTTCGATGCGTTCGATTTTCATGGCGTTCTCCCTGGCGATTGTCCCGCCTGTCATTGCGAGGAGCGCAGCGACGAAGCAATCTGGTGCCTCTGAGGCGGGGGATTGCTTCGTCGCTTTGCTCCTCGCAATGACAAGGGGGGCTGACGGTGGTTCCGACTGCGCCCGGACTAGGACGCGGTGAAACCGGGCAGGCGCCGTTCCGCCATCGCCTTGATGCCCTCGCGGAAGTCGGTGGTCTTGCGCAGCCAGTCCTGTTCCTCGAACTCGCGCTCGGTGGCCTGCGCCACGGCGTCGGCCAGGCCGCGGCGCAGTGTTTCGCGCGTCGCCACGATGGCCAGCGGCGCGGACGCGGCGATCTCGCTTGCCACCTCGATCGCCTTGGCGCGCACCTGGTCCAGCGGCACGCAGTAATCCGCCAGGCCCAGCGTCAACGCCTCGTCGCCGGGCACGCGGCGGCCGGTGTACATCAGCATCGCCGCCGTCTGCATGCCGATCAGCCGCGGCAAGGTCGCGGTCAGGCCGAAGCCGGGATGGTACCCCATGCGGGTAAAATTCGCCGAGAATCGCGCCTCCGGGCAGGTCACGCGGAAATCCGCCATGACCGCGAGGCCGAGGCCCGCGCCGACCGCGGCGCCTTGCACCGCCGCAACGATCGGCTTGCCGGTACGCCATAACCGCTGCGCCTCCTTGTAAAGATGCCGCCCGCGTGCGCTGCCAACCGCGACGCCATCCGGCCCGCGATTGGAGAAGTCGGCGCCGGCACAAAAGTGCTTGCCCTCGGCGCACAGCACGATCGCGCGGCACTCGCGCACGCGGTCCATGTCCTCCTGCACGTCGGCGATCTCGGCGACCATGTCGGTGTCGACGAAGTTGTTCGGGCCGCGGCGGATCTCGATGATCGTGATCGCGCCTTCCCGGCTGACGCCGATGTGCTGGTACGTCGCGGTGTCGGCCATGGCGGTTTCCTCCATCTGTGAACGGGCATCGGTAAGCTGGCGCGGCCACCATATGCGGCGGCCCCGGCTTCGTCACCCCTGCCGGCATTGCCCAACCCGTGTGGATCGGCAAATCTGCCGGGACAAGACGGGGAAACGCGGATGAACTTCGATTTTTCCGACGACCTGAAGCAGTTGCGCGATGCGGCGCGGCGCTTCCTGACGGAGCGCTGCCCGACCTCGGTGCCGCGTCGTATCCTGGAAGGGGCAGCGCCGTACGACCGGGCGCTATGGCGCGCGATGGGCGAGATGGGCTGGACCGGCGCCGCGATCCCGGAGGAATATGGCGGCGCCGGGCTGGGCCGACTGGCCGTTTGCGTGCTGGCGGAGGAACTGGGGCGCGCGGTGGCGCCGGTGCCCTTTGCGTCGTCGGTCTACCTCGCGACCGAGGCGTTGCTGGTCCATGGCAGCGCGGAACAAAAAGCCGCGTGGCTGCCGCGGCTTGCCGCCGGCGAGGCGATCGGATGTTTCGCTGTCGCGGAACATCCCGGCGCCTTCCTTGCGCGCCGGCTCGACGCGCAGGTGACGGACGGCAGGCTGCACGGCTCGAAGCAAGCGGTTGCCGACGGCGATGTTGCGGACTTCGCCATCGTTGCCGCGCGCGGCGGCGCCTGGCTGCACCTGGTCGAGCTGACCGGCCCCGGCGTCACGCACGAAACGATCGCGACGATCGACCCGACCCGCTCGCACGCGCGCCTGGTCTTCGACGCCGCGCCAGCCGAGCCGCTGCCTGGTGCCGACAGCGCCGATGCGATCCGCCACATCCTCGATCGCGCCGCTGTCATGATGGCGTTCGAGCAGGTGGGCAACGCGCAGGCCGCGCTCGACATGGCGTGCGCGTATGCGCGGGAACGTTACGCCTTCGGCCGGCCGATCGGCTCCTTCCAGGCGATCAAGCACAAGCTCGCCGAGGTCTATGTCGCGCTCGAGCTGGCGCGGTCGAACGCCTATTACGGCGCCTGGGCACTGAACAGCGAAGCCGCCGAGCTGCCGGTTGCCGCCGCCGTCGCGCGCATCGCCGCGTGCGATGCCGGCTGGCTGGCCACCAAGGAGAACATCCAGACGCATGGCGGCATGGGCTTCACCTGGGCGTTCGACTGCCACCTGTTCTATCGCCGGGCCAAGCTGCTGGGGCTGGCGCTGGGATCGTCACGCGAGTGGAAGCATCGGCTGATCACCGAGCTGCGCACGCGCAACGCGCCCGCGCTGGCCGCGTGAGACGGGAGGACCGCATGGACTTCGAAGACACGCCGGACGAAGCCGCCTTCCGCGCCGAGGCGCGCGCCTTCCTGGAGGCCAACGCGGAGCGACGCAAGCCGGGCGAGGTGGAAGGCTATCGCCGCGGCCAGGAGGAGCCGGGCGCGATCGAGGCCGCACAGGCGTTCCAGGCGAAGAAGCACGCGGCGGGATTCGCCGGGATCGCCTGGCCGACCGAATGGGGCGGGCGCGGCGGCACGCCGATCCAGCAGGTGATCTACAGCCAGGAGGAGGCGCAATACAAAGTCCTCAGCAACGTTTTTGGCATCGGCCTGGCGATGGCGATCCCGACGATCTGCACCTGGGGCACGCCGGAGCATCGCGCCAGGTTCGCTCCGCCGGCGCTGCGCGGGCAAGAAATCTGGTGCCAGTTGTTCTCCGAACCCTCCGGCGGGTCGGACCTGGCGCAGTTGCGCACGCGGGCGGAACGTGACGGTGACGGCTGGATCGTCAACGGGCAGAAGATCTGGACCTCGGGGGCGCATTATTGCCGGTTTGGCATCCTGGTGGCACGCACCGATCCGAACGTGCCGAAGCACGCCGGGCTGACGTTCTTCGTTCTGGACATGCAGACGCCGGGGGTGGAGATCAGGCCGATCCGACAGATGTCCGGGTCCTCGCACTTCAACGAGGTGTTCTTCACCAATGTCCGCATCCCCGACACGATGCGCGTCGGCGAGGTCGGCAAGGGCTGGCGCGTCGCGCTGACCACGCTGATGAACGAGCGCTACGGCATGCGCGAGGCGCCCGGGCCGGATTTCGCCGAGGTGTTCGAGCTGGCGCGCGCGATCGAGCTGGAAGATGGTCCGGCGCTGGAAAATGCCGCGGTGCAGGAGCGGCTGGCGGATTGGTATGTGCGCACGCAGGGGCTGCGATTTACCAAGTACCGCACGATGACGGCGCTGTCGCGCGGGCAGACGCCGGGGCCGGAGTCCTCGATCACCAAGCTGGTGGCAGCGAACAAGCTGCAGGAGATCGCGGCGTACGGGCTGGATCTGCTGGGGATGGACGGCGTCGCGATGGGCAAGGACCAGCCGATCGGCGGGCTGTTCGAGGAGGCGCTGCTGTATTCGCCGGCACTGCGGATTGCCGGCGGAACGGACGAGATCCTGCGCAATATCATTGCAGAACGCGTGCTGGGGCTGCCGCAGGATCCGCGTGTGGACAAGGACATTCCGTATCGCGACGTGCCGACGGGGGCACGGGGATGATGAGGTGGACGCCCTCGGTCGTGCCGGCGTGTGGCATCGCGATCGCGGATACATTGAACACTCTCTATAAGGATTGAGCATGTTCGAAATTCCCGAAGAACACCGCATGCTGCAGGAGCTGGTGGCGAAGTTCGTCGACAATGAGCTGATGCCACTGGAAACCGCGGTGCTGAAGCGGGAAATGCAGGGCGGCAGGGCGCACCTGACCGAGGCGGAAGAGGCGCCGTTGCTCGCCAGGTGCAAGGAGCTCGGCCTGTGGGGCCTGGATGTGCCGGAGGAATTCGGCGGTGCAAACCTGCCCACCGTCGCACTGAGTCGGCGTGTATGAGGAACAGGGCCGCACCCCGGTGCCGTTCACCTTCCCGCCCGACAGCCCGAACCTGCACATGCTGATGGCGGTGGCGAACGACGAGCAGCGCCGCAAGTACCTGGATCCTTACGCGCGCGGCACGGCGAAATCTGCCATTGCGATTTCGGAACCAGGGGCCGGCGGCGATCCCGCCGGCATGACCACCCGCGCGGTGCAGGACGGCGACGACTGGGTGATCAACGGGCGGAAAATCTGGGTCAGCCGCGTGCCTGACGCCGACTTCGTCATCCTGATGGCGCGCACCGGCGAGGGCAAGCGGCACGAGGGCATCACCGCCTTCATCGTCGAGAAGGGCACCAAAGGCTTCATCATCGAGCGCGAGATTCCGATGCTCGGCGGCCATCGCACCTATGAGCTGGTGTTCGAGGATTGCCGGGTGCCGGCGCGCCAGGTGCTGGGCAAGCTCGGCCAGGGGTTCGCGCCGATGCAGTTGCGCCTGACGGTGCGGCGCATCCAGATGGGCGCCTGGTGCATCGGCATCGTGCGGCGGGCGCTGGACATGATGATGGACCACGCCAAGCAGCGCAGCACGTTCGGCGTGAAGCTGGCGGACCGCCAGGCGATCCAGTGGTGGATCGCCGATGCGGCGGTGAAGCTGCATGCCTGCCGGCTGATGGTGCTGGATGCCGCGGCGAAGCAGGATGCCGGGCAGGACGTGCGCACCGAGGCGTCGATGGTCAAGCTGTTCGGCACCGAAATGGCGCAGGAGGTGCTGGACCACGCGATGCAGACGTTCGGCGCGATGGGGGTTGCCAAGGAGCTGCCGTTGCAGTTGATGATGCAGCGGGTGCGCACGATGCGCGTGTACGAAGGCCCGTCCGAGGTGCACCGCATGGTGATCGCCCGGCGGATGTTGGCAACCCGGAAATAGGCGGCGCGGGGAATGGTGAGATGGATGCAGTCGATCTGCTGCTGACGCGGGAGTTGGCGCTGAAGCTGGAAAGCCCGGGGCCGAGCGAGGCCGATCTGGAGGTGATGTTCCAGAGCGCGTTGCGGGCGCCGGATCATGGGCGGCTGCGGCCGTGGCAGTTCGTCGTGGTGCCGGAAGAAAAGCGCGCGGCGTTCGGCGAGTTATTGGCGGAGTCGATGGCGCGGCGGCGGCCGGATGCGCCGGCGGAGGAGCTGGCGCGCGAGCGCGGCAAGGCGATGCGCGCGCCGGTGATCGTGGTGGCGGCGGCGAAGCTGGCCAAGGGGCACAAGATCCCCGAGGTCGAGCAGCTTCTGTCGGCCGGCGCGGCGGTGCAGAACATCATGCTGGCGGCGAATGCGCGGGGGTTTGGCGCGATGTGGAAGACCGGTGCGCCGGCGTATGACGCGTCGGTGAAGCAGGCGCTGGGGATTGCGCCGGACAGCGAGATCGTTGGGTTTCTGTATCTTGGGACGCAGGTTGGCGGGGGGATACAGGTGCCTCGGCCGGTGCCGAAGGATTTCGTTTCGGTCTGGGGTGGGTGACGCCCGAGGCTGCTCCCTCCCCCCTTGAGGGGGAGGGTTAGGGTGGGGGGTGTCGCGGTACGTTATTGCGGAGAGTTGCTGGCGCCGACCCCTCCCCCCGCCCTTGGTCCGCTTCGCGGCCCAAGCCCTCAAGGGGAGGGGGAGTAACTTGGCTCTACCCCTACCCTCGCCGCACTCTCGCCGCGGGGTGGCTGTCCGGCAGCCGCGCGCGACCGGGGCCGTATAGCTTTTCCCGCAACGTTCCGGGCGCATAGTCCGTCTTGTAGACGCCGCGCGTCTGCAGCTCCGGGACGATCAGATCGACGAAATCGACGAACGTTTCGGGCGTCACCGCATAGGCGAGGTTGAAGCCGTC
Source organism: uncultured Alphaproteobacteria bacterium (assembly GCA_963773345.1). Taxonomy (GTDB): domain Bacteria; phylum Pseudomonadota; class Alphaproteobacteria; order Acetobacterales; family Acetobacteraceae; genus Palsa-883. The sequence continues at coordinate 1,871,941 of CAVZBG010000010.1, read as the reverse complement.
GATCCCGGTTTCCGCAACCCAGCTCTGCATCTCCTCCGCCACGCGCCCTGGCGAGCCCACCACCACCGGCCCGCGGCCGCCGATCGCCGCGTGCGCCGCGATCTCGCGCACCGTCCAGGTGCGGTCCGGATCGGCGGTAGTGAACGCCTCCAGCGCCGAGACCATCGCGTTGCGCTCGGTGTAGCGCAGCGGTTCGTCCAGCGGCAGCGCGGCAAAATCGACGCCGGTCCAGCCGGACATCAGCGCCAGCGCGCCCTCCTCGCTGACATGCGCGCGGTACTCCGCCAGTTTCTCCCCCGCCAGCGCATCGGTGTCGGTCCGTCACGATCGTCATCATGGTGAAGATCAGGATTTCCGCCGGGTCGCGCCCGCTCGCCGCGGCGCGCCGGCGGATGTCGGCGACGATCGGCGCGATCACCCGCTTCGACGGGCCGTTGATGAACACGCACTCGGCATGGTCGGCGGCGAACTGCCGGCCGCGCGACGACGCGCCCGCCTGGTACAGCACCGGCGTGCGTTGCGGCGACGGCTCGGCCAGGTGGATCGCGTCAAGCTGGTAGTACGGCCCGTCGTGCCGCACGCGATGAATCCGGTCCGGATCGGCAAAGATCCGGCGCTGCCGGTCGCGCAGCACGGCGCCGTCCTCCCAGCTTCCCTCCCACAGCTTGTAGACCACCTGCATGTAGTCCTCGGCCACGGCATAGCGCGTGTCGTGGCCGGCCTGCTCGCGCTGGCCCATGCCCTGCGCGGCGCTGTTCAGGTAGCCGGTGACGATGTTCCAGCCGATGCGCCCGTTGGTCAGATGGTCCAGCGTCGACATGCGGCGGGCGAACGGATAGGGCGGCTCGAACGTCAGCGTGCAGGTGACGCCGAAGCCCAGGTGCTGCGTCACCAGCGCCATCGCCGGGATCAGCAGCAGCGGGTCGTTCACCGGCACCTGCACCGCCTGTTCCAGCGCGGTGCGCGGGCTGCCGCGATACACGTCGTAGATGCCCAGCACGTCGGCGAGAAACAGCGCGTCAAACCGCCCGCGCTCCAGTGTGCGCGCGAGATCGGTCCAGTAGCCCAGCGTGTTGTAGGTGTCGGCGCGGTCGCGCGGATGTGTCCACAAGCCGGGCGACTGGTGTGCCACGCAGTTCATGTCGAAGGCGTTCAGGCGGATCTGCTTGGGCATCTGGGCGGCCTCGGCCAATCGGGGCATGTCGAGCAGGAGGGGCAGCTAACCACGGATGCGAGAGGCCGAAAACACGCGCCGGAACCATCCGCCGGTTGCCCGCTTCGGCCAGAACGATCAGACTCGCCGCAAGCATCGGCGGCACGCCGAGACCAAAAGGGAACGTCCAGTCCGTGAGCGAGATCGGCACGGCGCATCGCGCGCCGGCGCGCATGTCCCTGCTGTTCGCCAACGCCGATTTCTGGCGCCTGTGGTACGCCGGGCTGATCGTGTTCGTGGTGCGCTGGCTGGAAACGCTGGCGGTCGCGGTGTTCGTCTACCGCGCCACGGGCTCGCCCTTCCTGGTCGCCATGATGACCATGCTGCGGCTGCTGCCGATGGGGCTGTTCGGCGCGGTGCTCGGCGCGGTCGCGGAACGGATCGAGCGGCGCAGCGCGCAGCTTGGCGTCATCGCGATGATGGGCTGCACCTCGGCGTCGCTGGCGGTGCTGGCGTATGGCGGGCATCTCGCGGTGTGGCAGCTTGCAGTGGCGAGCTTCATCAACGGCCTCGGCTGGGCCACCGACAACCCGGTGCGCCGCGTGATGATCGGCGAGGTGGTCGGCAGCCAGCAGATGGGCGTGGCGATGTCGATCGATGTCGGCACCAACAACGCCAGCCGCATGCTGGGGCCGACGGTGGGCGGCATCCTGTTCGCCAGCGTCGGCATCGGCGGCGCCTTCGTGCTCAGCGTGCTGCTGTACACCACCGTCGCTGCTGGCGGTGCTCGGGCTGCGCTATCGCAACCGCCAGGTGCCGCGCGACGGCGGCTCGGTGTTGGCGCGGATGCGCGACGGGCTGGCGCTGGTGCGGCAGGACCGGCGGCTGATCGGGGTGCTGGTGATCACCGTGATCTACAACGTGTTCGCCTGGCCGTTCACGTCGATGGTGCCGGTGATCGCGCAGGACCGGCTGCACCTGACGCCGGCCGGGATCGGCATCATGGCGAGCATGGACGGCGTCGGCGCCTTCATCGGCGCCACCGTCATCGCGCTGTTCGTCGGGCCGCGGTTCTACGCGCGCACCTATCTGGCCGGGGTGATCAGCTACATGGTCATGCTGACGGTGTTCGCGCTCGTTGCGCAGCCGATCACCGCCGCCACGGCGCTGGTGCTGACCGGGGTGGGCGGCGCCGCGTTCAGCATCATGCAGGCGACGCAGGTGTATCTCGCGGCGCCGGCGGAGATGCGCAGCCGCGTGCTGGGCGTGCTGTCGGTCTGCATCGGCGTCGGGCCGATCGGCTTCGTGCATCTGGGGCTGCTGGCGGATGCGATCGGCGCACCGTGGGCGACCGTGACGACGGGGATCGAGGGGCTGGCGGCGCTGGCGCTGACGTTCCGCTGGTGGCGGGTCATTCTGTCGTGAGGCGCGCCGGGTCGAGCTCCACCTGGGGCACGTCGTAGGCCAGCAGATCGCGCCAGTGGTCGGGCAGATTGGTGCGGAACAATCCGCGCGTGACGCCGGCGACCAACTTGGGCGTGGCGATGGTCATCGCGTTGATCGACGAACCGGCGGGGCCGAAGCTCATCGTCGTGCCGAAGCCGAACAGGTGCAGGTCGGCGATCCCGGGGTGCGGTCGGGCATCTTCTCGGTGAAGGCGAAGTCGCGGTCGAGATAGGGAAAGCGCGCCAGCCGGTCGTTGCGTTCGTCGTCCGGCGGCGTGCAGCGGTCGCCCCGGGTGGCGATGTTGTCGGCGCAGGCCGCCAGCTCCGGGCGCAGCCGCGCGTCGTTGTCGATGCCGGTGCCGCAGATGACGAAATCGGCGGTGAAGGGGTCTTTGGGGGTGTCCAGCCGCACGCGCCCATCGACGATGTGTGCCCCGGTCAGGGGCCGGCCGAGATGCATGGTGAGATTCTCGAAGGTGGCGACGCACGTACACCTCTCCCGCCCTTCGCGGGGTTGGGCCGCGAAGCGGACCGACGCGGCGAGCGGAGCGGTTGAGCCGCGAAGCGGATCAACGGTGAGGGTCGTGCCGCGTGCACCACCCTCACCCGCGTCGCAAGTGCTCCGCGACCTCTCCCGCGAAGAGCGGGAGAGGTGTACTTTCGACGCGGATCTACCACCGGAAGTGATACCTGAACCGCGTCCCGTCGGCCTCGATGCGCCCCGCGGTCGGGGACGGGAAATGCACCGGCAGGATCACCGTGTCGGTGTCTGCGACCGCGTTCAAAAACCGCCGGCGCGATTGCGCGGCCAGCGCCGGATCCCAGCAGAACACGGTGGACCAGTCCGGCTCGCGGCACTGCAGCGCGTGGTGCATCATGTCGCCCGTCACCACCGCACGCTGCCCCTTGGACCGGATGTTGACACAGCAATGACAGGGCGAGTGTCCCGGCGTCGGGGTCAGCGACACCAGGTCGTTCAGCACGTAGTCGTCGTCAACCAGCAACGCCCGGCCAGCGGCGACGATCGGCTCGCAGTTGGTGCGCCAGACATTGCCGGGCGGGTTCTCGCCGCGCCGGTCGGCGGCCTCCCACGCGGCGTATTCGCGCTTGTGGAACACGTATTTCGCGTTGGGGAAGGTCGGCACCCAGCGCCCGTCGCGCAGCATCGTGTTCCAACCGCAATGATCGATGTGCAGATGGGTGCAGAACACGTAGTCGATCTGCTCGAAGCTCAATCCGGCGGCGGTGAACCCGTCCAGCCAGGGCTGCTTGGGGAAATCCATCGGGGCGGGATAGCCCTTGTCCTCGCCGGTGCAGGTATCGACCAGGATCGTGTGGTGCGGCGTGCGGACGACGAAGGTCTGGTAAGTGATCACCATCCGGTTCGACGCGGCGTCGTAGACCACCGGATCAAGCTCGGCGAGGTGCGCGCGACCGACCTCGGGGTTGTAGTCGGGGAACATCGCCTCCGGCGTGCGCCAGGGTCCGTCGCGCTCGATGATCGAGGTGATGGTGACGTCGCCGATCCGGATCTCTCGCATGCTGCCTCGCCTGGCCAGGGGTTGCCGGCCGATCATCCGGCCAAATAGCGTTTTGGCAAAGCGCCGCCTTGCGCCGGCGCGCCGTCGGACAGTTCAGCAGGCGCGGTGCACACATCCTGGCCCGCGCGGCAGAGCGGCGGCGCGGCACATCCGGATCGCACGCTGGTTGACAATCCCGGCGGCAAGTCGCACTCGCTCTGTTTGAAACAGCGACGACGGAGAACCACGCATGAACCCCACCAGGCGGTCGATCCTGCCGATGATCGGTTGGATCGTCGGCGGCACAATCTTGCAGGTCGAAGCTGCCGATGCGGCCTCGGCGGGCCAGATCAACGCCGATGCCAATGCGGCGCTGCGCACGCTCTACGCGACGCAGCCGAAAGCCCGGGCGCTTGCTGGCACTGCCAGGGGGATTCTGATCTTTCCCAAGATCATCAAGGCCGGGTTGATCATCGGCGGACAGTCCGGCGACGGCGTCCTGTGGGTCAATGGCCACGCCAGGGGCTACTACAACGTTTCGGCTGCATCCTTCGGCCTTCAGGCCGGCGCACAGACCTTCAGCTACGCGCTGTTCTTCATAACCGAAAAGTCATTGGACTACCTGCAGCGCAGCGATGGATGGGCCATCGGCACCGGGCCCAGCGTCGTGGTGGTGGACCAGGGTGCCGCCGCCAGCCTGACCAGCACGACGCTGACGCAGGACGTCTATGCCTTCCCGTTCGGCGCGCGCGGCCTGATGGCCGGTATCGGGTTGGAGGGATCGAAAATCACCCGCATCCACCCCGGTCCCTGACCGCGCCGCCGCGCCCGTCAGGCGAGCGAGGCGACGATCTGCCGCATTGCCTCCTCGGGGAAGGCCTTCATCGAGGTGGTGCGCACATTGCCCATCTTGCCGAGGATCAGCATGAAGCGCGCCGCCACCGCGTCGTCCGGCGCGTCGTAGATCGCGACAAGGTCGTAGTCGCCCATCACCAGGTAGAGCGAGCGCAACTGTCCACCCATATCTGTCAGTGTTTTCTTTGCCGCATCGAGCCGGCGTGGGGCTTCATCGATGGCGCGGATGCCCTGGTCGGTCCATTTGGCCAGCATCACGTATGTGGGCATGGTTGGTTTCCTCCCGTCATCTTGGGGAGGATAGCAGGGTGGGCAGGGGGTGGCGAGGCAGGCGAGGGCGGTGGGCGTCCGGCGCCTTGTCTGCTCCGGCGCTCCTCACCGCAGCCAGACCCGAACGAACAGGACCAGTCACATGACCCAAACCACCTGGCGCGCCGATCCTCTGATCTGGGGCCACGGGCCCCGCGTGTTCGAGGCCTTCCTGGAACCGACCTGCCCATTCTCCGTAAAAGTGTTCGGCAAGCTCGATGACCTGCTCGCGCAGGCGGGGGAGGACCGCATCACCGTCAAGATCCGCCTGCAGTCGCAGCCCTGGCACATGTACTCTGGCGTGATCGTGCGCTGCATCCTGGCGGCCTCCACGCTTGCGGGCGGCAAGGACGCGGCGAAGGCGGTCATGGCGGCGGTGGCCGCGCACCGCCCGGCGTTCGAGTTCGAGCGCCATTGCCGCGGCCCCAATATGGACGCCACGCCGCGCGACATCATCGCGCGGATCGAAAGCATCAGCGGCGTGACACTCGCCGAGGCCTTCGCGATTCCCGATCTCGACCGCGAAATCAAATGGCATTGCCGCTATGCCCGCCAGAACGGCATCCATGTGTCGCCGAGTTTCATGATCGACGGGCTGGTGCAGGCCGACATGAGCAGCGGCGACGCGGTCGCCGATTGGGTGTCGCGCCTGCTGGGGCGCTGACGGCACGCGGACTGCTCGAGCCGCTCTTTTCACGGCCGCCAATCCGTGGTTCGTTCGTTGCGTGGAGGCAGCGGCCTCGGGTGACAGTGACGAGGAGGGAACGGCATGTTCAGCCATGTGATGGTCGGCAGCAACGACATCGCCCGATCGAAGACATTCTACGACGCGCTGGCGGGCGCGATCGGCGGCAAGCCCGGGCGGGAAGATGCCAAGGGCCGGCTGGTTTACGCGCATGACGGCGGCGTGCTCATGGTGAGCAAGCCGATCGACGGCAAGCCGGCCACGCACGCCAACGGCGGCACAATCGGCTTCAAGGCGGCCAGCGCGGAGCAAGCCCAGGCCTGGCACGCGGCAGGCGTGACGCACGGGGGCACCTCGATCGAGGACCCGCCGGGCGTTCGCCAGGGCAGCGCCGGTCCGATCTATCTCGCTTACCTGCGCGATCCCGACGGCAACAAACTGTGCGCGGTCTATCGCATGCCGGCTGCGTGACCGGTCGCGTATTGGAACGGAAATGGGGCGGCCGGTGCGGGTGGTGATCAACTCGCAATGACCGAAAGGGCAACCGGCCGCACCCGCCGAGCGCAACGTGGCCTGGTTCGCATTCCCTGAGACTCCCGTCATGCCTCGCGCCTATCCTGCGCGGGCCAACACCGGGTCAACGGGAGGAAAACCATGGTCGATATCGGCAGCATCGCCGCGCCGCTTCGCCGGGCCGCCGAGGCCGGCGACATCCCCGGTGTGGTCGCCGCCGCCGCCACAAGGGACGGCGTCATCTTCAACGAGGGTTTTGGCGCGCGCGACCTGGGCTCCGGCGCGCCGATGGTCGCCGACACCGTGGTCTGGATCGCCTCCATGACCAAGGCCATCACGGGCGCCTGCGCCATGCAGTTGGTGGAGCAAGGCAGGCTGGCGCTCGACGGCGATATCGCCGCGGTGCTGCCGGAACTGGGCCGCGTCCAGGTGCTGGACGGCTTCGCCGCGGACGGCACGCCGCGCCTGCGCGCCCCGAAGCGCGCCATCACGCTGCGGCACCTGCTGACCCACACCTCCGGCTACACCTACGATATCTGGAACGCCGATATGGGCCGCCACATGGAGGCGGCCGGCATCCCCGGCATCATCTCCTGCCGGAACGCCGCGCTGACCATTCCGCTGGTGTTCGATCCGGGCGAGAAATGGGAATACGGCATTTCCATCGACTGGGCCGGCAAGGCAGTGGAGGCGGTCTCCGGCCAAACGCTGGCGCAGTACATGGAGGACAACATCCTGGCGCCGCTCGGCATGACCGACACGGCCTTCCGCATCGGCGACGGACAACGCGCACGTCTCGCGAAGATCCATGCGCGCACGCCGGAGGGGATGGTCGCGACCGATACCGAAATCCCGCAGGACCCGGAATTCCACATGGGCGGCGGCGGGCTGTACGCGACGGTCGGCGACTACCTGAAGTTCACCCAGATGATCCTGCACGGCGGCACGTTCAACGGCGCCCGCGTGCTGGCGCCGGAGACGGTCGCCACCATGTCGCGGAACGCGATGGGAGGGCTGGTGTGCAACGCGATGAAGACCGCCGCGGCGGGACTGTCGGGCGACGTCGACTTCGTTGCCGGCATGAAATGGGGGCTGAGCTTCCTGATCAACCCGGAGGCTCTGCCGACCGGGCGCTCGGCCGGCAGCCTGGCCTGGGCGGGGCTGGCGAATTCCTATTTCTGGATCGATACGGTGAAGGGCGTCACCGGCGTGTATGCCACGCAATTGCTGCCGTTCTTCGACCGGCAGGCGGTGGATGCGTTCCAGGCGTTCGAAACCGCAGTGTACCGCGCGGTGTAGCGGGAGATCACGACAGGCCCCTGCCGTTGCGGGCTTGGGCCGCGACGCAGAGCAAGGCGTGGAGTGACGCGGGCCAGGGTCGTGCCGCGGGCGCACCCTCACCCTCGGCGCTTCGCGCCTTGCGTCGGTCCGCTTCGCGGCCCAACCGCGCGCAGCGGGAGAGGTGTTGTTATGGTGCGCAACCACGCCGGGGAAACCGCCCTGTTCAAGTGTGCATCCGAGTGAGGAAACGAACCACCCGGTCGGGCGCGCTGCCGTTGAAGAACTCGGCCACCGGCGCGCGGTGCGCGACGCGGCCGGCCTCCATGAACACCACTTCGTTGGCCGCGCGGCGCGCGAAACCGAGCTCGTGGGTGACGACGATGCTGGTCATCCCCTCCTCGGCGAGTTCCTGCATCACGCTGAGGACTTCGCCGACCGTTTCGGGATCGAGCGCGCTGGTCGGCTCGTCGTACAGCATCAGCGCCGGCTCCATCGCCAGCGCGCGGGCGATGGCGACGCGCTGCTGCTGGCCGCCGGACAGCTCGTCGGGAAACGCCGCCGCCTTGTCCGGCAGGTGCACCTTGCGCAGCAGGTGGTGCGCCAGGTCGCGCGCCTGCTTCACCGCCATCTGCTTCACCCGGATCGGTCCGAAGGCGATATTGTCGGCGGCGGACAGGTGCTGGAACAGCTCGAAGTTCTGGAACACCATGCCCATCCGCCGGCGCAACAACGCGGCCTGCCGGCGCGGCGTGTTGGCGATCTCCCGCCCCTCGAACATGATGCTGCCGGAGGCGACCGGTTCCAGCAGGTTCAGGCAGCGCAGCAGCGTGGATTTTCCCGATCCCGACGGGCCGAGCAGCACCAGGCACTCGCCCAGCGTCACCGAGACGTCGACGCCCTGCAGCACCTCCAGCGCGCCGAAGCGCTTCCAGATCGCCACCGCATCGAGCAGCCGGGTCATCGGATGGAGGTCTGCACGGTCGCGGCCGCCAGCACCGTTCGCCGCGCACCCGGGCGGCGGCGGAAGCTGCGCTCGATCACCGACTGGATCGCCATGAACACGGTGGTCAGCACCAGGTAGTAGATGCCGGCAGCGGACAATGCCTCGATGTAACGGAAATTGCCGGAGGCGGTCTGATCGGCCACCAGCAGCAGCTCCTGCACGCCGATCACCGAGACCAGGGCTGAGAGTTTCAGCATGCCGATGAACTGGTTGCCGATCGGCGGGATGATGATGCGCAGCGCCTGCGGCAGCACCACCCAGCGCATCACCTTCCAGTCCTCCAGCCCCAGCGCCCGCGCGGCGAGCCGCTGGCCCGGCCCGACCGCGCGAATGCCGGAGCGCATGATCTCCGCCATGTAGGCGCCCTCGTTCAGCCCCAGCGCCAGCACCGCGCAGGCAAAGCCGGGCAGCAGGATGCCGAACGCCGGCAGCACGTTGAAGGCGAACACCAGTTGCAGCAGCACCGGCGTGCCGCGAAACAGCCAGATATAGGCCCATACCGCGCCGCGAACCGGGTGCCACGGCGCCTCCTGGCCCACCGCGAGCAGCAATCCCACCACGAGGCCGACCGCCAGCGAGGCGAGGCTGAGCAGCAGGGTCATCAGCGCGCCGCGGAAGAACTCCGCGCTGACCAGGTACTGCGCCAGCAGATGCGGCTGGAACAGCGACATGGCGCCTCGCCGGCGATCAGAATGCCGAGCTGGCGGGCGGCAGGTTCCACTTCTTGATCAGCGCCGCATAGCTGCCGTCGGCGACGATCGCCTGCATCGCCTTGTCGAGTGCCGACTTCAGGCCGGGATTGTCCTTGCGCACGGCGATGCCGACCTTGGTGCTGGCGTCGAACGGCGCGCCGCCGGTGGCGTAGGCGCCCGGCTCCTCATGCATCAGCGCCGCGACCGTCGGGGTGGAGACGATGATGGCGTCCGCGCGTCCCTGCGTCAGCGCCAGGGCGCAATTGTTGGTGCCGGCCAGCAGCAGCAGCGTGATCTCCTGCTTGCCGGCGGCCTTGCACTGGTCGCTGGCCTTTCTGGCGGACGCTTCGAACACCGTGGCGATCGGCGCGGCGACGGTGAGGCCGCACAACGTGGCCTCGCCGTCGATCTTCTTCGGGTTGCCCGCACGCACCACGATCTGGTTGCCGACCAGCAGGTACGGAACGAAATCCGCCACCTCCAGCCGCTGCGGGTTGATGTACATGCCGCTGACGATGATATCGATGCGCTTGCCGAGCAGCGCCGGGATCAGGCCCGCGAACGCGATCGGCATGATGGCCGATTGCAGGCCCATCTGCTTGGCGAGCGCGGCGGTCAGGTCGATGTCGAAGCCGATCGGCTTGCCGTCCTTGTCGGCGAACTCGAATGGCGGGAAGGTGACGGAAGCGCCCCAGGTCAGCTTGGCCGCCTCGGCAAGCTGGGGTGCCTGTGCGAAGCCCAGGCTGGGCAGCAGAAGCAGCGCAAGCGTCATGGTCAGTCGCAGCATGGCGGTTCCTCTCTGGTGAGCGTGTCCCGGCGGTGCAAGCCATATGCCACGGCGCGCTGGCCCGGGCCACCGCTGCGCCTTCGGTCCCGCGCGATGGCTTGCTGCGCGGTCGGTGCCCGGCCACGATGGGCAAGCAACGCCAAGGGGCATGGATGATGACGCTCGCACGGCATGGCGCGATCGTGCTTGGCGCCGGGGCGGCCGGCCTGGCCACCGCGCTCTATCTGCAGCGCGCCGGCATTGCGGTGGCGGTGATCGATCCGCTGGGGCCGGCGGGTGGCGCCTCGTTCGGCAATGCCGGGCTGCTCAGCCCGGAGACCGCGGTGCCGATCGCGCTGCCCGGCATGCTGCGCAAGGTGCCGGGCTGGCTGCTGGATCCGCTCGGCCCGCTGTCGGTGAAGCCGGCCTACTTTCCGCGCGCGCTGCCGTGGCTGCTGCGCTGGATCGAATCCGGGCGGCTGCACCGCGTGCTGGCGATTTCCGATGCGATGCGCGCGCTGCATCGCGAAACGTTGGTCTGCTGGAAGGAACTGCTGGGGGCGGAGCTGTATGGCGGGCTGATCCGCCCGGTGGGGCAGGTGCAGGTGTGGGAGGGCGACGGCGATAGCGCCAGTGCGGTGGTGGAACGCCAGGTGCGCGAGCGGCATGGGATTCGCGCCGATCCGCTGAATGCCGACGATCTGCGCCAGATGTTTCCCGGCCTCGCGCGCGAGGTGACGCGCGGGCTGCTGGTGCCGGGCAACGGCTACATGGTCAGTCCGCAGCGCGGTGTGCACACGCTGGCGGAATTGTTTCGCCAGGAGGGTGGCGCGCTGATCAACGAACGCGCGATGAAGCTGATTCCGCAACCGGGTGGCGGCTGGATGGTGATGACGAATGTCGCCAATCGCAGCGCGGAGCACGTGGTGGTGGCCGCCGGCGCCTGGTCGCGGCAGTTGCTTGAGCCGCTGGGGATTCGCGTGCCGCTGGAGACCGAGCGCGGCTACCACGCCATGCTGTTCGATCCGGAAGTGACTCCGGCGCTGCCGATCGCCAACAAGACGCGCGGCTTTGCCGTGACGCCGATGGAGGACGGGTTGCGCATCGCCGGCACGGTGGAGATCGCCGGGCTGGATGCGCCGCCGAACGAGGAGCGGGCGAAGATCCTGGTGGGGCACGCGAAGCGGATGTTCCCGGCGCTGACGGGCGAAAAGGTGCGCTATTGGATGGGGTTTCGCCCGTCGACGCCGGACAGCCTGCCGATCCTGGGCCCGGCGCCGGGGCACGCCGGGCTTCATTTCGTGTTCGGCCACGGGCATTTCGGCATGAGCGGCGGGCCGCCCAGCGGACGGCTGGTCGCGCGGCTGATAACCGGCCAGGCCCCCGGTCTCGACCCCGCGCCGTACGCCGCGCAACGCTTCCGCTGAAGGAGACGCCGGCAATGGCGGGCAGCGAGATCTATCATTCCGGGTTCAAGGCGATGCCGTACTGGTGGGAGGCGTATCATCCCACCGCGCAGGACCCGCTGGACCTGCCGCCGCGCGTGCGGGTGGCGATTGTCGGCGGCGGCTATGGCGGGCTGTCCACCGCGCTGGAGGCGGCGAAGCAGGGCGTGGACAGCGTCGTGCTGGAAGCGGCCGAGCTCGGCTTCGGCGCCAGCACGCGCAACGGCGGCGGCGTCAGCGGCGGGGTGAACATCGGCAAGAGTTTTTCCGGCAAGAGCCTCGATCCGGAGTCGGCGCGGGCACAGGCGGTGCTGGCCGACGGCGCCGACGCGTTCAGCCTGATCGAGCGGCTGATCGCCGAGGAAGGCATCAATTGCCTCTGGAAGAAGACCGGTCGTTTCGTCGGCGCCTGGACGCCGGCGCATTACGCGGCGCAGGCGAAGAAGATCGCGCTGTTGAACGAGGCGGCGAAGTCCGAAGCCTACATGATCCCGCGCGAGCGCCAGCGCGAGGAGATGGCAAGCGATTATTACTATGGCGGGATGGTGGTGGAGCGATCGGCCAATCTGCATCCGGCGCTGTACTACAAGGGGCTGCTGGATGCCTGCCGCGCCCGCGGCGTGCCGGTGTGCGCGCGTGCGCCGGTCAGCCGGATCACCCAGCGCGATGGCGACTGGCTGGTGCAGACCGAACGCGGTGAGGTGCGGGCCGACGAGGTGGTGATCGCCACCAACGGCTACACCGGCGACATCACGCCGGAACTGAAACGGCGCGTGGTGCCGCTGGCCAGCCACATCATCGCCACCGAGGAGCTGCCGCCGGCGCTTGCGGCCTCGCTGATCCCGAAGGGGCGCACGTTGTCCGACACGCGCCGCGTGCTGTGCTATTATCGCATGTCGCCCGACGGCAAGCGGATGATCTTCGGCGGGCGGGCGCGATTCACGCCGGTGACGCCGCAGCAGAGCGCGCCGATCCTGCATCGTTTCATGACCGACCGTTTCCCGCAGATGCGCGGGGTGAAGATCACGCATGCCTGGACCGGCAATGTGGCGTTCACGCTGGATGCGCTGCCGCACATGGGCCGGCAGGACGGCATGCATTATCTGCTGGGCTGCAACGGCAGCGGCGTGGCGATGATGACGTATCTGGGCTGGCAGACCGCGCGCAAGATCGCCGGCGTGGCCAACCAGCCCAGCGCGTTCGACACCGACGACTTTCCCTCGCATCCGCTGTATTCCGGCAATCCGTGGTTCCTGCCGGCGATCGGCGGATGGTATCGGTTGCGTGACAGCCTGGATCGCGGGCTGGCGTCGCTGGCGGCATAGAGCGCCGCCATGCAAGTCTGGCGGCCTTGCCCCCACCTGTCTGCGCGCCCACATGTCATTGCGAGGAGCGCAGCGACGAAGCAATCCCGTGCCTCCCGGGCACCAGATTGCTTCGTCGCTGCGCTCCTCGCAATGACAGACGGGCGTATTCCTGGCGTCATGAAAATGCGGGGACGTCCGCACGATACCAACCCATCACGACGCCGTCGTACCCACTCCTCACGCCGGCGGCGCGGCCCCCGGGTCGTTCGCGCGGGTGACATAGAGCGCGGCTTCGGGTTCATACTCGCGCCACAGTCGCGCTAGGTCGGCGATCGGCGAGGCGTGCGAATTGACCCGCAGGTCGACGTAGGAAAAACTTTCCTGGTGCGCCACCAGCAGGGCGGCCGAGAGCACCGGGATGAACTCCCCGCCCGCGGCCTCGCCCGCCGCGAGCGCATCGATCAGCCGCCGGGCAAGCGGCAGGTCGGGGCTGGCTTCGAAGGCGCGGATCATGGCCGCAGGGATGTCGCGCGAGCGGACAATGTTGGCGATGGCGACACAGTCCTTGCCGTGCGCCTCGCCGGCTTTTTCCCCCGCCACCTGCGCGCCGGTGAAGGCGGCGGTGCGGCCGGCGGCGTCCATGATGGCAAGCTGGCGCCAGTCGGCGTGCGGTGCGACGGCGAGCACGGCGTGCAGCGTGTGGTGCGCGTCGTAGCCGCGCGCCAGCAGATCGAGCGCCAGCGGACCCAGCCGCGGATCGGTGCGGTGCTGCGTCAGGCAGGCGCCGACCCCGGCGCGCGCGTGCGAGCAGCGCGACCCGACGGCGATCGACGAGGTCGTGACCGCGGCACCCAGCATGCCGGTGCGCGTGCAGCGGCCGAGCAACGAGAAGGTCATGTGGCGTCTCCTTGCAGCATCGCGGTGATATCGACTTCCATTGAAAGGTCGGGGCTGGCGAGGCCCTTGACGATGAGCGTGCTCAGGCACGGCGCGGCCGGCCCGAGATGGCGCAGCACCACGTCGGCCACGCCCGCCAGGTAAGCGCGATCGGTGACGAACACGATCGCCTTGGTGACATCGGCGAGGCGCGCGCCGGCTTCGCCGAGCAGCGCCGCGACGTTGCGCATCGCCTGCTCGGCCTGCGCGGGCGGATCGCCGGCGCCGTGCATCACCTCATTCAGGTCGGTGCCGGTCTGGCCGCGCAGCACCACCTGCCGGCCGGCACGCACCGCCATGCAGAAGTCGCAGTCGATGGCCTGCTGGCCGAAGCCGTAACGGACCGTGTTGGAGTGGTAGCGCCGGACGCGCTGGTGCGGGCCGCCCTGCTGGCGCAGCACCTGCACGTCGATCTCGAACAGGATGTCGGGGCGGGCGAAGCCGGGCACGATAATGCCGGTGGACACCGGATGGATGCCGCGGAAGTGCCGCCCGATCACCGGATAGACCGCGGCGCGATAGGCACGGTCGCTGATGTAGACGGTGATCTTGCTGACCTCGTCCATGCCCGAGCCGGCTTCGTGCAGCAGGGTCGCGAGGTTGGTCAGTGCCACGTCGGCCTGTGCCGCGGCGTCTTCCGGCCGGCGGCCGGGACCGGCCATCGCGCTGCCGTCCAGCGCGGCGCCGGTCTGGCCGCGGATGAAAATGTCGTGCGGCCCTGCGGCGACCATCGCGCCCTGCCAGGCGATGTCCTGGGCGAACCAATCCTTGAGCGCGAACGTGCGCAGGCGGGGGACGGCGGTGCCGATCACCGCTTCCGCGTCGATCTGCACCATCAGTTCCGGGTGCGACAGGCCGGCGACAATCAGGCCGGTGCTGACCGGGAAGACGTCCTTCAGCCGCCGGCCGATCGTGTCGTAGACCTGCTTGCGGTGCGCCCGATCGACCAACGCGGTAGTCAGCTTGGTGATGTCGCGCAACGAGCCGCCGGCGGTCGTGAGTGCGACCTCGATATGGTCCAGCGCGGCGCCGGCCTGCGCCGCGGCGTCGCCCAGCCCGGCGACGGAGCCGTCCCGGCGCAGCGCGCTGCGGCCGCTGAGGAAGACGCGGTCGCCGCTGCGAATGGCGCCGGCGACCGAGGTGGCGGCCGGGCCGTCGGGCAGGAAGTGTGCAGCATCGAGCGGGGCAAATCGGTCATGCGGCATCTTGCGGTGCACTTTCTCGCGGCAATTCCGTCAGTGTGATACGCCAAACGTGGGCGGTGGGCCAAGTTGTGTGGGTGCGCGACCCGGGTTCGCCGGCCTGAAGCGGCTGCGCTCCCGCAGGACCGGCATTGCACCCTCCACGCAATGCTGGACCCGACGCGCCTCTTGGCTGACCGGGCGTGGTTGCCATACACCCTCAGCCCGACCCCCTTTGCAACAAGGGGCCGCAACAAGGGTAAGTGAATGTCGCTTCTGACGGGTTTTCGTGTCGTTCAGCTTGGTCGTGGTCTGGCTGCCGCGGTGTGCGGACGGTTGCTCGCCGATCTGGGCGCCGACGTTGCCGGCGACGGCGCGGATACCTCGACACCGCTTGCCGCGTATCTGAACCACGACAAGACGCAGTGCAGCCCGGCAGATTCCCGCGAGGCCCTGGCGCGCGCCGACCTGATCGTCGCCGAAGGTGGCCCGGCCGCGCTGCGCGAGCGGGGCCACAGCGCCGACGCGCTGCGTCCGATCAACCCCACTGCGGTCCTCGTGCTGATTTCGCCGTTCGGCCAGACCGGGCCGCTGGCGGATCAACCGGCGACGGACCTGACGCTGTTTTTCGCCAGCGGCATCGCCCATCTGCTGACCGGGCAGGTGGATGACCTGGCGGAGCCGCCGATCCGTCCGGTCGGCCAACAATCCGCCTTCGTCGGCGGGATCGCCGCCGCGTGTGCGGGCATGCACGCGGCGCTGGCCGCTGCACCTGGCGCGGTGATCGACGTTTCGCTCCAGGAAGCGCTGGCCACGCTGGCGATGACCGAGCTGGCGCGCGCCGGGCATGGCGGCAAGAGCCGCGGGCGTCAGCGCCTGACCGACGGCAACGGCGCCACCGTCTGCATCCTGCCGGCGCGCGACGGCTATGCGGCGATCTCGCCGCGCGAGGATCGGCAATGGACGTCCTGGCTCGCCGCGATGGGATCGCCGGCGTGGGGCGACGATCCGCGCTTTGTCCGCAAGGCCGACCGGGTCGCGAACTGGGACGCGCTGCACGCGCTGATGTCGGCCTGGAGCCGCCAATACGACAAGCAAACCATCGCCGACCTTGCGCAGACAGCCCACGTGCCGAGCTTTCCGTTGCGCGAGCCGGCGGAACAACTGGCCTCGGCGCAGCTCACACATCGCGGGTTCTACCGGCCGCTGCCGCTCGCCGGCCGCACGATCCAGGCGCCCGGACCGCCGTTCGGGTTGCGCATCGGGCTGCCCGTGCGTGCCGGGGCCGGTCGCAAGCGTTGCGTGCCCGGGCCGATGCCGCTGTCCGGCGTTCGCGTGCTGGATTTCAGTTGGGTCATCGCCGGCCCGACCACCACGCGGTATCTCGCCGCGATGGGCGCCGAGGTGATCAAGGTCGAGGCCCCCGGCGCCGGCGATCCCGGCCGTGCGACGGAGCTGCACAGCGTGCTCGGGCAGGCGAAGCGCGGCATCGTGCTTGACCTGAAGAAGCCCGAGGCGGTCCGGGTCGCGCAGGCGTTCGCCGGCCGCTGCGATGTGCTGATCGAGAATTTCGCCACCGGCGTGATGGATCGGCTCGGCCTGGGTGCCAAGGCGTTGCAGGCGATCAATCCGGAGCTGATTTATGTTTCCGCCTCGGGCCTCGGGCGGGCCGGGCCGGAATTGCACGCCGTTGCCTACGGGACGCTGCTGCAATGCTATGCCGGCTTCGCCGGTTTGAACCGCCATCCCGAGGTGCCGCCGCGTGTCGGCCTGGCGTGGCTGGACCCGATGTGCGGCCTGCTGCTGGCGTGCGTCGTTGCGGCGTCGATCTGGCAGCACCGGCGCAGGGGCGGCACGATCCGCGTCGATTTCTCGATGCTGGAGGCGATGCTGTGGACGATGGCCGAGCCGTTGCTGGCGACGCAGCTTGGTGCGCCACCGCAGCCGCGCGGCAACCGGTCGGATCGCTGTGCCCCGCATGGCGTGTATCGCTGCGCCGGCGACGACGACTGGATCAGCATCGCGGTCCGTGACGATGCAGATTGGCGTAGGCTGTGCGCGATCGTTCCGGCGTTGTCGGAGATGGCCGGGTGCGAGCTGGCCGAGCGGCGGCGACAACGCGGGGCTATCGAGGATGCGCTGTCGGCCTGGGCGCGGTCGCGTCCGGCGCGGGCCGCCGAGGATGAACTGATGCGCGCCGGCATCCCCGCCGCGGCGCTCGCCACCTCGCGCGACCTTGTCGCCAGCCCCCATCTGCGGGCACGCGGTTTCTGGGACCCGGACGGCACCGGCGTGCTGCCCGGCCTGCCCTGGCGCGCCAGCTTCGGCCGGAGCTTCGGCCCCGCGCCGGGCCTCGGCGCCGATACCGAAACGGTGCTGCGCGAGGTACTCGACATGGCGCCGGCGGAGATCGCGGCCCTGCGCGCTGTCGGGGCGTTGGGGTAGCCGCGATCGGGCAGCAACCATTGCGCCAGAACATCTTTATTCTGGCCGAAAACGCGATCTGCCGTTGCGAGGACCACGGCGACGATGCACTCTCCTGCCTCCTGGGCAGGGGATTGCTTCGTCGCTGCGCTCCTCGCAATGACAGGGGGGCCGGCCGTTCCAGTCCGCAGCAGCGTGCGCCGGCCACAAGGCACCGCGGTTGGCGTCAGTAGACCCCGCGTGGTGTCGTGCGTCAGCGTTTCGTTTCTGCGTGGCAGCAGGTTCCGGCATCGTCCGCTGCCACATACCGCCCGGTGGAATCGACGAAGCCGCCGTCGCCGTAGCGGTCGTGATGCCGCACCCAATCGGTCAGGTTGCCCCTGATCGTCTCCTCGCGGCCCTTTGGCGTGATGTCGAGGTAGTGGTAGGTGCCGAGGTGCATTTCCCCACCGCGGCCGTATGAGGAATAGGTGTGAAAGACATTCCCCGCCGCGTCCTTGTAGAACACGCTCCGGCCGGACATTTCGTCGCTTTGGAACGGACGCATGTCGTAGTTGTAGTACACCTCGCCGGCGGCTTTCTGCTCGGGCGTGAATGATACGTGGAAGTCGTGATTGAAGTCGTTGCCGAACGAGGAGACCCAGTTGAACTGCCAGCCCATGCGCCGCTTGAAGGCTTCTATCTTGGGCAACGGCGCGCGCGACACCGCGACATAGGTCACGTCGTGATGCTCCAGGTGCACCAGCGCGCCGCCGACATGATCGCATTCGAACGAGCAGCCGACGCAGCCCTCCGGCCAGTCCGGGCCGAACATGAAATGCTTGACGATCAGTTGGCTGCGGCCGTCGAACAGTTCGGCAAGGGTCTGCTTGCCGCGCGGCGTGTCGAACACATAGGTTTTTTTCGACCTTGACCCAGGGCAGAGCGCGCCGCTCGGCGTTCAGTTGATCACGCAGGCGGGTGAGTTCCTTTTCCTTGATCAGAAGCTGCTTGCGCGCGGCGAGCCACTCGTCACGCGAAACGACCTGGGGCTGCTGCATGATCCGCTCTCCGTTGTGTCGTCGGCTCTTCGGGCTTGTCGGGCGGGTAAGCCGAAGGGGTGACCCGCCGCTGCTTCGTGGTGTGGGCTTCGGAATTGGCGGATTACGCTTCGCTTATCCGCCCTACGCTGATGGCGCACCTGTGCTCATCCCGTAGCCATGTATTCGGCGAAGCGTTCGAGGCAGCTTGTCCAGCCGCGCCGATGGTCGTTGCAGCCGTCCACCGTCTCGAACATCGCCCTGGTGCAGGGTCAGCTTTGTTTTGCTGCCGTGCTCGGCGAAGGTGACTGTGGTAAGCAGCTCGTGGCCGGGATTTCCCGCTGCGTCTTCCCAGGCAAAGGTGAAGGCGATGCGCTCGGGTGCGACGATTTCGCGGTAGACGCCGCGCTTCCAGTGATCGGTCCCCTCGGGCGAGCGCATGCAGAACCGGAACGTTCCGCCGGGCCTGATGTCCATGTCGCAGAAGGTCGTGGTGAAGCCTTGCGGTCCCCACCAGCGCGCGACGTGCTCTGGTTCGGTCCAGGCCTTGAACACCAGGCGGCGCGGGGCATCGATGATGCGGGTGACGACAAGTTCGCGCTCGGTCGTGTCCGCGGCGACGGTATTCGTGGCAAGGTCAATGGCGGCGACCACGTTTTTTTCCCTTTCCTTGCAGCTCCTTCAGGTAGAGTTCCAGGCGATCGAAGCTTTCCTCCCAGAAGCGGCGGTACTGCTCGAGCCAATCCGCGGCTGCCTTCAGCGGGCGCGGTTCGAGCCGACAGGGCCGCCACTGCGCCTCGCGGCTGCGTGCGATCAGGCCGGCGCGTTCCAGGACTTTCAGGTGTTTGGAAATGCCGGGAAGGCTCATGGCGAAGGGTTCGGCCAGCTCGGTGACCGAGGCCTCGCCGGAGGCAAGCCGCGCCAGGATCGCACGCCGCGTGGGGTCGGCGAGGGCGGCGAAGGTGCGATCGAGGCGGTCGGGTGGCATGCGGGGTTGAACCAGTTGGTTAAGTAACCGTATGGCTAAATATGCGTGCCATCGGTGTCTGTCAAGCCTCTTGTGGTCGCGTTCCTGTGATTTTGTAGAAGGAACGATAGCGGCGGACGGTGGCTGTCGCGCGTGCTATGGCGGTTGCGGGCCGATTGGGCCTGCGTACACCTCTCCCGCGCTTCGCGGGAGAGGTCGAGGCGCAAAGCGCCGAGGGTGAGGGGTCGTGCCGCGTGCACCACCCTCACCCGCGTCGCAAGTGCTCCGCGACCTCTCCCGCGAAGAGCGGGAGAGATGTACTTGCGGGGCGCTAGAACTCGCCGCTGCGGTAGGCCTCGTCCAGCCGCCTGGCGTCCTCCTCCGAGGGCTCCTCCCACGCCTCGCCGCGACGGCGCAGCGCGCCGGTGAAGGTAGGCTTGCGCTTCTCGTTGAACGCGCGCCGCCCCTCCTCGCCATCCGTCGTCACCTGGATCAGCAGGTTGTTGATCAGGTTCTGCACGTGCCAGGCTTGATCCGTCGGCAGGTCGCCGAAGCGGATCACGAACTCCTTCATCATGCGCACGGCCACCGGCGGCATGGTCACGATCTGCCGCGCGATCGCCTCCGCCCGCGCCAACAATTGCGCATGAGGAACGACCTCGTTGATCAGGCCGATGCGCAGCGCCTCGGCCGCGTCGAACGGCTCGTCGGTCAGCAGGATCTTCATCGCGTCGATGTAGCGCAACTGCTTGACCAGCAGACTGGCGCCCGGGCCGTGCCCGACCCAGCCCTGTGTGGTCAGCGCAAACTTGAAGCGCGCGTGCTCGGCGCTGGCGATGCGGATGTCGGTCGAGGCCAGCAGCATGTACAGCCCCGCGCCGGCCGCCCAGCCGTTCACCGCGGCGATCACCGGCTTCCAGACCCGCGGATAGTGATCGCCCATCCGTCCGTCGGCGCCGGTCTGCTGGCCGTGCACCGTGCCGGCCAGCGGCCAGAAGATGCGCTGGGTGCGCAGGTATTCCCGCTCCTCCTCGGTGATGTTCTCGCGCGGCGCCAGGTTGTGCCCGCCGCAGAAATGCCGCGTGCCCGCACCGGTCACGATGGCGCAACGGATGGCGCGATCTTCCCACAGGTCGATCCACGCCGCCGAAATTTCGTCGGCCATCTTCTTGTCGAAGATGTTGGCCTTCTCCGGGCTGTTCAGCGTGATGTAGGCGATCCCGTCGCGCTTCTCGTAGTCGAGCGACACTGTGGCATCCCCCCTTTCAGTGCGCGGCCGGTGCGCCGGGCTGGCGCAGCGGCAAGGCGCGGGCGAACGCATCCTGGGCCAGGCACGCCGCGACGATGCGGCTGACGGTCGGCAGGTCGGCGAAATCCACCTGGAAGTTGCGCGCGCCCATCGCCTGGCTCATCAGGCAGAGATCGGCGATCGTCGGCGCATCGCCGTGGCAGAAGTCGCCGGTCTCGGCGTCGTTGGCCAGCCGTGCCTCGCCGATCACCAGGCCCTCGCGGAACCAGTGCCGGACCCAGGCGGCGCGCGCGGCCTCGTCCTGGCCCATGGTGTCCGCGAGGTAGCGCCGGACCCGCGGCACGATCAGCGGATGGTGGTCGGCGGCCCAGATCAGCGCCAGCGCGCGCACCCGGGCGCGCCCGCGCACGTCGTCCGGCAGCAACGGCGGCACGGGATGGACTTCGTCGAGGCATTCCAGGATGGCGAGCGACTGCGTCAGCGGCGGGCCGTCATCGATGATCAGCGACGGCACCACCGCCTGCGGATTGATCGCACGATACGCCGGCGCGTGCTGTTCGCCGGCGTCGAGGTCGATCATCTCCTCCTCGAACGGCAAGCCCTTGAGGTTCAGCGCGATGCGGACACGGAATGACGCGGCGGAGCGCCAGAAGCCGTACATCCTGATCATGGGCGTCCCCCGGTAACAGCCTGAGACGGAATAACCGAATTGATCGGCCTGGGTCGTAGCATCCCGTGTCATGACCGGGCGTGGCCCCCGTCACCCACGACTTTGTAGCTCTCAACAAAGACAGTCGTGGGTGGCCGGGCCAAGCCCGGCCATGACACGGAAGTGTAACGTGCATGCGATTGAAGCACTTGTTTCGCCTCAGGCCCTAAGGTCGCTGTGCCGCCGGCGCGGCGCCGCGGCCGCTACTGCACGGTCGACTTCGGCGTCGGAATGATCCGGGTGATCACCATGGCCGCCCGGTCCAGATACTCCGGCACGCGCGGCGCGATCTGCGTCTTCCAGTACTCGGTTTCATAGACCGCCTGGTAGAGCGCCTCGCGCTGCGCCTCGCTCTCGAAGCGGCGCAGCCAGATGTAGACCGACTTGTCGGTCTCGCCGCGGAAGCTGCCGCAGATCACCATGCCCTTGGAGACCTGGAAGGGGATGATCTCCTCCTCCATGATCTTGATCCAGCCATCCAGCATGCCAGGCCGGACCTTGTATCGGCGGAGTTCGTAGAAGGCCATGATGGTCATCCCCCTCGGTTGGCGTGTGCGCACGATCGCGGCCACCAGCATGGCCGTGATCGGGCTGCTCGGGCAAGGGCGGGTCGATCCCGCGGGCGCGTCAATCGTAGTGCCGGAAGCGCGGCCATGCGGCTTGCAGCGACGGCGACCGGCCGCGGCAGATCCACAGCGTCTTGCCGCGCTCGGTGGGCATTGCCCAGGGGCTTTGCAGCACGCCGAATGGCTCGACCGAGGCGTAGACCTTCAGCAGGGCATCGCGATCGCCATCCAGGCGGATGACGACGCTGCCATCGTGGCCCAGTGGTCCCCACAGGTAGTAGTTGTTGTGGCCGCTGATCGCGGGTGGCGCGCCGCGCGGGCGGACCAGCACATCGACCGCGGCCGCCTCGCCCCAGTTGCTGCCGAGAAACACCGCGCGCGTCTGCTCGTCCGGCGGCAGCGACCGGTAGGCGCGGCTGACCAATGCGGCCAGTTCGGGCCAGCCGAACATGTCGGCGTAGTTCTGCGGCAACGGCCCGACCGGCGACCACTCATCCGATTTCGGCGTAACGCCGAGCCAGGCCTGGTAGGCAGCGAAGCGCTCGACCGGCAGGATCGGCAGGGCGAACGGCAGGCCCAGCGCCCCCCACGACAGCACCGCCGCGATCAGGGTCCCGCGGAGCAGCCGCGAGGCGATCCATGCCTCCAGCGCAACGGCACCGCCGGCGAACAGCAGCGGGTAGGCGCCGATCGGGTAATACGCCTTCGCGTGCATGCCGATCATCGCCGCGATCAGCACGGCGAAGGCGATCGCAAAGCCGCGCAGGGACGCGAAGCGCGGCCAGGCGGCGAATGCCGCCAGGCCGGCGAGCCACACCGGCGCGGTCGCCGCGTTGAGCTGATCGATCTCCGCGTGCAGGAACGCCAGCGGCGGCAGCGCAACGTTCTTGCGCGCGGCGGCGACGCGGCCGATCTCCAGAAACGGCCAGCCATGCACCGCCTGCCACAGCACGTTGGGCAGCACGATCAGCAGCGCGAGCGCGGCACCGAGATACAGATACGGCCGTGCGAAGCTGAGCCGCGCCGGCGTGGCCAGCAGCCCGATGCCGAGCGCGACAAGCCAGAACGCCAGCATGTACTTCGTCAGCAGCGCCAGTCCGGCGACCAGGCCGATCGCGATCCACCAGCGTTCGTTATGGTCCCGGATGATCCGGATGATCGCGTAGGCGCAGAACAGCCACGCCGGCGCCTGCACGGCGTCGGTGGTCAGCAGCGTGCCGGTGCCGAGGAACACGCCACCGGTCAGCACGCACAAGGCGGCCAGCGCCTGCGCCCAGCGCCCGCCGCCCAGCACGCGGGCGGTTTCCGCGGCTAGCACGATAGTAGCGGCGTGCCCCAGGGCCGAGGGCAGTCGCAGCATGACCAGCGAGCCCGGAAACAGGTGATACAGCAGCGCGGCGAGCAGCGGAATCAGCGGCGGCTGGTCGACATAGCCCCACGCGGGATGCTCGCCGCAGACGATGAAGTACAGCTCGTCGCGAAAATACCCGTAGCCGCTGCTGGCATAGAGATGCAGCGCCAGCGCGACCGCGGCCAGCACCCACCCGGGATGCCGACGGACCAACCGGATGGATCGGCTGTCTGGGCGCGCTGTCATGTCCTCGCCGTGGCAGGCGGCAAGCGCCGCTGAACGCGCCGTCAGGCCTCCAGCGAGCTGCCCGCCAGGTCCACCACCTTCTGTTTCAGCGTGGCGATCAGCGCCGGCGCGCCCGCCGCCCGGACACCGCACGGCATCGCGAGGCCGGCCACGGCCGCGCCAAGCATCAGCCGGCGGGAAACGGCCCGGCCGGCAACCGGGGAGACCGCCTGGGAATCGCCCGCATCGCCGCACTCACCTCGCAGTGACCATCTGCGGCAGCGCGGCCGCATCGACCCCGATCGCTTTCAGCGCGGCGGCGACGATGTCCTTGGCGGTCAGCCCCGCCGCCGCAAGCTGCTTCGGCTGCGAGTCATGGTCGATGAAGCGGTCCGGCAGCACCATCGGGCGCACCTTCAGCCCGCCGTCCAGCAGGCCCTTCCACGCCAGGTGTTGCAGCACGGCGCTGCCGAAGCCGCCGACCGCGCCCTCCTCGATGGTGATCAGCACCTCGTGGTGGCGCGCAAGCTGCTCGATCAGCGCGGTGTCCAGCGGCTTGGCGAAGCGGGCATCGGCGACGGTGGTCGGGCAGGCCGCGCGCGGCCAGCTCGTCGGCGGCGCGCATCGCGTCGGCCAGGCGGGTGCCGAACGACAGGATGGCGACGCTGCCGCCCTCGCGCAGCACGCGGCCCTTGCCCGATCGCCAGCACCTCGCCCTGGGTCGGCAGGGCGACGCCGACGCCCTCGCCGCGCGGATAGCGCAGCGCCGCTCGGCCGGTCGTCGATCGCGGCGGCGGTGGCGACCGCGTGCACCAGCTCGGCCTCGTCCGCCGGGCGCCATCACCACCATGCCGGGCAGGCAGCCGAGATAGGCGATGTCGAAGCTGCCGGCATGGGTCGCGCCGTCGGCGCCGACCAGCCCGGCGCGGTCCATCGCGAAGCGCACCGGCAGGCGCTGGATCGCCACGTCGTGCACCACCTGGTCGTAGGCGCGCTGCAGGAAGGTGGAGTAGATCGCGCAGAACGGCTTCATGCCCTCGGTCGCCATGCCGGCGGCGAAGGTCACCGCGTGCTGCTCGGCGATGCCGACGTCGAAGCAGCGGTCGGGGAAGCGCTTGCCGAACTTGTCCAGCCCGGTGCCGGACGGCATCGCCGCGGTGATGGCGACGATGCGCTTGTCCTTCTCGGCCTCGGCGATCAGCGCGTCGGCGAACACGTTGGTGTAGCTGGGCGGGCCGGGCGGCGCCTTGGCCTGCTCGCCGGTGACCACGTTGAACTTGGCCACGCTGTGCAGCTTGTCGGCCGACGCCTCGGCGCCCTGCGCGTAGCCCTTGCCCTTCTGGGTGATCACGTGCACCAGGATCGGCCCGTGCTCCTCGGCCTCGCGCACGTTGCGCAGCACCGGCAGCAGATGGTCCAGGTTGTGCCCGTCGATCGGGCCGACGTAGTAGAAGCCCAGCTCCTCGAACAGCGTGCCGCCGGTCAGCATGCCGCGGGCGTATTCCTCGGCGCGGCGGGCGGTGCGCTCGATCGGCGCGCGGGAAGCGCTTGGCCATGCGCGCCGCGAGATCGCGCAGGTTCAGGAAGCTGCGCGAGGACATCAGCCGCGACAGATAGGCGCTCATCGCGCCCACCGGCGGCGCGATCGACATGTCGTTGTCGTTCAGGATGACGATCAGCCGCGAGTGGCGCGCGCCGGCGTTGTTCATCGCCTCGTAGGCCATGCCGGCGCTCATCGCGCCGTCGCCGATGACGCAGATCACGTTGCGGTCGTCGCGCTCGCGCTGCCTCCTCCTTGGCGCGCGCGTTCTTCAGGTCGCGCGCCACCGCCATGCCGAGGCCGGCGGAGATCGAGGTGGAGGAATGCGCCGCGCCGAACGGGTCGTATTCGCTCTCGGCGCGGCGGGTGAAGCCGGACAGGCCGCCGCCCTGGCGCAGCGTGCGGATGCGGTCGCGCCGGCCGGTCAGGATCTTGTGCGGATAGGCCTGGTGGCCGACGTCCCAGATCAGCCGGTCGCGCGGGGTGTCGAACACCGCGTGCAGCGCCACGGTCAGCTCGACCACGCCGAGGCCGGAGCCGAGATGGCCGCCGGTGACCGAGACCGCGTCGATCGTCTCGGCGCGCAGTTCGTCGGCAAGCTGGCGCAACTGCTCGGCGAGAAGTTGCGCAGATCGGCCGGGACATGGACCCGGTCCAGCAGCGGTGTGTTCATAGCATTCATGTCAATCGTGCTCCGCCTTCAATTCCCCCGCTCCACTCACGTCCCCCTAGCTCCCGTTTACCCCTCACCCCCTCGGGCCGCTTGCAGGAATCAACTCTTCCGCGCGCTCAATTGCGCCGCGCCACCACGAAGGACGCCAGCGCCCGCAGCAGTGCGGCGCGTCGGACCGAAACCGTCGAGGTGCCCGGCCGCCTGGCGGGCCAGCATGTCGGCCTGCTGGCGCGCGCGCGCTCAACGCCGAGCACCGCCACCATCGTCGCCTTCCCGGCGGCGGGATCCTTGCCGGTGCGCTTGCCGGTCTCTTCGGTGGCTGCCCTCGGCGTCCAGCAGATCATCGGCGATCTGGAACGCCGCGCCCAGGTCGCGCCCGTAGGCCGCCAGCAGGTGGCGCTGCACCAGCGGCGCGCGGCCGAGGATGGCGCCGGCCTCGGCACTGAACTGGATCAGCCGCCCGGTCTTCAGCGCCTGCAGCCGCGTCGACCGCCGGCCCGTCCAGGGTCTGGCCCGCCTGCGACAGGCTGGCCGCCAGCATGTCGATCATCTGCCCGCCGGCCATGCCGCGCGCGCCCGCCGCCGCGCCGAGCGCCGCCACCAGCTCGCAGCGGGCCTGCGGATCGGAGTGGGTGTCCGGCTCCGCCAGCACCTCGAAGGCGCGGGTCTGCAGCGCGTCGCCCGCCAGGATCGCGGTCGCCTCGTCGAACGCCTTGTGGGTGGAGGGCTTGCCGCGGCGCAGGTCGTCGTCGTCCATTGCCGGCAGGTCGTCATGCACCAGCGAATAGGCGTGCAGCATCTCGATCGAGGCGGCCACCCGCGCCGCGCAGGTTTCCGAGACCGAGAACAGCGCCGCGCCCTGCATCACCAGGAACGCCCGCAGCCGCTTGCCGCCGCCCAGCGTCGCGTAGCGCATCGCGCTCGCCAGGCGCGCTTCGGCACCTTCTTCCGGCGGCAGCAGCGAGGTCAGTTCCGCCTCGACCACCCGGGCGACGTGGTGGAGCGCCGCCTGGAGGTCCCGCTGGGTCGATACCGGGGCTGCGTCCATGACGGGTCAGTCCACCGGCCTGGTGCCGAGCGAGCCGTCGGCGTGCTCAACGATGGCCGCGACGCGCGCTTCCGCCTCGGCCAGCTTGGCCTCGCAGTGCCGGCGCAGCGCGGCGCCGCGCTCGTAGGCGGCGATCGCATCCTCGAGCTTCTGCTGGCCGCCTTCCAGTCCGCGCACGATCTGCTCCAGCTCGGCCAGCGCATCCTCGAATGACATCTGGCTGACGTCCATGGTCGTTGCCGGGGCCTTTGCCGACCCGGGACCGTTGCCGCGACCTGCGGGGGGTCCCGGCGCCTGCCCTGACGCCTGTCCTGTTGCCGGGGCCATTGCCGGCTCAGGCCGCTTGCCGTCCCCCATAGGCGACTCCATTTGACCCCGACCCCTGGTGGTAACCGCTTCCCGCGCGCGCGCCAACCCCGATTCGCGCAGCGCAGGCACCGCCCAGGAAGCGAGCGTGCCAAGCTGGGCGATCGGCGGTGACCGGTCGCGGACGGCGCCCTCGCGCAGCCTATGGGCGCAGCAGGCCCCCGCAATTCGGGCGGAATCATGTCGGACGGGACGGTTGCGCACGGCGGCGGTCCGTGGGACCCCGTGCGGCGCGCCGCGAACGGGGCTCCGGCGGGCGTCGTCATGCGATCACGTCGCCGGCGCGGGGGTTCCGTCCTTGGCAGCCGGGTTCTTGCCGTCGGGCTCCGAGCGGCGGCGAATCAGGAAGCTGAGCACGCCGCCCTCCTCGCTCCAGGCGAGCAGGGCATGGCCGGTCTCGCGGCAATAGGCCTGAAAATCCGCCACCGCCGCCCGGTCGGTGGCCAGCACGCGCAGGCGCGCGCCCGGCGCCAGGCCGCGCAGCGTGCGGTTGGCGCGCAGCACCGGCAGGGGGCAGTTCAGCCCCTTCACGTCCAGCAGGGTCTCGCTCATGGTGGGCATCCTGCGATCCTCGCCCGGCTTGAGCAACCCGGGCGGAGGCGGCATGGTGGCGCCCGATATGGCAAATCCGGGCGTGGGCAAATCCCGGCGTGGATGATCCCGACAAGGCAAGTCAATGAGCGACCGTCGCATCGGCATCGACCTTGGCGGCACCAAGATCGAGATCATCGTGCTGGAGCCTGACGGCCGCGAGAAATTCCGCCATCGCGTTCCCACGCCTGCCGGCTACAAGGCAACGTTGGAGGCGGTCGCCGGGCTGGTGCGCGACGCCGAGTCGCAGCTTGGCGTGCGCGGCACGGTCGGCATCGGCATCCCCGGCGTGATCAGCCCGGCCACCGGGCTGGTGAAGAACGCCAACTCCAATGCGCTGAACGGCCATCCGTTCGACCGCGACCTGAGCACACTGCTTGGCCGCGAGGTGCGGGTGGAGAACGACGCCAACTGCTTCGCGCTGTCCGAGGCGGCCGACGGCGCCGGGGCCGGGTATCGGCTGGTGTTCGGCGTGATCCTGGGTACCGGCGTCGGCGGCGGCATCATCACCGACGGCAAGGTGCACCGCGGGCCGCACCGCATCGCCGGGGAATGGGGCCACAACCCGCTGCCCTGGCCGACGCTGGACGAGCTGCCGGGCATCCGCTGCTGGTGCGGCAACTGGAACTGCCTGGAGACCTGGGTCGCCGGCCCGGCGCTGGCGCGCGACTGCGACGGCCCGGGCGCGCACGATGCCAGCTCGATCCCGGACCGCGCCGCAGCGGGCGAGCAGCGCGCGCGCGACGCCCTGGCGCGGCACGCCGACCGGCTGGCGCGGGGGCTGGCCGTGGTGATCAACCTGCTGGACCCGGATGTGGTCGTGCTGGGCGGCGGTTTGTCCAACATGGCGCATCTGTATCGGGAGCTGCCGGCGCTGGTCCGGCGCAACGTGTTCAGCGACGTGGTGGACACGCCGATCGTGCCGAACAGGCACGGGGATTTGTCGGGCGTGCGGGGTGCGGCGTGGCTGTGGCCGGCGGGGTGAAATGCGCGTGAGCTGACGCGGCACCTTCGCATTGCGGCCCGTGGCTGGCGGGACGGCGCAACACTGCCCGACCGTGGACGTGCAACGACGGTTTGCCGAGCGCAGCTCGCGCCGAAGAGCTGTTTCCAGGTTGCAGCCGGGGGCCTCGACTATATATACAGTTGTTGATATGCGAGGCGATGAACTTCGAATGGGATGAGAACAAGCGTCGCCGGACGCTTGACGAGCGCGGCCTCGATTTTCGGGATGCTCGCCACCTGTTCGATGGCCGGCCGATCTTCGGTTACCCCTCGCCGCACGAGAACGAGAACCGGGTTGTCAGTGTCGGTGTGCTCGAAGGGCGCTGCATCGCGGTGGTTTGGATGCAGCGGGATGCCGTGCAGCGGATTATTTCGATGAGGAGGGCGAGGGATGGAGAGGAAAGAAAATACCGTGCGCTACTCGGCTAAGGAACTCGGCCGCCTGAAGAGTGAAACCGACTGGGCCAAGGTTGACGCCACGACCCGCACACAGATCGAGCGCCAGGCCGACGCTGACGGCGGTCCGCTGCCTGAAGGCTGGGAGGATACCGTTGTCCTTGGCATTCCCACCCCGAAGCGCGGGGTCTACTTGCGGCTCGATCCCCACGTGCTTGACTGGTTCAAGGCGCGCGGAGCCGGCTACCAGACGCGCATCAATGCCGTGTTGCGGGCCTTTGTGCAGGCCAAGGAGAGAGCGGGGCATAAGGAACCGGGATCTCGGTAAGCCGCAGGGCGAGTCACCTGGACTCTCCGCTCGTCGGCGCGGGTGGCTGCATCAGCCGAGCCCGAGGAACACCCGCGATCGCACCACTGAGCCGCTGCAGCTCGGCGTGGCTGAGACAGCCGATGCGCCGGCCGATCCGGTTGCGCCGCACCATGCTGATCTTGTCGACGACGATCCACGATGCCCGGTACAGGGGCAGCCCAGGCGACGGTCCGACGGCCAGGCGCGTTACCGCCTCGCCAGCATCCCGGGCGGTCAGCGGGCAGACGGTGACACTGTCGAGCGCGTCGAACACATCCGCCTGAACAACCACCGCCGGACGTGGCTTGCCGGTGAAGTCGCCGGCGCGGTCCGCGATGGCGACGACGTCACCGCGGGTCATCTTTGTCGAATACGCTCACCTGTTCGATCCAGTCCATCATGCCATCGGCGCGGTCCGCCGCGTTGATCCGCGCGCATTGCCGGCGCACCTCCGCGGCGAATTCGGGCGTGCGGGTGTCCGGCAGCCGGAGTTGCACGGGGCGAAGTCCGTTTTCGCACAGCGTGCGGCGGTGGCGCCTGGTGCGGTCTCGGGATGTGAGGGCGGCGTTCATGCGTCACATGTGACGTGCGGAATGGCATTTGTGAAGCCATGCCAGGCATTGAGCCAGGGCGATCGCACTTGGACGGTGATGGTGTGCCGTGGCTTGAGAAAACGAGCCGGCAAGCACGAAAGGTAAGCAAGAAAGTCAGAATAACACGGAGTGCACGGAGCAAGATAACGCCACGGCGTGCACGGAGAAGAAAATCATGACGCTTCGCGCAAGCCTCTGGGTTGGCTTCGCGCGAAGCGCGAGCAATTCCGACTCCGTGCGCTCCGTGTTATTCTGCCTTGCTTGGTCCACGACCGACGCACGATACCCCTCACTGGCATGCCCGGTGCCAAATGCAATTGCCCTGGGCATTCGCGATTGCGGACGGGGAGGGGATGCCGTAGTTTTGCGGTGGCGGTGCGAAGGCGCAATAGACAATTGCACGCATGGCTGAGAACGAGAGCAGTACCGGCCGGCCACGCCTGCGACGGATCCATGACGACAACGTCTATCAAGGCGGGTCGGCCAGAATTGATGCAGAGTCCATCCGCCGCATGTCAACCGCCGATATCGTCGAGTGTCTGGCGCCGGACTCGCCGGAGCCACTCACGGTGAAGCCAGACGGACGCATCTTCGACGGAAACACCAGAATCAAGGTGCTGCAAGAGCGGGGTTACGATGTCGATTCCCTCCCACGCGTTACCATCCTTTGAGAACGCTGCCATGTCGCCCGCGCAGATGACCCTGGAATTCTCGAAGCTAAGTCATGACGGCAAGGCACGGTTCCTTTGCCGGCTGGGCACGCGCCTGACGGCGATCTCCCGGGAACTGTATGCGGATCGCACGCCTGTCGCTGACGCGGCGCATCGATTGCGCGGATTTAACGAGATCTACCATAAGGTGTTTGGCCAGCTCGGACATATCGTGGCGAAGTCGCACCAAGGATACCCGGCTGAGGCGTTTGTCGCGTCGCTGAGCGCGCTTGCGGCGGAGAGCGGCCTGTCGGAAGGCTTCTCTAACGCCTGGGCCTTGGCGATGCCGCATTCGGGCCGCAGCATGCGTCCGGGCAATCACGACGGCGGCCGCCCGGGTGCGCGTCGTAGTGCGTAGCGCGGCATGACGATCGCCGGGCCGGTAGGAGCGGTGAGCCGTTGATGCGGGTCAGGCAAGCAAGCACGAAAGCAAGGAAAACTTCCTTGCGCCCTTGCCTCGCATCCCGCAGCCCGCCCGTTTCACCGCTCCTTGCGCCCGCGCCCTGCCGGGCGAAACTACCGCCGCCACGACCGAGCGAAAGACCCGACCGATGGACGCCCCCCGCATCGCCGCCGCCGTCGCCACCGAGCGCGACCGCGCCACCGCCCTGTTCGACGCGCTGCGCCGCGACGGGCTGGACGAGCCGGGCGTCACCCGCGATCCGTACGGCGCCGGCGAGCAGCGCGCGCACGCCACGGTGGCCGCCGCGGCGCAATCGCTTGGCCTGGAGATCTCCGGCGACGCCGCCGCCAACCTCTACATGACGCTGCCCGGGCGCGACCGAGCCGCGAAATCCATCGTCGTCGGCTCGCACCTGGACAGCGTGCCGCACGGCGGCAATTTCGACGGCGCCGCCGGTGTGCTGGCCGGGCTGGTCGCGGTGGCCGCGCTGCGCCGGCTCGGCATCACCCCGGCGTGCGACCTGACGGTGATGGGTATCCGCGCCGAGGAAAGCATCTGGTTCCAGGTCTCCTACATCGGCAGCCGCGGCGCGCTCGGAACGCTGCCCGACGGCGCGCTGGAGGTGCGGCGCATCGACACGCAGCGCACGCTGGCCGAACACATCGCCGAGTGCGGCGGCAACCCCGAGGCGCTGCGCGCCGGCGCCCGTCACTTCGGTCCCGCCCACCTGCGCGCCTACCTGGAGCTGCACATCGAGCAGGCCCCCAGCCTGGTCGAGGCCGGCAAGCCGGTCGCCATCTGCACCGGCATCCCCGGCAATTTCCGCTACCCCGACGCGCGCATCGAGGGCAGCAACGACCATGTCGGCCTGCCGCGCCGCTTCCGCCGCGACGCCGCGCTGGCCGGGGCGGAGTTCGCCATGGCGCTCGACCGGCTGTGGGAGGAGCACGACAGCAAGGGCACCCCGATGGCCTGCACCATCGGACGTTTTTATACCGATCCGGCGCAGCATGGCATGACGATCGTGCCGGGATCGTTTCATTTCAGCCTGGACGTGCGCGCCTATGACGAGGCGGTGCTGGCGGAGCTCGACGCGCGGGTCGATGCGATCATCGCCGGCATCGAGCAGCGTCGCGGCGTGCGCTTCCACCGCGGCCCCAAGGCGCGCGCCGCGGTCGGCCCGGTCGATCCGGCGATCCGCGCGGCGCTGACCGAAGGCGCCGCGGCGCTCGGGCTGGAGACACTGGCGCTTGGCAGCCCGGCGTCGCACGACGCCGCCGCGTTCGCCGCGGTCGGCGTGCCGATGGGCATGATCTTCGTGCGCAACGCCAACGGCAGCCACAATCCGCACGAGGCGATGACGATCGACGATTTTTTGGCCGGCACCGCGCTGCTGACGTGGTGGCTGGCACAGAGCGCGGGCTGACCAAGGGAAGGTCAGGGCTCTGCCCTGAAACCCGCCAGGGGGCAGCGCCCCTGCCGGGGTCCAGGGACGGAGCCCCTGGCCTTCCGTTGGCTGATCGGCTGTAGTCCTGTTTCGCTTGCCACCATGACACGAGACGCATGACCCGCACTCCGCCAGGCCGTCGGGCCGACTACCGCTGGTTTCACGAGATCACCACGCGCTGGATGGACAACGATGCGTTCCAGCACGTCAACAACGTGGAGTATTTCTCGTTCTTCGACACCGCGGTGACGTATTTCGAGATGACCGAAAAAGTGGTCGATCTCTACAGCGGCCCGATGAACTGCGTGGTGGTGGAGGTGCAGTGCCGCTACCACCGCTCGGTCGCGTTTCCCGACCGTATCGCGGTCGGGCTGCGGGTGGTGCGGATCGGCGGAAGCTCGGTGCGCTATGAGATCGGTATTTTCCGCAACGACGAAGACGAGGCCTCGGCGGAGGGGCATTTCGTGCACGTCTTCGTCGAGCGCGTGACGCAGCGTCCGGTGCCGATCCCGGCGGCTTCGCGGGCGATCCTGCAGCGGATCAGCGTCGCGGCGTGACCCGCAGGCGTAAAGCGGAACAGCCAACGCCCCCGGGCTTGACCCGGGGGGCAGCGCATTCCGCCGGATGCGCTGGTTGCGCCGATCGGCCGGACCATCGAGAGTATGACAGGTTCATCGCGCGTCGGCGGAATGCGCTGCCCCCCGGGTCAAGCCCGGGGGCGTTGGCTGGTCCGCCCTACGGCGATTACGGCGGCTGAGTACCGAAGAGGGGAGGGCATCGAACATGGATTTCGGCATCAAGGGCAAGAAGGCGATCGTCTGCGCGTCCAGCAAGGGGCTGGGGCGCGCCTGCGCGCTGGCGCTGGCGCGCGAGGGCGTGGAGCTGGTCATCACCGCGCGCACGGCAACGGACCTCGAGGCGGCCGCGGCGATGATCCGCCAGCAGACCGGCGTCAAGGTGACGGCCGTCGCCGGCGACATCTCCACCGAGGCCGGGCGTGCCGCGGCGCTGGCCGCCTGCCCGGAACCCGACATCCTGGTGAACAACAACGGCGGGCCGCCGCACGGCGATTTCCGCGAGTGGGGCTGGGACACCTGGATCAAGGCGGTCGAGGGCAACATGCTGACGCCGATCTTCCTGATCAAGGCGGTGGTCGACGGCATGTGCGCGCGAAACTTCGGGCGGATCGTCAACATCACGTCCGCGTCGGTGAAGTCGCCGATCCCCAACCTGGGCATGAGCAACGGCGCGCGCGCCGGGCTGACCGGATTCGTTGCGGGTCTGGCGCGCCAGGTGGCGCGGCACAACGTGACGATCAACAATCTGCTGCCGGGCCCGTTCCTGACCGACCGGCTGCGCAGCGGGGCACTGCACACCGCGCAGCAGCAAGGCCGCTCGGTGGACGAGGTGCTGGCCGAGCGCTCGAAGGCCACGCCGGCCGGGCGGGTGGGCGATCCGGCGGAGTTCGGCGATGCCTGCGCCTTCCTGTGCGCCGCTTCGTCGGGGTTCATCGTCGGGCAGAACCTGCTGCTGGACGGCGGGGCGTTCAACTCGTCGATGGCGTAATGAAGGGCACCGTTCTCTCGTCATGGCAGGCCATGCCGGGGCACGAAGTGAGTCGTAAATGGCCGGCCCCCCGGCCTTCGCGAAGAGCCGGCTCCGCCTGGCCTCAGGCGGGTCTTTGGCCCGACCCGGAGGCGCGCCAGCCATGACGAGCTGGGCGACGGCGCACGCTACAAGACGTTTCGGTGAACGCGCGGCAGACGCTGTTGCCGCCGGAGACCAACGCCTGTCCCGTCAGGACACGATACCGCTCGGCAGCACATAGCCCACCTTGCCGCACGTCGTCTTCGCGGCCTCTGCCAACCCCGCCGCGCGGGTCCAGCCCAGCCGGTCGAACCCACGCGTATCAAAGCTGCGAAACGTCGTGGCGTTGCTGCGGAACTCGGCCCACTCGACGCCATCGCTCGGCTCCGGGTCGGGCACGTCGATCAGGGCGTCCTGCTTCGGATGCCGCTGCAGCCACATCTGGCAGATCAGCCGGGTGAGCTCGTCGACCCGGTGCAATCCGATGTCGATCGAGTTCGACCGGCTGATACCGTCCGACGAACGGACTCCACACCTCGAAGACGAAGCCGTTCAGGCCGCCGCGATCCGCTTGCCGCGTGATCCTGAACGACGGTCGGCTCAATCGCTGCCGGTTCATGCGGGCTTCCTGCGACACTCAGACCGGCGTGGCATCGTGAGCGGGAATGATCTCGATGTCCTCGTCGATCTCATCGTCGACCTCGGGCACGTCGTCCTCGTCTTCCGCGTCGGCCACGCTCACCGGCTCGATCTCTTCCTCGGCAACCACCGGGACCGGCGGGCGCGGCGTGCGGCGGAAGTCGACGGTGCTGCGCGGCGGCCGGAGCACCCGCGGCTTCTCCGGGGGTTGCTGCGCGCCGCATTTCGGGCATACCGCGGGCACCCGGTTCAGATCGTAGAAGCGCTCGGCGCAGCTTACGCACGCGCACTTGGTGCCAAGTTCCGGTCTACCCATCATTCATCTCCAATCGTCGAAAATTGCCGTTGATTTCCCGGCCGCCGATCCGTCGCGCTGCGGATTGGGCCGGTTGCGGTCACCAACCGCCGCGGCGCTCGTTCCGAGTGCCGGGATGCCGCGTCCACCCGTCACGTGGATTTCATGTCATGCAGCTTCTCGGAACAGGCGTCCGCCAAGGAGCTGTTCGGCCGAACCCGCGGTCTTCCAGCCAAGCTGCGAGAAGCCGACGATGGCGATACCAATCGCGCCAGCCACCGCGCCGCAGAGTGCGGGCTTGGTCCAAACCGGAATTTGCATGCGGTGTTCTTTTCACTGTGAGAGGACCGATCTCGTCCCATCGACGCAGGATATGAGTGATAAAGTGGGGATGGCGCGGCAGAATTGCATCAGGCGAGCAAACATGCATGAGCCGGCGGACGGTCGCAGGTCAGCCGCCACGCCATCTTCGAGCGGGCGCGCGAAACGGATCCGCGGCTTCCCACAGGCGCTTGTCCTGGGCGATCCAGTCAGTCGCCTCGGCCTCGGTGGCGAATCCGGCTGCGGTCTGGCCAAGCGCCCCGGGTCGGACGATTTCGACAGCGAAGCTGTCATCCTGGCGATGAATGATGCGATAGATCGCGTCGGTCATTCGCAAGTATGACACATGCCGGGCCACATTGCACGCGCCGGCGCGGCGGGCCGCGGCAAACCGGGCCGATTTGTATTTGCCGGCCTGTGCCGCAAGGTGCTATCAATCGGACACCATCGGGGCCGAACGCGCCGCCGAGAGCGATGCAACAACAGAGGATAGCAGTGTCTTGAGATCGTCCAAGAGCGACCGGAAGTGGCAGGCGCCGCGCCGGCGCGGGTTTGATGATGACAATTTCTACGGGAACGCCCCGTCCCCGCCCTCCTTCCCCGCCGTCGCGATGAGTTCGTCGGCCCCCGAGGTGCAGGCGACGGTGAAGTGGTTCAATACTGAGAAGGGCTATGGATTTGCCGCGCTGGCCGATGGGTCGGGCGACGTGTTCCTGCATGTGAACGTCCTGCAGGCCGCCGGTCACCAGACCGTCAGCCCGGGCACGACGCTCCGGGTGCGGGTGGGCAACGGGCAGAAGGGGCGGCAGATCGACCAGGTCGTATCGGTCGATGCGAGCACGGCCGAGCAGCCGGGATCGCGCCCGTCGCAGGGCCCGCGCGGTCCCCGCCCGCCGAGCGGGCCGCGGCGTCCGGTCGATCTCAGCACCGCCAGCGAGATGCTCGGCACGGTGAAATGGTACAATGCCGAGAAGGGGTTCGGCTTCATCACCCCGCAATCCGGCGGCAAGGACGTGTTCGTCCATGCCACCGCGCTCGAGCGCTCCGGCATGCCGCCGTTGCAGGAAGGGCAGACGGTGCGCATCGGCGTCGTCCAGGGCGCCAAGGGACCGGAGGCGGCCTCGGTCAGCCGGGAGTAGGTGGCGCCGGGAGTAGGTCGGCCGGGAGTAGGCGCAGCCGGGATCAGGCGTCATCCGGGGTTGGGCAGTTGCGCGGCGCGGTCACAGCGCCAGCGCCGCTGTTTCCCAGGGACCACGCACGAAGCCGTCAATCTCGAACGCGCGGGTGTCTGCCCACAAGACGCGCAGCACCTGCGTGCCGTGGTGCCGCACCTCGAGCCCGTACGGCAGGTCCGGCCTGGTATGCTGGCGCTCGATCGCGTGGCGATAGCCGGGGGAAGATGCTTCGCCGGGCTGCAACGCACTGAACGGAGTCCAGCTACGGAAAATCCAAGGTTCCACGCGAAGTTCGACCAGACGCACCGTGTCGCGCTGCACCTCCAGGACACCATCCCGGCGCAGCAGTTTCAGGACGTGGTCGCGAATCTCCAGCGCCTCGTCATTGCCGGAGGCGACCAGTCTGAGGGTCATCCGCGGCGCTCGCGGCCACCTCAATGGGCTTTCCGCGTCAGGACCAGATCCGACGCATCCAGGGAAAAGATGACCTCGTCGCCCTGGACCAGCCCGATGACGTCGGCATAGACATAGGTAACGGCGCCCTGGGTCAGCTCGAATGTGAACACGCGGCCCGTGGGGTGCCCGTAATCCTTGCAGAACTCATCGTAATCGTACGAGATCTGGCCGACCTGGTTCGGGCCCACTTGCATGTTCGTTGCTTCGCGACCGACCCGGCTCAGCGTGCGCCGCGGGCGATCATGTAGGTGATGTGTTCCGCATCGGTCACGCCGTCGAACGACATGCTGAACGGCTTGCCGGCGGTGCTGGCCGGCTGCGGCGCAGGCGCCGCGGCGGTCTTCGCACGGCTCGCCCGCTTGGCCGGGCGCGGCGCGGGATGTGGTGTCGCGGGCACGCTGAAGTCCGCGGCCTGCCGCGTCGAGGTGTCGTCGCGCGCCGCGTTCCATTGCGCGACTTCCTTGCGCAACTGGTCCTTCATCACGTTCGCCTGCTTGTCGGCCTGGCGCTCGGTGTCATCCTGGTCATCGCCGGGTTGGAGGCTCATCGGCATTGTCCTTGCTGTGCAGGCCGCTGTGGAAGGGCGCTGTAGGGCCGCTGTGGAAGGGCGCGGCGAATACGGCGGCACCCCGGGGTTCAGGCGCGGGGGTTCAGGCGCGGGCGGGCAAGTCTACCGGGAACGCGGCGCGTCCGTCCCGGGCGCGTGCCCCGACGTCTGTCCCGGCGCGGGCGTCATGAACGAGGCAACATCGCCGCCATCGACCGGCGTGGGAGCCGGGCGCAGCATCACCGAAACGGCGTAGACAATGCCCAGCGCAACGCCGGCCAGCACGATGGCGTTCCGGGTCGAGGGCAGCGCGGGCAGCCAGTCGGCGACGCCGGCGCGGGAACGTCGCGCGGCCTTCCCCGGTCGCACCGGCAGCAGGCCGATCAGGCGCGCGGCGATCGCCGCCGCATCGGGCGGATTCCAGCGCCCCTGCGACATGGCGGCGATGGCGCGCGCCAAGCTATCGGCGGCCGCCGCTTTGGGGAGTTTCGCGAGGCGATCCGCCTCCTGCCACGGGTCGCTGCCCTGACGGGCAAACAGTGAGACGACGCTGAGCATCATGCCGCTCGGTTCCGTCCCCACATCCGCGAACAGGAACGCGTTCAAATCCGAGTGCTGCAACGCAGTTACGTCGGATGTTGCCACCAAACCAGCCTAGATTGTCATAGAGAGCATGACCCAACGTAAGCCTGCCGCGCGATGAATTCAAGCCCGCGGATGCAAGTGCAGCCATTCTCATGATGACGCGACAATTTCGCCAACCCGTCGTGGCCGGGATCACCCCGGCCATGACGGCGATAAATTGCTTGCATCGACGATCGGGAACGTTGGCGCCGAGGAATGTTGATAACGGCCAATGTCGACGACGGAGGTATCGACGAAGGGCGAATATCGACGACGGACCACGCCGGCGCCGTGCCCGGCGTCGCCCGCCGTCGGCTTCAGTGCAGCTCGCCGTCGGGCTTGCGGTAGGTACCGAGAATCCAGTCCCAGTAGAAATCGATCACCGCGAAGTTGCTATTGGCATGCAGATGATGGACGAAGTGCAGCTGCTGCATGCGCCGGAACCAGGCGAAGCGCTCGAGCTTCGATCTCTCGACGTGGTATTCCCTGTCGAAGAACACATGCGCGTAGAACGATGCGGCCGTGGCGAGCATAGTGACAAGAAACAGCGGGAACGGCAGGACGAAGTACAATCCGGCGCCGAGCAGGGCGGCCGGGATCAGGAAGTAGGGCGTGTTGTTCCCCTCCTCCCCGTGATAGGCGGAGGATGCGAGGTGGCCCCGGGTATAGTAGGCATGGTGAAAATTCAGGTGGTTGCGGCACATGAACCCACCCAGCCGCCGATGCCCGAGCCAGCGATGCGACGCGGTCTGGGTGAACGAAACGATCATGTGCGCGCAGATGGCCGTCACGATGAACAGCGGAAACTCCAGCAACAGCCAGTGCCTCCATTCAGGCAACATTATCAGAAACTCCACGTCAGCCCGACCGTCATCGCCGGGCGCGCCACACGCTGGCGCGCGGCGCGGCGAACAGACCGATTTGCCGAGTCGTGCGCCACGAGAGACATCCGGCCAACACCATTGTCGATCACGGCACCGATCGTCGCGTCGCGTGAATATGCCCCCGCGAATGTCCGCGAACAAGGCTGGACGGGAACACGCCAGCGACATCAGCGCCCGGCGAGGATACACGCGCCATGCCGCCGCTGCGAGCGACATTGTGATTGAACAACGCGCCGAAGACAGGGACAATGGCCGTCGGATATTTATGGCGTTCAGGGGCTTGCCATGGGCGTGTTGTCGGTGCGGCACCGCACGACCTACCACTACGCGGAGCCGGTGGAGCTGGGCGAGCATCGGATGATGTTCCGTCCGCGCGAAAGCCACGACCTGCGCCTTATCCGGACGCGCCTGTCCATTACGCCGCAGCCGGTGGACCTGCACTGGCGGCATGATGTGTTCGACAACTCGGTCGCCGTAGCAAATTTCGATTGCGCGACGACGCGGCTGCAGTTCGACAGCATGGTCACGCTGGAACATGTCGAGACCCGGCTGCCCGACTACGCCCTGGAGGTTCCTGCGCGGCGCTTTCCCTTCGCCTATCCGCGCGATGAATGGCCCGATCTTGCGCCGGCGCTGCAGCGGCCGGAGCCGTCGGTGCAGGTCGACGAGTGGGCCGCCCGATTCGCGCCCGCCGGATTCCTGCGCCCCGGATGCGCGCAACCCGGGTTCGCGAACCCCGAGTTCGCGCATACGGCACGATCGGCAGCCGGCACGCTGGGCACGATGGACCTGCTGCGTGCGATGGCGCTCGGCATCAGGCAACAGCTCCGCTACCTCCGTCGCCTGGAGCGTGGCGTGCAGACGCCCGCGGAGACGCTGCGCCGGGGCAGCGGGACATGCCGCGACTTCGCCTGGCTGATGATCGATGCGGTCCGCTCGCTGGGTCTCGCGGCCCGCTTCGTCAGCGGCTACATCTACGTGCCCGACGCCGCGCCGCCGGCGCCCGTCGCATCGATCTCGATCGATCGCCCAGTCAGCATGCCAGTCGACGTGCCAGTCGGCGTGCCAGTCGACGTGCCAGTCGGCGTGCCAGTCGACGCCCCACCGGCAATGGCTGACGGCGGCGCGACCCACGCCTGGT
Source organism: uncultured Alphaproteobacteria bacterium (assembly GCA_963773345.1). Classification (GTDB taxonomy): domain Bacteria; phylum Pseudomonadota; class Alphaproteobacteria; order Acetobacterales; family Acetobacteraceae; genus Palsa-883. The sequence continues at coordinate 1,831,550 of CAVZBG010000010.1, read as the reverse complement.
TGCAGGTCTATCTGCCGGGCGCGGGCTGGGTGGATTTCGACCCCACCAACAGCATCATCGGCAATCGCCATCTCATCCGCGTCGCGGTCGCCTGGTCGCCGATGCAGGTGCTGCCGCTGTGGGGCACCTATGTGGGCTCCGCCGACGCGTGCCTGGGCATGCGGGTCGCGGTGAGCGTCACCGAGGAATCGAGCCACGCCAGCACGCTGGCATAGCCCAACACGCTTCCGTCACGAGGCCCGTCATGCAGATCCGGATCGGTTACGAGTTGATCTATCAGTGCCCGCAGCCGACGCCGATGCTGCTGATGGTCAACGTGCATCATTCGCGCGCCGCCGACCTTGTCGTGCCGGATCATCTGACGACCGACCCGCCGGTGCCGCTCCGTGCCTATCATGACGGGTTCGGCAACTGGTGCAGCAGGATCGTCGCCCCGGCGGGCCGCATCCGCATCGCCGGTACCGGCGTGGTCAACGACCGCGGGCTGCCCGACCCGGTGGTGCCCGGGGCGGTGCAGCACATGGTGCAGGACCTGCCGGAGGAGGTGCTGGTTTTCCTGCTGGGCAGCCGCTACTGCGAGACCGACCGGCTGTCCGAGATCGCCTGGATGCTGTTCGGCCAGACGCCGCTCGGCTGGGCGCGGGTGCAGGCGATCTGCGACTTCGTCAATGGCCACATCGCGTTCGATTACGCGACTGCCCGCCCCACACGAACGGCGTGGGAGGCGTACAACGAGCGGTGCGGCGTGTGCCGCGACTTCGCGCACCTTGCCGTGGCACTGTGCCGGTGCATGAACATCCCGGCGCGCTATTGCACCGGCTATCTCAGCGACATCGGCGTGCCGCCGCCGTACTCGCCGATGGACTTCGCCGGGTGGTTCGAGGCGTATCTAGGCGGCGCCTGGCACACGTTCGATCCGCGCAACAACGTGCCGCGGATCGGACGCATCCTGATCGGCCGGGGGCGCGACGCGGTCGACGTGCCGATCAGCAACACGTTCGGTCCCAACACGTTGCTGAGCTTCAAGGTGTGGACCGATGAGATCGTGGGGGCGGGAGTGTCCGGCGTTTCGGGATCGACTTAGGGCGGCGTCGCGATGAGTGGGCGCAATACTACACCTCTCCCGCTCTTCGCGGGAGAGGTCGGCGAGCGGAGCGGTTGAGCCGCGAAGCGGATCAACGGTGAGGGTCGTGGCGCGCAGCGACACGGGTGAGGGGCGTGCCGCGTGCATCACCCTCACCCGCGTCGCAAGTGCTCCGCGACCTCTCCCGCAAGCGGGAGAGGTGTTCGGGTGGCGCGCCGGTCAGGTCGGCTTCGCGGGCTCCCGCGCAGCCGGCGGCTTGCTCGCCGGCTGTGTCGGTTGCGGGCGAAGGAACGTCGTGCCAGCCGCGCTTGGTTTCTTGTCCGCCTTCGGCTTCTTCGCTTCGCGATGTCCGCGATCGCGACTCTTTGCCATCGCCGTCCTCCTCGTTGTCCAGGTGCCGCGGGTTTCAGCTTATTCAGCTTAGCGTCCCGCGGCACCGCATGGCAGCCTAAAAGTCCATGCCACCCATGCCACCCATGTCGCCCATGCCGCCGCCGTGCGGCGCCCCGTTGCCGCCGCCCTTCGCCGGCCGCTCGGCGACCATCGCCTCGGTGGTGATCATCAACCCGCCGACCGATGCGGCGTGTTGCAGCGCGGTGCGCACGACCTTGGTCGGGTCGATGATGCCGGCCTTCACCAGGTCCTTGAACTCGCCGGTTTGCGCGTCAAAGCCCCAGTTGTACTCGTCCTTCTCGAGCACCCGGCCGGAGATCACCGCGCCGTCCTCGCCGGCGTTCTCGGCGATCTGGCGCAGCGGCGTCTGCACCGCCTTGCGCACGATCTCGATGCCGACGCGCTGGTCGTCGTTGTCGACCTTCAGCTTGGCCAGCACCAGCGAGGCGCGCGCGAGCGCCACGCCGCCCCCCGGCACGATGCCTTCCTCGACCGCGGCGCGCGTGGCGTGCAGCCCATCATCGACGCGGTCCTTGCGCTCCTTCACCTCGACCTCGGTCGCGCCGCCGACGCGGATGATCGCCACGCCGCCGGCCAGCTTGGCCAGCCGCTCCTGCAGCTTCTCCTTGTCGTAGTCCGAGGTGGTCTCCTCGATCTGCGCGCGAAGCTGCTTGCAGCGTGCCTGGATGTCGGCCTTCTTGCCGGCGCCCTCGACGATCGTGGTGTTGTCCTTGTCGATCAGCACCTTCTTGGCCTTGCCGAGCATCTCCAGCTTGACGTTCTCCAGCTTGATGCCGAGATCGTCGCTGATCACCGTGCCGCTGGTCAGCACCGCGATGTCCTCCAGCATCGCCTTGCGGCGATCGCCGAAGCCCGGCGCCTTCACCGCGGCGACCTTCAGCCCGCCGCGCAGCTTGTTCACCACCAGGGTCGCGAGGGCCTCGCCCTCGACATCCTCGGCGATGATCAGCAGCGGCCGCGTCGACTGGGCCACCGCCTCGAGCAGCGGCAACAGCGACTGCAGGCCGGACAGCTTCTTCTCATGGATCAGGATGTAGGGCTGCTCCAGCTCGACGCTCATCTTCTCGGCGTTGGTGATGAAGTAGGGCGACATGTAGCCGCGGTCGAACTGCATGCCCTCGACGACGTCGAGCTCGGTCTGGATGCCCTTGGCTTCCTCGACCGTGATGACGCCCTCGTTGCCGACCTTCTGCATCGCCTCGGCGATCATGCGGCCGATCTCGACCTCGCCGTTGGCCGAGATGGTGCCGACCTGCGCCGTCTCCGCCTGGGTGGTGATCTTCCTGCTGCGCTTTTGCAGCTCCTCGACCAGCGCGGCCACCGCCTTGTCGACGCCGCGCTTCAGGTCCATCGGGTTCATGCCGGCGGAGACCGCCTTGCCGCCCTCGCGCACGATCGCCTGCGCCAGCACGATCGCCGTGGTGGTGCCGTCGCCGGCGATGTCGTTGGTCTTCGATGCCACCTCGCGCAGCATCTGCGCGCCCATGTTCTCGAACTTGTCGCTGAGCTCGATCTCCTTGGCGACGGCGATGCCGTCCTTGGTGATGCGCGGCGCGCCGTAGCTCTTGTCGAGGATCACGTTGCGCCCCTTCGGACCGAGCGTGACGCGCACCGCCTCGGCGAGCATGTCGACGCCGCGCAGCATGCGTTGGCGGGCATCGCCGCCGAACCGAACGTCTTTTGCAGGCATGTTCTGTATCCTTTCTGAATTCAGGGACGGTTCGGAGTTACGCGGCTTTCTTGCGGTCGGCGGTGCCGGCGGCGGGGGCACCGGTGATGATGCCCATGATGTCGGACTCCTTCATGATCAGCAGCTCCTGGCCGTCGATCTTGACCTCGGTGCCCGACCACTTGCCGAACAGGATGCGGTCGCCGGCCTTCACCTCGAGCGGCACGAGCTGCCCGGTTTCGTTGCGGGCACCCGGGCCGGCGGCGACGATCTCGCCCTCCATCGGCTTTTCCTGCGCGGTATCGGGGATGATGATGCCGCCGGCGGTTTTTTCCTCCGCGTTGAGGCGGCGGACGACCACCCGATCGTGCAGGGGACGGAACTTCATTGGATTGTGCTCCTGGATATGGGCCCGGTCCGGCAGTTGGCGCCCGGGATGCGTCGTCGCCTCGGCAAGGCACGTCGTCAATTGCGCCTCGTTAGCACTCCTGGGTGTAGAGTGCTAGTCCCAACGTGGTGACGCGCGCTTGCTTGAACAACAGGCCGATGGCGGCCTTCGCACGATACCGACCTTCGCGGGACCCGCCGATCGCGCAGTTCACCCTGCGCCGATCGTTCATAATCCGCCGCGAAGGGCAGTCGATTGCGACATCCCGGCGCTGCGCGGTCGCAGTTGATCGCGATCGCCGGCGGCCAGGCGCTGCAAGGCGTCGCGTACCGCGCCGATCACGCTGGTCCAATCGCCGGAACTGGGCTGGCGAAACTGGCGGAGCGTCGGGTACCAGGGGCTGTCGTCGCGGTTCAGCAGCCAGCGCCAGCAGGTATCGAAGCGGTTCAGCAGCCAGACCGGCTTGCCGAGCGCGCCCGCCAGGTGGGCAACCGCCGTATCGACGCTGATCACCAGGTCGAGGCCGTCAATGAGCGCCGCCGTGTCCGCGAAGTCGTTCAGATCAGCGGTGAAATCGTGCAGCGCCATGCCACGCGGCGGATTGGCGGCCTGCGCCGCTGGTCCACCTTTTTGCAGCGAGATGAAGCTGACCCCCGATACCTCGCCCAGCGGCGCCAGCATGTCGAGAGCGCCAGCATGTCGAGAGCGCCAGCATGTCGAGAGCGCCAGCATGTCGAGAGCGCCAGCATGTCGAGAGCGATTGAACGGCGACGGTCGATGGCAGCGAGTTCCGGCCATTCCAACCGCTGTCCGCCGGCCCACACAAGCCCAACAAGCGGGCCGGGGAGGCCGGCGAGCCGCTGGCGCCAGTGCGCGACGCGCGCCGGGTCGGCGGCCAGGTAGGGCGTCGCAGCCGGAATGGTGTCCAACGTCGTGCCAGTCGCGCGTGGCAGGCTCAACAGCGGGCAGTGCAGATCGAATTCCGGCAAGCTGTCGCCGCGAGCGAATATCTTCATGACGCCCGGCAACCGGGACAGCAGTTGGCGTCGTTGGGCTGTTCCGCCAGCGCCTTGAGATACAGGGCGCTTGCCTGATCCAGCCGGCCGGCCTGATGGTGGCGCAATCCCTCGGCGGCAAACTGCGAGCGCGCGGATCCGGGGGTGTGTGGCTGATCTGCTGCCGCTTGACGCAGTTGGCGGTTCACGTGGGTAACCCTGGAAGATCGCCGGTCAGTCGGCAAGGTTACCGAACGCCGGCCGAATTTCCAAAATTGCGAAATCGCGCAAAATGGGCTGCCGGGAAGCTGCCAAGAAGCTTGCCGTGGACCAATCGGCTCGCGCCAGCTTTGCGACCCTGGCCGGCTTTCCGGCGCCTCAGGGCCGCACGCGCCGGATCGACTTGATGTCGCTGCGTGGCCGTCCGGAGGCGGAGGCGATCTCACGATCCTGGGTCTCGATGACCCCCGTGGCGGCTGCCTCACCCTCGAACCCCTCCAGCGCGGAAGTGGGCACTTTTCGGTTCGAACTGCGGCTGCCGTCGACATAGGTCACGTCGAACAGGACGAAGCTGCTGAGAGAGCGACGTTTCATACGCTTGGTATCCTGCTCCTTGCATCCGGCTCCGGGGCATCCGGTTCCGGGGCGCGTCACGCCTCGCGCGGCGCGCCTGGCCCGGGTGCCTCAGACCCGGGCGCGTCAGCCCCTGGGTCGTCGGTTGTGGGCGTGTCGGTCAGCCCGGCATCCTGGTCGGCCTTGCGGCGGGCGGCGACCGCATCCTCGCGCTCGCGCAGCTTGGCGTCCTTCTTGGCCTGCTTGAGGCGGTTCCGCTCAGCCCGTTGCTGGCCGTAGTTCGGCTTGAATGCCATGGTCCGCTCCCGCGTGCTTCAGAACGGCGCGCCGCTTCGCAGCCGACCGCGCCCCGCCCATGCTAGTCTCGTGCGCTAGCCGAAGCGAGTGTCCCGCGCGGCGAGATTGCTCTCCCCCACCACGCGCTCGTGCCCGTCGACGGCGTGCTTGACACGATACTGCGGGTCCCTCGTCTCGCTCGGCTGCAGGCGCTGGATGCGGTATTTCCCGCGCGGAACGTTGGCGTCGCCCGGCCCCGGCAGGAAATCCACCACCTGGCCGACCGTGAACTTGTGGCTGCTCATGAGGGGCCGGCCGGCGCGCCCGCCGATGCTGCCGCCGGCAGCATCGGCGGCAACGCTCAGACCGCTTTCAGGTTCGTGGCCGCGGACTTGCCTTGCTGGCCGCGCTCCACGTCGAAGCTGAGTTTTTGGCCCTCGTTCAGTGATCCGAGGCCAGCGCGCTCGACCGCCGAGATGTGCACGAACACATCCTTCGACCCGTCATCCGGCTGAATGAAGCCGAACCCCTTCTGCGCGTTGAACCATTTTACCGTGCCTTGCGACATCGTATTCCACCATGCAACCCGGCGGCCCACACCGCGTGGACCGAAGTACTTTTCACGTTTGGGGGAGCACCGGGTGCGACATTGCCGCAACAGAAGGCACAGAAGCCCAGGCTGAAAAGCGCCGTAGGTGGTAGATAGGTGCTCGGCGGCGACATTGCCAGCGAAAAACGTGGCCAGCGAAAAACGTGGCGCGACGTGGCACGGGCTGGCGCCAGAGCCGTCTCGGGCAGTCCCGCCCGGCGGATCCGCTGCGTCGCGGCACTCCCCGGTCGCGCCGCACGGCCGTGGTGCACCGGCGTTGCGCGATCGTGAAGTTCGCCCCATGCGGCACTGCGGCGTGCCCCGCATTGCACCTCGATCGCGGCGAGGGGTGCCTGGTGGGCGCACAACGACTCGAACCTTGGACCCGCTGATCAAGAGCAGGATGAACTGTCAATGATTCCAAAGGCTGGTCTCCGATTGGATAGGAACCCGGCCGATAGAGTCCGTTGTTGTCGTCAGGCATCGGAAACTGGCATTTGCTCAATCGGCGGCGGTGAACGGCGCTCGTTGCTGAGAGTGCAGTGGAAAGTCGATGACATTCTGCTCCGTTGCGCCCAAAATGGGCGCGCGGTAGGTTTGCGGTAGGTTTACGGCATGCGGATCATCGCTCGGCGCACCTTGCGGGAGTTTGTGGAGGTGCTGGCCGGGCATCAGGATCAACCGGCGGTGAAGGCCGGACGGGATGCCTGGTTCGACGAGGTGAAGAAGGCGCGATGGCGGAACACGGCGGATGTGAAGCGATCCTACGCCACTGCCAGCGTCGTGACGGCCGATCGTATCGTGTTCAACGTGAAGGGCAATGCCTATCGTCTGGTCGTAGCGGCCGATTTCGACAAGGGCATCGTGTGGATTAAGTGGATCGGCACGCACAGGGACTACGACCGGATCGACGTAACCGAGGTGGACTATGAGAAGAGAACTGAAGCCCATTCGGAGCGAGGCAGATTACGAGGCGGCGCTCGCCGAGGTCGAGCGACTGTGGGGCGCGAGAAGCGGAACCCCAGACGGTGACCGCCTGGATATCCTGGCAACGCTGATCGATGCCTATGAGGCGGAACATTATCCGATGGACCCTCCCGATCCGATCGAGGCAATCAACTTCCGCATGGAGCAGCAGGGCCTCACCCGGAAGGACCTGGAGCCGATCATCGGGACGCGGACCCGTGTGGCGGAAGTGCTGAACCGCAAGCGCGGGCTGTCAATCGAGATGATCCGGCGCCTGCATGACCGCCTGGGCATCTCGGCTGACGTACTGATCCGGCCGTCACGCCTCAAGAAGGCCGCGTGACCTTTCGGGCCTCAGGCGAACATGCGGTCGCGAATTCCCATGATTATGCCGATAGCTCTGCTCTCGAGGTCGGTAGCCTGACGATACTGAAAGCGAGCCGTCGTGTCCGCCAGTATCTGCGCCATGTCGGTGGCGAGAAAAGCTTGCAGCCGTCTATCGCTTTTGCTGGCGGGGCTACCTGATTGCCGAACATCGATTCGTGAACATCGAGTACCGATTATCTAGAGACGCTCGCCCAGGATACCGAGGGAGCGGTGCTCTACATGGGACCTGGAGTGCCCAGGGCGGCAACGCTTCGCATATCGGTGATGGCGGGGTTTGATGCGCTGCATAAAGGCGCGACAACCGTCCAAATCCAGCTACAGGACGGACGCTGGCTCGATACCGAAGACATGCGGTATTTGCTCGGCCGGTGGGCAGGTCAGCCAATCATCACGTTCGATGTGAGCTTCCAGCAGCGGATCGTCCATTCCGCTCGGCGGGGTGTTTCCTTTCGGATCGGCGAGCAGGATCAACTCACACCCCTGATGGACAGGCGGATGCTTTCGGCGGACGACTGGCACCTTCTTGAAGTCGCCGCAGTCGAAGCGATCCGGTACGAGCGCCAGCGCCAACAGCATTCGCCCGTTGCGGGGTATTTTGTTGATCCGCTTGTGTGGGGCAGCCCGCAGCAATCGGCCCTCCGCCAGGTCGGTTCCTGCGCTATCCTCACGGGTGCCGAATCGGTCCCAAGAATTTTCGGGGTAGCGGTTAAGCTATTGATTTAGTTGGTGGGCGCAGTAGGACTCGAACCTACGGCCCGCTGATTAAGAGTCAGCTGCTCTACCAACTGAGCTATGCGCCCGCCATCCCGTCCGAAACCGGGAGGCGCGCCTATAGCAAGCAGGCCCCGGATTGCAAAGGCCGATGCCTGATACCAGGCGCTTGACGCGCGCCACCCCTGCGCGCATCTCCCACCCCGCCAGACGGCCGGACGGCCGCTGCCTGCCGGGCTTGCCCGGCGGACAGAGGAAAGTCCGGGCTCCACGGGAATACGGTGCCGGCCAACCGCCGGCGGGGGCGACCCCAGGGACAGTGCCACAGAAAACAAACCGCCCGCGCACCCGGGGTTCGTCCCTTGGGGTCTGCGGGCAAGGGTGAAATGGTGCGGCAAGAGCGCACCGCGCCCCTGGCAACAGGGGCGGCAGGGCAAACCCCACCGGGAGCAAGACCGAATAGGGGCGGCCGGCGGCATGGGACGAAGCCCCGCTTCGCCCCCTGGCCGCAGAGGCGTTCCCGCCTCGTCGCCCGGGTTGGTCGCGTGAGGCGTGCCGCAAGGCGCGTCCCAGAGGAATGGTCGTCCCGCGCCGCGCCGGCCCCCAAACGGGGAAACCGGGACGGCGCGGACAGAACCCGGCTTACAGGCCGTCTGGCACACCATCTCCACCGGGCGTAACGTCGTCATCCACAAGCCTGTCCACATAGTTGCCTACAAGAACAAAACAACAACACCAATACTTGCGGGAAAGGACCCTCGCCAACCGCCCCATCTTCGACCGCCGTCAAACCGTTGAGTTTCAACTCAAATTTCCCATCGACGGCAAGTAAACGCCGCTGATTCCTTTTGACCACCCATAAAGTGGCGTGCTATCCCACGTTTTCCCATGCGGGGGAGACGTGCGGGCGCATGAACCAGTTCCTCGGCAGCCACCAGAACAAGCTGGACGCCAAGGGCCGCGTGTCGGTGCCGGCACAGTTCCGTGCCGCCTTGCGTCAGTCCGGTGACAGCAACGGCACCGGGGTCCACCTCGTGCTGCGGCCGTCCCACTTCCACCCATGCATCGAAGCCTGGCCGCCCGGCGAATTCGAAACCCTCGCCACGCCGCTCGAGCACTACAGCCGGCTGAGCGCGGAACATCAGGATCTCGCCGCGTCGCTCTACGCCGACGCCTACCCGGTCGAGGCCGACAAGGAAGGCCGCATCCTCATCCCCGAACAGCTTGCGGCGCATGCCGGACTGACCGAGGCGGTGGTGTTCATGGGAATGGGCGCCACTTTCCAGATCTGGGAGCCGGCCGCGGCCGAACGCCGGCGCGCCGAGGCGCGCATCCGCGCCCGCGACCTGGCGCCACCTCGGTTGCCGCCGCGGGAGGGCACGCCATGACCGCTCCCGGCGCGCCCAGCCGCGACCCGAAAGGTCGCATCCCCGCAGGCCACATCCCCTCGGGCCACATCCGATCGGGCCACATCCCCGTCATGCCGGCGGAAATGCTCGCCACGCTGGCCCCACGCGACGGCGGCATCTATCTCGACGGCACCTTCGGCGGCGGTGGCTATGCCCAGGCCATCCTCGGCGCTGCGACGTGCACGGTGTGGGCCATCGACCGCGATCCCGACGCGATCGCCCGCGGCGCCGGCCTGGCCGCGCGCTTTCCCGGCAGTCTGCACCTGCTGGAGGGCAATTTCGCCGATCTGCTGGCGCTGCTCGCCGCGCACGGCGTCACCGCGCTGGACGGCGTCGTGCTCGATCTCGGCGTGTCCTCCTTCCAGCTCGACGATCCCGCCCGCGGCTTCTCGTTCCGCACGACAGGCCCGCTCGACATGCGCATGGACCGCGCCGGCCCCACTGCGGCCGACCTGGTCAACACCGCGCCGGAGCGCGAGCTGGCCGACATCCTGTTCACCTTCGGCGAGGAACGTGCCTCGCGCCGCATCGCCCGTGCCATCGCCGCCGCCCGTACCGCCGCGCCGATCGAGACCACCGCGCGCCTGGCCGAGATCATCCGTGCCGTACTTCCGCCCGATCGCTCCGGCATCGATCCCGCGACCCGCAGCTTTCAGGCCCTGCGCATCCGGGTGAACGACGAGCTGGCGGCAATCGAGCGGGCGCTCGAAGACGCCGCCAGCCTGCTGCTTCCCGGCGGCCGCCTCGTCGTGGTGGCGTTCCATTCGCTGGAGGACCGCATCGTCAAGCGCTTCATGCTGGCCGCCGCCGGCCGTGACGCCGCCCCGTCGCGCCACGATCCGCGTGGCCTGCGCGCGCGTCCGGCACCGGCGTTCCGGCTGCTGACCCGCCGCGCGCTGCGGCCCGCCGCGGCGGAGACTCGCCGTCAACCCGCGCGCCCGCAGCGCCCGGCTGCGCGCGATCGAGCGCATTGCCGCCGGCGTCGAGGAGGCCCCGCGATGATCCGCCCGTTCACCTGCATCAGCGTGCTGCTGGCCTGCGGATCCGGCCTGTATCTCTACCAGATCAAGCACCAGGCCCAGGTCGTGGACCGGCAGATCGAGCGCACCGTGAAGGCCATCACGGCGACGCAGATGCAGACGCGCGAGATGGCCGCGGCGTGGACCCTGCTCGGCAATCCCGATCGCCTGCAGGCGCTGGCCAACCAGTACCTCGACATCAAGCCGGTGCAGCCGAGCCAGTTCGTGGCGCTGTCCGATCTCGACAGCCGGCTGCCGCCGCCGCGCGCCCTGCCGCCGCCGGCGTCGGCCACGCCGGACGACAGCGGCGCCGCGACGGCGCCGATCGCGTCGGCGTCCCCGAATGCCCCGCCGGACGCCCCCTCGGACGCCATGGCTGAGCCCGACCAGGCCGCGCCCGCGGCGAACCCGCACGCGGTGGCTGCCGACGGCACGACCACGGCCCCACCGGCGGCACCATCGGCGGCAGCATCGGGTCCGGCACCGGCCGAGCGATCAGCGCCGTTCGGCAAGACGCCGGACGCTGCGATCGCGGGATCGGCTCCCGGCACGGACACGGCCAAAACGTCTGCCCCGGTGGCCAGCCGGACCGCCGATCGCAAGCCGGGCGATACGACACGGCCGCCGCATGAGGTCGCGCAGGCTCGTTCGGCCCCGCCGCGTCCCGCCACCGCGCCGCCGGTGGTCGCCGAGCTGAATCGGGCCGACCGGCCGACGCCGCAGCGCCTCGCGCCGACGCCGCAACGGGTGGCGCCGACGGCGCTGACCGGCTCGCTGCTGGGGATGGCGCATATCGCCGTCCCGGCACCGGTGCCGCTCGGCGCCGCGCCGTCCTCGGCCAACGGCAACTGAGCACGGCAATGAGCGGTTCCCTGTTTCCCCCCGACGACCCTGCAGGCGATCCTCCCGCCGCCCGGCGCGACGCCCGCCGCAACGCCTCCGGCGATGCCCCGCGCAATACGCCCGGTGATGGTGCCCGCGACGCCAGAACCGGTGCTCCAGGCGGTGCCCCCAGCCATGCCCCCGGCCATGCCCCCAGCCATGCCCCCAGCCATGCCCGTAGTGGTGCCCACGGCGATGCCCCCAGCGATGCGCCACGGTATGCCCCCAGCGATGCTCCCGGGGATGCTCCCCTGGACGATCCGCCAGCCGCCCGATCGCCACCAGAGGCGCCGGCCCCGGAGTCCGTGCCGCGCGGCTGGCTCGGCCGCCGGCTGGGCGCCCTGCCGTCCAGCCGGCCTGGCGCGCCGCGCGCCGACACCGTGCTGCGCATGGAGCACGTGCGCATCACCGCGCCGGACCTCGCGCGGCGCGCGGCGCTGCACAAGACCCGTCGCCGGCTGGGCGTCGCCGCGGTCGGCTTCGCCCTGCTGTTCCTGACCGTGGCCGGCAAGCTGATGATGGCGACCGTGTTCGACCCCCGCCTGCCGCGCCCGCAGGTGGCGGTGGTGCTGCCGCCGACGGCGCAGCCCAGCGCGCAGTCCCCGACCTTCGCCGCATTCGATCACCGCGCCACCATCGTCGATCGCAACGGCCAGCCGCTGGCCATCTCGCTGCCCTCGGTCGCGCTGTTCGCCGATCCGCGCCAGATCATCGATCCGGCGGATGCGACGCGCCGCCTGAAGCAGGTCCTGCCGCGCATCGACGACGCGCTGGTGCAGCGCCGCCTGACGGACACCAGCCTGCAATTCGCCTACATCGATCGCCAGATCACACCGCGTGAGGAACTCGCGGTGAACCGGCTGGGCATCCCCGGGGTGGATTTCCAGGCCGCGGAGGTGCGGCGCTACCCGATGGGGCGCGTCGTCTCCCAGGTGCTGGGGGCGGTCGATATCGACGACCGCGGCGTGGCGGGGGTGGAGAAGTCGTTCGACCACCGGCTGGGCTCCGACCCGCGCGACCTGCGCCTGTCGATCGACGTGCGCGTCCAGGCGGTGGTGCGCGACGAGCTGTCGCAGGCGATGGACGAGTTCAAGGCGGTGGGTGCCTGCGGCATCGTGATGGACGTGAACGCGGGCGAGGTGCTGGCGATGGTCAGCCTGCCCGACTACGACCCGAACGACTACCGCACCAGCACCGACGACCAGCAGTTCAACCGCGCGATCACCGGGCGCTACGAGCCGGGCAGCACGTTCAAGCTGCAGACCGCGTCGATGGCGCTGGACGCGGGCATCATCCATATCTGGGACGAGTTCGACGCCTCGCACCCGATCCATATCGGCCGCTATGAGATCACCGATTTCGAGGGCAAGCACCGCTGGCTGTATCTGCCCGAGGTGATCGCCTACTCCTCCAATCTCGGCGCCGCGCACATCGCAATGGATGTCGGCGCCGAGCGCCAGCGCGCCTGGCTCAAGATGATGGGGATGTTCCGGCCGTCGCCGATCCAGTTGCCGGGCGCGATCGCGCCGCAATTCCAGTCGGAGGCCAACTGGCGGGAGACCACGGTGATGACGGTCGGCTTCGGCCACGGCATCGCGATCGAGCCGCTGCAGGTGGTGGCCGGCACCGCGGCGGTGGTGAACGGCGGCACCCTGGTGCGCCCGACCATCCTGGCGCTGCCGCCCGGCGCGGCGCCGGACGGCGTGCGGGTCATGCAGGAGTCCACCTCGGTGCTCATGCGCAAGCTGATGCGCCTGGTGGTCACGGTGGGCACCGGCACGAAGGCGGAAGTGCCGGGCTACTATGTCGGCGGCAAGACCGGCACCGCCGAGAAGGTCGGCGCGCACGGCTACCGCAAGCACGCCAACGTCTCGGCGTTCATCAGCGTGTTCCCAATGAATGCGCCGCGCTATGCGGTCTACATGATGCTGGACGATCCGCAGGGCAACAAAAGCACGTACGGCTTCTCCACCGGCGGCATGGTGGCCGCACCCGCGGCCGGGCGGGTGATCGCACGGGTCGCGCCGATGCTCGGGCTGCTGCCGGACCTGCAGGACGCCGCGGCGATCAACCAGGAGCTTGCCATCCCGATGCAGCCAACGCGCCCGCCCGGCGCGCCGATCGGCCCGGTGGTCGCCTCAGTGGTCGCCAACATGAAGCCAGCCGAGCCGCACGGCGCGAAGCCACCGCGCCCGATTCCTGCCCACGCTCTGCGCCACGCCACCGAGCCGGCCGCACGGCCGCCGCGGCTTGATGGGCAGCATGAGGCGGGGCTCGTCCCGCCGCCGGCGCGGCTGCTGCCGGTCTCGGTTGCGGTGCCTGCCGGTGCGTCTCGCTGATCTCATGCGCCAGGACCCCATGCTCTTCGCGCCCGCCTCCCGCGTGCCCGGCGCAACGGCCTGGCAGGCCGCCGCGTCGCTCGAGGTGGCCGGCATCACCGCCGACAGTCGCGAGGTGGTCCCGGGCGACCTGTTCGCCGCTCTGCCCGGCAGCCATGCCGACGGCCGCGCGTTCATCGCCGATGCGGTGGCGCGCGGCGCGGTGGCGGTGCTGGCGCCGCAGGGCACCGAATGGCCGCCGGGCGTGCCGCCGCGCCCGCTGCTGCTGGATCCCGAGCCGCGCCGGCGGCTGGCGCAGATGGCCGCCGCCCTGGCCGGGCCGCAGCCGGCCACGGTGGTCGCGGTCACCGGCACCAACGGCAAGACCAGCACAGTGGAATTCCTGCGCCAGCTCTGGGCGGCCGACGGCGGCAAGGCGGCGAGTTTGGGCACGCTCGGGGTGATCGCACCCGGCTTCGACCCGGGGCCGGGGCTGACCACGCCCGACCCGGTGAGCCTGGCGGAAACGCTGGCCGGCCTGGCGCGCACCGGCGTCGCGCGCGCGGCGCTGGAAGCGTCCTCGCACGGGCTGGACCAGTTCCGGCTGGATGGCGTGCGGCTGGCGGCGGCGGGGTTCACCAACCTGACGCGCGATCATCTCGACTACCACGGCAGCGAGGCCGCCTACCGCGCCGCCAAGCTGCGCCTGTTCGAGGACCTGCTGCCGACCGGCGCGCCGGCGGCGGTGAATGCCGACATGGACCCGGCCACGCTGGCGGCGTTGCGGGACATCGCCGCCCGGCGCGGGCTGGATCTGCGCATGGTAGGTGAGGCGGGGACGGCAATCCGCCTGTTGCGCACGACCCCACGGCCGGACGGTCAGGTTCTGACAATCGAGCACGACGGGGTTCGCCGCGAGATCGCGCTGCCCCTGCCCGGCCGCTTCCAGGCGGACAACGCCCTGCTGGCCACATGCCTCGCCGAGATGCTGGGCACGCAGGATGCGCTCGACCGCCTGGCGGGGCTGACCGGGGTGCGCGGACGCATGGAGCTCGCCGCGTCTCTGGCGAACGGCGCCGCCGTCTATGTCGATTACGCCCACACGCCGGATGCGCTGGTGCGGCTGCTGACGGCGTTGCGCCCGCACACCTCCGGTCGGCTGCACGTGGTGTTCGGCGCCGGCGGCGACCGCGATCGCGGCAAGCGCCCGCTGATGGGCGCGGCGGCGGCGCGGTGCGCCGACGTGGTGATCGTTACCGACGACAATCCGCGCAGCGAAGACCCGGCTGCCATCCGCGCCGCTGTGCTTGCCGGCGCGCGGGCTACGGGTGCCGGTGCGCGCGAGGTCGGTGACCGCACGGCGGCGATCGCCGCGGCGTTGGAGGATCTGGCACCGGGCGACGTGCTGGCGGTGGCCGGCAAGGGGCACGAGCAAGGTCAAACGATCGGCGGCGAGGTGATCCCGTTCGACGACGTGAGCGTTGTGCGCCGGCTGGTGGGGATCGGGCGCAATGCAGATTAGTGCCATCCCGGCGATTGGGCGGACACCGAACAAACTCCCCCTCCCCTTGACGGAGGGGGGTGGGGGGAGGGGTCTCGCGGCGAGAAGTTTCAATGCGACACTGGCACCAACCCCTCCCCCCACCCTTGGTCCGCTTCGCGGCCCAAGCCCTCAAGGGGAGGGGGAGAACGGATGTCTGACATGACCGCCCTCTGGTCCGCCGCGCGATCTGGTCGAGGCGACCGGTGGGGCGATGCGCACCGACTTCGCCGCGACCGGCGTGTCGATCGACACGCGCAGCATCGCACCGGGCGATCTGTTCGTGGCGTTGCGCGGCGAGGCCGGCGACGGCCATGACTTCGTTGCCGACGCGCTGGCCAAGGGCGCCGCCGGCGCGATGGTGCATCGCGACCTTGCGCTCGATGTCCCCGCCCCCGCCCGCCTGCTGCGCGTGGACGACACGCTGGCCGCGCTGACCCGCCTCGGCGCCTACGCCCGCGCGCGCTTCACCGGCCGCCTGGTCGCCATCACCGGCAGTGTCGGCAAGACCACCACCAAGGAGATGCTGCGCCGCATCCTGGTCGCGTTCGGCCCGACGCACGCCGCAGTGGCGTCCTACAACAACCACTGGGGCGTGCCGTTGACCCTGGCGCGGCTGCCGCCCATCGCACGCTTCTGCGTCGCCGAGATCGGCATGAACCACGCCGGCGAGATCGCCCCGCTGGCGCGGCTCGCGCGTCCGCACCTCGCGGTGATCACCACGATCGAGAAGGCGCATGTCGGCCATCTCGGCTCGATCGAGGCGATCGCGGGGGAAAAAGCGGCGATCCTGCGCGGGCTGCAGGCGAATGGCGTTGCCGTGCTGCCACTGGACAACCCGCTGTTCCCGCTGCTGCGCGATGCCGCCGAAACGACCGGGCGCGAGGGGGTGCGAATCGTCACGTTCGGTGCCAATCCCGCCGCCGATGCGTGCCTTGTCGCAGTCGAGGCCGACGCCGACGGCAGCACCCTCGACCTCCGCGTCAACGGAACCGAGGCGCGGCTGCGGATCGACGCGCCCGGCCCGCACATGGCGATGAACGCGCTGGCCGCGCTGGCGGCCGCCGCCGCGCTGGGCGCGGATGTGCGCCGGGCGGCGGCGGCGTTGGCCGGCTTTTCCCCCGTCGCCGGCCGCGGTGCGCGGCGCGCGATCAGTGTGCCGGGTGGGTCGGGCGCGGATGGGACGGTCCCGGATGCGCCGATGCCAGGCGGATCGGGGCCGGGCGGATCGGGGCCGGGCGGATCGGGGCGGGTCGGGGCGGCGCTGCTGCTCGACGAGAGCTACAACGGCAACGGCGCCTCG
This sequence comes from uncultured Alphaproteobacteria bacterium, assembly GCA_963773345.1. Taxonomy (GTDB): domain Bacteria; phylum Pseudomonadota; class Alphaproteobacteria; order Acetobacterales; family Acetobacteraceae; genus Palsa-883. Next base: position 1,815,027 of record CAVZBG010000010.1, on the reverse strand, counting down.
ATGCGCGCGGCGCTCGCGGTGCTGCGGTTGCAGCCGGCGCGCCGGCGGATCGCGGTGCTGGGCGACATGCTGGAGCTGGGCGACGAGGGCCCGGCCGAGCACCTGGCGCTGGCCGACGCGGTGAGCGGATCGGCCGACCGGCTGTTCGCCTGCGGGCCGTTGATGCGCGGCCTGTGCGACGCGGTGCCGGAACGGTTGCACGCCGTGCATGCACGCGGATTCGGCGGCGTTGGCGCCGCTGGTGGCGCGCGCGGTGCGGCCGGGCGACGCGATCCTGGTCAAGGGCAGCCTGGGCAGCCGGATGCGGCTGGTGGTCCAGGCACTTGACGCGCTGGGACACCCCGCGACGCCGGGGAGCGGCATCTGATGCTGTACAACCTGGCGCGTCCGCTGGCGGAACATTTCATCCTGTTCAACCTGTTCCGCTACATCACCTTCCGCGCCGGCGCGGCGTGCCTGACCGCGCTGCTCGTCTCCTTCATTCTCGGCCCGCGCGTGATCCGCTGGCTGCGCTCCTTGCAGCGCAACGGCCAGCCGATCCGCGAGGACGGCCCGGAGCGGCACCTGATCGATAAGAAGGGCACGCCGACCATGGGCGGCGTGCTGATCCTGTTCGCGCTCGGCATCTCCACGCTGCTGTGGGTTGACCTGCGCAACCGCTACGTCTGGGCGGTGCTGTTCGTCACGCTGGGCTACGGCGCGCTCGGCTTCGTCGACGACTACCTGAAGCTGTCGCGCCACAGCCACAAGGGCGTGCCGGGCCGCACCAAGCTGGCGGTGCAGGCGGTGATCGGCCTGATCGCCGGCGTCTGGATCACCACGCTGACGCGCGAGCCGCTGGCCAGCGAACTGGCCATCCCCGTGTTCAAGGAGGTGCTGATCCCGCTGGGCCACTTCTTCCCGCTGTTCGCCGCGCTGGTCATGATGGGCAGCTCGAACGCGGTGAACCTGACCGACGGGCTGGATGGGCTGGCGATCGTGCCGACCATCATCTGCGCCGGCGTGTTCGCGCTGATCGCCTACCTGGTCGGCAACCGCATCTTCGCCGAGTACCTGCAGCTCAATGCCGTGGCCGGCGTCGGCGAGCTGTGCGGTGTTCTGCTCGGCGCTGATCGGCGCCGGGCTGGGTTTTTTGTGGTTCAACGCGCCGCCGGCGGCGGTGTTCATGGGCGACATCGGCTCGCTCTCGCTGGGCGGCGCGCTGGGCGCGGTCGCCGTCGCCACCAAGCACGAGATCGTTCTGATGATCGTCGGCGGCCTGTTCGTGGTGGAGACCGTCTCGGTCATCATCCAGGTGTTCTGGTTCAAACGCACCGGCCAGCGCGTGTTCCTGATGGCGCCGCTGCACCACCATTTCGAGAAGAAGGGCTGGGCCGAGCCGACCATCGTGATCCGCTTCTGGATCATTTCCATGATCCTCGCCCTGGTCGGTCTGGCCACGTTGAAGATCCGATGACCGGGAAGATCCGATGAGCGCGTTTCCCCCCGATCTGTTCGCCGGAAAGCGCTTCTACGTGGTGGGGCTGGGCAAGAACGGCCTGCCCGCGGCACACGCGCTGGCGGCGATGGGCGCGGAGGTGGAGGCCTGGGACGACAACGCCTCGGCGCGTGAGGCGGCGGACGGCGTGTCGCTGCGCGATCCGGACGCCGACCCGGACGGGACGGACTTCGCCTACGACGCGCTGCTGCTGTCGCCGGGCATCGCGCACCGGCACCCGAAGCCGCACCCGGTCGCGGAGCGTGCCCGCGCCGCCGGCGTGCCGATCCTGTCGGACGTGGAGCTGCTGTTCCGGGCGGTGCGCGCCGCCGGCTCGCGCGCGCGCTTCGCCGGCATCACCGGAACGAACGGCAAGTCCACGACGACCGCGCTGCTGGCGCACATCCTGGCGGGCGCCGGGCGGGCAGTGGCGGCGGGCGCCAATCTCGGCCCGGCGGCGCTGGCGTTGCCGCTGCTGGACGACGACGGCATCTACGTCCTGGAAATGTCATCTTACATGTTGGAACGGCTCGATTCGGTACGCTTCGATGCCGCCGTCATGCTGAACCTCAGCGCCGACCACATCGACCGGCACGGCGACATGGCGGGCTACGCCATGGCGAAGCGCACGATCTTCGACCGGCAGGCGGCCGCGGATCTGGCGGTGATCGGCGCCGACGACGAGGGGTCGCGCGCGATGGCCGAGTGGCTGCGCACGCGCCCGGCCCGAGTTGTCAAAGTTTCGGGGGTCGTCACCGTTCCGGGCGACGGCCACGCCGACATCTGGTGCGACCAGGGCGTGCTGCGCGATGCCGACGGCGCCATCGCCAACCTTGGCGGGGCGGTGGCGCTGCCGGGCGCGCACAACGCGCAGAACGCCGCCGCCGCCGCGGCGATGGCGTTCGCCCTCGGTGCCTCGCGCGCCGAGGTGGCGGAGGGCCTGCTGACCTATCCCGGCCTGCCGCATCGCCAGCAGTGCGTCGGCGAGATCGACGGCGTCGTCTTCATCAACGACAGCAAGGCGACCAATGCCGACTCCGCCGCGCGCGCGCTGGTCTGCCATGACCGCATCGTCTGGATCGCCGGCGGAATGCAAAAGGAAGGCGGCATCACGCCGCTGGCGCAATACTTCCCGCGCATCGCGTGCGCGCTGCTGATCGGCCGCGACGCGCCGGAGTTCGCCGCCACGCTCGCCGCGCACGCCGTGCCGTACGAGATCGTCGAGACGCTGGAACGCGCGGTGCCCGCCGCGCTGGCGGCCGCGCACCGCACCCATGCCCCGGTCGTGCTGCTGTCGCCGGCCTGCGCAAGCTGGGACCAGTTCACCGGCTACGACCAGCGCGGCGACCGCTTCGCCGAGCTGGTCGAGACGTTGCGGAGGGCGGCCTGATGCCCATGCTGTCGCGCGCGGACAATTCGCTACTGGGCCGCTGGTGGTGGACGGTCGATCGCTGGACGCTGGGGGCGATCGGCGTGCTGATCGGTTTCGGCTACATCATGATGCTGGCGGCCAGCCCCGCCGTGGCCGAGCGCATCCATGTCGAACGCGACATGTTCATCCTCAAGCAGGTGGTGTTCCTCGCCGTCGCCGGCGCGATCGTGCTCGGCGTGTCGCTGGCCTCACCGCGCGACGTGCGCCGCATCGCGCTGATCGGCTGCGTTGTCGCGCTGACACTGACCGCGATGACGCTGGTGGCCGGCATCGAGATCAAGGGCGCGCGCCGCTGGATCGCGCTGCCCGGGATGCAGATCCAGCCGAGCGAGTTCCTGAAACCGTGTTTCGCCATCGCCGCCGCCTGGCTGATCGCCGAGGGCAAGCAGGTGCCGCGCTTCCCTGGCACCACGATCGCCATCCTGGTCTACCTGCTGATCGCCTTCTGCCTGAAGTCGCAGCCGGATATCGGCATGCTCGGCGTGGTCACCATGGTGTTCTTCGCCCAGCTTTTCCTGTCCGGGCTGAACCTGTTTCTCGCCGGCCTCGGCGTGCTGGGGATCGGCGGCGGCGGGGTGGCCGCCTACATGTTCTTCAGCCACGTGCAGAAGCGCGTGCAGGAATTCCTGCACCCCGGCGCCGCCGGCGCCGCTGCCGACTATCAGCCGATGAAGGCGCTGGAAGCGTTCGGCAACGGCGGGCTGTGGGGCCGCGGCCCCGGCGAGGGCCACGTCAAGGACGTGCTGCCCGACGCGCATGCCGACTTCGTCTTCGCTGTCGCCGGCGAGGAGTTCGGCATGGTGGTCTGCCTGCTGATCATCGGCGTGTTCGTCTTCATCGTGCTGCGCGGCCTGCTGCAGCTTCTGAAGGAGCCCGATCCGTTCATCGTGCTGGCCAGCGCCGGCCTGATCACCGGCTTCGGCCTGCAGGCGTTCGTCAACATGGCCTCCTCGCTGCAGCTCATTCCGACCAAGGGCATGACGCTGCCGTTCATTTCCTATGGCGGATCATCGGTCATGGCGGTGGCGCTGGGCATCGGCATGCTGCTGGCGCTGACGCGACGGCGCCATCACGGAGATCCGCCATGAGGGGGCCGGCCGTGCATCCGATCGTGATCGTTGCCGGCGGCACCGGCGGGCACTTCTTCCCCGCCGAAGCCCTGGCAAGCGAATTGGTCGCCCGCGGCCGGCGCATCGTGCTGCTGTGCGACGCGCGCTCGGCCGGGCTGCACAGCCCGGTGTTCGCCGGCCACGAACGCTTCGTCATTGCCGGTGCGGGCATCGCCGGACGCGGCGTGCTGCGCGGTGTGGCGGCGATCGGGTCGCTGGCCCGCGGGGTGGTGCAGGCGCGCGGCATCCTGGCGCGACTCGTTCCCGCCGCGGTCGTGGCGTTCGGCGGTTATCCGTCGGTGGCGCCGGTGCTGGCGACGCGGCTGCTAGGCCGGGGATCGCGCGGCGGCCGCGTGCCGGTGATCCTGCACGAGCAGAACGCGGTGCTCGGCCGCGCCAATCGGTTCCTGGCGCGGCACGCGACCGTGCTGGCGCTGAGCTTTGCCGCCACCGAGCGCGTGCCCGAGGTCGCCGCCACGGTGCTGACCGGCAACCCGGTGCGTCCCGCCGTCGCCGCGCTGGCGGAGACGGACTACGCGCCGCCAACCGATACCGTGCGGCTGCTGGTGCTGGGCGGTTCGCTCGGCGCGCGGGTGTTCAGCGACGTGGTGCCCGACGCGGTGGCCGCTGCTGTCCGCGGAGTTGCGGACACGGTTGTCGATCGTCCAGCAATGCCGCGCGGAAGACCTTGACCGCGTGCGCGCCGCCTATGTGTGCAGCGGCGTCACCGCCGAGCTGTCGGCCTTCTTCCCCGATGTGGCCGACCGGCTGACGGCGGCGCATTTGGTGATCTCGCGTGCCGGCGCGTCCTCGGTCGCCGAACTGGCGGTTGCCGGCCGGCCAGCGATCCTCGTTCCGCTACCGAATGCGATCGACGACCACCAGAGCGCCAACGCGCGCGCACTGGTGGCCGCGCGCGGCGCGTCTGCCATTGCCCAGCAAGACCTGACCCCCGCGCTGCTGGCCGAGCAACTGACGCTGCTGCTGGACGAACCCGACATGCTGGCCCACGCCGCGCACGCCGCACGCAGTGTCGCGCGCGCCGATGCCACGGCGCGCCTGGCCGACCTGGTCGAGTCGCTGATGCGCCAGGAGGTCCTGCACATGAGGAACCGGGCATGAGGGCGCTGCCTCTTTCGATCGGCACCATCCACTTCGTCGGCATCGGCGGCATCGGCATGTCCGGCATCGCCGAGGTGCTGCACACGCTCGGCTATCGCGTGCAGGGCAGCGACATCAGCCGACTCCGGCCAACGTGAAGCGGCTGCGCGAGGCGGGCGTAAAAGTCGCCATCGGCCACGACGCCGCCAATCTCGGCGACGCGCAGGTGGTGGTCGTTTCGTCGGCGGTCAAGCGCGACAATCCCGAGGTCGCGGCGGCGCGGGCGCAGCTGATCCCGGTGGTGCGGCGGGCCGAGATGCTGGCCGAGCTGATGCGGCTGAAATGGTCGATCGCGGTCGGCGGCACGCACGGCAAGACCACCACCACCAGCATGATCGCCGCCGTGCTGGAAGTCCGCAAAACTGGATCCCACCGTGATCAACGGCGGCATCATCAACGCCTATGGCACCAACACGCGGCTGGGTGCCGGCGAGTGGATGGTGGTGGAAGCCGACGAGAGCGACGGCAGTTTTTTGCGCCTGCCGGCGGTGATCGCGATCGTTACCAACATGGATGCCGAGCACCTGGATCACTGGGGCACCACCGAGGCGATGCTGGCGGGCTACGACCAGTTCGTCTCCAACATCCCGTTCTACGGCTTTGCTGTGCTGTGCATCGACCATCCGGCGGTGCAGCAGATGATCCCGCGGCTGTCGGATCATCGCATCGTCACCTACGGGTTCTCGCCGCAGGCCGATGTGCGGACGGACCGGATCAGCACCGACCGGAACGGTGCCACGTTCGATGTGGTGGTGGCCGATCGCGCGCGCAAGCGGGAACGCAAGCTGGGGCCGTTCCGGTTGCCGATGCTGGGCCAGCACAACGTGCAGAACGCGCTGGCGGCGATCGCCGTCGGGGTCGAGATGGACATCGACGACGCCACGCTGCGCGGCGCGCTGATGGGTTTCCGCGGCGTCAAGCGGCGCTTCACCAAGACCGGCGAGGCCGGCGGCATCACCGTGATCGACGATTACGGCCACCACCCGGTGGAGATCGCCGCGGTGCTGAAGGCGGCGCGGCAGGCCGGCGCGCGCGACGTGATCGCGGTGGTGCAGCCGCACCGCTACACGCGACTCCATTCGCTGTTCAATGAGTTCTGCACCTGCATGAACGACGCCGGCACGGTGATCGTTGCCGATGTGTATCCGGCCGGCGAGACGCCGATCGCCGGGGTGCATCGCGATGCGCTGGTGGAGGGTCTGCGCGCGCGCGGCCATCGCAGCGTGGTGCCGCTGCCCAGCCCCGGGCGGCTGGCCGAGATGGTGCACGCGATGGCCAAGCACGGCGATTTCGTCGTCTGCCTCGGCGCCGGTTCGATCACGCAATGGGCTGCCGCGCTGCCCGCCGAGCTGGCGGCGTTGCAGGCTGGGTCTGGCAAGAATGGCGGTGGGCAGGGCGGTGCGAGGCCGGTGGGCGTTGGGCATGCAGGGGCCGGGCAGACCGGGGCCGGGCAGACGGGGGCCGGGCAGGCGGGCGTTGGCCGGGCGGCCATGGCCCAGGCGGGCGCCGGCCGCCATGCGCTGGGGGGCGGTGCATGATGGCCGCGCCGGTCAGCCACGGGCTGCTCGACACGCTGCCGCCGTTGCGCGGGCGGGCGCAGGCCAACGCGCCGCTGGCACCGTTCACCTGGTTCCGCGCCGGCGGTGCCGCCGAGGTGCTGGTCCGCCCGGCCGACGCCGATGACCTGGCGCAGTTCCTCGCCGCGCTGCCGCGCAACCTGCCGATGCACGTGTTGGGGGCGTGTTCCAACCTGATCATCCGCGACGGCGGCCTGCCGGGCGTCACCATCCGGCTGGCGCGCGGCTTCAACGCCATCGCGGTGGAGGCGGATGGCGTGGTCGCCGGGGCCGCATCGCTCGATGTGACGGTGGCGGAACATGCCGCCGCCGCCGGGTTGACCGGACTGGAATTCCTCTCCGGCATTCCCGGCACCATCGGCGGCGCCGTGGCGATGAACGCCGGCGCCTATGGCGGCGACGTGGCCGGCGTGCTCGACTGGGCGGAGATCGTTGCGCGCGAGGGCGCCGCCCGGCGCATGAGCGCGGCTGATCTTGCATTTGCGTATCGACATGCCCGCCTGCCTGCGGGGGCCGTTGTCACCCGGGTCCGGCTGCGCGCGCGGCGCGGTGCGCCGGCGGTGATTGCGGCGCGCATGGCGGAGATCCGCGCGGCGCGCGAGGCATCGCAGCCGGTCCGCGCCCGCACCGGCGGGTCCACCTTCCGCAATCCGTCGCCCGAGGTCAGCTCGCTGAAGGCGTGGGAGCTGATCGACGCCGCCGGCTGCCGCGGGCTGGTGCGCGGCGGCGCGATCGTTTCGGAAAAGCACTGCAATTTCCTGATCAACACCGGCGCCGCCACCGCCGCGGACCTTGAGGGTCTCGGCGAGGAAGTGCGTCGGCGCGTGTTCGCAACGTCCGGCGTGACGCTGGAGTGGGAGATCCATCGCATCGGCGTCCCCGCGCGCGGACCGGAGGTGGTGGCATGAGCAACCCCCGTACACCTCTCCCGCTTGCGGGAGAGGTCGAGGCGCGAAGCGCCGAGGGTGAGGGTGATGCCGCACGCACCACCCTCACCCGGCGAGCTCCGCTCGCCGACCTCTCCCGCGAAGCGGGAGAGGTGTACTCGGCGCCTCGCCGCGTCGCCGTCCTGTACGGCGGCATCTCCGCCGAACGCGAGGTCAGCCTGTCCTCCGGCCTGCAGGTGATCGCCGCGCTGCGCAGCGCCGGCTTCGCCGTCACCCCGATCCAAGTGGGCAACGATCTCGCCGCCGTCATCGCCGCGCTGACGCCGCGCCCCGACGCGGTGTTCAACGCGCTGCACGGGCGCTTCGGCGAGGACGGCGCGATCCAGGGCGTGCTCGACTGGCTGGCGATCCCGTACACCCATTCCGGCGTGCGCGCCTCGGCGCTGGCGATGGACAAGCAGGCGGCCAAGGCGGTGTTCGCCGCGCACGGCCTGCCGGTCGCGCCGGGCCGCGTCGTCCCGGTGGACGAACTGGAAGCCGGCGACCCGCTGCCGCTGCCCTACGTGGTCAAGCCGGTCAACGAAGGCTCCTCGGTCGGGGTAGAAATCATCCGCAAGGGCGACAACCGCCGCGCCGATGTCGCGCGCACCTGGCGGTTCGGCCGCGCCGCGATGGTCGAGGAATACATCCCCGGCCGCGAGCTGACCGTCGGCGTGATGGGCGAGCGGGCACTCGCGGTCACCGAGATCATCGCCGCGGCGGGCTGCTTCTACGACTACGAATCGAAATACGCCGATGGCGGCTCGCGCCACATCATTCCGGCCACGGTGCATCCGGGCGCCTATGCGCGCGCGCTCGACGTGGCGCTGGCGGCGCATCGCGCGCTGGGCTGCCGCGGCGCGTCGCGCTGCGACTTCCGCTACGACGACACCGCGGGCGAGCCGGGCCGCCTCGTGCTGCTGGAGATCAACACGCAGCCCGGACTGACGCCGACCTCGCTGCTGCCGGAACAGGCGGCGCATCTCGGCATCGACTTTCCCGCACTGTGCGCCTGGATGGTGGAGCAGGCCGCATGCCGCGCGTGATCCGCCGCCCCCGCAACTCGGTGAACGACCGCCCGGCGGCGCTGCGGCTGCTGCTGCGGCGCGGCTGGCGGTTGCTGCGCCGGACGCGGTGGCTGGGTCTCGGCTGCGTCGCGCTGCTGGCCGGGGCGATTGTGCTGCACGCGCTGTTCTCCGGTGGGACGCGGGGCGGAATGGCGGCTGGCGCGCCGGCTGGTTCGCTGGCCACGTTGCACGAACGCATCGGCGACGCCACCGCCTCGCTTGGGCTGCGCGTCGAGAACATCGTGATCGAGGGTCGCGCCAACACGCCGGAACCGCTGCTGCGCGCCGCGCTGGGCATCTCCAAGGGCGATCCGATCCTCGGCTTCTCGCTCGATGCGGTGCGGCGCAACGTGGAAAAACTGTCCTGGGTCGATCAGGCAACGATCGAGCGCCGGCTGCCCGACACGGTCGTGGTGCAGCTTGTCGAGCGCCGGCCGTTCGCGATCTGGCAGAACCAGGGCAGGTTCGTGCTGATCGACCGCGACGGCCAGACGGTGACCAACGAGGACGTCGCGCATTTCCGGCAGTTGCCGCTGGTGGTCGGGCCAGGCGCGCCGGGCGCCGCGACGCCGCTGATCGATTCACTCGCGGAACACCCCGGGCTGATGGCGCGCATGGTGGCGGCGGTGCGGGTCGGCGAGCGGCGCTGGAACCTGCAACTCCGCGGCGGCATGAACGTGCTGCTGCCGGAAGGGCACGAGGCGGCGGCGATCGACCGGCTGGTGGCGTTGCAGCACGACCGCGCGCTGCTCGACCGGCCGCTGGAGGTGGTCGACATGCGGCTGCCCGACCGGCTGGTGCTGCGCCCGCGCCCCGATCCGGCTGGCGATCCCGCAACGAAGAAACCGACATGAGCGGGGCGGGCAGAGAGATGGGTTGGACCGCTTCTCCCCCTCCCCTTGAGGGAGGGGGGTGGGGGGAGGGGTTGCCGCGAGTACCCGGCGCGAAGCCTTCCCCCGCGGGACCCCTCCCCCCGTCCCCCTCCCTCAAGGGGAGGGGGAGTCTCCCTTGTGAACACATGAACGAAATGTCCCGCCGCATGCTGCCGCCGGCCGAGCCCGAGCAACCCGCGCGCCCGCGCGCCCATCGTGCCGGTCCGTTCGGCGTGCTCGACATCGGCACCACCAAGGTCGCCTGCCTGATCGGGCGCACCGAAAGCGACGGCGCACTGCGCGTGCTGGGCTTCGGCTGGCAGCGCGGCCGTGGCGTGCGCGCCGGCGGCATCGTCGACATCGAGGAGGCCGAGCGCGCCATCCGCGCCGCGGTCGGCCAGGCCGAGGACATGGCGGACACCAGGCTGCGCGCGGTGACGGTGAACCTGTCCTGCGGCGCGCCCGACTCGCGGCTGTTCAACGTGCAGTGGCCGATCGGCAATGCGGCGGCCGGCGGGCGCGTCGTGGTCGAACAGGACATCCGCCGCGTGGTGGTCGAGGCGCGCGACCGCTCCGAGTCCGAGGGCCGCGAGGTGATCCACTCGCTGCCGCTGTCCTTCATGGTCGACACCACCGATCACGTCGCCGATCCGCGCGGCCTCTATTGCTCGACGCTGACGGCGCGGCTGCACATCGTCGATGCGGCGGCCTCGGCGCTGCGCACGCTGGGCGCCTGCATCGCGCGCTGCGACCTCGACATCGCCGAGGTGGTGTCGGCGCCGATGGCCGCCGGCCTCGCCACGCTGGTGGAGGACGAGCGCGACATGGGCGCCACCGTCATCGACATGGGCGGCGGCACCACCGGCGTCGCGGTGTTTGCCGAGAGCCAGTTGCTGCACACCGCGCAACTCCCGGTCGGCGGCATGCACATCACCACCGATCTCGCGCGCGAGCTGGTCACCACGGTGGCGCACGCCGAGCGGATGAAGACGCTGCACGGCAACGCGCAGTCCTTCGCCGATGACGAGCGGGAGTTCCTGACCGTGCCGCTGGTCGGCGAGGACGAGCACCAATTCGCCAAGATCCCGCGCAGCATGGTGGTCAACGTCGTGCGCCCGCGGGTCGAGGAGATCTTCCAGTTGGTGCATGACCGGCTCGAAGCCGCCGGGCTGATCCGGGCGATGGGCGCGCGCGTCGTGCTGACCGGCGGCGCCTGCCAGCTTGCCGGCGTGCGCGAGATGGCGGCGCACATGCTGAACAAGCCGGTGCGGCTTGGGCGCCCCTCCACGTTGCGCGGGCTGCCGGACAGCGCCTCGGGTCCGGCGTTTGCCACCGCGGCGGGCCTGCTGGCCTGGGCCGCCGGCGCCGGGCGCACGCTGAAGGACATCGACCTGCAGCCGGACACGCCGGCGGGACCGTTCCGGCGGTTCATCCGCTACCTGAAGGAGCGCTTCTGATGCCGCGCGCCGCCTGGCGTACCACCTGGTTCCGGCACGCACGATCGCGCCGCACGGAGTCGTCCGGACCGGCAGCGAGTCGACGGGACTCGAGTCGGATAAAATTTCCGGCATCGCGCAAACAACGCTTCACCGAATCGAACCTCCTGGGGGAGAAGGCCGCATGACCCTTAATCTCACCGTGGTACAGCCCACGCACACCGACTTCACGCCCCGCATCACCGTGATCGGTGTCGGCGGCGGCGGCACCAACGCGGTCGACAACATGATCGCCGGCAACCTCCAGGGCGTCGAGTTCATCGTTGCCAACACCGACGCGCAGCAGTTGATGCACAGCCGGGCGGATCGGCGCATCCAGCTTGGCCCGCACATCACGCAGGGCCTCGGTGCCGGCGCCAAGCCGGAGATCGGCAAGGCCGCGGCGGAAGAGGCGGCGGATGAGCTGATGCGCCACCTGGACGGCGCGCACATGCTGTTCATCACCGCCGGCATGGGCGGCGGCACCGGCACCGGCGCTGCCCCGGTAATCGCGCGCATGGCCAAGGAGCGCGGCATACTTACCGTCGGCGTGGTGACGCGGCCGTTCGACTTCGAGGGCAAGCGCCGCCAGCGCGCCGCCGAGGCCGGCATCGAGGAGCTGCAGCACTACGTCGATACGCTGATCGTCATCCCGAACCAGAACCTGTTCCGCATGGCGACCGAACGCACGACCTGGCGCGAGGCGTTCAAGATGGCCGACCAGGTGCTGTACATGGGCGTGCGCGGCGTCACCGATCTGATGATGGCGCCCGGCCTCGTCAACCTGGACTTCGCCGACATCCGCACGGTGATGGCGGCGATGGGCAAGGCGATGATGGGCACCGGCGAGGCCGAGGGCGACAACCGCGCGATCCGTGCCGCCGAGGCGGCGATCAGCAATCCGCTGCTGGAGGACACCTCGATGTCCGGCGCGCGCGGACTGCTGATCAACATCACCGGCGGCGACGACCTGACGCTGTACGAGGTGGACCAGGCCGCCAACCGCATCCGCGAAGAGGTCGACGAGGAGGCCGAGATCATCTTCGGCTCGGCGATCGACGAGTCGCTGCAAGGCCGCATCCGCGTCTCGGTGGTCGCCACCGGCATCGACACGCCGCCAGGGCAGCAGGCGCAGCCGCCGCGGCTGAAGCTGGTCGTCGGCGAGGACCACGTGGCCATGTCGGCGGCGCAACGGGATGCCGGCTACCTGCCGGGCGGCTTCGCGCCCCCCGCGTATGCGCAGGCTGGCGCGCCGATCGCGCAGTTGCGGACTGGCGCTTCGGAGCAGGCCGTGATGGACCCGATGGAACTCGGCGCGGCAGCGGACGTGCTGCTGCAGGAGCCGACGGTGCCGCACGACGCCACGGCGCAGCGCGTCGAGCCGGTGCTGTCGCCGTTCGCCGAGCCGGGGTTCGATGGGCATCCGGCCTCTCCCCTGGCGTCGCCGGTGCTGTCCCCCGCCGGGTCGCAAACCTTGCCTCATGCCGGGTTGGCCCCCGGGTTGGCCGCCGGGTCGCGCGCCGGATCCGGATCGTCCGCGGCGTCTCACCCGGGGTCTCCCGCTGGGCCGGCGCGCACGCCAACTCAAGGTGGCCGCACCCCGACCAGCAACCTGTTCGCGCCGGCGCAGGAGAAGATGGCCACAGCCAGCAGCACGCCCGACACGGCCGCGCCGCATGCCGAACGGCACAGCTCGCTGTTCGGCCTGGTCACCGGCGTGTTCGGCTTCCGCCATACCCCGCAACCGGACCTGCGCGCGCAGCCGGACGCCGCGTCCGAGGTGGCACCGACCATCGAGCAGGTGCGTCCGACGGTGCGGCAGACCACGGCGGAGGACATCGGCATCGGCATCCCGAAGTTCCTGTTGCGGCAGGCCTCCGGCGTGGCCGCGCCGCCCCGGCGGTAAGCGCCTGTTGACAAATAATTGCGTCGGCTCTGGCGGACTGCCCCCCGTGTCATGGCCGTCCCCGGGTCAAGCGCCCGGGGACGGCCATGACACGGGGAGTGGCGTCACGACCGACCGCAGCGCTTGTTTCGCAACGAGCCCCAAGGCGGCGCGGCCACGCCGGTGCCCGGGTCGGGCCGACGGTCCGCTCGGGGACAGCTACCCCTCGGCGAGGGCCGGAGGCGCCTGCCGCATTGGCGCGACGCCATAAGTGCAGCATAAATTTTTTTCAAGATCAATGACTTGCGCAGAAATACTCGGCAACAATCGTTGACTGGTCGGGCGCGGCGCCACTGGCTAGGGTGGCGGCGGTCGTGAGTCGCTCGATGCGGCCAGGCCGTAAGCGAGGCGAAGCGATGGATGGCATGCAGCACTCTCCGGTCCGCGCAGGGTTTTCGGCCGGGAAGGTGATGTACACCGCCGCGTGCCAATCCACCCTGAAAGCGTCGATCGACTGTGTCGGCATCGGGCTGCACAGCGGCCGCCGCGTCAAGATGGTGCTGCGTCCGGCGGCACCGAACCACGGCATCGTGTTTCGCCGCACGGATCTGGGCCAGCCAGGCGTCGGCCGCGACATCCCGGCCCGCTTCGACCTGGTCGTCGACACCCGGCTCGCCACCGTGCTCGCCGATCCCGCCGATTCCTCGGTGCGCGTCGGCACGGTCGAGCATGTCATGGCCGCGCTCAGCGGCTGCGGCATCGACAACGCGCTGATCGAAATCGATGGGCCGGAGCTGCCGGCACTGGATGGCTCGGCCGCGCACCTGGTGTTCCTGATCGACTGCGCCGGCATCGTCGCGCAGGAGTCGCCACGCCGGAGCATCGAGGTATTGCGCACCGTGCGCGTCGGCGACCGCAACGCATTTGCCGAAGTCGGCCCGGCGCGGCCGGCGCGCGATGGCCTGCACCTGGCGATGTCGATCGTGTTCGCCGCGTCGGCGATCGGCCGGCAGGCGCTGTCGCTGCAACTGACCCCAGACAGCTTCCGCCGCGAGCTGTCGCGCGCGCGCACCTTCGCGCTGGCCGAGGACATCGACCGGCTGCGCGCCGCCGGCATGGCACAAGGCGGCAGCCTGGACAACGCGGTGGTGGTCGACTCCGCGCGGGTGCTCAATCCGGGCGGCCTGCGCATGGAGGACGAGTTCGTGCGCCACAAGCTGCTGGACGCGGTGGGCGACCTGGCGCTGGCCGGCGCCCCGCTGCGTGCCAGCTTCACCGCGCACCGGTCGGGACATGGGCTGAACAACCAGTTGCTGCGCGCGCTGTTCGCCGATGCGTCGGCCTGGCGCATGGTCACCGACGCCCCGCCGGGGGTGCCGGTCGCCGCCTGACCGGGGCGAGGCCGGCGGTTTCGCGCCCGGGCGCTTCGCTTTCCCCAGCCTGGATGGACGGAGTCCGCAAGCGCGGCTGCGTCCGGCTGGCCTTGCCGTGCGACATGGGCCGAGGCGATGACGCGCTTCGGCCGCGGCAAGGCAAGATCCACCACGGAGCGCGCGGAGCACGCGGAGGTGCGCACAGCGTCATTTCCTCACCGTCGGCACGACCGGCCGCGAGATCCAGGTTTGGCCCACGGTCGGTGCAGCGGCACGGACCATCTGTGTTCATCCGCGTTCATCTGTGGTCGAAATTCCTTGCTTGGGCGACGCCCAACAATGAACGAATCGGCGGCTCGGTGTCGCAGGTTGGTGCGCCTGCCGAGCGGGACAGTACATCGGGTTCATCTTGCGGCTCGCTTTCGCGGCAGGCCAGCCAGCCAGCCAGCAAGAAAGCAAGTAAGTATTTTTCGCACGGAGGAAGCAGGGAGGACCACGGAGCACACGGAGAAGTGGGGATTCTGGCGCTTCGCGAAGGAGTACAGGTCACACACCGCGCGAAGCGCCAAAACTTGTCTTCTCCGTGGGCTCCGTGGTCCTCCCTGTTTGAACCGAGCCGCTTCGCTTTGCTTTTGCGAACGCTCGGTCGGTCGCCATGAAGCGCTCGACCATCGGCACGATCAGCTTGGCCGGGGCAGTGACCGGCTGTCCCGTTATGCGTCCCAGAAGCTCCGCATACGCGACGAGGTCCCGATGAACCGCGGCCGGCAAGGCCGGCGACGCGATGCTCCGCGCCGATTCGCGTCGCTATGAAGCTTCAGCGGCCTTCGCCGCCATCGTCGCGTGGGCCCACCAGACGAGCTCATCCAAAGCCGACTTCGTGGCGGCAAGCAGGGTTGCCTCGATGTCTTCGATGGGCTTGTTTGCACCCATTGGGGAGGTCGACATGAAGTCGGCGCCGGGACCTGTCAGGGCTTCACGAACCGATAGGCGAAGCGATCGGTCTCGCCCTTGATCGAGGGATCGAACACCTTGATCGAGTGCGGATCGTCCTTGTTCGCGAGCATGGTGCTTTGCGCATCGAGCACGAAGCCGGCCGCCTCCACCTCCTCGCGCACGGACGCAGGGTCGATCCGATGCAGCGCTTGGGTGTCGCTCGTACCCGCCCCTGCGGCTGCGGCGTGATCGACGATGACATAGGACCCACCCGGCTTCAGCCGCTCGTAGACGGCTCGATTGAAGTCGGATGCGGTCGCGCCTCTGGCCTGGATGAGAGCGGTGTGGAGATCGTGGTAGAACAGGTGCAACCACAGGACATCCGCTGGCTGCGTGACCTCCGCCATCGCCACGAGGTCCGCCGCGACGGCTTCGACATTCTCTCGGCTCGGCTCTTTCGCAAGCGTTTGCATGCGGCCAACCGGATCGTTCTTGAAGTGAGCGACTTCGGCCGGCACGAAGCTGTAGACCCGTCCTTCGGGTCCTACGGCGTCGGAGAAGAGGCGGGTCCAGTCGCCGTCGCCTGGGTAAACGTCGATGACGGTGGAGCCCGCCTCGACTCGTGCGAACCGGATCATCTCGGATAGCTTGGATTGGTCGTACATCGGAACCTCCTTTATAGTTGTATGGGGTTTGGTCGGGCATTCGACGAGCGCTCGGCGCGCGAGGCTGACCCGCCGTCCGCCCCGACCGGTGGCCTCAGATGGCCAGCGCTACGCGGGCCCGGAGGCGTCCATATGCGCGGCCCGCGCCAGTGTCTGCGTGTCTATGTACTCCCGGATGTTCGTCAGCCTGCCGTCCCGGACGGTAATGGCGAAGACGAAATGGTCATCGAAAGTCTTGTTCGTGGCTTTGATTTTCCCCTTAGCGAAACCGACGACCAGGATCCGGTCTCCCTGCGCTACGAACTCCCTGGGTTCCGTGGACGTTTCTATTGATTTGGATGCGGTCTGAAGCAAATCCGCCAGCCCCGCGTGTCCGCGGTGCGTTCCGGCCAGCGGCCAGTCCTCGCCCGGAATAATCCACTCGATGTCTTCGGCGACCAGCGCCAGCAGACCCTCCCTGTCGCCGCGGCCGATCGCGGCGAAGAAGTCCTTCACGGTCTGCACGTTCTTGTGGGTGCTCATAGGAATTTCCTCCATTTCGGCCAGTTCGGATCGCGCTCGACCCGATCGCGTGCGCAGCGTCCCTGCCGGTGGGGACGTCGTGTTCATCAGTCGAACTTGACCAGATCCTTGAAGATCAGCCGCCCCCAGCTATTTCCGCGCGCCTGGACAAGCAGTCCGCCTTCCGAAAGCCCGCCAAGTTCAATCGGGGCGAAACCAATCCTTTCCGTAATCGTACCAGTCTCCGCTGCTGCTGCGTCGTCGTCACTCGCCAGGAATACGACTCTCCTGCCACCATGTGCGGCCGGACCTTGGTCAAGGACCCCGGCGAGCAAATGGTTGAAGCCCTTAACCAGTCGTCCACCCGCGAAGGCCTTCGCGACGAACTTGGAAGAAGGCTGTCCTCCCAATTCCTCAGGGGGCACGCCGTAGGCATTGGTCACATCGACGATGATCTTCCCCTGCCAAGTGGGGAGCGCCTTTGCGACCTCCGGGTGCGACTCGAAACGGACAGCCAAAAAGATGATGTCCGCCTTGAGCGCCTCCGCTAGTTTTTTGGGGATAATCGTGGGTCCGATCGCAGCCGCATCGGCTGCAAAGCTTTCCGGGTCGCGCGTGGTCGCAACGGATACTTCAATGCCGTTGCGGGCAAACGCCTTGGCAAGAGCGTGGCCGATCTTGCCGAATCCTACGATTGCATAGCTCATAATGCTTCTCCGATCTGGTGCTAACGCTGGGGGTCAGACTTGCGCCATGCCTCCATCCACGGCGAGATCCACGCCGGTGATGAAAGAACTTTCATCGGACGCAAGGAACATAACGGCAGCCGCGATTTCCTCTGGTTTACCCCTGCGCCCCATTGGGATCTGTGAAGCAAACTGGGCGGCCGCTTGCTCGGCTTGCTCAGGGGTAAGGCCCGTCGTCGACTCTAAGGCGGGCGTCTCGGTTGGTCCGGGGCTCATCGCATTGACGCGGATTTTGCGGTCTTTCAGCTCCAGTGTCCAAGCGCGCGCGAAGTTGCGCACAGCGGCCTTACTGGCGGCGTAGGTGCTAAACCCTGGCAGCCCCAACACATTCGATACTGAAGAGTTCAGGATAATCGAGCCGCCGTCTTTGAAGAGAGGAAGGGCCTTCTGTACCGTAAAGAACAGCCCCTTCACGTTCACATCGAAGGTCTGGTCAAAATGGGCCTCAGTAGCGACCGCGAGCGGTCCGATTGTCCCCGCGCCCGCGTTCGCGAAGAGAATGTCTATGTGACCATGTTTCTCTTTCACGATGGCGTAGAGCCGATCCAGATCTTCCAAGCGCGACACGTCGCCCACGACCGTCGTAACGTTTCCCTTGATGAAGGCTGCGGCCTCCTTCAGCTCTTTCTCTCGTCGCCCGGTGATCACGACGTGCGCGCCTTCTTCCACGAAGCGCTTGGCCGTGGCCAACCCAATCCCGCTGCTGCCGCCCGTGATGACTGCGACCTTACCTTCTAGCTTTTTCATAGTCTTTTGTCCTTCGTTGTGTGTGGGCCAGGCAGGGGACCGCGCCGGGGTCAGAGTTGCGCCAGGCCGCCGTCGACGGCGACCTCGCTGGTGGTCATGAAGCTGCTGTCCGACGACGCGAGAAAGGCAGCCGCCGCCCCGACCTCCGCCGGATCGCCCATGTGCTGGAGCGCAGTCTTCGAGCCGTAGGCCTTCAGGCCCTCCTCGCCGAGCGCTGCCTTCGCGAGCTCGGTCGCCACCGCCCCAGGCGACAGCACGTTTACCCGGATGCCGGTGCCCTTCAGATCCTCCGCCCAGGTCCGCGCGAGGTTGCGCACTGCCGCCTTGCTCGCGCTGTAGGCGGTGAACGCCGGGGCGCCCGTGGTGCCGGCGCTCGATCCGGTCAGGATGATCGAACCGCCTTTGCCCATCAGCGGCAGCGCCTTCTGGACCGTGAAGATCGTACCCTTCACATTGACGTCGAAGGTTTCGTCAATGTGCTTGGCGGTGATCTCGCCAAGCTTAAGCTGGCTGCCCACCCCGGCATTGGCGAAGACGATGTCGAGGGTTCCGCGCTCGGCCTTCACCGCCGCGTAGAGTCGGTCGAGGTCCGCCTCATCCGAGACCGAGCCCTTCACCGCGCGGGCATTGGGCCCGAGCTTGGCCACAGCGGCGTCGAGCGCTTCTTGTCGGCGGCCGAAGATGAAGACGAAGGCGCCCTCCTCGATGAAGCGCTTTGCGGCGGCGAGGCCGATACCGGTAGCGCCACCGGTGATCACGGCGGTCTTTCCATTCAGTCTGGTCATGTCGTGCATCCTTAGTTGGGTTGCACGGAAGATGGGGGGTGCCGCGGTCAAAAAAACTAATTAAGATTAGACCATCATAGTCTACAAATTAGATGATGTGGGAGGCAGGCGGGGCTGACTGTTCCGGCCTAACCAAGACATGGGGTTTCACCGCGCGACGAAGCAATAAGTCAAGGCTTGGAGGGGGCGGGGTTGGTGGGTCGAATTTGAGGTTCTCGGGTGTGTGGTCGCCGACGGCGAGCGTGAGGAGATGAACCGCCCCGCAATGCTTCCCTCCGAGCCCTCAACTCGCAACGCTCGCTACGGAGGTCAGGTAAGTCAGCATCCACCGTCCAGCCGGTCCCAGGCTGTGCTCCGAAATGTAGGCAGCGCCAAGCACCAGCGGTGTGAGCGAGTCGGAGCCAGCCGGTTGAATGACGGTCAACCTCCCGTCTTTGATTTCGTCCTCTACCATGTGCGCTGGCATATTTCCCCAGCCGAGCCCTGCGAGCAGCATCGATTTTTTGGCACCAAGATCGGCCAAGCGCCAAGTTCGACTGGAAAGCACGCCCCAATCTTTCGCAGCCGTCAAAGTTGACGCGTCCGTCAAGACAAGTTGAACATGCTGGCGGAGCAGGTGGGGCTCGATAATGCCCTGTATGGACGCAAGGGGATGGAATGGAGAGACCACTGGGCAGAAGTGAATGGTGGTGAGCGGCGTAAGGTGGAGCGTCGTGAGTTCAGCAATGTTGCTCGGCAGCAATCCGATGGCGCATGTCCCGTCGGTCACCAGGTTGGCAGCGGCACCCAGTGACGCGACGTAGAGGCGCGGCGGTACTGTCGGGAATTGTTCGGTGAAGGCCCGAAGCGCATCAAATATCTGAGGAATCGGATAAAGCGCGTCGAGCACGATTCTCAACTCGGCTTCCAGGCCGCTGGCTAGGCCGCGTGCCTGTTCGCGGAACGCTCCCGCTTCTTCAGCAATACGACGCGCTCGGGTCAGTAGTGCGCGGCCGGCCGGTGTGAGTACCCGAGCGGTAGGCCGAACGATCGAACAGTGGCACGCCGATTTCAGCCTCCAGCTTTCGGATCGCGTAGGTGACGGCCGACTGAGCCCGTTGCAGCGATTTTGCCGCTTTTGGGAAGCTGCCCTCGTCAACGACCGACAGAAAAACCCTGATCTGATCGAGGGTAAGAGCGTCCATGATCTAGTCCATATATCAAGACGGTATAAACTTAGCCGCTTCTTTGAGCGATGGCCAGTGCTTTCCTCTTCGGCATGCTTGCCGTAACACCATCGGAATCCCGCGAAGTCGCTCTGATTGCGAACCCGAAGCGCGGCTCGAAGCAGCAATTGTTGGGCGTCGCCTTGCTTCCTTGTCGCGGGAAGGCGTGCCGTTGATGGGCGACCTGCACCGCCCATGACGGGAGTCCGTGGTGGGCGCGGGCCGATGTCGGTTCAGCCGGGATTTGCGTGCATCCTTCTGATCGGCGTGCATCTGCGTTTTCCCTTGCTTGGCCGCAGTCGGCACCGGCGCAGAAGTGGGGCAGCAAGGCCACCGCCGCGTTAAGCGCGGCCGTGCAGCGGTCGGGGGGTCGGACGGAGGCACCGTGCTGCGGAACCCCTCCCCCCATCCTTGGTCCGCTTCGCGGCCGAAGCCCGCAAGGGGAGGGGGAGACTCGTGGCGCCTCTTCGCGCCGGACGCGCGCATGCTATAAACCGCGGCGATGACACCGCCCGCTCGCCCCACCGCTCGCCCCACCGGCCGCTCCGGCCCGTCCGGCCCTGCCGCGCCGCGCCCCGCCCTCCGCCGCTTCGCGCTTGGCCTCGTGCTGCTGCTGCCGCTGCTCGGCGGCTGCGGCTCCAAGCACAAGGACGACGACAGCACCGCCGCCAACGTGCCGGTCGAGACGCTGTACAACAACGGCATCGATGCGCTGCAGGCGAAGCGCTATGCGGCGGCGATCGACCAGTTCAACCTGGTGGGCCAGAACTATCCGTTCTCGACCTGGGCGCCGAGCGCCCAACTCATGGCGGCGTACGGCCAATACCTGTTGAACCACTACAGCGAGGCGCTGACCTCGCTCGACGCCTACATCAAGCTGCATCCGGCCAGCCGCGACGTGCCCTATGCCTACTACCTGCGGGCGCTCTGCTACTACGAGCAGATCGCCGACATCACGCGCGACCAGCAGGTCACGCAGCAGGCGATGACGGCGTTGCAGGAGGTGGTGAACCGCTTTCCCGGCACCCCGTATGCGCGCGATGCGCGGCTGAAGATCGACCTGTGTCGCGACCACATCGCCGGGGCGAACATGGAGATCGGCCGCTGGTACGAGAACCAGCACATGTACACCGCGGCGATCGGGCGGTTCCAGCGCGTGGTGGACGACTACCAGACCACCAACCAGGTGCCGGAGGCGCTGGCCCGGCTGGTGGAGATCTACCTGATCCTCGGCCTGAAGGATGAGGCGAAGCGAACCGCCGCGGTGCTGGGCTACAACTATCCGGGCAATCGCTGGTACGCCGACACCTACGACCAGTTGCGCAACAACAACCTGGTGCAGGGCGCGCCGGTGCCCAGCGATGTGAGCACCGGCGGGTTCTTCTCGCGCGCCTGGCACTGGATTTTTTGAGACCGGATCCGGACCGGTCGGCATGCTCACCGCGCTGTCGATCCGCGACGTGGTGCTGATCGAGCGGCTGGACCTGGGTTTCGGGCCGGGGCTGACGGTGCTGACCGGGGAGACCGGGGGCGGCAAATCGATCCTGCTGGACAGTCTGGGCCTGGCGCTGGGCGCGCGTGCCGAGGCTGGGCTGGTGCGCGCCGGCGCCGAGCAGGCCAGCGTGACCGCGTGCTTCGCGCCGCCCGCCGGCCATCCGATCTCGGCGCTGCTGGCCGAGCAGGGGCTGGAGGCGGAAGACGAGATCGTGCTGCGCCGCGTGCTGGGGCGCGACGGGCGGTCGCGCGCGTTCCTGAACGACCAGCCGGTGGGGGTGGCGCTGCTGCGCCGCGCCGGCGCGCTGCTGGTCGAGGTGCAGGGCCAGCACGAGCAGATGGGGCTGGCCGACCCGGCGAGCCACGGCACGCTGCTGGACGCGTTCGGCGTGGCGCCGGCGCTGCGCCAGGCGGTGCTGGTGGCATGGCGCGACTGGCGGGTGGCGCTGGCGGCGCTGGCGGCGGCGCGCGAGCGGATCGAGGCGGCCCAGCGCGATGAGGAATGGCTGCGTCACGCGGTGGATGAGCTGGCCCGTTTGGCTCCGTCCGAGGACGAGGAGGACCGGCTGGCGGCCGAGCGCCAGCGGCTGCAGCAGGGCGAGCGGCGGGCCGAGGCGATCGCCGCCGCGCTGGCGGAGCTGACGCCGGCCTCCATGGGGCGCGATCGCCGCGGTCCCGGCCCGGCTGCGGCGTTGCGGGCCGCCGCGCGGACGCTGCAGCGGCTGGTGGTTCCCGGGCAACCCGAGGCCGACAATCCTGCGGCCGCGGCGACAGCGGCGCTGGAACGGGCGGAGGAGGCGCTCGCCGAGGCGGAAATCCTGCTGACCCGGCTGGCCGCCGAGGCCGAGGCCGATCCTCGGCTGCTGGAACGGGCGGAGGAGCGGCTGTTCGCGTTGCGCGCCGCGGCGCGCAAGCACGCGGTGACGGTGGGCGAGCTGCCCGGGCTGCTGGACACCCTGGCCACTCGGCTGGCGGCGTTGGAAACCGGTGCGGCGGAAGTGGTGGGGCTGGAGCAGGCCGCCGCCGCGGCGCGCCTGAGTTACATCGCGGCTGCCGCCGCGCTGACCGCGGCGCGTCGTGCCGCCGCGCTGCGGTTGGATCGCGCCGTGGCGAAGGAGCTGCCGGCGCTGCGACTGACCAAGGCGCGGTTCCATGCCGAGGTGACGGAGCTGGCGGAGGGGGAGTGGGGCGCGCACGGTGCCGACCAGGTGCGCTTCCTGATCGCCACCAACCCCGGGCAGGAGTTGGGACCATTGGCGCGGATCGCCTCGGGGGGAGAACTGTCGCGGCTGATGCTGGCGCTGAAGGTGGTGCTGCACAGCGGCTCGGTGGCGCCGACGCTGGTGTTCGACGAGGTGGACAGCGGCGTCGGCGGGGCGACGGCGGCGGCGGTGGGCGAGCGGCTGGCGCGCGTCGCGGCTGATGTGCAGGTGCTGGTGGTGACCCACTCGCCGCAGGTGGCGGCGCGCGGTGCGGCGCACCTGCGGGTGGCGAAGGCGACGGCGCGGGGCCGTGCCGCGACGCTGGTCGATGTGCTGGACGGCGGGTCGCGGCGCGAGGAAATCGCGCGCATGCTGGCGGGCGAGACGGTGACCGCGGCGGCGCGCGCCGCGGCCGACGACCTGCTGGGGGCGCCGGCGTGAGGGAGGGAGGGCCCATTATACCTCTCCCGCGCTTCGCGGGAGAGGTCGAGGCGCGAAGCGCCGAGGGTGAGGGTCGCGCCGCACGCACCACCCTCACCCGCGTCGCTTCCCGCGCCCACCCTCACCCGCGTCGCTACGCTCCGCGACCTCTCCCGCGAAGCGCGGGAGAGGTGTACAGCGGCACGGCGATCCCATTGACGATGACCACGCTCTAGCCCCATGACCGCAACGACCCAGGATGTCGAGGCCCTTTCCGCGGCGGAGGCCGCTGCGGAGCTGGAACGGTTGGCGCGCGAGATCGCGCACCACGACCGGCTGTATCACACGCTCGACGCGCCCGAGATCAGCGACGCCGCGTACGACGCATTGCGCCAGCGCAACAGCGCCATCGAGGCGCGGTTTCCCAAGCTGGTGCGGGCCGATTCGCCGTCGCATCGGATCGGCGGCGCGCCGGAGACCGGGTTCGCCAAGCTGCGTCACCTGGTGCCGATGCTGTCGCTGGACAACGCGTTCGGCGCCGAAGAATTCGCCGAGTTCTGCGCCCGCGCGCGGCGCTTCCTGGGGCTGGCGGTGGACGCCAGGCTGGCCTGCGTCGGCGAGCCGAAGATCGACGGGCTGTCGATCAACCTGACCTACGAGCAGGGCCGGTTCGTGCGCGGTGCCACGCGCGGCGACGGCACCGAGGGCGAGGACGTCACCGCCAACCTGCGCACGATCAAGACGATCCCGGCCCGGCTGCACGGTCATGCGCCGGTGCTGATCGAGATCCGCGGCGAAGTGTTCATGACCAAGGCGGATTTTTTGGCGCTGAACGAGGCGCAGGCGAAGGCCGAGCAGCGGCTGTTCGCCAATCCGCGCAACGCCGCCGCCGGCAGCCTGCGCCAGCTCGATCCCTCGATCACCGCCAGCCGGCCGCTGTCGCTGTTCGCCTATGCGATGGGCGAGACCAGCGAGCCGGTCGCCGACACCCATTGGCATTACCTGCACCGGCTGCGCGACTGGGGGTTCTCGGTCAATCCGTTATCGAAGCATCTGCCGGATGCGGACGCGGCGGCCGCGTTCCAGCAGTCGATGGCGGCGCAGCGGTCCGGGCTGGGCTACGACATCGACGGCGTGGTCTACAAAATCGATGACCTGGGCCTGCAGCGGCGGCTGGGTTTCGTCGGCCGCGCGCCGCGCTGGGCGATCGCGTGGAAGTTCCCGGCCGAGCAGGCGACGACGGTGCTGCGCGGCATCGACATCCAGGTCGGCCGCACCGGGGCGCTGACGCCGGTCGCGCGGCTGGAGCCGGTGAACGTCGGCGGCGTGCTGGTGCAGAACGCCACGCTGCACAACGAGGACGAGATCGCGCGCAAGGACATCCGCATCGGCGACACGGTGGTGATCCAGCGCGCCGGTGACGTGATCCCGCAGGTCGTTTCGGTGGTGAAGGAGCGGCGGCCGAAGGGCTCGAAGCCCTATCGGTTTCCCGAGGTGTGTCCCGTCTGCGGCAGCCACGCGGTGCGCCCGCCGGGCGAGGCGGTGCGCCGCTGCACCGGCGGGCTGATCTGTGCGGCGCAGCGGGTGGAGCGGCTGATTCATTTCGTCTCGCGCCCGGCGTTCGACATCGACGGGCTGGGCGAGAAGACGATCCGGGAATTCTATGACGAGGGTTGGCTGCAAGGCCCCGCCGACCTGTTCACGCTGCCGGCGCGCGAAGCAGAAATCGCGGCGCGCGAGGGCTGGGGCACCGTGTCGGCGCGCAACCTGTCGCGCGCGATCGCGGCGCGGCGGGTCATTCCGCTGGCGCGCCTTATTTATGCGCTGGGCATCCGGCGGATCGGCGAGGCGAATGCCCGGCTTTTGGCGCGGCACTACGGCAGTTTTGCCAACTGGCGGGCGCAGATGCTGGCGGCGACCGTGGTGGGGTCGGAGGAACGCGAGGCGCTGGGTAATATCCTCGGCATCGGCCCGGCGATCGCCGAGGAGCTGGCGGACTTCTTCGGCGAGGCGCGCAACGTCGAGACGCTGGACGAACTGGCGCGCGAACTGACGATCGAGGATGCGGCACCGGCGGAGGCGGCGGACAGTCAGCTTGCCGGCAAGACGATCGTGTTCACCGG
The DNA here is from genome assembly GCA_963773345.1 of uncultured Alphaproteobacteria bacterium. Taxonomy (GTDB): domain Bacteria; phylum Pseudomonadota; class Alphaproteobacteria; order Acetobacterales; family Acetobacteraceae; genus Palsa-883. Next base: position 1,789,849 of record CAVZBG010000010.1, on the reverse strand, counting down.
CGCGCTGGAGACGATGACCCGGCCCGAGGCGAAGGCGCGCGCCGAGGCGCTGGGGGCGAAGGTGACCGACAGCGTCTCGAAGAAGACGGATCTGGTGGTGCTGGGTGCCGATGCCGGATCGAAGGCGCGGCGGGCGGCGGAACTGGGGGTGCGCACGCTGACCGAGGCCGAATGGCGGGACTTGGCTGGGCTGGACTGAACGGGGGCGGCACGTGCGGACATAACGAATGTAGGGCGGAAAAGCGCAGCGCATTCCGCCATTGGCGTCGTGCCGACGGCTTCGTTGAGACCCGCAAAAATGGCGGAATGCGCTACGCTTTTCCGCCCTACGTCGGGGGCTGAGTTGATCTTTCGTTGACGCATCCCTGGCCGACGCGGACAAAATCCAAGTACGACGCTCAGCCATGCCCGGTTCTGCCGATGCGCGTTCGCAGTCGATCCACCAGCCTGGGCAGCCGATCGCCGCTTGCCGAACAACACACGACAGCAGCTCCGATTGTCGCGGACAGGACGCTCCACAGCAGGTAACGGAAGTCAGAGGCGATGGCGATGACAAGGTACGGCGCCATGTACATCAGGCCGGAACCGCCGACGGTCAGCGCGATTGGCGCGGCAACGTGCCGCCGGTTCAGCCATGCCGCGGCCAGGACGATCAGCAGGATAGCTGCCCAGAACCAGCCAAAGAACATCGGGGTGAAACGTGCCGCCAACCGGATCCACGATTCCAGCCAGCCGAGCAATGTCGTCTGGCCACTGAAATGTGTGCCGGATCTCGGCATAAGCTGTTCATAGGGAAGCACGTAGTAATATGGCTCGGCATATCCGATCCTGAGCAGTGAGGCGAACACGCGCGCCCTGTGGGTCATGTAGGCGCCGGGATGGTCCAGGATGTCGCCAATCCAGCTGTGTCGCAATGCTGCCTGGGCACCGGTCCCGGCGTCGTTTTTGAAGTGCAGGACCAATGGACTGTCCGGCAGGAAGAACAAATAATTTCCCAAAATCGGCGAATACGATTCGACGATCTTCTGCGGCGTATAGTAACGCGATTCGAATCGTTCCGGAAACCTGAAATCTCCCGATGCCACCCCGATCCCCGCGATATCATAGAGCATACCGAACTGCTCGATATGTTGCCGTTCGGCGTGCAAGACGTCGTGGTCCAGGATGCCGGCGCCGAGCCACAGGACCAGAGTGCCGGCAACCCCGATGCCGCAGGCAGCGCCCGAGCGCCGGCGAACATCGTTCGAGCCGTCCATCTCCGGCAGCATCGCCCAGGCCGCGAGCGCCAGAATCGGAATCACGGCGGGCGCCGCGTTCACCCGCACGCTGACTGCGTAAAACAGCAAGAGTGCCAGTGCGCCCAGCAATGCGACGTGCTGCCAGGTCCGGCTGGTGCGGCCCAGCCGCCGATCCAGGTAGAGCGCCGCCGCTGCCGCGCTGGCGCAGTTCAGCGTGAATGCCAGCGACACGTCCTTCCACAGCACGCCGGCGGAACTGAGCAGTGCCGGATCAAGCCCGCATAGCAGCAGCAGGACCGCTGCCAGTTGCCTCGATCCCACACGCCGCAGCACCGCGGCCCAGCCGAGCATTCCGGCGGCAAACAGGCCGATGTGAAACCAGAACATCGCCTCTGGTCGCCCGGTGAGCGCGATCAGGCCGGACCAGAGGGCCGCCATGATGGGCGGATACCAGTCCTCGTAGTGGCCGCTCAGCGCCTGCATCAACTGGATTTGACTGTCCTCGGTGTAGATCCCTGGCGACGCCGCCATGGCGAGCAGGACAACCGGCAGGACGGGCAGCGCGGCAAACGCGATGGCACGCACGCGCGGCACGGCAAGCAGCAAACCTGCCAGCAGCCCGGGGAGCAGTACGGTGCCGCCCATGGCCAGATCCGCAACGGTGAGTGGACGTGTGTCGAACGTGATCGTCCTGCGACCGGCTTTGCTGGCCTTGGCAAACAGATCGACGGTCTTCTGGTGCAATCCCCAATGCAGCACAACCTGGCCGGACCACGGATGCCACAGGAAGTGCAGTTGGAGTTGCCCGGCGGACACCTTCGGCAGCACGATCGACGCCGGCTGCTGGCGATAGGAAACCACCGCATCATCGCGTCGTTCCCACGACGGATCCAGCGAATACGCTGTCCACGGCACAGGCTTTCCCTGCACCTCGGCACCCAGGAACCACACTTCGCTGCCGCGGGCCTCGCTTGCCTTGTTGCCGGTCGCGGTAATGACCAGGTCGGCGATGTGCTGCGGTTGCGGCAGGACGTCCATGCCAACCCGCGTGCCCGCGACCGCGGCGAGGCCGGCTGTCAGCAGGGCGGTCGCCAAGCCACCGCTGCCGATCCGGTATCGGCTCGCGATCGCCCAAACGCCGCCTGTCAGGCAGACGGCCAGTGCGATCGCCAGTGGGATCGATAAAGCCAGACACCACCTTGGTTGCCACGCCAGCCACGGCGGATGCAGCGCGACGACGTAGGCCAGGCTCGGCATGAAAACGGCCGCGGCGGCGACACCGATCGCCCCGACGACGCCGCGCGGAACGTCGTTCCGTAACCAGGCGACCCACGCGGGCCGGGACGTCATCAGTGGCACGGGGTCATCCGGGCGACGGCCGCGGATCGGCCCTCCTTGCGGCGCCTTTCCGCCCACTCACGCGAGGCCCCGTGCGCGCAGGTGCCGATCCGTTGCTTGCTTTGCCTTGGCGTTTCGATTGCGGATTTCGCCATCAGTTCGGCACCCGATGCGGCAACCGGCCGCTTCGGCGGTGAGCGCGACGGGCTCGACCTTGACCGACATTCCCCGGATGGGCGGCCGATCCGCCCGTTTCGAAGGCAGCGTAAACGCCGTTCCAGGCATTCTGCAACCGTTGGGTCGATGGAAAGGCCGCCAAATTGCAGCCAGTCGGTCGATAGCGGCCGCACTGGCGGACATACCGACCCTAAAGGCATCCATGCGCCTTTCGGCCCGGCAACCCGCCCCACGGAACTCCCTGCCAGCTCAGGCAATCTTTGCTACCCTCCGCCGCCATCGTCTCCGGGAAGGACGCCCCGATGCTGTCGAACTTCGCACGCTACCCCCTGACCTTCGGCCCGACGCCGGTGGAAAGACTTGCGCGCCTGTCCGCCCATCTCGGCGGCAACGTCGAGATCTACGCCAAGCGCGAGGACTGCAACTCCGGCCTCGCCTTCGGCGGCAACAAACTGCGAAAACTCGAATACATCGTGCCCGACATCATCGCCAGCAATGCCGACACGCTGGTCTCGATCGGCGGCGTGCAGTCGAACCACACGCGCATGGTCGCGGCGGTGGCGGCAAAGCTGGGCCTAAAGTGCCGGCTGATCCAGGAAAGCTGGGTGCCGCACGAGGACGCCGTCTACGACCGCGTCGGCAACATCCTGCTGTCGCGCCTGATGGGGGCGGAGACGCAACTGGTCGACGAGGGTTTTGACATCGGCATCCGCGAAAGCTGGAGCGCGGCGCTGGAGGACGTGCGCGCCAAGGGCGGCAAGCCGTATGCGATCCCCGCAGGTGCCTCGGTCCACAAGCTGGGCGGCCTCGGCTATGTCGGCTTCGCCGAGGAGGTCCGTGCGCAGGAAGCGGCGCTCGGCATCCGTTTCGACTTCATCATCGTCTGCACCGTCACCGGCTCCACCCACGCCGGCATGGTCGTCGGCTTCGCCAAGGACGGCCGCCAGCGCAACGTCATCGGCATCGACGCGTCAGCCACCCCGGCGCAGACGCGGGCGCAGGTGCTGGAGATTGCGCAGAACACCTCGGCGCTGATCGGCGGACCGGCGATCACCGTCGACGATATCGTTTTGAACGAGGACTATGCCTATCCGGTCTACGGCGTGCCGTCGCCGGAGACGCTGGCGGCCATCCGCCTGTCGGCGCGGCTGGAGGCGATGATCACCGACCCGGTCTACGAGGGCAAATCGATGCAGGGCATGATCGACCTGGTGCGCCAGGGGTTCTTCCCGAGGGGGTCGAAGGTGCTCTACGCGCATCTCGGCGGCGCGCCGGCGCTGAACGGCTACAGCTACACGTTCCGCAACGGCTGATGCCGACCGCAAGGCGGGTGGCACTCCGGACGATCGGCGGAAGCAACGGACCTGCCGGGCCCCGGTGTCATTCAGGCCCCGGTGTCATTGCGAGCGCAGCGAAGCAATATCCATGGCCGTGCGCAGGAGGTTCGGGATTGCCTGGCCGGGTCAAGCCATGCCACCCCTGCCGCCCCTCACGCCTCAATACCAGCACACGACGTGCACGGTGGCCCGGCGCGCGTCGTCCATCGCCGTATCGCCGGTGTCGTATGGCGCCGCCAGGTCGAGCTCCGGCGCCGCCTGGTGCAGGAAGTCGGCGAGCCGTCCGGCGCCCGGGCCGATCGTCACGCCCGACACCGGCATGCCGCGGGCAAACCCCGCGCCGTGCGTGTCGACGCTGCCCTTCACGATGCCGACGACCGCGCCGTTGTCCGGGTTGAGGATGGGACCGCCGCTGTAGCCATGGGTCACCGCCGCGGCTTCGATCCAGACCAGGTCTCGCGGGTTGGTCAGCGCGTTGAGCGGTAGCGGGAACTTGTCGTTTTCCAGCGTGGCCGTCGTTTCCTGCGGAATGATCGGGCCGGCCGAGGCGGGATAGCCGAACACCACCATCCGGCGCGACGCCGGCCGCCCGATGGACAGCGTGCCGGGCGGGCGAACGTGCCGGATGCGCAGCAGTGCGATGTCGTGCGTCGGATCGCTGGCCAGGACCTCGGCCGGCGTCGATTTCACCAGGCGCGAGAGGACCTCGGTCCGACGGCAGTCGGTCACCACGTGCGCGGCGGTCAGCAGGCTGCCGTCGTCGGCGATGAAGAACCCGGTGCCCGCCTTGCCGGCCGCGTTCCGCGGCACGGACGGTTCGACGACGGTGGGCAGCGGCGGGGCGAGCGTGCCGTTCGGCGGCAGGTCGGGATAGACGACGCGCGGCAACTCGTCGGGCGCAGGCAGCTCGGCGACCCGGTCCGGCGGCGCGGGCGGCGCGTCCGCGGGCAGGGCGGCCGGCCCCGGTGTCGGGGGGGCTTGCGCAAGCTGCGCCGGCGGCGGCGCGGGACGCAGCGCGGCCTCGATGGCGGGCAGGGAGCTGGCCAGCACGGCTCCGCCCAGGCCGAAGCCGATCGCCAGGCCGAGCAGATCTGCCTTTTGCGGCCACATGCCGGGGTCCCTGCCGGCGCATCACCGCGCCCAGGGGCATCATGGGCGATAAACCGTTACCACATCCTTACAGGCGATGCCGTGTCGGGCACGGCCGGCGTCCTTGCGCCGCTCAGGCGGTCACCAACGGCCATGGTTGCGCGCTTCACAGCAGCGGGTATTCCGACAATCGGCGACCGCTGCCCGGAACCTCGATGTCGGTGCCCTGAACCCTGACGGCGATGACGGCGTCCGGCCGGACGCCCCACAAGGCGATCGAACTGTAGAAGCCATGCCGTCCGTCGCCGATACCAGCGTGTTCCAGGTCGTCACGCCGGACCAGCGCGACGAAGCTGGCCGCGTGCTCGCCGTCGATGATCAATTCCAGTGGCACCGGGTCGGAACTGCCGTCTCGGCAACACCACCCGGCCAGGCGATCACTGACGATACCGTCCACCCATCCGCGGTATGCGCTGGCATCGGGCGCTTGCTGGCCCACCGCCGGTTGATCGGCAGCACGCAGCGCCGGGATCACCTGGTACGCACGCACACACATGGCGAACCACGAGTCCAGTTCGATCTCATAGGCGCGATCGTACGGCGCAAAGCGCGTGACCGTGCCCTTGAAAAGGCCGCCACCCAGGTCATCGACGGCGCCGGGGGGATGGTCCGCGTCGCTCTGGGCGACCCAAAGCAAAGTGTTCGGGCCGTAGGCCCGGAGCGCGGCCAGCAGGGCGCGGATATCGGACTCGTGTTGCGGCAGATTCGATTTCCAGACGCACACCTTGTCCGCTGCCTGCAGGTCGTCGAGAAATTTCCTGCGCCAGACCAGGAAGGCATACGTCTGCTGCTGCAAAAGCCGCTCCGGATCGATCTCGCCGACGTATCGTCCGGTGTGGTTTCGCAGGTGATAGACACTCTCCTGGGCGAGAAACTCCTGCTTGCCGTTGTCATCGGGACCGCCAATCTCAAGGCGTATGGTCCCGGGCTGTCCCAGTCCCGCGAACCCCTTGGCGATCGCCTCCGTGATCGCCTGCAGACGTTGTTCTATCGGAATATACAGCCCGGCAAACCGGAGCAGGTCGATCGGCTCCGCCCCGGCGTGCCGCTGCACCAGTCCGAGCTCGCAATTGTCGCCCAGGGCGCGAAACCGGTCCAGCAGCTCGCGCAAGGGGGGCGGCGATGCGTCGCGCGGTTCGTCCATCGCGCCGGCGGGCGGCGGGGACGGCATGACCGGGGGCAGGACGAATCCTCTGGCGATTTCGGCGCGCACCCGGGGCAACGGACAATCCGGTCGCCGCCCGATCCCGATCAGGGGTCGCGCGAGGGCATTCCTGAAGTGCAGCCGATATCGCAGTCCGCCATTCCATAGCGCCGCCGCAACAGCTTGCTGCGCGGGACCGGGGACGGCATCGAGTGTCAACTCGATGCCGGCCTCGATGGAAGCCGCCGGCGTTACCGGGTGTTGCCGGACGCGGGATCCGGCGGCCGACAGTGCGGCGGCCAGTTCTTCGGCAAACCGATGGGCGCACTCGTCGGGCGGGAAAGCGATGTCCACGAAGGACAAAAACGCGATCGGCGACAGGGCGAGCGCGATTTCATCCGATTGCCATTGTCGCAGATGGTCCCACTCCGGGTGCGCGATTTGTGCCTCTGACACGCCAGTTCCCATCTGCGGGACGGCGGGTGCCGTCCCCGGTGCTCGGTCGAGCGATTATGCCATCGCGAAGGAGCCCGGAGCAACAACGGCCGATGAAGGCGGCCGATGGAGCCAAGCAATTCGTATCGGAGTCGGCCATGACGGTTGGGGCGTCGTTTCACTGCCTCGTTCGTACGGGGTCATTCATACGGGGCGAACTGTTCGGCGCGCCATTTCAACGCGGCCTGCAGCCCTTCGCTGCGGCGGATCGCATCGAAGCGATCGGCTTCCGGCGAGCCGCGTCGCGTCCATGATCGCCGAGGCCTCGGCGCCATACATGATCGCATTGCGCAGCCCCATCGTCTCGAACGCGTGGTTGACCGAGCGCTTGTTCCATTTCAGGCAATCCGCGGCAACGCGCGACATGCGCCGGGCGATTTTTGTTACCTCGGCGTGCAGGGTGGCCTTGGGGAACACCTTATCGACCAGACCAAGACGGAAGGCCTCGGCACTGTCGAAACTGTCGCCGGTGTAGAGCAGGGCACGGCAGCGCTGGCCGATCAGCCAGGGCATGATCATGGTGGCGATACCGTTGGAGAACCGCGCCTCGACCGCGGCGAAGCTCGAGGCGTCGGAACAGTAGCGGATGTCGCAGCACATCGCGAATTCCAGTGCGCCGGCGTAGCAGAAGCCGTCGATCATCGCGATCACCGGTTTGGTGCAATCCCACACCGAATAGGTGAACCTGATGTCCTTCTGCATGCGCGCGCGCCACTGAGCCAGCGTGCGCTTCGGCTGTTCGGCGGAGTCCTTGATGTCGTACCCGGCGGAGAACGCGCGGCCGCCGGCGCCGGCCACCACCAGCACGCGCACCTCGGGATCGGCGTCGGCCTCGGCGACCGCCGCCATGATCTCGTCCACCAGCGGCTGGCTCAGCGCGTTGTGCCGTTCGGGACGGTTCAGCGTGATGGTGGCGACGCGGTCGTTCACGTCGTACAGCAGGAACTGGTAGCTCATGTCTCGGTCTCCTTGGTGCGCCGCGTGGGATGCGCCGCGTGGGGTGCGGATGACGCCGTGCGTGCCAGCGGTGACCCAGGTGGCGAAGCGGCGGCGACGCAGGTCGAAGCGGCGCTTGAGGCCTATCAGATCATGTGGGCGGCGTCTGCATCGGGGTGGGACACCGCGAAGAAGATCCACCGCAGCGCGCGCAGAGGATTGGTTAATGGGGCCGCGCGCAAAAAGCGCTTGGGAGTTAGGGGAGTCACATTTGGAATTTCGTTGACAGGGTCGTCGCGCCGGCACTGACCACGTGCTGGCCGGGGCCGGCAAGTCCAACATTGGCGGCCGAATGAACCGCCAGGAACGCCAAGGCTGTCAACCGGTAGAACCCGTCACCCGCTCCCGATTTTCTCGGCGCGTTGGCGGTTCGACGTCTGGCCGCGCCGTAAACCGCGGATGATGCGCATTCCAAATGCGATCGCCCCGGATTGGGAGTCTTTTCGGCGCACTATCGCGGTGACCCTTGTTGGCGATCATACCACGGATCATAAGGAATCATCGTCGGCATGAGTTTACATTCGGCGGGCCGCCGGCATTGCCGCCACTGGGCAACCCGGCACGCGACATCACGCGCCGGAAATGATGGAAGAGTCATCGTTTCAGACGCGTGGTGTCATGCCAACCACGTCTGGCCAACCACGTCTGGCCAACCATGTCTGGATGCTGGTGCGCCTCCGCTGCCGCGGAATTGCCGGCATGTCACTGCGGGTCGTAACGAAGGCCAAGCTTCATGCAGACCTGGTAATGCCCGACCTTGCCATCGACGATATGGCCCTTGATCTGTGTCACCTCGAACCATTCGAGCTTCCTGAGCGTTTTCGCCGCCGTCTCAATGCCATGCTGCACGGCATCCTCGACGCTGGTTTTCGACGTTCCGACGATCTCGGTCACGCTATAAACATGGTCGTTCATCTGCGGTCCAACTCCCTTCGGCTGTCGGTCATCGACGCCTTCTCTCGAACGTCGCTGCTGGATAGGGGCAAGCAGCACGACGCCAAAGGGCCGGAAACTACTCAGTGCCACGGTGGCCCGCGCACTGGCGTTCCGGGACAAGAGCCGCATGCCCGACGCCGAACCGCCGCATGGTCAACATCTTGGCGGCGCCCTGACGGAGAACCTCGGGTTGCGCGGCTGCATCCTCCCGAAGAAGCCGGCCACTCCTCTCACGCCAGTGCCCACCCCGTCCCCGGACGGGAAAAGCCCCCGTCGGGGCCGGTCCGATACCGTAGGTATATTCCGATGGTAGACGTGGCCAAGCCGAATCTGGATGGTCACCGATGGACAGGATGTCACTCCCATCCACTCACAGGAGATGCGACGATGATGGACGATCCCACCTTTATCCAAAGGGATATCTCTCATTATGGAGCCATGCTGAAGCTCCATATGGGCGACGACAGCCGTGCGAGTTCTTGAGCGATTGCTCGCCGACGCAAAGCAGAAGCTGGCGATGGTGACTGCCTTGGAAGCGCAGCAACGCTGACCTTTCGCACGCAGCATGACCCGTGGATCGGTCAGCCATGTTGCATTGCACGTGGGCCACGGCACCCACCCCACAATAAAAGAGGGACTGATCGTGCCGCTCGTTCGCATCGACCGCGCCGCTGGAAAATCCGCCGCTTATCGCGCGGCCACCTCGCAGGGCGTTTATGATGCCATGCCGGCCGCCTTCGACGTGCCCGCTGACGACCGCTTCCAGGCGGCGGTCGAGCTATTTCTGAAACGAATATTCCGATGAGCTGACCATCATTCAGATCGCCGGTTCAGATGCCCGGTTCAGATGCCCGGTTCAGATGCAGGGTACGCGCCGCTGACCGAGACACGCCCGGCTGGTGAAATTCGAATGCACTCAACGCCTAACGACCGACAGGAGCAACACGATTCATGAGCAAGTCCATGAGCAATCGACCGAGGGCAGCAACCGACAACCAGAGGTCACCGCCGGCCAAGCTTACATCGCAGCGTACGACCGGTGCTCATCCGTCGCACATGGTTGTCGACCCCGCGCTCTCGAAGGACCAGAAGGTCCGCGCGTTGGCAGCGATGGAGCAGGATGCCAGGCAATTGTCGACCGCTACCGCCGAGGGCATGGCCGGCGGCGAGCCCACCCGGCTACACGAGGTGCTGGTCGCGAAAAGCACGCTTGATCTACCGGCGGACAATCTTGCCTTCGCGGTCGTCGTGCAGAGCCTCAGGGCCACGCTGCCGGAAGCCAAGGGGACCTCGGCACACGCGATCATCGCGCACGCAATCGAAGCAGTCGAGGCAGCCTGTGCGGCGATCCAGAAGATGGCTCGCGCCCCTTACAAATCGGCGGGCGAACCGCCAACACCGGGTTCCGATGAAGAGCTTGAGGAGGAACTGGCCAAGGAGAAGTTGGACCCCTGATCGATCGGTCAGACCGGCGGCGGCGAAGCCTGCCGTGGGTCAGTCTGTTTCGGCGCCGGGTATTAGTGCCGGAAATGCCGCATACCAGTGAACACCATTGCGATGCCGGCTGCATCCGCCGCGGCGATCACTTCGGCATCGCGCATCGAGCCACCCGGCTGGATCACCGCGGTCGCGCCGGCCGCAATCGCCGCCTCCAGCCCGTCGGCGAACGGGAAGAACGCGTCGGATGCCACCACGCTGCCGCGGGTCAGCGGCTCGGGCTCGCCGGCCGCCTTCGCTGCCTCCACAGCCTTCCAGGCGGCGATGCGCGCGCTGTCCACGCGGCTCGTCTGGCCGCCGCCGATGCCAACGGTCGCGGCCCTCTTGGCGTAGACGATCGCGTTCGACTTCACGTGCTTGCAGACGCGGAACGCGAAGATCAGGTCGTCAAGCTCGGCCGCCGTCGGCGCGCGCCGGGTGACGACTTTCAGCATATCCCGGGTTACGCGGCCGTCGTCGCGGGTCTGCACCAGGAAGCCGCCCGACAGCCGACGGAAGGTCAGGCTCTGCTCCGTCGGGTCGGGCAACGCGCCGGTCAGCAGCAGGCGCAGGTTCTTCTTGCGCGCCAACACCGCCTTTGCCGCATCGTCGGCGTCGGGCGCGATGATCACCTCGGTGAGGATGGCGGCGATCTTCTTCGCGGCCGATGCGTCCAGGGTGCGGTTCACGGCGATGATGCCGCCGAACGGCGAGACCGGATCGCAGCGGAAGGCCAGGTCCCACGCCTGCGCGAGCGTCGGCGCGCTGGCCACGCCGCAAGGATTGGCATGCTTGATGATTGCCACCGTGGGGGCGTCGAACTCGGCGACGCATTCGAAGGCGGCGTCGGTGTCGTTGAGGTTGTTGTACGACAGCTCCTTGCCCTGGACCTGGATCGCGGTGGCGACGCCGGGGCGCCGGTCGGTCACGTAGAATGCGGCGCGCTGGTGCGGATTTTCGCCGTAGCGCAGCTGTCTGGCGCAACGTTCCGGCGAAACCGAAGCGTGGCGGGAATTCTGCTTCGGTCTGCCGGGCGAACCATCCGGTGATGGCGGCGTCGTAGGCGGCGGTGCAGGCATAGGCCTCGAATGCCAGGCGCCGGCGCAGGGCCAGCGTGGTGCCGCCGTGCGCGCTAAGTTCGGCCAGCGCCGCGGGGTATTGCGACGGGTCGGTCAGCACGGCGACGAAATCATGGTTCTTCGCCGCGGCGCGGATCAGCGCCGGGCCGCCGATGTCGATGTTCTCGACGCATTCGTCGTACGGCGCGTGGCGCGCGGCGGTGGCCTCGAACGGATACAGGTTGACCACGACCAGGTCGATCGGCGCGATGCCGTGCTCTTCCATCTGCGCGCGGTGCTGCGGCAGGTCGCGCCGGCCCAGGATGCCGCCGTGGATCTGCGGCACCAGGGTCTTCACGCGGCCGTCGAGGATTTCCGGGAAGCCGGAGTGTTCGGAGACCTCCTTCACCGCCACGCCGGCCTCGCGCAGGGCGCGGGCGGAGCCGCCGGTGGACAGGATTTCGACCTCGCGCGCCGCCAGCGCCTGGGCCAGCGGCAGCAGCCCGGTCTTGTCGGACACCGAGATCAGGGCGCGGGTGATGGGGACAAGGTCGGTCATGGCGGCTCCGAGGCAATTCACCTCTCCCGCAGTTGCGGGAGAGGTCGCGGAGCTCTTACGACGCGGGTGAGGGTCGTGCCGCGCGCACCACCCTCACCGTTGATCCGCTTCGCGGCTCAACCGCTTTGCTCACCAACCCCTCCCGCAAGTGCGGGCGAGGTGTACGGATGGCACGACACCTTCCGTCGCGACGACCCCCGCTTAGACCGGCAGCCCCAGCAGGTCCAGCGTGCGGCTCACCACGCGTGCCTCGTCGTACAGCTCGCAGGCGCGCGCCCGGCCGGCGGCACCCATCGCGGCGCGCAGCGCCGGGTCGGCGGCCAGCCGCGCGAGCGCCGCGGCCAGCGGCGCGACCTGCCCCGGCGGCACCAGCAGCCCGGTCTCGCCGTCCACGACCTGCTCGCGCGGACCGCGGATGTCGGTCGCAACCACCGGCAGGCCGGTCAGCATCGCCTCGATCACCGACATCGGCAGGCCCTCGAAATGGCTGGGCAGGGCGAAGATGTCGGCCGCAGCCAGCAGGGCGGCGACGTCCTCGCGATAGCCCAGCAGCCGCAGCCGCGCGCCGAGGCCCGCCGTCGCGCAGCACCGCGCCCATGTCCTCGCCGCGGTCCGAGGCGAGGCGCTCGCCCACCACCCACAGTTCGGCGGCGGGCACCTCGCGCATCGCCGCGGCCAGCTCGGGGTAGCCCTTGTGGCGCACCAGGCGCGACACGGCGATGACCACGACGCGGTCCGGCGGCACCCCCAGCGCCGCACGGATGCGGGCACGCGCCGCCGGATCGGGGCGGAACACCGCGGGGTCGCGGCCGTTGCCGACCGGGGTCGCGTGCACGCTGATATGAAGGCGGCGCGCGTCCGCCGCTTCCGCCTGCGACACCGTCAGGTAGACATCGGTCACCCGGCCGGCGAGCCACTCCAGCACGAAGCCGGCGGCGCGGCGCGGCCAGGGGCCGGGGTTGTTGAACCAGAAGCCGTGGCAGGTATAGGCGATGCGCGGCACCCCGGCGCAGCGCGCCGCCAGCCGGGCGAGGAAGCCGCTGAGCGGCATGTGCGCATGCACCAGGTCCGGCCGCTCGGCGCGGAACAGCCGCACCAGGGCGCAGGAACGCGCGCAGATGTGCCAGCGGCGAGATGCGACGGGCGAACGGCAGGCCGACCACGCGGAACCCCTCGGCGCGCACGTCGTCCAGCAACGGGCCCTCGGCGCACACCCCCACCACCTCGTGGCCGCGCGCGCGGATGCCGCGCATCAGCGGCAACAGGAAGTGCCGGAGGGAGAAATCGACGTTGGTGAGCTCGATGACTTTCATTCAGTGGTCAGGGACGACATGCCGCGCAAGGTCCATCGCATCATGCAGGATCCGCAGCACGTCGATTGTCCGATCGCGCTCGCTGCCGATCCGGAACAGAATGACATGCCGCCCGCGGCGGCCGACATGCAGTGCGCACACGCCCGGACCGATCGCATCGCGCTGGCGCGCCCCGGCGGTGGCTGGCCCGCGCTCCAGACGCACCAGTGCGGTGGCCAACAGGTCGCCGTATGCGGCGGCCTGCGCGGCGCCAAACCGACCTTCGGTCCAGCGCAGGATGTCGTCATAGTCCGCTTCGGCCGTGTCCGACAGCCGGACGGTCCAGGTGCGGCGTGTCACTCAGACGACCGGCCCAGGACCTTGCGGGCGCGCGCGGCCAGATGGCTGTGCAGCGCCGCGCCATCGGCAAAGCTGTGAAAGCGTCCGGCGGCAAAATCTTCCATCCCGACGCGTGCCGCCTGCCGCAGCGCTGCGATGCGCGCCTTGTCCTCGGCCTCCCGCTGCCGCACCAGACGCAGCCCGTCGCGCAGCACCTCGCTGGCGTTCTGGTAACGGCCGGCGCGCACCAGCCGCTCGATCATCGTGGCCTGCTGGTCGGTCAGCACCACATTGCGCGTGGGCATCGCCTGCGCCTTTCCGGATTGCGTCATTGGCAGAATATGCCATCCGTTCGAGAACCGGCAAGCACTGATCCAGTTGCCGGTCGTCGGTGGCCACCAACGGAATGCTACCGCGCGCGGCGATGAAATTTGCCTTGACATGGGTTTCTTTCCCAATTCCCCTCCCCATGTCTGACGACGAAGCGGCTGGAAGGGACGGCCGATATGGATGTGCTCCGGGTGCTGGCACATTGGGACGACAAGGCAGCCGTCTGGTGGACGGAGAGCGAGGATGTGCGTGGCCTCGTCGCCGAATCCGCGACCCTCGAAGGGCTCCTGGACGACATCAAGCACCTGGTTCCCGAGCTGCTGGAACTCAATCACGGGACGTCCGCCCGCGAAGTGCAGATCCAACTTCTCGCTGATCGTATCGAGAGTGTGCTGATTGCAGCCTGATGGCTGCGACCTATGATCGGGAGCTGCTGGCAATCCTGCTGCGGAACGGTTGCCGTTTCGTGCGGCACGGTCGGTACGATATTTGGTACGGTCCGATCAGCGAACGGCATGATTTGGTACAGTCCGGTCAGCGAACGGCATTTTCCAGTGCCATCGGGGATCAAGAGCCGACACACCGCCAACGAGGTCCTGAAGCAGGCCGGCCTGCCCAAGGCGTTTTGATCTCGATGATCTTCAAGCGGCGATGCGTGGTTCGGCCACCCCGGAATGCGCCCGTTCTGACAACTGACGACTGACAACTGACGACTGCTTACCCCACCTTGCTGATCGCCCATTTCACCTGCTGCGGGCCATCGGGACCGCCGGTGACCACCACCTGCTCGCTGCGCCGCGGCTCGGCACCGCCGAGGTAGATGCTGTCCTCGATGCCGATCCGCCCGCCGTCGGCGCGCAGCCGCCAGCCGCCGCCCGAGCGCAGCCGCAGCAGCACCGCGCCGCCCTGCTGCGGGCTGGCGCTGACGTCCGGGTGCAGGTGGAAGCGCAAGGCGAACGGCTGCGGCGCGAACGCCTCGATCATGTCCTCGCCGCGCACGTCGTCGCCGCTGCTGGCGACGTACAGGCTGCGCCGGTGGATCGCGCCGAACGCCCGCTTCCAGCCGTCGTGGCTGGCCTCCAGCCAGTGCGCGCCGTCGGCCTCCTGGCGCTGCACCTCGGTCACCGTCGGGCGATGCCCCAGCCCGTCCGGCTTCAGCTCGGCCGAGTTAAGGTCGGCGATCACCAGGGTGGAGTGCGCCGCGGTGGCGCGGGTGGCGTCGCGCCACGGTTCTCCCCCGGCCGGGAAGCCGCCGCAGTTCACCACCACGCGCTCGCGGCCGACCGACATCTCCATCGCCAGGGTGCCGGCATGGGCGTAGCGGTCGAGGCCCGGCGGCGGCGGCGCGCCGCAATCGACGATCACCGTGGTGCGGCCGGCCTGCAGCCGGTGGAAGCCGCCCTCGGTCAGCGCGGTCGGCAGCTTGCCGCTACGGCCCGACCGGGCGAGGACGTTGTCGATCAGCGGCCCGGCTTCCTCCCGGGCGCCGTTGAACTGGGCGAGCCCGAGATCGCCGTGGCGGAAGAACCGCAGCACCGTGGCCATGCGCTCGATCGTGGCGGCGAGCGCGGCCGGCGGCTGCGCCTGGGCGGATTGCAGCAGGGCGCGGATGTCGATCAGGTCCTGCAGCGCCGCCAGGTGCGCCAGCGGGCTGCGCTCCACATGGCAGCCGTCGCCCAGCACCTGGCGGGCCAGCTCCTGCGGCAGGAACCGCAGCACGCGGTTGAGGTAGGTCTGCTGGTCCGGCAGCGCCACCGCCACCGCGGTCAGCCCCTTCAGCGCGGTCAGCGCGCGGCCGTCCATCTCCTCGGTGGGCAGCGCGGCGGACAGCCGGCGCGCGTCGGTGACCAGCCGTGCCATCAGCTTCTGGCGGAACGTGTCGTCGGCGGTCGCGGCAAAGAAGTCGTAATGCCCGAGCCAGGCCGCGATGCGCGCGCCGGTCACGTCCGGGCGATGGGCGATCGGCTCCAGCGGCGGCGCGGCAATCCACTCGCCGACCAGGGCGCGGGCGCGCAGCAGCGCCGCCGGCGAGCCGATCTCGCGCAGGTCGCGTAGCCAGGCGAAGCCGTGCGCGGCCGCGGTGAGGATCGGTGATGCCGCTCCGGTGGCCCAGGCGCCCGGTTGCAGCACCGCGGTGCCACCGCCCAGCGCCATCTCGCCGCGCAGCAGGCGGGCACCGCGCACGGCGTCGCCCGGCCAGACATCGCGCATCGGCTGGATCGGCGCGTCCGGCACCCGCGCCATGCCGGGGCGCGGCAGCCGCGCCATCAGCCGCCGTACGTCGCGCAGCCAGGCGCGCGGCCTGCCGCGCGTCATCCGGTTTTTTCCACCGCACGCGGGTCGGTGGGCGCCGCCGTGGCCGGTTGTGGCGCGGCGGTTGCCGCGGTTTTCGCCGCGGATCGTGCGGCGATTGCAGTGGCCTCCGCTGCGGGTGGTGCGGCGATTACCCCGGCCCCAGCCCTGGCCCCGGGCCCGGCAGCGCGCAACGCCGCGATTGCCGCGGCATAGTCGGCGGCGCCGAACACCGCGGTGCCGGCGATCAGCGTGTCGGCCCCCGCCTCGACCGCGGACCGCGCGGTGTCCGGGCCGATGCCGCCGTCCACCGCCAGCGCGATCGGCCGGCCCGCGGCGTCGATGATCCGCCGCAGTGTGGCGATCTTGGCAAGCTGCGAGGGCAGGAACGCCTGCCCGCCGAATCCGGGATTGACGGTCATCACCAGCACGATGTCGGCCAGTTCGAGCAGCCAGGCAACGGCCTCGACCGGGGTGCCCGGGTTGAGCACCACCCCGGCGCGCTTGCCCAGCGAGCGGATGTGCTGCAGCGAACGGTGCGGGTGCGGCCCGGCCTCGGGGTGCAGCAGGATGTGATCGGCCCCGGCCTCGGCGAAGGCGGCAATGAAGGGATCGACCGGGCTGATCATCAGGTGCACGTCGAACGGCAACCGGGTGTGCGGGCGCAGCGCCTGCAGCACCAGCGGGCCGAAGCTGAGGTTGGGGACGAAATGCCCGTCCATCACGTCGAGGTGCAGCCAGTCGGCGCCGGCGGCCTCGATGGCCTGCGCCTCCTGCTTCAGCCGCGCGAAGTCGGCGGCCAGCAGGCTGGGGGCGATGGTCAGGCGGCGTCCTGGGGCATGCGCCATGGGCGGGGTCCTGGAGACGGGGGCGCCCGGCGGGGCGGCGGGCTGGCGTGGTTGCAGACGGGCGGGAATCGAGGACGCGACGTGGGTGGTCATTCTCCGTTATGGGCCGCGGGACAGGAAGGCCCGCCGCGGATGCCGCGGATCCTGTGCGCGGAGGCGGTGCGGCGCGGATCGCCCGCGGGGAGAACGCACCTCGTTCGATGCGGAGGATCTGGTGCGTTGGTGGCTTGCATCCGTGCCGGCGGGCCGCACTTCAATCAGGAACAACATCGTACAGAGCTCCACTGAGCAGTTGTGACGGTGCTGCGCGCCAAGGCGGCGAAGGTCAATGCGCGAAGCGCCAACCGTGGCTTCCTCGGTGAAGCTGTGTCCGCTTGATTGGCCGCGGAGGCGCGCGGGCGCCGTCGGGGCGAGACGGCGCAGTCCGACGAGGCGCCCGGAACGGCCTTCGAGCACGCGCAGGCAGCAGCAGCCTGTGGCGGCGTCCCACGGGCGCAGCCTGCGGCCCGGCTGGTTCCTTGCGCCGGCCGGCAGCACTCCGCTAGGAACATACCAGGAACTCGAACCCGGAGGCGCGCGCATTCGATGCAGATAGCGGACCGATACCCGAGCCGCGGGCCCGTATCGCCGACGCTGGTCACACCTCATCGCGCCCCGCCTTGCCGCGCTCACATCGGCGCTTCCCCCAGCCGGGCGCCGGCCGCCACCGAACGCACCGGTGCTCCCGCGCCGGATGCGTCCCGCCAATGGCGGTGGCCTCCCTGGATGAAAACCTCGATCGCACGTCCAGCTTCCTGTGAGCCTGCCAGCACCCCTGGCACGCCGAGCGTCAGGCGATCACTGCCGCCGCGCCGTGCGGGACAAGGGCGAGCAACCCCGCAATGCCGCAGCGCCGCAGCGACCCCATACAACCTAGCGACGGTAGCCCGGACGCCGTCGGCCGCCACGGCCGGGAACGCGCCCCGCGCTGGCTCGGACCGCTGGCCAGCAGCCGCAAATCGCCGCGTCTCCGCAGCCACCCCTTGCAACCTGGCGACGGTGGCCCGGACGCTGTCAGCCGCCACCTCGACCGAGAGCGCGCCCAGCGCCGGCCAGGACCTGCGGCCAGCAGCCGCATATTGCCCCGAACTCCGCAGCGACCCCGTGCAACCTTGCGACGGTGGCCCGAAGTCTCGCAGCCGCCACCCCGACCGGTGCCGCGCCCCATGCCGGCAAACCGTCGCGACCAGCAGCCCGCGCATCGCCCCAACGTCGCAGCGACCCCCTACACCCTAGCGGCGGTGGCCCGGACGCCGTCAGTCGCCTCGGCCGGGGACGGGCCGTGTACCAGCCAGGACCTGCGGCTGACAGCCACACAACACGCCAACTCCGCAGCGGCCCCATACACCCTTGCGACGGTGGCCCGGACGCCATCCGCCGTCTCGGCCGGGAACGCGCCCCGCGCCGGCCAGGGTCTGCGGCCGGCAGCCACACAACACGCCAACTCCGCAGCGACCCCATACACCCTTGCGACGGTGGCCCGGGCGCTGTCCGCCGCCTCGGCCGGGAACGCGCCCCGCGCCGGCCAGGACCTGCAGCCGGCAGCCGCATATCGCCCCAGCGCTGCAGCGACCCCTTGCACCCTAGCGGCGGTGGCCCGGTCACCGTCAACCGCCTCGGCGGAGGACGCGCCACGCGCCGGCCAGGACCTGCGGTCACCAGCCGCACATCGCGATCCGCCGACATCAATCCCGGCAACGTGAGGAATGCGGGGCGCCATGGCCCAGGGGCCGAGGAAGACCGGGGAGGGAAATGCAGCTACCCCAGGCCCGCGTAGATCTCCGCGACATCGATCGCGATGCCGGGCGGGTCGAGCCGGATCGATCCCAGGTTGGCAACGCGCGAGACGATCCGCTCGCCGTCCCTCTGGTGGTGGATGATCTCGCGCCGGCGGGCGCTGACGATCAAGTAGTGCCGGATCGAGGGAACCCGGAAATAGTCGGCCAGCTTGTCGCTGGTGTCGACCGCCTGGGTCCGCGGCGACAGCACCTCGACGACAATCACCGGATTTGTCGCCGACACAGCGTCCGGCGGGACGCGCGGACCACAGTTCACCATGGCGTCCGGCTCGTAATCGGTGTCCGCATCGACCTCGACGGTCACGCCGTCGCCCAACGCCTCGCAGTCGAGGCTGGCTGCCGTGATGGCACGATCGAGCGCGGCCCAGATCCGGTTCTTGATTCGGACGTGCTGAGCCTTCTCCGGCGACATTGCAACCGGCTCGCCGTCGATCCGCTCGTAGCGGCCGGTCTGTCCCTCGGCCCAGCGGCGGAACTCGTCACGGCTCAGGCGCTGCGGCATCGTGCCCTCCTGCTGACGGTATACTACCACGTCGTTCGATCGGTGCGACCATCGGCATGCACCCCGCCCGCGCCGAACACGGCGGCGTGCCGACGAGCCTCAGCGATCCTGCGGTGCGCCGGAGCCACGCAGGAGCTTCTCCGCCGTTGCCAGCGGCAGGAACAGGGTCCGCGGCGCACCTGCCAGCCCGCGAAACCCATGATGTTCGTAGAACCTGACCGCCGCATCGTCCTTGGCATCCACCAGCAGCGTAAACACCGCGGGCGGCGCCTGCACGCAGCGTTGCGCGGCGTCGGCCAACAGCGCGGCACCGACGCCGCGTCCCTGGAAGCGCCGATCCACCGCCAACCGACCGATCCGCACCGCCGGGATCGTCGGATACCGAGGCAGGCGCCGCGCCTCCTCCGCCGGAAGATCAACCATCGGAATGCTGGCCGCGGCAATCGTGTAGAATCCGGCTACACTGCCAGTCGCCACGTCGACCGCAACGAAACAATTGGCGATGTGCCGGCGGATATCCTGGGTTGCCTGGGTGCTGAAATAGCGGTCCAGCGCCGGCTCGCCGCAGCTAAAGCCAGCGCGATCATGTTCGCGCCCCAGCACTTCCAGCCGAAACGGTGGCGTCACCTCTCGCCGAACAGGGCCCGGCGTCGCTTGAAAGCGCGGCGCAGTGCCGGGGTCGGCGCGGGCGGATCGATGATCGCGCGCGCGATGCGTCGCTGGTCCTCCAACGTCAGCCGCAGGATCTCGTTTTCCTCGATCGTCCGGCGGGCGGCCTCGCGCGCCGCGGACACAACGAAGTCCGTGAGCGTGCGCCCTTCGAGCGCCGCGGCCCGCTTCAGCAGCGCATGCACCTCCGCCGGCAGGCGGGCTTCAAGGCGTGCGGTGGGAGGCGTGGTGTCCATCGCGAGAATATACGGCGATTTGCCGTATACATCAACATTTGATCCGTCCCTCGCCGGCGAAACAGGCGCGGGTCATTCCGCCACCCAGCCGCACCTTCCCAGCGCCGCCCGCATGTGCCCCGGCGGCTCCGCAACCGCCCTTACCGGCGGCTCCACCGGCAGCTCGATCGCCCGCGCCAGCAGGTGCAGCGTCCCCGCCCCACCGCCGTACACCGGGTCCCCCACCACCGGGCAGCCCAGCAGCGCGGCATGCACCCGCACCTGGTGCGTCCGCCCGGTCCGCGGCAAAAACTCCAGCCACGCCACATCCTCCGCCCGCCCGAGCACCCGCCATGCCGTCACCGCGCTCTGCCCCGCCGGGTCCGCCACCATCCGCCAGCCGCCCGCCCCGCTGACGCGCCGCAGCCGCGCCTCGACCACCCCGGCCTCGCCCGCCGGCCCCCCGCGCACCACCGCCCAGTACACCTTCCGTACCAGCCCCGCGGCGAACGCCGCCTGCGCCTGCCGCAGCGCCGCCCGCCGCAGCGCCACCACCAGGCACCCCGCGGTGTCTGCATCCAGCCGATGTGCCAGCCACGGCCCGTCCTTCCGCCGCGACAACAACGGGAAAAAATCCTCCACGCTCGCCCCGCCGCGCGGCCCGGGATGCACCGGCAGCCCGGCCGGCTTGTCCAGCACCACGAACCGCTCGTCGCGAAACAGCACCGGCGGCAACTCCGTCGTCCGCACGCCCGTCATCGGCCATTCCATCCCTGGCAAACGCCCACACAATAAGGCACGCTGCACCGCATCATGCGCATTCACATCCAGAACCCCATCGACGACCCGCTGTTCCTGTTCTCGCACGAACAGTGGGACGCCGCCGCCGCCCGGGCCGGCGACATCGGCCGCGGCCACGAGGTCACCCTCGGCGACACCGACGACGATTTTTCCGCCGGCATGGAAGACGCCGAGGCGCTGGTCACCGAGCTCGGTGTCATGCTCCGCCTGTTCCCCTGCCGCGCCCCCAGGCTGCGCCTCATCTTCGTCACCAGCGCCGGGCTCGAGCGGCTTGCCCCGTTCGACTGGCTCCCGTTCAACTGCACCCTGCTCAACAACAGCGGCGTGCACGCCGAGAAGGCCGGCGAGTTCGGCATCATGGCCGTGCTGATGCTGGCCAACCGGATCCCGGAGCTGGTCACCAACCAGCGCGCCGGCAAATGGCAGAAGCAGTGGGGCACGCTGGTGGGCGGAAAGCACCTGACCGTGGTCGGCCTCGGCGGCATGGGCGCGCCGATCGCCCGCTGGGGCCGGCTCTTCGGCCTCAACGTCACCGGCGTGCGCACCGCCGCCGCGCCGCATCCGGACTGCGACGAGGTGATCACCGCCGCCGAGCTGGACCGCGTGCTGCCCACCACCGACTACCTGGTGCTGGCCTGCCCGCTCACCCCGGCGACGCGCGGGCTGCTCGACCGCCGCCGCCTCGGCCTGCTGCCGCACGGCGCCGGCGTGGTGAACATCGGCCGCGGCGCGCTGCTCGACCAGGACGCGCTGTGCGACCTGCTGGACAGCGGCCACCTGTCCGGCGCCGTGCTCGACGTGTTCACTCCCGAGCCACTGCCCGAGGACCACCGCATGTGGACCACGCCGAACGTGGTCATCTCGCCACACACGTCGGTCGACGAGCCATCCTCCTACAACCCGCGCAGCCTCGACGTCTTCTTCGAGAACCTGCGCGCCTTGCGCGACGGCCAGCCGATGCCCAACGTGTTCGACACCACGCGCGGCTACTGACGGAGGCCGACATGAAGGTCTGGCGCCTGCCCACCGCGGACGCGATCGACCACCTGACGCTCACCGAGGCGGACGTTCCCCACCCCGCCCGCGGCCAGGTGCTGGTGCGCATGCACGCCGCCTCGCTGAACTACCGAGACCTGATGATCGCCACCGGCCGTTCCGCCCGCGGCGCGCCGCTGCCCGACCTGATCCCGCTCTCCGACGGCGCCGGCGAGGTTTTCGAGGTTGGCCCCGAGGTCACCCGCGTCCGCGTCGGTGATCGCGTCGGCGCCTGCTTCATGCAAAGCTGGCTCGGCGGCGAGATTTCCCCCGACGACGCCGCCAGCTCGCTGGGCGGCGCGATCCACGGCGTGCTCGCCGAGTATCGGCTGTTCGACCAGCAGGGCCTGGTGCAACTCCCCGACCATCTGTCCTTCGAGGACGGCGCCTGTCTTCCCTGTGCCGCGCTCACCGCCTGGAACGCGCTGTTCCACGGCCCCAAACCGCTGATGGTCGGGCAGAGCGTGCTGGTACTCGGCACCGGCGGCGTCTCGGTCTTCGCGCTGCAATTTGCCCACGCCGCCGGCGCCCGCGTGATCGCCACCTCGTCCTCCGACGGCAAGCTGGCGCAGGCCAAGGCGCTCGGCGCGGACGACGGCATCAACTACCGCCAGCACCCCGAGTGGCAGACCGCCGTCCGCGACCTTACCAACGGCCGCGGCGTCGACCACGTGGTGGAGGTCGGCGGCCCCGGCACCCTGCCGCGCTCGATCGAGGCGGCGCGCCAGGGCGGCCACATCCAACTGATCGGCGGGGTAGCCGGCGGCGGAACGATCGACCCCACGCTGATGATGCGCCGCGGCGTCGTGCTGCGCGGGATCTATGTCGGCTCGCGGCAGATGTTCGAGGCGATGAACCAGGCCATCGCGCTGCACCGCATCACCCCGGTGATCGACCGCGTCTTCGATTTCGAGGACGCCAAGGCCGCCTACCACCACCTCCAGGCGCAAACCCATTTCGGTAAGGTGGTGATCCGCATTGAGTAACCTCCCGACCCCCCAGGCCGCCATCGCCGTAGGGCGGAACAGCCAAGCCCCCGGGCGCTTGACCCGGGGGGGCAGCGCATTCCGCCACTCATTCTGCCGCGCGGTCGTTTCGCGACGCCCCCTTACGCCTGCTCCACCGCGGCGGCGGCGGCATCCAGCGCCGCGGCGATCGCCCGCGCCTGGTCCTCGTTCAGTCGTCCGGCCTGCAATTTCAGCCGCAGTGCCATCTTCAGGTTCTCCGTCGCCCGGATCACCGAAGCCGGCGGCTCCTCGGCGCGCGTCGCGGCGATCCCCGCCATGCGCGCCTGCAACGCCTCAACGGCTTGCCGGTTGTCTTCCAGGGAGGCGCGGCCCATATCGGTCAGCGCGTGCAGCTTCTTGCCGTCCTGCTCGGTCACCGTGACGTGGCCGAGTTCCTCCAGCATCGTCAAGGTCGGGTAGACCACGCCGGGGCTGGGCGAGTAGGCGCCGCCGACCCGCTCCTCGATCGCCTTGATGATCTCGTAGCCGTGCCGCGGCCGCTCCGCGATGAGCTGGAGCATCACCAGGCGCAGGTCGCCGTGGTCGAACACCCGGCCGCGCCGGCCGCCGAGCCCCCTGTCGCCGCGCATGCGGCCTTCGTGCGTTCGGCCGCGGTCGTGGCCATGGTCGTGGTCCCAGCCGCCGCCCCGCTCCGCCCGGGCGAAGTGCTGGTCGTCGTGGTCGTGGCCGTGTCGTGGGTTGGTTCTGTTTCGCATGAAGTCGTCTCCGAGTGCGTTTTGATATATCTAATGACATATCGAGCGTCAGATATATCGAGACTCACTCGAAGTCAAGGGGGAGAATCGTCCGAGTGGCTGATTGTTCACGGCTGGCCCTGCCTGGGTCGGCACCCCAGGGTGGTGGATCATGCGGACCCGGGAACTCCGCCGCGGTGATCCTGAGAGGCGGCTGGGTGGGCAAGGCCAGCCTCAACTGTTGCAACAGGATCGCCTGATCCGGTCAGGGCAATCGGGTGACGGCGCAAAGGCGGAGGGGACCTGGCTGCCCGTCAGTGGGAGGAGGGAAGTGACCCTCGGGTCAAACGCCCGAGGGCAGGCCCCCGGGTCAAGCGCCCGAAGGCAGGTGCGGCCGCCCCCCGAGGGTGCGCAGCCATGGTCGTGGGCCGGATTGAAGATCGTCCGCCGATCCAAGGCGCCGGTCGCCGGGTCGCTTGGCCTGAACCGCTGGATTCGACCCAATGCGGACATTCGCCACGATGGGTGGGGCACCTCGCCGCCGCGAGCAAAATCCGTTAATTGTGTCGGTGTGTGGTGTTGTTGTCGGCCGCAGAGCCATCTATGGGAAAGCCGGCCATGCAAAGCGGTGGACCGGCAGCATGGCCGCCGCGCCCGAGCAGCATATGGCCTGCGGCAACCGCCATTTGGTCGGTCTACCGTGTTCCCCGACCTCAGGGAGCCACTTCAAAAATTTCGGCAGGTTGGGCGTAGAACCCCAACAACGATCGGACAAACAGCAGGGGGGCTTGCATGACACCGCGACGTTCACTGGGGCGTTCATTGGCCGGGGTATTCGGCGCTACTGCGGCAGCCTTCACCATCGGCAAGGCGTCGGCGCAGGCCTCCACACCGTCGGGCGAGGCAACCTTCGATCGCATCCGTCGCACCGGCGTGCTGCGCATTGCGGCCCTTCCGGGTGAGCTGCCGTACTTCCGCAAGGACCTCGCGACCGGCGAGTGGCACGGCGTGGGCATCGACATGGCGCGAAGTATCGCCGGCGCGCTGAGTGCCAAGCTGGAGTATGTGGAATCGACCTACGCCAACTCGGTGCTCGATCTACAGTCGAACAAGATCGACCTGGCCTTCGCGCTGACCCCGACGGCGCAGCGCGCACTGGCGATCGGCTTTACCGAGCCGTTCTACCGGCCTCCGTTCGGCTACGTCGCCCGCAAGGGATTTCCCGCGAAGACCTGGGAGGACCTGAACAAGCCGGAGGTGCGCGTCGTCTCGTTGATCGGCTCAATGTCCGACAACCTGTTGGCGCGCTACGCCCCGAAGGCCACGGTGATCGGCATCAAGGCGGGCGACGACGCCGTGCTGCTGATACAGGCCGGCCGTGCGGATTGCAGTATCCACGCGCTGATCCAGGCGCTCGGGGTCAGCGCCAAGGCGCCGATGCTGGAGCAGGTGACGCTGTTGCAGCAGCCTTATGTCACGCTGGCCGCTGCGATGGGCGTGCAGGAGGAGCCGGACCGGCGCTGGCGCGACTTCCTGAACGCCTGGACTGAATACAACCGTGGCACACGGCAGATCAGCGCCTGGATGCGCGAGGCGCTGCTGGCGATGGGCGTGAAGCCGGCGAGTATTCCCGCCGACGCCGATCTCTGAGGTTCGCAGGCGAAGGGCGGGACAGCAGTTCCGGTCAGCCGCCGTCCCTTGTCTGCGGTCAGATAGACCGTCCGGCCGAAGATCGTAACGTCGAAGTAGTTGACGAACGCGACGGTCGTGGGCCGCGCGTCCGCGGCGTCGCTGGTGGTGTCCATTGTGGTGTCCCTGTTCGATCATCTGACGGATCGCTCCGGAGGCGGAGCATAGGGATGAAATGCCGCCGACGCTGGGGGTGGTCGCCCCCACGGCAGCCGGCCGAGCCTACGGCGATGAGGCCAACCGCCGGAATCGACCCATTGCAGACATTCAAACTTACTCGCTATCGACGAGGCGGGTAACGGTCAGATACTGGCGTGGCCGCCGCGCGGGTGCGTGGTGCAATTGCCAGCATGGTCTGCCACAGCGATTGCGTGCACTTTGGTTGCCTGCACCGGGCCGCCGTGTCGGTGTGGACATCCGCCCCAGGCAACCAGGAGCACGCCATGACAAATCGCCCAACCCGACGCGGACTGGCGGCTGGAGCCGCCGCTCTGCCCGCGACGTTTTTCATCGGTGCCGCACAGGCGCAGAGTTCGGCCGAAAGTACGCTCGATCGTGTCACCAGGACAAAGCAACTGCGCATGGCCGTGGTCTCCGGCAGCCCGCCCTATTTCAAGAAGGACGTCGCCACCGGCGCGTGGACGGGGGCGGCGGTCGAAATGGCGAAGAGCATCGCCGCGATCTGGAGCGCCGAGGTCGTCTTTGTCGAATCGACCTTCGGCAACTCGGTGCTCGACGTGCAATCCAACAAGATCGACATGGCCTTTGCGCTCAACCCGACGCCGCAGCGCGCGCTGGCCATCGGCTTCACCCGTCCCTACATCGTCGCCCCGTTCGGCTGCATCGCCAAGCCGGGCTTCGCGCCGAAGACCTGGGGCGATCTGAACAAGCCCGATATCCGCATCGCGTTCGATCTGGGATCGCTGCACGACACCTGCGCCCACCGCTTCACCCCGAAGGCACAGCTTACCGGCCTCAAGAGCATCGACGACTGCGTCCTCGCGCTGCAGGCCGGCCGCGTCGATGTGGAGATCCTCGCCGCCACGATCGGCCTAAGCACCGTTGGCAAGAACCCGAGCCTTGGCCCGTATCATTTGCTGAGCACACCAACGGTGTCGCTGCCGAGCTGCTACGGCATTCAGCGGGAGCCGGACACGCGCTTCGTGGAGGTCGTCAATGCGTGGATCGACTTCAACCGCGGCATCGGCACGATCCGCGATATGATGATCGCCGGTCTCGGGTTGAACGGGGTGACGCCGGAGCAGGTGCCGGCGGAATTGAGTTTCTGACAACCCGGGTTGCCAGGTTGATCGGGCGATAGGCGGGCTCGGGGCGGGCAAGCGCACCAGCACCGGGAAGATATCGACGCCCTAGCCCGCGCAATGGTGGCGCTGCCGGACACGTCGCCGCGGCTGCACGCCTCGACGACTGGCGGGCCTTCGGCGAAGCCCGCTACGGCCGGCGCAAGGCCGCCACCGAGCGCGACGATTGGCAAGGGCCGACGCCCGAGGCGTGCAGGAACATTGCCGTCGTCGGTCGGATGTTTGAAACGTCACGGCGCCATGACGTTCTGACGTTCAGCCACCATGCCGAAGACACCGCGCTGCCCGCCGCCGAGGCTAACGCTCTGCTCCACTGGTGCGAGAAACCCATCGCCTAAACCGGCACCCACCAGCCTCTGTGGCCGTACCGTTACCTCAGACAATAGCTTCCGTCTGACCAAGTGCAGTGTTGATGCCGCACCGGACCGGGTACAAAGGTCCAGAATCCACCCGGAGCGGGGGCAGCCGAAGCACCCGGCCCCAATCGCCGGATTCGACCCAAAGCGGACCGTCGGCGCAGGCCAGTGGCTAGCTCGATTTGTTGCGCTACCGCCTTGTAGATCCACGTGCCGGATCTTATCTGGCGGAGGTGTGGCTCAAGCGCTACAAGTGGATCGACCGAGTTGCAATGGTGCTCTGCACTCACCAGACTGTGTACGTGCCCGGGGTGTCTCGTTCCGTTTTGGTCGCGCCGATATCGGTGGTCGAATCCACCCGCCCCAAGGGAGTAACCTAAATGCCGTCTCCGTCCGTCCAGTCTAGTTTCACGGCCATGCTCGAACAGAGCGGCATGCATGTGCCTCAAGAGCAGTTGCCGTCTCTCTTTGAGGGATATCAGCACATGCTGCGTCTGATCGACCTGCTTGGCCGGCCGGCGACGTTGGAGGCCGAGCCTGCGGTGATCTTTACCCCGGAGCAACGGTGATGCAACCGCTGCTGACAATCGCCGAAGCGGCGCGCCAGATCGCTGGGAAGCAGATTTCACCGGTTGAACTCACGCGCGTCTGTCTTGAGCGAATCGCACGCATCGACCCGAGTGTGCGCAGCTTCCTGCTGGTGACCGAGGAGCGCGCGCTGGCTGACGCGCGTGCAGCCGAGGCACGGATAATGCGCGACGGGCCAAAGGGACCGCTGGACGGCATCCCTATCGGCTACAAGGACATTTACAGCACCGCGGGTATCCGCACGACCGGTCACTCGCGGCTGTTGGCTAACAATGTGCCGGCGTCCGATGCGACAGCGGTCGCGCGGTTGGTGGAGGCCGGCACCGTGATGCTTGGCAAACTTGCCACACATGAATTCGCGATGGGCGGGCACGCGTTCGACCTACCCTGGCCGCAGCCGAACAATCCCTGGCACCTGGCTCACACCACCGCTGGTTCATCGAGTGGGACCGCCGCGGCCGTCGCCGCCGGGCTGATCCTGGGCGGCACGGGCTCGGAGACCGCCGGCTCGATCTGCGGCCCCTCCGCACTGTGTGGGATTACCGGGATCAAACCGACCTACGGGCGGGTCAGCCGCACCGGCGTTCTGCCGCTCGCTTTCACACTCGATCATCCCGGACCGATGGCTTGGACAGCGGAAGATTGCGCCATTCTGCTGCAGGCCATGGCGGGACACGACCCATCCGATCCCGCCAGCAGCAACCGCCCCGTGCCGGATTTCCGCGCGGAATTGGGCCAGAGCGTGCGCGGTTTGCGAATCGGCGTGGTGCGACACTTCTTCGAAACCGACAATCCAGCCAGTCCAGCGACCCGAAAGGGCATCGACGACGCTTTGGCCTGGTTCACCGCCGAGGGCGCGACCGTGCGTGAGGTGAAGCTGTCTCCGCTCGAGGTCTACAGCGCCTGCACGTTCGTGATTCTGATGGCCGAAGCCTATGCGATCCACGAACCGTGGCTGAAGACAGCACGAGATTCGTACGGCGAGATTTTCCGTGACCGCGCATCACTGGGCGGGCTGATCCGTGCTTCGGACTACGTCCAGGCGGTACGCCGCCGTCGCGATCTCTGCCAGGAGGCGGCCACGGCGATGGCAGACCTTGATCTGTTGGTCAACGCGTCGCAAGCCGGCGAAGCGCCAAGGATCGCCGACATGACCAAGTGGTCCTTTTTCGAACGTCCGTCGCTGACCACGCCGGCCTGTCTGACGGGATACCCCGCGATGTCGGTCTGCACTGGACTGGGCACAGGCGGGATGCCCGTGGCCATGCAGATCATCGCGAAGCCGTTTGCCGAACCTATGCTGTTCCGGGCAGCACATGCCTACGAGCAGGCGCATGTTTGGCGCGCACAGCGCCCGGCGATTGCGCAGTAACGGCGTCGCCGGACCAGGCACCGAGTTGTCACACAGTCCGCTGTATTTCTGCATCAGCCGGGTGTTCGGTCCGCGACGGACACGAAGGACCGCGATCCACTCAAAGCGGCAGCAGCCGTGCCGCCCGGGCGGGAACCGCCGGGTTCGACCCATTGCAGACCTAAGGTGGCAGAGGGCAGTGAATTGGTGCCCGAAAGCGGTAGGATCGGATAGCTCGCTGGCAGTGACGGTTGCGACGGCGAATGCGGCATGCTTCGATGAGAGAACGACCGCTTGCCGCTCGCGGTTGGCCGCCACGAGGATGATCTTCGAATAAGGTAAGGGGAACGTCATGCCGACGCTGCCGACACTCACCACTCTGCACCGCGCTGAATTCCCGGGCGACCGCTACGCAACCGTGATGGTACTGATCGAGAATGCCGCCGGCGCGCCACCGCATACGCACCCGGGCCTGGAAATGACCTATATTCTGGAAGGCGAGTTCACGTTGTCGGTCGATGGACGAGTTGATCAGGCCTTGAAGCCCGGCGACTGGTTCGAGGTTCCCGCCGGGGTGCGGCACAGCGTGCACTGCGACAAGCCGGGACGGGCTCTCGCGCATTTTGTTGTCGAGAAGGACAAGCCGCTGGTTACGTGGCTGTAGGGCGTTTGAGGGAACATTCTGGACATGGACCTGAACCTTCACGAAAAGGTCGTGCTGATCACCGGTTCGAGCCGCGGCATTGGCCTCGCCACCGCCAGGGCATTTGCCGCGGAAGGCTGCCGCCTCATGCTATCGGCGCGCTCCGCCGACGCTCTTGGAGATGCTGAAAGCATTCTGCGCGCCGATGGTGCGACCGTGGCGAGCCAGACCGCGGATGTCACGCGACCCGACGACGCGGCGCGGTTGGCGCAAGCGACAGTGACGGCGTTCGGTGGCATCGACATCCTGGTGAATAATGTCGGAGGCCCAGGAGGTCGCGGACGAACGATCGCCGACAGCACGGACGCGGACTGGCAAAACGCGCTGGATGGGAACCTGCTGCAAGTGGTGCGCATGATGCGGCTCGCGCTGCCTCACATGCGCGGACGCGCCGGGGCTTCGGTGGTTAACGTGGCGTCGATGTCGGGCTGGTCAACGCAGCGCGCTGGTTCCGGCCAGTACGGCGCGGCCAAGGCAGCGATCATTTACGACACCGAACGTTGGGCGTTGGAGTTCGTGCCGCACGGCGTGCGGGTGAACACGGTCTCACCTGGTTCGACCCTGGCCGAAGGCAACGCCTGGGATCGCTACCGGCTCACCAACCAAGCCAATTTCGACGATTATGTCCGGCACGGTTTTCCCATGGGGCGGCTTGGCACGCCGGAGGAGGTGGCCAACGTCATCGTCTTCATCGCCTCGCCTCGAGCGCACTGGATCAATGGGCGGCATATCCCGGTGGATGGTCTGTCCCAACCGTACACCGCTATCGGTATGCGGCCGTATTGACGGGGCCGATGATCGTTCGGCGCCGCCCGGTGACAGCGTGCCAGGAACGCGAGATGGCATTGAACCCATCGGCAAGGCCGGGGACGGGCACACGAACCCGATGAACGGATCAAGTCCAATGATAGTCGACTATTTGTTGCCCCCATTCTTGGAACCGTGCGCCATAGGTAGCCTGCGACCTGTATTGAACCGGTTGGGATCACCCGGCTTCTGTACGTCTGGAATTCCACCCATAGCGGCGGTAGGGTGCCCGCAGCCGCTACACCACTGGCGTCCCGCCACCGGTGAGCCCCTCCGGCCCCCCGTTGGCGTGGGGTGTCAGCGCGGCCCAATGGCAATTCGGCTGGCGCAGGAGGGGTCGCTTGTGTTAGAATGTTTGAACTAACCTTTGGCACCCAGGATCGCAGATGACCTCTATCACAGCCCCGTCCCCCACCACTGCCGCCCCGGACGCCATTGTCGCGCTGCTGGGGCAGGCGCCCGTGGAACAGCCTGCCACCGAGCTACGACCCGGTGGGCGCGACGGCCCTTTGCGCAACGGCAATCCGCGCGGCAACCCCAGCCTCCACCTCGCCCCGCGCTGCGGCGCCCGCACCCGCTCGGGCTGCCCCTGCCAGGCGCGCGCCGTCCGCGGCAAGCTCCGCTGCCCCGCGGGTCAACCCCCGGGACAAGCGCCCGGGGGCAAGGCCTACCGCGGGCAGGCTCCGCACGGCGGCCGCACCACCGGCCGCCGCACCCCCAACGGCCTCGCCGACCTGCGCGCCGCCCGCACCATCCACGGCGACGACGGCGCCGAGGCCCGCGCCCGCGATCGCTACCGTCTCGCCGTGCTGCGCCGCGCCCGCGTCGACATCGCCGCGCAGCGCTACCAGGGCCATCTGCCGCCCGCCTTCGTCGCCCGCCTGTATGGCCACGCGCCCGAACTGATGGCGCCGCCCCGCCCGACCGGCGGCATCACCGCGGCGCAGGACCGCGTCCGCCGCCATGCCGTGGCCGGTGCCCTCGCGCCCTGGAAGCGGGCGATCGCCGCCGCGCGCGCGGCCGAGCGCGCCGTCCGTGCCGCCGCCCGCCTGGCAAAACCCCATGCACCAGTCGGCGCACGTCCCCCGCGCGACGCCGGCGTGCCAGAACCCCCTGCACCAATTCCCGTCTCCGCCGCCCCCGCCGCTGCCGCCCGCGCCGCCGCCCGCCTGGCAAAACCCCATGCACCAGTCGGCGCACGCCCCCCGCGCGACGCCGGCGTGCCAGAACCCCGTGCACCAATTCCCGGCGCCGCCGATCCCGCCGCTGCCGCCCGCGCCAACCGCCCGCCAAAAGCACCGCCAGCGGCCTCGCCCGCGGACGCCACGCAAGGCCGCCGCCCGGCGGGCCAAAACCCTATGCACCAATTCCCGGCCCAGCCGCGCCCGCCACCCCGCCCGCGCTGCCCAACCGCGCCGCGCGCCGGCGCTAGACGAGCCTGCAACGGCGCAAGCACCCGGCCCGCGTCAGTGGTCAGTGGTCAGTGGTCAGCGGTCAGGAGCAAGTTGTCAGTCGCATCGTCAGGCCACTTACTCCTGACCACTGACCACCGACCACTGACCACCGGGGCAAACCCCCTGACCTTGCTTTGGTTCACCCGATCAGCGCGTCGCCGGATTGTGCCGGGCGTAGTGCGCGACGAACCGCGCCCCCAGCTCGGTCAACTGCTCGACCAGCTTTTCGCCCGTCTCCGCCGAGCACAGCCGCGGATCGCCGGCCCGCACGCCCTGCGGCGCGATCTCGTGGTACTCGACCGGCACCGCGATCTCCGCCCCCTCGAACCGCACCACGCCGAACGCGGTGGCCGGCATGCCCATCACCTGCTGCAGCGGCTCCGGCCCCGGCACCAGCTCGGGGCGCATCAGCTCGGGGAACAGGTGCATGGCGACGCTGGTCAACGGGTCGGCGCCATGGCCGGAGACCAGCCTGGCCTTCTCCTCGCCGACGATGCCGGGCAGCAGCCCGTAGCCGACGCGCCAGAGGTAGAAGCTGGGGATCAGGATCTGCCGCTGCAGCCAGAACGGCTGGGTGGCGTCGTGGATCGCCTGCACGTTGCCGCCGTGCCCGTTGATCACGATCAGCCGGGTCAGGCCGTGGCGGATCAGGCAGCCCAGCACGTCGGACAGCACCGCGCGCAGCGTCGGCTGGGTCAGCGAGATGCCGCCGGGCATCGAGCCGAAATAGTCGGCTCCGCCGAACGGCAGGGCGGGGGCGATCAGTGTTTCCACGCCGCGCTCGCCGGCGCGCCGGGCGATCCGCTCGGCGATCGCGTCGGCCGAGAGGTAGTCGCCCATCGGCGCGTGCGGCCCCTGATCCTCATGGCTGCCCATCGGCAGCAGGATCACCGGGTTGCGCGGGTAGACCCCGCGCGCCTCGCCGCCGGTCAGCTCGGCCATGCGGACTTTGGTGGTGCCGGCTTGTGTCATGTCAGCCTTTCGCTAAGCGTCCGACGAGGCATGATGGCTTAGTGCCGGCCGGCGGCGCGGGTTGCAAGAGGCGGAATGCGCTGCGCTTTTCCGCCCTACGATCCTCCCCCTCCGTAGGGCGGAACAGCGCCGTGCATTCCGCCACCTCGGCCACCGAGCGCCCACGCGCCGTCGCACGCCATTGTCGGCGGCGCTGCCACTCCCATTCCTGCGCGTCCGCATCAGCCGCGCGGCCGGCCGGCTCACCGGTCGGAGGGTGTCCGGCTCTGGTTGCCGAACTGGCCGATTTGTTGCGCCGATGGCCGCATCGGCAGTTGCGCGCGCACCTTGGCGTTCACCTCGGTGGTCACGGTGCGCATCTTCGTTGCCAGGGCAGCCATTGTCGTGACCCCGTAGATGCTCTGGGCGGCCGTTGCTGCCTCCTCGAAACGCGCCTCGTCCGTCATCTGCGCGTATTTTCCCGCCGAACCGCGGATCGGCAGCAACTCCGCCTTGATGCGCTGGGCCATCGTATCGGCGTCGGTGGCGCTCAAGGCGGCAAGGACGAGCGTATCAAACGGCGGCTTCTTGCGCAGCAGGGCGATGCCGTCCAGCAGGCGTTCGATGTATTTGCAGGTCTGGCAGAACCCCTCGGCGTCGTTGCTCTTGTAGTGGCCGACGTCCTTCATGAAGTCACCGAACTGTTCGTTGATCGATCCCAGGAAGTGTTCCGGCTTCAGCGCCTTGAACACCTCCGGGTTGTTCGACTGCTTGCCGTTGACGATGTGCTGCAGCGGCCCTTCGCTGAGATAGGCTTCCGAGGCGAAGAAATTGGCCTCTCCGACCTCCTTCTTCGCACGCGCCTTCAGGGCGTCGACCTTCCCGGCGAGATATTTCTTGGTGCCCGCGGCGTCGCCGGCCGACACCAGCAGCGTAAGCTGGAACTGATCCTCCTCGGTGAGGAATGGCATCGCCTCATTGAAGTCGACCGACCCGGTGTCCGCCTTCTTCAGGACGGCCTCCAGGCCCTGATGCTGCTTCTGGATGTCGCGGACGGCGGACATCTTCTCCATGTAGACGTCGTTGTTCGTCTCCAGCATCTCTGCCTCGGCGTGCTCGTGCGCGAACTCGGCAATCTCGTCGCAGAGGGTCTCAAGACTGGCGGGCGGCACCTTCATGCTCATGATGCGCTTCCACTCGTCCAACAGACCCGTGATCTCGCGCCCCAGCTTCGGGTCCGTCTTGAATTTTTCCAGTTTGGGCACCAGCGGCTGGGTCTTGGCCACGCATTTCGTGATGAAGAGAGTCTCCGCCTCCTCGAACTGCTGCCGGCTGGCTGCCTGGGCGTCCTTCGGCAGCGCCTTGAGAATGCCGTCCTTGTAGTCGTCCCAGCCTGCCGCTCCCAGATACTGGCGCTGCTTCGTCAGCGCCGCCACGTCCTGGTCGGACTGGTCTTCTTCGAGGAATCCGGTGATCGTCGCGATCGCCTCCTTGTCGTTGCGGGTACCATCCAGGATGTTGTCATCCACCTTGAGGAAGTCCTTGGCGTAAAGGTTCGTATCGAAGCAGACGCCCGGTGGAACCGTAAGCTGCGCCTTGATCGTGGCGTTGAACTCCTTGATCGCCTCGATTTCCTCCCCGGTGCCGTCCTTGGTCGAAAGCGTGATGTCATAGTCCGAGGTCAAGTTGGTGCTGCCGACCGACTTGGCGACAAGCTTATCGCCGTTTTTCTGGTTCAGGGCCTTGAGCAGTCCGTCCACGGTCTCCTTGCGGAACTGGATCATCTCCCACATCACCTGCGGTTGGTTCAGGTACGCGGCCTTGACCGCCTTCCAGCTATATTTTTGGGCGCGCATGCGCTCCGTGCAGGTTGCGGTGTCGGGCTTGATGTCTTTCAGCTTGGTCTCGACGGTTTTCAGCGGTCCGCCGGCGGCCGTCTTCAGCGCCTTGTCAACGTCGTCGCGGAGCCGCGTGAGTGCCGGCTTCACGGCATCCGGCCCTGCGGTCGAAGGAAGCTTGGCCGCGGCCAATTGGTCATGGGCGATTGTGGTGACGGTGGGCCCCGGGACATCGAAGGCCGCGGCGACCCGATCCTTTTCGGGAAGGCGGGCGTTGAGGCCGTTCAAATTCGCTTCGAGCTCGATCTTGACGTCGGCCCAGCGCTCCCTGACGTATTCCTCGGCCTTGGCTTGCAACGCCGTCGGGTCCTGGACCGGCGGTTGGGATCCGGACGACGGCGTCGGCGGACGCTGGCCGCCCGGCGACTGGGTGCTCACCGGCGGCGTCACGGGCGTCTGCGGGGGCGTCGATTTCATCGACACCGTCCCCGACTGAAGCATCGTGGTCGGCGTGCCGCTCGGCGTAACGCCCAAATGCGAGACCACCCAGGTCACCTGCTGCGGTGTGGCACCAACGGTCTGCGGCTTGTCTGACATCGTCTCTCTCTCCCCTCTCGCGAACGTTGCGACCTGGATATCTCAGGCATCACCCCGGCGCGAATGGCAGGTTTCCGGGTTCCTGACTGACTGGCAACGGCTTTTACATGGCCAGCCCGGGACCGCCAATCGCAGTGGCGGCGGGCTGTCGCGGCAAACGATCAGCCGCCGCCTGACGCGGGCTCGCCGCTGGTCTGTTCCGGCTGCGCGGCGACCTGATAGGGGGCGCGACACCTTGTGGCGCGACATGGTCATGCCGGTGCGTCCGAGCGACACGCCAGCAGCGCGGCCAGCTCCGCCTCGTGCTCGTAGTCCGGCATCAGCCGGCACAGCGTGGGGTCGCGTCCGGCTTCGTCGTGCCCGGTCACGTCGCGTCCGGCCTCGCCGCGCCCTGTCGCGGGATGGAAATAGATCTCGCTGACCCCGTCCGGCAGCACGGTCAGCAGGCGCCGCACGCGTTCCGTCGTCATGTGCCCGCTCCAGGCCACGCCGAAGCAGTGGTCGTTGGTCGCCAGTCCCGCGGCGCGCGCCTGGCGGCGCAGCAGCCAGGTCCACCGATACAGCGCACGGTCGCCCAGCCTGACCCGCGTACCGCACGCCGCCAGCACCGCGGGCGGTTCGGCCGGGATGCGGATCGCCGGCAGGCCGAAGTCGCGCCCGATCTCGATCAGCAGCCGCCCGACTGTCGGGTGCAGGTGCATGTGCTTGTGCGCGTTGGCGTGGTCCAGCCTGAGCCCGGTGGCGGCGAAGGCGGCGAACTGGGCGCGGATCTCGGCGGCAAGCTGGCGACGGATGCGCGGGCGGAAGAAATACCCGATCCCCAGGCGAAGCTGGTCAGACGGAAATTGTCCCGCGGCGTCGACGAGGTCCGGGATCTCGGCCGGCGGCAGCACGGCAGGGCCTTCGACCACCACGAGGTGCAGCCCGACGCGCAGCCCCGGCAGCGCCCGCGCCCGGCGCACCGCGTCCGCCGCCGCCGGCCCAGCCACCATCAGGCTGGCACTAGTCAGCGCGCCCGCACGGTGCGCCAGCTCGACCGCTTCGTTGACCGACTCGGTCAGGCCGAAATCGTCGGCTGAGAAGATCACCCGCTTCATCGCCACCGCGGTTGCGCTGTCCGCGTGTTGTTGCGGACCGCGCGGATGTTGCGCAACCTCCGTATGCGCGGCCTGCGGAGTTTGGTTGATGCGAAGCAACAAATGTCCATGGCCACGCTGGCGGAATGCGCTGCGCTTTTCCGCCCTACGTCCTCCTTGTAGGGCGGAAAAGCCAACGCCCCCGGACTTGATCCGGGGGGCAGCGCATTCCGCCACTTGCACCCCGCGCTACGCCACCGCGCCCGCCGCCGCCTCGCCGCTCAGCCACGCCCCGGCCAGCGTGCCGGCGTAGCCGATGTGGCACGCCTCGCCGGCGAACAGCAGGTGCCCGTCGGCCAACGGCTCCGCCAGCCGCGCGCGCGCGTCGGCGTTGCCCGGCGTGGCATACGCATACGCCCCCAGCGTCAGCGGATCACCTCCCCACTGCGTTACCAGGCTCGGCGCACCATCGAACAGCGCGTCCGCCCGCGCCCCGAACAGCCGCCGCAATTCGCCGCGCATAAAATCCACCGCCGCGGCGTCGCCCTCGCGCAGCAGCGCCCATGCCGTGCTGCCGCCGATCCAGCCCTGCACGTAGTCGCGCCCGTGCGGCCAGCACTGCAACGGCACCAGCAGATCCCCGTCCCGCCCCACCTGCCGGTCAACCGAGCAATACGGCGGCAGCCCGAGACGATCCGCCCCGGTCGCACGCAACGCCACCTTGGCTGCCAACCCCATCGGCAGCGCACTCAAACAGTCCTGCACACCCGCCGGCAGCGCCGGGTCGAACGCGATCGCGCCCGCGCGCAGCACGCCGGTGGACACCGTCACGATGCACGACCGCGCCGTCAGCGTGCCGCGATCGGTCTCCACCGTGACGCTTCCCCCCGGGCCGCCCCAGCGCACCCGTGACACGCGCGTGTCCAGGCGGATATCCAGCCCCTCGCCCAGCCGGCGCTGCACGAAGGCGCCGATGCCACCCTGCGGCACCAGGTTGCTGCCTTGCAAAACATTACGCTGCCAGTCCAGCAGGCTGTAGTCGCCCGAATCGACCGTGCAGATCACCGGACCTTCCCAGCTTTCCACCGTCGCCGCCCAGGGATCGTCCGGCAGCGACCGCGCCACGGCGCTGAGCGGCGGGTCCAGCCCCGGTTGCAGCAACCGTTCCGCTGCCGCCTCGAAGCGGCGCCAGGCATCGGCGTAGTCCGCCAGCTCGGCATCGGTCGCCAGGCGCCCGCGCGACAAACGTCCGCTCGGTGCGCAACGCATCGGAGCGCAGCAGCGTGTCCCCCGCCGCCTGCGCGATCGGCGTCAGCGGATTGTGCTCCGCGTCGTGCAGCCAGATCGCGCCCATGTCGAACCAGACGCCGCCGAGCGCCGGCGGATACGCCGTCCAGGCGCGTCCGCCGATGCGCCCGGCCGCCTCCAGCACGACCGCGCCACGGCCGGCCCGCCGCAACGCGGTAGCGGCGCCGAGCCCCGCGAGGCCGGCGCCGATCACCACCACGTCGGCGTCCGGCGTCACGTCCGCCGCCCGCCGGTGCCCGCCGTCACGCCTTCACCAGCGGGCAGCCGCCTTCGTTCAACGGCCGGAACGCCTCCTCCATCGGCGTGGTCGCGACCACCTTGGACACGTCCCAGTCCTGCTTGCTCTCCGCCGGCGTCTTCGCCTGGAACAGATAGACCGGATGCAGCGCGCGGCCGTCCTCGCGGATGCGGCCGGAGCCGAAACAGTCATCGTCGGTCGGCATCGCCTTCATGCGCGCCACCACCGCGCGCCCGTCGGCCTTCGCCGCCGCCACGCCCATGTCGTTCACCGCCTTCAGGTAGTGCAGCGTTACCGCGTAGTCCCCGGCCTGGGTCATGTTCGGCCAGATGCCGTTCGGCGTCTTGCCCTTGATCCGGTCGTTGAAGGCGCGCGTGCGGTCGTTCAGGTCCCAGTAGTACGACTCGCTGTACAGCAGCCCCTGCGCCGTCGGCAGCCCCAGCGCGCGGATGTCGCCGCTCTGGATCAGCAGCGCCGCCACCTTCATCTTGCCCATGATGCCGAATTCCTGCGCCTGCTTGATGCAGTTCTGCGTGTCGCTGCCGGCATTCGCCAGTCCCAGCACCTTGGCGCCCGAGGCCTGCGCGCGCACCAGCATGGAGGAAAAATCGGTGGTCTCCGGGAACGGATAGCGCACGCTGCCCAGCACCGTGGCGCCGGCGGCCTTGATGATCTTCGTCGTGTCCTCCTCCAGCACGTGGCCGAAAACGTAGTCGGCGGTGATGAAGAACCAGCTATCGCCGCCCTGCTTGGCGATCGCGCCGCCGGTGGACTTGGCCAGCATGTAGGTGTCGTAGGTCCAGTGGATCGTGTTCGGGCTGCATGCCTTGCCGGTCAGGTCGGAGGTGCCGGTGCCGGAGTTCAGCATCACCTTGTTCTTCTCGCGGCACACCGTGTTCACCGCCAGCCCCACCGAGGAGGTCGGCACGTCGACGATCGCATCGACGCCGCCCTGGTCGAACCATTGCCGCGCGATGGAGGCGCCGACATCCGGCTTGTTTTGGTGATCAGCCGAAATGACCTCGACGTTCCATCCCTTGCCGGCGATGCCGAAATCCACCAGCGCCTGTTTGGTGCAGACCACGCCGGTCGGGCCGCCATCGTCGCGATACGGCCCGGACTGGTCGTTCAGCACGCCGAGGCGGATCGTCGGGGTCTGCGCGCGGGCAGGCAGCGATGGCAGGACGGCAGCCGCGGACGCGGTGCCGAGCAGGGAGCGGCGGGTCATACGCATGGAAGGTGTTCCTTTTGCCTACGAGGGAAGCGCAACATTCTCCCCCTCCCCTTGAGGGAGGGGGCCGGGGGGAGGGGTCTCGCGGCACGAACGTTCGGTGCGACCCCGGCACCGACCCCTCCCCCCAACCCCCTCCCGCAAGGGGAGGGGGAGATTCTTTCAGTGGCTGCCTCTTAGACCGGCGTGAACATCGGCATCGGCGGGCCGCCCTCGCTGGGCACGAACTTCAGCTTCACCTCCTGGCCGATCTTCAACGCCGGACAGGTCGCAATCGACGATGTTGGTCATCATCGACGGTCCTTCCGCCAGCGTCGACGTAAGCGATCGCATACGGCACCTCGGCGCGCTCCATCACGCTGAGCGTATAGATCTTGCCCCTGCCCCGAAGCCTCGATCCATTCCAGCTTGTCGCTGAAGCAGTGCGGGCACAGGCCGCGCGGATACCAGTGGCTCTTGCCGCATGCCGTGCATTTCGGCACCAGCAGCTTGCCCGCCGCGCACCCGTCCCAGAACGGCTTCGTCTCCGGGTTGGTCTCGGTCGATCCGATGAACGGGATCTTGCGCTGAACGTAGGCCATGTCGATCACTCCCGCTCCAGGATGACGGTGCTGCCGCAATGCCGCGTGCCCAGCGAGCCGCCGGTGCCGTGCGCGATCGCCAGGTCGCAGTTC
This sequence comes from uncultured Alphaproteobacteria bacterium, assembly GCA_963773345.1. Lineage (GTDB taxonomy): Bacteria > Pseudomonadota > Alphaproteobacteria > Acetobacterales > Acetobacteraceae > Palsa-883. Next base: position 1,749,900 of record CAVZBG010000010.1, on the reverse strand, counting down.
TTCACCTGCACCGCCGGGTGCGCCTCGCCGCGCAACTGGCGCACCGCCTCGATGATCTTGGTGATGCCGCCGCGGTTGGCCGGGTGGTTGTTGCACAGCCCGCCGCCGTCGGTGTTGAACGGCAGCTTGCCGACGCCGGAGATCAGGTTGCCGTCGGCGACGAACTTTCCCCCCTGGCCCTTCTCGCAGAAGCCCAGGTCCTCGAGCTGCATCAGCACGGTGATGGTGAAGCTGTCGTAGATCGAGGCGTACTTGATGTCCGACGGCTTGATGCCCGCCATCTCCCACGCCGGCGGTCCCGACCAGCGCGCCGCCGAATAGACCAGGTCGACGTCGCCGCCCATCTGGTGTTTCGGCGCCTCGCCGACGCCGATCACCTTCACCAGCGGCCGCTTCAGGCTTTTCGCGATCTCCGGCTTCGTCACCACCAGCGCGCCGCCGCCGTCGCTGATCACGCAGCAATCCAGCCGGTGCAGCGGCGTGGCGACCATCGGCGAGTCCACCACGTCCTCGACCGTCACGACGTTGCGCAGCATCGCGTGCGGGTTGTACTGCGCATGGTGCGACGCCGCCACCTTGATCCAGGCAAGCTGCTCGCTGGTGGTGCCGTATTCGTACATGTGCCGCGCCGCGCACATCGCGTACATGTTCGCCGTCGCGGGGCCATAGGGGAACTCGAACTGCACGTCGGGCTGTGCCGGGCTGCCGGCGCGCGGCGCGGTGCCGGTTGCCATGCCCTCGCTGCGCGGCCGGCCGGACAGCGTGATCAGCGCGATGCTGCAGCGCCCGGCGGCGATCGCTTCCATCGCGTGGCCGACCGCCACCTGGTACGACGAGCCGCCGACATCGGTGGAATCCACGTGCCGGCACTTCAGGTTCATGTAGTCGACCATCGACAGCGGCCCCAGCCCCGGCGCGTCGCCGGCGCAGAAATAGCCGTCGACGTCGTCCTTGGTCAGGCCGGCATCCTCCAGCGCGCCCTTGGCGCATTCGGCGTGCAGCAGCGCCACCGACTTGTCGGTCGCCTTGCGCGTCGGATGCTCGAAGGCGCCGACGATGTAGGCCGCCCCTTTCAAACTCATGCGTTCACTCCCTTGCGAATTTCATTCCCGTCCGCTCGATGCCGCGCGAGTATACCGATCAGTAGCTTTCGCGCCAGACGGCCCCAAAGGATACGGTCCAACCGGAGCTTGCCACCCACCTGTGAGCACGCACGCCCCATGAGCACGCACGCCCCATGAGCACGCACGCCCCATGAGCACGCACGCATTGTATGTTCCACCGCAACCGGCGAGGCCCGCCGAACCGCTGCCGTTCTTCCGCTTCCTGCGCGCGCTTCGCGGCAACGCGCTGAGCATGTGGCCGCAAGCCGCCTACGAGCAGGCGGTCGTTCGCCGCCGGCTGCTCACCGGCACCAACCTGCTGGTCAGCGCGCCTGGGGCGATCCGCCACATCCTGGTGGACAACGCGGACAATTACCGCCGCACCCACGCCTCGATCCGCATCCTGCGTCCGATCACCGGCGACGGGCTGCTGCTGAGCACCGGCGAGGCCTGGCGGCACCAGCGCCGCACCATCGCCCCCGCGCTGGCCCCGCGCATGCTGCCCCTGCTGGCGCGCCACATGGTTTCGGCGACGGACGAAGCCATCGCCCGGCTGGCGGCGCAGCCTGACCAGCCGGTCGATCTGCTCGCCGCCATGCAGACCATGGCGCTGGACATCGCCGGTCGCTCGATGTTCTCGCTGGAGACGCGGCAGTACGGCGCCGCGATGCGCGCGATGCTGACCGAGTATGCCCGCCACGCGCGGCCGACGCTGTTCGACATGCTGCTGCCGGCCTCGATCGTCACGCCGCGCGACCTGGGCCGCCGCCGCTTCCAGCACCGCTGGATGGCGCTGATCGACAGCATCATGCACGCGCGCATGGCGGCACCGGCCACGGACATCCCACGCGATCTGTTTGACCTGCTGCGGGCCGCGCGCGATCCCGACACCGGCGCGGCGTTCAGCGACGACGAACTGCGCGACCAGGTCGCCACCATGATCCTCGCCGGGCACGAAACGACCGCCGTCGCGCTTGTTCTGGGCGCTGACGCTGCTCGCCGCCGCGCCCGCAGCGCAGGACCGCATCGCCGACGAGGCCGCTTGCGTCGATCTGACCGCGGAACGGGCAACCGAGGCGCTGGACCAGCTCCCGTTCACCCGCGCCGTGCTCAGCGAGACGCTGCGCCTCTATCCGCCGGCCTTCGTCATCGTGCGCCAGGCGATCGCGGCGGATGCCTGCGATGGCATCGACATCCCGCGCGGCGCGGTGGTGATGATCGCGCCGTGGGTCCTGCACCGGCACCGCCGCCTGTGGCGCGATCCCGACGCATTCGATCCCGCGCGTTTCCTGCCCGATGCGCCACCGCCGCCGCGCTTCACCTACCTGCCGTTCGGCGCCGGGCCGCGGGTCTGCGTCGGCATGCAGTTCGCCCTGACCGAAGCGACGCTCGCCCTCGCCGCGCTCACCCGCGCGTTCCACCTCGCGCGCGACGACATCACGCCGGTGCTGCCTGTCGCCATCGTAACGACACAGCCCGACCACGCGCCGATGTTCCGGCTGCGCGCGCGTCGTCTCGACGACATCCGCCAGGGCCGATCTTCGCCCACGATCTAAATCTGCCCGGCCGCGTCCAGGATCAGCTTCGTGATCGCATCCGGCTGGGAGATCAGCGACAGGTGGCTTGCCTTCACCTCAATCGTCGTCGCGCCCATCCGCTTCGCCATGAACCGTTCAAGATCCGGATTGATCGTCCGATCCTCCGTCGACACGGCGTACCAGCTCGGCTTCGACCGCCAGGCCGCATGCGTTGTCTTGCCAGCCAGCAGCCTGCGCTCGAACGGGTACTGAACCGCGTAAAGCACGCGCGCCTTTGCCGCCGGCAGGTCGCCAGCAAAATCGCGCAGGAAAGCCGCCTCGCTGAGCTGTCCGTAATCGCCGGACCAGACAATACCCGCGGTGGCCGGCGGCGTCGGAAACCGCTTCGCCAGCGCCGCGTAGTCCTCGCCCGCATCCGGCGCCCGCGCCGCGACATAGACGAGTGAAACAACCTTGGGGTCGACGCCGGCCTCGGTGACGATCATGCCGGCAAAGGAATGTCCCACCAGCACCGTCGGACCATCCTGTAGTGCCAGGGCTCGCTGCGCCGCCGCCACGCTCGCTTCCAGTGTCGTCAACGGATTCTGCGTGGCCGTCGCGTTGATCCCCGCCGTTTGAAGCCGCGCAATTACTTCGGTCCAGCACGACCCGTCAGCAAACAGCCCGTGGACCAGCACCACGTTGCGTACTTTCGGCGCGGGCTGTGCGACAGCGGCGCGATGAAAAATTGGCGTTGCCGCGCTAGCGGCAGCCAGCATGCCCACGAAGCCGCGACGATCCATCATTGTTCTCCCGTGCGATCGAGGTCGATGTCCCACCCCACCCGATAGTCTCGACATGGTCCGGCCCGCAATTGCGACGAACCCTCGACGTGGTGGTGTAAATTTCGACTGCGTTTGTTCGCTTTCCACCCATCGCCTACGGCTACGCTGATCCGCCGACAGACGCGTTACCATGTCGACGCCGGCAAGCAAATCTCGTATTGGACGCCAAGCATCCTGCCGCTCCCACGTGATCAGCTCCGAACGTCCCGAAGGACCCCCACATGCCTGACAGCAATCCGATCGAGCACATCCGCGGCTTCCACGCCGAGCTCACCGAGATCCGCCACAGCATCCACGCCCACCCCGAGCTCGGCCTGGAAGAGCACCGCACCGCCGAGCTGGTGGCGAAGCAGCTCGCCGCGCTCGGGATCGAGGTGCACGCCGGCGTCGGCGGCACCGGCGTGGTCGGCGTGCTGCGTGCCGGCGACGGGGGCAAAAGAATCGGCCTGCGCGCCGACATGGACGCGCTGCCGATCGGGGAAGAAACCAACCTCGCCTACAGCAGCCGCAACGCCGGCCGCATGCACGCCTGCGGCCACGACGGCCACACCACCATGCTGCTCGGCGCCGCGCGCTATTTGGCGGAAACGCGCGCCTTCAACGGCACGGTGCACTTCATCTTCCAGCCCGGCGAGGAAGGCATCGGCGGCGCGCTGGCGATGCTGAACGACGGGCTGTTCGAGCGGTTCCCCTGCGACGCCGTCTATGGCCTGCACAACCGGCCGGGCATGGCGGTGGGCAAGTACGCGATCTGCCCGCCCGGCCCGGCGATGGCCGGCGGCGCGTTCTTCGACATCGCCGTGACAGGCAAGGGTGCCCACGGCGCGCGGCCCGAGGAGAGCATCGATGCGGCGCTGGTCGCCTGCCACATTGGCACCGCGCTGCAATCGATCGTCTCGCGCAACGTCTCCGCCTGGGACAACGTGGTGCTCAGCGTCACCCGCGTGCTGGCCGGCGAGGCCTACAACGTCATCCCGGAAACCGCGACGCTCGGCGGCACCGTGCGCGCGATGCGGCGCGAGTCGCTGACCAAGGCGGAAGCCGCGATGCGCCGCATCGCCATCGGCACCGCCGCCGCCTTCGGCGCCACCGCGACGCTGGATTTCCGCCTGATCTTCGCGCCGCTGATCAATCACGCGGGCCACACCGAGGCGATCGCCGACGCCGCCGCCGAGCTGGTGGGCGAGGCGCAGCTCGACCGCGCCAAGCAGCCGGCGATGGCGTCGGAGGATTTCGCCTTCATGCTGGAGCGCGTGCCCGGCGCCTACATCAATATCGGCAACGGCGAGGACAGCGCCCCGGTGCACAATGCGCACTACAATTTCAACGACGCGGCGATCCCCTACGGGGCGGCGGTGTTCGCCCGGCTGGTCGAGCGGTCACTGCCCACCGGGTAGGCGGTGCCGCCTAAAACGCCGAAAGGGGCGGCACGACGGCCGCCCCCACCCAGTCCGTCAGACCGACTCGGCGATCAAAGCGTCGCGAGAATCGACTCCGCCTTGCTGACCTCGAAGCCGCCGGGAGCCTCAACGGCCAGGTGCGTCACCTTGCCGTCCTCCGCCACCAGCGCGTAGCGCTGGCTGCGGATGCCCAGGCCGCGCGCGGTCAGGTCGAGCTCCAGCCCCAGCGCCTTGGTCAGCATCGCCGAGCCGTCCGCCAGCATCGTCACCTTCTCGCCGGTGCCCTGGTCCTTGCCCCAGGCGCCCATCACGAAGGGATCGTTCACCGCGACGCAGATCACGCTTTCGACGCCTTTTGCCTTGATGGCGTCGGCATTCTGCACGAATCCCGGCAGGTGCTTGACGCTGCAGGTCGGCGTGAACGCGCCCGGCACCGCGAACATCACCACCTTCTTCCCCTTGAACAGGTCGTCGGTGGAAACCTCCTTCGGACCGTCCGCGGTCGCCATCATGAGCTTCATGGATGGAATGGAATCGCCGACCTTGACTGACATGGAACACCCCTCTCCCGTTGGCTGATCGATACGCGACTCCTAGCCTTCCCCGGCGCCGGAGTCACGTCGCGCTTGCACGATGGCGCTTGCGTCAGGGGCCGGGGCGCCCCAGATTGTCGGCATGGCCAGAATGACGCAACGGCCGGACAGCCCGCCCGCGGACGCGTTCCTGACGGGCCATTTGCTTATCGCCATGCCGGCGATGGGGGATCCGCGCTTTACCCAGAGCGTGATCTACCTGTGCGCGCATACCTCGGATGGGGCGATGGGCATCGTGGTCAACCGCCCGTTGCAGAAGCCCAGCTTCGGCGACCTGCTGCGCCAGCTCGAGGTCGCGCCGATGCCGCCGGCGCGCGAGATCCAGCTCTGCCAGGGCGGTCCGGTCGACAACGCGCGCGGCTTCGTGCTGCACACCACCGACTGGACCGGCGAGGGCAGCCTGAAGGTCACCGAATCGACCGCGCTGACTGCCAGCCTGGACGTGCTGAAGGCGATCGCCGAGGGCGGCGGCCCGCGCGAGGGCCTGCTGGCGCTCGGCTACGCCGGCTGGGGGCCGGGACAGCTCGACAACGAGATCCAGCAGAACGCCTGGCTGTCGGTGCCGGCGGACGACACGCTGGTGTTCGATTCCGAATACGATACGAAATGGCGGCGCGCCTTCGCCAAGCTGAAGGTCGACCCGCTGCAACTCTCGGACGCCGCCGGCCACGCGTAGGGCGGAACAGCCAACGCCCCCGGACGCTTGTTCCGGGGGGCAGCGCATTCCGCCACTTGCCGGGCAACGACGGCCGTTGCGTCTGTCGGCGCCAAAAATGGCGGAATGCGCTACCCCCCGGAACAAGTCCGGGGGCGTTGGCTTTTCCGCCCTACGTTATCTGCCCGAAGGTTTCAGCCTTCCCCGGCGTTAACCAATCGGTAGCCACTCCTGCCGCATACTGCGCAGGCGGATGGCGCGCGGGCGCCCGGAGCCGGTCCGGCGCGGCAAACCGCGGAAGGACGCACCACATGCCCGACATGCACATGCCAACCCTGTCGCGAGGCCGCCTCATCGGCAGCGATGCCGCCGTGCTGGCCGAGATCACCGACGTTGTCCGCCAGGTGCTGGAGGATCGGACGATCGAACTGGCGCCGGAAACCGCCATGGGCGACATGGCCGGCTGGGACTCGATGAACCACATCGCCATCCTGGTGGAAGCCGAGTGCCGGTTCGACGTGGTGTTCGATCTCGACGATGTCGATGCCGTGCCGACCGTGGGGCACTTGGTGCGCATGATCCGGGAAAAGCGGTCGGCGGTCGATCGCCCGCTGGGCTGATCCAGACCATACCAGACCATCTCCCCCTCCCCTTGAGGGCTTGGGGCGCGAAGCGGACCAAGGACGGAAGGAGGGGTTCCGGCGCAAGTGGATTCCACCGAGTTCCGGGCACGACCCCTCCCCCCAACCCCCTCCCACAAGGGGAGGGGGAGACCGCGAACTCCCGCCCCCCCGCTACCTCCTCGCCCTCACCATCACCGCCGCCCTGACGCTCGGCCTGATCTGGCTGTTCGTCGCCGCGGCGCCGCTCGCCTTTCTCGACCCCGAATACCCCTACTGGCTGGCAAAACAGGAACTGCTGCGCCGCTGCGACCTGGGCACCGTCCTGGTGGTCGGCGACTCGCGCGCCGCCGTGGACATCATCCCCGAGCGGCTCGGCGTGCCGGCAACCAACCTCGCGGTCGGCGGCGGCGAGGCAATCGAGGCCTATGCCGCGGTGCGTCGTGCGCTTGCCTGCCCCAACCCGCCGCGGCGCGTGGTGATCTCGTTCGATGCCGCGCATTTCGTGCGGCCGGACCTGTTCTGGGACCGCAGCGTCCGCTTCGGCGCGCTCGACCTTGCCGAGCTGGATGACCTGCGCACCGTCTCCGAGCGCCTGGGCGACCCGTCCGTGCTGGACCAGAAACGCGCCGACGGCCTGCCGCGCGGCGTCCGCGCGCTGCTCTATGCCGCGCGGTTTCCCGGGCTCTATTTCAACAGCCTGCTGAAGGGCGGCGTGCTGCTGCGCTGGTGGGACAACCGCGCGGCGCTGCGCGCGGGCCTCGCGTCACGCGGGCAGTATTTCTTCGGCGCCGCCGACGGATCGAGCGTGGTCGCGGCCGACGGCCATCTCGCCGGTTTCACCCCGCTGCCGGTGGTCGACGCCTATTTCAACCGCATGCTGGCGCTGCTGGCGGCGCGACACATACCGACCGATTTCGTCGCCATGCCGCTGAACGCCGCGACCTGGCGCGCGGTGCACCCGGCGGTGCGCGCCGGGTTCGCCGCGTATCTGGCCGGCTACGCGGCGCGCTATCCGAATTTCCACCTCATCGGCCCGTTGATGCCGGGCTGGAACGACGGCTGGTTCGGCGACGAGTTCGCCCATCTCAATCCGGCCGGCGCGGCGCTGTTCAGCGCGCGGTTTGGCGCCTGCCTGCGCGCGCAGCTTGGCGAAGCCCCAGGGGCAAGCCCCAGGGGAAACCATACGGGAAACCGCCGGAGAAGCCCGTGGGGAAGCGTCACGGCAACTGCCATCGACAGCGTCGGTGGACGCGCGCGGCGACGCCGCACGGGACGTCGCACTGACCGCACCCGACTGGGCCTGCGCAGCGTTCGATCAGCCGCGGCTGCACGAGGCACCGCCCAGCACGCAGAACGCCGCGCAATGGGGGTGGTTCAAGGCCACCGCGCCGGCCGCCTCGGCCAACGTGGCGCCCATCTCGAAGCGCGGGTCGTAGGGCAGCAGCGTGCAGGCCAGCACGGCGGGCGCGGCGGCGTCCCTGCGCTTCACCACCATGCGCGCCGAGGCGCACATCACGCTGGCGGGTGATTTCTTCAGGATGCCCCAGCAGGCGGTGGTGATCTCCGGCACGTCGCGCGTGGCGTCCATCTCCGGGAACAGCATCAGCCGCACCGGGTCGAAGGCGTCCACCGGCACATCCAGCGCGGCGAACAGGCGCGCATAGCCGGCACGCAGCGCGGCATCGGCTTCCCGGGTGAAATGCCGGCCGGCGACGTGCACGGCAAAACCGTTGCGCGCGAGCCAGACCAGGCCGTCGAGCGTCGGCTGCCAGGTGCGCGCGCCACGCTCGGCCTCGTGCACCGCCTGGGTGTGGTGGTCCAGCGAGACGCGGATGGTCAGCCGATCGCCATGTCGCGCCCGCAATGCCAGCAGGTCGTTGCGATGGTGTGTCATCGGCTGCATCGCATTGGTCAGTACGATGGCGTCGAAGTCGCGCTCCAGCACGTCTTCCAGCATCGAAATGATATCGGGGTTCATGAACGGCTCGCCGCCGGTGAAGCCGATCAGCCGCGTCGGCAGGCGGTCGCGCGCGATCTCGTCCAGATAGCGGCGCACCTCGTCGCGCGTGAGATAGGCCAGCCGGTCGTTGCGCGGTGACGATTCGATGTAGCAGCGCTGGCAGGTCAGGTTGCACAGCGTGCCGGTGTTGAACCACAGCGTTTCGAGCGCGGTCAGAGCGACGGTGGCGCGGACGTCGCCGTCCGCGGTGAGGTGGGGGTCCTGGAACTTGCGCGGATCGAGCGTGTTGGCCGGCACGAGGGGCAGGGCGATCTGGTCCACCTTCGGCGCTCAGGTATGCCCGTTCACCTCTCCCGCTCTTCGCGGGAGAGGTCGAGGCGCGAAGCGTCGAGGGTGAGGGCCGTGCCACGCGGCACCACCCTCACCCGCGTCGCTGCGCTCCGCGACCTCTCCCACTCCGTGGGAGAGGTGTATTGTCGTTGATGCTGTCGCCCCCGGCATGCCCTACGCCCCGGTGAACACCGGCTTGCGCTTCTCCAGAAACGCCTTGGCCGCCTCGCGATAGTCCCGGCTGTTCACCGCCGCGGCCTGCACCGCCGCGATCTCGCCGGCGCGCTTCTCCGCCTCGCCGCGCGCCAGCGCCTCCAGCACCACTTTTGCCCCGCGCTGCGACAGCGGTGCCAGCGCCGCCAACTCCGCCGCCAGCGCCCGCGCGCCCGCCAGCGCGCCCTCCGCCGCGACGATGTCCACGATCCCCATCGCCTGGCACTCCGCCAGCTTGAAGTAGCGTCCGGAGTACAGCACCAGCTTGGCATTCGCCAGGCCGACCGCGCGCAGCAGCAGGTGGCAGTCGATCGTCGAGTAGACGATGCTGAGCCGCGCCGCCGGGATGCCCATCTGCGTGGTGGCATCGCCCACCCGCAGGTCGCACGCCAGCGCCAGCCCGCAGCCGCCGCCGACGCCATAGCCGTGCACCGCCGCGATGGTCGGCTGCGGCAGGTCGATGATCGCCTGCGTCGCGAACTCGCCAGCCTCGTTGTAGATCTTCGCCGACGCCTCGGAGTTGCGCACCTTGGAGAATTCCGAGATGTCCGCGCCGGCGCAGAAATTGCCGCCGGTGCCGGTCAGAATCACCACGCGCACGTCCGGCCGCTTGCCGAGCGCGGTGTAGATCTCCCCCAACCCCTGCCACATCGCCAGCGACATCGCGTTGCGCCGGGCCGGCTTGTTCAGCGTGACGGTGACGATGCCCGTCGCGTCGTGCCCGACCAGGATGTGGTCCTGCCCAGCCATCACGGGCCCATCCTTCAAACGTAGCTCCATCTGCGGCCCTTTGCGTACACCTGCCGAGCATGCCCTAATGCCCCGGCGGCGCCAAGCCGCGCAGGCGATGCGGGAGGCAGGCGATGGCAGGCGCGCTCGACGGGCTGATGGTGCTCGATCTGACCAGCAATCTGTCGGGGCCGTACTGCGCCATGATGCTGGCCGACCACGGTGCCGACGTGATCAAGATTGAGCAACCCGAGGGCGGCGACGCGGCGCGCAACATGCCGCCGTTCGTGAACGGCGAGAGCGCACCGTTCATGATCTGGAACCGCAACAAGCGCTCGGTGACGCTGGACCTGAAGCAGGATCGCGAGGCGTTCCTCAAGCTGGTCGATAACGCTGATTTCGTGGTGGAGAATTTCCGCGCCGGCGTGATGCAGCGGCTGGGGCTGGACTGGAAGACCCTGCATGCGCGCAATCCGCAGTTGATCCTCGGCTCGATTTCCGGCTTCGGGCAGACCGGGCCGTACAGCAGCCGCGGCGGGTTCGACCTGATCACCCAGGGCATGTCGGGGCTGATGAGCATCAACGGCCCGGAGGACGGGCCACCCTACCGGCTGCCGATCGCCATTTCCGACGTGACGGCGGGGATGTTCCTGGCGTTCGGGCTGCTGGCGGCGCTGGAGGCGCGGCATCGGACGGGGCTGGGCCAGCACGTGGAGACCTCGCTGCTGGAGGCGGCGACCTCGCTCTGCGTCTACGAGGCGGCGCATTATTTCGCCACCGGCACGCGGCCGCCGCGCATGGGCCAGCAGCATCGCGGCAGCTCGCCGTATCAGGTGTTTGCGACCACCGACGGCTACATCACCATCGGCGCCTCGCACCAGAAATTCTTCGAGGGCGTCTGCGAGATCGCCGGCCTGCCGGAGCTGGTGGCCGACCCGCGCTTCCTGCGCGTGGCCGATCGGGTGGCGAACAACAAGGCGCTGGTCGCGCTGCTGCAGGCGAAGCTGGCGCAGCAACCCTCGGCGCATTGGCTGACGGCACTGGAAGCGATGGGGATTCCCGCCGGCCCGGTGCTGCATTTCGACGAGGTGTTCACCGATCCGCAGATCCTGGCGCGCGAGATGGTGGTGGAAACGCACCACCCCGAGACCGGACCGTTCCGCACCATGGGGGTGACGGTAAAACTGTCCGACACGCCGGGCGCGGTGCGCCGGGCCGCGCCGAAACTGGGCGAGCACAACGACGAGGTGCTTGGTGTGGATGCCGATAAACCGGCCTTCCATCAACGCGGTTAGAGCATTTTCATCCTGCCCGGAAACGATCTGTCATTGCGAGGAGCGCAGCGACGAAGCAATCCCCATCCCCTGAGGCACCAGATTGCTTCGTCGCTGCGCTCCTCGCAATGACAGGCGGACTGACGAGACGGATTGCCCGGCGGTTCCAGTCAGGGTGAAAGCGGTCCAGCTACTTAACGGCCAATCAGCCCGGCGCCAGTACAGGCAGTCATCACCCGTCCATCAGAGCGTTGAGTCCGGAATAGTCGGCATCCATTCGATTGTTGGCGATCCGCTCGATCTTCGCTATAGGCATCTCGACGCGTCCGAAAGCGATCTTTCGGTTTTGCCGCGGCGTGCGCGTGGCGGTAGCTCGCGCGATCGCCGGTCGTAAAAACGTCCCCGTAACAGCGAGCAGGCAGCGCCGTCGTATCATCGCGTTCGCCCCCATCGTGAATTGCCCAGTTACGTCAGATGCGGCATCGCCTGCCAGTCCTGGCTCTGCATCTCGTCCAGCCGCGACGCCGTGCGCTCGAACATCGCCGCGTTCTCGCCGCGCATGTACAGCCGGTCCGGCATCGCATCGGCCGAGGCAACCAGCTTCACCCGATGATCGTACAGCGTATCGACCAGCACGATGAACCGCCGCGCCTCGTCAAAATTATCGGGCGACAGCCGAGGCACCCCATCCAAAATCAGCGTGTGGTAGTGCGTCGCCAGCGCCAGATAATCCCCCGCCCCGAGCGCGGTGCCGCACAACCTCGAAAAATCGAACCGCGCCACCCCCTCGGCGGCCAGCGGCACGGTGAACGCCCGCCCCATCACCATCAGCGTCTCGGCATGGCCGACCGCATTCCCGGTCAGCTCGGCGAAGGCGGCATCCAGCGCCCGATCGGCCCGCGCGTCGGCCGGCACGTGCCAGGTGGTCATGCCGCGCAGCCGGGCGCGGCGGAAATCCCGCCCGGCATCCATCATCAGCACCTCCAGCCGCCGCTTCAGCAGCGCAATGAATGGCAGGAACGCGTCGCGCCCGGGCTGGCCCTTGAACAGATCGTCCGGGCGGGTGTTCGAGGTCGCCACCACCACCACGCCGCGCTCGAACAGCGCCTCGAACAGCCGCCCCAGGATCAACGCGTCGACGATATCATTCACCTGGAACTCGTCGAAGCACAGCAGCGCGGCCTCGGCGGCGATGCGGTCGGCCAGCGGCGGGATCGGATCGGCGCCCTCCGGGGCGCCCTTGGCCGGCTCGGCCTGCCGCCAGGCGTGGATGCGCGCGTGCGCCTCCTGCATGAAGCGATGGAAGTGGATGCGCCGCTTGCGTGTCACGTCGGCAGCGGCAAAGAACAGGTCCATCAGCATCGACTTGCCGCGGCCGACCTCGCCGACCAGGTACACGCCGCTGGTGCCGGCCTGCAGCGACTCGTCCACCGGCCGGCGGCTTAGCAGGCGCGCGAGCAGGCGGTGCCCGTTGGCCGCGCGCAGCGGCGGGTCGTAGCCGCGCAACCGCACCCACAGCGCCTGCAGCCGCTCGGCGGCCAGCGCCTGAGAGGGATCGGGTGCCAGCTCGCCGGCCGTCACCAGCGCGCGATAAGCCGGCAACGGGCCACGCGCGGTCGGCACGTCCGGGGTCAGTGCGTCCATGTCGGGGTGCGCACTTAGCCTGTCCGTGCGCGGGCTTCAACGCGATGCGCCGCACCGTCTACACTGCCCCGCCATGACCGGAGACACCACCATGAACGACCTGCCCCGCACCGTCCTGGCCGACGTGATCGCCGCGGTGCAGGACGGCGGGCGCATGCTGGCGGCGGAATTCAGTCGCCCCGCCGGCCCGCGCGGCGGCGAGCACAAGGCGCCGATCGACCTGGAGATCGAGCTGATGCTGCGCCCGCGCCTGCTGGCGCTGATCCCCGGCCGCTTCATCGGCGAGGAGGCCGGCACCATCGAACCCTCACCCGGCTCCCGCCACGCCGACTTCGCCTGGGCGGTCGATCCGCAGGACGGCACCAAGGCGTTCGGCGAGGGCCGCCGCGGCAGCGCCGTCTCGGTCGGGCTGCTGCACCGCGGCGCCCCGGTGCTCGGCGTGGTGTTCGCGCCGACCTCGCCCGACCGCGGCCCCGACATGATCGCCTGGGCCGAGGGCTGCCCCGCCATCCTGCGCAATGGCGCCCCGGTCACCCACGACCTGACCGTGGCAGAACTCGCGCCCGGCACGATCGTGCTGCTGAACCACACCAGCGGGCTGCGGCCGCTGACCGCGAGCGGGCGGGTGGCGCCGGCCGGCTTCGTGCCGATGCCCTCGATCGCCTATCGCCTGGCGCGCATCGCGGTGGGCGACGCGGTGGCGACGATGTCGCTGAACACCATCTCGACGCTCGACTACGCCGCCGGGCACGCGCTGCTGCGCGGCGCCGGCGGGGTGTTGACCGACGGAGCCGGGCGGCCGGTGACCTATACCGCCGACGGCGACAGCGAGGCGGTCGGCTGCTTCGGCGGCGCACCCAAGGCGGTGGCGACGATGCTGACCCGCACCTGGCGCGGCAGCACCGAGCCGCGCCACGACTGGCGGGTGAAGCTCGGCTGGCCGCGCGCGGTGGAAGACGCCGCGCTGGATCGCGCGGTCGGCGCCATGCTGGGGCTGCTGCTCGGCGACAGCACGCGCGAGGCCGGCGGGCTGCCGGGCCAGCCCGGCACGGCCGGCGAGGCCGCGATCGCCTGTGCGCGTGCCCTCGCTGCCGGCGACCCTTTGCCCTCCGGCGGGGTGCTGCCTCCGGGCGGACCGTTGGGCGCGGTGCCGCCGGGAATCGCCGGTGCCGGCGGCAATGGCGTCGCCGCGGCGATCTCCGCCGGGATCGCCGGCGCCGACCGCGCCACGGTGCGCCGACTCGCCGGCGACCCGCAGGACCCCGCACTGGCCGGTGCGCTGCTCGGCGCCACCGCCGGCCGCCAGGCCTTCGCGGCGCGCGACGCCCTGGCGCTGATGGCCTGCCGTCCCGATGCGGCCCTCAATGTCGCCCGGCCGCGGCCGGACACGCTGTGGCCGGACGACGTCATCGATCTCGCCGAGGCGCTGCTGCTGCGGCGCAATCCATGCTAAGCGGCGCGCCGGAGCGCATGCGATGGCACAGGTGAGGGGCTACAAAATCCGACTGGATTACGCCGCGCTGCGTGCCACGCCCGTGGTGACCGACCCGTTCCCGCACGTCGTGGTGCGGCACTTCGTGCCGCCGGCCACCTTGCGCTCGGTGCTGGCCGACCTGCCGCCGCTGAGTAAGCGCGGCTCCTTCCCGGCCGAGCGCGCTCCGCTGCGGCCCGGCCGCGCAGGCGCTGCTGGAGGCGATGGAAGGCCCCGAACTGCGCGACGCGATCGCCGCAAAATTCGGCCTGGATCTGGCCCGCTCGCCCACCATGCTGACGGTGCGCGGCTGGACCACGCAGCGCGACGGTCGCATCCATACCGACAGCAAGGCGAAACGCGTCACCGTGCTGCTGTATCTCAACCAGGACACCGGCGCGTTCGGCGCGCACGAGGGCTGCCTGCGCCTGCTGCGCGGCCCGCACGACCTGGAGGATTACGCCGCTGAGGTGCCGCCGGTGAACGGCACGCTGCTGGTGTTCCCCAACGGCCCGGCGGTCTGGCACGGCCACAAGACGTTCGAGGGCCAGCGCTTCAGCCTGCAGCTCAACTACATGACCACCAGCCTCAAGGCGCGCTCCGAGATGCGGCGGCACCGGTGGTCGGCGTTCTTCAAGCGGCTGACCCGGCAGGCCCCGCGCCGGGCGGCGTAAGACCCTCGACCGCACGCGCCACCAAAAATTCATGCTCCCCCCAAATGTCATCCGCCCCGAAAATTTCATGAACCCCCAAAATTCCCCGAATTCGATGTCATCCAACTGTCCCCGCCCCGTCACGGGCGGTTCATAGACCAGCCTCTATCAGTGCTGCCCCAGCCGACCGTGGACCCTGTGAGCAGCACCGCCGCCCAAGCCATCGCCCTGCCGGCGCCCCGCCTCGCCCGAAGCCGCCTGCGCCTCACCGGCTACGCGCTGCTGCTGCCGTCGGGGGTGTTCCTGCTCGGCTTCACCTACTGGCCGGTGCTGCAGGTGCTTTCCGGGTCGCTGACGGTGCGCGCGTTCGGCGGCGCGGCGCACTGGGGGCTTGGCAATTTTGCCCGACTGTTCGCCGATCCGCATTTCGCCCACGCCGTCGCGAACAATCTGGTCTACGCCGCCGGCACGATCGTCCCCAGCCTGGTCCTGGCGCTCGCGCTGGCGCTGGGGCTGCGCGAGAGCACGCGGCTGAACGCGATGCTGCGCACGCTGATCGTGCTGCCGCTGCTGATCCCGCTGGTCGCCGCGGCATCGCTGTTCATCTTCATCTTCCTGCCCGGCGCCGGGCTGCTGGACTACTACCTGGCGCGGCTCGGCCTGGGCGCAGACCAACTGGCTGGGCGATCCGTCGCTGGCGCTCGGCTCGATCATCGCGATCACGGTGTGGAAGAACACCGGCTACTACATGCTGTTCTTCCTGGCCGGCCTCGCCGGCATCCCGCAGGAGCTGCTGGACGCCGCGAAGATCGACGGCGCCGGCGCCTGGGCAGCGCTTCCGCCACGTCACGCTGCCGCTGCTGGGGCCGACGCTCGCCTTCGTGCTGGTGATCGCGGTGCTGAACGCGCTGACCCAGGTCGACCATGTCGTGGTGATGACGCAGGGCGGGCCGTCGGATTCGACGCTGCTGCTGCTGTATTACATCTACCAGCAGGCGGCAGCAGAACTACGATGTCGGGCTGGCCTCGGCGGCGACGGTGGTCAGCGTGGCGGTGCTGTTCGCGCTGTCGGTCGTCTCGCTGCGCAGCCTGGAGCGGGGCATCCACTATGCGGCGTGACGCGCGTTTGCTGGTGCTGCTGCTGCTGTGCGCCGCGGCGCTGCTGTGGGCGATCCCGTTCGCCTGGATGGCGGTGGCCAGCCTGCGGCCGAACGAGGCCGGCGCGTTGGACCTCGCCTCGCTGCTGCCCGCGCGGTCCGTTCGACCTTGGCAACTTCGCCGAGGCCTGGACGGACGGCCACTTTCCGCTGTGGTACCTCAACACCGTGCTGCTGTGCGGCGGCATCCTGGCGGTGCAGTGCGTCACGGTCAGCCTGGCCGGCTACGCCTTCGCCCGGCTGCGCTTCCGCGGCCGCGAGCGCGCTGTTCCACGCCTTCCTGCTGCAGCTTATGCTGGTGCCGCCGATCCTGATCGTGCCGAACATGGCCACGCTGGTGGCGCTGCACCTGTACGACACGCTGCCCGGCGTGATGGCGCCCTATTTCGCCTCGGCGTTCGGCGTGTTCCTGATGCGCCAGACCTTCCGCACCATCCCGCGCGAGTACGAGGAAGCCGCGCTGGTCGATGGCGCCGCGCCGCTGGCCGATCATCTGTCCGCGTGCTGCTGCCGCTGGCGCGGCCCGGCCTGGCGGCGTTCGCCATCGTCTCGCGTCACCGCGCACTGGAACGAGTTCCTGTGGCCGCTGATGGCGACTGTCCTCGCCGTCGCAACCAGGTGCTGACGGTGGGGCTGGCGTCGTTCACCTCGGGCGCCGAGGCGGGCTCGGAATGGGGCGTCATCGCCGCCGGAACGTTCTTGGTCGCCGCGCCGCTGCTGCTGATGTTCGTGCTGTTCCAGCGCCGGTTCGTCTCGAGCTTCGTGTTGTCCGGCATCAAATAAGGCCGGCATCGATAACGCCGGCATCAACCAGGAGGATTCCGCCATGCGCCTGGCCCCTGCCGCCGCGCTCGCCCTCACCGCCGCGCTCGCGCTGTCCGCCGGCCGGGCGCGTGCCGCGACCGAGATCGACCTGTTCTTCCCGGTGCCCGTGCAGGGCAAGCTCGCGGTGGAGATGCAGCGCCTGATCGAGCAGTTCGACGCGACGCATCCCGACATCCACGTCACCGCCGTCTATACCGGCAGCTACGACGACACCAACCTGAAGACGCGCGCGGCGATCCAGGCCGGGCACCCGCCGGCGGTGGTGATCATGAGCGCCAATTTCGTGCGCGAATACGTCATCAACGACGAGGCCGATCGCGCTCGACGACCTGATCGCCAAGGACGGGCAGACGCCGGAGCAGTTCATGGCCGAGTTCTGGCCGGCGCTGAAGCTCAACGCCACGGAGGACGGCCACGTCTACGGCGTGCCGTTCCAGAACTCCACGCCGCTGCTGTATTACAGCGTCGATGCGTTCAAGGAGGCCGGGCTCGATCCCGACCAGCCGCCGGTCACCTGGCAGGACTGGGTCGACGACCTGCGCAAGCTGACGAAGCGCAACGGCAGCGAGACGACGCGCTGGGGCCTGATGTTCCCCGGCACCTACGACTATCTCGGCTGGATCACCAGTGGCCTGGCGATGTCGAACGGCGGCGACTACTACAACACCAACTACGGCGGCGAGGTCTACTACAACGACGCCGACGCACCATCGGCGCGGTGCGGCTGATCGATGCGTTCGTGCACAAGTGGCAGGTGATGCCGCCCGGCGTGACCGACGCCAACGCGGTGACCACGGCGTTCTTCCAGGGCCGCACGGCGATGATGATCCTGTCCACCGGATCGCTGTCCTTCGTGCGCGAGAACATGAAGACGCCGTATCGCGTGGCGTTCCTGCCGCGCGCACTGGTGAATGCCGCGCCGATCGGCGGCGCCAGCCTGATCATGCCGACCGGCAACTCGCCGCAGCGCCAGGCGGCGGCCTGGACGCTGATCAAGTGGCTGACCAGCCCGGAGATCGCCGGCGGCTGGAGCCGCTTCACCGGCTATTTCGCCCCGCGCATCGCGGCCTATGACCTGCCGGACATGAAGGCCTACATGGCGGCGCATCCGGACGCCAAGGTCGCGCTGGATCAGTTGCAGTATGCGCGCGGCTGGTTCGCCACCTACGACACGGTGGCGGTGCGCAAGGCGCTGGAGGACGGCGTGCAGGCGGTGCTGTCCGGCAAGATGACGCCGGACGCGGCGATGGCGGCGGCGCAGAAGCAGGCGGACGCGCTGATGCGGCCATATGTGGAGCAGACGGCGCTGAAATTGCCGCAGTAGAGGGCGGCAGCACACTTGAAACAGACGCGTAGAACGCGTCATCTGCGCGTCCTGCGAAGGATGCCACGTATGCCAGATCCGGAAACCATGGTCGTCGATGCGACCGAGTTCGCGCGGGGGTTCGGCCGCTATCAGCACGAGGCCAATCTGGTCGACGTGATCGAGGTCAGAAGCCATGGCCACGTCATCGGCGGCTATCTCTCCGCCAGGGAGCTGCAGCACTACCGTCGCCTGAAGCGGCGCGAGCGCGAGGTTCTGGTTGTCGGCCAATTGCCGCATGACGTGATCGCCGACCTTGAAGCGGCCGAGTACGGCGCCGAGCCTCGGTGAGCCTGCCGGCCGACACATCTGTCATTGCGAGGAGCGCAGCGACGAAGCAATCTCCTGCCCCGGAGCCAGGAGATTGCTTCGTCGCTGCGCTCCTCGCAATGACAGATCGTTTCCGGTCAAGGTGAAAGTGCTCTAGCCGCCCAAGTGTCCCATTTGCGGGACATCAAGGACAACAGCCGGCTGTTCGAGAGCGACGTCCAGGCATCAGGGCAGGATCGCCCCCATCACCTTGCTTCCCGGCAGACGCGTTCCAGGAACGCCTCCAGCGCGATGATCGGCTCTCGGTCCCGGAACAGACGCTGCTTGCCGGTTGCCACGCACCGACCCATGGCCGCGCGCCAGTCGGCATCGCGGGCCAACCGGATGGCCTTCTCGACATACTCGTCCGGCGTCGCCGCGATCGCCGCATGAGCGCCGATCAGGCCGAGCATGGCGCTGGTGTGCCGCCCGCGCATCAACGGGCCGGCCATCGATATGATCGGCAGGTTGTTGGCCATGCCCTCCAGCGTCGAGTTGCATCCAGACCACCCGATGCTATCGAGCACGGCATCACTCTGGCCTATGGCTGCAACAAAGCGGGCCTCATCCATTTTCGGCAGGAAGACGCAATGGGTGTCGGCATCCATCCCGAATGCGTCGAATGCCGCGGACAGGCGCTCGCGCAGGACGTCGGTCACCCGGCCTCCGCCATGGTGCGCAATGAACGCGAATTGGCAGCTTTCCACCCCGCATGCGATGCGGGGAAACACGTCGTCATATCGCGGCAGGTATTTGTAAAGGGATTGCCCGCACCAGAACACGAACCTGGCTGCGTCCAGCCCAAGGTCCGCCCGTGACACCTGCACCTCGGGCGTCGCCCTGGGTTCGTAGTAAACGCCCAGGTTCGGCAGCCGGACAAGCTGCTCCGTGTAGTGGGACTGCCCGTCCGGCGGTTCCATCGCATCGCTGCTCAGATAGTAATCCAGCGTCGGAAAGCCGCTGGTGTCGGGATGACCCCACGAAGTGCATTGCACGGGGGCGAGCCGCTGCGCCGCCAGGCGTGCGGCCATCGGATCCATGCCGACTTCCGGATAGATCAGCACATCAGGCGCATCCGACAGGATGGTTTCCCGCCAGTGCTCGACGGACATCGGCCCCTGCACAAACCGCTCGCACGCCGCGGCCGCCTCCGCCGTATCGGCGTCGCGCAGGCCTGCCGTGTAATACGCAAAGACCTCGAAGCGGCGACGATCGAGCTGCGTCACCCAGCCGCGCATCGGGATGCGCCACACGACATGGCGATGAAAATAGCCGCTGACGATGCCAACACGGATTTTCGTTCGCGCCCCGGTCTTTCTCTGCGGCGGCGGTCCATAACGGTCCGCCATGATCCGGCACACCAGCGCGCCGTAGATCCGCTGCAGCTCACGGTCATCGTACCCCTGATACGTCAGATAGAACGGCTGGGCGATCGACACCGCCTCGGCAAATCGGCCGGGATCGCCGATCCCGTCGCACGCGTCGCTGAGCGAGCGGAGCGACGCCGCATAGGCGGCGCGGGATGCGCGCACCTCCGCATCGCTGCGGTAGACAATGGGCAGCGTCCACATCACCTGCAGGATGCGCGCGCGAGGGTCCGCAGGGGTGATCGCCAGATAGCGCTCGATCGAGGCAAGCGCCTCGCGCTGCGCACCGCTCTCATACTGCGCGCTGGCCAAATTGAACCAGGCGGTGGCAAAGTCCGGCTTGCTGGCAAGGGCGCGGGTTAATGTCGCAATCGCATCGGCATAGTTGCCAGCCTGAATGAGCAGCACGCCGCGGTCGTTCAGCGCGTCAAGGTCGTCCGGCCGGATGGCGAGCGCGCGATCGACGCTGGCGATGGCATCCGCAGTCCGGCCCAGCCCATTCAGCGCAAGCCCGCGCCGGTGCAGCGCTTCGGCATGGTCCGGCCGCAGCGCAATCGCGCGATCATAGCTGGCCAGGGCCGCCTCGGCGCGACCGAGCGTCAACAGCGTGTTGGCCTGGTCGAACCACGCTTCGGCAAACGCCGGCTGGATCGTCAGCGCGCGGCCATGGTCGGCGAGTGCGTCCTGATAGCGCCCGAGATGGTTCAGTGACTTTGCCCGACCGAAATACGCTTCGGCGAAATTGGCGCCGCACAGGATGGCGCGGTCGTAGCTGGCCACGGCGTCTTCGTAGCGGCCGAGTTCGTGCAGCATGTCGCCCCGACCCTTCAGCGCCGCCGCGTAATCCGGCATGATCTGGATGGCGGACTCGAAGCTGGCGATGGCCTCCCGATACCGTTTGAGCGAACCGAGTATGAGACCCCTGCTGTTGAGTGCGGCGACCGACCGGCGCTGGATCTTCAGGCTGCGCTCGACAAATCGAAGGCCACCCTCGGAATCGCCTTGTTGATGCAACACGACCCCGAGCAGGTGAAGCGCATCAAAGTGATGCGGCGCCATTCGCAGCACGTCGCGATAGATGCGTTCCGCTTCGGCAAGCTGCCCGGCCTGGTGCAAACCCACAGCCTGTCGCAGGAGCGCATCGAGGACCTGGGGGCCGGTCGCTTGCCAGTGCTTACCCATAGGATCGATGCCCTACGCTTCGGGAACAGGTGCAGGTACTTCGCATAACGTGGCGGCAATCGCGGAAGGTGCCGCGCCTTTACGCCCGACGGTGCGCGCTGCCCGGTCCTCGGTCTAGCTCCGCAGATTCTCCCGCATCGTTCGCCCCGCGTAGTCCGTGCGGAACACGCCGCGCCGTTGCAGCTCCGGCACCACCATGCGGCCGAACTCCTCGAACATGCCGGGAAAGATCGTCGGCGAAACGACGAACCCGTCGCACCCGCCCGACTCGAACAAATCCTGCATGTAATCCGCAATCATCGCCGGCGACCCGGTCAACGGCCGTTTCCCCCGCCGCTTCGCCTGCTCGAAGCTGATCCCTTCCGCCTGCATGACATGCCGCAGCCGGTCCTCCAGCCCCTGGTGGCCCTGCGCCTTCTTCGCCCCCGCAAGATCATCCACCTCGTGCACCCGGCTGAGATCCGCGCCAAGCATCGCCGAGTTGGTCGCCGCCTCCAGCTCCGGGCTGCCCAGCGAGTTGAGATGCTCGAGCCGCTCGCGCGCGATCGACTCGGTCTCGCCCAGCACGACCGTCATCCAGGGCAGCACCACGCAGTCTTCCGGCGCGCGGCCGTGCCTGGCCATGCGCGACTTGATGTCGTTGTACAGCCCGATCGCGGTGGCCTTGTCGCCGGGCGAGCAAAAAATCGCCTCGGCCCAGCGCGCCGCGAACTCGCGTCCGCGCGGCGACGACCCGGCCTGCATCAGCACCGGCCGCCCCTGCCGGCTGCGCGGAATCGACAGCGGCCCGCGGGTCCGAACGTAGTCGCCTGCATAGTTCGCGTAGCGCACCTTGTCCGGGTCGATGAACAGCCCGCGTGCCCGGTCCATCACCAGCGCGTCGGCGTCCCAGCAGTCCCACAGCGCGCAGCACGCCTCGACCACCTCATCGCCGTGGTCGTAGCGCGCGTCCTTGTCCGGCAGCTCGGGCAGGCCGAAGTTGCGCGCCTCGAAATCGGTGCTCGAGGTGACGATGTTCCAGCAGGCCCGGCCGCCGGACAGCACATCCAGCGACGCGAGCGTGCGGGCCAGATGGTACGGGTGGTGGAACGTCGTCGACAGGGTGGCGCCGAGCCCAAGATGCTGCGTCGCCGCGGCCATGATCGGCAGGATGGTCAGCGGATCCAGATACGAAAGCTGCCCGCCGTACTGCAGATAGGCCCGAAAACTGCCCTGATAGAGGTCCGGAATGCCCTGGGTGTCGGCATAGAAGCAGCCGTCGAACCTTGCGTCCTCCAGCACGCGCGCGATGTGGGCATAGCGGCTGGGGCTGAAAATATCGTGCAGGTCCGACTGCGGATGCCGCCAGGCGCCGCTGTGCATGGCGGTCGGGCCGGTCTTCAAATACGCCATCAGGTGCATCCGGCGCGGCATCGTAGGCGTCTCCCGCAGTCATTCGGAACGGGCGGAAACGGTAGGCCAGAAAAGCGTAGCGCATTCCGCCGCCTGCGTCGCGTCGGCAGTCCCGACCGCGGCGTTCAACGGTGGCGAGATCGTTCGAAGACGGTGGCTGGAACCCGGATGAAACCCGGCATGGAGACTCTGCGGTGCAGGGCGCGGCTGGCTTGACGCCAGCGGGTTCCGCAAGGCGAATCCCGTTCCATGAGACGAACCATGATGAACGTGACAAACTTGCCCCTGATTTGCCAAAGCATGCCGCTCCCTGCGTCAGACCGCGAGGCGGCGGCAGCCGTAGAGCGCTGGCGTCCCGATCGACCGCGGGCGGACGCGTACAGCACCGCCGTAAGTCCGGCCTGCGCCGCGACCGGCACCGGCAGGCCCGTCCAGTGCACCGCCGAATCGATCGCGAGGTACAGCGCCGGTACGCAGACCAGCGCATGGGCGATGGCAATCTGGGTGCCGATATCGGCGTGGAACGTCTGCCACTGCGTGACCGCGCGACGTACCGGCGCGGCCAATGCCGACGGCCGAAGCATAGCTCGCCCTATCCTCGGGGGCTTGGGCCGTGAAGCGGGCCAGGGCAGGTGGAAAAGTCTTGCGGCAACAGGTTTCGATCCGAGTTTCGCAGCGACCTCTCCCCCCCAACCCCCTGCCGCAAGAGGAGGGGGAGATTCGTCATCCGCCGCCGCCCGTCACGCCGGCAACGGCCGCAGCACCCGCGCCTCGCGGATCGGCAGGTTGATCAGCGCGGCGAACAACGCCAGCCCGGCGTCCGCGTACCACATCCAGGTGTAATCTCCGAACCGCGCCACCGCGAGGCCGCCCAGCCAGGCGCCGAAGAACGCGCCCACCTGGTGCGAGAACAGCGTCAGCCCGAACAGCGTGGCCAGATAACGCACGCCGAACAGTTTTCCCACCAGCCCGGCGGTCGGCGGCACCGTCGCCAGCCAGGTCAGCCCCAGCGCCACGGCGAACACGTAGAACGTCAGCTCCGTCTTCGGCGCCGCCACAAACACCAGCACGATGACCGCGCGGCTGAAATACAGCGCGAACAGCAGGAACTTCATGCGCCGCCGCGTGCCCAGCCAGCCGACCGTCAGGCTGCCGACGATGTTGGCCAGGCCGATCAGCGCCAGCGAGTTGGCCGACACCAGCGGATCGAGCCCGCACAGATGCACCTGTCCCGGCAGGTGAGTCACCAGGAACGCCACGTGGAAGCCGCAGGTGAAGAAGCCGAGATGCAGGCACCAGTAGCTGGTATCCCGCCACGCCACCCGCATCTGCGCGCCCCAGCTCAGCGTCTCGTTCGCGGCTTCCGCCCGGACGTCCCCGGGGTCGCGGCCGCCGCGGCCGCCGTGCGGGCCCGCGCGCCGCCGCGCAGCGGCCAGGCCAGCGGCACCGTCGCCAGCACGAATGCCGCCATGGCGAACAACGCGGTGACCCAGCCGAAGCCGGTGATGAGCACCTGCAGCAGCGGTGCGAACACGAACTGCCCGAGCGAGCCGCCGGCATTGAGCAGCCCGGCCGCGAACGACCGCCGCTCCGCCGACACCCGCTGCAGCACCGTGCCCATCAGGATCGAGAAGCTGCCGGCCCCGCCACCGACCGCGGTCAGCACGCCCAGCACCAGGATCAACTGAACCTCGGTGCGCACGAACGGCGTCAGGGCGATGCCGCCGGCCAGCAGCAGCCCGCCCGCCGCCACCGCGCGCGCCGGTCCGAACCGATCCGCGAGCGCGCCGAACACCGGCTGCGACAGGCCCCAGGTGAACTGGTTGATCGCCGCGGCCAGGCTGATCGCAACGATGCCCAGCCCGGTCGCCGCGTTCAGCGGCGCGATGAACAGCCCGACGGTCTGGCGCGCGCCCATGGTGATCATCAGGATCGCCGAGGCGATCAGCAGCAGCAGCCAGGAGCCTTGGGCGGGACGGCGCATGGTGTTCCCCAGTGACCGGAGTTGGTCGGTCGGCGTAGGCGTGCCGGCGTTGATGTGCCGGCGTTGCTTTGGTGGACCGGTGCCGCCCACGCGCGGGTCGCAAGCGCCGGGACCGGACCACTGCAGGCGTCAGTTGTCGGCGACGAACGGCCGCAGCCGTTTCATCGCTTCGTCGATCGTCTCGTGCAGCGCCTCGGTCAGCTTGGGGCGCAGCGCGGCGCCGATCTGATCCTGCGCACGCTGCCACACCGCGTGCGCGGTCGCGGTGTGGCGCCGGCCCGCATCGGTCAGCGTGACCAGCCGCGTCCGCGCGTCCTCGCCGGGCACCACCGCCACCCAGCCGGCCTTGACCAGCGGCGCCAGCGACCGCGTCAGCGTGGTACGGTCGGTCGCGGTGCGCCGCGCCAGCCGCGAGAGCGGCAGCGTCTCGGCGCCGATGTTCACCAGCAGCGAGTATTGCCCGACCGTCAGGCCGACCTCGGCGAGGTGCCGGTCGTAGACCACGGTCATCCGACGCGTCAGCCGACGCAGTCCCTCGCAGGTGCAGTATTCGTGGTCGGGTCTCGGCATGGCGGCGTGAGGCAGGTGTGCTGGGGTACCGTGTAGATGCACCCAATGCCGTGCATATGCACGTTCTGTCAACGGCGGGCAGCGTCCTGGTTCGGACGATTTCAGTCCAATGCGACCGTTCCGGTGTGCCTCAGCCGGGCATATGCCGCTGGTAGAGTGCGGGAATTTGCACCGGGAAACGCGCGTGCAGGGCTACCCACACGGGCATCAGCAGTGCAACCGCGCAGACAATGCCAAACGCGACGGTGGCCCAGAACCGCTTCGGACTCCTGGCGCGGATGTACCGTCTGCCACTGATACGAATCGATCCATGAGCAACGCACCAAATCAAATACGCGCTCGGCACGACCGAAGGCATCGCCAACAGCACCGCCAGCATGGCCCAGGACGCCTGCCTCTGTCGCCCTCGTCTGGCCGGACCGGTTCATCATCGGGCGGAACGGCGCCCGGGAGGCCCGGCAGCCGTCAGGCATGCGCGTCCCGCGATTGACGCTCCGGCGGCCGATACTCCGGCATGTCAGCTGCGGCCATCGCGTGCAGCGCCTGGAGACGCGCCATCTCGGCTGCCTCGGTCGGGTAGACCCGCTTGAGGAACCAGCGCTTGCCGGTCGGTGAAGTTGCCTCGATCCGATAGGCACCGGCGACGGGCACGATCTGGTGGGTTTTCATACGCTGGAATGTAGCGCCGCCCGGCAGCCGGCGCTACGGCTGTCACATGGGAATCGATTCAAACCGAGACATGACAAGCTGATGACCCGAGCACCGGCCAGAGCGGCATGCCCTTCTCGGTGAGACTATGTGCGCACTTTGTGAAACTCTGTGTCCGCTTGATTGCTTGCCTGCTAATTATATTGCGATTGCCGGGCGATGTGCATCATCGGCACGCGCGCACCGCGCACTGACCATGCATCGGCCTCGCCGTCGATCGCCTGGCCGATACGGCCCGGCCGCCCGAAGCGGGAACCAGTGGGACGGCGGCAATCACCGCCATGGACTGCTTCACGCCCTGCCGGTTACGGCGAAGCGACCCGATATCGGCGCTTGCCGACCGGCAAGCTGGCTGAGCCGTAGCAACGGAGACGTCCATCTGGACTTGTCTCCCGGTTGACACCACATTAGTTAGTGTGATTCACAGATTGGAGGCCGCGCCGGTGTCCGCCGAGATTTCACCTCCCCCTCCCTTCCCCACCCCACCGCCAGAGAAGCCGCCCTACGACATCCCGCCGCAGGCGCTGCGCTCCATGGTCCTGACCCTGCCGCGCCCATCGGCCGACGCCCCCGACGCCGCCTGGCAGGAAGTGGTGCAGGACGGCCTCGACAAACTCGCGGCATTCGACCCGCGCGACGCGATCGAGACCATGCTGGCAACCGGCATGATCGCGCTCAGTGCCGGGATGCTCGACGCCCTCCGCCTCGCCTTCGAGTCCGCCGCCACCCCCGAACAGGCGCTGCGCCAGCGCGCCGACGCGGTCGGGCTGCACCGCGCGATCAACGGCACCGCGCACCTGCTCGACCGCCAGCGCCGCCGCCCCGCCGCCCCCGCGCGCGACTGGGCCGACGCCGCGGCGACGCTGACCACCGAATGGCGCGCCGCCCCGTCGCGCCCGGCCGAGGCCGCCCACGGCGGCAAGGCCGAGGCCGAGTCCGAGGTCGTCGTCCGCTGGATCGACGAGATCGACGACGCGGAGCTCGCCATCGCCGTCGAGGACGAGCGCCGCCAGAAAGCCGGCGAACCCCCACTGCCGCGCAAGCCCGGCGCGCCGATGGTGCTCTACCGCTACAAGCCCGAGGACTACGTCCACCAGTTCCGCCCCGACCCGAAGAACTTCCGCAAGTACCCGGGCTGGGAGAACATGACGATGGCCGAGCGGCGGGACTTCTTCGGCTACAGCTACGACGGCCCGCTGGGGCCGGCTGAGGCGCTGACCCCCGCCTCGCGCGACGCCATGCTGACGCAGCAGGTGGCGGAGGAAAAATTGAAGCAGGAGTACGGCATGTAGCGGTGGCCCGCCGCGGTGTGGGGCGGGATTTCGTTCAGCGCGACCGCGTTCGGCATTTGCATCGTACGTTGCATGGCGCGCGGCCGGACAGTGAACCGCCAAGACGCCATATGTGGACGGCCCCCGGCTTGCAAGAGAGTTCAGGTGGTGGGTCGGATCGCTTGCGCTCATATGTCCGGTTTCGGCGCCCTGATCGGACGCTGCCGAGCTGGTTTCCGCGACGTGCATTCCAAACAAGGCGGCGACATTGACTGCCGTGGCGTCTTTCGGAGTGTTGCGCGTCTGGGATCGACCGATCACACCATCTCTTCCTTCTCTGGCAAGTTCCGGCTTTGGCGTGTGGTGGTGGTCACCGCCCGCCAAACCGCACGTTCAGTTTCTTGGTTCGACCGAGAGCAGTTTCTCCGTCCCGACCGTATTGCTGGCAGTGCGCCGCGCGCAGCCGCGGTCAAGGAGCGCTCCGCGCAGCGGAGCGACCGCGCAGCGGCGCCGCAGGCGTCCTTGACGGCGGCGAGCACGGCGCGAGGCTGGTGCGGTCGGGCCGATCGGGCTCATGCCGCCTGCTTGAGCATTTCGTGGCTCGCCGGATCAGGTTGCGGGTGAGCGTGGCGCGGATTGTAGCGTTGGCCGCTGACCATCAGCTTCCAGGCGATGCGGGCGGTCTTGTTGGCAAGTGCCACCGCGGCCAGTTTGGGCGGCTTGCGCTTGAGAAGCTCAGCCAGCCAGGGCGAGGGTGCGCGAGACCTGGCCTGCTGGATGACGGCGGTGGCGCCGCAGACCAGAAGCGTGCGCAACGTCTCGTCGCCAGCGCGGGTGATCACGCCCAGCTTGAGCTTGCCGGCGGTGGAGTGATCCTTCGGCGTCAGTCCAATCCAGGCCGCGAAGTCGCGTGCGCAGCGGAACGCCTCGGGATGGTTGACTTTGGCGGCGAGGGCCGCGGCGGTCACCGGTCCGATCGCCGGCACTTCGGCCAGCCTTTGGCTCTGCTCATTGCTGCGATGGAAGGCCATCAGCCTGGCGTCGATCTCGGTGCACTGGGCATTGGCGTGCCGGTACTGCCCGACAAGGACCAGGAACATCTCCCTGGCGAGCGGCGGGATCGTGAGATCCTGCGCGATCTGCTCGGCCAGCCGCTCGACCTGCACAAGACCCTTGGGCGCCACCAGCCCGAACTCTGCAGCATGCCCTCTGATCGCGTTGCTCACCTGGGTGCGCCGGCGCAGCAAAGCCTCGCGCACCCCGATCAGCATCTGGGCGGCCTGTTGCTCCGCCGTCTTGGCCGCAACGAACCGCTTCTTCACCTTCGGCCGGCTCATCGCCTCGCAGATCGCCTCGGCATCGGCCGCATCGTTCTTGCCGCGGTCGACGTAGGGCTTGACGTATTGCGGCGGGATGAGCACCACCTTGTGGCCCAGCGCCGCAAGCTGGCGTGCCCAGTAATGCGACGCGCCGCACGCTTCCATGCCAATCACCGTCGGCTCAAGCTTGGCAAAGAACCCAAGCACCTGATGCCGGCGTAGCTTCCGCCGCAGCACAGGCAGCTCGTTCTCGTCTACCCCATGCACCTGAAAAACACTCTTGGACGTGTCCATGCCGATGCGGATAATCTTGCTCACGGACGGCTCCTTTGTTTGAGGGTCTTCAACGACCTCAATCTGGCACATTCGATGCCGTAGGGGGCCGTCCACACCAACAAGGCGCCAAGAAAAGCGGGGATCGGCACGCACCGGCGCCGGCACGCACCGGCGCAGGCACGCACCGGCGCGCGCGCTATCACCATTGGACCCTTGGCGCCTTCGCGCCTTGGCGGTTCACTGTCGTCCGGCCACCACAACCGGATCTGCCGGTGACCCGTTGGCACGCCGCCGAAGCGGCCTCGGTGCGCCGGTCGAGGCAATCCCGGATGCGCCTCCCCTGGACGGACGCCGCCGCGTTCCTCGGCCCGGGCGCAGATGCTGGCAACCCGCACCGGCATGGCGACGTCGAATCGCGCCGGCCAGGACGCAATGCCATGCAAAGCCTGCCCCGGGCACTTGGCCCGGTGGCGGGAACGGTCGCGGCACCCGCACCAGCAGCAAGAGGAAAAATTCCGCCAGGCCCCCGAGCCGCGCCCGGCGCCCGGGGGCACGATTCGAAAAATCGCGCAGCAACCCTGTACACCCTCCGCCGGCGCCGTACAATGCTCGCCCACGCCGAACCCGCCCGAGCCGAACGACGCCGAGTCCGGGTGCGCGCCGAACCCGTGCCCTCGCCGCAACCGGCCCCGCGCCAGGACACGCGATGCAACAAAACGCGACGCAACCCTGTACAACCCGCCCGCGCCGGACGACGCCGGTCAACCGGCGTCCAAAGCCGGTCCGCCGGCGACATCCAATTCCGGGCCATCCCGGTTGCCACGACCCGGTGCATCCGCGCCGTGTCCCGACCTTCGCCGCGGCGGCACACCTCGCAGGGCGCGCGATTCGAGAATCCGCGCAGCAACCCTATACACCCTCCGCCAGCACCGGCCCCGCCTGCCGCGGCGGGCACCGATGTCGCAGCCCCGCCATGCCCCAGCCAGCCCGGAGCGCGGGCAGCCATGCCGCCCGACCTGGGCGGGAAAATGCGCCGGCCAGAACCCGATGCCGTGCAACGCCTGCCACCGGGCGCTTGTCCCGGTGGTGAGACCGGGCGCCACCGGCGGTGCTGCCGCGGCAAGGCACGCCGGAGCATGCCCCGGCAAAGCGTGCGCCGGCGCCCGCAGCAGGACCGGCACCCGGGTCACCCAGGTTTCGCCCGCAAAGCGCGCCGTCCAGGACGCAGTGCCTTGCACCGTAAGACCGGGGCCGCGGCGCTGCGCCGGACAGCAAGCCAGCGGACAGCGCTTCACCCCGTCGCCCGGCGGTGGATGCTCACCCCCTCCAGCGTTGGGACCAGGCCGCGAACCGGCACCTCGCGCAGCAACCCCTTGCACCGTCAGATCGCGCTTCCGGCCGCTTCGCCCCGGGGCCCGGCATGGCTGCCGCGACACGCCATGCCATGGGCGGCCTCTGCAACCGCCGGCGTCGCCCCAACCGTCCGCCGGCCATCCCACGCCTGTTCCCCACCGCCTTGTCCCGGCATGGGCAGCGTGCCAGCCTGCCGCGCGCCATGACCTCCCGAACCGATATCGCCGCTGCCGCCACCCGGATCGCCGGCCACGTGCGGCACACGCCGGTGCTGCGCCTCAAGGCCGACGAGCTGGGTCTGCCATTCCCGCTCACCCTCAAGCTCGAACTGCTCCAGCACGCCGGCAGCTTCAAGCCGCGCGGCGCGTTCAACCGGCTGCTGTCGGCGGAGCTGCCGGCGGGGGGCGTCATCGCCGCGTCCGGCGGCAACCATGGCGCGGCGGTCGCCTACGCCGCCCGTGCGCTCGGCGTGACGGCCGAGATCTTCGTCCCGCAGCTCACCCCGCCCACCAAGGTGGCGCGGATCGCCAGCTACGGTGCCCGCGTCGTGCAGGGCGGCGAGACCTATGCCGAGGCCCTCGCCGCCTCGCGGACCCGCCAGGTGCAGACCGGGGCGCTGGAGGTGCACGCCTACGACCACCCGGCGGTGCTCGCCGGACAGGGCACGGTCGGGCGCGAGTTCGAGCTGGATGCCCCCGAGCTGACCCACGTGCTGGTGGCGACCGGCGGCGGCGGGCTGATCGGCGGAATGGCCGCCTGGTACGCCGGCAGCGCCGCGGTGGTCAGCGTCGAACCCGAGGCCTGCCCGGCGCTGCACGACGCGCTGCGCGCCGGCCAGCCGGTGGCCGCGCCGGTCGGCGGGCTGGCGGCCGACAGCCTCGGCGCCCGGCAGGTGGGCGGGCTGATGTTCCCGGTCGCGGCCCGCTACGTCGCGGCCGCGGTGCTGGTCTCCGACGACGCCATCGCCGCCGCACAGCGCCTGCTGTGGGATCGCCTGCGCCTGGTCGCCGAGCCGGGTGGCGCCACCGCGCTGGCCGCGCTGCTGTCCGGCGCCTACGTCCCGCCGGCGGACGCGCGCATCGGCGTGCTGGTCTGCGGCGCCAACACCGATCCGGCAAAGGTGACCACCCCGTGAGCGATCCGACGTTCCTGCTGCATACCGATCCGCGCGGCGTCGCCACGCTGACGCTGAACCGCCCGCAGGTCGCCAACGCCTACGACGAGACGTTGCTGCGCGGGCTGACCGAGGCGCTGGTGCGGCTGGCCGACGACACGGCAGTGCGCGCGCTGGTGATCCGCGGCGCCGGCAAGCATTTCCAGGCCGGCGCCGACCTCAACTGGCTGAACCACCTGTCGCGGCAGGGGCCGGGGGAAAACTACGCGGCCTCGGTGGTGACGGTGCGGTTCAGCCGCGCGCTGAACGAGTTGCCGAAGCCGACGATCGCGGTCATCCACGGCGGCTGTTTCGGCGGCGGCGTCGGGATCGCCTGCTGCGTCGACGTGGCGCTGGCGACGCCGGACGCGCGCTTCGGCATCACCGAGGTGCGCGTCGGCATCGCGCCGACGCCGATCTCCACCTTCATGGTCGGCGCCATCGGGCTGCGCCAGACCCGCCGCTACGCGCTGACCGGTGAACGTTTCGGTGCCGAGGAGGCCGCGCGGATCGGCCTGGTGCACGAGGTGGTGCCGGCCGAGCGGATGCAGGCGCGGCTGGCCGAGGTGCTCGACGCCATCCTGGCCGGCGCGCCCGGGGCAATCGCGGCGACCAAGATGTCGTTTCTTGGTGCCAACGGATTGCTGCTGGACGACCGCGAGCTGGCGCTGCTGGCGCACGAGGGCTGGATGCAGCGCCAGTCCTCCGAGGGCCAGGAAGGCACCTCATCGTTCCGCGAAAAGCGCCGCCCCGCATGGTATCGGCAAAATGATGCGCAATGACCACGCCATGAACGTAGGGCGGAAAAACCTTGCCCCCGGGCGCTTGACCCGGGGGGCAGCGCATTCCGCCAATCGCGGCACCGCATGGCGGAATGCGCTACGCTTTTCCGCCCTACGTTTCATCGGGAGATCGTCATGCGCCGCCTGATGTTCGCCGCCATGTGCCTCCTCGGCCTCGTCGGCCCGTCGGTGGCACAGGACAAGATCCTGCATATCGGCCTGCGCGAGGACCCGGACCTGCTTGATCCCACCCTCGGCTCTTCCTATGTCGGGCGCATCGTCTTCGAGGGCATGTGCGACAAACTATTCGATATCGATACAAAATTGAACATCGTGCCGCAGCTTGCCACCGGCTACGACTGGAAGGACCCGACGCACCTGGTGATCCATCTGCGCCCGGGCGTGCTCTTCCAGGACGGCGAAAAACTCACCGCCGACGCCGCCAAATACAAGCTGATGCGCGACATGACCGCCAAGGGCAGCATGCGCCACGGCGAGGTCAACTCGATCGACAGCATCGAGATCATCGATCCGCTGACGATCCAGCTCGACCTGAAGGCGCCGGCGGCGCAGCTTCTGGCCCAGCTTACCGATCGCGCCGGCATCATGATCTCGCCCAAGGCAGCCGAGGCCGAGGGCGACAAGTTCGGTCTGCACCCGGTCTGCGCCGGGCCGTTCAGCTTCGACTCCCGCGTCGCGCAGGACCGCATCGTGCTGCGCCGCTTCCCCGGCTACTGGGACGCCAAGTCGATCCATTTCGACGAGGTCGTCTACCTGCCGAACCCGAACGCCGCGGTGCGGCTGGCCAATCTTCAGGCTGGTGCGCTCGACCTGGTCGAATACATCCTGCCGACCGACATCCCCGCGGTGCAGCGCGACCCGAAGCTGAAGATCGCGATGGATGACTCGCTGGCCTACACCGGCATCACCGTCAACACCGGCAACGGCACGACGCCGCGCACGCCGCTGGAGCAGAACGCGCTGGTGCGCCAGGCACTCGATCTCACGATCGACCGCACGGCTTTGATCCAGGTGGTCTATGCCGGCGCCTTCACGCCGACGATCCAGGCCAACCCCGCCAGCTCGCCCTATTACCAGCAGGCACTGAAGCCGCCGGCGCGCGACGTGGCGAAGGCGCGCGCGCTGCTGAAGCAGGCCGGCGTCGCGCTGCCCGTGCCGGTGACGCTGACCATCACCAACGGCTCCGACATCCAGCAGGCCGGCGAGGTGATCCAGGCGATGGCCAAGGAGGGCGGCTTCGATATCAGGCTGAAGACGATGGAGTTCGCCTCCTCGTTGCAGGCGGCCTATGCCGGCGACTTCGAGGCGTACCTGATCGGCTGGTCCGGCCGCTCCGATCCGGACGGCAACATGTGGCAGATGCTGCACACCGGCGGCACGTTCAACTATGGCCACTACAGCGATCCCACCGTCGACAAGGCGCTGGATGACGCCCGCACGGTGGCCGATGTGGCGGGGCGGCGTGCCTTCTACGCCGAGGTATGGGCGCAGGAGCCCACCGACCTGCCGCTGATCTACCTGTGGACCGGCAAGAACATCGTTGGGATGAAGCGCGGCATCACCGGCTTCCAGCAGGTGCCGGACGGTTTGATCCGCCTGCAAGGCGTATTGATGCAGTAATACCGGGTGCCCGAATGATTGACTTGTCGGCGGCACACACCCGCGTCATGCCGGCGCATGCCGGCATGCGCCGGCATGACGTGAGTGCGATGCCGATGGGTCAATTGTTACGCCGACTGGTATAATGTCACGACATAGGGCGGAACAGCGAAGCGCATCCCGCCTCTTGCAAGGCAGCGATGGACGCCTACGTTGATGCGAGCCAAAGCTGGCGGAATGCGCTGCGCTGTTCCGCCCTACGGCTGCGACGGCATCGTTACGCCGTCGGCAGCCGTACCACGAACCGCGCGCCGATTGTGCTGCCTTTGGCGCCGCGCCGGTTCTCCGCGGTGATGCGCCCGCGCAGCGCCTCGACGATCTGCCGGCTGATCGACAGACCCAGGCCGGAGTGCTGGCCGAACATGCTCGCCCGCTCGGCCGCTCGGAGTAGAACCGGTCGAAGATGTGCTCGAGCCTGGCCTCGGGAATGCCCGGCCCCTCGTCCTCGATGGTGATGTCGACCATGTTCGGCTCCTCGCGGGCGCGCAGCCAGATGCGCCCGTTCGGCGGGCTGAACGACTGCGCATTGCCGATCAGGTTGCGCAGCACCTGCACCAGCCGGTCGCCCACCGCCTGCACCGTCAGCAAGGCGCCTGCCGGCGCATCGATCAGCAGCCGCGGCCCGTCGCGGCCGCGAGTGGCATCGTCGAGCTCCTTCAGCATGTGCAGGATCGGCGCCACGTCCACCCGCTCGGTGGCCACGCGCGACAACTCGGCGTCGATGCGCGAGGCGTCGGTGATGTCGCTGATCAGCCGGTCCAGCCGCTGCACGTCCTCGGCGATGATCGCCAGCAGGCGCTGCCGCGGCGCCGGGTCCTCGATGCGGCGCAGCGTCTCGATCGCGCTGCGGATCGAGGTCAGCGGGTTCTTGATCTCGTGCGCCACGTCGGCGGCGAAGTGCTCGATTGCGTCCATCCGCCCCCACAGCGCGGCGGCGCTGTCCGACAGCGCCACGGCCAGCGCGCCGATCTCGTCGTGCCGCGTCAGCAGCGGCTTCGGCACGCTGCCCGATCGCGCCCTGGCCCTCGCGCATCGCCGCCGCGGCGCCGGTCAGCCGCAGGATCGGCCGCGCGATGGTCAGCGACAGGTACCACGACAGCAGCACCGTCAGCCCCAGCGCCAGGCCGAGCAGCGCCAGGATCGACATCCGCACCGCGAACAGGCTAGGCATCGACCTCGCGCGCCTCGCGGGTCAGCAGCACGATGCCGACGGTGTGGCCGTCGCGCTCCACCGGCTCGGCGACCGTCACCAGCAGCCGGTTGTCGCTGGTGCGGCGGATATAGGGCGGCATCTCGTGGCTCTGCCCGGGCGTGTCGAGCTTGCACCACCTCCTTCACGTCCGGCTGCCAGTCGATGCCGGCGGCGCCCGGCGTGACGTCGACCACCAGCGGGGTCGGCGTCTGGTGCGGCAGCAGGGCCAGGACCTTGTCGTAGAGCCAGCCGATCGTGCCCAGCAGCTCGCCGCGATCGACCGGCGGGGGCAGCGGCTCGGTGGTCACCGCGCCGCTCTGGCCCGTCGCGCACCCGCTGAATCGGCGATCACCGAGCCGTCCGGGCCATAGAGCTTGGCCTGCGCATCCGGCGTCGGCTCGGTCAGCCGGTGCAGCAGCGGCCGCGCGATGTCGGGATCGATCCGCGGATTGTCGGACGCGGTCAGCCGGACCGCGCTCTCGCCCAGCGCGCCGGCGTAGATCCGCGCCTCCTCGCGCAGCACCAGCACCTCGGCCTGCAGCAGCCCGGTCTGGTACTGGTCGAGATACAGCAGCACCGCGACCAGCAGTGACCAGCGGCAGCGCGTTGACCAGCAGGATGCGGCGCAGCAGCGGCGAAACCCAGCGCGCGCGCCGTGCCACCCGCGCGCGCCGCTCCTCGGCGACCGTGTCCGACGACGGCCGGGCGAACCCCGACGAGGCGAGCCCGTCAGCGCTCCTTGTAGCGGTAGCCGATGCCATACAGGGTTTCGATCTGGTTGAAGCTGTCGTCGACCGCGCGGAACTTCTTGCGGATGCGCTTCACGTGGCTGTCGATGGTGCGGTCGTCGACGTAGATGTTCTCGCCATAGGCGGCGTCGATCAGCTGGTCGCGGCTCTTCACCATGCCGGGCCGCGCCGCCAGCGCCTTGACCAGCAGGAACTCGGTGACCGTGAGCTGGATGTCCTCGCCGCGCCAGGTGCACTGGTGCTTGGTGTCGTCCAGCACCAGCTCGCCGCGCACCATCACGCCGGCGGGCGAGGCGCCGGAGCCTTCCGCGCGGCTAGACCTCGTTGCGGCGCAGCAGGGCGCGGATGCGCTCGAGCAGCAGGCGCTGGCTGAACGGCTTGGTGATGTAGTCGTCGGCGCCGAGCCGCAGGCCCATCAGCTCGTCCACCTCCTCGTCCTTCGAGGTGAGGAAGATCACCGGCATCGCGCTGCGCGCGCGCAGCCGCTGCAGCAGCTCCATGCCGTCCATGCGCGGCATCTTGATGTCGAGCACGGCGAGGTCGACCGGGCGGGCGTTCAGGCCCTGCAGCGCGCTCTCGCCGTCGGTGTAGGTGCGGACCTGGTAGCCTTCCTGCTCCAGGGTCATGGCGACGCTGGTCAGGATGTTGCGGTCGTCGTCGACCAGGGCGATGGTCTGCTTGCCGGCGGCCTCCCGGACGCCAACGTCCCGGGCACCGGCATCCCGGGTCTGGCTGTCGCGCGGGGCGGTGTGCGTGGGGGGTGTTGTCGCGGCGAGGGTCATGGCGTGCTCCATCCTTCCGATTGAGGATGCTGTGCCACAGGATTGTGGCGCATTGCGGACGCGAGGTGAACGAAATATGGCGGTGCCGGTCCCGTTTCTCCCGCATCGGTTTCGCTCGGCTGCGCCGCATTATCTGGCGGGCCGGCCGCCGTACCCGGCGCGGCTGATCGAACGGGTGGCGGCACTGACCGGCTTGCAGCGCACCGAGACCGCCAGTGGGACGTCCGCGGGAACGCCCCCCGGGGCGCGCACTGACACGCCCACTGGAACACGCACCGGCCGGGTGCTGGATCTGGGCTGTGGCCCGGGACAGCTCGCGCTGGCATTTGCCGCGTTCGCGACCGAGGTGCTGGCGGTCGACCCGGAGCCGGAGATGCTGCGCTTGGCCCGCCAGGCGGCCGGCAGCGCGCCGATCCGCTTCCTGCAGGGCAGTTCCTACGATCTCGGCCCGGAGTTCGGGCGATTCGACCTGGCGGTGATGGGCCGGTCGTTCCACTGGATGGACCGCGCCGAGACGCTGCGCCAACTGGACCGGCTGATCGTGCCGGGCGGCGCGGTGGTGCTGTTCGCCGATACCAATCCGGAGCTGCCGGACAACGCCTGGCGGCCAGCGTGGCGCGAGGTGGTGGCCCGCTACCGCGATCCCGGCTACGAGCGTCCGCACCGGGGCGCCGACTGGATCCGCCATGAGGCATTGCTGCTCGACTCCGCGTTCTGCCGCCTCGACAGTGTCGCCGCGATCGACCGCCGCCGCATCCCGGTGGCCTCGCTGGTCCAACGCACGCTGTCGCGGTCGGGCAGCACGCCGGCCCGGCTGGGCGATCGCGTCGCGGAGATGTCGGAGGAGGTGGTGCGCGTGCTTGAACCTTTCACCCGGGATGGGATGATCACCGAAGTGGTCGAGACCAGCGCCTTGATCGCCACGCGGGAGGCGGCGGCGTGAGCGGCTCCGCGCCCGACGCGCCCGCAGCGGGCGGGCCGGACGACGCGCCGGTCGACCCGCCGGCGTGGGCCGCGCGCAAGCTGCTGCGCGCCGCGCGGGCGGGGACGCTGGCGAGCTCATTGGCCGGGCAGCCGTTCGCCTCATTGGTGACCCCGGCCACGGCGCCTGATCTCGGGCTGCTGCTGCTGCTGTCGGCGCTGTCGGAACACACGCGGCACCTGCGCGCCGAACCACGCTGCTCGGTGCTGGTGGTCGGGGCGGCGACGGGAGAAAATCCGCAGACCGCGCCACGTGCCACGATCACCGGCCTGGCCGAGGTGACGGACGATCCGGCGCTGAAGGCGCGGTATCTGGCGGTGCATCCCTATGCGTCGCTGTATGCCGACTTCGGTGACTTTGCGCTGTGGCGCATCCGGCCGATGGGCGGGCTGTATGTCGGCGGGTTCGCCCGCGCCGCGCGGCTGCGCATGGCCGACCTGACCCCCGAGCCGGATGCGGTGGCGGCGATCGCGGCGGCCGAGGGGGGGATTATCCGGCATTGCAACGAAGACCATCCGGACGCGATGGCCCGGATCACCGGCGCCCCCGGCGACTGGCGCATGGTCGCCGTGGATGTCGATGGCTGCGATCTGGCGCAGGGCGAGCGGGTGATCCGCATCGCCTGGTCGGCACCGGTCGCGGACCCTGGAGGGGTTCGGGCAGAGTTGGTGCGGCTGGCGCGGGTGGGTGGCTGACGGCTTCGCCGCGGCGCGCGAAATCCCGAAATGCCGAAACAACCGTGCGGGCCCGCGATGGCGAGCGGTGCGGCTTCACCATGCGCAGGTGGGTCGTTCAGGCAGGGTGCATGCCAAACTAATGCCGAAAAGAAACAAGTGGTCGGTTGCCTTTGCCGATTTTTATATTGCTGCTGCATTGAATCGGCCCATTCCATTGGAGAATGCGGCGAAAAAAACACGCACGGTGAGGATCGAGCATGATTGCCAGGGTCATGCCGGCCACAACAGGTCACGAACGAGGCACATTGGAATGGCGCGCGCCCGGTGCAAGAGGGCACCGAATGGTGATCGGATCGCGGCAGGCGAACGCGGGACCGGCTTCACCTGGGCAGGCGTGTCAGTGTCTGACGAATGCCTTCGGGACTCAGGCCGGCACGCCGGCGCCAGGCAGTGAACCGGTCAGAATTCGACCTCGAGTTCCTCGATCTCCTCGGGCTCCTGCTTCGCTGCGGTGATCCACTCGACCATGTCGGGCCAGGCCATGACGTGATCGCAATAGCCGCGGCAGGCGTCGTCCAGCCGCACGTCATAGGTCAGGAACCGGGTCACCACCGGCGCATACATCGCATCGGCGATTGAGGCACGGTCGCCGAACAGCCAGGGACCCTTCCAGGTGGCCAGGCACTCGCGCCAGATCTCGGTGATGCGGTCGATGTCGGCCTGCGCCGCGGACCACACGACGAAGCCCGGCCGGAACGCGCGCAGGTTCATCGGCAACGACGACCGCAGCGCGGAAAACCCCGAATGCATCTCGCCGGCGATCGAGCGGCAGCGGGCGCGGGCGGCACGATCCCTCGGCAACATGTGCGCCGCGGGGCGCAGCTCGTTGAGGTATTCGGCGATCGCCAGGGTGTCCCATACCTGGATGCCGTCATGCACCAGGCAGGGCACGCGAATCGAGGAAGACTGCAGCAGCAGCTCGGCCTTGGTGTCCGGGTGATCCGGATCGACCGCCTGCTCCTCGAACGTCAGGCCCGATAGCCGCGCCAGCAGGAACCCACGCAACGACCACGACGAGTAGTTCTTGCTGCTGATCAGCAGGGTGGCCTCGGCCATGATGCGCGATCTCGTCCGTTCAGGGATGTTGCGGTGCAATATGGCACATGCGAGGCTGCGCGGGGAAGCCGGGTCTCGGCGGAAGGGGCGAGGACCGCCGACACGATGGATGCCACTGCGAAAGGCATTGCGACGACGCCGATGATCTATCAGCTCTACCAGGCGCAAGCGGATGTCCTGGCGCCGATCCGCGCGCTCGCCCAGGCCGGCTCCGGGGTGCTGCGGCAGTTCGAGTTCGGCATGCTGACCCCGCCGCTGCTGCGCCACGCCGCCGCGCTGTTCGATCTGATCGCCGAGTCCCGGCTGACGCATCATCGCCCGCCGTTCGGGATCGATACGGTGCAGATGGGCAACGCCACGGTGGCGGTGACCGAGGAAGCGGCCGACGACACGCCGTTCGGCACGTTGCTGCACTTTCGTAAGGAGAGTTCGGCGCGCCAGCCGCGTGTGCTGCTGGTGGCGCCGATGTCCGGGCACTTCGCCACGCTGCTGCGCGGCACCGTGCGCACCATGCTGCCGGAGCACGACATCTACATCACCGACTGGAAGAACGCGCGTGACGTCGGGCTGGAACACGGTTGTTTCGGCGTCGATGCGTTCGTCGAGCACCTGATTCGCTTTCTGGAGGTGATGGGGCCGGGCAGCCATATCGTTGCGGTCTGCCAGCCGGCCGTGGCGGCGCTGGTGGCCGGGGCGGTGATGGCGGCATCCGGCAATCGCGCCCAGCCGCGCAGCATGACGCTGATGGCCGGGCCGATCGACACGCGGGTGAAGCCGACCCAGGTCAACCAGATGGCGCAGGGTCGCTCGATCGCGTGGTTCGAGCGCAACGTGATCGGCACCGTGCCGTGGCGCTATGCGGGGGCCGGGCGGCGCGTGTACCCGGGGTTCGTGCAGCTCTCGGCGTTCGTGTCGATGAACCTGGACCGGCATTTCGACGCCCATCTCGGCCAGTTCCGCGCCCTGGTCAGCGGGGACGACGAGGCGGCGGCGGCGCACCGGCGGTTCTACAACGAATACCGCGCGGTGATGGACCTGCCGGCGGAGTTCTACCTGGAGACGGTCAAGCGCGTGTTCCAGGATCACGACCTGCCGCTGGGGCGGTTCACCTATCATGGCGAGTTGGTGCGGCCGGCGGCGATCAGGCGCGCCGCGATCCTGACGGTGGAGGGCGAGCGGGACGACATCTGCGCCAACGGCCAGACGATGGCGGCACTGGAGTTGTGTTCGGGCGTGCCGATTTCCATGCGGCGGCATCATCTGCAGACCGGGGTGGGGCATTACGGGGTGTTCAGCGGCCGGCATTGGACGAACGGGGTCTATCCGCTGGTGCGGGAGATGATCCAGGCGATGAGTTGAGCGCGCGGTGTTCCGGGGGCTGGGCATGCCGCCGGGCCCGCGGGATGGAAGCAGAACCACCGCGGAGCGCGCGGAGCACGCGGAGGTGGTTTGCATCAGCGGGACGGCCGCCGAGCCGGGTCAGGTGCCGGCGACAGGTGCCCCGGGGGGCGCGGCCGGCCGGTGGCAGGTTCCGGTGTGGCTGGCGGTGTTGGGCGCTGTGGCGCGGGGAGGAAGCTGCGCGCGACCACCGAGATGGGGTCGGTTGCGGGCATCGCTTGCGGGATCCTCCAGCCTGGCGCGGGGAGTGGGGGGCCGAAGCGGGCGGCGAAGTGCGCGGCAAGGTCGAGGTTCCAGGTTCCGGCCAGGGTGGTGCTGCGCAGCGCCGCGGCCTTGGTGGGCGTGAGGCGGGTCTGCGGCGGCGGGACGGGCCGCTCACCACCGGGACAAGTGCCCAGTGGCATGCGGTGTAAGGCATTGCGTCCTGGATTTTCGGTTTGGCCGCTGCGGTGCGTAGGCTGCAGGGCGCGGACCGGGGGTGGCGCGTGCAGCGCGGCGGGGGCGAGGCGGGCGGTCGGGGAGGGCGCGGGTGGTCGCGCGGTGGCCGCCGTCGCACCGCCAGGGCGCGCCGCGGTCTCACCCCCGGGTCGCGCCGCTGGCGCGCCCGAGGGCAGGCTCTGTATGGCATTGCGCCCTGGGAATGCCAATTCCGTTTGCGGCGCCTGCACTGGTTGGTCCTGGCGCTGGTCGCAGCCGCGCGCACGCAGGCCGGCCAGACGAGCAGCTACCTCGCGTTCCAGGGGACTGCACTGCTGCCGGGAGGAACACGGCGCCGGCACGGGGTTGGGTGCCCCGCCGGGCGATCCGGCGGGGCACACGGTGACCTCACCCCCGGGTGGCGCCGCTGGCGCGCCCGAGGGCAGGCTTTGCATGGCGTTGCGTCCTGGGAGTTGGGTTTTGCGCGCGGCGGCGCGGGCCTGGCGGGCGGCACGTTTGGCGGCGCGGGCGGCACGCCCTGCGGCACGGGCGAAGACAATGGCCTGGCGCCAGGGGGCGGTGGGGGCTTGCCGGAGGTGGCGCGGGCGGCGGCCGGGCGGGTGCTCACCTCCGGGTCGCGCCGCTGGCGCGCGCGAGGGCCGGCTTCGCATGGCGTTGCGTCCTGCGGCGTGAGAAACGGCAGGTTCGAGGGATGGATCGGGGCGGCGAGTTCGGCCGGGCCGGCCGCCAGACGGGCAGCCATCTCGGGCGGCAGGTAGCGCCGGAGGCGGCGGGCGGTGCAGAGCAGGCGGGTGCGGGTGATCAGCGTGCGGACGTAGCGCTGGTCGGCCCGCTTGGCCGCCGTGAACCTGCCGTGTTTGGTGTTGGCTTTGATCATGCGCGCGCGGCCCTCGGGCGTGGCGGGGCCGATGCAGTTGCCGCCGTGCATGCGGCAGCGGCCGTTGGCCATGGCCGGGGCCTGGCAGGGGCCGCCGGTGGTGCGCGCCTTTGCCCCGCAGCGGGGGGCGAGGTTGGGGTTGCCTCCTGGGCTGCCGGTGCGCAGCGGGCCGGGCGGGGGTCGCGGGGCCGGCGCGGGCGCAGCTTCGGCGAGGGCTGGGGTCATGGCGGCGGTCACCGCGCGGCCGACCGGGACGCGGGGTCGATGGCCGGGTCTGCGGCGGTGCGGGGGCGCAGGATCTCGCGCGACCAGCCGGGGCCTTGGTCGAGTTGCTCGATCACCCATTCCGAGGATGTGCCGGCGGGCCGCACGGGGTGCGGCGAGGGGGCAGGTGAGCGATGCCGCGGGGCGGCCTCGGCGGGTGTGCGGTCTCGCAACCGGGGGGGCGCCGACGGAGGTGGCGCCGGCTCGGCGGCGGGCGCCGCGGCCTCCGGTGGGGCGAGCGGCGAGGCGGGTGGGGCGGCGCTGCGCCGCGACGCGGCAGCGGGTCGTGGCCCCACCGGGTCAACCGCCGGGACGAGCACCCGGGGGCAAGGCTGACCGGTGGCAGGCGCCAGGGTGGCAGGCTCCTGGGCGGCGAGGTCCGGTGTGGCCGGCGATCGCGTGGTACCTGGTCCGGTGGTGGCCGGGGCTGTGCTGCCCCAGAGCGCGGCGAGGGCGGCGACGTCGACCTCGTCCTGCACGACGGTGCCGTAGAACGGGACGGGCATCTGCTGGTGGCGGGCGAGGATGCGCTCCAGGGCGGCGGCGGAGCGCAGCAGCTCGGTGGTGGTGCGGGAGAGGCGGCACATCTGGTTAAGGTCCAAGCCGGGGGCATGGACGCGGGCGGCAAACGTGTCGGCCATCTCGCGGACGATCAGCAGCGAGCTGGCGATGCGGCCCTGCGCGGCGTCGGCAGGCTTGAGGGCGGCGATTTCCCCGAGCAGGCGGGTGAGGTGGGCCTGGCGCCAGGGGAT
This sequence comes from uncultured Alphaproteobacteria bacterium, assembly GCA_963773345.1. GTDB lineage: Bacteria > Pseudomonadota > Alphaproteobacteria > Acetobacterales > Acetobacteraceae > Palsa-883. The sequence goes on along the minus strand of CAVZBG010000010.1, from coordinate 1,706,972 downwards.
GGTGGCGTCGGGCGGGGGTGGCGGGAGGGCGGCGATGGTCGAGGCAAGGAGGTCGGGGTCGAGGCGGTAGGGCGGCATGATGTCGCGGATGACCTCGGGGGTGATGCCGTTGGAGGGGTGAGGCACGGGGAAAAACTCCTGGCGCAAGTCGGTTGAAACCGGAGGACAAATATACTAACTCACGGCAAAATGCCAGCTAACATTTCGGCGGCTGGGCGGATGACGACTGCAGGAAGCAAGGAAGGAACCCAGCGGCCACAAAGTTTCGCGGAGTGCACACGGAGTTTCACCGAGGTGACTCGAATGGCGCTGCGCGCTGATGGCAGGTGCGCGGCGCGCGGCGACCGGTGCAGGGGTATTTGGTTAGTTTGAACGTTGCATGCTGAGCCAAAGTCGCGCTGGCCGCGCCGCTCGGCCCGAACGGCAGCATTCGACCCAGGTCGGACCCACTCAGCCCATCGAAAGGTTCGAAAAGCGGACGCCTGAAGCTTCCGCAGCCTGTTAAGGTCGGACAGCCAGGCCGGGCCGACAAGGCGGTGCCCGCCGGATCGATACGACGTATCGTGGATGCGCGTTTCGCAACGCAATGAAAGGGGACGAACATGGGCAGGCTCGACGGCAAGGTTGTAGCGGTGACGGGCGGGGCATCGGGGATCGGCGAGGCGACGGTCAGGCGTTTCGTCGCCGAGGGCGCGAGCGTGGCATTCTGCGATCGGGACGGCGAGCGCGGCCAGCGCGTGGCGGCCGAGCTCGAGACCGCCGGCGCCGAGGTCGCCTTCACGCAGGCTGACGTTGGCACCGAGGCCGCATGTCTCGCCTTCGTCAACGGTGCCGGGGAAAAATTCGGGCGCCTCGACATCCTCGTCAACAATGCCGGCATCCGCAAATACGACAAGGTCGACGAGGCGAGCGCGGCGAGCTGGAACGAGATCCTCAACGTCAACCTGATGAGCTACGTCTTCTGTGCCAAGGCGGCGATTCCGCTGATGCGCCGCAACAAGGGCGGCGCCATCGTCAACGTCGCTTCGGTACGTTCCGTCGTCGCGGGCGGCGGCAACCTGCAGTACGACACGACCAAGGCCGCGGTCGCGGGCTTGACGCGGGCGCTCGCCGCCGACCACTCGGCCGAGGGCATTCGCGTGAACGCCGTCGGCCCTGGCCCGATCTTCACGCCGTTCCATGCGCGCCGCATCGCGGCGGCCGGCGAGACCGTCGAGCAGTACAACGCCAGGGCCGCACAAGGCACCATGCTGAAGCGCCCGGGCCGGCCCGAGGAGGTCGCCGCCGCGATCCTGTTTTTGGCCTCCGACGATGCCTCCTACGTCACCGGCGCCCTGCTGTTCGTGGACGGCGGTATGACGGCGCTGTGAGGAATGTTCAGCCGGCGCTCATGGTCCATAGCGCCGGGTTCGCCAGTTCTGGTTGCGGTTCGGTCATTTAGAGCCCAAATTCAAGGTTCACATGCTTGCATTCAACGAAGGCAAGGTCTGCGATGCGATCGTGCGCTACCTAGAGGCACGCGAGGGGATAACACGCGCTGACGTGCAGTCGCCCGAAGCGGCAGGTCACGCCGACCCGATCGAGCTGACCTGGAAATTCGGCGATCAGCTTTTTGCGCTCGAGCATACGGGCATCGAACCCTTCGACGACCATATGCGACTTGAAGCGGAGGCCAAGCGCCATTTTGATCCGATCCGTGAGGCGCTCAAAGATGTGTTGCCTGAAGAGATTATTGAGTTGCACGTTCCGGCGAGGGCGATGCTCGGCCTAAAAAAGCCCGAGGTCGTGCTGGTTCAGGCAGCTATTACCGCCTGGGCGAGACAAACCGCACCGACGATAAGGAAGCGATCCTATGCTGATTACATCGGTGACGTTCCCTGGACCGAGGTATTGGGCGTGCCGTTCCATATCAGGCTGTTTCGCTTTGCGAATCTGACGCAGCAAAAAGGATGGGTGCAGATTGTCCATTCCGTCGTAGGCGATCGCGAACAGCAGCGCCGCGACCGCCTACGAAGGGCTTGCGATAAAAAGTTTCCCAAGCTCGCGGCATGGAGGCAGAAGCGGGACGCGCGCACAATCTTGGCTTTGGAGGAGAACGATATCCAATTAACCAACTATGCGATCGTCGCCGAGACTTATCTGCCGCTCGCGCTGGGTAGGATTGATCGGCCTGACGAGACCTATCTCGTATCCTCTTGCGTCGAGCCATGGAGCGTCTGGCCGATCTTGATTGGCGATCGGACTCTATATGATCTTGCGATCGACGATTATGTGCAGCGCTGGGAGGTTGATCCGACGACGCTGACATCGGTGACCACGCGTTAGCACGGTCGATCGGGCACCTATCGTTGTGGCACCAGACGCCATTCACCCACGCCCCGCGGCCATCATGGCGCGTCGTCGAGGTAGCAGGCAGAGCGGACATCGCAATCTGAGTTGGGTGATCGGCGGCCATACGTCAATTCTAGAATTGGGCGGTACCGTTCAGGCTTCGGAATGCTCGCCGCCATTCCGGAAGCGACCCAGCCACCCCGACACAGTTGCCTGTGTCGGGGTAGGTCCTCGACCGTCACGCCCCTCAAATTTGGAGCGTCTGGGAGTTGCTCCGTCGGGCTCCGCACCCTTCGCCCACTATGCTATGGCGGCCACCTACCCTTGCCAAGGCGCAACACGATGACAACCCTAATCTGTTGGGTCGCGGTCGATCCCAACGGCCCCTCCGCACTCTACTTCGCAAGCGATAGTCGGATCTCGTGGGGCGCCGGCCGGGAGTGGGATGTTGGCCGGAAGCTCTTCGCAGCGCGTTCGTACCCAGACATATTCGGCTATTATGGCGAAGTGTTATCACCGAGCCTTCTTCTCGGGCAGGTTATCGAGGCCATCGATGCGGGATATCTAGGTCCTTGCGCAGAGGGCTTTGATGCGCGTTGCAAGGCGATTACCGACCTAATCCAAGACTCTATTGCAGAACGTAGAATGGCTCCCCGCCACGATTTTGGTATTATTCATGCGACGAGGATCTCGGAGAGCATGACCGCGGATTTCCGCATCCGAAATATGAAGTATCAGGCTGCTTCTAATACTTGGAACATAACTGGTATTGAGGTGCCGAAAAGCAAATCGCAGCTAGTGCTGGCGCTCGGAACCGGCGCCAAATCGATCGAAGTTCGCGCTCGACAAGCAGAGAACTATGCCCAGAGCGATACCAGCCGGTCCGTCTTCTGGCATCTGTGCGACAGCATCCAGAGTGGCGATGATCCGCTGAGCGGCGGAGCACCCCAACTCGTAGGTCTCTACCGCTCATTTCCCGCGCGGACCTTCGGGATTGTTCTGGATGGTGTTCGCTTCCTCAACGGCCTACGTCTCGCCGGCCCGCTTACAAGTGAAATCGTCGAGTGGCGGGACAAAGACTTTCAGCGCGTCGACGGCGAGACGATGGAGCGGCTACCCGACGCGCAACGTCACGGGCGGACTAGGCGCCACTAAGCAGGTAGGGCGGGCTTCAGCACATCATTTGTCTGGAGGGCGTTTACGACCGCTGCTTTGGTGAGCTGAAGCCCATCCTACCTGATCCGGCCGAATGGCCCGTTTCACCTCCCCGCTCCCCAAACCAGACAGTCGGCTGCCCACCCTTTGCGGACATTCAAAACGACCCGCTGCCTGCGTAGCGCCATGTCCTCGACTTCGGCAGGTCTGGCCTCGACATTCGGCATTCGGCCCACGATCATTGCAGAGACACGGAGCATTTGCGTGCATCCGTGTGCATCTGTGGTTGAACTTCCTTGCTTGCTGGACGAGGGCAAGAAGTGGAAGTCCGGCCGGCGCCGGCCATGCCCGGGTGCACGGCCGTGCGACGAGAAGATGCCTCAGGGGCGGGAGATTGCTTCCCCGGGTCAAGCCCGGGGGACGGCTGCGCTCCTCGCAATGACAGGTTACGTGCGCGCCAGCATCCGCCCCAGCGGCCGGCCGGCGAACAGGTGCACGTGGAAATGCGGCACCTCCTGCCCGCTGTCGGCGCCCATGTTGGCGAGTAGCCGGTAGCCCGGCGCCTCCAGGCCCAGGTCGTGGGCGATCTTGCCGACGGCACGGGTGAAGCCGGCGATCTCCGCCTCGCTCGCGGTGGCGGTGAAATCGGCGAAGGAACAATACCTGCCCTTCGGGATCACCAGCACATGCGTCGGCGCCTGCGGATTGATGTCGTGGAAGGCCAGCGCCCAGTCGTCCTCGTAGACCTTGTTGCAGGGGATCTCGCCGCGCAGGATGCGGGCGAAGATGTTGGTGTCGTCGTAGGGCGGCAGGCCGCTGACCGGCATGACTCGGTTTCTCCTGTTTGGGTTGGCCCGGACTGGTATCGGACATGGAGCGTGGTCCTGGAAGCCTTGTGCCGCGGGACCCCTCCCCCCAACCTTGGTCCGCTTCGCGGCCCAAGCCCTCAAGGGGAGGGGGAGTAGAGCAGGTCAGGGGATTTTCGTCGTCTCCAGGCCGAAAGCAACCGGAAGCTGCGTCGGCGCGCGACGCCTTTTCGGCGATGCCGCTGACGCCCTCGCGGCGCTTCAGTTCGGCCCAGACCTCGTCGGGGCTGACGTCGGTGGAGACCCACAGCACGATCAGGTGGTACAGCACGTCGGCGCTCTCGGCGATCACCGCGTCGCGGTTGCCGGCGACCGCCTCGATCAGGCACTCGACGGCTTCCTCGCCGAATTTCTGCGCGACCTTGGCGGTGCCGCGCGACAGCAGGCGGGCGGAGTGGCTGACCGCGGGGTCGGCGGTGCGGCGGCTGACCACGACCGACCACAGCCGGTCCAGCACCGCGGCGGCGGGGCCGAGGGCAACGGCGGCGCCGGCCGATCCGGCGGGGCGGCGGTCATCAGGGCCTTGGCGAGCTGCTTTGGCCTCAGCAGCTTAGCGATTTTGCGGCTTGGCGATTTTCTCGGCTTTGGAGCGCTTGGGCGGCTTGTTCGCCTTCAGCGTCTTGTCCAGCATGATTGGCTGAGCTTTGTCGCCTTGGCGCGTCCGGCTTTGGTCGCCTTGGGCTTGGCTGCCTTGGGCTTGGCCGGTTTGGCGCGTCTGCGCTTGTCGCCCGACTTGGCCATGCCGCCGCTCCGTCAAGCCGCCCGGCGCGGCAGGCGCACCGGCAGGCCGGCCGCAGCCAGTGCCGCCTTCACCTGCGCGATGGTGAACGTGCCGAAATGGAACACGCTGGCGGCCAGCAGCCCGGTGGCGCCGGCCTGGGCGCCTTCGACGAAATGCTGCAGCGTGCCGACGCCGCCCGAGGCGATCACCGGCAGCCGCACCGCGCCGCAGACCGCGCGCAGCAGGGCCAGGTCGAAGCCCTCGCCGGTGCCGTCGCGGTCCATGCTGGTCAGCAGGATTTCGCCGGCGCCGAGCTCGGCGACCTGGCGGCACCAGGCGACGGCGTCGATGCCGGTGGGCCGGCGGCCGCCATGGGTGAACACCTCCCAGCGTTGCGGGCCGGTCTGCTTGGCGTCGACCGCGACCACGACGCACTGGCTGCCGAATTTTTCCGCCGCCTCGCGCACCAGTTCCGGGCGCGCGACGGCGGCCGAGTTGATGCTGCACTTGTCGGTGCCGGCCAGCAGCAGGCGGCGCATGTCCTCGATCGAGCGGATGCCGCCGCCGACGGTCAGCGGCAGGAAGACGCGCGCGGCGGTGCGCGAGACCACGTCGAGGATGCGTGTCGCGGTTCTCGTGGCTGGCGGTGATGTCGAGGAAGCACAGTTCGTCCGCGCCGGCGGCGTCGTACAGCGCGGCCTGCTCGACCGGGTCGCCGGCATCGCGCAGGGCGACGAAGTTCACGCCCTTGACGACGCGGCCGTCCTTCACGTCCAGGCAGGGAATGACGCGCAGCTTCAACATTGGGGTACTCTTACAATCGTGGTTCGTGGGCATGGCAAGCGTCTTGCACGCAAAGCGGGCACGCGTAGCCGCAATGCTACCGACAACTGGCCGATTTGTCCGGATGTAGTGTCGCCTAGGCGGAAAACAGCGCCAGCGCCGCGGCCGGATCGATGCGGCCGTCGTACAGCGCGCGGCCGACGATCACGCCCTCGATCCGCGTGCCGGCCGCCGACCTCGCGCAGCGCGGCAAGGTCGTCGAGGCTGCCCACGCCGCCCGAGGCGATCACCGGCATGGCGACATGCCGGGCCAGTTCGACGGTTTGCGCGAGATTGAGGCCGCTCAGCATGCCGTCGCGGGCGATGTCGGTGTAGATGATCGCTGCGACGCCGGCGTCCTCGAAACGGCGCGCCAGGTCGAGCGCCGACAGCGTCGAGGTCTCCGCCCAGCCCTCGGTTGCCACAAAACCTTCACGCGCGTCGATGCCGACGGCGATGCGTCCGGGGAAGGCGCGGCAGGCGGCGCGCACGAGATCGGGGGTCTTGACCGCGGCGCTGCCCAGGATGACGCGGCGGACGCCGGCGGCGAGCCAGGCCTCGATGCCGGCCATGTCGCGGATGCCGCCGCCGAGCTGCACCGGCACGCGGGCGGCGGCGAGGATGGCGGCGACAGCGTCGGCGTTCACCGCGCGGCCGGCGAAGGCGCCGTTCAGGTCGACCACGTGCAGCCAGCGCGAAGCCGGCGTCCTGCCAGGCGCGGGCCTGGGCGGCCGGGTCGGTGGCGTAGACCGTCGCCTGGTCCATCGCGCCGCGCTGCAGGCGGACGCAGGCGCCGTCCTTCAGGTCGATGGCGGGGTAGAGCGTGAGGTGGGTCATCGGCACAACGATCTGCTACAGGATGGCCCGCTCGATCAACCTTCGCCCCTCGACGAGCCGCTCGCACCCCAGCGCCGACAGGTCCAGGCTGGTGTAGCCGCCCTCGGCGATCAGCTCCGCCACGCCGCGACCGGTCGCCGGCGAATGCTGGATGCCGTGGCCGCTGAAGCCGGTGGCGTGGATCAGGTTGGGCGCGGCCGGGTGCGGCCCGACGACGCCGTTGTGGTCGAACGGGTTCATCTCGTAGTAGCCGGCCCAGGAGCTGGCCAGCTTCAGCTCCTCCAGCGCCGGGATGCGGGCGGCCAGCACCGGCCACATGACCTCGAAAAACATCGATTCGTCGACCTCGAGCGGCGGCTCGTCGGGGTCGGGCTCATCGTCGCCGGGGGAGCGACAGCACAGGTAGAAGGCGCCTTCCGGGCGCATGCAGATGCCGGACGGATCGATGACCATCGGGCAGCCGGGCAGGGGGGTGCGGCAGGCGATGACGAACACCATGCGCTTGCGTGGGCGCACCGGCAGGGCGATGCCGGCCCAGGCGGCGACGCGCGCCGACCAGGGGCCAGCGGCGTTCACCGCCACGTCGCAGGCGAGCGCCGCCCCGTCGGCCAGGCGCACCTCCGTGACGCGCTCGTGGGCAAGCGACAGGCCAACCGCCTCCTGCGCCACATAGGTCACGCCGAGCGACCGCGCCTTGCGGCGGAACGCGGCCAGCAGGGCGGGGCCGTCGAACCAGCCCTCGCGCGACAGGCCGAAGCAGGCGGCGACGACGCCGTCGGTGGTGATCCAGGGGAAGCGCGCGGTGATGTCGGCTGGCGACAGCAGCGCCACGTCGGTGCCCTCGGCGCACTGCACGGCGTGGTTCGCCGTCAGGGTCTCCAGTCCGGCGGCGGAGGCCATGAACAGGTAGCCGCTGTGCTTCAGGCCGAGTGCCGGACGGTCGCCGTCCACCGCCAGACGCTCGGCGCCGCTGCTCAGGAACTCGAAGCCGAAGCGGGACATGGCGATGTTGAGCGGGGTGGAGAATTGCTGGCGAATCGAGCTGGCGGACAGCGAGGAGGAGGCGATGCGATAGGTCGAGTCGCGCTCGACCACGGTGATCTCGCCCCGGAACGCGCGGTGACTGGCCAGGTGGTAGGCAATCGAGCTGCCGACCGCGCCGCCGCCGATGATGACGATCTTCCGCATGGCTTCTCCTATAATGCGCCGCGGGCGGTGACCAGCGCGAACCGGCGCCGCGCCGGTAGGCTCTGGTCATGGCGCGCGCGCGCGGCTATCGCTCCGCGGAGATGGGAAAAAGGCGCTGATCATGACCAAGACGGACATCGAGCGGGTGCAGGCCTACCTGCGCCGCATCCTCGGCACCGACCGCATCAACATCGTGGCGCCGCCGCGGGCGGGGCTGTCGGTGGAGGTGGCGGTGAACGACGAGGTGATCGGCACGGTGCACCGCGACACCGACGACGGCGAGGTTTCCTATTCGGTGCACCTGACGATCCTGGAGGAGGATCTGCCACCGCCGCCCAAGCCGGCCGTGGTGCCGATGCGGGGCGGCCGTCCGACGCGGTAGCGCTTGTGGCGTGCACCTCGCCCGCCCTGCGCGGGGTTGGGCCGTGCCGCATGCACCACCCTCACCCGCGTCGCTCCGCGCCGCGCGTCGGTCCGCTTTACGGCCCAACCCCGCGAAGGGCGGGAGAGGTGTACCGAATGCACGCCCCGCACCCCCCGCCGACACGCCATTGATGGAGGCACCGATGATCAAATCGCCGAGCACGTATCAGGACATGGCGGACCCGCAGGCACGGCCGCGCTACACCGGCATCGCCACCTTCTTTCGCGTCCCGCAGGCCGAGAGCCTGGACGCAGCCGATATCGGCCTGATCGGCGTGCCGTACGACGGCGGCGTGACCAACCGCGCCGGTGCGCGCCACGGCCCGCGCGCAGTGCGCGAGCAGTCCAGCCTGATGCGCCGGCTGAACGCGGCGACCGGCGTCGCGCCGTTCAGCGGCGCGCGGGTGCGCGACCTGGGCGACTGCTGGATCGAGCGCCCGTTCGCCCTGGAAGGCGCGCATGATGAGATCGCTGCATTCTACAAGGGGGTCATTGCGGCCGGCGTCACGCCGCTCAGCGTCGGCGGCGATCATTCGGTCAGCCTGCCGATCCTGCGCGCCGTCGGCGCCGCGCGCCCGGTCGGCATGATCCATATCGATGCGCATTGCGACACCGGCGACGACTACCTCGGCTCGCGCTTCCACCACGGCGCCCCATTCCGCCGCGCGGTGGAGGACGGCGTGCTTGACCCGACACGGGTGATCCAGATCGGCATCCGCGGCACCACCAACGATCCGGACATGTGGGGCTTCTCGCGCGACAGCGGCATGCGCGTGCTGGGGATGGACGAGTTCCACGACCAGGGCTGGCGCTTCGCTGCCGCCGAGGCGCGCCGCGTCGCGGGGAGCGGCCCAACCTACCTGTCATTCGATATCGACGCGCTGGACCCGTCGCAGGCGCCCGGCACCGGCACGCCGGAGGCCGGCGGCATTACCGCACTGGAGGCGCTGCGGCTGCTGCGCGAGCTGCGCGGCATCGACTTCGTCGGCGGCGACCTGGTGGAGGTGGCGCCGCCGTTCGATGTCGGCGGGCTGACCGCGTTCAATGGGGCTTCGATCCTGTTCGAGATACTGTGCTTGGTGGCCGAGGCCCGGCAGCGCCGCCGCGACGACGAGCTGCGATAGCGGTCCGCCTACCGACGGGCGCCGGGTATTACAGTCGCGCCATGTTGAATCTTCGCTCTCCAATGGACGATAAGAGGTCTCGGAACGCTGGTGCCGCGATCGGCGACAGCGCAGGCCAATCGAGCGACCGTTGGGTGTCGCCTGAAGGTCGGGCGCCCGAGACATTCCTGACGCTGACTGGCCTGACGCTGACTGGCGACGTTCCCTGTCATTGCGAGGCGCGCGGCCACGGAACTGCCCAACCGGATCAAGACATCAAAGACCCCAGGAAGGTCCCCGGAGGAAACCCTGACGCCGCGTGCAACGAGACTTCCTGACGCCTGATGGGCAACAAAATGCGACCATCGACGCAAAGTATCTCTGGGCGCACATGATCACGCCGTCCCCGCCGGGGGTATGGTCGCAAGCCGCACCAGGTCGATCCGCTGTCCACACAAGGTATATTTGACCCGCGCGACGGGCTCGGGCGCCGCAGCTTGCTGCCGCGCCTCGCGCGGCGCCGCGGGCGAGGGTCCGCCAACCCCCGCATGCCACCGGATCGCAGTCCTGCCGGGTCAACGCCCGGGACAGGCGCCCGGGCGGCGGTCCCGCACCAGACCGCGTCCAGCGCTGCCAGATCGAACTCGACCTCCGCCGGCGCCTGACCCGGGGCGACCCTTCCCGCCTGCTCCTTCTTCAGCAGGCGCTCCATCTGCCGCGCCACCCGCAATAGCTCCTCCGCGTTGCGGCGCATCCCGGCCGCCTGCCGCTCCGACGCGTCGGATCGAGGGACAGGCGCGCCGAGTCCGCGGCCGCGTGACGGGCGGCAATGATTTGCAAGACCATCATGGCCTCCACCGCGTTGCGCGGATCGAGCGCGCGGACCTCCTGAATGATCTGCCGGAGGTGCGCATGCCGCCAGGCGACGGGCGCGCCCGGCGGTGGTGGCGGCAGGGCGCGCAGCAGGCGTACGAGTTGATCGTGGCCGAAGCGAAAGTCCGGCAGCGGCGCGCAGAGCGGCGCGGTAGGCGAGTTCGGTTTCGGCGGGCGACATGATGAGGCTCCGGGTGGGAACTGGGTTGACGTGATTAGGAATATATACTGGGATGCTTGTGGAAGCAAGCTGACCGATCTGGCGGTAGTGGGTCAGTTTGAATGCCGTCTACCGACCCAAAGCAGCGGCAGCCGGGTCGCTTGACCTGAGCCGCCGGATTCGACCCAAAGCAGTCCTTTCCGCCATGCCAGCCCAGTCGTAGAATTGGGTAATGGCGCGCCGCCATCGATCGCACCGTGGCCGATGCCGATGGCGGAGGCTCGGTCAGAATCGCAGCCTGCCGACCGGGACGATCCCAACCAGAGGGAGGAACCAATGTACTTCACCGACAACTCTCTGCTTCCCGAGAATCAGGAAAAGCTAATGATCAAGGCGGGACCTTGGGGACCGCAATGGAGGCCCAGCGACTTTCCCGAAGATATCGATGTCTCATGGGACGCACAGGTGCAGAAGGCGGTCGATTGCTACAATGCCGGGGCCTCAGTCCTGCACATTCACGTGCGCGATCCAAAGACCGGCAAGATATCGAAGAATTTCGACGAGTACAATCAGATGATCGAAGATCTGCGGCATGCGGTCCCGAAGATGGTGTTGGAGGTTGGCGGGTCGATCTCGTTCGCGCCGGACAGCGACGACGCCAAGGCGAAATGGCTGGGCTATGACACGCGCCACATGCTGACCGAAGCTCACGCCGAAGCCGGACCAGATCACGATCGCGATCGGATCGGCCTCCATGAACGTGGTGGAAATGTCCACGGATGACGACCTCGCGGGAACGCACATTGCCGACCCCAAGGTTCGGACAGTCTATGGGGACATGGTCGCCGACGCCTCTCCGTCATTTTACATTGAGCATTTGAAGCGGCTCCGCGCCAATGACATCCAACCGTTTTTCATGCTGGGTCATGTTCACCAGCTCGAATCGGTCGAACGCCTGATTCGAGGTGGCGCATATGCAGGACCGCTGAACCATCAGCTCGTGGCGCTCGGCGGCGGCGCCGCGAGCCGCAACCCGTTCGACATGATGGAATACGTTCGTCGCTCGCCACACGGCTCGATTATGTTCATGGAATCCTGGATGCGATCGGTGCTGCCGTTGTGCAACATCGCGATCACGCTGGGCCTGCACGTTCGCGTCGGCATCGAAGACAATATCTGGGGCAAGAAGGGCGAGCGTATGGGTACGGTCAAGCAGGTCGAGCAAATGGTTCGGCTTGCCAGGGAACTGGGACGTGACATCGCGACCGGCGAGGACGCCCGCCGGATCATGAAGATCGGAACCTGGTACCAGACCCCTGATGAGACACTTTACAACATTGCCTTGCCGCCAAATCGCAAGGACGGACAACTGGGGTTCGTGAACTATCAGACTGACGGCAAGCTGCACGAACATCCCTTCGCGTCCGACTCTCATTCGCTGGCAGACTAAAGCCCGCGTTCAGGAACCAGGCTCATGCATGTCCCCCGCGGGCCGGCGGCGGGAAATCCGAAAGCTATCGAGCGACGGGCGGAATTCCGCGACCGGTCCGGAAAGCAGTCCTACACCGGCTGCAAATGGCAGGCTCGCCGTGCTGGCCGATATATCCGGTGCTTGGATTGATCGCGCGCAGCTTGTTGCATAGTCAGCAGGGCGCGCGTGTCCCGATGGTGGCAAGCGGCTACGGGACCCCGTTCACACGGCCCCCCTCGATCGGTTGGCAAGGCTCCGGCCGCCGTCCCGGCGATCCGACCGTTGCGGAATGCTTGACTGTTGGATATCCTGCCTTCGTCGATGCCGAATTGGGCCGCCATCCGGCAAATCTTGGCGAAAACACCAAACACGGGAGGGATCGATGTCAATCAAGGTCCTGGAACTACATCATCAGGGCGTGCGTGTCGGTGGGTCGCAGGAGGAAGCGGACCGCGCCGTCAGCTTCTACCGCGATGTCCTGGGCCTGGGCACTGATCCCGGCCGGCCGAACATTCCGGGCATCCCCGGCTACTGGGTCGATGTCGGCGGGCGGGCGCAGATCCATTTGATGGGGGTGAACGGCGCGTCGCGCTACGCCAAGGGGCCGGGGCAGGACCCGTCGCTGCCACATGTCGCCTTCGCGGTAGCCGATATTGTGGAAACCCGTGCTGGGCTCGATCGCATGGGCACGCCGTACTGGGTGGCGGAGGGTATCGTGGGACCGCAATCGCAGCAGATTTTCATGCACGATCCGGCCGGCAACATGATCGAACTGCATCAGGCGGGCGCCTGCCGCTGCCAGGCCGTCAGCCGGCCCAATCCGTAAGCGCCGATCCGGGCTTCCGGCCCGCAAGCGGCGACAGCCGGGGCGCCCAGCCCAACCGCCGGTTTCGACCCATCCTGGCCACTCAGCCGGCCGAATGTCGGTCCCGAAAGCGGTCACTCGTTGTGCGATCGCGCGCGACCGTTGGCATAACGTCCACGGCGGCGCGATAATAGCCAGCAGCGTCGGTTTCCGCCGACGCTGATGTTTGCTCCGGCCCTCGCCGCTTGCCGGGGCAGCCGCGGGTCGGGAGAAGCTCCCTACCCGGAGTTCCTGGGAGGAGACAAATGAAGGCGCATATTGTCGGCGGCGGGTTCGGGGGCTTGGCGGCGGCGGCGTTACTCATCCGGAACGCTGACATGTCCGGTCCGGACATTACGATCTACGAGGCAGACGAGAAGCTTGGCGGCGGGTTCTTTTTGGTTGGCGATGCGAAAAGCGGCTACAACCTGCCTGGCTCGATCTTCGATAGGGAGTTCCGCTGCGCTTTGGATCTGCTCGCAAAGATCCCCACTCAAGCTTACTCCAATATCAATGTTGCAGAGCAATTCCTCACTTTCAATAAAGAACACCCGTTTGTCGACCAAACCCATATCGTCGATCGGAACCTCCGCCGCATGCATGACCAGCGGTATGGGCTGAACCTTGGCGACGGCCTCCGTCTCGCGAAGCTTTCGCTCACCCGCGAAGCGTCGTTGGACGGTCAGATCATTAAAGACTGGTTTTCCCCAAGGTTCTTCGCAACGGAATTTTGGTTGCTCTGGTCGACGCTGATGGGTTCGCTGCCACAGCACACCATCATCGAGTTCCGGCGGTACCTGAACCGCTTCGTCTATTTGTTTCCCGACCTGTCGACCATGGCAAATGTTCTGCGCTCGCAATTCAACCAGCATGAAGCCTTCGTCGAACCGCTGGTCGCTTGGCTTGAAAGGAAGCAGGTGAACTTCTTGAAGGGCGCCTTCGTCAGCGACATCGAGTTCACCGAATCACCTGGCCGCATGACCGTCAATCGACTTAAATACGAACGCGGAGGCGCTTCGATGTCGGTCGACGTCGCCTCGAACGACATCGTGTTCGTGACCACCGGCTCGCAAGCCGCCGATCTCTCGGCTGGAACGATGGACACGCCACCGGGGCCGCCGCCTAACCCCGGTCGGTCATGGGCGCTTTGGAAGAAGTTGGCCGGAAAGCACAAAGGCTTCGGCAATCCGGATGCATTCTTTGGCGACGACCGGATCGCCGATTTGCGCTGGGTGACGTTCACCGTGACCACGACCGGCTCGGAATTCCTCGATGAGATTACTAACTTGACCCACAGCGGCCCGGGAAGCGGCGGGCTCCTGACTTTGAAAGATTCGAACTGGGTGATCTCGCTGTCGATCTTCGAGCAGCCCGAAGTTCTCAGTCAGCCACCAGGTACATTTGTCTGGTGGGGCTATGGGCTCTTTCCGGAGAAAGAAGGCAACCTCTATCCAAAGCCCATGTATCAATGCACAGGCGAGGAGATATTGCGGGAATTGCTGCAACATCTCGGTCTGAAGAAAGGCGAGTCGAAAACGGAAGAGATCGTACGCACGTCGATCTGCATTCCCTGCAACATGCCCTACGTCAACAACATCTGGCTGCGCCGCAAGCGTGGCGACAGGCCGCCCGTAGTTCCGGAGGGCGTAACCAATCTGGGCCTCCTGGGTCAGTATGTCGAGCTTGAACGGGACATCGCGTTCACGTTTGAATACTCCACGCGCACGGCCTGGGAAGCGATTTATCGTCTGCTCAAGCGCGGTCCCGCCCCTCCGGATGTCTACCAGGGCCAGTTCGATCTGAAGGGCGTGTGGGCGGCTACGAAAGTGTTTCTGGGTCTGACGAAGACCTAGGAGGAGACGCTCGTGCGCGGCCGGGAGCTGGTGGACAATCTGGCGGCGGCCCTGGCCATTGATGAATGTATGTGCCGACAAGAACCGCTGCGCTTGGCCGCGCAGCCATCGCGGCGACCGCTTTGAGCGCTTCCGCACCTCGAAGCAGACCGGCAGAAATCGACCCATTGCGGACATCCGAACTGACACACTACCGATCTGGCAGCCCAGCGCACTGGCCCCGGATGCGTCCGGGCGCCTCGGCAAAGACAAGTAAGACGAACTCGGTCGGAAGGGCTGGCTGCTTCGCGGCCAGCCCGGCCATTGGTTCATGCTGGACGATCCAGCGTGATCCGAGCCCAGTAGGATTTGGATTGCAGCGGATTGTGTAGCAATATGCCACTCGCTGGCCGAAGCCTGGGACTTCGGTACGACTGACGTTGGGGTGAGTGAACCAGGTATGGCATCGACTGTGCGTACCGATATTGCATTCGCGAGGTACCGTGGCGCTCACCAACCGGATCAACCGATGAACCCGGGGCACGTCGGTACGATGGTGACGTCGATCAGATGAGCCCCGAGGACGGGCTGGCGTTCTGTGTGGATGGCCCGATAGAAAGCCCGGGACCTGAGCCCGAGGGGAAACCCGAGTTTCCCGAGAGACCCGACGGTCAGCGTCTCTGGGTAGTGACAACGGAGCATGTTCCTTATGCACTTGAGGCTTGCGAGTTCGGCGGAAGCGAGGAGCAGGAGCCGCCAAACATAGCAATTTAACCGGTGGCGGCAGGACCTTTGTCGGTGGCGAGCTGGTCTTCCTCAATGACACGACGATCGGAATCACCGGCAGCTCTGGCCGCTATCGCGGCCGGTCGGCGGCCAGCAGCAGGAAGGGCGGACGGCGGCGTTCATCCCGCCACTCCGGATGCTCGGCCAGCGCGGCGGGGTCCGCTTCCGGCTCCTCCAGCCGTGCCAGGACCAGTCCGGCGTCGAGCAGGGCGTTCACATAGGTCTCGATCGTCCGGTGGTACTTGACGACGCCATCGACGAACCAGCGCGTGCGGCGCTCGCCCTCGTCACGGTAGCGGTCTACCGGCCAGTGCAGCCGGCCTCCGTCCGGGCCGACGTGCCAGTCGGCGGTGCCATGGGCGGTGAAGATCGGATGCTCGACCGAGAAGGCGAACCGGCCGCCCGGCACCAGGCCGGCGGCGACGCGGCGCACCAGGCGCGGGTAATCGGCGATGTAGTGCAGCGCGAGAGATGACACGACAAGGTCGAACGAAGCCGGCGCGGGCTCGAACTCTTCCAGCGAGGCGCGCAGATAGGTGATGGCGGTGTCGTTGGTCTGCGCGCGGGCCTGCTGCAGCATGCGCTCGGAAAGGTCCACGCCGATCACTTCGCGGGCGCCGCGGGCGCGGGCCTCGCGGGCGAAATATCCCAGGCCGCAACCCAGATCGAGCACGCGCTTGTCGCGCAACGCGGGCAGCAGACGCTGGAACGCGGGCCATTCGAACACCGCGCCCAGGCCCTGGCGGGAGCGGGGCAGTTGCGCATAGCCGGCGAAGAAGTCGGGGTCGTCGTAGATGTTCTGCTGGTTCATTGGCGGGGGCCTAGACGACAAGCACCGGGGGCGACAAGCACGGGGGCGCCAACATCCGGGGCGGCCAGGTCGGGTCGCCCGCGCGATGCTTCGGCACGGCGGCACTCGGCGTCGCGGACCTGGCGTGATTCGTTCCCCAGACGGTCGGCGGCGGTCAGCGGGAACCGGAGGTTGGCGGATCGTTGATCTGGGTCAAGGCAGGGCGGCAGCCATCCGCCTTAGGCTCCGTGCAATTGAAGGAGTGGCTTGATGCCCAGATTCATCCTGCTCCCCTGCACCGGGCACGCGGCCGACGCGCCGGTGTTCGCAACTGCGCTCGCGGTGGCGCGGCGGTTCGGCAGCCACATCGCTTTTCTGTACGTCCGCCCCGATGTCCGTCAGGAGATTGCCGCTCTGGCCGCCTCCGAGGTCGGCGCGGTGAGCGGAATCGGCGACACCATGGAGCGGATGGAGCGGGAAGCCGACCAGCGTGAGCACGCCGCCGAACGCCAGTGGCGGGCGCTGTGCCGGCATGAGCATCTGACCGTGCGCGACGGGCCGCCGAGCGACGGGGTTTCGGCGGAGTGGATCGGCGAGGTCGGGATGGACGCGGCGTGGGTCGCCGAGCATGGCCGCACCGCCGATCTGATCGTTGCCGGCCGCGGGCGGCGGGACGGCGGGATCGCAATGGAGGTGCTGGAGGCGGCGCTGATGGACAGCGGGCGGCCGGTGCTGATCGCGCCGCCGGCGGCGCCGGCGTCGGTCGGGAAAGCTGTCACCATCGCCTGGAAGGGCACGCGCGAGGCCGCTGGCGCGGTCTCGGCGGCGCTGCCGTTCATCGCCCAGGCCGAGCGCGTCGTCATCCTGACCATCGACGCGGACGACGACGCGGACGACCGCTCGCCCGAGCGGCTGCAGCGCGCGCTGCGCTGGCACAACCCGACGGTGCTGTTGCACCGGCTGGTGCGCCATCGTGGGACCGTGGCGGAGACGCTGCTGGGGGCCGCGATGCAGGCCGAGTCCGATCTGCTGGTGATGGGCGGCTACGGCCACACCAGGCTGCGTGAGGCGGTGTTCGGTGGCTTCACCCGCCACGTGCTGGAGCGCGCCGAGCTGCCGGTGCTGATGGCGCACTGAGGCAACAGCGTCGCCGGCGGCGGGGAACGACCGCTACCGCTTGATCGGGGCGAAGGCGGCCGGGGTCATCAGCTTGTTCTCCTGCTTGATCAGGTTCCCGGCCTCGGCATTGCGGCGCACGAACTCCTGCCACTCGGGATCGGCCTGCATGGCGGCGCGCCTGGCCTCGCGATCGGCGGCATTCTGGTAGACCCAGATATGGACATAGGTGTTCAGCTCGCCCGACTCGGCGACGAGATAGGCCAGCGGCTCGCCGAGATGGCGCTTCTGTGCTTTCAACCCGTATGCCTCGTACAGCTTCAGTTGCTGCGGCATCGTGCCGGGGCGGACCGTATAGGTGCGGTGGTCGATCAGCATGGCGTTGGCTCCTGTTGAACTGCGCCGCGCAGTGCGCGGTTCGGCAGTTCAGCACGGCGCGCGCGGCCCTGTCAGCTTGGGGGGATCAGCGCGGGCGCCAGGTAGCGGACCACGATGGCGGCCAGGGCCTCGCAGCCGGCCTGATCCGCCGCGTCGAACCGACCCGGCAGCGGACTGTCGAGGTCGAGCACGCCCAGCACGCCAGTCTCGGCCGGTCCCGCCTTGATCAGCCCCGCCTTGGTCAGCCCCGCCTCGATCAGCAGCGGCACCACAAGCTCGGAACGCGACTCGGCGTCGCAGGCGATGTGGCCGGGAAACGCCAGCACGTCGGGCACCAGCATGGAGCGGCGCTCCGCCGCCGCGACGCCACAGACGCCTTTGCCGAGCGGAATGCGCACGCAGGCCGGTTTGCCCTGGAACGGTCCCAGGACGAGTTCCTGCCCGCGCAGGAAATAGAAGCCGACCCAGTTCAGATCGGCGAGGCTGTGATAGATCGCAGCCGCGGCATTCGCCGCATTGGCGACCGGGTCGGTTTCGCCGCGCAGCAGGGCATCGAGCTCCTCGGCGAGACTTTGGTACAGCGCCATGTGCCCGCCGCCCTTGCGGACGGCGGTCCATGACGTGGGGCGCAACGGATCGTGCATTGCCGGCTTCCCTCGTGGCTGGCCTGGATAGACCCGCCCTCAGGCGTCCGGCAATGCGCGGCTTGGATCCGGTCTAGGCGGCGCGGCTGCGCGAGGCTTTCGGCGACGCCGCGTCGCGCAGATAGCCACGCAGTTCGCGCAGGAACGCCATTCCCGGCGGGGTGCGCTGCACCAGCACGCTGCGGCGGTCGAGCGGATCGGTCTTGCGCCGAACCAGATCGAATTCCGACAGCCGATCGAGTGCCCGTGTGATCGCCGGCTTCGACACGTTGAGCTTCGCTGCGAGTCCGCGAACGGTCTGCGCCTCGCTCTCGAGGTAGCACGTCAGGAACACGCCGAGCTGCCGGGCGGACAGATCCGGGCCGTCCCGCCGAACCAGATCGACGATCGTGCTGCGCAGAATTCCAGCCAGGCCATCACCGCTATCGTTCGCACTCATGTCACGGACCTTTCTTGTTCATTAACTTTCGTTAACCTGACGACACGGACGCCCGAGCGCCCGCCCTTACGTTAACGTGTCGACCGTCGACTCGACGCCGACATAGCAACCATCTAATCCACGCAACGAGAGATTGAACCCTCGAAACGCAATTTATTGTGCACGTTGCCGTGAGCTTTGGCGCAAACGGTATCTTGTTGCGTGCACAGGTGACCGGTTACGTGCGCAGGCGACCGGGCGATCGGCCGTGGTGCCGCCAGGGGCTGCGGCCCACGGTCCGATCGCTCCGGCCGCCAGCCTGCGGTCTCCCAGCGGCAGGATCTGCACGATGCGCGCGATCGTCTGTCCGCACGCATGCCGCTACATTACGAACGCGACAGGACGCGATCGGTGCGGTAAGCGGTTCCTCGCCGGACGATGCGCGCACAACGACACGCATCGACTGCGGTGGTTCGCAGGTGCCGGGATCGATACACTATACGAATTCATTGCGTCCGGCGCCACATCATTGATGTAACAATTTGTTCGACAGCGGTTGGCCGGACCGCCGGCGCGTGGTGCCGGCAGAGGTCACGTTCGATGCCAACCCGGTGGCCTGCCCGCACGCGCCGCCATCTGCAGCGAACGGCACGGTGCCGACAGGCAATTGAAAACAAATGGCTCGTGCGCCCGACGCCGCCGCTGATTCGGTGTCACGAACCACGTCATTGGCAGGCTCGGTCACGCATGCGATCGCGGGCGCGGACTGCCCATATCAAGGGTCGTGAGGAATGACCGTCGGTATCATGATACCACTTGGCGGAAGCGCTGGGTCGTCCAACGCTTGCACCGGTCGGCATCAGATCGCCACCCGGACGCCCAGCTCCACCACGCGGTCGGAGGGAATGCGGAAGAACTCGGTGGCGGGGACGGCGTTGCGCGCCATCACCAGGAACAGCCACAGCCGCCACAGCGGCATCTTCGGCACCATCGCCGGCACCAGCACCTCGCGGCCGAGGAAGTAGCTCGCCTGCATCGGATCGAACGCGACGCCGAATCGCTTCAGGTCCTCCAGCGCGCGCGGGATGTTCGGGCTCTCCATGAAGCCGTAGCGCAGCATCGACGCGGTGGATGCCGGGCGCCAGTTCCTCGACCTCGGTGCGCCGGTCGCGGCCGACCTCCGGCTCGTCGACGTTCTGCACGGTCACGAACAGCACCCGCTCGTGCAGCACCTTGTTGTGCTTCAGGTTGTGCAGCAGCGCGGTCGGCACGTAGTCCGGGTTGCCGGTCAGGAACACCGCCATGCCGGGCACGCGCATGGTGCGCGACTGCGGCAGCCGCGCGAGGAACGAGCGCCAGCGGCAGGCTGTCCTGCTGCCAGCGCGCCAGCAGCAGGTCGCGGCCGCGCTTCCAGGAGGTCATCAGCGCCATCAGCGCCAGGCCGAGCGCCAGCGGCACCCAGCCGCCCTCGGCGACCTTCAGCGTGTTGGCGGCGAAGAACACGCTGTCGATGACGAAGAAGCTGCCGAACACGCCGATCGCGGCCACGCGCGACCAGTGGAACTGCCGGCGGAACACCACCGTCGCCAGCACGCAGGTGCAGATGAACGTGCCGGTGACCGCGATGCCGTAGGCGGAGGCCAGCGCTGTCGCGAGCTCTTGAACGCCAGCACCAGGACCAGCACGCCGACCGCGAGCGCCGAGTTGACCTGCGGCACGTAGATCTGGCCCTCCTCGGTGGTCGAGGTGTGGCGCACCGTCATGCGCGGCAGGAAGCCGAGCTGCATGCACTGCCGGGTGATCGAATAGGCGCCGGAGATCACCGCCTGGCTGGCGATCACCGTGGCGACGGTGGCCAGGATCACCAGCGGCAGCCGCAGCCAGTGCGGGCGCCAGCAGGAAGAACGGGTTGGCGAGCGCCTCGGGGTGGCTGCAGCATCAGCGCGCCCTGGCCGAAATAGTTCAGCACCAGCGCAGGGCAGCACGAAGAACGTCCAGGTCAGCCGGATCGGGTGGGCGCCGAAATGCCCCATGTCGGCATACAGCGCCTCGGCGCCGGTGACGCACAGCACCACGGCGCCGAGCACGACGAACGCCAGCGACCTTGTACTGGACGACACAGCATGACCGCGTAGTGTCGGCGAGATCGCCAGCAGCACGAACGGGTGCCGCGACGATCTCGCCGAGGCCGAGCAGCGCCGATCGCCACGAACCACACCGCCATCACCGGGCCGAACACGCGCCCGACCTGGGTGGTGCCGCGCCACTGCACGGCGAACAGCACGACGATGACGACGACGCTGATCGGCAGCAC
Source organism: uncultured Alphaproteobacteria bacterium (assembly GCA_963773345.1). GTDB lineage: Bacteria > Pseudomonadota > Alphaproteobacteria > Acetobacterales > Acetobacteraceae > Palsa-883. The sequence continues at coordinate 1,685,900 of CAVZBG010000010.1, read as the reverse complement.
GAACTCCTGCCAGCGCCGGGCGTCGACACCTCCAGCCCCTCGACCGCCGACAGCACCGAGATCGCCGGAGTGATGACGCCGTCGCCGAAGAACAGGCAGGCCCCGGCGATGCCGACCAGCGCCAGCGACGTTGCGCATGCGCGGTGCCGACCGAGACGCGCTGCGCCAGCGCCATCAGCGCCAGGATGCCGCCCTCGCCGTGGTTGTCGGCGCGCATGACCAGCATGACGTATTTGACCGTCACGATCAGGATCAGCGACCAGAAGATCAGCGACAGGATGCCGAGCACCTCGACGCTGGTGATCTGGATGCCCTCGAACATGCTGCAGGCTGGCCTTGCAAGGCGTAGAGCGGGCTGGTGCCGATGTCGCCGTAGACCACGCCGAGGACGGCGAGCAGCATCGGCAGCGGCGGCCGCTTGCGCGGCGCCGCTGCGGTCTCGGTCGTTGCTGCTGTCACCGCTGCCCCACGGAGCGGCAGCTCAGCCAAGTTCGCGTCATTGAGCCGCCCCTGTCCCCCCATTCGGGAGGTGGGCAAACGCATACGCCCGCTGCCGGGGGGGACACAAGCGGACCAGGGCATCGGTCCGGGCGACCACTTGTGGCCGGCGGACGTCGCGGCCAGGGGGCGGTTTCCCTGCTAGTCAGCCGACTGCCCTCGGGTCGACCTCTGAAGACTGACGACTGAAAACCGACAACTGTACCTCAGGCGGCCTTGTGCCGCTCGCGCAGGAACTGGAAGAACTCGACGCCCTCGCGCAGCCGGCGCTTCATCATCTGCGGGCTGCGCACCATCTCGCCGACGATCGAGGCGATCTTCGGCGCGCGGAAATAGAACCGCTTGTAGAACGTCTCGACGTTGTCGAAGATCTCGGTGTGCGACAGATGCGGATAGTGCAGCGGCGCGATCTGGATGCCGTGATCGTCCACCAGCTCGGCGTGCTCGGCGTCCAGCCAGCCGTTCTCCACCGCCTGGCGGTACAGGAACGTGCCCGGATAGGGCGCCGCCAGCGAGACCTGGATGGTGTGCGGATTGATCTCGGTGGCGAACCGGATGGTCTCCTCGATCGTCTCCTTGGTCTCGCCGGGCAGGCCGAGGATGAAGGTGCCGTGGATCTTGATGCCGAGCTCGTGGCAGTCCTGGGTGAACCGCTGCGCCACCTCGATCCGCATGCCCTTCTTGATGTTGTGCAGGATCTGCTGGTTGCCGCTCTCGTAGCCGACCAGCAGCAGCCGCAGGCCGTTGTCCTTCAGCACCTTCAGCGTGTCGCGCGGCACGTTGGCCTTGGCGTTGCACGACCAGGTGACGCCGAGCTTGCCCAGCTCGCTGCGCGATCGCCTCGGCGCGCGGCAGGTTGTCGGTGAAGGTGTCGTCGTCGAAGAAGAATTCCCGCACCTGCGGGAAATACCGCTTGGCCAGCGCGATCTCCTCGGCGACATGGCCCGGCGAGCGCACGCGGTAGCGATGGCCGCCGACGGTCTGCGGCCACAGGCAGAAGGTGCAGCGCGATTTGCAGCCGCGGCCGGTGTAGAGCGACACGTAGGGGTGCTGCAGGTAGCCGATGAAATAGTCCTCGATCCGCAGGTCGCGCTTGTAGACCTCGGTGACGAAGGGCAGCTGGTCCATGTCCTCCAGGATCGCGCGGTCCTGGTTGTGCATGATCACGCCCGTTGGCGTCGCGGTAGGAGATGCCGTCGATGTCGGCCCAGTCGCGGCCCTCGGCGATCTCCTTGATGGTGAAGTCGAACTCGTTGCGGGCGACGAAGTCGATCGGCGCGCCCTGCGTCAGGCTCTCCTCCGGCTGCACCGCCACCTTGGCGCCGACGAAGCCGATCTTCAGCGCCGGGTTGGCGTCCTTCAGCGCCGCCGCCACCTTCACGTCGGCGGCGAAGGAGGGCGTCGAGGTGTGGATCACGCACAGCTCGTGCTGGCGTGCCGCCGCCAGCACCGGCGTGCAGCCCGATGCCCGGCCGGCGGCGCGTCGATCAGCCGGCTGCCCGGCACCAGCGCGGCCGGCTGGGCCAGCCAGGTCGGATACCAGAAGCTGCGGATCTCCCGCCGCGCCTGGTAGCGCGAGCCGGCGCCGCCGTCGAACCCGTCGAACGAGGGCGGCTGCAGGAACAAGCGTCTTCATCATGATACTGTTCCACTCTCCCCCTCCCCTTGAGGGAGGGGGCCGGGGGGAGGGGCACGTCGGCACCACCGGTGCCGCTTTACCCCTCCCCCCGGCCCCCTCCCTCAAGGGGAGGGGGAAATTTGTTGGTTTCGCCACGGTCGGCATGCAGCGTGTCGCCGCGCCAGTCTACCGCCCGCCCGGCATAACTGGCGAGCATCACCGCGACCGACAACAGCTCCCGCGCCGGCAGAAGCCAGAGCGGGGCGCGGAATGCAAGTCCCCCGGGGCGCGGCGGCGGGATCGGCGCCAGCAGCGGCCGCAGCGCCCGGTCGATCACGCGGGCGGCCAGGGCGCGGGCGATCCAGGCGGTTTCGAACAGGCTCCAGGCCCACAGCGCGCCACCGGACAGGGCCAGCGCCAGCAGCGACCAGACGATCGGGTATTGCAGCACCGAGGCGGCGAACTGCCCGGGTACCAGCGCGCGGATGGTGCGCGCCCAGCGCAGTTCGTGGCGCCACAGGGCGGGCAGCGTGGCCTCGGGAACCGTGGTCAGCGGCACCGTGTTGGCCAGAGTTACGTCCAGCCCCAATGCACGGACGCGCCGGCCCAGCACATTGTCGTCGGCGAGGTGGTCGGCCAGCGCCTCCAGCCCACCAATGCGCGCAAGCGTGTCCCGTCGCAGCGCCATGGTGGCTCCCAGGCAGTCCTGCCGGCCCAGAGCGCGCGACAGCAGCGCGCCGGGCAGGAAGGTGTGGGTGATCTGCATCGCCGCCAGCCGCTCGACCAGCGTGCCGGTGGCCGGCAGTCCGGCATAGAGGGTGCAGGCCAGCCCGACCCCTGGCGCGCCCAGCGTCGCGGCGACGCGCGCCAGCCAGTCCGGCGCGACGTGCAGGTCCGAATCGGCAATCACCAGCACGTCGTGCCTGGCGGCCGGCAGCATATTGATCAGGTTGCCGATTTTGGGATTTTTTGCCCCGTGCCGGCGCGGATCGGCCACCACGGCGATATCGACGGCAGGAAACCGCTGCCGCAGCCGCTCCACCACGGCCAGCGCCGGGTCGTCGGCGCGGTCGGTGCCGAACACCACCTGGAACGTCGGGTAGTCCTGTGCGCAGGTGGAGGCCAGCGCCGGCTCCAGCAACGGTTCCGGCCCGTGCAGCGGCTTCAGCACGCTGAGGCCCGGTTGTGTCGCGGAAAGCTCCCGGACCGAGGGCGACTGCGCCTTCAGCGCTGCCTGCCTGGGCTGCGATGCGCTGAGCGCCGGGTCTCGCGACAGCACTGCACTGGCGGCAAAACGGCGCGTCAACCAGGCACCGGCGATCGCCTGCACGATGCCGACGCCAGCCGGCAGGGCGGCGGCCAGGGCGGGGAGTGAGATCATTCCCCCGACGGCATATCACAGCGCGCCCGCCGCCGACGCGATATCCCGTCGCAACGGTGAGCCCCAGCGTCGCTCCGCCGGCTCGTCGTCGGCCGGCCGGGCGGCCGCTTCGCGGGTGCCCACAATCGGGATTGTGTCTCTTGCACCGGGCAAACCAATCCGCCATTAGTGCCGGCTGGTGGTTGCGGGTCGGGCACGCCTGCGACGCCAATCAGAGGAATGCATTACGGATGGCGAGATCGAACGATGCGTTCGCCGGGGGTGCCGGCCGGGCGGACCGCTTGGAGGATGTGATAGCGGATCGCTGGCGTGCATTCGTTGCCAGCCGGTCTTTCGCCCTTCTGGTGTTCATCGTGGCCGTGCTGCTGTCCGCCTACCTCGCCTTCAAGGCGGTCGGCAACCAGATCACCGCGACCCAAGTGCTGACCGAGTCGCGGGTGAGCCTGGCAAAGTATCTGGACGGCACGGTGGACCGGCCGTTCGCCCATCGGGTGTTGACGCCACTGCTGGTCCGCTTCGCGCAGAACGTGCTGCACGTTCCCGCGCTGATCGGCATGCTGCCCGTCCTGCCCGGGAAGATGGCGGAACTGTGCACGCGGGCCACGTCCGAACCGGCGCCGACCTGCGACAACGTTACCGCGTATTTTGCAGTGGCGTATGCGTATGCCTTCGGCTTCCTGATCGCGACCTACGCCATGACGCTGCGGCTGTTCGGCCGCCCGTTCATCGCATTGCTGTCGGTGGCGTTCTTCTATGTCACTGTCAACGCCGTCATCTTGCTGGATCTTTCGCATATTTATGACTTCGGGCTGCTGCTGTTCGTGTCGCTGCTGCTGCTCGCGCTGGAATACCGACATTTCATTTTGTATACTGTGCTTCTTGCGCTGGCGTATGCCAACAAGGAGACTGCGGTCCTGTATGCGGGCGTGTTCTTCGTGGCGAACTTCGGCCAGATGAAGCTGGTGCGCAATCTGGGGTATTTCGCCGTTCAGATGCTGCTTTTTGCGGTCATCTACGGCGCCATCGTCCTGCATTTTTCCGATAACTCCGGCGCCGGGCATGAGTATTACCTGCCGTTGCAGATCTACTTCCTGTCCGAGCACATCACCCTGCCGATGCTGCTGTTCATGACGTTCGCGTTCGTGCTGGTGTTCTACCGGTTCAGCGATAAGGCCTTTGTGCTGCGACGATCCAGCATCGTGATGCTGCCTTGGTTCGTGCTGTTCATGATCGGCGGCTGGCCGCGCGAGCTTCGCACCATGTTCGAAATCTTCCCGCTCATTCTGCTGATGGCCACAGACTCGCTGGTCCGGTTGGTGCTCGGCGACACCAACGCGGCGGGCGCGGCGTCGCATGCGCGCCTGGGAGGGGCTGGCAGCAGTTGATGCCGGTAGCAGCTCCGGTCATGGACGATGCCGAGGCTACCGCTGCGGCGGAACGTCCGCTTGTCGTCGATCTCGACGGCACGCTGATCCGGACCGATTTGCTGATCGAAGCCTTCTTCACCCTGCTGGCTGCCCGACCGCTGCGGGCGCTGGCGGCGCTGTGGGGCGGCCGCGCCGCCTGCAAGGCCGCCGTCGCGGCCGAGGTGTCGCTGGACGTGGAGGCGCTGCCGTTCAACGAGGAACTGCTCGCCTTCCTGCGCGAGGAGAAGTCCCGCGGGCGCCGGCTTTATCTCGCTTCGGCCGCGGACGCGTCCTATGCCCGGGTCATTGCCGACCGTCTGGGCCTGTTCGACGGTGTGTTCGCCACGGAAGCGGGGCATAACCTCAAGGGCGCGGCGAAGGCGAAAGCCCTGTGCGACGCCTTCGGGCGTGGCGGCTTCGATTATGCTGGCAACTCCTCGGTGGATCTGGAGGTGTGGAGCGAAGCCGGCGGCGTCATGGTGGTAAACGCCTCGCCGGGGCTGATCCGCACCGTCCGCGAGCGGTTCCCCGGCGCCAGTATCATGGCGCCGCGCACTGGCGGCAGCGCCGGATACCTGCAAGCGATGCGCCCGCATCAGTGGCTGAAGAACCTGCTGCTGTTGGTGCCGACCCTGACCTCGCACCAGTTTACCGCCACCGCGGCGATTGCGTGCGTGCTGGCATTCACCAGCTTCAGCCTGTGCGCGTCCAGCGTCTACCTGCTGAACGACATGGTGGACGTGCGCCACGACCGCCAGCATCCGACCAAGCGCAACCGCCCCTTCGCGTCCGGGGCCGTGGACATGCTGCACGGCAGCCTGCTGTTTCCCCTGGTGCTGCTGCTCGCGATCGGCGTTGCCCTGTTCCTGCCGGTGAAATTCCTGGTCACGCTCGGCGTCTATTACCTGCTCACCTTGGCCTATTCGATCCATCTGAAGCGCCAGCCCATCCTGGACGTGCTGACCCTGGCCGGGCTGTATGGCATCAGGTTGTTTGCCGGGGGCGCGGCGATCGGGGTCGAGTTGTCGCAATGGTTGCTCAGTTTCGCGACCTTCCTGTTCCTCTGCCTTGCGCTGGTGAAGCGAAGCACCGAACTGATCGACCGCGCGGCCAGGGGCGGCAGCGATCCATCCGGGCGCGGCTACCGGCTGTCCGACCTTGCGGTTCTGCAGAGCATGGCGGCCACAAGCGGCTACGTCGCGGTGCTGGTGTTCGCGCTGTATATCAGCAGTCCGGCCGTCGTCGCGCTGTACACAGCGCCGGAACGGCTATGGGCAATCCCGGTCATCCTGCTGTATTGGGTCAGCCGCGTGCTGATCCTGACCCATCGCGGCGAAATGCACGACGATCCGGTGCTGTTTGCGGCGCGCGACCGGATCAGTTTGGTCTGTGCGGCACTGATGGTGGCGGCGGTGGCCGCCAGCATCTGACTGCGCACGAGGTGACGCTGTGATCCTGTCCGGCTGGGGCAACTATCCCCGCGTCGACGTACGCCAGATCGAGGCGGCCGATACAGCGGCGGTCAGCGCCGCCATCCGCGCCAATGCAAGCCTGATCCCCCGCGGCAATGGCCGCGCCTATGGCGACGCCGCGCTGAACCTGCGTGCCACCCTGTCGATGCTGCCCAGCCGCCGCGTCCTGGGCTTCGACGCCGAAGCCGGGCGCGTGACCTGCGAAGCCGGGCTGCTGCTGAGCGACCTGCTCGACGTGATCGTGCCGGCCGGCTGGTTCGTACCGGTCACGCCCGGCACCAAGTTCGTGACCATTGGGGGCATGGTGGCGGCCGACGTGCACGGCAAGAACCATCATCGCGCCGGCAGCTTCGGCGACTACGTGGAGGCGCTGAGCATCGCGCTGGCCGACGGCAGCATCGTGCAGTGCTCGCCGACCGAGAACCGCGACCTGCTGGACGCCACGCGCGGCGGCATGGGGCTGACTGGGGTGATCCTGACAGTGACGTTCCGTCTGATCCGAATGCGGACTGTCTTCATCCGTCAGGAAATCCGCCGCGCCGCCAGCCTGCGGGAGGTGATGGCGCTGTTCGAGGCCACGTCCGACTGGACCTATTCAGTGGCATGGATCGACTGCCTGGCGCGCGGCGCGGCACTCGGTCGGTCGGTGATGTTTCTCGGCGAGCACGCCGAGCCCGACGAAGTGCCGGCGGGCACGGCGGCATCCCGCCGCGGGATCCGTCGTGTGCCGATGGATTTTCCCGGTTTCGCGCTGAACCGCTGGAGCGTGGGTGCGTTCAACGCGGTGTACTGACCGGACCGGCCGGCCCGGCCGGTCCATCATCGATTACGACCGCTTCTTCTACCCGCTCGACGCCGTGCTGGAATGGAACCGGATCTACGGGCGCTCCGGCTTTGTCCAGTACCAATGCGTTTTGCCGAAGCCGGCGAGTGCGGCCGGCTTGACCGCCCTGCTGGACCGTGTCGCCGTGGCCGGCGTCGGCTCATTCCTGGCGGTGCTGAAGTTGTTCGGGGCGCAGGACGGGCTGCTGTCGTTTCCAATCGAGGGCTATACCCTGGCGATGGACCTTCGAGCGACGATGGCGACGTTCGGGCTTATGCTGGAGCTGGACGCGATCGTGGCCGATCATGGCGGCCGGCTATATTTGGCAAAGGACGCCCGTACCGGAGCCGGCATGCTGCGCCGGTTCTATCCGCGCCTGGACGAATTCCAGGCGCTGCGCCAGCGCTTCGACCCGTCCGGCCGCTTCTCGTCGCTGCAGTCCGACAGGCTTGGCGTATGAGCGCCGCAGCGGGCGCGCCAGGCCGTTCAGGATTGTTGTCGATCGCTTTCGCAACCCGACGTGGCAGCCTGACGCCAACGCATCGGCCACCCCGGATCCTGTGGATGGCACAACCGGTCTGCGCCCTGCCAGGTGCAGCCGAAGGCGGACGCGGCTCGCCATGCTGAAAAGTCGCACGACGTTCGCAACAGGCCTGGTGATCGCACTCTCCCTGTTGGTGAACTTCCACAACATCACCGGCACGTCGCTGTGGAACGACGAGGCGTACAGTTTCTTTGCATCGAACATCAACTTCCCGACCACGATTTCCTGGGTCGAGGGGGACACCCAGCCACCGCTGTACTATCTCGCGTTGACTGCATGGCTAAGGCTTGGCCACGGCGTCCTGGTCCTGCGCAGCCTGTCGGCGCTGGGGATGAGTGTCGCCGCCGCCTTCGTCTATTTGTCCGCACAAGATTTGTTCGGCCGCAGGGTCGCCCTCGTCGCGACCTTGCTGTTCATCATCAACCCCTACGGCGTGATGTGGGCGCAGAAGGCGCGGCCGTATGCGCTGCAAACCATGTTCGTGGCCCTCTCGTTCTGGGGATTTGTCGGGGTCGCGCGGGCGGATCGGGCAAGGACGGCGGTGATCGGCAGTGATTTAGTCGTGGCGATTCGGACCAGGAACTGGTCCGTTGCCGCCACCGACCTGCGGTGGGCGGCCTACATCCTGGGCGGCGGCGTGGCCATGCTGACCCAACACCCAGCAGGTTTCTTCGTTCTTGGATGCAATTGCGCAATGCTCGCCCAGGCGGTCGATCGGCGCGATGGCACCCGGCGGTTGCTGATCAACTGGCTTATCGCGCAGATCCTGCTGGTGGCCATCTGGCTGCTCTGGTTTCCGGAGTTTCTCGTTCAGGTGGCCAATCATCTGACGCCGGAGCGGATCAAGCAGGGCCATCAAACCTTCCTGGTCGACTTGCGGAGCCTGGCAATCATCCTTTGCGATCTGCTCGGCGTGGCCAATACCTGGAAGATCCAGCCGGTCCTCACAGCATTCAATGCGGTGATCGCCGCATGGGCGTTGTATTACGCCGTGCGTCGGGACGTGCCGGAACGCTTCATCTTCCTCGTCGTGCTGGCGCCGCTGGCGGTGTGCCTTGCCGCGTATTTCCTGGTGCACCCGGTGTTCGGCTATGTGATCTACACGTTCTGTTGGCTGCTGGTGCCGTATACCATCCTGCTGGCATTCGGCCTTTGTGCGATCCGGCCCGGCATGCTGCGATGGCTGGCCCTGGGCCTGATGGTTCTCGCGAACCTGCGCGGACTGCAGAACTATTATGCCGTGAAACCGCCGCCTCTCGATGCAATCGGAAAATATATCGGCGAGCACGCACAGCAAGGCGACGGGATCATCTTCACGCAGCTCGGATGGGGCTGCATTGGCCTGGCATACTACCTGCAGGCGGAAGACCATTTGCTGGTCGAGCTGGACGTATACCGAGACAATAGTAACCAGATCAGGACCGCAGCGCAGGCGTTCCAAAACCGCAGAGATTGGCTTATCGTACCGGACAGCGAGCCGCCTGCGGTTGATCCCGCCGTGCTGGAAACGCGGATGATTCTCCGCGATGAGCAACGCTTTGGCCCAGCCAGGGTGCTGCTGTTCGAACGAAGGGACTGAAACATCGCTGGGCCAAGGGTCGCGGCCCGGCGCGCAAGCAGGCCACCGCCTCATGTCACGTATGCTCAATTCACTCCGTGCAAGCTCCGGGCGATGGACGGCGTCCGGTCACCGGCGCGCCCGAAGGAAGCCGCGGCCCTGCCCAGGCGCACCGTTGCGAGGTTGATCCACATCAAAACGCGGTCTGGCGGTATGGCGCGTCGAGTTGATTCAGCACTTCTTTGCCTTGGCGTCGGTCCTGATCCTCGACAGAACGGCACGCGTTTCCGCAAGGTCGTCGCAAGCGCCGCAGACACGAGGCTCGGTCCTGGGCGATGATCGTGGCGGCCAGTGGCTTTACGACTGCTTATCAACCCGGTCACCGGAAGGCGGCGCCCGATGCTCCTGTCAGCCTACCTCACCCGTTGCCCAATGATCGCCATCCTGCGCGGTGTGCAGCCTTACGAAAGTGTCGCCATCGCCGCGACGCTCGAGAAGGCCGGGATCGCCATCATCGAAGTGCCGCTCAACTCGCCGGACCCGCTCGCCAGCATCGCCGCGCTGGCCCGCGACTTCGGCGCCCGCCTGCTGATCGGCGCCGGCACGGTGATGACCGGGGCGCAGGTCGCCGCGATCGCCCAGGCTGGCGGCCGGCTGATCGTCACGCCGCATGCGGACCCCGCGCTCACCCGCGCGGCGAAGGCCCACGGGCTGATTGCCATCCCGGGCTTCTTCACGCCGGCGGAGGCCTTCGCGATGCTCGCGGCCGGGGCCGACGCGCTAAAACTGTTCCCGGCCGAGGCAGCCAGTCCGGCCGTGCTGCGCGCGCTGCGCGCCGTGCTGCCCGCGGACACAGCGGTGCTGCCGGTCGGCGGCATCGATGCCGGCAACATTCCGGCGTGGCGCGCGGCGGGGGCGGCCGGCTTCGGCATCGGCTCGGCGATCTACCAGCCGGGTGACACGCCGGCGACAGTGGGGGCAAAGGCGCGCACGCTGCTGGCCGCACTGCCGGCATAACCTGCCGGGCGGCTCAGCCGCACAGCTTGGCGCGCCACAGCCACCGTGTCAGCTCGGCCGGCGGCCGGTCGGTGCCGCGCGCCTGGCACGGCGTCTGTGCCACGTCCCTGGCACGCGTCCATTGGCCCTGACCGGCCGCCACCACGGCGAGCATGCCCCACAGGGTGTTGTCGAACCGCCGTCCGAAGGTGACACGGCCGTTTTCCGCTTGTTGCAATGATGTCTCGAATTCGCGCTCGGCCGAGTCATAGTCATGCGCGTTGGCCAGCGATATGCCGTAATACAGATGGGCGCGCGGGTCCTGTGGATACCGGGTGGCAAGCTCCGCCCCATGCAGTTGCATATCCGCAAAGGTCCGCGGTATCCGGTCCGGCGGAATCCATGGCGACAGCGCGACGTAGTCCGGGTAGCGCGCGGCGACCGCCACCGACGCGGTGATGGCCAGCATCATTCCGGCGACGGCGATGCCCTGTGCGGCGGTCTGGAACCGCGGCCGACGCGCCGGCGCGGGCCAACTGCACAGCAGCACGAGGCCGCACACCGCGCCGACCAGTGCACCGCCGATATGCGCGCCGTAGTCGATCCGCATGGTGCCCGCCGACGCAGCCAGCGGCACGATCGAGGTGATGACGGTGCCGACGAAATTGGCCTGCACCAGCCATCTGGTCGGTCCGGGCGACATGCGAAAGCTGCTGATCAGGCCGGCCGCGAACAAGGCCATGATGGCACCCGATGCCCCGACACAGGGCAGCGTGGCGCGGATTGACCGTGATCGACATCGCCGCGCCGCCCAGCCCGCCGATGGCGAACAGCGCCGTCAGCCACGCCCGCCCGGCCAGGTTTTCCAGCACGTAGCCGGCCATGAACAGCGCGATGCCGTTGCCGATCAGGTGGGACAGGTTGGCATGCAGCAGCGGCGCCATGAACAGCCGGTACCACTCGCCATGCGTCAGCACGGCCTCCCGGCTCACGGCGCCCAGCGCCTGCAGCGTCGCGAGGCTGGGCTGCAGCAGAGGGCCGTGCGGGCCGATGGCGTATTTCTGCTCCAGCACGAACATGGCAACGAGGCCGCCGAGCAGGGCAAAGGTCAGCCATGGCGTGGTGAATGCCTTGATGCCGACGCGGTTGTCCTCGACGTACGGCGCGCCGCCCAGGTGCCAGGCCGCACCGTGTTCCTGCGGGTTCGGATGGCGCGCATTGATCTCGGCGACCAGCGTGCCGATCGGCGTCTGGAACGCGTCGGGAATCATGAACTGCCGCTTGCCGCGCAGGCTCCGGCTGACATTGGTGCCGATGATGCGCGCGCGCGCCGCCAGCACCGTTCGACGAACCGGGCCGGCCTGGCTGGCCGTCGACCTGGAACCCACCCAGGCTGGGCCACGCGACCCACCTCGCGCCAAGCAGCGAGTCCAGCCGGACCCCGCTCTCGGTCACCGACAGGCGCGGCCGGCCCAGCGCCGCGGTCGCCAGGGCCAACCCGCCGAGCACCAGGCTGCCGCAGGCCAGCACAAGCAGCGCGAGCATGCGAAGATCGTGGAACGCGCCCGCGGTCAAGAACGCCGTCAGCGGCACCCAGCCCATCGCCACTGCGCCCAGGGTGGCGCCAACCCCGATGCACCACGCCCTGATCAGGCGCGGCTGGTAGCGCATTGCTGTCTCCGGAGCGATATGACTGTCGGTCATGGGGCGCACTGAAAATACCAGGATCGCGTAACAATTCCCTTGCAATCGTTGCTGCTGTCGCATGACTGCCCGAACGATCAGGCGCAGGGACGCGCGTCCGGCAGCATCCTCGTCGCTTGCGCGGCTGATCCGCCGGGGGCGTCAGGCAATTTCGTGGGCGCCGATGTCACGAATTCCGGCCTCGGCGGCTGACAGCGGGGGCTGCTCGCGCTCGCCTCATGCCCGGAGGGGGTGCTAAGACGGCCGCAACCCGCCACTCCGTGGGAGGACGATCGATGACCGATCCGGTGCCTTTCCGTCCCTACGCGCCCGGCACGCAGCCGGACAATGACGCGCCCGCCTATCTCGGCACGATCAAGCGGCACCCGAACCAGGCCCCGCACAGGATCCCGCACACCGTCACCGAGACCACCGGCCCCAGCTTCTCCCCCGCGCGTTTCCCGCCGCGCGCCGACCTGACGATGGCGACCGGCAAGCCGGCGCTGGGCGAGCGTATCGTCGTCGCCGGCACCATCACCGACGAATCCGGCCGTCCGGTGCCGCACACCATGATCGAGATCTGGCAGGCCAACGCCACCGGCCGCTACGACCATCCGGGCGATCAGCACGACGCGCCGCTGGATCCCAACTTCCACGGCGATGGCCGCGTGTTCACCGACGCGCACGGCCGCTACAAGTTCCTGACGATCCGCCCCGGTGCGTATCCGTGGCCGAACCACAAGAACGCCTGGCGGCCGAACCACATCCATTTCTCCTATTTCGGCCCGGCGTTCGCGACGCGGCTGGTCACGCAGATGTATTTCCCCGGTGACCCGCTGCTGGCGCTCGATCCGATCTTCAACGCGGTGCCGGACGCGGCCGCGCGCAACCGGCTGATCGCCGCGTTCGACCTGGACCTTACCGAGGCCGACTGGGCGCTGGGCTACCGGTTCGACGTGGTGCTGCGCGGGCGCGAAGCGACGCCGATGGGGCTTTGAGCATGTCATCCGCGCCGGTTTCCGTCGCCACCGCCAGCCAGACCATCGGGCCGTATTGGCACCTGGTGGAGGACAAGTCCTGGGCCGACCTGACGCGCTTCGGCGCCGAGGGCGAGCGCGTCACGCTGCTCGGCCGCGTGCTCGACGGCGACGGCGCGCCGTTCCCCGAGGTGTGTGTCGAGCTTTGGCAGGCCTCGCCGCCCGCGTCCGACACAGTTCCCCGGCTTCGGCCGCGCGGCAACCGACAAGTTTGGCGAATACCGCTTCCTGACGCTGAAGCCGGGACCGCTGCCGGGCCGCGGCAACACGCAGCAGGCGCCGCACTTCGCGCTGACCATCCTAGGCCGCGGGCTGATGCATCACCTGGTGACGCGCGCGTATTTCCACGGCGAGGCGCTGAACGAGACCGATCCGGTGCTGACCTCGATCGAGGATGCGGAGCGGCGCGGCACGCTGATTGCCCGGCCCGAGGGGGTGGCGACGTGGCGGCTGGATATCCGCCTGCAAGGCAGCCTGCACGGGCCGGATATCGAGACCGTGTTCCTGGACGTGTAGGCCGGACAGGCCAACGACGGCAGGTACACGTCAGACACTGCGTCCACGGCGGGCAGGCCCGGCCCAGTTTCCAGAATCTCGTCAGGCGGCGTGGGCGACGCGCATCTCCACGTGCAGACCGGCAGCGGCCGCCATGTTCACCAGGCTGTCGAGGCCGAACAGCTCGATCTTCCCGCGCATGAGGTCCGACACCCGAGGCTGCGTGACGCCGAACATCTTGGCAGCCTGGCTCTGGCTCAACTTCTTGCGGGTGACGTGATCCTTGAGGGCCATCATCAGCGCGGACCGCAGCCGCATGTTTTCTGCCTGGGCTGGTGTGCCCTCGATCGCCTCCCACACGCTGGCGAAGCGCTCGTTGCTCATCGGTTCAGCTCCTGCACCAAATCGCGGTAGCGCTTCGCGGTCAGGTCAAGGTCTGCCTTGCGGGTCTTCTGCGTCGGCTTCCGAAAGCAGTGCAGTACGTAGATGACGTCTGCAAATCTGGCCACATAGATCACCCGGAACGCGCCCTCCTCTTGCCTGATCCGTATTTCCCGGACGCCCTGCCCGACGGTGTGCATAGGCTTCCAGTCATCCGGGTCGCGGCCCTGTTGCACCTTGTCGATCTGGTGGCCAGCCTCCCGACGCGCTCCAATCGGAAAGTCTCGGAGATCGCCCAGGGCGCTTCCCCGGACCTCAACCGGCTTGGCGCGCTCGTTCGCCACATCTTTATACAAGATTTTGTATGGATACGCAAGCACTACTGGCGACGGAAAGCGACGTGCTACTTTGTGCGCACATACGTATGTATTATCAACAAGTCTGATGCTTCATGACGCCTAGGCTCTAGGTGGTAAGCCAAGATGGCCAAGCAGGTTCGATCCCGGTCATCCCGGTCACCGAACGGTAGTTCTCCTGATGGACCGGAGGCAGGTCTGGCAGCGGCGATGCGCAATGCTATGGAGGACGCCTTCGCTGCGGCAGATGGCATAGCGGCGAGCCGCGAGGTTCCAGCGCAGGCGGCCCCCATTGCCGTATCAGTTCCGAACAACGTCCGCAACTCGTGTGCTTCTTTAGTGCATAGCGGAAGCGAGACATGTCGGCTGGTCGCCCTTACCGTCGTGGCCGGGGTAGTTGCCGACCCGCGCCTGCGGCCCGACATCATCCAGGAGGGTGCTGGAGGCGTGGACTTCAGGTCCCTGTATAAGATCGCCGTCCGGCCGTTGCTGGGCAGCGTGGCTGCTTCGGCAGCAGTTTCATGGCAACCCAGCACCGACCCGTTCGTGTCAAACCCATTCCGCGAGGAGCGAATCGACGATGGGTGGGTAGCCCGGCGAAAGAACAAGCTTCGGGGCGCAGAGTTTCTGCGAGACATTGTTCAGTATGTCGCGTCCAGACCGCAGGATGCCAAACCGGTCCTGCGAGAACTTGCGTTGCACGAGTTAGATCGGCTCTCGCATTCGCGGATCCATTATCGAATTCCACCGCGACTGACGACTGCCATCGTCGCTCGCCTGATGCAGGAGTGGCTCGCTGGAGGGACTGGTGGACGGCGCCTCGAAAGCGCCTGCGTTGCCCTGCTGCGTTTCGTCGGCCAGCGGCTGTCACAAGGCTGGGACATAGTGGAGAGCCATCATGTCAATGACCCCCGCCCGTACGATGCATTGTGCCGTGAGCGTGGCGCGGTGCGCGCAATTGGCGAGGTCAAGGATCAACCCGTCAAACTTATCCACGTCCGGCAGTTGGCCGAGGAAATGGCCAACCACAACGCTATTCGGGGCTACCTCCTGACACTTGGAACATGGTGGCCAGACCATGCCGAAAGCGAGCGTCTCCAAGTCGAAGACTTTATCCGCGACCGAAGCATCCTGGGTCTACGTGTCGACGTGATCGACCTTATGGAAGCTATCCGTGTGTGGCTCGCGTTGGCAGATCAGGATGATGAAGCTCTGCCGGCATTTCTGAAAACACTTACCGACGAGCTTGATGCGCATGGGCTTCTATCTGACCGGCAGGCTCTCGCCCATCTTCTTGACCAACTCTAAGCGGCACCAGCAGCGATCGTGCGCGCGAGCTGCACGGTGAGTCAGTAGTTCATCCAGACGCATTCCTGCCGAAGCTGCTTGATCGAATGGCACTGCTTTTCATCGGCATCGAACCGCCGCCAGCCCTTATATAGCTTGTCCATCAGGTCACACCGATAACCCGACACCGCTGCCTTGCCGGCGACCCGATTCAACGCCGCGGCGAGCTCTCGGTGCTGTTCCTCGTCCATCTCGAATCCATATGCGTTGCTGTCGCCCCGCGTCTCATGCAGATAGGGCGGGTCGCAATAGAACAGCGTGTCGGCACTGTCGTACAGCCGAATCACGTCGATGGCCGGGCGATTCTCGATCTGCACGCGCAGCAGCCGCAGACCGATGTCGCTCAACGCTTCGATGCCGCCGAACCAGCGCGAGATCACGCCGGACATGCCCGCGCGGCTGGTGTTCTTGCAGTTGGCCCAGCGTCCAAGTGTCGCCGTCTGCGCTAACCCGGTGCGCGCCTGGCGTGCGCGCACGTAGAACCGCCGGGCACGCTCAAGGCGTGAGACATTCCGCTCGGAACCGTTGACCGCGACGTAGAACTCCTCGCGGGAAAACGGCGTGAGCGCGATGGCCTGGGTCAACCCCTCCGGGTCCTCACGGAGGACCTTGAAGAAATTGACCACGTCGCCGTCGATGTCGTTGTAGGTCTCGACCGGCGCGGGGTCTCGATTGATCAGAACCGCGGCCGAGCCGGCGAACGGCTCGCAATAGTGGTGCGCCTTGGGCAGTAGCGGCAGCAGCCACTCCAGGTGGCTGAACTTGCCACCATACCAGCCGAACACTAGGCGCTTCGCCCCGCCGCGCCGTTGCCGGATATCGGGCTGTGCCTCGGCGGTCGCGCGGTCCAGGTAGATCGGCGAGAGACCGCGCTTTCCCGTGGTGACGACCATGCGTTCCGTACCCCCGAATCGGTACGCGGAGTCTGCCGGACTAGCCGCGGCGCTGCCAGCGCCAATGTCGCCGGGCGGACGCGGGCCGGCGGCCGTGTCCAGCAGGGCAAGGTCCCAGAGGGTCAACTGCATGCGATCCACCGCCGATTGACGCTGGCCGACCCTGGCGCATCGCGATTAAGACTTCCTCACCGCCGGCAACGGCGCGGACACCCTCCCGCGGGAGCTGCATGATGCCGACCAACCCGGCCGATGGCCCGATCCTGGGTGTGCTGTATGGCAGCGACGCCATGCGCGCCGTGTTCGACGAGACCGCCTATTTCCAGCGCATGCTGGACGTGGAGGCGGCGCTCGCGCGCGCCCAGGCCCGCCTCGGCATCATCCCCGCCGAGGCCGCCACGGCGATCACCCAAGCCGCGCGCTTCGAGAATCTCGACCCCGCCGAACTTGCCGCGAGCGCGCGCAACGTCGGCTACCCGGTGGTCGGCCTGGTCGCCGGCCTGTCGCGCGCCGCCGGCGCGGCAGGGGGCTGGACGCATTGGGGTGCCACGACGCAGGACATCATGGATACCGCGACGGTGCTGCAGGCGCGGCACGGCCTGGCGCTGATCCGCACCGCGCTACTGGCCATCATCGCCGCGCTGGCGACACAGGCCGACCGCCACCGCGCCACCGTGATGGCCGGGCGCACCCACCTGCAGCAGGCGCTGCCGACAACCTTCGGGCTGAAATGCGCCACCTGGGCACAGCCGCTGATCACGCATGTCGAGCGGCTGGACCAGCTCCGCCCGCGGCTCGAGCGCGTCGGCTTCGGCGGCGCCGCCGGCACGCTTGCGTCGCTCGGCGATCAGGGTGTGGCCGTGATGCAGACGCTCGCCGCCGAGCTGGGCCTCGGCGTGCCGCTCGCCCCCTGGCACGTCTGCCGCGACGCCTTCGCCGAAACCATGGGTCTGCTCGGGCTGATCTGCGGCAGCCTCGCCAAACTCGCCACCGACACCATCCTGCTGGCGCAGACCGAGGTGGGCGAGATGGCGGAACCCTACGTCGCCGGCCGTGGTGCCTCGTCGACCATGCCGCAGAAGCGCAACCCGATCGCCTCGGAATACGTGCTTGCGGCGGCGCGTGCGGTGCAGGCGCTGGTGCCGGTGATGCAGGGTGCGATGGCGGCGGACCACGAGCGCGCCACCGGGCCGTGGCAGGCCGAGATGCTGGCGCTGCCGCAGGGCTTCGTGCTGACGCACGGGGCGTTGCAGCATGCGGCGGCGATCGCCGAGGGGCTGGTGGTCGATGCCGGCCGCATGCGCCGCAACCTTGATGCCACCGGCGGGCTGATCGTCGCCGAGGCGGTCATGATGGGCCTGGCACCGCAGCTCGGCCGCGGCGCGGCGCACCACGTGGTGAAGCACGCCTGCGACGTGGCGCTGGCCGAGGCGATCCCGTTGGCCGAAGCCCTGGCGCGCGATCCCGCCGTTGCGGCACGGCTCGATCGCGCGGCGATCGAACGCCTGGTCGATCCGGCGCGCTACCTCGGCAGCACCGACGCGTTCATCGATCGCGTGCTCGGGGCGGCACGCGCGCTCGCCTGACCGTGCCCTGCATGTCGTCGGCCACCAGGGCGCGCCGATGGGATGAAATCCTGGTCAACTGCCGCCGCCCCTGGCAGGGCGCGTTGCGGTTTGTCAAATTTGTCTGTACGGTTGCGGATATTGGTGCGGAAGCCGGCCCTGCGGGCGGGCTCGCTCACGTCCGACCGTCCATCGGTTCCGGTGGTGGGGGACCCCAAAAAATCGCCGCGCGGAGCCAAACCGCCGGGCCTTGGGGCCGCACCCGGCCTCTGCCTTCCTGCCGGGCTGCCACGTGGCCGGACTGACCACCGGCGCCAGCAGGAGCTGAACGCCGCCAACTATAAACCTAACGAGGGAACGCCGAGCCGATGGCCGAGGTTTCAATTCGCAAAGTCGTCAAGAACTATGATGGCGGTGTGCAGGCGGTGAAGGGGATCGACCTCGAAATCGCCGATCAGGAGTTCGTGGTGCTCGTCGGCCCGTCGGGCTGCGGCAAGTCGACCACGCTGCGCATGATTGCCGGACTGGAAGAGATTTCCGACGGCGAGATCTGGATCGGCGGCGACGTGGTGAACGACGTACCGCCGCGCGACCGCGACATCGCGATGGTGTTCCAGAACTACGCGCTGTATCCGCACATGAGCGTGTTCGACAACATGGCGTTCGGGCTGAAGCTGCGGAAATTCCCCCGCGACGAGATCAAGCGGCGGGTGGACGAGGCAGCGCGCATCCTGGACATCGGCACGCTGCTGGACCGCAAGCCGCGGGCGCTGTCCGGCGGCCAGCGCCAGCGCGTCGCCATGGGCCGCGCCATCGTGCGCAATCCCAAGGTGTTCCTGTTCGACGAGCCGCTGTCGAACCTGGACGCCAAGCTGCGCGTGCAGATGCGCACGGAGATCAAGAAGGTGCACCAGACGGTGCGCACCACCACCGTCTATGTCACCCACGACCAGGTGGAGGCGATGACGCTGGCCGATCGCGTCGTGGTGATGAACCAGGGCGTGATCGAGCAGGTCGGCTCGCCCCAGGACCTCTACCACAACCCGGCGACTCGTTTCGTCGCCGGCTTCATCGGTTCACCGGCGATGAATTTCCTGAGCTGCCGCGTCACGGATGGCGCGGGCGGCGGGCTGGCGGTGCGGGTCACCGATAGCATCACGCTGCCCATTCCGGCCGGCCGGACGGAGCGCTACGGCAAATACAAGGGGCGCGAGATGGTGCTGGGGCTGCGGCCGGAGCACCTGTTCGAGTTCCACGAGACCGGCCGTGTCGGTTGGGCGCGCCTGGACGCTCCGGTCGACGTGGTGGAGCCGATGGGCATGGAGACCATGGTGCACTTCTTCCTGGAGGGCACGCCGGTCTGTGCCCGCGTCGATCCCGCCACCCATGCGGTGCCGAACGAGAACGTGGCGCTGACCGCCGACATGAACAACATGCACCTGATGGAGTCGGACACCGGGCGGGTGGTGTAAGGTCGGGGCTCCGCACGAACGCCACCCGGGAGTCTGCGCTGGCAGACGGCTGTCGCTGCACGGGCTGGACCCGGTCAGCGGAGATGACGGCGCACCTGTCCATGCGTTCAATCGTGGCGAGCATCCGATGATCTTGTTCGATCGCGACGGCATTTTCCCGCGCTGATGGGGGAACGGGTCGTTCCCCGGCGCACACGGCGTGCTCATGGCGCCGGATGACGCGGTTCGGCTGACCGATGACGGCGCACACGGCGTGCGGCGCCGCACAAAGTACCGTAACGAAGGGGATGGAAATGTCCGGCGATGCCAAGGGTGACTACCCCGGCCTGACCTATCGCAACGATGCCGATCTGAAAGCGTGGCTGGCGAAGCGGCCGCGCGAGGCCGCGCTGGAACCCGCGCTGCCGATCATCGACCCGCACCATCATTTCTGGGACACGCCGCAGCGCGGCCGCTACTTCCTGCCCGAGCTGCTGGAGGATATCGGCGGCGGGCACAACATCGTCGCCACCGTGTTCCTGGAATGCCAGGCGATGTATCGCAAGCACGGGCCGACGGAGATGGCGCCGGTGGGCGAGGTCGAGTTCGTCAACGGCATCGCGGCGATGAGCGCGTCCGGAAATTACGGGTCGTGCCGCGTGGCCGAGGCGATCATCGGCCATGCCGACCTGACCAGGGGTGCCCGCGTGCGCGCGGTGCTGGAGGCACAAATGGCGGTCGGCGGCGGGCGGTTCCGCGGCATCCGCCATGGCGTGTCGTGGGACGGCAGCGACGCGGTGGCGAAATTCATTTCACGTGTGGTGCCCCCGCACCTGGTGCGCGACGCGACGTTCCGCGAGGGATTTTCGCAATTGGCGAAGCTCGGGCTGAGTTTCGAGTCCTGGCAGTATCATCCGCAAATGCCGGACGCGATCGATCTGGCGCGGGCTTTTCCGGACACCACGATCATTCTGAACCATGTCGGCGGCGTGCTGGGGGTCGGGCCGTATCATGGCCGACGGCAGGAGATTCTTGCAGGGTGGCGCAAGGATATTGTCGAGTTGGCGAAATGCCCGAATGTGAATGTGAAGCTGGGCGGCATCGGCATGACGTCGTTCGGCTTCGATTTCCACGAGCGGGAGATGCCGCCGCCGTCGGAGGAGCTGGCCGCGGCGTGGCGGCAGTATGTCGAGCCGTGCATCGAGGCGTTCGGGGCGGAACGGTGCATGTTCGAGAGCAATTTCCCGCCGGACAAGCAGTCCTGCGGCTACACCGAGCTGTGGAACGCGTTCAAGCGGATTACGGCGGGGGCTTCGGCGGCGGTGAAGGCCGCGCTGTTCAGCGGGACGGCGGCGCGGGTGTATCGACTGACGGCCGTCTAGCTAGGTACACCTCTCCCGGCCTTCGTGGGGTTGGGCCGCGAAGCGGACCGACGCGGCGAGCAAAGCAAGCCGGGTGAGGATCGTGCCGCGGGCACCACCCCCACCCTCGGCGCTTCGCGCCTTGACCTCTCCCGCAAGCGCGGGAGAGGTGTACGGTAGGATATTCCGCCGCCTACGCGTCGGGCTGTCGCACCGCAAGTGCGGCGCCGATGATATGCCGCAGCGAATTCTTGCCCTGCAACTCCCGAAGTTTCGTCAGATGCCACCACGCCTCGTACTCGGAACGATTATCCGTCGCCATGGCTTGCGCCTCGGTCAGCCCCGGGTAGGCCCGCTCCAACACCGCGACATCCCGCGCGACGTACAGCGCATCACGCGCCTCGGTCCCGATACCGACGCGCGTCCAATCGAGCGTATAACCCGCCGCCAACGCCAGTGTGCGCATGAACTCCCGCAGCGTCCGGCTGTTGCCTTCGTAGAACCCGTGCGCGTGGTCCAGATCGCCGTAGAGCATGGCAAGACGCGTGGCCGCCTCCTCCAGCGGCAGGCCCGTCAGCGTGGCCGGCCCGCCAAAGTCACGCAGGATCGCGCCGATCCGCGCCTCGACACCCGCATGGGCATAGTGCACCACATGGGACGGCCCACGCCCTTCCAGCTCGCGCGCCTTGTGCCATCCGTCCGTGTCGCCGCGAACGACACCCGGCTGATGCTCCGGCAGGTCCTGGAACAGATGCGCATGAATGGCCTTCAGATGCGCTGCGTCAAAGCGGCCCGATAGGGGCTTTTCCGCAAGTTCCTTGATCCGGACGGCAACAAGGTCGCCTTCGCGTTGCGCGCGAGCCTCATGCTCTGCGGCATCCGAGGGCTTGTCGGTCACAGACCGTGGTGAGCGCGAATGGCGGCGGAATGCTCTTCGCTGGTGATTTCACCGTCGATATAGCGGCGGTTCAGCGCCTCAGCGAATTCGCTCAGGACGAAGCCTTCAAGCCGCAAGCTTGTGCGTGCATAATCGATCGCGGCCTCACGGCGCGCGCGTTCTTCCGGACTGATCCCTCCGGTCGGCTTCGTCCGCGTCGCAACAGGCACATCGTCCATTACAGAAATTTACCACAAACCGGCCTGACATGCCACCACGCGCCCCTGCGCCCGGCCGGCGCTAATCCGGGATCAATCCCCCATCCACATTGAACGACTGGCCGGTAATATTCCGCGCGCCGGCCCCCGCGAGGAACACCACCATCGCGGCGATGTCCTCGGGATCATTCACGCGTTTGAGCGGAATGACCTCGGCCCTCCGCCTCTCCATCTCCGAGACAGCAACCCCCTCCTGTTGCGCGCTTACCGCGAGGTTGGCATCCGACAGCGCTGTGCGCGTGACACCAGGGCACACCGCATTGACGTTGATGTTGTGCTTGCCAAGTTGCAGCGCCGCCAGCTTCGTCATGCCGATCACCGCGCCCTTGCTCGCGGCATAGGCGACGTTGGAGGCGCCCACGTACCCCTTCCCGGCGATCGAGGCGATGTTGATGATCCGTCCGCTGCGGCGCGGAATCATCTCGCGCGCCACGCGTTGCAGACAGAAGAACACGCCCTTCGCGTTCACCCGATGGATGCGATCCCAGTCCGCCTCGGTGAGCTCCATGATGTCCGCGCGGCGCGTCACGCCGGCGTTGTTCACCAGGATGTCGATCTGGCCGTAGGCCTCGATCGCACGCCGCACCATGCGGTCGATGTCGGCCACGTCACCGACATCCGCCTGCACGCCGAGGGTACGGTGCTGCCCCGCGCCAATCTCCTCCGCCGCTGCTGTCGCCTTGTCGCCGGCGATGTCGACGAGCACCACCGTCGCGCCGGCTTCGGCCAACGCGCGCGCCGCCGCCTTGCCGATGCCCTGGGCCGCCCCGGTCACCAGTGCCACCTGATGCGCCAATGTCATGCGACGCCTCCCCCGCTGCCACGCCAGTCAAGCGGCGAGTGGCCGCTGCTGTCCAGGCAGCCTACGCCACCAGTGCGCCGGTGCGCACGTCCTTGATGTCGCGGAAGCGCACCTCCGGCGCATGCTCCTCCGCCCGGCGCATCATGAACGCCGAGCTCGCCAGGAATACCGGATCGCCATCGACATCATCGGCCATCGCGCCGCGATTGGCTGCAACGAACCGCGCCAGCGCCGCCTTGTCGTCGGCGACCGATCCAGCGCGCCAGCGCATAGGGCGGCGTCTCGAAGCCGATCGCGACGCCGTATTCCCCGGCCAGCCGCGCCGGCAGCACGTCAAGCTGCAAGCGTGCCGACCACGCCGACCAGCGGCGCCGAGCCGTCCTGCGGGCGGAACAACTGCACCACGCCCTCCTCGGCCAGTTCCTGCAGCGCCTGGCGCAGCTTCTTCGCCTTCATCGCGTCGTCCAGCCGCACGCGGCGCAGGATTTCGGGGGCGAAATAGGGCACGCCGATGAAGTTCAGCTCCTCGCCGTCGGTCAGCGTGTCGCCGATGCGCAGCGTGCCGTGGTTGGGGATGCCGACCACGTCGCCGGCGAACGCCTCCTCGGCCAGCTCGCGCTCGCGGGCGAAGAAGAATTGCGGCGCGTGCAGCGGGATCAGCTTGCCGGTGCGCACCTGCTTCAGCCGCATGCCGCGCGCCAGCCGGCCGGAGCAGACGCGGGCGAAGGCGATGCGGTCGCGATGGTTGGGGTCCATGTTCGCCTGGATCTTGAACACCAGCGCGGTCAGGGTCGGCTCGGTCGCCTCGACCACGCGCGTGTCGGCGGGCTGGGCGCGCGGCGGCGGGCCGTACTCGGCGAGCCCGTCCAGCAGGTCGGTGACGCCGATCCCCTTGATCGCGCTGCCGAAATAGACCGGCGTCAGGTGGCCGGCGTTGAACGCGGCGCGGTCGAATTCCGGCAGCGCGGCGCGCACCAGATCGACCTCGTCGCCGAGCGCTTGCAGCCGCGGATCGGACTGCGGCAGGTCCGGCGTCAAGTGCAGCATCGCGGCCTGCGCAGGTCGTAGGTGCCGACGAACGTCGCCGCGCGTCCGACCGGCCAGGTGACCGGCGCGGTGTCGAGCGCCAGCGTGGAAGCGATCTCGTCCAGCAGCTCGAACGGGTCGCGGCTCTCGCGGTCCATCTTGTTGATGAAGGTGATGATCGGGATGTCGCGCAGCCGGCAGATCTCGAACAGTTTGCGGGTGCGCGCCTCGATCCCCTTGGCGGCGTCGATCACCATCACCGCGGCATCGACCGCGGTCAGCGTGCGGTAGGTGTCCTCCGAGAAATCCTCGTGGCCCGGCGTGTCGAGCAGGTTGAACACGCAGCCGGCGTGCTCGAACGTCATCACCGAGGTGACGACGGAGATGCCGCGCTCGCGCTCGATGCCCATCCAGTCGGAGCGGGTGCGGCGGCGCTCGCCCTTGGCGCGGACGTTGCCGGCAAGCTGGATGGCGCCGCCGGCACGCAGGATGTGCTCGGTCAGGGTGGTCTTGCCGGCGTCG
This sequence comes from uncultured Alphaproteobacteria bacterium, assembly GCA_963773345.1. Lineage (GTDB taxonomy): Bacteria > Pseudomonadota > Alphaproteobacteria > Acetobacterales > Acetobacteraceae > Palsa-883. The sequence continues at coordinate 1,661,530 of CAVZBG010000010.1, read as the reverse complement.
GGGTGCGAGATGATCGCGAAGGTCCGGCGGCGGGCGATCTCGGCGGCAGGGTCGGTCATCAACGCCTCATAGGAAAGCGCCGGGAGGAGGGATCGCGCCCGGCGCCGACCCACTTATATAGGTTGCGGCGTGGTCGCAGCCAGGGCCGCAGGCGACCTGGAACATCCGCGCCAGCGCCTTGCGCCCGGTCATTCCCGCGACGATCCCTGGTTTTACCGCCGCGGGCGTGCAGTCATTCGCCCGCGCTGCCAGCAGATCGGTGATTTCGCGCACGTCCGGCACGCGCGCGGCAATGATGCGCCGTTCCGGCCGGCGCTGCTGCGGGAACGGCAGGTCCATGTAGCCCGCGGCGATGTAGCCCCTGTCGGTGCTGATCGTCAGTTGGCGGGTCTGCGGCAGTTCCACCATCACGCCGATCGCGACGCCGCCCGCGAGCCCGATCGGCTCCAGCTTGATCACCGTGCCGCGTTCCCCCTGCTGGTCGCGGCGCCTATGGTCCACGCGGGCGCGTCCCGACAAGCACGCCGCCCTCCGCGATCGATCCGCGCTCAGCGGGCCAACAGCGGGACGCCGATGCCGAGCAGCGCAGCCAGGAAGATCAGCCCGAAAATCGCGCCGAGCCGCCAGAACTGCGCCGGGGTCAGGTAGCCGCAGTTGTAGTACGGCAGCGCCGCGCCGGTGGCATACGGCGTCAGCACGCCGATCAGGCCGGTGCACAGCGCCAGGCCCATTGCCAGGGCCGGCGCCGACAGGCCGGGGATCGCCAGGCCGGCGGCCAGCATCATCGGCAGCATGGCCGTGGTGTGCGCGGTCAGGCTGGCGAACATGTAGTGCGACACGAAGTAGATCGCGACCAGGCTCATCAGGATCAGCGTCGGCGGCAGGCCGCCGACATGCGCGGCCGCATAGTCGGCGAACCATTTCACGAAGCCGGCGCGCGACAGCCCGTCGGCCAGGGTCACCAGCGTCGCCAGCAGCACGATCGTGGTCCAGGCGGCGTGGTTGCGTGCCATGTCGCCCCAGGTGACGACGCCCAGCACCAGCATCAGCGACAGCACCACGAAAGCGGCCAGCGTCGGATCGATGAAGCTGCCGCCGAGGATCCACATCAGGATCGCGCACAGCACCAGCACGGACAGAACGGTTTCCCGCCAGGAGATGCGGCCCATCTTCTCCAACTCCGCGCCGGCCCAGTTCGCCGCTTCCGGGCTGCGCTTGATCTCCGGCGGGAAGATCACATAGGTCAGCAGCGGCAGCGCCAGCAGCAGCGGCAGCGCGAACGGCAGCGAGGCGCGCATCCAGTCGCCATAGCTGATCGAGACATGCGCGATGCGGTTGATGAACTCGCGCGCCAGGAAATTCGGCGCGCACGCGGTCATGAACAGGGTCGAGGTGACGCAATCGGCGGCGAAGGTGGTCCACATGATGTAGCCGCCGATCTTGCGCGCCGAGGGGTCGTGCGGGCGCGAGTTGTAGAGCGCCGGCAGGTTGTTCACCACCGGAAAGATGATGCCGGCGCCACGCGCGGTGTTCGACGGCGTGAACGGGGCCAGGATCATGTCGGCGAACGTCGTGGCGTAGCCGAGCGTCAGCGTGCGTCTGCCCAGCGCGCGCACCAGCAGCAGGGCGATGCGCCGGCCCAGCCCGGTCTTCTCGTAGCCCAGCGCGAACATGAACGCGCCGCCGACCAGCCAGACCGTCGTGCTGGCAAAGCCGGACAGCGCCCAGTTGATGCTCTGGCTGACCACGTTGAAGCCGGGCTTGGCGAGATCGGCGGGGCCGAACAGCGTCCAGCGCGACAGCACCGCGGCCAGCGTCAGGCCGATCAGCCCGACCGCCGGGTTGGGCAGCGGCTCGGTCACCAGTGCCGCGATGACGCCGGTGAACAGGGCGAAGTAGTACCAGGCGTGCTGCGCCAGCCCGGGGGGCGGCGGCAGCAGGGCGATCGCCACGGCCAGCACGATCGGCACGGCCGCGCGCCACCAGGCATGCGGTGGGACGATCGCTACGCTCGGCTCGGGCTGCGCCCCGCAGCAGTGGTGGAGGACATCGCTATCCGCTCCATGCCAGCACGCCGGCAATCTGCGGCCGGCGCGGCGCGGCCGCATTGCTCTAGATCAAACCGTGCCGCGCCGCGTTGACAGGGACCGGCGCGCGGACGGTAATCGGCGGCGGAATTTGCCGCCGGGGTACCCCGCATGGACGATCTGAGCTGGCCCGATCCCATCGCGCGGGCCCGCGACCTTGGGCCGGCGATCACCGCCGCCGCGGCAACGATCGAGCAGACCCAGCGCATCGGCGAACCATTGCTGACGCAGTTGCACGACGCCCGCCTGCTGCGCCTGCTGCTGCCGCGCAGCTTCGGCGGCGAGGAGGTCGAACCCTGGGTCTACCTCGGCACGGTCGAGGAGGTCAGCCGCCACGACGCCTCGGTCGGCTGGAACCTGTTCGTCGCCAACAGCTCCGCGCTGATCGCTCCCTTCCTGGAGCCCGCCTCGGCGCACGCGATCTATGACGATCCGCGCGCCCTGATCGCCTGGGGTCCGCCGAACGCGGCGCGCGCCAGGGTGGTGGCGGGCGGCTACCGCATCAGCGGCGAGTGGGAGTTCGCCAGCGGCTGCCGCCAAGCCACCTGGATGGGCGCGCACGCGCAGGTCGAGGAAACCGACGGATCGCTGCGGCTGAACGCTCGCGGCACGCCGCTGATCCGCACGTTGCTGTTCCCGGTCGCGCAGGCGGAGCTGATCCACCGGTGGAATGTCATCGGCCTGCGCGGCACCGCCTCGGACGCCTATGCGCTGAGCGACCTGTTCGTGCCGGAGGCGTTCAGTGCGACGCGCGAGGAGCCGGAGTTACGCCGCGAGCCGGGCCGGCTCTATGCCTTCACGACGCAGGGGCTGTACGCGGTCGGTCATGCCGGGGTGATGCTTGGCGTGGCGCGAGCTATGCTCGATGCGTTCGTCGCGCTGGCGGTCAGGAAGACGCCGCGCAATCTCGGCCGCCTGGCCGACAGCGCGGTGGTGCAATCCAGCGTAGCACGGGTCGAGGCAGCGCTCGGCGCGGCGCGCGCCTATCTGGTGGCGACGCTGCAGGACATCTGGGCCGCCGTCGAAGGCATCCCCGCGATCGACATTCCCGCGCGTGCCCGCGTGCGGCTGGCCTGCACGCACGCCATCCACACCGCGACCGACGTCGCCGACTTCGCCTACAAGGAGGCGGGGACGAGCGCGATCTTCCTCGATACCGCGTTCGAGCGGCGGTTCCGCGACCTGCACACCGCGTCGCAACAGATCCAGGCCCGCGGCGCGCATTTCGAGGCGGTGGGCAGGATCATGCTGGGGATCATTCCGGAGGTGTTCTACTAGCCGGGCGTGGGACCCGCGTCCCGGCGCTCAGCGCGAGTAGAACTCCACCACCAGGTGCGGCTCCATCTGCACCGGATACGGCACGTCCGATAATTTCGGCGGGCGAGTGAAGCGGCCCTTCATCGCGCGGTGATCCACCTCCAGGTATTCCGGCACGTCACGCTCGGCGCTCTGCGTCGCGTCCAGCACGACGGCGAGCTGCTTCGACTTCTCCTTCACCTCGATCGTGTCGTTGTCGCGCACCTGGAACGACGGGATGTTGACGCGCTTGCCGTTCACCATCACGTGGCCGTGCGAGACGAACTGACGTGCGGCGAACGGCGTGATGGCGAATTTCAGTCGGTACACCACGGCGTCCAGCCGCCGCTCCAGCAGCTCGATCAGCTTCTCCGAGGTGTCGCCCTTCCGGCGGACCGCTTCCTCGTAATACTTACGGAACTGCTTCTCGCCGATGTTGCCGTAGTAGCCCTTCAGCTTCTGCTTGGCCATCAACTGGGTGCCGAAGTCGGTCGGCTTCTTGCGCCGCTGGCCGTGCTGGCCGGGGCCGTATTCGCGCTTGTTGATGGGGGATTTCGGTCGGCCCCAGAGGTTGACCCCCAGGCGGCGGTTGATCTTGTACTTGCTCTCGGCGCGCTTGGTCATTGGCGCGTTGCCCTTTCCGGCCCGTTGTTGCACCGGTAGGCCGCGCGGCCAGGGAAGCCTGGGCGCGCGGCGGGCGCGGGTCGCGCCAGATTCCCTGGAGACCCGTCCACGTTCCCGGCTATGGCGGGATCCAGCCGCCGGCAGGCGGGCGGGACCCCGAGGCCGCGTCTCATAGGCGCCGCGAACCACCCTGTCAAACGGGCTCAGCTCCCCGGCGCTACCGCAATGTCGGCGGCACGTCCCGCGCCGGTGTCGCGACCCGCAGCGGATCGAACGGTGCCAGGTCCAATCCCGGCGCCCGGCCCAGCGCCACATCGGCGAGCAGCCGGCCGGCGAACGGACCGATTGTCAGCCCGGCCGCGCCCAAGCCGTTGCCGATCACCAGGCCCGCCACGCTGCGTGTTCCACCTAGGAGAGGTCTGACCTCCGGTCCCATGGGCCGGAAGCCGATGCGGGTCTCGATCACCTCCGCCTCGGCCAGACCCGGCGCCACCGCCAGCGCGCTCGCCAGCACCTCGGCCAACCCGGCCGCCGTCACGCGGTAGCCGAACCCGGCCTCGTTCTCCCGCGTTGCGCCCGCCACCACGCGCTGGTCGGCGAACGCCAAAAGGTAGTGGCTGGCGCCCAGCGGCAGGATGACCGGCCAGTCGTGCGTCGCCTGCCCCGCCAGCCGCAGATGCACGATCTGCCCGCGCTGCGGCCGGATCGGCAGATCGATCCCCAGCTCGCACAGCAGCGCCGGCGCCCAAGCCCCGGCGGTGACGACGACCTGATCCGCCTCCAGACGCTCGCTGCGCAGCCGCACGCCCACCACGCGCCCGCCGGTTGCGATCAGCGCGGCCTCGCCGTTGCGCACGACCGCGCCATGGTGCCGCGCCGCGCGCAGCAGCGCCGCAGCCAGGCGGCGGCCATCCACCCGAGCCCCACCTGCCACATGCACCGCACCAAGGTCCGCGTGCAGCGGGGGAAACAGCGCCTGCGCCTCGCGCGGCGGGAGCCGGCTGACCGCGCCCATCTCCGGCGCCGCCGCCTGCCGCCCGCGCACCAGGCGCTCGAGGCGCGACAGGTCCACCGCGCTGGCCGACACCACCATGCCGCCGACCCGACAGAAGCCGAGATCGTGCTCTCCGATCTCCCCCAGTGCGGGCAGCAATTCGGCGTAATAGCGGGCGGCTTCGGTATACAGCCGGTAGAAGACGGGATCGTCCACGCCGGAGACCCACGGGCAGATGATCCCGGCGCCTGCCGCGGTGGCGCGCCCGTCGAGGCATGCGTCGATGACGGTCACCTGAGCGCCGGCACGGGCCAGATGATAGGCGGTGCTGGCCCCAAGCACGCCGGCACCGATGACCACGGTACGCATCAGGCGCACCGCCGCAGGCCGCGGCACGCCAGGCGGCCGCGATCGTCGCCGAGCGCGGCCGCCATGACGCGCACCGGCGTCCCGTCGCAGGCGACGACCCGGGTGAAGATGAAGCCCAACCGCATGGTATCTCCCTTCGCTGGCATGACCCAGATCAGGTTCGACGGGTGTGATCTCAGCCCTGACGCCAGGGCACCCCGGTAGTCGATAGCGTTTCAGGCAAGCTGGCCAAGGTCAAGACTGCTGCCACATGCCCGTCGATCGGTTCGCTGTTTGCCCCGGATCAATCCGATATCCGCGGTGCGTTGGCAGCGTTGCGATGACGTCGCGGCACGACCGGCGAACGCAGCGCCCCACGCCCCTCACGGCGCCGCCTCGTCGTGCGCGGGTCCATAGCTGCCATCTGCGCGATGGGTCTCGTCGCCGACCAGTGGCGGGTTGAACACGCACACGACTCGAAGATCGCCGCGCGTCGCGCGAACGATATGCGCATCGTTTTTGTCGAGCGCGTACAGCGTTCCGGGCCGCAGCGGATAAACGGTGCCGTTCTGCAAATCCACGACCTCGCCCGCTCCCGCGATGCAATAGTTGGCCTCGAGATGGTGCTTGTATTCCAGGCGCAGCTCGGTTCCCTCGGCCACGACGGTGTCGGACAGCGAGAACCCCACGCGGTCCGATCGCAGGAGCATCCGGCGGCTCTGCCAGCCCTCGCCCCGCACGTCCCGCGGGCCGTTCGCAATCTCATCGAGCGTTCGCACGATCATGATCATCACCTCCGTGTTCAGGACCTCGCTGCATGCCACACATCCGGGCGTCGAGGACCGGACTTTCGCACCTGGTGTGGCAGAGGTGAACCGCGTCCGCGAGCTGGCTGGCGAGATGGGGCAGCAGAAGGCCACAACCGCCTGCCAGACTATCAACCCATCCCGCACGCGCAACGACCTGAAGGAGGGCAGCGCGCCGCGTGCGAGCAAGCGGCACATGGCGCTCATTCCCCCTTGCATGTGGCCCCTTGCGTGTGGTCGGGCGGCGCGTCCCTGCCGCGGGTAGTGGTCCAGTTTGATGCGGTGTAGGGGTTTACCTCAGTGATGTGCAGCAAATATTCCTATTGTGGACTCGATCATACACGCTGGACCAGCGACAACCGGAGGCGAAATGTCCTCGTCGGTAATCGTAAACGCCGGCTGGCCGGCCGGACAGGCGAAGATGCCCCGCACTCTCATTGTACTGTGGTTCAAATAGCGCACGTACAGCAGTTCGTCCTTGGCGGCGTTGTGGACAACGATGGTACTCAGGTCCCCGCTATGTTCCACAGTGACATCCGCGTCGTAGTCTATCTCGTACCCGTTGTTGTCGATACGGCCCATACGCCTTCCGTTCCTGCCATAGATCGCGGCACTGATCTGCATGCCGTTCGGCCCATGGGTCATCGTAACGGCCGGGGAGCCACACACATCGAGAGGCGCAAAACTAGGGTGGCTTTCGAGATAGTCTTTAGATGCGACAAACACGGCCTTTCCGATAAGGACCCTGAGAGCGTCCTCGCCAATTTCCGGGAGGCCAGTCCGTTTACTGTCAGCCTTGGAAATCCGGCAATCGCTAGCTGCGGCCGGCGTAGGCTCACTGGCAGGTTGCAGCCAACCTCGCCACGGCCGTGGGGGAGGATTGGGGCCAATCAACCAGTAAAGCACCATGGCGGCTACAAAGCATCCTCCAACGGCAGTAATCGTTGCCCATGGGGTGAATTCCCATACCGTCATTTCAACCACCGCGACGATACTCATCCATGCTGCGAAAGCTAGGAGTGCCGCCAGATGATTGTCGGGCCACAGAAACAAGTAGTCGACGACGGCCGTAAGAATGGTGCCGCCTGTCACATAACCAAAATGGACAAGAATTTTGTGTTGCTCGTAATCGCCCTTAGTGCTGTGGGGGTGATCGTCAACTTTGTTGCCGTCATCTTCGCACATCATTTGCCGCATATCTCCGGTAACTAGCTAGCAGTTAGCCAGCGTTTCTCCCGACGCATTTGTAATGCGTCGGAGTATGGCACGGGCGCCACGCCGATCAATCGGGGTGGCCCGTAGGAACATTTTCAAACTGACGCACTACGTGTGCCGCGAACACACCAACTGCGAGGGAGGTGTGGAGCTGCAAGAGAGATGAGGGCAGGCCCCTCGGAGCCGGCGATCAGGAGCTGGCTCCAAACCGCTGCGAGCTGCTGGCGTCAAGAGCGCTGGTGGTGAGCGTCGCAGAAAAGGCGGGACCTGATCCCGTCAGGTGAGATCCGGAGAGACGAGCGAAAGCAAACCGCTGATGACGTGCCGAAATTCACAGGACGGTGTCGAAACCGGGGGGATGGTAGTGGCCTCCGGGATGAGTTCGGGCGGAGCCCTGAAGCCCGGCCCGAGCGGCACCCGGCTTGGAGGCGGCGTGAACCCGGATCAGGCTCTGTTGCGGAACGCGGGAACCTGTCGTCCCGATGTCAAGGGAGAAGCTCAAGCGGGAGGCCCCCGCAAGAGCCAGAGTACCGATGCGGGGCACAGGGACGGGGCAGCCCGTAGTAGGGGTGAAGGTCCTGTAATGGGGCTGGACCGAAGGGGCTGCGGTATCCTGCTGCGGCAGGCGGCCAACCGGTGACGGGAGGAGCCGCATGACCGAGGCAAAGCCGTTCGACATCCCGAAGCGGGAGGTCTGGGAAGCCTTCAAGAAGGTGAAGGCCAACCAGGGGGCGGCTGGCGTAGATGGACAGACGATTGCGGAGTTCGAGGCCGGCCTCGCCGGTAACCTCTACAAGCTCTGGAACCGGCTGTCCTCGGGGAGCTACTTCCCTCCACCGGTGCGACGGGTGGATATCCCCAAGGCGAGCGGCGGCACGCGTCCGTTGGGCATCCCAACGGTGGCCGATCGTGTCGCGCAAGAGGTTGTCCGCCGGTATCTGGAGCCGTGCCTGGAACCCGTGTTCCACGCCAACTGGTACGGCTACCGGCCCGGCCGCTCGGCGATCGATGCCGTGCGCCAGGCGCGCCAGCGGTGCTGGCGGTCCGACTGGGTGCTCGACATCGACATCAAGGCGTTCTTCGACAGCATCGATCATGCGCTGCTCTTGCGTGCGGTCCGGCGACATACCGGCTGCCCGTGGGTGCTGCTCTATGTGGAGCGCTGGCTGAAGGCGCCGATGCAGAGGGAAGATGGCGTGATCGAGCCTCGCGATGCAGGGACGCCTCAGGGCGGCGTGATCAGTCCGATCCTTGCCAACCTGTTCCTGCATTACGCGTTCGACATGTGGATGGCCCGGACGTGGCCCGCCGTTCCGTTCGAACGGTATGCCGACGATGCCATCTGTCATTGCCGGACACGTGACGAGGCCGAAGCCTTGCAGGTCGCGCTGCAAGAGCGCTTTGCGGCCTGCCGGCTGGTGCTCCATCCGCAGAAGACGAAGATTGTCTACTGCAAGGACACCAACCGGAAGGGGACGTATCCTGCCGTGACATTCGACTTTCTCGGCTACTCGTTCCGGCCGAGGCTGGCGGCATGGCGCGGCGGCAAATACGGCGTCTCGTTCCTGCCGGCGGCAGCCGACACGGCGCTCAAGAGGATGCGCGAGGAGGTCCGGCGCTGGAGCCTCCAGACCCGAACCGACAAGGCCCTCGATGATCTGGCCCGAATGTTCAATCCGCACATCCGGGGCTGGATCAACTACTACGGCCACTTCTACAAGTCGGCGCTGTATGACAGCCTGCGCCGCATTGACTTCCACCTGAGGAAATGGGCACGCCGCAAATACAAGCGCTTCCGGCACAAGCCGAAAGGCGCACGCGAGTGGTTCGCCCGGATCATCAGGACCAACCCAGCGCTCTTCGCGCACTGGCAGCTTCTGCATGCGACGCGGCCGGATACTGGGAGCCGGATGAGCTGAGAGGTTCACGTCCGGTTCTGTGAGAGCGCGGCGGTGAAATTCCGCCGCGCCACTCGCCCCTGCTGCGCCCTCCATTGACAGTCCCCTGACCCACCTGTACCTCGCCGCGCCACACATTGCCGTGTCCCACCGCGCGCGGGAGCGCCGTTTTGCATGCCGGTCCACGCGTTCGTCTTCCCTGGCCAAGGCAGCCAGGTCGTCGGCATGGGCCGTGATCTCGCCGCGGCATTCGCCCCGGCCCGCGAGGTGTTCGAGGAGGTGGACGAAGTCCTTCGGCAAAAGCTCTCCAAGCTCATGTTCGAAGGGCCCGCTGACGAACTCACCCTGACCGAGAATGCCCAGCCCGCGCTGATGGCGGTTTCGCTTGCCACGCTGCGCGTGCTGGAGAAGGAAGGGGGCTTCACCCTGCGCGAGAAGGCCGTCGTGGTCGCCGGCCACTCGCTCGGCGAATACAGCGCGTTGGCGGCCGCCGGCGCGTTCACCATCGCCGACGCGGCGCGGCTACTCCGGCTGCGCGGTCAGGCGATGCAGCGTGCCGTCCCAGCCGGTGCCGGTGCCATGGCTGCCCTGATCGGCGCGGACATGGATCTGGCCCAGGAAATCTGTGCCGAGGCCGCGCCGATCCCCCTCAGCGGAGCGCCCGGCGGCGCGGCCCCGGAGGGCGACGCCGCGGCCGGCAAAACCGGTGCCACCGAGGTCATCGAACCCGCCAACGACAACGGCGGCGGCCAGGTGGTCATCTCCGGCGCGCGCGCCGCGGTCGAGCGCGCCGTCGAGATCGCCCGGAGCAAGGGCGTCCGCCGCGCCATGCTGCTGCCGGTGTCCGCCCCGTTCCATTGCGCCCTGATGGCGCCGGCCGCCGACGCAATGGCGGAGGCGCTGGCCGCCACGCCACCCGCGGTGCCGAGCGTGCCGCTGATCGCCAATGTCTCCGCCGTCAAGGTCACCGACCCGGCGCAGATCCGCGACCTGCTGGTCCGCCAGGTCACGTCCACGGTGCGCTGGCGCGAATGCGTCCTGGCAATGACCACGCTCGGCGTGGACAGTTTTGTCGAGCTCGGCGCCGGAAAGGTGCTGTCCGGCCTGATCCGCCGCATCGCTCCCTCGGCCGCCGCGGCCGCCGCCGGCACCCCGACGGAGATCGAGGCAGTGCTGAAGACCTTATAAAGGACGCGCGATGTTCCGGTTGGACGGCAGGCCGGCCCTGGTCACCGGCGCCTCGGGTGGCATCGGCGGCGGCATCGCCCGCGCGCTGCATGCCCAGGGCGCGATCGTGGTGCTGTCCGGCACGCGCCGCGACGCGCTGGACACGCTCGCCGCGGAACTCGACACAGTCTCGCCCGGGCGCGCCCATGTCTGCCCCGCCGACCTTGCCGATCCGGCCGCCGCCGAAGCCCTCGTCGAGTCGGCCGAAGCCGCCGCCGGCCCGCTGGCGATCCTGGTCAACAACGCCGGCCTGACGCGCGACCGCTTGGCGCTGCGCATCACCGACGCGGACTGGAACGCCGTCCTGGAGGTCGATCTCGCCGCCCCCTTCCGCCTCGCCCGCGCCGCCCTGCGCGGCATGCTGCGCCGCCGCGCCGGGCGGATCATCAACATTGGCAGCATCATCGGCGCCACCGGCAACGCCGGCCAGGCCAACTACGCCGCCGCCAAGGCCGGCCTGATCGGCCTGACCAAGGCGCTGGCCCAGGAAGTCGCCCCCCGTGGCATCACCGCGAACGCCGTCGCGCCGGGCTTCATCGTCACCGCGATGACCAACGCCCTGGGCGAGGCACAGCGCGCGAAGCTCACCGGCGCCATCCCGCTCGGCCGACTCGGCCAGCCCAAAGATGTCGCCGCCGCGGTCGCCTTCCTTGCCTCCGACGAGGCCGGTTGGATCACCGGTGCCACATTGCATGTCAACGGCGGGATGGCGATGCTGTGAGGCGTGGCCAGGAAAACCTGGGTTTCGCCCCGGTCGTCTCCAGGGGCGACGCCTTCGCCGGGTGTCCAGGGGGCAACGCCCCATAGGCGTTAAATTAGCACCTGATCGGGTACCGGATGTGAGGCTTTCGCGTGCGCGGTGGATTTGCGAGGCGTCGATGGATTGCCGGCCCGGCGCGGGCGAGGAGGCCGAGGCAGAGGTGCCCACGGACGCTGGCGAGCAGCATCATGGCGGCGATCTTGTAGACCCGCCACAGCGACGGCAGGTAGTCGGCGTCGAGCAGGTCCTCAGGGGGAAGATTCCAGGAACTCCTGGCTAAGATCGTCACACAGCAGGGCCAAGATGAGATGCGCGTAGAGCCAACTTCGCGACGCCTGGGGGGTTCGGGTTGGCAGCCGATCGATGTGCAGCAGCGACTTGAGCCGCTTGAAGGCCAGCTCGATTTGCCAGCGCAGCCGGTAGGCGGCGAGCACCTCCTCGGCCGGGTATCCCTCCGCCGGCAACGAGGTTGCCAGGATGATGAACTCGGCGGCGATCAGGCTGCGCGGATCGAGCGTCTTCTGCTTGCGGCTGGCCGAACGACGCAGCGTCTTGCAGGCGGCTGCGGCCGCTTCGGGTGGTTTGCGCCGGATGATCAGACGCAGCGGCAGGGTCGGCTGGAAGCGGGCCACGACGGCCTGCACGCTCACTTCGTGGGGCTGCGTGTCGTTCGGCAGTGTGGCGAGATGCTTGATCAGGTCGAATGGTTTGCCATCGGGTTTGAGCAGGCGCAACCCGTTCCAACGCAGCCGGGTGATGAAGTCGGCCTGTCCGTTGCTCTGCTCGCGAAAGCGTCGCAGACCCTTCGCTCCGGCGTAGTTGCGGTCGCCGATCCGCACCTCACCAGGCAGCGGTGCGCCACGGTCCACTGCCTCGGCACCGTGCTTGTCGGTCACTTCCAGATGGCTGAAACCGCCGCGACCCAGGTCGAACACCCCATGCACCCGCCAATCCGTCCCGCTGCTGGCGCGCTGGCTGATCGAGCTGCCATCGGCGGCGCGCAGGACGCGGCCCGGCCAGCGCACACTGGCCCCGGCGGACAGCACCGCCAATTGCGCCGACACCATCGCCTCGAGGAACTCGACCGCCTTGTCCAAGCGGAACTTGATCGCCGGATCACTCATCTCGGCCAGCCCGATCATCGACGCCCAGGCCGCCGTCTCACTGAGTGACAGCCCACCAGGGCCGCGTGCCAGCGCCAGCCGTAGCAGGCTGGCGCCTTCCGCGATCTTGCGCTGTCGCTCGATCGCCCGGGTCCGCAACGCAAGCGCGTCGAGGTCCAGATCAGCCGGCAAGCGGCGCAACACCTCGTCGAAGTGGTCCGCCGGGAGAGATGCTGTGTGATGCATCTGCCCCGAGAATCGTACCGATTCGCGCCGTGTCAATGGCTAATTTAACGCCTATGGGGCAACGCCCCCCTGGTGGGTTTCAGGGCGAAGCCCTGACCGTGTTGGCGGCGGTGTGGAAACCATGCTAAGCGCCCGCATAGTTCCCCGACGGAAACGCAACCGTGGCCCGTGCGGGCCCGACCCATATAGGCAGGAGTGGCAGCGCCGATGAGCGAGATCGCGGACAGGGTCAAGAAGATCGTGGTCGAACACCTCGGTGTCGAGGAAGCCAAGGTGACGCCGGAGGCATCGTTCATCGACGACCTGGGCGCCGACAGCCTGGATACAGTCGAACTGGTGATGGCGTTCGAGGAAGCGTTCAGCGTCGAGATCCCCGAGGACGCCGCGGAGAAGATCAGCACCGTGAAGGACGCCATCGACTACATCGAGAAGCAGAAGGCGGCCTGAGCCAGAACCGCCCGGGAGCACGACCTTCGATGCGTCGCGTGGTGGTGACGGGCATGGGGATCGCCTGTCCGCTGGGACTCGGGGTCGAGCATGTCTGGCGCCGGCTGATCAACGGCGAGTCCGGCATCACCGCGATCCAGTCCTTCGACACCAAGGATCTGCCCTGCAAGGTGGCAGGCCAGGTGCCGCCCGGCACCAAGGCCGACGGACGGCTCGACATCGCCGAGTGGATCCCGGTGAAGGACGTGAAGAAGATGGACCGGTTCATCCATCTCGCCCTGGTCGCCGCGACCGAGGCGGTGGAGGATTCCGGCTGGCTGCCCGAGGCCGAGGAGGATCGTTGCGCCACCGGCGTGATGATCGGCTCCGGCATCGGCGGACTGCAGACCATCTTCGAGGCGTCGCTGCAGGTGTTTCAGGGCAAGGCGCGACGACTGTCGCCGTTCTTCATTCCCTCGTCGCTGATCAATCTTGGTTCCGGCCACGTCTCGATCAAGTACGGCTTCAAGGGGCCCAACCATTCCGCGGTCACCGCCTGCGCCACCGGCGTGCACGCGATCGGCGACGCGTCGCGGCTGATCATGTGGGGCGATGCCGACGTGATGGTCGCCGGCGGCGCCGAGGCCGCGGTGTGCGAGATCGGCATTGCGGGATTCTGCGCCTCTCGCGCGCTGTCCACCGCGTTCAACGATCAGCCGGAGAGGGCTTCGCGTCCGTGGGACAAGGACCGTGACGGTTTCGTGATGGGCGAGGGCGCCGGCGTGGTGGTGCTCGAGGAGTATGAGCACGCCAAGGCGCGCGGCGCGAAGATCTACGCCGAGGTCGCCGGCTACGGCATGTCGGGTGACGCCTATCACATCACCGCGCCGGCCGAAGGCCATGACGGCGCGTTCCGCTCCATGCGTGCGGCGATGAAGAACGGTGGTTTCGCGCCGGGCGATATCCAGTACGTCAACGCGCACGGCACCTCGACCCCGCTCGGCGACGATCTCGAACTGGAAGCGGTCGAACGGCTTTTCGGCGATGCGGCGCGCGGCCTGGCGATGTCGTCCACCAAGTCCGCGGTCGGCCATCTGCTTGGCGCGGCGGGCGCGGTGGAGGCGATCTTCTCGATCCTGGCGATCCGCGATCACGTGGCCCCGCCAACGCTGAACCTTGATGCGCCCAGCCGCGAGAGCGTGATCGACCGTGTGGCGAACACCGCGCAGCAGCGCAACATCCGTGTCGCGTTGTCCAACAGTTTCGGCTTCGGCGGCACCAACGCTTCCGTCATCTTCCGCGCTGTCGCCTGAGGCTGTTCCACCAGTTGAGCCGCCGCCGTCGAAGCGGCAACCGGTTCGCACGGCCGTGCCGGCGATGCTGTTGCTGGCCGGCATCGCCGCTGGCGGCGCGGCACGTCTTCACCATGCCCGGACCGTTGCCGGCCGCACGCAACATGGTTGTGCCGCACGAACTGGCCGCCCAGGAATCACGTTTCGTTCCCGCTGAGAATCACCCCTGTTGCGCCAACGCTCAACCCGTTGTGCCAAACGGCATTTCCAAGCGATCGCTCTGACGGGAACCGTCGATCCTCTCGGCCGCTGGTATCACGTACGTCTTCCGACGGCCATTCCACCGCGTCGACGGCATGCGCCGGTCGTGATGTGGGAGAATCGTCCGTTTCAAGGTCTGGCATGATGCGGATCGATCAGACGGACCCGCCAGGCTTGATAGTACGCGTTGTCCGCGGTGCCGGGCCGCCGTCACCCCGCGATCGCCCCGGCCACTGCGCCGCTCATGCAGGTCGCCAGCGTACCGGAGATGATCGAGCGCATGCCCAATTGCACCACCTCAACGCGGCGGTCCGGAATCATCGCGCCAATGCCGCCGACCATGATGCCCGCGCTGCCGAAATTGGCGAAGCCGCAGAGTGCGTAGGTCAGGATCAGCCGGGTGTGCGGCGTGAACGCGTCGATCGGCATTCGCGCGAACGCCAAATAGGCAACGAATTCGTTCAGCGCCGTCTTGGTACCCATTAGTTCCGACGCCGCACCAACGTCCTGCCAGCGAACGCCGATCAGCAACATCACTGGGCGGAACGCCCAGGAGAAGATGCGCTGCACGGTCAGCGCCTCGCCGCCCCAGTGCGGCAGCAGGCCGAGCGCCGTGTTAGCCAACGCCACCATGGCGATCGTCACCACCAGCGTGGCGACGATGCCGACCAGCACAGGGATGCCGTCGGCGGTGCCCCGCACCAGCGCGTCGATCGAGCCGACCGATGGATCGTCAAGCACCAGACGTCCCTCGGGCATGGCACTCGGGACGAACGGCACCATCAGCGCCGCCACCGCGAGGCCGGCCGGCGTGCTGATCACCGAGGCGATCAGGATGTGGCCCAGAGCGTCAGGAATCAGCGGTGCGAGGAAGCCGGCGTAGATCACCATCACCGTGCCGGCGACGCCCGCCATGCCGCAGGTCATCAGCGCGAACAGCTCGCCGCGCTGCATGCGCGCGAGATAGGGACGCACCAGCAGCGGTGCTTCGACCATGCCGACGAAGACGTGTACTGCGGCGCCGACGGCCAACGCCCCGCTGATGCCCATCCAGCGGCGCAACAGCCAGGCAAAGGCGCCGGTGACACGCTGCGGCACACCCCAATAGAACAGCAGTGACGCCAGCGCACTGATCACCAGCACCAGTGGCAATGCCTTGAACGCCAGGATGAAGCTGGCGCCACGTACGGTCTCGGCGAACGGCAGCGGCCCACCGCCGAGATAGCCGAACACGAAGCTGGTGCCGGTCGTGGTGGCGCGTTCAAGCGCGTGCGCGGCGCGATTGGCAAGCATCACCGCAGACACCGCCAGCGGAAAATCGAGCAACAACAGCGCCAGCGCCACCTGCAGCACCACGCCGGCAATCACCGTGCGCCACGGCACCCGCCATCGATCTTCGCTGAGCAGCCAGGCAAGCAGCAGCAGGGCCGCCTCGCCCAACGCCGCGTGTCTCATCGCGTGGGTGCCATCAGGTGGTACGCTGGTGGAATGGGTCGCAAGCGAGGGAATTCGTCCACCGCGGTCATATCGACTTCGACCAGTCTCGGACCGGCTTCGGCAGCAACGTTGCAACCGTGGCGCCACCGACGGTCAGGAGCGCCGCCGCTAGGTAACCCTCCGTGCGTCCGCTCGTCACGTCGCCCTCCGTTGGTTGGCGCGAGGCTGAAACCATGACCGCCTGCGGTCAACCGCAGGAACCGGATGAGCGACGCCGGGCGGGCCCCCATAGGCATCAGGATAAGCCCGGGGCCGGGCGACATTCTCCCCCTCCCCTTGAGGGTGTACAGACCGGGGACATGGGTAACACCTGTTCGGAGACATGGGTGACACCTTGGCATTTTGGTTCAGATCGCATTTTTGGACCTGATGTTGATGTTGTGCCTGTGGGGTTGTGGGCATCGCTCTTGCGATGTCCACAAATCCACAGGCGTCCACGCCGCGGGTTCGCAGATCAAGCCGGCCGATGCGATGGGTGCAGTAGTAGATGTCGAAAACGCCATCGTCCGAGCTGGGCCGCAGCGCCACGGGTTGCTCGCGGAACGCCTTGCCGATACGGATGGGTCGGTTCCTGAAACTGATCACGCCGTCGCTGTCGACCTTGCGAACGACCTCGCCGGGTGCGTACTCGATCGGCGGCAAATTCTCGCAGAACGCCCGCGGGCTGGGGCGATAATGCGTCGCCGGCGGCTCGAGGCCGAGCGCCTCATGCGGCCGATCATGATTGTAGATCTGCCGCCACCGGTCGAACGCGCGCTGACACGCCGCCAGATCGGCAAAGCTGTTGCGGTCCAGGACCTCCGCCTTCAGCGAGCGATGGAAGCGCCCCTCCTTGCCTTGGGTCTGCGGGTGGTAAGGACGCCCGTGGCTGACCCCAATGCCATGGCGCATCAGCCAGACAGTGAAGATGGTGAACGGTTGGCCGCCGCAGTCGCCCCATGGCGAGCCGTTGTCCATCAGCATCGCAAATGGCAGTCCATAGCGGCGAAACAGCCTCGTCAGGCGGTCACGAACGGTCAGGTCCTGCTGGTTGCCGCAGGCCTCGAGGCCCAGCGAATACCGCGAGTGATCGTCGAGCACGGTAAGCGGGTGGCAGCGCCCCAGCGCCGTCGGGAAATGCCCCTTGAAGTCCATCTGCCACAGCTCGTTGGGTTCAGCCCGCTCAAAGCGAACATGCGGCCCAGGATGCTGCGCCTGACGATCCAGCTTGCCATGCCGACGCAGGATCTCCGTGATCGTGCTCAACGCGGGCACCGGCTGCCAGCCTTGGCTGGCCAGCGTCCAGGCGATCTTGCGGCCACCCCAGGCGTTGTTGCTCGCCGCCCGGATGCGCAGAACCTCGGCCGCCGTCGCATCATCGGTCCGCGATGGGCTCGTGTGCGGACGACGCGAGCGATCGCCAAGACCTGCGCCACCCGCTGCTCGATACCGCTCAAGCCATTTGTAGCCGGTCTTCCGGCTGATGCCGAAGTCCCGGCACAACTCGCTTCGGTTCGCGCCACTCGCCAACGCAAGCGTCACAAACGCTTCCCGCTGTTCCACCACAGACAGCTCCCACAAAGGCATCGAGCGCCCCTCCGCCCGGCCAACTCCGGCCAAACAAGTGTCACCCATGTCTCCGAACAGGTGTTACCCATGTCCCCGGTCTGTACACCCTCAAGGGGAGGGGGAGGGTATTCCCGGGCCATGCGCTTATCCTGATGCGTATGGGGGCGGGCCCACCAGCGCCAGCAGCAGGAGCTGGATCAGCGCCGCCGCGCGGATACGCCTCCGGTGGCCAGGCGGTCAGGCATGTTCGGGAAACAAGCGTGCCAGCCCCACCTCCCGCGCCTCGCACCGCCCGCGCTCGGTGATCAGGCCGGTCACCAGCCACGCCGGGGTCACGTCGAATGCCGGGTTTGCCGCGGGACTGTCCGGGGCGGCGACGCGCACCGTGGTGATCACGCCGTCCGCTGTCCGCCCGGTGACGTCGGTGACCTCGGACGTGTCGCGTGCCTCGATCGGGATCTCCGCCACCCCGTCCCGCACCGTCCAGTCGATCGTCGAGGACGGCAGCGCCACCCAGAACGGCACTTGGTTGTCGTGCGCAGCCAGCGCCTTCAGGTAGGTGCCAATCTTGTTCGCCACGTCGCCGGTCCGGCTCACGCGGTCGGCCCCGACGATCGCCAGGTCCACCAGGCCGCGCTGCATCAGATGCCCGCCGGCATTGTCCGCCACGACGGTGTGCTTCACGCCGTGCGCGCCTAGCTCCCAGGCGGTCAGTGCCGCCCCCTGGTTGCGTGGCCGCGTCTCGTCCACCCAGACATGCACGTCGATGCCGGAATCATGCGCACGATAGATCGGCGCCAGCGCGGTGCCCCAATCGACCGTCGCCAGCCACCCGGCATTGCAGTGCGTCAGTACGTTCACCGCGCGGCCGGGCGCCCGTGCCGCGGCCGTCTCGATCAGCGCCGCGCCATGCTGGCCGATCGCCTCGCACTGCGCTACGTCCTCGTCGGCAATGAGCGCCGCCTCGGCATACGCAACGCGCACCCGCTCAGCCACCTCCGTGTTGCGCAGCCGTGTCAGCATGCGCCCGAGTGCCCAACGCAGGTTGATCGCGGTGGGTCGTGTCGCCGCCAGCAGCGCGGCATCGCGCTCCATCACCGCGCTGGAGGCGTCCGCGCGAACCGCCAGCGCCATCCCGTAGGCCGCCACGGCGCCGATCAGCGGCGCGCCACGCACCTGCATCGACCTGATCGCGTGGGCAACCTGCCCGACATCGGTCAGGCGCAGGGTCTCGATCGCCCAGGGCAGCCTGGTCTGGTCGAAGATGTGCACTGACCAGCCATCCGAGGAATCGACCCAGACGCTGCGATACCAGACCCCGTCGACCCGCATCAGCTCCAGCTCCCCGCCTCAGCCCGGCACGCGCGTATGCAGCACGCAGACCAGCGTGAACAGCTGGCGCGCAGTCTCGAAATCGATGGCGATCTTGCCGTCGAGGCGCTGGCGCAGCAACGCGGCGCCCTCGTTGTGCAGCCCGCGGCGCCCCATGTCGATCGCCTGAATGCGCGCGCCGTGGCCTTCCTCCATCGCCTTGGCATGGCTGTCCACCAGAAGCTGATAGTCCTTGATCAAGCCACGGAACGGTCCCAATGCAAGGCCCAGCAGCATCACATTGCCGCCGTCGGGTCCGCGCACGTCGAACACCAGCCGGCCCTCCCAGACCGCAAGCCGCAGCTCATACGGACCTTGACCCGGCGTTGCCGGTTTCGCCGCCATCGGGGCGAAACGACTGCCGGATGCAAGGTCTGCCAGAGCCTGCGCGCGGTCTGCCTCCAGGATCGGCGAGGAGCGGGTCAGCGCCTCGCCGCCCAGCACGACACGGGCGAGCCTGGCGTCCTTTGGCAAGGTCATTCCTGCTGGGGGGTTTCGGACAGCAGCCCCATCGCGACCAGCACGGCGAGCACGCCACCATTGACCGGGCGCAGCAGGCCGAGTGCCAACGCCAGGGTCAGCGGCACAAAGATCGCCGTCAGCTCCAGGTTGGTCGGGTTGCCCCATTTCTGTGTGAGCAGCATCGCCGGAATGACGATGTGACCGGTGATCAGGATGACGAAATAGGGCGGCGCATCGTCGGCCCGCGCGGTGCCGAGCGGGGCGTGGCAGAACGCGCATTCGCGCGCGATGCGCAGGAATCCGGTGAACAGATGGGTCTGGCCGCAAGCCGGACAGCGACCGCGGATACCGCGGCCGAGCGCGGTGGGCAGAGGGGGAACCGGCCAGGGTGGGTGGCGTGGTGTGCGGTCCGGCTGCCAGGGTGTCAGCGGCATCATCATGATCCTTGCGGCGCGTCGGTGGCCCATGGCCTGGCCGGGATCGACAGGCCATATCGCTGTTCCGGCTATCGGTGGCCAGGCTTGCGGAGGTTGGACCATATCGGTCTTATTGCCCGATCGCGCCAGACCCGTGAGACTGCCCGCATGGCACGTATTCTGCTGATCAATCCGAACCGTTCCCCCGACTGCACCGCCGGTATCGATGCCGCAGTCTCGCGCTTCCGCCACAGCGGCGGGCCGACGATCGACGTGGTCGATCTGCCGGAAGGTCCGCCGGCGATCTACACGTGGCGCGACTGGCACGCGGTGGTCGAGCCGTTGTGCCGGCGGATCGAGTGCGAGGAGGCGGAGGTCTACGTCATCGCGTGCGCGTCCGACCCCGGCATCGAAGCGGCTCGCACGGCAACCCGGCGACCGGTGCTGGGCGTGTTCCGCGCCGCAGTCGCGGCCGCGGTTGCACAGGCCGATAGGTTCGGTGTCATCGCCATCGTCGATGCCTCCAAGGCGCGCCACCTCGCGGCTCTGCGCGCGATGGGGTTGGAGGCGCGCCTTGCTGTCGAGGTGGCGCTGAACGCCTCGATGGCGACGCTGCTGGAGCCTGTCACGGCGCGCACCAGGCTGATCGAGGCGGCGAGAACCTGCGTCGCGGCGGGCGCTGGGACGGTCGTCTTGGGCTGCACCGGCATGTCGCACCACCGCGCTGCGGTCCAGGCCGCGGTGGGCGTTGCAGTTATCGAGCCTTGTCAGGCCGCCATCGCGCTGGCGCTGGCGCGCGTCGGCGATCGCTGATCAGGCCGTCACATTCAGTATGTGTTGTGCCTGCTCCACCACGTCAACGTCGACACGCTGCGGATGGCGTACTACGGAGCGTGTCAACGATTTTGATACATCCGGGTTCGGCATTTAGGCTCGGCTGATGTTGCTTGTCGGCTCCTGCTTCGGGGTCGGCCAATCGGTGAGGTTGGGTGACCGAGACGCGTTCTGCGGTCGGTGGCTGATTGCAGGCAGCCTCTCCGGTGACGTGGGAAGCCTGCATAGCGTTACGTAACGGAACCCAGTGGGGGCCGACCCATAAGACATAGCGCAGAGGGCGGGCGGTAAACTGGGGTTGCCGGGAACGACGCGGTGAGACGGCACATACCGGAGCGATGCCGTCAATCTTGCCAAGTGCCGCATTCAGGTCCGGCTCCTCGGCGTTGGCGGGTTGATCCAGGCGGCGGTTGGTTTGTTGGGCGGGGTCGGCGGTTTGTTGACGAAGCGGTCCGGGCTGTCGCGGAACGCCCGATCGAGTGTGGTCTGCCGCGCAGCGTGAACCGCATCGGTCTGGCCATAGTGCACCTGGTCCGGGGTCATCAGTCCGATGCCGATATGGTGATGGTCCTGGTTGTACCAATCGAAGAAGTGGCGGCAGAAGCTTCTGGCGTCCTCGATGCAGCCGAAGCGCTGGAGGAACTGCGGTTGGTACTTGAGGGTCTTGAAGTGGCTCTCGGAGAACGGATTGTCGTTGGACACATACGGCCGGTTATGCGAGCGGGTGACGCCAAGGTCGGCGAGCAGCAGGGCGGTGGCCTTGGCCTTCATCGGGCCGCCGCGATCGGCATGCAGAGTAAGCTGACCGGGCGGCACGTTGTGCTTGGCGACGGCGTCGTCGAACAGCGGCCGGAAGAGAGCGGCGCTCTCGGCATCGGCGACGCACCGGCCGACCACGCGACGGCTGAAGATGTCGAGGATGACGTAGAGATAGAAGTAGCTCCACTTGGTTGGCCCCATCAGCTTGGTGATGTCCCAGGACCAGACCTGATTCGGACGTTCGGCCAGCAGTTCGGGCTTCCGGTAGGTGGGATGGCCCCCGGGTCAAGTGCCCGGGGGCAGGCTCCGTTGCTCGCGGCGTTCGCGGACTTCGCCGCGTTGGCCGAGGATGCGGTACATGGTGCGGATCGAGCAGTGGTAGACACCTTCATCGAGCAGGGTGGCGTAGATCTCGGCCGGTGCCCCCGCCTTCGCAGGGGCAGACTCTGGTCAGCGAAGCGCGGTGCGTGCAACAGGTCCAGCACCGCCTGCTGCTGCGGGACGGTCAATGCGCGTGCCGGCTTCGGCCTTGGGCGGCGGAGTGCCGGCGGCACGGTGAGCCGGGCACGCCGGCGCTGCACGCTGGCACGTGAAACCCCCAGCGCGGCACAGGCCGCAGCGGTCATCCCGCTGTCCGGAGCGAGGGCCACGACTGCGTTCGTCAAGGCTCGTCGCCGTTCGGCGCCAGCGGGATGCCCAGCAGCTCCGCAACTTTTTTTTGGAGTTCGATGATGGCTTCGGCGCGCTTCAGCCGCAGCGTGAGGCGGGCATTGTCGCGCCGGGCCAGGGCCAGTTCCGCTGCCAGCGGATTGGGCTCGGCGGTCTTCGGGCCACGTTTGGCAGGCGCCAGTGCGCCGAAGGCCCCGGCATCCCGCTGCCGGTGCCAGTCGGTGAGGGCCGAGGAGTAGAGGCCCTCGCGCCGCAGAATGGCACCGATCCCACCAGTTTCGGCGGCGCGATCGGTCTCGGCCAGGATGCGCAGCTTGTCCTGCGCGGTGAACGTCCGGCGGCGCGGGCGGTCGGATAATTCGGGCGATGCCGAGGCGGGCGCTGCCACGACCGTCGGCCTACGGCCTCCGCTCGTGGCAGCGCCCGCCTCGGCATCGATCGGGGTCTGTGGCATGGGCATGTCCGTGGTGATCCTTCCGCGCCCTCAAGTCTAAATTCCCGGGGGTCTGGTGTCTCACCTTCATTGGCACGGAGGGTCCGGGGCGTCGTTGGCCCGCTCTCTGTCGTGGTCTTTGGCGCGACCGCCATGGTGATCGCTGCCTCGGTCGAACGGCGTGGTCGTGGGCGACGCATGTCGGACGTCGGGCTGGCGCTCGTAGCCAGCTGTGCTGATTGTGTTCATCTGACCTACTCCACGCTCCAGAGTCTGTCCGGAAACATCAGCAGCTCCGGCATAGCCTTCTGAGCATCAATCGGATGGAGGCGAGGAGTAGGAAGGCCGTGCCTTGTGGTTGAGGTTCTCCCAGTCCTTGGCGAGCCGACGGCACCGGTTGAGCCATGCAAGCGTTCGCTCGACCACCCAACGTTTAGGCAGGATCGCGAAACCCTTGACCTGATCGGAGCGCTTGACGATCTCCACCTCGATCTGGGCGAAGATTGCCTTCATCGCGTTGCAGAATTCCGGACCCTGATAGCCGCCGTCGGCGTAGAGCTTCACCAGGAAGGGGTAGAGCCCGAACAAGGTGGCCATCAGCATGGCACCGCCATCGCGGTCTTGGATATTGGCGGCGTGCACGATGGCGTGCAACAGCAACCCCTGCATGTCAGCAGTTCTCAATGCGATTGAGTCTCGGTTGCAGCGTCGTGGCGAGTCCAAAAAGCCACAGTTGGCATGAAACGTGTGTCGGCGTCGAAATAGGGGATTCGCAACGCCCGAGGAATGCGATTCCTGGCGGGCATGCGCCTGCTCGATTCGCTGCTCGGCTCATTGCGATCATGCCTGGACGCGTTTCCGGACAAGCGTCGGGGGATCAACACGTCCTACGGCATGGGCGAGATTGGCATGGCGGCTTTCTCGGTGTTTTTCATGCAGAGCCCGTCGTTTCTGGCCCATCAGCGGTAGTTCGAAGCGGGTCATGGGCGTTCCAACTGCACCAGCCTGTTCGGCCTCTCGAAGGTCCCGAGCGACAATCACATTCGTGACATGCTCGACCCCGCCTCACCGACCCTGCTGCATCCGATGTTCGCCGAAGCCGTCGGCCAGCTTGAGCGGATCGACGGCGGGCTTGATATGTTCCGCCGGCTCGGCGGGCGCGTGCTGATCGCGCTCGACGGCACGGAGTATCATTGTTCGCGCAACATCCATTGCCCACACTGCTCGACCCGGCTCAGAGGCAAGGATGAGACTGAATATTTCCATGCCATGCTGGCGGCGACACTGGTGGCACCCGGGCACGGCAAGGTCATCCCGCTGGAGCCGGAATTCATTGTCCCGCAGGATGGGGCGGAGAAGCAGGATTGCGAGAATATGGCCGCCAAGCGCTGGCTTGCCGCCCATGGAAGACGCTACGCGGCGCTTGATCCGGTGTTTTTGGGTGACGATCTGTTCTCCCGCCAACCGCTCTGCCAGGCGGTGCTGGACGCCGGCAGGCATTTCATCTTCGTCTGCAAGCCGTCATCGCATCCACTGATCCAGGAGTACCTGACCGGGATCGACCTGCCGGCGGTCGAGACGACGGTCAAGCGCGGCAAGCAGCGCTTCGTCCATCGCTACCGCTGGCTCCATGACGTCCCGCTGCGCGACGGCAAGGACGCGCTCATGGTCAACTGGTTCGAGATCGAGATCATCAACGCCAACGGTGAGACGACGTATCGCAACAGCTTCGTCACTGATCTGCCGGTTGGCCCCGACCATGTCGTTGAACTCGCCGCCTGCGGCCGGGCGAGGTGGAAGATCGAGAACGAGACGTTCAACGTTCTGAAGAACAAGGGCTACAACCTTGAACACAGCTTCGGACACGGGAAGAAGAATCTCGCAGCCATCCTGGTGAGCTTGAACCTGCTGGCCTTCGCGATCCATACGATCTGCGACATCGGTGATGAACTCTGGCGCGCGGCAAGGGCAAAGCTCGGCCCGCGCTACAACTTCTTCGGCAAGCTCGCGGCGATCACGACGTTTCTCATCTTCCCGTCCTGGGACGATTTGCTCCTCATTCTTGCCTTCGCAAAGCCGCCGCCGATCCCGCCGTGACCGTTGTCACCCTTCTGACGTCGCTTGCCCACCTGCCAAACCATGAAAGCCCAAATCGAGACTTGCCGCCTGCTCGTCGGCAACTCTCATCTTGTATCTGCTCAACCCGGCTGAATGATAGATTCGGCGTCCAGAACTGCGAGAATAGCCTGATACGCATCCTTTCCCCGTCGCGCTGCTGTTCCAACGACGGATCGAACGCCGGCGAACAGGTCGGCACCCCAGGTAGAACGGAAGCCACCTGTGACCTTGCGGTATGTGGCTGTGGGCCGCAATTCCCTCTCGCTGCCATTGTTATCCGGCGGAACCTCCGGATGCTCCAGGAAGGTGAACAGGTGGCTGCGCACCTTCCCGTAACGCTTTCGCAGTCGCCTGCCATGGTGGTTGGTGGGCGCCAGCACCATAATCGCGTTCAACTCGTGATCCAGCCTGTGCTGATAGCTGCGCCGCGTGCTCTCGGCCAGGCTCCTGCGCCGCCGCGCCAGCACGACAGCCCGCAGCAGCAGCGCCTTCATGCGTGGGGCGAAGATGGTATCGCCCGCCTCGATGGCGTATTTGCAGTCACGCAGTTGGTGCGCCAGACAGACCTGCCATAGATCGGCATGCCCCTGCTGTGCGCCATACAGGTCGGAGACCCAGATGCTCGGCCGATGGCCTGCCATCGTCTCGGTGACCACGTTGGCCGCGCGGCTGTTGCGCACCACGTGGATCACCACCTGATCGTTCTGAAACACCCAATTCCAATGGGTGCGACCGTCGATGCGCACCGAGGTCTCATCCGAACAGACGATCCGCGAACGGCGCAGCCGGGCAAGAATGGCGGCGACCTCGTTGTCGAAACTTGGCTTGGCGCGCTGCAACATCGCATCCAACGCGCCCTCGCTGATCTGCAGCGCATAGAGGTGCAGAAACAGCTGGGTCAGGCGGCGATAGCTGATGGCATGGGTGAAGCGCAGATAGATCGCCAGCGCCACGATGTTCACGCTGAACGGCGAGCCGTCTTCCAGGCCCGCGGGTATCGCTGCCAGGGTTACGCCGCCGCAGCATGGGCAATGCCCAGCATAACGTTCCACACGGGTCACCACGGGGCGCACCACCGGGAGGTCGATCTTGTCGTAACGACCGTGCAGCACTTGATCGGCATCTGTCAGCACGGATTGGCAATGCGCGCAGGCGGCCGCTTTCGCGGTCACCGTTTCGTCGGGATCGCGGGCCAGTGGGCGACCGCCGCCCTTACGACCCAGGCTGCCGGTACGTGGTCCGACACGCTTGGCCTGCTCCGGCTGGTTCGGCTTCTGACCCCTCGACGGCGGCAGGCTGGAATTATCCGGTGTCTTCGACGGTTCGCCGAGCCTGGCTTCGAGCGCCGCCACCCGAACCGTCAGGCTCTGCACCTGCGCCCACAGCGCCCGGATCAGGGCGTCCTTCTCGGCGTGGCTCAGCTGGCTGAGGTCGGGGAGCTCGGGCACGCCCTGGTTTAAAATTGACTCGGCCGTGACCGTGTCAAAGGTTTTTTAGGCCAGTCGGAAGCGTCGGCGAATTATCCCTCAAAACGCCGATCAAACCGGGGTCGAGCAGATACCTCATCTTGGCTGGGTCGTGCACGCCCTCACCGTCATCGACGGGTCCTTGTCCCAGCCTTCGCCGTAGTCGGCTCCGGCCATCCGCCAGGCCAAATGACCCCAGATGGCCGCAGCATGCCTCAGCCATGCACGCGATCAGGCGCCGCCATGACGTTGGGACAACGTCAGTGCGACAAAATTAGAATTGCTGATGCCGTTTGGACTGACCCGCTGCCTGGAATTCATACATTCATTGCACCTTAATCCCGCCCGTAACCGCGCGGTGGTCTGATCTCGGCCAGCACGGAGAGGTCGAGATCGGCGATCGCCTCCAGCGTCTCGCCCATCGGGGTGCCGCGCAGGCTGTCCGGCAGTGCCATGAGCCAGTCGACACACTCAACCTGGATCCGCTGAAGCACATTGGTCGCGTCATCCCAACGCTGAGGTCGGCTGCGCCGGTCGAGCGGCCGGCGTGTTCGGATCACGACGGGCGGGGGCTGTTTCAAATGGTGCGCGCGATAGCGTGCCTGGCGTTCGGCGTTGCTCAGCGGGTGCTCGCCGTCGGGTTTCTGGCCTCTTGGCATGGTCCTGATCTCCGTTACGTAACGCTTTGCAGTGGGGGGCCGGGCTGTCCGGCAGCAGTTCATCCGTTGGCGCGCGGCTTGCGCAGGCTTTCGCCCCGCAGTTCGATCCGATGCGCGTTGTGGATGATCCGATCGAGGATGGCGTCGGCCAGCGTCGGGTTGCCGACGATCTCGTACCAGCGGTCGATTGGCAGCTGGCTGGTGATGATCAGCGAGCCGGCGCCGTAGCGGTCCTCGACGATCTCCAGCAGGTCGCGCTGCTGTTCGGCGAGCAGCGGTTCCGGCCCCCAGTCATCGAGGATCAGGAGATCGACCCGAGCGAATTGCTTCAATAGCTTGGCGTAGCGACCGTCGCCGCGGGCCAGCGCCAGGGCCGCAAACAGCCGCGGCACACGCTGATAGAGCACCGACAAATTCTCCCGGCAGGCCTTGTAGCCAAGCGCGCAGGCGAGCCAGGACTTGCCGACCCCGGCCGGCCCAGTCAGCAGACAGTGCCGGTGCTCACGGATCCAGTCGCAGCCGGCCAACTTCAGGAACACCGTGCGGTCGAGACCGCGCGGCGTGCGGTAGTCGACATCCTCGACCGCGGCCAAATGGCGCAGCTTGGCGGTCTTGGCGCGGCTCTCGAACCGCTTCTGCTGGCGCTGCGTGTTCTCGCGGTCGAGCAGGACGCCAAGCCATTCCGCATGGCTGAGGGCGGCACTGTCCGGGTTGTCGACCATATCCCGGAAGCCCTTCGCCATGCCGTGCAGGCCGAGTTCGGCCAACAGGTCGAGCGTTGGATGTTTGAGCAAAGTCGGTCTCCTAATGGTAGTAGCGAGGACCGCGGATGTTGTCGTGCAGCAACGGCGTGCCGTCCGCGGCTCGCGGCGACGCCGATTGGTCGATCCGGTGTTTGAGGATCGAGCCGACTGAGGCGTAGGTCAGCGCGCCGATCTCGATGGCGCGCAGGCTGACCGCCTCGGCTCGGGCGGGATCGATGCCGCGGAACAGGCGCAGCACGCCGAGGCAGGTGCGGAAGCCTTGTTCGGGATGCGGCCGGCGGGCCAGCACAGCGATGATCAGCCCCTCGGTGTTCGGTCCGATGGTACGGGCCTGGTGCTGCAACCGTTCCGGTGTCCATTCGCCATATCGACGGTGTGCGCTCGGCATATGTTCGGGCTGGGTGCCGTGTCGCGGTCCGCCGTAACGCCGGGCATGGGCGGCGACGCGTTTGCCGTGGTGGAACACCTCGATCGTGCGGGCCGTGGCGCGGGTGTCCACCTGCTCGCGGATCAGGGCGTGCGGCACCGAGTAGAAAAAGCCCTGGATCTCGACGTGGTAATCAATCCCGACGCGGGCGAGGCGCCACTCGGCATACTCGTAGTCCTGTTCGGGCAATGGCTGCATGAGGGGGCGTTCGACCGCCTCGAAGAGTTGACGGCGGCTGACGCCAAGCCGGCGCATCTCGCGGCCGTTCATCCGCTCGACAGCCGCGTCGATCTCGGCGTTGCAGGCAGCCAATGAAAAGAAGGTGACGTGACGCAACCGGCCGAGAATATAGCTCTGAGCGAAACGGACTCCGGCTTCGACCGCCGCCTTGTCACGCGGCTTTCTCGGTCGTGCCGGCAGCACGCCGACGTTGTAGTGCGCGGCCATCGCGGCGTAGCTGCGGTTCAGCTCAGGGTCGTAGAACGAGGGCTTGTTGACGCCGCTCTTGAGATTGTCTGGCACAAGCAGACGCGGTGCTGCGCCGAAGAAGCGGAACATGCGGACGTGTGCGCCAATCCAGTCCGGCAGGGTCTGTGTCCAGCTTGCCTCGGCATAGGTCAGGTTCGACGCGCCGAGCACGCCGACGAAGATCTCCGCCATGCGCACTTCGCCGGTGAGCGGGTCGACGATCGGGACCTTCTTGCCGGAATAGTCGACGAACGCCTTATGTCCGGCAACGTGGGTCTGGCGCATCGTCGGCGACAGGCGACGCTCGAACGCCCGGTACAACTCACAAAACCGGCTGTAGCCGTAGCCCTGCGGATGCACCGCGTCGTACTCTTCCCACAAGATCAGCAGGCTGACCTCGGGACGCTTCATCTCGCGCACCAGCAGAGCCCAGTCGGGTTCGGGATGGCGGCGGGCACCCAGTTTGGTGCTGGGCGCAGGGAACAGGCGCTGTTCCAGCGCCTCGTCGGTCAGGTCGGGCGGTAGCGGCCAGCCGAGCCCGGCGGCACTGGCTCGTGCCAGGTACTCCAACACGGTGGTGCGGCCCACACCGACCTCGCGAGCGATGCCCCGGGAGCTGACGTGGGCACCGAAGTGTAATTGCAGGACCTGCCGTATCCGCCGCATGGACAGTCTCTCCGTCGGCATCCGCGTTCCCTCCATCGATTGCGATGGGGAAACATGGACCCGGGTGAAAACTGACCCGCGAGACGATCCCTCCTCTGCCCGGATGCCCTCCTTGCTGCTTGGCGGAGGGTGGCCGGGCTCAAATCGGAACGGTGGTCGCCATCAGATCGGAACGGTGGCCGCCATCAGATCGGAATACCTGGTCGCCTTGCGTTGGAATTCGCAGTTTGGCCGAGCGCAGCAGGTTCATCGTCATGTGCCGGACGGTGCCCATGTTGTGCGGCCCGTGCCCGGTGCGCAAAACCGGAGAGATCCTCGTGGAACGTGACATCGAGCACCCAATGCAGTCGGTTCTCGATGTGCCAGTGGCAGCGGACGGCGTTGGCGAACAGCATGACCAGCAGAACCAGGGAGCAGATGTAGTAGCGACGTTCGCATGAGGTTTCGCCGTTGCGTTCGACCGTGTTCTCGACCATGGCGATGGAGTTGACGCCGGGGAAGCGGCTGTGCTCGGCAAGCCAGTCGACGTTGTGGCTGACGACATGGCGGCGGACTTCGATGCGGCCGTGGTCGGCGTCGGTGGTCTGGAAGGTTTGCAGTTCCTCGGCCGGCGCATCGTCGAAATAGAGAGGTGGCCGGCTTGGTCTGAACAGCGTTTCGGTCCCGATAGATGGCTTCCCAACCGTTCCTCTGCATCGATTGCCGTTGCGGGAAACCGCGTAGGGCTGGCGTAGCCCGACCGGAGCGGTGCTCCGCAACGGCGGCGAAATTCAAGCCGCCTCCGTCACCGCGAGGCCACCGAAATAGACGTGATCCGGCGTCCGCCCGTCAAGGCTCGAATGCGGCCGCTTGCGATTGTAGAAGGCCAGATGACCGCCGATCGAGCTGCGCGCCTCGGCCACACTGTCATAGGCGCGCAGGTAGACCTCTTCATACTTCACCGAACGCCACAGCCGCTCGACGAACACATTGTCACGCCACGACCCGCGCCCGTCCATGCTGATCCTGATCGCGTTGTCCAACAGCACTCCGGTGAACGCCGCACTGGCGAACTAGCTGCCTTGATCGGTATTGAAGATCTCCGGCTGACCGTACCGGACCAGCGCTTCGTCAAGCGCATCCAGGCAGAAATCGACCTCCATGGTGATCGACACCCGCCAGGACAGCACCCGCCGACTGAACCAATCCATCACCACGGCCAGGTACACGAAGCCATGGGCCATAGGTATGTAAGTGATGTCCATCGTCCAGACCTGGTTCGGTCGTTCGATCGCCATGCCACGCAGCAGGTATGGAAACACCTTGTGCCCGTCTGCCGGCTTGGAAGTATGCGGACGGCGATACACCGCCTCGATCGCCATCCGCCGCATCATCGTCCTGACCAGTTCCCGGCCGATCGCGATCCCCTCGCCGCGCAGCAGGTCACGCAGCATCCGACTGCCCGCGAACGGATACTCGAGGTGCAGCTCGTCGATCCGTCGCATGATCGCGAGTTCGGCAGCACACACGGGACAGGCACTATAATAGAGACTGCCTCGGCTGATCCCCAGCAGTGTCGCTTGGTGGGTCAGCGGCAGCCTGTGGCCGCGGTCGATCATCGCCTTGCGCTCGGATGGTCGGCCTTGCCGAGCGCAGCCGATAAAAAATCGTTCGCCAACGTCAGCTCGCCGATCTTCGCGTGCAGTGTCTTCAGGTCTACCGCCGGTTCCGACTGCTTGCCAGACGAACCTGCCCCGAACAGGCTGACTGCCCCCTCCACAAGTTGCGCCTTCCATGCCGTGATCTGCGTCGGATGCACGTCATGAAGCTGCGCCAGCTCAGCCAGCGTCCTCTCCCCCTTGATCGTCGCTAAAGCCACCTTCGCCTTCAACGCCGGACTGTGGTTGCGTCGTGTACGCCTCGACATGTTTCCCTCCTGTTGCGCGGCATCCTCGCCGCCGTCAGGCTGGGAATCCACTTATCGGCCTGTTCAGTTTTGCCCGGCCACCTCTTTGAGGTGGTGGACGGCTTGGACCTGCGCGCGATGAGCGGGGCTTACCGCGGCTCGGGTTCGGCTTCCTACCACCCTGCGGTGCTGCTGAGCCTGTTGGTGTATGGCTACGCGACGGGGTGTTTTCCAGCCGCAAACTGGAGCGGGCCACCTACGATTTGGTTGCTATGCGCTTCGTTGCCGCGAACGATCACCCGGACCACGACACCATCGCTATGTTTCGGCGGCGTTTCCTCAAGGAGCTCGAGGCGCTGTTCGTCGAGGTGCTGAAACTGGCGCGCGAGATGGGCGTGCTCAAGATGGGCACGGTGGCGCTGGATGGGACCAAGATCCATGCGAATGCCAGCCGGCACAGCGCGTTGTCCTATGAGCACGCGGGGGAGATCGAGAAGCAACTGAAGGCGGAGGTGGCGGAGCTCTTGGCAAAAGCCGAGGCCGCGGATCAGGCGGACCTGCCCGACGGCATGTCAATTCCCGAGGAACTGGCACGGCGCGAGACACGGTTGGCGAAGATCGCCGAGGCCCGCGCGACGATTGAGGTGCGTGCCAAGGAACGCTTCAAGCGGGAGCAGGCCGAGTATCAGGCGAAGCTCGCGGTGCGGGAAGCGAAAGCCGAAGCTACCGGCAAGAAGCCCAGCGGCAGGCCACTTCACCCGCCTGCGGAAGCTCCGCTGCCCACGGACCAAATCAATCTGACCGACGAAGATTCGCGCATCATGCCAGTGGCGATTGGCGGGTTCGAGCAGTGCTACAACGCGCAGGCGGTGGTGGCCGCGGACAGCCTGCTGGTGGTGGCAGCCGACGCATCGCCGGCCGCCAACGACAAGCAGCAGCTTCAGCCGATGCTGGACAAGGTCACCGAGCTGCCTGACGAGCTGGGCGAAGTTAAGACGATGCTGGCGGACAGTGGCTATTTCAGCGCAGCGAATGTGACCGCCTGCGCGGCGACGCAGATCGAGCCGCTGATCGCGATGGGCCGCCAGCCGCATTATCCGCCGCTGCACGAGCGCTTCGCGGCAGCGCCGCCGGCGCCGGAAAACCCCACGCCGGTTGAGGCCATGGCACACCGGCTGAAGACGCCGGAGGGCAAGAAGCTCTATGCCCTGCGCAAGCAGGTGCCCGAACCGGTGTTTGGCATCATCAAGTCGGTGCTGGGCTTCCGGCAGTTTCTGCTGCGCGGGCTGGACCGTGTTCGGGGCGAGTGGAGCCATGTGACCATGGCCTGGAACATGAAGCGGATGTTTGCCCTTTGCCCCGCCCTGTAAGGGCGGGGCGAGAGGTTTCTGCCGGTAAACCACCGTGCGGACGACCAATCCGGGCCTTGGCGACGCCATCTGCGATGTGCGCCGACGCCAACATATGACCCGACCGGGATCGCGGCGGTGCCACGAGCCAGCCGGTAAACTTCAGTCCGACAGGCTGCTAAACAGGATCGGCCTGCACGATGATCGAGCATCTGCGTGGCGGGCGGCGGCGCGCCCTGGCGGATCGCTACGATGATCCCCCCGGCACCGCGACGTAGCCGTCGCGCAGCACGCCGTCGGTGCCGATAAGATCGCCGATGATCACTCGGCAAAGATGTTCGACACTTATATATTGTCTCCTGCGATTGCGCCGCGCGTTCCCCGGCTTGCCGTAACGCCGGCACGATCCTACGAAGGGGCATTCAAAGGCTAGACCGCGCGGGCGCGAATGCCAACCGGAGGATGCGCATGATACTGCACGATGTGCGGGTTCACCCGTCGAAGGACAATCTGCCGCGCGAGGACCAGCTTGCGTGGAAGATCGCCACCGTCGCCGCGGACAGAGTCGCGGTCGAGAATGACGTCACCGAGATGATAGTGAACCGGATCATCGACAACGCCTCGGTGGCGATCGCGGCGATCAATCGTCATTCGGCGGTGTCCGCGCGCGCCATGGCACTCGAGCATGTGCGAAAGGACGGCGCGACCGTGTTCGGCGTCGTATCCGGCAAGCGGTTCAGCCCTGAATTTGCCGCGTGGGCAAACGGCACCGCAGTGCGCGAGCTCGACATGCACGATACGTTCCTTGCCGCCGATTACTCGCATCCCGGTGACAATATCCCACCTATCCTCGCGGTGGCGCAGACCATGGGCAAATCCGGCCGCGACCTGGTACGCGGCATCGCCACCGGTTACGAGATCCAAATTAACCTGGTACGTGCGATCTCGCTGCACAAGCACCGGATCGACCACATCACCCACCTCTGCCCCAGCCAAGCCGCAGGCATCAGCACGCTGCTGCGCCTGCCCGTCGAAACGATCTACCAAGCTGTCCAGCAGGCGGTCCACGTCAGCGTCACCACGCGCCAGTCTCGCAAGGGCGCGATCAGCTCCTGGAAGGCGTATGCTCCCGCGCATGCCGGCAAGCTCGCGGTCGAGGCGGTGGACCGCGCGATGCGTGGCGAGGGCGCGCCGAGTCCGATCTATGAAGGCGAGGACAGCGTAATCGCCTGGGTGCTGGATGGGCCCCAGGCGCACTACCAAGTGCCGCTGCCCGCGCCAAGTGAGCCGAAGCGCGCCATCCTCAGCAGCTTTACCAAGCAGCATAGCGCTGAATACCAGTCGCAGGCGCTGATCGACCTGGCGTTCCGCATGCGCGAGGCCATCGCCGATCTCGAGCAAGTGGAGAAGATCGTCATCCACACCAGCCATCACACCCACGCGGTGATCGGCACCGGCGCCAAAGACCCGCAGAAGATGGATCCCAAGGCTTCGCGTGAGACGCTGGACCACTCCATCATGTACATCTTCGCTGTCGCCTTGCAGGACGGACGCTGGCATCACGTCGACAGCTACAAACCGCAGCGTGCTGCGCGGTCGGACACGGTCCGACTGTGGCACAAGATCGAGACGCGCGAGGATCCGGGGTGGGAGCGTCGCTATCTGTCGACCGATCCGAACGAACTCGCCTTCGGTGGCCGAGCAGAGATCTTCCTGACGCGACGGCACGACACTGGTCGATGAGATGGCCGTGGCCAACGCGCATCCGCTCGGCGCCAAGCCGTTCAAGCGCCCCGATTACATCGACAAATTCCGCACACTGACCGATGGCGTCATCACCGCGCGCGAGGCGAATCGCTTCCTCGACGTGGTGCAGGAGCTGCCGGGGCTGAAGGCGGAGGAGCTGCATCTGTTGAACATCGCGCTGCCGGCGGGGAATCTGGCCGTCGGCAAGCCGGGGATTTTCTGACCTCTACCTTCCTCTCTTGCTTGCGGGACAGGGTTGGGGTCGGGGTGTCGGTACACGTTGCCTCAGCCCTACCCTCTCCTATAGGCGGCAGAAGCGGGTCCATACCTGAAAGGAACGCACACCATGAGCGACACCGCCGCCATCCCCAACCGGGCGAAAAAAGGCGTTGGCCTGTCCGGAGTCACCGCCGGCAACACCGCTCTGTGCACGGTCGGGCGCACCGGCAACGATCTGCACTATCGCGGCTACGACATCCTCGACGTCGCGGAGCAGTGCGAGTTCGAGGAGATCGCCTATCTCCTGGTGCATGGCACGCTGCCGACGATGGCCGAGCTCAACGGTTACAAGGCCAAGCTACGTGCGCTGCGCGGCCTGCCGGCATCTGTAAAGCACACACTGGAAGCGCTGCCCGCCGCGGCGCATCCGATGGACGTGATGCGAACCGCAGTCTCCGCGCTCGGCTGTGTGCTGCCGGAGAAGGACGATCAGAACCAAGCCGGCGCTCGCGACATTGCCGACCGCCTGATGGCGTGTCTCGGCTCCGCGCTGCTCTACTGGTTTCACTACGCCCATAACGGCAAGCGGATCGATGTGGAGACCGACGACGACTCGATTGGCGGGCACTTCCTGCATCTGCTACACGGCAAGCCGCGAAGCGAGATGTTCGTTCGTGCCATGCACACCAGTCTGATTCTGTATGCCGAGCACGAGTTCAACGCCTCCACCTTCACCTGCCGCGTGGTGGCAGGCACCGCAGCGGACATGTACTCGGCGATCACGGCCGGCATTGGCGCGCTACGCGGCCCGAAACATGGCGGTGCCAACGAGGTTTCTTTCGAGATCCAGAGCCGCTATGCGACGCCCGATGAGGCGGAGGCGGACATTCGCCGGCGCATTGCCAACCGCGAGGTGGTGATCGGCTTCGGCCACGCCGTCTACACCATCGCCGACCCACGGAACAAAGTGATCAAGGAGGTCGCACGGCGTTTGTCGCAGGCTGCCGGCTCGATGAAGATGTTCGAAATCGCCGATCGCATCGAGGCGACGATGAGCGACGCCAAGAAGATATTCGCCAACCTCGATTGGTTCAGCGCAATCAGCTACCACATGCTCGGCGTACCGACCTCGATGTTCACGCCGTTGTTCGTGATCGCGCGCACCTCCGGCTGGGCCGCGCACGTGATCGAGCAGCGCATCGACAACAAGCTCATCCGCCCAACCGCGAACTATATCGGCCCGGAGAAGCTGAGGTTCGTGCCGATCGCGGCGCGGCGATGACTGCGTGACGCGGGACGTTGATGACTGATTGATGCGACTCCGAAGCCGCCGCGACAGTGATGGGCGGTGGCTTTCGCGTCTGCATCGTGCGCTCGCGATCACGCAGCCCAATTTTTTTCATCTTTCATGCGACGAATCTGTTGCTTTTTATTGACAGAGCCACATGTCGCGAGGAATAGCGATTCTGGTGCGCTTGCGCCCGATTCGCACAACTGCTTTGGCTGATCGGCGTAGGCCTCCGCATAACAGAAGGACGGTCCATGGACCGCAGCCTCGTCCAGGTGAAGCAAGGCCGATTCAGTTCCATTGCGGGGCAAAGTCCCACAACTGGGGGCTGCATCGTGCGGCGCTTGGCGATATCGACGGCACGCAGCGTGACGTGCCGCGGTGTTTCGCGACGTTCACCTGGCTGCGTGCGGCCGTGGCGCGCGGGGACTGCCAACCCCCTCGCCGGATACGTCGGATGCATCTCGCGTAGCGGAGGCCGTGCCATTCCGATGCGTCGAGGCAGTGCCGACCCGATCGCCGGCCCGATGAACTTGGTCCGCCACATCTGCCGATTCGAGGTGGCGGGCGCCTTGCGGGACCGGCTGCATAGGCGGCCGCTCGTAGACCGCGCGACCACCAACACTGGATTGAGAAGGAGTTTCACCAGGTGAGCACCGAAGACACCACCATCGAGAATCCGCGCGCCCAAGCATTGGCGATGCGGGCGGCAAAGAAGGCTGCGCCGAAGAAAAAGGCGGCAAAGAAGGCCGCAAAGAAAGCCGCACCGAAGAAGAAGGCGGCGCACAAGAAAGCCGCACTGAAGAAGAAGGCAGCGCACAAGAAAGCCGCACCGAAGAAGAAGGCGGCAAAGAAGGCCGCAAGGAAGGCTGCACCGAAGAAGAAGGCTGCACGCAAGAAGGTCGCTGCTCCGATGCCGCCTGAGCCGATGCCGAGCGCGTCGAGCTAAAAGTTCGCACATGCGGCTCGGTTCGATTTGTACCGGAAAAGGGGCGCCGTGAGGCGCCCCTTTTACATGCTGCCAGCAGCGATTCTTTGGCTGCTTTGTAAGCGTCACGCCGCCGCCACATTGCTCGGCGCATGCGCGGTATGATGCTTTTGCGGGATGACGACGGACACCGCCAGCGCGGCAATCAGCACCACGGGAACGGCTTCTGATGCGCACACTCATATGAGTGATCGTATGAGCACCCGCCCGCAACGCATCGAGGTGATCATGCGCGGCGAACGCCGGCGCCGCTGATCGCTGGAACAGATGCAATCGATCGTGGCGGAGAGCCTTGCGGCAAATGCCTCGATCATCGCGATTGCGCGCAAGCACGGCATCGGCACAGGCCAGCTGTATGGATGGCGCCACCAACTGCTGGTCAACCGGACAGTCGAAGCCGGGACATTTGCACGCGCTGCGCTGGTGGACGAACCGCGCCGCCTGGCCGGTCCGGTTGGCGTCCCGTCCGCCGGACCATCGGGGTTGATCGAGATCGTTCTGCCGGGCGGGCCATCGGTGCGCGTCGATGCGCAGGTGGACGAGCAGGCACTGCGCCGGGTGCTCGCGGTGCTGCGCGGATGATCGTACCGCCGCCTGGTGTGCGGGGGGCGGGGGAGCCGTACCCGGCGTTGACTGAGGCGATAGAGCGGCTTGGGTGCGACGGTGTTCGGTTCCTGAGCTCGACTTTATCGAACTACGCGGCATAGGCGAGTGCGTTTGCGGCGCGGTCCCACAACTGGCGGGGAATTTTGCTGCTGTCCCGGTGGCACCGGGACATGAAAGAAACCTGATGGTGCCAGATCTGGCGGCGCACGGCGGCGATGGCATCGCTGAAGGTGCAGTGTGACTTGGGGTACCAGGCAGCGGTCGCGGGAAAGCTGAAGCCGTTCCCGCAATCGGATCGCTTCGAGCTGTTCTACTGCTCCGACATGAGGGGACGCTGGCGCACCTTCGGAGATTTCGGTCGTCTCAGGCTCATTCTCGAACGAGCCCGAGAGAGCTTCCGGGAGGGTAACAGCACAGGTCCGCAGCTGCGGCCACATCCCGACGACGATACGGAGGGACAAACGGCCGAGCGGCGCAGATATAGTAGGTTAGCGGCGAATCCGGCATAGATTTTGTTTGACAAGGAGCTGGATTGTCGATTCCAAGGAGTTGGTGGATCGCACCGCGCTCAGCCAGCTCTCGAAAGACGACCTCATCGCGCTGTTGCTGGCGCAAGAGGCACGTATTGCCGAATTGGAGCGCCGGCTTGGGTTGAACAGCAGCAACAGCGGCAAGCCGCCGTCCAGCGACGGGCTGAAGAAGCCGCCGCGGGTCAGCAGTCTGCGGGAACCGTCGGGCAAGAAGACCGGAGGGCAGAAGGGCCATCCGGGCCAGACGTTGCGGCGGACGGAAACACCCGATGCCACCATCGAGCATTATCCAACGACCTGCACGGCGTGCGGCGCGGCGTTGACCGCGGCAATGGCGACGGACCATGTCGCCCGGCAGGTGTTCGATATCCCCGAACCGCGACCTCTGATCGTCACCGAACACCGCGCGTATGGCTGCTGTTGCGCGGCCTGCGGCACGCAGACCCGGGCGGCCTTTCCCGAAGGCATCGCCGCGCCGGTGCAGTACGGCAAGCGGATCGGCGCCTTCGTGCTCTATCTCCTGCACTATCAGTTGCTGCCCGAGAAGCGTCTCGCCGAGGCGATGGCCGATCTGTTCGGCGTACATCTCGTTACCGCGACCATCGCCCGGATCAGCCAGGACTGCGCCCAGCGCTTCCAGTCCTTCGCTGATGCCGTGCGTGACCACGTGGCGGCAGCGCCGGTCAAACATATGGATGAAACCGGCTTTCGGATTGGCGGCAAGACGCAGTGGCTGCACATTGCCTCGACCGTCCTGCTCACATTCTACCGCGTCTCGCCGCGGCGCGGCAGCCTGCTGGGGCATGTCACCGGCATTGTCGTGCACGACCACTGGAAGCCGTACTACACCCTGAAAGGCGTGCTGCATGCGCTGTGCAACGCGCACCATCTGCGGGAACTGAAGGCGCTGGTCGAGATCGAGAAGGAAGACTGGGCGCGCAAGATGCAAGGCCTGTTGCGCCGTGCCTGCCACGCGACGAACCTCGCGCGCGAGCGGGGCGTCGCGCTGAAGCCGGGTCTGATCGCGCTGTTCGAGCGTAGTTACGACGCCATTCTCACCGACGGCTTCGCGTTCCATGAGGCACAGCCCACGCTGATCTCTGCCGAAGTGAAGGCCAGGCGCCGCGGCCGTCCGCCGCGACGGGTTGGCCACAACCTGCTGCTGCGTCTCAGCACCCGTAAGCAGGACGTGCTCCGCTTTCTCGTCGATCCGCTGGTGCCCTTTACCAACAACCTGGCGGAACGGGATGGGCGGATGATGAAGCTGCGGCAGAAGATTTCGGGCGGCTTCCGCTCCGAAGACGGAGCGAAGGAGTTTGGCGTGATCCGCTCGCTCCTTTCGACAGCCAGGAAGCAGGGCTGGGATGTCCTCCAGACTCTGAACACCGACCCCATGCGCCTGATCGCGGATCTCAGGCTGGTTTGACCGGTCCAGCTACCTGGGCAGTAACCCGGGAGGAAACAATCTTTCGCGTCCACCCCGGGCGGTGAGCCTGCTCATTTTTCGATAAAGTCGAGCTGAGGTATCGCACCACATGGTGGGACGCGGCGGCGGGCGGGGTTGCAGGGTGCCGCAGGGTATCATCTGGCCGCCGCATTCCGGACAGACATCGATCGCCTGGCCGGTGAGGTGCAAGCGTCCGGTGAGTCCACCTTGCTGACGTAAGCTGCGTTGTGACCTTAAGGCGATGCTTAAGGTCGAGGCTACGTTCGATGTCATCCGGCGCGATAGAGATCATCATGGGCAGGGAGCGGCGTCGCCGCTGGTCCACCGAGGAGAAGCTACGGATTGTCGCTGAGACGGAGGCAGGCGGCGTTCGCATTGGCGAAGTCGCAGTCCGGCATGACGTCTATCCGAGTCTGCTGTCCACGTGGCGCCGCCAGGTTCGCGAGGGCCGGCTCGGCACGGACCGTCCGGGCGGTTTTATGCCGGTCCGGCTGGTGGCGGCATCACAACAGGCGACGGCCTCGCCAGGTTGCGACACGGCATCGGGCGCAAGCGGCGCACCCGGCATTGAAATCATCCTGGCGGATGGCACGCGCCTTTACATAAGACACACAGCGCAAGTGCCGCTGTTGCGCCCGGTCATTGCGGCGTTGCGCGGATGATCGGGCCGCAAAGCGGACCGATGCTGCAACAAGCGGTCAGCGCGCTCGCCCCGCCGCCCAACGTGCGTGTCTGGCTGGCGTGCGGTCACACCGATATGCGCAATATGCGGAGTGTACGGTTATGCGGAGTAGGCCGCGGCAGTGATCGGACTGCCGCGGTATGTTGCGAACATCACTCAACATAACTATTGGCTCGTATGTCCTGCCCGCAGCATGGACAGCAGCTTGTCGGGAGGCCGAAAGCGCCCTGGCTTGAGCGTGGGTGAGGCTGTAGCGGCCAGCGCCTCGAGCTTCTCCGTTGGGTCGGCACGCAGATAGATCTCCGTGCTCTGAAGACTCGCATGGCCGAGCCAGAGTGAGACCTTCCGGATATCGTGCGTTGCCTGCAACGTGTGCATGGCGCAGGTGTGGCGCAACACGTGCGGTGTGATACGCTTGCCTGCGATGGACGGCTGCTGGCGCGTCGCCGTTGAGACATGTTTGGCGAGGATGTACTCAAAGCCGGAGCGGGTCATGGCACGACCACGGCGATTGAGGAACAGTTCCCGATCGACGCCCGACGGGCGAATCGCGAGCCAAGCCTTGAGAGCCGTGGTGGTCTCCCGCCACAGTGGCAGCCGACGTTCTCGCCGTCCCTTTCCGATGACATGGATGCTCGGCGTCGCCTGGAGATCGAGTTGGTCGAGACGAAGCACGACCAACTCGGAGACGCGGAGACCTCCAGCGAAGGCGAGATGCAGCATCGCGCGATCTCTGGTGCCGGAGATCGTGCGCGGATCCGGCGCGTCAAGGAGCGCCTGTAGCTCGTCGCGTGTCAGGTAGGCGACCAATGCCTCGTCGGTCTTCTTCATCGGGATGGCATGGATCTGGCCGGGACTGGTCGAGGCAGGACGCGAGCCGGTATTCCAAGAATCGGAAGAAGGCGTTGATCGCGGCGAGCCGGGCGTTGCGGGTGCGGGCGGAGTTGCTGCGTTCCCGTTCAAGATGTTCGAGAAAGGCAAGCACAAGCGGCGCGTCCAGTTGCTCCACCGTCGAGCTGGCTCGGTTTGATACCGAGGCGGCGTGCGGCGAAGCAGACCAGCAGTTGGAAGCAGTAGGCATAGGTATCGCAGGTGTGTGGGCTCGCCCGACGCTCAGTCGGCAGATGCTCGCGCAGGAAGGCCGCGAGATGGGGCGCGAGCGCGGTCATGGCACACCCCCCTGGTGCATGGCCTCACTGATCTCGGCGATCTGTGCCATCAGGATCGGCGTGGCCTGCAGGTACCAGTAGGTGTCCGTGACGTGCGCGTGGCCCGAGGTACGGTGCTGAGCGCGACGAGATGACGTGCGACCGCAGTCGGATCGTGTCGGCATTGCTCCAGCGAGCGAACCGCGAACGTGTGGCGCAGGTCGTGGATGCGCGGGCGCCGTTGGCCAGGGCGGGCTTCCAGGCCAGCCGAGCGGGTCAGGCGCAGGAAGACGCCCCTTCACGGTGTTGTAGCTGAGCTGACATTGCCTGTAACCGGACACGAACAGTGTTTCGGCCGATGCCGCAATTCGAACGCGACCCGATAAGTACTGGCTCAGCACCGATCGTGGTCGTGTCGTGCAGAGGCAGCAGGCGGCTCTTTTGGAACTTCGTCTGTCGGATGATCAGACCGTCAGCCGTGATGTCATCGAGGTCGCAGCGCGAGGGCCTCGGAGATCCGCATGCCCGTGGCGGCGAGCAAGCCGAACAGCGTCGCGTAGGTCAGCGGCCGGATCGAGTCCGCCGGGTAGCATAGCGGCGGCCGCGGCCAGCAGCCGGGCGATCTCGTCCGGTGTGTAGATGTGCGGCGTTCGGCGCCGGAACGTCGCGCGTCCCAATGCATCGGCCGCGGCACTTCGTGGCGGGCATCCTCGGCGCGCAGCGCAAGGGCAGAAGCGTCGCACCGTGACAAGGCGGTTGCGCCGTTGCGCGGGTGACGGCGCCTGGCCAGCCCATTCGAGCACGCGATCGACGGCGAATGAAAGTGTCACCCCTGTGCTTCAGCGAAGACAACGAAGCTCCGCAGCAAACCCATGCTTGGGTGCGGAACCTGAAGCCCAGGCCACGATGGAGGTCGACATAGCGTGTCATGTCTTCGCTCAGCATGACACGCTTCCCCGGCCATGGCTGGGCGACCTGCTGGAGCATGATGCCACGTCGACCTTGGCGTAATGCGCGGTCGTGTTTGCCGAACGGTGCCGGAGCACCGCACCGACCGCGTCCAGTGTCGCGCCCGCGCGCAGCATGCTGGTCGCTGCGGAATGTCGCAGGAGATTGGCGCCTCGCGTCGGAGCGTCTTCGATCCCGGCACGCCGCAACGCCAGAGCGGACCACGCTGGAGATGGAGCACGAAGCGGCGAAGGCGTCGGTAGCGGTGCCGACGACCGCAGGAAGACGTGGTCACAGGCAACGCGCGGGACGGGCGTTCTCAAGATAGTCAAGAGCAGCGCGTCGCCTGCGTCCTGAGGCAGCGGCAGCCGGATCTCCCGGCGGCTCTTGCCTCGAACCCGCAACGTGCCTTCCGCCCATGCGATATCATCGAGCCTCATGTCGAGAATGTCGCCTGCTCGCAACCCGAGACGTGCCAGCAAGCAGAAGAATGGCACGGTCACGGATGCCGTGTGGCTTACCGAGATCGCAGGATGCGATCAGCCTCTCGACGTCTTCAGCGGGAAGATAACGGGCAGCGCCGACAGTCGCCATTGCGGGACGGTCGGGATTGCCCGGTCGAGCCATGGACGGCATTCGCCATGCGCCGCCAGGAAATTCAGATAGCCCCGCAAGGCTGTCGTCATCGTCTTGATGTAGGGACGGGATGCTTCTCTGCGCCTCTGCCAGAATCACGCGCCGAACCAGTTCCGCGTCATACGTGGCGCGGGTTATCACCGAGCGCGGGCAGCAGCCGCATGATCATCCGGCCGTGGCGGTCGATCGTTCGTTCGGACAGCCCGCGGTGCTTGCGCAACCAAACCTGGTATGCAACAACGCGATCGTTGATGCGAAGTGCAGGAGTCGCGACTGCCGGCGCTGCAATGCCATCCCTGACCGAAAAGCCAGCGAACCGGCGAACGCGGCGCACATACTTTGCTGAAAGGCGCGACTGGCGACGAGCGCCCGGGCAGCGGCATCGATGCCGAGCAAAGAGGGCAATCACATCATCGTCGATCTCTGCGGGAGACCTTCCGGTTCGGGCGAGCCATTCCCCGAAGTGACGCGACGAATCCACATAGCCCGCCACGGTCAGCGGCGTGTGGCCAAGCTGTTTCAAAAGATCT
Source organism: uncultured Alphaproteobacteria bacterium (assembly GCA_963773345.1). Taxonomy (GTDB): domain Bacteria; phylum Pseudomonadota; class Alphaproteobacteria; order Acetobacterales; family Acetobacteraceae; genus Palsa-883. Next base: position 1,618,388 of record CAVZBG010000010.1, on the reverse strand, counting down.
GCGAATGTATCGATAGCCGAACGCAGTGCTCCTGCGTTCATGCTCCGCCGTTGTGACGGCGCCTCCGTGATAGGCTTTGTCATGTCTGTCCTCTGTGCTGCGTCAGCAGAGGACGACAATAATTATGCGGAGCAATTCGGCGACGCTCCGTGGTTAGATCGAGATGAAGCCTCGAGCCGGCCCGCGCTATCTGGGTCTACTCCGCATAACCGTACACTCCGCATCATTGCGCTTATGTGCCGCAGCACATAAGCGCAGGGCTTTGACGGCCTGGCCTCGCTGACCCAGCAGCGGCTCGGCCAGGACCCGTTCAACGGACAGTTGTTCGTGTTCCGCGGCAAGCGCGGGAGTTGCGTGACATTATGCATCCTTTCAGTCAGAGTCCTGGCAGCTTCAGGGAGCGATCCTCTTGATATTTCTTGTAGAATTTCGGTCGCCGGCCGGCGATTTCCTGGGCGCCTAACCTGACGGCTTCGGTGTCGAGCGCGGCCACAGGTATCTGCCACGGCGCTGAGAACATCGCTGTGTCGCGGGCAGGACTCCCTGGCAAATCAGCCTGTGAACCGAGCCGACGCAAATCCCAAGACGAGCTGCCGCTCGATCTGCACTGACGGTCTCCTCGGTCTGTGAGGCAGGGTCGAATGGCGCGATACCAAGCCGGTCTCGCAGTTCGCGCACGCGAACGGTTGTCCAAGCCTTGCCGTCTGACGGCTTGCAGCGCATCCGGTTCATCGTGCTGGCCAGTTCTCGGTCAGGCCGCTGTCCGCCAAGTCTTTGGACCACTTCCACCGCACTGGGATTCCGGTCGGCCGGGAAGCGGCCGGTTCGGACGCGCGATACACGCAGCTCAGTGTGGCGACCGCCATGCCAATGGATCGTAACCAGCGCGTCGTTGGTGGCATTGTCGAGATCGAGGATCACTTCACGGATCAGGATGTGGGTTATCCGTTGCTTCGTTCGCATGTCGGTGCCCGAGGCGTTCCATGTTGCGGGCAGATCACGCGCCAGATTCATCAGTGCCACGCGATCGACTTGCGGGCGTGTTGCGGCGGCAACGTCATGTTTGGCGATACGCTCCTTAATATGGGCGACGCGCTCGAGTGCTGCGTTCCATCGTGTTTCCAGCTCACGTGCCACGAGCCGTTTCGACGGATCGACCATCTCGTAGCGCCGTTCCGCCATAGAAACCTGGTACTGCGCTTCCTCAAGTTCTCGAAAGAATGCCTGCCGGATCTCGGCATCTGCTTTGTCGGATCGGTTGGCAGCCTGGATGGCAGCGTCAATCGCGTGGGGCGAAACCGTTTCGACAATCTCCGCTGCAACGGCACGGTCGACCCTGACACCGCCAATACCGATGCAGAGCCAGCCGCCAACATGACTGTCGTCGCCGCGGCAATGATAACGGTGCGCATGACCGGACTGTGAGCCATAGGACACACGCATCGTTCGGCCGCATCGGCCACAACGAACGAGGCCGGTCAGTAGCGCGCGACCGCCACGAGCCGATTTGCGCTCGGTTCGACGCTGCATGTGCGCGTTCTCGGAGATCAGCTTCTGGTTTGCCTCGTACTGCTCCCAGTTGATGTAGCCGGGATGGTGATCTCGCAGAAGCACGTTCCATTCGCCCATCTGCTTCGAATGGCCTGTGGTCTTGCGGGCTCGACCATCAATCACGCGGGTGCGCTGGGTAGTACGTCCGAACACGTAGGCGCCAGCGTAGATCGGATGCCTCAGGACCATCAGTACCGGTGTGATAAGCTGCCGGTCGCCAGGCAATTTTGCAGACGCTCCCATTGTTCCGCCGGGTGATGGGTACCTGCAATCTCTGGTCCTGTATCCAAAGCAGCACCTGCCGGGCACTGCCGAGCTCCTCGAACTTTCGGAACAGGAGTTCAATCACTCCTCTGACCCGCTCATCCGGATCCATCTCGATTTGTCCGATCTCGTTCCAGCAATAACCAGGCGGGAGGATGAACCGCAGTTCTCCCCGTAGTGCTTTCGAGTCGCGGGCAACAAGGCCGCGCTGACGCAGCAGGCTCAGCTCGGTACTCCGACATGGTCCCCTTCAGGCCAAGAAGAAGGCGATCGTTGACCAAGCGTGGATCGTAGGCGCCATCGGGATCGATCACCAGCGTTCCTGCGAGAGCACATAGATCGATGAGATGATGCCAGTCACGTCCGTTCCGGGCGAGGCGAGACGCTTCGATGCAGAAAACGGCACCAACTGAACCGCCACAGACCTGCGCCACCAACTTCTGGAACCCCGGCCGCTCGACCAGGCCGGAGCCCGAGCGACCGAGATCGTCGTCAATGAGCGTGACCGAACCGAAGCCGAGCGACCGGGCGGACTCGGCAAGCGCATACTGCCGTCGCTGGCTTTCGGTGTGCTCCACAACTTGACCCGGCGTCGACTGGCGAACATACACGACCGCGCCGCGGCCGAGATGATCAGGCGTGATCTTCGGCTGCATCATGCGCCTCCAGGACGTCTCCGATTACTTTGCTTTGGTCGCCGAGTGCTTCGAGCAACAGATCGGCCAGTGCCTGTAGCAATTGCTCCGGTGCTATCGCCGTATGGCTGTTCCTGCGACCCTGAGCGAGGTCGAGCACGAGTTGCTTGTCCCGGCAGCGTCTCATCGAGTCCCTCCTTTTGTCCCGAGGGTTTCAATGATCCATCCGACAGTGGCTTAGCAGAATGACTGTCGAGCATCGCCCGCAACTCATTCAGATGGGCAAGCACAACCAGGGAGCGGCCAGACGACATTGCCGCACATACGGCCGCATCAGCCATCCAAGCTGGCAGCTCTCGCGAGAGCCCGGCTTCACTTCTATATATAGTATCTGGCGGCCGCGCCGGCCGTGTCTCGCATAAACCCGAACTTGCTCTCCGTGGAGCGGATGCCAGGGATACTCGACGACGACAATTTGCGATCGGTATGCTGAATGACATGGAGTCTGGCGATTTGATCAAGGTGCTGTGCTGGGACGGGCAAGGTTTGTGCCTGTTTGCCAAGCGTCTTGAGAAGGGCCGCTTCGTGTGGCCACAGGCGAGGGATGGCGCTGTGTCGCTGACCTCGGCACAACTGTCGATGTTGCTGGAAGGGATTGACTGGCGCATGCCTGCGCGCAGTTGGCGTCCGCAGATGGTCGGCTGAAAAACTGTGCTGGCAGCGGGAAATTACTTGCAGCGACGCGGACCGGTGTTGGACAATTCGCGCATGCTGATGCCGCTCGACCCTGCAACACTGCCGCGCAACGTGACCGCGTTGCGGGGTCTGCTGTTGCAACGCGAGGCCGAGCATGCGGCCGTGCTGGAACAGCAGGCAGCCGAATTGGAGCGGCAGGCTGGCGAACTGCAAGCGGCGCGCAACGGCGTGCAAGATCTGACGCTGCGCCACGAGCAGCTGAAGCTGCGCCTGGCGAGGCTGTTGCGCGAGCGGTTCGGCGCCTCATCGGAGAAGCTGCGCAGCGCGATGGAGCAACTGGAGTTGCTGCTCGGCGACCTCGAAGAGCAGATCGCCGAGACGCAACCGGCCGAGCCGGAGCCACCAGCGGCGGCAGCATCGGCCGAGACGACACGGCGCAAGCCGGCGCGCCGGCCATTGCCGCAGAGCCTGCCGCGCGAGGTGGTGGAGCACGCAGCACCATGTGCCTGCCCGAAGTGTGGTGGAGCCCTGCGCGCCCTCGGCGAGGATATGACCGAAGTACTGGACTATGTGCCGGGGTCATTCCGCGTCATCAGGCATGTGCGGCCGAAGCTGTCGTGCCGGAGCTGCGAGAGCATCGCCCAGGCACCGGTGCCCAGCCTGCCCATCGAGCGCGGCCTGGCCGCGCCCGGTCTGCTGTCGCATGTGCTGGTGGCGAAGTACTGCGACCATCTGCCGCTGTATCGCCAGGCGGAAATCTATGCCCGCGCCGGGGTCGAGCTGGATCGTTCCACACTCGCCGATTGGGTCGGCCAGACGGCGCGGCTGGTGCGTCCGCTGGTCGAGGCGGTTGGTACGCACGTGATGGCAGCAGAGCGGGTACATGCGGACGACACCACGGTGCCGGTGCTCGACCCCGGTCGCGGCAAGACCAAAACCGGGCGGCTGTGGTGCTACGTGCGCGACGACCGCCCGTTCGCCGGCGAGGCGGCACCGGCGGTACTGTATTGTTACAGCTCCGATCGCAAGGGCGAACACCCGCGGACCCACCTCGCGCCGTTCCGCGGCATCCTGCAGGCGGACGGTTATGCCGGCTATGCCGGCCTCTATGACCGCGGCGTGACCGAGGCCGCCTGCTGGGCACATGCGCGACGCAAGTTCTTCGACGTGCACGCGGCCACCAAGTCGCCGTTGGCGCTCGAAGCCCTGCAACGCATCGCCGCGCTGTATGCGATCGAGGCGACGATCCGCAGCCAGTCGCCCGATGCCCGCCTGGCCGTCCGACAGGGGCAAAGCGCTCCGTTGTTCGCCGAGCTGCGGATCTGGCTGGAGAAGACCCAGGCGCGCATCCCGGGCAAGAGCGAACTGGCCGGAGCGATCCGCTACACGCTGACGCGCTGGCAGGCACTGACGCTGGTGCTGCGCGACGGCCGCGCCTGCCTCGACAACAACGCCGCCGAACGCGCCATGCGACCGATGACGTTGGGGCGCAAGAACTGGCTGTTCGCTGGCGCCGATGCTGGTGGCGAACGCGCCGCGGCGATCTACTCGCTCACCGAGACGGCGAAGCTGAACGGCCTCGATCCCGAGGATTATCTGCGCCAGGTCCTGGAGCGTATCGCCGAACATCCGGTCAAGCGGGTCCATGAATTGCTGCCGTGGAACCTCACCGGCGTCCGCGTGAGGCTGGATCAGCGCGACGCTGCCTGAGCAGAACCATAGCAACCCGTTAGCCCGCCGCGGTAGGCGGGGCTGACCGGACGGTTACGGTGAGGTCGCGCAGGCGGTCCTCCCATCGGCGCGTCGGGGGAGGGTCCGGCGGCGGACCCTGCCTTGGCGGTCGCCCCGGTGCTGCCCCCGCAAGCAGAGCGACGAAGGCTCCAGCATTTGATGATATCGTGGCCAACTTACCGCGGCTTCAGTACCCGCTGCCTACGCTTCACGAGTGTGGTTGCCTAACCCATGCAAGGCTCGCTTCCGGCTGGCTGGCTGGCTCGCCTTTGCCGGGAGGGAGTTCAACCCTCATGACTCCCCTCATTTGTCAGACCGGCCCGAAAACGTCTGCGAAGAGCGGCTGGTCTTGCAGCATCTGAGAGAAGCGCCGCATCAGCGGCCGCAGCCTGATTTCCGGCATTGTCGGGATCAGATCGTAAAGCATGCAGCCCTGACGGAACAACGAGTGGACCCGGCGCTTGGCTGTGTTGGTCTTGAGCATCCGGTCATAGCCCAGCGCCTCACCGGCAGCACCGAGCAACGTCAGCAGCACCACCGCGAAAGCGTTGATCAGCCCCAACCGGTCGCGCCGCTCCGGCGATTTGACGTGTATCACGCCCATTCCCATGCCGAAACGCAGGTCCTTGGTATCGCGCAGCGCGCACTCGATGCCCCAGCGACGGCCGTAGTATCCGGTCAGATGCCTGGCCGTGGCGTCGGTGCTGCTGGCGGCCAGGCACCAGGCCTGCTTCATGTCCGGGTCCTGCACGCAGACCACGGTTCCCACCGCATAGCGGTCGGCGGTGACTGCGGCGCCGCGCAGCACGCGGGCGCGTCCACCGGGCCGCACCCAGGCGGCGGCGGTGCGGGTTTCGCCCGTCGTGGCATTGACGGTGATGTCGCCGCGGAAGCGGATGACGTAGTCGAAGCACAGTTCCTCGGTCAGCAGTTTGTAAAGCTTCTGGTCGCCGAAGCCGCGATCGGCGACCACGCAGACCTTGATGTCGGCCGGCAACAGTTCAGCCAATCTCACCAACACACGATGCTCGTAGAGGCTGCGGTTGTCCTTGAGCGTGTGCTTGTCGACTGTCAGCCACACCAGCGGCGTGGCACGGCCGTGGTCGGTGATCAGCGACAGCATGATAGTGGCTTGCTTGTCGGCCTCGAAGTCGGTCCAATCCAATGCCACGACGATGGAGCTGCGTGCGCCGACGATGTAGGGCACCCAGCGGGCCGCGATGTCATCGACGTTGATGTTTGGGTTGGAGAGCAGGCGGTCCACCTGCTTGGTCGCGTGCCTGGGATTCAGACCGCGCGCGGCGGCAAGGCCCTGGCCGATGGTGCAGACCGCAAGAGAGGCGCTGCGCAGCACGCCCAGAGTGGCGTCGCACAGCGAGTCGACGCGCTTGGCGTGCAGGTCGTGGCCCAGCACACCGCCAAGAACCTGCTTGACCCGGTTGAAGGAGAATCGCCGTTCCCTGATGGCCATTGTATCCCCCGGCTTGCCGTTGCGGGCGGGAGATTTGTTGCCTCTCGCGGCGTTGGAAGTCGCCTTGGCGAATTCGCAAGGATATGCCGACGCCGGCGGTTGTCTGATTCTTTCCGGAATCGCCTTTATGACCAGCCGATTCTTTTGTGTCCCAAGGAAAATGAGGGGATGAGTGAGAGTTCAACCCTCTGGATCGCTACCAAAGGTTTCCGCCTTTCTACATCGGCCTCCCCCTTTCCCGAGCTTCCTATCGCGGTCTGTGTGCAGTTGCATGCATCTGTGGTCGAAATTTCCTGCGTTACCCGATTTGTGACGGCGTCACCCCACCCCAGGCCGTCTGCGCCGCCGCCACTGCCTCCAGCGGCATAGGCCGATGTGCCAATTTCCCCCCGCCAAGCAGGCCGAAGACCGGTCGGTGACCGGGTCCGCCCCCCCTACGCCGTCGCCTGATACAGCTCCGCCTCCCACCCGGCCGCGGTCAGCGGGAACGTCTTCAGCGTGTTGTGCACTGCGAACTGGTAGATCGGCTGGAACAGGATCAGCAGGCTCGCTTGGTCGATCATCGCCTTCTCGTAGTCCACATACAGCGCGGAGCGCTTCGCCACATCCTGCTCCGCCGCGGCCGCCAGCACGGTCTGCTTCAGCGCCGGGTCCGGCGTCCAGTGGATGCGCTTGGCCACCCGCAGCACGCTGGCCGAGGCCCACTGATCCGTTTCCACCCCGGACGGGTTCCAGAACGTCAGCACGCCGCCCTGGGATTTTCCCGTGGTGTACTGCGTGCGCAGGTTCACCTGGTCGATCGGATCCAGCACCACCTTGATCCCGACGCGCGCCAGGTCCGATTGCAGCTTCTGCGCCAGCACGGCATACGACAGGCCGGACACCGCGGCATCGCCATAGGTGATCTTGAACTCGAACCCACCCGGAAAACCCGCCTGCTGCAGCAACTGCTTCGAGCGGTCCAGATCCTGGTGCCAGCCGAGCTGCTTCGTCGTCGCCTCGGTCGAGCCGTACAGCCCGATCGGGATGAAGCTCGCGCAACGCAGCGCCTTGCCGCCGAGCAGGCTGTTGATGATGCCGTCATAGTCGATCGCACAGGCGATCGCCTGGCGCGCTTCCTTCACCGCCAGTGCCTTGTTGAACTCGGGCTCGTTGGTCAGCGCCATGTAGACGTAATCCAGGCTGCGCAGCCCCTCCACGCGCACCTGCTTTTCGTCCTTCAGCGTGGCGATCTGTTCCGGGATCAGGTTGAACGCGACGCTGATGTCGCCGCGCTTGATCGCCAGAAGCTGCGTCGCGCTGTCGCCCATGTGGCGCACGATCACGTGCTCGAAATGCACCGGGCCGCGGAAATAGTGCTCGTTGCGGGTCAGCAGGATCTGCGCGCCGCGGGTCCAGCCCACCAGGGTGAACGGGCCGGCGCCGGCGGAGTGCTGGTTCAGCCAGTTCGTCGCCTTGTCGGCGGTGCTGGCGTCCTGGCCCGCGGTGCCGCCCTGGGCTGCAACCGCCTTGGCCTCCATCACGCCGAAATTCGGCCCCGACAGGATGGCCAGCACCGGCTGCGTCGGATCGACCAGCATGATATCGAGCGTGTGCGGATCGATCACGTTGACCGACGAAACGTTTGTCACGTACTGCGACGGCTGGTCCTTCAGGTTGATCAGCCGGTCGAAAGTCCACTTCACGTCGTCGGCGGTGACCGGGTTGCCGCTGTTGAACTTTGCGTCGGCCAGATGGAACCGCCAGCCCTTGCCGTCGGCGGTGCGCGCCCAGGTCTTGGCCAGCGCCGGCTTCACCTCCAGGTAGTCGCCGGGCGACATGGTCACCAGCGACTCGTAGGCCGCGCGCAGGCTCAGCGGCGCGGTGTATTGTGCCTCGCGCGCCGGGTCGAAGGTGATCGAGTCGCTGATGTCGATGCCCAGCACCAGCGTGCCGCCGCTGGCCGCCGCGTGCACGCGTTCCGGCAGCCCCGCCGCCAGCGCCGCGCCGCCCAATCCAAGCAGGCGCACCACATCGCGCCGGCCGATCCAGCCCAGGTCCCGCACGTTTCCCTCCCTGCGTTCGTCGTGTTGGGCCGGGAGCATACCGGCCCCGGCGGGCAATACAACGTGGCGCCCTCTGCCGCGTGGAATTCGCGTCACGATCACCGTGCTTCCCCTCCGTGATCCACCCGCGACGCCCCCCTGATCCCCGGACCCCACCCAGTCCACCTGCCAACTGCGTACCCGCCGCCGTGGGGCGAGGGGGTGAAGCAGTGGAGGTGCCCGGATGTCGCTGTCGTGCCGGTCACGGGGCACGTTCCAGACGGGTGCGGGGTCGGACGGTTGCTTTGCGAAGATCGGGATTCGCGGTTTTGCAGGGGCGGCTCGGGGTTCAAAGGGTTGATTCGGGGAAATGCGGATTCGGGGTTTTGCCCGGGTGGCGCGGCCGGCTCGGGGTTCAAGGGGTTGATTCGGGAGAATGCGGATTCGGGGTTTTGTGCGGGCGGCGCGGCCGGCTCGGGGTTCAAGGGGTTGATTTCGGGCAAAATCGGACGCGGATTCGGGGTTTTGCCCGGGCGGCGTGGCCGGCTCGGGGTTCAAAGGGTTGATTCGGGAAAACGCGGGTTTCGGGTTTTGCGCAGGCGCTGCCGCATGCCGGTCCGGCTGGTGGGCGCGCGCGCGACCCCGCCTTGCGCGCCGCGAAAGCGGTCTGCGACAGGATGGCGTCGCGGCGGTGCGGCGGCATGGTTCCGCGCAATGCGCCTGGGTCGATGCTGGTGGAAGAGAAGGACATGCAGGAAGCCTCCGGTTGGAAATGATTGGGAGGATGAGTTATATGGGTTGACATTCCTGCCCGCCCAAACTAACGTATGTCTCGCGGTGCGAATGGCGGGGCCGCGCTTGGATGAAGCCAACTGTCAGTCACCGGCGTCACGGGGCCGGTGGGCAGCCCGGCTGGAGACCCGGAGCGCGATGACGGTTTCGGATTTCGTCGATCTGATTGACGCTCAAGTCGAACCACCGAAGCCTCGCGGCCCCCAATCGGCCACGTCAGCCGAAAGTATCGGGACTAGCCGGACGGAGATTCCGCCTCTGTCCCGTTCTGCTCTGCAATGGCTTGCTTGGGTCGGCGTCGCTGTTCTGGTATCCAGCTTCATTGTCCGAGGCTGGTCGGTCACAGCCAGCCATATCCTCGACGGTCTGTTCGCCGCCTTCGCTTTTGGAGTAGGCATTGCATTGGCGATTATCCGGGGGCGGCGTCCGCTGTGATTTCAAAATGCGTCACCATCGTCGGTTCGCCTCGGCTCCATTTGCGTTATTTGCGTACTTTGCGGTTGAACTTGCTTGCCTGGACTTTTTTTGGCGCTTCGCGCGGATGACAGCGGCACAACCCAAGGCGCCTTGCGCGTGGTGATGTGGGCTTGCCTGGTGTCGTTTTGCGGCAACGCGGGGCGACGCTGCGCGCCCGGGCGATCGACTCTCCGGGGGCAAGGCGACGCCCAACAATCAACGAATCGACGGCTCGGTGTCGTCGGTTGGCGCGCCTGCCGAGTGGGACAGGACATCGGGTTCATCTTGCGGCCCGCTTTCGTCGCAGGCCAGCCAGCCAGCGAGAAAGCAAGTAAGCATTTTTCGCACGGAGGAAGCAGGGAGGGCCACGGAGCACACGGAGAAGTAAGGATTCTGGCGCTTCGCGCAGGAGTACGGTCACACACCGCGCGAAGCGCCAACACTTGTCTTCTCCGTGTGCTCCGTGGTCCTCCCTGCTTCCTCCGTGCGAAAAATACTTGCTTGATTGCTTGCTTCCCGCCGAGTCGTCCCACCTGGCATCGCATGCTCCTGCTTCCGGTCCAGGGCGCGCGTCGAAGCGGCAATTGTCGGGCGTCGCCTAATGGGGAAGCGGGCCAAAAAACCTTCTCCAACGTCGCCAGGGGGAAAACGCGCCTGGACGGTTTTCATCCAGGGCGGGTCGCCACAAGGCCGCTGTGGAACGCGCAACGACCGTCAAGCGGCTGATCGAGCGCCACTCCCGGGTTCACCCGGTCGCCCTGACGCCGGCGTCACCACGCTTGGCGCCGGGCGGCCCATGCGGTATCCGGCAGGGCAGGGGGGACACAATCGGGTGCTGCGCTACCTCGCCTCGCGTCTGGTGATCGCCGCGGCGATGGTGCTGCTGGCGACGCTGATCATCTTCCTGATCGCCAACACGGTGCCGGGCGATCCGGTGCTGACCCAGCTTGGCGACGTCGCCGCCAACAACCCCGCCATCGTCGCGGCCTACCGGCACAAATGGGGCCTCGATCTGCCGATGTGGGACCGCTACTGGATTTTTCTGCGCGGCCTCGCGCACGGCGATCTCGGCATCTCGATCTCCTCGCAGCGCCCGGTGATCGAGGACATCGCGCAATACGCCCCGGCCACCGATCGAGCTGTCCACCGCCGCCTTCCTGCTGTCGCTGGTCTGTCGGCCTGCCGCTCGGCGTGCTGGCGGCGATGAAGCGCGATTCGTGGATCGACCACGTCGCGCGCGCGGTGTCGCTGATCGGCGTGTCCGCGCCGACGTTCTGGCTCGCCTTCATCATGCTGGCGGTGTTCTACGGCTGGCTGGGCTGGGCGCCCGGGCCCGGGCAGATCGGCGCCGACCAGTTCCCGCCGCCCGAGGTGACCGGCTTCATGCTGATCGATGCGCCGCTGGCCGGCGCACTGGGACACGTTCTGGGACGCGCTGGCGCACCTGGTGCTGCCCTCGATCGTGCTGGCCGTCGGCGACCATGGGGCTGATCACCCGCACCACGCGCGCGGCGATGCTGGAGGCGTTGTCGCAGGACTATATCCGCGTCGCCCGCGCCAAGGGCCTGCTGCGGCGCGTCATCATGCTGCGCCACGCGCTGCCCAACGCGCTGCTGCCGGTGGTCACGCTGGGCGGCCTGGCCTATGCGCAACTGCTGACCGGCACGGTGCTGACCGAAACGATTTTCTCCTGGCCCGGGCTGGGCCGTTACACGTTCCAGAGCGCGGTCATCCTGGATTTCCCGGCGATCATGGGCATCACGCTGCGTGGTGGCGATCGTCTACGTGATCGTCAACCTGATCGTCGATCTGTCCTACGCGCTGCTCGATCCGCGGGTGATGCGCCGATGAGCCGCCGGCGATCCGCCATGCGCCGCTGACCGCCCGTGGCCGCGACCGTGCGGCGCCGCCCGCGGACGCCAGCGTCTCGGCACCGGCGGCGGCGGCGCTGGCTGCGGCGCTACCTGCTGCCGGCGATCGGCGGCGCGGTGATCGTCGCCTGGCTGCTGCTCGCGGCATTGCTGGCGCCGCTGGATCTCGCCCTACGCCCCCGACACGGTGGACGTCGCCGGCCGGCTCGCCGCGCCGTCGCTGGCGCACTGGCTCGGCACCGACGAGCTTGGCCGCGACGTGCTGACGCGCATCATCTTCGGCGCGCGCACCTCGCTGACCGTGGGCTTCACCGTGGTGCTGATCGGCGGCGCGGTCGGCACGCTGGTCGGCGCCGTCGCCGCCTATGCGCGCGGCTGGGCCGAGGAGGTGCTGATGCGCGCCACCGACCTGATGTTCTGCTTCCCGCCGATCATCCTGGCGATGGCGATCGCCGCGGCGCTGGGCATCGGCACGCGCAACACGGTGATCGCCATGCTGGTGGTGTGGTGGCCGAAATTCGCCCGCCTCGCGCGCAGCCTGGTGCTGGGGCAGCGCTCGCTGGAATACGTCGCGGCCGCGCGCACCATCGGCTTCCCGCCGACGCACATCCTGTTCCGCCAGATCCTGCCGAATGCGGTCGGGCCGCTGGTCGTGCTGATCACGCTCGATCTGGGCAACGCCATCCTGGTGTTCGCCGGGCCTGTCGTTCCTCGGGCTCGGCGTCGTGCCGCCGACGCCGGAATGGGGCGTCGATGGTCGTCCGAGGGCCGCGAGCTGGTCTCGCAATGGTGGGTGGCGACGTTTCCCGGCCTGGCGATCCTGACCGTGGTGATCGGCTTCAACTTCGTGGGCGACGGCCTGCGCGACTGGCTCGATCCGCATGCCCGACGCCGCTGAGAGGGCGGACGGCGCCATGGCGGAAGCCGACTGCAGATGCGGCCGAGCCGCTGCTGCAGGTCAGCGACCTGCGCACCTGGTTCTTCACCGACGCCGGCGTGGTGCGCGCGGTGGACGGCGTCAGCTTCACGCTGCACCGCGGCGAGACGCTGGGCATCGTCGGCGAATCCGGCTCCGGCAAGAGCGTCGCGCGCAAAATCGATCATGAACCTGCTGGAGGAACCGGCGCGCATCGTCGCCGGATCGATCCGCTTCCGCGGCCGCGAGATCACCGCGCTGTCGCGAGGACGCGCTGCGCGACATCCGCGGCGCCGAGATCGCGATGGTGTTCCAGGACCCGATGACCTCGCTCAACCCGGTGCTGCGCATCTCGCGCCAGTTGATCGAGACGATGACGGCGCATGGCCGCTTCACGCCGCGACGGCGGCGCGCACCCGGGCGGTCGCGCTGCTGCGGCCGCATGGGCATCGCCGGCGCCGGAGCGGGTGCTGGATTCCTGGCCGCACCAGTTCTCCGGCGGCATGCGCCAGCGGGTGATGCTGGCGATGGGGTTTGCCAACGAACCGTCGCTGATCCTCGCCGACGAGCCGACCACCGCGCTGGACGTCACCATCCAGGCGCAGATCCTCGACCTGCTGCGCGCGCTGAACGCCGATCTCGGCACCGCGGTGATCCTGATCAGCCACGACCTCGGCGTGATCGCGACGATCTGCTCGCGCGTGCTGGTGATGTATGCCGGCGAGGTGGTCGAGGAAGGCCGCCCGCAGGAGCTGCTGACCGATCCGCGCCATCCCTACACCTGGGCGCTGCTGCACGCCGCGCCGCGGCATGGACGGCGAGGCCGGCGACCGCCGCCTGGCGACGATCGAGGGCCAGCCGCCCGACGCCGCGCGCCTGGCCCGAGGGCTGCCGCTTCCGCGCGCGCTGCCCGTTCGCGATCGATGCCTGCGCGCGAACATCCGGCGCTGCTGCCGATCGGTGCCGGTCGCAGCGCGCGCTGCTGGGTGACGCAGGGCGGCGCAGCCGCTGCATCCGCCGCCGCCTGCGCGCCGGGGCCGCCGCCGCGATGCGCGCGGCAGCCGCGCCGGCGCCGCTGCTGGACGTGCAAGGCCTGGTCAAGCATTTCGAGCTGCCGCGCGAGAATTTTCTGGAGCCGCACCGCGTGCTGCGCGCGGTCGATGGCGTGGATCTGCAGGTGTTTCCGCGGCGAGACGGTCGGGCTGGTGGGCGAATCCGGCTGCGGCAAGTCGACGCTGGCGCGGCTGGTGATGCGGCTGGAGGAGCCGACCGCCGGGCGCATCGCGTTCGACGGCCAGGACATCTCGCACGCGTCGCAGGCGGCGATCCGGCCGTTGCGCCGGCGGATGCAGATGATCTTCCAGGACCCGTACGCCTCGCTCAACCCGCGCATGACGGTGGGCGAAATCCTGGCCGGCCCGCTGCGGCTGCACGGCCTGGCGCGCGATGCGGCCGACGCGCGCGCGCGCGTCGCGCGAGCTGCTGGACCTGGTGGGCCTGCCGCCGGAAGCGGCGGCGCGGTTTCCGCACGAATTCTCCGGCGGGCAGCGCCAGCGCATCTCGATCGCGCGCGCGCTGGCGGTGGAGCCGGTGTTCGTGGTCGGCGACGAGCCGATCTCGGCGCTCGACGTGAACATCCAGGCGCAGATCATCAACCTGATGATCGGGCTGCAGGAGCGGCTGCGGCTGACCTACCTGTTCATCGCGCACGATCTGGCGGTGGTGCGGCACATCTCCGACCGCATCGTGGTGCTGTATCTGGGGCGGGTGGTGGAGACCGCGCCGGCCGCCGAGCTGTTCCGCCGGCCGCTGCACCCCTACACCGCCAGCCTGATCTCCGCCGTGCCGACCCTGGACGCCCCGGGGGACGCGACGCGCGCGCGCAGCGCATCGTGCTGAGCGGCGAGGTGCCGAGCGCGCTCAACCCGCCCTCGGGCTGCTATTTCCGCACCCGCTGCCCGACGGCGACCGCGCGCTGCGCCGCCGAGACGCCGGATCTGGCCGAGTTGGCGCCCGGCCACCGCGTCGCGTGCCATTTCCCCGGATCGGTGGTAGGATATCAACCGTAGGGCGGGAAAGCGTAGCGCATTCCGCCATTGCGCGATGGCGGAATGCGCTACCCCCCGGATCAAGTCCGGAGGGCGTTGGCTTTTCCGCCCGACGATGTGACCCAAGGAGAGACCGATGACCGAACGCAGGCCGGTGCTGGCTGTCACCATGGGCGATCCCGCCGGGATCGGGCCGGAGATCGCGGTGCGCGCGCTGCTGGACGCCGAGGTGCGCGCCGCCTCGTGCAGCTTCCTGATCGGCGACGCGCGGGTGTTCGAGCGCGCGCTGGCGGTGTGCGGGCTGACGGCGACGGCTGAACCTGGTCGCCGGGCCGGAGGCGCTGGCCGACGCGCCCGGCGTGATCGACGTGGTGCACCAGCAGACCGTCGATCCCGCCGTGCTCCGCATGGGCGAGGTGCAGGCGCTGGGCGGCGAGGCGGCGTTCGCCTCGATCAAGGCGTCGATCGAGTTGGCGATGGCCGGGCGCATCGACGGCGTGGCGACCACGCCGATCAACAAGGAGTCGCTGAAGGCGGCAAAAATCCCGTTCATCGGCCATACCGAGATGTTCGCCGAGTTCACCGGTGCCGCCGAAGAGATGACGATGTTCACCATCTCCGGGCTGAAGATCTTCTTCCTGACCCGGCACGTTTCGCTGATCGAGGCGTGCCGGCAGATCACCCAGGAGCGGGTGGCGAAGGGCATCGACAAGTGCGTCCACGCGCTGGGGCAGTTGGGGATTGCCCGGCCGCACCTGGCGGTGGCGGCGCTCAACCCGCACGGCGGCGAGGACGGGCTGTTCGGGCGCGAGGAGATCGAGGCGATCAAGCCGGCGATCGCCGCGGCGCGGGCGCGCGGGATGCAGGTGAGCGGGCCGGTGCCGGCGGACAGCGTATTCCACATGGCGCGGATCGGGCGGTACGACGCGGTGCTGTCGCTGTACCACGACCAGGGGCACATCGCGGCGAAGATGATGGATTTCGAGAAGACGGTGAGCGTGACGCTGGGGTTGCCGATCCTGCGCACGAGTGTCGATCATGGCACGGCGTTCGACATCGCGGGGACGGGGAAGGCGAGCGCGGTCAGCATGATCGAGGCGATCAAGGTGGCGGCGGAATATGCGGTGCGCGGGGTGAAGCTGGGGGAGACGGCGCAGGCGGCGGAGTAGGGGGTGAATTGAATTTGAAGTGAGAGGCTGACCCATGCCAAAGGCGGACATGAGTCGGTCTCGACCAAAGCTGCCCCGGGTCAGAGAAAAACTTCTGATGGGCGACAGGTGGTCGCTACCGCCGGTGCCGGCTGCCGAGACTTCGTTCCCCAGCCTGACCCCACCGTCCGCGAGCAAGGCAACAGCAACGAGTGATATTAAGGCGCCGCCCAGAAATAGGCGAATCGCATCGCTATAATGGCGTTGACTGTTGGTATGGTCCCAATCCCGCCGCCGCCTTGATCCAAGCCTCCGGGGTCGGTGCGTCGCCGAGCGCTTCGATCGTTCGTCGCCAACTTAGGTAGTTCGGCAGGTTTTTCGCCGCCACCCCGTGGAAGCGCCGCAGCCATTCCTTGAGACGGCCGTGATAGGCGTTCACGTTGTTGATGTGCCACTCTGGCGCCTTCGGCTTAAGAGTGCCCGGGGCCGGCAGGACATGCAAGGTCAGCCCGGCGCGCCGGGCGAACGCGGTGATGGCCGACCCGCCATCGCAGCACAATTCCGCCGGTCGGGTGATGACGCTGCCCAACGCCTTGGTGATGCTGGCAGCGTCGAGCCGCGGCAGGACAGCGTCGGCCGTCGCGCCGCTGCGGTCGCGGGCCACCATGACCGGGATCTGCTCGACTGACAGTCCTCGCTTGGCGGCCTTGCCGCCCCGCTTGCGCGCGGCCCGCGGAAGGTCCGAGCGCCTGCCCTTGAAGGACTCCAGAATGAACGTCTCATCCGCCTCAACGATCCCGGACAGAGCCGCGGCTGGTCGAGATTGAGCGCCGCCAGGAACCGGTGCCGCCAGCGGAATGCCGTCGTATAGGCCACGTCGCAATGGTCCGCGGCCTTGGCAACCGTTTCGCCGCTGATCAAGGCCCGTGCCTGATCGTTCCAGCGGTCCGTGCGGCGCAATCCAGCCAACGGCGTTCCGGTCAGCGCATTGAATGTCTTGCGGCAGCTTGTGCAGCGGTAGCGCGGCTTGCCGTTCGCCTCGCCCCACCGGCGAATCGCATCGCCGCCGCAATGCGGACAGCCAAAGCTCGCGACCCTGGCCTGCCCGATTTGCGCCAATAAGCCTCCGCCACGAGACGGATTGGCGGCATTCGCGGCTTCCGGCGGCGCGGCTTCCGCCGCGACAGGCGATCTGCCCTCGGCGGTCTCCAGGTCCGGCAGGTCAATCGGATCATCCGCCTCGGCCAAAGCCAGGTCCTGTAACACCGCACTCCGCTGGGTCCGGTCCAACGCACCAACCCCGATCCGCCACGCCGCAAATGCCGCCGCGTCCATGTTCCGCCTCTCGCCTCCGCCGGCCAGCACTATCGCACAACGCAACAGTCAACGCTATAAGAGCGAATCGCATTGCGTCGCGCTGTCTGGGAGGGATTCCCGACGCGTTAGACGCTAGATGTAGTGGGCTCATGATCGATGAGAACCCTATACCTATTCGGTACCAAGCCGTGCAACCGTCGCTCGATGAGCGTGGTCGGCGGCTCCACGCGGCGGCGGAGGCGATCACCGCCGGCCGCGGCGGCGTCGCCGCGGCATCGCGGGCGACCAAGGTTGCGCGCAGCACGATCGGACGCGGCATCAAGGACCTAAGAGGCTGTCTCGAAACTGTCCCGAGGGGACTTGAAATCCCGACCGATCCATGGAATCTAAGCGGCTCGCTTTTTCGCGGAGCCTTCGATGTGGACCCCCGAGACCCGGGCAGAGCATGACCGGGACGAGCTGCGCTACCCCAGTGATCTGACCGATGCGGAATGGCAGATACTCGCGCCGTTGCTGCCGCCGCCCGCCGAGACCGGCCGTCATCGATCCTGGCCGATGCGCGAGATGATGAACGCGATCTTTTTCGTGCTGCGCGGCGGCTGCCCGTGGCGCATGCTGCCGGCGCACTTTCCGCCGCACCAAACGGTCTATCGCTGGTTCACCCGGTTTCGCGACGACCGAACTTGCGAACGGCTGAACCATCGACTGGTGATGCAGGATCGCGAGCGTGTCGGCCGTGAGGCCAGCCCCAGTGCGGCGGTCATCGACAGCCAAAGCGTCAAGACCACCGAAGCAGGTGACCCCAGGGGATATGATGCCGGCAAGAAGATCAACGGGCGCAAACGTCACGCCATGGTCGACACGGATGGCCGAGGGTTAAGCTTCAAGTCCATTCGGCGTCCGTACAGGACCGGGACGGCGCCATCCCACTGCTACGGGCGTCCCGCGCGCTGTATCCTTTCATCGAGCGTGCCTTCGCTGACAGCGCCTATGCCGCTGAACGAGTGACGAACGCCACCAGGATCATCGTCGAGATCGTGCGCAAACAGGCCGGCCAGATCGGCTTTGCCGTGCATCCACGCCGCTGGGTGGTCGAGCGCTTCTTCGCCTGGCTCGGGCGCAACCGCCGTCTCGCCAGGGACTTCGAGGCCACCATCCCCTCCGCAACCGCATTCCTCTACGCCGCTTCCGTCATGCTGCTCACACGACGGATGGCTAGTTCGGTTTGAGATTCGAGTCGGACTCTAAGAGACCCGCTTCGCTGAGCGGCAAGGTGCGCCGGAAGGGCGCCGGCCGGCCCACGGCAGCGGCCAAAGACCCGACATTGCTCGACGATCTGCGACGGCTGCTGGAACCGGCGGTCCCTGCGCAGGCGGGGATGGGCGATCCGATGCGCGGCCGCTGCTGTGGGTGTCCAAGAGCCACGTGAAGCTGGCGGCGGCGCTGCGTGCGATGGGCCATAAGGTGAGTGCCTCGAGCAGTAACAGGGGCACAACCCCGGGCCGGCGCCGGTATCAGGCGGGCTGCCCACGGCAGCCGACGAGTCCCGGCAGAGGTGGAATTGGAGCGTGGCCCGGGACACGGAGGCGGCTGCCGAGATAGTCCCAGAATGCCACACCGAGCTTTGTGCAGGTCTTGGCGAGGCCGAGGAAGGTGTCGCGGCAATTCCGGCCCGGATCGCTGCGTGTTCCGGCGCTGACCTTCCGCCGTGTGACCTGGCAGCGGATGTCGTTCTCGGAACCGTTGGTGTGCAGCGGCGTCTCTGGCCGCTCCAGTACCATCAGCAACTCGGCCTTGTTGGCATGCAGGCGCGCGAGCAGGCGGTCCAGCGTGGTAAAGCCGGTGCGGCGTTGGAAGATGCGATCGAACCGCGCGCGCAGCGCGAGACGGCGGCTTTTACTGGGGTTGGCTTGGTACGCCTTGAGATCGGCGTAGAGGTTCCAGATCAGCTTGCGCACATGCTGCTGGGCAGCACGGTTCGCATCGGTGAAGGTGTCCAGCTTGTGCACCAGCCGTTCGGCATGAACCCAGCACAGCGCGTGTCGGCCCACGGCGAACTGCCCAGCATCGTCACTCAGTACCACGGCATCGCAGAGGAAGTTGTGCGCGTGGATGCTGCCCCATAAGGCCCCTTCGGTGGCGATCTGCACTGGCTCGGGTCGCGAAGCGAACCGATGTCCCGCAAAGCGGTCAGCGGGCTCGGGTGTCGAGGTCAGGGCGGTAAAACCGAGCCGGTCGAGATGCGCCGACCAGGCGGCCTGATCGGCAAAGACCGTGTCCGGCTGTTCGCCCAGTTGGGTGATCAAGGTGGCGGGCAGTGCGCGGGTGCGCATGTAATTGAACGCTGCGCCGTTCAGCACGAAGTCGGTATGGCCGGCGCGCAGCAGGCCGAGAAAGTTCAGCCGGCTCTTCGATGACCGGGTGCCGAACCAGGCGAAGCGATCATTGCCGATCTGCGTGCAGAAGCCATTCGCCGCTTTATGCCGTGCGCCGGTGTCATCCACCGATATCCAAGGCGATGTCGCCAATCCGGCGCGCAACACGTCCCGAGCTTCGGCGAGGAAGCCATCATGCTTCTGGGTCAACAGCCGCTGGATCTCACGTTTGGAAATCGACAGGCCGACCGACTGCAACAGGGCTGCCAGACGGGGCAATGTCGTTTGGCCTTGATGGTATTGCATCAACACGAAGCGGCGCAGGTCGGGGCCGAAGTGCCCCTGGGTCCCCTCGGGCAGCGGCGCGACGATGGTCTGTCCGTCCGGCGTCAACCAGCGTTCACGCCGGTAGCGAATCGCAGGCACCGACAGCACAAGCTCCTGGACCAGGTAGGTCTCGTAGCCCTTGAAGCGCGATCCTGCCGGGGCCGCCACTTTCAGCACCCGATCCTCGACGCTGACGCAAAGCCTGACCTTGCCGCGGCCGGGACGCCCCCCTTGCTTACCGGGCTTTGCCGGATCGGTGGCCTGGTCCATGCCGCTGGGTTTGATGTCCGGGCGGCCCTTCAGTCCCTTCAGACGCGCGATCTCCTCGCGTTGCTCGGCAACGGTCCGCTCCGGTTCGGCCAACTTCGACAACAGGCGCGATACCAACTCCCGAAGCTGGGTGGACGATAGGCCATCAAGGTCAACCGGTGGGATCACACATAGCTTGAATCTGACTGCTCCGAGCCGAGGCAAACAAAAAATGCGCCCGCGCCCGGGGTTGTGCCCCTCTTACCTCGAGCATTCCGAAACTGTTGCGCCAGTTGGGCTATCGCCGCCATAGCCTGCCCCTGCGAAGGCGGGGTGAACCGCAAGACGAAGGATGGCAACAATCATCCCGACCGCGACGCACAGTTAGAGGTGGCCGGGCAAAACTGAACAGGCCGATAAGTGGATTCCCAGCCTGACGGCGGCGAGGATGCCGCGCAACAGGAGGGAAACATGTCGAGGCGTACACGACGCAACCACAGTCCGGCGTTGAAGGCGAAGGTGGCTTTAGCGACGATCAAGGGGGAGAGGACGCTGGCTGAGCTGGCGCAGCTTCATGACGTGCATCCGACGCAGATCACGGCATGGAAGGCGCAACTTGTGGAGGGGGCAGTCAGCCTGTTCGGGGCAGGTTCGTCTGGCAAGCAGTCGGAACCGGCGGTAGACCTGAAGACACTGCACGCGAAGATCGGCGAGCTGACGTTGGCGAACGATTTTTTATCGGCTGCGCTCGGCAAGGCCGACCATCCGAGCGCAAGGCGATGATCGACCGCGGCCACAGGCTGCCGCTGACCCACCAAGCGACACTGCTGGGGATCAGCCGAGGCAGTCTCTATTATAGTGCCTGTCCCGTGTCTGCCGCCGAACTCGCGATCATGCGACGGATCGACGAGCTGCACCTCGAGTATCCGTTCGCGGGCAGTCGGATGCTGCGTGACCTGCTGCGCGGCGAGGGGATCGCGATCGGCCGGGAACTGGTCAGGACGATGATGCGGCGGATGGCGATCGAGGCGGTGTATCGCCGTCCGCATACTTCCAAGCCGGCAGACGGGCACAAGGTGTTTCCACACCTGCTGCGTGGCATGGCGATCGAACGACCGAACCAGGTCTGGACGATGGACATCACTTACATACCTATGGCCCATGGCTTCGTGTACCTGGCCGTGGTGATGGATTGGTTCAGTCGGCGGGTGCTGTCCTCGCGGGTGTCGATCACCATGGAGGTCGATTTCTGCCTGGATGCGCTTGACGAAGCGCTGATCCGGTACGGTCAGCCGGAGATCTTCAATACCGATCAAGGCAGCCAGTTCGCCAGTGCGGCGTTCACCGGAGTGCTGTTGGACAACGCGATCAGGATCAGCATGGACGGGCGCGGGTCGTGGCGTGACAATGTGTTCGTCGAGCGGCTGTGGCGTTCGGTGAAGTATGAAGAGGTCTACCTGCGCGCCTATGACAGTGTGGCCGAGGCGCGCAGCTCGATCGGCGGTTATCTGGCCTTCTACAATCGCAAGCGGCCGCATTCGAGCCTTGACGGGCGGACGCCGGATCACGTCTATTTCGGTGGCCTCGCGGTGACGGAGGCGGCTTGAATTTCGCCGCCGTTGCGGAGCACCGCTCCGGTCGGGCTACGCCAGCCCTACGCGGTTTCCCGCAACGGCAATCGATGCAGAGGAACGGTTGGGAAGCCATCTATCGGGACCGAAACGCTGTTCAGACCAAGCCGGCCACCTCTGTTCGAATACATCAACGCCAAGGCACGCGAGTTCCAAGCGGCCGATCAGCCGGTGATCTCGGTCGATGCGAAGAAGAAGGAACTGATTGGCGAGTTCAAGAACCCCGGCAGTGATTATGGACCGAAAGGCAAGCCGATCGAGGTCGATGCACACGACTTCGAGAACAAGAACCTCGGCAAGGTGGTTCCCGTAGTCTGCCCTCGGGCTTGACCCGAGGGGCGTTTACGACGTGGCCGCCAACAGCGGCTATGTCAGCCTCGGCATTGATCACGATACGGCGCAATTCGCCGTCAGTGCCGCGCGCGTGTGGCTCGACAAGATGGGCCGCGAGCGTTACCCGGCCACGCGCAAGGTCATGGTCACGGCCGACTGCGGCGGCTCAAACGGTCCGCGGCTGCGGCTCTAAAAGGTTGAACTGCAACGGCTTGCCACGAGACCAGCCTGACATTCCAGGTCTGCCATTATCCGCCTGGCACCTCAAAGTGGAACAAGATCGAGCACCGCATGTTCTGTCCTATCACGCAGAACTGGCGTGCCACACCACTTACAGGCCGCCTCGCCGTCGTCGAACTCATCGCCAACACCACGACCAAGACCGGACTGACCATCCGCTGCGAACTCGATTCCAACATTTATCGGAAAGCCATCAAGGTTTCCGACCAGGCGATGGCGACCCTCAATCTCAAGGGCGATAAATTCCATCCGGACTGGAACTACACCATCTCACCCAGAGATCAGCATATGGAGCGCTAATTTCTGGGCGTTGCCTAAGTTCTGGATGAAAGTGTTCAACGACCTGAAGACGCGTGGCGTGAACGACATCCTGATCGCCGTCACCGACGGGCTGACGGGGATGCCGGCGGCACTGGAGGCCGTATTTCCGCGGACGACGCTGCAAACCTGCATTGTCCACCTGATCCGCAACAGTCTCGATTACGCCAGCTGGAAAGACCGCAAGACGCTGGCCGCAGCGCTTCGTCCGATCTATGCGGCCGTCAGCGCCGAAGCGGCGGCGGCAGCTTTGGATGCGTTCGCGGACGGTGAATGGGGGCGGAAGTTTCCCACCGTGGTTGCCGCGTGGCGCCGGGCGTGGGCGCAGGTGATCCCGTTCTTCGCGTTCCCGCCGGAGATCCGGCGGGTGATCTGCACCACCAACGCGATCGAGGGCGTGAATGCCCGATTGCGCAAGATCATCAAGACGCGCGGTCATTTCCCGACCGACGGCGCGGCGAACAAACTGACCCTCGCCTTCGCAAGGGCAAGCGTGCCTGGCGTTGCGCAACATCACCGCCGACTGGGGCAACGCGGCGCACCATTGGAACGAGGCAATGAACCAGTCCGCGATCCTCTACCACGACCGCTTCAATGCGGTCGGCTGACCCCTTGGTTCGTCGTTACGTAACGGAGAATAGTCATGCCCAGAGGCCGTGAACCCGAAGGCCAGGCCGCGCTGACCAACGCCGAACGCCAGGCCCGCTTTCGCGCCAGGCGGAAAGCAGAACAAGCCCTCGTCGCCATCAAACAACCTCGGCCGTCGCGGCAAAGCCGGCAGAAACGCTGGAATGATGCATTGACCGTGATGATGACGGTCCAGGCCGAGTGCGCCGCGTGGTTCGGTGCGCTGCCTGAAAACCTGCGCGACACCGCCGCCGCGGCGGCGCTTCAGGAGATGATCGATTTTGATCTGAACGCCATCGCTACGCTGCAGCCACCGCTTGGCTATGGCCGTGAATGATTGGCGCGCCACGACGTCTTGGCCAAGCGTGGCACCGCGCGCAGGCCGTGACAAATCGTGGGTCCTCGCCATGCTCGCCGCCAAGCGGCGGCTGCGCGTGGCTCCGGTCCTGCCGCAAGCGGCGGATTTGACACGGCCTGCCCGCGTCGCCGGGGCAATGCCAGGTCGGGATGAAGGAACGGGCGCTTCAATCGAACCAAGGAACAACCACGACCGGGCAGGGCAATCGCACTTCAAAACAGGGCCAGCAAGCGGGCGACGTAGCGTTCATCCCATGCGGCCCGCATGAACTTGCCGCGGAGCGATCCCTTGGAGGTGTCCTTCTGCATGACATTCAGCGCCATGTGTCGCAGCACTGCGAGGTTTTGCGGACCGTTGCCCAGGCGGGTGCGGTCCTGATCCTCGTTCATGACGACGTCCAGGCGCCAATGCAGCCGGTTCTCAACCCCCCAATGCTCACGCGCGACTTCGTTGAAGCGTTCGCCTGACAACGCCGTGCTGAGCAGGTAATAGGC
This sequence comes from uncultured Alphaproteobacteria bacterium, assembly GCA_963773345.1. Lineage (GTDB taxonomy): Bacteria > Pseudomonadota > Alphaproteobacteria > Acetobacterales > Acetobacteraceae > Palsa-883. The sequence continues at coordinate 1,594,516 of CAVZBG010000010.1, read as the reverse complement.
CGTCTCAGTCGTCGTCTTGCTGGCGGTTTCACGGACCCGGGCGACTTTGCCGATCGCCGCCAGACCCGGCCACTTGTGGTCCTCCTGCAGCCAGGCGATGTCGGTGGAGACCGTGGCTGTGCGTGTCTCGATGCGGCCATGATCGGCGTCCACCACCGGTGCGGCGGTGATCGCCTCGCAAGCCGGATCGTCGAGAAACTGGCTCACGTCATCATGCAGTGTGCCCTGGTTCCCCTTCAGGGCCAGGGCATAGTCACCGCCCTGATCAATGATCTGCTGAGCGATGGCGCGCTGACAGTTGAGCGCGTCAACCGTGACGATGGTGTCCTTCAACGAGAGCATTGCCAGTAGCTTTGGCACCGCGGTGATCTCGTTCGACTTGGCGTCCGTCGCGATCTGTCCCAGCACCAGCCTCGCATCGCTGCCCCAAGCGCTGACCATGTGCAGCGCCGACTTGCCGCTGGCCTTATCGAACGAGCGGCGCAGCACCTTGCCATCAACCGCGACAACACCTTGGCAGGCATCGGCAAACCGGCCCATGAAGCGCTGGAAGCAGGCGCGGAACTGCTCGGGATCGAGCCGGCGAAACAGACGGCTGAACGTATCGTGGCTCGGCAGGCCGTGTTCCAGCTTGAGGAAGCTGCGCAGGAACGGCTCCTTTGCCACCGCGAACGCCGCCATATGTGTCGCGCCTTGACCGCCACTGAGCACGGTGCATAGGGCGATCACCATCATTTCGTGGAACTCGTGCAAACCGGCATTGCCAGTGCGCGGATCCTCCAACCCGTCCCAGCAGGCGACAAATTGATCCACGGCGCTCTACCAAGCTGCGTTTTGCACGCCGATTGGTAGAGTCGATCATGCCCGAATCGGGCAAGCGGCGATTCGCCTGTCAAGCAATTTCGAAGTGCGATTCCCCTGCACGACCGGGCGTCCGGCCTTGCCGTCACGATCACCCGTCGCCTACAGTCGTTCGCCCAATGGTGGGTGAGACTGAACTACGCATCACACACAGAATTTCGGACAGGCTCCCGCGATCCGGAAATGCCGGGCTGCACGACTTTATGAGCTTCTGATGATCGCCCTGCACGGTCCTGTGCGGCCGTCAAAGCGCGGTGGACATGGCGCTGTTTGCGCAAGCGAACGAGCCGTTCTTGCGCGGCTTTCTCAAGCTGGCGAACGGCCTGCCCAGCCACGATACCTTCAGCCGCCTGTTCCGGCTACTCGATCCGGCCCAGTTCGGCGCTGCCTTTCAGCGGTTCACGGCTAGGTTTTCAGTGAGATTACAAGATGTTGTCGCGATCGACGGGAAGCTTCTGCCCCGCTCGTCTGATCGTGCCAGCGGCGAGTCGGCGTTGCACATGGTCAGCGCCAGGGGCTGCAAACAACGCCTGATGCTGGCGCAGATCGCCATCGATGCCAAGTCGAACGCGATCACCGCCCAGGGGAATCGCACTTCGAAATTGCTTGACAGGCGAATCGCCGCTTGCCCGATTCGGGCATGATCGACTCTACCAATCGGCGTGCAAAACGCAGCTTGGGAGAGCGCCGTGGATCAATTTGTCGCCTGCTGGGACGGGTTGGAGGATCCGCGCACTGGCAATGCCGGTTTGCACGAGTTCCACGAAATGATGGTGATCGCCCTATGCACCGTGCTCAGTGGCGGTCAAGGCGCGACACATATGGCGGCGTTCGCGGTGGCAAAGGAGCCGTTCCTGCGCAGCTTCCTCAAGCTGGAACACGGCCTGCCGAGCCACGATACGTTCAGCCGTCTGTTTCGCCGGCTCGATCCCGAGCAGTTCCGCGCCTGCTTCCAGCGCTTCATGGGCCGGTTTGCCGATGCCTGCCAAGGTGTTGTCGCGGTTGATGGCAAGGTGCTGCGCCGCTCGTTCGATAAGGCCAGCGGCAAGTCGGCGCTGCACATGGTCAGCGCTTGGGGCAGCGATGCGAGGCTGGTGCTGGGACAGATCGCGACGGACGCCAAGTCGAACGAGATCACCGCGGTGCCAAAGCTACTGGCAATGCTCTCGTTGAAGGACACCATCGTCACGGTTGACGCGCTCAACTGTCAGCGCGCCATCGCTCAGCAGATCATTGATCAGGGCGGTGACTATGCCCTGGCCCTGAAGGGGAACCAGGGCACACTGCATGATGACGTGAGCCAGTTTCTCGACGATCCGGCTTGCGAGGCGATCACCGCCGCACCGGTGGTGGACGCCGATCATGGCCGCATCGAGACACGCACAGCCACGGTCTCCACCGACATCGCCTGGCTGCAGGAGGACCACAAGTGGCCGGGTCTGGCGGCGATCGGCAAAGTCGCCCGGGTCCGTGAAACCGCCAGCAAGACGACGACTGAGACGGCCTATTACCTGCTCAGCACGGCGTTGTCAGGCGAACGCTTCAACGAAGTCGCGCGTGAGCATTGGGGGGTTGAGAACCGGCTGCATTGGCGCCTGGACGTCGTCATGAACGAGGATCAGGACCGCACCCGCCTGGGCAACGGTCCGCAAAACCTCGCAGTGCTGCGACACATGGCGCTGAATGTCATGCAGAAGGACACCTCCAAGGGATCGCTCCGCGGCAAGTTCATGCGGGCCGCATGGGATGAACGCTACGTCGCCCGCTTGCTGGCCCTGTTTTGAAGTGCGATTGCCCTGGATCACCGCCGTGCCGAAGCTGTTGGAGATGCTCTTACGGAAGGGCACGATCGTGACCACCGATGCGCTCAACTGCCAGCGCGCAATCGCCCAGCAGATCGTCGATCAGGCCGGCAACTATGTCCTGGCGCTGAAGGACAACCAGGGCGGTCTGCATGATGACGTCAGCACGTCCCTCGACGACCCGGCCTGCGAGGCGACAACCACCGGTCGAACTGTCGATGCCGATCACGGCCGTATCGAGACCCACACGGCCACGGTATCGACCAATATCGCCTGGTTGCAGGAGGATCATCGCTGGCCCGGCCTGGCTGCCATCGGCAAGCTGGTCCAAGTGCGTGAAACCGCCGCCAAGACTATCACCGAGACCGCCTATTACCCTCACTCATCCCCTCATTTTCTTTGGGACATAAAAGAATCGGGCGGCCATAGGGGCGATTCCGGAAAGAATCGCACGAGCGCCGTCGGCGGCATATCCTTGCGAATTCGCCACGACGACTTCCAACTCCGCACGACCCAACACATTTCCCGCCCCGCAACAGCCGGTCGAGAGATGCGATGGTCATTCGGAAGCAGCGGTTCTCCATCAATCAGGTCAGGCAGGTCCTTGGCGACGTGCTGGGCCACGACCTGCACGCCAAGCGCGTCGCCTCGCTCAGCGACGCCACCCTTGGCGTGCTGCGCGGCGCCTCGCTCGCGGTCTGCGCCATCGGCCGGGAACTCGCCGCCGCCCGCAGTCTGAACCCCAAGCACGCGACCAAACAGGTCGATCGCCTGCTCTCCAACCCAGAGATCAAGGTCGACGACATCCTCTCCCGCTGGGTTCCCTTCGTCGTTGGCGCGCGCAGTTCCATAGTGGTGGCATTGGACTGGACCGACTTCGATGCAGACAAGCAAGCCACCATCATGTTGTCCCTGATTACCGATCACGGCCGTGCCACGCCCCTGCTGTGGCTGACGGTCGACAAGCGCACGCTCAAGGACAACCGCAGCCTCTACGAGCATCGCGTGCTGGTGCGGCTGGCAGAACTGCTGCCGGCCGACGTCAAGGTCTGCGTGGTCGCCGACCGCGGCTTCGGCGACCAGAAGCTGTACCGCATGCTGACCGAGGAATTGTGCTTCGACTACGTCATCCGCTTCCGCGGCAACATCGCTGTCACCGCCACGACCGGAGAAACCCGCACCGCTGCCGCCTGGGTGCGACCCGGCGGACGCGCCCGTGTACTGCGCGGCGCTGAGGTCACCGCCGATCGCTATCCAGTGGGAACCGTGGTCTGCGTTCAGCACCCCGACATGAAGCAGGCCTGGTGCTTGGCCGCCAGCACCACCGACGCCACCGCCAAGCATCTGATTGGATACTATGGCCGTCGCTGGGGAATCGAGTGCGGGCTGCGCGATACCAAGGACCTGCGCTTCGGCATGGGGATGGGCACGATGCATGTCAAATCACCGGAGCGGCGTGATCGGTTGTGGCTGATCAACGCTTTCGCGGTCGTGTTGTTGACGTTGCTCGGTGCCGCCGGCGAGGCGCTGGGTTACGACCGGATGCTCAAGACCAACACCGCCAAGCGGCGCGTCCATTCGTTGTTCCGTCAGGGCTGCATGCTTTACGATCTGATCCCCACGATGCCGGAAACCAGGCTGCGTCCGCTGATGCAGCGCTTCTCTCAAATGCTGCAGGACCAGCCGCTCTTCGCAGACGTTTTCGGCCCGGTCTGACAAATGAGGGGAGTCTTGAGCCTATTACCTGCTCTCCACGGCGCTGTCCGCCGGACGCTTCAACCAAATCGTCCGCGAGCACTGGGGAGTCGAAAACTGGCTGCACCGGCGGCTCGATGTCGTGATGAACGAAGATCAAGACAGGACCCGACTGGGCAATGGACCAAACAACCTCGCAGTTCTGCGACACATGGCGCTGAATGTCATGCAACAGCAGCCTTCCAAGGGCTCACTGCGCGGCAAGTTCAAGCATGCCGGTTGGGACGACGCGTTTCTCGCCGAGCTCCTGACCCTGTTTTGAAATGCGATTGCCCTGGAGCGAAGCGAGACGGGTGAGGGTACGTGCCACGCGCACCCCCCTCACCCGCGTCGCTACGCTCCGCGACCTCTCCCGCGAAGAGCGGGAGAGGTGTACGAGCGGCATTGCGATTCCACTTCGTGCTCAACGTGCTCTAGAACATCGGATATCGTCCTCCTGCCGATGTGAACCAGCCCCCATGGCCACCCCCGCCGCGCTTGCCGCCGATACGCCCGATCCTTCCGTCGCCGAGCTGATCGCGGCGCGGCCCTGGCTGTCCATGCACGCCATGGACGGGCTGCTGCTCGACGATGTGCCGCTGAACCAGGTCGCCGACGACTTCGGTACCCCAACCTGGGTCTATTCCGCCGCCACGATGCGCGCCCGCTACGCCGTCCTCGCCACCGCGCTTGCCGATGCCCGGCTGGATGCGCAGGTGCACTACGCGGTGAAGGCGAACGACCACCTCGCCGTCCTGCGGCTCTTTGCGCGCGCAGGCGCCGGGGCCGACGTGGTCAGTGAGGGCGAACTGCTGCGCGCCCGCGCCGCCGGCATCCCGGGCGACCGGATCGTCTTCTCCGGCGTCGGTAAGTCCGCCCGCGAACTGGAACTGGCACTGACCGAGGACATCGCGCAGATCAACGTGGAGAGCGCGGAAGAGCTGGCGATGCTCTCCGCCACCGCCGTCCGGCTCGGCCGCACTGCCCGCGTGGCGCTGCGGGTCAACCCCGATGTCGACGCCCGCACCCACGCCAAGATCACCACCGGTCGCGCCCGGGACAAGTTCGGCATCCCCTACAGGCAGGCCACCGCGCTCTATGCCCACGCCGCAACGCTGCCCGGCATTCGCCCGATCGGCCTCGCCGTGCATATCGGGAGCCAGGTCCTGACGATGGCGCCGTACCGCGCGGCCTATGCTCGCATCGCCGAGCTGGTCCGCACGTTGCGGGCCAATGGCCTTCCCGTCGAGACGGTGGATTGCGGCGGCGGCCTGGGCATCCCCTACCGCGACGAACCCGCCCCGAGCCCCGCCGCGCTGGCCGGGGCGATCGCCGGGGCGCTGCACAACCTGAACCTCCGCCTGACCGTCGAGCCCGGCCGCTGGCTGGTCGGCCCGGCCGGCATCCTGCTGGCCTCGGTCATCCTGGTGAAGCAGGTCGAAGGTGGCCGCTTCGTGGTGCTGGACGCGGCGATGAACGACCTGGTCCGCCCGGCGATGTACGACGCCTGGCACGGCATCCTCCCGCTGTCCGCCGTCGAGGCCGTCGGCGCGGTGTCGCCCGCCGACGTGGTCGGGCCGATCTGCGAGAGCGGCGACACCTTCGCCCGCGGCCGCCTGCTACCGCCGCTGGCCGCCAATTCTCGCGTGGCGATCCTCGACGCGGGTGCGTATGGTTCGGTCATGAGCTCCGCCTACAACGCCCGCCCGCTGGCGGCCGAGGTGATGATCGACGGCGATGATGTTGCGCTGATCCGCGCGCGCCAGCCGGTCGACGCCTTGTGGGCGGGCGAAACCATTCCAAAATCGTTGGAATGAACGCCGAGCAACACGATCCTGACCGCCTGCTGCGCCGCCTGGCCGGGCGGCGCGCCCTGGCCCGCCTCGCGCTGCTGTTCGAGCGTGTCTGGCCGGCGCTCTGGCCGCCGCTGGGCGTCGGAGGCCTGTTCCTCTGCGCCGCCCTGCTCGACCTGCCGCGCCTGCTGCCGCCGACGCTGCATCTGGCGCTGCTGATCGGCACCGGCGGCGCCATCGTGGTGTTGCTGCTGCGCGGCTGGCGCGGCCTCAGCGCGCCCGATGATGCCGCCGCGGACCGCCGCCTGGAGGTCGCGTCCGGCCTGCGCCATCGCCCGCTGTCGGTGCTCACCGACCGCCCGGCAGGCCACGATCCGGCCGCCGATCCGCTGTGGCGGGCGCATGTCGAACGCGCCATCCGCCAGATCCGCCGCCTGCGCGTCGGCCTGCCGCGGCCCGGGCTGGCGCGGCGCGATCCGCACGCGCTGCGCGGCGGGCTGCTGGTTGCCCTGGTCGCCGCCCTGGTCATCGCCGGCCCGGACGCGCCGGAGCGGATCGCCGAGGCGCTGTCGCCCAACCTGCCGCACGCGCCGGCCGCGCCGGGGACCGAGTTGCAGGCGTGGATCACGCCGCCCGCCTTCACCCACCTCGCGCCGATCTTCCTGCACACCGGTACCGGCAGCGTCACCGCGCCCGCCGGCTCCCACCTGACGATCGACGTCACCGGCAGCGAGACCGCGCCGAGCCTGGCGCTGAACGGCCACGCCGCGCCGTTCCACGCCCTCGACGCGTCGAGCTTCCAGGCTGACCTGGACCTGACCGCCGGCGGCCGCCTCGCGGTGCGCCGCGGCGGCGGCGAGATGGCAAGCTGGGATCTGACGGTGGTCGCCAACCGTCCGCCGACCGCGGCCTGGACCGAGCCGCCGGGCGCCGCCGCCGACGGCCAGCACATGCGGCTGCCCTGGACCGTCGGCGATGACTACGGCGTGGTCGGCCTGCAGGCGGAGCTGCATCTGCGCGACCGGCCAGGCGCGCCACCGCTCGTCATCGCCATCCCGCTGCCCGGCGGCGACCCCAAGGCCGCGCACGGCATCAGCCAACAAGACCTGACGGCGCATCCCTGGGCCGGACTGCCGGTGATCGGGCACCTGATCGCGCACAATGCCCCCGGGCTGACCGGCGACAGCGGCCCCGCCGAGTTCGTCCTGCCGGAGCGCAATTTCACCAACCCGGTCGCCCGTGCCTTGATCGCCGCGCGGCGCGGGCTGAGCGTGCATCCCGAGAACCGCGACAGCGCCGTGGGCGTGCTCGACTCGCTGCTGCAGGCGCCGCAGGCGTTCGGCACCGATTTCGGCGCCTACGCCAACCTGGGCGCGATCTACTACCTGCTGGAGTTCGACCATTCCGCCGGCGCCATCGACCAGGCGCAGGAGCAAATGTGGCAGCTTGCACTGCACATGGAGGAGGGTCTGACCGACCGGACCGCGCGCGAGCTGGAGGAGGCACGCCAAGCCGCCAACGACGCGCTGGACCGGGCACAGAAGGACCCGTCGCAGGTCAATCGCGACGAGCTGCAAAAGCGCCTGGCCGAGCTGCAGAACGCCATCCAGCATCATCTGCAGGCGCTGCTCGACCAGTTGCGGCGCAGCCCGGACGAGATGCCGTTCGACCCCAACGCGATGCAGCTTGACGCCCGCCAGATGCAGCGCCTGGCCGACCGGGCGCGCGAGGCGACGGAGCAGGGCAAGATGGACGAGGCGCGCCAGCGCATGGCCGAGCTGGACCGGATGCTGGACCAGTTACGCAACGCCCGCACGCGCGAGAGCGCCGAGGCCGCCCGCAACGCCCAGCGGCGCGCGCGTGGCCGGCAGCAGATGAGCGTGCTGCAGGACATGATCGCCCGCCAGGGCGGGCTGCTGGATCACGCGCAGCAGCGTGCCAACGACCACCCGCGCCTCGGCGATTTCGGCCAGCCGCCCACCCAGCCGGCCGATCCGCATGCCGCGCAGGACGCCGACCGCCGGGTGCAGGGGGCGCTGCGCCGCGCCCTGGGTGAGCTGATGCAGCGCTTCGGCGACCTGACCGGCAAGATCCCGCCGAGCCTGAGCGAGGCAGACACCGCCATGCGCGGCGCCGGCCAGGCGCTGGCCGACGGGCAGGACAAGGCCGCCGGCGAAGACGAGCAGGCGGCCATCGAGGCGCTGCAGAAGGGCGGCCAGGAGATGGGCCAGACCATGGCGCAGCAGTTCGGCCGCGGGCAGGGTGGCGAGGACGGCAATCCGCAGGACGGCGAGGGCGACGACGGCATGTTCGGCCTCGGCCTGCAGGACGGGCACGGCGATTACGACGGGCGCGGCACCTTGCCGGGCTCGCCCTACCAGCCCGATTCACGACGCGATCCGTTTGGCCGGCGTTACGGCCAGGGCAACTCGGGGATCGACGAGAGCAACACGACCGAGGTGCCGGAGCAGCGCGAGAAGCAGCGCACCCAGGCGATCGAGGAGGAACTGCGCCGCCGTGGCGCCGACCGCACGCGGCCGCAGTACCGAGCTCGACTACATCAACCGCCTGCTCCAGCAGTTCTAATTACTTCTCCCTCCCCCCTTGAGGGGGAGGGCTGGGGTGAGGGGTAGCGCCCCAGCGCGCCACAACCTTCTGCCCCCCCGCCATCCCGCCTATACTCCCCGCCCAACGTGCCGGCGCGGGAGGCAATACGCATGACCATCGCCAACGGTTTGGCCGAGCGCATCCACGGCGTGCGCTACGACACGCTGCCCGAGGACGCGCTGCACTGGGCGCGCGTTGCGATCCTGGACACCGTCGGTGTCACCCTGGCCGGCGCCGGCGAGCCCTGCGCGCGCATCGCCGCACGCGTTCTGACCGCCGGGGGATCGGCCGGGCACAGCCTTATCTTCGGCACCGACCGCCGCGCATCCCCGCTGGATGCCGCGATGATCAACGGCACCGCGGCGCACGCGCTGGACTTCGACGACTGCTCCAACACGCTCGGCGGACACCCGTCGGCGCCGATCCTGCCCGCGCTGTTCGCGCTGGCCGAAACGCTGGAGGTCGACGGGCGCGCCTTCCTGGCCGCCTACGTCGCCGGATTCGAAACGGAAGCGCGCATCTCGCGCGGCATCAACTTCCATCATTACGAGAAGGGCTGGCACCCGACCGCGACCATCGGCACCTTCGGCGCCACCGCCGCTTGCGCGCATCTGCTCGGGCTGCCGCCGGAGCGCACCGCGGTGGCGCTGGGGTTGGCGGCGTCGTTCGCCTCCGGCCTGAAGGCGAATTTCGGCACGATGACGAAACCGCTGCATGTCGGCCACTGCGCGCGCAACGGCTTGCTGGCGGCGCTGCTGGTGGCAGAGGGATTTACCGCCAACCCCGGCGCGTTCGAGCACAGGCAGGGCTTCCTGGAGGTGTTCAACGGCGCCGGCAACTACGACGCCGGCGCCATCCTGCGCGACTGGGCCAACCCGCTGGACATCACCCGGCCGGGCGTGGCGATCAAGCAGTACCCGTGCTGCGGCAGCACGCACCCGGCGGTGGACGCGATGCTGGCGCTGGTGCGCGAGCACGATATCGCGCCGGCCTCGATCGAGCGCGTCGATGCCTGGACGCATCCGCGTCGCCTGGCGCACACCAACCGCCCCGACCCGAACAGCGCGCTGGATGCCAAGTTCAGCGTGCAGTACTGCCTGGCCCGTGCCGCGATCGACCGTCAGGTGACGCTGGCGCATTTCGCCGAGGATGCGCACCGCGACCCGGAGGTGCGTGCCATGCTCGCGCGCATCCACGCCGCACCGCATCCGGAGATGTCGATGGCCAGCACCGACCATTTCGGTGGCGAGGTGCGCATCACATTGAAGGACGGAAGCGTGGTGTCACGCCGCGTCAACCAGGCGATCGGACGCGACGCCGAACATCCGCTGCCGCAGGACCTGCTGGAGGCGAAGTTCATAAGCTGCGCCACCTTGGCGCTGGCGCCCGACACCGCGCGCCACCTGCTGACGCTGCTGCGGCGGATCGACGATGTGCCGCGGATCATCCACCTGACCGCGGCGATGCTGCCGGCGCACCGCGGCGCCGCCTGATCAGATCGATCTGAGCACACAAGGAACCATCCCGTGCAATTCGGCGTGTTCGACCACATGGACCGCGGCGCCGGCCCGCTCGATCGTTTCTATGCCGATCGGCTGGCGCTGGTCGAGGCCTACGACAAGGCCGGCTTCTACGGCTATCACGTGGCCGAGCACCACGCGACGCCGCTGGGTCTGGCGCCGTCGCCCAGCGTCTATCTGTCGGCCGTCGCGCAGCGCACGCAGCGGCTGCGGTTCGGGCCGCTGGTCTACACGCTGCCGCTGTACCACCCGCTGCGGCTGATCGACGAGGTCTGCATGCTGGACCAGATGAGCGGCGGGCGCCTGCTGCTGGGCGTCGGGCGCGGCATCTCGCCGATCGAGAACCGTTATTTCGGCCACGATCCGGCGGACACCGCGCCGATGTACGCCGAGGCACTGGAGGTGCTGCTGCGCGGTCTGGCCACCGAGGAGCTGACCTTTGAAGGCAAGTACTACCAGTTCCGCGACGTACCGATCGAGCTGACACCGGTGCAGCGGCCGCACCCGCCGCTGTGGTACGGCATCGGCCGGCCCGACGGCACGGTGTGGACCGCGCAGCACAAGGTCAACATCGTCACCAACCTGGACGCCGCCATGACCCGCGCCATCACCGATCGTTTTCGCGCCGAATGGCGGGCGCTGGGCCACCCAGCCGAAACGATTCCCTTCATGGGCAGCAACCGCCACATCGTGATGGCGGAAACCGACAATGAGGCGCTGGAGACCGCGCGCCCCGCCTATCGCCAATGGCGCGCCAGCTTCCTGAAGCTGTGGGACCGCCACGGCACGCGGCCGGCCAACCCCTACGCCATATTCCCCGAGGAATTCGACGAGGCCGAGGCCTCCGGCCGCGCCGTCGCCGGGGCACCCGCGAAGGTGCGCGCCTTCCTGGCGCGCGATCTTGCCGAGAGCGGCGTCAACTACCTGCTGTGTCGTTTCGCGTTCGGCAGCCTGGCGCGGGCCGAGATGGAGCGCTCGGTCAGCCTGTTCACCCGCCACGTGATGGGAGAGTTCACGCAATGACCACGATCACCCTGCCGGCCGTCTTCATGCGCGGCGGCACCTCCAAGGCGGTGATGTTCCACCAGCGTGACCTGCCGGCGGAACGGGGCGAGTGGGACCGGCTGTTCCTCGCGGCGATGGGCAGCCCGGACCCGTATGGCCGCCAGCTCAACGGCATGGGCGGCGGCATCTCGTCGCTGTCGAAGGTCTGCGTCATCGCGCCGTCGGCACGCAACGACGCCGACGTGGACTACACCTTCGCTCAGGTGCAGATCCGCGAGCCGCACGTCGACTACCGTGCCAACTGCGGCAACATGAGCTCCGCCGTCGGGCCGTTCGCCCTGGACGAGGGGCTGCTGCGCGCCGATGGCGAGGCGGCGACGGTGCGCATTTACAACACCAACACCAAGAAGCTGATCCACGCCACGTTCCCGCTGCGTGACAACATGCCGCGCTACGATGGCGAGCTGGTGATCCCGGGCGTCGCCGGCTCCGGCGCGCCGGTGCGGCTGGATTTCATCGCGCCCGGCGGCGCCACCACCGGCAGGCTGCTGCCGACCGGGAATCCGGTGGACACGTTGGACGTGCCGGGGGTGGGGAAGATCGCCGCCTCGATGGTCGATGCGGCCAATGCCGCCGTGTTCCTGCGCGCCGCCGATCTCGGCCTGACCGGGATAGAACTGCCGGAACAGCTTGACGCCGACACGGACCTTCTGGCGCGGCTGCAGGCGATCCGGCAATGCGCCGCGGTCGCCATGGGCATCGCGCGCGACCGGGCGGAGGCCGCCACCATCGCCGGCGTGCCGATGATCGGCTTCGTTGCCCCGCCGGCGGATGCGCTGACGCTGACCGGCGAGGCGATCGCGCGGGGAGAAGTCGATCTCACCGCGCGCTTCCTGTCGAACGGGCAACCGCACCGCGCGCTGCCGCTGACCGCCTCGCTCTGCACCGGTGTCGCCGCGCGCATCGCCGACACGCTGGTGGCCGAGGCGCTGGCGCCGGGCGCCGTGCAGCGCGAGGCGATCCGCATCGGCATGCCGTCCGGCATCCTGGCAGTCGGTGCGTTTGTGGAACAGACCGGCCCCGCCACGTGGATCGCGCAGCGGGGCTCGTTCTTCCGCACCACGCGCCGGCTGTTCGACGGGCGGATTTATCTGGAGCTCTGATGCTCCGTAGGGCGGAAAAGCCAACGCCCCCGGACTTGTTCCGGGGGGCAGCGCATTCCGCCACTTGTGTCGGAGCGACAGTTCCTTGCCGGGGTGGTCGAAGGTGGCGGAATGCGCTGCGCTTTTCCGCCCTACGCGCCGCTCACCAGATGGCACGCCACCTGGTGCCCGGGCACCGGCTGGGTCATCTTCGGCTCCTGCTCGCGACAGATCGGCATCACGTGTGGGCAGCGCGTATGAAAGCGGCAACCCGACGGCGGGTGCAGCGCGCTGGGGATGTCCCCGGCGATCCGCTCGCGCCGCCGCCGCGCCACCGGATGCGACACCGGCACCGCGGCGATCAGCGCTTGCGTGTAGGGATGCCGTGGCGCCATGTAGAGCGCGCGCTTCTCCGCCAACTCCACGACTTTTGCCAAGATACATCACCGCCACGCGGGTGGAAATGTGCTTCACCACGCCCAGATCGTGCGCGATGAACAGATAGGTCAGCCCCAGCTCGGTTTGCAGGTCCCGCAGCAGATTGACGATCTGTGCCTGCACCGAAACATCCAGCGCGGACACCGGCTCGTCGCACACTACGAAGCGCGGATGCAGCACCAGCGCGCGGGCGATGCCGATGCGCTGGCGCTGACCGCCGGAGAACTCGTGCGGATAGCGATCGCGCGCCCGCTCGGGCAGCCCCACCAGGGCCAACATGTCGGCCACCGCCTTGCGCGTCCCGGCGTGCATCCGCGCGCCATGGATCAGCAACGGTTCGGCGATGATGTCCTCCACCGTCATGCGCGGGTTCAGCGCGCCGAACGGGTCCTGGAAGATGATCTGCATGGCGCGCCGCTGGTCGCGCAGCGCCTTGCCCTCCAGGTCGCTGATGTCCTTGCCGTCGAACAGGATGGCGCCGCTGCTCGGCTCGATCAGCCGGATCAGCAGCCGCCCGAGCGTCGACTTGCCACAGCCGGATTCGCCGACCAGGCCGAGCGTCTCGCCGGCCTCGATGCGCAGCGCCACGTCGTCCACCGCGCGCAGCGCCAGCGTGGTGCGGCGAAACATCGAGCCGGCCTTGATCGGAAAATGTTTCGTGACCGCGATCGCCTCGACCAGCACCGTCACGACGCGGCGAACTCCGCGGCACGGATGCAGGCGGCGGTGTGCGCGGTGTCGTAAGTGCTAAGGACGGGCAGCGCCATGCGACAGGCCGGCAGCGCATGCCGGCAGCGCACGGCGAAGCGGCACCCGGACGGGCGGCGCGCCGGGTCAGGCAGCGTGCCGGGGATCGCCAGCAGCCGATCGGTCTCCTCGGTCAGCGAGGGGACGCATTCCATCAGGCCCTGCGTGTAGGGATGCAGCGGCTTGTCGAACAGCCGCGCCGCCCGCGCTTCCTCGACCACGCGCCCGGCATACATCACCAGCACGCGGTCGGCGGTCTCGGCGATCACGCCCATGTTGTGGGTGATGATCATGATCGCCATGCCGAACTCGTCGCGCAGGTCGAGCAGCAGATCGAGGATCTGTGCCTGGATCGTTACGTCCAGCGCGGTGGTCGGCTCATCGGCGATCAGCAGCTTGGGATTGCAGGCCAGTGCGATGGCGATCATCACGCGCTGGCGCTGGCCGCCGGAAAGCTGGTGCGGGTAGTCGGTCATGCGCCGCGCGGCCGAGGGGATGCCGACCTTGTCCAGCATTTCCAGCGCGCGGGCATATACCGCGCGCTGCGCCAGGCGTTCGTGCGCGCGGATGGTTTCCATGATCTGCTCGCCGATGGTGAACACCGGGTTCAGCGAGGTCATCGGTTCCTGGAACACCATGGCGATGCCGGGGCCGCGAATCCGTTGCATGCGTGCATCGGAAAGTTCGGTCAGGATCTGGTTGGCGAAGCGGACCTCGCCGGCGGCGACGCGCGCCGGCGGGCGGGGCAGCAGGCCCATGATGGTGAGCGCGGTGACGCTTTTGCCGGAGCCGGATTCGCCGACGATGCCGAGGATTTCACCGGCGTCGAGGGCGAAGGTTACGTCCTCGATCGCGGTAATTTCGCCGCGCGCGGTCTGGAAGGCAGTGGTGAGGTTACAGACCTCCAGCAGGCTCATGTGGCGCCTGGGCGGTGTTCTCCCCCTCCCCTTGAGGGAGGGGGTTCGGGGGAGGGGTCAGTGCGAGAGTCGCACCGAAGCCTCGTGCCCCGGGACCCCTCCCCCCAACCTCCTCCCTCAAGGGGAGGGGGAGAAGCTGCTTCAGTCACTGCTGAATCCTCAGCCGCGGGTCCAGCACGTCACGTAGCCCGTCGCCGAGCAGATTCAATCCCAGCACCGTTACCATCAGCGCCAATCCCGGGATCGCAATGATCCACGGCGCGTCGACCATGTATTGCCGGCCATCGGCCATGATGTTGCCCCAGGTCGGCGTCGGCGGCACCGCGCCGACCCCCAGGAAACTCAACGTCGCCTCGGTCAGCACGGCGTAGGCGAACAGGAAGCTCAATTGCACGATCAGCGGCGCCATGGCGTTGGGCAGAATGTGCCGGCGCAGGATGCGCCAGTGCCCGGCGCCGGCGGCCACGGCGGCCTGCACATACTCCATCTCGCGCAGCACGATCACCGAGGAGCGCACGATGCGCGCGGTGCGTGGCGTGTAGACCACGCCGAGCGCGATGATCACGTCGTTCAGCGACGGGCCCAGCACCGCGGTCACGCCGATCGCCAGCAGCACCGCGGGGAACGCCATCAGCGCGTCGTTGATGCGCATCACCACGTTGTCGATGCGGCGGAAATAGCCCGCCGCCGCGCCGATCGCGGTACCCAGCACCGCGTTGATCGCCACCACCGAGACGCCGATGATCATCGACAGCCGCGCGCCCCAGATCACCCGCGAATAGAGGCTGCGGCCGAAGTTATCCGTGCCGAACAGATGCTCGGGCGACGGCGGCAGGAAGCGGTAGCGCATCGCCAGCCGATCGGGATCGGCCGAGGTGATCCACGGCGCCAGCACCGCAACGAGCAGCACGCACACGAACACCACGAAGCCGGACATGAACAGCCGGTGATGCAGCAGCCGGCGCAGCGTCAGCACCGCCGGCGACAGGCGTCGCTCCGGCACGTCCTCGGCATCGGCGCCCGGATCGGGCGCGGCATCGAGCGCCCCGTCGAGCCGCGCCTCAGCCGCCGTCATAGTGCACCCGCGGATCGAGGAAGGCATAGACGATATCGACGCCGATGTTCACCAGCACCAGCAGCGCCGTGACGATCAGCAGGCCGCCCTGCACCATCGGATAGTCGCGGTTCAGCACCGCCGAGGTGAGCAACTGGCCGATGCCGGGGATCGAGAACAGCGTCTCGGTCACCACCGAGCCGGAGATCAGCAGCGAAACGATGATGCCGATCACCGTGACGATCGGGATCATGGCGTTGGACAGCGCGTGCTTTACCACCACCTGCCGGCGCGGCAGCCCCTTGGCGCGCGCGGTGCGAATGTAGTCCTGGCGCAGCACCTCCAGCATCGTCGAGCGCGTGATGCGCGCCAGCAGCCCGACCAGCAGCAGCGCGAGCGAGACCGCGGGCATGGTCATGCCGGCGAGCCAGCCCAGCGGATCGTCCAGCAGTGGAACGTAGCCGCCGCTGGGCAGCCAGCCCAGGTCCACCGAGAACAGGATGATCATCAACAAACCGAGATAGAAATTCGGCAGCGAGATGCCGATCATCGCAAACATCATCGCCGCCTGGTCCACCCAGGTGTTCTGCCGCAGCGCCGCCACCACGCCGGTGATCAGGCCGATCGCCAGGGTGATCACCAGTGCGTAGAGCGACAGCCCGATGGTGACCGGCAGGCGGTAGAGCGTAGCCTGCAGCACCGGCTGGCCCAGCAGCAGCGAGCGGCCGAGATCGCCGTGCAGCAGGTTGGCGTACCACCGGACGAATTGTTCAGCCAGCGGCTGGTCGAGACCCAGATCGTGCCGGATGGCGGCGACCTGTTGCGGGGTTGCACTGAGCCCGGCGATCGCCGTGGCCGGGTCGCCGGGGATCAGGTGGATCATTGCGAAAGTGATCAGGCTGACGATCAGCAGGATCGGCAGCGCGCTGAGCAGCCGGCGCAGTATGACGCCGGTCATGTCAGGCGTCGCGGCATCACTTCTCGAACCAAACGTTCGCCATGCGCGGGATGCGGAACGGCACGAAGCCCTTCACATCGGAGCGCGTCGCCTGCACCTTGGTGAAGGAGCCGAACGGCACCGCGTAGACCTGGTCCAGGCAATAGGCCTGCATGCGCGCATACGCGTCCTGGCGCTCGGCTGCGGTCGGCAGGGTGTTCATCTCTTGCCACAGCTTCAGTACCTCGTGGATCGTCCTTGTCGCCGGGCGGCTTGTAGGCGGCGTTCGGGCTGACGAATTGCTGCATCGTATCGAGCGCGCCCAGTGCGGGCTGGGTACCCCAGCCGGTGTAGAAGAAGTTCCAGCCCTTGTCGGTGTGCAGGTTAAGCTGCACCGAGGTCGGCCAGTCGACGACCTTCAGCTCGGCCTTGATGCCGATTGCCTGCAGTTGCTGCTGCATCACCAGCGCCGAGTTGTACATCGGCGCGTAGTCCTTGTCGGTCAGCAGGATGACCGGCTCGCCCTTGTAGCCGGACTGTGCCAGGTATTTCTTGGCGAGATCGGCGTTGTGCAGGTTGTAGGTGTCCTTGCCGCCATCGGAATAATCCGCCTGGTTGGGATACTGGAACCCGACATTCAGCTTGTAGTTGCCATCCGAGGCGGCATCCATGATCTCGTCCATGTTCAGCGCCGCCTGCACTGCCTTGCGGAAATCCAGGTTGTCGGTCGGCGGGAACGAGGTGTTGGGCAGCGCGATCTGGATCCACCAGTTGTTCAGCGGCAAGATGGTGATCTTCGAGTTCTTCTTGACCTGCGGCAGCGACGTGGCGGGCACGTCCTCCACGCCCTGCAGCTCGCCGGTCTCCAGCCCGGCGACGCGCGCCTGGCCTTCCGTAACGATACGGAACGTCACTGTGTCGAAACAGGCCTGCTTGTAGCCGCCGAAGCCGGTACGCTGCTCGAAATTCTTGTTCGGCACGTAGCCGTCGAAGCGTTTCAATTTCACGTAGCTGCCGGGCACCGACTCCACCAGTTGGAACGGGCCGGTGCCGATGGTCTTCAACTGCTGCGGCGGATCGTCCTTGTCTTCGGATGGGATAATCACGATCGGCACGCCGAATGAAGAGAGACTGATAAGGAAGGTCGGCTGCACCTTCTTCATGTGGATCACGAAGGTGTCGAGATCCGGCGCGTCCCAGCGATCGACGTTGTCGAACGTGCTGCGCGCCATGCCGAGCTTGGCGTATCGATCGAAGCTGGCCACCACGTCGGCTGATGTCATTGGTTTACCGCTATGAAAATGCACGCCCTGGCGCAGCTTGAACGTGTAGGTCAGGTGGTCGGCGGCCTCGGTCATCGAGTCCGCGAGATCGAGGATCGGGCTGAAGCTGTCGTCGCGCGTCATCAGCGACTCGAACATGTTCATCGCGATGTTGCGCGTGGAGATGGTGGTGGAGGTCATTTGGTCCAGGCTGTTGATGTTGGCTTCCTGGCCGAACACGAAGTCGCCGCCGATACGCGGGCACTTGAAGGTCGCCGCCGCCGCGCCGGAGGCAGCCAAGGCCAGTCCCGCCAGCGCCGTGGTAGCGCCGAGCATCCAACGTCCCATCACCGAACCTCTCCCGTGGCTGTGGCCAACCCGGCCGCCTGCGCGGCAGCCTGACGGACCCGTTAGGGGCGCGTCAAGGGATTGCGCGGCGCGACGTGGCCGCCGGCACAGCCGTTCCGCCGATCAGGCCGGCATGACCTAGGCGGGTTCTGACGCCATCGCCTGTTCGAGCAGCCGCACGCAGGCATCATAGGCGACCTCGACCGACAGGTCCTGCATCGATGGCGCCCCTGTGGAAGGCGCCCGCATTGATGGCCCATCGATCGGCGGCCCGTCGATCACCGGCCCATCCATCGACGAGCTTCGGGCCAGCGCCAAAGCGGCGAAGCGCCCGGCCGGCGGCATTTCCTCGGCGCGATCGATGGTCGTGCCGCACAACCCGATGGTCGGCGTCCCGGCCGCCGCCGCCAGGTGCATCAGTCCCGAATCGTTGCCGACGAACAGCGTGCACCGCTGCAGACACGCCGCCGCTTCCGGCAGGCTCAGCCGGCCGCACAGATCGATCGCGCCGGGCAGCGCCGCGAGCAGCGGTTCGGCAATCCCGCACTCCCGTGCCCCCGGGCCGGCGAACACCGCCACCGCGGCGCCGCGCAGCGGTCCCGCCTGCAACGCGGCGACCAGCCGCACGAACCGCTCCGCGGGCCAGACTTTCGGCGGCCAGTTCGCCGTCGGCCCGAGGCCCAGCACCGGCCGGCCGCCCGGCACCAGCGCCGCGGCCCGCGCGCGGTCGGCTGCATCGGTCCAGACCACCGGCAGCGGCGCCGGACTGATATTCAGCAGAGCCGCATGCTGCTCGAACATCCGGCCCGGCATCCGCCGCCGCACTGCCCGCCGCCGCGCCGCCACCACATAGGCCAGGCCCGAGCCGCGAAAATCGACCACGAGGTCCCAGATCGTCAGCACCACCTGCCGCCACAAATTCAGCCAGTGCAGATCGAGGGGACGTTTCTCGAACAGTATGGTGCGCTCCCGGTTGGGCATCCGGGCGTACACGCCCGCGGCGACCGGACCACAGGAAATTGTGATGCGGCACGCGGGATACGTGCGGATGAGATGGTCGAGCACGCCGCAGGTGATGACGGCATCGCCGATCCGGTTGGAGGAGACCACCAGGACGCGCATGGACGGAGGTGTATCACACGGTCGCACGTTTTTCTCCCCGTCCCTCGAGGGGAGGGGGCAGGGCGATCGGATGAAGCAGCGAGCCCGCCCGGATACCGCTGTCATTGCGAGCGGAGCGAAGCAATCCCCCGATGGGTGCGCACCTGGATGGGGATTGCTTCGTCGCTGCGCTGCTCGCAATAACAGCGACGCGGCTGACCGGCCGCCTTTCCTGCGGTCACCCGATTGCCCTGGGGGAGGGGGAGTGCAAGGTTGCGCCTGCGTGGCTCCCCCGGGCATAGTCCACTGCGATCGTTCTGGAGTTGTTCCCGTCCCGCATGAATAGCATCTTTCACGGCGATGTCGCCACCGCCCGGGGCCGCGCGCTTGCGTGGATCGATGCGCTGTTCATCGACCACGCGGTGTTTCGCCTGGCGTGGAGCAACTTCGCCGCGGTCGCACCCGGACGGCTGTATCGCGGCAACCATCCGACGCCCGGGCGCCTCGCGCGGCTGGTGCGGCGCTACGGGCTGCGCACGCTGATCAACCTCCGCGGCCGGACCACGAGCGGGGCGGACGCCCTCTCGCGCGACGCGGCGGCCCGGCTCGGGCTCGACTTCGTGGACATGTCCCTGGAGAGCCGCGGGGCGCCCCAGCGCGATCGCATCCTGCGCCTGCACGGCATCTACCGCGACATGCGCGCGCCGGCGCTGCTGCATTGCAAGTCCGGCGCGGACCGCGCGGGCTTGGCGGCCGGCCTGTTCGTGCTGTTCGAGGGTGGCACCGCGCGCGACGCGCTGCGCCAGTTGTCCTGGCGCTTCGGCCATATCCGCCAGGCCGAGACCGGCGTTCTCGACGCCTTCTTCCTGCACTACCAGCGCGAGGGCGAGGGCCGAATGCCCTTCCTCGACTGGGTGCGGGAGGAGTACGATGAGGTCGCGCTGCGCCGGAACTTCCATGCCAACGGCCTCGCCAGCTTCATCAACGACTGGGTGTTCGTCCACGAGTAGAGACGATTAGCGAGCAGAGGCAACCGGGTATGGACGCGGCCGAGGTGCTGGAGAGCCTGCCGATCACCGCCTGGCACGGGCCGTTCGACCCGGCGCTGCAGCAGTGTGCGCTGATGGCGCTGGAGCACGGCAAGGTGCTGGTCCTGCCCGACCTGCCATTTCCGGTCGCGCCGGACGAGGCGGACCTGCTCCGCGCCGATGTGTCCGGCGCGGAGCGGAAGAATGTCAGCCTCGATCCGCGCACCGGCCGGCTGGGCAATACCGCGCTCGACTCGGGGCAGGCCGGGCGACTGGCCGCGATGATGCAGCGCTTCGCCGCCGACTCGGCGCGCCTGCTGGCGGACCTGCTGCCCGGCTATGCGCCGGCAATGGAGCAGGCGCGCACCAGCTTCCGGCCGAACGAGATCGCGGGCCGGAACTATTCGCCGCGGCATGACGATCGCAGGTTGCATGTCGACGCGTTTCCAAGTCGGCCGTTGGGGGGCAAGCGCATCCTGCGGTTGTTCAGCAACGTGGCCGCCGACGGCGCGGCGCGCGCATGGCGCGTTGGGGAGGCGTTCGAGCCATATGCCAAGCGATTCCTGCCGCACGCCGGCCGTCCGTTGCCCGGTAGCGCCTGGCTGCTTGGGCGGCTTGGCATCACCAAGGGCAGGCGCAGCGCCTACGACCACATCATGTTGGGGCTGCACGATCGCGGCAAGCTGGATGGTGCGTATCAGGCGAGCGCGCCGCACGCGGATGTCTGCTTCGCCGCCGGAACCACCTGGCTGTGCTTCACCGACCAGGTGCTGCACGCGGCGCTCGCCGGGCACTGCGCGCTGGAGCAGACGTTTCACGTGCCGGTTTCGGCCATGGCCGATCCGCTGCTCACGCCATTGCGTGTGCTGGAGCGGTTGTCGGGGCGTACGCTGATTTGAGACTGCCGCTAGCGTAGCGTGCGTGAGATCAGAATAGAAAGCATTGCGCGGTTCCGTCCAAACTGGGTAAATTCGCATCGGATATTGAGACGGGAGGCGCCCCCGTGGCCACTACCTTCACCTGGAATGGGGGATCGGGTTTCGGCAACGTGGGGACGAACTGGACGCCCTCCGGCCCGCCGGTGGCCGGCGACACCGCCATCGTCAATTCCGGCACCGTGATGCTGGTCAACGGCGAGCTGTCCGACAACCTGCTTGAGCTGAATGCCGGCACCTTCCAGTTGTCGAACACCATCGGCAGCTTCTTCACCCTCGGCAACACGATCGTCAGCGGCTTCGACAACCGGACGACGCTGCTCGCTGGGACGATCGGCCCGGCCGCGCTCGACGTGTTCGGCGACTTCGTGAACGAGGGCACGATCGAGGCGATCGGCAACACGCTGACCGTGGCAATCAGCGCCTACGTCACGAGCGGCGTCAGTTTGGCCGGCACCCTGCTGAACCAGGGCGTGATCGAGGTGCTGAACGGCGCCACGCTCGATGTGACCGGAACAGGAACGAACACGCTCGCGGGGGGCGACGTCGTGGTCGCGAACGGCACGGCCGTGGTCACCGCGCCCGACGTCGGCAGCGGTTTCACGCTCGGCCACAACGCCACGCTCGACCTGGACAGCGCCACCAGCAAATCCTCGGTCACGTTCGGCGGCACGGCCGACCTGCTGGCGCTAAATTCGACCGCGCTCAGCAGCACGCTCGACGTCAGCGGCTTCACCTATGGCGACACGCTCGACATCGGCGCGCACGAGATCGGCACGATCGTCTACGAGTACGCGCCATCCGGCGGGACGGGCTCGAGCGGCCCGGGCGTGCCCATCCTGACGATCATCGGCACCAGCGGCGGGACGTTGCTGTCCGATCCGTTCAGTGATCCGCAGGGCAACCTGGTCAGCGGGTCGAGCGGCCTGTTCACGCCGCAGGTGCTGGCCTCCGGCGTGACCGGCATCGGGCCGTTCGAGATTGCCACCGCCGGCAACGGCGACACCCTGCTGGAGGTGATGCCGCCGTCCACCTGGCAGTGGACCGGGGCGGATCCAGGCAACCTGAGCGATCCGCTGAACTTCGAACTGTTGAGCGGCCCGGGCAACACGTCCGAGGTCGTCAGCAACGGCACCGTCTATGGCAATCCGTACGCGGGCGACACGGTCTTCGCCAACGATGCCACGCTCGCGTTCCCGCTGGACAACACCCTCAACGGCAACACCATCTTCGCCACCGGCACCAGCGAGCTGTCGTTCGTCGGCAACCAGACCGGCGTGGTCAACGTCACGACCAGCAGCCAGAACGGCATCAGCTACAAGAACCCGACGATCGACTCGCTGTCGGTGATTTCCAACGATCCGCCACCGCTTGCCAGCACGACGCTGAACTTCGCCGGCTACAACGTCAATGAAGGCACACTGATCAGCAATGCCGGTGCGGGCAGCAGCCTGACGATCAACGTCACGCCCGGCACCGCAGCGGCCGGCTATCTGATCAACTACGGCGACATCGAGGCCGACGCCGGCAACACCGTCACCATCTCGGTCGCCGGCACCTCGGAGCTGTTCAACGCCAACCTGGTCTATGCCAACGGCGGCACCGTCATCATCAATGGCGGCAATGGGATCGCCGGCGGCTACGCGCCGATGCTCGGCGGCATCGCGCTGATCGGCGACGGCGGCACGATCGAGCTGAACGCCGGGTTCCCGTCCGGAACCCAGGGCAGCAGCCCCGCTTTCGCCTTCTACGATGGCGACAGCGGCGATACGCTGATCCTCAACCAGATCGGCCAGTTCGGCGGCCGAATCCTGGGCTTCCAGCGGGGCGACACGATCGACCTCGGCAGCGACATTGCGATCGGCAAGATCGCCGTCACCGCCGACGGGCAGGTTTTGCTGGAGAACAACAAGGGCGGCGTCCTCGACACGCTGGTGCTAAGCAGCGGTGACTACAACACCGGCACATTCGCCGTGACGGCGGCAGGGGCCGGCACGCTGGTGGCCGACGGGTTCACCCTGACCACCGGCGGCGACGGCGACACGCTGCTGACCACCGACGTGGTCAACTCGGTGTGGAACAACACCTCGGGCATTTGGCAGACCGCGAGCGCCTGGTCCACCGGAGTGGTGCCGGGACCGACCTCGACGGCGGTCATCGGGGTCAATCCGACGGCCGGCGCGACCGGGTCGATCAGCCCGTTCGTCATCACCACCGGCAGCACCGCGGTCGTGGTCAACTCGCTGGTCGAGGTCAACAACAACGCGACGCTGCAGATCACCAGCGCCACCACCGTCGGCACCAGCACCAATCTGTACGGCCTGCAGCAGATCGCCGGCGAGATCGAGGTCACCGGCGGCAATGCGCTGACCGTGCAGGACCTGAAGCAGGACTCGCCCGGCGCCGACCTGCAGATCGATCCCGGCGGGGTGCTCGATATCCTCGGGCACAGCAATCTCGGCTTCGCCAACCACGGCACGCTGAGCGAGACCACCGTCGTCAACGGCACCCCCTTCGCCAACGGCAACTCGCTCGCGCTGTTCATCACCGGCACCGCGACGGTCGATGACGGCCTGATCAACGCCGGGCCGGTGACGAACGCGAGCAATGGCAGCGTGATATCGACCGGGGGCCTGATCGATATCGGACTGGACGGTGGTGGCACGCCGTCCGCGATGACGGTGGAGAACGGCAGCACCGTCGTTGCCACCTATACGGACCTGTCCTCCAACCCCACGTCATTCGGCATGCTGACGCTGACCGGCGCCGGCACCACCTGGAACGACGCCGGCGACCCGACCGACGCGCTCAACACGCGCGGCTACATGCTGGTCGGCCATGACAACCAGTCGGGCAACCAGCCGTCGCCGTCGCCCGCGGGCACTGCGCAGCTTGTGATCGAGAACGGCGCGACGCTGAACGAGGCACTCTACGCGAAGATCGGCAACTCGCTGGACAGCGCGGGCAGTGCGACGATCACCTCGGGTGGCGTCTGGAACGTCGGCACCAGTTCAGCGGGTGGGTTCCTCCAGGTCGGCAATGCCGGCAGCGGCACGTTGGACATCGACGGCGGCACGGTGAACGTCCTGCCCGGCAACAGCATCGCGGCCGGCGGATTCGGCGCCGCCGGCACCTACACCTCGAACGGCACCCTCAACACCAACTCGGCGGGCCTGGCGATTGCCCGCCAGGCCGGCAGCGACGGCACCGTCGACGTCTCCGGCGGCGGCGAGCTGAATATCACGATCTTCCCCACCATTACCGGCTCGGGCGTCGGCGTCGGGCAGGCCGGCCACGGCGTGCTCGACATCTTCGACCAGGGCACCGTCTCGATCACCAATGGCGGCATCAGCGCCGGCAACACCCTCGGTATCGGGGATGGCACGATCATCGTCGGCAGCGGCGATGGCCAGAGCGCGCTGCTGATTGCCGCGGGTGACACTCTGAGCGCCGGCATGGGCGTCGGTAAGGGCGGCACCGGCACGCTCTACGTCAACGCCGGCGGCACGGTAGAGATCGCCAACGCCGGCACCGGCACGCTGAGCAACGCCGGCATCAACGTCGGCCTCTCGGCCGGCGCCTACGGATACGCCGAGATCAACGGTGGCCTGGTCGAGAACACCACCGGCGGGTTGATCGTCGGCAACGCGGGCACCGGCACCGTCGACCTGCTCAACTCGGGCACCATCTCGCTGACCAACGGTGGCATCGACGTTGGCCTGTCTGCCGGGGCGCAGGGCCTGCTGGAGATTGCGTCCGGCGGCATGCTGACCTCGACCACGAACGGGATCGAGGTCGGCATCAACGCCGGCTCGACCGGCACGCTCGAGGTCATGGCCGGCGGCATCTACAACGTCAGCACGCACGGTATCGGCGTGGGCGTCTCCGCGGGCGCCTCGGGGACAATCGTGGTCGATGGACCCGGCGCACTGATCAACATCAGCGCCGGAGACAGCGGCTACAGCGTCGGTATCGGGGAAGTGGGCGCGGGCTTCCTGACCGTCGAGAACAACGGCACCTTTTCCGCTGCGGGTGCCAGCATCGACGTCGGCCAGAACGCGGGCGGGGCCGGGACGGTCGCGGTCGCCAGCGGCGGCCTGATCACCACGAGCGGCACCCAAGGCATCAGCATCGGCCAATCCGGTACCGGCGTACTGACCATCGGCGTGGGCGGCACCGTTTCCGCCGCGAATTTTTTCAACATCGCGCAGATCGGCACGGCCAGCAGCGGCGCCGTCATCGTGAATGGCGGCACGCTGGACGACAGCGGCGTCTTCAACGTCGGCAATGCCGGCAGCGGCGCGCTGGTCGTGGAAGGCGGCGGCCTGGTCGACCAGACCGGCATCAATTTCCAAATTGGCGGCGGCAGCGGCAGTCGCGGCACGGTCGTCGTCAACGGCGGCACGCTTGACGCCAGGGGCAACTTCGAAGTCGGCGGTTCGGGCGCCGGCACACTGACGATCGACGCGCTGAGCGTGGTCAACGATGGGACCGGCGTGATCGGTATTGGCAATGGCGGTACCAGCGGCACCGGCACCGCCGCCGTTAACGGCGGCACGCTGCTGGGCGACAGTCTTGCGGTCGGAGGGTTCGGCGTCGGGACGCTGACCGTCAGCAACGGCGGACAGATCGCCCTCAACAACGGCACGGCCAGCGGCATCGGGATCGGATCGGGCCCCGGCGGCACCGGCAGCGGCTTCATGGCCATCAACAGCGGCACGGTCGCGGAAACCGGCAATGGCGTCACGGTCGGCGGCACCAACGAGAGCGGGTCGCTGGTGATCGGCACGCTCGGCGAGCTGATCACCACCGGAACGACCGCGATCTTTGCTGGCGGGACCTTCTTGCCGGTGGCGGGTCAGATCAATGCGTCCGGCAGCGGCAGTGCCGCGGTCACCGTCAACGGCGGCACCTGGATCGCGAACGGGCAGCTCGTTGTCGCCGGGACAGGCAGCGGCGCGCTCACCATCAACGGCGGCCTGGTCAACGCCGGCACCAACACGGTTGCCGTCGGCAACGGGTCGGGCGGCGCCGGTACCCTGACGGTCGGCCCCGGGACGCTGCTGGCCGGCGCCCTGCAGGTCGCCGCACCGTTCTCCGGCACTGCGTCGGGCGTCGTGACGATCGCGACGGGCGGCACAGTCGACACCGGCTCGCTCACCGAGGGCAGCGGCGGCGCCGTCACCGTCAACGGCAGCCTCGCCGCCACCGGCGGCTTCGGCATCAGCGTCGGCCAATCCGGCGTTGGTCCGTCGGCGCTGACCGTCAACAGCGGCGGCACCGTGTCCGACGCCGGCTTCCTCACGGTCGGCTCCGGTGGCGCCGGCTCGCTGCTCGTGTTGACTGGCGGCGCCGTTAAGCTGACCGGCGGCAGCTCGTTCGTGCTCGGCCTGAACCCCGGCGGTGGCGGTGCTGTCACCCTCGATGGCGGCATCCTCAACGCCGGCAGCAGCAACATCTCGCTCGGCAGTGTGGCGGGCAGCACCGGCGCTCTGACGGTGGAGAGCGGCGGCACGCTGTCCGGCGGGGGCTTTACGGTTGGCACCTCGGGATCCAGCGCGGCGACGGTGACCGGCACCGGGTCGCGGTTCAGCAACACGGGGGAGTTCATCGTCGGCGACGGCGGCCTGGGCAGCCTGTCGATCGAGTCCGGCGCCACCGTGGTCACGGCGCCCGGTGTCGTCCCCAACCCCGCTGCCGTCATCGCCAACCAGTCCGGTGCCGCCGGGTCCGAGGTGGATGTCACCGGCGCGGGTTCCGACTGGCAGATCACCGGCACCTTGCAAGTCGGCAACGCCGCCCAGGGCGCGCTCGACATCGCCTCCGGTGCCACCGTCACCGCCACGTCCCTTGTCGCCGCGGCGCAGAGCGGCGGCGACGGCGTCATCACCGTCGCCGGCACCAACTCGCTGCTGCAACTGACCGGCAGCCTCGCGCTCGGCGCCCAGGGCGCGGGCGAACTCTCCATCCTGTCCGGCGCCACGGCCAGCGCGCTCGACCTGACGATCGGCGGCAGCCCCGCGCTCTCTTCGGGCAACGTCGACGTCGAAGGCGCCGGCAGCGAGCTCTCCATCGCCACCGGCGGGGCGCTCAACATCGGCGTCGCCTCCGGCGGCGGCGGCGTGCTGACCATCGGCAGCGACGCGGTGCTCAACTTCGCCGGCATCCCGACCGAATCCGGCCACGCCTCGTTCAACAACTACGGCACGGTCGATCCCGACGGCTTCGAGTACACCACCGCCAGCAACGGCAATGCCGGGCTGAACCTGTACGACCTTTACATCGGCAACATCGGCGCGGTGCAGGTCTCCGCCGGCACCTCGACCTGGTTCACGCCGATGGTGCTGACCGGCACCTCGGTGGCGGACGCGGCGAACAACATCGACAACAACGGCGATGTCGGCGAGTGGCAGCTCAGCAACGACGGCACGCTGGTGTTCAACGCCAACACGGTGGATGCCGGCCAGGCGATCGTGTTCGAGGACGCCACCGACACGCTGGTGATCGGCCAGGTGGTGAACGGCGGCGGGCCGGGGATCAGCGGGGTGACGCCGACGGTGGCGGCGGGGGCGATGAACCTGCTGGCGGCGGGCGGGTTCGCCGCGGAGCTCTGGGGCTACCAGGCGGGCGATCAGATCCTGTTCGACAACCTGGTGGTGAACGCCGACAGCATCGTCGGCGGCAACACGCTGGAGCTGTTCGGCGCCGGGGGGGCGCTGCTGGGCGAGCTGACGTTCTACAACAAGGCCGGCACGCGGCCGCTGGGGAGCAGCGGGATGGATGCCGCGGCGGCGCAGATGGAGTGCTTTGCCGCCGGGACGCGGGTGCTGACCGCGCGCGGCGAGGTCGCGGTGGAGGCGATCGCGGTGGGCGAGCGGGTGCGCGTGCTGCTGGGGGATGCGGGCGACGGGGCGGCGGGCGATGGGCTGGCCGAGGTGGTCTGGGTCGGGAGGCGGGAGGTGGACTGTGCGCGGCACAGGGAGCCGCGCAAGGTGTGGCCGGTGCGGGTGGCGGCCGGGGCGTTCGGGGAAGGCCGGCCGCACACCGATCTGTGGCTGTCGCCGGATCATGCGGTGTATGTCGGGGAAGTGCTCGATTCCGGTGAAGTACCTGATCAACGGCAGCACGATTACGCAGGTGCCGGTGGACGGCATCACCTACCATCACATCGAGTTGGCAGAGCACGACGTGCTGCTGGCGGAAGGACTGCCGGTGGAGAGTTTTCTGGATATCAAGGACGGGCGGAACTACCCGGATCGTTCCAGGGCGGTGCGGTTGTATCCGGATTACACCGCGCGGATGTGGGAGGCGTTCGGCTGCGCGCGGCTGGTCGTGACTGGGCCGGAACTGGCGGCGGCGCGGGCGCTCGTGGCGGGGGTCGCGGGGGAGCGGGTGGCCGCGTGAGGGCGGCGAGCGGCGGAATGCGCTGCCGCCCGGAACAAGTCCGGGGGGCATAGCTGTTCCGCCTACGAAGGGAAAAGATCGTAAGGCGGAACAGCGCACCAGGCCGAACGCGGTAATGCCTCAAAGCGGCAGCGGGTTCGGCTGGTCGGTGAGCGTGTGCTTGGTAACCCAGGCGTCGGGGAGGGCTCGCGCCAACCTGGAGGGCAAGGTCGCATCTCGATCGGCCGCGGTCATTTGCGTGCAGGCGGCAGGTTCACGCGGCGGCGGCGCTTCAGCCACCCGAGCATACGCTCCACTCGGAGAACGGCGCCGGTCTCTCACACCCGGAAGTTGTCGCGATATTGCCGCGGGGCCACGCCGACTCGTTGCATGAACGCCCGCCGCATCGCGACGACCGACCCGAAGCCGCATCGCTGGGCAATTCCCTTCAGCGAAAACCTGGTCTCCGCGAGATGTTGGCAGGCCGCTTCCAGGCGCGCCGAGATGACGTAGTCGCCCGGCGTCCGGCCGGTACCCTGGCGGAATTTTCGGACGAAGTAGCGCTCGCTCATCCCGGCGATCCTGCAAAGGGCGCTGACGCGCAGATCGCTGTCCAGGTTTTCCTGGCACCAGAGCTGCACCTTCTAGATCACCGGCACCTCGGAAAACTGCGCGCGCAGGCGCGGCGAGAACTGCGCCTGCCCGCCGGACCGCTTGAGAAACAGCACCAGGATGCGGGCGATGCTCAGCGCGAGGTCGCGCCCGTGATCCTTCTCGACCAGCGCCAGCGCAAGGTCGATCCCGGCCGAGATGCCGGCCGAGGTATAGAGATCGCCGTCGCGGATGAAGATCGCGTCGATCTCCACCTGGGCGGCCGGATGGCGCCGCGCCAGCTCCGCACCCTGGTTCCAATGCGTCGTCGCGCGTTTGCCGTCGAGCAGGCCGGCCGCACCCAGCGCGAAGGCACCGGTGCAGATCGAGCCGAACCGGCGCGCCTTGGGCGTGCTGCACCGCAGCCAGTCGAGGATGTCGGGACGCACCATGCTGTCCGGGCCGCTGCCGCCCGACACCAGCAGCGTATCGACCGGCAGCGGCAGCGCCGTCATCGCGCAGGTGGGAATGAAGGCAAAGCCGAGCGAGGTCGGCAGCGGCTCGGCGGTCGGCGCCACCGTGGCGATGTCGTACGGACGCTGCTTGCGCAGGCGGTTCGCCATGTCGAACACCTGCAGGGGGCCGGTGACGTCGAGCGGCGTCACGCCAGGGTAGATCAGCATCGCGACGCTGCGCACCGAGCGGTCGGTTGGCGCTGCCTCCATCTCCACCTTCGCCATCATTCGCTCGCGGAGCCCGCCGCCGGTGCGAGGGTGCCTCGCGATCCGTCCCACCGTGCGAATTCACGCCAAAAATAGCACGAATTCCGCCAGACCCCAGCGCCGATGTTGGCCTGGATCGCCCAACCTGTCATTTTTTTGGACAGATGATTTCTAACTTGACGAGTCCCGCCAGACGGCTCAGCGAAGGCTGGCGGCACACACCCGCCGCGCCGGTCGCCCAGGCACGTTCGACGCGCGGCCGGCGCGCAAAAATCTCCGGCACGACCGGGGCCGCCCATGTGCCAGGACCGATCGAAGGATCGGCGGTGCACCGCCTGAACCGGCACTGAACAACCCAAGGGGGGGGAAGCGCCATGCCTGGATCAACCCGACGGCCGCTGTTCACCAGGGCCGTCGGCTCGCCGCGTTTGCGACCGACGGATCCAGCGTCACCGAACCGGCCAGCGATGCATCCTCGCCGGCATTCCGTGCCGACCGGATCCCTGGCGCGATATCGGCGGCGGACGCCGGCTCCGACACAGGCTGCACGATGGCCGACACGACACTCGGCATCGTGTCGGTTCCCTGCGGTGGTGACGAAGTTGGCCGGGCAGGGTTGAGCCGTGAAGCGGATCAACCGCGGCTCGCCCGAACCAACCGACACGGTCATGACGGGCGTGAACGCAACCCGACTCGCGCCTTTCGTGGGGAAGGGAGTTGCGGCTCAGGCCCTCGGTCGCCGGCCGAAAATGTTTCGTGCTAACAAATATCCCATTCGTTGAATAACCGCCTGCCGGGTCTGTCACCCGCGCCACGCAAGGAGCTAGCCGACGATGCCACTCACGGTCGCCTCGAACCGCGGCGCGCTCAAGCTGACCAGCTCGGCCGACGACCCGCTGACCATCAACGCCGGCGTCACCGTCTCGGGGTCGAACTACGCGGTCTATGGCAACTACAGCCAGGCCTGGAGCATCACCAATCTGGGCACCCTGCTCGGCAAATACGGGGTGTACCTCAACGACGCCAACAGCGCCCCGGGCAGCGTCCTGACCAACAGCGGCACGGCCGCACTCATCTCCGGTACCAAGGTCGGTGTCGAGGTCTTCGGCGCATATTCCACCGTCACCAACCAGGGCAGGATTCTCGGCGCGTCCGGCGACGGGGTGGAGCTGGAAGCCAACGGCGACACGGTGACGAACAGCGGCACCGCCGCACTCATCCAGGGTGGCGAGGACGGCATCTATGCCAGCCCCAGCGCGGCCGTGGTCACCAACTTTGGCACCATCAGCGGGACCTCCGCCTCCGGCATCGGCGTGTTCCTCAAGGGCGGCGGCACGGTCACGAACAGCACCGCCAGCGCGCGCATCATGGGCGGCACCGACGGCGTCTACGCCACCACCGTCTCGGCCGTGGTCATCAATTCGGGCACCATCATCGGTACCTCCGGCAGCGGCGTGTATCTCAAGTCCGGCGGCCGGGTGACGAACAACAGCACGGCCGCGCTGATTTCCGGCGGTGGCAATTACGGCGCCAGGGTTAATGGCGCGACGGGCATCGTCACCAACCAGGGCATCATCACCGGTGCCGTCGCCGGCGTCGATTTTCTGGATGGTGGCACGGTGGCGAACATCGGCACCGCGGCGCGCATCCTCGGCGGCGACTGGGGTGGCTATTTTCTGGGCGGCGCCGTCACCGTCACCAACCAGGGCACGATCTGGGGCACGCTCGACAATGGCGTGAATATCGGGGACGGCGGCGCGCTGACCAACAGCGGGACCGGCGCGGTGATCTATGGTGCGGGTTACGGCATCGACGCCTTCGGCAGTCCCCTCGCCGTCCTCAACCAGGGCTTGATTTCCGGCCACAGCGGCAGCGGCGTCTATCTCGGGGCCGGTGGCACCGTGACGAACAGCGCCGGCGCCCAGATCGACGGTGCAACCTACGGCGTCCTGGCCGGCAACACCGCGATCGGCGTCGTCAACCAGGGCAGCATCGTCGGCACGACCAAAGTCGGGGTCTATCTCAAGGACGGCGGCACGGTCAGCAACAACGGCACCGGGGCGTTCATCTCCGGGGACTTCGGCATCAAGGTCAAGGGCGGCGCGGGGACCGTCACCAACCAGGGCAGTGCCGTCGGCGCGACCAATGCCGGCGTCTATCTCGGCGACGGCGGCACGGTGACGAACATCACCACCGGACAGCTCGACGGCCACGTCAACGGCGTCGTGGGCTTCAATGTCGCGATCGGAGTCGTCAACCAGGGCAGCATCGCCGGCACCACCAAAGCCGGCGTCTATCTCGGGTCCGGCGGCACCGTCACCAACAGCGGCACCGCGGCACGCATTTCCGGCGCGCTGTTCGGCGTCGATGTCCACAGCGGCCCGGCCACCATCATCGACCAGGGCACCCTCTCCGGCGCGACCGACGCCGTGGAGTTCGCCGGCGCCAGCGGCAATTTGTTGGAGCTGTATCCGGGCGCGAAACTCGTCGGCGTCGCGAACGGCGTCAGCGGCACCGCCCTGCTGGCTCTGGCCTCGGGTGCCTCGGCAGGCGCCATCGCCGGCATCGGCAGCCAGTACACCGGCTTCGGGGCGTTCGACGTCGATGCCGGCGCGCGCTGGACGATGTCGGGCAGCAACACGATCGCGGCGTTCGCGACCCTCAGCCTGGCCGCAGCCGCCACGCTGACGGTGCCCGGCAGCCTGGTCTCGTTGGGGCACCCGACCCTCGAAGGCAGCGGCACGATCGCCACGTCCGGGACCGGCGCCATCGAGGTCGGCACCGGCGCTATCGCAACTGCCGGGCAGTTCGCCATCGACGCCGGCCTGACCGTCGTCACGGACGGCGCCGTGTCGCTTGGCGACGTCCTCAACGAGGGCACCGTCACCGGTCTGGCCAGCTACGGCATCTATCTCGGTGCCGGTGGCAGGGTGAGTAACTCCCGCGTCGGACGAATTTCCGGGCAGGACGACGGCATCGCCGCCAACGGCGCGGCCACGGTGGGCAACCAGGGCACCATAACCGGCGCGAACAACGAGGGGGTCCATCTCGGGGACGGCGGCAGCGTGACGAACAGCGGCACCGGCGCGCTGATCAGCGGATACGACGCCGGGGTCTTCAGCAACCTCGGTCCGGCGACCGTGGTGAACAGCGGCCGGATCACCACCACGGCGGGCGAAAGTGGCGCCGCTGTCAATCTGAAGGATGGCGGAACCGTCACCAACCAATCGTCAGGCACGATCAGCTCCGGATCCCTCGATGGGGTGTACATTTTCGGTGGTGTCGGAACTGTCGTGAATGCGGGCCAGATTTCGGCCGGGTTCAGAGGTGTCTACCTGGGCACCGGCGGAACGGTCACCAATCAAGGCAATCTCTACGGTGTCAACTACGGCGTCAATGTACGCAACGGCATTGCCGTTGTCACAAACAGCGGGACGATCACGTCGAAATTCGGCGACGCGGTGGGTCTCTCCGCCAATTACGTAAACACCGTGGCGATCAGCCCAGGGGCGGTATTCCACGGCGTGGTAAATGGCGGCAACCCCGTCGGCAACGGCGTGATCAGCACGCTGGAACTGAAAACAGGCACGGGCGCGGGCACGTTGGCCGGCCTCGGCTCGCAGTACGTCAACTTCGCGCAGACGACGATCGATACCGGCGCATCCTGGACGCTGACGGGGTACAACTCGCTTGCCTCGGGCGCGACCCTGACCAATTCAGGCACGCTGGTGCTTTCCAGTGCCACGCTGACCGACAGCGGCGTGCTGATAAACAACGGCGGCATCACGCTCGATCCGAGCACGCTGACCGTCGGCACCCTGCTCGGCACCGGGGTCGTCACGGTCGACGGCGGCGGCATGCTTCAGGCCCGAGGCACCATCGCCGGCGGCGAGACGATCGCCTTCGCCGGCAGCAACGCCGAACTGCATCTCGACACGCCCGACGGCGTCAGCGGCAGCGTCACCAACGTCGGTCTCGGCGACCTGATCGACCTGCAAGGGATCGCACCCGGATCAGTGCAGTTTTCCGCTGGAACGTTGAGTTTTTCCGGCGGGTCGTTCGCGCTGTCGCTGAACGGAACGCCCGCCGTGCAGGCGGTGGCGAGCGCCGATGGCACGCTGTTCGAGGTGGTCGGCCCGGTGATCACGGGCACCGCGTCGGACCAGCCGGTCACCGATACGACGACCGTCGACCCGTTCTCCGCGGTGGCGATCACCGACGCCAACGCCGGCCAGACCGAGACGGTGACCGTCACGCTGTCCAATGCCGCCAACGGCACGCTGTCGAATCTGGGCACCGGCAATTTCAGCGACGGCGTCTACACCGACACCGGCACCGCCGCCCAGGTCACCACGGCGCTGGACGACCTGGTGTTCACGCCGGCCCTCGATACCGGCCCGCTGGGCCACCAGGTCACCACGACATTCACGCTCCAGGCGACCGACACCGCGGGTGCCGTCGCCACCGACAGCACGACGAGCGTCGTTGCATCAGCGGTGACGACCCTGGTCACGCTGGCCAGCTTCACCGGCAGCGGCGCCGGCAACGGCGCCGACCCGCTTGGCGGCCTGGTCGCCGACAGCTCCGGCGATCTGTTCGGCACGACATCCAAGGGCGGGACGGACAGCGACGGCACGGTGTTCGAGATCGCCAAATCCGGCGGCGTCTTCGCCAGCACGCCAACCACGCTGGTCACCTTCGACGGCGCCAACGGGGCATCGCCCCAGGCCGGCCTGATCACCGACGCCGCGGGTGACCTGCTCGGCACGACGGCCGGGGGCGGGGCGAACGGTGCCGGCACGGTGTTCGAGATCACCTCGTCCTCCGGCGTTTATTCCAACAGCGCCAACCACACTGGCCACGTTCAGCGACACCACCAACATCGGCTACCGCCCGGTTGCCAGTGTGCTCGCCGATGGTGCGGGAGACCTGTTCGGTACCGTGCGTTTGCCGTCCGGCGCGAACGACGGCGCGGTGTTCGAAATCGCCAATGGCACCACCACGGTCACCCAGGTGGTCGGCTTCTCCGGCGGCAACGACGGCGGGCAGCCGGAGGGCGCGCTGATCGCCGATGCCGCCGGCGACCTGTTCGGCACGACGAACCTTGGCGGGGCGGGCGGCCAGGGCACGGTGTTCGAGATCGTCAACTACCGCCACCGGCTACGCCACCACGGCCACCACGCTGGTCACCTTCACCAGCGGCAATGGCGCGAACCCGCTGGGCGGCCTGATCACCGACGCCAACGGCGACCTTTTCGGCACGACCTCGAGCGGCGGCGCGACGGCTACGGCACGGTGTTCGAGATCGCGAAAACCGGCCCCAACACCTATGCCTCCACGGCGACGACGCTGGTCACCTTCAACGGCAGCGGAAACGGCGCCAACCCCGCCGACACGCTGCTCATCGACAGCAACGGCAACCTGTTCGGCACCACGCAGAACGGCGGCGCGGACGGCGACGGCACGGTGTTCGAGATCGCCAAGACCGTCACCGGCTATGCCAGCACGCCCATCACGCTGGTCACGTTCAACGGCACCGGCAACGGGGCGAACCCCTATGCCGGCCTGATCGCCGACCCCGCCGGGGACCTGTTCGGCACCACCCAGAACGGCGGCGCGGACGGCGACGGCACGGTATTCGAGGTGGTCAGCACCGGCGCGAACTTCGCCGCGCTGAT
This sequence comes from uncultured Alphaproteobacteria bacterium, assembly GCA_963773345.1. GTDB lineage: Bacteria > Pseudomonadota > Alphaproteobacteria > Acetobacterales > Acetobacteraceae > Palsa-883. Next base: position 1,558,911 of record CAVZBG010000010.1, on the reverse strand, counting down.
CACCGGCACCGCCGCGAACCAGGCGGTGACCGATGCGACGGCCGTCGACCCGTTCTCCGCGGTCACCATCACCGACCCCAAATCCGGCCAGACCGAGACCGTGACCGTCACGCTGTCCAACGCCGCCAACGGCACGCTGTTGAACCTGGCCGGCGGCAACTTCAGCGACGGCGTCTACACCGACACCGGCACCGCCGCCCAGGTCACCACCGCGCTCGATGGCCTGGTGTTCCAGCCCACCGACCATCAGGTGCCGCCCGGCCAGACCGTCACCACCACATTTACCATCCAGGACACCGACACCTTTGGCGCCACCGCGACCGACAGCACCACCTCGGTCGTCGCCACCGCCGTCGCCGCCCCGATCGCCATCATCGGCACCGAGGCGGACCAGGCGGCGACCGACCGCTCGACGATCAATCCGTTCCTCAACGTGCTGATCTCGGACCCCAACGCCGGCCAGACCGAGACCGTGACCCTGACGCAGTCCGACACCGCGAACGGCACGCTGTCGAACCTCGGCGGCTTCATCGCCACCGCCGCCCCGGGCGTCTACACCGACACCAACACCGCGGCCCAGGTCACCACGGACCTCCAGGGGCTGGTGTTCACGCCCACCTTCTATCCCGGCGTGGTCGGCGAGACCGCCACCACCGGCTTCACCATCAAGGACAGCGATACCGCGGGCGAGAACGCCACGGACACCACGACCAGCGTCATCGCCACCGCGGTGCCGATCCTCACCACGCTGGTGACGTTCGACAGCTCCGGGGAAAACCCCGAAGCCGGTCTGATCGCGGACCGCGCCGGGGACCTGTTCGGCACGACCGAGCAAAGTGTGGGGGGCACTTCAGGCTTCGGCAGGGTGTTCGAGATCGCCAGGACCGGCGTCGGCACCTTCGCCACGACGCCGACCACGCTGGTCACCTTCACCTTCCAGGGCGGCGTCGGGGCGAATCCCTATGACGGCCTGATCGCCGACGCGGCCGGGGACCTGTTGGGCACGACGGCGGGCGGTGGTGACAACAATGACGACGGAACGGCGTTCGAGGTCGCCAAAACCGCCACCGGCTACGCCACGACAGCAACCACGCTGATCGCGTTCAACGCCGGCAGCGACGGCGCGACCCCCTATGCCGGCCTGATCACCGACGCTGCCGGGGATCTGTTCGGCACGACCTCCAACGCCGGCCCGGGCGGCGACGGCACGGTGTTCGAGATCGACAAGACAGCCACCGGGTATGCCACCACACCGACGACGCTGGTCAGCTTCAACGACGGCGACGGGGCAAACCCCTCCAACGGCCTGGTGGCAAATGCCGCCGGCGATCTGTTCGGCGCGACAAGCGGTGGCGCTGGCACGGTGTTCGAGATCGCCAAAACCGCCACCGGCTACGCCACCTCGCCCACCACATTGGTCACCTTCGCCACCAACGGGAGCGAGGGATCCGATCCGAGTGGCACCCTGATCACCGACGCGGCCGGGAACTTGTTCGGCACAACGCTGAGTGGAGGGCCGGGCGGCCACGGCACGGTGTTCGAGGTGGAGAACACCGCCACCGGCTACGCCAGTACGCCGATCACGCTGGTCAGCTTCAACGGCAGCAACGGGGCATCTCCCCAAGCCGGCCTGATCGCCGACGCCGCCGGCGACCTGTTCGGCACCACAAACAGCGGCGGCGCCGACGGCGATGGCACGGTGTTCGAGGTCGAGAACACCGCCACCGGCTACGCCACCACGCCGATCACGCTGGCCACCTTCGATGGCACGGGAAACGGCGCAAATCCCTTTGGCGGCCTGATCGCCGACGCCGCCGGGGACCTGTTCGGCACGACGGAGAAGGGCGGAGCGACCGGCGACGGCACGGCGTTCGAGCTGACCGACACCGGCCTGACCTTCGCCCCGGTGATATCAGGCACCCAGGCGGGCCAGCTTGTGACGGACGCTGCGACCGTCCACCCGTTCGCCGATGTCACGATCACCGACGGCAACTCCGGCCAGACCGAGACCGTGACGGTCACGCTGTCCAACGCCCTGAACGGCACGCTGACGGACCTCGGCGCCGGCAATTACGCCGCCGGGATTTATACCGACACCGGCACCGCCGCGCAGGTCACCGGGGACCTGGATGGCCTGGTGTTCACCCCGACCGCGCAGCAGGTGCCGATCGGCCAGACGGTGACCACCACCTTCACCCTCGACGACGTCGACACCGCCAACGCCGTCGCGACCGACACCACCACCAGCGTCATCGCCACGGCGGCGCCGCCGCTGACCACGCTGTTCACCTTCAATGGCACGCTCAACGGGGCGGATCCCGTTGGCGGCCTGCTCGCCGACGCCAAGGGCGACCTGTTCGGCATGACAGTCCAGGGCGGGGCGAGCAAGGACGGCACAGTGTTCGAGCTCGCCAAGACCGGCGGCACCTATGCCGCCACGCCGACCACGCTCGTCACCTTCGCCGGCACCAGCAATGGCCGATCCCCCGCCGGTGGCCTGATCGCCGATGCGGCCGGAGACCTGTTCAGCGAGACCCAGGTGGGCGGCGCAAGCGGCGACGGCACAGTGTTCGAGATCGTCAACAACGGCACCGCCTACGCCACCTCGCCGACCACGCTGGCCACCTTCACCGGCACCCTCAACGGGGCGACCCCGTTTGGCGGCCTGATCACGAATGCCGCCGGTGACCTGCTCGGCACGACAAGCAACGGCGGGGCGGACAGCGACGGCACGGTGTTCGAGATGGTCAACACCGGCACGAGTTACGCGTCGCCCACCACCCTGGTCACCTTCGACGGCACCGGCAACGGGGCAACGCCGAAGGGGGGTCTGCTGGCGGACCCCGCCGGCGATCTGTTCGGCACGACAAACGCCGGCGGCGCGGACGGCGACGGCACGGTGTTCGAGATCGCCAACACCATCACCGGCTACGCGACCACGCCCACGACGCTGGCCACGTTCACCGGCCCGGATACCGGTGCGCAGCCCTTCGGCAGCCTGATCACCGACGCTGCCGGCGACCTGTTCGGGGTAACGGAGACTGGCGGCGCGGACGGCGACGGCACCGTGTTCGAGATCGCCAACACTGCCACCGGTTACGCCGCCACGCCGATCACGCTGCTGACCTTCAACGGCGCCGGTAATGGCGCAATCCCCGGCGCCACGCTGATCGCCGACGCCGCGGGGGACCTGTTCGGCTCGACAGAGAGCGGCGGGGCGGACCACGACGGCACGGTGTTCGAGCTCGCCAAGACGGCAACGGGCTACGCCGCCACGCCGACCACGCTGGTCACGTTCACCGGCACCGCAAATGGGTCCGACCCACGGGCCAACCTGATCGCCGACGCCACCGGGGACCTGTTCGGCACGACACAGAATGGCGGCGCGGACAACGACGGCACGATGTTCGAGCTGACCGACACCGGACTGACGTTCGCCCCGGTGATCACCGGCACCGCGTCGGGCCAGACGGTGACGGACCGGACCACACTCAACCCGTTCTCCTGGGTTACGATCACCGACGGTAACGCCGGCCAGACCGAGACGGTGACCGTCACGCTGTCCAATGCCGCGAACGGCACGCTGTCAAATCTTGGCGGCGGCAGCTTCAATGCCGGGGTTTATTCCGATACCGGCACCGCCGCACAGGTCACCGAGGCGCTGCGCGGCCTGGTGTTCACGCCGACCGTCGGGGAGGTCGCGGCGGGCCAGACCGTCACCACGGGCTTCACTGTCGGCGACACCGATACCGCGACGGCCTCGGCCACCGACAGCACCACGACCGTGGTCACGACCGATACCGGCCCCCGCACCCTGACCTGGACCGGCGCGGCCAACACCAGCTTCACCAACGCCGCCAACTGGGACGATACGACGTTCGGGCACAGCCCGGCGCTGTGGGCCGAGAACGCGTCGGACACGGTGGCGTTCGACAGCGGCGGCCGGGTCATCAGCGGGACCGGCACCGCGGCTGCCATCTCGTTCGGCGGCGATGGCGCCTGGGAACTGGCCAGCGGCACGGACCTGACGACGCCCGGCCGCGTGACGGTCGGCGACACGCAGCAAGGCGAGCTGCTGATCGACGCGGGCGCCAGCCTGATCGGCACAGGCACGGGTGGCGCCGTCATCACCAACACCGCCAGCGCCTCGGGCTCCGCGGTGAACGTGACTGGGGCGGGAGCCGACTGGCGCGTCGGCGGGACGCTGGTGGTCGGCAACGCGGCGGAAGGCGCGTTAGACATCGCCTCCGGCGCCACCTTCACCGCCGCGTCGCTTGTTGCCGCGGCGCAATCCGGCGGCGATGGGGTGATCACCGTCGCCGGCACCGGCTCCGAACTCGCCGTGACCGGCAGCCTCACCCTCGGCGCCCAGGCGGCGGGAGAACTCTCCATCCTGTCCGGCGCCACGGCCAGCGCGCTCGACCTGACGATCGGGGGCACCCCGGCGCTGTCCTCGGGCAACGTTGACGTGGAGGGCGCCGGCAGCGAGCTGTCGATCGCCACCGGCGGGGCGCTCAACATCGGCGTCGCCTCCGGCGGCGGCGGCGTGCTGACGATCGGCAGCGACGCAATACTCAACTTCGCCGGCATCCCGACGGAGAACGGCCACGCCTCGTTCAACAACTACGGCACGGTCGATCCCGACGGCTTCGAGTACACCACCGCCAGCAACGGCAACGCCGGGCTGAACCTGTACGACCTCTACATCGGCAACATCGGCGCGGTGCAGGTCTCCGCCGGCACCTCGACCTGGTTCACCCCGATGGTGCTGACCGGCACCTCGGTGGCGGACGCGACGAACAACATCGGCAACAACGGCGATGTCGGCGAGTGGCAGCTCAGCAGCGACGGCACGCTGGTGTTCAACGCCAACACGGTGGATGCCGGCCAGGCGATCGTGTTCGAGGACGCCACCGACACGCTGGTGATCGGCCAGGTGGTGGACGGCGGGGAGCCTGGGATCAGCGGGGTGACGCCGTCGGTGGCGGCGGGGGCGATGAACCTGCTCCAGGCGGGCGGGTTCGCCGCGGAGATCTGGGGCTATCAGGCGGGCGACCAGATCCGGTTCGACAACCTGGTGGTGAACGCCGACAGCATCGTCGGCGGCAACACGCTGGAGCTGTTCGGCGCCGGGGGCACGCTGCTGGGCGAGCTGACGTTCTACAACAAGGCCGGCACGCGGCCGCTGGGGACCAGCGGGATGGACGCCGCGGCGGCGCAGATGGAGTGCTTCGCGGCGGGGACGCGGGTGCTGACCGCGCGCGGCGAGCTCGCGGTGGAGGCGATCGCGGTGGGCGAGCGGGTGCGCGTGCTGCTGGGGGATGCGGGCGAAGGGGCGGCGGGTGATGGGCTGGCGGAGGGCAGGCTGGCGGAAGTGATCTGGGTCGGGCGGCGCGAGGTCGATTGCGCGCGACATGCGCAGCCGAAGAAGGTGTGGCCGGTGCGGGTGGCGGCCGGGGCGTTCGGGGCAGGCCGGCCGCATACCGATCTTTGGCTGTCGCCGGATCACGCAGTGTATGTCGCGGAGGTGCTCATTCCGGTGAAGTACCTGATCAACGGCAGCGGCATCGTCCAGGTGCCGGTGGACCGCATCACCTACCATCACATCGAGTTGGCAGAGCACGACGTGCTGCTGGCGGAAGGACTGCCGGTGGAGAGTTTTCTGGATATCAAGGACGGGCGGAACTACCCGGATCGGGCCGGGCCGGTGCGACTGTATCCGGATTACACCGCCCGGATGTGGGAGGCGTTCGGCTGCGCCCGGCTGGTCGTGACCGGGCCGGAACTGGCGGCGGCGCGGGCGCTGGTTGCGGGGTTCGCGGGGCAGCAGGAAGCCGCGTGACGGCGGCGAGCGGCGGAATGCGCTGCCGCCCGGAACAAGTCTGGGGGCGTTGGCTGTTCCGCCCGACGGAGGGCGACGACCGGGAACGCAGCCGGCTGGCCTGCCGCGACTTGTCAGCCGCGCTGGCTGGGACTGATCGCCTTGTTTGCTCGCGACACGAGCGAAACATCAAGCTGGGGAATTCTGCGCGTGAAACGCCCGCCAAAAGCGCCCGACGTATCTGCTGGCGAAGATCCGCCCGATGCCGATTTTGCCGAAATACTGAGCAACATGCTGCCGTTCGTCATGAGCGAGGAGCTGGACAAGGTCCGCAGTTACGTCGAGCGCGGCCGGCGCTTTGCGCGGGCCGACAGCGCGGCACTGAAGGATGCGTGGGTGGAGACGCTGCGCAGGCTGCCGCCCGATCCGATCGATCCCGATCTTCGCTCGGCGTTGGATGATATCGGGGCGGAACTTCAGCTCCGGGGCGAGGAACCGCCGGCCGAGCGCGCGCAGGCCGAGCTGGACGCGTTTGCGCGCAGCGTGGACGCCTTGGTCGCCGACGCGATCAAGGCCAACCCGGAGGCGTGGGATCGCCACAATGCAGAGCTGGCGCGGAATATCCGGCAGTTCGTCCAGCAGAAGCGGCGTGGCAATTGAACGGGCCGTCTTCGCCCACCTGGCCGGCGCGGCGCGTTGTGCCGGGTGTGGTGGAGGGGGTTGGATTCGAACCAACGTAGGCGTGCGCCAACGGATTTACAGTCCGTCCCCTTTAGCCACTCGGGCACCCCTCCACGGCGGGAGAGGCGCTCTATTGCCAAACCCGGCCTGGTTGTCAACGAATGCGGCCGTCTGGTGAAGCAGCGGAGACGCGCGCATGCGCCGTGTCGTGGTGGTCATTCTCGACGGATTGCGGCGCGACTTCGTCGGCGCGGCACGCACGCCGAACCTGCATCGCTTTGCCGCCCGCGCGACCTCGTTTGCGGCGCATCGCTCGGCGTTTCCCTCGGCGACGCGCTGTGTCTCCGCCACCTTCGCCACCGGCTGCCATCCGGCGCGGCACGGCCTGCAGGGCAACGCCATGGCCTTGCTGGAGGGCGGTGTGCTGGTGCCGCACGACGCCGGCCTGCCGGGGTTCCTCCAGCACAAGCGCGCGGTGACCGGCCGCGCGCTGGCCGAGCCGACCCTGGCGGAGCGCCTCGCCCCGCATGGCGGCGCGGTGATCTTCAGCAATGTCTCACCCGGGGCCGCCTATGCGCACGACCCGGACGGCTTCAGCCATCTGCATCATCGTGCCGGCTCGTTTGCACCCGGCCGCGTCCCGGCGGGCCGGCTCGAGGTCACGCTGGACGCCGCCGGCGACCGCGCCATGACCGAACGCTTCATTGCCGAGGCCCTGGGCACGCTCCGGCCCGCTCTGGCGCTGCTGTGGTGCGCCGAGCCCGACCACATCCAGCATGATCAGCCATTGGGCTCGCCCGCGCACCTCGGCGTGCTGGCCGAGGCCGACCGCAACGCCGGCACGGTGATCGGCGCGGTCGACCGGCTGCGCCGGGATGGCGACGAGGTGCTGCTGATCGTCGGCTCGGACCACGGGCACGAAACGGTGTCGGGCCTCGTTGATGTCGAGGGCGAGCTGATCGTGGCCGGACTGAAAGCCGGCCGCGGCTCGACCGATGTTGTGGCGCAGTCCAACGGCACCTCGACACTGATCTATCTGGCCCCGGAGTGCGCCGCGTTGCGGCCGGCGCTGGATGCGTTCCTGCGCGGGTGCGACTGGGCGGGGGCCGTGCTGGGAGCCTACGAACTCGGCACGGTCGGTCAGGCGCCGCACAATGGTCTGGCGTTTGCGGTGTCGATGCGGGCGAGCGCGGCGACGAACCAATACGGCGTTCCCGGCAGCGCGCTGGCGGCGATGCCGCGCACGGGCGAGGCGCATCCGGTCGGCGCCGGGCAGCACGGCGGGTTGGGCGCGTTCGAGCAGTCGCCCGTCCTGATGATCGATGGCAATAGTTTCATTGCCGGCACGACCACCACGCGGCCGACGCACATCGTCGATCTGGCGCCGACGATCCTGACGCATCTGCGTCTGCCGGCAACCGGGATGGATGGCCGCGCGCTGCAGGATCCGCCGCCCTCGGCCGCGTAGCGGGAAGCCGGGATCGGCTGGGCAGGACCCGGGGCTGGGCGTATACGCTGCGCCCATGAAACCTCCGCACTCGAACCGGCATGGCGGATCGGGCCATGGGCCGTCGAACCGCGACCCCGGACGCAGCTTCGGTGGCCCCCAGCAACGATCGCCCGGCGGGCCGCCGCGTGGCGAGCCGCAGGGCCGCGGCGGCGATCCCGGCCGCAACTTCGGCGGCTTGCAGCAGCGGCCGCAGGGGGGGCCTCCGCGCGGCCAGCAGCCGCAGGGCCGCGCCGGCGACGCCAAGCGCAATTTCGCCGGTTCATCGTCTCGGTCGCAGGACGGCTTCCGGCCGCGGCCGCAGGACGGCCCGCCGCGGAGCCACCGCGAGGACAGGCCACGCCATGACGGGCCGCGCCCCATTGGCCCTCACGCCGATGGGCCGCGCCCCAGCGGCCCGCGGCTGGAGGGCCCGCGCGGTCAGGGGCAGTCGTTCCAAGGACGTCCGCGTCCGGACGACCAGGGCAACCGCAATTTCCAGGGTCGCGGCCACGATCGCCCGCAGCACGGTCCCGGCGCACAGGACACGCCGCGCGGCACGGTCTGGCTGTATGGCCTGCACGCGGTGGCCGCCGCGCTCGCCAACCCCGCGCGCCGGCTGCGCCGCCTGGTGCTGACCGAGGAGGCCGAGGCGGCGCTGACCACGCGTCTGCCGCCGCCCTGGCCGCTGCAGCCCGAGCGCGTGGACCGCGCCCGGCTGGATCAACTGCTGGGGCGCGACATCGCCCACCAGGGCGCCGCGCTGCTGGCCGATCCGCTGGCGCCGCCAAGCCTGCAGCACGTGCTGGAGCGCCCCGGCCCGCTCGTCGTGCTCGACCAGGTCACCGACCCGCGCAATGTCGGCGCCATCCTGCGCTCGGCCGCCGCGTTCGGCGCCGCCGCGGTGATCACCCAGGATCGCAACGCCCCGGAGGAGACCGGCGCGCTGGCCAAGGCCGCGTCCGGTGCGCTGGAGACCATGCCGCTGCTGCGCGCGGTGAACATCGCGCGGACGCTGATCGCGCTGAAGGCGGCGAACTGCTGGACGGTCGGGCTCGATGCCGCCGCCAAGGCGCCGCTGTCCGGGCCGTCGCTGGCCGCGCGGCGGGTGGCGCTGGTGCTGGGCGCCGAGGGCGAAGGGCTGCGCCGCCTGACCCGCGAGACCTGCGACGAACTCGCCGGGCTGGCGATGCCGGGCGCGATGGAAAGCCTGAATGTCTCCGCCGCCGGTGCGGTCGCGCTGTATGAGCTGACGAGGCGCGCATGACCCATAACGAACCGACCGAGACCGCTGCGGCGCTGCACGCGCGGCGCCAGCGGCGCGAACGGGTGACGCCGTTGCCGCCGGCGATCGCGCCGAAGACCGAGGCAGAGGGCGCCGCGGCGCAGCGCGCCCTCGCACGGCAGACCGGCGCGGAGCCACCGGGCGGCTTCAAGATCGGCGCCACCGCACGGCGGATGCAGGATTACCTCGGGCTGAGCGGCCCTGCCGCCGGCTTCATGGCGATCGGCGGGATGCACGCCAGCGGCGCCACGCTACGCTTTGCCGACTTCGTCCATCCCGGCGTGGAGTGCGAGCTGGCGGTGCGGCTGGCGCGCCATCTTCCCCCCGGCCCCTGCACGGCGGAACAGGCCGCCGAGGCGGTCGGCGAGTTGTTCGCCGCGATCGAGATCGTCGAGAACCGCTACGGCGACCTGGCGGAGCTGGGCACGCCGACGCTGATTGCCGACCAGATGTTCCACGCCGCCGCGGTGGTCGGCGATCCGGGCCCGACGGATTGGCACGAGTTGGACATGGCAGCACTGCCCGGCCGGATCACCGTCGACGGGCATGTGCGCGGCGAGGGCGTCGGCGCCGACCTGCTTGGCCATCCGCTGAACAGCCTGGCTTGGCTCGCCGGGTCCTCCGTCGCCGCGGCGTTCGACGGGCTGCAGGCCGGGCAGGTGGTGCTGCTGGGCAGCGTGACGCCGCCGATCTGGCTGACCGGACCGGCCAGCGTGACGGTGGAGTTCCCGCCGCTGCCGCCGGTACAAGTGCGTCTGACCTGAACGGGGCCTCCGGCGCAGACACACCACTGCTGCCGACGCCCTGCGGCCTGCCTGTATTACCTGTTCGAGCCCCAGTTATGCCGAATCCGCGACGGAGGCTTGCTTCGGTGTTCTGGTAACGTTCTGTTCACCGGATTACGGGTAAAGTGCTGCGTGTCCGGGAAATGTTCCTGGGTTTGGTCCGGCCAGAACGGCCTCCACCACGCGAGGCGTATCATGCTGACCGATTGGAATCTGCTCTCCGAGGAGCTCCAGCTTATGGTTTCTCGCGAGGCGCTGCGCCGCGCGGCGGAGGTCATTGCCGGCCAGGCGGACGAACTGGCGTGGGAGATGGAATGCGGCGGCCTGAGCGACCACGGCGGGCCCGAGGCATTGCGCCTGCTGGCCGCGGTCGTCCGTGGCGCCGGCGAGGAGGAGATGGCCGTCGCCGGCCACGCCTGATCCCCGCCGGCTGGTCCCCAACGCCTGATCCGGGCCGCTACAGCCAGCGCTGGAAGATCGGCATGCCCAGCATGTGCTGGCCCACCGTCTCGAAATGCGCGCTGCGCCCCTGCAGTTGCTGCGAGACGGTGTTGATGTCGCGAAACCGCCGCTCGATGGTGAAGCGGTTGAAGATCGCGGTGCTGCCGGCCTCGTGATAGACATCGTTCACCACGTCGCGGGCCTGGGCGATCGCGAACGTGGCGGCTTGGCGGATCGCCACGCGCTCGTCCAACGTCAGTTCGCCCAGCGTCAGCGTGCCCGCCGTGACTGTGGCGCGCGCACGGACCCCGGCCTCGGCATCGCGCAACGTCTGGATCAGCCAGGACCGCGCCGAACGCAGCCGCACGTCGGCGGTGGCGATCAGTGACTGGATCACCGCGTTCTCGCGCATCGGGCTGAGCGCCAGCGCCTGGGTCTTCTCCCGCGCCAGCTTGATGAACTCGTCCAGCACCGTCCGCGCGATGCCGAGCGCCACCGCGCCGAAACCCGACGAATAGATCGTCAGCGAGCTGAACCGGTAGGTCAGCCCGGGCTCGCGCCGCTCCGCGGGGAGGTCGCGCGCGATGGCGTGGGCGTCGGGGATGAACAGGTCGGTCACCTCGTAGTCGTCGCTGCCGGTGCCGCGCAGGCCGACCACCTGCCAGGTGTCGGTGATCTTCGCCTGGGCGCGCGGAAACAGCATGGTGCGCTCGACCGGCTTGCCGACCGCGGTGCGCCGCGGCGTGCCGTCCGCCTCGAACGTCGGCACGTGCGCGCCCAGCCAGGTGCAGTGGCGGTTGCCGCTCGCAAAGCTGCCGTGGCAGGTCAGGCGCCAGCCGCCCTCGGTGCGGACCGCGCGCGCCCCGGGCGACTGGCCCCAGGCTAGCGCGTCGCGGGGGCCGCCGAAAATCTCCCCGGCGGCGGTCGCGGACAGATAGGCCGCCGAGGTGGCACAGCCGCTCTGCTGGTTCATGCACCAGGCGGCGCTGGCGTCGCCGCGGGCGATCTGCTCGACCGCCTGGATGTAGACCGAGGGCGCGAGTTCCTCGCCGCCGATCGAGCGCGGCACCAGCAGGTGGAACATCCGCGCCGCGTGCATCGCGTCCAGCACGTCGGCGGGGAGTTCGCTGGCGGCCTCGATGCGCGGTGCTGCGGCGTCCAGCAGCGGCACCAGCGCCCGTGCGCGCGCCACGAAGTCGTTCTCGGCCGCCGGCACGCTGGCCTCATGCAGGTCCATCGGATATTTCTCCCCCGCGACGTACGCTGAGCCTATACCGCCGGGCGCCGGCCGGGCAAAAACGCCGCTCGGCCGCCGTGGCACTCCCACATGGTCCATCCCAAGGGGGCCATCCCGAGGGGGCAATCGATGGACGCACACGCGACGCTGGTTCGGGAGATCGAGACCGAGATGCACGCGACGGCCGCGTGGACCGGCCGGGGGCATCTGGCGCCGCGCGTGCGGGCGGCGCTGCTGGCGGTGCGGCGCGAGGCGTTCGTGCCGGCGGCGTTACGGGCGGAGGCCTATGCCAACCATCCGCTGCGGATCGGCCACGGGCAGACCATCTCGCAGCCGTTCATCGTGGCGCTGATGACGGATCTGCTCGATCCCGCGCCGGAGCACGTGGTGCTGGAGGTCGGCACCGGCTCCGGCTACCAGGCGGCGGTGCTGGCCGCGCTGGTACGCCACGTCTATTCGATCGAAATCATTGCCGCGTTGTCCGAGCAGGCGCAGGCGGCGCTGACGCAGCAAGGGGTCGGCAACGTCACGCTGCGGGTCGGCGACGGCGCGGCCGGCTGGCCCGAGCACGCACCGTATGACGGCATCATCGTGACCGCGGCGGGGCCGACGGTGCCGCCGGCGCTGGTCGCGCAACTGCGCCCCGGCGGGCGCATGGTGATCCCGCTGGGCGAGCCGTTCGACGATCAGATGCTGACGCTGGTCGTCAAGGATGCGGATGGCGGCGTCACCCGGAAGGACGTGCTGCCGGTGGCGTTCGTGCCGCTGACCGGGGGATAGGCTGCCGTACTCGGCGATGATCCGGCGGCGCCATGCCGAGAGAGCGATGGGCTATTGCGGGCAGTGGCCGAACACGAACAAAGCGCCTATATTGGCAGCATGGCGAAGCAGGCTTCTTCCCGGCGGCGGCGACCCGACCCGATGTCCAACCCCCAGTACCGGGACGCGGCCCATCCGTTGCGCATCCGCGTTGCGCCCGAGCTGATCGGCGAGAAACCGGGAGTGGTGGAGCGTACGCCTGGCGAAACCGACGAGCACTACGCCTGGCGAAGCGCCATTTTGCAATCCGTGCTCGAACTTCCCGACACCGACTAAGCTACGCGGGCAGCGATCCGTGATCGGCGATGGCGCGTTCGTTTGGACGTGCTTTCCGGCCGACGAACGGCCAAGCCAGCCCGGCTCTCGCCATGTGGGCTACATTCTGGGTTTGTATCGGGACGCAGCCGGGCAGCGGCGAGCGCTCGTCGCTTATACGTCCTCCCAGGCGTGGACCGCCGACCGCACGCCGCCGGGCGTGGTCATATTCAACGCACAGGAGGCGGCCGCGCTTGGCAGTCAGAAGTCGTTTGTTCTATATTTGAATCGTCTCGCCCGATTGCCACTGACGGAACGCTGGTTTCCGGACCTTCGCTCCCCGACCCAAGGGGTCATCGCGGTCCTGTCGCAGCGCCGACAGGACAAATTGCTGCAGATCGTGGCGGAGCTGCACATGCGCCGGTTGCTGCGCTTCAGTGGGCCATAAGCAAGCCAAGCGCCGGCAATTCCCTCCGGGGATACGTCACCCCTCTCCCGAGGTGATCTCGATGCTGCGCTGCCCACCGTGCGGGAACCGTGATCGACCGGCGAAACCGCCTGATCCAACGCCGCACCTCCTCACCAGGCTCCCCACCGACCGCCGCAGCGGTTGACGTACCGACAAGGCGCCCGGAATACTGGCCAGTAGGTTCGGCGTTCCCGCCCGTACGCCGATGGCCGCAGCGCATGGAGACTGGTCGATGAAGCTGATGTGGTTCCACCTGATGCCGTACACCGAGCTGCCGGACGATTTCCGCGACAAGAACCCGTCGGTCTGGGTGGACATCCACTCCTCGCTGTTCGATCCGAAGCGCGCCCACCTGATGTACAACGACTTCATGGACGAGCTCGAATACGCCGCGGAGTGCGGCTTCGACGCGATCTGCGTGAACGAGCACCACTCCAACGGCTACGGCCTGATGCCGTCGCCCAACCTGATCGCCTCGTCGCTGGCGCGCCGCACCACCGACACGGCGATCTGCGTGATGGGCAATTCGCTGGCGCTGTACAACCCGCCGACCCGCGTCGCGGAAGAATTCGCGATGATCGACGTGCATCTCCGGCGGGCGGCTGATCGCCGGCTTCCCGGTCGGCACGCCGATGGACACCTGCTACGCCTACGGCCAGAACCCCAGCCAGCTGCGCCAGCGCTACCTGGAGGCGCACGACCTGGTGGTGCGCGCCTGGAAGGAGCCGGACACCTTCGCCTTCAACGGCCGGTTCAACCAGCAGCGCTACGTGAACATCTGGCCGCGGCCGGTGCAGCGGCCGCATCCGCCGATCTGGGTGCCGGGCGGCGGCTCGGTCGAGACCTGGCGGTGGTGCGCCGAGATGGACTACGTCTACTGCTACCTGTCGTATTACGGCTACAAGGCCGGCCGGGCGACGATGGACGGGTTCTGGAACGAAATGGCGCGGCTCGGCAAGGACCGCAATCCGTACCACGCCGGCTTCCTGCAATTCGTCGGCGTCGGCGAAAGCCGGCAGCACGCCTTCGACCTCTATGCCGAGGCGGCGGAGTATTTCTACGGCCGCTGCCTGCACGTCGATGCGCGCTGGGCCGATGCCGCCGGGCTACACCAGCGAAGGCAGCCAGCGCGCCGGCATCGAGAGCCAGATCAAGCAGGCCGCCGATGCCAATGTGCGCGGCAAGTCCACCGGCGAACGCTTCGCCTCGGTGGCGCGCGAGATGGATGCGATCGTCGACAAGGGCTACGTCATCATCGGCTCGCCCGACGAGGTCGCCGAGCAGCTTGCGCGAAGTCGCCGTCAACCTCAATGTCGGCCACCTGATGCTGCTGTTGCAGTTCGGCAACATGAGCAAGGAGCTGGCCAAGTACAACACCAAGCTGTTCGCCGAGCAGGTGATGCCGAAGCTGCGGGACCTGTTCGCGGAATGGGAGGACCGCTGGTGGCCGCAGCCGATGGCGGCGGCGCAGCGCGCGGAGGTCCCGGCCTTCATGCCGTCGCTGGCCGCCGAATAGGCCGCCGCGCCACACGATCTGACCTGGAGTTGACCGTGAGCGATCTCGCGACGTTGACCATTGACGTCAACGGCTTTGCCACCCGCGTCTGGCGCAAGGGCAGCGGCCCGCAGCCTGGGCTTTCTGGCCGGCTTCGGCGGCCTGCCGCGCTGGGTTCCGTTCCTCGACGAGCTGGCGAAGAGCCGCACGGTGATCGTGCCGTCGCTGCCCGGCTTCCCCGGCGGCGACCGCGGCCATACGCGTGCTCGATACGCACCTCGACTGGGTGCTGGCGGTGCACGAGATCCTGGTGAAGGCCGGAGCTGATCGGCGCCGATCTTGCCGGCAGCTCGGTCGGCGGTTCGCTGGCCGCCGAGATCGCGGCGATCTGGCCCGACGCGGTGCGGCGGCTGGCGCTGATCGCGCCGTTCGGCCTGTTCGACGAGAGCGATCCGCCGACCGATCCCTGGGCGCAGCGCGCCGACGCGGTGCCGGGGCTGATGTGCGCCGACCCGGCGATCTGGACCGCGCTGAAGACCGCGCCGGAGGGGGCCAACTCGATCGAATGGCCGATCGAGCAGGTGCGCGCGTCCGAGGCGGCGGCGCGCATCTTCTGGCCGCTCGGCAACACGCAAGCTGGAGAAGCGGCTGGGGCTGATCACCGCGCCGACGCTGCTGCTGTGGGGCGAGCAGGATCGGATCATGCCGCGCAGCTACGCGGACCGTTTCGCCAAGGGCATCAAGGGGCGCAGCGAGATCAAGGTGATCGCCGGCGCCGGGCATCTTGCGGAGCTGGACCAGCCGAAGGCGGTGGCCGACGCGATCCTGGGCTGGACGGCGTAGAGCACGTTCGCGCCGGCCGGGAGCGTCACCTGTCGTGTCGCCGCCTGTCATTGCGAGGAGCGCAGCGACGAAGCAATCCCCCGCAAACGGGGGTCTCGGATGGGGATCGCAGTCTGGGCGCGCGCTCTGATCGCGTAGGATTGCTACCCCACCAAAGGAGAAGGACCGCCGGCATGACATTCGATCCGGATGTGCAGATCATTCTCGACATGATCCGACTCGCCGGACGGCCGCCGTTCGAGGCCCTGACGCCGGACGAGGCGCGCCAGGCCTATATGGCGAGCCGCGCCGTGCTCGCGCCGGAGCCGCAGCCGGTGGCGGAGACGCGCGACTTTTCCTGTCCCGGCCCATATGGCGACATCGGCCTGCGCTACTACCGACCGACCGGCACGGAACCGGGCCAGGTGCTGCCGGCGCTGGTGTATTTCCATGGCGGCGGCTGGCTGCTGGGCGGGCTTGATTCGCACGACACGACCTGCCGGCATTTCGCCAATGCGGCGCGCTGCGCGGTGGTCTCGGTCGACTACCGCATGGCGCCGGAGCACAAGTTCCCCGCCGCGGTCGACGACAGCGCAGCGGCGACGCGCTGGATCATTGCGCACGCGGCGACGCTCGGCATCGATCCGGCGCGCGTCGCGGTGGGCGGCGATTCGGCGGGCGGCAATCTGGCCGCGGTGCTGGCGCTGATGGCGCGCGACGGCACGCTGCCGAAGCTGGCGTTCCAGTTGCTGGTCTATCCGGCGACCGACATGGCGATGACCACGGTGTCGTCGCAGACCATTACGCAGCCGGTGCCACTGACCTCGAAGTCGATGAAGTGGTTCATCGATCATTATCTGCGCGGGCCGGGGGATGTTGCCGACTGGCGTGCGTCACCGGCGCGTGCGGCGGATCTGTCGGGCACGGCACCGGCGCTGGTGCTGACCTGCGCCTGCGATCCGCTGCGCGACGAGGGAATCGACTACGCGCGGCGGCTGGAGCGCGAGGGCGTGCGGGTGACGTACCTGCATTTCTCCGATCAGATCCACGGGTTCATGAGCATGGGCAGGATCATCCGCACCGCCGGCGTGGCGATCGACATGATGGCGCGGGTACTGGGCAAGGCGCTGAACCCGCCGCCACCGCCGGGGTAATGGGGCTGTAAAGGAAGACTCCCCTCCCCTTGAGGGCTTGGGCCGCGAAGCGGACCAAGGGCGGGGGGAGGGGTTGGTGCGAACGTACGGCTGAAGGTTTGTGCTGCGGGAACCCCTCCCCCCGGCCCCCTCCCTCAAGGGGAGGGGGAGTTCCTTTTCTTATTTACGCCCCACCCCGTACGTACCGCTTGCACCGCAGTACCGCAGCAGATCGCGGAACCGCGGGCGCATGCGCTGCGACCAGGGCGTGTCCGCCGCCTGGCGCCAGGCGTCCGAGCGCGAAACGTCCGGGTTGGCCAGATGATACAGCGCGAGATACGTGCGCTCGCCGCTGCCACGATAGCGCCGCGCGCACAACACGCCCGGTACTGCGGCAAGCTGCGGCAGGTGCTCGGAATTGTACCACTCGTTGAATTCGTGTTCCGCCTCCGGCTCGACATTCATCGAGGCCACCAGCAGCCCGCCCGCCCCCGCCGGCGCAACCGCGTCGCCCGGCACAAGCTGCTCGCCCTCGTAGCGCATGATGCGCTGGCACATCGCGGTCACCCGCTTCGACCAGACGGACAGATTGTCCCCGCCGATCGCCAGATAGGCCGGGCTGCGCAGCACCGACACCGTCTCCAGATCGTAAGTCGCCACCGCGAGTTTTCGGGTTCTCGTCGCCGATCCAGCGCTCGCAGGTGAGGAACCCGGGCACGCGCTGGCGCTCCGGGATGTGCTCCAGATCGTACCAGTCGTGGAACTCGTCCTCGTGCGCGCCGGAAAAATCGAACGAGGCAAACAGCAAGCCCTTGGCCATCGCGGTGTCCTCCCCTCGGTTTACAGTCAAGCAGACAGCTTGGCCGCCTGCCGTGTCCGCACGCCCGCCATCTGTAGCGCCAACTCCGACATCCGCACGCACAACTCGTCAAGCGGCAGGCGTCCGTTCGGCCGGTGCCAGGTGTAGGCCCAACTGATCATGCCACCGATCGCCAGCGCCGCGAGGTTCACGTCCGCCACCTCGAACTCGCCGGCCGCGACGCCCTCGGCCAGCAGCTTCGACAGCGTGCGGTCGAACCGCTTGCGCAACGCGGTGATCTCGGCCAGCGCCGCGGGTTCCAGATGCTTCTCCTCGCGGAAGAAGATCGCGATGTTCGCCTGGCGTTGCAGCACCACCTTGGTGAAATCGATCACCGCGCGAGACAGCCGCTGGTCGGCGTTCCGGGTCCCTTCGCCGCATCCGCCACCGCCGCCAGCGACAGCTCGATGGTCGGCGTACATAGCGCGGCCAGCAGATCCGTCTTGCTGCGGAAATGGGTGTAGATGAACGGCTTGGTCACCCCCAGCGCCGCGGCAATGTCATCCAGCGTGGTGGCGGTAAAACCGTTGGCGTAGAACAGCGCGACCGCTTCCTGCAGGATGCGCTCGCGCTTATAGGCCTGGATTTCTTCCCGCATGGTGGCGATCGATCCGATGTACCGGGGCGAGTTTAGCGCCGCCGGCGCGGGATTGAAAGAATGCCCCTATGCTGCGGCATCGCGCCGGGATGATGGTGGGTGCCGCGGCGCGAGGCGAACAACCGAGGAGGCAACGATGGCTGGCATGTTGGACGGCAAGTCGGCACTGATAACCGGCGGCGGCGGCGGCATCGGCCGCGCCACCGCACTGGCTTTCGCGCGCGAGGGCGCGCGTATCGCGGTCAGCGACTTCGTCGCCGAGACCGCGGCCGAAACCGTGGCACTGATCAACGCCGCCGGCGGCCAGGCGATGTCGGTGAACGCCGACGTGACCGATCCGGCGCAGGTCGAGGCGATGGTCAAAACCGTGGCCGCTGCTTATGGGCGCCTCGATTGCGCGTTCAACAACGCGGGCATCGCCGGCTTCCAGGTCGATGCCGCCGGCAAGAAGACGCACGAATGGTCCGAGACCGCGTTCGACCGCATGATCGCGGTCAACCTGAAAGGCGTCTGGCTGTGCATGGCCGCCGAGCTGCCACAGATGGTGGCACAGGGCGGCGGCGCGATCGTCAACACCGGCTCGATCGCCGGACTGGTCGGGCTGCGCACCTCGTCGATCTATGTCGCGGCCAAGCACGGCGTGATCGGCCTGACCAAGACCGCGGCGCTGGAATACGCGGGGGACAACATCCGGGTGAACGCAGTGTGTCCCGGCTACATCCGCACCCGCATGACCGAGGACACGATGCGCCGGCGCGGCGAGGAGCTGATGGCGCTGGTGCCGTTCCACCGCATGGGCACGCCGGAGGAGATCGCCGAGATGGTCACCTGGCTGTGCTCCGACCGCGCGTCCTATGTCACCGGCGGTGCCTACAACGTGGACGGCGGGTATATGGCGACGTGATTGGCGCACGTAATGTTCTCCCCCTCCCTCAAGGGGAGGGGGAGAAGCGCGCGCGCCCGCAGCCCTTGCCGAGACCGCGATGTTGTATATCTAACCGCGAGGATGTGAACGCAGCTTCGGGGCAGGCATGAAGCACTGGCACATCGACCACGTCGCGTGGGACCGGTTCGACCCGGCCAAGGTCGATCCGGCGGTGGTCCCCCTGGTCAAGGCCGCGGCGATGGTCGAGCGCAACGGCACCGACTACGCGGTCTACCTCAATCGGGTGTTCGCCGACGATCCGGACTTCCGCCAGGCCGCCGACTACTGGGCGGCGGAGGAGGTGCAGCACGGCGACGCCTTGGGCCGCTGGGCGGAACTCGCCGATCCGGCCTGGGATTATCCGGCCGCCTTCGCGCGCTACCGCGCCGGCTACCACCTGCCGCTGGACGCCGAAACCTCGATCCGCGGCTCGCGCACCGGCGAGCTGATCGCGCGCTGCATGGTGGAAACCGGCACCTCGTCCTATTACACCGCGCTCGGCGACGCGACCGAGGAACCGGTGCTGCGCGAAATCTGCCGGCTGATCGCGGCCGACGAGTTCCGTCACTACAAGCTGTTCTACGACCACATGCGCCGCTATCTGTCGCGCGAACGGATCGGTATGCTGCGCCGGCTGGGCATCGCCGCCGGCCGGGTCGGAGAAAGCGAGGACGACGAGCTGGCCTACGCCTGGTACTGCGGCAACGAGTTCGCCGACCTGCCGTACGAGCACGACCGCTGCAGCGCCAGCTACATGGCGCGTGCGATGACGTTCTACCGGTTCCGCCACATCGAGCGCGGCATGGGCATGATCTTCAAGGCGGTCGGCCTGAAGCCGCGCGGCCGGCTTTCGGACCTGTCGGCCAAGGGCGCCTGGCGCCTGCTGCAATGGCGCCAGCGGCGGCTCGCCGCGCGCCTGGCTGCCTGAAGGAAGCAAGGCCCCGGGTTCCGCGAGAATCTCCCCCTCCCCTTGAGGGCTTGGTCCGCTTCGCGGCCCAAGCCCTCAAGGGGAGGGGGAGAGTGGCGTCCCCGCGGATTGTTACAGTCGTGCTTCTGCGCTAAGCAGACTCGGCGATCAGGAGGAGACGATTCGTGGCGATACAACCCGCCGGGCGAGAACCCGAACATCGTGCGCATCACTGGGCACGGCTGTTGCTGCTGGTGCCGTTCGTCGCGGTACTGTGGGTGCCGTTCTACAACAGCGTCGAGCCGATGCTGTTCGGCGTCCCCTTCTTCTACTGGTATCAGTTGCTCTGGATCATTCTGGGCGCGCTGCTGATCGCCATCGTCTATCGCGTCGAGCACTGAGCGGGGCATGCGATGAACTGGACCGCCATCATCGTCTTCGTCGCGCTCTTCGTGTTTGTCACCTGGCTTGGCTTCTTCGCCGCGCGCTGGCGCCGGGGCGACCTTGGCCTGCTGAGTGAATGGGGCCTGGGCGGGCGCCGCTTCGGCAGTTGGATCACCTGGTTCCTGCTGGGGGGCGACCTCTATACCGCATACACCTTCGTTGCGGTGCCGGCGCTGATGTTCGGTGCCGGGGCGATCGGCTTCTTCGCCGTGCCGTACACGATCATGGTGTATCCGATCGTCTACCTGGTGTTCCCGCGTCTCTGGGCGGTGGCGCACAAGCACGGCTACGTCACCTCGCCCGACTTCGTGCGCGGCCGCTACGGCAACCGCTGGCTGGCGCTGGCCATCGCCATCACCGGCATGGTCGCCACCATGCCGTACATCGCGTTGCAGCTTGTCGGCATGCAGGTGGTGATCGGCGCCATGGGGGTCGAGACCTCCGGCTGGATCGGCGACCTGCCGCTGATCATCGCCTTCGTCATCCTGGCGGCGTTCACCTACACCTCGGGCCTGCGCGCGCCGGCGATGATCGCTGTGGTGAAGGACCTGCTGATCTACCTCACGGTGATCGCCGCGATCATCGTGGTGCCGATCGAGCTGGGCGGCTACGGCAAGATCTTCGCCGCGATCCCGTCGCCCAAGCTGCTGCTGGCGGCCCCGCCGGCGGGGTCGTGGGGCAGCTTCAGCGCCTATGCCACGCTGGCGTTCGGCTCGGCCTGTGCGCTGTTCCTGTATCCGCACTCGATCACCGGGGTGCTCAGCGCCTCCAGCGCGCGCGCGATCCGGCGCAACGCCGCGGCGCTGCCGGCCTATTCGATGGTGCTGGCGCTGCTGGCGCTGCTCGGCTTCATGGCGATCGCCGCGGGTGTGGTGCAGATGCCGCGAGTTCGCCGACGGGTTCAAACGCTACGGCAACAATTTCTCGGTGCCGTCGCTGCTGATATTCGCGTTCCCGTCCTGGTTCGTCGGCGTCGCCTTCGCCGCGATCGCCATCGGCGCGCTGGTGCCGGCGGCGATCATGTCGATCGCGACGGCGAACATCTTCACCCGCAACATCTACCGCGAGTTCCTGCAACCAGGCCTGCACCGACGCCGAGGAGAGCCAGGTCGCCAAAGTGGTGTCGCTGGTGATCAAGGTCGGCGCGCTGGTGTTCATCTTCTTCATTCCGTTCCAGTACGCGATCCAGATGCAACTGCTGGGCGGGGTGTGGATCATCCAGACTTTGCCCGCGGTGATGCTGGGGCTGTTCACCCGGTTCTTCAACGGCTGGGCGCTGCTGCTCGGCTGGATCGTGGGCACCGCTCTCGGCACCTGGATGATGGCGGCGATGAACTTCGCGCCGGCCTATCCGCTGCACATCTTCGGCGAGACGATCCCCTGCTATACGGCGCTGTCGTCGCTGGCAGTGAACCTCGCGGTGTCGATCGTGGTGTCGCTGGTGCTGAACGCGGTGGCGTCCGACCGCCACAAGGACATGACGGTCGCGGCGGATTATATCTAGCACCCGGATCCTGGCGTTCGGTGAATCGCTCGTAGGGCGGAAAAGCGCAGCGCATTCCGCCATCTTTGGCGTCCCACAGGGGAACCCGGCGACGCGGCGCGCGTGGCGGAATGCGCTGCGCTTTTCCGCTCTACGAGAGATCGTCCTCGGTCCGGCGTCAACGGGGCCTTAACCTGATCGGCGCACAACCCGCCCGGGACATCCTTCTGGTGCGGAAGACGACGTGAGCCTGACAACCGACCAACCGACACGACGCGCATTGCTGGCCGAGGCGGTCGCGGCACTCGAGGCCCGCCGCTTCGCGGTCGTCGACGCCGCCTGCGGCCGCCTTCTCGCCGAGGACCCCACGGACATCGATGCGCTGCTGTTGCGCGGGCTGGCACTCGCCGGCTCGGGTCGGGCGGCACCGGCGGCTGGGCTGCTGAACCGCGTGGCGGCGGCGCGCCCAGATCACGCGCACCCGTGCCGGGACCTCGATGGCATCCTGGATGGCGCGGACTTCGCACGCCAGGTACGTGCCTGTCTGGACCTGACGCCGGGCGACCTGCGGCTGCGCCTGCTGTGGGCCGACTGCCAGCACGGGTGCGGGGACCTGGAGGCAGCCGCCGCGACGCTGGCCGCCCTGCTGGCAGACGCGCCCGAGACCGCCGCCGCGCATCACCGCCTTGGCCTGTTGCACGCGGAGCTTGGCGACATCGACGCGGCGATCGGGCACCTGCTGCGGGCCGTGATGCTGGATCCCGAGCCCGCGCTGGGCTGGGGCAATCTCGGCATGCTGCTGAAGGTCCAGGGGCGCTTCGCCGAGTCGCTGGAAGCCTACGACGCGGCGCTGCGGCGTGCCCCGTCGGATGCCCGTCTGCGCGTCAACCGCGTGGTGGCATTGCTGCAGGCCGGCCGGTTTGCCGAGGCGTGGCAGGACCACGAGTGGCGGTTCGCGCTGGCCGCCCCCAGCGGCCTGCCTGCCACGGGGCTGCTGCCCTCGCTCGCCGCGCGGCCCGACCTGACCGGGCGGCGCGTGCTGCTGACGCACGAGGCCGGGTACGGCGACACGCTGCAGTTCTGTCGCTACGTCCCACTGCTCGCGGCGCGCGGCGCCCGGATCGCGCTCGCCGTCCCGGCCGCACTGCAACGCCTGCTTCGCGCGCAGGGGTGGGGCGTCGCGATGGTGCCGGCCGGCGCCGACCTCCCTGCCTACGACTGGCACTGCCCGATGATGAGCCTGCCGCGCGTCTTCGGCACCACGCTGGAGACGATCCCGGCCGAGATCCCCTACCTCGCCGCCGATCCGACCCTGGTCGCATCCTGGGCCGCCCGCTTGCCGACCGCAGCCGGGCCGCGGGTCGGCCTCGTCTGGGCCGGGCAGGCGCGCCCGTGGCTGCCGGGCTTCGCCACGGTCGATATGCGGCGCAGCACCGGCCTGGCACAATTCGCCCCGCTCGGCGCGATCGAGGGGGTCCGGTTCGTCAGTCTGCAGGCCGACGCGCCGGCGGCCGAGGCGCGGGAGCCTCCGGCGGGACTGGCACTGCACGATCCGATGCCGCAGGTTGCCGACTTCGCCGACACCGCGGCGATCATCGCCAATCTCGACCTGGTCGTCAGCGTCGACACATCGGTGGCGCACCTCGCCGGGGCATTGGGCAAGCCGGTGTTCCTGCTGGATCGCTACGACAATTGCTGGCGCTGGCTGAGCGGACGCAGCGACAGCCCGTGGTATCCGACGCTGCGCATCTTCCGCCAGACGGAGATCGGCGATTGGGCGCCGGTCATGCGGCAGGCGGCCATGGCACTGGCGGACTTTGCCGCGGCAGCGGGCTGATTTCATTTCAACGAGACAACTTTCCCGGAACGACGCGACGCCCCCGTTCGCGGTAGGGCGGAAAAGCGCAGCGCATTCCGCCGCGCACGCATTGCGCAATCCCGCGTTCTCGCCAATTCTCCACCGGCTGCATCCGCAAGGGGCAACTGATGGACGACGTGAGCGGGAGCGCCGGCCTGCGCGATTATCCGCTGGCCCGGCGCAGCTTCGTGATGACTGGCCTGATCAGCGGATTCACCCTGGCGACCGTGCGGGCGAAGGCACAGGCGATCCACACCGACAGCGAAGGTCTTGCCACCGGCGAGGCGCGCGTGCCGGTGACGGGCGGCGACATGCCGGTGTACTACGCGCGCCCTGCCTCGGGCGGTCCCTTCGCCGTCGTCCTGGTCAACGAGGAGATCTTCGGCGTCCACGAATACATCCAGGACGTGTGCCGCCGGCTGGCCAAGGCCGGCTACCTTGCGGTCGCGCCGGAAATCTATTTCCGCAACACGGATTTCCCGAAAATGACCGACGTGCCGCAGATCATGCGCGACGTCATCTTCAAGACGCCAGACGACGAGATCTGGGCGGACCTCGATGCGACGCTCGCCTGGGCCGCCAGGAACCACGGCGATGCCACGCGGATGAGTGAGATCGGGTTCTGCTTCGGTGGCCGCAACGCCTGGGAGTACGCCGTGCACAATCCCAACCTGAAAGCGGCCGTCGCCTATTACGGGCATATCAAGAACCCGACCTCGCCGATCAAGCCGAAGACAGTGCTCGACATCGCCGACCAGATCCATTGCCCGCTGCTTGGCCTTTATGGAGGACAGGATCCCGACAACCCGGTGAACCTAGTGCACCAGGCGGAGGCCAAGGCAAAGGCGGCCGGCAACACCGTCGAGATCGTCATCTACCCGGACGCACCGCACGCCTTCCACGCTGACTACCGGCCGAGCTACCGTGAGGCCAACTCCATGGATGCCTGGAAGCGCACACTGGCGTGGTTTGCGAAATACCTCGGGCATTAAGGGACGCGACGATGAGCGAACCGAATGAGGACGACGTTGCGGGTGTGAAACGCTGGTTCGAGACCCTCGCGGAACATGTCCGCGCGGTCGACTACATCGGCGCGCGGCCGATCTTCGCGCCCGACATGATCGCGTTCGGCACCTTCACGGACTTCATGACCGGGCAGCCGGCGGCGGAAAAGGCGCAGTGGCGCAGCGTGTGGGAGAACATCGACGGCTTCACCTGGCGCCCGGACATCCGCGTGATCGTCTCGCCGGATCGCAGACAGGCGGTGGGGATGGGGATCTTTGACTCCACCGGTTATCTGAAGGATGGCGCTGCCTATGACCGGCCGGGCCGCGCGACGGTGGTGTTCGCCCGCGAGCGCGTCGATGCGCCCTGGCTTGCGCAGCACACGCACATGTCGCTGTTCCGCAACGTCCCGACGCAGTCGTTCAAGGGCAAACCGGAGAAGCTGCCGGGTTGAGTGGTGAACGGCGGGTTGACGCGGCGCATTGCGCGGGTTGCATCGTTGCGGCGCGGTCTTTGCCGAGGCGCGGGAAGGTGCGGAATGCGCTGCCCCCCGGGTCAAGCGCCCGGGGGCGGTGGCTTTTCCGCCCTACGCTGAGACATATTTTACGTAATCGGAATGTTGCCTTTCCGTTATGTTGTCTCAGGCGCGCAACGCGCCCCGCACCGCCGCAAGCGCGGCATCCGCCCGTGCGCCGTCGGGGCCGCCGGCCTGGGCCATGTCGGGCCGGCCGCCGCCGCCCTTGCCGCCGACCGCCGCCGCGGCGGCGCGCACCAGTTCCACCGCGTTGATCCGCCCGGTCAGGTCGGGCGACACGCCGACGACGATGCTGGCCTTGCCCTCGGCGGTGGAGACCAGCGCCACGACGCCTGACGCCAAGCTGCTTGCCGATCGCGTCCGCCAGGCCCTTCAGCTCGCGCGCGCGGGACCTCGCCGAGGTTGCGGGCGGCGAGCTTGATGCCGTTCACCTGCTCGACCTCGGCCGCGCTGCCGCCGGTGGCGAGCTTCTTCTGCAGCTCCGTCACCTGGTGTTCCAGGCGCCGGCGGTCCTCCAGCAGCGCGGCGACGCGGTCCGGGCACGTCGGCGGGGCGGCGCGCAGCGCCTGCGCCGCGCGGTTCAGCCGGCCGCTGGTCTGCGCCACCACTGCTTCGGCCGCCTGGCCCGTGACCGCCTCGATCCGGCGCACGCCGGCGCTCACCGCGGCTCTCGGCGACGATCCGGAAATAGCCGATGTCGCCGGTGCGCCGGACATGCGTGCCGCCGCACAGCTCGATCGACCAGGCGGGCTTGTTGCCCTCGCGGCGCGCGCCCATCGAGACGACGCGCACTTCCTCGCCGTATTTCTCGCCGAACAGCGCCATGGCGCCGAGTTCGACCGCGGCGGCGGGCGTCATCAGGCGTGTGATGACCTCGGAGTTCTCGCGGATGCGGGCGTTCACCTCGGCTTCGACGCATGGCGATGTCGTCGTCGGTCAGCGGGCGCGGCTGGCTGATGTCGAAACGCAGCCGGTCCGGCGCGTTCAGGCTGCCCTTCTGCGCGACGTGCGTGCCGAGGCGCTGGCGCAGCGCCTCGTGCAGCAGGTGCGTGGCGCTGTGGTGCGCGCGGATGGCGGTGCGGCGGGCATGATCGACCTCGGCGACGACCGGCGTGCCGACCTGCGCGGCGCCGGCCTCGACGCGGCCGAGATGGACGAACAGGTCGCCGAGCTTCTTCTGCGTGTCGGTGACCGCGATGCGCAGGCCGTCGGGCGCCGGTGATCGTGCCGGTGTCGCCGACCTGGCCGCCGCTTTCGCCGTAGAACGGCGTCTGGTTCAGCACCACCGCGACCTCGGTGCCGGCCGCGGCGGTCTCGACCGGGGCGCCGCCGGCGACCAGGGCGAGGATCTCGCCCTCGGCCCGTTCGGTGGAGTAGCCGAGGAATTCGGTGGCGCCGACGCGCTTCCTTGATCTCGAACCAGACGCGCTCGGTGGCGGCCTCGCCGGAGCCGGCCCAGGCGGCGCGGGCGCGGGCGCGCTGCTCGGCCATCGCCGCGTCGAAGCCGGCGAGATCGACGGCGCGGCCCTGCTCGCGCAGCGCGTCCTGCGTCAGGTCGAGCGGGAAGCCGAACGTGTCGTAGAGGCGGAACGCGACCGGCGCCGGGCAGCGGTTCGCTGCTGCCGAGGCGGGCGGTTTCCTCGGCCAGCAGATGCAGGCCGCGTTCCAGCATCTGGCTTGAAGCGGGTTTCCTCCAGCAGCAGCGTCTCGACGATCAGCGGCTCGGCGCGGCCGAGTTCGGGGTAGGCGGCGCCCATCTGGCGCACCAGCGCGGGCACCAGCCGGTACAGCAGCGGCTCGCGCGCGCCCATCATGGCGGCATGGCGCATGGCGCGGCGCATGATCCGGCGCAGCACGTAGCCGCGGCCCTCGTTCGACGGCAGCACGCCGTCGGCGATCAGGAACGAGCGCGGCGCGCAGATGGTCGGCGACGACGCGGTGGCTGGCGCGGAACGGGCCGTCCGGGTCCTGCCCGGTGGCCTCGGCGCGAGGCCAGGATCAGCGCGCGCAGCGTGTCGGTGTCGTAGTTGTCGTGCTTGCCCTGCAGGATGGCGGCGACGCGCTCCAGGCCCATGCCGGTGTCGATCGAGGGGCGCGGCAGCGGCACGCGGGTGCCGGGCGGGCCTTCCTCGAACTGCATGAACACCAGGTTCCAGATCTCGACGAAGCGGTCGCCGTCGGCGTCGGGGCTGCCGGGCGGGCCGCCGGGGATCGACGGGCCGTGGTCGTAGAAGATCTCGCGAGCACGGGCCGCACGGGCCGGTGTCGCCCATGCGCCAGAAATTGTCCGAGGTCGGGATGCGGATGATGCGGTCGTCGGGCAGGCCGGCGACCTTTTTCCAGATCGCGGCGGCGTCGTCGTCTTCGGAGAAGACGGTGACCAGCAGCCGGTCTTTCGGCAGGCCGTAGTCGCGTGGTGACCAGCTCCCAGGCGTAGGGGATGGCGGCGGCCTTGAAGTAGTCGCCGAAGCAGAAATTGCCGAGCATCTCGAAGAAGGTGTGGTGGCGCGCGGTGTAGCCGACATTGTCCAGGTCGTTGTGCTTGCCGCCGGCGCGGACGCATTTCTGCGCCGTGGTGGCGCGGACGTAGGGGCGCTTCTCCTGGCCGGTGAAGACGTTCTTGAACTGCACCATGCCGGAGTTGGTGAACATCAGCGTGGGGTCGTTGCGCGGCACCAGCGGCGAGCTTTCGACCACCGTGTGGCCGTTGCGGGCGAAGTAGTCGAGGAAGGCGGCGCGGATGTCGTTGCTGCTGGTCATGGGGGGCAGATGGGGTCCTGGGCTGGCGGGCGAAAGGGCAGGACGTAGCGCGGGGGCGGGCCGGAGTCACGCGGGGGACGCAATCTCGCCCAAATTTCTCCGCCCCGGCATCAGCGGTGCACGCCAGCATGTTGTAGCACTTGACAACACCTGTCGCTGTTCGCATTGTCGCCAACAATGAGGGCGCGACTGCTGTTCGACCGTCGGGTGGCGATATCCGAAACGGCGTTCGCCGAATTGATCCTTTGGGAATTGCCGCAGCCAGCCAGGGGAAGCGCACATGGCTACAGAGTACCCTCTGGCTTTCGTCGCCCGTGGTGTCTGCGCGCTGCGCTACGACAACGAGGCTGGCAAGGGCGACCACGTCCATATCGGCGGCCGCAAGCGGTCTTACCGATTTGTCGATCCCGACCGGCTTGTAGCGGACTTCTTCGCCGACGTGAGAAGGTGGCTGGATGAAAACCGTGACGCTTGACGTGAAGCCCCTGGCCGACTCCCTCGCCGACTTCGCGCATGCCTGGAAGACCGGCAAGCGCGACGCCGCGGCGCGAATCAGCTTTGCCACACCCGATTTGCTGTGGAAGGTGCTGACGGCCCGGCGTTGGGATTTGCTCAAGGCGATGGCCGGTCGGGGACCGATGAGTCTGCGCGAGGCGGCACGACGCGTCCACCGCGATGTGAAGGGGGTGCATGGCGACGCGCACGCGTTGCTCGACGCCGGCGTGTTGCGCCGAACCGACGACGGCAGGATCGAATTTCCGTTCGATGCCGTGCACGTGGAGTTCACGCTGCGGGCCGCGTGAGGGTCGGCGTCATACGGCTCGCCGCGGCAGGAAGCTGCGGCCGGCGTCGGGGGTATGGACGAGGCCGCCCACGCGAACCAGCGCCGCCAGCACGGCCTCGATCTGCGGCAGGATGCGGCGGCCCGGCGGAAGCGCGCGGTCAGGGCGGCCGGGGGTGATCGGGACGGTGGCCGAGGTCAGCACTGACAGCACGGCGGCGGTTTGCTCCAGTTCGCTGGCCGGGAAGGACGGCTTCGGGTCGGTGGCAGCGGCAGCGGTCGGCTCGTGTCGGGGTTCATGGGTTGATTTGGGAAAACGCAGAAATGGGGTTTTGGCGCGGGGTGTGGCCGTGTCGGGGTTCATAGAGTCGATTCGGGAAAAAGCAGAATTGGGCTTTGGCGCCCCGGCGGTGGCCGTCGTCGGGGTTCATGGGTTGAATTCGGGAAAATGCGGAAATGGGGTTTTGGCGCCTCGGCTGTGGCCGTGTCGGGGTTCATAGGGTCGATTCGGGAAAAAGCAGAAATGGGGTTTGGCGCCTCGGCGGTGGCCGGGTCGGGGTTCATGGGTTGATTTCGGGAAAATGGGGAAATGGGGTTTTGCGCGGCTGTGGCCGTGTCGGGGTTCATAGGGTCGATTTCGGGAAAAAGCAGAAATGGGGTTTGGCGCCTCGGCGGTGGCCGGGTCGGGGTTCATGGGTTGATTCGGGAAAATGGGGAAATGGGTTTTTGCGGCGCGGCGAGCGGCGCCGCCGGGTTTGCCGGTCGGTGTCTCGGAGCGGGCTGCGCCGGTGGGGCGGCGGGTGGTTGGATTTGGGCAGCTTGCTGCGAAGCGCTGCATCCTTGGTCCGCTGCGCGGCGCAAGCCCGCAGGCAGGGGCGGCGTAGGTCCGCCCGCGGGCCGGTCGTGGACATGGCGTCCGGGATCAAGGGATGGACCTCGGCGCCGCACCATTTTTCTGCTGCGACGCTGCGGCGACGGCCGTGACCTCGCGGGAGCCAGCCGGGGGCCGCGTCGATGCGCGGGATGGACCACTCCGGGGTGGTGTGGGCGATGGCATTCATTGTCGATCCTGCTGCGCCGTTAGTTAGTTAACGCCCTTTACATCCGCATGCCCTGCCGACGCCAGGCAATTCCTGTGGGGAGGAACGGCCAGGCCGGCGACCGGCCTGCGCCCTCAGGCTGGCGTTCATGTGCACTGGGGGACGGCACCAGCTTGACGTTGTGGAACCAACGGTTCCTTGCGCTGGTGGGTGAGAGGCTATCCCGGCATGGCCTCACTGGGGCGCACATAGATCGTGTCGGTTGTAGTCCTTCGGCGTCAGTATCGTCAGGGTGGGATACGAAGGCACCTTCACAGCCGCGCGCGCCCCGGGGCGACAACCATTGTCGGACGCAACCTGCGCCGGTCGCGGGAGATCGCGCGCAGTCCGGCCGGACGTGTTGTCCGAGGTTCGCAATTTTCATCGCCATGAGTTCGCAGGATTTTTGACATGGATTTCGCAGATCGCGAACCTCATCTACAGCGTGTCCCCGCTATCCTGGGCGCAGCACAGGAGGCCAGGATGGCAATCGATGCAGCGGGAACCGCGGTGGCAAAACTTCGAGAGCATGCCGAGCGCGAGCGTGAGGGCTTGGCGGAGGAGCGCGACCGCCAAACGGCGACCCGAAACCGGCAGGCAGCCTGGGCCCGTGACAAGGTGCGGGAAGCCGACATGTTGAAGCCCGCCGAAGCGCAGAAGTTGGCCGAGAATCTCCACGCCATTGTTGCCGAGGCTTGCGGCTCTCGTCCTGGCAAGGTGCTGGTCCGCAAAGCCGATATTCTGGCCAAAGCCGGCATGCGTGACAGCGACGGCAAGAGCCGTGTGCTTTACCGCTACACGCTCGACCCGACGCTACCCGAAGAGACGCGCAAGCGGCGGGGCAGGCAGGTCATCAAACACCCTGCGAATTACCTGAAAATCGCTGACGCCGCGGCGCACTTGGCTGGCCTGGATGCCGACGATGTGGTGTGTCGGCTGATTGCCGGCACTCCCCTGGCGGCTGGCATGGACACGCTTCCAGATGACTTCCAGCCGGAATACCTCGACATGCTTACGAGGGCGGTCCAAGGCCAGGCACGCCGGATATCGGCCGAAACCAAGCTCGATTGGTATTTCCGCACGATCGAGGCCCATGGCATCACCCCCACTTGCGATGCATGGACCACGGACGGCGGCGGCGAGGTGTGGTTCCACGGCACATTACCGGCGGTCGAGCTTATCACTCTGGAGCTGACGGAGCGAACGGTACCAAGGAGTTTGGTCATCGAGGCTCCCGGATGGCAGCGATGGTCCGGCCGAAGTCAGGACGGCGCGTCCCTGCCTGAGATGGGCGCTCGCGCTCGCACCGCTCGGCGCAGGCAAAGAGGTGCGTGCGTATTTCATGCGCCGCCATGTGCTCGCTGTCCGCGGCTGGGCAGACCAGGCGATCGTCGGCTGGGCGACGTCGAATCTCGCGCAATTCGACGTGGAGGTGGTCGGCTGGCTCGGGGAGCAGGGCAGGTCTGGTAACGCCGCCGGCACGTTCCGGCTGCACGGCACCGAATTGAGCCGTTTCATAGCGGAGCAAGGCCTCATCGAGTTCGAGAGCGATGACCACGAATTCCTTGAGGTTACCCCTGTCACCATCGCGGGCGCGCTCACCGATGAGCGGCCCGACGCGCCGTGGGTGCGTGACGACACCCTCGGCCAGACGGCCATGCACGTGACGAAATCGCCGCCCGGCACACGCATCGCGGTGCTCGAAGATGGTACTGCATCACGGGTGCAGCCATATCGGTATCCGGACACCGCTCATGGCGTTGGTCGAGAAGGATGCCCGGCAAGAGTTCGCGTCTCTGCGAAGCTGGTGGGATGGCGAGCAGGCCAAGATTGAAGACGTATTCTCGCGCATGAAGTTGGAGATCCGCCGTGAGCAATCTCCCAGCCAAGCCCTTGGCGCCCTCCGTCGTTGTGGGCCGGTCCGACCACATGCCATTCGTGACCGAACGACAGTCGTCACGGCTGGTAGCACTCGATTTCGAGACAGCCGCCCCGTATGACCATATTGTTGAGATCGGTGCCGTCGAGATCATGGACGGTGGATTGACCGGCCGGACCTTCCACCGCCTTGTACGCCCACGTGTCCCAATCGACGGCTTCACGGCCGCCATTCATGGGATCACGGATCGCAAGGTGGCACGTAGGCCACATTTTGCGGACACGGCCACCGCCTTTCTCGACTTCCTTGGTGACGCCCTCATTGTTGCGCATGCTGCCCACGTCGAAAGGACCGTCCTTGAAAGGGAGCTGACGCGGCTCGGCCATGAGGCTTTGTCGAGGACTCGGTTTCTCTGCACGCTATCGCTCGCCCGACGAAGCCGGCGTTTCCTCCGCAACGGGTTGCGCGACGTGTGTGAAGCGTTGGAGATCACAGTCAAGGAGGCCAGGAATGGCTTTCATGACGCGCTCGGCGACGCTGAGATGGCCGCGCGGATATATCTGCGGCTGCTTGACTTGTGACCGAACTACAGCTTGGTTGATACACGAACTTGCCGACTGGTCGCGCATCCGCAAGCGCGTCGATATCGAACATCCCAAGCCCGGGCGGAACAGCTTCCAGGCCCTCGTCGGACGCCAGGTTATCGACCGCGAACACGTGACACGCATAGCGGTCTATTTCGTGGCATACACCAAGGACCATGGCATTATCGAAGTCATCAGCATCCGGTTCGCAGATACACATGAACGCTCGATCTTCTTCCGCTAAGCCGCGGTTGCACCGCCCTCCGGCCAAGCCGGGGCCGCGGCGCCGGACGCCTGCCGTGGAAACACCGGAGCCCAAGCTGGACCGCGATGCCCTGGAAGCCATCGCCTGGATCGAGAGCGGCATGCCCGACAGCCAGGTCGGTTACGGCCCCGACGCCCCGAAACTGACCGACGATCAGCGCCAGCAGTTCGCGTCCGCATCCTATGTGCGCATTCCCGCACCGCCGCCTGTCGGACCTCGGACGAAGGCGGCCGAAGAATAGCCCTCCTGCAGCGTTACTGCTGCCGGCTGGTTTGGTGGGAAATGACATGGAACCACGGGCACCGCGCCTTGGGGGCGTGCTGGAGACCTCGCTTTACGTGGCCGACCTGCACCGCGCGCGGGACTTCTACCAGCGCGTCTTCGGGCTGGAGGTGTTCTTCCAGGACGGCCGCATGTGCGCGCTCGGCATTGCGCCCGGCCAGGTGCTGCTGCTGTTCCGGCACGGCACGACGGACGCGCCGGCTCCGATGCCGGGCGGCGTCATCCCGCCGCACGGAGCCAGCGGCGCGGCGCACCTGTGCTTCGCCATCCCACTGGGCGAGCTCGCCGCGTGGCAGGCGCATCTCGCGCGGCACGGCATCGCGGTGGAGAGCCGCATCGCCTGGCAGCGCGGCGGCACCAGCCTGTATTTCCGCGACCCCGACGGGCACTCGCTGGAAGTGGCCACGCCGGGCCTGTGGCCGAATTTCTGAATGCGCGACCGGACCGCGTGGACCGTTACGGTCCCCCAACTGGCCAGCCTGTCCGTCGTTGCGCTGCTGATGCTGCTGGCGCTGGTGGCCGCCGCGGCGCCCTGGCTGCTGCCGGACCACGACGGCACCGCGCGCCGCGTCGCCGCCGGCGGCATTTTCGCGGCGAGCTACCTGGCGCTGGCGATCGGCAAGGTGCCCGGGCTGTCGATCGATCGCGCCGGCGTGGCGCTGGTCGGCGCCTGCCTGATGGTGGCCTCGGGCGCCCTGACGCTGGAGGACGCCTACCGGACGATCGACTTCGACACCATCACGCTGCTGCTGGGCATGATGATCGTGGTGGCGAACCTGCGGCTGTCCGGCTTCTTCGCGCTAGCGACGGGGTGGGTGGCGCGGCGGGCGCATCGGCCGCTGCTGCTGCTCGGCGCGATCGTTGCGGTGGCGGGGGTGTTCTCCGCGTTCCTGGTCAACGATGCGATCTGCCTGGTGCTGGCGCCGCTGGTGCTGGAGCTGACATTGGCGCTGAAGCGCCAGCCGCTGCCGTATCTGCTGGCGGTGGCGATGGCGTCCAACGTCGGCTCGACGGCGACGCTCACCGGCAATCCGCAGAACATGCTGATCGGCAGTTATTCGCATATCCCGTATGCCGGCTTTGCCGCGGCGCTGGCGCCGGTGGCGCTGGCCGGGCTGCTGCTGACCGTCGCGCTGATCGCGCTGCTGCACCGCGCGGAGTTCTTCGACGGCACGACGCTGCACGCGGGGCCGCCGCGGGCGCGGGTCAACCGGGCGTTGATGTGGCGCGCGCTGGCCGCGGTCGGCGCGGTGATCGCGCTGTTCTTCGCCGGCCAGCCGCCGGCCAAGGTGGCGGTGATCATCGGCGCGCTGCTGCTGCTGACAAGGCGGATGAAGAGCGCCCGCGTCTATGCCGAGATCGACTGGTCGCTGCTGCTGATGTTTTCGGGGTTGTTCATCATCGTTGCCGGTGCCGAGCGGCAGTGGCTGACGCCGGCGATCATTGCCGATGTGGCGAAGCTGCACCTGGCCGACGTGCCGGTGCTGAGCCTGGTGACGGCGGTGCTGTCGAACCTGGTCAGCAACGTCCCAGCGGTGCTGGTGCTAAATCCGTTCGTGGCCGCGCTGCCCGACCAGGCGACGGCCTGGAAGGTGATCGCGATGGCCTCGACGCTGGCCGGGAATTTTACCGTGCTGGGCTCGATCGCCAACCTGATCGTGGTGGAGAAGGCGGCGCGGCGGGGGGTGGTGATCGGCTTCTGGGATTATTTCCGGGTGGGCGCGCCGTTGACGGTGCTGACGATCGTGATCGGGACGCTGTGGCTGTGGCGGTGAAGCCGGACGCCGAACGCAAGGGTTTCTCGCCATTCTCGCTCGATGCGGTCAATTTCCTTGCGGCCGACGTGCGCGGCGCGATCGGGCCGTATCTCAACGTGTTCCTGGTGACCCGGCAGCATAGGAGTCAGTCCGAGGTCGGACTGGGGAGTCAGTCCGAGGTCGGACTGGTCACGACGCTCGGCGGCCTGCTCGGGCTTGCGGTGCAGACCCCGATCGGCGCCGCGATCGACGAGACCCGCGCCAAGCGGGGAGCGGTCGTGCTGGCGCTTGCCGTGTTGGCGATCACCGCCGTTGTCATCTTCGCATGGCCGACCTTCTGGCCGGTTGCGGTCGCCAACAGCCTGATGGCCATTGCTGGCGATGTGTTCGGTCCGGCGGTGGCGGCGTTAACCTTGGGCCTGTACGTGCGGCGGCAACTGGCCGCGCGAATGGGGCGGAACTCGGCCTTCGACCATGCGGGGAACGTCGCGATCGCCTTGGCGGCGGGCGCGGTCGGCTATGCATTCTCGCAGCGTGCCGTGTTCCTGCTGGTGCCGGTCTTTGCCGTGCTGACGATGATCGCGGTGCTGTCGATCCCCGGCGCTGCCATCGACCACGACCGGGCGCGCGACCTGGAGCCCGCGTCCGGTGCCCCCGAAAGCCCGACCGCGGTCGCCGGCTACGGCGTCCTGTTCCGATCGCGGCCGCTGGTCGTCTTCGGCTTTTGCGTCATGCTGTTCCACCTCGCCAACGCAGCGCTGCTGCCATTGGTGGGACAGAAGCTGGCAGCCGCGTATCCTAAGGAAGCCACGGCGATGATGTCGGCCTGCATCGTTGCGGCGCAGTTGGTGATGCTGCCGATCGCCGTGCTGGTCGGCCGCACTGCCGACACGTGGGGGCGCAAGCCGCTGTTCCTGGCCGGGTTCGCCGTCCTGCCGCTGCGTGCGGTGCTTTACACCCTCTCCGACAACAGCTTGTGGATGATTGGCGTTCAGGTGCTCGATGGCGTCGGTGCCGGGATATTCGGCGCCCTTACGCCCCTGGTGATCGCCGATATCATGCGCGGCACCGGGCGCTACAATCTGGCCCAGGGCGCCATCGCCACGGTGCAGGGGATTGGCGCCGCGTCGAGCGGGCTGGCGGCCGGCGTGATCGTCGATCATTTCGGCTACAGCGCCGCATTTCTCGCCGCCGGCGCCGCGGCACTGGTGGCGCTGGTCGTCTTCGCACTGCGGATGCCGGAAACCGCCGAACTGGGATGACGGGCACGGCGGGCGTGGGGGGCGATCCTTGCGGGACGTTTGGATGACGGCGGCGCCGGAGGGCATGCGGATTGGGATCGTCGCGCGGGCCTTGGGATGTCGGGTGCAGCCTGGTGGACATGATTGCTGCGTTGGGCGGTTTCGGTCACGCCGAGACGCAGGAAATCGAACACGCGCTGGCCGTGGCGCAGCGATCGAGTGCCTACACCAACCGGAACAACATCAACTGGGCACTTGCCTTTCCATGGCTGAAGGACCGACTGTCCGAGGCGCAGAACCACCGGTGTTGCTGGTGCGGCAAGCGGATGGACGGCGCCGGCCCGCGGGACGAACAGCCAACGTTCGAACATGTCGTCCCACTGTCCAGGGGCGGTGAGGACAGCCCGGTGAATCTCGTCATTGCGTGCTACAAGTGCAACCAACGGCGGGGGGACGGCGACACTCCCGATTAGCCGTCCGTCAGGCCAAACCCGGGACGGGTGAGGCGAGACAGGGATCGAGCACGCGCACGCCGGTGCCGGCAAAGTGCTTCACGTTGCGCGTAACGACCACCAACTGGTGCCGTTCCGCCGCGGCGGCGAACACCAGGTCGGTCACCGGAATGGTTCGGTTCGCCGCCTTGGTCCGCGCAAGGATCTGCAGCATGGCCGACCAGACCGACTCGTCCGCGTCGATCACGCGAGGCCCGAACAACGGACGCACCCGAAAGTCCAGCCAATGCGCCAGGTCGGCGCGTCGGACTGGATCCGTGACGCGATCGATCCCCGCGCGGATCTCGGCAAATGCCAGGGACACGGTATAGAGCGCCGTGACGGGTTGGGCGTCGACCCAGCCCATGACCTCGGGCGAGGGGGCGCGCCTGGTCGGCTCGGAGATGACGTTGGTGTCGAGCAGCCAGGTCACATCGAGACCGGTTCGAGCTCCGCGGTCACCGTTGCGCGGTCCGGTTCAAATGCGTCGCCCGGCAGCAGCAGGTCCCTGAAGCTTGTTGGCTTGTGTTCGATGAGGGCGAGGTAGTCGTCGGCCGACATGACGACGACCGGCTTGGCGCCGCGGGTTGTCACCAGTTGCGGCCCCTCGGCGCGTGCGCGACGAACGACCTCGGAGAATTTGGCTTTTGCCTCCTGCTGGTCCCACCTGACAAGGCCGGCGGTCGCTGAAGGGATTTGATCCATGGATTGCTCGATGCCAATGGTCCAGTCCGGACCAGCACTTGGTCCGGACCGGGCTCAATGTCAACGGCTGCAATGGGGCGTGCCGACGCGGCGATAGTGGACGGCGGATTCGTCCACCCTGTCTGCCGGAGCAATCGTCGCCGCACCAACAGACGAGCGCTTTCGTCAGCCCACCACATCGCCGTCCCGACAGCATTGATGTCGTCCGTGATATGGCCCATATGATATGGTCCATTGCGGGAGAGTGGCACAATGCCGACCGAAACCGCCGAGACGGTGATCAACGTGACGGCCTTCAAATCGCAGTGTCTAGCGCTGATCGATGCGGTGGCGCAGGGCAAGGCGGATCGCGTGGTGCTGACCCGCCGCGGGCGTCCGGTCGCAGCGCTGGTGCCGGTCGAGCGCCGGCTGCCCGACCTTTGGGGCGCGCTTCGTGGCAGCGTCACCGTCGTGGCGGGAACCGACCTGACCGCTGGCACCGGTGAGGCGTGGGAGGCCGAGGGCTGACCGGCTCCGCACCGCGTGCGGTGCTGCTGGACACCTCCGCGGCCATCTGGCTGGTGAATGCCGACCCAATGTCCGCGGCCAGTCGCGCGGCGATCTCTGCTGCGCAGGCCGGGCCCGGCGTGTTCATTTCGCCAATCTCTGCCTGGGAAATCGGCACGCTTGTCGCACGCAATCGTCTGGTTCTCGCATCGTCGCCGGAGGCCTGGTTCGCGCGTTTGCTGGCGCTGCGCGGCATGCGCCTGGCCCCGTTATCGCCGGAGATCCTGATCGCCTCGACCGCGCTGCCCGGCACGCCGCCGCGCGATCCGGCCGATCGGATCATTGCGGCGACGGCACGCGCCCATGACTGGGCGGTGGTGACGCGGGACGGCGAGCTCACCCCCTTCGGGCGCGCGGGACATCTGCTGACGATCGCGTGCTGATCGCTATCCCCGTTCACGCTTCCACCGCGCCATCACCTTCTCGGTCGGCGGATACAGCCCGGACAGTTTTGCCCCGCGCTCGATCTGCGCCTTGATCCAGACCTCGACCTCCTCCTGCTCGATACCCAGCTTCGCCACCTCGTCCGCGAGGTGGCGCGGGATCACCGCGACGCCGTTGCCGTCGGCGACCACGATGTCGCCCGGCTCGACCATTACGCCGCCGCAGCCGATCACCTCCTGCACGCCCACCGCCATCAGCGAGCGCGGGCTGGGCGGCGGCGCGGCGGCGCGGGCGAACACCGGCAGGGCCATCTGCGCGATCACGCTGCCGTCGCGCATGCCGCCATCGGCGACGACGCCGGCGACGCCGAGCGCGATCAGCCGCGCGACGATCACGTCGCCCAGCGCGCCTGACGTGGTGTCGCCGCCCATGTCGAGCACCAGCACGCTGCCCGCGGGGATTTCGTCCAGCTTGCCGTGCAGCCGGCTGCCCGGACTGACCGGGCTGGCGTGGGCGGTGTGGTCCTCGCGGATCGGTACGTAACGAATCGTGTAAGCCGGGCCGATGAAATGGCAGCGTCGCGGGTCGATCGGATGGATGTCGCGGATGGCGCGCGAGCGCATGCCGGCGATCTTCATCAGCACGCCGGTGATCGTGTCGGTGCTGACTTTTCGCAGCGTCTCGATGGTGTCGGCGGAGACCGCGGTGTGTGCCTGCATGGTGTTTCCCCTGGTGGATTGTTTAACGGCGGTCAGGCATCGTCGGCTGGGGCGGCAGATGCTTGCGTTGGCGGATTGACATCCGCCCTACGATTCGGGGACCTCGCGTTCCAACTCCTCCAGCCAGACGCGGGCATTGCCGTCGGACGGGGCGCGCCAGTCGCCGCGCGGCGAGAGCGAGCCGCCGGCGGCGACTTTCGGGCCGTTCGGCATCGCCGAGCGCTTGAACTGGCTGAAGCCGAAGAAGCGTTGCAGGAACACGCCGCAGCCAGTGGCGGATTTCCGTCAGCGTGTAGGCGACGCGCCGGTCGGCCGGGAAGCCGGAGCGGCCAGTCGCCGCGCGCCGGCGTCCTCCCACGCCATGCAGCGCCAGGAAGGCGATCTTCGACGGCAGGAAGCCGTAGCGCAGCGTGTAGTACAGGTTGAAGTCCTGCAGCGCGTAGGGGCCGATCTTTGCCTCGGTGCTTTGCGGCGTCTCGCCCGCACCCGACCGGCACCAGCTCCGGCGAGATCTCGGTCGCCAGGATCGAGTCCAGCGTCGCCGACACGTCCCGGCGAAAACTGCTGCGAGCTGATCACCCAGCGGATCAGGTGCTGGATCAGCGTCTTCGGCACGCCGGAATTGACGTTGTAGTGCGACATCTGGTCGCCGACGCCATAGGTGCACCAGCCCAGCGCCAGCTCCGACAGATCGCCGGTGCCGAGCACGATCGCGCCGTGATGGTTGGCGAGGCGGAACAGGTAGTCGGTGCGCAGCCCGGCCTGCACGTTCTCGAACGTCACGTCGTAGACCGGTTTTCCGGCGGCGAAGGGGTGGCCCATGTCCGCCAGCATCGGTCGTCGCGGCGGGGCGGATGTCCAGCTCGCGGCCCGTGACGCCGAGCGCCTCCATCAGCGCCAGCGCGTTCGCCTTGGTGCGCGTCGCCGGTGGCGAAGCCGGGCATGGTGATAGGCCAGGATGTTGTTCGCGCGGCAGCCCCAGCCGGTCCATCGCCTGCGCCGCAACGATCAGCGCCTGGGTGGAATCGAGCCCGCCCGACACGCCGATCACCACCCGCTTGATGCCGGTGGCGCGCAGCCGCTGGATCAGGCCGGTGACCTGGATGTTGTAGGCCTCGTAGCAGTCCTGCTCGAGCCGCCTTCGGGTCGGCGGGGACGAACGGGAAGCGCTCGACGCGGCCGCTGCAAGCCGAGATCGATGCGCGGCGGCTCCAGGCGGAACGTGACCTGGCGGAACGCGGCGGCAGCGTCGGCGTGGAGCCGGCGGTTGTCGTCGAAGCTGCCCATGCGCAGCCGCTCCTGGCGCAGCAGGTCCAGGTCGACGTCGGCGACGGCGTGCTGCGCGCTCGGCCGGGAAGCGCTCGCGTCTCGGCGAGGATCGCGCCGTTCTCGAAGATCGAGGCCTGGCCGTCCCAGGCCAGGTCGGTGGTCGAATTCCCCG
This sequence comes from uncultured Alphaproteobacteria bacterium, assembly GCA_963773345.1. GTDB lineage: Bacteria > Pseudomonadota > Alphaproteobacteria > Acetobacterales > Acetobacteraceae > Palsa-883. The sequence goes on along the minus strand of CAVZBG010000010.1, from coordinate 1,518,654 downwards.
GTCCCGGCCGCGGCGTAGAGATAGGCCGCGAGGCAGCGCGCCGACTGCGACTGCGCACAGCAGCCGGCGCAGGTCCGCCTTGCCGATGGTGATGTTGCTGGCCGACAGGTTGGCCAGCACCGTCGCCCCGGCCAGCGCGCCGATCGCCGCTGGGCGGCATCGGCACCCAGACGTCCTCGCAGATCTCCAGCGTGGATGGTCAGGCCGGGCAGGTCCTCGGCGCTGAACAGCAGGTCGGGGCCGAACGGCGCCTTGTGCGGGCCGATGGTGATGGACTGCCCGGCGGTGCCGTCGCCCGGCGCAAAATGGCGCTTCTCGTAGAATTCGCGATAGTTCGGCAGGTGCACCTTGGGCACCACGCCCAGCAGCCGGCCGCGATGGATCGCCACCGCGCAGTTGTAGAGCCGCGCGCCGTGGCGCAGCGGGGCGCCGACCACCAGCACCGGCAGCAGTTCGGCGGAGCGTGCGATCAGCGTCAGCAACGCCTGCTCGGTGGCGTGCTGCACGGCGTCCGACAGCAGCAGGTCGTCGATCGCATAGCCGGACACCGACAGCTCGGGAAACACCGCCAGCGCCACCCCGTCGGCCGAACAGATTTCTGTCAGGCGCAGGATCGCAGCGGCGTTGGCGGCGGGGTCGGCCAGGGTGCAGCGCGCCGTGCAGGCCGCAACGCGGGCGAAGCCGTGCCGGTAAAGCGATCGGAACATAGGCGGGATATTGGGGGCACCCGGACGACAAAGCCATAACCCGACACCATTTTGTCGCCAGTTCCTGCTAAGGGATGCGCCGCGGCGGGCGATCCGTCGCGGCAGGGCGTGGGGCAGCGACGATGGCGTCCGAGGCGGACTTCTCCGACCTTGTGGTGACTGAACGCGCCGTGGAGATCACCTTCCGGCCGACCGGCGATCGGCTGTCCTTCGCGCGGTTCGGCACGCTGCTGTCGCCGGCGCGGCCGATCAGCCCGCCGGATTTCGGTCCCCACAAGTCCTGGGAGGTCGAGTGGCTGGCCCGCAACCTGGCGCAGCAGGCGCTGCTGCGCGTCAGCGGGACCGTCGCCGACAGCCAGCGGCGCGCGGACGAGCGGCGGCGCACCGAGGAGCGGCGGCGGCTCGACGCGCGGCGAAGCGCCGACGCGCCACCGCCCGCTGCGCTCGCGGACGCGCCGCGGCATGTCCGCCTGCAACAGGATCTGGCGCTGGCCATTGCGCACGATGAGCTGTCGCTGCACTTCCAGCCGGTCTGCGACGTGCGGACGCGCGAGATCGTCGGGCAGGAGGCGTTGCTGCGCTGGGCCCACCCGGCATACGGCGCGATCTCGCCGGCGGAATTCATCCCGCTGGCGGAAGGGTCCGGCCAGATCGTCGCGATCGGGCATTGGGTGCTCGATCGCGCGCTGGCCGCGGCGGCGACCTGGGCGCGGCCCTGGTGCGTCGCCGTCAATCTGTCGCCGGCGCAGTTCCGCCAGGCCGACCTGGTCGAGGCGGTGCAGGCCAGCCTCGACCGCCACCAGCTGCCGGGGGAACGGCTGGAGCTGGAACTTACCGAAGGCGTGCTGATCGACGATACCAGCCGCGCGCTGAGCGTGCTGCGGGCGCTGAAGCGGCTTGGCGTTGCCATCGCGTTGGACGATTTCGGGACCGGTTATTCGAATTTGACCTATCTGCGCGTGCTGCCGATCGACCGGATCAAGATCGACCAGTCCTTCGTGCGGGACCTTGGCACCTCGCCGCAGGTCGATGCGATCGTGCGGGCGATCATCGGTATCGGTCAGGCGCTGGGCCTGGAGGTCACCGCCGAGGGCGTGGAGACCGAAGCGCAACTGGAATTCTTGTGCGCGCACGGCTGCGCGCAGGTACAGGGCTATCTGCTCGGTCAGCCGAGCCCGGGCGGGCGCATGGGCTTCTCCCCCTCCCCTTGAGGGAGGGGGCTGGGGGGAGGGGTAGGGGGAGGAGTTCGGCGGGCACGGGGCTGCGGTGCGATCCCGGCACCAACCCCTCCCCCCAACCCCCTCCCTCAAGGGGAGGGGGAGAAGACGGGCGGTTACTCCAGCCGCCAGTCGCGGCGCGTCAGCACCGCCGTGCGGCGTGGGGCGGTGCGCTCGGCCGGGCTCAGCGCCATCCACTCAAGCAGCCGCTCGATGACGAAGCGCGTCGGCATGGCGAGATCGAGTGCCAGCGCCACCTCGACATCCACGTAGCGCAGGTCCTCCAGCTCCCCCGACCCCGCCAGCGTGCCGGAGACGCGCGCGGCATCCACCAGCAGGAAGCGGGCGTTGAAGCGCACCGGTCCAGGCGGCGGGGTCACGGCGCGACACAGGTAGTCCAGCCCGTCGAGCGCCGGCGGATCGCCCAGCGAGAGGCCGGTCTCCTCGGCCAGCTCACGCGCGGCGGCGATGCCCAGGCCGTGCGCCAGGCGCGGATTGGCTTTCTTCTCCAGCAGCGCGCGCGTGTGCGGGGCGAGCGGGGCGGCGGCCGGTGCAGTCAGGTCGGCGCGATCCACCGCGCCGCCGGGGAAGACCAGGCGGTTCGGCATGAAACGGTGCCGCGCGCCGCGCATTCCCATCAGCAGCTCGGGCTCGCCGGAGGCGCGGTGGCGCAGCACCACCAGGCTGGCGGCGTGGCGGGCGCGGACGGTGGGGGGGCGGGTCGCGAGCACGATGGCGGCGTCGGGCGAAGGGGCGGTGTCAGGCAAGCTCGAACCCTCGCGTCTTCAGGTAGGCGGCAAAACCGAAACGCTCCGGCACCGAGAGCTGGCGGGCGACGTTCTCGCTCCAGCCGACGCCGTTGCGCGGGGGGTAGACATCGTTGTTCTTCAGGCTGCCGGCGGCGATCGGCTCGCGCGCGCTGCGGCGGGCGTCGTAGGCGCGGACCTCGGATTCCAGCGCGCTGTCGTCGTAGCGCTCGCGGTGCACCACGACGGCAGGCGGCAGCCGCATCGCCACCGGGCGGCGGAACACCGGCCAGCCGACGGTGAGGCCGGCCACCGGGTAGACGCCGGGGGGCAGGCCGAGCAGCGGCGTCACCCGCTCGATGTGGCTGCGCACGTAGCTGATCGGGCAGGTGCCGAGGCCGGCGGCATCGGCGGCGGCGATGAACTGGCCCATCGCCAGGGTGCAGTCCACCGCGGTGTTGAGGAAGGTGTCGAGGTTGTTGTTGGTGTGCGGCATGCCGTGCAGGTCACACAGGCGCTGGCCGCGCCGCATGTCGCCGCACCAGACCAGGAAGACGGGTGCGGTGGCGATCCAGTCCATGGTGCCGATCCAGTCGGCGATCTGCTTGATGCGGGCGCGGTCGCGCAGCACCACCACCGAGTATTGCTGCAGGTCGGATTTGGTCGGCGCCGATTGCGCGGCGGCGAGCAGGGCGTTCAGCAGCGGGTCAGGGATGTCCTCGTCGCGGTAGCGGCGCGTCACGCGGCGATCGAGCAGGGGGGCGATCGGGTCCGGGACCTCGGCGCCCGGGAGATCGATCCCGAAGCGTGCGTGCAGCAGTGCCGAGCTGTCCGCCATGGCAGTCCTCCCTGGTTGGTCGCGCCGCGGCGGGGATGGGTGCCGAGTTCCGCCGTGGACGCTGATGCGCGCGGCGCCAGGGTTGCCGGAACGCCGTCGCCGCGCAAGGCGGTGGCGCGACCGGAGGACAAGCAGAGCCTGCCACCGGCGGAGGCCGGTGGGCCGGCCATCCACGGCCTCGCCAGGCGCCGCTTCCGCCGCTCGTTGCGCAGCACCTGCTGCCGCAGGCCGTTGCGCGCCGTTTGCGATTCGGCCGCCTGCCGTGCTCCGCCGTCTTCCGTTTCAGCTACAATCCGCAGCTTCACGCGGGTGGACCCGCGGCGACGCCGCTCCCGACCCGTGATGATCTCTATTGCGCCGGATGACATCGAACGCAACTTCGACCTTAAGGGCCTGAGGCGAAACAAGTGCTGCAATCGCTTGCACGTCACACTTCCGTGTCATGGCCGGGCTTGGCCCGGCCACCCACGACTGTCTTTGTTGAGAGCTACAAAGTCGTGGGTGACCGGGCCAAGCCCGGTCATGACACGGGATGCCACGACCCAGGCCGATCGATTCGGTTATTCCGCCTCGGACCTTAAGCATCGCCTTAAGGTCACTACGCAGCCTGCGTCAGCGCGGCGGGGATCACCGCACGCCTGCAAAAAACTGGCGAGGGCTGGGAACTCAAAATATGCCCAGTTGGCAACCAAGCTGATCGGCAGCGTCACTATAAGGCAACAGCTCACGATACCCCACCCGCACCAGGAGTCGCCGCATGACTGCCGAGGTAATCGAGACGAAGCGCCACCCGCCGATCTGGTCCGTGAAGGCCAAGAAGCGATACAAGGCCGTGTTCTCCGGTCCCGACGCGCGCATCCAGGCCGAGACGTTCGCGGCCCAGAACTTCGGGGAGTTCGTGGTCAGGGAGAAGCCGGCGCTGACGCGCAAGCAATACGCGCCCGAGCCGGCAGAATGATGCGTGGAGCTGTCGAGAGAAGGACGTGTTCCCGCTCGCGGTTTAGTGAAGTCCTGCATATTGTCCCGCCCCCTCAAGGGAAGGGGAAAATGTTGCCCCAGCCTTGCTTCCTTCAGGACTGCAGCATGCGGCGCAGCAGTTCGACGTCTTCGGCGAAGGCGGCATCGCGTGCCATCAGGTCGGCGATGCGGGCGACGGCGTGCATGACGGTGGTGTGGTCGCGGTTGCCGAACTTGCGGCCGATTTCCGGCAGGCTGCGCTGGGTCAGTTGCTTGGCCAGCCACATGGCGACCTGGCGCGGGCGCGCGACGGCGCGGGCGCGGCGGGCCGAGGACATGTCGGTCAGGCGGATGTTGTAGTGCTCGGCGACCTTGCGCTGGATCTCCTCGATCGTCAGGCGGCGGTCGTGCGCCTTGAGAATGTCGTGCAGCACCTCGTGCGTGGTTTCCAGCGTGACCTGACGGTTGAACAGGTTGGCGTGCGCCACCAGCCGGTTCAGCGCGCCTTCCAGTTCGCGCACGTTGGAGGTGATCTTGTTGGCCAGGAACTCCAGCACCTTGGGCGGCACGCTGACGCCGGCGCGGATCGCCTTCGCCTCCAGGATCGACAGCCGCAGTTCGTAGGTGGTGGAGTGCAGGTCGGCGACCATGCCGTGGCCGAGCCGCGTGCGCAGCCGGGCTTCCAGGCCTTCAAGGTCCGACGGCGACTTGTCGGCCGAGACGACGATCTGCTTGCCTGCCTCGACCAGCGCGTTGAAGGTGTGGAAAAATTCTTCCTGCGTGTTGTCCTTGCCGATCAGGAACTGCAGGTCGTCGACCATCAGCACGTCGGCGCTGCGCAGTTGATCCTTGAATTCGATCGTCGCCTGGCTGCGGATCGCCGCGATGAAGCGGTACATGAATCGTTCCGCGGACATATAGGCAACGCTGATCGGCCGGCCAGCGACATTGCTGCTGCGCGTCAGCATGTCCCAGGCGATGGCGTGCATCAGATGCGTCTTGCCGAGGCCGACGCCGCCGTAGAGGAACAGCGGGTTGAACCCCTGGCTGGCCGGCTGCTCCGCCACGCGCCGGGCGCAGGCATGGGCAAATTCGTTCGGCTTGCCGACCACGAAGGCATCGAAGGTGAAACGGGGATCGAGGCCCGCGGTCAGTTCGGGCCGCGGCTCGTAGCGATGGTCTCCCCTGGGTTCGCCCCTGGGTTCGCCCTTGCCATCGCCGCGTTCGTCGGCACGTGACATGCCGCGCCCCATGCTTGGATGCGTTGCACCGTTATGCGGCTCGCCGCTGGGACCCAGGCTCTCGGCCATTCCGTTCCCTGCCGGTGCGCCGCCGCCGACGCGGATGTCGACGTGCCGGATTGCCGGATTCTCCGCCAGCCACAGCGCGCTCAGGCGATCGGCGTAATGTTCGCGCACCCAATCGCGCAGGAACCGTGTGGGAAGATGCAGGGCGATCTCATCGCCGTCGACACCGGCCAGTGTCATCTGGCGCAGCCAAGTGCGGTACTCGACGTCACCGACTTCCTGCTGCAGCCGCCCCCGGATCCGTGCCCACTGCGCCGCCAGTTGCGCGGGACCCGTTGGGTCCGGCGGCGTGGTCGTGGACATGTCGCGCTCCCCAAGCCCAAGATCAGTCAGCTCGACGTCTGAAGCCATCGAACCCGCCCCATTTTCAGCGGCTCTGAGCGGCCGCCGTGATCGAATTGTACGCTGTCGTCCCTGGCCGATCAGGCGCGGCGCCGCGAGTGAGCTTGATGCTGGGGCCTCGCCGATCGAGCTTGTAATGTTTATGTCAGTGGCGGGTCATCGGCAATCGAAATTTGCGGAATCAGCGACGCATCGTGAATTACGCAACAAACTTGCAGAAGATCACGGCCTCTGCTCCAACTGGATTACTGACTAGACTTGCACAAGCCTCTGTATTTGTGACTTTGAGATGATCCACAACCGGCAAACGTCTGCTGTTGCGGTGCGGATCATTGCCGGCGCCGACGTCGCGACGCCGCCGCGTCAGGCGCCGGTCAACGCCTTGATGCGCGCCGACAGGCGCGACAGCTTGCGCGCCACGGTGTTGGCATGCACGACGCCCTTGCTCGCCGCGCGCTGCATCTCGGGCTGCGCCTGGCGCAGCGCCTCCTGCGCGGCCGCCTTGTCGCCGCCCGCAATCGTCGTTTCGACCTTCTTGATGAAGGTCCGCATGCGCGACTTCCGCGCCTGGTTGCGTAGGGTGCGCGTCTTGGTCTGGCGGATGCGCTTGCGGGCAGAGGCGGTATTGGCCATGGGTCAGAATCACTCGTGCGGAAGCTTGGGCGAACAAGGTCCTGGCGCCTCGGCGCCAGAGGGGGTGGGTTTTCTATGAAGCCCCCTTCCGCGAGTTCAAGCCGGCGGCAACAGCCCGGGGCTTTTCGACCCCGCCTGTGTCCATTTGGCCCCTGCCGGATCGATGCGACGGAGAACAACTCGCACCGCTGTCTGCTGCCGGCGATTTGGGTCGGCACCGGCCGCCTCGCCGGCCGGCACGGCGTGACACCATGCGCCGCACAAATTCACCCGGTCCCATTGACCCAAATCATTGGCGCGGCGGCGCGCGTACCGCCATGGTGTCGGCATGGCCCGACCCCAGACCCCACCGTCCGAGCCCCTGCATGAGAAATACCAGCGCCTGATCGCGGCCGCGCAGCGCCTGCCGCCGGTCACGGTGGCAGTCGTGCACCCTTGCGACGACGTCTCGCTGGAAGGCGCGATCGAGGCGCAGAAGCTCGGTCTGATCGCGCCGATCCTGGTCGGCCCGCCCGCGCGCATCCAGGCCGTCGCCGATGGGCTGGGGATCGACATCTCCGCGCTGCCGCTGATCGCCTCGGCGCACAGCCATGATTCCGCCGCCAAGGCCGTGGCCCTGGTGCGTGAGGCCAAGGCCCAGGCGCTGATGAAGGGCAGCCTGCACACCGACGAGGTGATGGGCGCCGTCGTGGCACACGACACCGGCATCCGCACCGAGCGGCGCATCAGCCACTGCTTCGTGATGGACGTCCCCGGCCATCACGATCCGCTGATCATCACCGACGCCGCCGTGAACATTGCACCGACGCTGGAGGAGAAGGTCGATATCGTGCAGAACGCGATCGACTTGGCACGTGCGATCGGGCTGGCGGATATCCGCGTGGCGATCCTGTCGGCGATGGAGACGGTCAACCCGAAGGTGCCCTCGACGATCGAGGCCGCCGCGCTGTGCAAGATGGCCGATCGCGGCCAGATCACCGGCGCGACGCTGGACGGTCCGCTGGCGCTCGACAACGCCATCGACCTGGAGGCGGCGGCGATCAAGCACATCGTCTCCCCGGTCGCCGGGCGAGCGAATGTGCTGGTGGTGCCGGACCTGGTGGCCGGCAACATCCTGGCGAAGAGCCTGAGCTTCCTGGCGGGTGCCGACAGCGCGGGGATCGTGCTGGGCGCGCGAGTGCCGATCATCCTGACCAGCCGGGCGGACTCGCTGCCGGCGCGGCTGGCATCCTGCGCGGTGGCGTCCCTGGTGGCGGCGGCGCAGCGTCGCGTGGCGCGGTCGGCTGGGTGACATGCGACCTGCCGGCCGTCACGGCCCGGTACGTGCCAGGTTGACCAGGTAGGTGCAGCCGAAATCCAAGCGCGGACCCGCGACAGACAATTGGCCGCGAAACACCGCACCCTCGAACTGGCCGACGATCCAGTTCTGACCGTAGGCCATCTGCAGCCCGCCATACGCGTTGATGGTGCCGCGGAACTGGCCGAACCGTGCCGAACTGCCCTGAACCACGAAGCCGGAGATCGCCAGCGGCTGCGTGCACGCCCCGCCGTTGGTATCGAGCACCACCGCGCTGCCCGCGTAGCTTCCATCGAGACTGACCGCCTCGTTCGCCAATGTCCCCGGCCCCCCAGCCACCGCACCGCCTGCCATGACGACCGCCGGCGGGTTCAGCGGTATAGGTCCCGCCGGGGTGTCGAGAATCACGCTCGGCCCGGGCAGGCCGGACTGCATCGTGCAGCCGGACAACGCCAGAGCCGCGGACACAAGGCACACGCCAATACCGGCACGCACCGGCGGTCCCACAGTCATCGCGCGACGCCGCCTGGTATCCGGTTCCATCCCACCGCTCCGAGATCGCAAGCCGCGACGGCATACACCTCTCCCGCCCTTCGCGGGAGAGGTCGAGGCGCGAAGCGCCGAGGGTGAGGGTTCGTGCCGCACGCACCACCGTCGCCCGTCGCCCGTCGCGCTTCGCGCGCCGCGTCGGTCCGCTTCGCGCCCCAACCCCGCGAAGAGCGGGAGGGCGTACGCGCGATACGGCGGTTCCGATCTGCGTGAACGTGTCCCAGGTACACCGGCCAACACCCGCAATCGCACGAGGCCCGCCGCCAGGCCGGGGCCGGATCCACCGTCGACGCTGATGCCTCCCGGTCGAAGCCCGCGCCGACCTGGCCGCCGAGTTCGCCGCCGTGCGCGCCAAGACTCCCAAAGGCCCACGCCGCCAGGCCGAGGAGCTGGTGCGTGAGGGCCGCGACGAACGGTGACATTGGTCATCGATGCCAGCGTCGCGCTGAAATGGTTCGTTGACGAGGACGGTTCCGCGCAGGCGTCCGCCCTGCTGGACGGACCGGACTTGCTGATCGCGCCCGATCTGGTTCTCGCCGAGGTCGGCAACGCCGCCTGGAAGGCCGTCCGCGGCGGCACCATGCACCCCGAACAGCTTGCGCACGCCGCAACGAGACTGCCGGCAGCGTTCGATGAGCTGACGCCGCTGGTTTCGTTGTCCCAACGCGCGGCCGCCATCGCGCTCGAACTCGACCACCCGGTCTACGACTGCTGCTGCCTCGCCCTGGCCGAAGCGCGCGCCGCGCCGCTGGTCACCGCCGACCGCCGCCTGCTCAGCCGTGTCGCTGGCACGCCATGGGAGGGATTGGTCGTCGATCTGCGGTCAATGCCTTCGTCTACGTCACCGAAAACGTGACGAGAATGCATCAGTCAGGCGTCGGAAACCACTCGACGAGCACCTGCGCTTCGTCGAGCGTGATAAGGTTTGGATCCATGGTCGGCCGCTCGCCACGCGCGTCCAGTGCGGCCACGGCAAGCCGCCGCGCCGCGGGCAGCCGGCGCGCGATGATGTCGCCGGGTGACGGTCGCAGGCTCGGGCTGTCTTCCAGCAGCCGCTCGATCTCGCCGCGCGCTCGCACGATCGTCTCCTGCGATCCGCTCCGTGGGTCGGTGTCCGGTGAAATTCGCAGCTTGATGAGGTGCTCAAGAACATTCCCGATATGGCTGGACAACGCTGCACGCTCGGCCCGACCCACCTACTCGATCTCCTCCGCGATGTTCGACCAATCAAAATCGGCGTCGTTCACGCGTTCGCCGGCGGCGAGGCGGCGCAACAGCGCGCCTTGCCGCTCGCTCCAGGCATACACATCGGTGTCGTAATGGCTCATGCCGTTCGGCCCTCACCCGCGCCGCTGCGCGTCGCGACCTCTCCCGCGAAGGGCGGGAGAGGTGTACGATTAGACCACCAGCGCCGCCCGCTCGGTCGCCGCCCGCGCCCAGGCGGCATCCATGTCCTCGTCGAACAGTTCGGTCAGCTTCTTCATCATCGTGCCGCCCAGTTCCTCGGCATCGACGATGGTCACCGCGCGGCGATAATAGCGCGTCACGTCGTGGCCGATGCCGATGGCGATCAGCTCCACCTGGTCGCGCGCTCTCGATGTCGCGGATCACCTCGCGCAGGTGCTTCTCCAGGTAATTCCCCGGGTTCACCGACAGCGTCGAATCATCCACCGGCGCGCCGTCGCTGATCACCATCAGGATGCGCCGATGCTCCGGCCGCACCAGCAGGCGGCGATACGCCCACAGCAGCGCCTCGCCGTCGATGTTCTCCTTCAGCAGCCCCTCGCGCAGCATCAGCCCGAGGTTCTTGCGCGCCCGCCGCCACGGCGAATCCGCCGCCTTGTAGACGATGTGGCGCAGATCGTTCAGCCGGCCCGGGATTGCGCGGCTTGCCGTCCTGCACCCATTTCTCGCGGCTCTGCCCGCCCTTCCAGGCGCGCGTGGTGAAGCCCAGCACCTCCACCTTCACCGCGCAGCGTTCCAGCGTGCGCGCCAGGATGTCGCCGCACATCGCCGCCACCGTGATCGGGCCGCCCGCGCATCGATCCCGAGTTGTCGATCAGCAGCGTCACGCACGGTGTCGCGGAACTCGGTGTCCAGCTCGCGCTTGTAGGACAGCGCCTGCATCGGGTTGACCACCACGCGCGACAGCCGCCCGGCATCCAGCAGCCCCTCGTCCAGGTCGAACTCCCAGGCGCGCGTCTGCTGCGCCAGCAGCCGGCGCTGCAGCCGGTTGGCCAGCTTCGAGATCACCCCCTGCAGATGCTGCAACTGCTGGTCGAGCTGCTGGCGCAGCCGGCTCAGCTCGTCCGGATCGCACAGATCCTCGGCGTCGATCTCTTCGTCGATACAGCCGCGTGTAGGCGCGATAGATCGCCTCGTTGTCCGGGGTTCGGCCGTTCGCGCCGCGGCTGCGGACCGCCGGGCCGGTCGTCGCCCTCGGCCACCGCGGCGTCGTCCTCGGACTTCGCTGCCCTCGTCGTCGGCCGCCTCGCCCTCCATCTCCTCCGGCTGCGCGCCGAGCATCGAGTCCGTGTCGGACTCGCTCTGAGCCCTCGCCCTCCTGCGGCGTTGCTCCTGCTGGCCGGACTGCTCGCCGCCTCCTCGCCTTCGTCGGTCTGGTCTTCCGGCTCGGCCTCGGCCTCGGCTTCCGCCAGGTCGAGCGCGGCCAGCAGCTTGCGCGCCGCGCGGGCGAAGGCGGCCTGGTTCGCCTGCGCCCGCCCCATTTCCGTCGAGCGCCGCGTCGGCGGCATCGCCCAGCGTGTCGCGCCACATGTCCAGGATGCGCCGCGCCGGCACCGGCGACGCCTCGCCGGACATCCGCTCGCGCGCCAGCAGGGCCAGCGCCGCGGCGATCGGCATCTGGTCCTTGCGCGTCATGCGGTCGTAGCCCTCGGCCTCGCACTCCTCGGTCAGCTTGGCGCGCAGGTTGGCCGCGACGCCCGTCATGTGGTGCGCGCCGACGACCTCGACCCGCGCCTGCTCCAGCGCGTCATAGGCATCGCTGCGCCTCGCGCCGCGCCGGCATGCGCGCGGCGTGCACGGCGTCGTCGTGGTGGCGCAGCCGCAGCGCCAGCGCAGTCGGACGGCGCCGCGCAGCCGGGCCATCTCGGCCGGCCGGCAGCGCGCGGGTCGGCAGCGGCAGCCGGGCGCGCTTGCCGGAGAGGCCGGAGGGGCCAGGCTGGAACGCCACCTGCACCTCGGGCTGCTCGGCCATCGCGCGCAGCACGCCGGCGGTGGCGCGCTTGAATTCTTCGGCGCGCGTGTTGTCCTTCGAGGCGGTTCCGCTCATGGCGCCGAGCCGTTCATTGCGCTGCGCTCCGGGCTGGACGATCGGCCGGGCTGGACGATCGGATGGACTGTGATCCGGGGGACTGTGCGATCCGGGCCGTGCGATCCGGGCCAGGCGATCAGGCGACCTGGCGCGTGGTGAAGCCGCCGGTCGGGATCTCCTCGTTGAAGCAGCGCTGGTAGTATTCGCGCCACCGTGGCGCGCTCCGCCTCGTCGCACTTGTTCAGGAAGGTCATCGCGGAAGGCGAAGCCGACATCGCCGAAGATGCGCGCGTTCTCCGCCCAGGTGATCACCGTGCGCGGCGACATCACGGTGGAGATGTCGCCGTTGATGAAGCCGGCGCGCGTCAGGTCGGCCAGCGCCACCATGCTCTCGCACCCGCTTCTTCGTCGCCGTGTCGGACGGGTCGATGCCCATCTTCGCCAGCACGATCTCGGTCTCCATGCCGTGCGGCAGGTAGTTCAGCGTGGCGACGATGTTCCAGCGGTCCATCTGGCCCTGGTTGATCTGCTGCGTGCCGTGATAGAGGCCGGTGGTGTCGCCCAGCCCCACCGTGTTGGCGGTGGAGAACAGCCGGAACGACGGGTGCGGGCGGATCACCCGGTTCTGGTCCAGCAGCGTCAGCTTGCCCTCGACCTCCAGCACGCGCTGGATGACGAACATCACGTCCGGGCGGCCGGCGTCGTATTCGTCGAACACCAGCGCGCAGGCGTGCTGCAGCGCCCAGGGCAGGATGCCCTCGCGGAACTCGGTCACCTGCTTGCCGTCGCGCAGCACGATGGCGTCCTTGCCGATCAGGTCGATGCGGCTGATGTGGCTGTCCAGGTTGACGCGGATGCACGGCCAGTTGAGCCGCGCGGCCACCTGCTCGATATGCGTCGACTTGCCGGTGCCGTGGTAGCCCTGGATCATCACCCGCCGGTTGAAGGCGAAGCCGGCGCAGATCGCCAGCGTCGTCTCGCGGTCGAACTTGTAGGCGGTGTCGAGGTCCGGCACGTGCTCGGTGCGCACCGAGAAGGCCGGCACCTCCATGTCGGTCTCGATGCCGAACGCCTCGCGCGCGGCCACCTTGGTGTCCGGCAGATTGATCTCGGAGGTGGGGCGAATTTCAGCGAGCGCGATAACCTTATCCATCGTCGAACGTATCCTGTCTGTCCCGGCGCGAAAGTGTAGCCCTGGCCGGCGTGCTGTCAAAGGTGCCGGCCACGCGGCCGGCCGCACCACCCCCCGCGTGCTGCATGGCTGGGGAGGGGGCGGGGGTGGGGCGTGCCGCATGCACGATCACGCTTTGTCCTGCCCCTCCGGCAATGGCCAGTCAACCGCGATTTCGGGTTGCCTCGGTGGCGCGTCGCGGACCACGGCCAGGCCACCCGCATGGGCGATGACAATATGGGCTGCCGGTGGGCCAGGATCGAGGGCGATTGGTATCAACCATCAACCCGGCAGCGGTACAGGTGCATCCGATGGTGCTTGTCCCACGAAAGCCGGCACGCTCGCGTCGCGGCGAACGTCAGCAATTTGGCGGCCCGGCCGGACAGCCGGCTGGTCGTGACGAAGGTCACCGGCCGGCCCTGCGCCGCGATCCGGCGCGCGACCGCGCCCAGCGTCCGCGCCGGAAAGCAGGTCGAGTGGGCAAACAGCACCGTCGCGGTTGCCAGATCGACCTGGCGGATGTCCGCATGGTGCAACACGCAACGGCCAGGCTCGAGCGCCCCGCACGCCTCCGCCCGCCGCAGCGCTTCGCATGCGCTGGCATGGCGCGCGCCGTCGATCTCGATCCCGATGCACCGCACGCCGGGCACCGCCAGCGCGACCTGCAGCACGACCTTGCCGACACCCGATCCCAGATCGACGAACACATCGCCGGGGCCAAGCCGCGTCGCGCGAATGAGCTGGCGCGTGCCGGCCGGGGTGAGCTCGCCATACACGCGCGCCCGCGCCGGCCGCAGCGTGCGTCCGTTCGGGCCGGCGCCGGTTCCGGCGTAGCCCGAGATGCCCTGGTAGAACCGGCTGACCGCCACGCACCGACGGCGCGGCTGCGCTTGCGGGCACTGTGGCTCGAGGCTGTTGTGTGGTTCGCCCAATCGATCCTCGCAGCAACGAAACGAAGCTCGGGGTGACGGCCTAGCCAGCGGTGCTTGGCCTCGGCCGCCGGCCAGTAAGCCGGTTTTCGGCGCGGCGGAAAAGGCGGAAAGCGTGCGACCGGGGAGCCGCGCGGGCGCCGTGCCGCGGACGATCACTGGTCCTCGGTGCAGCGGCGGCGCGTAGGCACATCGCAAAAAAGTTCGTCAAATCTCAAAAAACATGCGTTTGATTTGATCGACCAGACCCGGTCCGACAGAGTAATCTCAGTGGGACTCGCGACGCGCCAATGCTACTGGACCAGCGTCAGGACGTGCGGCCAAGTGGGGGGGGGGCGATGACACGATTTCTGTGGCTTCCGGTGTGTGCCGGCATACTAGCCAGCACGCTGCCGAGCGCGCATGCCACCGATCCCGCGCCCGCCAAACCCGCGGTCGCCAATCCCGCGGTCGCCAATCCCGCGGTCGCCAATCCCGCGGTCGCCAATCCCGCAGTCGCCAATCCCGCAGTCGCCAATCCCGCGGCCGCCAATCCCGCGGCCGCGGATGCCGCGGCGCAGGTCGTCGGCCTGTTCATGCAGAGCTGCGTGCGCTTCGCCGGCGATCCCACCGGGTTGCGCGCCTGGGCGCCGACGGCCGGCATGCAGCCGTTGCCCGCCGCCGGGCAGCAGGCCTTCCTCTATGGCCTGCCGGGTGTGGTGTTCGATGCCTCGACCAAGTCGGACAAGCTGGTGCTGATCTCGGAGAACGAGGGCGCCTGCTCGGCAATGACCGAGTCCGCGAGCGGCCCGCTGGTCGTCAAGACACTGGAAGAGACCATGCGGCAGGCACACATCGACTTCACGATGACCCACGAGGGCGACGATCAGCAGGAAAAGACCCTGCACCACCGCGAGTACACCGCCGCGCAGGGCAAGCGGCACTGGGAGATGCTGATCAGCACCGTCAAGGGCGACGCCCCCGGCGAGGTCATGCTCACCACCAGCCGGTGACCGGCATCGCGCCAGGCACCGCCGACCGCGACCTGCCGACCTCACCCTCCGTCATGGCCGGCCCCCGGGTCGGCCATGACACAGGGAGCGGCGTCACGACCGACCGCAGCGCTTGTTTCGCAACGAACGCCAAAGCCGGACGCTGACGGCGTTGGCCAAACCCACCTCCCGCTTCGTTTGCCAGAGCTGTGGTGGCGTCGCCCCCAAATGGGCCGGCCGCTGCGAGGCCTGCGGCGAATGGAACACCATCGTCGAGGAAGCCGTCACCCCACACGCCGGCCCCAACCGCACCGGATCGAAAAACCTCGCCGGCAAGGCGGTCGCCTTCGTCGGCCTGGCCGGCGAGGCCGCCCCGCCGCCGCGCGCCGGCACCGGCATCGCCGAGCTGGATCGCGTGCTCGGCGGCGGTCTGGTCGCCGGCTCCGCCGTGCTGGTCGGCGGCGATCCCGGCATCGGCAAGTCCACCCTGCTGCTGCAGGCCGCCGCGGCACTCGCCCGTGCCGGCCGGCGGGTGCTGTACATCTCCGGCGAGGAATCGATCGAGCAGATGCGGCTGCGCGCCCGTCGCCTCGGCGTGAGCGACGCACCGCTGGAGCTGGCCGCTGCGATCAACCTGCGCGACATCACCGCGGCCCTGGAGCGCGCGCCCGATGCGGCATTGGTGGTGATCGATTCGATCCAGACCATGTGGCTGGACAGCATCGAGAGCGCGCCAGGCACCGTCGCCCAGGTGCGCGCCGCCGCGTTCGAGCTGATCCGCCTGGCCAAGTCCGCCGGCTTCGCCCTCGCGCTGGTCGGCCACGTCACCAAGGACGGCGCCATCGCCGGGCCGCGCGTGCTGGAGCACATGGTCGACGCGGTGCTGTATTTCGAAGGCGACCGCGGCCACCAGTTCCGTATCCTGCGCGCGGTGAAAAACCGTTTCGGCGCCACCGACGAGATCGGCGTGTTCGAGATGACCGGCCAGGGCCTGGCCGAGGTGGCGAATCCCTCCGCCCTGTTCCTCGCCGAGCGGCGCGGCAACATCGCCGGCTCCGCGGTGTTCGCCGGCCTGGAGGGCACCCGCCCGGTGCTGGTCGAGGTCCAGGCGCTGCTCGCCGCCAACCCCGGCGGCTCGCCGCGCCGCCAGGTGATCGGCTGGGACGGCGGACGGCTGTCGATGCTGCTGGCGGTGCTGGAAACCCGCTGCGGCCTGCGTCTGAGCGGCGCGGATGTCTACCTGAACATCGCCGGCGGCCTGCGCATCGGCGAACCCGCCGCCGATCTTGCCGTGGCCGCCGCGCTGGCCTCCGCGGCCACCGAGCAGCCCACCAGCCCCGACATGGTCTACTTCGGCGAGGTCGGCCTGTCCGGCGAGGTGCGCCAGGTCGCCCAGGCCGAGTCGCGGCTGAAGGAGGCGGCGAAACTCGGGTTCACCCAGGCCACGCTGCCGCGGCGGGTGGCACGCGGCAACCGCCCCGCCGCCGCGCCTGAGGGACTGCGGCTCACCGAGATCGGCCACCTCGCTGATCTGGTGGCCCAGTTCTCGGGGAAGGGTCGGCCGGAGGCGTGACGGGACCATCGGCGGGGCGAAGGTGGGAAAACGGACGCGACCGATGGACGGTCGCATTGGGAGTCGAATGAAACCCTGATTCCTGGCACAATACCACGATGGAACGGAGCGAAGCCATAGCCCGACTCAGGGAGCACGAGGCCGAGTTGAAGCAGCTCGGCGTGCGGCACCTCTATCTGTTCGGCTCGACCGCGCGCGGTGATGCGCGCGAGGATTCCGACGTTGACCTGTTCTTCGATTATGAAGAAGGCAAGCTCGGCCTGTTCGAACTGATGGACGTGAAAGACGCTGCCGCGAGGATACTCGATCGCAAGACCGACATCATGACGCGCGACAGCATCCATCGGGCTCTGCGGGAGCGGATCGAGGCGACAGCCGTGCCCGTGTTCTGATGACTGAGCATACGACTTCCCCATACCTCACCGATATTGTCGATGCGATCGCGCGGGTCCGTGGCCTGCTTGGCGATATGCCGCTCGAAACCTTCAAGGCCGACTGGGAGAAGCAATGGGCGATCGAGCGCGGGGTTGAGATCATCTCGGAGGCCAGCCGCCGCCTGGCCCCTGAGACCAAGGCCAGGCATCCGGAAATCCCCTGGCCGAAGGTCGCCGGCATCGGCAACGTGCTGCGCCATGACTACGAAAGCGTCTCGGCGCCGGTCATGTGGAAACTGGTGCGGGAAGATCTGCCTCGGCTCGACCGCGCCTGCCGTGACGAACTCGAGCGCAAGCGCGCCCCGGGCGGCCAGGGGCGGTAATCTGCGAGAGCCACACCGCTGGGCAGGCGCGCGCTCAAGCCGAAGGGTTTTGGTGGCGGCTGCCGACACGTGATGACCGTGGTGTAACGCCGTGCCAGGGTGTCTGTGATGGAGGGTCCCAAGCCCAGAGCGAAGCCGGCCGGCCGCCGCGATACCCTCAATCTCCGCATCAAGCCCGGTGACTGGGGGCTGATCGACCGCGCCGCCCAGCTTGCCGGCAAGACCAGGACCGACTTCGTGCTGGAAGCCGCCCGCCGCGCGGCAGAGGACGCGCTGCTGGACCGCACGCTGTTCGTCGTCGGTCCCGAAGCTTTCGATGCCTTCCTGGCACGCCTCGACGAGGCGCCGCATCCGAATGACAAGCTGCGGCGCACACTGCAGACGCTGCCCCCCTGGGAATAGGTGTGCCGCTCGCCGCACCAGTGCCGCTTGGCGACGCGCACGAGTTGGCGGAATTCGACTCCGGCGTGGCCTCGCTCGACGACTGGCTGAGGCGCCGCGCGCGCGGCAACCAGACCGGCGGTGCGACCCGCACGTTCGTCGTCGCGGAGGGCCACCGCGTCATCGCGTATTACACTGTTGCCGCCGGCGGAATCAGCACCACAGGCGCGCTTGGCCGATTCCGACGCAACATGCCAGACCCCATTCCCGTCGCTTTGCTCGCCCGGCTCGCGATCGATCGCGCCCGGCAGGGACGTGGATTGGGCCGCGCCATGTTCCGCGACTGCGCCGCACGCATAGCGCACGCGTCCGACAGCATCGGCATTCGCGGCATCGTCGTGCACGCGATCTCGGAGCAAGCCAGGGGCTTCTACCTGGCCCTCGGCTTCGAGCCGTCGCCGCTCGATCCCATGATGCTGATGGTCACGCTCAGCGACGTGCGGGCGATACTTGGAAGGCCGTCCGAATGACCGCCAACCGAGTGGAGCGACTGGCGGGAGATTGGCGCAGGTAGACCGTTCGGCGCCCGGTACCGCGGCGGGGATGTAGGCCGATTGGATGGCCTGGCAGGCTGCTCGCGATTGGCCGGCTCAACGTGTTCCCCGGTGGGTCTTGCCTGCGGTGCGGATCGGGTCGGACCGCCAGCCAACCAGGTGCGAATCGGGCCGTGCGGGCGGCGTGCGCTCGCCCGGGCTGCAGCACCCGCACTGTGACCCGCATCGCGCCCGGAAATTCGCAGCGCGAGGGGTCGATTTCGGCTTGAAGTGCCGCGCTGCCCCCGGTTCCAACCGCAATTCCCCCCGCCAAACGCGATCTCCGCTTGGCGCGGCGCGCGCGACAGTGGATATACCCGCCGCACGTGACCCTTTCATGGCAGGCGGATGACCTGGGTTGACTTGGCCGTACTGGGCGTCCTGGCGGTGTCCGGCGTGCTCGCCCTGGCGCGCGGCTTCGTCCGCGAGGTGCTCGGTCTCGGCGCCTGGGCCGGCGCCGCGGCCTTCACCTACTGGGGCATGCCGCTCGCCCGCCCGCGCTTCGAGCAGTGGATCGCCTCGCCCGAATGGGTCGGCGTGGTCACCGGCGCCGCGCTGTTCATCGGCTCGCTGCTGCTGCTCATGGTGCTGTCGGGCTGGATCGGCAGCCTGGTGCGCGCCTCGGTGCTCGGCGGGCTTGACCGGACGTTGGGGCTGGTATTCGGCCTCGCCCGGGGTGCGCTGCTCGTCGTGGCCGCCTATATCGCGGCTCAGATGGTGATCCCGATCGACCAGTGGCCCGGCGCGGTGCTGCAGGCCCGGTCGCTGCGGCCGGCCTACGAGGGGGCCGCCTGGGTGGTTGCGCACCTGCCGCCGGATGCAAGGCCGTTGGTGCGCGCACCGCCGGTGCAGAAGCAGACCACCGCGGAAGACCTGTTCCGCGCGCAACCGCTGGGCCGTGCCGTGGGACCGTCGCCGACCGTGCCGACGCGGAACTGAAGGAGGCTTGCCGATGCGCCTCGCCACCCAACTTCACGATGGTAGCCGTCACGGGGACCCTCGCCACGACGATGACAAGCTGCACGAGGAGTGCGGCGTCTTCGGCGTCTGGAACCTGCCCAGCGCCGCCGCCGTCACCGCGCTCGGCCTGCACGCCCTGCAACACCGCGGCCAGGAGGCCACCGGCATCGTCACCTTCGACGGTGCCCGCTTCCACCAGCACCGCGGCATGGGCCTGGTCGGCGACAACTACAGCGACGCCCGCGTGATCGCCGGCCTGCCCGGCAGCAACGCCATCGGGCACAACCGCTACGCCACCACCGGCGACACCATCCTGCGCAACGTCCAGCCGCTGTATGCCGATTTCGAGTTCGGCGGCTTCGCGGTGGCGCACAACGGCAACCTGACCAACGCGCACGTGCTGCGCCGCACGCTGGTGCGCCGCGGCTGCCTGTTCCAGTCCACCACCGACTCCGAGGTGTTCGTCCACCTGATCGCCATCAGCCTGTATTCCACCGTGGTCGACCGGCTGATCGACGCGCTGAAGCAGGTGGTCGGCGCCTACTCGCTGGTGGCGCTGTCGAACGAGGCGCTGATGGGCGTGCGCGATCCGCTCGGCGTGCGCCCGTTGATCCTCGGCCGCGTGCCGAACAGCGGCTCGACCGGTGGCTGGGTGCTGGCATCCGAGACCTGCGCGCTGGAGATCGTCGGCGCCGAGTTCGTCCGCGATGTCGAGCCGGGTGAGATCGTCGTGATCAACGACCAGGGCGTGCACTCGATCAAGCCGTTCGGCCGCACCCGCGAGCGGTTCTGCGTGTTCGAATACATCTACTTCGCCCGTCCCGATTCGGTGATGGAGGGCCAGCCGGTCTACGGTGCGCGCAAGCACATCGGCGCCGAGTTGGCGCGCGAATCCGGTGTCCCCGCCGACATCGTCGTGCCGGTGCCGGATTCCGGCGTGCCCGCCGCCATGGGCTACGCCACCGAGAGCGGCATCCCGTTCGAGCTCGGCATCATCCGCAACCACTATGTCGGCCGCACCTTCATCGAGCCGACCGACCATATCCGCCATCTCGGGGTAAAACTGAAGCACTCCGCCAACGGCCCGGTGCTGAAAGGCAAACGCGTCATCCTGGTGGACGATTCGATCGTGCGCGGCACCACCAGCCGGAAAATCGTCGAGATGGTGCGTGCCGCCGGCGCCACCGAGGTGCACATGCGCGTCTCCTCGCCGCCGACCACGCATTCCTGCTTCTACGGCATCGACACGCCGGAACAGAGCGAGCTGCTGGCGGCGAAGCACGACGTGGGCGAGATGGCGCGACTGATCGGCGTGGATAGCCTGGCGTTCATCTCGATCGACGGCCTCTACCGCGCGCTCGGCCACAAGGAGCGCGACCCGGATCGGCCGCACTACTGCGATGCCTGCTTCACCGGCGACTACCCGATCGCCCGGCCCGACCGCGGCGACAACGCCGACCGCCAGCTCAGCCTGCTCGTCGAATAGCCACAGAGCGCAGAAGAAGAAGACCCCCCTCCCCTTGAGGGAGGGGGTTGGGGGGAGGGGTCGGCGCAGCAAGGAGATTCCGCGACATGCCGACACCACCCGCGTCCCACCCCACGACCCCCTGATGCCCCTGCCGCCCCCCAACCCCCTCGCGGAAAAAATCGCCCTGGTTACCGGCGCCAGCCGGGGCATCGGCGCGGCGGTGGCGATCGAGCTGGCCCGCCTCGGCGCGCGCCCGGTGTTGGTCGCCCGCACCCAGGGCGGGCTGGAGGAAACCGACGACGCGATCCGCGCCGCCGGCGGCGAATCGACGCTGCTGCCGCTCGACCTTACCGAAGCCGACCAGGTCGAAGCGATCGGCCCCAGCCTGTTGCAGCGCTTCGGCCGCCTCGACATCCTGGTGCATGCCGCCGCCACCCTGGGCCGGCTGACCCCGGTCGGCGACATCCAGCCGCGTGACTGGGACGCCGTGGTCGGCGTCAACCTGACTGCCTTCTGGCGCCTGATCCGCACCTGCGACCGGCTGCTGCGCGCCGCCGAGGCCGGCCGCGCGGTGATCCTGACCGACGGCCTGGCGCGCGACCCCCGCGCCTATTGGGGTGCCTACGGCGCGACCAAGGCGGGCCTGGAACACCTGGCGCTGACCTGGGCGGCCGAGACGCGCACCACACGGCTGCGGGTGAACCTGTTCGAACCGGGCCCGGTGGCGACGCGGCTGCGCGCCCAGGCGATGCCCGGCGAGGACCCGCGCAGCCTGCCGCTGCCCGCGCACCTGGCCCCGGCGATCGCCGCGCTCTGCTGCCCGATCGAGGCGCGGCACGGCGCGATCGTCGGGGCCGATGCTTGGTTACGCCCGGGGATCGGGTCGATGACGCCGCAGGACGCGTTCCGCACCGGCGATTGACCGGGCGGGCATAGGCAGCGTCTTACTCGGATCCGATATGAGCGCCTTTCTCTGCGACCGAGCGTTTCATCAGCAGCACAACAAACACGAGCGCGGCCATGACAACGGCCAGTACTCAGAACACATCGAAATAGGCGAGCGCCGATGCCTGCTGCTCGCGCAGGTTTGCCAGAACCTGCAGGGTTAGTTGCTGCGCGGCGACGGGATCGCCGGTCTGCTGCAGGAACGTTCCGACAGCCTGGTCAAAAAAGGAGCGCGCCGCCGCGTTGAAGGGATCGAGCCATTCGCCAAGACGCAAGCTGTGGAACTGATCACGGCGCTCCTGAATGGTCTGAGCCATCGAGGTCTCTACGCTGCCGCCCTCGTTTCGCAGCAGGCTCAACAGGCCCACTGCCGCCCCGCGCAGCGCGGACCGTCGGCGGCAACATGTTGTCACACGACATCGCTGGAAATCTGACGCTACAAGCCGAAGATCCGATCAACTGCGCTGGCCGGTTGTCGGGTTGCGCGCCCGCGGAAAGATGCGCGGAATTCTACGCCTCGCTCGGCATTCATCGCTTGGGATAGGCGGTGTAGATGTAGTCCTGCGCCGCTACGGTCGTGTGGCAGGAGTAGCCGCATTCCGCACCTGTCACAGACGGCTTGAACGTGTCGGTCGCCCGATCATAGACAAACTGGGCATAGGCCCATCCGTGCGTGTTCGGGAACCTCTTTTAAATCCTTCTCGATAAACGAGACAGACATTAAGGTGTCAGGCACCATCACGAAGTACGGCGAAACAGTATTCTGCTTTTGAGACCACTCGATCTTCACGATCTTAGAGCCCTCAGGGAAGGTTTTTCCGCTTGCAGGGAGACCTGATCTATATGCATTCATCATCACGGGATTCGCCGCAATGACCTTTATTCCGTCCTTAACCTGACTGACCGCCACGTACTGCCAATTTTCGTAGCCCCTGAAGTCGGCAAACGCGAGCCCGTCGGGCACCTTCAGCGTGTATCTGTCCTGCGCTGCAAGGGCGATCCCACCCAGAATGGAGACCGATACGGCTGCAATGGAAACCTTCGAGAAGGACATTCTCGGCATGGCTCACTCCCGTGCTGCTGACAACAAACCGGACGACGACCATCTCTTGGCATGGGTTGGTATAGGTTACGATCCTTCTATGACCGAGTCCAACTCTTCCCTGATCAATTCAAATTATTGCGAGTTGGCCACCGGCCGGCGGCGGCCGACCCGCCATGGATGAAAAAATTCTGCCAGAGAGGCACCTGGGAGCAAACCACACCTTTTTTCTTGTTAGGAAAGAGGCCGACATGGCCTTCCGCTCACCAGAGGCGCATGTCCGCAACGGGTGCGCGCCGTGAAGGGCGGCGCTTTCCAGTTGGTGCAAGGCCCACCCGGCAACCGCTCCAGCCGGAGGCAACCGGAGCAGTCATGGAGGGGACGAAATGGCTGAAGCCTTCGGTATAGCGGGTCACGAATTGGTGACCGCGCGAGTGTGCAGGCCGCAACACGAGTGAACGCCGAGCAAGCCTCGAAAAGGACGATGTGCAGGCCAACCCGACGACCCTTTCGGGGAAGGCTGACGAGGCGTGTGCTTACCTTACTCGCCTCCGATCCGAGCGCCTTTCTCTGCGACGGAGCGTTTCATCAGCAGCACAACGAACACCAGCGCGGCCATGACAACGGCCAGCACCCAGAACACATCGAAGTAGGCGAGCGCCGATGCCTGTTGCTCGCGCAGGTTTGCGAGCGTCTGCAAGGCCAGTTGCTGCGCGGCGACCGGATCGCCGGTCTGCTGCAGGAACGGTCCGGAAGCCTGATCAAGGAAGGAACGCGCCGCCGCGTTGAAGGGATCGAGCCATTCGCCAAGACGCAGGCTGTGGAACTGGTCACGGCGCTCCTGCATCGTCTGCGCCAGCGAGGTCCCGACGCTGCCGCCCTCGTTGCGCAGCAGGCTCAACAGGCCGACCGCCGCCCCGCGCAGCGCGAGCGGCGTATAGAGGTAAGCCGCCACGTTTGCCGGGGCGAAGCACATCGCCAGCCCGATGATCAGCACCACCCGCGGCCAGACGGCCTGCCCCGGACTGATGTCCAGGTTCATCTGCGACATCCAGTAATTCCCCGCGGCCATGGTCAGGAGACCCGCGGCAATCACCCACCGCGCATCGGTGCCACGACCGAGCGCGCGCCCCACGAACGGCATGGTGACGACGGCAAAGAAGCCGGCCGGCGACATGACCAGTCCGGCGCTCAGTGCATCGTAGCCGAACAGCGACTGGAGCAAGGCAGGCAACGAGGTGCTGGCAGCATACAGCACCGCGAAGGCGCAAAAGATGATGATGCAGCAGGCGGCGAAATTCCGCTCTCGCAACGGCCGGAAATTGACCACCGGGCTTGGATGGCGCAGTTCCCAGAAGACCAGCCCGACCAGGCCCACGGCGAACAGGATCGCCAGCGTCTGCACACGCCAGAACGGGTCGCCCAGCCAGTCCCATTCCTGGCCCTTGCTGAGCGTCACCTCCCAACAGACGATGACGATGACCAGCAGCGACAGGCCAACGCCGTCAAAGCTGAACGGTCGCTTGCGCAACTCCATGCGCTGTGCCGTGAGGTAATCGGGATCGCGGAGTGTGAGGGCACACGCACCCAGGGCCAGCAGGCCGACGGGGACGTTGATCCAGAACACCCACCGCCAGGAGTAGTCGTCGGTTATCCAGCCGCCGAGCGTCGGACCGACGACGGGCGCGATCAGCGCGGCCAGGCCGAACAGCGTCATGGCCATGCCTTGCCGCTCGACCGGGAAGGCGTCCAGCAGCACGCCCTGGCTCGACGGCTGAAGGCCACCGCCGGCAAGACCCTGGAGCACGCGGAACAGGATCAGTTGGCCGAGACTCGTGGCCATGCCGCACAGCCCCGAGGCGAGGGTGAATACGGCGATGGAAAGCAGGAAATAGTTGCGGCGCCCAAGATGCGCGATCAGCCAGCCGGTGATGGGCAGGATGATCGCGTTGGCGGCGAGGTAGCTGGTGATGACCCATTCGCCGTCATCGACCGTGGCCGACAGCCCGCCCGCGATATAGCGCAGCGCCACGACCGCGATCGTGGTGTCGAGCACCTCCATGAAGGTCGGCACCACGACAACAGCGGCGACGACCCAGGGGTTTATCGCCGCGCGGGGTCGGGCATTCAGGGGTGTCGCCGACGCGACCGCGCCGGTCATTGCCCGGTGCCCGACGTGCTGGCGCCCGGCGCGCCGACGGCCGGACCAGGGCTCGGAGGCGGCGGCACAGAGGTCTGCGGCACATAGGCCTGGAGGAACTTCCCGGCATCGGGTCCGGTCGGCGGCTTATTGATATAGACGTCGGGAACCACCGAGGTGCCGATGAACAGCGGTGTCTGATCGGGGTTGTAATCGACGAGATCGATCCGGACCGGCAACCGCTGGACCACCTTGATGAAATTGCCCGTGGCGTTCTCGGGCGGCAGCAATGCCAGGGTCGATCCGGTCCCCTCGGTAAAGCCGGAGATCCGGCCCTTTGAAGATGTGCGTTGCCGCCGTACATGTCGACGTGCAGATCGACCGGCTGCCCGATGCGCAGGTCGCGCAACTGCGTTTCCTTGAAGTTGGCGTCAACCCAGATTTCGTTGAGCGAGCGAACCGCCATCAGGTTCTGGCCGACCTGAACATAGTTGCCCGGATTGACGTTGCGCCGCGTGACGACGCCGTCGATGTCCGCGGTGATATCGCAGTAGCGCAGATCCAGTTCGGCCTGCGCGAGATCGCGCTTGGCGGCTTCGAGTTTCGCCTCGGCCTGCTTGACGGCCGGAGCATTGGCCGCGTAGCGGGCGAACGTGGTGTCGACGTCGCCCAGTTTATAGAACTGGTCGAGCATCGCTTTCGGACCCTGGTCGAACGAGTGCACGACGCCGAGCTGCGCGGCGCTCTGAATGAGCGCCGCCTGCGCCTCGAGGACGGACGAAAAGGTCTCGTCGAGATCGGGCGGCACCTGGCCGAGATCGCCGCCCCCGCCAGGTTGCGCCGGCAGCCCCAGCGAGACGCGGATCTGGTAGACCTCGGCCAGGGTCTGGGCGAGTTCCGCGCCGGCCGTCGTCAGCTCCGCTTGCCGCTGGTCGTACACCTCACGCGGCACATCGTCCCTGGCGACGAGCTGCCGCGCCCGATCGAATTGAAGCTGCGCCAGCGCCAGTGCGGCCTTGCTCTTGTCGACAGCGGCGACCCGCGCGTGCAGCAGAGCGACCTGGTTGTCGACGTCCTCCACGGCGTGTTGCAGGTCCCAGCGTCGGCTCATTGCCTGCGCTTCGATCGCGCGCGCCGCCGCGGTGGCTGCTTGCAGGTCTGCTTTCGCGGTGTCGACCGCTGCCTGCTTCTCGGAGACCGCAACCCGGTACGGCTCCTTGTCCAACTCGGCGAGGAGATCTCCCTTGCGCACACGGTTGTTGTCATCCACCAGAACGCGGGAAATCTGTCCTGCCACGCGGGGCGCAACAAACGTCACGTGCCCATTCACGTATGCGTCGTCCGTGGAGACGGTGTTGAGCATCTCCTCGACCCACGGGATGCCGAACACGAGGAGAACCGCCAGGACGGCAACACCGAGCACACCGGCCACAAGCTTTCGCTTCCGCGGAGCCTTTCGGGCCTCCTGCGGCACCGGGCGGGACTCCGGCGGTGTCTGCGCGGATTTCGCGTCGTCGGCAGCCGAAGCATCTCCATTCGCTGCCGGTTGCGCATTGATCGAACCTGGCTTGTTGCTTTGCTCGGTCATGTCGGGCACCCGTTGCAAGGGGACGAAACGGACGGCGTCGAAAGGCCACCACTCGTCCTGACCGGAACGATACCTCGGTCAGGCCCCACCCGTAATACCAGGTGTCGGAATGATTGACCCATCGTCGGTGCCTTGTGTCATGGCCGGCCCCCGGGTCCGCCCGAAGGGCCGCCCGAGGACACGAGGACAGGCTCCGGCCGGCCGCCCACGACTTCTTTGCCGATGACAGCGAAGTCGTGGGTGGCCGGGGATCCCCGGGACAAGCCCGGGGACTTCGGCCCGGCCATGACACGGGAGAGTCAAGCATTCCGCTATCTGGTATAACGTTGGTTGCCTCATCGATTGAGCGCCTGCGGACCGCTGACGAACCGATTGCCGCGAACGTAGAAGCGCAGCAGGCTGTCGGCTGCGCGGGTAATGCCGATCCGTTTGCTCTGCCCGATTTCGCCGGACGCTCGACCGTCAGATCCGAGCCACAGCGGGCCGGCCTGACAAAGGTCGATCCCGTCCAATCGGCGGTCAATCTGCAAGGCTGCACTCAGCCGCCCCGGGCCGCGTGCCAAGTCTCGCACGCGCTCGGTGCGGCGAGTTCGCTGCATGATCGTGATGCCATCGGTAGGCTCGATCGCCCGGATCAAGACGCCCGCACCAACGCCTGGCGCCTCGCTGGAGACGTTCAGCATGAACGAGTTGCCATAGGCGAGATAGACATATGCGTGCCCGCGTTCGAGGAAAAGCGCCCGGTTGCGCGGGGTGATGCCCCGATAGGCATGACCCGCCGGGTCGCCGATGCCATATGCCTCGGTCTCGACGATGCGGCCGGCTGCCACGCCTTCGGCCAATATGCGCACGAGCATCTTGCCGATGAGAAAACGAGCGAGTTGGACGGTATCGACGGGGACCTCTGCCCTATCCAGCACGCGCAGGCGCGCTATTGTCGTGTCGATTTCATTCCATCCGTTCAACCAAATGGGCGCGCGATGGTCCGGGCTTGAACGGGTCACCAAAGTATTGGGTCTCGCGGGCCACTTTGCCATCCAGGAACTCCATGATGCTCACCGTGTAAGACGGCTGCCCGTCATAGGTGAGGATGAATTCCGTGACCCAGAGGTCGCCCGTGCCGACGATGCGGCGCACCTTGAAGTGCTTCAAGTTCGGTTGCGCGGCGCGCGAGGCCTGGATGTTGTGCCGGCCCCGGATGCGTTCGCCCGATTGCGGGTACTCGAGCACGGCGTCCTCGCGGTATATGTCGTGCTCAACATCGAAGTCACTTGCGTCCGATGCGGCCCAGTGGCGATTGAGCGCGTCCCGAATCTCATTCTCATCCATACTGTCGCTCCCGTTCCTGGTTATCAAGGCCCAGCCGCTCCGTGCCATCGCACCTTGGCTGCCCACGCGAATCTATCCCGCTGCTGACCCCGGCAGCGGAACAAGGTCTTCCAGCATCGTCGGAATGAATTCCGCGACTGTAGGGTGAATATGCATCGCACGCTTGAGCAGCGTGTAAGGTGCCTTCGCATACATGACGTCGAGCACGCAGTGGACCGCCTCATCGCCGCTGGAGCCCAGGAACGATGCGCCAAGGATTTGCTTGGTCTCGGCATCGACCAGTATCTTCATGAAGCCCTCGGTCTCACCTTTTTCGAAGGCGCGGGACACATCTTCCATGGCGAGTTTGCCGATCAGTGCAGGGCGGCCGCTCTTGCGAACACTCCGCCTCGGTCATGCCGACACGCCCCAACGGGGGATCAATGTAGAGCGCATAGGCGGGAATGCGGTCACTCACCCGCCTGCTCTCGCCATCGAACAGATTGCCGGCGACGATTTGGTAATCGTTCCACGATGTGTGGGTGAACGCACCTTTGCCATTGCAGTCGCCGAGCGCCCAAATACCTGGGACCGAGCTGCGCAGCTCATCGTCCACGACAATATAGCCGCGTTCGTCCCGCTTTACCCCCGCGCGGTCGAGACCGAGATCATCCGTGTTGGGACGGCGCCCCGTTGCAACAAGCAGGTGCGAACCTCGGAGCTCTGAGAGTACCGCCGCCATCGACCGTCATGACAATGTCGTCACCTTGTTTGTCGATGCGCAGGCATTTCGCGCTGGGGAGGACAGTGATACCTTCCCGCACCAGGATATCGGTGATTGCTGCCGATACGTCTTCATCCTCACGCGAAATAAGGCGCGGCCCGGCCTCGACGATACTGACCTCGCTGCCAAACCGCCGATACATCTGGCCGAATTCCAGTCCAATGTAGCTCCCGCCCAGCACCAGCAGGTGGCGCGGCAGGAAATCGACGTCCATCATCGAACTGTTGGTGAGGTAATCGACCTGATCAAGGCCGGGGATGTCGGGCACCGCCGCACGAGCCCCGACATTGATGAAAATCCGGTCGGACGTCAGGACCTCGCTGCCAGCCTGCACCTCGCGCGGCGACACGAACCGCGCATGGGCTTCATAGACCCGGCAGTTCTCCAGAGTTTTGAGAGACCGCTCGACCCCGCCATTGGAAAGCCCGACGACATGATCCTTGCGCGCTTTGACGCGCTTCATATCGACTTTGACGTCGCCGGCGCTGAAGCCATAATCAGCACCGCGGCGAGCCACGTGCGCGGCATACGCACTGGCGATCAGGGTTTTCGTCGGTGTGCAGCCCGTGTTGACGCAAGTGCCGCCGAAACGACCGCGCTCGACGATGGCGACTTGCATGCCCGACCCTGCGATGCGCCGCGCCAGCGCTGGGCCTGCTTGTCCGGTTCCAATGATGATCGCGTCGTAGGCTGTCATTTTCTACTCCTGCTCGGTGAGCACCCACTAAAGGTCGAGCTCGACGGCGGTCTTTGGCGCTGAGCAACAGATCAACGCATTGCCTTCGGCTGGCAGGTCCAACGGCTCTGGCGCGTAGGCGAGTTCGCCGTCGATCAATCCACTCTCGCAGTTATGGCATACGCCTGTTCGGCAGGCCCAACGCACGGGAACGGCGCAGGCTTCCGCCAGTTCGAGCAGGCTGCCGAAGCGGGAGTCCCAAGGCACGGCGAGACCGCTTCGCAAGAACGTCACCACGGGTCCGCCGCCCGCAGGGCCGTCAGGACGATGCGGCAAGGCAGCGGCGACGCTGGAGATGCCCGGCGTGCGGGTGGCCGTGGGCCCGAACACTTCGACGTGGACCCTGGGCCAGGGAATGCCCCATGCCGCCAAGCCTTTCTGGAAATCCTCGAGGAAGCGGGGCGGACCACACAGATAGAAATCGGCGTCTTGGGGAATCCCGAGCTGGTGGAGCAGCTCGAGCGACAGATGGCCTGGTCGATCGAAGTCCTGCCCGAGCATGTCTCCCGCCGCGGGCCGACTGTAGATGACGCAGCGACGGGACGCGCGGAGCGTAACGAGCAGCTCGTCCGCCTCCTTGGCAAACGACTGGTGCGCCCGATCGCGGGCTGAATGCAGCCACCAAATCGGCCGCGACGCCCCGGCGTTTGTTGCAGCCGCAGCATGCAACATCGCCAACATCGGCGTGACGCCGACACCGGCGCTGATAAGAACGACGGGAGATGCACCGGCAGCGAGCGTGAACGAGCCACGCGGAGCACTGATCTCCAAGCGACTGCCTGCCCGGACGCTTTGGTGGAGAAAGCCGCTTGCAAGGCCGCGCTCGTTCTTGACGCCAATCCGATAGTTGGGGGTCCCGGGCGGACCGCACAGCGAATAGTTTCGCGTGACGGCGGGAGCATCCGGGTCCGGTCTGATGCGGACCATGATGTATTGGCCGGGTAGTGCCGGCGGTAGCGGCGAACCATCTTCGGCAGCGAGTTCGAACGATCGGACGTCCGCGCTTTCCTCGCGCGACGCAACGACCACAACCGGGCGGAAGCCACGCCACGCAAGGGGCGCCGACGCGCCTAACCCGAGGCCAGCGTTGCCCGTGGTGCCTCCCGCTTCGGCAGCAGTGAGCAGCGCCTGCATCGAGCCTTGCCAGTCCAGGCTGAGTGCCGGAATTCGGAGTGCACGGCGCAAGCCTTCGAGCGGGTGCTCCGCCGAATACAGCAGGGCATCGATCTCGGCGACCGTCATGCGCTCGGGGCCGTCAGAGAGTTTTTCCACGCGGTCGCCGGCGCCGATCTCACCTTCCTGTATGACGCGGAAATAAAAGCCGGGCCGGTGGTGCGCAACCAGCAGCGCAGCAATATCCGGGCGATTCAGCCTGATGCCGACCCGATAGCAGGTGTCGCGTGGCTGGCTGACCTCGACGACCGCGCCGCCGATCCTGAAGCGATCGCCGATGCAGACCTCGTTATCGGCGAGGCCCTCGACTGTGAGGTTCTCGCCGAAATTCCCGGCCGACGAGATCCGACCGCCCAAGATAGCTCGCCCAGTACCGGTAGGAATCGAGCTGGTACACCATGATCGCACGTTGCTCGCCACCGTGGCCACGGAGGTCCCCTTGGCCGTCGCCATCGAGATTCAGCCGGCGGGCGAAAATCCGCCCCGTCACCGGCGTCTTCCAGACCGCCGTCCGAACAGTCCTGCCCTGCCACGCGACATTCTGGGGAAGTCCGACATTAACCGAGACGATCAAGTCCATCATGGGACCTCCGAAGGCGCGCCTGCGTTCAGTTCAACTGACTCGGGGAATGAAGCCAGGCACGCCCGTCCCCACCACCGCGTTGAACCGGACGTTCGTCGTGATACCCTCCCGGATCTCCTGCATGGCGTCTTCAGGCAGGGCCGATATCTCAAAGTTCTCTTGGATGTAGCGAGGTGTGGTGGAGGTGGTCAGGAAGGCGGTGCCGCGCTGTACGACCCAGGCCAGCGCAACTTGCGCCTGCGTCTTGTGGACGCGCTGTGCAATGCTGGTGATCACCGGGTCATCCAGCACTTTCGGGCTCATGCCGTGTCCCAGCGCTGCAAACGCCAGCAGTACAATCCCGTGCTCCCGACAGAAGTCGAGCAGCTCCCATTCGGGGAGGTACGGATGGGATTCGACCTGCACCACGGCGGCCTTGATCCGCGCAGCCGCAACGATCTCTCGCACCTTCTCCAAGGTGACATCCGACAAGCCGATCGACTTGCAGTGACCGTCATCAACCAGGCGCTCAAGCGCCTGCCACGTCTCGATCAATGTCACCCCACGGTCATATATCACCTGACCGCGCTCGTCCCTCGGGTCCTGCTCGTCGCCGGGCCGAAAGGCAAAAGGGGTATGAATGAGATAGCAATCGACATAGTCGAGCTGCAGTCGCCGGAGACTTGCGTCAAGGGCGGGTTTGACCCGTTCAGGGCGATGATTGGTGTTCCATAGCTTCGTGGTAACGAAGACGTCCTCGCGCTGGATCATCCCGGCCTTGAGCACTGCCTGCATCGCATCACCAACCGCCTCTTCATTGCGATACCGTTCCGCGCAGTCGAGATGCCGGAATCCCACTTCCAATGCGGTCTTCGTCGCTTGTCTGGTCGCGAGAGGATAGGGCATCAGCGTGCCGAACCCGACGGCGGGGATCGCACCAGATCCGTGGGTGAGAGGAATCCTCGTATAGCGAAGCGTATCGGGGCTTGCCATGCTCATCTCCTCATTCGATCGACCGAGCGCATGTGGCGAGACAACAGCGACTTCAGCTCGTTCAGTGCGGTCAGGTCCAGTTGCAATACGCGGGACAGACGCACCGACCGCTGCCTGAGGACCGGATGCGCCCTAGCCTCCGGGCTCCGCTGAGGATAGCACGAAGCCACTCATTCTTTGACATATCGAGGGTTGCAAATCGCCACGCCGCGCGGGTGGCGGAAATTCGCCGACCCGCCGAGGTGGCAGCCAGGCGTGAAGGCGAGCGCACCAACTCACGCTCAGCCTCCTTGCCCGCAGAATTGACCAGCGCCAGGATGGCCGGACGCATCACCGGATGGCGCGCTGGTGCCACGACCTGCACACCCATCCGCAACGAACCCCTGCCGGAGGAGTGTCCCCATGAAGGCCCTGACGCCAGAGCAAGTCGCCGCCTACCGTTACGACGGCTTCCTCTTCCCGATCCCGGCCCTGACGCCGGCGGAGGTGGCGACCTGTCTTGCCGGACTCGACCGGCTCGAGACGGAACTCGGCTCCCCGGTCGCCGAGGCAGACGTCAAATGGCGCTCCCACGCCTACGCCCACTCCCCCTGGTTCAACGACTTGGTCCGCCATCCGCGCATCCTGGACGCGATCGAGGACGTGATCGGCCCCAACATCCTGGTCTGGACCAGCACCTTCTTCATCAAGGAGCCGCACTCGCCGACCTTCGCCGCCTGGCACCAGGACGGCAGCTATTTCGGCCTGGAACCGAAGGAACAGGTCTGCGCCTGGGTGGCGCTGACCGACGCCACCCGCGAAGCCGGCTGCATGGAGCAGCTCTCCAGCCGCGGCACCCCGCGCCAGTTGCACCACGCCGCCCTGGGTCTGGCCAACAGCATCAACCGCGCCGGCCAGACGATCATGGAGCCGTTCGACGACGCCGCCCCCGTGGCGATGGCGCTGCCCGCCGGCTCATTCTCGCTGCATCACGAACTCGCGGTCCACCGCTCGGCACCGAACAACGCCGCGCACCGCCGCGTCGGCATCGGGCTGAACTACATCCCGACGCATGTCCGGGTGAACAGCCCGGTGCGCCTGTGCGCGATGCTGGTCCGCGGCGAGGACAATTTTGGGCATTTCGACCTGATCGAATCGCCCGCAGACGAGCAGGACGACGCTGCGCTGGCGGTGCATCAGCGGGTCAGCGACCGGTATCGGGAAAACTACCGCGAACAGGTCAAGCGCCACGAGCAGCAACATGCGGGGGCGGGCGCGTAACATCATCCTCGCCGCCGCGGCAGCACGGACCGCTGTGGCGCAGGCGGGTTCGGGTAGGACGTCAGCCGTTGGCGGGGCGAACGCCAAACGCGTTCAGGTGGTCTATCAATTCCTGTGATGGCGTAGAGGCGGTTGGCGATTACCGCAGTTCGATCAGCGGTTCACCTGTCTCGATGAGCGCCACGATCTCCGGCAATCTCGGCATGAACCACGCTAGCAGCGCCTGTCTCGAGGAGTTCCGAAGCCTCAGCCACACAACGGTCACGCCGTCCCTTGCTCTCTGCCGAATTGCGACAAAGTTTTCGTCCTTGGTGATCAGGGCGCACCCCTGCTCGCAGGCGAACTTCCAGATTGAAATGTCGGCGGCTTGCAAGAGACCCAGGTCGGCCACATGCCGTGCCGGGTAACCCACGCCCGTGATGGCTCTGGCAAGGATCGGAGGGAGTTGGGCATCGACGAGGAACTCGAAATCACGCCCAGTCATTGCGCGCTCTCTGCAAATTGGCAGCGCCACGACGTGCGGCTCTGCCAGATTCAATGGTCCAGGCGACGCGCCTGCCTAGGCCGATGCCAGACTACACGGCGTGTCGCAACGCTGTCTCGATCACCGTGCGTCGGCCACCAGAACAGGATGATCCACTTCGGCCGCGGCGAACGCCAGGCAGGCCCGGATGTCCTCCTGTTCCAGATATGGATAATCGGTGAGGATTTCTGCTTCCGTGACCCCCGCGGCCAACAGTTCCAGCACGTCCTTCACGCGGATGCGCATCCCGCGGATGCAGGGGCGTCCGCCGCATTGGGCCGGATCGAAGGTGATACGTGACATGATCCCTCGCCTGATCGCTTCCCGGTCGACGCCATCACTCTAGCCAGGTGTCGCCCGGGGCGCACTCCCGGTTTCGCGCGATGCGACCCAGGCAGCCTCGATGTCCGGGTCCGATCGCCTTCTTGCTGCGGACGCATGGCGTCACGCGCGTCAGCCACGTCGCCACCCACGTCGCGCTGGAAGACGTGCCGGGGCTGCCGGCGGAGGCGCGACCGACCGCCCCCGCTATGGTTGATCTCAATCAAGGACGGCCGGCCGGACCCGTGCCATGCAGGCGCGCGTAATCCAACGCGGGAGGCTCTGCCGTGACCGATCGATCGATGGCGGAAATCATCCGCAACCAGACGCCGGTGACCATGCCGGCCACCGCGTCGGTGCAGGCGGCGTGCAAGGCCATGCACAAGCGCCGGATCGGCGCCGTGCTGGTGACCGACGCCAAGGGCAAGCTCACCGGCATCTTCACCGGCCGCGACGCTGTCCGATTCCTCGCGGCCGGCAAGGACCCTGCGGCGACGACACTGCGCGCGGTGATGACGCGCAAGCCGCACACCATGCCGCCCGGCCGCACCGCCATCGAGGCGCTGCGCCTGATGCGCGACGGCGGCTTCCGCCATGTCCCGGTGGTCGAGGAGGAGGTGGTGGTCGGCATCGTCTCGCGCGGCGACTTCCGCGGGCTCGAACATGACCGGCTGGATGTCGAAACCGGCTACTGGGAGCGGATCGCCTGACCCGGAACCCCATCGCCTGACTCAACGCCGGCGCAGCAGGCGCACCACGCGCAGCACGAGCGCCGGCCACGACACGGTCTCGACCAGCACCCGCCAGGCCTGCTGACGCACCAGGCGCGCTTCGGTCTCCACGGCGCCGGGGCCAAGCCGCAGCGCCATCGCGGCCAACGCGCCGGCGATCACCAGGTCGCCAACGGCAAGCAGTGCGGCCGTGGCCTCCCGCGTCCAGCCGCGGTCCATGCGCAGCCAGAACCAGGCCGCGAGGTGCGCGAACACCAGCGTGCAGACGAGGAACACCAGCGCGACGGCGGCCAGAACAACCCGGACCGCCAGCCGCCGCGCCTGAAGCCGCAGCCGCAGCGCTTCCGCGTCAACGACAATCCGTGAGGCGCGAAGCGCGCGCACGCTCAGCGCGTGGTCCGACCCAGCAGGTAACCGATGCCGGCGGCCAGCAGCACGGCCACCAGGGGCTGCTCGCGCACATGCCCGGAGAGCGACTGGGCCTGCTCGCGCACCATGCCGGCGGCGCTGTTCATCACATTTTCGGCCCGCCCGGCCATCTCGGTCACCGCCGGCGTGACGCGGTCCCTCATGAGTGCCTCGACCTGATCGCGCAGATGGGCAATCTGCGCGGTGGTGTCGTCGGGTTTGACGTTGGTGTCGGGCATGAGCTGTCTCCTTCAAAGGCCTGTTCAGATAAAACCCGCATCACATGGCAGAAATTGGCCCATGG
Organism: uncultured Alphaproteobacteria bacterium; assembly: GCA_963773345.1. Classification (GTDB taxonomy): domain Bacteria; phylum Pseudomonadota; class Alphaproteobacteria; order Acetobacterales; family Acetobacteraceae; genus Palsa-883. Next base: position 1,483,166 of record CAVZBG010000010.1, on the reverse strand, counting down.
ACGCGAGCCGGTCCACACGATTGCGCGATCCGGACTCAGATCAGGCAACGCCCCGATCAGGCAACGCCCCGATCAGGCAACGCCAGGAGCCGTCATCCCGTTGCCGACGGCTCCAGGCTGTCCAGCGACCGCCCGCGCGTCTCCGGCAACAGTAGCAGCGCCACGATCATCAGACCATAGGCGCCGATGCTGAATACCGCGATCGCCGCGCCCAGCCCGAACTGCCCTGCCAGGAACCCGACCGCTGCCGGGAACAGCGCGCCGATGCCGCGCCCGGCGTTATAGCAGAACCCCTGGCCGACACCGCGCACCGCCGTCGGGTACAGCTCGGTCATGAACGAGCCCATCGGCGAGAACATGACCAGCGAGATATAGCCCAGCAGGAAGCCGACCAGCAGGATCCAGTCGTTACTGATCGGCGCGAACAGATAGACGATCGTCAGCGCGACCGAGCCGATGGCTGACACCATGAACGTGGCCTTGCGACCGATGCCGTCGGCCAGGTAGGCGCCCGAAACGAAGCCGAAGAACGCGCCCAGGATCAGCACCATCAGGTAGCTGCCGGTGCCGACCGCGGAGATGTGCCGCACTGTCTTCAGGTAGGTGGGCAGCCAGATGGTCAGCGCATAGCTGCCGCCCTGCGCGCCGGCCACCATCATCGCGACGCGCCAGGTGGTGGCGAGATAGGGCGGCTTCAGCGCGGCGAAGATGTGCCAGATGCCGGCGGGCGGGGTGCGGCGCTGGTTCAGCACGGGTTCCTCGACGAAGCGGCGGATCCAGAACACCAGGCCGGCGGGCAGGATGCCGATCCAGAACAGCGCGCGCCAGGCCAGCGCCTCGGGCAGCGTGGCGATCAGGATGGTGTAGAGCAGCGCCGCGGCGCCCCAGCCGATCGACCAGCCGGTCTGCACGATGCCGACCGCGCGGCCGCGATACTTGTCGCGGATCACCTCGCCCATCAGCACCGCGCCGGCCGCCCACTCACCTCCGAAGCCAAGGCCCTGCAGCGCGCGGAAGATGAAAAGCTGCTCGAAATTCTGCGCGAACCCGCAGAGGAAGGTGAACACCGCGTACCACAGGATGGTGACTTGCAGCACGCGGACGCGACCGAAACGGTCACACGCGGCACCGGCGAGCCAGCCGCCGAAGGCAGAGACCAGCAAGGTAATGGTGGCGAGTTCGCCGGCCTGCCCCGCGGTGATCTTCCACAGTGCCAGCAGCGACGGGATGACGAAACTGAAGATCTGCACGTCGAGCGCATCGAGCGACCAGCCGCCGAAGCAGGCGGTCATGGTGCGCCGTTCGCGCGGGTTCAGATCGGCAAACCAGGCGAGCATGGACGTTTCCTCTTGTTTCGTTATGCCGCGCCATTCGTTGCCGCGGCGAGGCGTTGCATTTGCGTGCGGAGTGAAGCACGGCTTGCCGCCTCGGCGCAAAGCCGCCAGCCACAGGCCGAACGTAGGGCGGAAAAGCGTAGCGCATTCCGCCGGTTGCGTCGCAGTCGGATTATTGCGGGAGCGTTTGCAAGGCGGCGGAATGCGCTACGCTTTTCCGCCCTACGCTGCCACGCTGCGCTTTCCCCCGATCCCGCGCTACTCCTTCAGCACGAACGTGTACAACCTGATCGACCCATCCGCCTCGGTGCGGCGATACACGCCCTGCACCTCGCTCTCGAAGCCGGGAAACCGGTTGGCGGCACGCTCGAACACCATCAGGTAATCCAGCATCGGCTGCGCGCGCCCGCCGAGCCGCTCGCCCGGCACCACCGTGGCGATGCCCGGCGGATACACCAGCAGCAAATTCGCCGCGACGCGCCCGGCGATGCGATCGATCGGCAGGAAATCGACCTCGTTGCGCACCATAAGCTGCACCGCTTCGTGCGGCGGCATCACCATCTCGGGCAGATGCTCCGGGCGGAACTGCCGGCGCTGCAGGCCACTGGTGTCGTGCTCGCGGAAGAACGCATGCATCTCGGCGCACAGCTCGCGCAACCGCATCCCGCCATAGCGCGCGGGGCGCCGGGCGGTGAACTCGGTCAGCACCTCGGCGAGCGGCGCGTTCGCCTGGTGCAGTTCCTTGAACCGCACCAGCGCGCTGAGCAGCGTGCCGGCCTGGCTCGCCTCCACCCCCGGCGTCAGCAGGAACAGCAGGCTGTTCAGGTCATTCTTTTCGCAAACGATCCAGTTGTCGCGCAAATACTCGGCGACGATCGGCGCCGGAACGCCGTGTTCGGCATAGGCGCCGGAGGCGCGGTCGAACCCCGGCGTGAGCAGCGTCAGCTTGTTCGGATCGGTGATCGCATAGCCGGGTGCGAGATGGGCGAAGCCGTGCCAGGCGGCGCCAGGCGCCAGTTCCCACATCGCCGGATCGCTCGCGAGACGATCGGTCGGCACGTCCTCCCACCGTGTCGGCCGCGCCGCGACGTCGCTGTCGTGCAGCGTCACCACGTCAGGAACGAACGGATCGAAGAACCAGTTGTCCGCCGGATCGCCTTGCTTCGCGGCGTATTCCCGCGCCACCGCGCGCAGCTTCTTGCGCAGTTCGATGCCGAGACGAATGGTGTCGTCCCACAGCACCTCGCCCGACTTGCCCTTCATCATCTGCGCGCCGACATCGAGCGAGGCGAACAGCGGATAGAACGGCGAGGTGGAGGCGTGCAGCATGAACATCTCGTTGAACCGCCGGTGCCCCACCCGGCGCTGCTGGCCCGCGATGTGTCGATCCTTCACGTGGATCTGCGACGCCTGCGAGAAACTGGCAAGCTGCTTGTGCGTCGACTGCGTGGCGATGATGCCGGGCGCGCGCGCATCGAGCTGCGTCAGGCTCATCGCGAAGCGGCCGGCGAACAGCGGGTGGAATTTCAGGAACCCGGCCCAGGCCTCGTCGAACAGGATGTAGTCGCACAGGTGGCCGATCCGGCGCAGCAGCATGCCGGCGTCGTAGATCGTTCCGTCGTACGTGCATTGCTCGATCACGGCGGCCCGGAACGGCCGTTCCCGTCGCCACGCCTGCGGATCGGTCACCAGCGGATTGTCGCGAATCGCCGCGCGGATGCGCGCCTCGTCGAGCGCATCGAAGTCCATCGGACCGATCAGCCCGTGGCAATTGCGCTGGGTCGGCAGAAAAATCGGGATGGCACCGCCCAGGAAGAACGCGCCGTGATGCGCCGCCTTGTGGTTGTTGCGGTCGAACAGCACCAGGTCGCCCTGCGCGATCAGCGCCGACAGCACGATCTTGTTCGACGCCGAGGTGCCGTGCAGCACGAAATACGTCTTCTCGGCGCCGAAAATCTGTGCCGCCGCCTTCTGCGCCTCCAGCGCCGGCCCCTCGTGGGTCAGCAGGTCGCCGAGTTCGAGGATCGAGTTGTCCAGGTCGGCGTGAAACACCGCTTCGCCGAAATGGGCCACGAAGATCTGGCCGATCGGGCTGCGCGCGTAGAAGGCGCCGCCGTTATGGCCCGGGCAGGTCCAGAGCTGGTTGCCCTCCTCGGCATAGTCCACCAGCCGGCCGAAGAACGGTGTCTTCAGCGACGCGGCGTAGTGCCGCAGATGGCTCACCAGGTTGCGGGCGATGAAGTCGGGGGTTTCCTCGGCCAGGAACACGTAGCCGGTCACCTGGTTCATCACCTCGACCGCCACCTCCTCGAGGCGTTGTCGCCGCACCAGCACGAAGACCGGCAGCTCCAGGCCCCGCGCGCGCACCAGCGCGATCAGGGCGGCGCTCTTGCCCTGCACGCCGCGCTTGCCCCAGTCGATCACCATGCAGCCGATCGCCGCATCGGCGCGAATGGCGAGCTCGGCCTCCTCGGTCCGGCGTGCACGCAGCACCTCGAATCCGAGTTTTTCCACCGCGGTGGCGATTTCCTGCAACCGCGCCCCTTCGAGCGTGCCGGCGGACAGGGCGGGCGTGCAGAACAGGAACTTGAAATGCCGGTCGTATTCCATGCTGGCGCCGCCTCAGCCGTTGCATGCCCGGCGTCACATGCCTGTCATGGTCCGCTGTAGGGCGGAACAGCGTAGCGCATTCCGCCGCTTGCGTCGCTTCGACCGGTCTGCGCGCCGCGTCGGCGACCCGCGTGGGGCTTCCGCGGGCGAGGCAGCCGGGGGCCACGCGGCCAACCGACAATCGGAACGTCATCGCACCAACGCAATGCCGGCTCAACCACCCGCCATCTCGCCCCAAGGCCGCCCCCGCCAGCGCTGGCGCGCAATCTCCTGGTTCAGGCCACCCCTGCGCACGCGATCACCGAACCACCAGGTAGCCCATGAACCCCACCGCCAGGACGAAATAGAGCACCACGATCGCCAGACGGAGTCGCGTCGCGTAGGGCTGCAAGCCCGGAACAAACCTCACCATGAGGAACAGCGCGAACGTGGCTCCGGTGATCGTCTGCGCGGCTCGCACATCGTCGCCGCTGACGGTCATGCAATCGGGCACCTCGACCGCGATCCAGCGGCAGGGCCTAACGCCCGGTCAGGATCCGCTCGACAAGCTGCTTCACGGTCGGGATGAAGCCGTTCGAGTAGAACGGGTCCGTGGCGAACCGGAACGCGTTGTGGCCGCTGAACATCAGGTTGCGCTCCACCGCGTCCGGCTCGTCGCTTTCGTGCGCGATCGATCTGCAGCGTCTTCTGGATGCAGAAGCTGCGCGGGTCGGCCTTCTTGCCGGTGCTGTGCTCGGCCTCGTGCTGCGCCCAGTTGGAAAAGCGGCACTGGCTCAGGCAGCCCATGCAGGCGACCTGGTCGGCGATGATCTCGCTGCGCCTTCTCCGGCGTGACGAAGATCAGCGTCGAGTCCGGCGTGCGCAGCGCCTCGGTGAAGCCCTGCTGCCTCCCAGCCGCGCACGCGCTCCAGATCGGCCGGCGTCAGGTAGACCAGGCGCTTGCGCGGCCCGACGCCGTATTCGGCGACGTGCTCGCCGACCGCCTCGGTGGTGTAGGCCACCTGGCGCTCGTTGCGCTCGCGCAGTTCCTGGATGAAGCCGTTGTTCACCGCGCGAGGAATAGAACCCGGTCGGGCTGAAGCGGTTGAGGAAGACGTCGCCTTCCTTCAGCGTCAGCAGCCGCTGCTTCCAGGCGTCGCCGATCGGGCTTTCCTGGGTCAGCAGCGGGCGGGTGCCGAACTGGAAGGCGATCGGGCCGAGCTCGGGATTGTCGATCCAGTCCTCCCATTCCTCCAGCCACCAGACGCCGCCGGCCATGATGATCGGGGTCTCGTCCAGGCCGAAGCTCGCGCATCAGCTTGCGCAGCGCCAGCACGCGCGGGATAGGGGTCTTCCGGCTTGGTCGGGTCCTCGCTGTTGGACAGGCCGTTGTGGCCGCCGGCGAGCCAGGGGTCCTCGTACACCACGCCGCCCAGCAGCGTCGGCGGCCTTGTGGTAGGCGCGCTTCCACAGCGCGTTGAACGCGCGCGCCGAGGAGACGATCGGGTAGTAGTGGACGTTGAAGCGCGCGGCGATGTCGGACAGGCGGTACGGCATGCCGGCGCCGCAGGTGATGCCGTTGATCAGGCCCTTCGCCTGCTCCAGCACGCTCGGTGATGATGCGCTCGGCGCCGCCCATCTCCCACAGGATGTTGGCGTGGATGCGGCCCTTGCCGCCGGCCAGCTCGTAGGCCCGGCGCGCCTGGGTCAGCGCGCCGTGGATGGCGTAGGCGACCAGCTCCTCGTGCCGCTCGCGGCGGGTGCGGCCGTGGTAGATCTGCGGGATCCGGCTGCCAGCGGCATCGAAGCTGTCGGCGTTGACCGCGCTGAACGTGCCGACGCCGCCGCCGCGGCCCAGTTGCCGGACGAGATGCCGTTGGAGATCGACACGCCCTTGCCGCCTTCGACCAGCGGCAGGACGTCGATCCCGCCCATGCGGATCGCGTTGATCGCCTTCATGGCCACGCCCTCTCAGCCCGGTGTCAAGCATGTGCCGCCTGTACACGTGCCGTGCAATCCGAGCACGTCAGCCTGCGCAGCCGGATTCGCCGCCCGCCGACGGTCTATGAAGCCGCGGCGACCGGGCCTTGTCAGTCCGCCGCCGTCTGGCTCTCACGCCGGCCGGTCGCATCGCCCCGGCTCGCGGTCGCGCCCGCTCGGCGCGCCGGTCACCGCGCTCGCGGCCGCGCCGCCCTTCGGCGCCGACCTTCTCGGTGATGTCCTCGCCGGTCGCCTGATCGACCACGCGCATCGACAGCTTCACCTTGCCGCGCTCGTCGAAGCCGATGACCTTCACCTTCACCGCGTCGCCGACATTGACCACGTCGGTGGTCTTGGCCGACCCGGCCCTGCTGCAGCTCGCTGATATGCACGAGCCCGTCGCTGCGAGCCGAGGAAGTTCACGAAGGCGCCGAAATCGGCGGTCTTCACCACCTTGCCGTTGTAGATCACGCCGATCTCCGGCTCCGCCACGATGCCGCGGATCCAGTCGATCGCCGGCCTGCGCCTGCGTCGCTGTCGGTGGCCGCGATCTTGATCGTGCCGTCGTCGTCGATGTCGATCTTGCAGCTCGGTCTGCTCGACGATCTCGCGGATCACCTTGCCGCCGGTGCCGATCACCTCGCGGATCTTCTCCTTCGGCACGTTGATGATGGTGATGCGCGGCGCGGTCGCGGCGACGTCGTCGCGCGCGCCGGTGATCGCCTTGGCCATCTCGCCCAGGATGTGCAGCCGCCCGTCCCGCGCCTGCTCCAGCGCGATCTGCATGATCTCCGGCGTGATCGAGGTGATCTTGATGTCCATCTGCAGCGCGGTGACGCCCTGCTCGGTGCCGGCCACCTTGAAGTCCATGTCGCCGAGATGGTCCTCGTCGCCGAGGATGTCGGACAGCACGGCGAAGCCGCGGTCTTCCTTGATCAGCCCCATGGCGATGCCCGCGACCGGCCGCTTCAGCGGCACGCCGGCGTCCATCAGCGCCAGCGAGGAGCCGCAGACCGTCGCCATCGAGGACGAGCCGTTGCTCTCGGTGATCTCGCTGACCACGCGCAGCGTGTAGGGGAACTTTTCCTTCTCCGGCAGCAGCGGATGGATGGCGCGCCAGGCCAGCTTGCCGTGGCCGATCTCGCGCCGGCCCGGGCGAGCCCATGCGGCCGGCCTCGCCCACCGAGTAGGGCGGGAAATTGTAGTGCAGCATGAAGTGCTCGCGGTACTCGCCCTCCAGCGCGTCGATGATCTGCTCGTCCTGCCCGGTGCCGAGCGTGGCGACGCACAGCGCCTGGGTCTCGCCGCGGGTGAACAGCGCGCGAGCCATGCGCGCGCGGCAGCACGCCGACCTCGGCGACGATCGGCCGCACGGTCCTGGTGTCGCGGCCGTCGATGCGCAGGCCGGTGTCCAGGATGGCGTTGCGCACGATGTCGGCTTCCAGGTCCTTGAACATGGCCGCTTGGCCTGCTCGGCGTCCAGCCCCTCGGCGGTCAGCGCCTCGACGGCGGCCTTCTTGCGCCGCGCCCACCTTCTCGTAGCGGACCTGCTTCGGCCTTCTCCTGATAGGCCTCGGCGATCGCCGGCGCGGGCCAGCGCATCGACGCGGGCGGCCAGCGCTGGCTTCCGCCTCGCTCGGCTCCGGCAGCGGCCAGGGCTCCTTGGCGGCGCGCTCGGCCAGCTCGATGATCGCCTGGATCACCGGCTGGAAATGCGTGTGGCCGAAGGTGACGGCGCCGAGCATCACCTCCTCGGACAGCTCGTGCGCCTCGGACTCGACCATCAGCACGCCCTCGGCGGTGCCGGCGACCACCAGGTCGAGCTTGCTGTCCTTCGATCTGCGTCGGCGGTCGGGTTCAGCACGTACTGGCCGTCGATGTAGCCGACGCGGGCGGCGGCCGACCGGGCCGAAGAACGGGATGCCGGACAGCGTCAGCGCCGCCGAGCAGCCGATCATGCGCGACGATGTCGGGATCGTTCTCCAGGTCGTGGCTGAGCACGGTGGCGACGACCTGCACCTCGTTGCGGAAACCCTCGGGGAACAGCGGGCGGATCGGCCGGTCGATCAGGCGGGAGACCAGCACCTCCTTCTCGCTCGGCCGGCCTTCGCGCTTGAAGAAGCCGCCGGGGATCTTGCCGGCGGCGAACGCCTTCTCCTGGTAGTTCACGGTCAGCGGGAAGAAATCCTGGCCCGGCCTGGCGGCTTTGCACGCCGACCGCGGTGCAGAGCACGATGGTGTCGCCGTAGCGGGCCAGCACGGCGCCGTCGGCCTGGCGGGCGATCTTGCCGGTTTCCAGGATCAGCTTGCGGCCGCCCCAGTCGAGTTCCTTGCGGAAGTAGTTGAACATTCAGTCATCAGTCCTTCCGGATGCGCGGCATTCGGCGGAGGTCGGGCCGGACGATCCGTTCGCCTTTGGGCGGGATACGGCGTCTCGGGTCGCATGGAGCGGCGCGGACTGCGATGGACATTGTGCCGGCGCAGCCGCCGGCCATGTGGCCGGAAACGCCGTCGCTGCTCCCGTCCCGGGATATCGCGGATCGGCGGTCGTCGTCCGCCGCGTGTCGCGGCGTCGTGGGGCGCTTTCGGGCCCCGGTGTTGTCCCGCGCCCCCATGGCGCGGGAATGCAGTCGTCAGCCTCCCAGTCGTCGGTCGTGCGGACGAGCGATAACTGGGGGTTGCGGTTCAGCGGCGCAAGTTCAGCCGGCCGATCAGCGTCTCGTAGCGGCGCTGGATTCTTCGCCTTCAGGTAGTCGAGCAGCCGCCGGCGGCGGCCGACCAGCATCAGCAGGCCACGGCGGCGAGTGGAAATCCTTGGCGTGCGTCTTCAGGTGTTCGGTCAGGTTGCCGATCCGCTCGGACAGCAGGGCGACCTGCACCTCCGGGCTGCCGGTATCGCCGGTGGCGGTGGCGTACTCGCCAATCAGCGCCGTGCGGCGCTCCGCGGTAATCGACATCGCATGGTACTCCTGCGTTGGATGTGGCGCGCGCGGCTACAGCAGCCGTTCGGGCTTCAGCCAGCCGTCCTCCAGCCGGCACAGCCCGATCACGCGGCTCCCCGCCATGGCGCGGGCCAATCCGCCATCGGGATCGGCCGCCGCTGGAATGCGGCCCATCAGCGTGACCAGGCTGATCGCCTGGCCATGCCGCAGGCCGCCGGCCTCCGCCTCGGTCAGGGCCAGCGCCGGGATGTCGGCCAGCGCGGTCGCGACCGGAAGCAGCAGGTCCGGGGAAGCCGGCGCGGTATCGTCCGCCGCGCGCAGTTTGTCCAGGGGAATTGCCTGCGCCTCGGTGAACGGGCCGACCCGCAGGCGGCGCAGGGCGGCGACGTGGCCGAGGCGTGCCGCAGGCCTGCGCCAGGTCGCGCGCCAGGCTGCGCATGTAGACGCCCTTGCCGGAGGCGACCTCGAAGACGGCGTGGTCCGGCGTCGGGGCGGTCGACCAGGTCGAAGCGGTCGACCCGGGCGGGGCGCGGTTCCAGCACCGGCGGCGCGCCCCTCGCGCGCCATGTCGTAGGCGCGCTCGCCGGCGACCTTCACCGCCGAGAAGGCGGGCGGCACCTGCATGATGTCGCCGCGGAAGGCCGGCAGGGCGGCGCGGATCTGCGCGTCGGTCGGGCGGGCGTCGGTGGTTGCGGTGACCTGCGCCGTCGGCGTCGTCGGTGTCGCGCGCCTCGCCGAAGCGCAGCGTGAAGCGGTAGAGCTTGGTGCCGTCCATCACGTAGGGCACGGTCTTGGTGGCGGCGCCGAAGGCGATCGGCAGCACGCCGGTGGCGAGCGGGTCGAGCGTGCCGCCATGCCCGGCCTTCTGCGCGTCGAACGCGCGGCGGACGCGGTTGACCACGTCGGTGCTGGTGAGGCCCGGCGGCTTGTCGATGATCAGCCAGCCGTCGAGCGGACGGCCGCGCGGCTTGCGGCGGGGCATGGGTGGGGTCCCGGAAAGGGCGCGGGGGTAGGCGGAAGGTGCGTGGAAGTCAATTCGGTGTGCACGACCGAATGGTTGTCCCCGCTCTGACAGCACCTGCCTGATCGCACGCGTCCGCTGTGCCGCGAGGTCATTCGTCCCGCGCCGCTCGGCGCTGGCTGGCTGCCGGTGTCCTCGAAGACGGACGCCTGCACCGCCCGACTGAAGGCACCCCGCAAGGTGGTGTGGTCTCGCCCTGTCTGTCGAACATCTTCCTGCACCATGTGCTGGATGAATGGAACGCCACCGAGGTGCGGCCACGGCTGAAGGGGGACAGCATGCTGGCCAGGTTCGCCGATGACCTGGTGATGGCGTTCGAGACGTGCGACGACGCCGAACGGGTCCTGGCGGTCCTGGGGAAGCGGCTTGCACGGTATGGGCTGACGCTGCATGCCGACAAGACGCGCTTCATCGACTTCCGGCCGCAGCGGCCGGAGGGCGAGCAGTCACCGGGACAAGTGGGACCACGTTCGACTTTCTCGGCTTCACCCACGTCTGGGGGAGGTCGCTGAAGGGCTGCGCGGTGGTCCGGCAGGTGACGGCGAAGAACCGTTACGCCAGGACGGTGGCGGCAGTCACCGACTGGTGCAAGCGCCATCGGCACCAGCCGATGCGCGAACAGCATGCGCGCTTGTCGTCCATGATGCGCGGGCACTTTGGGCTACTACGGCATCACGGGGAACAGTCGGCGGCTGAGCTGGTATGCGCATCAGGTCGCGCGGGTCTGGAAGCAATGGCTGTCGCGCCGCGGCGGCAAAGGCACGTTCCTGTGGTCCCGCTTCGGCGAACTCCTCAGGCAGAACCCGCTTCCACCAGTCAGGATCGTCCATCGTTACGCCTCCGCGGGCGAAGCTCTCGCGTGAGGAACCGGATGCTGGAAATCGGCACGTCCGGGTCTGTGGGGGGCGAGGGTGGCAACATCCTCGCCTACCCGGCTGGCGCGCTCGCACCGCCACCGGGTCGGACGTGACCCGACGTCGGTTCAGCCAGAATTTGCGTGCATCACTCTGATCCGCGTGCATCTGCGTTTCCCCTTTCTTGCTTCTTGCTCTTGCCCAAGCAGGCGCGAAACCGACGCAAGGGCACCAGCACGATCTTCGGACGCAGCACGCCGGAGCACGGGCGGACGATCCGACCCAAGGCCCTGCCGTCCGCAATCCCGGCGTGATGGTGGTCGCGATCGGCGCGCATGGTCGCGCCTCGGTTTGGTCGCCGCCAACGGCCGCACCGCGGCGCCACAAGTTCAGCGTGCTACCCCTTCAGCGCGGCAGTCGATCCTGCCGCACGTCGATGACCACGCCGTCCGCCTCGATCAGCCGCGCCCATCCCGGCTCCTGCTCCAGCACCCGAACCACCGGCGCGCCGGACGGAAAAATCGCCCACACGATCCCGTACTCGGCCAGCGTGCGCTCCACGACGCCGCGGTCGGCCCCGACGATGCGAATGTACCGAGCCATAAAGGCGTCGCCATAAAGGTCCGCGGCACGGCCGTCGATGAAGGGGCGCACGCCGTTGAAGATCAATCGCCCGCCAAAACCGTACGCATTCAGTACCGGCCCCGCGCGCACCAACGGCGGCACGCGTTCGAGCACCGCGGTGAAAGCCGCGCCGCTGGACTCGGGCGGCAACGCCAGCGCCATGCGCGCGCCCAACGCCGCCACCGCCACCGCGCCTGCCAACACCGCCAAACGCCGCCACACCGCGCCCGACGCGGCGGCACCCCCACGCGCCAACGCCCCGCCAAGCGGCTCCGCCAGGATCAACGCACCCACGATGCCAAGCAGCTGTGCGTCGCGGCGATGTGACAGCGCGGCATGCACCAGGACCAGCAGCATCAGCAGGCGCACCGGCGGCAATCGCACCCGGCCGAAAAACCCCAGCGCAATCCCGCCGAGCAACGTCATCTCAAGCGGGCCGACGCCGCTGAAGCTTGGCGGCTGCCACTCCACGATCCAGACGTTGCTCGTCATGCTGATCACGTGGAACGGGAACAGTTCGCCAGCGATAAGATTCGGATTGAGCAACGCCACCGCCCACGCGGCCAGCACGAACCCGGCCCAAGACAGGAAAACCTGCCGCCGCTCGCCCGCCGCCTCCAGCACCGCCTCGAGCATGAAGCCGCCCGCCAGCAGCAGCCCCAGCATGGAACTGCCGTGCAGGTTGACCCACAGCAGCATCACCGGCAGCAACCCGAACGATGGCGCGGTGCGATTGGCCCGCGCCAGCGCGAGACCGCCGCACCACAGCACCAGGCACGGCCAGGCCAGCAGGTGCGGCCGGGCGAGCAGGGACGGCAGGGCGTTGACCAGCGCGACGGACGTTCCCAGCAGCGCGTAGCGCCCAGGCAGAAACCGCCGCAGATGCTGCAGCAGCGCCGCGGCGGTCAGCCCAGCAGCCCCCGCGGTCAGCGCCATGACGCCCTGCATCCCGCCCACGCGGAACGCCAGCGCCATCAGCGCCTGCGAGAGCCACTCGATGGTGAACCAGGGACGATCGCCCGCGGTGTACGAAAACGGATCGGTCCGAGGGATCGCGTGATGGTCCAGGATCCAACCGCCGGTGCTGATATGCCAGAACGTGTCGACGTCGCCCAGGATCGACGGCATGAACAGCACGACCGCGAACAGCAGAAAACCGGTCGCAACCACGCAGGGATCGAACCGGGCGAAGCGCCGCCGCGCGATTGACGCCGGTGCCGTCTCGGCGATCACGCCCCCGGCGGCAAGCAGATCGACCGTCACGACAACGCCCGCGGGCGGCTTGACGCGATCGGCGAGCAGCGTCGCGACTCGGCTTCCCGGGATGACCGCGCCACGTCGCCGTCTGCGCGGGTGCTGGATTTTGCGTCAGGCATGGTCCCAGCCTAGCGCGGGACATTTCGCACAATGGTTTCATCCTGCCGCAACACGGCACCGATCGCCGAAATCTGCTGACATGGCCTCGCCTGCGCCCCTCGGGCGCCCGCGCGCGACGCGGCCGATCCCCCCACCTGCCTAGCCCGGACGTCTCACACTGTCGCGGGTTGATGGCGAAGGTCATTGTCGTGCAAAGGCTTTTCGCGCCACCGCCGATACGCGCCACCGCCGATACAGGTTGTATTCGCAAGGCGCGAAAAGCCCCAAGGTCCCATGGGGGCGCGGCAAGGTCCGAGCCAGCACAGAGAGTGTGAGACGTCCGGGCTAGGCCATCGGGACTATGTCGAACGCACCCGTCGTTGACCCTATGGCTGATTTCGCGACGCCCGCCATTTCAATAGTTTCAGCATGACATTTCGTGAGAAGGAACCAATTCATGCTGATCTTGCATGTCGGCGAAAAGCCGTTCCGCCGTGCCGGAGATGCCGAAACCGCACGCCAGCGCGGCGTCCGCGCCGAGCATGTCGCGTCCGGCGAGGAGGCGATGGAATTCCTGCGCCTCTATGAGTACGACATCGCACTGCTCGATCTCGACCTGCCTGACATGGCCGGGCACGAGCTGATCAGGCGCATGCGCGCAGCCGGCATGATGGTGCCCGTGCTGGCCTTCTCCGATTCCGACTCACCCCGCGTCCGGGTCCAGGCCCTCGACCTTGGCGCCGACGATTTCGTGTCCGGCCCATGCGACATGGACGAGCTGCTGGCACGCATGCGCGCGATCGTCCGGCGCGCGATGGGACACACCAACTCCTCGCTGCGCTTCGGCAACGTGGAGATCAACATGAACAGCCGCGACGTGCGGGTGGACGGCGCTCGCCTGTCGCTGTCCCGCCGCGAATACAGCGTGCTTGAACTGCTGTTCCTGCGCCAGGGCACGATCCTCACCAAGGGCACCTTCCTCAATCATCTGTACTGCGGCACCGAAGAGCCGGAGATGAAGACGATCGACGTCATCGTCTGCCGGCTGCGCAAGAAGCTGGCCGCCGCCGGGGTGCCGGCGTTGATCGATACCGTCTGGGGCAGCGGCTACATCCTGCGCGAACCACAAGCAGCGGCGCCGGCCCTCGCGCCGCGATCGGAGCCGTCGTGGGCCGAACACGCACTCGCCGCCGATTGAGCCGCGTCGGCCTCGGCAGCGGCTGCATCGTTCTGCCCCTGCTCGCCGGCGCGCCCGCGATCGCGCAATCCCCCGCGATCGTGCAACCCGCCACGATCGTGCAACCCGCAGCCGGCGCGGCACCGGCGGGCGAGTCCGCGTGCGAACAGGCGGGGCGGCGGGCGGAACGCGCCCACGCCCTGCCCGCCGGCCTGTTGCTGGCGATCGGACGGGTGGAAAGCGGCCGATGGGATGCCGCGCTTGGCCGCGTCGTGCCCTGGCCGTGGGCGGTCGATGCGGCCGGTAACGGAACGTTGCTCGACAGCAAGCAGGCGGCGATCGCACGGACCGACGCTTTGCGCGACGCCGGTATTCGCAACGTCGATGTCGGCTGCTTCCAGATCAACCTGGCCAGCCATCCCCTCGCGTTCGCCGACCTGAAGCAGGCGTTCGATCCCGTCGTCAACGCCGACTATGCCGGCCGCTTCCTCGACGAGCTGCATGCGCGCCTCGGCAACTGGGACGGCGCCGTCGCCGCCTATCATTCGGCGCAGCCCGAGCTCGGCATACCCTATCGCCGGCTGGTGTTCGCCAACTGGCCCTCAGGCGATCGGTCGGGCGATCATTCCAGTGATCTTGCAGACGCCGCCGAGGTCGCTCCCGGCCCGGTTGTGGTGCAGTTCGCCACCGGCGCAAGCATGCGAATCTGGACGCCGAGCGGCGCGGCCGCGGGCGCCGAGAGCCTGACCATCACGCCCGGCGCCCCGGCATCGCTGCCGCGCGTGCTCGTCGGCCGGCCCAGCCTGCGATGACGCCGATTCGCCTGACGTCGCATGCCGAATTCCTGCGGGCGACGGCCGCGCGATCGCGGAATGAAACCCTGCGGCAACCGGCGCCGTGCTTACTACCCCCGCTTGCGACCGATACGTGCCGGAAGCTGCAAATGCACGGGCGGGCCAGCAGCACACCGACGATCAACCAGAGGAAGCAAACAACCATGATCGAGTATCTGAAGACCTGGCTGGAACTGAAGTTCGACCGCCGTGCGGTGACCGCCCTGGAATATGGCGTGATCGCCGGCGTGCTGGCCGTGGTCGTCGTGACCGCGTTCACCACGCTGGGCACTGGCCTGAACACCGCCTTCAACAACGTCTCGAAGCAGCTCTGATCGGCCAACGCGCTCCGCTCGCAACCAGCGTGACGACCGGCCGCCGGTCGTCACGCTGGCTGAACTTCACCGCTGCCAGGCAGCGATCTCGGGGAGGTCTCTTATGTTGCACGACTGGGCACCGTCCCTTGGTCATTTCCTGGCCGGCGCGGTTTTGGCGATCCTGTGCATGGCCGCGTTGCACGACGTGCTCGCGCGTACCGTGCCCAATTGGATGCCCATCGCGCTCGCCGCGATCGGCACGGTGCAAAGCGCGCTCGACGGTCGGCTGATCGCCAGCCTGCTCGTCGGCGCACTGGTGTTCATCCTGTCAGGCCTGTGCTGGAAGCGCGGCTGGCTCGGCGGCGGCGATGTCAAGTTGCTCGGCGCGGCGGCCATCGCGGTGCCCCCCCTGGCGGTCGCCCCGTTCGTGGCCGCCGTGGCGATCGCCGGCGGCGTGCTCAGCCTGGTCTATCTCGCGCTCGGCCGGTTGATTCCGGCCTCGATACTGCGGCGTTCCATTGCCCGGCCGGTCGGACTGCTGTCGCGCGCCTGGCGGCTCGAGCGCCGGCGCCTCAGCCGCGGCGGCCCACTGCCCTACGCCGTCGCCATCGCGGCCGGCGGATTGTTCGTCATCCTCTAACCCAGGACGAGGCACACGATGCTACTCCGCGTAGTGTTTTTCGCGCTCATGGCGCTCGGCCTGGTCGGCTTCGGCACCGTGGCATGGATCTCCTCCCATCCGCCGACCGCCGAGGCCATGATCTCGGTTCCCGCGCCATCCGCGACGGTCGCTGTCCTCACCGCCGCGCGCGTGATCCATGCCGGCAGCCTGTTGCGGCCCGAGGACCTTGCGTCCAAGGAAGCTTCGCGCACCGAGCTTGGCCCCGACACCACGCTCGATACCCCGGAAGCACGCCGCCAACTGACCGGCGCGATGGTGCGCCGCGGCTTCGGCGCCGGTGAACTGGTGCGCCCGGCCGATGTGATGCATCCGGGCGACCATGGCTTCCTCGCCGCGGTGCTGCAGCCCGGCATGCGCGCGCTGACCGTTGGGGTCGATGCGATCACCGGCACCGCCGGCCTGATCTGGCCCGGCGACCGCGTCGACCTGATCCTCACCCAGGTGATGCCCGACAATGCCGCCTCCCCGGGGCATCGCGTCGCCGCCGAAACGGTCTTGACCGACGTGCGCGTCATCGCCATCGATCAGCAGCTTGTGCAGGGCGCATCGCCCGGCAGCTCCGAGCAGCCGGCCCGCACGGTGACGCTCGAGGTCAACCAGGATCAGGCGGAACGCGTCTCCGTCGCGACCCGGCTCGGTCGCCTGTCGCTCGCCGTGCGGTCGGCCGATATCGCGCATCAGCAGCCCAATGCACACCCGCAGCCCCCGACGGTGTGGGCGAGCGATGTCTCGGCCGCGCTCAGCCACGACGCCGAGCCCAACGCGGTCCATTCCGTGCGCGTGTTTCAGGGCGCGTCCGACAGCAAGGAATTCCATTTCTGAGCGCCACGCGGGCGCGGCCCTGCCGCCCCGCCTGTGTGCCCGCCTGGTACGTACGCCTTAGGGATTAAGCCCAATGGCCCCGTCGGTGTCCCTATGGCTGATTTCATCGTGTTAGCCGCTGCAATAGGTTGAACGCGATATATCGCAAGAGGGAACCAACCGATGATGATGCGCCATGCGGCGTCGCGGCTCGCTCGTCGGCTGCTGGAAATTTCCATCGTGGCGATGCTGCTGGGCACGCAGCCCGGCATCGTCGCCGCAGCGACGGCACCCACTGACGGCGTGCTGACGCTGGAGGCCGGAAGCGGCAAGGTGGTCACGCTCGACGGCGCCGCATCCAACGTGTTCGTTGCCGATCCGAAGGTGGCCGAGGTGCGCCCGGCAAGCGCCAACACATTGTTCATCTTCGGCGTCGGCCCGGGCCACACCACGGTCGCGGCGCTCGACAGCACCGGCCGCCTGATCGCGCAATATCAGGTCTCGGTGGCGCCCTCGCATTTCAACGCGACCGAGGCTCAGGCGGCGATCGCGCGCATGATGCCGGGCACCCGCATCAGTGTGCAGTCCGAGAACAGGGGATTGCTGCTCACCGGGCGGGTGGAGAACGCCGGCGATGCCGCCCAGGCGGCGGCCATCGCGCGCGGCTTCCTCGACGACAAGCAGACCGTGGACAACCAGATCGCCATCCAGTCCTCCATCCAGGTGACGTTGCAGGTGCGCATCGCCGAGATGTCGCGGCAGGTCGTGCGCAATCTCGGGGTGAACTGGCAGGCTTTCGGGAATATCGGCAATATCGCGAAAGTGATCCCCGGCTTGTCTCTCGCTGCCAACGGCGCCTCGAGTGACCATCGCGAACGGCGCCACGCTTGGGTGCCCCACGTGCCTGGGCGGGAGTTTCACTGGAATCATAGACGCACTAGCGCAGGACAATCTGGCCCACATTCTCGCCGAGCCAACGCTGACGGTGATGAGCGGTCAGCCGGCCAACTTCCTGGTCGGTGGCGAGTTTCCGATCCCGGTTTCACAAGTCAACGGCGCGGTCACAGTGGATTTCAAGAAATTCGGCGTGTCGCTGAACTTCGTGCCGACCGTGTTCAGCGACGGCAGGATCAATGTCCATGTCTCGCCGGAAGTCAGCAGCATCACCAACCAGAACTCGGTGACGGTCGCTTCCGGCACCGGCAGCTTCGTCATCCCGTCCCTGGTCGTGCAGCATGCGGAAACCACCGTCGAGCTCGGCACCGGCCAGAGCTTCGCCATCGCCGGCCTGCTGCAGGACGTCGTCCAGCACAACACCAATGGTCTGCCGTTCCTGGGCGACATACCGATCCTCGGCCCGCTGTTCCGCTCCGATGCGTTCAATCGCCAGCAAACCGAGCTGGTGATCCTGGTCACCCCGTTCATCGTGCACCCGGTCAGCGATGCGTCCGCGCTGCACACCCCGGACGAGAACTACACCCCACCGGGCGAACTGGACCGGCTGCTGCTGCTGCATCAGACCGGCGCCAATCAGCCCGCCACGCCGGTGCAAATTCCCGGTGCCGCAGGATTTGTCGTGCAATGAGGAGGCGTGCAATGCGAACGCGATGGCTGCTCCAGGGCGGATTGGCGATCTCGGTGATCGTGCTCGCCGGATGCGGCAATACGGCCGACTATCTCGATCCTGTACAAGAAACCGTACGCCTGGCATCCGACCGGCGCGCCGGACGCGAATATCGATGCCCAGCTTGTCAATCCTCTCGACCGCCGCGTCGGCCGCGGCGCCGCCGAGGGCGATGCGAAGGAGGCCACGATGGCGATCCAGCATGTCTGGCAGGACACGCCGAAACCGATCGGCTCTTCAAGCACGAGCGATATAGTCGCCGGCACCGGCAGTGGAGGCGGCAGCGGCAGCGGTAGCGGCAGCGGCAGCAGCAGCGGCGGCTCATCCGCGCCATCAAATGGAAATTCGGGGACTCGAACTGATGCCTGACGATGGCCCGCACCAGATTGCGCTGTCCGCGGCGCCGCCCGAACCGGCGGTGGCCCGCCACGACCGGCCCGAGCTGATCGCCTTCGTGACCGACGCACAGTCCGAGGAGGCGGTGCGCACCGGTCTGGCCGACGTCGTCAACGAGGCGATCGACCTGCGGCGCGGCGGCGTCCGCGCCGCGATCACAACGATGCAGAAGGCCGCCACGCCGCGCCTGCTGCTGATCGACGTGAGCGGCGAGGAAGAGCCGCTGCGCGCGCTGGGCGAGTCTGTCGAACGTGGTCGAGCCGGACGTGCGCGTGCTGGTCATCGGCGACCGCGACAATCTCGAGTTCTACCGCGAGATCACCCGCGGCCTCGGCGCCGCCGAGTACCTGCCGAAGCCGCTGACCCGCGACAAGGTGGCGCGACATTTCGGCACGATCGTCGCCGGCCAGGCGCCCAGCGCGGACAGCGTGCACGGCGGCCGCGCGGTCGCCGTCACCGGCGTGCGCGGCGGCGTCGGCGCCACCACCATCGCGGTCAACCTGGCCTGGCATTTCGGCGTGCGGATGCACCGCCACACCGTGCTGCTCGATCCGGACCTGCATCGTGGCACCGCGTCCTTCATGCTGAACATGCCGTCGGGCGCCGGCCTGCGCATGGCGCTGGAAGCCCCGGAACGCATCGACGCCCTGCTCGCCGAGCGCGCCGCGCAGCCGGTCGCCGACCGCCTGCACGTGCTGTCCGGCGAGGTGAAACTGGGCGAGCTGCCGGTGCACGCACCCGGTGCCGCCGCGCGCCTGCTCGAAGCGCTGCGGCGCCGCTACGGCTTCGATCGTCGTCGACGCCCCCTTCGCCCCGGTGCCGCTGTATCGCGACCTGCTCGACCAGGTGCACCAGCGCGTCCTGGTGCTCGAACCGACGCTGGCCGCGGTGCGCGACACGTTGCGCCTGGCTCGCCCTGCCGCACGGCACCGGCGTGCGGCAGCGCGCCGTGCTGGTGCTGAACCGCGTCGGCATCCCAGGCGGATTGAGCCGGCGGCAGATCGAAGACGCGCTGAAGATGAAGGTGGACGTGGCGATCCCGGATCTGCCGCGCCAGCTCGGCCAGGCCGCGACGATGGGCGAGCCCGCCGTGATGACGCGTCCCGGCGTTTCGCAACGGCATCGTCGAGCTCGCCAAGCAGATCGGCTTCAGCAGCATGCCGGAGTCGGTCGGCGACGCCGTCGGGCGATGTCGCGCGCGGCCCGCGCCGGACGTGGTGGCGGTTCGGAGGCCGTCAATGAGCGGGTATCAGTGCCACCGGCTTCGGCCGCCGCCGCCCGTCGCGGAGGCCGCGCCGCCACGCCGCCGCCGCCCATCGGCGATCCCGAGGCGGCCGGCTCCGGCCTGTCGTCCGACGCCATCATCGAGCTGCGCAACCTCTGCCTGGCGCGGCTGGAGCCGGCCGCGGTCGCCGCGATGCCGCCGGAACGCCTGACCATCGACGTCGAGCGCCTGCTGTCCGAAATCGCCACCGATCGCCGCATCCAGCTCAACGCGCGCGAGCAGCACGCGCTGGCCGGCGAGCTGGTGCACGACATCCTCGGCCTCGGCCCGCTCGAGCCGCTGCTCGAGGACGACACCATCAACGACATCATGGTGAACGGACCGACCAAGACCTTCGTCGAACGGCAGCGGCAAGGTGGTGCTGTCCAACGTCAAGTTCCGCGACACGCAGCACCTGGCGAACATCTGCCAGCGCATCGCCGCGGCGGTCGGCCGGCGCATCGACGAATCGAGCCCGATGGTGGACGCCCGCCTGGCACGACGGCTCGCGCGTCAACATCGTGTTCCCGCCGCTGGCGCTCGATGGTCCCTATGTCTCGATCCGCAAGTTCGGCAAGAAGGTCGATCGACTTCGCCAAGCTGATCGAATTCGGGGCGCTGACCCTGCCGGTCGCCCAGGTGCTGGAGATCGCGGCGCAGCTGCCGGCTGAACGTGATCATTTCCGGCGGCACCGGCTCCGGCAAGACCACGCTGCTGAACGCGATGTCGCGCCTGATCGGCCACGGCGAGCGCGTGGTGACGGTGGAGGACGCCGCCGAGCTGCAATTGCAGCAGCCCCACGTGGTGCGGCTGGAAACCCGCCCCGCCAGCCTGGAGGGCCGCGGCGAGATCACCCAGCGCGATCTCGTGCGCAACGCGCTGCGCATGCGCCCCGACCGCATCATCATCGGCGAGGTGCGCGGCGGCGAAGCGTTCGACATGCTGCAGGCGATGAACACCGGCCATGACGGCTCGATGTCCACCATCCACGCCAACAACACCCGCGACGCGCTGATCCGCGTCGAGAACATGGTGCAGATGGGCAACATGGGCCTGCCGTCGAAGGCGATCCGCACGCAGATCGTCGGCGCCGTCGACATGATCGTGCAGGTCGAACGCCAGCGCGACGGCAGCCGCCGGCTCACCCAGGTCACCGAGGTCTGCGGCATGGAAGGCGACGTCATCACCATGAACGACGATCTTCGAGTTCGAGGTGGAGGGCGAGAACCGCGACGGGAAGCTGTTCGGCCACTACAAGGTCAGCCATGTCCCGCCGTCGTTCCAGCCGCGGCTGGCCTATTTCGGCCTGGAAAAGGCCTGGCAGGCGGCCATGTTGGATGCGCAGTCATGACCTCGGTCAATTTCTGGCTGCTGGGGATCCTGTCCTGCTGCATGCTCATGGGGCTGGGCTACGCCGGCCTGCTGGTGAACCGCGAGCAGACCCGGCAGGAAAAGCTGGCCCAGCGCATCAGCAACGTGCTGACGCCGCACATGCGCACCCATCGCATCGAGCTGTCCGCGTTCATCCAGACGCCGAACGTCGAATCCCGCTCGGTAACCGGCCGCCTGGCCAGCGTCTTCGGCTTCGATCCGGCGTCGCTGGAACGCTATCCGTTGCAGTGGTGGATGGTCCTGATCATCGCCGCGGTCGCCGCGAAAATCGCGCAGGCACTGGCGTCCGACATGATCGGGCAGTATTCGCTGCTGGTGCTGCCGATCGCCTGGGTGGTGCTCAGCCGCACGCTCTTCAGCTTCTTCGAGAAGCGCTACCAGGACAAGCTGCTGCACCAGTTGCCCGACGCCCTGGCCATGGTCGTGCGCGCCGTGCGCGTGGGGATCCCGGTGCTGCGCGCGATCAACAACGTGTCGCACGACGGGCCGGCGCCCACCCGCGACCTGTTCTCCGTCCTGGTCAACCAGATCTCGGTCGGTGTCGCGCTCGACGACGCCGTGATGGCGATGGCGCGGCGCAGCAAGATGGCGGAATACCGCTTCTTCGCCACCGCGATCTCGTTGCAGATGCAGACCGGCGGCGCGCTCAGCGAGACGCTGGAGAACCTCGCCGACGTGGTCCGCAAGCGCGTCGCGCTGAAAGCGCGCGCCATGGCGCTGGCCTCGGAAGCGCGCACCAGCGCGATGGTTCTCGCGGCGCTGCCGTTCGTCTCCGGCACCGCGCTCTGGGTATTGAACCCCGACTATATCGGCAAGCTGTTCCAGCCCGGACTTGGCCAGGAGATCTTCAGCGCCGCCGTGTTGTCGCTTGGCCTTGGGCTGCTGGTCATGCGCAGTCTGATCCGTGCGAGTCTGGCATGATGTCGATGATCCTGCTGATCGGCGCGCCGGCGTTCCTGGTGCTCGCCACGCTGACCGCCCTTGCGTTGCTGCGGCAGATGCGCCGCGACCGGGCGCTCGCCGCCAGGATCGCACTGGCCCATGGCGAGACGCCGACCGAGGCGGACGGTGGCGAGCGCGCGAACCTGCGCGCCTGGCTGACCCAGTTGGTGTCCTCGTTAGGGCAGACGATCCTGCGCACCGGCCTGCTGTCCAGCCGCACCCGAACGGACCTGGAACGAACCCTCGACAGTTGCGGCCTGCGCGGCCCAAACGGCCTTGGCCTGTTCATCGGCCTCAAGATCCTGCTGCTGGTCGGCCTGCCGGTCATTACCGCGCTGGCACTGGACGGTGTGAACGTTTCGTCGCGCATGCACGTCATGCTGCCGGCTGGCGCCGCGGTGCTGGGGCTGCTGGCGCCGGACTGGGTGATCGGCAAGCGGCGCCAGCGGGTCATGAACCAGCTCGAGCAGGGCCTGCCGGATGCGCTCGACATGATGGTGATCTGTGCCCAGGCGGGCCTTGGACTCGGTCCCACGATCATCCGTGTCGGCACCGAACTGGCGCCGGCACGCCCGGAGATCGCGCGCGAGTTCCTGCTGACCGCCAACGATTTGCAGATCATGTCCGACAGCCGGGTGGCGCTCAACAACCTGGGCACGCGGACCGGCCTCGACAGCATCAAGCGGCTGGTCACCACGCTGACCCAGACCATGGTCTACGGCACGCCGCTGACCGAGGCGCTGCGCATGCTGTCGGTGGAAATGCGCCAGGAGACCTTGACGCGCTTCGAAGCCCGTGCGGCACGCCTGCCGGTGCTGCTGACGCTGCCGATGGTCGTGTTCATTCTGCCCTGCGTGTTCCTGATCGTTGGCGGGCCGGCGGTGATCCAGGTTGTCGGCGTTCTGAGCAAAATGTAAGGCGATGAAAGGGAAGACAATGCGTGCACTGCCCATGGCTGCGCTGCTGGCGCTGGCCGCCTGCGCCAATGGCTCGAACTTCGGCAAGGCCGGCGACCAGCCGGGCGTCGACGTCGCCGAGGCCGCGTTGCGCGGCGGCACGCCATCGATTGCCCTGCGGATCGACGATGAGATCCTGGCCAAGGATCCGCACAATGCCGCGGCACTGGTCAACCGCGGCGACGTGCAGACCGCGATGCAGGAGATGGATGCCGCCGCCCAGTCCTATACCGCGGCGCTGCAGGCGGATGCCAAATCGGTCCGGGCACGCATCGGTCTTGGGCGGCTGCACCTCGCCGACGACCCGCACAAGGCGGCGACCCTGTTCCTCGAAGCGCTGCAGCTCGACGGGCACAATGCCGTGGCGTTCAACGATCTGGGCATCGCCCGCGATCTGCTCGGCGACCATGTCGCGGCACAGGCGGCGTACCGCCAGGCGATCGGTCTCGACGCGTCGATGCACGGCGCGCAGGTCAATCTTGCCCTGTCGCTCGCGATGGCGGGCCAGGCCGATGATGCGGCATCCATTCTGCGGCCGCTGGCAAGCGCACCCAGCGCGCCGCGCAAGCTGCGTGATAACATGGCCGCGGTGCTCGCCATGGCGGGTGACCGCAGCGGGGCGCAGGAGATTCTGTCCCAGAGCCTGCCACCGGCGCAGGTGGAGCAGGCGATCGCGATCTTCACCGCTGCAGGCGCGCCTCCCGATTCGGCGGGCGCGACCGGCGCACCGCCCCGCCCGGCCGTCGCGCCGACCCGTGGCGCCACTGGCGCGCGTCAGCCGACTGTCGGTCCGGTGAGTGTTGCCCGGCCCAGCGCCGCCTCCTCCAGTGCCGCCAGCCCCAGCGCCGCCTCCCGCAGTGTCGCCGAGACCGTTGTTGTTACCCCCAATGTTACCGCGCTCAGTGTTCCTGCGCCTGTTGCCGCCGCGCCCAATGCGGCCGTACCCGTCGTTGCTTCGCCCGTCGCTCCGGCGCCCAGTGCTGCTGTGCCCGTCGTGGTTACGCCCAGCGTTGTTCCGGCCAGTGCGGCCGTGCCCGTCGTGGCCGCGCCCGGCGCCACTCCGGCCAGTGCTGCGGCGGCCAGTGCTGCTGCGGCCAGTGCTGCTGCGGCCAGTGCTGCTGTGCCCGTCGTGGCTGCGCCCAGCGTGGTTCCGGCCAGTGCGGCCGTGCCCGTCGTGGCCGCGCCCGGCGCCACTCCGGCCAGTGCTGCTGCGGCCAGTGCTGCTGCTGCGGCCGGCCAAGCCCCGACCTCTGCCGCCCCGGACACCGTCGCGCGAGTCAACAATGCCCCGCTCAGCGATGCGCCGACCGCCGCCGCCCCGGTCGATGCTGCCTCGGCAGACGTAGCGCCGGCGACTGCTGCAGCGGTCAGTGTTGCATCGGCCGGCGTTGCGCCCGTGAGTGCTGCGCCTGTGGATGCTCCGCCGCTCCACGTTGTGTTGGCCAGCGTTGTCCCGGTGAGCGCCGCTCCACTCGATGCTCCGCCGGCCAGTGCCGCTCCGGTCGGCGTCGCCCCGGCCAGCGCCGCCCCGGTGAGTGCCGCCCCGGTGCGCGCCGTGACGGCCGGCGCCGTTCGGGTGAGCGACGCTCTGCCCGGAGTTCCTTCGGTCAGCGCCATCCCGGAGGGTGCGGCACCGGCCAGCGCCATCCCGGCCAGCGTTGCCGTGGCAAACGTTGTTCCGCTCAGTGCCACGCTGGTCAATGTGCCTTCGGCCAGCGTCGCTCCGGCAATCGAAACCTCTCCCGCGAGTGGCAACATGATGGTGCAACTGAGCAGCACCGCCACACACGCCGCAGCGCAGGCGGACTGGCGGCGGCTACAGCACCACCTGCCTGACCTGCTGGCGCATCGTCGGCCGGTTCTGCTGGAAACCGACCACGACGGCGAGGTGCACTGGGGCGTGCGCACCGGCGGGTTCGCCAGCTACGATGCGGCCAAGGAGTTCTGCGGCGCCATCACGGCACGCGGCTTCGGCTGCTACGTCACCGGCTCCTGACGTGGGCCGCAACCAGGGGCGTGGCGATGGGGGCGGGGCGCGCATCGGCCTCGCCCTCCGGCGCCGTTCCACTCGCGGCGCCGCTTGCCGGCAGATCGGCAAATCCCTCCTGCCGCAGCACGGTGATGATCTTGCGCCTGGCGCTGCTCTCGAGCTGATAGATCCGCTCGCGGCTGACCCCGAAACGGGCAGCCAGTTCATTGAGCCGGGAGACCGGCGCATCGCCGGTCATGCATCGCTCCAGGAACACCTCGCGTTCCCGCTGGCCCAGGATGGTATCGGCCAGCGCCAGGATGCGGCGCCGCAGCTTCTCGCGGTCCAGCCGCTGGATCGCGTCGTCCTCCGGCGTCGGGGCGTCGTGCGCATCCATCGGCGTGTCGTCGTCGAGGCTGGCCGCGGTGCTGCCGCCGGCGCGCTGGCTGCGCGCCACCTCGTCGGCCGACAGTCCAATTCGGGCGCCGACCCGGGCGCACAGTTCCATCTCGGTCGGCTGCACCTGCTCGCGCTCGCAGGCGCGCCTGGCCTCGGCGAACAGTTGCGCACCCCATCTTGCCAGTTGGCGATGCGCGGTCGTGGCGGGCAGGCGAACCGGGTGGGCGTTGCGACTGACGTGATCCTGCACGTACCAGCGGATCCACGGCACCGCGTAAGTGGACAGCCGTCCCGGGAAACGATCCGGATCGAAGCGCACGATCGCCGCATGCAGGCCCAGTTGGCCCGCGCCGATCAGGTCGTCGGTGTCCATCCCGGCGCGGCGGTAGCGGCTGGCAACCGCGGCGACCAGCCCGCCATGGGCCTGCCAGAGTGTTGATAAGGCGCGGTGGCGGCCCTGTACACTGTCGTCGTGCCGGACGGCTTGCAGCAGCGCGCGCTCCTGGTCGGCCGACAGATGCCGCCCGACCATCCGTTGCTGCCCCGCCACGCCGACCTCACCGACGGCCCCCGAACCCATGTTTGCTGACCCTTTTGGTCTCAAGCGCCCATCATGATCCAAGTCCATCGACGCGCTTCGTCCGAATATCGGGCGCGAACCCATTGGTTTACGATGATCTATATCAAACACAGTTTGCATTCCGGACAACATCACTTTTTTGTGATCGATGTTTCCGTAGGTCAGCATCATTTTCTGGATGGGCTACGACTACCATAGATTGTATCCAGTGATGTATACGCCCAGTTGCACGCGGAATCTGACAAACCCGCTAAACTGGTCATCCAACCACACAATGCCGAATCTCGGTAGAATTTCCTCGCACTATAACTCAACGCTCAATAGTGTTTCTCATTGTGTCGCAACTAAAGATAGATATGCATCATAGAACTTTCAAGCTGTAACCATCCGGTCACCGGCCGGAAGCACAAATGACGGCACCGGGAAACGACCTGCGCCGAGCTGCCCTGCAGCGCACAGGAGGATTGGATGCACGCCGTGAGACGCGGGGACCCCATCCGACCACGACCTGGACGGTCGCTGGATCGGACCGACCAGGCCCACCCCGCACCACGCCACTACGTGGTGCACCGTGCCACGACCAATGCGGACGGCTCCATCGTCAGACACTATCAGGTCCCGGGTCCGACCGGACCGCTCGACGAGCCCGGCTTCGCCGCCTGGCTGCGCGCGCATGCGCCGAGCGGGCGAACGATCGATCTGGTCTCCGTGCTGGTGATCCAGGAGGTGCTGGACCAGCACGGGTCGATCCTGACCTGCTGCCTCGAGCGCCGCCGCGGCTGGGCCAGCGGACCATTTCGCGGCGTGCCGGCCCGGGTCACGTTCACCGGCGCGGTTGATCGCGTCAGGCTCTACCGCGCCGCGGCGCGCGGCACGCTGCAGGAGATGACACCACCACCGGCTGGACCGCTGCCGCGGCTCGACCTCCTGGTCGGCGAGGCGCTGGCGATCCGCAGCGTGTTCGGTCCCGCGGCGCGGATCCTGGATGTGCGCGCACCGACCGTGCTGGAAGACGCGGTCGGCCTCAGCAGCATCGTGCATCTGCGCGCGCAGGATGGCCGCGAGATCGACTGCGGCCTGGGCTGGCACGGCATCATGCCATTCGTGCTGCGAGCCAATTTCCCGCGCTTCGGCACGCCCCCGGAGCTGCCGGCGTCGGCGTCGGCCGCCGTCGCGGCCGCCGCCGCCGCCGCCGGGCTCACCACGTTCGAAACCCGCCTCGACGTGGACGGACCGGCGGTGATGGCCCGCTCGCGCCGCGACGGGGCGCTGCATCTGATCCGCCCCGAGGTGCCGCGCCCCGAAATACCGAGCATTGAGCCCTATACACCGGGCGTCCGCGCCGGCCTGCTCAGCGCCGACCAGGCACTCTGGGCGCGCTACGCCCAGGCGCACGAGAACCTGACGCTCATCGATGCCCACCGCGACGGCCGCTCGGACGACGTCTTCGTGCTCGCCGGCGCGCCGGACGGCAAGGTGACGCGCCACCTGATCGACGCCGACGGCGTCGAGGTATGGCGTGCCGTCGCCGACGACACCGCGGTCGCCGCATTGCATCGCGAACGCCTGACCGGCGCAACCCACAATTGAGGGCGGTGCGCCCGCCCCGCTGCAACTGCCTTGCAACCGGTGCCGTGTTCTATTTCAGCCATGCGCATCGCCTCCGGCACCGAGCAGCCGCAACGCCGGGACTGTTGCGCGCAATGCAATGCAGAAGGACAGCAGACGATGATTGAGTACCTGAAGACCTGGCTCGCGTTCTCCGCCGACCGGCGCGCCGTCACGGCGCTGGAATATGGCGTCATCGCGGGCGTGCTGGCGGTGGTCGTGGTGACCGCGTTCACCACCCTGGGCGGTGGCCTGAACGCCGCCTTCACTTCCGTCTCGGCCCAGCTCTGAGCCGCCGTTTCAGGCCGCGAACGTTGCGGCCCGTTGCGCCGGCGCCAGGCCGGGCGCCTCCCAGCGTGGCTTCGCACCCGCGGTGTCGCTCTGCTATGTCGCGGCCATGGTCGATTTCGCGCTGGAGCAGGCGGCGGCCGGGCGGGTCGCCGGCGTGGACGAAGCCGGACGCGGCCCACTGGCCGGCCCGGTCGTTGCCGCCGCAGTGGTGTTCGCCGCCGCCCCGCCAGCATCCCTGGCTGGTCTGATCGACGATTCCAAGCGCCTGACGCCGGCGCAGCGCGAGGCCGCCTACCTGGCCCTGCGCGCCGCCTCCGGCGTCGAGATCGGCATTGGCGCCGCCTCGGTCACCGAGGTCGCGCGGCTCAACATCCTGCGCGCCGCCCTGCTGGCGATGCGCCGCGCGGTGGGCCGGCTGCCGGCCCCGCCGGACCTTGTGCTCGTCGACGGCAATCAGCCCCCGCCGCTCGATTGCCCGCTGCGCTGCGTGATCGGCGGCGACGCGCTGTCGCTGTCCATCGCCGCCGCCTCGATCGTCGCCAAGGTGGTGCGCGACCGCGCCATGGCCCGCTTGGCGGTCCGCTTCCCCGGCTATGGCTGGGAGCAGAACGCCGGCTATGCCACCGAGGCGCACCGGGCGGCGCTGCACCGGCTCGGCCCGACCAGACACCATCGGGTCGATTTCGGCACGGTCCGCCAGCTCCGGCTCGACCTTCCGTGATTGACGTGACTTCCGCGCAACGGCCACGATGGCCGCCGCATCGCCGTCGCTGGCACGTCTCGGTCGGAGCACCGTGGAAATCGTTCGCGAACTGCCGCTGGATCAGGTCCTGCTGGGCGACTGCATGCGGCTGATGCGCGATGCTGCCCACGGCCTCGGTCCATTGCGTGTTCGCCGACCCGCCCTACAACCTGCAACTGCGCGGCGAGCTGCGCCGGCCCGACGACAGCCTGGTCGACGGCGTCGACGACGACTGGGACCGTTTCACCGACTTCGCCGCCTACGACGCCTTCACCCGCGCCTGGCTCACCGAGTGCCGGCGCCTGCTGCGCAAGGACGGCACGCTGTGGGTGATCGGCGCCTACCACAACATCTTCCGCATCGGCGCCATCCTGCAGGACCTCGGCTTCTGGGTGCTGAACGACGTGATCTGGCGCAAGTCCAACCCGATGCCGAATTTCCGCGGCCGCCGCTTCACCAACGCGCACGAGACGCTGATCTGGGCGGCGCGCGGCCGCGACGTCACGCCACCGCTTCAACTACCGGGCGATGAAGGCGCTGAACGACGACCTGCAGATGCGCAGCGACTGGCTGATCCCGCTGTGCACCGGGCCGGAGCGGCTGCGCAACCAGCACGGGCTGAAGCTGCACCCGACGCAGAAGCCCGAGGCGCTGCTGCACCGTGTGCTGCTGGCCTCCACCGCGCCCGCCGACATCGTGCTGGACCCGTTCGCTCGGCACCGGCACGACCGCAGCGGTGGCCAAGCGGCTGGGGCGGCATTTCATCGGCATCGAGCGGCACCCGGCCTATGCCGAGGCCGCGATCGGGCGGGTGCGCCACACCAGCACCTCGCCCGAGGACGGGCTGGCCACCACCCAGTCGCGCCGCGAGGTGCCGCGCGTGCCGTTCGGCAGCCTGGTCGAGCGCGGGCTGGTGCCGCCCGGGACGACGCTGCACGACCGGCAGCGGCGCGTCTCGGCGACCGTCACCGCCGACGGGTCGGTGGTGGCCGGCGCGACGCGCGGCTCGATCCACAAGGTGGGCGCGGCGGTGCAGCATGCCCCGTCCTGCAACGGCTGGATGTTCTGGCACCTGGAGCGCGACGGCAGGCTGGTGCCGCTGGACACGTTGCGCGAGGGGTTGGGGGTTGGAGAAACAGGAGAAATCTCCCCTTCCCCTTGAGGGCTTGGGCCGCGAAGCGGGCCAAGGACGGGGGGAGGGGTTGGTGCCGGGGAGGCACCGCGGCATCGTGTCCCGGAACCCCTCCCCCCGCCTTGGTCCGCTTCGCGGCCCAAGCCCTCAAGGGGAGGGGGAGAATGGGGTCCCCGGGGCGGTCCGCCGCACCGCCGCCGATTGGACCGCCGACATCCGCCCGCTTCTCCGCTACGATGCGCCCGCACCGCCACGATCGCCATTCGCACGAGGTTCCCCGTGTATATCCCGCCGCTGCACAAGGAAGACCGGATCGACGTCATGCACGACGCGATCCGCGCTGCCGGCCTGGCGACGCTGGTCACGCTGACACCGGACGGCTTGATCGCCAGCCACGTCCCCATGCTGCTGGAGCCCGACCCGGCGCCGTACGGCACCCTGCTGGGCCACGTCGCCCGGCCCAACGCGCAGTCCAGGGGCGCCGTCGCCGGCACCGAGGCGCTGGCCATCTTCCTCGGCCCCGACGCCTACATCACGCCGTCCTGGTACGAGACCAAGCGGCAGACCGCCAAGGTGGTGCCGACCTGGAACTATGTCGCCATCCACGCCTACGGCACCGTGGAATTCTTCAACGACCGCGACCGCCTGCTGGACATCGTCACCCGCCTGACCAACCGCGCGGAGGCCCCCCGCGCCGAGCCCTGGGCGGTGACCGACGCGCCGGCCGACTTCATCGACATGATGCTGAAGGGCATCGTCGGCTTCGCGCTGCCGCTGACCCGGCTGGAGGGCAAGTGGAAGATGAGCCAGAACCGCCCGGCCGAGGATCGCGCCGGCGTGGTGGAGGGCCTCACGGAGCAGGGGCGTGCGGAGGTCGCGGCGCTGATCACCGGGCCGCGCGGCGGGTGAGGTAGCAACGCGGGGCACCCGGTCGGCCTCGCGGCGCGTATGTCACGGGCGAGCCGCCTAGTGGAGGCTGGCCAGGTTCACGACGTCAGGCAGGACACGCGCCGTAGCCCTCGGCGATCTCCTTGTGATAGACTAGGTTAGCTTAGTCCACTGGTCCCGCAATGCGCACGATCAACATCCACGAAGCCAAAACCCACCTGTCCCGTCTGGTCGACCAAGTTGCTGCCGGCGAGCCGTTCATCATCGCCAAGGCCGGCAGGCCGGTGGCGAAGGTGGTGCCGCTCGACGCACCGGCCAGTGCCCAGATTCGCCGCCTCGGGTTCATGGCAGGCCAGGGCACCGTACCTGACGACTTCGACGACATCGCGCGCGACGAAATCGAGCAGCTTTTCGCCGGCGGAGAATGAAGCTTCTCCTCGACACGCATCTGCTGCTGTGGGCGGCGCTGCAGCCGGCGCGCCTGTCGCCCGTGGCCCGCCGCCTGCTGTCCGACCTGTCCAACGCGTTGCTGTTCAGTGCGGCCAGCCTTTGGGAGTTGACCATCAAGCGCGGGCGGGACGACGTCCAGGTGGACCCGAGGCTGCTACGTCGGGGACTGCTGGACAACGGCTACATCGAGCTGCCCGTCACCGGGTTGCACGCGCTCGCCGTCGGCGGGCTGCCAGCGCTGCACAAGGATCCGTTCGACCGCATTCTGGTTGCGCAGGCGATGGTGGAGGGCATCACGCTGCTGACCTCGGACCCGCTGGTTGGCCAGTACCCGGCGCCGGTCCGGCTGGTGCCCGCGACCCACCCACCACCGGCATGAGGGCAGGGCGCTGGTCGCTATGCCTACGCCTGGCCCCGTGGCAGACCGCGCCAGGCTTGCGGGCGCTCCCATTTTCCGGTAATTTTTCCGGAAATACGGAGGTGGTGAGGTTGAGCAACCAGGCCAAGTCCTCAGGTGCCAAGTCGGCACGAGCCGCGTCCTTGCTCGCCAGTCACCGCGCCCGGATGGCGCGCCGGGGCTTCGTGCGGGTCGAAGTCAATGTCAGCAAGGACGATGCGAGCCTGGTCCGCCAGGTCGCCGCGGCGTTGTCGGATCCGGCGCGCCAGGCCGCCGCGCGCACGCTGCTGCGGCAACGCTTTGCCGAACCGCCCAAGGTCAGCCTGAAAGCGCTGCTTGCGTCCGCGCCGCTCGACGGGATCGACCTGGATCGCGCCCGAGACCTGGGCCGCGACGTCGATCTGTGAGCTATCTGATCGACACCAACATCATCTCCGAGGTCCGCAAGGGCCAGCGCTGCGACCCGCATGTTGCGGCCTGGTACGCCTCGATCGCCGACGAGGAGCTGTTTCTGAGCACGCTCGTGCTTGGGGAAATCCGCAAGGGGGTCGAGCTGGCGCGCGCACGGGATCCCGCCAAGGCCGCGGCGCTCGAGCGATGGCTGCGGCGGGTCGAGGCCGCGTTCAACGGCCGCGTGCTGAGGATCGACAATGCGGTCTCCGACCAGTGGGGACGCATGAGCGCCGTCAGGCCGATGCCGGTCATCGACGGCCTGCTCGCGGCGACGGCCGTGACGCATGGCCTGACGCTGGTGACGCGCAATGATCGCGACATCGCCGGTGTTGGCGCCATGGGGCTCAATCCGTTTCGGACCGGTGAAGGCCGCCGTCGATCGTAGCGCCGGCGGGTGCCGAGCAACGCCGGGTTCCGAGGATCGGCGGGCAAAATTGACCTCGGTTGGCGAGGTGTCCGCGGGGTCCATAGGGCGGGTCCCGCGCATCACGATGTGCACCCCAAAAGGTAGACTTTCTGCCCAAGAAGTCCATATAGTGTGTTATGACCGAACCGCCGCCCGAGGTCGATATCATTGCCGCGTTCGGCGGAACGACCGACTACGGCCAGCAATTTGCGATCTACATCCCGAACAAGGATCGCGACGGCGTGCCGGTGGATCAGGCGACATGGATCGATGCCGCATTGCGACTTCTGACCGACATAGCCGGCGGCGTGACAGCCATGCCTCCGGTGGCAGGAGCCTGGCGGAACCCGCGAACCGGGCAGGTGGTGATCGATGAGCCGGTGGTTGTCTATGCCTATGTCCGACCGGCACCATTCGTTGCGCGGCTGCCTGACCTGGCGGCGTTCATCAGGCGCATGGGACGCGAGACCAACCAGGGCGCGATCGCCCTCGAGTTCGACGGGAACTTCTTCACGGTCGAGGACTTTGCGCCCGACCACTGACCATCCGGGCAAGGAGGCCCTGGACGATGGCAAAGCCGAACGAGACGCCGGCCGGCGAACCCCGGCTGATCGCCCGAACCGCGCGGCACCGCCTGGTGGACGTATCACGCAAGCCGCCGCCGATCGCGGTGGCGGACGTGATTGCGGCGTTTGGGGGCCGCTCGCTTGGGACAAACGCGGGAGACGACAAGGCACCGCTCGCGCTGCTCACCATCCGCGATGCGCTGATACAGCGGCTGCGGACGACCGGGGGCCGGCCGGCTTTGTCCGGGGACGGACCGCGGCAGCGCGTGCAGGTCTCGGCCGAGGACTGGCAGAGCATCGTGGAGATCGCCAGCCACGTGGCGGTCGGCCGCCACAAGGCGTCCCCGGCGCAGGTTGCCAGCGTGCTGATCCACCTGGCGCTGGAGCGCATCCCGCAAGGCGAGATCAGGGAGCTGGTGGGGGCGGCAGCCGATTTTCGTTCCACTAAGGACGACACCAGGTGACGCGCCCTTGCCGGAACCAGAAATGAGATCTGCAATCCTTCTGCCGCCATACAGAAGGATGAAGCGAAGCCGTCCCGTCTTCGTGGCGGGTGAGCCGCCAGCAGGGACGATCATCAGGCAACAGGTTCATGTGCAGGATACGCCGGCAGCCACAAGGGCAGAGCATCGCCGCTTGTTCCGCGTATCCGTCATCCTCGACCACGTAGATCGTCCGGCGCCGGAATCTTTTCGGCAAATGCGCCTGGACCACGACGGTCCGATACGGCGGAGCGAACCAGCGGTAGAGGATTGCCCACAGGGCGTGCCAAGCACCGAAAAGCCGGTTCACTCCGCCTTCCTTTCGGCCAACTCAAGGAGGCCAAGCAATGGAGTTGTGTCACCCGACCCGACCGACCCGGCGAGCATTGGACAGATCCCTTCTTCGGGGTCAGTCATGAGCTCCATGCTGGCGAGACTGAAGATCACGCTCGCGTATTCAGCGTTCGGCAGCTCTCGGAAGGGATGAAGTCGCGCAAGAAACTCATCCACCGCGAGTGCGGAAGCGAACATATTTATGCTGATCACCGCCGGCCGATGCGCCGGGGCACCGCTGATGTAGCCGTCTCTCACCTGTTGGGCATGAGCGGCAGGTGCGTTGCGGTGTAGGCCTGCCGCCGCAACGTCCTTCATGGTGAACAGGCCCCGGCTCATCAGGCTCGAGCGGCCAGGACGAAGGTAGTTGATCGTTCCGCAGGCTTCGCGGACCCGCCCTTCTCCGTTGCCGTCCCGTACGGCGATCAAGCGCACACCCATGTCGAAGTACGGAATATTGTAGAAGGTTGCGAGCACGTTGAGCAGGTAGCGTCCGTCAATGGTGTCCATGCAGCCGAACACGACATCGCATTGGGCGACTGCTCGCACAACGTGTGGGTTCCACAGATTGCTCTTGATCGTGATGACGCGGGTGCCGAGACCGGCACGCGCAATCGCATCAGCCTGTACATCAACCTTAGCTTTGCCCACACCAACGTCGTCCGTCGAGGAATTGAGGATGCGGTTGACGTTACGGTCCTCCATATGATCGTCGTCCACGATCACGATCTCACCTATGCCGAGCCGGACGAGCTGCTCGATCGTCGGCGATCCGGTCCCTGACGCGCCCACGACGGCGATCGACAGGCGACGCAGCCGCTCGATGGTGCCCAGATCGAATGCCTGGGCGTGTGAGGCCACGAAGCTCGGTACATCGAAGCTGCCGGCGCCCGCGTACCAGAAATGCAAGTCGTCCCCAGCGACACTGACACAATTGATCGGGTCGAAGATCGGGCCGGCGGCGCGGATGAGGCGGCCGAAGATTTGACCGTCCGGCAGCATGACCGCGCTGCCATGCAAAATGTCGGCCTCAACCCATCCGCGGATCATCGGCAGCAGACATGCGTCGCCGGCATCGTCGGTATTCGAAAAGGCGGGATATCCGCTCGGGTGGCTGTGAATCTTGATGACCGAAAGCCGTTCTGCAGCGGCCCTTTCCAGCAGCGGCACGATCCCGTCCGTTGTCCAGGTCACCCGCGAAGCTGTGCGCTCAGAGCAGTCTTCGTAGGGAATGCCGTGCACCTCGCGCACGACCAGCCGATGCCGTCGATCGCCGTCACGGCGGCCGCAGAGCAGGAAAGCGACGGCCTCGGCGCCGTCCCCCGGGAACAAATAGCTCTTAAGGTGCTCGTGTTGATCTCCGGAGAACGCTAGGGTTATCGGAGCGGGCATTTTTCGAACTCCCGCACCAACCAATCCTCGACGAGGATCACGTGAGAGCCGAGATTATCTTTCCCGATCTTCCATGGATTGCCTGCGGATCGGTGCCGAGACCAGCGCTGGAATATCTTTCCGTCGATCGTCTCGGTCGCCTGTGTCGCGCCAATTGGCACGGCATCCTTCCGCGCCAAGGCTGGATATATGTACACCATGTTGAGTTCGGTGTTCGGATATCCCGTCTCCATTCGAATAGAGATGGTGACAGCGGCGTGGTTGTACCCCTGGTGGGTGGGAAAGTCGTGGATCAGTACCCATTGCGAGCCGGCCACCAGCGTTTCCCACGGCAATCCGTACTCGTCGAGGAACTGCCGATCCATCGGTAGCGGTTCGAACTGGCGGCGGAGGGGCATTCTAACCCTCCGTTTGATCGCGCGGTAGCGCCTTGAACCTTTCTACTCCAGGCCGCCGCAGGTCGACTTTCTCATCTAGGCCCACCTTTCGCGGCCGTTCGCCCGCCACCTTCACGCGCAAGGTGTAGTCCTCCGCCGGCAGCAGCCCGGCCAAGGTCAGGATGGCGCGGCCAGTCGGCATCGGATCGTGAATGACGTAATGTTCGCCATTGATGAGGATACGGTATCCCCTCGACAGCGGCGGCCTTTTGCCGAGCCTGGCGTACTCTTCGAGATCCACGACCTCGTCGAGAACTTCCTCGACGCCAGCCACCTCCTCTGCCTCAGTGTGCTGAGTCATCGCTCTTCATCCTTCAGTAGGTGACCCGAGCCGGATGGTCGGGGGGTATCACCGCGTATGGCACAAGCATGCTCGGTAGATCAAGCAGAAATTTAGCGCGCTTGACCTGAAGCGATGATCCCCGTAGAATCCGAACGGAATCAAGATGTTGAAGGGAGCGCTACTATGGCGACCGGCGCGACGGAGGAAACCAGGGCCACCCTGACGCTTGGACAGTATCTCGCCTCGATTCGCGGCGACCGGAGGATGACGCTGCGGCAGGTCGAGGAGGCGACTAGGAAACAAGTCTCGAACGCCTACCTCAGCCAAATCGAGAACGATCAAATCCAGAAGCCGTCACCGAATATCCTGCACGCACTTGCCGAGCTCTATGCCATCAGCTTCGAGAAGCTGATGGGGATGGCGGGATATTTTCCGAGCCAGGCATCGACATCCCAGGGACAACGCCACGGACGGGCAGCAACCTTCGCCGAGCACAATCTCACATCGGAGGAGGAAGCTGAATTGCTTGACTACCTTCGCCACATTCGCAGCAGGAAACGCCGCCTTGGCGAAAGCTGACGACAGCACGCTCAGTGCCGAAGATCTTCGAGTCATCGAGGCGCGCGCAAGGCAGCTGCTTGACCGGGCGGGCGCCTGGGGGCGTTTTCCAACCCCTATCGAGGACATCCTCGCCGCTGCGAAAGTGCGCGTAGCGCCCAGCAGCTTATTCGACCCTGCCGCCCTGCTCGCTTACCTCAAGGGCAAGGCAGCTTCCACGGCATTGCTGGTCAAGAAGGCGCTCTCGAAGGTATTTGGCCTCTACGACGCACATGAGAGCGTCATCCACATCGACGATACCGTGCACGTGTCGAAGCAGACGTTTCTGAAGCTGCACGAGACCGCTCACCACGACATTCCGACCCATCGCAAAACCTTCTGCTTTTTCGAGGATTGCGACCAAACTCTCGACCCGCATATCGCGGACCAGTTCGAGCGTGAGGCAAACAACTTTGCCCGCTTCGCACTTTTTCAGGGCGACACCTACGCACGGATGGCCGCCGACTGCGCCTGCGAAATCAAAACTCCCATGCGGCTGGCTAAAGAATTCGGTGCCTCGATCTACGCGTCTTGCAGGGAGTTTGCCCGCACAAATCATCGCGCTTGTGCAGTGTATGTCCTCGAACCCATCGAGTACGTTCCACGCCACGGAGCGCGAGCGACAGTCCGCCGCATTGAGCCATCTCCGTCGTTCGCGCGTTTGTTCGGTTGCCCAACGGAAACCGAGATCACACCCAACCATGTACTGGGCAGAACCCTTCCAATTGGTCGTAAGATGACAAAGCCGACAGTGGTGGTCCTAGTTGACCGTGATGGGGAACGACACGAGTGCCTCGCTGAAGCGTTCGACACCACCTTCAATGTCCTGATCCTGGTCTACGAGATTTCAGACCTGACGGTTGCGGCCCAATAGTAGTGGCGGCTGAGAATTAAGTGGCTATTGCGATCAAACGGACGTGCTAGGAGTTCCAAAAGTCAACGGACCGCTCATGGGCAATGAGGCTTCGGCGATCACTCCATCGGGCCCTGAGTGGGCACACGAGCCAGCGGGGCAGGGCCGTTATGATCGAGGAGGATTTTCAAGCCGGATGGGTCGCGTGCTGCCTTGCGAAGGCGATAATCCGCCGCGCCCGTTCAACGCCAAGGCCGGGGAAAATCTCGGTGGCGATTTCCTCTGGGGAGATCCCGCTTTCGGCATTGACGATCACGCCATCCGCCAGGATGCGCGTGCCCTTCACGATCGGCTGGCCGGATACCTTTCCCGGTACTCGCTCCACGTCGGGGCAGTCGGTCCAATCAATCATGTCGACCTCGTGGACGCGGGCGGTGGGCGTCTGTAGCACAAGGGAGGGGCGCTGGGATAAACCGGTCTCAGTCACCCACCGCCGCCGTTGCTTTCTTTCCTAGGAATTGATACCCTGCGCGCTCGGGACGTTACCCAGGAGCGCCGCCATGTCGCATTCCTCCCTCGCCGCCACCGCCGCCTCAGCCTCCCCACCGCCGCCGCCCACCCACACCCCCGCCCTCACGCTCAACCCCCGCGGCAACCCCAACCCCAACCTCGGCCTCGCCCCCCGCTGCGGCGCCCACACCCGTGCCGGCTGCCCGTGCCGCGCCCCGGCAATCCACGGCAAGCTGCGCTGCCGCATGCACGGCGGGCGCAGCACCGGCCCCCGCACGCCCGAGGGGATGGCCCGCCTGCGCACCGCCCGCACGGTCCACGGCGCCTACAGCGCGCAGACCCGCGCCCTCAACCGCCACGACCTTACCGCGCTCAGGCGCGGCCGCGTGGGCAACGACGCGGCGCGCCACATCGACCTTCTGCCGCCGGACCTCGCCGCCCGCCTGCTGCAGATGCCGCCGGAGCTGCTGCCGCCGCCCTGGCCCTCCGGCGGCCTGACCCCGGCGCAGGACCGCGCCGTGCTGCGCGCCGAGGCAGACGCCCTCGCACCATGGCGGGACGCCATCGCGCAGCTCCGGCCGGCCGGGCGCGCGAGCCGGGCGACGCCCCACGCCGCCGCCGGTGGCCGCGCCGTCGTGCCGGCAGAACCCCATGCACCAGTGCCGCAGCACCGCGACCCCGCGGGACAGCCGGATGCGGCGGACAGCGCCCTCGCGGACTGCCAGACAGAACCCCATGCACCAGACCGCCCCACCGACGCCGCCGCCAGCGCCGCCACGTCATCCACCACGCCAACCCCCACCGCGCCGATGCCAGCGCAGACAGAAGCCCATGCACCAGACCGTGCCGCCGACTCCGGGCCTGCCACCCCGACCCCACCGCCCGCCGAGCCTGGCGCCGCCGTGCACCCACAAGCAGAACCCCATGCACCTGAAGCCAGCGCCGCGGCGGGCGGCGTCCTCCCACCCCCCGGCACGAACCGGGCGCAGCGCCGGCGGCTGCAACACCTGCAACGGCGCATGCACCGCACCCTCGCCGCGCCCCTCCACCCATGACACGATGGATCGCCGCGCAACGAACGCCGCCTTCCCCCGGCGCCCGCTCCGCGGCCCTCCGCGCCGGCTCCGCGTTCTCGGCGTGAACCGTTGCCTGCGTCCCCCCGAACGGCCCCGCCCGCCCGGACCCGCAACGGCCCACCCCACCCCGCACTTGACACCGGCGCGGCGCGGCCCTTTTTACCGCCCCTGCGCACGCGGCGCCCGAGCACAATGTCTCCCAGCACGGCATCTGTGGCCGGATGCCGGTCCGTCGTGCAGGGGTGTAGCTCAATTGGCTAGAGCGCCGGTCTCCAAAACCGGAGGTTGGGGGTTCGAGACCCTCCACCCCTGCCAGCCGGGCCCCGGTCCGTCGGGCGCGCGGCCAGCCGGGTGCCGGGGTGCGGCGCCCGCATGGCGCTGAGGTGTCGGGGTGCGTGGGATTTCAGGCAGGCAGTGCAGAGGTGGATGGCGTGGCGTTTGATCCGGTGAAATTCGTCCGCGAGGTCCGAGCGGAGGTGGGGCGCGTCACCTGGCCGACCCGCAGGGAGACGCTGGTGACCACCGGCCTGGTGTTCGCCATGGTCACCCTCACCGCGCTGTTCTTCTTCTTTGTCGATCAGATCATCAGCCTCGGCGTGCGCGCACTGTTCGGCGCCGGCGGCTGACGGGAGCGAATGATGGCCAAGCGTTGGTATGTCGTGCACGTCTATTCGGGCTTCGAGAAGAAGATCGCCCAGCAGTTGAAGGAGCAGGCGGCGCAGAAGGGCCTCGCCGAGCAGATCGACGAGGTCCTCGTCCCCTCCGAGAACGTCGTGGAGATGCGCCGCGGCCAGAAGATCAACGCCGAGCACAAGTTCTTCCCCGGCTACGTGCTGGTGAAGATGGAGCTGACCGACGAGGCGTGGCACCTGGTCAAGGACACCCCGAAAGTCACCGGCTTCCTCGGCACCCGCAACAAGCCCAGCCCGATCAGCGACGCCGAGGCCGAGCGCATCATGAAGCAGACCCAGGAGGGCACCGAACGCCCCCGCCCGGCGGTGCTCTACGAGGTCGGCGAGCAGGTGCGCGTCGCCGACGGCCCGTTCACCAGCTTCAACGGCACGGTCGAGGAGG
Source organism: uncultured Alphaproteobacteria bacterium (assembly GCA_963773345.1). Taxonomy (GTDB): domain Bacteria; phylum Pseudomonadota; class Alphaproteobacteria; order Acetobacterales; family Acetobacteraceae; genus Palsa-883. The sequence continues at coordinate 1,443,163 of CAVZBG010000010.1, read as the reverse complement.
TCGACGAGGAAAAGGGCCGCGTGAAGGTCAGCGTCTCGATCTTCGGCCGCTCCACCCCCGTCGAGCTGGAATACAGCCAGGTCGAAAAGGTCTAGCCCCCCGCAAACACCTACCTCTCCCGCTTGCGGGAGAGGTCGGGTCGCGCAGCGACCCGGGTGAGGGTACCCCCCGCATCCGCGCCGCGAGCGGCGTTATACCACCCGGCTGCCCTATGCTAAGCGGTCCGCATGACGCCGAAAGTCCTCACCGACGTGATGAAGCGGGTCGAGACCTGGCCGGAAGCCGCCCAGGAAGAGCTCCCGGGATTGCCCTCGACATAGATGCCGCGCTAAAGGGTGGCATCTATCACGCCACACCGGAAGAGCTCGCCGGGATCGACCGCGGACTTCTGGCCGCCGACGCCAGGCGGTTTGCGGCACCCACTGACGTGGCGACCATCTTCGCCAGACACCGCCCGGCATGAAGGTCGTCTATACCGACGAAGCCCTCCACGACCTTGACGACATCCTGAGATACATCGCCGCGAATTTCCCCGCCGCATATCCGTCGTTCGATCTGAGGTTGCGCGCCGTCGAGAGGCGGATCGGTCAGTTGCCGCACGGCGCGCGGCAGGTCGCGGAACGGCCGGGCGTTCGGGTGGTGCCCCTCCTTCGCCCGTCCCGACGTCCGGGTGGTGCCCCTCCTTCGCACCCGCCAAGATCATCTTTCGGGTCAGACCGGAGGCTGTCGAAATCCTCCATATCCATCACACCGCGCGCCGAGACCCCTAAGCCGGCCGAGCCGGAACCAAACAGGCAAAGCAATTCTCGGCCTACCGAGCGTTGCACCGCGAACGCGCGATCGCGAGGGATTTTTTCGCAAAAAGTGACAAGAGTTCAGGCGATAAGGAACCATTTCCCTTTGCCGGTGTCGCGGCCTGGCATACTATCCAGCCATGATCCGCGACCGCGTTGCGTCCCTACTGCTGGTCGTGCTGCTCGCATCGCCCGCCCGTGCGCAGGAGGCTCGCGACATCCACGTCGTCTACCAAGCCTATGCGGCCGGCCTGCACGTGGCAAACGTGGAGGCAGACTTCGGGTTCGGCCACCGGTCGTATCAGGTGCGGCTCGCCTACCACACCGTCGGCTTGGCCGGCTTCTTCTACGAGGGGCACCAGCTCAACACCGTGACTGGATCCTGGGCCGACGATAGCTCGGCGCCGCAGGAGTACTCTGGCGACGGTATCTGGCGAGGGCGGCATCGGAGCACGCTGATCGACTACCTCCACGGCCAGCCGCAGATCCGCAGCCTGGTTCCGCCGAACGAGGCCGAGCGCGCCGCCGTGCCGTCCGACCTGCAGACCAATACGGTAGACACCCTCAGCGCTCTGGCCGAGCTGATGCGCCATGTCGCAGCCACCGGCACCTGCGATGGCACCGTGCACACCTACGACGGGCGCAGCCTCACCGAGGCGACGTCGCACACTGTGGGGATCGAGACCGTGGAACCGACCGACCGATCGATGTTCAGCGGCAAGGCACTGCGCTGCGATTTCGAAGAACGCATACTGGCCGGGTTCCTCGAGGGCGATGATGAGTCGCGGGGTCGCCCGCTGCGTGGCTCGGCATGGCTGGCGCAGGTCGTGCCCGGCGCGATGCTGCTGCCGGTGCGGCTGACCCTGGAAACCGGCTGGTTCGGTGACGCGACGTTGTATCTGACCCAGGCAGGCCCGGGCCAGTTGCCCTTGGCCCAGTTGCCATTGCCCCAGTTGCCGTTGCCCCGGGCGCCCATGCCATCAGCTAATTGACGCGCGGACACGACATGCGCGGCGGACGGACGGCCTCGATGCAGTCACCAGCTTGCCGTTCGCTTCTGCCCACCCTAAGCCGGCCGAGCCGGAACCAAACAGGCAAAGAAATTCCGTCGGCCGTGCGGGCAAACTTTGGATGATCCGCCGATTCACATCCGCCCGGTGGTTCCCGCATCAGCGGGTGCAGAGGGTAGGAACCCTGTGGGTTCAAGCCATTACGGCCTACCGAGCGTTGCACCGCGAACTCGCGATCGCAATGGATTTTTTTTCAGAAAGCGTCAAGAGTCAGGCGATGAGGGACTAATCAGGCTTGGCGATTGCCCGTGAGGAACATAACGGGTGCCGCACAGTGCGCACCGGAGCCACTCAACGCCCCGCCAGCCATCCAATCCACCCCCCCTTCAAGCCGCCTTCACCGCCGCCAGGAAATCCCGCATCGCCGCATCCAGGCTCCGCGCGCGATCCGACAGCCCGGTCGCGGCGCCCAGCACCTTTCCCGCCCCTTCCCCGGTCGCCCGCGCCCCATCGTTGACGATCTCGATGCTGCCGCTGATCTGGTGCGATCCGGCCGCCGCCTGCTGCACGCTGCCGGCGATCTCGCGCGTCGCCGCGCCCTGTTCCTCCACCGCCGCGGCGATCGCGGTGGCGATGCTGCCGACCTCGGAGATCGTCGCGACAATCCCCTGGATCGCCTGCACCGCCTCACGCGTGGCGGACTGGATCTGGGTGATCTGGCGCGAGATGTCCTCGGTCGCGCGCGAGGTCTGTGCCGCCAGCCCCTTCACCTCGCTGGCCACCACGGCGAACCCCTTGCCCGCATCGCCGGCGCGCGCCGCCTCGATCGTCGCGTTCAGCGCCAGCAGGTTGGTCTGCCCGGCGATGTTGCTGATCAACCCGACCACGTCGCCGATCTGCCGCGCGCTGTCGGCCAGCGCCTGCACCACCGTGTCGGTGCGGCGCGCCTCGGCGATCGCCTTGTCGGTGATGCCGGACGACTGCGCCACCTGGCGGGCAATCTCGTTGATCGAGGCGGACAGTTCCTCGGCCGACGCCGCCACCGTCTGCACGTTGGCACTGGTCTGCTGCACCGACACCGCGACGTTCGCCGCCTGCTGTGTGGAGGTTTCCGCCGTTCCCGACAGGTGCCGCGCGCTGGCGACCATCTCGCCCGCCGCCGCATCCATCGACCCGAGCAGCTCGCCGGCCTTCGCCTCGAACCCGCGCGCCAGCCCGTCGATGGCGTTCGAACGCTGTGCCGCCGCCCCGACCAGTCGTTCCTGGTAGACCGAGATCGCGACATCCATGTCCAGCAGCACCGCGGTCACCACGGCCTGCATGACCTGGCGCGCCCGCTTCGGGGCGAAGCGATGCACCCGCCCGACCAGCTCGCTGAGCTCGCCGAGCACGAAATTGTAGCCGCCGATGTACCAGCGCTGCTCCAGGCCGATCTTGGCATGCACCAGGCCGACGGCGTGCACGCTGTCGAAATAACCGGCGTCGAATCGGCCGGAAAACAGCCGTTCCCAATGGCTGGTCTGGGCGCGTTTCAACCGCTCCGTCTGCGTCCCGATCAGCCGCGCGAGCGCCGGTTCGGTGGTCAAATAACGGTAGAATCGATCGAGGATGTCGGGCAGGGCCGCGTGCACGTGCGGCCAGAATTTGACCAGTGCCGCCGAGGTGTCCGGCGTGATCTGCAGAAACGCCAGGCGCCCACGTGCGTCCGTGACCCGGTCCTGCTGCGATGCGGCGTCGTTCATGCGGTCTCCTGTCGAGCCTTGCTGCCGCGCTCCGCACAACGGCCGATCAGGCGGGGCGCGGCGCTGTCCACCGGAGCGGCGCGGCCCCTTTAGCGGCGATTGGTTAACAAATGGTCACGCGCGGCCGGCGGACGCGCGGCGGCCGCGTTTTGGAAATCGACGGCGGGCCGGATAGCGTCGCTGCGCCCGCCGTCGAACCCACGCGACGGACGGCACCGGGGGGATCACGCCATGCAGTTTGGCGCCGCGATGTTCTTCACCGACTATTCGATGGGCCCGGCCGAGCTCGGCGTGGCCTTGGAACAGCGCGGGTTCGAGTCGCTCTGGGTACCGGAGCACTCGCACATCCCGCTGGCCCGGGCGACGCCGTTCCCCAGCGGCGGCGAGCTGCCGAAAGCCTATTACGACCTTATGGACCCGTTCGTGGCGCTGACCGCCGCCGCCGCGGTGACGCAACGGATAAAACTCGGCACCGGCGTCTGCCTGATCGCCCAGCGCGATCCGATCCAGACCGCCAAGCTGGTGGCCTCGATCGACCAGGTGTCCAACGGCCGCTTCCTGTTCGGCGTCGGCAACGGCTGGAACGTCGAGGAAATGGCCGACCACGGCACCGCCTTCGCCACCCGCCACAAGCTGGCGCGCGAGCGGATCGAGGCGATGCAGGCGATCTGGACGCAGGACACGGCGGAATACCACGGCGAGTTCGTCGAGTTCGGCCCGATGATCGCCCGGCCGAAACCGGTGCAGCGGCCGCATCCGCCGATCATCGTCGGCGGCGCCTTCCCCTATGGCGCGCGCCGGGCGATCCGTTACGGCGACGGCTGGGTGCCGCGTGCCAGCCGGCAGACCTATGCCGATGTCGGCGTGTTCCTGCCGCAGTTCCGCCAGATGGCGATCGAGGCCGGCCGCGATCCGGCATCGCTGCCGATCACCATCTTTCGCGTCGAGGAAAATCTGGACCGGCTGCGATATTACCAGGACATCGGCGTCGCCCGCGTGGTGATCAGCGTCCCCGCCGCCAGGGAAGACGTGGTCCTGCCGCTGCTGGACCGCTGGGCAGAGCTGATCACGCGGCTGGGTAAGTGATACCAGGCGGCGAAAAGATCGACCCCTCCCGCCACCCTCCGGCCGGCTATGGGCCGTTTCACGAGGCACCCCGCATGACGCCGCACCCCTTTACCCTGCATGTGCCCGACGCCGACCTTGCCGACCTGAAGACGCGTCTGGCGCGCACGCGCCTGCCCGACCAGGCGCCGGACGCGCCCTGGTCGTACGGCACGGACGCGACCTATCTCGGCACCCTGCTGGCCTATTGGCGGGACGGTTTCGACTGGCGCGCCCAGGAAGCCCGGCTCAACAGCTTTCCCCAGGTGATGGTGCCAATTGCCGGCATCCAGGTGCACGCGCTGCACGTGCGCGGGAACGGGCCGGACCCGATGCCGCTGGTGCTGCTGCACGGCTGGCCCGGCTCGGTGTTCGAGTTTCTCGACATCATCCCCCGACTGACCGATCCGGCCCGATTTGGCGGCGACCCCGCCGATGCGTTCACCATCGTGGCCCCGTCGCTGCCGGGCTACGGCCTGTCCTTCCGGCCCGGCCAGCAACGGTTTGGCGTCGGGGCGATGGCCGATGCCGTGGCTGATCTCATGACCGCGCTCGGCCACCGGCATTTCGGCGCGCAGGGCGGTGACTGGGGCGCGGCGGTATCGACCAAACTGAGCCTTCAGCACGCCGACCGGATCATCGGCGTGCACCTGAACTTCCTCAGCGCCGTGCGCCGCGACCCCGCCCTGTTCACCGATCCGGCGCCCGAGGTGCAGGCATTCGCGGCCGAGCTGGCACAATTCGTCAAGGAGGAGACCGGGTATCAGCTTATCCAGGGCACCAGGCCGCAGACCCTGGCGTTCGCGCTGAACGATTCACCGGCCGGCCTGGCCGCATGGTTCGTCGAGAAATTCCGCACCTGGACGGATTGCAACGGCGATCCGGAGGCCGCCCTGACGCGCGAACAGATGCTCGCGGACATCGCGTTCTACTGGTTCACCGGGTGCATCGGGGCCTCGTTCTGGCCGTATTACGAACGCCTGCACGGTCCCTGGATCGTTCCAGAGGGCCGTACCGTGGACGTGCCGGTGGGCTATGCGGAATTCCCGCGCGAGATCCTGCACCCGCCGCGCTCTGTTGCGGCGCGGACCTTCTCCGACATCCGCCGCTGGACCGTCATGCCCCGCGGCGGCCATTTCGCGGCGATGGAGCAGCCCGAAGCACTCGCCGGCGAAATCCGCGCGTTTTTCCGCGATCTGCGCAAGACGGCTTAGAGCATTTTCACCCTGACTGGAGTCGCCGGCCCGCCTCCCGGCCCACCTGTCATTGCGAGGAGCGCAGCGACGAAGCAATCCCCATCCAGGTGCGCACCCGGATGGGGATTGCTTCGTCGCTGCGCTCCTCGCAATGACAGATCGTTTCCAGTCAGGATGAAAATGCTCTAGCGACCCGGTGCGTTGGCGGCCTGATCTGCCTGCGCCGCTTGACGCCAGCCCGAACCTACTGCCCAGTAGCACCGCGACAAGCCGGGCAACGCCCCAGGGGACCGCCCCAAAGGACCAGTGATGAAATTCGGCATCTTCTACGAGCTGCAACTGCCGCGCCCCTGGGGCCCGGACGACGAGCGCCAGCTCTATCAGAACGCACTCGACCAGGTCGAACTGCGCCGATCGCCTCGGCTACGACTACGCCTGGGAGGTCGAGCACCACTTCCTGGAGGAATACTCGCACTCCCCGCGCCCCGGAAGTCTTCCTCGGCGCCGCCAGCCAGCGGACCAAAAACATCCGCCTCGGCCACGGCATCGTGCAGCTCACCACCAACCCGCCGCAGCGCGTCGCCGAGCGCATCGCCTGCCTCGACCTGGTCAGCAACGGCCGCGTCGAGATGGGCACCGGCGAATCCGCCTCGATCACCGAGCTCGGCGGCTTCGGCCGCGACATGGAAACCAAGCGCGAGGTCTGGGAAGACGCCATCCGCTGCATCATCCCGATGTTCCAGGACAAGGGCGTCGAGCTCGACACCAAATGGCACAAGATGCCGATGCGCAACGTGCTGCCGAAGCCGGTGCAGAAGCCGCATCCGCCGCTGTGGGTCGCCTGCTCGCAACTCGAAACGATCGAGATGGCCGGCCGGCGCGGCATGGGCGCGCTGGGCTTCCAGTTCCTCTCCGCCGACGCGGCGCACGCCTGGGTGCACGCCTACTACAACGCGTTCGCCAAACGGCAGGAGAAGCTGGCCGACTACCAGACCAATCCGAACATCGCGCTGGTCAGCTACTTCATGTGCGCCGAGACCGACGAGGAAGCCCGCCGCCGCGCCGACGGCGCGACCTTCTTCCAGTTCGCGCTGCGCTATTACGGCGCCAGCGCCGGACGCAAGCGCCCCGACCCCTACACGGTCAACATGTGGGACGAATACAACCAGCTGGAAGCGCGACAACCCCGAGCCAGGCGGCGCGCGCCCTCTCCGGCGGCCTGATCGGCTCGCCCGAAACCCTGCGCCGCAAGCTGCGGCGTTTCCAAACCTCCAACATCGACCAGGTGATCCTGCTGAACCAGGCCGGCAAGAACGCGCACGCGCATATCTGCGAAAGCCTGGAACTGTTCGCGCGCGAAGTGATGCCCGAGTTCCACGCCGCCGAACCGGCGCACCAGGCGTGGAAGCAGCAAGGTGCTCAGCGCGCGAGATCGAACTGGAAGAGATCGACACCCAGCCGTTCCGCGACCGCTACGGTGCCAATTCCCCGCAGATCCAGCCGGCAGCAGCGGAGTAGGGCGGAAAAGCGCAGCGCATTCCGCCATCTTTGCAGCGCGCCAGACGTCACCAGTGCGGTACAACCGGCGGAATGCGCTGCGCTGTTCCGCCCTACGCTTTCAGCCGCGCGACCGCCGGCTCCAGCAGCCCCGGATCCCCCACCGCCAGCACGCGCCCGTCGCCGTCCGGGCGCAGCGCGTGCCCCGACCAGTCGGTAATCCGCCCCCCGGCGCCCTCGATCACCGGCACCAGCGCCGCCCAGTCCCACAGCTTCATGGTGACCTCGGCGATCACATCGATGTGCCCGAGCGCCAGCAGCCCGTAAGCGTAGCAGTCGCCGCCCCACGACACCCTCCCCACCACGTCGGCCAGACGCTGCCAGCGCGGCATATCGCCGCCGAGCAGATTGAGGCCGGTGCACGACAGCTCGGCCTCGCCCAGTGCCGCGCACGGCCGGCAGCCGGCGACGCCGCCCATCGGGCCGCGGAACACCGTCGCGCGTCCGGCGGCGCCGATCCAGCGCTCTCCCGTCACCGGCTGTTCGATCACCCCCAGGATCGGCTTGCCGTCCTCCAGCAGCGCCACCAGCGTGCCGAACACCGGGCGGCCGGTGATGAAGGCGCGGGTGCCGTCGATCGGGTCCAGCACCCAGCAAAGCCGCGCGTCCGGCCGGTCGCGCCCGAACTCCTCGCCCAGCACGCCGTGCTCCGGGAAGCGCTCGGTCAGCACCGCGCGCATCGCCTGCTCGGCGCTGCGGTCCGCGATGGTGACGGGGCTCTGGTCCGATTTCAGTTCGGCGCTGAGCCGGGCGCGGAAGAACGGGCGGATCACCGCCCCGGCGACGTCGGCCGCCGCCTCGGCGCCGGCGATCAGACGGTCGAGGGCGTCGGCGGCCACGATCGCGCCGTGCGCGTTACGGCTGCTTCGCTGGCGCCGCAGGAGCCGCCGAGGGCGCCGCCCCGGCAGGCGCCGTCGCCGGAGGAGTTGCCGCGGGGGCGGTTGCGGCGGGAAGTGTTCCGGCGGGAGCCGCCGGCGCGGGTTTCGCGGGCACAGCGGCAGCGGGTGCAGCGGCAGCCGGCGCGGTGGCGGGCGCGGCGGGGGCAGGCACGGTGGCGGGCGCGGCACCGGCGGGGGCCGGCGCGGTGGCGGGCGCGGCGCCGGCGGGTGCCGCCGCAGGCGCTGCGGGTGCCGCCGCCGCGACGGGCTGGGCCGGCGCGGCTGCCTCAGGCTTCGGCAGCGGCACCGGGTTGGGCGACAGCGAGCGCAGATAGGCGATCACGTTCGCCCGCGTCTTCTCGTTCGGGATGCCGGCGAAGGTCATGCGGGTGCCGGGCGCGTATTCGCTTGGCTTGAACAGCCAGTGGTTCAGCGCCTCGATAGGTCCAGGGCTGGCCCTTGAACTTCTCCAGCGCGGCCGAATAGTTGAACCCTGCCTCATGGTCGTGCGGCGCGCCGACGACGTCGTACAGGTTCGGGCCGACCAGCGGCTTGCCGCCCTGGTTGAAGGTGTGGCAGACGGTGCAGACCTGCTTGGCAAACGCCTCGCCGGCCGCCGGGTCCGCGCTGGCCATCAGCGGCGCGATCGGCGGCAGCGGTGCCGGCGCGGCGGCCGTCGTCGAGGCGGCCGGGGCGGCGGCGCCCTTGATCTCGATCGCCGGCTTGCTCGGCACCGTCTCGGTCACCAGCTTGTCGCCGATCAGCCCGGTGAGAAAGAACACGATGCCCACGACCAGGACCGCGGCAATGCCCTTGTTGACCTCCATGCTGTCCATGCGGCCTGTCTTCTCCGCTCGAACCGTTTCGACACACGTCCAGCCCGCCCGCGCCACAGTTGCACGCCGGCGTGCGCCTCCATAAGGTGCGCGGCACCATAGGGAAACGACCCAGCCCCATCAACCCGTCCCGCTTTCGCACGCGATCCGGGCATTCAGCGAAACCGTCCCGTAGCCACCCGCGGACCCGCCGCATGCCCGCCCGATGAACCCGATCGTCGTCATCCCCTCGCGCATGGCCTCCACGCGCCTGCCCGGCAAGCCGCTGGCCGACATCCACGGCAAGCCGATGATCGTGCACGTGCTGGACCGCGCGCGCGAGGCCGATATCGGCCCCGCCGCGGTGGCCTGCGGCGATGCCGAGATCGCCGACGCCGTGCGCGCCGCCGGCGGCACCGCGGTGATGACCGATCCGTCGCTGCCGCGCGGCTCCGACCGGGTGCACGCGGCGCTGGCGGTGCTCGACCCGCAGGGGCGCTACGACGTGGTGGTGAACCTGCAGGGCGACCTGCCGACCATCCCCCCGGTCTACCTGCGCACCGTGCTCACCCCGCTGTCGGACCCGGCGTTCGACATTGCCACGCTGGTCGCCCCGATCACCTCGCCCGAGGAGGCAGCGGCTGCCCTCCGTGGTGAAAGCCGCCTGCGCGTTCGACCGCGGCCGCGCGGTGTCGCCGGCGCTGTATTTCTCCCGCGCGGCCGATCCCGTGGGGCGAGGGGCCGCGCTGGCACCACATCGGCATCTACGCCTTCCGCCGCGCCGCGCTGGCGCATTTCGTCTCGCTGCCCGAGGCCCCGCTGGAGCGGCGCGAGAGCCTGGAACAGTTGCGCGCGCTGGAGGCCGGCATGCGCATCGCCTGCGCGCGGGTCGAGCACGCGCCGTTCGGCGTCGACACCGCCGCCGACCTGGAACGCGCGCGCGAGGCGCTGCAGCCGGGAAGCCGCGTGTGGGGAGCAGCGGGGTGGGGAGCAGCAGCTTGGGGAGCAGCCCGGCGTGACCGCAACGATCGCCTTCCAGGGCCTGCCGGGCGCCTATTCCGACCTGGCCTGCCGCGACGCCTATCCCGCCACTGCCACGCTGCCCTGCGAAAGCTTCGAGGCGGCGATCGAGGCGGTGCGCGACGGCCGCGCCACGCTCGCCATGCTGCCGTGCGAGAACAGCCTGGCCGGCCGCGTGCCCGACATCCACCACCTGCTGCCGCAGCTCCGGCCTGTTCGTCGTCGGCGAGCATTTCCAGCGCGTGGAGCACTGCCTGCTGGCGCCGCACGGCGCCACGATCGAGGGCCTGAAGCGGGCGCACTCGCACCCCGTGGCGCTGGGCCAGGTGCGCCATCTGCTGCGCCAGCTTGGCCTGACCGCCGGTGGTGCAGGCCGACACCGCCGGCGCCGCGGCAACTGGTCGCGCAGTGGAACAACCCCGAGGACGCGGCGATCGCGTCGTCCCTCGCCGCCGAGATCTACGGGCTGGAGATCCTGCGCCGCAACGTCGAGGACGCCGCGCACAACACCACCCGCTTCTACGTCATGGCGCCGCAGCCGAGCCTGCCCGATCCGGCGACGCCCAACCTGATGACCACGTTCGTGTTCCGCGTGCGCAACGTGCCGGCGGCGCTCTACAAGGCGATGGGCGGGTTCGCCACCAACGGCGTCAACCTGACCAAGCTGGAGAGCTACATGCTGGCCGGCCAGTTCGTCGCCACCCAGTTCCTGTGCGACGCCGACGGCCACCCCGAGCAGCCGCCGATGCGCCGTGCGCTGGAGGAGCTGACCTTCTTCTCCTCCGAGGTGCGCGTGCTGGGCGTCTATCCCCGCGCCCCGTTCCGCCTGACCCAAGGGGCGGCGGACTGATGGCACACCCACCTCTCCCGCTCTTGGCGGGAGAGGTCGCGGAACGGAGCGACGCGGGTGAGGGTAGTGCCGCCAGCGCCAACCCAAAATCAAGCAAAAGCAACCGCAGATGAACACGGATGCACACCGATGAGCACCGCGAAGTCCCCGCCTTTGTGCCCCGGCGCCGCTCCCGCCCGCGTCCACCCGCTCTGCGCCCCGCTGGCAGCCCTGCTCCTCGCCCTGTCCGGCTGCGCCACGCCGCCGCCGCCACCGCCCACGCCGCCCGACGCCCACGTCCCCCCCTTCGCGCGCGTCCCCTACGAACCCATCTCCCGCGAGTCCATCGTCGCCATCGCGTTGCGCGAGTGGCGGCTGTTCGGCCAGCCGGTCGACGACGACCCGCCCGACACGCGCCCGCCGCCGGCGCCGGAGGAAAAACCCGAGCGCGAACCCGGCCTGTGGCAGCGCGTCGGCGAATACTGGTGGCTCGGCATGAACGCGAGCGCGCCGGAGGCCGCCTGGACCGGCAAGCACGATTCGGCCGGCGCCGTCTTCCCGGCCAATCAGGACGGCGATTTCGCGTGGTCAGCGGCCTTCGTCTCCTACGTGATGCGCATCGCCGGCGCCGGGCCGCGCTTCCCCTATGCCCCCGACCATGCCACCTACATCGACATCGCCAAGCTGATGGCGACCGGGGCGACCTCCGGCTGGCTGGTCACCGCGGAGCGGCCGGAGGCGTACGCCCCGGTGCCGGGCGACCTGATCTGCCTGGGGCGCGGCCACGCGGCCGCGCTGCGCTATGACGACCTGCCGGCCGGACACTTCCCGGGCCATTGCGACATCGTCGTGGATACTTCGGGCCCGGGGCAGATCGCGGTGATCGGCGGCAACGTGGACGACGCGGTGACGATGAAGCACGTGCCGGTGACGGCCGACGGCAAGCTGGCGACGCCAGATGGCGTCGTGCTGGACACGCGCTATCCCTGGATGGTGGTGCTGCGGCTGCTGATCGGCGCAGCCCCGGCGGCGTAAGACGCGTACACCTCTCCCGCTTGCGGGAGAGGTCGGCGCGCGGAGCGCGCCGGGTGAGGGTAACGCACCACGCACCGCACTAACCTGTCGCGCTCCGCGCCCCAACCCGAAAGCAAGCAAGGGGAAGCAAGCAAGAAATTTTGCCGCAGATGAACGCGGCTGAACGCGGATGGAAGCACGCCGCGCCGCCGTCGGGTCATCCCCACGTCACGCCCATCTCTGTCCCCGACCGACAGGCCGGTCGCGGGATCGGTCTGCGGCGCCGTCCATGTGGCACAACGTCATTTATCACATGTTGCGAACACAGCTAGGATGCGACTGTCACCACCGGCGCCGTTGTGGACAGGCAAGGAGAGGGCAGCAAGATGGGATCCGCGGGGAGCCTCACTCAGGACTTTCTGACTGCGCTCGTGGGAGCGATCGCGTCCGGCGCGTTCGCCGCGGCCTCCGGGTTTCTCATTACCCGCATCCCACGCGTTCGACAGTGGTTTGTGCAAGGAAGTCCAGCGGCTCGTCTGCTCGCGATGTTCCTGATGTCCGTCATCGTGGCTGGCGGCATGGGCTTGTTTCTGCGACACCTCACCTGGCAAGAGGTGCATCCGCTGAAACAGGCACTGGACGGTTTCGCCATCGTCGCGGGTGGTCGAGTTGACCCAACCGGCAAGGTCCTTTCCGGTGACACGGCCGGGTCGTTCAAATTTACGGTCGAACACCCGGGCCCCCCCGGCCAATATACCGTGACCTTCAAAGGCGGGAGCACTCTTCCGGAGGACAAGATCGTACTGGTCAACTCCTCGGGCGATGCGAAAGGAGCTTCAGCCAATTTGGTGGTCGCCCACTCCGGCTCGTTGCAGATCCAGACCTCGATCAATAATGGCCCGGCTGACGCGGGCTTTGGCTTTCTGGTGATGCACCGAGAGTCTTCTCCATGAGCCGCCTTGTCATCGCCAGCCGAGCGAAGATCACCACTGAGACTCTCGCACATCGAGACACGGCGCTTGTTGCGCCCGCCGGCGAACTGCTCGACCGTATCCCCCGCGAAATCTGACCCACCATGCACCACTCGGAATTCAGGATCGGCATGACGTTCCGGTGCAGCGGCCGGCAATGGCGTTGCACCGACATCGGCACGCGCACGGTCATCGCGATGCGCATCGACAGCCTTGCAGTGGGGAGCAACACACCCGAACTGCGCCGGACGCTCAGCCGCGGCGAAGCCGAGGCCGAGGGCTGGTTCAACGGGCCGCCTTACGCGTGCGCCGAGGTCGTGTTCGATGAGGACTTTCTGCCGGCGTGTTCGCTTGACCCCGATCCGAACGGTGCGACCGAAACGGCCGGAACATCATGAACCGGATCCCCGCCACCATCCGCCAGGCCGACAGCACCATCAGCTTGCGCGCGTCACGGTTCGTGCCGGCGCTGATCGCGCTGCTCAGTCGCCCAGGTCCGGTTCCTTGCCCTCGTTCATGATCGCATAGAGCCGGTTCATCTCCGCATCGAACTCGGCCCACAGCGCCGCCCCTTCCTCCGGCGGCAGCACGTCCTTGCCGTAGCGGAACGCGTTGTCCTCGCGGATGATGGCAAGCTGGTCCGGCCACGGCATCGCTTCGGCCGACTTGACCAGCGCCAGCGTCGCGTGCAGCCGCCGGCGAACCAGCGCGACGATCTCGTCGCTGGGCTTCTCGCTGGCGTGCGACGCAGTTCCGAACAGGTCAGCTTGCAATGCGGACATGCTGCGAAGCATAGCAACTGCGGCCGAGTCGGCCCAGCCGTCCAACGCAATGCCTCGGCGAACCCAACTCACCCGCACATGGTATCTCGGTGACCGTAACCTGGCGTAGCGCAAGACTGCCCGAACCGGAGCGCGCGCTTGCCGGCCGGCCGCGCCACGAGGCGTTGCGCGGCCATGTGACCGAACTGCTGCGCTCTGGCTTCGGCGCCCCGTACGAGGAGATCGGCCAGGAGGTCTATCTGCTCGACGGCAGCGGGCGCATCGACACGATGTGGGGCGCCACCGTCATCGAGCTGAAGAGCGATCTGCGGCGCGAACTGGACGACGTGCTTGCCCGCCTGCCGGTCTATCTCGCCGATGCCGTGTCCCGGTCGCGCAGCCCGCGCCTGGTCACCGGCCTGCGCGCTGAGTATACGCGTTCGATGTCCGTATGCGGGTCGCGCTATAGGGGGCTGCCAGACATGCGCGCGCGGTTTCCGGCGAAACGCCTTTACGCAAGGAAATGCAAGCACCGATGAACACGGCTGCACGCGGATGGAGCGCGCGGCGGCGCCGTTGGGTCATCCCCACGTCATGTCGATCTCTATCCCTGACCGAAAGCTCGCTCGCGGGATCGGCCTTGGATACCTTCTATGTGATAATGTCCTTGATCATAACATAAGAAAGGGGGATAGAGTGGTTACTGATCCGACGGAGCGGGGGGCGCTGTGTCCGGAATTGCCGAGGGATTAGTTACGGAGAGCGTCTGGGCCGCGATCACGGCTTGGGGAAGGAAGCTGCTTGGAAATCAGATTCGGATCACTTCGCCTAGGCCAGGCTACCTAGAAGGCAGCGTGCAGATGGATGGTTCAACGGCCTACAGGGTGGAAGGTTCATTGAAGCGTCTGCCGAATGGGCATGAAATCTGGCTTCTTCGGCAAGACGAAATCTCATCGAAAGTCTGGCCGCAGGGTTTCTTTCGAGTGGTTTTCGACCCAGCAGCCAGGCAATGGCATGGCTGGATACACGATGGTGGGCAATCTAACTTTCGAATTATTGCTGTTGTAGCGCCGCCGACAACGCACGACTATTTCACCTTCTGGCAGAGAGTGGGACAAAGTACCAAACGTTTCGAATCTTTAGATCGCGTTCCTCCTGAGTGCAAAAACTCGCACTACGTTCAGGTACGAGTGCGATGACCACACCGGTCACGACACGCCAGGACGACATCGTAGCTGGCGAGACGCGCCAGGTTGTGCCGACACTGAACGCCGCCGCTGGCAAGCGTGCCGCTTCCTGGAATCCCTCGCGGCGAACATCCGTAACCCGCTCGCCCGGCTGGTGCCCCTGACCAAGCGAATGTCCCCCCGTCCCCGCGGCCTGCTGGCCGGTAAGGTCGAGGCCGGCGCTGATTGGGACCATCCAATACCCGCTGGAGCAAGGCCGGCGTTCGAAAGCCAATTGGGCTGTGGACCTGCCGCGGTCCAGCAAGCACCCCATCGGACACAGAATTTCGTTGAGCTCATACAGAGTTTCACCGAGAGAAGACTCTAACGGCGCCTCGCGCCGGGGCTGGCATTACGTCAGGACGCGGGGGTCTGCTGTGCCTCATCGCCGACGCTAGTACCCGTTCAAACCACAGATCTCCGTTGCTTTCGCTGTCAAGATTTTGGCTCTCACCTCGATGAACGGTGCGTAACGATCTTCGAAGATGTTCTCGGGACATACGGCCGAGAACAGTATCTCACTGACGTTGGACGCCATCTTTCCTCGATAAGCCGAGGGAGCATCGCCACCAAGCTTTCTGTTGTCCGCGCGAGACATAAACGCAAAATTAGCGAGTATGCTCTCGTCGATTTCCTTGTTTTGTTTCGATTCCCTCAAGAAGCCCCGAGGCATGAGGTGGTGAAACTCGGTCCTATTTGCGGGCTTCAGTGTTGCCTCAAGATCTATGGCGGCGCCGGAAATGAACGATCGCGGCCGTGCTGACGCCAGCATCAGAATGAACGTCTTCGTATTAACGTTCCCTATCCCGAATGTATTCTCAGTAAAAAATTCTGGATTAATAGAAACGGGGAAATCGCCAAGGGCAAACTCACGTCCTTCTCGCAGAGCCTTCATCTGTTCTATATCCATGTTTAGATTCCGCAGAACGCCCGAGCTATAGCGTTTTGAGAACGATGAGCGCCAAAACCAATGATTTATGCGCCTCCGCTCCACGTCGGTCACGGAGCGCTCCTTGTTGCCGTCAACCGCGAAGAAGACCGCCAGGGGAACGAGCAACGTCGTGAACGGCAGGTTGTTCAGCGTCTCAGCAAGGAAGTTCGCTCGGATATAGTCGACGGCATACTTCACGCCGTTTGTAATTTCGTCAAACTTGGCGCGCACCGCTGAGCCGTTAAGGCCCATCAGCGCCTGCGGAGAAGCATCGTCAGTTAGTACCAGCCGAGCAGCACCGCAAGAGCAAATTCGTGTCACCTCCAACCTCTGCGAAGCCAAAAGGGCCCCAACTCTTCCTCAAGCTCGGCAAACTGTTCCTGAAGCTGGAATTCTTCACTCCATGTCCACGCTGATAGGAGTTGAAGGGTGGTTAGCTCTACCCCCTGGCGATTTATTCTTTCGAAAATGATCGCAACGGTGGCCTTGTCCTCAGTTTTAGAAATTTGAACGGGTATCTTGTTTTCTTTGAAGACCGCTTGCATATCGTCAATCCTTTTTATCGTTGCGTTGTCAAGACCTTCGGTCGCCTTCCGGTAGGCAACTGTGTCAAAAAGAGTACGGAGAGGAAAGTGCCTTCCTGGCACGACATCCGCGGGCCTGAGCGCCACAAACTGGCTTTCCTGCGCTGTCGGCTCTGCCAGGAGGTCAAAGTAAATCGGAAGCCAACCGCTTTCCGACGCCATCGACATTTTGAGTTCCGTCTGGAATACCCCGAAAATCGATGTTACACGCTGCTGGCCGTCAAGCACGTAATCGACCGGATAGTCCTCTTTGGGGGTGGGCAGCGTGAAGGGGCCAAGGTCGCGATCGAACTTCAGCTTCTCCTTGGTGCGCCAGAACAGCAACGACCCGAACGGGTAGCTCTTGTAGATGCTATCCATAAGGTAAGCGACCCGCTCAGCGTCCCACACGAAGCCACGTTGGAAGGCAGGGATCCTGATTTGGCCGCGGCTCACCTGTTCCAGGATCTCTCTGATGCTAAGGTCTTCCACTTGCTTCCTCGAATTTCATGCCCAACCCCAAACCCCGGTGGCTCGTCCCCAGGGCCACCGCCCTTATATGCGATCCCTTCGGACAACAAAAGGAACACTCGGTGGACGACGTATAAGCTGCCTGATCCCGGCTGGTCGCACCGGGTGGGAAGAGCATGCGCCTTCGAGTTAGGCGCAATGCCAATGCGCGCGGAGCGTGGTGGGGGGAACGACCGGGCGGCGGGCGATCGACGTTAGTTGTAACTGGCCAGAACGTTAATATATCTGTCCCTGACTACCAAGCCGTTTTCACCAGGAGCTTCCCAATGTCCCTCCCCAAACTCAAACCCCCACACCGCACTCCCCAACCCCCAACCCCGACCTACCGCCTCACCGACGACCAGCTCGCCCCCCTGCTGGCCGCCCTCCCGCCGCTGCTGCCCCACGCCCCGCCCGACTGGCACCGCTCGCGCCGCAAGCAGATCATCCGGGAGATCGCCTGGCTCCGTCCGGCCGATGCCCTGCAGGCGCACCTCGCCGGACAGATCGTCGTGCTGCGGCGCCTGGCGGACAGCCAACTGCGCTGGGCCTGCGTCCACACCAATTCGCCGGAGCAGGCGCGCCGGCTGGGCCGCTTCGCCGCCGCGCTGATCGACGCAGGCGACCGGCTGGAGTGCGAGCTGCGGCGGTCGCAGAAAAACCCGCGGCCGCCAAACCACGCGCGGACGCCCGAACGCGCGGCACCGCCGGACAAAAACGCCGCTCGGTCCGGCCGCCCCCCACACCCTGACGCGGCCGCTGCCGCACCCACGCCACCCGCGCCGCCGCCCCGCGCGACTCCTCCCGCCACGCGCACCCGCCGCGCCCGCCGCACCCCCACCCCAACCGCAGGAGCGGCCGCATGACCGCGCCCCCCACCCCACCGCAACCCGCCGCCGCGCCCCCCGACGCCACCCCCGCCCCCGACCGCCCCACCCGGCGCCGAGGCAACCCCAACCTCGCCCCCCGCTGCGGCGCCAAAGCCCGCACCACCGGCTGCCCCTGCCAGGCCCCCGCCATGGCCAACGGCCGCTGCCGCATGCACGGCGGCAAAAGCACCGGCCCGCGCACGCCGGCCGGCATGGCGCGGATGGTCACCGCCAACACCACGCACGGCAAACACGCCGCCACCGGCGCCCCCCAGCGCGCCGAGCAGCGCTACGTCCGCACCCTTATCGTCCGCACCCACCTGCTGTGCGAGGCCAGGCGCCTCTGGCCCTGGCTCCCCCCGGAGATGGCCGCGCGCCTCGCCAAGGGTCCGCCGGAGCTCGACGCCCCCATCCACCCCTCGAACCTGCCTTTTCTCCCGCCCGACGCAGCGACCCTGTACACCCTCTCGCCCCCCGCCGCCCGCCAGCCGGGACGCCCCCGCGCCGCCGCCCAGCCCGACGCCACCCCGCTCGCCCTGCGCGTCCGCGACTCCGAGCGCCACGCCGCCCGCGAGGAAGCCGCCGCCCGCGCCCCCTGGCAGGCCGCAATCGCCACCGCCCGCGCCGCCAAGCGCGCCATCCACGCCGCCAAGCGCGCCTCCCGCGCCGCCAAACGCGCCGCCCGTGCCGCCAAACAGGCCGCACGCCCCGCCGCCACCCCCCAATCGCCCGCGCCACGCAGCGAGCCCTTGCACCCTTCGCCCGCCCCCGCGCGCCCCGCGACCGAGCCCCGCACCCCTCCCGCCAACGCCCCAGCGCCTACGCCCACCCCGCCGCGCGCCGCGCCACCCCCCAATCCCCCACCACGCGCAGCGACCCCTTGCACCCTCCGGCACCAGCCGCCCGCCCCGCCGCAACCGCCCGTCACCCGCGCGCCCGTCCTCCACCGCGGCCCGGCCGATCACACCCCCACCGCCGCCCCCGCGACCCCGCCGCTCACCGACCGCACGCCCACCAGAAGTCTCGCGCTCGCCACCACGACGCTGGCCGCCCCGCAGGCCCTCGAGGCCACCCGCGCGCTCCTCGCCGCCCGCTTCGGCCCGGCGTCCCAACCCGCCCGGCCCGCGCCCCAGCCGTCCCCACCCGGCCTCCCACCAAAGGAAACCGGCCCCCGCCCGCAGCGACCCCTTGCACCCTAGACCGGCCCGCGCCGTGCCCCGCCCCGGCGCCTCACACCGCCCCTCCACACCGCCCGCTCACACCGCCAGGTGCGCGACCGCCTGGCCGGTCTGCGCCACGATCATCTCCGCCACCAGCCGCCGGTGGCAGGTCAGGTGGTCGCGCTCGAAGCAAAGCAGGCAGGCCCTGCCCCCCCGCGCCAGCCCGATCGCCTGCGCCAGCTCGGCCTGTGCGCGGTCGCCCTGCATGTGCGCCTGGTAGATCGGCACCATCCGCTCGGGGTGCCCGGCGCGCACCGCGTCGCGCCCCGGCTTCGGCGTGCCCAGCGCCTGCAGGTGCACGTAGCCGATCCCCACCGCGTCCAGCCCGGCGGCCAACTGCCGCTTGGAGAACCCCGGCTTGCGCGACGCCGCCACCGCTCGCACGTCCAGCAGCAGCGTCACGCCGGACCGGCGCAGCTCCGCCAGCACGGCATCGACCGTGGTCCCCTCATAGCCGATGGTGCACAGCCTTGGGGGCGCGCCCGCCACCACTCGGCCTCAGTACCAGCCCAGCCCGTAATGCGCGCGGCTGATCGGCTGCACGCCGCCGCGCACCGCGACGCCGGCGGCCGCCAGGCAGGTGTCGACCGCCTTGCGGCGCGCCTGCGCAAGCTGTTCCTGCCAGGCCGGATCGCCGCTCATCAATGGCGCCTGGACCAGGACCGCCTTCACCGCCGGGTCGTTGTCGGTCTGCTGCTGGCAGCGCGCCTCCTGCGGCCCCAGTGCAGTCCGCTGGGCCACGGCGCTGGGTGGCGGCCCCGGCGCCCCGCAGCCGGCCAGCACGGCCAGCAGCGCCAGGACAAGCGCCAGGGCAAGCGACGGTTTCATTGCGCCGCCATCCAGTCTTCGATCAGCCTGCGGGCGATGCTGTCCGCCCGCGGCAGCACGAAGCCGTGCGCCTCGGGCTCGGCGATCTCGGCGCGGGAGAACCAGCGCACGTCGATCATCTCCTCGGGGTCGATGGTGATCTCCTCGCTCAGGCCATCGGCGTAGAAGCCCAGCATGATGTTGCCGGGGAACGGCCAGGGCTGGCTCGAATGGTAGTGCACGGCGCCGGCGTAGATGCCCGACTCCTCCAGCACCTCGCGGCGGACCGCTTCCTCCAGCGTCTCGCCCGGCTCCACGAAGCCGGCCAGCGTCGAGTACATGTTGGCGCGCGGGAAGCGCTGCGAGTGGCCCAGCAGCGCGCAGTCGTTGCGGGTCACCAGCATGATCACGGCGGGGTCGGTGCGCGGGAAGTGTTCTGCTGCGCAGGCGGTGCAGCGCATCACGTGGCCGGCGGTCTTCGCCTCGCACGGCGCGCCGCAGACCCCGCAGAACCGGTGCCGCGCGCGCCAGTGCAGCATCCCCCGCGCATGCGCCAGGATCGAGGCCTCCGGCTTCGCCACGCCCCAGCCCACCGCGCGCAGGTCGACGAACTTTCCCAGCGTGTCGGGCAGCAGCGGCACCGGGTCCTCCGCCGCGCTGATGTCGATGCCGAACACCGCGCGGTCGTCCAGCAGCCCGAGGAACACCCACGGCCCGTCCGCCATGCGCAGCGCACCCGCCGCGGCGCCCGAGATGTAGACCGCTTCCGGTGCGCCCTCGTCCAGCCCGTGCACCAGGTTGCGGCTGCGCCAGACCGGCACGAACAGCGTCTCCGGATCATCCAGCCGCTCGGCGATCCACGCGGCGTCCTCGCGCCGCGTGCCGAGGCGGTCGAGCGGGTTCGACGAGTAGACGTTCGGGCGGCTGGCCAGGATCAGGGTCATGGTGCTGCGTGCCGGAGTGGAACGGATGCCCCCGACCGTGCCACGCGCGATGCGGGGCGGCAACCGGTCACGCCGGCGCGCGCCGCACCGATCCGGGGCCGGCGAGCCACCCGACGTAGACACGCCGCCGACCCGACGCGGCCTGACAGCGCGAGCCCGGCCGCCGCAGGCCTGAACCCTGACCGCGTCAGGGCGCCGCGGTCAGGGTCCAGGATCTGCTCCGTCATGGCGACCTTGTGCCGGACATCTCCCAGGGCCTGACCGCCCCTGCCGGAAGCCGAGGGAGATTGGGGACTGCCCATCCCGTCCAGCGACCGCGTTCCAACCGCCAACCTGATTCCCTATGGCCGGCGACAGCCTCCCGATTGAACGTGCATCATCCCGCGCCGGCCGACGGCGGATGCTCCCACCGGACGATCTTGCCTGTCATCCCCTTAACTTTGCCGTAATGCGGCACCATATCTCCCGCAAACTGGTGGAGCATCCGCTATGACCCATTTACATCGGTTTGTGTGCCGCCTGGTCGCCGTCGCGGCGGTCGCGGGTGCACTCGGGTTGCCGCTCGCAGTTTCGACGCCTGCGCAGGCTGGCTGGGGCGGTGGTGGAGGCGGACGTGCTGGCGGCGGGTGGCACGGCGGTGGTGGTGGCTATGGCTACCGTGGCGGTTACGGGTATGGCTACCGTGGCGGTTACGGGTACGGCGGTTATGGTTACCGTTACGGCTGTTGCTGGGGCGGGGGCGTGGTCGCCGGCGTCGCGCCGTATTATTATTACCCGCCCCCCGCGTACTATTATCCGCCCCCATACTACTACGCCCCGCCGCCGACCTATTACGCACCGGCTCCCTACGGGAGGTACTGAGACCAAAGAACGAGCGCGCCAACTCTCGCCGGCGCGCCCAACGGAGTGTTCGGGCGCGCGCGCGCCGCCGAGGCCGCCAGCCGTCTGCCTAGCGGCCGATCTGCCGGCTGACGCCCTTCTCCTGCTGGTTGAGCGCGTGCTGCTCGGCCAGCGTGATGTGGCCGCCGTTCCCGCTTGCCATCGCGCGCTCCTCGGTGCGGATCGCGTGATCTTCCTGGTGCAACTGGTACGCCTGCGCACCGGAGATCTCACCTTCCGCCCGTTCCTGGTGGATCCGGGCGTCCTGGTTGTCGAGCCGGCCGTTCACCTCGGCGCGGCGGGGATGCGTCGCGTCCCAGCCCTGCGCATGGCTGGCCGGTGCGGCCCCGATGCAAAGCGCCATCCCGAGCGTGAAGCTGGCAACGATACGGCTGCGTGCGGACTGCAACATTGGACGAACTCCCGGTCTGTGCGTTGGGTCGATGCGGCAACAGTGACAGGCAAACGCAACAAAACGATTGCGCAACGCGCGACGCATTGCAGCGAATTGTTACGAACTCTGTCGCAGGATCATCGCGGCTTGCGGGAGCCCCGCGCCGCGCAGGCGAGGCACCGGTCAGCGCGGCGACGCGCCGAGCAGAACGGCGTTTCCGCCGCCGAGCCACTCGGCGAAATCCCGGTCGAATGTCACGATGTGCCGGCACCGCGCGCGGCGCGCATCATGCTGGATGATGCCATCCGCGAAATCGCCGCCCTGTCGGAGCATGGCAAGACCGGCCTCGGCAGCTGGCCGGTCACCCTCGACATTGCGGCTCTCGATCACCATTTGGACGGCATCGACGATCTCGGTGTGGCTGAAACGGCACGCGCGTTGCAGAACCCACACGAGTTCGCACCGCACGATCGAGGAAATGGCAATAATGTGGAATAACCGAATCGACCGAGACGGGTCATAGCATCACGTGTCATGACCGGGCTTGGCCCGGTCACCCACGACTTTGCAGCTCGCAACAAAGACAGTCGTGGGTGGCCGGGCCAAGCCCGGCCATGACACGGGGGTTTTGCCGCGCCGGACCTGAATCAGTTATTTGTCAGCATGCCCTCACGTCGCGCTCCAGCAAGGCACAAGATGCCTTGCGTTGGGCGCGCCAGCGGCCTGCGTCAAGCGCCTTCGCGCTGCTCCACCTGGGTCGCGCGGCCGCCGGCGGCAACCGAGCGCGTGATCGCCTCGAACACCTCGACCGTGTCGATCATCTGATCATATGGCAGCGGATAGGGCGCCCGGCCCTCCACCGCATCCGCGAACGCCTCCAGCTCCAGGCGCAGCGTGTCCACCTCGGGCAGGCTGCGCCGCTCGATCGGCTTGCCGGCCAGCCGCAGCACCAGCTCGGTCGCATCGTGGTTTTCCGCGTTGCCCGCGGTGCCGAACAGGTGCAGCCGCCAAACGACCGGCGTGACCCGCACGGTGGCCAGCGTGCCGGACATGCCGTTGCAAAACTCCAGCAGCACCGACAGGCTGTCCAGCGCATCGGGTGGCGCCTGCCAGGTCAGCAACTGGGTGGTGACGCGCCGCACCGGGCCGAGCAGGTTCACGAAGCAGTCCAGCATGTGCACGCCGGTGCCGGTCAGGCCGCCGGCAGGCGACTCGTCGGCGTCGTGCCGCCAGGCGGCGAAGTTGTTCGACGAGTTCTGGTTGCTGATATGCCCTTCGACATGCAGCAGCCGGCCCAGCGTGCCGGCCTCGATGAGCCGCTTCAGCTCGGCGAGCGCTGGCAGGAAGCGGCGGTTATGGCCGACCGCCAGCAGCACCCCGGCCTGCTCGCACGCCCGCACCGCGCGCACCGCATCGGCGCGGGTCAGGGTGAACGGCTTCTCGCACAGGATCGGTTTTTTCGCCCGCGCCACCTCGACGATCTGCTCGGCGTGCAGCGAGTGCGGCGTCGCCAGCACCACCGCCTCCACCGCCGGATCGCGCAGCATCTCGGCAATGCTCGGCGACAGCCGCAATCCATTCGAGTCCGCCACCTCGCGCCGCAGCTCGGGGCGCGGGCTGACGGCATGGACGAAGCGGATGCGCTCGCCGGCCGGGCGCGCCGCCTCCAGCAGCCGCTTGCCCCACCAGCCGAGGCCAACCATGCCGGCGCGGATCATGCCCGGCTACAGCCAGTGGAACCCGTGCGCCATCACGCCGAGCATCGCAGCAAAACCGGCGATCGTCGCGCTGAACCCGCTGAACATGACGCCAAGCAGCCAGCGGAAATCGGCCTGCTGCCGCGCAGCCAACGTGTCGATTCGCCGATCCAGCATATCGAAGCGTCGATCAACCGCGTCGAAGCGTCGATCAATCGCATCGAAGCGTCGCTCGATCCGCTCGAGGGTCGCGGCGGTGTTTCGGGCGATCTGTTCCAGAACGGCCACGCGGCTTTCCATATCGGCAGGATATCGCCGCTCAGGGGGCGGTTCAATCGGCGTATCGGGCATTTCCGGTCGCCTTGTCGCGGACGCCGATGCTGCCTCGCCACCAATGAACAAGTCCCTGATCCGCCGGCGCCCGCACCCCGCTTGTGACCTGCCCCCCGAACCGTGATAGACCATCCCCGGGAGGTCGGCGGCGGACGGGCGCCTCGCCAACCCGGTCAGGTCCGGAAGGAAGCAGCCGCAACGAGTTTCCGCCCGGGTCGTTCGTCCGGCCTCCCACTCGCACACGCATCATGCCGGCTGACGGGGGAAGAAACCCGACAGGGCACCAAGACAGGGGGCCGCCGCGGCGGCTGTGACCGCCCGCATGTCCGGCCTGTTCCAGGACGAGTCGCCACAAGACGCTACCACCCAGGATCGGGCCCCACCCCCGCCGGAGGGGCCCGGGCTGTTCGGCGAGTCGTTGCCCTCGGTGGCCGCACCAGCCTCGCCGGCGGCGCACGCCGCCGCCTACCGCGTGCTGGCGCGCAAGTACCGCCCCACCCAGTTCGCCGACCTGATCGGGCAGGAGGCGATGGTGCGCACCCTGCGCAACGCCTTCGCCACCGGGCGCGTCGCCCACGCCTTCATGCTCACCGGCGTGCGCGGCGTCGGCAAGACCACCACCGCCCGCATCATCGCCCGCGCACTGAACTGCACCGGTCCCGACGGCACCGGCGGCCCGACCGCCGACCCGTGCGGCGTCTGCGGCAACTGCCTCGCCATCCTGGCGGAGCGCGAGCCGGACGTGTTCGAGATGGACGCCGCCTCGCGCACCGGCGTCGACGACGTGCGCGAGATCATCGAGGTCAGCCGCTCCCGCCCGATGAAGATCCGCACAAAGGTCTTCATCATCGACGAAATCCACATGCTGTCGCGGGCAGCCTTCAACGCGCTGCTGAAGACGCTGGAGGAGCCGCCGCCGCACGTGAAGTTCGTTTTCGCCACCACGGAAATCCGCAAGGTGCCGATTACCGTGCTGTCGCGTTGCCAGCGCTTCGACCTGCGCCGCGTGCGCGTGGCCGAGCTGGCGCAGCACTTCGCCAAGATCGCCGCACAGGAGCGCATCGCGATCGAGCCTGCCGCGCTCGACCTGATCGCGCGCGCCGCCGACGGCTCGGTGCGCGATGGCCTCTCCATCCTGGACCAGGCGATTGCCCAGGCCGAGGGCCCCATCACCGAGGCGCAGGTCGCCGACATGCTCGGCCTCGCCGATCGCCAGGCGGTGTTCGATCTGATGGACGCGGTGATGGGCGGAAAACCCGCCGCCGCCCTGGCGATCACCGACCGCGCCTATGAGCGTGGCGCCGATCTCGGCGTCATGCTGCAGGACCTGTTGGAGCTGGTCCACATGCTGACCCGCCTGAAATCCGTGCCCGCGCTGCACGACAGTCCTGACCTGCCGGAGACCGAGCGCACCCGCGGCGCGGCGCTGGCCGAGCGGCTGACGGTGCCCACCCTGGCGCGCGCCTGGCAGATGCTGCTGAAAGGCGTGGGCGAGGTCGAGACGGCGCCCGACCGGCGGGCCGCGGCCGAGATGGTGCTGATCCGGCTGTGCCATGTCGCCGATCTGCCGCCACCCGGCGACCTGGTGCGCCGGCTGACCACCGGCGCGCCACCAGGCGCCGGCAGCACGCCGCCACGCGCCGCTGCCGGTGGAACCGGCGACTCCACCGCGAACCGGGCGGGCGTCCCCACCGGCAGCCTGGCGGGCGGCGCGACCGGCACACCCACCGGCGGCCCGACCGGCGGCGGTATGCGCTCGATGGCCGGAGGTGCCGTCATCGCCGCGCAACCCACCCCGGCCGTGCCGCAGGTCGAAAGCTTCCGCGACGTCGCCGCCCTGGTGGCCGAGCGGCGTGAGGCCATGCTGCACGCGCATCTGGTGCATTCCGTCCACCTCGTGCGCTTCGCCCCGCCGGTGATCGAGTTGCGCCCCCAGCCGGACGCGCCGCGCGACCTGGCCTCGAAACTCGCGGCGCTGTTGACCGAGGCCACTGGCACGCGCTGGACGATCGCCCTGTCCGCGGCCGAAGGGATGCCAACCCTGGCCGAGCAGGGCTCGGCGGCCGATGCCGCCCGCCGCTCCGCCGCCGCCGACCACCCGCTGGTGCGCGCCATCATGGAAGCCTTCCCCGGTGCGCGCATCGATCAGGTGCATGACGGCACCGCCGACGCCTATGGTCTGCCGGTGCAGCCGCAGCGGGAGATGACAACGAGCGAAGACGCGCCGCCCGAAGCGGATTTCTCTGACGAGATGGAGCCCGACGAATGAAGAACCTGGCCGGCCTGATGAAACAGGCGCAGCAGATGCAGTCGAAGATGCAGGAGATGCAGTCCAGGCTGGAAAGCGTGGATGTGGAAGGCGTCGCCGGAGCCGGTCTCGTCGCGGTGACGCTGAACGGCAAGGGCGACCTGCGGCGGGTGAAGATCGATCCGAAGCTGGTCGACCCGGCGGACATCGAGATGCTGGAAGACCTGATCGTCGCCGCCCACCGCGACGCCAAGGGCAAGATCGAGGCGATGGCGCAGGAGGAGATGCAGAAGGTCACCGGCGGCCTGCAACTGCCGCCCGGGATGAAGCTGCCGTTCTGATGGTGGAGTGATGCCGCCAGCCTTTATACGACGTCTGCGGTTGAACGGCTTTCTCTCCTTTGCGCCCGGCGCGGAGCCGTTCGAGCTGCAGCCGCTGAATGTGCTGATCGGTCCCAACGGGTCAGGCAAGTCCAATGTTATCGAGGCGATGGAACTGCTGCGTGCGACCTCGACTGATCTCGCAGCCCTGATCCGTGACGGCGGCGACCCCACCGAGTGGCTGTGGAAGGGCACGACGAAGCTCCTGGCGGCGACCGTCGATGTTGAGCTTGATGGCTGCGCGCCGGACCGCCATCCATTGCGGTACAGACTGGAGTTCGCAGCTGCAAATGGCCGGGTTGAAGTGCTGGATGAAGCAATTGAAGATGTCAAGCAAGTAGCAGGTGAATTGGATGTCCTTTTCTACTATCGTTTCCAACGTGGCCGCCCGACAATTAAAGTCAGTGGTCGTGGTCCCAAGGACAAGCGATCCGAACGAAGACTGTTGCGCGAAAGCCTCCTGCCTGATCAGTCAGTGCTCGCCCAACGCAAGGACCCGAATTTCTATCCCGAGGTGACGTGGCTGGGGCAGCAGTTCAGCGCCATTCAGACCTTCCGCGAATGGACCTTTGGCCGCTACGCCGTGCTACGACTGCCACAACCTACCGACCTCCCCGACAGCCACCCCCTGCCCGACGCACGCAACCTTGCCCTCGTGCTGAACCAGATCGAGCACAAGGATCCGCAGCGGATCAACGGATTACTGAAGCGATTCTTTCCGCGATTTCGAACGCCTGTCCACGCGCGTGTCGGGTGGCGCGGTCCAATTCTATCTGCATGAGCCGGGGTTCTCCACGCCGATCCCATCGACGCGGCTGTCCGATGGCACGATCCGCTTCATCGCCCTGCTTGCCAGCCTTCTCGCACCCACACCACCGCCGCTGTTGTGCATCGAAGAGCCGGAATTGGGGCTGCATCCCGATGCAGTGGCGTCGATCGGCGATCTGCTGCTTGAGGCAGCAACTCGCATGCAGCTTATCGTCACGACGCACTCCGACGCGTTGATCTCGGCGCTTTCCAGCCAGCCGGAGACCGTCGTAGCGTGCGAGCGGCCCGGTGCCGGAACCATCTTGCGGCGGCTCGATCCCGAACAGTTGTCGGTCTGGCTGGACAAGTATCGGCTGGGCGACCTTTGGCGCATGGGCGAACTCGGCGCCAATCCATGAACGGGGTGGCGATTTACATGGAAGGCGGCGGTGACAGCCGTGATTCCAAGGCTGCCATCAGACAGGGGATGGATGTCTTCCTCACGCCCCTGAAGGACGCCGCGCGCGCCAGGTCATGGCGGTGGAAACCGGTATGTTGCGGCAGTCGACAGAATGCGTTCGGCGCGTTCGCGCATGCTCTGCGTTCCAGCGGGAGCGACATCGTGGCTCTTTTGGTCGATGCCGAGGGACCGGTTGCCGCGCCGCCGTGCGCGTACTCTGCGGGCCCGGGACGGTTGGGACCTCAGCAATGTGTCGAATGACGTCGTGCACCTGATGGTCCAGCCCATGGAAGCTTGGATCGCGGCCGACATCGTCGCGCTTGGCGCCTATTACGGCCAGCGGTTCAACGCCAATCCTCTGCCGAGGGCACCAGATCTCGAAACCGTGCCAAGGAGCCGACTGGCATCCGCACTCGAACGGGCAACGCGATCCGCGCAAAAGGGCGCGTATCACACGATCCGCCACGCGAGTGACCTCTTGCAACGGATCGACCGACAGAAGGTGCGGCAACGCTGTCCAAGCTGCGCGCGGTTGTTCGATACCCTGGGCGGCCTGATTGCGGCGGCTTGACATGACGCATGCACTGATCCGCGATCATGCAGAGCCACGCTGCTCGCCCGCTCCAATAACGGGTGCCTGACCCATGGGCGGACCCGAGGTCGAACGCCTCATTGCGCTGCTGGCCAAGCTGCCCGGCCTGGGGCCGCGCAGCGCGCGGCGGGCGGCGCTGAAGATGCTGCAGCAGCCGGAGGCGCGCATGCTGCCGCTGGCGGTCGCATTGGCCGATGCGGCACGCGCGGTGAAACCATGCAGCCTGTGCGGCAACCTGGACAGCCAGGACCCCTGCGCCATCTGCGCCGACCCGCAGCGCGATCGTAGCATCATCTGCGTGGTGGAAGGCGTCGCCGATCTCTGGGCACTGGAACGCGCCCATGTGCACCCCGGACTGTATCACGTGCTCGGCGGCACGCTGTCGGCGCTGGTCGGGGTGGGACCCGAGGACCTGAGTGTCACACCGTTACTTCTCCGGATCGATGAAGGTAACGTGAGCGAAGTGATCCTGGCGCTGCCGGCCACCGTCGACGGCGCCACCACGGCGCACTGGCTGACCGACCGGCTGAAGCCGCTGGGCGTGACGGTGACGCGGCTGGCACAGGGCGTGCCGATCGGCGGCGCGCTCGACGTGCTGGACGACGGCACCTTGGCGGCGGCCCTGCGCGCCAGGCGGCCGTCGTGAGCTTGATCCGATGATCTGGTCCGACGACCTTGGCCCAGTGACGCATACCCGATGAGCGTGGCCCGATGACCCTCTCCCGCCGCGCCCTGATCCACCTCGTCGGCAAGGCCGGCGGCGTCGCGGCGGCCTACCACACCATGGCCGCGATGGGCCTGCTGGCGGTGCCGGAGGCCTATGCCGGCCCGCCCGCGCTGCCACCCGGACACGGCCGCCGCGTGGTCATCATCGGCGCCGGCATCGCCGGCATGGTGCTGGCCTATGAGCTGCGCCAGGCCGGCTACCGGCCGCTGGTGCTGGAGGCGCGGGCGCGCCCCGGCGGGCGCAACTGGTCGCTGCGAGGCGGCGACACGGTGGTCGAGACCACCAGCACGCAGCACGTCGCCTGGGACCGCGCGGCGCACCTCTACTTCAATCCGGGTCCGGCACGGCTGCCCTATCACCACGAGGGCATCCTGTCGTACTGCCGCATCCTCGGCGTGCCGCTCGAGGTCCTGTGCAACGACAACCGCGGCGCACTGATGCAGGACGACCACGCCTTCGACGGCGCGCCGCAGCTTAACCGGCGGGTGGTGAACGACGCGCGCGGCTACGTCGCCGAGCTGGCCGCAAAGGCGGTGGACAAGGACCTGCTGGCACAGCCGGTCAGCACGGACGACAAGGAACGGCTGCGCGCGTTCCTGCGCAACTTCGGTGCGCTGGACAAGGACCTTGCCTATCACGGCTCGTCGCGCGCCGGATGGGCAACGCCGCCCGACGCCACGCACGACGGCACGCCGAACCAGCCCCTGGACCTGCGGCAGATCCTGGCGTCGGATTTCTGGCGCGGACCCGATGCAGTTCGGCGAGCTCTCCACCATGGCGGCGACCATGCTGCAGCCGGTGGGCGGCATGGGCCGCATCGGCCAGGCGTTCGGGCGCGCGCTAACCAGCGTCATCACCTACCAGGCGGTGGTGACGCGGCTTCGCCGCACCGAGACCGGCGCCCGCATCACCTGGAAGCACGCCGGGACCGGTGCCGAGCAGCGCCTCGACGCGCCGTTCGTCGTCGTTACCATTCCGTTCCCGGCACTGCGCGACGTCGATGCCGACTTCGCCCCGGCGACGCGCGCGGCGATGGCCGCGGTCGACTACGTGCCCGCGGGCAAGGTGGCGTTCCAGGCCGCCCGCCGCTTCTGGGAGCTGGACCACCAGATCTACGGCGGCATTTCCTGGACCAGCCGCGACGCGACCCAGATCTGGTATCCGTCCGGCGGCCTGCAGCAGGAACAGGGCATCCTGGTGGGCGCCTATATCTGGTCGGACGAGCTCGGCAACGCCTTCGCCGGCAAGCCGCTCGCGCAACGACTGAGCGACACGCTGGACGATGTCGCGCACCTGCATCCCGAGGCGCCGCGCTTCCTGGGCCACGGCGTCTCAGTGGCGTGGAAGAACATCCCCTACACGCGCGCCGCCTGGGCGGAGTGGAGCCGCGCGGCGCGGGCAACGCAGTTCCCGCTGCTGCTGAAGGGCGACGGGCCGTACCTGTTCGCCGGCGAGCACATGTCGTTCATCACCGGCTGGCAGGAGGGCGCCGTGCGCTCGGCGCACAAGGTGCTGGGGGACATCGCCGAGCGGATGCGGTAGCCGTGCGTGGAGAATATCCGGCGCGTGGCGATGCACACGGTTCCGCGGGGTTGGTACGTGGCGGCGCTTGCCGGAGGCGGCCCAGCCCGAACGTCTGCAAAGCGTATTGGCCATCTGGACCATCCCCAGATGTTCTGTCACGCCACCGACTATCAGTGATCCTGCAGGATTGCCCGCGTGAACCGCCAGCAGCGCCGAGCGGCCACCAAGCAACATTCCGCCTCCGGCCCGGCGCGCTCGCGGCTTGCCGTCGAGGGATTGCGCCTTCATCAGGCAGGCCGGCTGGACCAGGCCGGCGCGCTGTATCTCAAGGCGCTGGCGGAACAGCCCAGCGATGCCGACGCGCTGCATCTGCTTGGTGTCCTGCGCCACCAGCAGGGCCGCTCCCTGGAAGCGGTCGAGCTGCTTGGCAAGGCGATCGCCGGCAATCCGGGCAACCCCGAGGCGTGCAGCGATCTGGGCGTCGCGCTCGCGGCGATCGGCCGGTTTGACGCGGCTGCCGACGCCTACCTCCAGGCCATCGCGATCAGGCCCGGTTACGCCGAGGCGCACAACAACCTCGGCAATGCCCTGCGGAACAGCGGCGGGCTGGAGGAGGCTGTCACCTGCCTGCGGCAGGCCATCGCCCTGAAGCCCGACTACCCCGAGGCGCACAACAATCTCGCCACGACGCTGCGCGACCTTGGCCGCCCGACGGAGGCCGACGCGAGCTGCCGAGAGGCCCTGCGCCTGCGGCCGAACTATCCCGAGGCGCACAACAATCTCGCCGCTGCACTGCATGCCCTCGACCGTCCGGCAGAGGCGGCGGCGAGCTGCCGACAGGCGATTCGCCTCCGGCCGGACTTTGCCGAGGCGCACGCCAATCTCGGCGGTACGTTGTGGGTCCTCGGCCGCCTGGCCGAGGCGGAGGCAAGCTGCCGCGAGGCGCTTCGCCTGCGGCCAAACTCTGCCGAGGCGCACAACAATCTCGGCGGCATCCTGTGGGACCTCGGCCGTGCGGCAGAGGCGGAAGCGAGCTGCCGTGCGGCCATTCGCCTGCGGCCGGACTATCCCGAGGCGCACAACAATCTCGGCGGTGCGCTGCGCGCCCTCGGCGACCCGGCCGAGGCGACGGCGTGCTGCCGCGAGGCGCTTCGCCTCCGGCCGGACTACCCCGAGGCGCACAACAATCTCGGGGCTGCGCTGTATCTCCTCGGCCGCCTGGCCGAAGCGGAGGCAAGCTGCCGGGAGGCCCTGCGCCTGCGGCCGGACTTCCCCAATGCGCACAACAACCTGGCCTACGCGCTGCTGCTGGCAGGGCGGCTGAAGGAAGGCTGGGCCGAGTACCGAGTGGCGCTGGAAGACGAAGCATTTCGCGCGCGGCGCCAGGAATTTCCCTGCGCCGCGCTGGAACGGAGAGGCGGTCGGTGATCGCGTCATTCTGCTGCACGCCGAACAGGGTCTCGGAGATACGCTGCAGTTCTGCCGCTACGTGCCACTGGTCGCCGCCGGCGCCAGGACCGTTCTGGAGGTTCAGCCGCCGTTGGTGCGACTGATGTCCGCGCTGCCCGGCATCACGCAGATCGTCGCTTGCGGCGACAGCCTGCCGCCGTTCGACCTGCACTGTCCGCTGATGAGCCTGCCGCGCGCCTTCGGCACGACGCTCGACAGCATTCCCGCGGCGACGCCCTACCTGGCGGCCGACCGGGCGCGCGCCGCGGCCTGGCGCCCGCGACTTGCCGGCCTCGATGGCCTGCGTGTCGGGCTGGTCTGGGCTGGTGGACAGCGGCTGGACTCGCCGGAACTCGCCGCCACTGACCGTCGCCGCTCCGTCGCCCTCGGAACGCTGGCGCCGCTCGGCGAGGTATCCGGGGTCAGCTTCGTCTCATTGCAGAAGGATGGACCCGCGGCGCAGGCCGCCCATCCGCCGCCCGGCATGGTCCTGCACGATTTCACCGCCGATCTGCACGACTTTGCGGACACGGCGCCGCTGGTCGACGGCCTCGATCTGGTGATCAGCGTCGATACCGCGGTGGCCCATCTGGCGGGCGCGCTCGGCAAGCCGGTCTGGCTGCTGAACCGCTTCGATACCGATTGGCGCTGGCTGCGCGATCGCGAGGACAGCCCCTGGTATCCGACACTGCGCCAGTTCCGCCAGCCAAACCCGGGTGACTGGACCAGTGTGGTCGGCCGGCTGCGGGACGCCTTGCAGCGCCTGGCCGCCGGCGATCGCGATCAATTGCGGCCCTGCCAGGCCATGATACGACGTTGAAACCCGTACGGGCGGATCATCGAAATGCCAGGACACACCCAAGGTGATCCCATACTTTGCCGCCGAGGGAACGGGTGCCGTGGTCGCGCTGGGTCAACGTGCGGCGGGGCGATACCCGCATAGGACGCCGATCGGCCCTGGCGCGGAAAAGTTTCCTTGAGGAACGTACCGATTCTTGCTACAGTGCAATTTGTTGGACGTGCGGGGTCCCGATGGCTGTCAACCGGGACGGAACAAGCGAAAAGAGTGGCCCATGGGTAGGACGCCGACATGAGCAGGAACGGACGCCGACCCGTGCAGCGCCCGCGCAACACGTCGGCCAAGGCTATCACCGTGCCGTTGCTTGCCCTGACGCTGGCCGCCGGCGGCGCGACCGCCCAGGCGTCGGTCAATCTCGTGACCGATGGCACTTTCACGCAAGACTCGCTGACGTGTACCGGTACCTGTTCAACCCCTACGTCCTTCCAGTTGGGCTCGTGGAGTAACGGCGGCGGCAACTACGTGGGCACGGCGACCGGCTGGACCACGGCATTGTTCGGCGGCGGCGCCAGCTACAATTTCTTGTACTCGTCGTATAATGCCGCAGCCCTGGGCGTCGATGGCAATGTTTCGCTGTCGGCAACCTCCAACATCCCGACCGGTGGCAATTTCCTCGCGTCCGATCCCATCTACGAGGCAGGTTCGATCTCGCAGACCGTCAGCGGCTTGAACACGTACAACCCCGTCACGCTGACGTTCTCCTGGGCGGTTGCACAGCAGACCACATTTACCGGCTCGGTGACCGGCGACTGGCAGGTCAGCCTCTGTCCCACTTCGGGCTGCACCGGGTCGGACACGCAGAACACGACGTCGATCTCGATCCCACAGCAAGGGTTCTCCAACTGGATGACCGCCACCATGACCTTCGTGCCAGCCAGCACCAGTGAGGTGCTGACGTTCCTTGCGGTGGGCAGCGGTGCGCCGGTGTTCCTGCTGTTTGGCGGCGTCTCCGCAAGCCAGATACCGGAGCCCGCGTCCTGGGCGATCACGCTGGCCGGCCTCTTCGGTCTCGGGATGGTGTCACGCTGGCGACGGCGATCCACGCCGCCAGGCGCCGCCGCCTGAAACGCGTTGACCGGCGAGGCGAACACAGGCGCCTTGCCGGGGCCGGTGCAACCGCCGCCGCGGCCCGATCCCGGGCCGGCCGACCGGCTGAACGCGCCATGCGCGCGCCGACGTTTCCTCGGGACGAGATCGCGCGATAGGCTCCGCCGTCATGCAGACACTCACCCTGGCTGGACCGTCTCTCGCGGCGTTCGGACTGCTGCTGGTCAGGCTGAGCCTCTCGCTCGCACTGCTCGCTGCGATCTTCGTGCCGTTGGAGCGCCTGTTCGCGCTGCATCCGCAGAAGGTGTTCCGCAGGGATATCGTGACCGATCTCAGCTATTATTTCATCAGCGGTCTGGTGCCGAGCTTGCTGCTGAGCCCCCCGCTGGCACTGCTCGCCTGGGGCGCGCACGCGCTGCTGCCCGCCGGCCTGCCCCTGGCGGTGGCGCAGTGGCCGCTCTGGCAGCGCGTCATGGTTGCACTGGTCGTCGAGGAGATCGGCTACTACTGGGCGCATCGCTGGACCCATGAAGTGCCGCTGCTCTGGCAATTCCACGCGATCCACCACAGTGCCGAGCAGATGGACTGGCTGGTAAATTCGCGTGTGCATCCCGTCGACATGGTGTTCACCCGGCTGTGCGGCCTGGCCCCGCTCTACGCAATCGGGCTGGCCTCCCCGCTGACCGGAACCGCGAACCTGGTTCCGGTGCTGGTGCTGCTCATCGGCATCCTCTGGGGCTTCTTCGTCCATGCCAATGTGCGCTGGCGGTTCGGCCCGCTGGAGTGGCTGTTGGCGACCCCGGCGTTCCATCATTGGCACCACACGAACGACGGCCCGGACTGCGTCAACAAGAACTACGCGGCGGTGTTCCCCTGGGTCGACAGGATGTTTGGCACCCTTTACCTGCCGCGCCACCGACGGCCGGAACGATACGGAATCGACAGCCAACTGGAGGCCGACCTGGCCGGGCAGTTGCTGCGGCCGCTGGAGCTCTGGCGGCCCGGCATGAAGCTGCCGGCGACCACCGACCCGTCCGGCCGCACCGGCCCCACCGCCCGGACGTCATAGGCCCGCATGTCATAGGCCCTCACGTCATAGGAGCGGGCGCCACAGGCGGCATCCCCGTTGCGTTGCCGTGCCGTTAGTGCGCTCATCCCGGCTTCTTCAGCGCGTCCAGCGCCTGCCGTGCCTCCGCCTTTTCCGGAAAGTCGGCCTTCAGGCCGGCGATCGCGCCGAGCACCTTGATCGCCTCGGTGGTGCCGCCGGTGTCGCGCAGCGCGATCGCGTAGTGATACAGGATGGTCGGGTCGTCACCGGCCTCTGCGGCGGCCTGGCGCAGAACGGCAAGTCCAAGATCCGGCCTGCCGCCGGTGGTCAGGATCCAGCCCAGCGTGTCGGCGTTCAGGGCGTCGGGCGACAGCAGGTAGGCCTCACGCGCGAGTCCGAGGGCCCGGTCGTCATGCTGCTTGTGATAGATCCAGGCCAGGTTGTTCAGCGCGACCGGGTCATACGACGTCTTCGCCAGGATGGCCCCCAGCGCCTTCATCGCCTCGTCCAGCCGTTGGGCGACGATGTCGAGCTGCGCCAGTTGCTCGAGCGCCACCTGGTCGTCCGGATGGGTCTGCAGCCAGCGCAGGACCGCCACCCTTGCGTCCTCGGGGTGCCGGCCGCGAATCAGCGCGACGACAAGGCGGGTGAGCAGCCCCCGATCCGGCGCCGCGGCGAGTGCGTGGGCATAGGCGGCGGCGGCATCGTCGGGCCGGTTGACCGCCATGAACACATCGCCGCGCAGGGCACGCGCAGGGACGAAGTCGCGATCCTGCGATTGCAGCAGATCGGCCGTTGCCAGCGCAGCATCCATCCCGTGCTGCTTGAGATCGATCATCACGTAGGTCTGCAGCAGCGGATAGGTACGCGGCATGGCGCCCAGCCCGTCCTTGACCACGTTGCGCGCGGAATCGAAGCCGCCCGCCGCCATCAGCGATTCGATCAGAAGCTGGCGCACGCCGAGTTCCAGCGGATGGGTGGCCAGCAACTGGCTGAGCGTGTCGCGCGCCCTGTTGTCCTGGCCGAGCGCGTGCTCGGCATCGGCCTTCAGAACGCGCAGCGGGACACTCAACGCGCGCTCATCGTTGATCTTGCCCAGCAGGTCGAGCGCCATCTGGGCCTTGCCGGCGGCGATATATTGGTTGCCCAGCTTGACCACCACATCCATGTCGCCCGGGTCGGCAGCGCGCGCGCGCTCCAGCAAGGCGATGGCGTCGGCCATGCGGTTGGTCCGGCTGTAGTCGGCGGCCAGCATGCTCAATTCCGGCTCCGCGGTCGGAAGCTGGGCGAGAATGTCGGCAAGTATCTTGTCCCCCTCATCGCTGTGACCGAGCATGGCCAGCAGGTGGGCGAGGGTGATCCGGGCGGGCAGGAACTCCGGGTTGTACCGGCTGATCATGGTCAGTGTCTGCCGCGCTCCGCCGAGGTCGAGCTGCGTCATCTTCAGGACCGCATCGAGATACTGCACCATCACGGTGTCGCCTTCGGCCGCCCTGATCCTGGCGAGGGTTTCCCCGGCCTTGGCCAGATTGCCGGTGGCCAGCGTGGCGAGGAACAGCGCCTCCCCGACCTGCGGCAGCTTGGGGGCCACCACCAGTGCGTGCTCGAGATCAGCAACCGCCGCATAGGGCTCGCCCTGCCCCAAGTGCATGTTCGCCAGCCTTGCCTGCACGCCGATGTCGTTCGGCGCCAGCGACCGCGCCTTCTGGAAGGCCTGGATCGCCTGTTCCGCCCTGCCACCCATGGCATAGGCGTTGCCGAGCAGTTCATAGGTCTCGGCGTCGGCGTTGCCGGACTCGACGAGCGGGCCAAGCGTGTCGACGACCTGATCGGGCCGACGCTGGCCGAGCTGGATGCGCGCCACCATCTTGAGCGCAGCGATATCGTCGGGCTCCCGCGCCAGAAAAGCGTGCGCTGCCGTGAGCGCCTGCTCAAGCTGGCCAAGCTGTTCCTTCACCAGCGCAAGCAGGTAATAGCTGCGCGGAATGCGCGGCAGGAAGGTGCTGATCCGTTGCAGCAGTGCATCGGCCTGCTGGTAGTCCCGCGCCCGCGTCGCCATCGCGGCCTGCAGGTAGATCGCCTGGACGCTGCTGGGGACCGCCTTGAGCACCTCGGCAATGTCGGCCTTCGCCGCGTCCACCTTGTTCAGATCGATTTCCAGGGTGGCCCGGTCCAGCCGCGCCTGCACCATGTCGGGCATGCTCGGCTGGCTGCCCAGCAGGTGGTCCAACACCGCGAGGGCGCCGGGCACGTCGCCCGTCATGCGCAGCGCCTGCGCGTGGGCCAGCAGCGCCTCGGGCGATTTCGGCTGCACCGCAAGCGCCTGGTCGATCTTCGCCCGGGCGGTGGCAAGATCGCGGCGCGTCAGGGCCAGGCGCGACAGGCCCAGCAGCGGGTCCACCGAGTCCGGCGCCTTCGCCTGGGCGGCGTCGAACGCGGCCTGCGCGTCTGCGTCGCGGTTGAGGCCCATCAGGGCGTAGCCGCGCAGCACCAGGATGGAGGCGTCGAGCGCGGCGTCCTTGCCGGCCGGCTGCATCGTCTGGTGCACCTCATTGAACTTTTCCTGTTGCAGCAGCGCCTGACCGAGCAGACGCGTGGTCGGCAGCGCGTCGTAGCCGCGCTGCTGGGCAGCCTCGGCCTCGCGCTCCGCGGCCACCGGGTCGCCCATCTCGAGCGATACCCAGCCCAGCCAGTAATGCGCCTCGGCGTTGTGCGGGTCACCGCGCACGGCCTTGCGGAGATCGACCACCGCGGTGCGCAGATCGCCTTTCGCGAGCGCCGCGTGGGCGGTCGCCATATCGTCAGCGTGGGCGGCAAGCGGACACAGGCCGAGCCAGGCCACCAGCGCGATCCACAGGATCAACCGGTACACGATGACCGACCACTCCCCAGTCAGTGTCCTGCGAGCGACCATCGTCGGTCCCCGGATCTCCGGGTGCCGAACCGCGCTGCCCATAGCCTTGCCGGCTGGTCCGCGCCAGACGCGAAGTTCAACCGCCCATGTCGCTCAGTTCAGCCGGCCGCGCAGCGCCGCCATGCTGGCCCGCACGCGAGTTGCGGCGTCGCCTTCGGGCACCAGCACCAGGAAGCGGTCATAGCAGCGCAGCGCGGCGGCGACCTGGTCCATCCGCTGGTGCAGCAGCGCCGCCTCCCGCCACAGCGTCGCGTGATCCGGGGCGACGCGCAGCATGTCCGTCACGCAGGCCAGCGCGCCCGAGACGTTCCCCTCCTGCAACCTCCGGCGTCTTGATGTTGTTTTGCAGCCGCAGCAGCACGCCGCGCGCGTTCATCGGCTGCAGCACGCCGGGGCGCAGCTCGGCGTTCTCGCCCTCCACGCGCTTGATCAGCGCGCGCAGGTCGCGCGCCTCCATCTCCAGCCCGCCATTGAACACGTCGATCACGACCTGGCTGCCCTTGCCGGCCAGTGCGATCAGGAAATGACCGGGAAAATCGACGCCGTGCGCGCTCCAGCCGGCCGCGCGGCAGGCGTGCAGCCAGATCACGCCGAGCGCCACCGGCATGCCCTGGCGCCGCTCGATCACCCGGATCAGGTTGGCGTTGGCAAGGTCGTCGTAGGTCAGCTCGTCGCCGTGATAGCCGTGCCGGCCGGCGAGCAGCCGCGTGAGCACGCTGGCGCGCGCCTCCAGGTCGGTGATGCCGCGTCCCATCGCCGCCATGTCGCGCGCCAGTTCCGACAGGTGCGCGCGCGCCGCCGTCCAGTTCGCCTCGGGCGCGTCGATCCGCGCGAACTGCAGGGCCGCGTCCGCGATGTCGATCTCGACATCGGGGATCAGGCCGATCGGCGTCGAGCGCGCTGCGCGGATCGGGCATGCTCCCCCCGCCAACGGTGCCACGCGGGGCGCCGTCCGGGCGCTAGTCCGCCGCGGCCGCCGGCAGGTAGATCTCCTGGCCCTTGGCGCGGAACTCCTCGCTCTTCGCTTCCATCCCGGCCATCCGCTCGGCTTCCTCGCGCAGGTCCTGGGTGATCTGCATCGAGCAGAATTTCGGCCCGCACATGGAACAGAAATGCGCGACCTTGTGCGCCTCCTTGGGCAGCGTCTCGTCGTGGAATTTCCGCGCCGTGTCGGGATCGAGCGACAGGTTGAACTGATCCTCCCAGCGGAACTCGAAGCGCGCGCGGCTGACCGCGTCGTCGCGCAGTTTGGCCGCAGGGTGGCCCTTCGCCAGGTCCGCGGCGTGCGCGGCGATCCGGTAGGTGATCACCCCGGTCTTCACGTCGTCGCGGTCGGGCAGGCCGAGATGTTCCTTCGGCGTCACGTAGCAGAGCATCGCGGTGCCGAACCAGCCGATCATCGCCGCGCCGATCGCCGAGGTGATGTGGTCGTAGCCCGGCGCGATGTCGGTGGTCAGCGGGCCAAGCGTGTAGAACGGCGCCTCGCCGCACTCGGCGAGCTGCTTGTCCATGTTGACCTTGATCTTGTGCATCGGCACGTGGCCGGGGCCTTCGATCATCACCTGGCAGCCCTTGTCCCAGGCGATCTTGGTCAATTCGCCCAGCGTCTCCAGCTCGGCGAACTGCGCGGCGTCGTTGGCGTCGGCGTTCGAGCCCGGCCGCAGGCCGTCGCCGAGCGAGAACGACACGTCGTATTTGCGCATGATGTCGCAGATCTCGTCGAAGCGCTCGTAGAGGAAGCTCTCCTTGTGATGCGCCAGGCACCAGCGCGCCATGATCGAGCCGCCGCGCGAGACGATGCCGGTGACGCGCTTCGCCGTCAGCGGCACGTATTTCAGCCGCACGCCGGCATGGATGGTGAAGTAGTCGACGCCCTGCTCGGCCTGCTCGATCAGCGTGTCCTTGAACACCTCCCAGTCGAGCTTGTCGGGATCGCCGTCGACTTTCTCCAGCGCCTGGTAGATCGGCACCGTGCCGATCGGCACCGGCGCGTTGCGCAGGATCCAGCCGCGGATGTTGTGGATGTTGCGCCCGGTGGACAGGTCCATCACCGTGTCGGCGCCCCAGCGGATCGCCCAGACCAGCTTTTCCACTTCCTCGGCGGCGCCGGAGGTGACGGCGGAGTTGCCGATATTGGCGTTGATCTTCACCAGGAAGTTGCGGCCGATGATGACCGGCTCCAGCTCCGGGTGGTTGATGTTGGCGGGAATGATGGCGCGGCCGCGGGCGATCTCGCTGCGGACGAACTCGGGCGTGATGAACGGCGGGATTTCGGCGCCGAAACTCTCGCCGTCGGCGATGCGCTCGGCGGCGCCCTCCAGCATCGCCTGCGCGGCCCATGTTCTCGCGGTGCGCGACGTAGATCATCTCCTCGGTGATGATGCCGGCGCGGGCGAATTCGTACTGCGTCACCGGCTGGCCCGGCTTGCCGCCATAGACCGGATGCTCGGCCGGGCATTGCGGCACCAGCTTGTCGCCGCTGGCACCGCCGTTGTCCTCCGGCTTCACCGCGCGGGCGGCGATGCGCGCGAAGCCGCGCTTCGCCAGCCAGTCGGCGCGCACCGGCGGCAGGCCGGCTTCCAGGTCGATGGTGACCGCCGGGTCGGTGTAGAGGCCGGAGGAGTCATAGGCGCGATACGGTTCCTCCCGCGCCGAGGGGTCCAGCGCGATCTCGCGGAACGGCACGTGGATGTCCGGCCGGCCCGCGGGCGAGGTGTAGACCTTGCGCGAGCCGACGATCGGGCCGGTGGTCACGCTGGATGGGCGGGCGGCGGTTTTCGACTGGACCGTCATGGACGTCTCCTCGCGGCGCGGGGCTGCCGATGGCGGGATGGGGGTGCTGGGTGGTGGCTGGACCCCGTCCCTCCGCCGGCATGACCCGGTTCAGGTTCAAGGGTCACCGCGCCGCCGCGTTGTCTCGCGGGCTTGCGGTCTCTCAGCCCCTGCGGCGGGGCTCCCCTCGGTTGGTCGCGAAGGATGCGGGAGGCTTGGGTGGGTGTCAAATGGGTGACGGGCGGGGGCGGCGCGGGGGCGGCAGGCTTTGGTTGATGTTGTGTCGGCAACTGGTACCGCAACGGGGTTGAGCAGCTACAGGTATTGCGCTGAACTCTTGAACCGGGAAGCTTCGGGACGTTCCGCAGGGTGGGCTTGGAACACTTGGGGACGCACGCGGCCGGCCGGGGGGCGTGCGTCCGCGTGGCGACAGCGGGGAAGGAGGAACTGCCATGCCGTTCTACGAAAAAGGCGCCGTCCGCATCCACTACGAGGAGGCGGGCTCCGGCTTTCCTTTGTTGCTCATCCCGGGCGGGGGGTTGAACTCGAACATCTCCTACCTCACCGGATTCCCGCCGTTCAACGCGATGGAGGTGCTCAGCGACGAGTACCGCTGCATCACGATGGACCTGCGCAACGCCAACGGGGGCGAGTCGTCCGGCCCGCTGGAGATCGACCGGCCGTGGGACGCTTACACCGATGACCAGCTCGGCCTGATGGATCACCTGGGCATCAAGGAGTTCCTGGTCATGGGCTTCTGCATCGGCGGCCCGTTCATCTGGAATATGCTGAAGCGGGCGCCCGAGCGTGTCGTCGCCGCCGTGCTGGCGCAGCCGAGCGGCTTCCGCCCGGAGCTGCCGGATCTGTTCTACAACAACAACATCAAGGGCTGGGGCCCGGCGCTGTGCGCCCGCCGGCCCGACCTCACGATGGACATGGTCGATGCGTTCCTGAAGCGAATGTACGGCGCCAACCCGGACTTCGTGTTCACCGTGACGCGCGATTTCGTGCGTGGGTGTCGGACGCCGATCCTGGTGCTACCGGACGATGTCCCGGCGCACCCCTACGCGGTGGCCGTGGAGTCCGCGCGTCTCGCGCCGAGTGCCGAGGTGAGCATCTATCCGTGGAAGGAGACCGCGGCGCAGATCGCCGAGGCCTTGCGCCACATAGGCAGCTTCCTGCGGGCGCGCGCGCCGGTGACAGCCGCTGAGTGAGACGGAGCGGCGGGTCGTGGCGGATCGGCCGGGGCTATGATAGCGTAGCGGCATGGACACAGCCGCACGCAACAGCCCATTCCTCGACGCCGACGCGTTCCTGCGGACCAATCAGTGCGAGTTTGGCAACGCCTGGCGCTATGAACTTGTCCGCGGCACGATCGTCGCGCACGCGGCGCCGTCTCCCGAACATGGCGTCATCCTTGGCAACCTATCTCGCGAGATCGGCAACCGCCTGCGCAGCCATCCTGAGTGCAGGTCGGAAGTCGGGAGTGGCGCTGCGCCGCAGTACCGAACAGCGCGACACGGCACGCATTCCCGATGCCACGATCCGCTGCGGAAAGCAATCTCGCGTGCTGTTCGAGGTAGTTTCCCCGTCGGAGTTGCAACACAAGCGGCAGTGGGACCAAAAGCGAACGGGCCTGCAGGCCGTCGAGGGCGCGCAGGAGATTGTCGAGATTTTCTAGGACGAGGTGCTGGTGCACGCCTAGCGGCGGC
Source organism: uncultured Alphaproteobacteria bacterium (assembly GCA_963773345.1). Classification (GTDB taxonomy): domain Bacteria; phylum Pseudomonadota; class Alphaproteobacteria; order Acetobacterales; family Acetobacteraceae; genus Palsa-883. Next base: position 1,400,620 of record CAVZBG010000010.1, on the reverse strand, counting down.
AGGACGCCGGCTGGGTGTTCGAGTTGATCGCCGGACCCGACGGGCCGGTGGCGTTGCCCAGCGTCGGCATCACGGTCCTACTGGCGGCGCTGTATGAGCGGGTTCTGCCGGAGGGGACGTGAAGTGCTCCCGGGCCGTCTGTCAGGACGACCTGAAATTTGAATGGCGGTTCATTTCAGTCTGCGAATTGATCCTGCGCGGTGTGCGTTGCTCGTCATGCAATGGCCGCATGAAGTGCAAGTCGGACAAAAGGCAAGATATCTGGTAGCCCCCCGCGCATCTGGACGCCCATCGTGATCCCGCTACAATTGGCCGAACCCGCAGCGAGACGGAGATCGAAGGCAGTGGCGGTGGGCCATTCGCTCACCCGCCGGGGAGGGCACCATGGCATACGCAAGCACGGCACCAACAAGCCCGGTCATCCGCATGCCGCATGTGGCGATACCGAAGCTTCGATGGCTTCGACTGTCGAGGCGCACCCGCGCCCTGCTGATGATGGGCATCATGATCAGCCCTTGCTTCCTCTGTGACACCATCGGCTATTGCGTCCAGCGGCTGTTCTACAGCGCCGACCAGATTGCCGGGCGGCAAGCGCCCGACACGATACTCTCGCAGATCCGCAAATTCGACGTTGCCTGTCCCGCGACGGACCGGTCGGTTGCGGAGCAGGAGCGTTTGGCCGGCTATGCCGCCCAGCAGGGCTGGCCGATGTATCAGCAGGCCGGCCTGCGATGCTTCAATCCGGACCGGAATTTGCGCGGCGTCGTTGGGCTGAAGGTGTTCAGCGTCGCGTGCCCGACGGCGGTTCTCTCAGCCGTGGACCGGCGGCGATGGGTTGCCTATGCCGCGGACCACGATTGGGGTCCGTACCCGCAGGCGGGCGCCGGATGCGTTGACCCGTAAGTTGACCGGCGCGTGACTGCGGATCGTGCTTAAACAGAGACAAGACAGCGGCAACAGAGACAAGTCAGCGGCTCCCACGGGGTCGCTGCAGCCCGCAAGATTCTTTGTTCCGGGAGGGACACGGCAATGACGCAGCCTGGCGCAGGCGCCCGCACCTACGAGCTGATTCGCGATTTCCTCAAACTCCCCATCGGACAGTCGTTCGGCGTGGTCAGCCGGGTGGCGACTGATTCGCAGGACCGCGTCTACGTCTTCCAACGCAAGGACCCGCCGGTGCTGGTCTTCGACCGGGCTGGCAACTACCTCGCCGCCTGGGGCAGCGGCGAAGTCACCGACCCGCACGGCCTGAAGATCGTCGACGACATCGTCTACACCACCGATCGCGCCGACTCGGTCGCCAAATCGTTCACCCTGGACGGCAAACCCCTGCTGCAGCTTGGCCAGCGCGGCGTGCATTCCGACACCGGCTGCACCGGCGTCCCCTGGCTCGCGCAACGCGCGGCAGGACCGTTCAACCACCCCACCGAGATGATTGCCCACCCGAACGGCGATATCTACGTGACCGACGGCTACCGCAACGCCCGCGTGCACCGCTTCACGCGCGACGGCAGGCTCGTCACGTCATGGGGCTCGCCCGGCAAGGCACCAGGCGAATTCCACCTGCCGCACAGCATCGCCATCGATCCCGGGGGAAAACTCTACGTCGCCGACCGGGCGAACAAGCGCATCCAGATCTTTTCGCCCGACGGCGACTTCCTCGGCCTGTGGACCGGCATGGGCGGCCCGAACGACATCACGCGCGGCCCGGACGGCACCTTCGTCATTGCCGAGCAGGAAGACGGCGACAATCCCGCGTATGTCTGCGTGCGCGATGCGGGCGGCAACGTGCTCGCCCGCATGCCGAGCCGCCATGTCCACGGCGTCGGCGTCGACTCGCGCGGCGACATCTACGCCGGACTGACGGTGGATCGCAGCGTCGACAAGTTCGTGCGCACCGGCTGAGCGCGCAAGCCAGGCGGCCGTCCGCCTGCCACCTGGTCTGCCCTGCCCGCACGCATCGCCTGAGCCGCGGGCCAGGGCGCGTTGCCGCACCAGCCCGCAGCGACGCCCTCCCGCCCCTTCGTGGTACCCGGCCTTCGCCGGTGCCGGCTGTCGGCCTTCTCCGTGCTGGCAGTCTTGCGGGCCCGCGTTCCCCGTCTGCGCCTTGGGTGACCGAGCGGACCACCGGGACCGGTGCCCGGGCCGTAGCGAACCGGGCTACATGCCGGCGGTCTCTCGATAGGCCCACTCCGCGCGCGCCGGGTGCTCCACGGTGGAACCTCGCCTTCGTGTGGCCGGTCCGCCCTCCCCCGCGCATGGCGTCAACGGCCGGATACCGGGCACGTGTCCGATGCATCCGACAACCTCGACCGCACCAACAGGACCGCCCAAGAAGACCGGATTGTCCCTTTCGTCCGACCGCCGGCCACCCCACACTATCGCCATGTCCCGGCGAGTCCTCGAGATCACCTCCGAGCTGGTGCTGCGCGCCTATCGCCACGGGCTGTTCCCGATGGCCGAGACAAGGCACGGCGGCCGGCTGTTGTGGCTGGACCCGGAGCAGCGCGGCGTGCTGCCGCTGGATCGCTTCCACCTGCCGCGCCGGCTGCTGCGCACCGTGCTGTCGGATGAGTTCGCGGTCGGCGTCGACCTTGACTTCCCCGCCACCATCGCCGGCTGCGCCACCGCGCTGCCAGGACGCGAGGACACCTGGATCAGCCCGCAGATCGAGCGTTTGTTCACCGAACTGCACCGCATGGGCTATGCGCACTCGGTGGAATGCCGCCGGGACGGCGAACTGGTCGGCGGGCTGTACGGCGTGGCCATCGGCGGCGTGTTCTTCGGCGAGAGCATGTTCAGCTTCGTGCGCGACGCTTCCAAGGCGGCGCTGGCGCATCTGGTGGCGCGGTTGCGGCTGGGTGGATTCCGCCTGCTGGACACCCAGTTCGTCACCCCACACCTGGCGCAGTTCGGTGCCCAGGAAATTCCACGCGAGGTCTATCGCGCATGGCTGATCGCCGGGCTGGACGCGCCGGCGCACTGGCTGCCGGCTCCGCCGCCGGCGCACCTCGTCGCCGAGTTTCGCGCGCTGGCGGGACAATCTCCGGCGTGACGTCAGGGCGGATCCTTGCCGGCGTGCTCGCCGGGGTGTTGTGTGCTGCGGCCGGGCCCGATGCGGGTCCTGGGGCCAGCGCAGCTCCCGGGGCCGGCGCCGAACGCCCGGTGCTGCGCCCGCTGCACGATGTCGACGTGACCTACGTCCTCGATGCCGGCGGCGGGGGCACCCTGCACGAGCGGCTGCGTTGGGACGCCGCCACGCAGCAACTGCGCGTCGATCCGCCGGCCCCGGATCTGTTTGTAATTATCGACCTTGCCGCGAGACGCATGAGCACGGTGCGATTGGCGGAGCGGACGGTGATCGAGATGGCGGCGCCAGACAACGTGACCGGGATGCCGGACAGCGCCGCGGCGGCGGCGATGCGGCAGGGTGCGGACACGGTGGCCGGGTTGGCCTGCACCGAGTGGGACATGACGGATGCGGCCGGCCAGGCGGCACGGCTCTGCCTGACGGACGATGGCGTGCTGCTCCGTGCTCGCGCCGACGGGCGGACGCTGCTGAGCGCCGAGACGGTACACTACGGTCCGCTCGATGCCGCCCTGTTCCAGGTGCCCGCCGGCTATACCCACCAGCGGTTGGGGCCCCAGCGGAACGCCCCATCCGGGAACGCCCCACCCGGGAATTCCCCGCTCGGGAATGTCCAGCCCGAAAGCCCGCTGTCCGGGACCTCTTCACCGGCAGGCCCCCAGCCCGGAAGCCCGAAATGATTCGCCCGCCCTGGCGCGATCGTCATGGGCGGCTGGTGCCCATCAAGGCGGCGGTCTTGCCGGTGCTTTTCCTGCCCGGCGCGGTGCTGGCGTTTTGGTGGGCAACCGGCGCGCTCGGCGCGCGGCCCGTGCATGAGCTGATCCTCGGTTTCGGGCTGTGGACCGTGCGCCTGGTGATGATCTCGCTGGCGATCACCCCGGCCCGCGCGGTGTTCGACTGGCCGAAGCTGCTGCTGGTGCGGCGCATGGTGGGGGTGGCGGCGCTGGCCTACGGCCTGGCGCACCTCTCGCTCTATATAGTCGACGAGAATTTCCGCCTGCCGATGGTCGTCTCGGAGATCGTCCATCGCGTCTACCTGACGATCGGCTTCATCGCGCTGAGCGGGCTGGCGGTGCTCGGCGCGACCTCCACCGACGCGGCGGTCCGCCGGCTCGGGCAGCGCTGGAAGCGTCTGCACCGCACACTCTATGGAATCGCGACGCTGGCGCTGCTGCACTACTTCATCCAGTCCAAGGCGAACGTCACCGAGGCGGTGATGTTCGCAGGCTTCTTCGTCTGGCTGATGGCCTGGCGCGCGGTTCCGGCGCCGTGGCAGCGCAGGCTGGGGACGCTGGCTGCGCTGGGCGTTGTCGCGGCGATGGCCACCGCCTGGATCGAGTTCGCCTGGTATGCGCTGGCCACCGGCATCAATCCCTGGCGGGTACTGGCGGCGAACGAGACATGGCGCTTCGGCCTGCGGCCGGCCCACTGGGTCGCGGTGGTCGGGTTCGGTGTTGCGCTGCTGTCCGGAGTGCTGCGGCTGTGGCGCAGCACGGCGCTGCGTCCGGCGGCAGCGCGTTGACTGGCGTGTCCGCTCACCAAGCTGCCGGCAAACTCACGAACCGTCACCAACCAGGCGTGGTATGCCGCCGGGAGATGCTCCAAGTCTCGAGTTCCTGGATGGACCTTGCCTGGCCCCCAGTGCACCGTGGCAGGCCGGCCGGTCAGACTGACAGGTCGAGCAGCGAGCCGCGCGGCAGGATGCGACCGGACGGTGGTGTCCCGAGCGGGACGCCGGACGATGTGGGGGCCGCCGACTGCGATTGCGGCGCCTTCTGCAGCGTCGGCCCGCCGGTGGTCCGCGCCTGCTGGATCTGGCCGAGGCCAGCCTGGGCTACGCTGGTGGAGAAAGCCGCGAGGGAACCGGTCGAGAGCATGCGCAGGATAGTGACGTGCATAAGTTAACACTAGGTGAACGCAACGACGAAGCACAGCGCAATCGGAGGGGGCCCGCCATGTCAGCCCGCGATGTCCGCGCCGGCGGAACCGAGTTGCCGCTGTATGTAGACGACATCCAGCCATTGGCCGAGCTTCAGCCCGGCGGCGCGCAGCGTCCCCGCCGGCCGGAAGCCGAGACTGGCATGCACGCCGACCGAGCTGACATTCGCCGAATCGCCGATCACGGCGATCATCTGGCGAAAGTCCGCCTGGGTGGCGGCTTCGATCAGTTGTGCCACCAGTTTGCCGACGCCCTGGCCGCGGACGTCCTCGCGCACATAGACGCTGTCCTCGGCGGTGAACAGAAAGGCCGGGCGGTCGCGGAACTGGGTGAAATAGGCGTAACCGAGGACGCCGGTCGCATCGACCGCCACCAGCCAGCTCCAGCCGCAGTCGATCACCGCGTGGAAGCTCTCGGTCATGTCCTCGACCGACGGCGGAACCTCATCGAACGTGCCAGTGCCGTGCAGCACGTGGTGCGCGTAGACCAATTGAATTTCCGGAATGTCCGCGTCGGTGGCATTGCGTATCAGCATGGCGGCCCAGCCTGGTTGACCTGGTGGTGATTGAACTGCGTGGCGCTCAGCCGCTCGTGGGTGAACTGGTCTTGCGTGCGAGGGCGTCAACCGCCCGGGCAGCGGTCCGCTGCGTGGGCGATGTGCGGGGTTTCGTGCCGGGACTTTTCCCCGCTCAGGCCATCGGCCGGCGCAACGGTGCTGGCTCTGCCCACCCGGCGCGTGCCAGCCGGCGACCGGGCAGCCGACGACCGGGCAGCCGACGACCGGGCAGCCGGCGACCGGGCAGCCACGGCCGAGCGTCGGCGCGGCCCGCGGGGCTGGGCCGCCGCCGGCTGCGGATTGCCGTGTCCGATCGCCGCGCGGGCGACGTCGAACGGGACCTGCACCGCGCAGGCCACTCCTGACGGCTGACCGATCCCGCGCGGCGCCCGCTCGACCGGGAGCCGGGTGCGAACGTGCCACCACCGCCGTCCGCTATCTCCATATTAACCTCCGCGGCGGTATGCTGCAGACGACGGTGTAATGGACCGGCCGTCGCAATGCGACACCGAAGTCGGCCCTGCCGCTCGGCCGTGACCTGCCTCGCGCGGCGCGGGGCGGTCAAAGCATTAGTTGATTGGTACCGGCACCGATGGCGTGGTAAGGAAGCGTGCTGAACTGTGGGTCGCTGCGGCCGGAGGTCGTCCGGTTGCACGGCCCGCCGAAGATTGAAGGCGACAAACTGGACTGCTCGGGCCATGCCAGGGCAGCGCCATGCAAAGGACCTGCTCGTGGACATATCGGAAGGCATGCCGCCAGTTCCGCTGACCCATTCGCCGCAAGCCGGTGCCCAGGCGGATGGCGGCGGGCGAGGCGCGGACGGCGCGCCATCAGAGGCCGACAATCACGGCGGGGCTTCGTTGCATCCGCGCCTGCAGGCGGTCATCGTGGTCGGGCGCCATCACAGCATCGAGCTCGATCCGAACGAGTACAAGAGCCTGGATGGATCGCCGGTACCGTCTGCCCAATCGCTGTCGATCTGGGTGCAGAATGCCGGGTTGTGGTCGCGCGCGGTACGGCTGCGCTGGCGCAACCTGCTGGCGCTCCAGGACACCTCGCCGGTCGTCCTGCTGCTGAACGACGGCTCGGCGGCGTTGCTGACCGGGTCGAACCCCGAACAGAAGATCGTCTACCTCAAGGACCCGCAGGCGCCCGAAAGCGCCGCGCCGGTCGCAGTGGACGAACTGCGCCTGTCCGAGGTGTGGACCGGCGAAACGCTGCTGATCCGCCTGAGTCGCGGCATCTCCGAGGCGGACGCGCCATTCTCGATGCGCTGGCTGTTCCGTCTGGTCATGACCGAGCGCCGGACGCTGCGCGATATGTGCGTCGCGTCGGTGGCGATCAGCTTCCTCACCATCATGCCGCCGCTGCTGGTGATGACGGTGGTGAACCGCGTGCTGGTCTACCAAAGCATGTCCACCCTGGCAATGATCGCGATGCTGCTTACGGTCTTCGTCGCCTACGAGACGCTGCTGGGCTTCGCGCGGCGGCTTATCATCGGGGTGCTGGCGATCCGCATCGACACCAAGCTCAATCTGCATGTCTTCAATCGAATGATACGGCTGCCGATTGACTTTTTCGAACGGAATCCCGCCGGCGACACGCTGCATCGCCTGCACGCGATACACCAGGTGCGGGAGTTCATTACCGGAAGACTGCTCACGACCTTCCTGGATTTCATCACGGTCGCGGTGATCCTGCCGCTGCTGTTCTACCTGAACAGTACGCTGACCTGGCTCGTCATCGCCTCTGCGTGCGTCCTGATGATCGTGATCCTGGTGTTCCTCGGCCCGGTGACCCGGGCAATGGGCCATTTGATCGGGGCCGAGATCGCCAAGGCTGCGGTGATGACCGAGACGGTGTTCGGCATGCGGACGGTCAAGTCGCTGGCCGTGGAGCCGCAGCGGCGGGCGCTGTGGGATGAACGGGTGGCGGACGCCGGCAAGTGGCGGTGGCGCGTTGCGGTGATCAGCAACTGGCCGCAGACGATCGCCACGCCAATCTCGCGATTCATGTGGATGGGCGTGTTGCTGATCGGCTGCTACATGGCGCTGCACGCAAACGACGGCTACATGGTTGGCGGGCTGTTTGCTTTCATGATGCTGTCGGGGCGTGTTGCCCATCCACTGGTCAGCGCCGCCGGCCTGACCGAAAAATATCTTGAGGTGAAGACCTCCATCGGCCTGGCCGCCGAGGTGCTCAACCGACCGATGGAGAGCGACGTTGCGAGCGGCGGCTTGCGGCCGCGCTTCGCCGGGGCGATTACGTTCGATGACGTGACATTCACCTATCCATCCGGGCAGACGCCTGCGCTCGAGCGGGTCAGCTTCTCGGTTCCGGCGGGAACCATGCTTGGCGTCGTCGGCCGGTCAGGATCGGGCAAGTCGACCATCACGCGCCTGCTGCAGGGGATCAACCGGGAATATTCCGGCTACGTGAAACTGGACGGTGCTGACCTGCGCGAGATCAACCTGCGCCACCTGCGGCAAAGCTTCGGTGTCGTGCTGCAGGACAACTTCCTGTTCCGCGGCTCGATCCGTGATAATATTCTCGCTGGCCGGCCCGGCCTGACCATCGACGACGTCGTGCGCGCGGCACGCCTCGCCGGGGCGGAAGAGTTTATCGAACGCATGCCGCATGGCTACGAGACCCAGGTCGAGGAGGGTTCGCCCAATCTATCCGGCGGCCAGAAGCAGCGCCTGGCGATTGCGCGGGCAATCATCACCGACCCGCGGCTGCTGATCCTCGACGAGGCCACGAGCGCGCTCGACCCGGAAAGCGAGGCACTGGTCAATGCGAACCTGCTGCGTATCGCCCGCGGTCGCACGATGGTCATCGTCTCGCACCGTTTGTCATCGCTGACCGAGTGCGATCTGACCCTGGTTCTCGAGCGTGGCACTGTCGTGGATATCGCGCCGCACCATGTGCTGCTTGAGCGCTGCGCGATCTATCGCCAACTGTGGGCGCAGCAGAACCGTCACCTCGACAATCAAGGCCCTCGCCATGCCACAATTACCCCGACGCTCGCCCAAGGCGATTAGCCCGGACGGCGCGCAGGATCACTTGGCGCTGCCGGTGATCCTGGAGTTTCAGTCGCCATCGTCGGCCATCATTGCCATGCCCGTGCCACGAGTTGCGCGCGGCATTGGCTACACCATCACGTCGATGTTGTTTGCGTGCGTGATTGTGACGGGGTTCATCAAGGTGGATCGCGTCGTAACCATGCAGGGCAAGGTGGTCTCCGACGTGCCGACCCAGGTGGTGATGCCGCTCGACCTTGCAATCGTGCGATCAATCGATGTGTCAGCGGGCGACCACGTGAAGAAGGGCCAGTTGCTGGCCCAGCTCGATCCAACCGTGGCGGCATCCACCGTTGATGGACTGAAGGCGCAGGTGTCGACCTACTCGGCCCAGGTCGCGCGCATGCAGGCCGAAGTGAACCACAAGCCATTCACCTACACCGGGCTGAACCGCGACATGGCGCTGCAGGCCGCAATCTATGCTCAGCGCCGGTCCCAGTTCGAATACACGCTGGAGAACTACAAACAGCAGATCGACGGGCTGGTGTCGTTGATCGCCCGCTCCGAATCGGACGCTGCGGGCTACCGCGAACGTCTCGCGGTGGCGAAGAACCTGGAAGGCATGCGCAAGGAGTTGCAGCGGCTGCAAGTCGGCAGCCGGCTCAACACCCTGGCAGCGGAGGACAACCGCGCCGAGATGGCCCGCAATCTGGCCTACGCTGAGCAGAGCGCCGACAATGCCAAGAGCAATCTCGCGGCGGAGACCGCCACGCGCGACGCGTTCGTCCACCAGTGGGATGCCGACGTCGCCCAGCAACTTTCGGACGCGACCGGCAAGTTGTCGGACTCGACCCAGCAACTCCGCGCGGCTGAGGTGCACCGCAAGCTGGTGGAACTCCGTGCCGACCGCGACGGCACCGTGCTGTCCGTGGCGAAGGTGTCGGTGGGTTCCGTGATGCAGGCGGGCGCGCAGTTCTTCACCCTGGTCCCGACCGACGCGCCACTGGCGGTGCAGGGCGTTATCGAAGGCAGCGAGGGTGGTTTCGTGCACCTCGGCGACCCGGTCGGCATCAAGTTCGACACCTTCCAGTATGCTCATTATGGCATGGCTTACGGCCATGTGGAGAGCATCAGTGCGGATACATTCTACGGCGGCGACCCCACGGCGACGCAGGCCTCTGCCGTGCCGGTCCCCGGGGCAGCGATGAGCACCGGCGCCAATCAGGCGTACTATATTGGACAGGTCAGTATCGATCGCCTTGGACTCCGCGATGTTCCGGCCAACTTCCATCTCACGCCGGGCATGACGGTCACCGCCGACATCAAAGTCGGCAAGCGCACGGTTCTGCAATACTTCATGAGCCGGATCATTCCCGTCGCGACGGAGTCGCTGCGCGAGCCCGGCGGCTGAGGGACGCACGCGCCAGCACTGTCCAACAGAGTCGTTAGATACTTGGCGATATTCGACCAACTGATCGGCCGGTGGTCTCCTGAAGCCGCACTGAAGCGGGCACAAAGCCTGAGCGAGCGGGGCGAGGCCGCACGCGCATTCGCGCTCTATGCGCGCGCTGCGCGTGCCGGCCTGCCGGAGGCAGAATTTCGTGTGGCCCGCCTGTATCTGGAAGGCGCCGGCGTTCCGCCCAGCCGGCCTGAGGGCATGCGCTGGCTGGAACGAGCCGCGTCACACGGCCTGGTCGAGGCGCAAAGCCTGCTCGCCACGTTGTTCATGCACGGTTTCGGCGGCGCACGAGGTCCATCCGCGCACCCGGGGGGCGCGCAGCCAGCCGCCGCACTGTTCGCCAACAACGCGCGCACCGCCCCGGACTTCGCGAGTGCTCGGAAATGGGCGCAACTGGCCGCCGGGGCGGGCTCCAGCGATGCGCAGGCGTTGCTGGGCTATATTCTCACCGCCGCGCCAGACCCGATCCGAAATCGCGACGCGGCGCATGAGCTGGTTCCAGCGCGCCGCCGCCGCGGGCAGCCCGCAGGGGGCGCTCGGCTACGCATTAGCCTTGGCGCGGACCGCAAAGAACAAGACGCAGACAGCCGAGATCATCGCATTGATCCGACGCGCCGCCGACGCCGGGCTGCCGATGGCGCTGCGGATGCTGGCGCAGATGACCGAACGCGGCGTGGGCATGCCGGCAGACTTGCCCGCGGCGGCCGAACTGTATCGTCTCGCCGCCGAGAAGGGAGACCTGGTCGGCCAGGCCAAATGGGGCCTCGCGTTGATGGAAGGGATCGGCGTTGCAGCCAACCCGCCGCAGGGCGAATCCTGGCTACGTCGCGCCGCTCTCGCCGGCGACCGGGAGGCCGCAGCGCTGGTCGGCGATCTCTATGCCAGGGGAGGTGCGCTACCGCCGAACTACGCCGAAGCCGCGATGTGGTTCCGCCGGGCCGCGGACGCCGGGCACCGAACCGCGGCGCGCGCGCTTGGCATGCTCTATCTGACTGGTGCCGGTGTCGGTCGCGATGGCGCGGAAGCGGCGGTTTGGTTCCGCCGCGCGGCCGACGCCGGCGATCCAAACGCCCACACCGATCTCGCCAACCTGCTGCTGCGAGGCTATGGCGAGGAGGACGATGGCTTGCGGACACGGCAGTGGTTCGAACAGGCGGCCGCGTCGGGCGATCTGATTGCGGCGTTCAACTACGGCGTCTGCCTGGCCGAGGGCGTCGGGGTCGACCGGGACGACCGGAAGGCGGCGGAATGGATGCGACGTGCCGCCGACGGTGTGGTGAACGCGCAATACTGGTATGGCCGCATGCTGGTGGAAGGACGCGGCGTCGAAGCAGACCCGGAGCAGGGCCGCGCCTGGATCGAGCGTGCCGCCGCGATCGGCATGCCCGAGGCCGAGGTGGCTCTGGCGGACTTGAAGCTTCAGGGGCGCGGTGGGCCACGCGACCACCCGGGCGCGCTCGTACTGTTCGCACGCGCCGCCGGGCGCGGCCATATCGCGGCGATGTTCTCGACCGGCGCGATGTATGGTGGCGGCCATGAAGTGCCCACGAATCGGGCCGAAGCGCAGAAATGGTTCCGGGCAGCCGCCGAGCGCGGCCACGCGCAGGCCCAGATGATGCTCGGCCGCTATCTGGCACGCGGTCTGGTCGATCCGCCTGACCCCGAGGCAGCGCGGCCTTGGCTGGAACGGGCGTTGGCACAGGGGGTCGCAGAGGTGCGTGGCGACTTGGCGGCACTGCCGCCTCCGAAGACCGCAGCACACGCACCCCGGGCGGTCGGAAGCTGAATCCGTCAGCGTCAGATCATCCCGCCCCGGGGCCGGAGTCGTCCGGGCCACTTCGCTTGGCGCGGGAGGCGCATGAGCGTGCCCAATTGCTCGCTGCCGCCGGCAATCATGCCGAGGCGCGGCGGTGGATGGAGCGGGCATGTCGCCTGCTACCGGCTGATGACACGCTGGCGCTGGCGCTGGCGTCAGCCTGCGTGGGGCAGGACGACGCCAGGGCCGGCGAAATTTTTGCGCGGCTGACGGCGCGGTATGCCAACCGCGAAGCCTTGATCGGACTGGCCGTTTCCCGCCGCAATTTGGGCGACGTGGTGGGGGCCGCCGAGGCGGTGTCATGTGCGCTCGCGACGCTGGTGCCGGACGCCACGCTGGCGGCCGTCGCCGATACAGTTGCGCGGCAGTTCGGTGCGCCGGGGTGGTGCGGGGTGACCCTTGACGGGGTACTCGATATCCATGTGACCGCTAGCCCAACCAAGATCGAACTGGAGATCGATGGACGGCGGCGACAGAAGTTAGCGGCGGGTAAGTCGGCTATACTTAGCGCGTGGTGGCGTGCGGCGCACTCGGTCGGCGTGATCGCCGATGGGGTGCACCTGCTCGGCAGCCCGCTCGATGCACGCACCATAAGGCGGATCGAAGGGTGCGTCACCGCGCGTGACGGCGCGCTCGATGGCTGGGCCTGGCATCCCAGTGATCCGGAGATCGACCCGGTGACTGACTGTCAGCGCCGCCTCCGGCGAGGAACTGACGGTGATCGCCTGCAGCCCAGCCGTTCGCGCGATCCGCACCACGCTGCTGGGCCGCCCACGCAACTTCCATCTGTCGCCCGACCAGATACGCGGGATGACGGGACCGTTCCGTCTACGCGGCAGTGACGGCGTTGACCTGCTGGGCAGCCCGCTTGACCCGGGACGCGAGCAACGCGCCGCTGCTGCCGCCGCCAGCGCTTTGCGGACACAATTCCCGTCAGGCGCGCGACGAGGTCGCTCCGTTACCGCGGGCCCGCCCCTCGCCGTGCCGGCGGACATCATCGGCCCGTTTCCACCGGTCGGGCGCGATCGGCGCCAACGTCGCGCCGATGTAATCATCCCGGTGCATGGCGGTGGCGCGACGGTACGCACCTGCCTCGCGTCGGTGTTGGCGACCGTATCGCCTCCAAGCCGAATCGTCGTGATCGACGATGCCACGCCAGATCGCGATCTGGCGGTGGATCTGGCCGGATTGGCCCGCCAACGGCGCATCCGCCTGGTCCGCCATGCGCGGAAGCATGGTTATCCAGCCAGCGCCAATGCCGGCATACGCAGATGTGCCACTCGAGATGTGGTGTTGCTGAACAGCGATACGATCGTTGCGCCGTCCTGGCTCGATCGACTGCGCGATATTGCGTACAGTGCGCCCGACATCGGCACGGTCTCGCCACTTTCGAACAATGGCGCGATCCTGAACTATCCGCGACGGGACGAGAGCAACCTGATGCCCGACGCGTCGGGGACGGTGCGGCTTGCCCGGCAGGCGGATCGCGCAAACCGCAGCGTGGCAATTGATATTCCCGTCTCTGTCGGATTCTGTATGTATCTGCGGCGGGACTGCCTCAACGCGGTCGGCGGGTTTCGCGCTGACGTGTTCGCCCAGGGCTACGGTGAGGAGAACGATTTCTGCCTGCGCGCCCGCCACCTGGGCTGGCGCCACGTCGCGGCGCCCGGCGTCTTCGTGGCCCATCGTGGCGCCCACTCGTTCGGTCCGGCAGGGGAGGCCCTGCGCGCGCGCAATCAGACCGTATTGAGCCGGTTGCACCCAGGTTACGAGGCACTGATCGCCGCGCATTTGCGGGCCGATCCGCTGGCAGAGGCTCGGCGGCGGCTGGACCAGGCGCGCTGGCGGGCGGTTCGACCTGCTCCCCGGGCGGCAACGCTGTTCATTACGCACAACGACGGCGGCGGCGTGGAGCAGCGCATCGCGGCCGCATGCGCTGCCCATCTTGCGGCCGGGAAGCGACCGATCGTCCTTAGGCCCGCCAGCTTTTCGGATGGCGCGTTGGGGGCCGTGCTTAGCGACGGACCCGCCGACGGCTTCCCCAATCTTCGCTTCGCCCTGCCCGCGGAGCTGTCAGCACTGGCGAGGTTCCTGCGCAGCACCGGCCTGCATGAGGTAGAGCTGCATCACCTGCTGGGCCATTCCCCCGCGATTCTCGAGCTGATCGCGATGCTGGACGTGCCGTATGACGTGCATGTGCACGATTACGCGCTGATCTGCCCGCGCATCGCGCTGGTGGGGCGTGAACGGCGGTACTGCGGCGAGCCAGCGGTTGCCGCCTGCGAGGCCTGCATCGCCGATCTCGGCAGCATGTCCGGCGAGGCGATCAGCGTCGCCGCATTGCGTCAGCGTTCCGGCCGGCTGCTTGCCGGGGCGCGCCGCGTCCAGACGCCGTCCGAGGATGCGACCGCGCGGCTACGCCGGTATTTCCCGGCAATCGAGGTCCGGACGGTTCCATATAATGACGACGGCGACCTTGCCAACGTGTCGATGCCGGTCAGACCGAGGCGCGACCGCACGCGGATCTGCGTCGTCGGCGCAATCGGCGTCGAGAAAGGCTATGAAATCGTATTGGCCTGTGCCCGCGACGCGGCCGAGCGCGGACTACCGCTTGAATTCGTCGTCGTCGGCCATACCATTGACGACGCGCGATTGCTGGACACCGGCCGCGTGTTCGTAACAGGCGCCTTTCAGCCGGCGGAGGCGGTACCGATGATCCGGGCGCAGGACGCCGCAGTTGCCTGGTTGCCCTCGGTCTGGCCGGAGACATGGAGCTTCACGTTGTCGGAGGCATGGCGCGCCGGCCTTCGGGTGGTCGCCTTCGATCTTGGCGCGCAAGCTGAACGCGTCCGCGGCACCGGCCGTGGCACGCTACTGCCGCTCGGTCTACCACCGGCCGCCATTAATTCCGCGCTGCTTGCCGCGGTGGGCTTGCCAGAGTATCGATGACCGTGGCACGGAATAGCCTGTTGCAGAGAACGATCCTTTCGCTAAACCGATCTGCGGTATCCTGAACGCTCCAGTGGAAAGCGAGATTCCTGTATGTCCGAAGCCGGCAATGCCGTGAAGAAACCAGCCGCCGCCAGAGACAATATACCCAGCACCGCGGCCGGTCGCGTGTCGGAGCTTAGAGTATCTGCTCATCTGATGGCACTCGACACCGGTATGTTCTGCGTTTTCCATGCGCCTGGGGGCAGCACAGCAGACGACGGCTCGGGCCTGCCAGGTGTGAGGATCTCATTGCCGCCAGCGCCTGCGGGGGGGGCCGACACGGTCAGGATCAGCACGTTTCGTTCCGATGGCTGGCTGGATTTTTCCGACGGCGCGGCGTTGGTCCGGGTGGAACATGGGCCGGCCCAGATCCTGGTGACCGTGTACCAATCCATGGCGGCGAGCGCGGACACGGCGCCTCGGCTGCAGGTCCTGCGGCTTACGCCGGATGCGGCAGCGCCAGGCCAGGCCGCGGCCGCCGGTCCGGTCCTGGCAGCTTCGCGTGGAACACCGGTACCCGCCTCGGCGGATATCGTGGCGCATATCCAACGCACGGGCGACGTCCCGGGGCAATTTGGTGTCTGGACGGGCACCCGCGGCAGCGGAAGCTGGGTCGAGGGCTTTGCGATCACGCCGCCGGAGGGTGTTGCGCCGAAGGACCTTGAGTACCAGGCGGTGCTGGGGCGCGGGTGGTTGTCACCGTGGATCGAGGGCGGCAAATTCTGCGGCAGCCGCGGCATGGCGTTGCCCCTGCTCGGCCTGAATGTGCGGCTGAAGGGCGAGGCTGCGAAAACTCACGAATGTACCTACTTTGCCAGCTTTGTTGACGGTAGCCACGTCGGACCGGTGCCGGCCGGGGAGACGTGCCAGGCCGATAGCCTCGCGGCGCTCGAAGCCTTTCAGATCGTGCTGCGACGCCGCGGCGCAGCGACTGCCGCAGAGCCAATCCTTCACGAGACAGCCCGCCAGGAGCCGGGCCGGCCCGAGCGCCCCAATGTCGTGGCACCGGCACCCAAGCCTGGCGCCGCGCGGAGCAGGCCGCCCGCGTCGGCGGCAAAACCGGTCGCCCCTGCATCGGGGCGTGGCGTCCCGCGCCCGGCGCAGCGTTCAACACCCAAGCGGCCACGTTAGCGCGAGCATCGCGGCGCCGGCTGTTCGCAACCGTGGCGTGACGACATGCGGCCGCCGCGCGTTAAACCCCGGACCGACCGGCACCGCCCACCTGGAGGCGCCCGCCCGATAGCGGTATTCCAGCGACGGATGGCATCCGGCCGACGCATATCCAAGTCCAGGATCACGGCGTGAAATATCTGTTCGTCCATCAGAATTTTCCGGGACAATTCCTGCACATCGTCAGACACCTGACGAAGCAGCAGAGGCATGATCTGGTATTTATTACCGAGCCGAACCGTAATCAGATAAACGGTGTGCGCAAGGTGCCGTATCGCCGGCCGGCGGGCGCCGCCACGCAGACCCATCCGGTAGCCCGAGATCTGGATGCCGCCGCTCATCGGGCCGAGGTGGTCGCGCGCACCGCGCATAATCTCAAGCAACTTGGCTACGTTCCCGAAATCATCATCGGTCATCACGGTTGGGGCGAGTTGCTCAACCTGGCCGATGTGTGGCCGGGTGTGCCGATTCTCGGTTATATGGAATTCTACTACCAGACCGACGCGGCCGATGTCGGATTCGATGCGGAGTTTCTGCTCCCGGCCTCGGAGTATCCGCGCGTGCGCGCGAAAAACGCGATCAACCTGCTTGCCTACGCCAATGGCGGGTATGGCCTGACACCGACCGAGTGGCAGCTTTCGACCTATCCTGCCTGGATGCGTAACTGGATCACTCTGCTGCGCGAAGGCGTCGACCTGGACGTGTGCAAGCCTGATCCCAAGGTGCGGCGCCAGGCGATGACGATCGGCGGCATGCGGATCGCGCCGGGCGACAAGTTGGTGACCTACGTCGCTCGCGACCTCGAGCCCTATCGCGGCTTTCACGTAATGATGCGCGCGGTGCCGGATATGTTACGTGCACGCAGAGACATCCGTGTCGTCATTGTCGGCGGTGACGGTGTGAGCTATGGCGCGCCGCCACCGCGAGGAACCTGGAAGGACGTCATGCTCGCGGAGCTGGGCTCGCAGATCGACCCGAAGCGGGTCGAATTCCCAGGCCGGCTCGACTACGACGCCTATGTCCGGATGTTGAAGCGGTCGGACGCGCATGTCTATCTGACCTATCCGTTCGTCGCTTCGTGGTCGCTGCGCGAGGCGCTGGCGATGGGGTGCGCGGTGATCGGCAGCAATACGGAGCCGGTTCGCGAGTTCATTACGCATGAGCAGAACGGGCTGCTCGCTGACTTCTTCGATACCGCGGCGTTGGCCGCCAAGGTGGTATCAGTGATCGAGAACGCGGCACTCGCCCGAAGTCTGCGCGCCGAGGCTCGACGCTACGCGGAGGGTCACTTGTCGCTGACGAACTACCTTGCCGAATATGACGCGCTGATCGGCCGGCTAACGGGGAAGGTGTCATGACGAGCGCGCCGGCGCGTTCGTCTCGACCATCACCCACAAAGCGCGCGCGCAGCGCCATGCCGCTCGCCGATGTGCGCGGATTCCTCGAGGCGCTGGCGCGTGCCAATCCGACGCCGCGCAGCGAGCTCGATTACACGGATCCGTATACCTTGCTGGTATCGGTCGTGCTATCGGCACAGGCGACTGATGTCTCGGTGAACCGCGCGACGCTGACCTTGTTCGCCGAGGCCAACACTCCGGCGGCCATGGTTGAGCTGGGAGCGGAGGGCGTCGGCCGGCACATCCGCTCGATTGGCCTGTGGCAGGGCAAGGCACGCAACGTGGTGGCGCTGTCGCGGCTGCTGCTGGAACGGCATGGCGGGGAGGTGCCGCAGGACCGAGCGGCGCTGGAGGCTTTGCCGGGCGTAGGACGCAAGACCGCCAATGTGGTGCTGAACGTCGCTTTCGGCGAGCCGACGATGGCGGTCGACACCCACATCTTCCGCCTGGGCAACCGCACCGGAATCGCGCCGGGCAAAACCCCCCGCGCGGTGGAGGACGCGCTGGTGCGGCGCGTGCCCACGGAACTGCTACGCGACGCGCATCACTGGCTGATCCTACATGGGCGCTATGTATGCAAGGCGCGGCGCCCAGAGTGCTGGCGCTGCGTCGCGGCCGCATGGTGCCGCTATCCAGACAAGAGCGCCGGGCCGGCCTGAACACGGCAGCGGTGTACGGCATCGGGTCCGGCCGATAATCCGACAATCCGACTTTGGTCGGATGATTCGCTGGCGGCAACGATACGGCCGTGTCCCACCAGCCGCCGTGTGGCGGGCGCAGATCAAGCATTCTGGCGGCCGACGCGCCCTTTCGGCGGTCACGCCACTGTCGAATGCTGGCGGGGCGTGATGACATCAGGCCAACGTCGCAAGGCCGAGCGTGCTGGCGCGTCCCGTTCCCCGCCTCCGATGGAAACAGGGAACGGCACCGCGCAAGCCCGAGTGGCCAGCGGCGATTCGCCGGCCAGCCGGGTCGGTTGTCAGGCAGTCTTGTGCTCGGCCGGCAGGCGAAAGCCGGCGCCCAGCCTGATCTTGCCCGAATCGGTGACATGGGCCAGCGCTGGGGGCAGACGGAAACCGGCGCCCATGACGATCTTGTCGGAATCCGCGACCTGGACGGGTACGGTAGACGGCTTGCTCTGGAGCGACACGTTCATTGTGGATGTCCTTTCTGTGGAGGGATCAGCCGGATGGCGGCCCCGGCGGCAGCATTCCTCGGTCGCCACTGGATTGTTGTGATCGCGCGGCAAACCTGCCGCTGGCCGATCGCGGGCGGGTGGCGCGTGACATACGGAGTCCAGAGGGGAACGCCGCCGGGCATGCGTCGCCCGTTGACAAAAGGAACCATGCCAGCGCATGTGGCGCCTGTCAAGGCAAATATTCCCATACAACCGGGTCTAAGACTCCGTTGGCGAATTATGTCCTGATATCAGTCCGTTACCGACTTATTCACAAGATTTGCAACTGCACACATTGTGGTGAGACATCTCTTGCGATAGCATAGCGGACATACTGCAACCAAAAGTTGATCTTCGTGAGGTGGTGTGCGCTCATGGCAGGGATTGGCCTTGCAATTTCCGACGTACGTCCACCGCCGTCCCGCCAGGACAAGATGACCCGGCTCGTCGCGTCGCAACCATTGCTCTCCGTGACGATGCTCGGTCCCCTAACGGCCTGCGACGCCGATGGGAATGACCTGTTACCGCGTGTACGCAAGACGCGGGCCTTGCTGGCAATCCTTGCTTTGGCCGCGCCTCAGCCCGTACCGCGGGCGCGGATCATCTCACTGCTGTGGAGTCGCCGCGACAAACCGCAGGCACAGGGCTCCTTGCGTCAGGCGACACATGAATTGCGGCAGGCGCTGGGTCCGGCCGCCAGCCTGCTGCGGGTTGAGGGCGCGTCCCTCGCACTGAGCGACGATGGCCTTCAGGTTGATGCACGGCGGATCCTGCTTGCCACGCCAGCACAGCCCGGTCCGCTGGCGCTGTGGCGCGCGGAGATGCTGAGCGATCTGGGCGGCCTCGACCCGGCCTTTGATCGTTGGCTCGGCGAGCAGCTTCAGTGCCTTTGGCAGCGCGTTCGTGCTCTCGGGGAGGCGGTTCTCGCCGAAGCGGTCGGGCCTGCGACGATCACGGCGGCGGCCGAGCGGTTGCTGGCTGTCGATGCAGCACACGAAGGTGCCTGGCGCGCGCTGATCCGTGTTCATGTCGAATGTGGCGATCGCGCGGCAGCCATTGCCGCCTACGATCGCTGTCGCGCCGCCCTCTCCGCGCAGTGCCAGGTGGCCCCGTCCGCCGAAACCATCGCCCTGATCGCGGCATTGCGCGCGCAACCCGTGCCGCCGACGGCATTGCCACCAGTACCCGACGCGCCTGTTCGGATCTCGCGCCGGCCGGTCGCAAACTCTCGCCTTCGCCTTGGCGTGGCGACTTTACGTGGCGGTGTTGCCGCAGGGACGGCCGAGCTGGCGGTTGGCTTGGCCGAGGAGCTGATCATCGCCCTGTCGAGGTTTCGTTGGCTGGCCTGCGTGCCCTGTGGGGTCGGCCACATCGAGCGAAACGTGGACTTCCTGTTGGACGGCGCCGTGCAACGCAGCGGCGACCGGCTGCGCGTGCTGTTGCGCCTGACTGATCAGCGCGCGGGCGGAGAGGTGGTCTGGGCCGAGCGCTTCGACCGCGATATCGGCGACATCTTCGCCCTGCAGGATTTTCTGGCCAGCAGCAACGGCTGCCCAGCTCGAACCGAGGCTGTGGCTTTGGGAAGGCGAACGGGTTGGGGGAAACAGCGATGAGCCGCGAACCGCGCAGGACTTGCTGCGTCTCGCGGTGCCGGCGGTCTACCGCCTGGATCGTCGGTGTTTCATGGCAGCAGGCAGGTTGCTCGATCAATCGATCGCGCTCGATCCGGACAACGCCTCCGCACACGCCTGGGCAGCGCAGTGGCATATCTTCGCGGTGGGCCAGGGCTGGGCGTCGACCCCGACTGCCGACATTGAGCGCGCGCGCGGTCTGGCGCAGCGTGCGATCCTGCTCGACCCTGAGGATGCACGCGGTCTTACTCTTGCTGGCCATGTGTGCGGTTTCATCGATCGACGGCCCGACGAAGCGCTCGTGCTCCATGAGCGGGCAATCGCCGCCAATCCGAACCTACCGCTGAGTTGGTGTCTGTCTGGCTCGGTCATACCTATATTGGCGCCTGGGAGGAGGCGGTTCGCCGCATTCGTCAAGCGCTTGCGCTGTCGCCGGCGGATCCGCTCGCGTATTTCTACGAGATGGCACTGCGCCGGAACGCTCGTGTTGCAAGGCGTCAGCACTGAAGCGATGAAGATCGGCCAGCGGGCGATCAGCCTGAACCCAGGGTTTTCGTCATCGTACAAGACACATCTCGCCGTGCTCGGCCATCTCGGCCATGCTCAGGCGGCGGCAGAGACGAAGGCGGCGCTGTTGGCTCTGGAACCCGGGTTCACCGTCGAAGAAGCGCTTCGCCGTTCTCCGATCACGGAGCCCGCCGCGCGGGCACGTGTATGCCGAGGGGCTGCGGCTTGGCGGCTTGGCATAACCGCGATCAGGGCCCTTGGCGGTTCAACGCGGCCACGATCATGTCGATGCCCTGCCGGTGCCAACGCTGGACCGCCTTGTGGTCAGCCCCGAGCGCCGCAGCCAACCGTCGCCAGGGGAACAGGTGCCGATCGGTTGTGGGGCTGACGAGGCTGCGCGCGCCGACGATTCGACGTAGGACGTAGCGGTCCAGCGGAATCAGCGTGATCCAGCCCATCGCCTCGTCCATCCGGCTGATCCGCGCGGCCGAGGGGATGGCGGGACGCACGCGGCTCTCGGTCCAGCCGTAGTTCTCGATCGCCGTGCGGACGATTTCGAGCGACGAGGCGCGCAGCTTGGTGGTCCAGCCGGTGCCGGGCAGCGCCAGCAGCGTTGCTCCAGCTTCCTCCAACCGGGCGGTGACGAACTGGGCGTCGAGCGGACCGCAGGTGGTATCCCTTGGACTACCCGCGCGTGAAAGACTGGTTAGGGGCATGAATGAATTCCTTCCGAGCCGCGACCTATCGCGCGGCAGTGCAGCCTGGTCAGTCGAGACCGTCCGGTAGCGGATAGGGTTCGTCGGCAAGAACGGTTCCGGCATTCATCACACCCCAGGTCCTGGGATGCCCGGCGGGCAGCGGACCTCGGTTCGGATCCTCGGGTTCGGCGACGAACTCTGGCGGTGGCGGACGGGCACCGATCCGGCGGCCGCGTTCGATGACGGCGGAGCGGGTCAGGCAGGAGTGCGGCGGCGATCGCGTCCCACGTTGCCCCTTCGGCCCGCAGCCGCCGGATCCGCGTGTCTTGAGCATTGGTCCAGCAGAGTTTCAGCGGCATTCGAGTGGTTCCTTGCTGCGGGTTCGGCGGAGCCGCGATCCTGTTAGATTGTAACTGCCTCTATTATGTCAATATATTTAACGGACCGAGGACTGCGGCACGCTGTCGCCGATGGGTCGGCGATTTTTTGCTGGTGACGTTAGGCGGACTGACCTAGACTGGCTGCATGAGCGATTCGCACGCGATTGGGGAACGCATCCGGCTGGCACGCCAGGCACGCGGCCTGACCCAGGAGCAGTTGGCCGAGGCCGTCGGGGTGACGCGCAGCGCCGTCGCGCAGTGGGAAACCGGGCGGGCCGGCCAGGTCACCGGCAATCTCACCCGCATTGCGGCTGTGCTGGGGGCGGGCGTCGAGCACCTGATGTTCGGGGACGACAAGTCTGCTTCGCAGCGCGCCGCCCGCGGCGACGAGCTGGCTATGCTGCGGCTGTATCGGGCCTGCGCGCCGGCGGATCAGCAGCTCCTGCTGCGCACCGCCCGACGGCTGGCGGCGCGCTAGCCCGGCACGCTCCCACCGGCCGCGCAGGGCCTTGAATCCGGCGAGACCGGTGGCCGGCAGGGTCAGTGACCCGGGTCGCGCGCGCTTCGGTCCCCTGGCCCTGGAGTTTCGCGATGGCGAATGCGTTGCGCGTCACCTTCGGCCTCGATCGGCACAGGCTCGCGCGATGGGGGCTGTCGTGCGGCGTCGAGCGCGACCGAGACGCGTATCTCGGCTGGCCAAAAAACGCGGCGCCCGAAGGCGCCGCGCTCAACAATCATCGTATGTCGAGGTGTATTATGCGGCCTTGCGCCGCCGCCGCAGCAGGCCAAGTCCGGCGATTGCGGTGCCGAGCAGGGCGAGAGAGGCCGGCTCAGGAACACCTACCATTTGGCCGCTAGGCGTGTTCGTCACACTGAACGATATGTTGCGAGTTAGTGATAGTCCAGTCGCTGCCGTTGTTGTAGGTGACGTTGAGGTAATATCCGGAGAGACCGGCGATCGCCTCGCTGAGGGTCTTGCTGCCGTTCCAGGTGTTGGTGGCGCCGGCCCACACCAGACAGTCGGTTTCGCCCGAGGACGGGGACACACCGTCGCCGACCGCGCAGGCCAACTCGGGGCCACCGTAGGCGGCGGTGTAGGTCCCGGTTTCGGTGATGTTGCCGACCGGGTTGCCATTGACGGTCATGCCGGACAACTTGAAGGTGACCGTGTCGGTCTCGAGCCCGTTGCCGGTGCCGTTGCCATTGGGCGCGCAGCCGGCACCCGAGCAGTCGCCGCCCCCCGGGTTGCGGGGCCAGGCTGAACACATCAATGTTGGTGGTGCCGGTGGGGACCGTATAGGTGCCGGTGCCGAGCACGCTGCCGATCGTGGGCGCGTCCGGGTTGCTGTCCGTCGTGGCCGTCACGCCGCCGATGTAGAGGGTATAGGTGGTCGCGGACGCACCGAGCGGCGCGAGCGACAAGGGCCAGGGCGAAAGCAAGAGAGAATCGACGCACGGGTCACTCCTATCCGCTCGATGTTGTGGTGCCGGCCGGGGTCATCTCTGGCCCCCGACACAGGCGGCAATCCCGCGACGCTCCGAAGCAACCATCGTGCCATTTGAAAATACAAGGCGAAATCAAGAGGTTACAATCCATCCAGCGGCTCGGTTGAAAGGAAGTGTAAAGAATCCTGACACCTATCTGAAAGCAATTGTACCAAAATATGGACGCCGTCTGGAAAAATAGGTTCCTACCCAGCTTGGGCCCGCGAATCGCGACCACATTCGCAAGGTCAAGGTGGATCTCGTCGCTGATCCGCGTTAACGGATCGTAAATCTGCCATTCATCACGTCAAACATCCTTGCCTAGCCGGGTTCGGGGCGGCTGAATGTAAAATTCTCCGACAGTCGGCGAGTTTCCCAGGCCTGCCGCATGACCGAGTGAGCTGGAGGGCGAGTTGGCGCGACGCTTGGTGCACCTGGGGCCTGAGATGCTCGGCGTGCCGCCCGGATGGCACGTTGAGGACCACGTCGAACACAGTGACGGCCGTTGCAGCCGACCCTGGAAGGGCCGCGCCATGACCGCCTGGACATAGTGCCGCCGGCACAGCCTGCGCGTCGTGGCGCATCTCGCCAGTGATCGTTTGGCCGAACTCGCGTCCGGCCCTATAGTCTAACGGCGCAGCAATGATCCGGAGTTGAGGATGCGGCGGGCGTTGTGGCTGGGCGGAGCGGCGATGTTGATGGCCCTATCGGCGGCCATGACGCTGTACGAGCGCGAGACGAAGGTCACACAGATCTCCGTCTCCTGCCGGCCGTACGACCAGCCGGCCGGGCCGGTTCGCTGGATCTACACCGCCAAGATCGACCCGTCGGTCGCGCCGCGGATCGCCCCCGCGATCGACATCACGCTGCACTATACCGGCGGCAGGCCGCGCGCGGCCCCTCCGATCACGACCTATTTCTATCGGCAGAAGGGCGCCACGCTACGCGTGGCTTCCGGCGCCAAGACGACCATGCCGCCGAAGGGCACGTTCACTTATCACGTCGATGCCGGCGGCTATATCTATGCGCTGACCGCAACCGGTCACGGCGACACCACGGAGGTGCCGTTCTTCATCGAGGTGGACGGCAGCTATTTCAGGGGCCTGCTGTCCCCGCGGAACTGCTTGCACGCGCCGGACCGCCATCTCGATCTCGAGCGGGCGACGCACGTGCCGGACCTCAATAACAGGCACCCGCTCAACATCGCCGCCGCCGATTGGTTGACGATCTCGAACATGCCGACCCCGGTCATGCGCACGGAAGGCGCGCAGGTGTCGACCTACGCGTTCTTTACCGCGCCGATCGCGCTGACCGAGGTCAAGAACGAGGCACCCGTGCCGGAGGGCGCCACCAAACAGGCCGCCGAGGTCGGCGTGACCGCCGCGACGCCGACCTTCACCCTCAGTGCGGAGCCGAGGCCGGAGGCAGGCAAGTCGGCAGGCGCAGCCAAGGGAGGGTGAATAGGACGGCCTGATCCAGTCGGGCGAGGCGCGGACCGTTGCCGGTCGGCTGACTGAACTCAGGAGCGCCAGCGAGGCCTCCAATAGCACAAGGGCATCAATCAGTCCGGCGCGCGGCCCGCGACGCCGAAGACATGCTCGCCGTGCGTACGTCCGTCGCCCCGGTGTATGATCGGTCGGTCAGGATCGGCGTCGCTTATCGGCTCGTTCATCGTTGCTTTACGATGTTGGACGAATTGTGCGGTGACCGGTAGTGCTGATACGTTATTATCGACCGCGCCCCGCTACCCAAGCAGACGGAGGTATCGTCGATGAATGGAGGCACAGCGGTGCAACCCGAGCCAGCGGACGGTACACCCGATCATGCGCACCTG
The DNA here is from genome assembly GCA_963773345.1 of uncultured Alphaproteobacteria bacterium. Taxonomy (GTDB): domain Bacteria; phylum Pseudomonadota; class Alphaproteobacteria; order Acetobacterales; family Acetobacteraceae; genus Palsa-883. Next base: position 1,375,472 of record CAVZBG010000010.1, on the reverse strand, counting down.
CATCACCCTGGGACGATCGCGACGGACGGGACCGGGTTGTCCGGCAACTCCTGGGGTCAGTTCGCGGGCTTCGATGGCGGGATCACCGGTTTCGGCGACGTCTATCCGTATCCTGGGTTCACCCCGTCATTTGATCTATCCGCATCGGCAAGTCAGGCAACTACCATCGAGGCCGATAGCGGCGGTCCCACTTCCGGCTCCAGCCGGACGATTCCGGCTGCGTCGGTGCCAAGTGGCGACTCAGCATCCGGCCTGGTCATCATCCCCGCCTACGACACCAGCATCACGGATCTGTCCTCCTCGGATCCAACGCTGTTCACTGAAATAACAGCCGCGATCACCGCGGCGATCGACTTTTACGAACAAGAAATCATCACGCCGATCACGATCACCATCGACTTCGGCTATGGCGAAGTCAATGGCGAAACCTTGGGGGGCGGCGACCTGAGCGAAAGCCTGGCGAATTATGACGCTGTGCCCTACGGCACCTTGGTGGCCGCGCTGGCAAGCCACGCCGAATTGGTCGGCCTGGACAGTGTCGCCGCCAACCTGCCATCGACCATTACCTCAGCCGGCAGTATTTGTTATGTCGCCGATGCCGAGTTGGCTGCACTCGGGCTATCGCAGGACATCTCACCGGGGACGACAGTCGATGGCTGGGTCGGGCTGAGCAGCAGGCTGCCGTTGACCTATCCACCCAACGGTCGGGCGGTGAGCGGCCAATACGATGCGATCGGCGCGTTGGAGCACGAAATCTCCGAGGATATGGGGCGGGTCGCAAATTACGGCTTCAACAATTTCTCGGCCCTGTCCCTATTCCGTTACACCTCAGACGGCATCCTCGCTAACACGGGAAACGAGTCGGCTTATTTCTCGATCGACGGCGGTAATACCAATCTCGCCGAGTTCAACAACGGGTCGAACGGTGGCGACCCGGGTGATTGGGCCGGCAGTGTCCCCAACGACTCCTACGATGCGTTCGCCAGCATCGGCGCGGCGAACACCGTCTCGGCGACTGACCTGACGTTGATGAATGTGCTCGGCTACACGCTCTCCGACACCGGGGTGTGCTTCCTCGCGGGGACGCAGATCGCGACGCCCTCCGGCGAAGTTCCGGTCGAGCGGCTTGCGGGCGGGGATATCGTCCTGACCTCGCGGGGCAACGTGCGGCCGATCGTCTGGATCGGAGCCGGCCGCGTGCTGGCGACCCCCGGCCGGCGCAGCGCTGCCACTCCCGTGACCGTCCGCAAGGGCGCACTGGCCGACAACGTACCGACGCGTGACCTGCATGTCACCAAGGGGCACTCGCTGCTGCTCGATGATGCGCTGATCCCTGTCGAAGAACTGGTCAACCATCGCTCGATCCTGTGGGACGATCGGGCGCAGGAGGTGACAGTCTATCATATCGAGCTGGAAACGCATGACGTGCTGCTGGCCGATGGCGCACCGGCCGAGAGCTATCGCGATGACGGCAATCGTTGGTTGTTCCGGAATGGGAACACTGGCTGGGGCCTGCCGCCGGCGCCGCCTTGTGCGGCAGGTACTGACGGGGGGGCCGATCGTCGATGCGGTGTGGCGACGTTTGTTGGATCGTGCCGGCCCGCGTCCCGGTTTACCGCTCACATGCGATCCAGATCTTCACCTGCTGGTCGGTGGCGCTCGTGTGGACGCCGCGGAGCAGCGCCAGGACCTGTATGTCTTCAACCTTGTTGGCATGCAGGGCGACGTGCACGTTGTCTCGCGTGCCGCGATACCACAAGAGCTGGGCGTCGCGCGCGACCCGCGCAGCCTCGGCATTGCGTTGCGGCGGGTCACGGTGCGCCGAGGGCGCGAGATACGGGTGATTGAGGCGGAAGACACTCTGCTGACGGACGGCTTTCACGCGTTTGAGGCAGATAACGGCTTTCGCTGGACGGCTGGCGATGCAGTCCTTCCGGTTGCGCTGTTCGCCGGCTTGGTCGGCCCCATCGAGTTGGTGCTGCACATTGGCTGCATCGCGCACTACGCCGAGGATGACGCCGCGCGACATGCGGCGTAGAGACCCATATGTGTCGCTGTTATTGAGGCTATGGTACCCTCGCCCGCCAGATCCATTTTAGCGGCCGTAGTGCAAACGCCGCGAACGGATCAGCGCCGGCGGTTCTATCGCAGTCAGTAGGAGGCTTTGGACGCCCGCGCCGATCGTCCGGATCGGCCGTCCACGCATCGATTTGGCTCGCCATCCCGATCCGAAACTGGATCCCGAAGAGGATTTGTGACACCCGCGGTAACGTATTCGCCAGCAATTCGTCCTTCATCCTTTACCACCGGCCGACCCTCGCCCGACGGGCGCGACGAGCGACATAGCCGAGCCAGATGACCTGTGGCACCAGGGTCAGCAGCGGAATCCATGGCTTCGCCGTCCCGGATGCCGCGATGAACCCTAGCGCGACCAAGCCGCCGAACGCGGCGAAGCCGGCATGGGTCAGGGTGACCGCCCACGCGGGAACACCGGCGCGCACCGCGACCTGATACAGGTGACCGCGATGCGCCTGGGTGATCCGTTCGCCGGACAGCAGCCGACGCGCGAGGGTGAAGGCCACGTCGAACAGCACGCCGGACAGCAGCATTGGTACCAGCAGGAACGACAGCTCGACGCCCTCGAACCGGCTTGCCACCACGGCCAGCACCGCCAGCACGAAGCCGCAGAACTGGCTGCCGACATCGCCCATGAAGATACGGGCACGGGGGAAGTTGAACGGCAGAAAGCCCACCACCCCGGCCGCCAGGAGCAGCGCGGCGAAATAGGCGAACCAGCCCTCGTGCACCGCGGCGATGACCGCCAGGAAACCGGACGCAACCAGGGTGACGCCGGCCGCCAGGCCGTTCAGCCCGTCGATGAAGTTCATCGCGTTGGTGGCGAACAGGATCCAGCAGACGGTGATCGGCGGGCCAAGCCAGCCGACATACAATCCGCCGACGTAGGGCAGGCGATAATCGCGCAGATACAGGCCGCTGCCGACCGCAACCAGCGCGGCCAGCACCTGCGCGCCGAGCTTCACCGTGAACGGCCAGTCCAGCAGATCGTCGAGCAGCGCGACCATGGCCATCGCCGAGGCGGCGCCGATCACGCCGAGGAAGTAGGGATCGGCCAGGCGGGCGAAGTCGGCATAGCGGTAGAGTACAAGGATGCCGACCAGGAAGGCGACGACGATACCGACGCCGCCGCCTTTGGGGGTTGGTTCACTGTGCGCGCTGCGGTGGTTCGGGCGGTCCAGCATCCGCACAGCGATCATCAGCCGCACCGTGGCGGCGGACAGCAGCGCCAGCCCGGCGGCGAATGCCAGATGGCGCAGGACGGCGATCAAGGTCATCGGCGAAGCGTCTGCAGTGTGCGGCGCGCTGAGTGACGGCGATCCGACTGACTTGCAAGTCTGATTGCGGCTGGCCTTGAGTACCAGATGCCCGGCCGCCGTGCACCCGCGGATGCGACAGCCTCCGGCACTGCGTTGCATGGCCTTGACGCGATCGGCCGATGTGCGGTTCGGGCAGCCGAAGTCGACCATCGGAATCTGCGCGCTGAAGACGTGGTGATGTCCGGAAGCTCGCGCACCCGGCGCTGGTCCGGCTCCGTCATGAAGCCGCCGGGCAGAATGGCATTGACAGTGGCGCCGCGCGGCGCCCGGCCGGCCGCGGTGACGCGGCTGGAGTGCCGCACCGCGCGTTCGCTGTCTCGTAGCGCCGGCTGCCGACGCCGCTGCCTGCCAGTCGTGCCTGGCCCGCTTTGCGGCGACGATGGTCACCATGACCGTCTGCTGGCCCGCGCCTGGAATCGGGCCGCGCGCTTGTCCGCCACCAGCTCGTCACTCGCCGGCGCGTGGCGAACGGCGTCGACCGGCGGCGCCCACCGCGACGGGTTGTCACGGACTGCACCGTGCCACGGTGCAAGGGGGCTTTACCGCAACGCACGCATGCCGGCGTGGCTGGGCTGCCGCCGTCCCCTCCCCCGCCAAAGCCGGCGAACACCCGGCATCCATCAGTCCCGTCCCAGCCCCGAACCGCACCGCACCACGTTGCACGGGGCTTTGTCGGTCTCACGCACGCCGGCGCGGCTGGGTTGCCGTTACCGCCACCGTCCGGTGTCGCCCGCACCCGGGTCGCACCGCCGGTCCACCGGAGCACTGCTCTGGCCGGCCATCCGCCAGTTCGTTGCTCACGCCAAACCGCACCGTGCCACGTTGCACGGGGCTTTGTCTGTGCTGACACGGGCCGCCACCGCGGCCGTGCCATCGGTACCACGTTGCACAGAGTTCTTGACCTGATCTTCGCCGGCTGGCCTGGCCGGCCCGGACGCCGGACTTGGCGCGCGCTTCCGTCTGCCTGCTGTAGCAACGCAGCGCCCGGCCCAGGCGCTCACCCGAGAGCCCCGTCTCGGCGGTGGCCGGGATCGAGCGCACGGAAGCCTCGCCGGGCTCCGACCCGGTCGGACGCAACGCCGTTTCACGTTGCAAGGATTGAATTCGGCGGCGCGGCAAACACCACGCGCGAGCGGTGCATCGGCACCGCCGGCTCCTCGGCGTCGGGTGCCAGCCGTGCCGCCATCTCCGGCGACAGAGAAACCCACAACATTGGCGCGGCAGAGGTGAGCCGGAAGCGCACGATCGGCGGTGTGATGTGCCCTGCGTCGCGCGATTGGATGCCGCGGCGTTGCCGCGTCTGGTGCGCGCGGCGAACATCCGGATCATGCGCCCGGCATGCGCCGGGATAGGCCCTCCGGCGTGCGCGTCCGGGTCCAACGTCCGAGGTGCATGCGATGTGGCCCGTTCGCCGTCGCGGTGCGCCGGGTTTGCCCGGGCGCGTCCGCACCACGGGGTGTGGCGGCACGTTGGGACTGCCCCATGGTTTGCCGCTGCGCAGGAAACCTGTTTCCCCCGCAGCGCCATGGCCCGTCCCCAGCGCAAGCCGCCGGGCGAGCCATCTACCCCCCACAGCCGTGATCGACAGCCGGGTCCGGCTGATGGTCAGCACGACGACAGGCGGAGCTCTCCCGTGGCGAAGGTCCGGGGGGTGGTCATCCGCCAGTCGCGATGGCAACGGACCGCGTGCACGTCTGCCCGCCGTCCGGACCGACCGTGTCACGCCAGCGTCGCGTCGTTGGCGTACCCGAGAGTCCGGCCCCGGCGGAGGCCGGCACGGCACGGGTCACCGGGTCCGGAGACCGATCCCGCCGCGACTGTACCTCCATCGCCGCCGCGTCGGGCGGCAGTGGCGTCGGCGCCAGTGCCGCATCCAGCACCGCCGCGGACGGCTCGGCATCGGCCGTTGGCGGCGCGGTGACCGGCCGGGCCGGTCTCGGCTCGCGTCGAACCACGAGGCCACGGGCCGCGGCCGCAGCACCGCCGGCTGGCGTGCGTGCCAGTACCGCTTTTGGCGCTGCCTCGCGTTGCTTCGCTCTGCTGCACCAAATCGCGTCGATCGCCTGGTTGTCGACCTCGTCCTGCACGACGGCGCCGAAAAACGGCACCGGTGTCTGCTGATGTCGTTTCAGCGACCAGTCCAGCGTGGTCGCCGAGCGGTCCAGATCGGCCACCGTGCGGGAGTGCCGGCACCTCTGCTCGGTCGTCACGCCGGGTGCGTGGACGCGGGCGGTGAGGGTATCGGTGAGTTCTCGCAAGATCAGAAGCTGCGTGGCGATGCCGGCCGGCGCCGCGGCGGCGGGCTTGAGCGCGACAATTTCCCCGAGCAGGCGGGTGATGCGCGCGTGCCGCCATGCCATGGAGGCGTCGGGCAGCAGTAGGGGCAGCGCGGCGAACTGGCGTCCAGCAGGCCGGGACTGAAACGGTGCGGCGGCATGATGTCGCGGATGATGTCCGCGGTGATGCCGTTGGTAGGGAGGGACATGCCGGTAAGCTCCGGTTGAAATACGGTTCCGGAGGATAGATATAATAACTCAAACGGAGATTATAACTAACTTTCCCTCAGCCGGCGGCTTTGCCAACAAGCGCGGACGGAAGCCGGCGGACACGGCGTTGCACAGAGCCGCCCGCGGCGTTTCACCGCTCTGTGCTCGCGTAGACGACGGTGAATTTATCACCGAGGAACCTGTCTTACAGGCGGCGCCAATATGGCATGCGCGCCGCGCAACGCTCACCGCCATCCGCCCCATAGTCCGACGAAGGATCGGACCAGACGGCGCCCGGTCCTACAAATCGGCGATCCGGATCCACGTGCCGATCGCCGCGGCCACCACGAACCCGGCGGCAATCGTTCCGGGTCCGGCGGAACCGAGATCGCGCGCCAGCGCCACCCACAGGGCGAACACCGCGATGCCCACGGCGATGCCGCCGATCAGGCTGGCACGGCCCGGCTTGATCTTGCCCTGCAAGTCAGCGGCCACTGGCAGCTACTCCGCCGCCACGCTGCCCGCCTGCGGGCGCGCCGGGCGGCTCACCTGGCCGGCCCGCACATTGTCCGTGCCGTGGCGCACCCGCTTCAGGTTCCGCGCGACGAACCGCGTGTCATAGCCATTGAACACGTGCCGCAGAAGCCCGCAGGTCAGGTCCGAGGTGCCGAAGAACCAGTCGGCGATCGGATAGGTCAGGTTGAAGTTCCGCTCCATCATCAGCGCCGTGTTGTGGTGCGCGATGTGATGCCGGCGGATCGAGTTGACGAACGGGATGTGCCGCACAATCCGGTCGTCCTTCACGTGGCAGCAGTAGTGGAACAGCTCGTAGTTCAGATAGAGTCCGACATTGGTGATCAGCAGCAGCCAGCCCGCGTTGGGCACCCCGAGCAGCCACAGCAGCGCCGCCGGCGGGATCGACAGTGCGATGAACGTCACCAGCGCATAGGGCGGAAAGAACACGATGCGGAAGTCGCGGCTGTTGTCGAAGCTGGGCTCGACATCGGTGAAGAACTGGTGATGCGCCAAGGTGTGCCGCTTGTAGATGCCCATGAACCCCTTCACCGGGCGGTGCATCACGTAGCGATGAATCCACCACTCGAACACGTTCGACAGCGCGAACGCCACCGGGATCACCAGCCACTCGTACCAGGCCGGCGACGCGATCTGCCGTGCGCAGTACCAGATCGCGGCAAAACCGATCGCGTAGATCAGCGCAACATGCGCCCAACCGGAATACGCCGCCGCGATCCGGCGGCGGAAATCCGCCCGGAACGCGAGCTGCCGCTGCGAGACCTGCCTGCCATCCATTGCTGCCTCCTGGCATCGCTGCCTCCTGGCGCCGCCGCCCGGCGCTGCCTTCTGGACCCTCCCGGGAACTCGGCGCATTCTGCCACCAACCGGCCGCCGCCCCCAAGGGGCGCCTGCGTTGGCGCCTGCGTTGCGCACACCGTCGGCCCCGGGTCCGGTGGCATATTGCTGCCTGGGATGACCCGCGAACGGTCACATCCGGTCTTTCTGCCGCCCGGGTGCCCCGGCGAACTGGCAACAATGCCAAAGCTTTCCCATAATCGGGTGCAAGGAAACGAAGACAGGCCACGGTCAGCCCACTGACCACCGACCACGGACCACCGACAACTGTCCGAAGGCATGATCCAAGATGGATATCGGACTCGCCCATCCCGAGACGACGCTCGAGAGCCGCTTCCTCGAACTTGACCGGCCGATCTTCCTCAGCGGCATCCAGGCGCTGGTCCGGGTGCTGCTGGAACAATCCCGCCTCGACCGCGCCGCCGGGCACCGCACCGCAGCATTGGTGTCGGGCTATCGCGGCTCCCCGCTCGGCGGACTGGATCGCGAGCTGTGGCGCAAGCAGGCGTTGCTCGACGCGCACGACATCCGCTTCCAGCCTGGGGTCAACGAGGACCTTGCCGCCACGATGCTGTTCGGCACGCAGCAGATCCGCGCCTTCCCGGGGCAAAAGTTTGATGGCGTGTTCGGCATGTGGTACGGCAAGGGTCCCGGCGTCGACCGTGCCGGCGACGCGCTGCACTGCGCCAACATGCTGGGCACCGACAAGCTCGGCGGCGTGCTGGCGGTGTCCGGCGACGACCACGGCGCGCACTCGTCGACCTACCCGCACCAGACCGAGCACATTTTCGAGAGCGTGATGATGCCGGTGCTGAACCCCGGCTCGGTGCAGGACATCATCGATTTCGGCCTGGCCGGCTTTGCGCTGTCGCGCTTCTGCGGGCTGTGGGTGGCGCATGAAGACCACGGCCGAGACCGCCGAGCAGGCCGCGACAATCCGCATTCCCGCGCTGCGCGGATTCGCCGTCCCCGACCACGCGCTGCCACGCCACGGCTGCAACATCGACCACACGCTGCGCTACCCCGCCGACCGCGCCGAACTGGAACGCCGCGTGGTGATGGAGCGGCTGCCCGCCGCGCTCGCCTGGGCCCGCGCCAACCGCCTGGACCGGCTGGTGTTCGGGACCCCCGACGCGCCGATCGGCCTGGTCACCGTCGGCCGCGCGCATCACGACACGCTGCACGCACTGCATGTGCTCGGCCTGGAGGGGCATCCGCAGATCGCGCTGTACAAAGTCGGGCTGACCTGGCCGCTGGAAGCCGAGGGTCTTCGAAGCTTCGCCCGCGGCAAGCGCGCCCTGCTGGTGATCGAGGAAAAGCGCAGCTTCGTCGAAGCCCAGATCCGCGACGCGCTCTACCACCTGCCGGCTGACCAGCGCCCCGAGGTCGCCGGCAAAACGTTGCCCTCCGGCGAGGCGCTGCTGTCCGCCGCTGCTGGAACTGTCGCCGGAAGCGGTCGGCGCCGCGCTTGGCGTATTCCTGCGCCCGCGCGGACTGAACGTGCCCGACGCGCCGGCGACGCCGATGATCGAGCGCCCCGAGGGCCTGCTGCGCCGCATCCCCGCGTTCTGCGCCGGCTGCCCGCACGCCACCTCGACCAAGCTGCCGGAGGGCAGTTTTGCCTCCGCCGGCATCGGCTGCCACTTCATGGCACTGGACGACGGCGACGCGACGCGCACCTTCACCCAGATGGGCGGCGAGGGCGCGACCTGGGCGGGCCTGGCGCCGTTCACCGACACGCCGCACCTGTTCGCCAATATCGGCGACGGCACCTACACCCATTCCGGGCTGCTGGCGCTGCGCCAGGCGGTCGCCGCGGGCACTGCCATCACCTACAAGCTGCTGGTCAACGACGCGGTGGCGATGACCGGCGGCCAGCCCGCCGAGGGCGGCTACACGGTGCCGCAATACGCCCACCAGGTCGCCGCCGAGGGCGTGACGCGCATCGCCATCGTCGCCGACGAGGCCGACCGCCTGCCGCCGGCGGACGCGGTGCCCAAGGGCACCACGCTGCACACCCGCGGCGAGCTCGACGCGGTGCAGCGGGAGCTGCGGGCGCATCCGGGCGTCTCGGTGCTGATCTACGACCAGGTCTGCGCCACCGAGAAGCGCCGCCGCCGCAAGCGCGGCAAACTGGCGCAGCCCGCGCGCAGCGTGGTGATCAACGAGGCGGTCTGCGAGAACTGCGGCGACTGCTCGACGCAATCCGGCTGTATCGCAATCGAACCGGTCGACACCGTGCTGGGCCGCAAGCGGCGCATCAATCCGACCGCGTGCAACGTCGACCTGTCCTGCCTGAAGGGGTTCTGCCCGAGCTTCGTCACCGTCGCCGGCGCGCCGCGGGCGCCCGATGCCGATCCGCACTGGGCCGCGCAGGAGGCGACGCTGGCCGCCGCGTTGCCGCAGCCGAAGCTGCCGACCGCGACGCCCTGGCGCGCGCTGTTCGCCGGCATCGGCGGCGGCGGCATCGTCACCTCGGGCGCGATCCTGGCGATGGCGGCGCATCTGGAAGGCCGCCAGGTCAGCACTCTGGATTTCACCGGCCTCGCGCAGAAGAACGGCGCGGTCGTTGCTCATGTGCAGATCGGCCGGCAGATCGACGGCCCGATCGAGGCGCCTACCGAGCTCGATGTGGTGCGCATCCCGCTCGGCACCGCCGACCTGATGCTGGCGGCCGATCTCGCGGTTGCCGCAGGCGCCGGCGTGCTGGAGCGCAATGCGCCGCACGCCGCGGTGATCGGCAACCTCGACCTGGCCGCGACGGCCGAGTTCAAGCGCAACGCCGCGCTGCCGATCGATGCGGCGCTGCACCGGCGGGTGATCGAGCGGACGACCGATGCGCGCGCCTCGATCTATCTGCACGGCGTGCGGCTGGCGGAACGACTGTTCGGCAACGCGCAGGCGATGAACACGCTGCTGCTTGGGCTGGCCTGGCAGCGCGGGCTGGTACCGGTGGGCGAGGCGGCGATCCTGCGCTCGATCGAACTGAATGGCGCGGCGGTGAAGACCAACCTGCGCGCCTTCCTGTGGGGCCGCATCCTGGCCGAGACGCCCGCGCTGATCGAGCAGATCCTGACCGGCACGATCGTGACGCCGCCCGAGACACTGGAGGCGGTGATCGAAACGCGCATGGCCGCGCTGGAAGCGTATCAATCCCGCCGTTATGCCGCCCGCTATCGCCGGCTGGTCGATCAGGTGATCGCGCGCGAGACCGCGGTGTTCGGCAAGCCCGGCCGGCTTTCGCGCGCCGCGGCCGAGGGCCTGCATCGCGTCATGGCCTACAAGGACGAATACGAGGTGGCACGCCTGCACGCGGCGGCGACCTATGGCGAGCAGCCGGTGTTCCACCTGTCGCCGCCGTTGATTCACCGGTTCGATCCGGCCACCGGACGGCGCGGCAAGATCGCCATCCCCGGATGGTTCGCGCTGCCGCTGTTCCGTGTGCTCCGACATGGCAAGGTCCTGCGCGGCACGGTGCTGGACCTGTTCGGCCGGCAGGCCGAGCGGGTATGGGAGCGGGCGCTGATCGGGCGAGTACGAGACGTGATCTGCAAGCCGCCATGGACGCGCTGCGGCCGAACACGTTGGAAACCGCGGTGTCGCTGGCGGAGCTGCCCGACCAGATCCGCGGTTTCGGGCCGGTGAAGGAGGCGAACCGGGAGAAGGCGGCGGCGCGACGGACGGTGCTGCTGGAGAGCCTGCGGGCGCCGCCGCTGGCCATCGCGGCGGAATAGCGGTATCCGCCGGTGGCCTCGTCGTCGCGGTACTGGGCAGCTTGCCTCCGGGGGCGCTGCACCCTCTGGTGGTCTCGACGGGAACAAAACGCGGGGGAGGACACAATGCGTGCTTTGCTGCTGGGAATGGCGCTGTCGGTCGTTACGGTGCCGGCGATCGCGGGCGGGTTCACCGTGACCACGCCGGATTTCACGAATGGCGGCACGATCGCGATGGCGCAGGTGTCCACCGCCTGCAAGGGAGAAAACCGTTCGCCGGCGCTCACCTGGTCCGGCGAGCCGGCGGGGACGCAGAGCTTCGCGATCACGCTGTACGACCCGGACGCGCCGACGGGCAGTGGCTGGTGGCACTGGACCGTGTTCAACATTCCCGCCACGGTGCACCAGCTTGCCGCCGACGCCGGCGCCGAAGGATCGAAGCTGCTGCCGCCAGGCGCCGGCGAGGGGCATATTGATTCTGGGGTCGCGTACTATGCAGGGCCGTGCCCGCCGGCCGGCGACACGCCGCATCATTACAAACTGACCGTCTATGCCGTCAAAGTGGCGAAACTGCCGCTCGATGCGACCGCATCGGGCGCCAAGGTCGGGTTCATGCTGCACTTCAACTCGCTGGCAACCGCGCAGGTCGTGGGGCGATATGGCCGGCCGAAATGATCCGCCGTCGCACAGGTTCCGCGCGTCTGCGACGCCGGTTCGTCGTCGGCGCCGCCGGGAGGCCCCGGCATGGTCCGCGCTGTGCAGTGTTCCAAGCGTCTTCACGGTGAAGTCCAATGTTCGGTGCTGATCCTCTGGTTCTGGAAATGGCGCACAAATTCGCCCAGGGGCGCCTCGCGCCCGGTGCCGCGGCGCGGGAGAAGGCCGCCGCGATCGAACCCGAGATCATCGCCGAGCTGGGCGAGCTCGGCTTCCTCGGCGCCACCACCTCGGCCGCCTGGGACGGCTCCGAGCTCGATCCCGTCACGTACGCCCTCGCGCTGGAGGAGATCGCCGCCGGCGACGGGTCGGTCTCGACGCTGGTCTCGGTGCACAACTCGCCCACCTGCATCGTGCTGGAACAGTTCGGCACCGAGGCACAGAAGGACCGCTGGCTGCGCCCGCTAGCGCGCGGCGAGCAGGTCGGGTCGTTCGCGCTCACCGAGCCGCAGGCCGGCTCCGACGCGTCCAACCTGCGCACGCGGGCGGTGAAGCGTGGCGACCGCTACGTGATCAACGGATCGAAGCAGTTCATTTCGTCGGCGAGCATTCCGGGAAGTACCGTGCTGTTCGCCGTCACCGATCCGCAGGCCGGCAAGCAGGGGCTGTCGTGCTTCGTCGTCGACAAGGCGACCCCGGGCTACATCGTCGCCCGCAAGGAGCAGAAACTCGGCCAGAAGGCGTCGGAAACCTGCGCGCTGTCGTTCCAGGACATGGAGGTGTCGGAACACCAGCGCATCGGTGCCGAAGGGGAAGGCTACCGCATCGCGCTCGCCACGCTGGAGTCGGGGCGCATCGGCATCGCCGCGCAGAGCGTCGGCATGGCGCGCGCGGCGCTGGACTACGCAATCGCCTACGCCCGCGACCGTCAGGCGTTCGGCGCGCGCATCATCGACCACCAGGCCGTCGGCTTCCGCCTGGTGGACGCGAAGACGCGGCTGGAGGCGGCGCGCCAACTCGTGCTGCACGCGGCCGGGTTGAAAGCGGGGGGAAAACCCGCGCTGGAAGCCGCCTGCATGGCGAAACTGTTCGCCTCGGAGGCGGCCGAGGCGATCTGCAGCGTGGCGATCCAGACGCTCGGCGGCTACGGGTACCTGGCGGATTATCCGGTCGAACGGATCTATCGCGATGTGCGGGTGTGCCAGATTTATGAAGGCACCTCCGACGTGCAGAAGATCATTCTGCAGCGGATGCTGTGATGGCCGGAGGGGGTGATGGTGACCCGCCGGGCGGTTGAGCCATCGTAGCCGGCCGCCACGCCCGGCCGGCGCTGATCCGAGGACGTGGCCGGCCACGACGGTTCTGTCCGGCGCGGCAATCATATCTGCGTCAGCTTGGCCGGACGACGCGATCACGCCACACTGCGGCACGTTTTGCGCCACAGAGTTGCGGTTTCTGTCCCCCAGGAAGGAGTGGAACGAATGGACATTCATCTTCGGCTGATCATGCTGCAACCGCTGGTCGCGTTGATCGCGGGCGTGCTGATTCTGGTGATGCCGCGCCTGCTGAACTACATCGTGGCGATCTATCTCATCGTGATTGGCATCACCGGGCTGTGGCCGCACCTGCTGCAATAGGCGGGGACGAGAAGACCAACGTTTCGTGCGTGGGGCGGCGGAATGCGCTACCCCCCGGGTCAAGCGCCCGGGGGCGTTGGCTTTTCCGCCCTTGGGGGGACGGTGCCGGCCGCCGCCGTCGTCGTAGGGCGGAACAGCACAGCGTATTCCGCCGCTCGCAAGCTGCGACACTGCACCGGAACAATTGCGTCGCCGCTTCCCCCTGCCCGCCCCCCGACGCGATCCGCAGCCGAAGCGTGCTTCAATGGCACTTGAATGCCTCGAACGGCTCGCGGCAGGACAGGCAACGATGCAGCGCCTTGCAGGCGGTGGCACCGAATTCGCTGATCGTTTCGGTCTTCGCGCTGCCGCAGCGGGGGCAGCATGGCGGCCCGGGCCGCGGCGGGGCAATGCCCGCTTCGGCCAGTTTGTGGTGCGCCGCCGGGGTCAGCCAGTCCGTCGTCCAGGCTGGTGCCAGGACCGTGCGCACGATCGCATTGGGGAACCCGGCTTCTGCCATCGCGCGTTCGATGTCCAGCGTGATCACCGCCATGGCGGGGCAGCCGCTGTAGGTCGGCGTGATCGTGATCTCGGCGCGGCCGTCGGGGCGTAGAGCGACGTCGCGCAGAATGCCTAAGTCGGCGATGGTGATCGCAGGAATTTCCGGATCTGGCACGGACTCGGCGGCTTGGCGGGCGGCGGCCAAGCGATCTACCATTGCGCACCCGGATAGGTTCGCTGCAAAACCTGCATCTCCGCCAGCATGGTGCCGAGATGTTCGGAATGCACGCCGTGGCGGCCACCGGTCTGCATCCAGCCATCCGGCGGGCGGTGCAACGTGGCGCGGTCCAGCAGCGTTGCAACAGTGCGGTTCCAGCCGTCGCGCAGCGCGGCCGGGTCGGGCAGCACGCCGGCGGCGATCATCGCCTGGTCCGCGGCGTCGGTCTCGAACAACTCGCCGACATAGGGCCACAGCAGGTCCACCGCATCCTGCGCGCGGCGATGGCTCTCCTCGGTGCCGTCGCCCAGGCGGACCAGCCACTCGCCGGCGTAGCGCAGATGATAGGCGACCTCCTTCGCCGCCTTCGCCGCGATCGCCGCCAGCGTCGCGTCGGTCGAGGTCGTCGTTGCGCGCCAGATCGGTTCGATGAACGCGGCGTAGAGCAGACTGGCGCACGATGGTGCGGGCGAAATCGCCGTTCGGCTGCTCGACCAGCAGGCAGTTGCGGTAGGCGCCGGCGTCGCGGAGGTAGGCGAGCTGGTCCTCGTCGTGGCCGCTCAGCTCGCCGGCGTATTGATACAGCGCGCGCGCCTGGCCGATCAGGTCGAGCGCGAGATTGGCCAGCGCCAGCTCCTCCTCCAGGCCGGCGCGTGGCCGCGTCCATTCGCACAGGCGGTGGCCCAGCACCAGCGCGTCATCCGCCCGGCGCAGCAGCGCCAGCACCAACGGCGTCTCGGCCACGACGATGGAGGTCGTCGCCATCTACATGTTCCCGACCTCGTCGGGCACCTCGTAGAAGGTCGGGTGGCGGTAGATTTTCGAGCCCGTCGGCTCGAACAGCATGTCCTTGTCGGCGGGATCGGAGGCGGTGATCGCGGCCGACGGCACCACCCAGATCGACAGCCCCTCGCCGCGGCGGGTGTAGACGTCGCGCGCCGCCTGCAGCGCCAGCGTGGCGTCCGCGGCGTGCACCGAGCCGACGTGCCGGTGCGCCAGCCCGTTGCGCGCTGCGGATGAACACTTCCCAGAGCGGGGTGGCGGGTTCGGCTCATGTCAGGCCGCCTTGCGCGCGCTGCTTCGCCGCGTGCGCCAGCGCCGCCTCGCGCACCCAGGCGCCGTCGTCGTGCGCACTCCGCCGCGCGGCCAGCGCGCTCGCGGTTGCACGGTCCGTCGCCGGCCAGCACGCGGCGGAATTCCGTCCCAGTCGATCGCGCCGAACACCCAGTGCCCGGTGGCATCGTCGAAGCGCAGCGTCCGGGTCCGGGAATGGTCAGGCCCGAGGTAGTGCGCCTGCGGCACCGTGGCATCGACGAATTTCTGCCGCAGCGCGTCGTTGGTGAAGCGCTTGATCTTCCAGCGCATCGAGGCGTCGGAGTGCTGCGACTCGCGTGTCCGGCGGGCCGAACATCATCAGGCACGGCCACCACCAGCGGTTCAGCGCATCCTGCGCCATCGCCTTCTGCTCCGCCGTGCCGCGGCACAGCGTCAGCATGATCTCGAAGCCCTGGCGCTGGTGGAAGCTTTCTTCCTTGCAGATGCGGATCATCGCCCGCGCGTAGGGGCCGTAGGAGCAGCGGCACAGCGGGATCTGGTTCATGATCGCCGCGCCGTCGACCAGCCAGCCGATGGCGCCGATATCCGCCCAGGTCAGCGTCGGGTAGTTGAAGATCGAGGAATACTTGGCGCGCCCGGTCAGCAGCTGCTCGACCAGTTCCTCGCGCGTCACGCCCAGCGTCTCGGCGGCGGCGTAGAGGTACAGCCCGTGGCCGCCCTCGTCCTGCACCTTGGCGAGCAGCGCCGCCTTGCGGCGCAGGCTGGGCGCGCGGGTGATCCAGTTGCCCTCGGGCAGCATGCCGACGATCTCGGAATGCGCGTGCTGGCTGATCTGGCGGATCAGCGTGCGGCGATAGGCCTCGGGCATCCAGTCGTTCGGCTCGATGCGCTCCTCGGCGTCGATGCGCGCCTGGAACCGTTGGTCGAGCTGGCCTTCGTTATCCTCCGACGCCGTATCCGCGGTCTCTGCTGTGTTCAGTGCCTGGGTGTACATGGCGGTGAATATGGCGCGGCGGGAGGAGGGGTGGAAGGGCGGGCCGCCGGTTGGCGCCCTCCGCCAGGCGTCGCCGGGCTGTGCCCGGTCGACAGCCCGCATGACCGGCCGGCCGCCGGCGCCACGTCGCGTGGAGGGCTTGTCGGGGCGTTGGCCCGCCGGCCCCACCGAGGCCAGCCGGGTGTGCCACCGTGCCACCACCGGGACAAGTGCCCGGTGGCATGCGTTGCATGGAGGTCCTGTCGGAGCATTCGTCATGCGCCTGGCAGCCTGGGCTTCGGCGATCGCCAGCTTCCAGGGGGCGGGCGCTGCCGCCTCGGCGTCGGCCCGTAACCGATGGCCCGCCGCCCATGCAGCACGCCCCGCGGCCCCGCGGTGAACCCCTCCCGCGCGCATCGCGCCGCGGTACCGCCGTCGCGACGGCCGCAGGGCCGCATCGGTCAGATCCGGCCTGGCTGGGGCGGGAGGATTCGAACCTCCGCATGACGGAATCAAAATCCGTTGCCTTACCACTTGGCGACGCCCCATCCGGCAGCGGGTGATAGGTCCCCCGACCCAGGCCGTAAAGCCTCCCGCTCACGACGCCGCCAGCGCGCCTCCCCAGCACCACCAGCCGGGTCGCGCCAGCGCGCCCGCCGCCGCCGCGGCCGCCGCGGCATCGGGGAACAGGCCGAAGCAGGTCGCGCCGGAGCCGCTCATGCGCGCCAGCAGGCAGCCGGGTGCGGCCTCCAGCGCCGCCAGCACCGCCCCGATCGTCGGGCACAGCGCGATGGCCGGCGCCTGCAGATCGTTCCGCAGCGTCGCGAGATCGCCGGCCATCGCCGCCGCATCCGCCCAGGACGCGGGCAGCTCGGTCGGCGCGGAAAACCCCGCGGTCCGGGCACGAAACACCGCAGCGGTCGCCAGCGCCACGCCGGGATTGACCAGCACCATCCCGGCCGGCGGCAGTGCCGGTGCGGGGCTCAGCGTCTCGCCCACCCCACCCATGCGCGCGGGCCGGCTGGCCAGGCACACCGGCACATCCGCCCCCAACGAAAGTGCGATCGAGGTCAACGCCATCGGTAGCGGGGCGATCGGTGCCGAGGCAATCGGCGCCCCAACGATCGGTGGCAGGGCAGGCCCGGGGGCGCCCGGCGCAGGCGTCGCGGAGGTCAGCGCCGCGGCGGGCGAAAAACCCCAGAGCCGGCACAGCAGCCGCAGCGCCGCCGCGGCATCGGCCGAGCCGCCGCCGATGCCGGACGCCATCGGCAGGTGCTTCTCGAGCACGATCCGCGCGCCCCTCGTGCCACCCAGGTTCCCGCCCAGGATCCCGCCGAGGCCCGCGCCGCGCGCAGCACCAGGTTGTCCGCCTCCCCCGCCAAGGCCGCGCCGAACGGCCCCTTGACGGTCAGCGACAGCGTCGCGGCCGGCGTCGCGTGCAGCCAGTCGCCCACGGGGCAAAAAACCGCCAGGCTATCGAGCAGGTGGTAGCCGTCCGCCCGCCGCCCGGTCACGTGCAGGAAGAGATTGACCTTGGCCGGCGCGAATTCGCTGAACCGGGGTTCCGGCACGCCGCCCTACGGGCTGCCGACCGCGGCCGTTGGGTGGCCGTTCAGCTTGGCCTCCAGCTTGGCCGCGTCGTCCGGCTCCGGGTTCAGGGTCAGCGCGCGGCGCCACTGGTAGGTGGCCTCCAGCTTTCGCCCCGCGGCCCAATAGGCGTCGCCGAGGTGGCCGTTGATCGTCGGGTCCTGCGGTTCCAGCTCGACCGCCCGCTCCAGCGTCGA
Organism: uncultured Alphaproteobacteria bacterium; assembly: GCA_963773345.1. Lineage (GTDB taxonomy): Bacteria > Pseudomonadota > Alphaproteobacteria > Acetobacterales > Acetobacteraceae > Palsa-883. The sequence continues at coordinate 1,357,706 of CAVZBG010000010.1, read as the reverse complement.
CACCGCTTCCTTGGTGTGGCCCTCGCGCAGCAGCACCCAGCCCATGCTGTCGACTATCGCCCCGTCGTTCGGCCGCTCCTGCACCGCCTTGTCGATCATTTGCCTGGCCTGCGCCAAGTGGGTGTCGGCGTCCGCCCAGCTATAGCCGAGATAGTTCAGCACCGCCGGCTGGTCGGGCGCCAGCGCCAGCGCCTGCTCGAAATCGGCCTGCGCCATCGGCCACTGATGCGACCGGTCGTAGGCGACCCCACGCGAGTAATACAGCAACCAGTCATCGTGGCTGGGCGTCTTCAACCGCTCGATGGCCCGGTCATACGCGCCGACCGCGTCGGCAAAGCGGTTCTTCTGGCGCAGGATGTCGCCGATCTGCGCGTCCGGCAGCGGGCTGCCAGGATAGTCCTTGGACAGCCGGGCCAGCTCGCGCAGCGCCTCATCGGTGTGGCCAAGCCGGTCCTCCAGCGTCGCCCGCTGCAGCCTGGCCGGCGCGCCGAGCGGGTCGTCGTCCGCCACCGGGGCCAGCATCTGCAACGCGAAGTCCGAATGGTTCTGGCTGGTCAGGATGTCCGCCGCCATCAGCCGCGCGGCGGTGAAGTCCGGCCGCAGATCGAGCGCGAACCGCAGCAGCAACATGGCGAAGTCCCCGGCATCCTGCTGGCGAAGCGCGCCGGCGAGGGCCAGATACGCTTCGGCGATGCCGTCGGTGGCGCGGGTCACCACCCGCTTCTGCGCGTTGGCGATCAGCGCCGGCAGCGCGATGCCCAGGTAGGGGGCGTTCTGCGCAAGCTGGCCGAACAGGTGCATCGCGTCCGCCGGGTGGCCCGACCGCACGTCCCAGCTTGCCAGGATCTGCGCCAGCCGCAGGTCGAGCCCGGGAAACTCGCTCTGCGCGAGACCGTAGTAGTGATCCGCCTGCGCGTTGTTGCCGGCCAGATCGAGCATCATCGCGGCGTGCAGGGCATAGACCCCGCGGAAGCGATGCCCCTCGATCAGCGGGCGCAGCGTGGTGACCGCGGCGTCGGTGCGCCCCGATCCCGCCTGCGCCCAGGCCACAAGCAGCGGCTGCAGCAGTTGCGTCACACCCTGGCCCGGCAGGCCGCGGAAACGCTGCTCCGCCGCCGTCCAGTTGCCGGCACGCGCCTCGGTGTCGCCGAGCAGAAGCTGCGCCGCCTGGTTGTCCGGCAACTGGCGCGCAAGCTGCACAGCTTCCTGCCGGCCACCGAGCGCACAGGCGAGGAAGGCCTGCTGGGTGAGCTCGGGGTTGGAGGGATCGGCGGCGAGCGCCCGCAGATACCAGGTCGCTGCCTCGGCCGGGTCAGCCTGGTCCATTGCGAACTGGCCGTCGAGGAATGCGCCGAACACCCCGCTGGCGGGATCCTGGCCACGGCTAGGCAGGATGCCGGTTGAAGGGTCGGCCGCGGCACAGGCGGACAGCAGCGTCAGCGCCAGCAGGACGGCGCGGTGGATACGGGAAATCGTCATATACGCATTCTACCAGCGCCGGCTCGGCTCTGTCATGCCCGCACTGTCGTGTCGGCGGGTTATGTCCACTCGGTAATGCAGCGCGCTGCGCCGGCTGCATCCCGCCGGGGCGGTTACATTCCGCCCGGATAGTTCGGACCGCCGCCGCCCTCCGGGGTGACCCAGACGATATTCTGGGTCGGGTCCTTGATGTCGCAGGTCTTGCAGTGCACGCAGTTCTGCGCGTTGATCTGCAGGCGCGGCGCGCCCTCTTCCGCGCCGACGATCTCGTACACCCCGGCCGGGCAGTAGCGCGTCTCCGGCGCGGCATAGCGGGAAAAGTTCACCGCGATCGGCACCGCGGCGTCGCGCAGCGTCAGGTGGGGCGGCTGGTTTTCCTCGTGATTGGTGTTGCTGATGAACACCGAGGACAGCCGGTCGAAGCTCAGCACGCCGTCCGGCTTCGGGTAGGTGATCCGCGGCGCCGCCTGGGCCTCGCGCAGGGTGGCGTTGTCCGGGTGGGTGTTGTGCAGCGTCCAGGGGGCCTTGCCGCGCAGCAGATAAGTGTCGAGGCCCGAGTAGACCAGGCCACCCCACATGCCAAATTTGGCAAACGCCGGGCGGACGTTGCGCGCGGCGGCGAGTTCTTCCCACACCCAGCTTGCGCGCAGCTTCTGTTCGTAGCCGGCGGGCTCGGCGGGGCGGGCGCCGGCCAGCGCCTCGGCCAGCGTCTCGGCGGCGAGCATGCCGGATTTCATTGCGGTGTGGGTGCCCTTGATCTTCGGCACGTTGAGGAAGCCCGCGGCGCAGCCGATCAGTGCGCCGCCGGGGAACGTCAGGCGCGGGATCGACTGCAGCCCGCCCTCGTTCAGCGCGCGGGCGCCGTAGGCGATGCGCCGTCCGCCTGCGAAATGCTTGCGCATCTCCGGGTGGGTCTTGCAGCGTTGCATTTCCTCGAACGGCGACAGCCAGGGATTGCGATAGTCGAGGCCGACGACGAAGCCGTAGGCGACCAGGTTGTCGTCGAAATGGTACAGGAATGATCCGCCATAGGTCTGACTGTCGAGCGGCCAGCCGATGCTGTGCTCGATCAGGCCGGGGCGATGGTTCGCCGCCGGAATTTCCCACAGCTCCTTGACGCCGATCGCGTAGGTCTGCGGATCGCGCCCGTCGCGCAGGTTGAAGCGCGCCATGAGACGCTGGCTGAGTGAGCCGCGGCAGCCCTCGGCGAACAGCGTGTAGGCGGCGCGCAACTCCATGCCGCGGGCGAAATTGGCGGCGGGCTGGCCGTCCTTGCCGATCCCCATGTCGCCGGTGGCGATGCCGACGATGCGGCCGTCCTCCTCCAGCAGCTCGGCGGCGGCGAAGCCGGGATAGATCTCGACCCCGAGTTCCTCGGCCTGCGTGGCCAGCCAGCGGCACACGTTGCCGAGCGAAACGATATAGTTGCCGTGGTTGTGCATCTGCGGCGGCGTCGGCAGGCGGAACGCGCGGGTTGCCGTCAGGAACAGGAACCGGTCGTCCTGCGCCGCCGTGGCGAGCGGCGCGTTGCGGTCGCGCCAGTCCGGGATCAGTTCGTTCAGCGCGCGCGGCTCGATGACGGCGCCGGACAGGATATGCGCCCCGACCTCGCCGCCTTTTTCTACCAGGCACACCGCGGTGTCCGGAGCAAGCTGCTTCAGGCGGATCGCCGCCGCCAGCCCGGCCGGCCCGGCGCCGACGATCACCACGTCGAACTCCATCGTCTCGCGTGGCGGTAGCTCCGCGGCCATGCCTGGTCTCCCTGTAACGGTTGCGCGCAGCCTAGGCATTGCGCGGCGGTTGCGCAAAATCCGGCCAGCGGGCAGCGTACCCCGATGATGGACGCACTGACCGCACTGCGGTTGCAGATCGAATGGGGCGCCAATGAGGCGCTGGAGGCCGAGCCGGTCGACCGGCTGCGGCCGCCGGCGGCGCGGCCGCCATCAGTGGTGTCTGCGTCGCCCGCGCGATCCATTGGCATGCCGCAGGTTGCGGGCGGTCAGGGCGCGGGACGCGACAGTCCGGCGGGACGCGCGGCGCGTGCAGCGGCCGCGGCGATCACGCTCGAGCAGTTGCGCGCCGCGATCGCCGGCTTCGATGGCACCGCGCTGCGCAACACCGCAACGAACATGCTGTTCGTGGAAGGCGATCCCGCGTGCGGGTTGCTGTTTGTGGGCGAGGCACCAAATGCGGATGCGGATCGTTCCGGCAGTTCGTTTACCGGTCCAGTTGGATCGCATTTGGAACATATGCTGGGCAGCATCGGATTGGATCGCCGCACGGTCTGTCTGGTGCCGCTGATTCCATGGCGTCCGCCTGGCGACCGGCCACCGAGCCCCGCCGAGATCGCCACATGTTTGCCATTTTTGCATCGTGCGATCACGCTTGTTGCACCGCGGCGTATTGTTGTGCTGGGACCATTGCCAGCGCGCGCGCTGCTTGGCGCGACGCCGATGCGTCGTCGCGCGTCGCCGGTCTGGCAGGACGTCAACCTTCCCGGGCATGCAAAGCCGATACCCGCACTGGCGATGCCGAGCCCGGCAATTTTGTTACGTGTTGCAACGCAGCGCCGCAACGCCTGGGCCGATCTGCGACTGCTTCGCCACAGTTTGGACAGCGATCTCACGCAGAAGTGACGCAGCAAGTTGCTGTATCGCGTTGATTCGCATTGGTGAACAAAAATTACGCGATCGGCGATGCCGATTCCGGTTGCGCTCGGCAATGCAGCCGTGTAGGCCCGCGCCGCTATGCGAGGGATCGGTCTCACGCTCTCCCGCCTTCCCGCCGCCCGGGCCTTCATTGCCGGGGCTGCGTTCCTGGCCGGGACCATGGTCCAGACGGCGTACGCGCAGCCGAATGGACCCGGGGATGGCGATGAAACCGCGATGGCGGTGCCGCTCATGGTGCTCCCCGGAGCGTCTGACGGTGTTGCGTTGCCGCGCCCGCTCAGCCCGAGCGATGCCGTGCTGGTGCGGCGCATTTTCGTTGCGCAGGCGCGCGGCGATATTGCCCTGGCATCACGCGAAACCGGCGAGCTCGAGAACCCGTTGTTGCTGGGCAGCATCCTCGCCGATCGATATCTTGGTCCATATCATCGATCCACCGCGGCGGAGCTGACCGACTGGCTGGACCGTTACGGTAGTCAACCAGATGCGCCGGCCATCCACGCCCTGTTGCTGCGGCGGCTGCCGAGAGGCGTGGCACCGCCGCCCGCGCCGACCTCACAGACGCTGGCGAGTGCGCCCATCTTGGGGGCCGCCCGCTACGACGAGGATGACGACACCGACAATGTGCCGATCAAGCGCAATCCGGCGCTGGATCGCGCGGTGCTCACGCGCGCAACCGCCGGCAACGACACCGCCGCGTTGCGGCTGATCGACCGAAGCAGGGGCCTTGATCCCGGCTATCGCGCGCTGCTGCGCGCCGAGGTGGCGCGGGTGCTGTTCACGCGGAACAACGACGCGGGGGCGATGGACCTTGCCGCGAGTACGCTGCGTACGACGCCGGCGGATCGGCAGGTGGCACTGGCCGGCCTGGTCGCCGGGCTTGCCGCCTGGCGCCGCCATCAGACCGATCTCGCGGCCACTTATTTTGTCGCGGCAGCGAGGGCATCGATCGCCAGCATCGCGCAACGCGCCGAGGCGGCCTTCTGGGCGGCGCGCGCGGAGCGGCAGATCGGCAACCCTGTCGGCGCCGGCTATTGGTTGCACAAGGCCGCGACCTATCCGCTGACCTTCCACGGACTGATCGCGCAACGCGCACTGCGGCTGCACGCGGGCGTGGGCGAGGACCGCGACATGCTGTCGCAGGCCGATGTCGACGCGGTCGCCGCGACGGGCCATGGCCTGCGCGCCTTTGCCCTGCAGCAGGTCGGCCAACCGGATCGCGCCGAAGCCGAGCTGCGCGCGCTGTGGCCGCAGACCAAGACCGACCCGACACTCGGCCGCGCGTTGCGCATGGTGGCGTCCGGCGCGGGTCTGGTCGATCTCGCCGCCCAGCTTGCGGCGCTGACCGAGACCGCGCACGGGCACGCCTGCGATGCGTGCGGCCTGCCGCTGCCGCCGCTGCACCCGACCGGCGGGTTCCGTATCGACCCCGCACTGGTATACGCACTGACGCGACTGGAGTCGGATTTCGACAGCCGCGCCGTGTCGCCGGCCGGCGCCCGCGGGCTGATGCAGATCATGCCAATGACCGCTCGTTTCATGACCGGAAATGCGGCGCTCGGCAGCGAGAAATTGCACGATCCGGCCTTCAATCTTGCACTTGGGCAGCGCTATGTCGCCTACCTGGCGGGGCAGGACGGTGTCGACGGCGATCTGCTGCGCATGCTGGCGAGCTACAACAGCGGTCCCGCCAATTTCGTGCGCATGGACGGAACGATACGTTACGACAACGATCCGCTGTTGTTCATCGAGGCGATTCCCAATGCGGAGACACGCACTTTCGTGCGGCGCGCGCTGACCTATTCCTGGATCTACGCTGCCCGCCTCGGCCGCCGTCCGCCCGGGCTGGATGCGCTGGTGGCGGGTGAGTTTCCCCGCTTCACGGGTGCGGCGCGGCCGGGCAAACTGGCCCTGGTTCAGCCGCGCACGCACTGAACGCGCCCGCGGCACCGCAGGAGGTCGCACCATGGCAGGCATCGACGAACAGCGCCGGTTCATCGCGGTCAGCATCGCCGTGCTGACGGTATCGGACACCCGCACCCTGGCGAACGACACCTCGGGCGACGCGCTGGTCGCGCGCATCGCCAAGGCCGGGCACCGCCTCGCCGCGCGGGCGATCGAGAAGGACGAAGCGGCGGCGATCGAACGCCATCTGCGCGGCTGGATCGCCGATCCCGCGATCGACGTGGTGATCACGTCCGGCGGCACCGGCATCACCGGGCGCGACGTCACGCCGGAAGCGTTCGGTCGCGTATTGGAAAAGCGGATCGAGGGTTTCGGCGAATTGTTCCGCATGCTGAGCTATCAGAAGATCGGCACCTCGACGATGCAGTCGCGCGCGATGGGCGGCGTGGCCGGCGGCACCTATTTGTTTGCATTGCCCGGCAGCACCGGCGCAGTCAAGGACGCCTGGGACGACATCCTGGTGTTCCAGCTCGACAACCGCTTCCGACCCTGCAACCTGGTCGAGCTGATGCCGCGGCTGCAGGAGCACCTGAAACGGGCATCGGAATAAACCGGCTTTGCCCGGATCGACCGTTTTCCGATTGTTTTCATTTCGTTTGCCGTCGGATGCAGCGCAGCATTCCGCCGCCGCGCGTCTGCTCATTCCGGTGCCACATACCGCTTCGGTAGCGTCATGATAACCGGCGTGTAGCCCAACGCGTGGACGAACGTCACCAGGTCGGCGGCGCGAATGGTGGTGGAAGCATCGTTCGTCAGCGGATGAAAGTTCACCCACTCGTGGGCCAGCATGTCCTGGTCCAGCACCACGTTGGCGCGTCGCGCGGTGTCGTTGATCAGGCCGAACGGGGTGACCGAGCCGGGGGTAAGCTGCAGCACCTCCAGCAGCACCTCGGGCCTGGCGAAGGAGAAGCGCGGCGCGCCGAGCGCTTTTTCCAGCGCGCCAAGGTCGGCGCGTTTGTCGGCGGGCAGCACCACGTGCCAGATGCCGCCCTTCCGGTCCTTGATGAACAGGTTCTTGCAGTGCAGACCGGGGATCATGGCGTGCCACGGGCGGCCTTCGTCGACGGTGAAGAAGGGCGGGTGCGTGACGGTGCTGTGTTCGATGCCCAGGCTATCGAGGAAGGCGAAGAGCTCTGCTTGGGTGGCTGGCACGGGGCGACCGGACTGGTTTGGCGGACCTTGGCACTGTCGCCGGCGCGACCGGGCGTGGCAAGACGCCTGGCGTGCTGCCTGAGAGTCAGCACGGCACGCGACGCAGGCGGTTCAGGTCCTGCGCGGTGTCCACGTCGCGCAGGGTGCGCAGAAACGCGACGCGCCGGCGGCGGAAATTCGCCAGCGTGTCGGCCAGGGCGTGGGTGGTGGACCAGCGCACCGCGGCGAAGGGTCGCGCCGGGCGGCGGGGGGAAAAGCCGACCAGCCAATAGCCGCCGTCCTCGGCCGGACCGAATACCGCGTCGGCGCGCCCCAGGGCACGGAAGGCGGCCAGCACGTCGGCGGGGCGCGCGTCGGGGATGTCGCAGCCGATGATGACCACGCGGCCATGCGGCACGCGCGCGGCGGCCCGCTGCATGCGTGCGCCCAGGTCGCCGCGGCCCTGGCCCACGCGTGGGACGTGCACCGGCAGGGGGAAGCGGGCGCGATCCGGGGTGACGGCCAGCACGGTGCGGAACCGCCGTTCCTCCGTCAGGCCGCGCAGCAGGGCGAGCATGGTCGCACGGTGGAAATCGAGCGCCGCGCGCTCGCCGATGTCGCGCGCCAACCGCCGCTTGACAGCGCCCAGGCGGGGGGCGCGGGCGAAGACGAACACGGTGTTGCGTTTCACAGGTACACCTCTCCCGTCCTTCGCGGGGGAGGTCGAGGCGCGAAGCGCCGAGGGTGAGGGTGGTGCATGCGGCACGAACCCTCACCCGGCATCGCTCCGCTCGCCGACCTCTCCCGCGAACAGCGGGAGAGGTGTACGAAGGCGCCCCGCATCAGTAGATCCTCGCGATCAGCCTGGGCGGCACGCCCGCGAAATACAGCGTCAGGCACAGCAGGTTGCGCGCCGAGCGGCGATACCAGCCGTCGCGTTGCCACTTCGCCGCCGAGGTCGTCGCCGCCACGGCCAACGCGACCAGCCGCTGCCGGCCGAGGCGGCGGACCAGGTCCACATCCTCCATCAGTGGCAGGGCGCGGATGCCGCCGACGGCGCGCAGCACGTCGCTGTGCAGCAGCAGGCCCTGGTCGCCGTAGGGTAGGGCCAGCGTACGGCAGCGCCAGGCGACCAGTCGTTCCAGCCGACGCGCGCGGCGGTCGTCGCTGTCCAGTGCAAAGCGGAAATAGGCGGCGCAACCCGGGTGGAGGCGCATATGCTCCGTTGCAGCGGCGGCCCAACCATGGCCGAGCCGCGTGTCGGCGTGCAGCAGCAGCAGCCAGGGCTGGGTCGCCGCGGCCACGCCGGTCGCGAGTTGCCCGCCGCGTCCGCGCGCCGCCGCCAGCACACGCGCCCCACCGGCCGCCGCGGCCTCACAAGTGCCATCGGTGCTGCCGCCATCGACCACCAGCACCTCCTCGGGCAGGTCGCCCAGCGCGGCGAGCGTTGCCGGCAGATCGATGGCGGCGTTCAGAGCCGGGATCACGACCGAGAGCACGGCAGGCCTGTGTTCCTAAATTGTTCTTGACCGTTGCGCAACCGCTTGCCACTCTCCCGGTCGAACGAAGCACGAACGCCGGTTCACAGCTCGAACCAAGAAACTGAACCTGGAACTCGATTGGGGGTCCATGACCATGCGCCAGCAAGCCGATCCTGGCGATCAGTCGCTTGATGCGGAAGCCCTGGCGGCGCTCGCCACGGCCGGGGATGCCGAGCCGGCGCCCGAGGCACGTGTGCCGTCGCTGGCACGGCGCGGGCGCGGCGCCACGCTCAATCCGCCGGTGCGCTACGACTCGCAGGTGATCAGCGCGTTCGACGACGGCTGGGACACGCTGGGCGCCGAGTTCGCCGACATGCCGCCGCTCGCCACCACGCTGATCCGCGATGCGACGCGCTCGGCGATCGCATGGAACAGTTCGCCGGACATCGGCTTCGACCGCGCGGTGAACCCGTATCGTGGTTGCGAGCACGGCTGCGTCTACTGCTATGCGCGGCCGAGCCACGCCTATCTGGGCTACTCGCCGGGGCTCGATTTCGAGACCAAGCTGCTGTTCAAGCCCGAGGTGGCGGAGCTGCTGGAGAAGGAGCTGCGCAAGCCGAACTACGTCGCCCGCACCATGGCGCTGGGGTCGAACACCGACCCGTACCAGCCGGTCGAGCGCACGCTGAAGCTGACGCGGTCGGTGCTGCAGGTGCTGGACCGTTACAACCATCCGGTCGGCATCGTGACGAAGTCGGCCGGGGTGCTGCGCGACCTGGACATTCTGTCGTCCATGGCGCAGCGGCGGCTGGTGCGCGTCTACCTGTCCGTCACCACGCTGGACGCGGCACTGGCCCGCAAGATGGAGCCGCGCGCGGCGACGCCGGCGCGGCGGTTGCAGGCGGTCGCCGAGCTGACTCGGGCCGGCGTGCCGGCCGGGGTGATGGTGGCGCCGATGATCCCCGGGCTGAACGACGCCGAAATGGAGAAGATCGTCGAGGCGGCGTCGCGCGCCGGCGCCCGCCATGCCGCCTACATCCTGTTGCGCCTGCCGCACGAGCTGCGCCAGTTGTTCGAAGACTGGCTGGCGACGCATTTCCCTGACCGTGCCAAGCACGTGCTGAGCCTGGTGCGCGAGACGCGCGGCGGGGCGCTGAACGATTCGCGCTTCCATCACCGGTTCAGCGGGCAGGGCGTGTATGCCGACCTGCTGCTGCGGCGGTTCACTCGGGCAACGAAGCAGTGGGGGCTGGACGAAGCGCGCGAGGGGCTGGACTGCTCGAAGTTTGCCGTGCCGGCGGATCGGGCGCCGGCGGTTGCCGAGGCGCAGATGTCGCTGTTCTGAGGCGGTGAGCGGGCGGCGGTGCTTGTGGTGGCGTGGCAAGATCAACTCGGGCCGAACTGGTTTTTCGGCCCGACATCCGGGTGGTCCCAGCTGCCGTCACGGACCGGAAACGTGGGTTGCGCAGCAGATCGGCCGGCGGCAATTTCGTGTCGTCGCGACGACAAGAGGGGACCGGCGGCGCAATGTGCCGTCGGGCCGACTGCGGGGTCTGCGCGTATTTCGGTTCGTCCGCACCGGCGCAGAGACCGATACCGGCGTCAACCAGAACGGCTATTCGACGTTATATCTGCGTGATATACGAGTCTTTCGTTGTTCTGTCGCAATCTGTCTGCTACTTGATCACATAGCGGCTTGTGTCTACCCGCATCGGTGGCATGGGCAGCACGAACTTGGTGGAGGAAGCGAAATGACAATCGTTCAGGTTGGGCTCGTCGACACGACGGGCGCGCTAGACGCGAGCTATGTTCAGGCCGTGGCTGCCGCGCTTAGTGTTCAGGTTACCCGGGATCTGCCGCAATACTGGAATGTCCAGGCCACCGTGCAGGCGTTGTCCAGCCCGCACAAAATCCCGGCGGGCGTCTGGCCGGTCCGGCTGGTTGCCCGCCTGCCGCCCGGGGAAGGCGGCTTTCATCTCGACAAACACAATCAGCCCTATTCCGAGGTGATCGCGACACCCAGCGATGATAGCTGGAGTATTGATGCCAGCCACGAAACAATCGAGATGCTGATCGATCCTGCCGGGAACCGGATGCAGTCGTCCGAAGCAATCGAGATTTCCGGCAACGGAGTCCAGGACGCGACCGGTCAGTTCAATTATCTGGTCGAAGCCTGCGATCCTTGCGAGGCGAACGCATTCGGGTACGAAATCCAGGGCATCCTGGTGTCGGATTTCATCACCCCGCACTTCTACGATCCGGCCCTGACATCTGGCGCACGCTACAGCTTCACCGGCGCCATTACCAAGCCACGGCAGCTCCTGAAGGGCGGTTATATCTCCTACGTCGATCAAGCGACGGACCAATGGCAGCAAATTCTCTGGGTCGAGCCAGGGGCGCCGCAGCTCAAGAATCTCGGCCCGGCGACTGGCAAGAGTCTCCGTGAATGGATCGACAATCAGATGGCTGGCCAGAAGTCACCACCAGCACGTACACGACGCCATGCACAAGGCACCCGCGGCGAAGGTGAAGCATCGGAGAGACCGGCTCGCGGCGCTCGACAAGGTCGCGACGGTGCGCGCGGGACATTTCAAACGCTGAACGACACGCAGGCGGCGGCACCCGGGTTGAACAAAGGGTGCCGCCAGCCTCGGGGAACGGGCCACGGGCGCGCCCTATCATCAATCTCGTCGTGAATCGGCACCCGAGGTGTGACCGCAGAACGGGATGATCGGCCTGTCCGCCGATGCAACTCGCCATTACCGTGAGCAGGGCTATTTCAGCGCCGTTAGTGCCCGCTCGATCCAAGAAATCACCGCGCCGCGGTGCCAGGTCGCAGAGTTCGAGTGGCCCGCCGACGGCGTTCGCCGCCGGTTGCGGCGAAGGTCGCTGTACTGGCACGCCGAGGAAGCCGCTTGCTGCTGTGCACGCGGCCCCCCTCACCCACTCAGCTGCGGTCACACTTCTCCCGCGGAGAGCGGCAGAGGTGGGGGTTCACACCGCTTGGGTCAACTCCCATCCAGAGGTTGTCGGCGCGCAGAACAGCGGCATCGCGTTCGGCGTGCGCACGTTGACCTGCAACCCCATCGCCGCGCGCAGGGCGCGAAACATCGCCCCGTGCGCCACCACCAGCACGACCGGCGGCAGCGCCACCGCCCGATTGACCGCGGCGACCGCGCGCACCCGCAGCGCGGCGAAGGACTCCGCCCCCTCGGGCGTCCCGGCGCCCTCGACCCAGTCGCCGAACCAGTCGCCCATCTTCTGGCCTTCCTGCACGCCGAACGCCACCTCGCGCAGCCCGACGTCGAGCCGCACCGGCAGCGCCAGCACCTCGGCAACGATCTCCGCCGTGACGCGGGCGCGCGCCAGCGGCGAGGCGACGATGCTGGCGATGCCGCGGTTGCGCAGCAGCGGCGCCGCCGCCCGCGCCTGCGCGAGGCCGACGTCGTTCAGCGGAATGTCCACGTTGCCTTGCGAGATGCCCTGCGCGTTCCAGTCGGTCTCGCCGTGGCGCAGGAACCAGAAGGCAACGCGGGCGAGGATCGCCGGGGTTTCGATACCCGGATCGAGATCCACCGTCAGGCCGCCAGCCCTTCCGCCTTCAGCGTCCGCTGCACCGCCGGGCGCGCCAGCATGCGCTGGTAATGCGCGGCGCAGTTGGGCGGCAGCGTCAGCTTCAGCGGGTTGGCCGCCCAGAACTCCACGTAGAACACCGCCGCGTCGGCGATCGAGAACGCGCCGGCGACGTAGTCCTTGCCGGCCAGCGCCTTGTCCAGCAGCGCCAGGCCTTTCTCGTAAATTTCCTTGCCACGCGCCCGCACCGCCTCCTCATCCGCCGCGTTCGGGGTAAAGTTCGCCGGGCGGAACAACCGCGAGGCGCCCTGCATGTGCACGGTGGAAACGGCGTAATCCATCGCCTCCAGCGCGCGGGCCTGGGCTTCGACGTCCTCGGGCAGCAGGTGCGCGGCGGGATTGGTGCGCGCCAGCCAATAGGCGATGGCGGGGAATTCGGTCAGCACCGAGCCGTCGTCGCGCTCCAGCGTCGGCACCTTGGACTTCGGGTTGACGGTGGTGAAGCCGGGTTGGAACTGCTCGCCCTGGCGCAGATTGACGACCACGCCGTCATACGGCTTGCCGATCTCCTCCAGCAGCACGTGGATGCCGAGCGAGCAGGCGCCGGGCGCATAGTAGAGTTTCATTGTCGACCCTCCTTCGGATGGACCCAGTCTAGCAGTTTCAGCCCGCCGCGACACTGCGCCAGGCGCCGACCGCCGGACGCGGCAGGCCCAGCGTCTCGCGCAGCGTCGGGCCGGCGTAGTCCTGGTGGTAGATGCCTCGTCGTTGCAATTCCGGCACGACAAGGCGGACGAAATCCTCGTAGGCGCCGGGCACGTGCGAGGCGGCCACCACGAAGCCGTCGCAGGCGCGCTCCGTCACCCATTGCTCCATGGCGTCGGCGACATCCTTCGGGCTGCCGATGAAGCGCGGATGGTCGTGGAACGTTCCGCGGCCGGTCACCTCGATGAAGTCGCGCACCGTCGGGTTGGCCTTGCCGGTCGCCCGGCAGACGCGATCGATCACCGTCGTGCCCGCCGGTCAGGTCGGCCAGTTCGTCGCTGCTGAAGCTGTCATCGAGGCCCTTTCTGGCGAAATCGTAGTTCATCAGTTCCGACAGCAGGGAAAGCCGGTCGGCCATCCTGGGCAGGCGTCGATCAGTGCCACCTTGTCCTCGGCCTCGGCGCGGGTCTCGGCGACCACCGGATAGATGCCGGCGGCAACGATCAAGTCGTCGGGGTCGCGCCCGAAGCGGGCGACCTCGGCCTTCAACTCGGCGTAGCTCGCCTTGCCCTGCGCCAGCGCGTGGTAGGCGCACGAACACCAGCTCCGCCCAGCGCGCGGCGAAGCGCCGGCCGCGGCCGCTCTGGCCGGCCTGGATGATCACCGGATGGCCCTGCGCCGAGCGCGGCACGGTGAACGGCCCGCGCGAGGCGAAGAAGCGGCCATCGTGATCCAGCCGATGCACCTTGGCCGGATCGGCGAACTGCCCGGTGGCCTTGTCGAGGATGATCGCGTCATCCTCCCACGCGTCCCAGTGGCCCATCACCACTTCCAGGAACTCATCGGCGCGGTCGTAGCGCAGGTCGTGCGGCGGGTGCGACGGGTGGCCCATGTTCAGCGCCTCGCCGTCGTTCAGCGAGGTGACGACGTTCCAGGCGGCCCGCCCGCCGGTCATCAGGTCGAGCGTGGCGAACACGCGGGCGACGTGGAACGGTTCGTAATAGGAGGTGGAATAGGTCGAGGCCAGACCGAGCCGTTCCGTCGCCATGCCCATCACGGTCAGGACGGTCACCGGGTCCAGCTTGACGCAGCGAATGCCGTTGGCGACGGTGTGCGCGTGATCGCCGCCGTAACGGTCCGGCATCGCCAGACGGTCGTCGAAGAAGGCGACGTGGAATTTGCCGGCTTCCAGGGTGCGCGCGACGCGGCGGTAGTACTCGGCCGAGGTGAAGTCGGACGCTGCCTCCGGGTGGCGCCAGGAGCCGACGAAGTTGGTGCAGTTCTGCGCCTGCAGGAACGCGACCAGGGTCATCTGACGCACGGTGTTCTCCGTTGCCCGCGGTGGGGGGCGCGGGATGCTAGCGGGGTGGGTGGGGTATTCAAGTCGGGTGGACGCGTGCCGGCAGGCGGGCGAACCAGCCGGGCGGCGGTGGGGCGGGGCCGAACCGTTTCTCGAGGGTGGCGCGCAACGCGGGGTCCCAGGTGTTGGCGAGGGTCGTGCTGCGCAGCGCCTCGGCCTTGGTCGGGGTGAGGTGCGTGGGTTGGGACGGCGCAGCGGTCTCGGGGTTCAAGGGGTTGATTTCGGGAAACTGCGGAATGGAGTTTTGGCGCGGGGGCGGCGGTGTCGGGGTTCAGGGGGTTGATTCGGGAAAACGCCGAATCGGGTTTTGGCGCCGGAGTGGCTGCGACGGCTTTTTCGGGGTTCACAGGGTTGATTCGGGAAAACGTGGAAGTGTCCTTCGGCGTCGGCGTGGTGGCCGTGTCGGGGTTCACGGGGTTGATTCGGGAAAACGCCGAATCGGGTTTTGGCGCCGGAGTGGCTGCGACGGCTTTTTCGGGGTTCACAGGGTTGATTCGGGGAAACGCGGAAGTGTCCTTTGGCGTCGGCGTGGTGGCCGTGTCGGGGTTCACGGGGTTGATTCGGGAAAACGCCGAACCGGGCGTTGGCGCCTCGGCCGGCGCGGGCCGATCCGGCTCGCCGAGGCGCGCGCGCAACCCGGCCTTGCGCGCGGCAAGCTCGCGTTCCAGGAGGCTGCAGGCGCTGCCGGGCAGGTCCGGCGTCGACGGCCGGGCCTCCGGCGCGGCCGTCACACGCGCGGCGCGCCCTGACTGCCGCGCCGTGCGTTTTGCCGCCAACGCTGCGGGCCTGGCCTCCCCCGCGGTGCGTTTGGCAGCCCGGGCGGCGCGCCGGGCGGCCCGGGCGGTGCGTTTGGCGGCAAGTGCCGCCCGCTTGGCGGCGCGGGCGAAGGCGATGGCCCGGCGCCAGGGCGCGAGGGACGCTGCCTCCGCGCGGGCTGCCTGCCGCTCGGCGGCCAAGCCGCGCGGCAGGGGACGTGCGGCGCCGCGGGGGCGGTCGGTGTCGGGTGGCGGGCGGGCGGGGCTGCCGCGCCCTGGCGTTGCTGCGGAATTTTTCACAAATGGCAGATTCGAGGGATGGATCGGCGCCCAGAGTTCCGGCGGGCCGTCGGCCAGGCGGATCGCCATCTCCTTGGGCAGGTAGGCCCACAGGCGTCTTGCGGCCGCGGTCAGGCGGGTGCGCTGGGTCAGCGTCCTGACGTAGAGCTGTTCGGTGCGCTTGGCCGCCGATTGGCCGCCGTGCCTGGTGTGGGCGGCGGTCATGCGGGCGATGCCTTCGGGCGCGCGCGGGCCGGTGGATTTGCCACCGTGCAGTCGGCAGCGGCCGTTGGCCATCGCCGGGGCGCGGCAGGGGCAGCCGGCGCGGTTTTTGGCGCCGCAGCGCGGGGCGAGGTTGGGATTGCCGGCCGGGTTGTTGTTGCGCAACGGGCGGCAGTGCGGCGGTGGGAGGAGTGCGGCGGGTGCGGGCGCCGGGACCGGGGTCACGGGACGGACCCCGACGCGGCGTCGTTCGCCGGTTCCCGGCGACTGCGGCGACGCAGAACCTCGCGGGTCCAAGTGGGGCTCGGGTCGAGGCGAGCGACCGTCCGGTCGAGGGTGGTGCCGGTGTCCTGGTCGGGGTGGGTCGCGGTGTCGGGGGACCCGCCGAGCGGCGTGGATGGCTCGGCCGTGGTGCGGTTTACCGGCGGCGGTGTTGGCGCCACCGCGCGGCGGCGGGCGGTGGGCGGCGGGGCGTCGGCCGGGTCGGCGGAGGGCGCAGGTCTCGGGGCCTCGTCGTGCCGCGACGGGATTGCGACGCGCACCGGCTTGGATGGCGGCGGGGGCGGCGCCGCGGCGGGGCGTGGCGACGGGGGCGGCGCCGCGTCGCGGGGCGGCGGCGGCGGCAGCGGGCTGTGCCAGGAGGCGTCGAGCGCGGCGAGGTCGACCTCCTGCTGCACGACGGTGCCGAAGAAGGGGACCGGTTTCTGCTGGTGGCGTGCCAGCGAGCGGTCCAGCGATGTCGCCGTTTGCAGCAGGCTGGCGGTGGCCCGGGCGAGGCGGCACATCTGCGGGGTGGTCTGGTCGGGGGCGTTGGCGCGGTGCGCGAGGGCGTCGGCCAGCTCGCGGACGATGAGGATCTCCGCGGCGATGCGGGCCTGGCCGGCGTCGGCCGGCTTGGGCGCGGCGATTTCCTGGATCAGTCGGGTGAGGCGGGCCTGGCGCCAGGCGGGGGAGGCGTCGGGCGGAGGCGCGGGAAGGGCGGCGAGTGTGGCCTGCAGCAGGTCGAAGCTGAGGTGGTAGGGGGGCATGACCTCGCGGATGACTTCGGCGGTGATGCCGTTTGAGGGGGTGGCCATGAGGGGAAGCTCCTGTTGAAACTCGGTTACCTGGGTAGTTATATATATTAACTGACGCGATGGTGCAAACCACCGGGTGTCCCGCTGGGCGGGTGATGCGAGCCGGTCTCGGTCGCCGGCGCCAGGCGGCCGACGCGGCAAATCGGCCGAACCAGGAGGATAGCTTGATCGACGGCGGGCGGGCCAAGGTCAGTCCCATAACGGCCTTGATCCGGGTTCCGTTGTCTACCCGCTGACGATCCTCTGCCACGCTGACTCCTGCGCATGCCGGATCAAGCACGGGCCAGCGACATGGCAATGGTGGCCGATCTTGGCGCGATGCATCCGAGAAAAGAAGCACGCCGCACGGTTCGTAACGACCATTCCACCCGGCATGGTGACGAAGGCCGCCTGCCTGCGATTGGCCGCTCACACGAGGGCAAGTCGTGGGTGGCCGGGGTAGTGGGTCAGTCTGAATGGGTGCAAGGGGCCGGACCCGACGGTTCACGCCAGTGGACACCGCGACCGCCGCTATGGGTGGATTCTGGACCTAACGGCTCCGACGACATCGCCGGAGCGACAGGCCGCTTTCAAGATCGCGCAACGGTTCGATACCTATTGCAAATCGCCCATGGCAGCATAAAATGCATCCTGCATTTTCTGGGAGTTCCCTATGGCATCGATTCCCGCGAAACGCCGAGCTGCGGGACCCGCACCCGCGAGGGCAACGCCCGCTCGCTCTAGAGGTAAGCGCCCGGCACGTGCGAGGGTGGTCAAGACGCGGGCCAAGGTCGAGCCGGAGCACCTGGGCTGGGGCGATTTCATCCGTGGGGGCGGCGAAGTAATAGCTAAGATCGCCAGGGAGGAATTCACCATAAACGTAGGCACGTCAGCCGCAACGCCGCAAATGCGTCTGCGGGCCGCAGCCAAATGTCCAAATAGGGTCGCGCGAGTCCGCGAGGAACACATTCTGCTTTTCGACCGGTTTAAAGCTAAGCGCCACCAAGTGCGAGCGCTCATCGCCATGGGACTCCCGTTCGTGATCCGCTCTGGCAAGAGTTCGCGTCTTGGCAGACCGCCACCCGGATTTTGAGCGGGACCTGATTGAGGAGGAAAAGGCCGACCAGAAGAGCCTAACAGACGGGTTGGTTTACGCAATAATCAAACTCGCTACGGCAATGGCGGCCAAGCCAAGGCGGAAAGCAAAGGCCAAGCCAGGTGTCCTGCCAGTAACGCAGGACGCTCAGCCCAAGCAGCCCTATGCAGAGCTACGCAGGCTGGTTGAACAGGTGCGTGCGTTCATGCCGGACGAGCTTTATGCACGTATCATCAGATTTCTCGATGAACGTGGCTCAGATATGCAGATCGCCAACGTGAATAAAAAAACGTCGGATGATCTAGATCGCTACGAAGTAGAGTGACTGTGAGCCTCCGACTATGACCGCTTTGGGTGGATTCCGGCTGTTTGGCCCATGCGACCCGGCTATCGCCGTTTTCGGTCGGCACGCGCCGTTCAAACTGACGCACTACGTGTGCCGCGAACACACCAACTGCGAGGGAGGTGTGGAGCTGCAAGAGAGATGAGGGCAGGCCCCTCGGAGCCGGCGATCAGGAGCTGGCTCCAAACCGCTGCGAGCTGCTGGCGTCAAGAGCGCTGGTGGTGAGCGTCGCAGAAAAGGCGGGACCTGATCCCGTCAGGTGAGATCCGGAGAGACGAGCGAAAGCAAACCGCTGATGACGTGCCGAAATTCACAGGACGGTGTCGAAACCGGGGGGATGGTAGTGGCCTCCGGGATGAGTTCGGGCGGAGCCCTGAAGCCCGGCCCGAGCGGCACCCGGCTTGGAGGCGGCGTGAACCCGGATCAGGCTCTGTTGCGGAACGCGGGAACCTGTCGTCCCGATGTCAAGGGAGAAGCTCAAGCGGGAGGCCCCCGCAAGAGCCAGAGGTACCGATGCGGGGCACAGGGACGGGGCAGCCCGTAGTAGGGGTGAAGGTCCTGTAATGGGGCTGGACCGAAGGGGCTGCGGTATCCTGCTGCGGCAGGCGGCCAACCGGTGACGGGAGGAGCCGCATGACCGAGGCAAAGCCGTTCGACATCCCGAAGCGGGAGGTCTGGGAAGCCTTCAAGAAGGTGAAGGCCAACCAGGGGGCGGCTGGCGTAGATGGACAGACGATTGCGGAGTTCGAGGCCGGCCTCGCCGGTAACCTCTACAAGCTCTGGAACCGGCTGTCCTCGGGGAGCTACTTCCCTCCACCGGTGCGACGGGTGGATATCCCCAAGGCGAGCGGCGGCACGCGTCCGTTGGGCATCCCAACGGTGGCCGATCGTGTCGCGCAAGAGGTTGTCCGCCGGTATCTGGAGCCGTGCCTGGAACCCGTGTTCCACGCCAACTTGTACGGCTACCGGCCCGGCCGCTCGGCGATCGATGCCGTGCGCCAGGCGCGCCAGCGGTGCTGGCGGTCCGACTGGGTGCTCGACATCGACATCAAGGCGTTCTTCGACAGCATCGATCATGCGCTGCTCTTGCGTGCGGTCCGGCGACATACCGGCTGCCCGTGGGTGCTGCTCTATGTGGAGCGCTGGCTGAAGGCGCCGATGCAGAGGGAAGATGGCGTGATCGAGCCTCGCGATGCAGGGACGCCTCAGGGCGGCGTGATCAGTCCGATCCTTGCCAACCTGTTCCTGCATTACGCGTTCGACATGTGGATGGCCCGGACGTGGCCCGCCGTTCCGTTCGAACGGTATGCCGACGATGCCATCTGTCATTGCCGGACACGTGACGAGGCCGAAGCCTTGCAGGTCGCGCTGCAAGAGCGCTTTGCGGCCTGCCGGCTGGTGCTCCATCCGCAGAAGACGAAGATTGTCTACTGCAAGGACACCAACCGGAAGGGGACGTATCCTGCCGTGACATTCGACTTTCTCGGCTACTCGTTCCGGCCGAGGCTGGCGGCATGGCGCGGCGGCAAATACGGCGTCTCGTTCCTGCCGGCGGCAGCCGACACGGCGCTCAAGAGGATGCGCGAGGAGGTCCGGCGCTGGAGCCTCCAGACCCGAACCGACAAGGCCCTCGATGATCTGGCCCGAATGTTCAATCCGCACATCCGGGGCTGGATCAACTACTACGGCCACTTCTACAAGTCGGCGCTGTATGACAGCCTGCGCCGCATTGACTTCCACCTGAGGAAATGGGCACGCCGCAAATACAAGCGCTTCCGGCACAAGCCGAAAGGCGCACGCGAGTGGTTCGCCCGGATCATCAGGACCAACCCAGCGCTCTTCGCGCACTGGCAGCTTCTGCATGCGACGCGGCCGGATACTGGGAGCCGGATGAGCTGAGAGGTTCACGTCCGGTTCTGTGAGAGCGCGGCGGTGAAATTCCGCCGCGCCACTCGCCCGTGGCCGGCCTTTGCTGACCATGACACAAGGTGGCGCTCGACCGCTCTTGAATTGAAGGTCCCGAGGAATCGAGCCCACATTCACAGATCGCAACGCAGCATTTTCCTGCCTCTGCGTGCTCTGCGCGCTCTGCGGTGGATCTTCTTGCTGACGAACGAACGTCCGGAACGGAGCTGCCGACCCCAGCCGCACTCTCAATCGAACAGCGAACTGACCGAGCTTTCCTCGCTGATCCGCCGCATTGCCTCGGCCATCAGCGGCGCGATGCTGATCTGGCGGATGTTGCGCGCCAGCCGCACCGCCTCGGTTGCCAGGATCGAATCGGTGATCGTCATCGTCTCGATCGGCGAGGACGCGATGCGCGCCACCGCCCCACCCGACAGCACGCCGTGCGTGGTGTAGACGCTGGCCGAGCGCGCGCCGGCCTTCAGCAATGCCTCGGCGGCGTTGCACAGCGTGCCGCCGGAATCCACCAGGTCGTCGACCAGGATGCAGTCGCGGCCCTGCACCTCGCCGATCACGTTCATCACCTCGGACTGTCCGGCGCGTTCGCGGCGCTTGTCGATGATGGCCAGGTCGCGGTTCAGCCGCGTGGCGATGGCGCGGGCGCGCAGCACGCCGCCCACGTCGGGCGAGACGATGATGATGTCGCGCCCGTCGAAGCGCTCGCGGATGTCGCGGGTGAACAGTGGCTCGGCGTAGAGGTTGTCCACCGGGATGTCGAAGAAGCCCTGAATCTGCGCCGCGTGCAGGTCCATGGTCAGCACGCGGTTGGCGCCCGCCTCGGTGATCAGGTTGGCCACCAGCTTGGCGGAGATCGGCGTGCGCGGCGCGGTTTTCCTATCCTGCCGGGCGTAGCCGAAATACGGGATCACCGCGGTCACCCGCCGCGCCGAACTGCGGCGCAGCGCGTCCAGCGTGATCAGCAGCTCCATCAGGTTGTCGTTCGCCGGGTAGGAGGTCGATTGCACCACGAACACGTCCTCGCCGCGGACGTTCTCGTGGATCTCGACGAACACCTCCATGTCGGCGAAGCGGCGCACGGCGGCGCGGGTCAGCGGCAGGTTCAGGGTCGCGGCGACGGCTTCGGCCAGCGGCCGGTTGCTGTTGCAGGCGACGATTTTCATCCGATCCGGCCCCCAGCAGTGCGGCGCCTTCCAGCCCGAGCGGCGCGGCGCCTTCTAGCAACATGGCAGAACCGTGACCAGTGCCGTTGGCCGCTCAATGCGACGCCGGCGCGCCGAGGGCGGATGATCCGCCGGGCGCTGCCTGAGGCGCCACCGGGGGCGCCGCCCGGGTCGATGCCTGGGTCGGCGATACGGCCGCTGCCCCGGTCGCTGACTCGGCCGCTGGCTGGCCGGTCAAGTCGCGCGGCGCGGCTTGACCGGCCGGCTGGCTCCCCGGGGTATGTCCGCTCTGGCGCACGATCACGTCGTGCACCCCGCCGGCGGCCTCCTGCGCCACGGCGGTGGCGACGTCGCCCCAGTAGCCGTTCAGCGAGCCGGCGGGAACGTCGTTGAGCTGCACCACGCGGCCGCGCTCGTCACCGCTCGGGACGGCGACGCTCCACTGGATTTCCACCCGCTGCTGGCCGCCGGCGATCGGCACCAGCTTGACCGTGCCGCGCACGATGAAATCGGCGCCGGCCGCGGTGTCCTGCACGACCGGGCCGAGCCGGGCGAGGATCGTCCGCATCTGCTGGGTCAAGGCCACGTTGCCGTCGCCGGGGGCGCCGGTGACGGGAACCACCTGCACCTTGGCCGGCCGGTTGTACAGGCTGTTCGGATCGGCGTGTTGAATCCCGGTGAGCAGATCGGCGATGGAGGGGGCGGCGTCGGTCGCCGCGCGCGCCAGGGTGACCGGCGCCGCCGCGGCCCAGTCGGCGGTGGCCAGCGGTTTCCCCTCGGTCTTGCCGCGATCCCGGCCCCGCGGGTCGAGCACCGTGTAGACCGGCACCACCGTCATGCCGTGCAGCCCGGCAGCCACCTGAAGGCGCCAGTCCCCGGGTCGGGCCGGTCCCTCGACCGCCGGCACCTCCTCGTTCTGCAGTGCGTCGGACAGCGCCCGCGCGAAGCTTTCGGCGGCCTGGTCGGACAGCAGTGCCTGGCCCGGCACCGGGACGGCGAGGCGCGGGGTCGGCGGCTGGGCGAGAATCCGCCCGATCGGGCCGGGATTGCCCAGAAACGGCTGCGGCAGGTCGCCGCAGCCGGCCAGCAGCACCGGTGCCAGCCAGAGGAACCGCGCCAGCCCGCAAAACCGCGCCAGCCGGCGCATGCGCGCGATCCCGAATATCCGAGCCAGCCGGCGCGGTCGCGCGGGCCAGAAAAACCGAGCCAGCGTCATGCCAGGGCGATGACGGAAATCTGGTGTCCGATCAACCCTCCCCCCGCCAGTGTGCGGCGGCGGTGGCTGAAGAAGCGCGCCTCGTCGGCCAGCGTGTCGCACGCCAGGACCTCGATCGCGCCGACCCCGGCGGCGGCGAGCCGCGCGGCGCAGTAGCCGGGCAGGTCGAACTGCCAATGCGCCTCGCGGCGGCCGGGCGCGAAGAAGCGCGCATCGTCGGGATCGCGGTCGAGCACCGCGGCGCGCAGGTCGGCGCCGACCTCGTAGGAGGCCTGGGCGATGCAGGGGCCGACGGCGGCGGTGACGCGCCCGGGCGCGGCGCCGCACGCCTGCATGGCGGCGAGCGTCGCCTCCAGCACCCCGGCGACGGCGCCGCGCCAGCCGGCATGCGCGGCGCCGATGACCCCGGCCTGCGAATCGGCGAACAGCACCGGGGCGCAGTCGCCGGTGACGATGCCGAGCGAAATGCCGCGCCGGTCGGTCACCATGGCGTCGGCCCGCGGACCGTTGCCCGGGGTCCAGGGCTCGGTCACGTGTGTCACGTCGGTGCCGTGCACCTGGTGCAGACCGACCAGGCGGGCCGGATCGGCGTCGATCGCGCGCGCGGCGCGAGCGCGATTCTCTAGCACGTTGTCGCGCGCATCCTTGCCCGACAGGCTGCAATTGAGGCTGGCGAACGGGCCGCTGGAAACGCCGCCCCGGCGGGTGAAGAAGCCGTGCGGGACCGGCAGCCCCGCGGCGCTCATGAATTCGACGATCACCATCATTTTATACCCTTTGGCACCACCCAACAGTCCGACTATCGTAGCGTCGCATGCCATGAACCCGCGCCGACCATGCGCCGATTGGTGTCACGAGGCGTCGATCCGCAGCAAGCGGCCCGGGCGACAGGTCGACCCATGGGAGGGCAAGCCGGCTGGACGATCATGATGCGGCACGGTCGGTGCGTCCGGGGCCATTGCGCTCCACCGGCAAGCTATGGGCGATTGCCGCCGCACTGA
Organism: uncultured Alphaproteobacteria bacterium; assembly: GCA_963773345.1. Classification (GTDB taxonomy): domain Bacteria; phylum Pseudomonadota; class Alphaproteobacteria; order Acetobacterales; family Acetobacteraceae; genus Palsa-883. The sequence continues at coordinate 1,334,293 of CAVZBG010000010.1, read as the reverse complement.
TCGTCGTGCTGGTTGGCGTCGCGGGCCTGGATATCCGCGCGCAGTATCAGACCGCAGTCAGCGACCAGCGCCAGGTCCTCACGCAGCTCTCGCGGGTGCTGGCCGAGGACACCTCGCGCTACACCAGGGTGGTGGATGTGGTGCTGCGCGAGGTGCAGTCGCGCATCGCCGAGCTGGGCATCCTCACGCCGGAGCAATTCCGCGACGATCTGGCCGGCGAGGCGATCTACAGCCTGCTGCACACGCGGGTGCGCGATCTGCCGCAGGCCAGCGCGATCTCGCTGCTCGACGCGACCGGGCGAATGGTCAATTTCTCGCGCACCTGGCCACCGCCTGCCCTCGACGCGCACGATCGGGATTTCTTCGGCTATTTCGCGACGCATGATGATCCCGCGCCGTACGTGGGCGCGGTGGAGCGCGGCCGGATCAGCGACACGCTCACCCTGTTCATGGCCCGCCGGATCGACGGGCCGCATGGCGTGTTCCTGGGCGTGGTCGTCGGCGCACTGGACGTCGCGGATCTGACCGAGCGCTACAAGGCAGTGCTGACGCAGGGCGGGGAGTCGATCACGCTGTTGCGGCGCGACGGCCTGGTGCTGGCGCGCTATCCGAACATGGCGGCGGCGGTGGGCCAGCGGCTGCCGCCGGCGTCGGCCTGGTACGCGACGGTGGCGGCCGGTGGCGGCATCTATTGGTCGCCCGGCTACCTGGGTCCCGGGCCGCTGATCGTCTCGGCGACTCCGGTCAACGACTACGGCCTAGTGGTCGATGCCACGGTCCGTGATGCCGAGGCGCTGGCCGCCTGGCGGCATCAGGCCATCATCACCGCCGGTGCCGTGGTGGCCGGCAGCATCGGCATCCTGTCGCTGTTTGGCGTCATCATCGCGCAATTCCGTCGCCTGCAGCGCTCCGCGGAGGCGCTGCGCGCCGGCGAGCGCCGCGTTCGCGACTTCGCCGAGACCGCGTCGGACTGGTTCTGGGAGCAGGATGCCGATCTGCGCTTCACCTGGATCTCGGCCGAGTCGCCGATCCTGCGACCGCAGGACGGCTCCTGGGTCGGCGAGACGCGCTGGGAGCGGACCGGCGCCGATCTGACCGACCCGGCATGGGCGGCGCACAAGGCGGACCTCGAGGCAAGGCGGCCGTTCCGCGACTTCCGCTACCAGCAGATCGGCAATGACGGGCGGCTGCGTCACGTGAGCATCAGCGGCAACCCGGTCTACGACGATGCCGGCCAGTACATCGGCTATCGCGGCACCGGACGCGATGTCACCGCCAGGATGCAGGCGCAGGCCGAACTGCGCGCGGCGAAGGAACAGGCCGAGGCGGCCAGCCGCGCCAAATCGGAGTTCCTCGGCACCATGACGCATGAACTGCGCACGCCGCTCAACGCGATCATCGGCTTTTCCGAGCTGATCCGGGATCAGCCAGGCGGTGGCGCCGCGGCGCAGCAGGTCGAGTACGCCAGGGAGATCAACGCCAGCGGCCACCGCCTGCTGGATGTCATCAACGACGTGCTGGAGATGTCGCGGATCGAGGCGGGCGGCTACGAACTGAGCGAGCAGCCGGTCAACCTGACGGACCTGTTGAGGGCCAGTTGTGCGACATTGCTGCCGCGCGCCGAGGAAGGCCAGGTGCGCCTGGTTTTCGCGGGCGGACCGGGAGCCGCGCCCGGGGGGACGCCGGGGCGAGCACCAGCGAGCGCACTGATGGGCGCAGCAGCGGGCGCACCAGGGGGCGCACCAGGGGGCGCAATCGTGCGCGCGGACCAACGGGCGGTGCGGCAGGTGGTGCAGAATGTGCTCGCCAATGCGGTGAAATTCACCCCGGCCGGCGGCTCGGTCACCGCCAGCATCGAGGCGCGGACGATGGCGGCCTGGCGGTCGTTGTCACCGACACCGGGATCGGCATGGACGAGACGGCACTGCGCCATGTGTTCGAGCCGTTCCAGCAGGCCGACCGCTCGATCACCCGCCGTTTCGGCGGCACCGGCCTGGGCCTGGCGATCAGCCGGCGGCTGATGGAGCTGCATGACGGCGCGCTGACCGCCGCCAGCGCGCCGGGCCAGGGCACGACGGTGCGCATCGTGTTTCCGCGCGAGCGGGTCCTGGCGATGCCGGCCGACAAGGACCACGCCGGCCCCATCGCCGCCGAGTAAGGTTGTTAATTCGACTATCCTCGAATTATCGTTGACACCCTCCGGTCGGCGCCGTAATTTCGCGTTTCAGCGGACAGTGGAGTCACCGATGCAGGCAACCCAGGCCGTCGCGGCGCTGAGCGCGCTCGGGACAGGAGACGCGGCTGGCGCTGTTCCGCCTGCTGGTGGAGCGCGGCCCGGACGGGCTGCCCGCCGGGGTGATCGCCGAGCGTCTGGGCATCCCGCCGTCCTCGCTGACGTTCCATCTGCAGCACCTGCATCGCGCCGGGCTGGTGACCCAGCGCCGGCTGCACCGCCAGCTCATCTACGCCGCCGACTACGCCGCGATGAACGGGCTGGTGCTGTATCTCACCGACAATTGCTGCGGCCGCGGCTCGGCCGCGCGGCGACGTGTGGTCCGGCCTGCGCGCCGGCCGACGCGGCCCCACTGGTGCCGCGCGACACCGCGGCCTGATCGCTCAATCGCAATCGCATCCCACGGAGGACCGAAGATGGATACCGCCGAGATCAAGGACCTTGTCCGCGCCCGCTACGGCAGCATCGCCACCGCGGCGAGCCAGTCGTGCTGCGGCCCGGCGACCGCCTGCTGCGGGCCGGTGGCGGAGGACGACTTTTCCGGGTTCGACGCCAAGGCCAGCCGCATGGGCTACTCCGCGGCAGAACTGGAGGCGGTGCCGGAGGGCGCCAATCTCGGCCTGGGCTGCGGCAACCCGCAGGCGATCGCCGCGCTGCGCCCGGGCGAGGTCGCTGGTGGACCTGGGCAGCGGCGCGGGCTTCGACTGCCTGCTCGCCGCGCGCCAGGTCGGCGCCGACGGGCCGGGTGATCGGCGTCGACATGACGCACGAGATGCTGAAGAAGGCGCGCGACAATGCGGCTCGGGTCGGGGCGGCGAGCGTGGAATTCCGGCTGGGCGAGATCGAGCACCTGCCGGTGGCCGACAACACCGCCGACGTCATCATCTCCAACTGCGTGATCAACCTGGTGCCCGACAAGGCGCAGGTGTTCCGCGAGGCGTTCCGGGTGCTGAAGCCGGGCGGCCGGCTGGCGATCGCCGACGTGGTGAACATCGCGCCGCTGCCGGCCGAGCTGGCCGCGGACAAGGCGCTGCTGTGCGGCTGCGTCGCCGGCGCCGCGTCGCCCGCCGCGATCGAGGATTGGCTGCGCACCGCCGGGTTCGTCGAGGTCAGCATCGAGGTGAAGCCGGAGAGCCGGGAGTACATCGCCGGCTGGGCCGCGGGACGGGGCATCGAGCACTACGTCGCCTCGGCGACGATCGAGGCGCGCAAGCCGGCGGCCTGACACGAAAATGACACAAGACGGCGGGGGATATTTCCACTAGAGTGGAAACATGGAAATTGACTCCGCCGTCGAGATCTTTGCCGCCCTGGCGCAAGGAAGCCGTCTGGCCGCGCTGCGGCTGCTGATCGAGTGTGGACCGAGCGGGCTGCCGGCCGGCGACATCGCCGACCGGCTTGGCCTGCCGGCTTCGACCACCTCGTTCCATCTCAGCGCGCTGGAGCGCGCCGGCCTGGTGCAGTCCACCCGCCAGGGCCGGCAGATGATCTACGCCGTCCGGTTCGTGGCGCTGCGCGAGCTGCTCGCGTTCCTCACCGAATCCTGCTGCGCCGGCCGGCCGGAGCTGTGCGGCGATCTTGCGCGGCTGCTGCCGCCGATCCCCGAGGAGAGCACCGCCATGACCCCGGCCTTCAATGTGCTGTTCCTGTGCACGCGGAACTCGGCGCGCTCGATCATGGCCGAGGCGATCCTGGCGCGGGTCGGCGGCGAACGCTTCCGGGCGTATTCCGCCGGATCGGCGCCGGCAGAGGCACCGATGCCGGAGGTGCTGGCCAAGCTGCGGGCGCTCGGCCACGACGTCTCCGCGCTGCATTGCAAATCGTGGGACATGTTCACCGGGCCCGACGCACCGCGGGTCGATTTCGTCATCGCGCTGTGCGACACGCTGGACAACCAGGCCTGCCCGGACTTCGGCGACAAGGCGGTGACCGGCGCCTGGCCGATGCCCGATCCCGGCGAAGTTCACCGGCAGCGCCGCCGAGCGCTCGACCCTGCTGAACGAGCTTTACGCCAGCCTGCGCCGCCGGATCGAGATTTTCATCAGCCTGCCATTTGCGACGCTGGACCGCATGGCGTTGCGCGCGCGGCTGGACGAGATCGGCGAGGGGCCGGTCGGTGCCTTGGCGCGCAGCGGCGGGGCGTGAGGGAGGCGGCTCATGTCACGTCGCGGCTTCGTGCTGTTGGACCCCTCCCCCCGCCCTTGGTCCGCTTCGCGGCCCAAGCCCCAAGGGGAGGGGGAGTAGGAAGACGATGCGGGTTGGCATCAATGGGATGGGGCGGGTGGGGCGGCTGGCGCTGCGGGCCGCGTTCGGCGGCATCCCTCGCCCGACGGAGGACCCGCGCGGCGGCAACCGGCTCGACATCGTGCATGTGAACGAGTTGAGGGGTGGCGCTGCGGCGGCCGCGCATCTGCTGGAGTTCGACAGCGTGCATGGGCGCTGGCGCGAGGCGTTCGGTGTCGAGGACGACCGCGCCATCCGGGTCGGCAACCGGCGGATCGGCTTCACCGCCGCCGCCAGCCCGGGCGAGGTCGCGTGGGGCGACCTGGGCTGCGACCTTGTGCTGGAATGCACCGGGAAGTTCCTGACGCCCGGGGCGCTGGACGGCTATTTCGCGCGCGGCGTGCGGCGGGTGATCGTTGCGGCGCCGGTGAAGGACAAGGCGGCGCTGAATGTCGTGGTGGGGGTCAACGACGCACAGTACGATCCGGCGCGGTATCGGCTGCTGACCGCGGCGTCCTGCACCACCAATTGCCTGGCGCCGGTGGTGAAGGTGGTGCACGAGGCGATCGGCATCCGCCATGGCCAGATCACCACGATCCATGATCCGACCAACACCAATGTCGTGGTCGACGCGCCGCACAAGGACCTGCGTCGCGCCCGCTCGGCGATGCTGTCGCTGCAGCCGACCACGACCGGCAGCGCCACCGCGATCGCGCTGATCTATCCCGAGCTGGCCGGGCGGCTGGACGGTCACGCGGTGCGCGCGCCGGTGCTGAATGCCTCGCTGACCGACTGCGTGTTCGAGCTGGCGCGGCCGACCGACGCGGCGGAGGTGAACGCACTGTTCCACGCCGCAGCGGATGGTCCGCTCGCGGGCATCCTGGGGTTCGAGACGCGGCCGCTGGTCTCCGCCGACTACGTCAACGACAGCCGCAGCGCGATCGTTGACGCACCGAGCACGCTGGTTACCGACGGGACGTTGCTGAAAGTCTATGCCTGGTACGACAACGAGGTCGGTTACGCCTGCCGCATGGTCGATCTTGCCAACATCGTCATCGAGCGAGGGGTTTGATGTCCTCCGGGGTCCGCAACTACGCGATCGTCACCACAGCCTACTTCCTGTTCACCATCACTGATGGCGCGATCCGGATGCTGGTGCTGCTGCACTTCTACAGCCTGGGCTACACGCCGTTCGTGCTGGCGTTCATGTTCCTGCTGTATGAGACGGCCGGAATTTTTGCCAATGCCGGCGGTGGTTGGATGGCGTCTCGGTTCGGCATCCCGCGCATGCTGATGGCCGGTCAGATCCTGCAGATCGGCGGCCTGTGCATGCTGTCGGCGCTGGACCCGACCTGGGGCGCGGCGATGTCCGTCGCATGGGTGGTGCTGGCGCAGGGCGTGGCCGGTGTGGCCAAGGACCTGACCAAGACTTCGTCGAAAAGTGCGATCAAGGCGTCATCGACGCAGGACATGGGGCAGTTGTTCCGCTGGGTCGCCTGGTTCACCGGATCGAAGAACGCGACCAAAGGGGCCGGCTTCTTCATCGGCGGCTTCCTGCTGCAAGTGGTTGGGTTCCGCCCGGCATTGTGGCTGATGGCGGGTATGCTCGCCGTGGTGCTGGTCGGGGTGGCGCTGTCGCTGCCGCGTACCCTGGGCAAGGCGAAGTCGTCGAAGAGTTTTCGTGAGTTGTTCGCCAAGACGCGGGCGATCAACCTGATCGCGGCGGCGCGCGTGTTCATGTTCGGCTCGCGCGACGTATGGTTCGTGGTCGGGCTGCCGATCTACCTGTACGGCTTCGGCTGGCACTACATGCAGGTGGCGGGGTTCGTCGCAGCCTGGACGATCGGCTATGGCGCGGTGCAGGCGCTGGCGCCGGCGGTGGTCACACGGAGCCATGACGGGCTGAGCCGCGAGGTTCCCGCGGCGCGCGTGTGGGGGGCGATCCTGACGGTGATCCCGGGCGCGATCGCCCTGCTGATGGCCGCACCCGGCGTGCACCGGCCCGACCTGGTGCTGGTCGTTGGCCTGCTGGTGTTCGGCTTCGTGTTCGCGGTGATTTCCTCGTTGCATTCCTACCTGATCCTTGCTTACGCGGGATCGGAAAAGGCGGCGGAGGATGTGGGGTTCTATTACGCCGCCAACGCGGCCGGGCGGCTGATGGGCATCCTGCTCTCGGGCATCCTGACGCAGACTGGTGGGATGCAGGCGTGTCTCTGGGGATCGGCCGTCATGCTGGCGATCTGCCTGGGCATCACGGCGATGCTGCCTGTGGGCGCGGAGGCGCGGCGCGTGCCGGCCTGAGGTGGCGCCCCTAACCTGTCATTGCAGGGTAATCGGATGAAGCTGTGGGGCCGCCGGGACCTGGCTGTCATTGCGAGCGCAGCGAAGCAATCTCCCGCCAGGGGGGCACCCTGATGGGGATTGCCGCGTCGCTGCGTTCCTCGCAATGACAGGTTGGGGGCGGGCCTTTCGATCAGCTTGCGGCCTTGTACTCCTCGGACTTGAACGACAGATGGTGCGTCACCTGCGGCGCGTCCGCCAGCTTGCGGATGTTGCCCCAGGTCTGCTTGTAGTTCGGAATGATCAGCTCGTTGACGCCCTTGCTGACCGCGTTGCCGACCGCGCCGGTCGGATAGGCGAACAGCATGAAGGTTTGGTTCCGTTTCGCACTCGGCGTCGGCCAGACCATCGCCTGGGTGCTGCCGTTGTCGTTGTAGACCTCGACGAGATCGCCGGGGTTGAGTTTCAGCTCGGCAACGTCCTGCGGGTTCATCTGGATGTAGGCGAACGGCATGCGGTCCCAGACGAAGTCGTTGTGCTGGTCGAGATAGACCGACTGCCAGACCTGGTTCGAGCGGCCGTTATTGATCAGGAACCGGAACTTTTCCTTCTCCGCCTGCTTGCCCGGGGCCTCCAGGCCGCGCCACTCCGCGGCGGCGAACTTCGCCTTGCCGTCCGGCATGTTGAACTTGCCGTCGGCGAACAACCGCTTGGTGCCGACGATCTTGCCGTCCTCGAAGCCGACGGCCGGCTCCTGGAAGCCGTTGGTGCCCATGGCGCGCAGGCGCTCATAGGTGACGAATTTTCCGCCGGCCGCGTTCTTGTTGTAGCCGTCCATGAACGCGTCTTCCTCGGTCTTCCAGTCGTAGCCCTTGAACTTGTCGGCGATCGCCGCGTTGCCGGCGGCGCGCCAGCTTCGTTCCAGCGCCTGCGCGATTTTTGCAACGATCAGCGAGTCCGGCATCGCGCTGCCGGGCGGGTCCATGTAGCGCTCGGTCAGGCGCATCCGCCGCTCGCCGTTCATGCTGGTCAGGTTGGCCTCGCCGGAGGTGGCGGCGGGCAGCATCACGTGGGCGCAGCCGCCGATCTGGGTCGGCACGAGATCCACGTCCACGACGAACAGGCCGCCCTGGCCGATGGCCTCCATGATCGCCGCGATCTGGCCTTGCCGGTCGCCGGCCGGCACCGAGTCCATCGCGGCCTTCACCAGGTCGGTGCGCCGCTTGTAGACGCGCTTGAACTCGGTGGCGTTCAGCGTGGTTTTGTAATGATCGCAGCCCCAGATGTGGTGGACGCCGCCCTTGCCGGCGATCAGGAGCTGGTCGATGTACGGTGCCGGCTTGCCACCGGGATAGTCGGGGCGCACGTAGCCTTCCTGGTGCCCGCCCATCCGCACGCAGCCGCCGCCCGGCCGGCCGACATTGCCGGTGGCCAGCGCGATGTTCACCAGCGCCTGGTTGGTGCGGTAGTTGTCGTTGCCCCAGATCAGCCCCTTCTCGTAGGCGAACATGGTGCGCCGCCGCGCGCCGCCCTGCTTCGGCTGGGCGATCCATTCGGCCGCCTTGCTGATGTCCTCGGGCTTCAGGCCGGTGATCTGCACGGCCTGTTCGATGGTGGTATGGTTTGCCGTCACCGCGGCGTCGTAGCCGTTGGTGCTGGCCGTAATGAACGCATGATCGACCCAGCCCTTGGCGGCGATCTCGGTGAACAGCGCGTTGAACAGCGCGAGATCGGTGCCCGGGTTGATGGCGAGATGCAGCACGTTCGCCGCCCCGGCCTCCGCCTCGCAGGCGGCGATGGTCGGCGTGCGACGCGGATCGACGAAGATGATCCTGGCCGGACCGGTCGGTTCGCTGCCGAACTCGGCCTTCTTCTTGTCGCTGCTGGTGCCGCGCAGGTTCGGCACCCAGTGGTTCAGGAAGTAGTTGGTCTGCGTCTCCAGCGAGTTGCATCCCACCGCCATGATCGTGTCGGCCAGTTCGGCGTCCTCGTAGCAGTTGTTGAGCTCGCCCACGCCCATGTCGCGCGTGCCGTGCACTTCGCTGTTGTACGCCGGGCGGTTGTGGATGCGGATGTTCTTGATCTTCATGCTCTCGAAATAGAGCTTGCCGGTCGCCCAGGTGTTCTCGTAGCCGCCGCCGGCGCCGCCGTGATCGTATGCCGAAACGATCAGGCCGTCCTCGCCCTGCGTTTCCACCACGCGCCGGGTCACCTCGACGACCAGATCGACCGCGTCGTCCCAGGCGGTCGGCGTCAGGGTGCCATAGCGCCAGACCAGCGGCTCGGTCAGCCGCTCGGGTTGCGTGCCGGTGATGGTGGAATACGACAGCTCGGCGATGCGCGCGCCGCGCGTGGAGCCGAGGCCGGAGTTCACCACGCAGTCGTGGTCGGGCATGACGACGAGGTTCACGTCGCGACCGTTCTGCTTGACGATGTTGTACATCGACGGGCTGAACCAGGCCGTCGCCATGGCGCCCTGCTGCTTGCTCAGGTCCGTGTCGAAGGCGTTCTGTCCTGGCTGCGTGCCGCCCTGGCGATCGACCGGCCAGGACAGCGCATGATAGCCGCAGCCGACGATGCAGAAGTGACAGGTGACGTTGTGCACCTGGGCATCCTTCGGCGGGATGGGCAGGCGGTCGATGTTGCGCTTGTAGGCCATGGTGCGCCCCCTATGCCGTCAGAACGTTGGACAGGCGGCCGTAGATCAGCTCGTCGACGGCGACGGCGTAGATGTCGCCCTTGCTGTCCACGACCAGGCGGAACTGCGGCAGGTTCTGCGTGGCATGGCCGAAGATCTGCAGGCCGCCCTTTTCGGCATCGAACCGGCTGTAGTGGCCGGGACAGCTCAGCGTCTCGTCGGCGGCGGCGTAGAACAGCGGGAAGCCCTTGTGCGGGCACAGCGTGCTGAAGGCGACGATGTCGCCGTCCGGGCCCGCGCCGCCCTCCACGCGATGGCCGAGCTTCAGCAGCACGCCCGGGCTGTCGGCGTCGGGATAGGTGATGTCCTTCGGCACGTCGGGCTTCAGGTCGCTGATGTTGGCAAGCTTGCTGGAGGGATAATTCACCAGGGCGGGGGACGGGGCGGCCCGCGGTGCCGCCAGCGGGATCGCAACGGTCGCCGCCGCGCCGGCTGCCACGGCTGCCGTTCGCGCGAAGAAGGCGCGCCGGCCCGCATCCACGAGCTTGTCACATCGCGTCATAGGCTCCCTCCCTGTGTTTCCATGCTGCTGGAATTGTTGACGTGGACCGTAGCGCACATCCCGGAACTGCGACAAGCATTAATTCGAGGATTCCAGACGCATAGAATTGACGTTGAGCGGGCTGGCGCGATCCGGTATCGAGGCGCATGCCGTGGCGCGACCATGCGACAAGCGGAGACGAAGGGCGTGCGCTTCATGCAGCAGGCAATCGACACACTCGGGCGAGAAACCCCGCGCGTCCGGCTGGGCGGATTCGAGCGCTACCTGACGCTGTGGGTGGCGCTGTGCATCGGCGCGGGGATCCTGCTCGGCAGCGTAATGCCGGCACCGTTCCAGGCGCTCGGCGCCGCGACCGTGGCGCAGGTCAACCTGCCGGTCGCCATCCTGGTCTGGCTGATGATCGTGCCGATGCTGCTGAAAATCGATCCCGCGGCGCTGCGCGAGGTCGGGCAGCACTGGCGCGGCATCGCCACCACCGTCGGGGTGAACTGGCTGGTCAAGCCGTTCTCCATGGCGCTGCTGGCGTGGCTGTTCATCGGCCACCTGTTCCGCCCGTGGCTGCCGGCCGGGCAGATCGACAGCTACATCGCCGGGCTTATCCTGCTGGCCGCCGCGCCGTGCACCGCGATGGTGTTCGTCTGGTCCAACCTGGTCGACGGCGAGCCGCACTTCACCCTCAGCCAGGTGGCGCTGAACGACAGCATCATGGTGGTGGCATTCGCGCCGATCGTCGGGCTGCTGCTGGGGCTGTCGTCGATCAGCGTGCCGTGGGACACGCTGCTGCTGTCGGTGCTGCTGTATATCGTGGTGCCGGTGATCGTCGCCCAGCTCTGGCGCCGCGGCTGCCTGGCGGCGGGAGGGCCGGCGGCGCTGGCGCGCACGCTGCGCCGCTTCGGCCCGATCTCGCTCGCCGCGCTGCTGCTGACCCTGGTGCTGCTGTTCGGCCTGCAGGGGACAGAAATCGTGCACCAGCCGCTGGTGATCCTGCTGCTGGCGATCCCGATCACGCTGCAGGTTTATTTCAATGCCGGTCTGGCCTATTGGCTGAACCGCCGGCTGGGAGTGGAATGGTGCGTCGCCGGCCCCTCGGCGCTGATCGGCGCGTCGAACTTTTTCGAGCTGGCGGTGGCGACCGCCATCGTGCTGTTCGGCTTCCAGTCGGGCGCGGCGCTGGCGACCGTGGTCGGCGTGCTGGTGGAGGTGCCGGTGATGCTGTCGGTGGTGCGGGTCGTGCGGTCGAGCCGCGGCTGGTACGAGCGCGGCGCGGGGGTGCGGGGCGACGCGCTGGCCGATGACCGCGGACGGTAACAAGCTGCGGGCGCGCCCGGCCTGGGTGAGCGACGCGGCCGCCATCGCCGGAATCTACAACCAGGGCATCGAGGACCGCGTCGCCACCTTCGAGACCGAGCCGCGCGCGGCCGAACAGATCGCGCGCTGGTTCGACAGCGGCCGCCCGATCGTCGTGGCGGAGGACGCAGACGGGGCGGTGATCGCCTTCGCGTCCACCTCGGCCTATCGCGACCGGCCCTGCTATGCCGGCATCGCCGAGTTTTCGGTGTATGTGCGGCGCGACTGGCGGGGCCGCGGCGCCGGCCAGGTGGCGCTGGCCGAGCTGATCGAGGCCGCCGGCGCGGCGGGGCTGTGGAAGCTGGTGTCGCGGGTGTTCCCGGAGAACGCCGCCAGCCGCGCGCTGCTGCAGCGGATGGGGTTCCGCGAGGTCGGCGTCTATCAGCGGCACGGCCGGCTCGACGGGGTGTGGCGCGACTGCGTCATCGTCGAGCGGCTGCTGGACGGCGATCGTCCCGCAACCGCTGGCGGCGGCTGACTTATACCAACCGGCCGAAACATTGACTCATCGGCACTCGCAGCGTGCCCCCGTTTCATGGCCGGCCCCCACGTCTTTTCTTCGTTCCACGCAGCAAAGACGTGGGTGGCCGGCCGAAGCCTGTCCTCGGGCCGGTCTTCGGCCGGACCCGTGAGCCGGCCATGACACGGGGGGCGAGCCGTTCCGCGACGTGTCAATCTTTTCGCCGCCTGGTATTACAAACTCAGCAGCGGCGCCAGACGGGCATCGATCTCGTCCAGGACTTCGCCCGGCGCGACCCCGATGACTTCCACTTTACGTGCATCACGATCGATGCTCCTGACGTGGTCGACCAGCACCACGCCGCCGACCGCCAGGCCAGGTGGCAGCCTGACCTCGGTAGGCCAACCTCTTTCCCGGCTGGTGATCGGACAGACGATGGCAAGCCGCGACCGCTGATGATAAGCCGCTCTGGTCAGGACAATGGCGGGTCGCCGCCCTGCCTGCTCGCTGCCCGCCTGCGGCGAGAAATGCAGCCACACCAGGCTTCCGCGGTCGGGTAGCGCCATTACAGAATTTCGTCACCGCGCGGCGCGTCGTCTTCCAGCTTGTGCTCGCGGTCGGGCGTCATTCCCCGCAGCAGTTCGGCCAGCGTAAAGCGACGGCGCGAGCGGGTGACGATGATGCGGCCATCGCCGCTGGCCTCGATGTCGACCCGCGCGCCCTCGGTGAGGCCCGCCCGAGCCGCGACATCACGCGGTACGCGAAGGCCGAGGCTGTTGCCCCATTTGGCGATCTGAACCTGGGTTGGCACGTTCGCTCCATTCCCACTCGGTGTATATCCGACGAATATACTAATGTATGAACCGGCAGATGCAAGCCCGCTCGGCAATGCCGCAGCCGAAAGCGCGCGCCGTGTGGCAGCCTGCGACAGCCGCCCGGGCGTCGCGCATGGGTTATAGTTGGCCCGTCGCGGCGAGATCGGCGGCTACAGCCTGACGCCGCGGTGCGCGTGGGACCGCTGCGTCCCAGGGAGGGACCCACCATGACAGAGCCAGTCTACAAGATCGTCGAGCTGGTCGGCACGTCGGACCAGAGCATCTCCAAGGCGATCGATCGCGCCATCGAAAAGGCCTCGACCACCGTGCGCCACCTCGGCTGGTTCGAGGTGGTGCAGATCCGCGGCAGCATCGACCAAGGCAAGGTCCGCCACTACCAGGTGACGCTGAAGGCCGGTTTTACCCTCGAAGACCGATAGGGTCGCAGGCTGGCGCGACTGCGAGGCGGATTGCATCGGTCTACTCGAACCCCGGCAGCATCGGGCCATCAGGGGAGGCCAACGCGAGCGCCTTGAACAGGCGGCCCATGCGGCCAGGCTCGGCCAGGCGGCTGGCGGCGTCCATCAGCGCGGCGGCGCGCGCGGGCGGCTGGCTGCGGGCCAGGACGCCGGTGCGCCGGAACAGACCGAGGCGGATCAGGAACTCGCCTTGTGCCAGTGGGCCGTGCGCGGCGGCGCCGGCGGCCCGGGCGATGGCGGCAAGCGCGGCGAAATCGACGTGGGCGGTCAGGTCGGCCTCGCCGGGCGGGCCCAGCGGGTCGGCGGGACGGCCGTCGCGCAGCGCCTGCAGGCTGTCGCCGAAGGCACTGGTGGCCGGGCCGTAGTCGAGGAAGAGGGCGGCGCCCGGGTGGGCGCGAAAGCGCTGGGCTAGGATGGTGACGAAGGCTTTTGCCGAGTCGTTGCGTTCCAGGATTGTGCCGTCGGGGATGGTGGGGGTCGTGTTGGGGTAGACTCCCCCTCCCCTTGAGGGAGGGGGAAGGGGGGAGGGGTTCGGCGCCGCAAGCGTTCCGTGCGAGTCGGGAACTGACCCCTCCCCCAACCTTGGTCCGCTTCGCGGCCCAAGCCCTCAAGGGGAGTGGGTGTAGAGGTCGCCACCTCGACGAACTGCCCATCCGCGACGAACCGTTCCATCCACGCATCGCGCCGCCGCACGAACTGCCGGATCGGCAGCGCGTCGAGGAACTCGTTGCCAAGCAGGATCAGCGGCGCCGCCGGCACCGTGTCCAGCCCGTCGTGCCACACCGCATCCGCCAGCACCTTCGCCTGGATCGCGCGCAGGCGCGGCGAGGTCTCGATCAGGTGCAGCCGCAGCGCGGCGCGGAACGCCGGCACCGCCCGCCCGATCGCCCGCAGCGCGTCGGCCATCAGCGTGCCGCGTCCCGGCCCGGCCTCCACCAGCAGCACCGGGTCCGGCGCGCCGAGCGCCTGCCACACCACCGCCGCCCACAGGCCGAGGATCTCGCCGAACACCTGGCTGATCTCCGGCGCGGTGGTGAAGTCGGCGAACGGGTCGTGCGTCGCGTAGTACGCGGCGTTGGCCCGCGCCATGAATGCGTCCAGGCGCTCCATCAGGGCATTGTCATCCTGACCGGAGTCGCCGCATCGGGCGTCCACCTCTCCCGCTCTTCGCGGGAGAGGTCGCGGAGCCCTTGCGACGCGGGTGAGGGTCGTGCCGCGTGAACGACCCTCACCCGTCGCGCTCCGCGCGCCGCCTTGGTCCGCTTTGCGGCCCAAGCCCACGAAGAGCGGGAGAGGTGAAGGGGTGTACGGTGTTACCGCGCACGGGCGATCAGCCAGGCGCCGGCGATCAGCATCGGGATGCACAGCACCTGGCCCATCGTGGCGCCGAACGGGAGAAAACCCAGGAACGCGTCCGGCTCGCGGAAGAACTCGCCGGTGATGCGCGCGATCCCGTAGCCGACCAGGAACGCCCCGGTGAGCCACCCTGCCCGCGCGCGCAGCGCCTCCCGCCGCGACAGCGCGAACATGACGATGAACAGCAGCAGCCCCTCCAGCAGCGCCTCGTAGATCTCGCTGGGATGGCGGGGGATCGACCCGCCGGTGGGAAAGATCATCGCCCAGGGCAGCCAGTCGGGCGCCGGGCGTCCCCACAGCTCGCCGTTGATGAAGTTGGCGATGCGGCCCAGGCCCAGGCCGATCGGCGTGCACACCGCCACGCGGTCGGCGAAGGTCAGCAGCCGGATGCCGTTGCGGCGACAGAACCAGCACGATCGCCACCGCGACGCCGAGCGCGCCGCCATGAAAACTCATGCCGCCGTGCCAGACCTCGAAGATCTGCGTCGGGTGCGTGAAATAGAGGCCGGGCTGGTAGAACAGCACGTAGCCCAGCCGCCCGCCCAGCACGACGCCGAGCGTCGCCCAGGTGAGGAAATCGTCCACCTGCAGCGCCGTCGCCACGACAGGCGGCAGCCGCACCAGCCGGCGCATCAGCCGCCAGCCCAGCACCAGCCCGACGATGTAGGCCAGCGCATACCAGCGAATCGCCGAACGGCCCGAGCTGCACGATGACCGGGTTGAACTGCCGGAAACAGCAGGACCGGCATCATCGGTAGGGATCGGCCTGGGTCAGGTAGTCCTGCACGTAGCGCCGGATGCCCTCCTCCAGCGGGGTGAACTGTCCCGCGTAGCCGGCGGCGCGCAGGTGGGCGACCGAGGCCTCGGTGAACGACTGGTACTGGCCGCGCAGCGCCTCGGGCAGGTCGATGAAGTCGATGCGCCGTGCCACGCCGGCGGCGTCGCACACCGCGTGCGCCAGGTCGTGGTAGGTGCGCGCCCGGCCGGTGCCGACATTGAACAGCCCGCTGACCGTCGGCGTGTCGCGCAGCCACAGCATCACGTCGATGACGTCGTCGATCCAGATGAAGTCGCGCCGCTGCTCGCCGTCGGCGATGTCGGGCCGGTCGGAGCGGAACAGCCGCGGCGCCAGGCCGGCACGGACCTCGTCGTGCTTGACTTTCACCACCGAGATCATGCCGCGCTTGTGGTACTCGTTCGGGCCGAACACGTTGAAGAACTTCAGGCCTGCCCATTGCGGCGGGCGAGGCTGGCCGGCCGCCAGCATGTGAGCGACGCGCAGGTCGAAGGCGTGCTTGGTCCAGCCATACAGGTTGAGCGGGCGCAGCCGCTCGAGCTGCGCCACCGAGCCGTCGTCGTCGAAGCCGCGCGTGCCGTCGCCGTAGGTCGCCGCCGAGGAGGCGTAGATGAACGGCACCCGATGCGTCGCGCACCAGTGCCAGAGTTTTTGCGGCAGCGCGACGTTGACCGCCCAGGCCAGGTCGCCGTCGGTCGCGGTGGTCTCGCTGATCGCGCCGAGATGGAACAGCATCTCCAGCCTGCGGGTTGCCGGCGAGGAACGCGTCCAGGTCCTCGGGTGGCAGCAGCAGCGCCGGCGGGTGCTTGGCCAGGTTGCGCCACTTGCCGCTGGCGCGCAGCCGGTCCACCACGACCGTCTCGCAGCCGCGGGCGACCAATGCCGCGTGCAGGTTGGAGCCGATGAAACCGGCGCCGCCGGTGACCATGATCATGGGCGCGGGTTATACGTGCATCATCGAGCCGGCGGCAAAAAGGGAGACTGACATGGCCGAGCGCCCACGCATTTTCGACGATCTGGCCGGCGTCGCCGGCGGCGCACTGTCCGCGCTGGCGGGCATCCGCGAGGAGGTCGAGGCGATGGTGCGGGCGCGGATCGACGAGGCGATCCGCCGGCTGGAGCTGGTCCGCCGGGAGGAGCTGGACGCGCTGGCCGAGCTGGCCGCCAACGCCCGCGCCGGCCAGGAGGCGGCGGAGGCCAAGATTTCGGCCCTGGAGGCGCGGGTGGCGGCCCTGGAGGCGCGGTGGCGGCGCTGGAGGCGCGGGGCGGTGCGGCCGGGCCGGGACCGTCGCCGGGGCCGGCCGCGTAGGGCGGATAAGCGCAGCGTAATCCGCCACTTGGCGGCCGCCATCGCCGCCTGCCCGCCGCGTCCCCCGTCCGTCGCCATTCCGCCACCCGGCCGCGCTCGACCCGCCTGCCCTCGCGCGGCCGGGCATGAACTTGCGATGGCAGATGAAATAACCCACCCAACCGCCGCGAACGACTCTTGCGGCGCGGCCTGACGCCTCGGTAGGCTACCGATCGTGGGGTTCGGGCCGCGAGTCCCACCAGATATCGCGGCCCGGCGATTCCGCCTCGTTCGCCCGGCCTGCCTTGCGATGGGAGACCCGCATGTCCGCCAGCCTCCACACGGCCGTTCCCAGCGCCGCCAACCCCCTGGACATCCTGGAGCAGATCGTCACCGCCAACGATTGGGTGTTCGATCGCCGCACCGACGAGGAGATGGCGGCCGAGGCCCCCGGCCAGTGGTGCGACTACGGGTTGTATTTCAACTGGTCGCACGAGATCAGCGCCATGCACTTCACCTGCACCTTCGACCTGAAGGTGCCGGAGAAGCGGCGGGCGGCGCTGTACGAGTTGCTGGCCCTGGCCAACGAACGGCTGTGGATCGGCCATTTCGGCATGAACAGCGAGGACGGCATGCCGGTGTTCCGCCACTCGGTGCTGCTGCGCGGCGCGCCCGGCGCGTCGGCCGAGAGCCTGGAGGACATGGTCGACATCGCCATCACCGAGTGCGAGCGGTTTTTCCCGGCGTTCCAGTTCGTGCTGTGGGGCGGCAAGGCGCCGAGCGATGCGCTGGCGGCGGCCATGCTGGAGTGCGTCGGCGAGGCGTAAGGGGGGCTGGCGGGCCCGGTCAGCGCCAGGTGGTTGCCGACAAGGGACCCGGCAGCGCCTGGCCCACGGTTCGGTCTGGCAGCAGGCCCGCGGCCGATCAGTCCTTGTCCAGCCCGCCGCTGGCGTTCAGCCGTTCCGCGGTGATGTAGTCCGGCGCGTCCAGCGCCAGCCAGACCACCGTCGCGGCGATCGTTGCGCAGTCGGTGCGGCGGCCCAGCGGGATGCGGCTGGTGCGCTCGGCCAGGAACACCTCGAAGTCATTGCGGCCTGCCAACGCGGCAAGCTGCTGTTCGGTGATGCGCTGCATCGGCGTGTCCATCATGCCGGGGGCGACGGCGTTCACCGTCACGCCGTACGGCGCGAGCGCCACCGCGGCGGCGCGCGTCACCGCATCGACGCCGGCCTTGCTGGCGGCATAAGCCAGGTAGTTCGGCAGCGCCATGCGCGAGGCCGGCGAGGTGATGTTGACGATCCGTCCGCGGCGCTGCGCGCGCATGTGCCGCCCCGCGGCGGCGCAGACCAGCGCCACCGCCTTCAGGTTGAGATCGAGCGTGCGGTCCCAGGTCGCGGCGCGCATGGCGAAGAAGTCCTCGCCGGCGCCGAAGCCGGCGTTGTTCACCACGATGTCGAGGCCGCCCAGCGCGGCGATCGCGCGGTCCACGGCGGCCTCGGGGCCGGGATCGGCGGTCAGGTCCTGGATGATCGCCGTGGCGGGCGCGGCGCACTCCGCCGCGACGGCTTCGGTCGCCGCGGGATCGATATCGACCAGGGCGAGGGTGCAGCCTCGGGCGGCCAGGGCGAGAGCGGTGGCGCGGCCGAGTCCGCTGCCGGCGCCCGTGACCATCGCGCGCGGGGTCACCGCAGTGGGGGTCGTTGTCCTCGGGGCCATCGCCTCAGTGCCCCTGCAACGCGCGCCAGATTCGTTCCGGCGTCGCCGGCATGTCGATATGCGTCACGCCGCGCGGCGCCAGCGCATCGAGGATCGCGCAGATGACCGCCTGCGGCGCGGCGATGGCGCCGGCCTGGCCGGAGCCCTTCACGCCGAGCGGATTGGCCGCGGTCGGCACGCCGTTGAACGTGATGTCGAGCGACGGCAGGTCCGACGCGCGCGGCAGCGTGTAGTCCATGAACGAGCCGCTGAGCATCTGGCCGGATTCGGGATCGTAGACCGTGTGCTCCAGCATTGCCTGGCCGATGCCCTGCACGACGCCGCCCTGGATCTGGCCCAGCGTCAGCATCGGATTCAGCAGCGTGCCGAAATCGTCCACCGCGGTATAGCGTTCCAGCGTGAGCGCGCCGGTTTCGGGATCGATCTCGACCTCGGCGATGTGGCAGCCGTTCGGGATAGGTGATCAGGTCGAGCAGGTTCCAGACATAGGTGTCCAGGCCGGGGGCTTCGCCGTCCGGCACATTGGCGGGATCGCGCGCGGCGCGGGCGACGCTGAGCAGGTCGATGCCGCGCGAGGGATCGTCGCGCACGATGAAGCGCCCGTCGGCGAACGCGACCTGGGCCGGCGTTGCCTGCAGCAGCCGCGCGGCGATCGCGCTGCCCTTGGCCAGCATCACGTCGACCGCCTTGCACAGCGCGGCGCCGCCCATGTGCATCGAGCGCGCGCCGCCATGGCCGTTGCCGTCGCGCACCGAGGCAGTGTCGGCCTGCATGTAGCGGAACGCCTCGATCGGCAGGCCGAGCAGGTCGGCGGCGATCTGCGGATAGGTCGTTTCGTGACCCATGCCGTTGGATTGCGTGCCGACCAGCAGCGCCACCTTGCCGTCGTCGTCGAAACGGATTTCCGCACCCTCGTTCGGCGCGCCGCGCGCGGTCTCCATGAAGCAGGTGACGCCGATGCCGCGCAGCCTGCCGCGGGCGCCGGCGGCGTCGCGGCGGGCGGCGAAGCCGGCGTGGTCGGCGGCGATGACGGCGTCGTCGAGGTTGGCGGCGAAGCGGCCGCAGTCGATCACCGTGCCCAGCGCCTTGCGATAGGGAAACTGCGCCACCAGGTTGCGCCGGCGCAGCGCGATCGGATCGAAGCCGAAGCGACGGGCGGCGGCGTCGATCAGCCGCTCGATCATGTAGTTGACCTCGGGCTTGCCGGCGCCGCGATAGGCGTCGATCGGCACGGTGTTGGTGAAGGCGCCGCGCACGTCCATGAAGATCGCCGGAATGACGTAGCCGCTGCCCATCGCGTTGGCCGGCGCGTTGGTGGAGCTGCCCGGGCCGCCGGTGGACATGATAGGCGCCGAGATCGGCGACGGTCGCGACGTCCAGCGCGAGGAAGTTGCCGTCGGCGTCCAGCGCCAGGCGCGCGCGCGTGGCATTGGCGCGGCCCTGCGCGGTGGTGACGAAATCCTCCACGCGTTCGCTGAGCCATTTCACCGGGCGGCGCAGATGGCGGGCGGCCCACAGCAGCATCACCCATTCCGGATACAGCGCGTTCTTCACGCCGAAGCCGCCGCCGACATCGGGACAGGACACGCGCATCCGCTGCGGCGGCACGCGGAACACGGTGTCGGCCAGTTGCGATTTCAGCGCGTGCACGCCGGCACCGGAATATTGCAGGTGGAAGCCGTGGGCGTCGTCGTAAGTGCCGATCGCGCCGCGCGGCTCCATCGCGCAAATGACGATGCGGTTGTTGATCAGCTCCAGCTCGACCACGTGGGCGGCGCCGGCGATCGCCGCCTGCACCGCGGCGGCGTCGCCCTTCTGGAAGCGATACGACAGATTGCCCGGCGCCTGGTCCCATAGTTGCGGCGCGCCGGGGGCCAGAGCGGCGGTGGCGTCGACCACGGACGGCAGGACGTCATAGTCCACGACGATCAGCTTCCGCGGCATTGCGTGCGGCGTCGCGGGATTCGGCGACGACGAAGGCGACCGGGTCGCCGACATGGCGCACGCGGTCCGTTGCGAGCGCGCGGCGCGGCGGCACGATCATCGGCTGCAGGCTGGCGACCGGCACGTTGCAGGGCAGCGGCCCGAGGTCGACCAGGTCGGCCGCGGTGAACACGCCGAGCACGCCGGGCGTGGTTTGTGCTGTTTCGGTGTCGATGCGGGTGATCGTTGCGTGGGCGTGGGGGGAGCGGACGACGTGCATCCAGGTTTGGTGGGGTTCGTCGATGTCCTCGATGAAGCGGCCGCGCCCGGTCAGGAAACGCGCGTCTTCCAGCCGGCGAAGGGATTGGCCACGCAGTGGCCGGACGCTGTGCGACGGGGCGTGTTCGGCCGTCATGATGATAACCATAACTCCCCCTCCCCTTGAGGGAGGGGGATGGGGGGAGGGGTCGCCGCCGGTATCGATGCGACACTTCCCACCGCGGTCGCCCTCCCCCCGCCCTTGGTCCGCTTCGCGGCCCAAGCCCACAAGGGGAGGGGGAGAAGATGTGGTGCGGTCGGATGCGAATGCAGTGCGTTCATTCGGTCAGTCCGCGAGGCCGAGCTTGCCGGCGATGCCGTACTCGGCCGCCAGCTTCTTCAGCACGCCCCAGGTGGCGTCCTCGATCGGGATGCCGTTCTTGCGGCGGTCCTGTTCCTTGCGGAATTCGATTTCGCCGGGATAGTAGACCTCCTTGAACCCTTCGGCCGGCGGGGTGTCCTTCAGGTAGCGGGCGAAGTCCGTCACTTCCTGGCGGAACGTTTCGAGATTGCGGAATGCGCTGACCTTGAACACGGCGATGAAGCAGCCGTCGTTGTGCCGGCCGGCCGGGTCGATGCCGAAACCAAGGCCGGTGAGCAGACCCGAAAAAATCTCGACGATCGTTGCCAGGCCGTAGCCCTTGTAGCCCTCGGCGCCGCCCAGCGGCAGCAGCGCGCCGCCCTGGCGCAGTTTTCGGGGGTCGGTGGTGGGTTTTCCCTCGGCGTCGATCAGCCAGCCGGGCGGCACCTGCTCGCCGCGCGCCATCGCCACGCCGATCTTTCCGGCCGCGGCGGCCGAGGTGGCCATGTCGAAGAACAGCGGGCCGTCCAGGTTCGACGGCACGGCGAAGCAGATGGGGTTGGTGCCGAGGCGCGATTTTGCCCCGCCGAACGGTGCCACGTGCTTCGGGCTGCGGCCGGAATCGGCTGTGATCATTGCGATCATGCCACGTTCCACCGCCATCAGCGGATAGGCGGCGAGGCGGCCGATATGGCCCTGGCGGAACACCGTGCAGGCGGCGACGTTCTGCTTGTCGGCCTTGTCGATCGTCAGCTTCATCGCCTTCTCGGTGACGACGTAGCCGAACCCCCAGTTGCCGTCGACGACGGTGGTGGTGGGGGTTTCCTCGACGATGGTCCACGGCGCGCCGGGCACGATGTGGCCGACCTTCACGCGGTCGATGTAGGTGGGGATCAGGATGATGCCGTGCGAGTCATGCCCGGCGAGATTGGCGCCGATCGACAGGCGCGAGATCGTGTCGGCCTCGGTCTCGGGCGTGCCGGCGGCGATCAGCAGGGCATGAGCGATCTCGGTCAGGCGGTCCGGGGCGACGTTCGGCATGGGTTTTTCCTCCCTCCCCTGGCGATGGCTGGGCGCAGTGTCGGCCGAAGCGGGGTGGATGGGAAGGCGTCGCCGTGGCGACGACATACCGCGGGAATGACCCGGGACGCAGAAAGGCCCCCGAGCGGGGGCCTTCCTGGCATCATCCGTGATGGATTCCTGCGCCGGCGCGCCGGTGCGCCGGCGTTGGCGGCTAGGCGCCGTAGCCGGGCGCCAGGCTGAACGCACCGTTGCGGAACGAGTTGGCCTGGATCATCACGACCTCATCGTCCGGGTAGCCGTTGTGCTGCTCCGGCGTGAAGCTGATGTCGCCGTTCACGCCAGGCCAGGCCTTGAGCGTGTTCCAGTAGTCGCCCATCTGTTTCGGATCGCTGCCGGCGTTCTTCACCGCGTCGGCGACCATCCGCGGGCCGTCGTAGCCGATGGCGATCCACCACAGCAGCGTGTCGCCCATCTCGATCTTGGCGCTGCTCAGCCGGTCCACGAACGCCTGCGTGCGCGCCGGCAACTTGCCGGACGCGCTGTAGGAGCAGGGCAGGAAGTTGTTCGAGTAGACCTTGGCCCAGTATTCGGGTTTCTCCAGCAGCGCCTTGGTCTGGCCGGAGCCGAGCGTGGTCTGGCCGACGATCGGCACGTCCCAGCCCATCTGCGAGCGCGTGTTGATGATGCGCGCGAGGAAGCCGGCATTCACGCTCCATGGCATGATGACTTGCGCCCCCGCGCTCTGCATGCGCAGCAGCTCGGGCTTCACGTCGGGGTTGGCCGCGTCGGTGTTGCCCTGATAGACCACGTCGGCGCCCTTTGCCTTGAGCATCGGCACGTAGGCGTCAACCGACGCCGTGCCGTAGCCCGTGGTGTCGCTGATCACTGCCACCTTGTTGAGTTTCAGCACGTCGACCACGTAGTGGTTGGCGGCGCCGCCGACCTGCTGGTTGCTGCAGATGTTGCGGAAGGCGAGCGGATATTTCTGCACGTCGATCAGCGCATCGACCCAGCACGGATCGAGCTGCGGTACCCCGGCGCGGGCGATCAGCGGGGTGGCGGCCAGCGACTCGCCGGAATTGAGCGGGCCCCAGATGACATGGACGTGCAGCCCGCGCATCAGCTCGGTCGCCGCGTTCACCGCCTTGGTGGGATCGCTTTGCGTGTCGCGGACGATCAGTTCGATTTGCCGGCCGTTGACGCCGCCGGCGGCGTTGATCTCGTCGACCGCCAGCGCGGTGCCGCGGTTGATTGCAACGCCGGTGGAGGAGCTGGGGCCGGTGAGGGCGGGCAGGAAGCCGATGCGGATCGGTTCGGAGGAGGCGATCGCCGGTCGGGCGAGTCCGGTGGCCAATGCGGCCGCGCCGGTAGCGGATCCCGCCAGAACATGGCGGCGGGTCATCGACATCTTGGTTTCTCCCTAGGGTGGTTCGGGTTATGTTCCTCCTCCGAGGCGCGACGCTACTGCCGGGAAGCGTGGCCGACAAGGCGCGGCGCGACAGGGCAGCAATTCCGTTTCTGACGTAACGACGTCGCCTCTCTCCGTCGCGGTCGGCACAAGGCCACGACGGAGAGACGCGATGCGCCGTCGGTCGCGGGCGTTGGCGACACGTCCCCCGCCGCGGATATTCCCGACCGCGGCGAATGGGCCTAGGCTGCGCGCACGTCCTGGCGACATCACTGCACGAGGGGGAAGTTCAATGGCGCAATCGCACATCTACGCCGGCGTGGCGGGCTATTTCGGGCGGCAGGGCCAGGAGGGCCTGGTCGGTGTGTTCCGGCGCGACGCCGCGGGCGGCGACTGGGAGCACGTGGTCAAGCAGGTCGAGGCGCACACGGTGATGGTGCATCCGTCGAATGCCGCAAACGTGTTCGCCGGCACGACCGAAGGCGTGTGGCGCAGCACCGACGGCGGCGCGCACTGGCACCGCACGAACTTCCCCGACAAGGACAGGCAGATCTGGTCGATCCTGGTCGATCCGGCGGATCCCAAGCTGCTGTATGCCGGCGGCTCGCCGGTGTCGGTGTATCGCAGCGAGGACGGCGGCGAAAGCTGGAAACGCATGCCCGATCCGGGGATGCCGGACCGGGCCAAGATGCCGTTCGCCTGCCGGGTGATGCGCTTTGCCGTGCATCCTCGCCATGCGCATGAGCTCTATGCGGCGCTGGAGGTGAACGGCGTGATGCACAGCACCGATGGCGGCGAGAGCTGGAAGGATTGCAGCGAGGACCTGATCCGGCTGGCGCAGAATCCGCACCTGAAGAGCAAGATCGTCAGCGACACCGAGAACGAGGGGATGCTGGACGGGCATGCGATCTGCACCACGCCCGCCGATCCGGACACGGTGGTCCTGGCGGTGCGGATGGGGTTGTTCCGGACCAAGGATGAAGGGCGGAACTGGGAGGACATGCAGGTCGGGCGGTTCTCACCGACGACCTATGGGCGCGATGTGAAGGTCTCGCCGCAGGATCCGAAGACGCTGTATGCCGCGCTGAGCGTGGCGGCGTCGAGCAAGGATGGCGGGCTGTATCGCAGCCAGGATGTCGGCAAGACCTGGCAGCGCTTCGACAAGGTGCAGGTGCACGGCACGATCATGTCGGTGGCGTTGCATCAGGGGGATGCGAAGCAGGTGTATCTCGGCGCGCGCTACGATGGGGAGATCTACGGCACGAAGGACGGCGGCGAGACCTGGCAGGCGATGCCGCTGCCGGCGGGGGTGAAGGATATCTATTCGCTGGCGTGCGGGTGAGCTGATGGCCACGGGCGCCCGGGCGGCGTGCTAGGCGGCGCGAAGAGTAGGAATCTTCTTCACTGTCTCGGACAGATCGCGCTCGGCCTGCCACAGGTCGTGCGCCATCTGCATACGCAGCCACAAATCCGGGCCGTTGCCGCAGAACTTGCCGAGACGCACCGCCATCTCTGGCGTGACGGCGGATTTCTCCGACAGGATCGCGTGCAATGTCTGGCGCGACACCCCAAGCTTCTCGGCAGCGTCCTTGACCGTCAGCCGCAGCGCCGGAAGAACGTCCTCGCGCAGCAGCGCACCAGGATGGCTCGGCCGCCAAGCAGGGGGGCCTTTAACGATATATTCTGGCATAGCGGGGCCTCTATTTGCCCTCATCGTCCGACCTCAGTGCCGGGCGCGGAATACGATCTCGCACAGGTCTGGTCGCGTGTCAAGTGGAAGTTGACCTTCTGTCAATGGTAGGTTTACATAGGCTCCATGATTCGCTCGTTCAGGAGTCGTGCGCTGTCTGCGCTCTGGCACAAGACCGATGCGTCCGGGATACGCGCGGACCTCGTGGCGCGTGTTCGGATACGCCTGGGTGCGCTGAATGCGGCGCGGCGGCCAGAGGCTCTGAACGTGTCGGGCTTCAACTTTCACCGACTGCGCGGCCGGCCGGCACGCTACACGATCCACGTCAACGGGCCGTGGTGCATCACTTTCGAGTGGGATGGTGAGGACGCCGTGCGCGTCGATCTTGAGCAATATCACTGATCACGCGATCGCCTGTTGTGCCCGCAACCGGCCGATCTCGTCGGCCGAATAACCAGCGTCGCGTAGTATCGCGTCGGTGTCCTGTCCGATCGCGGGGGCGCGGCGGGGGGGCGATTTTGCTTCTCCGGCGAGGTGGAAGGGGCTGGAAATCGTCTCGCCGTTGCCGTCGGCGAACGGCACCAATCCGCCGCAGGCGCGCATCTGTTCGTCGCCCGGAATGTCCTCCAGGGTGGCGACCACGCCGAAGGTGACGCCTGCCTCATCGAGGATACGGCGCCAGTCGGCCAGGTCGCGTTCGGCGAAGACATCGTCCAGCAGGGCAACGATCTCGCGCGCGTATTCGCGGCGCGTTTCGATCGTGGCGAAACGTGGGTCGTCGGCCCAGTGCTTGCGGCCGATGGCGGCCAGGAAGGGACGCAGTTGCCGCTGCTCGTTGAACAGCGCCATGATGAACCAGCGGCCGTCGCGTGTGCGGTAGTGGTTGGCGAGCGGGATGGGCGCGTGTTCGCGCGGCGGGCGATGCGGCACGTGCTCGCCGCTCAGGCGGGTCTGGATGAAGCTCGCATTGGCCCACAGGCCGTTTGCGAGCAGCGAGGAGGCAACGAGGCCGCCGCGGCCGGTCTTCTCGCGCCGATACAGCGCGGTGACGATGGCGGCGTAGAGCGCGGTGCCGCTGGGGTGGTCGCCCATGCCGGGAGCGGAACGGGCAGGCACGGTCTCGGGGTCGGCGCGGACCGCGTCCATCAGGCCGGTGCGCGCCCAATAGGCGGTGGAGTTGTAGCCGGTTTTCGCGGCCTCGGGGCCGGACTCGCCGTAGGCCGTGAAGGACGCATAGATCAGGCGGGGATTGCGCGGCAGCAGGTCGTCCGCGGCCAGTTTCAGGCGATCGCGGACGGGGAGTGGGAAGTTGGTGATGAACACGTCGGCGCCGTCGATGAGGCGATAGAGCACGGCAAGCCCGGCTGCGTGCTTCAGGTCGAGCGCGAGGCCGCGCTTGTTGCGCGCGGTGTGCTGCCAGTAGGCATCGGATTTCGAGCCGGCATTCGCGCTGCGCGCGCGCCAGGGATCGCCTGCGCCGGGCGGCTCGATCTTGATCACCTCGGCGCCGAAGTCGGAAAGGATCGTGGCCGCGACGGGGGCGGCGATCCAGCTTGCGCAGTCGATGACTTTCAGGTTGGAGAACAGGTGGTCGGGCATGTTGTTGCACTTTCGGTCGTGTCGTCAGGCGTTCGTCATCGCCGAGGCAAAGCTCTCCTCCTCCCCCTGAGGGAGGGGGGAGGGGTCTCGCAGTGTAAGGCTTCGGTCCGACGCTCGCGCCAACCCCTCCCCCCTTCCCCCTCCCGCAAGGGGAGGGGACGAATAAATTGAGCTACGGTGCCTCATTCGAGAATATGATCGTTCCGGAGGCGGCGAACATGCCACCGACGCCATGGCAGACGGAGATTTTTGCGCCGGGGATCTGCGCCGGGGCGATGCCGCGCATCTGGCGGACGCTCTCCTGCAAGGCGTACATGCCGTACATGCCGGAGTGCATGTAAGAGAGGCCGCCGCCATTGGTGTTCAGCGGCAGTTTTCCCCCGGGCGCGGTGTTGCGCTCGGCGATGAAGCGCGCCGCCTCGCCGCGCGGGACGAAGCCCGAGATCTTCCAGTCCGTATAGCGGCAGATGCGCGAAGGCGTCGTAGATCATCAGGTGGTCGACGTCGTTGCGGCTGATGCCGGCCTGCTGGAACGCCGTCGGGCCGGCGACGCGGAAGGCGCGCGAGCTGGTGAAGTCCTCCATCTGGCTGACCATCGGCGTCTCGACGCTCTCGCCGGTGCCCAGGATGTAGACCGGCCTCGTGGGGAAATCCTGCGCGCGGTCGGCCGAGGTCAGGATCAATGCGCCGCCGCCGTCGGTGACCAGGCAGCACATCAGCAGGCGGAACGGATAGGCGATCATGCGCGAGCCGAGCACGTCCTCGACCGTGATCGGGTCGCGGAACGTTGCGCGCGGGTTCTTGCCGGCCCATTCGCGCTGCACGACGCAGACCTCGGCGATCTGCTCCTCCGTCACGCCGTAACGCTTCATGTAGCGCAGCACCGGAACGGTGAACAGGCTGGGCGGACCCATCGGGCCGTAGGGCTGCTCGAACTGCCCGGCCAGCGACGACGGATGCACGCTGCGCGGTGGGTTGCCGACGCGGGACTTGCCGCTCTCGCCGTGGGTGATCAGGATGGTCTTCGCCAGCCCGGCCTCGATCGCAGCCGCCGCGTGGCGCACGTGGATCATGAACGAGCAGCCGCCGACCGAGGTGCCGTCCACCCAGGTCGGCGTGATGCCGAGATAATGCGCGATCTGCACCGGGGTTTCCGCCGCGGTGGCGATGCCGTCGATGTCCTTCGGCCGCAGCCCGCAATCGGCCATCGCGTTCAGCGCCGCGTCGGCGTGCAACTGGATCTGCGAGAGATTGGGGATGACGCCGAGCTCCGTCGTCTCTGCGGCGCCGACGACCGTCACTGCCTTCTGTCGCATCGGGTCAGTCCTTCGGCTGGGACAAGGGCCGGGCGGAACAGGGGCAGGGTGATGTCGTCGTTCTGTCTCTCGAACACGACTTCCAGCGGCATGTCGAGCTGCAAGGCTTCGGGCGTCTGCGGGCACTCGACGATGTTGGTCATCATGCGCGGGCCCTCGGCAAGCTGCACCACGGCGATCGCGTAGGGCGGGGTGAAGCCGGGCACCTTGCGGTGGTGGATGACGTAGCTCCACAGGATCGCCTTGCCGGAGGCCTTGAACACGCTGACCTGGCGCGAGGCGCAGACGGAGCAGAACGGCCGCGGCGGGAAGTAGACTTTGCCGCAGGAATCGCAGCGCTGCAGCCGCAGCTCGCCGGTTTTCGTGCCGTCCCAGAAATGTTGCGTCTCGGGCGTGGGCTGCGGCAGGGCACGGCCGGGGTCTGCCATCGTGCGATCCTCTATGCTGCGAAAGGTAAAGCGAGCATTCACCGAACCGCGCTAGTCGGCAAGCCGCGCCCAGCGCTCGTGGTCGCGCCAGGCGTCGCCGATGCGCAGGTAGCGCGGGGAAAAACCTTCCCGGGTGAATCCGAGTCGGCGCACGAGCGCGATGGAGCGGGTGTTGCCGGGCTGGATGTTGGCCTCGACCCGGTGCAGGCCGAGCGTGTCGAAGGCGAAACGCACGGCGAGGCCCACCGCCTCGGTCATCAGCCCCTGGCCGGCGCACCATGCCATGCCGTAATAGCCGAGATAGGCGCTGTGGAAAGCGCCGAACACCATGTCGGAGATGTTGACGACGCCGACGATGCGCCTGCCGGCGGTCTCGCGCGCGACCAGGCCGACATGCGGACCGGCCAGCGCGCGGGCGAACCAGGCGTCGAAGCCGGCGTCGTCGGTGAACGGCTCGACCCAGGGCAGATGGTGCGCGCGGCTGTCCTGGTTGGCGCGGATCAACTCGGCGCGGTCGGTCAGGGCGCCGCGGGCGAGGGTGATACGGGGAATCATGCGTCTCCTGATCGTCACGCTGATACCCTGTGTTGCCAGCGAACCAGCCATGGCGCAACGTTGCGATGGCCACTCGCGGCGTGAGAGGAGCGGAGGAGCACGATCATGCATCAGGCAATTTGGCGATGTGCGGGACTGATCGGATTGGTGATGCTCGCCGCGTGCAGCGGGTCCGATGAGGGGCGCGCGACCCGTGACCTGAATAACCGGCTGCAGGTGCTGCTGGCACCCGACATCGCCGCCGGCCGGGCGAGCGTGCAACCCCTGCCGGACGGCGCGCGGGTCGCGCTGATGGCGCCATCCGCTGACGGAACGTGGGGCGTCGGCCCGGATTCGCGGGTGAGCACGGTACAGGCGCTGTTGAACCCCGAGCTGCTACGGCTCGAGGTTGCGAACCAGGCGGCACAGGATCCGGCCTTGGCGCAATCCCTGTCGGTCCTGGACTGGCAGTCGGTGACGCAGGTCGATCCCTCGACCGCGCCGCCTGGCGGGATCGCGGTCGCGATCCACGTGATGTGCCCGGCGGACGAGCCGACCGACGGGCGGCCGGGCTGTCTGTGACCTGACGGAGATCAGTCTGCCAGCACCGCCTTGCCAATGACTTTTCGGTCGATCACCGCCTGCAACGCTTCGGCGGCACGCTCCAGCGGGAATCGGTGCGAGATGCGCGGACGCAGCGCGCCGGTGGCGGCCAGGCCCAGAAGCGCTCGCATGTTGGCGATGGCAAGCTCGGGGGCGGCCTCGTTCAGCCCGCCGATGCGCACGCCGACCACGTCGATGCCCTTGATCAGCAGGTAGTTGCTGCGGATGTTGGCCGGGCCGCCGCCGAGGAAGCCCAGCACCAGCAGCCGTCCGCCCCAGGCGAGGGTGCGCAACGATTCCTCGGTGACCGCGGCGCCGATCGGATCGTAGACGATATCGACGCCGCGCCCGCCGGTGAGGGTCTTTACCGTGTCGAGGAAGCCGCCGGCATAGTCGATCGCGTGGTCGGCGCCTTCCTGAAGGCAGGCGGCGCGTTTTGGCTCGCTGCTGGCGGTGGCGATGACGCTGGCGCCGAACAGTTTTGCGACTTGGATGGCGGCGATGCCGATGCCGCCGGCGGCGCCGTGCACCAGCACCCACTCGCTTTGGCGCATGCGGCCGCGCTGCAGCAGGGCGTGATAGGCGGTGGTGTAGGCGCCGCGGAACACGCCGGCCTGTTCCAGGCTCATGCCCGGGGGGATGCGGTCGCACAGGGCGGCCTTGGCGTTGCCGAGCTCGGCGCAGGCACCGAGCGTGTGGCGGCTCATGACCTGGTCGCCCGGCTTGAAGGTGGTCACGTCGGGGCCGACGGCGATGACGGTGCCGGCGGCCTCGCCGCCCGGGATGAAGGGGGGCTCGGGGCGGAACTGGTATTTTCCCGCCAGCATCAGCACGTCGACGTATTGCACGCCGCGGGCGGCGATGCGGACGGTGATCTCGCCGGGG
The DNA here is from genome assembly GCA_963773345.1 of uncultured Alphaproteobacteria bacterium. Lineage (GTDB taxonomy): Bacteria > Pseudomonadota > Alphaproteobacteria > Acetobacterales > Acetobacteraceae > Palsa-883. The sequence goes on along the minus strand of CAVZBG010000010.1, from coordinate 1,304,072 downwards.
CCGGGCGGGGGCGGGTCGGGAAGTTCTCGAAGTGCCAGGACCTCGGGGCCGCCGAATGCCTCGCAGACCATGGCTTTCATGGGTGGGTGTCTCCCCGGTTGGCAGATGCGGGGGGAGTATGGGGGATGGTGGGCGATCGGCCAAAATCCTGCGGGGCGATCGCGAAGCGCTGGGGCGTTAACTTTGCTTTCAGGTTGTTCGCGGAGCCTGGGATCCAATCGTCACAGGATGCGACATGGTCCGGATCGACCAAAAGTTGGAATTCCTGCTCCGTCTCGACGGCTCGGCGTTTCGGCTGGCCGCGGGCTACACGGTGAAGGTCGAGGCGCGTGTCGTCGAGGCGACAAGGCACCGGCCATACGGGGTGAAATACAACCTCACGCAGCACATGGCTGGAATGAACCTGTCGCCGCTCGCCGGGCGCGCCGACCGATGGATCGACGAGGGTGATCCCTGCCGTCGGCCGAAACGCGTTGTGCTCGACATGGATGCGAGCGTCAGGCCGACCCCTGGCGAACAGGAGATGAGCCTGTGGAACGGCCATTACGAATGCGCCTGCTACGAGCGGGCGCAATCCCGGGCTGACCGCGGGCCGCCGCCTGGAAAATCTTGGCTGAACTCCGTCGACGCGCTGAACAGAATCCACTTGGGCCAAAGGTGAACCATTGAAAACTTTTCTCCTGTCGTTTCGTCCTGGACCTGGGCTTGTTGCCAGCGGTTTGCTATGTACTCTGCTAGCCACGCTATTCCCGCCGATAAGCGCAGCGGCCCAGGAACCGGCGAATTCAACTGGCAAGCCGGCGGATAGCGACGGGTTGCCTCCATCGTGGACTCTTCCCGGGCCCGGGTTGACCGAGGGCACCCCGCGATGGACCATCTCGGCTGGGGCTATCGTCTTGGGCCGTTCAGGCGGCGTAAATCAAACGCTGGTTGAACGACTGCCGGGCAGCGCAAAATTCTACGATACGTCGGTCGCCCCCGGCACCGCAGCTTTCAACAGCAATCAGTTTCAACAAGGTTTTTCCGCCGGACCGGAAATAAGCGTAACGTACCATGACGATTCCGGCTACAGTGCCGAGTTGTCGTATTTCAACACCTTCGACCAGAGCACCACCAAAGCCATTGGCCCCGACAGCCCGGCGGACTGGCTGGTGATGAAGGCGCCCGGCACCTTCTGGCAGACGCAGGATTTCCCGTACCAGGCAATGGCATGGAAGTCCAGCACGAATCTTTACAATGCCGAGGCCAACGGGCGGTTTGATCTCACCAGCCGAGTGACCGTGCTGGCCGGCTTTCGCTGGCTGCAACTGAATGACGATCTTCAGGGTACATTGACGCCTGCAGATCAGACTGCACCGACCTGGAAGCAAAATTGTGATTGCACTCTGTTCCAGATCGGACCGGGTGGACCGGCAGGACATTACCCGCCCTTCTGGACTACAAGCACGACGAACAACCTTTATGGCGTCCAGATCGGCGTGGATGCAAAGCTGCTGGAGCTTGGTCGCTTTTCGCTTGACGCACTGATAAAGACTGGACTGTTTGATAACAATGCCGAGCAGTCAACCGGCGTCAGCATGCAGAAGGTGGTGTATCCATCGCAAGCCATGACGAACCATGCCGCCTTCGTCGGCGAAGCCGACTTGCAGTTGAAATATCAAGTCAACAAGGGGCTGGCGCTAAAGGTAGGCTACCGAGCGCTATGGCTCGACGGCGTTGCTTTGGCTCCTGGACAAATCCGGGAAACTTCCACGACTCCGTCGAGTGTGCATGCACTTGGCGTCAACAACGGGTCACGTGTGCTGTTCCAAGGAGCGACTGCCGGATTGGAATATTCGTTTTAGCAGTGGACGGCCGGGGCCACAGTCGAGGGGCCTGCCGTGAACCGCCTCCGACCTTCGACCGCTCTCCTGCGGTGCACCGCTGTCACCGACAGGGTCGGACCGCCGCCTTCCTGGGCGCGGCGGACTGCGGTTTCTCGGTTTAATTGCGCTTGGTGATGGCAACTGTGCATCCACGCAGAGGGCTATCATGTGCACGCTCTGCTTCGCCTAATACCAGCGGCCCAAAGTATTGACGCACGCTACCCACCCCCCGTCATGGCCGGCGAAGGCCGGCCATCCATGACTTTCCTACGTGGGACAAGCGAAGTCGTGGATGGCCGGCCTTCGCCGGCCATGACGGGTGGACAGTCGGGACTTTCGGCCGCTGGTATAAGGCGACGCCCAAAAATTGCCGCTTCGAGCTGCGCCTTGGAGAGGCAGCGGGAGCATTCGATGCCTCGTGGTACGACCCTGCGACAATCAAGCAATCAAGGAAGCAAGTGTTTTTAGCACGGAGGAAGCAGGGAGGACGACGAGCACACGGAGAAGACAAGTGTTGGCGCTTCGCGCGGTGTGTGACCGTACGCCGAGCGAAGCGCCGGAATCCTTGCTTCTCCGTGTGCTCCGTGGTCCTCCCTGCTGCCTCCGTGCGAAAAATACTTGCTTGCTTTCTTGCTGCCTGAATTGCCGGCCTGCCGCGAAAGCCAGCCGCAAGATGAACCCGATGTACTGTCCCGCTCGGCAGGCGGACCAACCTGCGGCACAGAGCCGTCGATTCGTTCATTGTTGGGCGTCGCCTAAGCGCCGGCGCGGAGCCGGCGTTTGCCGTCGCTGTTTCGCGGCAGTGATTTATCGCAGACCGATCATCGAGTGTGTGCCGGTTGCGTAAGGCGTCGCGGCGGCAGAGCGGCCGGCACGCGCGTCGGGACGCTGAGTGCGGGTGATTGGGTCTGGATCGCGCGCCGCGCCCCCCTTCGAGTTGGGGTCACGGACCGTGGCTCCCCCTCTCCCCAACCCTCCCCCGCAAGGGGGGAGGGAGAAGAGACGATCAGATCGCCCGGCACGCCGCCGCCAGCCACGCCCGCTCCGGCGCATCCAGCTTGGGGCCGACCTCGGCCAGGACGCGGGCGTGGTAGGCGTTCAGCCAGGCGCGCTCGCCGGCGTCCAGCAGGGCCGGGTCGAGCAGCCGCGTGTCGAACGGCGCCAGCGTCAGGGTCTCGAAGCGCAGGAACGGCTTTGTCGCGCCCGGCAGGTCGGCCTTGCCGCACCAGCAGCAGGTTCTCCAGTCGGATGCCATAGGCGTCTGGCAGGTAGAAGCCCGGCTCGTTGGACAGGATCATGCCCTCGGCGATCGGCACCGGACGGGCCAGGCGCGACAGGCTGACCGGGCCCTCATGGACGGAAAGAAAACTGCCGACGCCGTGGCCGGTGCCGTGGTCGTAGTCCAGCCCGACCTGCCACAGCGCGCGGCGGGCGAAGGCGTCAATGTGGACGCCGCCGACGCCGGCGGGGAACACCGCGGTGGCGATGGCGATGTGGCCCTTCAGCACGCGTGTGACGCGCGCGCGCAGTTCGGCGGGTGGGGCGGCCGGGCCGGTCCAGACGGTGCGGGTGATGTCGGTGGTGCCGTCGGGGAACTGTCGCGCCGCTGTCGATCAGGTAGACCTCGTTCGGACGGAGCGGGCGGTTGGTGGCCTCGGTGACGCGGTAGTGGATGATCGCGCCGTGCTCGCCGGCGCCGGAGATCGCGGGGAAGCTCTCGCCGCGGAAGTTTTCGAGGTTGGTGCGCAGGGCCAGCAGTTTTTCGGCGGCGGAGATTTCGGTGGCGGTGCCGGCGGGTCCGACCGTGTCGAGCCAGTGCAGGAAGCGGCAGACGGCGACCGCGTCGCGCGCGTGGGCGGCGCGGGCGCCGGCGCGCTCGGTGTCGTTCTTGCAGGCCTTGGGCAGCAGGCAGGGGTCCGGGCCGGCGGCCACCGTCGCGCCGGCCTTGCGCAGCGTCTGGGCGAACCACACCGGGGAGCCGGCGGGATCGACGCGCACGCACTTGCCGCCCAGCCCCGCCAGCGCACCGGGCAGCGCCTCGCGCCCTGCCACGGCGACGCCGTTGCCGAGCCACTCGCGGGTTTCCGCCGACAGTTTCGCGGGGTCCATGAACAGCTCGCAGCGCCCGTCGGCGTGGGCCAGCGCGAAGCCGAGCGCGAAGGGGGTGAAGGGCACGTCCTGGCCACGGATGTTCAGCAGCCAGGCGATCGAGGCCGGGTCGCTGATCACCGCCGCGTCCTGCTTCGCCTTGCGCAGGATGGTCGCGATTTCCTCGCGCTTCTCGGTGGCGGGCTTGCCGGCGTAGCGCAGCGCGTGCGGCAGCGCAGGGGCACGTGGCGGGGCCGGCCGGTCAGTCCAGACCGCGTCGATCGGGTTTTCACCCGTGGCGACCATGTTGAGGCCGGCGTCGGTGAAGCGGGCCAGGCCCTCCTCGGCGATCAGCAGCGGGTCGTAGCCGACGCGCGCGGGCGCGGTGCGCGCGCTGGGGGCGGCGCTGGGAGCCGAGCCGGGGTCGGCATGCGAGGTCGCACCCGGGACGGCACCCGGGGCGGTGTTGTCGGCCAGCCAGGTCTGCGGCGGCTCCTCGGTGATATGGCGGCGCTCCCACAGCGCGGGGTCGGTCTGTGCGGCGAGCTGCAGCACGTAGCGGCCGTCGGTGAACACCGCGGCGCGGTCGGCCAGCACCACCGCCAGCCCAGCGCTGCCAGTGAAGCCGGTCAGCCAGGCCAGGCGCTCGGCGGCCGCGGGGACATACTCGCCCAGGTGCTCGTCGGCGCGCGGGACGATGAACCCGTCCAGGCCGCGCGCCGCCAGCTCCCGCCGCAGCGCGGCCAACCGCTCGACTGGTGTGCTCATGGGCGACCTCGCTGGGTGAAGCTTAGGCGATTATTCATGACTGGTTAATGGTGCATGCAGTCGACGCATGGCTGGCGGGGTGATTTGGCGCTTATACCGCAGTGCAGCATGGCCCATATTGGCCGCTGACAAGACCGGGAGCGCCCCGCCGCGATGACGTCGCGCTGGACCCGGAGAAAGGAATGGATGACGACCCATGAGTGCACCGCTCGCCAAGACCGATTTCGTATTCAACCTGGCTACCAGCCAGAGTTACATCGACGACAATTATGATCCGACGCCGCGTGCCGCGGCGCAACCGGCCCCGCGCGGGCTGCTCCGCCTGGTCGGCGACGGGCTCGCCTCGTTTGCCCAGGGCGTCCGGGCCTGGGCCGAGCGGCAGGGCACGCTGTCCGAGATGGGCATGATGAGCGACCGCGAACTGGCGGATATCGGCCTGAGCCGCGCCGACGTGCCGCGCGTGTTCGATGCCGACTTCGCCGCCGACCACGCGAGCGGCCGCGTCGTTTACTGACCTGCGCGGCAGGCAAATCCAGGGCCGCGCGGCCCTGGCCTCCGCACGCGGCCCTGGCCTCCGCGCGCGGGATGTCGCGCGCACGCGGGGTGAGGCCGCGCTAATCCGTCCGTAGCAGCGCGGCGGCGAAAAGGCGCGATTGCTCGTCCCATGACGGCAGTCGTTGGCCGCTCTGCCAGGCAACCTCGGCCATGTCGCGGCGCAACCGCGTATCGAAGATCACCCGCCGCAATCCCTTCGTCAGCGTGTCGTTGTCGCCGGGCCGCACCGCGATGCCATTCTCGGGCGTCACCAGGCCCAGCGCGATGCCGACGCCGGTGACCACGACCGGGACACCGCGCTTCATCGCCTCGGCCATCGCCATGCCGTAGCCCTCGCAGTGCGACACCAGGGCGAACAGGTCCGCGCTGCGCCACAGCGCCTCCAACGCCGCGTCATTCACCTCGCCGGCGAAACGCACGTGCTGAGCGATGCCAAGTTCGGCGGCCTTTGCCACAAGGAATTCGGCGTGCGCCCGGTCGCGCGACGCCGTGCCGACGATGGTCAGGTGCCAGTCGAGATCGAACAGCCGCGCCAGCGCGCCCAGCAGCAGGTCATGGCCCTTGCGCGGCACCAGCGCCCCGACCGAGAGGATGCGGCAGCCCGGGCCGCCGGACCCGGCGCTGCGCGGTGCGTCATCGGTGCCCGGCGTCACCACGGCGATACGGGCGCGCGCCACGCCGAACGCCGCACTCAGGTGCTCGGCGGTCGGCTCGCTGGTGACGATCACGCGCGCCAGCCGCGGCAGCAGGCTCAGTTCGACCGCATGCAGGCGGGCACGGTCCGCCTCGCTCAAGCCGGTTTCAAGGGTGGTGGAATGATGCACCAGCGCCATCGCGCCGCGCGCGGCGAGTGCGTCGCCCATGCCCGCGAAGGCAGGCAGGGCCAGGCCATCGATCAACAGATGGGACGCTCGATGGGGGGGCGCTGCGCCCAACGCATCCCACGCGGCGCGGGCGGCCGCGCGGGCGGCATCGTCAGCCAGCGGATGAATGCCACCGAGTTCGATGACCTCGGCAACATGGCCTGCCGCGCGCAGGCCGGCGAGCATTCGGCGATCGTACGCATAGCCGCCGGAGATGGCCTCGAACGGTGCCGGGACGATCAGCGCAACATGCATCGTGCGCCATGCCTTTCGTGTCGCACTGCCGTGGGGACGCGCCGGCTAGGCCTGGCTGTCCTCGGCCGGGGCGTAGCTGCCGTCGGGCCGGTGGGTCTCGGTGCCGGTGAGCGCCGGGGTGAAGACGCAGACGACGCGTAGCTCGGTCCTGGCGCGCACGATGTGGGCGTCGTGCTTGTCGAGCGCGTAAACGGTGCCGGGGCGCGGCGGGAAGACCTTCCCGGTGGCAAGGTCCTCCACCTCGCCCTCGCCGCTGATGCAGTAGTTGGTTTCCAGGTGGTGCTCGTAGTGCAGGCGCTGCTCGGTGCCGGCATGGACGATGGTGTCGCTGAGCGAGCAGCCCATGGCGTCGGCGGCGAGGATCAGGCGGCGGCTGGCCCAGGCGGTGCCGTGGACGTCGCGGCTGGTGCCGAGGATTTCGTCGAGGGTGCGCACGATCATGGGAAGGCTCCTGCGGGGTGAGAGGTGGCGGCGGTTCAGCGGGTCAGGATGCGGGACCGGTCAGGGTCGGGGCATCATTGAAACCGCTCCTTGCGAACGAGACATCGAGTTGGGCGGGGCCGAACGACCAGACGCGCTGATCGCGCCGGGGCGCGGCGCACACAAGGTCTGCGGCCAACGCGAGCCATGCGGTTTGTGGCGCCGGCGGTGCGTCATCGGCGCGGGATCGCCGGCGACGTTGCGCGCCGCGGGACGACAGTGGACGCCAGATCGCCCGCGGCGCTGCATTGCCCGGCGCCGCGGAGCGCGGAACGTTCCGGTACGCGCAACACACGCCGGACCGCGCGGACGGACTACCGCCCCAGCGTCGGCATCACGTACTCCGCGCCGCGCCGCGCGCCGCCCGGCCAGCGCTGGGTGATCGCCTTGTAGCGCGTGTAGAAGCGCACGCCCTCCGGCCCGTAGATGTGGTGGTCGCCGAACAGCGAGTGCTTCCAGCCCCCGAATGAATGGAACGCCATCGGCACCGGGATCGGCACGTTCACGCCGACCATGCCGATGTTGATCGCGTTGGCGAAATCGCGCGCGGCACCGCCGTCGGCGGTGAACAGCGCGACGCCGTTGCCGTATTCGTGCGCGTTCACCATCCGCACCGCCCCGGCGAGGTCCGGCGTGCGCACCACCGACAGCACGGGCCCGAAAATCTCGTCGCGGTAGATCCGCATGTCGGTGCCGACATCGTCGAACAGCGAGCCGCCGAGGAAGTAGCCGTTCTCATAGCCCTGCAGCGACAGGCCGCGGCCGTCCACCACCAGTTTCGCGCCCTCCTTCACGCCAAGGTCGATGTAGCCAGGTCACCTTGTCGCGGTGCTGGGCGGTGACCAGCGGGCCCATCTCGGCGTCGGGGTCCGTGCCGGGACCGATTTTCAGCGCGCGCACCCGCGGTTCCAGCTTGCTCAGCAGCTTGTCGCCGGCCGAGCCGACCGCGACGGCGACGGAGACCGCCATGCAGCGCTCGCCGGCGGCGCCGTAGGCCGAGCCCATCAGCGCGTCCACCGCGTCATCCAGGTCGGCGTCGGGCATCACCACCAGGTGGTTCTTCGCCCCGCCCAGCGCCTGGACGCGCTTGCCGTGCGCCGCGCCGCCCCGGTAGATCGTTTCGGCGATGGCGGTCGAGCCGACGAAGCTGATGGCGGCGATGTCGGGATGGGCGATGATCGCCTCGACCGCCTCGCGGGCGCCCTGGACGACGTTGAACACGCCGTCGGGCAGGCCGGCCTCGGCCAGCAGGGCGGCGAGCTTCAGGCTGACCGACGGGTCCTTCTCCGACGGCTTCAGGATGAAGCAGTTGCCGCAGGCGAGCGCCACCGGGATCATCCACAGCGGCACCATCAGCGGGAAATTGAACGGCGTGATGCCGGCGACCACGCCGAGCGGCTGGCGGATCGACCAGGCGTCGATGCCGGTGCCGACCTGGTCGGTGAACTCGCCCTTCAGCAGATGCGGGATGCCGCAGGCGAATTCGACCACCTCCAGGCCGCGCTGCACCTCGCCGTCGGCGTCGGACAGCACCTTTCCGTGCTCGGCGGTGATCAGCGCGGACAGCTCCTTGCGGTCGCGGTCGAGCAGGTCCTTCAGCTTGAACATCACCCGGGCGCGGCGCAGGGCGGGCATGGCGGCCCAGGCGGGCCAGGCCGCGGCAGCGGCGGCGACCGCCTTGTCGACCTCGGCGCGGGAGGCGAGGGCGACGCGGGCGCAGAGCTCGCCGGCGGCCGGGTTGAAGACGTCGCCGAACGTGCCGCTGGTGCCGGGGACGGGTTTTCCCCCGATGAAATGGCCGATTTCGCGCATGGCTGGTTCCTCCGCTGGTTCCTCCGTCCGCAGGAGGGATTAGGACGATTTCGGGTTGGCGGCTAGTTGTGGGGTGGGACGGCACGCCGGGGGGCAGCGACATGCGCGCACGGGAGATGGGATTGGCGTGTGGGGCGCTGCCGCCGGGCGAGCGGAACAGCATCGCCGACGTGCCGGGGGTGACTGTCGGGCACGCAACGATTACCGAGGGCGAGGTGCTGACCGGCGTCACCGCGGTGCTGCCGCACGACGGCGACCTGTTCACCGATCGGCCGCTGGCCGCGGCGTATGTGCTGAACGGCTTCGGCAAGAGCGTCGGGCTGATGCAGGTCAACGAACTCGGCTGGCTGGAGACGCCGATCCTGCTGACCAACACGTTCGGCGTCGGCACCTGCACCAATGCGCTGATCCGCCGCGCGGTGCGGGACAATCCGGAGATCGGCCGGCAGACCTCGACGGTCAATCCGGTGGTGCTGGAGTGCAACGACGGCTATCTGAGCGACATCCAGGCGATGGCGGTGACCGAGGCGCACGCCGAGGCGGCGATCGCGACGGCAGCGGACGATTTTGCCACCGGCGCGGTCGGCGCCGGGACCGGCATGAGCTGCTTCGGGCTGAAGGGCGGTGTCGGCAGTGCATCGCGCCGGCTGCGGTTGGAGGGAGAGGCGTGGCACCTGGGCGTGCTGGTGCTGGCGAATTTCGGCCGGGCCGGTGATTTGCGGCTGCCCGACGGCAGGCGGATCGATCCGGCGGCGCCGCCTGGTTCGGGTCCTCGGTCGGAACCGGGCGCGGCGCCGGTCGCGGAAACCGGGTCCTGCATCATCGTGCTCGGCACGGACATTCCGCTGGAGCATCGGCAACTGGTGCGCGTGGCGAAGCGGGCCGGCGTCGGGCTGGCGTGGTGCGGCAGTTTCTGTGGCAACGGCAGCGGCGACATCGCGCTGGCGTTCACCACCGCGAACCGCGTGCCGGCCGTGGCGGAGGCGGCGTTCCTCGAGCAGCGCGTGCTGGCCGAGGCAGGGATCGACCGGCTGTTCCAGGCCGCGGCCGAGGCGACGCAGGAGGCGGTGCTGGACGCGCTGGCCGGGGCCGAAACGACGGTGGGGCGGCATGGGCACCGGCGGGTGGGACTGGCGGAGCTGCTGGGCCGCGGGTGACGGCCGGCGGGTTCGTCGCAAGGTCGGGCACCTGCGGTCGAGGCCCGGGCTTCGACCAACCGAACATCGAATCCGGATGTGTTACCGGCCCGAACGCGCGCACCGCGGATGCTTCGGGAGCAGGGCCTAGGTATCTTCCGAGGCTACCCGCGCATGTCGGGTGCGGCCAAGTCATCGGGCGGCCAACTCGTTCTTGCGATTGGTCCGTGACCTGCGCTCGGTCCTGCCGTTCTCCCGAGCCGTGGGACGCAATTCGATCCATGTATCGGCATGAGGAGACCCCCATGAGGAAGTCACTGTTTTCCATCGTCACTGCGTCCGTGCTGCTGTCCGGCGCCGGGCTTGCTTCGGCCCAGACGACAACGACCACCACGACGCAGTGGACACCGGCTCAAGGCACTGCGATCACCCAGTACTCGACGACCCAGAAATACCAATCCTTCAGCGATCCTGCCATGACACCGACCATCGGCATGACGCTGCCCGAGACCGTCACCGTATACCCGCTGCCGGCGACGGTGGTTGCCCCGCCACCGGGCGCCTACAGCTACAGCATCATCAATAACCAGCCGGTCGTCGTGGAGACCACCACCCGGAAGGTGGTCCATACCTGGTAACAGCGGCTCCGTTCGGGAATGGGCGCGCTATTCCGGTGTAGCGCGCCCCTCTCTTGGTTTCGCAATACAGGCGAGCAGACCGGGCCTTCGCCGCGCGGGGTTCCGGGAGCTACGACGTCGTGAGTGACCGGGCCAATCCCCGGTCAAGCCCGGGGACGGTCACGACGCAGGATGTTACGACCCATCCCAGTCGATTCGGTTATTCCGTGTCAGACCCTTCGGCTCTGCTGGGGAATAATCCAAGCAACGACAGCTCGGTCGAGTTGTCCGTGTCATGGCCGGCCCACGGGTCGGGCCGAAGGCCCGCCCGAGGACAGGCTTCGGCCGGCCACACACGACTTTGCTGCACGCATCAGCGAAAGACGTGGGTGGGTGCGCCAGGAAGCTGGCGGGTTCCAGCCGGTGGAAGTCCGGCCCAGGTAAGGGGTAGCGCCCGCCTGGTAGTGAGTGTTGCGTGAGGTTCCGCTGGCGACGGCGGCCACGAAGCGTACACAGCGATTGTGCGGGGTGAGCGATTGAGCCGCGAAAGAGACAATGCCACCGAGGCCGAGGCCGTCCATCCAGCCGAAGGCAACATGTGCGGCACCGTGATGCGAGGTGCCGTCGCTCGGTCGTGGTCGAAGACCTCATCACGCACAAAGGGAACCCGCCGGAACCTGGGAGATCTCGTGTCTGACCGGGCGGACGTTCGTCCGTTCGGCCCGCGTCGGGAAGGCGAGGAGCCGAAGCCGACGATGCACGGGCATGAGAAGTCAGGCCCTGTCGTAGTAGCGTTGAAGCCGGCGAACGGAACCGGGAAACCGGGGATGGAGCGGGTGGAGCGAAGGGCAGGGGCCGAGGGGAACGCGAACCAGCAAAGCACGCACCGGGCACAGAACCGGGGTCGTGTGTCACAGGCGCTGGAGCGCGTACGGCAAGGCCGTAGGATACCGCGTGCATTACCGTCACATACCCGAGGTGGGAGCCGTATGCGGGAAAGCCGCACGTACGGTTCTGTGCGGGGGGCGCCCAGTAATGGGCGTCCCTACCGCGATTCGGGCCAAGCCCGGCCATGACACGGATATTTGCCGCACGCCCAATTGAAGCACTTGTTTGCCCACGGACCCTTAGGGGGGCTCCGTGGCCGCGTACTGAGTAGATTCCGAGGCTACCGGTCTCGCGTGATCGCTGGGCATGATCGACCTGGTCAGCCATCCCACTCCCCCGGTGATTGGCTGAGAGGAAGCCCCTCAGAGCGGGCATGCGACGACCCCAAGTTCCCGCATGCCCGCTCCCTTTTTCGCCTCGTCACAACGGGCGCCGCGGAGGGCGCCCTTGTGATTCGGAGCGAAATGCTCGTCCTGATCATCCTCCATCGTCTTGCTGGCATGCCTTAATGGTTGCGCTAGCGTTACATTGAGCCCGGATGGTATTGGCCGCTCCCTCTCGACCGATGCCCGTCGCGTCGCCTTCCCGGCGGCTACGATCCGCGCGGCGCCACTGACCGGTCGCTTCGCGAACGCCTCCCGGAGCCTGCGTCCGGGTGGTCTTCATATGACAGTGAAGCGGCTGATCGGTCGCCTTTCCTGCGTTCACCCGATTGCCCTGATGTCATGGCCGACGGCCGAAAGGATTGACGTTCGCTCGCCGACGTCCATTCCCCCGTCACGGCCGGCGAAGGCTGAGCAATGGGTAAATTCCGACCCTACCGCGGCGTCGCCTTGCCTATTACCTTTCCGACCACGCGCTGTCTGGACGTCTCTCCCCGAAAGGAACTCGTCCATGTTGCGGAAAATTGCCCTCCCTCTCGCCATGGTGGCGGACGGCGCACTGCCGCTCGCACGGCCAGCGGGGGCAGGGATCGGCGACGGCGCCCTCGGCATTCGGAGAACGGGTCGATGCGTGTACTCATTGCGTTGCTGGTGATCATCTATATCGTCGGCGTTGGCGTCGCGCTATCGCCCACGATCCGGGCCAAGTGGAATGGCGGCTCAGCGTCAGACTTCGCCACGAGTGTCGCACAGGCTCTGCCCAATGCAGCCGCTTGGCCGGTAAGGGCCTTTCACAGCATAACAGACCATGGTTGATCGCGCCTGAGGGATCGGCGGACGTTGGTTTCCGGCCATCCCGGCCGACATCCGCCGGATGACGACCCTGCCAAGGCAAGCAACGGCGCGTTCCAGGGATTTGGCAACTGGCACTGCCGCCGAGCGGCCGAAACCGCATCGGCGACGCGCTGGTGGCGACAGTCAACCACGCAACGACCACCGAAAGCCAGGTGCACCGCCCGATGGCGATGCCCCGCCGGCCGGGCAACCGATCAGCCCCGCAGCCCAGCCCCGCAGCAATGCCTCACGCGACGATGCGCGCCACTTCGTCCGGCGATTGCTGCACCAGCGCATCGTAGTCGTGCATCACCGTCTCGGTGATCCGCCCGGGCGTGTAGCTGTGCCCGGCGATCTCGCGCACCGCGCACACCTCGGCCGCAGTGCCGGCCAGGAACACCTCGGTCGCGCGGTCCAGTTCGGCGAGTTCGATCGGCCGCTCGACCAGCTTCATCTGCTTGCGGCGCGCCAGTGACATGACGGAACGTCGCGTGATCCCGTCGAGGAAACAATCCGGCGTCGGCGTGTGCAGCTCGCCGTCGATCACCAGGAAGATGTTGGCGCCGGTCGCCTCCGACACGCGGCCGCGCCAGTCCAGCAGCAGCGCGTCGTTGAACCCCTCTTCCTCGGCCTTGTGTTTCGACATCGTGCCGATCATGTAGAGCCCGGTCGCCTTCGCGGCGGTCGGCGCGGTCTCCGGCGAGGGCCGCTTCCAGGCGCCCATCCCCAGCCTGATGCCGGCCATCCGTTCGGCGCCGAAATAGCTGGGCCACGGCCAGGCGGCGATCGCCAGGTGGATCGAGGTGTGCTGCGCCGACACCGCCAGCATCTCCGAGCCGCGCCAGGCGATCGGCCGCACGTAGGCGTCGGTCAGGTTGTTGGCCGTCAGCACCTGGTTGCAGGCGGCGTCGATCTGCTCGGCGGTGTAGGGGATCTCGAACCCTAGGATGCGTCCCGAGTTGATCAGCCGCTCGGTGTGGTCGCGCAGGCGGAAAATGTTGCCGCGGTAGGCGCGCTCGCCCTCGAACACCGCGCTGGCATAGTGCAGGCCGTGCGACAGCACGTGCAGCTTCGCGTCGCGCCAGGGCACCAGCGCGCCGTCCCACCAGATCCAGCCATCCCGATCATCGAAAGGAACCAGTGCCATCTCTGCGTTTCCCCGCAAGATTGTTGCCGTGGACGCAAGCACAGTATAATAGCCCGCCAAATACGTCAATGATGCTGTCGTAAGTCGGGAGCGAATGTCAGCCATGTCCGAACCGCTTGCAGCCCATCCGCCCGGCGCCGGCGGCAACCTGCCGTTGCTGGGCGAGGCGGAGATGCGGCAGGCGCAGGACCTGCTGTTCTTCGCCTATCGCGACTTCACCAACGCCGCCGACGTGGCCCTGGCGGAGTTGGGCTTCGGCCGGGCGCATCACCGCGTGCTGCACTTCGTCGGCCGCAGCCCGGGCATCACCGTCTCGGACCTGCTCGGCATCCTGCGCATCACCAAGCAGAGCCTGTCGCGCGTGCTGTCGGTGCTGCTGGAGCAAGGCTACGTCGCCCAGACGCCTGGCCGGGCCGACCGGCGCCAGCGGCTGTTGACGCTGACCCCGACCGGCCAGGCGCTGGAACGCAAGTGCTATGAGCGCCAGCGCGAGCGCCTCGCCGTCGCCTATCGGGAGGCGGGCGCCGCCGCGGTGGACGGCTTCCGCACGGTGATGCGCGGTATCATGGACGACGCGGCGCGCGCCTATCTCGACGGCCCGGTCCGCGCGGATTCGAATCGGGCGGACTCGCGCCGGGCGGACTCGCATCGGGCAGACCGGCCGCCGCGGGTCCGCTCCGCCTGAGGCGACCGCCGCACTGACGCGGCCGCCGCACGCGACCGCTCCCCCGGGGCGCTGAAGTCCGCTAAGGTGCCCACATGCCGGACGACGCACACATCCTGGTGGTCGACGACGACGCGCGGCTGCGCGGCCTGCTGTCGCGCTATCTGGCCGACCAGGGGTTCCGCGTCACCACCGCGGCCGACGCCGCCGACGCGCGCGACAAGCTGCGCTTCGTGCACCCCGACCTGATGGTGCTGGACGTGATGATGCCGGGCGAGAGCGGCCTGGCGTTCACCGCCGCGCTGCGCAGCGACCTTGGCGACATCGTGCCGGTGCTGCTGCTGACCGCCCGCGGCGCGCCGGAGGACCGCATCGCCGGGTTCGAGGCGGGCGCCGACGACTACCTGGGCAAACCGTTCGAGCCGCTGGAGCTGGTGCTGCGCATCCGCGCCCTGCTGCGCCGCGCCGCACCGAAGACCGAGGCGCCGGCGCCGTCCGGTCCCGTGCCGCTCGGGACACTCAGCTTCGACGTGGCGCGCGGCGAGCTGAGCGGGCCGGCCGGCGTGATCCGGCTCACCGGCGGCGAGGCGGCGCTGCTGACCGCGCTCGCCAGCAAGCCGAACGAGGTGCTGTCGCGCGAGGACATCGCCGTCGCGCTGGACATGGACGACGCCGGCGAGCGCGCGATCGACGTGCAGGTGACCCGGCTGCGCCGCAAGATCGAGGCGGACCCGCGCGAGCCGCGCTTCCTGCACACGGTGCGCGGCCGCGGCTACGTGCTGAAGCCGGGGATCTAGGACGTGAGCGCCGGTGGGGCCATCGACGAGAAGCGTGATCCCCTGGGGACGAGCGCCCTTGGGCAGACCTCCGCTGGGCAGACGTCTCCCGGCTCGGCCTCCCCTGGGCGGAGGTCCCGGGCGTACCCGGGTGGCCGCGCGGCTGCCGTCGTTCGGCGCGGTGCGCGGCGTCCGCGGCGCCATCAAGGGGGTGCTGCCGCGCTCGCTGCTGGGGCGCAGCCTGCTGATGATCCTGCTGCCGCTGCTCATCCTGGAGGGCGTGGCACTGGAGGTGTTCTACGGCAGTCACATCAACGTGGTCTCGCGCCGGCTGGCGGGTTCGGTCGGCAATGAACTTGGTTTCACCGTCGACCTGATGAACCGCTTCCCCGGCCCGGCGAACACGGCGTGGATCCTCGATCTCGCTCGCACCCGGTTCGGCCTCGACATCACGCTCGATCCTGGCGCCAGACTGGCCACCACGAAGTCGGTCAACGTGTTCGGCCCGATGGACGACGACTTGAAGGCCGCGCTGACCGAAGCGCTGCATCTGCCGTTCTTCATGGACTGGACCTCGGACGCGCATGACGTGCTGGTGCAGGTGCAGATGCCGGACGGCGTGCTGGAGGTGCGCGCACCGCGCAAGTCGCTGTACGTGATGACCTTCTACCTGTTCGTGCTGTGGGTGGTGGGCGTCGCCGCGCTGGTGTTCGCGATCGCCGCGCTGTTCATGCGCAACCAGGTGCGCGCGATCCGCCGCCTGGCCGCCGCGGCCGAGGCGTTCGGCCTGGGCCGCGACGTCGATGCGATCAGGCCCGAGGGCGCGCTGGAGGTCCGTCGTGCTGCCGCCGCGTTCAACCGTATGCAGGAGCGGATTCGCCGATTCCTGGCGCAGCGGACGGAAATGCTGGCCGGCGTGTCGCACGACCTGCGCACGCCGCTGACGCGGCTGCGCCTGGCGCTGGCGATGCTGCCGGCGCGCGAGGAACTGCGCGAGGACATCGCCGAGATGACCGCCGACGTGGCCGAGATGGAGCGGATGATCGGCTCCTACCTCGCCTTCGCCCGCGGCGAGGGTGCCGAGCAGGCCGAGCCGGTCGACCTGTCCGCGCTGCTGGAGGACGTGGCGGCGCGGGCACGGCGCGGCGGGGCCGACATCGCGCTGGATGTGCCGGGGGAACTCACGCTGCATCTGCGTGCGGACGCGGCGCGGCGGGCGATCACCAACCTGGTGGACAACGCGCGCCGGCACGCGCGGCACGTGGTGCTGGCGGCCGCGCCGCAGGGCCAGCGCGGCGTGCAGGTGACGGTGGACGACGACGGGCCGGGCATCCCGCCCGAGCAGCGCGAGAGCGCGTTCCGCCCGTTCGAGAGCGGTGCGGCCGGCGGGACCGGGCTTGGGCTGTCGATCGCGCGCGACATCGTCCGCGCGCATGGCGGCGAGATCGTGCTGGAGGACAGCCCGCTGGGCGGGCTGCGGGCACGGATCCGGCTGCCGGTGTAGCTTGGGGGGATCTCGTCGGGGTCGCGACGGGGCCGGCGGTTTCCCGCCGCTTATACCAGGTGTCCGAATGATTCACTCATCGACACTCGCAGCGTGCCCCCCGTGTCATGGCCGGCGCAGGCCGGCTACCCACGTCTTTTCTTCGTTCCACGCAGCAAAGACGTGGGTAGCCGGCCTGCGCCGGCCATGACACGGGGGGCACGCTGCGAGTGTCGATGAGTCAATTGTTACGCCGGTTGGTATTACTCGGAGATCACGACGCCTTGCGCGGTGTCGGGGTGAAATTCGCCCATGAAGGGGTAGCGCCCGGGACCGAGCGGGAGCAGCCGGATCGTCGCATAGGTGCCGCCGACGATCACCCTCTCGATCTGCAGCGCCGAGGAATCGAATTCCTCCGGCGTGGCGTCCTCATTGCGGACAATCAGCACCATCTGCTTGCCCACCGGCACGTGGATCTCTGCCGGCGCGAACCGATGGTCCTTCAGGACCACGTTGATCGGGGTCGGATCGGCGGCGACGACCGACCGACCGAGGCCAAGCCCGGCGAGCAACACCACGAACGCCGCGCCGCGGCGTGACGCAAGGCGGGCAGTTGGCATCCTGTCATTGTCCTCCATCGGCGTCCTCCCTCGGTGATGGGCGCGCCAAGTTGGTGCTGGCCCTCCTCCGGTGCCGCCCATGCGCGCGGGCCGGCCGGGTGAACCGCAACTCACTCGCAGTCGCATGTCTATTGCGACTTACTCGCATTTGCGATTACAATCAAGTCGCGACGCAAACCCCGGGGGGACGGTCACGATGCAAGCGGCTGACGACCCGGGTGGCGCGCAGCGGCGCACTGCGCCCGCGCTTGAGGGCCGGCGTCTTGGGTGCCGGCCACGCCGCGGCCTGGCGCCGCTGGCCGGTGCCGTCCTCGCCTGGGCCGTGTACGGCCAGGGCATCGGCCCGGCGCGCGCCGCTCCGCCGATCGTCCAGGTGCCGACCGAGGAATCGCTCCAGCCGGGAGCGGCCGGGGCGTCGTCCACCGGGCCGTTCGGATTTCTGAACAGCATCTCGCGCAGCAACTACCTGCTCGGCGACATGTGGGGGCTGCGCACCTGGCTGAGCCAGTACGGCATCTCGTTCGCGCTGCAGGAGACCAGCGAGGTGCTGGGCAATCCGACCGGCGGCGCGAAACAGGGCGCGGCGTACGACGGCCTGACGCAGATGGTGCTGCAACTGGATACCAAGCGCGCCTTCGGCTGGTACGGCGGCACCTTCAACGTCAGTGCGCTGCAGATCCACGGCAACAACCTGAGCGCCAGCAACCTGCTGACGCTGCAGACCGCGAGCGGCATCGAGGCCGACCGTGCCACGCGCCTGTGGGAGCTGTGGTACCAGCAGAAGTTCCTCGAAGAGGATCGGCTGGACATCAAGGTCGGCCAGCAGAGCCTCGATCAGGAGTTCATGGTCAGCCAGAACGCCGGCTATTTCGTCAACACGATGTTCGGCTGGCCGATGGTGCCGTCGGCGGACCTGCCGGGCGGCGGTCCGGCCTATCCGCTGTCGGCCCTGGGCGTGCGGCTGCGCTTCCATCCGGTCGATCCGCTGACCTTCCTGGTGGGGGTGTTCAACGGCAGCCCGGTGCGCAACAACAGCTTCAACAGCGGCGACCCGCAGGTGCAGAACCCGTCGGGCACCAGCTTCCCGCTGAACGGCGGCGTGCTGGCGATCGCGGAGATGCAGTATTCCTATCCCTCGCTCGGCACCATGTTGTACGCGGGCCAGCCGGAGCCGCTGGCACGCACCTACAAGCTGGGCGTCTGGTACGACAGCGAAAGTTTTGCCGACCGGCAGTTCGACAACGCCGGCCTGTCGCTGGCCAATCCCGCGAGCAGCGGCATTCCGCTGCAGCACCACGGCGATTTCAGCATCTACGGTATCGCCGACCAGTTGGTCTGGGTGGACCCCAAGGAGACCGACCGGACGATCAACCTGTTCGCCCGGCTGCTGGGGGCGCCGCAGGCGGACCGCAACCTGATCACCTTCAGCATGAACGCCGGCCTGACGTTCCACGAACCGTTCCTGGGGCGCGACAACGACACCTTCGGCATCGGCATGGGCTACGCCCAGGTCAGCAGCGCCGCCGCCGCGCTGGACCGGGCCGCGGCGTTCTACAACCCCGGCACCTTCGTGCCGGCGCGCGGCGGCGAGACCTACCTGGAGATCACCTACCAGTACCAGGTCACGCCGTGGTGGCAGCTTCAGCCGGACCTCCAGTACGTGTTCAACCCCGGCGGGGGGATCGCCAACCCGAACGCGCCCCTGCAGCGGGTCGGTGATGAACTGGTGCTCGGCCTGCGCACAGTCATTCAGTTCTGAAGGGGGCATCCAGTTCTGAAGCGGGCATCCGGTTGTGCAGCGGGCATGCAGTTCCGAGGTGGCGCGATGGCAGACGTGACGGCAGCAAACTTGACCGGCGGGCCAGGCTTCGATATTGCGACTTATTCGCAACTTGGGGGACACGCCCGTTGCGATTGTGGAGGCGACGCATGCGAACCGGGAACCCGCCCATGGACGATCCAATGGGAGAAAACTGATGCGGCGCAGTCCGGCCCATGCGTCCGTCTTCGCGACGCTGTCGCTGGCCGCCCTGGCCGGGTCGATGGGCTTCGCCCGCGCGGACCAGCCGCACGGCTTCCTGGAGACCGTCCACCAGCACGTCACGCTGACCTCGACGGTGCCGGACAACGGCGACCAGAATCCCTACGCGATCGTGGTGGCACCGGTCTCGGCCGGGAAGCTGCAGAAGGATGACGTGCTGATCGACAATTTCAACGATCTGTCGAACCTGCAGGGGCTGGGCACCACGATCGTCGACTACAATCCGTCCACCCGAAAGACCACGCTGTTCGCCGCGCTGCCGCGCCATCTTGCGCAATGTCCCGGCGGCGTCGGCCTGACCACCGCGATGGCCGTGCTGAAAAGCGGCTGGGTGATCGTCGGCAGCACGCCGAGCAATGACGGGACCACGGCCACCAAGGGGGCCGGCTGCCTGCTGGTTCTGGATGCCAACGGCCAGCTTGTCGACACCTGGACCGGTCCCGACATCAACGGGCCGTGGGGCAACATGGCGGCGATCGACAACGGCACGTCGGCCACGCTGTTCGTCAGCATGGCCGGGTTCGACGTGCCGGGCCCTGCGGTGCGTGATCCCGCCACCGGCAACCCGGTGATCGTGGACAAGGCGACGGTGCTGCGGCTCGATCTTGCCATCCCCGACGGCAAACCGCCGGCGATCGCCAGCCGTACGGTTGTCGCCAACGGCTTCGGCCAGCGCGCCGACCGGGGCGTGTTCCTGATCGGCCCGACGGGACTGGCGCTGGCGCCGGACGGCACGCTCTACATCTCCGATGCGCTGGCGAACCGGATCGTCGCCGTCCCCGATGCCCCGACGCGCACCACCAGCGGCGGCACCGGGAGAGAAATCACCAAGGACGGCCTGCTGGACCGCCCGCTGGCGCTGATCATGCTGCCCAACGGTCATCTGCTGGCCTGCAATGCCCGCAACGGCAAGGTGGTGGAGCTGGATCCCGCCACCGGCAAGCAGCTCTACGCGCAGTGGGTCGATACCAACCAGGCGCAATCGCCGCCGGGCAACGGCGACCTGTTCGGCATGGCGTTGCGCCCGGACGGCAAGGGGTTCTATTATGTCGAGGACGACATGAATACCGTCATGGAGGCACGATGACCGCGCCGCGGGACAAGGCGGCCGGCACCGCGCCGCGCGCGTCCGGCGCGCTGGCGCGGCGCGGGCTGCTCGCCGCCGCCGGGGGGCTGGCGGCGGCCGTCGGCAGCGGCCTCGCCGCGGGCGCCGCCATGCCCGATATCATGCCCAATGGGGCGCTGAAGGCGCCAAAGCCGACCGTGGAGTTCTGGGGACCGCATCAGGCCGGCATCGTGACGCCGGCGCAGGGTCACACCTACTTCGCCGCGTTCGATCTGACCACCGAGAAGCGCGGGGATGTGGTGACGCTGCTGCGGACCTGGACCGCCGCGGCGGCCAGGATGACCGCGGGCGAGACCGCGGCGCCGTCGGTGGCGGCGGCGGATGCGCCGGCGTCGGACACGGACGACGCACTCGGACTGGCCCCGGCGCGGCTGACGCTGACCTTCGGCTTTGGCGCCGGGCTGTTCGAGAAGGCAGGCAAGGATCGCTACGGTCTGGCATCGTTGCGTCCGGCGGCGCTGATCGATCTGCCGCGCTTCAACGGCGATCAGTTGGTGCCGGCGCGCACCGGCGGGGATCTGTCGGTGCAGGCCTGCGCCGACGATCCGCAGGTGGCATTCCATGCGGTGCGCCAGCTCGCCCGCATGGCATACGACATGGCGGAGATCCGCTGGGCGCAGACGGGGTTTCAATCCCGCCCGGCCAAGGGCGGGACGCCGCGCAACCTGATGGGGTTCAAGGACGGCACCCATACCCCGCCGGAGGTCGACAAGGTCGTGTGGGTCGATCAGGACGGGCCGGCCTGGATGCACGGCGGCAGCTACGTGGTCGTGCGGCGCATCCGCATGGCGCTGGAACACTGGGACCGCACCAACGTCGGCTTCCAGGAGCAGACCATGGGGCGGCAGAAACGCTCCGGCGCGCCGCTTGGCCTGAACGACGAGTTCGCGCCGCTGGGCCTGGACCGGGCCGACCAGGACGGCAACCCGATCATTCCGCAGAACGCGCATGTGCGTCTCGCCAACGCGGCGAGCAACGACGGCGCGGAGATCCTGCGCCGGGGGTACTCGTACAACGACGGGGTGGACTTCACCGCCGAGCGTTGGCCGCCGTGGCGGCAGGGCATGGAGTATGACGCCGGGCTGCTGTTCGTCGCCTACCAGCGCGACCCGCGGACGGGCTTCGTCAGGATCTTCGAGAACATGGCGAGGTTCGACATGCTGAACCAGTTCGTCACTCATACCGGTGGCGGATTGTTTGCCTGTCCCGGCGGAGTGCGTGCGGGAGAATTCATCGGCCAGCGCCTGTTTGCGTCGGCGTGACGCGGCAGGCCGCGTCGCCACGGCGGCGGGCGGCGGATTCAGGTCTGGATCGTGCCTGGACGCGGGTGCGTGCCTTGCCGGGTCGCCGTTCAGGTGTTCAGCGACGATATTGTGACGCGTTGTCGCACTGCCGGCGCCGAGGACGAATTGATGCTGTGCAGCGCTACGACCGCAACCTGTTGTTGCATAATCAGTATGATACCTGCCGTGACGCATGGACGGACGGGTTGGGGTCGGCACCGGTTGCAGGTCTTATGGCACCGAAGGTTGGCCGTCCGACCGTTGCGGACCTCCAAGCCGAGGCAGCGTCCGCACGTGGTTTCACTTGACATGGAACCGTCAACAACCTATGTTGCTGGTGTCGTCAACAGCCACAGGAGGGTGCACGAGCAGCATGATTCCACCGGGCATAGTCGATGTTGCCGGCCGTTGTGGCACCGGCAACGGATCAACAAGTCCACATTATCATCGGGATTTGTATCCCGAGCGCGAAGCAGCGCTTCGCAAAGCGACCCCCGCTTAACGCCAGGCGCGTGCGGGGGTCTTTGCATTCAGGCTCCGAGCTATCCGCGTGCGAACCGGCCACGGCGCGAGCCGCCGCGACGGTGTTGATTTCATACGATACCAAACGGCATCGATCCCGACGCCCGGCACGCGTCCGATGAAGGCCGCCGCGGTGACCGCGGCGTGCCGTACGCCACCGACGCCTGCGCTGTCGATCATGTGCTGTCGATCATGGGCCGTCGGGCTTCGCATAGTGCTCGGCTGCCTCGGCCAGCATGGCGCGCTTCTGCGATGCCAGCAGGAAACCGGTCGCGATCAGGCGGTCGATGGCGTTCCCATAGAGCCGCAGGAACTTCGCCGTGGAGCCGTAGCGTTGCGCGGCCTCGGCAGGCGTGAACGGCTGCCACTGCCCGATGTTGCCGCAGGTGCCGTTGATCGTCGTAGTGATAACCGGCGGCAACGCGACCGGGTCTGGCCGGCCGAGCGGAACGACGACCGCCGGGAAGCGCACGCCGCCCACCGGCTGCGCATCCTTGTCGGAAGTGGGCACTTTCAGTGCCGCGCCCGGCAGGGGACTGAAGTGCTGGGTGTCCGTGGGTGCCGGCCCGAGCTTGAACAGGCGCGTCGGCGGGAGCGCGGGGGCGCGCGGGGCGTCGCGCGAGCCGGCCTGGTGTGCCAACTCCACGACGAGCGTACGCAGGAACGGCGTATACGAGGTCGGATTGACCGGCACGACAGTGCCGCCGTTGCAGGCACCGCCCGGCCGGCCGGCGGCGAAGGTCGCGGCGGCGTCGGCAGCGGTGGTCACCGGATGGTGCGGGCTCGGCCAGTCGTAGCGCCGCATGTTGTGCGGCAGCGTCGGTGTGTCGGTCAGGCTCGCGTGGACGCGGTAGAAGTCCGTGAGATTTGCCACATCGACGTAGAACGGATCGCTGTGCGGGCGCGAAAGAAGCTGGGACGCCGGCAGCGGGGTCGCATCCGGCGCGAAATACGGCGCCTGGGCTGCGTGATGCACCGCGGCGAGCTGGTTGACCGCGAGCCAGTTGCCGGTGCCGTCGATCGCCAGCACCCCGGCGAACACCCGCGTGCCGGTCACCGAATCGGCGTTAAAGCCCTCGGCGATGAAGGTGTTCACGAACCATGCGCTCTGGCTGATGCCGCTGAACAGCAGCGTCCGGTAGCGCCCGAGGTTCGGCGCGCCGGCGGCGAGCATCGCGCGGTTGCCGGCGAGCAGGCGCGCGAAGTCGCGCACGATGACCTCGCCCACGCCCTGCGCGGTCGCCGGCACGCCGGGCGAGATGCCGGTCTGCCAGGCGACCCGGCTGTAGGAGATGCCGCTGTCCTCGAGGAAGCCGTCGCCGAGGCCCTGCGGATATCTGGCCTTGGCCGGTGCGCCGGCGGCGGCGATCTGGTCGAGGTTGTTGTGCATGATCGGCGAGCCACGATTTTCCGAACTCGATGAGGATCGTCGAATTGGCCCCCTGGCGTGCCGGCGCGATGATCTCGAAGGGCGAGGTGTAGTCGTAGTCGCCGTCGGCATCCTTCGGCAGTCCGGCGAGGCCCTCGACCGCCTCGCCGGGCGCCACGACGCCGGAGACGGTTCCCCAGGTCCGGACATAGGGCACGCCATCGAACGTGCCGACATCCTGCGTGCCGGCCACGGCAATGCCGGTGATCCCGGACGGGTGCGGCGCGGCGGCGCCGGGCACCGCCAGTGCCGACACGATCGCGCACCAGGCAGCCGCGCATAAGCCAAAGGACGAGATTCGTCGCATGTCCGGCGCTTCCACTGGTGGCCGGGGCCTCGGACGGCCCCGTTGCTGCATTCGGTGATAGCGGGCGATCCGGGTGGCGGTCGAGTGCCTGGCAAGTAATCCGGCACCGCAATCGTCGTAGGGCGGAACAGCGCAGCGCATTCCGCCGCTTGCGCCGCGGCGGTTTGGCAGCAGGCCCACGAAGGTGGCGGAAGGCGCTGCCCCCCGGAACAAGTCCGGGGGCGTTGGCTTTTCCGTTCTACGTTGCGGCCATTACGGTGCCGTCGCCAGCAACGACCGTCGCGATGCCAGGAACTCCTCGACCGCGCCAGCCAGCTTGTCGCACTCGGCATCGCCGATCGGCAGCGACAGCGTCATCATGCCGCGCTTGGCCAGCCAGATCCCCTGCGCCAGCATGTCGAAGAAGAACAGCTCCTTCAGTTTGGCATCGCCCTTGGCAGCGTCCGCCGGCGAGCGGATCGGCCCGCGCATCATGTGCACCGCCATCATCGAGCCGAGGCCGGTGAACTGCACCGGCGCATCGGCAGCGCGGCACAGCGCGTTCAGCCGCTCGCGCAGCGCATCGCCGCGCGCGTTCAGTGCCACTGCGGCGGCCGGCGTGTAGACCTCGGTCAGGCCCGGCCAGGCCGGCCGACATGGTCAGCACGTTGTTGTTGAACGTGCCGGCATGCGGCAGCGCGTCGGCCCGCCGCGGATCGAACATGTCGATGATGTCCGCCCGCCCGCCGAAGGCGCCGAACGACATGCCGCCACCGATATATTTGCCGAACGTGGTCAGGTCGGGCTGCACCCCGACGCACCGACTGCAGCCCGCCGGGCGCCAGGCGCGAGGTCATCACCTCGTCGAAGATCAGCAGCGCGCCGACCCGCTCGGTCGCGGCGCGCAGCGCGTGCAGGAACGCGGGCTCGGCCTGGATGCAGCCGCCGCCGCCCATCATCGGCTCCAGGATCACCGCCGCCAGCTCCGGCCGCGTGCTGCTCGATCAGCGCCACCGTCGCGTCGACGTCGTTGTATGGCGCCAGCACGAAATCGAACGGCGCGTTGATCGGGCTGCCATTGCCGGAGAAGGTGAACACCGCGCCGTGGTAGCCGCCCTGCATCACCATCACCTTGGGCCGGCGCGCGAACACGCGGGCCAGGCTGATCGCCATCAGGTTCGCCTCGGTGCCGGAGTTGGTGAAGCGCACCCGCTCCAGCCCGAAGCGGTCGCACACCGCGCGGGCGAAGCGCGCCTCCAGCAGGTTGTGCGCGCCCAGGTTGATGCCGCCGTCCAGCGCCCGGTCCACCGCGGCGCGGATCACCGGATGCGAGTGGCCGTAGATGCCCGCGGTGTATTCGCCCAGGAAGTCGACGTATTCGCGCGCCGTCCAGGTCCCACAGCCGGCAGCCCTCGCCGCGCGCGATGGCGATCGGGAACGGCGCGTAGAACAGCACCGTGCGGGTGTTGCCGCCGGGCATGACCGCGGTCGCCTCGACATAGCGGGCGAGGCTCTTGGCGTTGCGCGCGACATAGGCCTCCTTCGTTTCGGCCAGCGCCGTGTCGATGTCGGCGTTGCGCAGCTCGGTCTCGCCCATGTCGTCCTCCGCCCGGGTGGCGGAACAGTCTGCCCACGACCGGCGCCGCCGGGCAACATCCGGCCAGGGACGCACTCACCACCGGGCAGGCGCCTGCCGCCGAACCTCTACCCACCGCACGACGAACGCGATACATCGGCTGGATGACCCAACCGAATGACCCAACCGAGCGGCAGGAAAGTCGAGCGCGCATGGACCTGAAGGATCACATCCGGGGGATTCCGGACTTTCCCAAGCCCGGCATCTACTTCTACGACATCTCCACCCTGCTGCGCGACGCCGATGCCTGGCAGGTGGCGATGGGCCGCATGGCCAAGGCGGTGCGCGCGCATCACCCGGACCTGCTGGCCGGCGTGGAGAGCCGCGGCTTCCTGGTCGCCGCGCCGCTGGCCCTGAAGCTGGGCTGCGGCTTCGTGATGTTGCGCAAGCGTGGCAAGCTGCCGGGCTATACGGTCGGGCTGGAATACGCGCTGGAATACGGCGCGGACCACATCGAGATCCAGGCCGACGCGATCGCGCCCGGCCAGCGCGTGGTGGTGGTGGACGATCTGCTGGCGACCGGCGGCACCATGGCGGCGGGCATCGCGCTGCTGCGCAAGGTGGGCGCGGTGGTCCCGGCAGCGGCGGCGCTGATCGAGCTGAGCTTTCTCCATGGCCGCTCGCGCCTCGACGTCCCGTTCGACGCGCTGGTCAGCTACGACGAATAGCGTCTCAGCCGTCGCGACCGCCGCCCCCACCTGTCATTGCAAGGAGCGCAGCGACGAAGCAATCCCCATCCCGGTGGGCAACTGGATGGGGATTGCTTCGTCGCTGCGCTCCTCGCAATGACAGGTCGCCGCCCCGCTGTCACGATTTTGCCGCCGGCACCGGATCGGGCTAGGAGGATACCCCGGATCCGGCCACCCGCCTGGCCGGCCACCGGCCCGCATGCAGCAGGAGGCGCCGGCTTGACCATCCCCCTGCCGCCGCTTGCGCGGCGGCACCTGATTGGCTTGCTGGCCGGCCCGCTGCTGGGCCGGGCGACGGCCGCGCGCGCGACCCTGCCGCTGCTGCCGTCCGCCGCCCTCGCGGCGGTGCCGTTTCCCGAGGGCGCGACGATCCTGGTCGCCGGCCCCGATGGCGGGCACATGGGCGTTTGGGGCAATGCCGTCGCCACGGCGCTCGATGGGACGCTGCCGCCCGACACGAAAGTCCATGCCACCTGCGCCGGTGGCGTCGATGGCGTGACCGGGGCCAATCAGTTCGAGGCGCGCGTGCCGGCGGATGGCGCGACGCTGCTGCTGGCGCCCGGAGCCGCGACGCTCGACTGGCTGGTGGGCGACCCGCGGGTGCATTTCGACGCCGAGCACTGGGTTCCGGTCATGGCCGGCGTGACCCCGGCGATCGTCATGGTGCGCCGCGATGCGCCCCCGCTCGGGTCGGGTCGCCCGATCCGACTGGCGGCCTCCGGCCCGGTCGGACCGGAGCTGCCGGCGATGCTGGGGCTTGAGTTGCTTGGCGCGCATGTCGTGCCGGTGTTCGGCGCGGTCGGGCAGGCGGCGGCGATTGCGGCATTCGCCGCTGGCCAGGCCGACGCGGTGTTGGCGTGGGGCCAGAACGTGCCACGGCAGGTCGCCGCCGTGCAGCAGGCCGGCGGCAAGCCGCTCCTCGGTCTGGGGGCGTTGGACGCCAGCGGCACGCAAGGCCGTGATCCGGCCTTTCCCGACGTGCCGACGCTGGTCGAGCTGCATGCCGCCCTGCGCGGGGCCAAGCCGACCGGCGCGCGCTACGATGCCTGGCGCGCCGCTGCCGCGGCGACGCAGCTTGAGTTCGGGCTGGTACTGCCGCGGCTGACCTCGGCGGCGATGGTTGCGTTGTGGCGCCGCGCCGCCGGCCAGGCCGCCGGGCAGCCGGAAGTGCAGGAGTTGACCAGCACCCTCTCGGTGCGCCCGCTCGAGGGGGTCGCCGCCGCCGCGGCGATGACCAGTGTCGCGGTCGACTCCGCGGCGTTGCTCGAGCTGCGCGGGTGGCTGGCCACGCGGTTCAACTGGCGCCCGACCTGAGGAGCCGGCCGGAACGTCTGGCGGGCCTTTTCAGCGCTGCTTGCGTCGGAAGCTTGCCACGAGATCACCCACCGCGGCGGCGTTGTTAACCGCGAATTAACCTTATCGGCGCAACAGTGCTGGTTGTTCCCCTCTCGCCAAAACGGCGTCGTCATAGTGATCACGCCCGCCATGCCGAACGATCTCAGCATCCAGGCAGTGGCTCAGCCCAGCACCGGCAACAGCGGCGCCGCGCCGGTCAAGCCCGCGGCAACTGCTGCCCCGGTCGAGCCAACCGCGCCGGCAGCCACGGCCTCGCCGAACCCGACGCTGGCGCTGAACGCCGCGCTCGGCCTCGTGGTGATCGAGTTTCGCAATTCCGCCGGCGCGGTCGTCAGTTCGATCCCGACCGCGCAGCAGATTCAGGCTTACCAGGCATGGCAGGACTCGGGTATCGGCCGGCCGCCTAACCTCGGCGCCTCCATGACGACTGCAGCCCCCGCCGCGGTATCGACCCCCGCTGCGGCGTCGACCCACGCTGCGGCATCCGCCCCCGCTGCGGCTCCGGCCCGCGCTCAGGCTCCCGCGCGCGCTCAGGAACCGACCCCGGCTCCTGTTCCGGCGCCCGCTCCTGCTCCGGCGCCGACTCACACTTCGGGACCAGCGACGTTCGGCGGCAGCAGCCACCCGACCCACCTGGGCATCGGCGTTTGATGACATTCCCTGCGGTCGGCGGTCGTCGATCGGCGGTCGGCGGATGATCTTGTCGGCGTGCACGCAACGGCACAGTTGGTTCGCGGTCTCGGCGTGCGGACCGTTCAGTGGCGACGGCCCGGCGGCACCGCCAAGCCGGGAACCATACACGCAAGCGGCTGCGCAATCCGTGCGTCGATCTTGACATAAGCGCGCAGGCCGCGGTCCCGGCGGCGATCCTTGCCGCGGGCCGCCCGCGGTTACATCAGCCGCTCGGTCCACGTGCGTGGCGTGCGCTCGTTGCGGATCTCGATATCCAGATGATAGCGGAATTTTCGCGGGCCGATGCGCTTGATGTAATCCACGATGTCGCCCAGCCCCTCCTCCAGTCCCCGCGTTGTGCGATAGCCGAGCAGCTCGCGTGCCTTGTCCGACGAGCAGAACGCCTTGCGCACCTCCTGCGGTCGGTCGGTCAGATGGATCGCCTGTCCCTCGAAGCCGACGATGCCCTTGAGCTGACGAAACAACTGGTTGATCGAGACGAATTCCTCGTCGGGGCCGATATTGATCACTTCGCCGAGGCCGTGCCCGGTCAGCCCCAGGGCGAGCATGCAGGACAGGCAGTCCTCGATATGGCTGAAGCAGCGCATCTGCTCGCCGTCGCCGTAGATGAAGGGCGACCGGCCCTGCAGCATCAGGTTCGCCATGATCGAGGCGACGTTGCGATACGGATCGTCGAATTTCTGCCGCGCGCCGATGATGTTGTGCGGCACGGCGATGGCGTATTCGACGCCGTGCACGCCGGCGAGATTGACCAGCGCCTGCTCGGCGGCGACCTTGGCGATGCCGTACGGGTCCTGTGGCCGCGGGACGTAGGTCTCCAGGAACGGCACCGCGTTGGTGCCGTAGCGCGCCATCGAGGAGCAGAACACGATGCGCCGCGCGCCGTTGGAGATCGCGGCGGAAAACGCCGAAACCGAGCCGGTGACGATGTTGTCCATGATCATTGCCGGGGCGAACACCGACAGCCCCTCGTAGGCGGTGGCGGCGCAGTGATAGACCAGTTCGCAGCCGCGCATCACCTTGGCCATCGCGTTGAAGTCGCGGCAGTCATATTGGTAGAACTCGGCCTCGGGCGGCACGTTGACCAGCTCGCCGCCGAGCAGGCTGTCGCAGCCCACCACGTCGTGGCCCATCGCCATCAGGCGCTCGGCCAGGTGGCTGCCCAGGAAGCCGGCGATGCCTGAGATGAAGATGCGCATGCCACCCGCCTCCGCTCAGCGTACCAGCCGGGCGCGCAGCGCCTGGCCGCCCTTGTTGAACCGCCGGCGCACCACGATGCTCTGGAATTCCAGCGCGCCGGCGAGCGCGCGCAACTTGCCCTCGGTGTAGGCGCTGCGGTGGAACTGGCCGGCACCGTTCTGGTTGCCGAAGAACATGGTCTGCAGAATGCCCCAGCGCTGATCGAGCGCGCGGCCGCAGCCGGCGTAATGATCGATGGCACCGACCACATAGAATTCCCGCCAGTCGTCGTTGGCGGCAATAAACGTGGTGCACACCCACTCGAAGTCCGGCACTTCCAGCGTCAGCGTGCCGCCGGGGCGCAGCACGCGCGCCAGCTCGCGCCACACCAGCGCCTCCTCGGCAAACGAGAAGTGTTCGAACACGTGCTCCGCCAGCACCGCGTCGACCGCGCCGTCGGGATACGGCAGGTCGGTGATGTCGAGATCGGTGACCACGCCCGGGCTGCGCGCGACCCGGTCGATATTGATCCAGCCGGGCTTCGTGTTCGTGCCGCAGCCGATATGCAGGCGGACCGGTATGTCTGCGACGGCATCCATTGCTGTCTCCTCAGGCCGCGATCGGCAGGGTCATGGGGTTGCACAGGGCAGCCAGTTGGGCCGCGGCAACCGGCACCTCGGGCACGATGGTGGCAGCGGCGCGCAGGGCCTCACTGAGCGAGCGCGTCAGCCAGCTCGCCTCGAGCGGCGAGGCGTGCTGGAGTTCTGTGAGCAATGCCGGCACGGCGGCCTGCAGGGCCTCGGCTTCCCGGATCAGCCAGGTCAGCCAGCGGGCGCGAAAGATCTCGCGGGCGTCGGCCATCAGCCGGAGCCGGTTGGCGTGCGGCAGCCGTGTCGCGGCCGCCATCTCGAGATGGGCATAGGCGGTGGTGATCAGCGGCGTGCGCCAGCGCTGCTCGGCCAGCGTGTCGTCCAAGGGCAGGCCGGCGCGCGCCTGCTCGGTGGCGGCGCGGGCAAGCTGCAGCACCGATTTTCCCCCGTCACGCCGCCAGTACAGTGGCCGGGCCACGTGACGGATCTCGCCCGCCAGCGCCAGTTCCGCCAGCACAACGTGATCCCAGCCGGCGCGCATGCGGATCGGCGACAGGCGATCGACCGCGGCGCGCCGGTAGATGCCCCAGAATGCCGGCGAGGAGGTGTAGCGCGCCATGACGTGCCGGGCCCGCACCAGCGGATCGGCGTCCACGGCCTGCAGGCAGTGCTCGGGCGGGTAGGCGCCGACGATGGTATCGGTGCCGCGGAACACCAGCCCGGCGGCATGGCACATCGCCGCGTCGGGGTGCGCGTGCAGGACGTCCATCAAGGATTCGATGAAATCGGGCGCGATCATGTCGTCGCCGGATTTCGGCATCACGTAGTCGGCGTCGCCGAACCAGAAACCGCGCTGGAAGTTGGCAATCGCACCGCCGTTGCAGCGGTTGCGCTTGAGCCGGATGCGTGGATCGCGCGCCGCGTAGCCGGCCAGCACCTCGGTCGTGCCATCGGTCGAGCCATCATCGATCAGCGTCAGCGTGAAAGCGGGAAAGGTTTGCGCCAGCACGCTCTCAATCGCCGCGCCAACGGTCGCCGCCCCGTTGTAGACGAACAGGTTGACATCGACGCGGACATCGACGTTCGGCAGCGGCGGCATTGCGGGCATTTCCTGGTTTGCGCGGCGATGATGGGTGCCGCGGGTTGATGCGTGGTTAATTCCCGGCGCTTCGCCCGGCATCCTGGCACCAATCGCGCCAGGCATGGCGCAGCGCGGCGCCGAGGTGCCGGCTGAAGCGCGGGGCATCGCACAGCGGGCTGGCTTTCATCCACGGCCGCAATCCGGCGCGCAGGGAGGCGAGCGCCGCCAGGTCGGCGGCCCGGCCGCAGGCCAGATCGACGTAGCCGTCAAGGTCGGCGGCCACCCAGTCCGCCAGACCCGACATTGCTCAGATGGCTGGCGGAATGGCGCGAGGCGAAGATCTCTCCGGGCAAAGTCACCGTCGGCACGCCCATCCAGAGCGCCTCGCAGGTCGTCAGCCCGCCGGAATAGGGGAACGGGTCCAGCACGAGGTCGATCTGGTTGTATTCGCCGAGGAACGCGCGATGGCGCGAGGCACCCCGCAGCGCGACCCGTGCGGCGGCGACGCCGTGCGCGGTGAAATCGGCGAGGATGCGCGCGGCGGTCGCGGCGTCGGAGAACTGGTGGGTCTTCAGGACCAGCCGCGCGTCGGGCACTTGCCGCAGAATGCGGGCCCAGGTGGCGATCACCAGCGGGGTGATCTTGGCCAGGTTGTTGAAGCATCCGAAGGTGACATGCCCGTTGGCCAGGGCCGGCAGGGGCACCACGTCGGGCGCATAGGGCGGCGGGCTGTAGCAGACGTAGCCATCCGGCAGGCGCAGCAGGCGCTCGGTGTACAGGTGCTCGAAGCCGGGCGGCGTCTCCCAGCGATCGGTGATGAGCCAGTCCATCTCCGCCAGGCCGCTGGAGTGGTTCTGCATACCGACCCATTTGACCTGCACCGGCGCCAGCCGATGGGCGCAGGCGAGCATGCGGCCGGCATCGCCATAGCCGCCAAGGTCGATCAGCACGTCGATCCCCAGCGACCGCCCCAGCGCGGCGAGCCTGGCGTCATCGAGCGTATCCACGTCGTGCCATTCGCCGGCGATGGCGCGGAAGCGCCGGGCGATCGAGTCGCGCGCCGCATTCTGCGCCAGGACGACAAGATCGAACGCCTGCGGATCGAGCGTCTCGAAGCCGGCAATGGTGAGCCAGCCGACCGGATGGGTGCGCAGCGAGCCGGACAGCAGGCCGAGCCGCAAGCGGCGATCCGGGTCGGGCCGGTTGGCGAAGTCCGGCGGGACGACGCGCGGCGCCCGATCGGAACAGGCGACCAGCGCGACCAGAAGCTCGGCGCCGGTGATCGCCTCGCGGTACGGCAGCGTGTTCGCCAGGGCGCGGCGGGGACCCAGCGCGTCCGGCGCGAGCGCGATCGCGCGCTCGGCGATCGTCACGGCGGCCTGCTGCAAGCCGCAGGACATGGTGGCGGCGGCGAGGTTGCACAGCGCGCCGACCTGCTCGCCATGCGTCGCGATCAACTCGGTCAGCTCGGTGCGGGCCTCGGCGTGACGGTGCTTGCGCATCAGCACCGCGGCGAGGTCGTTGCGCAGCCGCGGCTCGGTGGGGTCGAGCGCGGCGGCACGGCGCAGCCATTTCTCGGCCTCGTCGACCCGCGTGGTGCGCGCCAGCACGCCGGCGAGCAGCGCCGTTGGGCGCGGCGCGTCGGGCGCCAGGGTGACCGCGACCTCCAGCGCGTCGATCGCTTCGTCGCGCCGGCCCTGCCGTTCCAGCAGCACGCCGCGTGCCGTGGCGCCGACGGGATCGAGCGGATCGGCCAGCGCGGCGGCCTCGAGCCGCGCCAGTTCGGTCGCGGCGGTGCCGGCGGCGCAGGCGGCATCGACCAGGTGCAGCGCAGGGTCGAGCCAGCGCGGCACCAAGTGGTGCGCTTCCGCGAAGGCGCTGGCCGCGCCGGCCACGTCGCCGGTCTGCAGCAGCGCCAGTCCGAGGGCGTCCCACGCTTCCGCGTTGTTCGGCGCCAGGGCGCAGCAGCGCAGCAGCAATGACGTAGCGCCCGGTGCGTCACCGTGGCCGAGGCGCAGCACGGCGAGGCTGACCATCGCCTCTTCGCGCCGTGGATTGATCGCGAGCACCGCTGCATAGGCCTGTTCGGCAGCCGCGTGGCAGCCCTCGGCGCGCAGGCTTTCCGCCAGGCGCAGCGGCGGCTCGTCCCAGTCGGGCAGGCGGTCGGCCAGGTCCTGCATCCGCCGCCGCGCGCGCTCGCAGTCGCCTACGCGGTCTTCGGCCAGCGCCAGATTGAGCAGGGTCGCCGGCGCCGCGTCGCCGATCGCCACCGCCGCGCGCAGGGCGGACAATGCGTCGGCCGGACGGCCCATGGCGAGCAGGCCCGCACCGCGCGCGGCGTGATCGACGCGGTCGAGCACCGCCTCAGCCGATGGCATGCGGCCGCTCGAGCACGATCAGGAAGCCCGGGACCGGCGCGCCGGCGTCCTGCCGCTGCACCTCGGCGTCGATCGCGCGCACCTTGAACCCGGCCACTGTCGCCGCCCGGTCGATGTAGTCCCGGGCATGCGCGAAGCGGCCCTGGCGGCCGAGCACCCAGTCGCCGTTGCCGAAATTCGGACCGAGCAGTTCCTCGGCCGAGCAAAGAAACAGCGCACCTGGCAGCAGGCGCGGGTAGACCGCGGCGAACAGGGGTTCCAGCGCACCGAGGTAGCACAGTACGTCGGCGGCGAGGACCAGCCCCCATTGCCGCGGGTCGCCAGCCAGGAAGTCGATGATGTCGGCCTCGTGCAGCGCGGCGTAGAGCTGTTTCGTCGCCGCCAGCCGCAGCATGCGGGGCGACAGGTCGATGCCGACCCAGGGGCCCAGCGGCAGGTCCGCCAGCGCGACCGCCGCCAGGCCGGTGCCGCAGCCAAGGTCCAGCACCGGCCCGATCGGCGCCTGGGTCGTGGTGTGGCTTTCTCCCCCTCCCGTTGAGGGCTTGGGCCGCGAAGCGGACCAGGGGCGGGGGGAGGGGTCTGGCGGGAAGAGGCTGCGATCCGCCCCCTGCGATGACCCCTCCCCCCAGCCTTGGTCCGCTTCGCGGCCCAAGCCCTCAAGGGGCGGGGGAGATTCTTCTGATTCTTCTCGCGCCGCGGGACCGGTGCCAATCGACAGGTGCGCGCCCAGTGCGCTGCGCATCACACCGGGGATACGGTAGCCGAGGCTGATCAGATGCCCCTCGAAGTGATCCGCGTAACCATCGAACACGCGACGCAGGTAATCGACGGGCGCACGCGTCGCGTCGGGCGGGAGGTCCGCCGCGGCGACCACGCGCCGCACGTACGGGTCCTCCGGCCCCAGCCGAAGCGCGTCGGCATAGGCGTCCGCGGCTTCCGCATGTCGGCCGAGGCTGGCCAGCGCGTGGCCCTTCAGCCCAAAGGTGCAGGCGTCGGCGATCCCGACCACGCGCGCCGCTTCGGCCAGCGCGACGGCGCTGGCGAACGCGCGCTCGCGGACGGCGAGCAGGATGGCGGCGTTGCGCAACTCGAGGCTGCCCGGCGCGGCATCGATCCCGGCGGCATAGGTCGCGGCGGCCGCTTCGGGTCGGCCGGCAGCCACCAGCGCGGCGGCGAGGCCTTCGCGATACGTCGGATTGGCCGGTGCCGCATCGACCGCCTCGGCCAGGCACCGCACGGCGTCCTCGGGCCGCCCAAGGTCCAGCATCAGCACGCCGAGCAGCGCCTTCGCCGCCGGATCGTGCCGATCATGGATGACCGCATCGGCCGCGTCGGCCGCCGCACCGGCAAGATCGCCGAGCTGCCGGCGGGCGTCCGCGCGCAGCATGAACAGTTCGGTGCGCGGGGCCACGGCGATCGCCTGCCCCAGTGCCGCGAGGCTCGCCGCCGGGCGGCCCTCGCGCATCTCCAGTCGCGCGGCGAGCGAGGCTGTGCGCGGGGCGCGGGGCGTCAGGCGCTGGGCGGCGGCCAGCAGCGCGCGCGCCGCGCCGACGCGCTGTGCGCCGAGCAGTTCGTCGGCACGTCGGGTCAGCGTCTCCGAATCGGCGGTGGCGTCGAACAGGTCCATGCGCGGCTCCTTTTTTGAGCGAACGAAGGGTGACTTCGGCGATCACATGGCGAACCCCGGTCGGGATGGTCTGGTCGAGCTGTGTCCGGTCAGGGTGTGTCCGGTTAGGGCTGGGCAGTCATGGCAAGTCGGGACAGGGCAAATCCCGTCAGCGCGCGTCCGACAGTCCCTCGGCGATGGTCTGGTTGATCTCGATCAGGAAGTCGAAACTCGGCTGCTCGCGATCCATCTCGCGCTGCACGGTGAGCCCGACCGAGACGATGGAGGCGCGCAGTTCCAGCGGCAGTCGGCTGTCGGGATCGCGCATCAGGTCGGTGACGGTGAGCCAGAGCCGGCGGTTGTCGGCGAGGGCGCGCAATCGCGGGACCTGACCGGCGGTGCGCGCCGCCTTCAGTGCGCCGATGGCGTGGCGAAACACGTCGGCTTCCTGCTCGCGCTGACTCCGATGGGTGGTGGCGGCCTGATAGGCACGCGCCGCCTGCGTCATGGTCTGCATTCTTTTGGTGGCTCCTGCTGGGCTGGTGTGTCGATTGATATGACGCGGCCCAGCACCGCGTCCTCGTGGCGGATGATCCGGCGGGCGAGCTTCAGCGCGCGATAGCACTCGTCGGCTTCCGCGGCGGCCAGTGCCGCATCGAGAATTTCGCGCGCAAGCGCCGAGGTGGTCGCGTCCTTGAACGCGCCGACCAGATCCCGAGCGGTGAGCAAGCCCTGCTCGCGCTCCTCCTCGGTGCCGATATAGGCCGATTGCAGGGCGAAATAGATCCGTCGGGCGGGACTGTCCGCCTGATCCGGCGGCATGATCTGCTTGCCGAACAGGAAGCGCGCCTTGGCGGTCAGCTCGATCCGCGACTTGGTGCGAAAGCGGATCGGCGCACCGTTGACGATCATCACTTCGCCCTGGCGCAGCTCCAAGACCAGGTTCGACATGGGTTCCTTCTTGTCTTGCGGGCGGGCCGTGCATCGGGGCGGGCGTTTTGCCCGCCCCGGCGCAGACGACTACGCGCCTTTGACCAGGCTGAGCAGAATCTGCGGCGTCTGATCCGCCAGGGTCAGCGACTGCGTGGCAAGCTGCTGCTTGATCTGCAGCGCCTGCAACAGTGCCGATTCCTGCGCCAGGTTGGCGTCCACCAGCGAGCCGAGGCCGGCATTCAGCGAGTTGATCTTGTCGCTGTTGTAGCTGACCTGGTTGTTGATGAAGTTGGTCGCCGAGCCATAGGTGTTCATCGCCGAGCTGACTTTGTCGGATTGGCTGATGAACGTGCCCGTGGCGGTGATCAGCGCGGCAACCGTCGAGGCGCCATTGAGCTGCGTCGTGGTGAAGGCGATCGAGCTGTACACCGTGGAACCGCCGAACGTGGCGATGCCGTAGGTGGACCCCACCTCGTTGCGCACCACCGCGATACTGGCGAAGCTGCCGCTGCTGCCGGTGATGTTGCCGACCAGCGTCTGGCCGTTGTAGCTGGCATCCTGCACGAAGCTCTTCACGTTCGCGAGCAGCGAAGTAGTACTGCGACTGGTACTGGGTACGTTCGTTGCCCTGGGTTGCGCCGTTCGACAGGCTGACCAGCACGTCGCGCATGCTCGCCATCAGGTTGGAGACGTCGTTCAGCGCCGAGCTGGTGGTGGACAGCAACCCTTGGGCGCTGCCCAACTGCTGGTTGGCGCTGGTCAGCGCGCCGACCGAAGAGCGGACCGACTGGGCCACGGCATAGGCCGCGCCGTCGTCGGTGGCATCCGCCACGCGGTAGCCGGTGGAGATCTGCTTCTGCACGCCGTTGAGCTGCGAGTTGGTGGAGTTCAGTGCGTCGAGCGCGATCATCGCGCCGACATTGGTATTCACGGAATTCAAGGTGCCGGACATGGTATCTTACCTCTTGCCCACAATGTTACGGATCGGCTCGCGTTTTGCGGGTCAGACGCCATACCTGACCCCGATGGGTTAACACTCAGTGAAGCCGACCCCATCATGTCGGCAGGAACTTCACGAGACTGAGATTCTCCATCCCGGCGATCACCTGGTACGAGGCCTGCAACTGCGTCTGCACCAGTGTGATGTTCGACAGCGTCTGCGCCATGTCGACATCCTGCGCCCCCGACACCTGGGTGGTGAGCGCCGTCGCGGTGTCGGACATCTGGGTCTGCGTGGCGGTCAGCGCCGTCTGGGTGTTGCCCAGCACGCCGGCATCCCCGGCCATCGCCGAGATCACCCCTTGCAGGCTGCTGCTGGTGTCCTGCACCAGCCCCTGGAAGCCGCTGTCGCTGACCTGCGAGGAACTCAACGAGCCGATGGTGGCCAGCGCGCGCATCAGGTCGCGCATGTACGATCCGGTCGTCGAACTGCCGGTCGAGGTGACGGCGCTGTTGGCGCTGGCCAGCAGCCCGACCTGCACCATCTGCCCCTGGCCGACCTGCACGACCGGCGTCGCGGCCTGCAGGGTCGCCGCCGGCTGCGACATATAAACGGAGAAGGGCGAGGTCCCCGCGGCGTTCGACGACGCGGTCGCCAGCGTTGCCGCGGCAGTCGCCGCCGCGCCGTTGGCGGCCAGGCCGCCGACCTCGCCATTGATCTGGCTGTAAAGGCCCGAGGTAAGGATCTGGTCCGGATCGGGCACCGGAGGGTTGGTCGAGTCCGCGCCGCCGAATACATACGTATTTCCATCGGTCGTATCGAGCAGCCCGGCCACCTGCTGCAAGGCGGCTTGCGCCTGCGCGGCGAGCACGTCCACGCTCGATGCATCGGCCGAGCTCAACGAATTGACCTGCGAATAGAAATTCGAGGCGATCGACTGAAGCTGCGTCATCGCGGTTTGGGTGACCTGCATGGAGCCGGTGACCTGGTTGATGTTGTTCTGCCAGGTCGTCAGGTTGGCAAGTTCCGGGTTCAGGTCGAGCGACACCGCGGCGCCGCTGCCCAGCCCCGCATAGGTCGAGCTGACCAGCCCGGTGCTCGCCTGATTGGTCAGCGTTTCCAGGTGCTGGCGCACGGTGGCGGCATCGCCGATCAGGTTGCTCATCCAGCCGGCGTCGGACTGGCCGGTGGCGGAGATCGCGCCGCTCATGGCTCACCCCTCATGGTTCCCCCTCAGGGATTCTCGTGCGAATCCTCGGGGTCATGGCGACACCGCCTGCAGCAACTCGGTGAACATCGTCTGCACCGCGCTGATCACCTTGGCGTTGGCGCCGTAGGCGTTCTGCAACTGGATCATCAGCGACATCTGCTGGTCGAGGTTGACGCCGCTCTGCGAGGTGAGCTGATTGGCCAGCGTGGTCTGCACCGCCTGCTCGGTGCCGAGCTGGCTGGTCGTGTTGGCGCTGTCGGATGCCTCGGCGCCGATCAGCGCCGCGGCGAAACTGCTCAGCGTCTGCGGCGCGGCGAACGGCGCGGACAGCGTCCCGGCGGCGCCGAGGCCGGCGGTGTTCGGCGCCGGCTGCGGCACGCCGGCCTGCGCGTCGGCCCCGAACGTGTAGTTCAGCACATCGCTGATCAGCGTGGCGAAGCCCGCCGGCCCGCCGGACGGATTGGGCGTGAAGGGGCCCGCGCCGGTCGGACTGCCGGCAACTGAAACGTTGCCGTCGCGTACCAGCGACGGGTCGGCCTGCACGGCCGGGTTCACCTGGATCTCGGCGGCGAAGCCGACATAGCCCGATTGCACGGGCGTGCCGCCGCCGCTCGGCACGTTGCCGCTGGGGTCGGTGAACAGGGTCAGCCCCTGGGCGGCGAACTGGTTCGCCATCGTCTCGGAGAACTCGTCCAGCTCCGCCTGGTAGGTCGGCAGCGTGGTGTCGCGCAGCGTGATGTTGGCGCCGAGCTGCCCGCCGGTAAGCTGGCCGGTCACGTCGACCCCGCCGAGCATGATTCCGCCGATGCCGCCGCCCGGATAATACGATCCCGGCTCGACGTTCGCGCCGGTGACGGACAGCGGGCCGGATGAACCGCTGGTTGCCCCGTTGGCCGGCGCATTGGTCGGCAACGTCACCCCGCTCGCGGTGGTCACCACCATGTTGCCGTTCGACTGCGTCAGCACGTTCACGCTCAGCAGTTGCGACAGGGTCTGCACCGCCGCGTCGCGCTGGTTCTCGAGATCGGCCGTGCTCAGGCCGGCGGCCTGCTGGGCCACGATCTGGGTGGACAGCAAACCGATGGTGCCAAGCGCGCCGTTCACCGAGGCGACCTCGGCGACGATGTTGTTCTCCGCCGTCTGGCGCTGCGTGGTGTAGCCCTCGCTCAGCGTGTTGATGCCTTGCGCCAGCGTGGCGGCGCTGGCGACCACCGCGCTCCGCTGCGTCGGGTTGGACGGGTCGTTCAGCAGGGTGGAGAACTGGTCCTGCAGATTGCCGAGCAGGCTGCCGAGATCGCTGCCCGGCGCCGGGCGTGCCGCTGAGCCGCGTCGATCGATTGCAGCGCCGCCTGCGTGGTTTGCAATCCGGCCACCGTCGCGTTCTGCGCCAGCGTCGCGCCTTGCAGCGCCTGATTGACAGCGCGCACGGCCGGCCCGGTCAGCACGCCCATGCCGACGCCGCCGGCGGTCAGGCTTTCGCTGTCGAGGGTCTCCACCGCATACGACGGCGTGCTGGCGTTCGCCACATTGTGCGACACCAGCGCAAGCTGCGCGCTGACGTTGGCGATCCCGCTGTCGGCGATCGAAATGGCGCCGGCGAGGCTCATTGCAACCAACGCTGCCAGGGTTCTGCCGACACGGCCTATTGCATCATGTTGATCGTGGTTTGCAGCAACTGGTCCGCCGTGGTGACGACCTTGGCGTTCGCGCCATAGGCCTGCTGCGCCACGATCAGGTCGCTGAACTGGGTCGCGATATCGACGTTCGAACTTTCCACCGAGCCGGTGATCAGGCTGCCGGCGCCGTTGGTGCCCTCGGCCTGGGTGATCGCGGTGCCGGAATTGGAGGTGGCCGTGAACGCCTGGCCGTTCTGCCGCTGCAACGCGTCGGGCGCGGCGAAGGTGACGATCGGCACCTGCGCCACGGTCTGGGTCTGGCCGTTGTTGTAGTTGGCGACAACGTCGCCGGCGGTGGTGATGGAAATGCCGGTGAAGGCGCCGGGCGCCACGCCGTCCTGCGACAGGCTGCGCAGCGTGTAATCGGTGCCGGCGAACTGCGTGACGCCGTTCGCCTCGCCGAAATCGCCCATGTTGAGGTTGATGGTCTGGTTGCCGTTGCCGAAGTTCGGTGGTCAGCGTCAGCGAGGCCGGTTGGTTGGCGGCAAACGAGGTCGCAGTGACGCTGCCGCTGAGGGTGCCGAACGCGCCGATGGTGCCAGCGGCAACGCCATTGCCGCTGGCGGCGCCAAACTGCACCTCGGCGGTGCCGATCGTGGTGGACGGCGTGGTGTCGGGCGAGGTGATCGTCACCGTCCAATCATTGGGGATGGGTACCCCGCCGCCACTGAGATTCTGCGTCCAGTTCAGCGTGAGCGTGTGCGCGTTGCCGAGCGAGTCGTAGACATCGATCTGCGAGGACACCGGCGCACCAGCCGCGGGTGTGGCCGGCAGGTTGGCCGACAGGTTGATGTTGGCGGTGGGTACCGGGTTGAACTGGGTCTGGGTGATCTCGATCGGCGCAAGCTGTCGACTGATTGGCGACGCCGGTCTGCGGATTGACCGTCCAGCCTTGCAGATACTGCCCGGCGCCGTTCACCAGGTAGGCGCTGTCGTTCAGTTGGAAGTCGCCGGCCTGGGTATAGTAGGTCTGCGAGCTGAAGTTCGGCGCACCGGTGGTGGTGACGCCGGCTGCCTCGGACACCGCGAAGAAGCCCTGGCCGGAGATCGCCATCGCCAGCGGATCGTCGCTTTGGCTGATGGTTCCCTGCACATTGTTGGTGTAGTTCGGTATCGCACTCACCGACCCCGGCTGGTTGTTGGTTGCGGTGCTGGAGGTCAGGTAGTCGATGAAGCTGGTATCGACCGCCTTGTAGCCGGTGGTCTGGCTGTTCGCGACATTGTCGCTGATGTTGCCGAACGCGGCGGACTGGGCCGACAGGCCGCTGACCGCGGTGTTGAGGGCGCCGAACAGAGACATGCGAAACTCCTGCAAAGCGGGGGGACGAACGACAGTCGCCGCATCGCAGCGCAGGAAACGTGCCAGCGCAGGAAGCGCGGAAATCCCCAGGCCCGGGTGGGTCGGACGGCCGGCGCCGGACGCCGGTGGGCAGATTGGACCCGGCATTTCCTGCCGCACCGGGCCGGAAACCCAAGGGTGGCGCCGCGGAATTGCGCCGCTTGTCCGACTGGCCCACCGCTTGCAGCCGATCGCCCGGAGGTCGCATCCGTGCCCGGCAATCCGCTCAGTCTGCTCGACCCGATCACGCCTATGCCGATGCCGGCGGCCGGTGCCGCTGCGCGCCTCGCGGCGACGTCGCCGGGCGATTTTGCCGACAGCCTCGCAACGATCCTGGCGGCCTACCGGCCACGTGGCGATGCGGCGGCTGGGACTGCGTCGGCCGCTGAACAGCCCGGTTCGCCGGCAACCGACGGTGCAGTGCCGGCCGGGACGCCACCGACCCAACCCGGCAGGCCCGCCGGTTCGGGGGCATTGCTTCCAGATGGTACCTGTCGGTCTCGGCCGCCCGCCCGGCGCGGCCACGACGGTTGCCCCCACGGTGCCGCCTAAAGTGAGTGATTTGCCGGTGACCGACGATGCCGTGGCGGCGCCAAACCTGCCGGCGCCACCCGCAGCGGCCTCCGGTCCAGGGGCGTTGACGCCAAACGGTACGATCGGTCGTGGCGGTCCGGCCATCCCCGGCCAGCCGCAAGGTCCACGCGGGACTGCCAGCGGCTCAAT
Organism: uncultured Alphaproteobacteria bacterium; assembly: GCA_963773345.1. GTDB lineage: Bacteria > Pseudomonadota > Alphaproteobacteria > Acetobacterales > Acetobacteraceae > Palsa-883. The sequence goes on along the minus strand of CAVZBG010000010.1, from coordinate 1,262,122 downwards.
CAGCCCGGGTCCGTCCGGATCAGCGGGCTTGGCCGCTGCCAGCCAGCCCGGCGTTCCCCCGCGTCCCTTCGCGACGACGGTCGCTTCGGGGGTACCGTCAATCAGCCAGCCGGTCGTCGCGCCGAGCGCGGCGGTGACCCCCGGCCAGCCGATTGTCGCGCCGAGCGCGGCGGCGACTCCCGGTAAGTCGATCGTCGCGCCGAGCGCGGCGGCGGGTCCGAGCGAGAGCGGCGGCGGGCAGAACGGGCGCGTCGCGGAAGCAGCCCCCGACGGCGTAAAGCAAGGGGACCCGGGGGGGCAAAGTCCCGCCTCGCCACGCGGCGGTGCGACCGACCCGGTTGCGGGCGGCGGTCCGAGCGACCCGACCGCTATCCGGCAGCCGCAAGCAGGCGCCGGGCCTGGAACCGGAACCGCTGGCCCTGATCCGGCCGGATCTACGGCCCCCCAGGGTGCCGGCCCACCCGTCGTCCAACCAGGCCCGTCCAGCCCGGCCGACGCCGCAGCAGCATCGGTCACCGTGCGATCATCCGCTACGCCGGCGCAAGCCACGGCGTCGCCGCCACGTCAGGCGGCGGCGTCAAAGGCACGCCCGGAGCGGACGGTCGACGGTCCGGCGGCGGCAGGGACGCAAGTTGCGGCATCCGACCTCGTCGCAGACAGCCTCGCCAGCGCCGTGGTGCCGGCGGCTGGCACACCGGATGCGGCTGCGGCCCCCCAGGCGGGCGACGGCAACAGGCGCGGCGACATTGCCGCGGCCGGACCGCCGGTGCCGGCGACGGCGTATGCTCCGCCCGCCGCACCGGGTGCGGCTGCGGATCCGTCGGCCGGCCTGGCGCACGTGCCGTCGCCCTTCCAGAGTGCCACGCCGTCTCCGGCCGACACAGCGGCGCAGCCGCAGACGACGCCGGCCGCGCCGGTATCGTCAGGCGCCGCGCCGGCGTCGCCGAGCACCACCACACCTCCTGCCATGCCCGGCGTTGCGGCGCTGCAGACGCTGACCCCACCGCCGGCACAGGCGGCTTCGAGTTCCGCCACGTCCGCGCCCTCGCTCGCGCCACAGGCCGCCCACGCCTCCGCGGCGAGCCAGGTGGCCCCGGCGCTGCTGACCCTCGCCACCTCCGCCAGCGGGACGCAGCGCCTGACGCTGCGGCTGGAACCCGCCGACCTGGGGACCGTGCAGGTGCGCATCGACCGCCCGGCCGAGGCCCCGGCACACGTCGACATCAGCGTCAGCCGGCCGGAGACCCTGACGCTGCTGCTGCGCGACCAGGCGCAGTTGCAGCACACGCTCAATCAGGCCGGGGTGCCGGCCGAGGGGCGGACATTGAGCTTCCACCTCGCCGGCCAGGACACCGACAGCCCGTCGCGCCAGGCCGGCGGGTTCGATCAGTCCGCCACCAACGGCCAGACCACCCGCAACGGGGCGGCCGCGCGCGACGCGGCGGACCCCGCCGAGGAGGTGACGCTGGCCTCGCCCGTCCCGCCGCGCTGGCAGCGTGTCGGCCTCGATATCACCGCCTGATCTTGACCGTTTTGACCGCACAGGAGCCATTGCCATGAGCCTCGCCACCGTCGCCGCCGAGCAGAGCAACGCGCTCGCCGCCGCCCAGGCCGCCGCCGCGTCCGCCACCTCCGGCACCAGCAGCAGCAGCGCAGCGAGCAGCTCCAGCGCCAGCGCCAGCGCGAACGCCACCAACCCGCTGGTCGCGCTCAGCGGCAACTTCAACGATTTTCTGCAGATGCTGATGACCCAGTTGAAGAACCAGGATCCCACCAGCCCGATGGACACCAACGAGTTCACCACGGAGCTGGTGCAGTTCTCGGGCGTCGAGCAGCAGATCAACACCAACGCCAGCCTGACGTCGCTCATTCAGCTCACCCAGGCGGGCGAGACGATGCAGGGTACGTCGATGACCGGCAAGCAGGTCACCGCGCAGTCCAGCCAGATCGCCTTGCAGAACGGCAGCGGGACGCTGAATTTCACCGATCCGACGGCGGGGCCGGTGGCGATCGCGGTCACCGGCCCGTCCGGTCAGCAACTGTATTCCACGACGCTGAACGCGACGGCCGGCAACAACACCTGGACCTGGAACGGCGCCGACAGCGCGGGGAATCAGCTTCCCGACGGAGCGTACAACGTCGCGGTCGCTGCCGGCAACGCCGACGGGTCCACCACGGCGCTGCCGTTCACGGTGACCGGCACGGCCACCGGCGTGCAGAGCCTCAGCAGCGGCATGCAGTTGGACATCGGTGCGCTGACGCTGCCGTTCAGTGCGATCCAGTCGGTCGGGAGTTGAGGCAGCGTTCGGAACCGATGCCAGCCGGCGGATGTGCTGGCCGTGCCCGTCACGGCCGACCAAGGCCGGTCAGGCGACCGGCGCGGCCGTCAGCAGGAACCCGATCCGGCCAGCAGCTTTTCCAACTCCGCACGGCGAATCGGCTTCTTGAGCACCGACACCCGACCGCTGGCATGGAAGTCGGCCAGTCCCTTGGCCAGCCGCAGCATGGCGTCGCCGTAGCCCGAGGTCACGATGATGCGGGCGGGATGGCCGGTCAGCAGCACCTCGTTCAGCACGTCGATGCCGTCCTTCTCCGGCATGATCATGTCGATCATGGCGACATCGGGCTTGAACGCCAGGAATGCCTCGGTTGCCTGGAGCGGGTCGCTCACCACACGGACCTCGAAGCCCGAGTCGCTGCCGATGCGAGCGTAGGCTTTCGCAAGACCGGCATCGTCGTCAACGATCAGCAGTCTTCTCATCGACAGCGTCCTCCCCGGGCGCCCACCGGTTGTGACATGCTCGTCCGAACTCGTTCACGGCGAGGTTACCATCACACTACAGCCGACGGATGTAAACGGGAAACATTGGCGGCGACCGGTAAACCCATCCGGCGGTCCCCCGGCCTGTCGGCATACCGACGCATGGCGGCTGATGAAACCACCGGTGTCGCACCGGCGGGGTTCCATTCCCGCGCAGAATATTTGTGCTTGCGCGGAACATTTGGCGGGCGGCATGTGTCGTCGCCTGCAGCGGTAAAAGTTCGGTTTCGGCCTGAATCGGGTACAGCAACAGCGGGCTCGCGCCGGCAGTACGACGCGCGCCGGGTTCGCGGCCCACCCGTGGACCGCGGACCGCCCTACTGCGCCGCCAGCGCCCGGTTGGAGTCCTCGAACAGTTGCCGCGCCTTGGCGACGTCGTACGGCGCCTCGCGCAGCGTCTCGGCGTTCCACTCGCTGCGTTCCTGGCGCAGGAAGTCGCCCCCATAGACGTGGATGGCACCGGTCAGGCGCGGAATCGGATTGATCACGGAGTGGATGATGTCCACGCCGAGCGCGCAACAATCGCCCACGCACAACGACCGTGCGCCCGCCGCCTCGACGTCGCGGGGGGCATCCTGGGGTAGCCGGCGCCAGAAGACGTTGTCCTCCCGGCCGGTATAGATGCCGATCACCGCCCACATCCGATGATCATGCGGCATGATCGTCATGCCCGGCCCCCACACCAGGTTGATGACGGTCAGTGCCGGGGAATTGTACAGCACGTTGATGCCGGCCCGCTGGGGTGCCCCCAGCGCGGCGAGAACCGACGCGGGCGCGCCGACCGCACGCGCCACCACCTCCCGCACGGCCTTGTGGCTGGGGTCGGCGCTCACCGCCGCCTGGCAGTCGGCGAGAAAGCCATCGACATCGAACGACATTCTTCCCCTCCATCGGATATTTGCAGCAGCGTGTAGCACATATCGGGGTCCGATGGGGGAGGATCTCTCCCCCTCCCCTTGAGGGAGGGGGCGGGGGGAGGGGTCGCTGCGGAGACCGAACCGAAACATCGTGCTTGCGGGACCCCTCCCCCAACCTTGGTCCGCTTCGCGGCCCAAGCCCTCAAGGGGAGGGGGAGATGGTTGTTTCCCAAGGCCGCACCCGGCAGAAAATGCCGCGTCGTTAACCGCATGCTAAGTCCGGCTTGCCACAGTGTGTCGCATGGCACCAATCAACGCCGCCAGGGATCGGCCGCAGACGCACCAGAGCCCGCCGTTGGCACTCGATTCGGCATCCGTGGGAAGTCCCATGGGCAGCCGCATGCGACTCCATAAGGCAGACGCCGCATGAACGGCCTGCTGGACGGGCTGAAGGCACTCGGCGTCGCGCGGCTGGCCGCCCTGGCGGTGGTTACCCTGGGCATGCTCGGGCTGTTCGCGCTGCTGGCCCTGCGCGGCGGCAACGAGCCGATGGCCCTGCTATACGGCGATCTCGACCTGCGCGACGCGGCGCAGGTGACCGAGCAGCTTGACCCGCGAGCATATCGCGTTCCGCGTCGCCGGCGGCGGGACCGAGGTGCTGGTGCCGGCCGACGCTGTCGCGCAGGCCCGGGTCGCGCTTGGCCAAGGAGGGCCTGCCCTCCGGCGGCTCGGTCGGCTACGAGATCTTCGACCGCTCCGACGGCTTCGCCGCCACCGAGTTCCAGCAGCGGATCAACGAGACCCGCGCGCTGGAAGGCGAGCTGGCGCGCACCATCCGGGCGATCAACGGCGTGCGCGCGGTGCGGGTGCAGCTGGTGCTGCCGCGGCGCGAACCCTTCGCGCGCGAGCAGCAGGACGCCCAGGCGTCGGTGCTGCTGACGATGGCCGGCGTCGCGCGGCTGGACCGCGAGGGCGTGCAGGCCATCCTGAACCTGGTCGCCGCCGCCGTGCCCGGCCTGCGGCCGCAGAACATCGCGGTGGTCGACAGCCGCGGCAACCTGCTGGCGCGCGCCGGGGCACCGGTCGGGGCGGCCGACCAGGCGCTCACCACCGAGGAAGTGCGCCGCGCCACCGAGCTGCGGCTGTCCCGCGCGGTCGAGGAGATGCTGGAAAACAGCCTCGGTGCCGGCCGGGTGCGCGCCGAGGCGTCGGTGCGAATGAGCTTCGACAAGGTCAACCAGACGCATGGAGAGCTACGATCCGGACGGCCAGGTGACGCGCAGCACGCAGACCGTCAACTCGACAAGTCGAAAACCACCGAGGCCGCCACCGCTGTGACGGCGCAGAACAACCTGCCGAACGCCGATGCCGGCAGCAATCCGTCGGGCGCGCAGGAGGACCGGCAGGAGGAGACCACCAACTACGAGATCAGCAAGACCGTCCGCACCCTGATCCATGACCAGCCGCAGATCGATCGCATCAGCCTGGCGGTGATGGTCGATGGCCATACCGACGGTCGGGCCGGATGGCAAGCCGACCTGGCAGCCGCGATCGGCCGAGGAGCTTGGCGCGCATCACCACGCTGGTGAAAACGGCGATCGGCTTCGACGCCAAGCGCGGCGATCAGGTCGACGTGGTCAGCATGCGCTTCGTCGCCGAGGAGCCGGTGCCCGAGGTGGCACCCGCCGGGGGATTGGCCGGCTTGGACTCGCCGTCGCTGGTGCGCCTGGCGGAGACCGGGCTGATCGGCCTGATCGGGCTGCTGGCGCTGCTGCTGGTGCTGCGCCCGATGGTGCTGCGGCTGACGACGCTGACAGCCGATCGGCGGCGGCGGCAGACCTGTGCGCTGGCACTGACCGGGCCGCTCGGCCTGGCGGGGCAAGCGTTTCGGCCGACAGCGGCGATGAGCGCGTCCGGTGCCGGGGCGGCCGTCGCCGCGCTGCTGGAGGACGAAAGCATGGTCAGCGTCGCCCAGATCGAGGGCCAGCTTCGCGCCTCGTCGATCCGGCGCATCTCCGACCTGGCCGAGAAGCATCCCGATGAGACGCTGTCCATCCTGCGCGGCTGGATGGCGCAGGAGGATGGCTGATGATGGCCAAGGCGGATGAACTGCACGGTCTCGGCGGCGCGCAGCGGGCGGCGGCGCTGATGCTGGCGCTGGGCGAGGACCAGTGCAGCCGGCTGTTCGCCATGATGCATGAGGACGAGATCAAGGACATCTCGTCCGCCATGGCGCAGCTTGGCGCGGTGCGCGCCGACGTGGTCGAACGGCTGTGCGTCGATTTCGCCGAGAGCATGGGCGGCGCCGGCAACCTGGTCGGCAGCTACGAGAGCACCGAGCGGCTGCTGCAAAAGAGCCTGCCGCGCGAGCGCGCGTCGCAGATCATGGAGGAGATCCGCGGTCCCGCCGGCCGCACCATGTGGGACAAGCTCGGCAACGTGAACGAGGCGGTGCTGGCCAACTACCTGAAGAACGAATACCCGCAGACGGTCGCCGTGGTGCTGTCCAAGGTGCGGCCGGAACATGCCGCGCAGCGTGCTGACCTTGCTGCCCGAGGCGTTCGCCATGGAAGTGGTCATGCGCATGCTGCGCATGGAAAGCGTGCAGAAGGACGTGCTGGACGGCGTCGAGCGCACGCTGCGCGCCGAGTTCATGTCGAACCTGGCGCGCTCGCACCCGGCGCGACGCGCACGAGATGATGGCCGACATCTTCAACAGCCTGGACCGCGCGGCCGAGACGCGCTTCCTCGCCGCGCTGGACGAGCGCAACCGCGAGGCGGCGGAGCGCATCAAGTCGCTGATGTTCACCTTCGACGACCTGCAGCGGCTGCAGCCGCCGGCGATGCAGGTGCTGCTGCGCTCGGTGGAAAGGACAAGCTGCCGGTCGCGCTGAAGGGCGCCTCGGAGAAGCTGCGCGACCTGTTCTTCAAGCAGCATGTCGGAGCGCGCCGGCAAGATGCTGAGCGACGACATCGCGGCCTGGGTCCGGTCCGGCTGCGCGACGTCGACGAGGCGCAGGCCGCGATCGTCGCCGTCGCGAAGGAGCTCGCCGCGCAGGGCGTGATCGAGATCAGCGAGAACAAGGAAGAGGAGCTGATTCTCTGACATGGACACAATGTTCGGCGCACGGCGGCTGACACTCGGGCCCGGCGGATTGTTCGCCGAGGATTTCGATCTGCCGCACCGGGATGGCGTGCCGGAGGTCGTCGACCCGACCTACAGCGCCGCCGAACTCGCCGAGGCACGCGCCGAGGCGTGGGCGGGCGGCCATGCCGCCGGCACCGCGGAGGCCAACCGCACGATCGCCGCGACGACGCAATCGCTGCTCGAAGCCATCGCCACCGCGCTGCAGGACGCCAAGGCGGCGGCCAACGCGGTTGCCGAACACTCGGTCGAGGCGATCGCCCGGCTGCTGCTGGACAGCCTGGACAAGCTGTTCCCCGCGCTGTGCGAACGCCACGGCGAGGCGGAACTGTGTGCGCTGGTGCGCACCATTCTGCCCGCGCTGATGCAGCAGCCGACGATCACCGTGCGGCTGAACCCCGCGCACACGCCGGCCGTGATGCGCGAGCTGGACCGGCTCGATCCCGACCTTGTCGAGCGCGTGCGGCTGGTGCCGGTCGAGGCGATCGCGACCGGCGATGCGCGGGTAAGCTGGCGCGACGGCAGCGCCAGCCGCGACACGGCTGCGCTGTGGCAACAGGTCAGGGCGGTGCTCGAACCTGCCGGACTGCTGTCGGCCAAATTGCTGTCGCCCGATGGGGCGCCGATTACCATCAGGGAGTCCGAACATGCCGACTGAGATTGATCTTGCCGAGCTGCCCGAGACCGGCGCCGAGCCTTCCGCGGCCCGCGGCGCGCGCGACCTGGAAGCGGTCTACGACATTCCGGTCACCGTCAGTGCCGTGCTGGGCAGCGCCACCATGCAGGTCAGCCAGTTGCTCAAGCTCGGCCGCGGTGCCGTGGTCGAGCTGGACCGCAAGCTGGGCGAGGCGATCGACATCTACGTCAACAACCGCCTGGTCGCGCGCGGCGAGGTGGTGATGGTCGACGACACACGGCTGGGCGTGACGATGACGGAAATCGTCAAGGCCGATCGCACCAACTGATGTTGCGCGCCCTGACCCGGTCATGCCGGCGCATGCCGGCATCCACGACTTTTTTCGCGGCACAAAGGCAAGCCGTGGATGCAAGCATGCGCCGGCATGACGGGGCGGCGAACGTCTGCGCCGAGACGCGAGTCGGTTATTGCGCGGCAATCCTTGATCCCATGCGTGGATTGGCCCCATGCGCGTCCTGATCATCGGCTCGCTGGCCGGCGAGCTCGGCCAGGCCGCCCGGCTCGCGATCGCCCGCGGCGCGCAGCTCGACCAGGCCGACGGGATCGACCCGGCACTGACCCGTCTGCGCCTCGATGCACGCGTCGATCTGGTGCTGTGCGAACTGCTGCCCGACATCGGCGCCCTGGTGCGCGCGCTGGCGGCCGAGCGCATCACCGTCCCGGTCGTCGCCTGCGGCACCGGCAACGACCCCGACGCCGCCGTGCGCGCGATCCGCGCCGGCGCGCGCGAATTCCTGCCGCTGCCGCCCGACCCCGACCTGATCGCCGCGATCCTGGAGGCGGCGTCGCGGCGAGACGCACGCGCTGATCGTGCGCGATCCGGCGATGGCGGCGACGGTGCGGCGCGCCGAGCAGGTGGCGGCGGCCGAAGCCTCGGTGCTGATCACCGGCGAGTCCGGCACCGGCAAGGAGGTGCTGGCCCGCCACATCCACCGCCGCTCGCGCCGCGCCGGCGGGCCCGTTCGTCGCGCTGAACTGCGCCGCCATCCCCGACAACCTGCTGGAGTCGGAACTGTTCGGCCACGAGAAGGGCGCCTTCTCCGGCGCCGTGGCGCGCCGCGTCGGCAAGTTCGAGGCGGCCGACGGCGGCACGCTGCTGCTCGACGAGATCAGCGAGATGGACATCCGCCTGCAGGCCAAGCTGCTGCGCGCGCTGCAGGAGCGCGAGATCGACCGGCTCGGCGGCGCGGCGCCGGTAAAAGTGAACGTGCGCATCCTGGCCACCACCAACCGCGACCTGCCGGCCGAGGTCGCGCGCGGCACGTTCCGCGAGGACCTGTATTTCCGCCTGAACGTGGTCTCGCTGCACGTGCCGCCGCTGCGCGAGCGCCCGGGCGACATCGCGGCGCTGGCCGAGCATTTCGCCCGCCGCTACGCCGAGGTGAACGGCCTGCCGTACCGGCCGCTGTCGCACGCCGCGCTGGCGCGCCTGATCGCGCACGGCTGGCGCGGCAATGTGCGCGAGCTGGAGAACGCGATCCACCGCGCCGTGCTGCTGGCCGAAGGCGAGGAGATCGAGCCGGCCGCGATCGAACTCGGCCCGCAGGCGGGGCTGGGCTTCCCCGCCGCGCCGGTGATGCATGCCGACGGACGCCCCGCCGGCATCGCCAGCCTGGTCGGCCGGCGCATGGACGAGGTCGAGCGCGACCTGATCATCGAGACGCTCAGCCACACGCTGGGCAACCGCACGCACGCGGCGACCATCCTGGGCATCTCGATCCGCGCGCTGCGCAACAAGCTGCGCGACTATGCGGCGCAGGGCGTCGCGGTGCCGCCGCCGGCGGCGGGGGTCGCAGCCTGACCGTCGCTCGCAACCAGGTGCCCCGCATGATGCCGGGCGCACCCACTCACCCCCGTCATGGCCGGCCCCCGTCATGCGTCGCATGCCGGCATCCACGACTCTGCCTGCACGAAGGCAAGTCGTGGATGCCGGCATGCGCCGGCATGACGGGACCGCCGGCATGCGCCGGCGTGACGGGGCTGCCGGCGTTCGTCGTCGCGATGGGTGGGGGGACCGCGCGTGGCGGTGACCCAGGCCGCCCCGCCCGTCGGCATCCTGCCGCTGCTCGCCGGCCGGGTCCGCCGCTACGCACCCGGCAGCGATGTCGGCCTCGCCATCGGCGTGGTCGCGCTGCTCTCGGTGCTGATCCTGCCGCTGCCGACGCTGCTGCTCGATCTCGGCCTGGCGCTGTCGATCACCGCCGCGGTGCTGGTGCTGATGGTCGCGCTGTTCCTCAACCGCCCGCTCGACTTCACCTCGTTCCCGACCCTGCTGCTGCTGACCACGCTGCTGCGCCTGTCGCTCAACGTCGCGACCACCCGGCATGATCCTGTCGCACGGCAACGAGGGCCCGCTGGCCGCCGGCCACGTGGTCGCGGCGTTCGGCGGCTTCCTGATGGGCGGCGACGTGGTGATCGGCCTGATCGTGTTCGGCATCCTGCTGGTGGTGAACTTCATGGTCATCACCAAAGGCTCCGGCCGCATCGCCGAGGTCGCCGCGCGGTTCAGCCTGGATGCCATGCCGGGCAAGCAGATGGCGATCGACGCCGACCTGTCCGCCGGCGCTGATCGACGAGAAGGCGGCGCGCCGGCGCCGCAAGGACCTGGAGGAGGAGAGCGGCTTCTACGGCGCCATGGACGGCGCGGCGAAGTTCGTGCGCGGCGACGCGATCGCCGGGCTGATCATCACCGTGATCAACATCCTGGGCGGCCTGGCGATCGGCATGGTCCGGCACGGCATGCCGTTCGCCGACGCCGCGGCGACGTTCACCACGCTGACGGTGGGCGACGGGCTGGTCTCGCAGATCCCCGCGCTGCTGGTCTCCACCGCGGCCGGCATCGTGGTGACCAAGGGCGGCATCGAGGGCACGCGCCGACGCCGCGCTGGTGCGCCAGCTTGGCGGCAATCCGAAGCCGCTGGCGATGGCCGCCGGCGCCGCGGCGATCCTGGCGCTGCTGCCCGGGCTGCCGGCGCTGCCGTTCCTGGCGCTGGCCGGGCTGGCCGGCGGCGGCGCCTGGCTGCGCTACAAGCATCCGCCGACGGCGCCCGACGCCGCCGCCGCACCGGCCGCCGCGATCCCCACCGAGCCGCCGATCGCCGACTCGCTGCGCATGGACATGATGCGGCTGGAGCTGGGCTACGGGCTGCTGGCGCTGGCCGGCGGCGATACGCCGCGGCTGACCGAGCAGATCAAGAGCCTGCGCCGCGCCATCGCCAGCGAGATGGGCTTCGTGCTGCCGCCGGTGCGCATCCAGGACAACATGCAGTTGCCGGCCGACACCTACGTGATCCGCGTGAAGGAGATCGAGGCCGGCAAGGGCGAGCTGCGGCCCGACCATGCTGCTGGCGATGGACCCGAAGGGCGGCGCGCCGGGGCTGCCCGGCGAGACGACGCGCGAGCCGGCGTTCGGCCTGCCCGCGCTGTGGATCGACCCGAACGTGAAGGAGGAGGCGCTGTTCCGCGGCTGCACCGTGGTCGATCCGCCGAGCGTGCTGACCACGCACCTGACCGAGATCGTGCGCGAGAACATGGCGGAGCTGCTGTCCTACGCCGAGACGCAGAAGCTGCTCGACGAGCTGCCGCGCGAGCAGCAGAAGCTGGTGTCCGATCTGGTCCCCGGCGCAGATCACGCTGGGCGGCGTGCAGCGCGTGCTGCAGGCGCTGCTGGCCGAGCGCGTGTCGATCCGCGACCTGCGCGACCATCCTGGAGGGCATCCAGGAGGCCTGCGCCGGCAGTACGCGCGCGATGCCGGCGATCGTTGCGCATGTGCGCTCGCGGCTGGCGCGGCAGATCAGCGACAGCCATGTCGGGCCGGGCGGCTACATCCCGCTGGTCACCCTGTCGCCCGAATGGGAAACCGCCTTCGCCGAGGCGGTGACCGGCCCGCCGGAGGACCGGCAACTGGCGATGGCGCCGAGCCGGCTGCAGGCATTCATGCAGGCGCTGCGCGGCGCGTTCGACGCCGCCGGCGGCGGCGAACGAGACGCCGGTGCTGCTGACCAGCGGCGGCATCCGCGCCCATGTGCGTGCGATCGTGGAACGGATCCGCCCGAACACGGCGGTGCTGGCGCAGGCGGAGATCTTTCCGCGGGCGCGGATCAGGACGGTGGCGACGATTTAGTCGGCGTGCAGTACACCTCTCCCGCTATTCGCGGGAGAGGTCGAGGCGCAAAGCGCCGAGGGTGAGGGTCGTGCGCGCGGCACCCCCCTCACCCGCGTCGCAAGTGCTCCGCGCGTTGGTCCGCTTCGCGGCCCAACCCCGCGAAGGGCGGGAGAGGTTTGCTGGCCGGCGCGGCCGGAACGTCTACAGCTTGAACCGCATCCCGATCCACACCGACGGGCCGGGGGTCTGGTACCCGCTCGCCGGCTCGAATTTCGAATCGAAGATGTTGTTCGCATGTCCGTAGATCGCGATCTTCGGCGTCACGTCGTAGGTCACGGTCAGGTTCGCGATCAGCCCCTGGCCGGTGGTTCCGGTGGTCGTGCTGAAGCCGGCGTCGTTGATCAGATAGTCCTGGAATGCGCCGGTGAACAGCAGCTCCGGCGCGATGGTCACCTTGGGCAGCGGGCGCAGCGTGGCGTCGAACGAGGCGGTGTTCTGCGGCCGGCGCGCCAGCAGCTCCCCGGTGTCGGCGTCGATCGCATAGGTGTAGGTGTATGTGGCGGTCAGATCGAGCCACGCGGCAGGCCGCAGAGTCAGCTCGGTCTCGACGCCCTGCATATGGGCCGAGCCGATATTCACCGAGGTATAGACCGGCTCGAATTGGGTTTCGATCAGGTTCTGCACCTGCTCGTTGAAATAGGTCGCGCCGAAGCTGGCGAAGTCGCGCCGCCCGAGGGCGGTGATATCGGTGATGAATCCCACCTCCCAGCCTTGCGCGCTCTCCGGCTTCAGGTTCGGGTTGCCGACATAGCCGAAAGAATCGACCCCGTATCTGTCGAACAGTGAGGGCGCGCGGAAAGCCGTGCCGTAAGCGACGTGAAAGTGCGTGGCGACCTCCGGAACGTTCAGCACCGTGCCGAGCCGCCAGGTGAACGGCGCATCGCCGGCCACGTAATCCTGGCGGACCTGCCCGGTCAGCGTCAGCCGCTGCCACAGCGTGGTCTGCAGGCCGGCATACAACGCATTGGTCGTCATGACCGCCTTGGTGTTCTGCAGATAGGGGAATCCATCGGTGGTCTCGTTGACCTCGGTCTTCGCCGTGTCCTCGATATACTCGTAGCCGAAGGTGAGGTCGGTCGCCGACAGGGCCGCAACGTGCAGCAGGTCGTCGAGATGCACCGTGTTGTTCCATTGCACATCGGTGCGATCGCTGTGGTATTTGTCGGCCTCGGTCGCCAGGTTGGGATCGAGCGGATCGAGCGCCTCGGTGTAGCGCCGGTCGTCGTCCACCCCGCCGACGAAAACCTCGGTCTCGTAGATGCCGCCGAACAGCGCGCTGTGCACGCCGATGCGCCCGATCAGTGAGCCGTCGCGCCCTTTCGAGTTGTTGTCGTCGAAGTTCGGGTTGCCCAGGTTGTCGAAGTCGAACACCGCCTGGCGCGCGCGCAGCAGCAGCGAGATCCGCGTGCCGTCGACTGGGGTCAGGCCCAGATTGAGCGTGCCGACCATGTCGCTGTAGGGCTGCTGCGTGCCGGTGTAGATCGTCTCGCGCTGTGGCGTGCTGTCGAAGCCGCGCTGCGTCTGTGCTTCCACGGTGGCGGAATAATCCCACGGGCCGCTGATGCCCGACACGTTGGCCGTGCCCATGCCCTGCGCCGGATAGCCGCCCGCCACGTCACCGGTGACATGCACGCCCGGCTGGGTTCCCTTGCGGCTGATCAGGTTGATCACGCCGCCGATCGCGTTCGAGCCATACACGGCCGCCATCGGCCCGCGCACCACCTCGATCCGCTCGATGTCGCCGAGCGTGTCGACCCCGAAATTGAACGCGCCGTTGGGATCCGACGAGTCGTTGATCGGCATGCCGTCCAACAGCACCAGCACCTGGTCGGAGTTGGTGCCGCGGACGAACACGCTGGCAACGCCGCCCTGGCCGCCGGATTGCACGACGTGCAGGCCAGGCAGCGCCGACAGCGCATCGACCAGCGTGTCGTAGTCGCGCGTCTGCATCGTTGTGCGATCGACCACCGAGACGCCGGCGGGAATGTTTTCGATATCGGTGGGGATCCGGGTGGCGGTCACCACCACCTCTTGCAACGGTACGACATTGGTTGATGGGGGGGTCGATGGCGTTGCCGATGGGACGGCCGATGGTGTTCCCGATGGGGTGGCCGATGGCGTTCCCGACTGGGCGGCGGACGGGTCGGTCGATGGCATGCCATCGGTCGCTGGTGCGTTCTGGGCGAACGCCGGCGACAGCGCGGTGGCGTACAGCAGCATGGCAGCCTGGATGCGGCGCATGCGGTCCTCCTTCGTCTGGGACCGCATCCGGTGTGGCGGCGATCCCGTTGCTGGGACGACAGCCGCCTACGGGTCTTTCACCCGCCGCACCGGTACACCCCGCCCGCTGCACGCAACAGTCTCGACGCCGGCCGGTCTCCTGGCTTGCGACTTGCCGGCCGGGTCCGCCTTCTCATCCCCGCGCGGGGACAATGGCACTGTGGACCCAGCCTCGCCGCCTACAGTTGCGGGGGCAGCCGCGGATTCGCCGGGGTGCTCGGCCCGGCTTCACGCGTTCCCGTTTCAGCCCTTGCGGGCCACCTGCGTCTGGACCCAGACTAGCGCGGCCACGCCAGTACGCAAGACAAATGGAATGAGATACCGGTTGTCCACCTCGGGTCGCTTCGACCGCTCCACGTCATGGCTCGCCAGCGCATGATCCCGCGCGTCGCCTTCGATCCGTCCGCGACGCCGCCGCTGACCGGCATCCGCGTGCTCGACCTGTCGCGGCTGGTCGCCGGCAACATGGTCAGCCTGCAGCTTGCCGACCACGGCGCCGAGGTGATCAAGGTCGAGGATCCGAAGACCGGCGATCCGTTGCGCGCCTGGCGCGTCAAGGGCCTCAGCCTGCACTGGAAGGTCTATGCGCGGAACAAGAAGTCGCTGGCGCTCAGCCTGCGCCCGCCCGAGGGCCGCGCGCTGCTTGCCGACCTGGCCGCCGCCGCGCAGGTGCTGATCGAGAATTTCCGGCCCGGCACGCTGGAGGAGATGGGCCTCGGGCCGGACGGAGCTGCACGCGCGCAATCCCGGGCTGATCATCGTGCGGGTCACCGGCTTCGGCCAGGACGGGCCGTATCGCGACCGTCCCGGCTTCGGCACGCTGGTCGAGGCGATGAGCGGGTTCGCCGCGAAGAACGGCTTCGCCGATCGCCCGCCGGTGCTGCCGCCGCTGGCGCTGGCCGACATGGTGGCGGGCTTGTATGGCGCCTACGCGGTGATGATCGCGCTGCGCGTGGTCGAGCAGGGCGGCAAGGGCCAGGTGATCGACCTGCCGTTGCTCGACCCGGTCATTTCGATCCTGGGGCCGGAGGCGGCGACCTACCGCGTCACCGGCGCGCTGCCGCAGCGCACCGGCAGCCGCTCGCTGACCACCTCGCCGCGCAACGTCTACGCCACCGCCGACGGCCGGTTCATTGCGATCTCGGCCTCGATCCAGGCGATGGCGGAGCGGCTGTTCCGCGCCATCGGCCGCGCCGACATGATCGACGATCCGCGCTTCCGCACCAACACCGACCGGGTCCGCAACATCGACGCCTGCGACGGCGCGGTGGCCGCGTTCATCGCCGCGCGCCCGCTGGAGGAGAACATGCGCATCTTCCGGGAGGCCGAGGTGACCGCGACGCCGGTCTACGACATCGACCAGTTGCTGGACGATCCGCACGTGCAGGCGCGCGGCGTGCTGGTCGAGGCGCCGGACGCGGAAGCCGGATCGGTGGTGATGCACAACGTCGTGCCGCGGCTGTCCGACACGCCGGGCAGTCTGCGCCTGCCCGCGCCGGCGCTGGGCGAGCACACGCGCGAGATTCTGCAATCCATTGGCTGCGACGCGGCGCGCCGCGCCGCGCTGATCGAGGCTGGCATCATCAAGGAAGCATGACCATGCGCGACGATCTACCGGCCTGGCGGTCGATGCTGTTCGTTCCGGTGACGGTGGAAAAGTTCGTCGCGACCGCGGCCGATCGCGGCGCCGACGGGATCATCCTCGATCTGGAGGACTCCATCGCGCCCTCGCAAAAGGACGCGCGCGCGCACGCTGATCGCCGATGCGATCCCGCGCGTCGCGCGCAACGGCGCCGACGTGCTGGTGCGGGTGAACCGGCCCTGGCGGCTGCTGGTGCGCGACCTGGAAGCCGCGGTCATCCCGGGCGTGGCGGCGCTGATGCTGACCAAGGTCGACAGCCCCGAGCACGTGCAGGCGGTGGCCGAGATCGTCGCCGAGCTGGAAGCCGAGCGCGGCCTGCCGGCCGGGCAAGCTGCAGTTCGTGGCGCTGGTCGAGACCGTCACCGGCTTCTTCCGCCTCGAGGCGATCGCCAAATCGCATCCGCGCGTCGTCGGCGCTCAGCCTGGGGACCGAGGATTTCACCGCCTCGGCCGGCATGCTGCCGGACCCCGACGCGCTGCTGTATCCCAAGCAGCACACGGTGTTCGCCGCGCGCGCCGCCGGCATCCTGCCGCTGGGCTTCGTCGGCTCGATCGCCGATTTCCGCGACCAGGACGCGTTCCGCGCCATCGTGC
The DNA here is from genome assembly GCA_963773345.1 of uncultured Alphaproteobacteria bacterium. Classification (GTDB taxonomy): domain Bacteria; phylum Pseudomonadota; class Alphaproteobacteria; order Acetobacterales; family Acetobacteraceae; genus Palsa-883. Next base: position 1,245,920 of record CAVZBG010000010.1, on the reverse strand, counting down.
GCCGCTCGAAACGGCTGGGCTTCGTCGGGGCCAGCGCGATCCATCCGCTGCAGGTGCCGGTGCTGAACGAGGAATTCGCCCCCAGCGCCGCGGAAATCGATCGCGCCGAACGGATGGTGGCGGCGTACGACAAGGCGTATGCCGAGGGCCTCGGCGCGGTGCAGTTCGAGGGCGCCATGATCGACATTCCGGTAGTGGAACGTGCGCGCACGGTGCTGCACCGTGCCGCCGCGCTGCGCGCCCGCGCCAGGGCGTCCTGACGATGGGACCGCTGGCCGGGCTGAAGGTGATCGAGCTGGCCGGCATCGGCCCCGGGCCGATGTGCGCCATGCTGCTGGCCGACCTCGGCGCCACGGTGCTGCGCATCGACCGCACCGCGCCGAGCGAGTTGGGCATCCAGCGCGACGCGCGCTTCAACCTGCTGCTGCGCAGCCGCCGGGCGATCCCGCTGGACCTGAAACGACCGGATGGCACCGCATTGGCGCTGCGCCTGATCGAACAAGCCGATGCCCTGGTGGAAGGATTTCGTCCGGGCGTGATGGAGCGGCTGGGGCTTGGACCGGAGGTGTGTCTCGCCCGCAATCCGCGGCTGATCTACGGCCGCATGACGGGATGGGGCCAGGACGGCCCGCTGGCGCAGGCCGCCGGGCACGACCTTAACTACATCGCGCTGACCGGCGCGCTGCATGCGATCGGTCGCGCTGGCGGCCCGCCCACCGTGCCGCTGAACCTGATCGGCGATTTCGGCGGCGGTGCGCTGTATCTGGCGTTCGGCATCATGTGCGGCTGCTATGAGGCGGCGCGTTCCGGCAAGGGTCAGGTGGTGGACGCCGCGATGATCGACGGCATTGCGTCGTTGATGACCTCGGTGCACGGGATGCTGGCCGAGGGGCGGTGGAGCCATGCGCGCGGCAGCAACATCACCGACTTCAGGCGCGCCGTTCTACGATGTCTACATCTGCGGCGACGGGCAGTACATCTCGCTCGGCCCGATCGAGGCGAAGTTCTACGCCGAGCTGTTGCGCCGGCTGGAGATCGATCCGGCGACGATGCCGCCGCAGCTCGATCGTGACCGCTGGCCGGAGAGCCGCGCCCGCATCGCGACGGTGCTGCTGTCGCGGCCGCGCGACGAGTGGTGCGCCCGCCTGGAGGGCACCGACGTCTGTTTTGCGCCGGTGCTGACGCTGGAGGAGGCGTCGCTTCATCCGCACCATGTCGCGCGGGGGACGTATGTGACGGTGGGGGGTGTGGTGCAGCCCGGGCCGGCGCCGCGTTTTTCGCGCACGGTGGCGGACCAGCCGACGCCACCCTGCGAACCGGACGCTGCCGGCGTGGCGGCGGCGCTGGCCGGTTGGCTCGGCGCGGACGAGGTCGCGGCACTCCGCACGGCCGGCACGCTGCCGCGCGCGTAGAATGCGGTAGGGCATAGGAGGGCAGCGGACCACCTTCTCCCCCTCCCCTTGAGGGAGGGGGACGGGGGGAGGGGTCGGTCCCAGGACACGCGAAAGCCCCGTGCCCCTGGGACCCCTCCCCCCAACCCCCTCCCTCAAGGGGAGGGGGAGAAGAAACGTATCCATCCGCCTTGCCCCCGCCTGCGCCGGCCCTTGTCAACCCGACCAAAGGCGCCGATGTAACGGCCTTGACCGGACCGCATTGGTCCGGTTTCTTCCCGCCCCAAACTGCACGAGGCCGGCCGCATGTTCATCGAGACCGAAGGCACCCCCAACCCCGCCACCCTGAAGTTCCTGCCGGGTCGCGACGTGATGGGCGCCGGCACCGCCGACTTCGCCGCGCCCGACACCGCCGCCCGCAGCCCGCTGGCCGAGGCGCTGTTCGCGCTGCCGGGCGTGGCGCGCGTCTTCCTTGGCGGCGACTTCGTCACCGTGACCAAGGCCGACGCGATCGCTTGGCAGGCGCTGAAGCCGCAGGTGCTCGGCACGCTGATGGAGCACTTCGTCGCCGGCCGGCCGGTGATCGAGGGCGCGGACGCCGACGCGCCCGACGAGGACGTGGACCCCGAGGACATGGAGATCGTCGCCCAGATCAAGGAGCTGATCGACACCCGCGTGCGTCCCGCGGTGGCGGGCGACGGCGGCGACATCATCTTCCGCGGCTATCGCGACGGCATCGTGCGGCTGCACATGCAGGGCGCGTGCTCGGGCTGCCCGTCATCGAGCGCCACGCTGAAGCACGGCATCGAGAACATGCTGCGCCACTACGTGCCCGAGGTGCAATCGGTGGAACAGGTCGAAATCTGACCGCGCCCCTGCTAGGCTGGCCGCTTCACCGGCCTGGCACAAGGAACCATCCGCATGACGATCGACGCGGCAGGACTCGACCTGCTGTTCCGTGAGGCGCGTACCCACAACAAGTGGCACGAGGACACGGTCTCCGACGAGACGCTGCACGAGCTGTACGACCTGTTGAAGATGGGCCCCACCTCGGCCAACTGCTCGCCGGCGCGCTTCCTGTTCCTGCGCACCAAGGAGGCGAAGGAGCGGCTGGCCCCGGCGCTGTCCTCGGGCAACCTGGCGAAGACGATGGCGGCGCCGGTGACGGTGATCGTCGCCTACGATCCGAAATTCTACGAGCAGCTGCCCACCCTGTTCCCGCACAACCCGGACGCCACCTCCTGGTTCACCAGCAACGAGTCGCTGGCGGCCACCACCGCGTTCCGCAACGGCACGCTGCAGGGCGCCTACCTGATGCTGGCGGCGCGCGCGCTTGGCCTCGACACCGGTGGGATGTCCGGCTTCGACAACGCCAAGGTGGACGCGGAGTTCCTGGCCGGGTACGGCTGGCGGTCGAATTTCCTGGTCAATCTCGGCAAGGGCGACCCGTCCGGCGTGTTCGCCCGCTCGCCGCGGCTGCCGTTCGACGAGGCCTGCGTGCTGCTCTGAGGCGGTCGGTCCGCTGAGGGCATGATGCGCATCCTGGCCCTCGACGCCGCGCTGGCGCGGTGCTCTGCCGCGGTGGTGGTGGACGGCGAGGTCGTGGCCGGGCGCCACCAGGACGCCGCCCGCGGACACGCCGCGCTGCTGCCGGCACTGGCCCAGGCGGTCCTCGCGGAGGCCTCCGTCGCGCCGCCACTGCTGGACCTGATCGCGGTCACGGTGGGCCCCGGCAGCTTCACCGGCCTGCGCGCGGGCCTCGCACTGGCGCACGGCATCGCCCTGGCGGCCGGGGTGCCCCTGGTCGGCGTCTCCGTCGGCGAGGCGCTGGCGGGGGCATTGCCGCATCTGGGGCACCGGACGCTGTGGTGCGCGATCGACAGCCGGCGCCGGCGCATTTTCCTGGAACGTGACGGCGCGGTGGTGGCGCTGGCGATGGACGACCTGCCGCGCCCAGAAGGGCCAGTTGCCGTCGCCGGGGATGCCGCGATCGCGGTGGCGGCACGGCTCGCGGCGCGCGACGTTGACGTGATGCTGACCGACGCACGCCTGCCGCTGGCGCGGCACGTCGCGCTGGTCGGGGCGCGGCGCCTGGCCGGCGAGTTGCCGCCGCGCGCGGCGCAGCCAATCTATGTCGACCCACCCGAGGCGCGGCTGCCGGCGGAACCAGCCTCGACGCACGCCTCCGGGCTCCGGCCCGTGCCTGCGCCATGACCGGCGCGGGGACCGGCAGGGCGACCGGGGGAACCACCGGCGAGGTTGCCGCTGATGCGGCGGCTGGCGCGCTCGAGCTCGCCGGCGTCGCCCACGCCGCCGCGATGGCGCTGATCCACCAGATGGCATTCCCACCGGGCGAAGCCTGGGGCCCCGACGCCATCGCGCTGCAGCTTGCGCTGCCTGGCGGGTTCGGCTGGCTCGACCGGCGTGGCGGCATGATCCTCGCTCGCGTCGCCGCGGACGAGGTCGAGGTGCTGACGCTCGCGGTGGCTCCCGAGGCGCGGCACCAGGGGCTCGCGCGGCGGCTGCTCGACGCGGCGATCACGCTGGCGGCAGCGCGCGGCGCGCGGACCGCGTTCCTGGAAGTCTCGGTCAGCAACCAAGCGGCGCGCGCGCTGTATGCGGGCGCCGGGTTCACGCCGGCGGCAACTCGGCGACGCTACTATGCCGACGGCTCCGACGCGCTGGTGCTGCGGCGGACGCTGGCGGTGCCTTGCCCGGGTTTCGATCCTCCGGGGCCCGCAGAGTGGCTGGCTTAGGTTCCACCGCCGAGCGTGCGGAATGAGATCCATCGGATGATCCGTTGGTTACCCGGCGTCTGCTGGCTTTCTCGCCGACGCTGCTGATATGGACGGGCGATCGGCGTTACCTCAGCGTGGGCACGTGACAGCAACATCGGCGAACGGGCAGGACCCGTCGGACAGGCTTGTGGGATCCCAACTCGACGGGGCTTCGCCGCCGGCGGCGCAATGAGCCTGGTCGCGGTCGAAAACCTGTCCGTTGCCTTTGGCGCCAAACGCGTGGTGGACGGCGTGTCGTTCACCCTCGATCGCGGCGAAACGCTGGCGCTGGTCGGCGAGAGCGGGTCCGGCAAGACACTCACGGCGCTGTCGCTGCTGCAACTGCTGCCGCCGGGCGGGACCAATCCGACCGGCCTCATCACGCTGGACGGCCGGGCGATGATCGGCGCCGATCGCGCGACGCTGCACCGTACCCGCGGCGAGCTGGCCGGCATGGTGTTCCAGGAGCCGACCACCAGCCTCAACCCGGTGCATCGAATCGGCCGCCAGGTGGCCGAGGCGATCCGGCTGCACCGCCCGATGCGCGGTGCCGCGTTGCGCGCGCGGGTGATCGAGGTGCTGGGACACGCCGGCTTCGCCGACGCGGCACAGCGGCTTGATGCCTTTCCGCACCAGTTGTCCGGCGGGCAGCGGCAGCGGGTGATGATCGCCATGGCGCTGGCCAACAGCCCCGCGCTGCTGATCGCCGACGAACCGACGACCGCGCTGGACGTCACCATCCAGGCGCAGATCCTGGAGCTGCTGGCGCGGCTGAAGGTCGAGGACCAGCTTGCGCTGCTGCTGATCACGCACGATCTGGCGATCGTGCGGCGCTACGCCGACCGGGTCTGCGTGATGCAGAACGGGCGCATCGTCGAGGCCGGGCGCGTCGGCGCGGTGTTCGCCGCCCCGGCGCATCCCTATACGCGGATGCTGCTGGCGGCGGTGCCGAAGGGCGGGCCGGTGCCATTGCGCAACGACGCCACGCCGCTGCTGACGGTGGACGACATGCGCGTGCATTTCGCCATCCGTCGCGGCGTGCTGCGCCGCCAGGTTGGCGCGGTGCGCGCCGTCGATGGCGTCAGCCTGGCGGTGCGCACCGGCGAGACGCTGGGGCTGGTTGGCGAGTCCGGCTCCGGCAAGACCACGCTGGCCTTCGCGGCGCTGCGGCTGGAGCACGCGACCGGCGCCATTGCCTTCGCCGGCCACGACCTGATGGCACTCGATCGCCGCGCGCTGCGCCGGCTGCGGGCGCGGATGCAGATCGTATTCCAGGACCCGTTCGGCAGCCTGTCGCCGCGGCTGCCGGTCGCCGACATCGTCGCCGAGGGGCTGGCGGTGCACGAGCCGGGGCTGACGCGGGACGAACGCGCTGGCCGCGTGGCCACGGCGCTGGAGGAGGTCGGGCTGGCGGCTGACGTGGCGGAGCGTTACCCGCACGAATTCTCCGGCGGGCAGCGCCAGCGCATCGCCATCGCGCGGGCGCTGGTGCTGAAGCCGCGCCTGGTGGTGCTGGACGAGCCGACCAGCGCGCTGGACATGTCGGTGCAGGCGCAGATCGTGGATTTGTTGCGGGACCTGCAGCTTCGCCACGGGTTGGCCTACCTGTTCATCAGCCACGACCTGAAGGTGGTGCGGGCGCTGGCGCACCGGGTGGTGGTGCTGCGACATGGCAAGGTGGTGGAGGCGGGTGACGCCGACGCGGTGTTCGCGGCACCGCGTGAAGAATATACCCGCGCACTGATGGAGGCGGCGTTCGCACTGCACGCGCCGCCGGAAGATCGACTCTCGGAATGACGAGCCCGCTGCCGCAGATCTTCCATCCCCGGCGTGCCAGAGGGATTTTGGACGGATGCGTGCAACGCCTCTTGCTCTGGAAGGACCAGCCTGGTCCCGCGTTTGCCGTGTCAGCCGACCGGCCGCGGCAGCCGCCGGCTCGTCATTGATTTGCATCAATGTCTTGCGCGGCGGAAAAGCGCAGCCAGGGCGTGTGAAAATTGCTGGCGTTCCGCTCAGTGGGAGAAACATCCAATGACCATTCGTGTAACTCGCCGCGCCGCGCTTGCCGGCGTCTGCGTGTTTGCCATCACCGGGCGCGCCCGGGCGGCAACGGTCATCCGCTGGGCCACCGTGGTGGCGGCGGCGCATCCCGAAGTCGCCATGATGAACAAGGTGGCGGCCGACATGAAGGAGCAGACCGAGGGGGCCGTCGAGATCCAGGTGTTTCCGAACGGCCAGCTCGGCGCATCACGCGACATCATCGAGTTGGCCTCGTCCGGCGCCACCCAGATGGTCGTCGAGGGCGCCGCACAGTTCGGCCAGTTCGTGGCCCCGTTCTCCATTCTCGAGGCGCCGTACGTGTGGCGCGATCCGGCGCATATCCGGCGTGCCCTGGCCGCCCCGCTGATGGACGCCATGGTGAACCAGTTGATCGCCGAGCGGTCCCTGCGGATGATCGGCGCGAACTACTACGGCACCCGCCATGTGACCTCGGGAACCCGTCCGCTGCACACGGTGGACGACATGAAGGGCTTCAAGCTGCGCATCCCCGAGGTCGACACCTATCGCGCCATGGCGGAAGCCTGGGGTGCGCGGCCGACTCCGCTGAATATCGGCGAGCTCTATCTGGCCCTGAGCCAGGGCGCGGTGGACGGCCAGGAGAACCCGCTGCCGACGATCCAGGCCAGCAAGTTCTACGAGGTGCAGAAATACCTGGTGCTGACCGCACACATCATGACGCCGCGCCCGATCATGATCAACGAGCGGACCTGGGCGAGCCTCGATGCGAAGCAGCAGGAGCTGCTGCGGGCCAGCATCGCCAAGCGCGCCCACGAGCAGGACGACGAGATCGTCAACCGAGAAGCAGGATTGGCCGAGACATTCGCCAAGGGCGGCATGACCGTGATCAACCCGGACGTCGAAAGTTTCCGTAAGCCCGTGATCGCCAAGATGCCGGTCCTGTTCGAAGCGAAGTGGGGGAAAGGCCTGTGGGACAAGGTCGTCTCAGCCTGATCCTGCTGCGCGGCTTCGACCGCGCGTTGCAGGCATTTGCCTGCGTGCTGCTGGTGTCGCTGCTCTGCTGCGTGATGTGGGGCGTGTTCACGCGCGCCTGGGGCAATCCGAGCATCTATACCGACGAGGGCACCCGCTTTCTGATGGCCTGGCTCGCCGCGACCGGCTGGATGATCGCCGGCCGGTCGCGGGCACACGTGCGGATCCGCTTCTTCCACAACCTGCTGCCGCGCGGGGCGTGGGAAGCGACCGAGCTGGCGATCCAGTTGGCGATCGTGGTGTTCGGCCTGAGCATCGCCGGCTACGCGATGGTGATGTTCCACAACAACCTTGGCCTCGCGGCGACGTCGCTGCCGGTGTCGATGGTCTGGCTGTACATGCCATTGATTCCGGCCGCCCTGCTGATGGCGGTGCAAGCGGCGGCCGACGCGCTGTGGCGCCGGAAGCGGCCCCCGGATTCGAACTTCCCTGAGGTGAAGTCCGCTGAGTTGAAGTCCCCTGGGCCGGACATCGGGGTCAAGACCAGTTGACCACCCTGATGATCGAGATCGGCGCGGTATGGCTGTTCGTCATCCTCGCCGGCGTGCCGCTGTTCGCCGCCATGGGTCTGGCGGCGCTGGCTTTCGTCCTGCTGTCCGGCCTGCCCGCCACCATCGTGCCGCAGAAGATGTCGCAGACGATGAACTCCTTCCCGTTCGTCGCTGCGCCGCTGTTCATCTTCATGGGCAATATCATGAGCTCGGCCCGCATCACCGACCGCATCGTCCGGTTCGCCACGGCGGTGATGGGTTCGTTGCGCGGCGGCTATGCGCAGGCCTCCATCCTGTCCAGCCTCATCTTTGCCGGCATGGCCGGCTCCGCCGTCGCCGACGCGGCCGGCACCGGCGCCGTCGAGATCCGCGCCATGAAGCGCGCCGGGTATCGGCCGCAAACGGCGGCGGCGATCAACGCCTCGGCCTCGACCGTCGGCGCGATCATGCCGCCCAGCATGCCCGTGGTGATCTACGGCGTGACCTCCGACACCTCGGTGGGACGGCTGTTCCTGGGCGGCGTCATCCCGGGCGTGCTGATGGCCGCCTCGCTGATGGCGATGGTGGTGGTGATCGGCAAGCGCCAGGGATTCCCGAGCCAACGGTTTCCCGGCTGGCTGGAGCTGTGGCGCTCGTTCCGCGATGGCCTGCTGGCCATCATGACGCCGGTCATCCTGCTGGCCGGCATGTTCAGCGGCCTGTTCACACCGACCGAGGCCGCCGCGGTCGCCTCCTGCTACGCGCTGCTGCTCGGGCTGGTGATCTACCGCACGCTGCACCCGGCGGATATCGCGAAGATCCTTGTCGATACCGTCGAGACGGTCGGGGTCGTTACGGCGCTGGTCATGGCCGCCGGGGCGTTGGGCTGGTGCATGTCGATCTCCCAGCTCCCGCAGACCCTGGCGCCGATGATGGTGGCCTCGATCCACAGCCCGGCCGCATTCCTGCTGATGTGCGACCTGATCCTGCTGCTGATCGGCTGCTTCCTGGAAACGCTGGCGGGCGTCCTGATCCTCGTCCCCATCCTGCTGCCGGTCGCGGTGGCCTTCGGCGTGTCGCCGGTGCAGTTCGGCATCCTGATGATCTTCAATCTCGTGCTCGGCGCGATCCACCCGCCGATCGGGGTGATTCTCTTCGTCGCCTCGCGGATCGCCGAGATCAGCTACGAGTTGCTCGCGCGCGCCGTGCTGCCCTGGCTGATCCCGCTGCTGACCGTGCTGCTGATGGTGACGCTGTTCCCGCCGATCACCATGTTCCTGCCGAACCTGTTCATGGGGAAGTGAGGCGGCGGCGCGATGCCTGTCGGCGGCCGTGCCAAGGCCACCTGCGCCGGCCGTGCGACCGGGCGCTCCGGCGGCCAGCCAAACCATCGTGCCGCACGAAGGAAGGTCGTTGACCGCCCGCCTGTGCGGGTGATGACGGGGAACGGACCATGCCACGGCATCGACCTGCCCGGCCGTCATCTTGCGGAATTCCGGGCGCACGCGCATGAGCATCGCCGACGCACCGCCGCCGCGGCCGCCGGCGGTGGTACCGTCGCGAGACCAACCTGCTCGTTGGCCCACGCGAACGAGTGCCCAGGGAGAAACGGACGATGCCGGTGATCGACGTGCACACGCACATGTTCACGCAGAAATTCATGGACCTGCTGAAAGCCAAAGGCGGGATCTACAACCTGCAGACGCGGCCCGACGGGCAGGTGGAGATTTTCCGCCACGACACGCCGGTGGCGATACCGCAGAAAGGCCATTTCGACTACGCGCTGCGCCTGCGCGACATGGATGCTGCGCAGATCGACATGGCGATCGTGTCGTTGACCTGCCCGAACGTCTACTGGGGCACCGAGGACGTAAGCTGCGAGGCGGCACGCGAGTCCAACGACAGCATGGCGGCGGCGCAGAAGACGTACCCGGACCGCATCCGCTGGTTCACCTCGCTGCCCTGGGAATATCCGCGGCGGGCGGTGGACGAGCTGGCCCGAAGCTGCGATGGCGGCGCGATCGGCGTCATGGTTCTGGCGAACATCGCCGGACGCAGCCTGACCGACCCGTTGTTCGCGCCGATCTGGGAGGCGATCGACCGCCGCGCCCTGCCGGTGCTGGTGCACCCGACCGATCTGCCCGGCATCGACCAGATGGACATGAAGAAATACGACCTGAGCTGGTCGGTGGGCTTCATCGCCGACACCACGCTGGCGTTCACCCGCATCATTTTCGACGGGTTCCTCGACCTGTATCCGAACCTGAAGCTGATCGCCTCGCACGGCGGCGGCGCGCTGCCGTATCTGGTGGGACGGTTCGACAAGGGCGACGAAGTGGAAATCCCGTCGCGGCGGCGGGTGAAGGCGCGGCCGTCGGACTACCTGAAACGGATCTGGTACGACTGCATCACCTATCATCCCGCGGCGTTGCATTTCCTGATCTCGATCGTCGGCGCGGACCGCGTGCTGTTCGGCACCGACTATCCGCACCAGGTGCACGACATGAAGGGTTCGATGGCGAACACCGCGGCGCTGCCGGCCGAGCAGTGCCAGGCGATCCGCGAGGGGAATGCGCGGCGGATTTTCGGGATTTGACGCGGGCGACATATGATCCGCGCTCACCCCGGCATGCGCCAGCATGACGGGGTGGCAATCGCCGCGCCACAAGACGAGGCCGCCGGCTCCCCCATACAAGGCACTTAGGGCAGTGCAGCCGGCTCCGGAGCGGGCTGTAAAGGCTGGCACGTTCAAGGGGTCGGATATCCCCTGGCAGCAGCCGCGACGGCTTCCGGTGCCCGTGGTGCCGACCTTGCCGACGCGCGACCTTCCGAGCTAGTCCTTGCCGAGGTTACCTACCCCACGCAACAGCAGAAAGGCCAAGCAGATTGTTAGTATCCTGAGAGCGTCGCGCCACAAAATCGGCGGCAGCGAGAATTTGTGCGTTGTCTGCTCGAATGAGTTTGAGACTTACATAGACACTGGTATCTCCGACCGCGTAGGTGCCGGCCAAAATCGCTGAATATGTCGGTGGCGGCACTAGCGCGACGGGTTCGCGCCCGAGCATTATTTCCCCTTGATCTGTCTTGAGAAGCATTGCGGATCGCAAGCGCGGCTCAGACACAATCATGCCGTCCTGGGCAAGTCGGCTACGCGCGAAGTCAGCAATGATATTCCCAAACTCCGAAGTTTGCTCGATGTATTGTGCATCTGTTACCGATGATACGATAATCGGGACACCGCTGGCGACGTTCGGGGGCAGATACGATGTGAGTTCGTCCACCGCGTCGTAGGTCAGTTCAGCGATAGTCTGTTCATATACACGGATGGCACTACGTGGGTGGTAGACACACGCGGACTCCGCCGGGTCATGAAACGCGACTCGACCGAAGGAGCAACCAACGAGGCTCGACAAAATCACGGCCATGCAGGGGAGTGTTTTGATCATCGGTTCTGAGCCGGTTATTGGGTGCTATAGCGGAGGGGGCGAGCAAGGCCCGCAAAAGCCTCGCCAGCGTCGGGCACGTCTTCATAGAGGGGGATATCGGAGTTGTAGATGTAAAACGCACGCTTCGCAACAAGAACCCTATCCCCAAGGACGATAGATGCATTCAATACAGCTTCTCGCCGTAGGACATCAGGCTGAAACGTTGACCGGGAACCCCAGCGAACAACATCGACCCGCAAGTCGATCACATAGCTACCGGCGGGCGACGTTGCTATAGCTCCCCCACGGCACGTGATCTCGGCTTCGAGCGCTCCCGTCGCCTGCTGGAGAAAGGCTGACTCCTGCTGAACGTGGACGTAGAAGACATCATGAAGTGTAGATAGGTCAGGGGCATTGCAATTCACGCCCGGTCGCGCGGGCAATATGCCACTAGCTGACAGTTCGTCCGCAATCTTCTGCGCCACACGATCCCAATCTTGCACGTTCGTCGCTACATCCTGGACCCTGGATGGCTCAAGGGGTAGCGGGAGACCGACCTTCAAGACGGCTGGAGGCTGTGGGGCGCACCCTGAAAGCAGAACGGCAGCCCCAGATGCGACCCAGACGGTGACTCTCGGCATGGCTTCTTCGCCCCTCAGGTGCAAGAATTGACCCGAAGATTCCCCAGATGGACGGCAAAAACGGGCCGAATTACAGAACATTAACCCCGATCCGGGCGCTTTGCAACAAGTGCTTTGCAACAAGTATGGTCGTTCGAATCGTGGCGCACGCGGTTGGCGCTACGCGCGCGAATTAGGCGTGCACGCGGGTAGTACGGACCGACACTGCGGGCGCCGTCAGGTCTGTACTGACGTAGCAGGCAGCGCTCTGAGAGTTTCAGCTTCGCCGCCAGCGTGCGCATCATCTCGATCGTCAGGCGACGTCTGCGGTTCAGGATCTCCGACACGCGTCCGCTGCCGATGCCCAGCATCTCGCCGAGGCCGGCGCGATCGATCCCCAGTTCGGCCATGCGGACCTCGATGGCCTGGATCGGGTCCGGCGGTTCGATCGCGTGCTGCTCGGCCTCGTAGGCGTCCGCGAGTACCATCAGCACGTCCAGCCGGTCGCCGTCCGGCGTGCCCGGTGCGTTGCCCCAGAGTCGGCGAATTTCAACCAGTGCCCGCCGGTGGGAGGCTTCGTCGCGGATCGGTGCGATGTCGTGCATGAGAGTGCCGCCGTGTCAATCGCGGGCAGCGCAACCGCTACGTCCGACGCGGAATGCTCGCCTGATACATCTGCGTGCCGAAGTCGTCGACGAACGCAATCCCCAGCGTATCCGCTTCCAGCCGGACGATCATGAACCCATGATGGTCGGAGGCGAACAGGCTCCACGGCGTCTGATCCACCGGGCTGATCAGGGAGCCGGCGCCGCAGGTCAAGTAATGCACGTTGCCCTGCCTGACATGCGCCAGATTGTGCTCGTGGCCGTTCATGTAGGCCTGCACACCGTATCGATCGAACAGCGGCCGGAATGGTTCGATCATCTCCTGGTAGTCGTGGTGCGCTGCCGCGGTGTACAACTGGTGATGCCCAACGACGATCTTCCACGCCGCCGTTGATTTGGCCAGCTCCTGCTCCAGCCAGGCGATCTGCTGCGCCTCCTCCTCCCGGCCCTGGACATGCACGCGCGAGTTGCTCCGGTGATACTCGCGGATATAGCGGCTGGTATCGAGGAAGAAGAACGCCACCGTCGTGCCGTCGGCCAACCGTTCGGTGCGCGTGTAGTAGGCGGCGGGCAATGACCAGCGGGAACTGGTCGCGGAATAGTCGATCTGCGCCTGGGGGTTGCCGTTGCCCTGGTAGTCGTGGTTGCCGAGGATGACATGCCACTTCGTCGCCAGCGCGGGATGGGTATAGATGTCCTCGAACGAGCTCTTCCACTGCGGGTCGTCGAGCCCGGTCACCCCGTCTTGGTAGAAATTATCGCCGACCGAAATGACGAACTCACTGCCGATCGCCGCGGCGCTGCGCCCCATCTGCTCGGCCACGGCGCGCTGGCGCCAGCGGCCCTCGCGCCCCCAGTCGCCGATCACCACGAAATTCAGCGCCGGTGGCCGCGCCTGCGCCGGCAGCGTCGCAAGCGCCAGCGCGGGCGCGGCGCCGAGCAACACGGCGCGGCGGGAGAGCGAGGTGCGGATCATGGCATGGACATTCCGCTATCGAATCCAATCGCCTAACGCGGCCAGTCGAGGTGCGGCTCCGCGCGTCCCGACCCGGGTGCGCGTGGCGCGTCTCGTCGCGGCGGCCGCCCAGCGAGGCCTTGCATCGGCGCCCGCGGCGCCTGCTCCTCCAGCTCATGCGCGGCCGGCGGGATCGGCGGGCGCGTCGACGGCTGCAGCGTCCGGCGCGCGGCCTCGTCCGGCCGCGGAGCGTAGACCTCCTCGAAATCCGCGCCGCGATAATCCGCCGCGCCAGGCTCGCGCAGGCGCAGCGACAGGCTGCGGATCTCGCCCTGGATCTCGTCCAGGCGCGCCTCGATCACGTCGAGCCGGCCCTTCACCCCGATCACGCCGAACGGCATGAACAGGAAGGCCAGCGCATACAGCAGGGCCGGCACCAGCAGCAGCAGCGGCACCCACCACGGCAGCCAGTCCGGCAGGGAGAACGGCAGGGTCATGCAGTCACCCTAGCATTGCCGCCGGCCCGCGATCCATCACCCCGGGCGCGATGACCGCCACCGCGTGAATGCAGAACGGGTCCGGGGGGCGTTCGCCCCCGGGACCCGATGTCGTCAGTCTTGCCGACGTATCGACGCCCGCGCTCAGCCGGCGACCTGCCGCTTGCGCCAGGCCTGCACGCCCGTCCAGGCCAGCATGCCCAGCCCGACCAGCGGGAACAGCACGATGTAGGTCAGCCCGACGAACGGCGCGGCGCAGAACATCGCGAGGTTCTTCAGGAACCGGCCGGTGCCGACATCCGTATCATGTTCGTCGGTCGGCTGCGGCTCGGCCAAATCCCTTGCCGCGCCTGCCAGCGCCGCCGCCCGCCCGTGGCGCCAGGCCTGCGCGGCGGTGCGCGCCAGCAGCACCATCCCGACCAGCGGGAACAGCGCGACATAGGCCAGCGCGATGAACGGGGCGGCGAAGAACAGCGCGAGGTTCTTGACGAACTGTCCGACGCTGCGGCTCTCGGCCGCTTCCTCTTCCGCCGGCTCCGGCGCCGCCACGGCAGGCGCCGCTTCCGCCACCGCAACGCCACCCTGTGCCATCGGTTCCGCCGCCGGCGCCCCGGCAACCGCCTCGGCCAGGCTGCTCTCGATCATCGCCGGCGACAGCGGCTTGCGCAGGAAGCCGCGCACCCCGGCCGCCTCGGCCCGCGCCTCGTGCTCGGCCGAGCCATACCCGGTGATGATCACCACCGGCGTCCACGGCTGGCGCGCCCGCACCCGCTGCGCCACCTCGATGCCGTCCATCCCCGGCATCTTGATGTCGGTGAACACCGCCTCGTAGTCCGCCTGCGCCAGCTTGTTCAGCGCGTCGAGGCCGTTCTCCGCGCTCACCACGATGTAGCCCTTGCGGGTCAGCACGCGATCAAAACTCTTGCTGACGACTGGATCATCATCCACCACCAGCACTTTGCGCATTGTGTTCATGACGAAGTTCCTTTGCTTGCTTTGGATCAGGAGGCGAGGCGTCTCGCCTCGGTGTGAGGGGTGCGCGTTGCGTCGGGATCGAACTCCCGGCGCAGCGTGAATTTCTGCTGGGTGAGCGCGCCTGATGCGGCGGAGATCACCTCGGCCGGCCCGACCGGCTTGGCGAGGTAGTCGAAGGCGCCCAGTTGCACCGCCTGCTTGGCGGTCTCGACGGTGGGGTAGCCGGTGATCACCACCACCTCGCTCTTCGGCCAGGCCTGCTTGATCGCCCGCAGCACCGACATGCCGTCCATCCCCGGCATGCGCAGATCGAGCAGCACAAGGTCGAAGCGCTTCTGTTGCAGGGCGGCGAGTGCGTCGGCGCCGTCGGCGACCGCTTCGACGTTGTAGTGCGCGGCCTGCAAGGAGCGCTGGTAGCTGCGGCGCACGACGTCGTCGTCATCGACGATCAGGACTTGGGAGTGTTCGCTCATCGGGGCCACCTTGGGATCGGTCGGTCGGGTCGCTTGGCTTGCGGTTTCGTTAAAGCAAGCTGCGTGCCAGAGTTGGCGGCTGGGGGAATGTTGTGGTTGTTCAATGGGTTGGGTGGGGGTGGCGGGGATGCGGGCGGGGCGGCGGCCGCGGTGCGGCGGGGTGGTTGTACAGGTTTGTTGTACATCGGCCGGCCCCAGCGCCGGCCTAGCCCGACATTCGCCGTTATGTCTCAACGGCTTACGAAGCTTCGGCAGGGCGATGGGATTTTTGTACATGCCGTGGTGGGACCGAGTCGCTCGTGCGATGTGGCAGCGGCGGCGGCAGCGATCGGACCGACCCAGCGCCGGCGGGTGGGGTGGATTTCCCCGCTGGGGCATGCGACATGCCGAACCTGCTGAGATGCACTGGGGGGAACCAACCGGATGTCGACATGCTGCTGCTGATCCCGGGTCCGGTGACCACACGGCCGGAAGTGCGCGCCGCCCTCGCGCAGGACTTCGCCCCCTGGGACAACGACTTCCGCCCGATCTATCTCGGTGTCCGCACCCGCCTGCTGCGCATCGCCGGCGGCCAGCCCGACACCCACGTCACCCTCGCCCTGCAAGGCTGCGGCCACTTCATCACCGAGGCCGCCGTCCGCAGCTTCCTCCCCCCGGGCGGGAAAATCCTGATCCCCGCCACCGGCGCCTACGCCGACCGCATGATCCGCCTCGCCACCGAGGCCGGCCGCCAGGTGATCCAACTGCCGATCGCGCAGACCGCGCCCACCGACCCGCGCGCGGTCGCCGCGGCCCTCGCCGCCGATCCCACGATCACCCATGTCGGCCTGGTCTACAGCGAGACCGGCAGCGGCGTGATCCACGACGTTCCGGCCGTCGGCGCCGCGGTGCGTGCCGCCGGCCGCCGCCTCATCGTCGACGCCGTTTCCGCCTTCGGCGCCCTCCCCTTCGACATCTCCGCCCAGCCGGAGGTCGATGCCGTCGTCTTCACCTCCAACAAATGCCTGGAATGCGTCCCCGGCGTCGCCTTCGCCGTCGCCCGCATCGACCGCCTGCTGGAATGCGCCGGTCAACGCGGGAAGCTGGTCGTTCGACCTGGCCGACATCTACGCGCACAGCCTGCGCACCGGCGGCGGCAGCTTCCGCTTCACCCCGCCCGCGCAGGTGCTGAATGCGCTCACCACCGCGCTCGACCTGTTCGACGCCGAGGGCGGCCAGCCGGCCCGCCTGGCGCGCTACACCGCCAATATGCGGGTGCTCTACGACGGCGCGATCGGCCTCGGCCTGACGCCCCTGCCTGCCGCGCGACGCGCAGGGCCCGGTGGTGGTGAACGTGCACGCGCCCGGCCGATCCCGCCTGGAACCTGCAGGCCTTCGTCGACGCGCTGAAGGCGCGCGGCGTGCTGATCAGCAATTTCTACAACACGCCGACGCCCGAGCTTCCGGGTCGGCTGCATCGGCGCCATCACGCCGAGCGACATGGCGCACGCCGTCGCCGCAATGGGCGCGGCGCTGCGCGAACTGGGTATTCAGCGGAGGGAGGCTGCCTAGGATGGCGACGGATCTGGAAATCGCGCGTGCCGCCAAAATGCGCCCGATCGCGGAGATCGCGGCAAAGCTCGGCATCCCGGCCGACGCGCTGGAACCCTACGGCCGCTTCAAGGCGAAGATCGGCCTCGACTTCGTGCGCGGCGTGCAGGATCGCAAGGACGGCGCGCTGGTGCTGGTCACCGGCATCAGCCCGACGCCCGCCGGCGAGGGCAAGACCACCACGACCGTCGGCCTCGGCGACGCGCTGAACCATCTCGGCACGCGCGCGGTGATCTGCCTGCGCGAGCCCAGCCTGGGTCCCAGCTTCGGCATGAAGGGCGGCGCCGCCGGCGGCGGGCTAGCGCAGGTCGTGCCGATGGAAGAGATCAACCTGCATTTCACCGGCGATTTCCACGCCATCACCTCGGCCAACAACCTGCTGGCCGCGATGCTCGACAACAGCATCTACTGGGGCAACCCGCACGGCATCGACGCCCGCCGCGTCTCCTGGCGCCGCGCGCCTGGACATGAACGACCGCTCGCTGCGCTCGATCGTCGGCAGCCTGGGCGGCGTCGCCAACGGCTTTCCGCGCGAGGACGGGTTCGACATCACGGTCGCCTCCGAGGTGATGGCGGTGTTCTGCCTGTCGCAACGATCTCGCCGACATGCAGGCGCGGCTCGGCCGCATGATCGTGGCGCAGACGCGCGACGGCAAGGCGGTCACGGCGAAGGACCTCAAGGCCGACGGCGCGATGGCGGTGCTGCTGAAGGACGCGCTGGCGCCGAACCTGGTGCAGACCATCGCCGGCTCGCCGGCGCTGGTGCACGGCGGGCCGTTCGCCAACATCGCGCATGGCTGCAACTCGGTGATGGCGACGCGGCTCGGGCTGAAACTGGCCGACGTGGTGGTGACCGAGTCCGGCTTCGGCGCCGATCTGGGCGCGGAAAAATTCCTCGACATCAAGTGCCGCGCCGCCGGGCTGACGCCGTCCTGCGCCGTGGTGGTCGCGACGATCCGCGCGCTGAAGATGCATGGCGGCGTGGCGCGCTCCGCGCTGGGCAAGCCGGACGCCGCCGCGGTCGGCCGCGGCGTGGCGAACCTGGCACGCCACGTCGGAGAACCTCGGCAAATTCGGCATGCCGGTGGTGGTCGCGCTCAATCACTTCGTCTCCGACACGGACGCGGAGTTCGCCGTGATGCGCGACGCGATGGCCGCGAAGGGCGTGGAGGTGATCTCGCTGCACCCATTGGGGCGACGGCGCGCCTGGCGCCGCCGATCTGGCGCGCGCGGTCCTCAAGCGCGATCACATGCCGGCGAGGCCGCCTACAAGCCGCTGTATCCCTCCGAGCATGAAGCTCGCCGACAAGATCCGCACCATCGCCACGCAGATCTACCGCGCCGCGGACATTGCGCTGCCGGATGCGGTGGCGCGCCGCCTCGCGGGCTTCGAGGAAGCCGGGTTCGGCGAACGTGCCGATCTGCATCGCCAAGACGCAGTTCAGCTTCACCGCCGATCCCACCGTGATGGGCGCGCCGGAGGGTTTCGTGCTGCCGGTGCGCGAGGTGCGGCTGTCCGCCGGCGCCGGCTTCGTGGTGGCGATCTGCGGCGAGATCATGACGATGCCCGGCCTGCCGCGGGTGCCGGCCGCGGAATCGATCTATCTTACCGAGGACGGGCTGATCGAAGGGTTGTTCTGAGCACCCGCACGGCGGCGCTGCGGTTAATGCAATAATGCGGGCGCGCCGTGCTGGCGTGCACGATGCCGACGGAGCAGTCCCCGGCACCGGCCGGCTGGGTAATGTTATGCCTCGAACATCTCGCGCAAAGCGGCCAGCGTCAGGTCCAGTGTGCGCGTATCCACCGCGCCGAGGCGGCGCACCAGGCGCAGTTTGTCGAGCGTGCGGATCTGATCCAGGAGGATCAGCCCCTCCTTGCGCCGGAAGCGAAGCGGGATGCGATACGGCGCGGGGTGGCTTCCCGTGGTCATCGGCGCAACCGTGACGGTACGCAGGTAGTCATGCATTTCCGGCGGTGAGACGACGAGGCATGGCCGGGTCTTCTGGATTTCGCTGCCGAGCGTCGGATCGAGGGCCGTCAGCCAGACCTCCCCGCGTGCGACGGCGGCTGGGCGCGTCACCACCTCAGATCGGCATCCGAGGTGTTGGCAAATTCCGGCCATGCCAAGGTATCGTCGCCGGTCGCGGCGATGGCACGCGAGGCCTCGCCCCATCCGGTGCGTCTGGGTTGCCGGATAGGCGCCAGGATCAGATGGCCGTTTTCCAGTCGGAGATCGACAGCATCGCCCGCCGCCAACCGCAGCTCCGCCAAAACCGATTTCGGGATGATCACGCCGGCCGAATTGCCAAGCTTGCGCACTACCGTCTGCATCGGGAACCTCCTTCAGGGTCCCAGGATAGAGTACGGCTGGGCTGGTTACAACAAAGTTGACACGGCCGTAGCTATACCAGGTGCGCGATGACCCTCTCGCAGCCAGCCGTCACGGCCATCAGCGCGGCGGTGACGTTGCGCACGATGCTGGCTCCGGCAACGGTGATCAGTGCCATCACGATGCCCTTGGCAATGATCGTCAGCGCGTTCAGTCGCCACTGCATGCGTCGTCCCCACGCCATATCGCGCAGCGCGGAACCTGACGCGACCGGGATAAGGATGCGATATGGCGCGAAGCTGCAACGAATATCCGGCGCATAAACCGCCGCGCGCCCCGGCTACCGTGCGGCGGCGCCACCCAGCGTCACGGCTGCCCAGCGTCACGGCTGCCCAGTGTCACGGCTGCCGCGCATCAGGGCGCGGCGATGCCCGCACCGTTGAGCACGTAGCGCGCGAGCGCCTGACCAAGGCAGCGGTTCAGCCGGCCAAGCTCGGCGTCACGGGCGTCCTTCGGCGCACGCTCCGGGTCGATCCCGCCCCGCAGCGCCCAGAAGCGGGTCAGTTCGTAGCGATGGAACAGTGCCGCCCCCGGCAGCGCGGCAACCATTTGCAGCTCGGTCTGGTACGGCTCGACATCGGTGTTCGCTTGCAGCGCGCGGGTGAACTGCGGATCGATCAGCACCAGGCTGCCGCCGGCGGCATGGATGACATCCAATCCCTCGCGCAGCACCTGGCGCATGCGCGCGGGGCGCAGCCCGCGGATCGCCTCCACCGTGCCCGTCTGCCAGAGCACCAGCCTGGCCGGCGACTGCTGCATCTGGGCCTTGACCAGCGGCAACATCTGCTCGGCCGTCATGCCGCGGCCACCGCGCACCGTGAGATGGAAGGTCACATGCGGCAGCTCGGCCCGCAGCGCATCGAGCATGCGGTAGGGAAACGCGCTGTCGGGCTGCAGGCCATCGGCCCCGGCGGTGGAGCCCGAGCCGACGGCCAGGATCTCGATCGGCCCACCGGCGTCGATCGCCGCCTTCAAGGGCGCCAGTGGTTTCTGCGCCGCGACGAACTGCGGTGCGATGTCGCAGGACTGCGGGTCCGGCGCGCCCTCCGCGACAGCGGGGAGGCCAAGCAACAGGAGCACGACAGCCAGACGGCGCATGGGGCTGTCGCCTATCAGCGCGCGCGGCCCCCGACAAGGCGTCGCGGCGGTAGCCAGGGCAATCACCTGAAGGAAGCAAGGCCGGGGCTTCGCCCCGGACCCCACCAAGGGGCGCTGCCCCTTGGAACCCCGCCAAGGGCAGCGGCCCTTGGAACCCGTCCGTTGGTTTGGGTGAGGGAGGGGGGATGGGGTCAGGCATGGGCTTCCGCCATCATGCCGGCCAGCGCCGGCATGATGGCGGAAGCCCATGCCTGACCCCATCCCCCCTCCCTCACCCAAACCAAAATGAATGGAGTCCAGAGGCCGCTGCCTCTGGTGGGGGTCCAGGGGGCAAAGCCCCTGGCGGGTTTCAGGGCAGAGCCCTGACCTTGCTTCCTTCAGGTGATTCGCCCAGCAGTCCGCGCGCGATCGCTTCCACATCCTCGGCCGCGGCGCAGTTCGGATGGCGCGCCAGCAGCGGCGTCTGGCGGCGGATCGCGTCGCGCACCCGCTCATCGCGCCGCACCACGCCGAGCAGCGGCGGCGTACGCCCCAGGAACGTCGCGCAGGCGCGCGCCAGCGTGGCATGGGTTCGCTCGCCGGCGGCGCGGTTCGCCGCCTGGTTCACCACCACGCGCGCGTCACCGCCGGGCCGGTCGACGCCGTGCAGTTTCAGCACCGCGTAGGCGTCGGTCAGGCTGGTCGGCTCCTCGGTCACCAGCACCAGCAGCGTGTCGGCGAACGCGGCCAGGTGGCGCACCACGCGGTCCAGCCCGGCGCCCAGATCGAGCAGCACCTCATCGTAGCCAACCGCCGCGTCACGCAACGCGGCGAGCACCCGCTCCAGCGAACCGGGATCCAGGCCGGACAGTGCGCCGGACCCGGAACGGCCCGGCATGATGTCGAAGCCGCCCTCGGCATGACGCAGCACCACCTCGCGCAGCGTGGCGCGCCCGGCGATGACGGCCCCCAGGTCGCGCGCCGGCGTCAGGCCAAGCTGGATGTCGACGTTGGCCAGCCCGAGATCGGCGTCGAACAGCAGCACGCGCTGCCCGGCGCGCGCCAACGCATGCGACAGCGTGATGGCGAACCAGGTTTTTCCCACCCCGCCCTTGCCGGAGGCGATGCCGATGAGGCGGCCGGGAGCAGGCTGGGTCATGTGCGATGGTCCCGAGGTGCGGCAAGCAGGCGGGCGGCCAGCTCGTCCTGGGTCAATCGGATCAGCCCGTCGGCCACGCCCGGTCCGACGCCGGCTTCGGTGAGCGCCAGGCGCCCCGCGGTGGCCGCACTCAGCACGGACCCCAGCCGGCGGGCGAGATCGAGCTTGGTGGCGATCATCAGCGTGGCACCGAACTCGGCATACGCCCGCGCCAGATCGGCCGCCTCGGCGGGATCGAGGCCGGCCTGCAGCACCAGTGCGGTGCTCGCGCCGGTCACGGCGGCCAAAGTCCGCAGCTCCGCCGCCTGCGCCGGGTCGAACGGATCGAGCCCCGGCGCGTCGATCAGCATCGGCGCACCGGGCGGACGGCGCGACACGGCGCGCGCCAGGCTGACCGGATGGTCGGCAACCACAAGGTCCAGCTTCAACAGCCGCGTGAAGGCGCCAAGCTGTTCGGTGGCGCCAGCCCGGCAGCCGTCGGCGGTGATCACCAGCGGCGCGACCCCGGCCATCACCAGGCGCGCCGCCAGCTTCGCGGCAGTGAGCGTCTTCCCGGCCCCCGGCGGCCCGACCAGCAGCAGCGGCGGATCGGACGCGGCGAGCGGCAGCGGCGCAAAGTCGCAGACAGTCCCGAGCGCCGCCGGCAGATCCGCGCCGCCGAGCGCGGCATGCAGCGCCGTCGGAACGCCGTGAAACATCAGCGCGGCGCGCGACGGCGCACCGGCGGCCGGCGGCAGCACCAGCGGCTGCGGCGGAGGCTCGTCCTCCGGCTCCAGCGCGGCGGTCACTTCCACCCCGTCACCCACCTGGCGCGACGCCAGGATCAGCGCGTCCTCGCCCAGCTCGGCGCGAACGCGGGCCATCGCCTCCGCCATCCGGGGTGCACGGTAGAGTTTCAACCGCATGCGGCCACCCTACCGCGCAACCATTGAGCCAAGATGAACGGGATCAGTGGTCAGCGGTCAGCGGTCAGTGGTCAGGAGAAAGTGGTCAGCTGGGCCGCCACGGCCGGAGCCCTGACCTTGCTTCCGGCCGGCGATCACCTCTTGCGGTCGCCGGTTGGTTCGAATGGGTGCCAAGGGGTGGATGCGGCGGTTCATGCCAGTGGGCACTGCTGTCGCCGGCTTGGGTGGAGAGGGGTCCTTCGGCGATGCTGGACAGATGGCGAATCTGCACCAGTCGCCGCTGTTTGGCCGGTACCGCGGCACTCACTGCACTGCGGGGCAGGTTGTCCAGGATTGGCAGCCAAATTGTCCGATATGGGATCGCGTCGGACCATCCGGGGTGCTTTGGCTTGCGCCGGATGGAGATGTCGGGGCGGGCGGTGCGCGGGAGATTGCGCGCGAGCTTGCGCGGTGTGGCGAGGTTCTCTGCGGCGTGGCCGCGCCTTTTGCGGGCCCGGTCCGCGTCAAAGCCGACGTCCAGCGCCCGGTGCAGGCTGGTCTCGATGCGCCAGGGGGCGCGCACGGCGGCGGAAAGCGGCTCGGCCGTGCGCCTGGCCGAGGACGGAAAATCCCGTCGCACTGTGCCGGGCGTGCCGCCCGGGTCACGGTGGCTTCCACCATGCCCATGCTCGCCGGCCCCGGCATGGCGGCCGCGTCCGGATGGCGCCGTGATGTGAGCCCGGAAAACTCTTCGCGCTTTGGGCAGACCCCGTCATGCCTTGCCGGCAGGTCAGCCGGCGGCAGTGCCCCGGTTTGCGTTGCCGCTGCCGACCCAACTGGCCGTCGCCTGGCCTGCCAGGCGGTTCCGGAAGCGGACGTTCGGCGCTGCCGATCTTCAGCAGCTTCGCGCCCATCCACGCCGTTGGGACCTCGAACTAGCAGGGCCTGAGCTGGACGTCTGTTCCAGAATGCGTCCAGTGTGACCGGCACGTCCATGCCTGCCGCCTCGACCCCGAAACAGGCGGCGGCCCTCTCGTAGAGGTGCGAATCGGGAGCGTGATTCAAATCCACCGACCTCCCGGCCTGTTGTCGGTGCCCGGCCAACGCGCTAACGCCGCAGCCTAGACAGATTTACGCCCTGTCCGCAGTGCGGCAACTCTGTCTAAGCCGTTGGTCTTAAGCAGCGGTTGGGGGCAATAGCTTTTCAACCGCGTCCACTTCCCATGCGGAGAAGTCGGCCGGCGATTTCCAGAAAGTCCGCCAGGCGTCGTTGAGGCAATCGCGGACGCGCGCTTTGGTACGGGAAGTCGCTGTGACAATTCCGATGCCTTCAACTCCCTCTTTCGCCGCACGGGTGATGGCATCGATTTGAACATCGGTATAGCACAGGTGGTACTCAGCAGCCGCACGATACGACATGGCATTGATAAGCTCACGCCACGCACGCTCGATCGAGGCGGCTTCACTGTCAAATTTGCGCAGCGAGCGAAGCATGCCGAGCATTGCTCGCATGCGCGCATCATCCGCAGGATGGGTCGTTTCACGCATCAAGGGTGTTGCGAAAGGGTCGCCGCTGCGCTTGATACATAGATGGTAGTGCGCCCAGGCGTAGGCCGGTCCCACGGCCAGAACCCCGAACAGATCGCAGAAGAACTCCTCCATCCAGTATTTCGCCCAACACGTTCGCCAGAGCTGAATCTGGAATAGACGGGCTTCTTGGTTGCGAAGGCGATCCGCGGCCTGGGCTTCCCGATGGAAGTGGGCGACCATGCCAAACAGGCTCGTCTTGAAGGCACGCGCGTATGGCTCAAGATTTGGTAAATCGAGATTGCGGTGCAGGGGATGACAAAGCTCGTGATAAATGTCAGGCATATGCAGGAGAAACTGGCTCTCGGTGACCGGCAAGCAAAGCAGATGGAAGTCCGAGTAAATGTGGAAGTAGTCCTGCGACATATGGCTGACGACAGGATTGATCAGCGGGTAGTTGATCTCCTTGCTGATCTCGGTGATCAGCAGGTTTAAGGCGTTGTCTGCGGCATTGACACGATTAAGCGCGAAGATGCCGACCCCTTCGACGATTTTCAGCCGTTCAACGAGCCGTTTGAAGACACGAACCCGGCGCGGCGTTTGCAGCGTGGGATCGACGATGCGTTCCGTGGCGAGGCTGTTGAACTCGACGAGCATCTGCTCAAGCTTGCCGAGGCAAATCTGACGCAATCCGTCGGTACTCGCGCGGAAAGCCGGATTGGACGATACCGCGCAGCCGCCGGATGCGCTCGACTGATTGACGGATGGACCCGGACAGGTAACCCTCGATCATCTACGTCCCCGAAGGCGACCGGCGACCTCCGACCGTTCGCGTTCCAGCCCTTGTGCGAGTATCTCCAGTTGCTTCTGATCGGAGGAGCTGACTGTTCCCGCGAGAAGGCGCAGGCCAAGCTGGGGTAAGTTTAGGAGCGTCTTGCCGCTCATATCCCTCAGAAAACTATCCAGCATCAACGCGTCGTACGACCGAGATGTCTGTCCTTGGTCGCCAGCGTCGACGAGCAATTGTCCGAGCCGCCTCTGTGCATCCCCGGGCGGAGCCGTCACCTTCGTCAGCATGTGCTCGATCACTGTGTCGATCAGCGACGCGAAATGCTCCACATTCGCGTAAATGCCGGTAAGCAGGCTGAGGTCGCTCATCGTGTGCCCTCCGCCACGTTATCGTTGCCGAAGGCGATCTCATCTTCATTTACATCGGTGGCCTCATCGAAGAGATTACGATCGCAAAGTTTGATCGACATCGGGAGGCGCATTGCGCCCTCCGGTTGACCCCAAGTCAGACAGCTCAGGGCGAAGACATCTTCGAGACAATGTTGGATCGTCATCGTGCCATGTACACGCCGGATGTGCAGCGGATTCGCTGTGCCTGGGATGCGGAAGGGCTTTCCGGTGGTGCACACAAAACCTTCGCCATTACCCATTTCGATCCAGCGTCCTACAACCGGGTTTTCGACGGATGTGCCTTGGCCGTCGCGGGCCGGGGTTACGCTGAACATTCGCAAAGGTGCTGGAGCAGTTTTGGAGATGTTCACAACAGTCAACTGCCACTGTGGGTCAATACTGCCGTCAGCCGCCAGATGCGCACAAGCATCCTGGACCCCGGCGATCTCACTGGGCCATGCGCGGCCGTCACGGTGGATGACAATGCGCTTCGGCGCGACGGCAAAGGACCGGCGCTCCTTACGAATCGAGCTCTTCGACGTATTGGCAGACTTGGTTCTTGAGGAGTTGCTCTTTCTGTCGCGATGGACTCATCGCGAAGCGGATGATCTTTCCACCGTCTGCGATCAGCGTGAACGCGGCGGTGCTATTTTTGACGTCGATACCGATGACTACATCTGCATGAAGCCGCGTGTCGAGAACGAACGGCCATTTTCCGTTGGTGAGCAGGATCTTACTGATCGCCACGTTGCGGAGGTAGCCGGTCATACGCTTTCGTTGGCCTTCGTCGATGACATAATGAGTCTCACCGTTACGGGTTCGCGCGACGTAGCCGCGGCGGATCATATCGGTATGGATTACCGAGGCCGTCATCTGGAACTGATTATTCATATCCTTCACGATCCAGGCGGCCAACTGATCTGCCGAGCGGTCACGCCGCTCATAGCGGTGCACCATGACGAGGGCGAAGCCCGGGCTGACGCGCGCCTGCTCCAGAGCCGACTTGATTGCACGGGATTGTCCGACGAAATCACGCGAGCCCGTCAAGTCGTCATAGACGACGACTTCGGGCTCGTATCCGGCAGGGTTGGGATAGAGCGAGGCCATTTGCGCCTTGAGGTCGGCGAGAAACTGCGGACCGGAGCTGTTGTGGATGCTTTTCGGCACGACGAAATGCTGCCGCGCTAGGGACGACTGCTCGAAAAAGCCGGCTCTTCGGTCGTCGAGCAGGGCGAGACGGCTGTGCGCATATTCACGGATGCCATGCATGAAGCCCCTGCTTGGATCTATCGAGAGCTTCGTGCCGTTGCCGAAGCCGAGGGTAGGTAGGTTGAATGATCGTCCACTGGTGTGGGCCGGGCGGTTTGAAACGCTTAGGCTTGCGCCGCCAACTTTGATTGACCGAAGAAAGCGCGTGATAATATTTTGGATTCGCCGATATCGCTCGTCGGGCTCAATGATCGTCAGGGGCTGGTGTCGCGCGCCGATCTCCCCGTGGGTGTCTTCCACGAGGTGGCAAAGCACCGCGGGCGCGGAGCGTTGTTCGGGGCCTCTGGTTCGATAAAAGACGGCGTGGCTGTCTGGCAAGAGATTGGCCAGAGATGCGGGCACGGGCTTGGGTGATTGCGTATGGAGATAGTTGATGAGGCTGACGGCCCTCCCGTTGAGAGGGATCGAAGGTTCGCCGATCCTTTGATCGCAAAGTCCCGCTATGGATACCTCAAACCATGCGTCGCCCATACGGTACACGCAGGAGCGCCCCTTTAGGCGATTCACCTCATCGCGGCGTATCTTCGCCGCCAATGGCGCGTGAGAAACGAACTTGCGCCGAAGATCGACGACAACGCCAAATCCGCCTTCCGGATGAGGTATCATGCGCAACGCGAAACCCTCGAAAAGCTCAAGGGCACCAAGGGTCTTTATGGGTTCCTTGAAAAAGAACGGCTGGCCGGCACCGGGTTGCCACAAAAGGGAATTTTTCCAGAGCGGATTTTGAAATCCGAATTGCAAGAAGCGCATTCGGACCGCGTCCCACTCAGGCGAGTTACCGACGAAAGACAGTTTGACCGTCTCATCCGTTCTTCGGATCGTGGCGACCACCCCAACCAGCGTGATATGATCCGGAGGGTCGGCATAGCCGGTCGGAGCCAGAAGGAATGTGTCTCCATCGCGTTCGAACGTGGTGACAGGTGCCTTCAACTGCCTGCTCAGACGATCAATGATCCGCTGCTCGTTCGCGAAAAACTCGGTGCTGTCGCGGCGCAAGCCGGCGAGCTGGTAAAGTCGGTATTCTGCTTCGAGCTGCTCAAGTCCGTGAATCTTAAAGCAATTGATTTCAGTGGGCATGCGGTCTCTCCCAACAAATCGTGCGAAAAGCGCAGCGCTGACAACTCTCGGCGCGATGGGCGACTTGGAAGTCTTCGGCGGACAGTTCCGCGTATTTCTTCCCTTCGGTTAGACAGATGATCTCGTAGGCCGAGCTGATCATGTATTCTTCGGCCTCGGCGATCTCATCCTCGCCGATGTGATGTTCACGGACGGACTCGGTAAGAAGTTGCGCTTCCAGCAACACGACATCCTTCGGATCGCAGCAGAAGTGCTTTGGGAAGTCCGCGTGCGGCTTCGTGCGGCTGAGCGTGATGGCATAGATAGCGAGTTGTAGCCAAGCGTCGTTCTGGGCGAAGGTGTGGACCTTCCAGTCGATGATGAGGGGTGAGCACGATCACGCTGTTTGATGGCCTTGCGGTCGCGGATTTTGATGGGCTTCCCGCTTCCGCTTCCCGTTGGCTGTAGGGAGTGTGGGAAGCGGAAGCGGGAAGTGACGTCGGCGTGGTGCCGTGGCGGGGCCTTGTTCGGGGATGCGGTGATGTCGAGAATTATCCCGGCATTGCGTTCCGCGGGACTGGGAGCGCTGTGGTTCAGCGAACGATGAGGCTGTAGCCGTTGGCGGATTTCGTGACGATGCCGGCGGCGATCATGGCGGCGAGGCGTTGGTAGAGGGTAGTGGCACGAACGCGGCAGGACGCGCGCAGGTCGGGGAATGGCCGTGGCTGGCTGGCGTCGGCGAGAACCGCGGTGATGCGCTGATCGACGGACTCCTGATGGACGGAGCGGTTGGGTTGGGGATCGGCCTGGACGGGCCGCAGGGCGAGGGCGTCATCGCGCTGGGCAAGTTCGAGCGTGATGCCGGCGATGGCCGCGGCGGCGCGATGCTCGACGGTGAGTGCGATGCGATCGTCGGTGTCGCGGCGGAGGTAGAGGTTGGAATCGCCCCAGGCATGGAATTCGGACGAGCCGCGCAGGGCCTGACCGGCACGGACGGTTCCGGCGCCCTTTCTGGCGTGATGGACGACGGCGATGGCGACGGCGTGGCGCCGCTGCAGTTCGCGCAGGAAGGCGAGCAGCGGGGCCACGTCGCCGCTGACGTTCTCGTCGATGCGATGTAGGCGCACGAACGGATCGAGGATCAGGAACCTCGGCGTGAGGGTGGCGACGGTCTGCTCGAGACGCGCACGGTCGGCGTCGAGATCGAGGCGCAGGCTGGGCGCGGTGATCACCTGGACGTCGAGTTCGGCGAGAGCGGTTCCGGCAGCGGCACAGATGCCCTCAAGGCGGCGGCGGACGACGTGCAGCGCGTCCTCGGCGGGATAGAGCAGGACCCGACCGGGCCGCGCGACCGCGAAGCGGCGCAGGCAGGGTGTTCCGGCGGCGACGGCGACAGCCAGATCGAGGGCGAGGAAGGATTTGCAGCATTTGGGCTCGCCGCCGATGATGCCGACGGCTTCCTCGGACCACAGCTGATCGACCAGCCAACGCCGCTGCTCGGGAGCCTCGGCGAGACGCCAGGCCGGCTGGACCGGAAGCTGGGTCATCGGCGGCGGCGGGTCGCCGCCTTGGCTTCGCTGGTGGCGGGCACGGCGCAGACCTCGAAGAACAATGCCTCGTCGATCTGTCGGGCCTCGCGCTGCGCCGCGGCCTCGAGCAGTTCGGCCGCCATGATCATCAGGGCGCGTGGATTGCCCTGCGCATGATCGCAGATGGCCGCGATGACTTCCGCGGTCATCAGGGTGGGCGCGCCGGCCTGCCGGAGGGCGTGGCTGAGGCAGCCCTGCAGGTCCTGCGGCGATGCGCGTTCGATCGGCAGGCGTACCCGCACGCGGCTGGCGAGTGGGAGGAATTCATCGGAGCGCAGGCGTTCGGCGAGCCGTCCGTCTCCGGCGAGCACCACGGTCAGCAGGATGTTCGAGTCCAGATCGGTGGAGGCCAACAGACGGAGTTCGGCCATCACCGCGGTCTGCATCTCCTGCGCCTCGTCGACGACCAGCACGGGCCGGGACAACGTGCCCTGGATGTGGGCCTGCCAGCGCTGGCGCAGGATTTTCGCGCCGGCGAAGCGATTATGCGGGCGCAATTCGACACCGAAGAGTTCGCCCATCTCGCGATAGAAGTCGGCGATGTTGGCCTGTGGGCGGCTGATCACGCCGACGGTTGCGTCGCGCTGTGTCGCCAATGACGCCGCCAGGATGCGCAAGGTGGCGGATTTGCCGCACCCGGGCGCGCCGGTGACGAGGGCGAAACCGCCGTCTGCGGCAAGTTGTTGCACGCGCCAGCAAAACAATTCCAGGCGCGGGGTGACGTGCAATGCCTCGGTCGGCACGTTGGGGGTGAACGGGTTCCATTTGAGGCCGTAGAGCGCGAGCATCTTGTTCACGCGTCGTCTCCTTCGTCCTTGGGGAGATAGGCGGGCGGCAACCCGGTGGCGACCTGCCGGTCGAGCATTCGCTCCAGGAGCGGTCCGATGCCGCACGCCGGCGGCGGCGGGGATCGCGACGGCGATGGCAGCGACGATGGTTTGGACGTTTCGGTGGCGATTGGCTGCAGCTCGCGGCGCTGGCCCGAGGCGTTGGCCGCCTTGTCCTGGGGGAACAGGCGACAAAGAACCGTGCCGGTATGCGGATCGACGAGATAGACCTGGGTGAGATCCCAGGCGGCGAAGCGAACTTCCAGCAGCGAGAGATGCCGATACTGGTTGGGCACTTCGAAGCGGCGGCCTTCGATGACGGCGGTGACGTCGCTCTTGCGCAAGGTCCGTCGTTCGGAGCGGGTGAAGGCCAGCCGCAACGCGGCGGCATCCGGGCAGCGGCGAGTCACGGAAGGACCGGCGAGGAAGCGGGCGAGCGGCGTGCCGTTGATCTCGCTGTGCCGCTTGCGGTTATAGTCCTGCTCCACCCAGGCCTGTGTCACCTCGTTGAGCCGGGCCAGGGTGAGGTCATCGACACCTTCAAGCATAGCCATCAGCCGGCCTTCGACCGATGCCCAGAGAACCTCCTGCTTGCCGTTTTGGTAGGGAGAGTAAGGGAGTGTCGTTTGGTGAACGATGCCGAGCCGGGCAAGACCTTCGCTGATCTCGGCGGCCGTCATCGCGCTGCCGTTGTCACTCATGGCGGCGCGCGGCAGGCCGCGCTTCTGCATCGCCTGCGACAAACCGTGCGCGATGTTCTCCGCGGATTCCGCCAGATACCATTGCAGATGGCAGGCCAGCCGCGAGCGATCGTCGAGCACGCCGAACAGGATCGGCGTGCGCCATTCGCCGCGCGGCGTCAGCACCTTGCGCGAACCGTGGTGGCAATCCCAATGCCACAGTCCGTTCACGTACTCGGCCTCGAAGCTACGCACCTCGCGCGCCTCAAGCCGCGCCGCGGCCGCGAGCGTGCCGTCGGTCTGGCGCGTCGTCGGGGCACGGCGCTTGATCAGGCCGTTGGCGGCGAGGAACCGCCGAACCGTCGTGTAGGATGGCACCGGACGCAATTCCGGTCGTGTCTCGGCCAGGGCGACCAGATTGTCGTGATGCAGCTGCGCGCTCCAGCTTTTGTGGGAGCCGTCCTGCGCCAGCAGCGCCTGGCGCAGCGCCGACGTGATCGACGCCTGCGCGCCGGCATCGTCCCGCCGCTTGCGGCGCAGCACGCCGACCGGATCATGCTGCTCGTTGCGGGCGCGGTAGAGCCATCGCTCGAGCGTGGAGATGCTGAAGCGGACCGGCACGCCGGTGCTGGGGTGACGCCATTCGCGTGCCGCCAGTTGCTGCAAAGCCGCGCGCAGCGCGCCCTTCGCCGGCGGTGCCGCCAGCAGCGCACCGATAATCGAGAAGCGCAGCCGCGCCCAACGCTCATGCACCCGCGATCCGTCTCGCTCCGCCACATCAGCCCCCCGAAAAATCAGCGGACCGACGCTAGGCGCCCTCACCGAGGGCCAGCGACGCGCATCCTCTGCGGATCGGTGGCGCCCGTCAGAAAGCGCGCATCGCCGATTGGCCGCCGGTCAGCGGACCAAGGAAGCGCAGAAAGGCGATGAGCTGCTCGCGCACGTCGCCGGCAAAGCGGTCGAGCAGCGAGACCGGCAGTGCCGCGATGTCGATCGGCGGCACCACTGCGGCCCTGGCGACCGCCGCGAAGGGGCTGTCGGTGAAGGTGGACAGCCACCAGGCGCGCCAACGCGCCAGCGTCCGGCGATCAATCCCCGGTACGACCGACAGACGCGCCAGGCGGGACGGCGTGATGCCGAGCTGCATCGCCGAGATCAACGTCACCACGGTGGCGAGATAGACGTGCCGACCCAGAAAGCGCAGCGACGGTGGAGTGGCGCGCGTGCGGCAGCCATCCACCGCGCAGCAAAAGCTGAAACGCTCGGCGTACTCCTGGCCGAGCCCGGCCGGACCGCCGCGCGGCTTGCGGTCATACGAACCGGAATGCAGCGCGCCACCGCAGAGCCGGCACCGTGCCGCCCGGGCGGAGGCCGCAAGGTCGCGGTCGAAGACGAGCAACTGCTCATGGAACTTGGCGTCGGCCAGCACCGCTTGGTACATTGGGTCCGTCCTTGGAACAGAAGTTGGCGAAATGGCCAAAATCGGACGGAATGATCCCTGCGCCTGCGGCAGCGGCAAGAAATACAAGAAGTGCTGCATGGCCAGTGACGAGGCCGCTGCCCGTGCCGCACGGCCGGCCGCGGTGGCGGCGCGCCAGCCCGCCTTGGCCAACTGTGTTCAGGAACACGACGAACTCGACGAACTGACCGAGGCGTCCAACGCCGTGGTCGACATGGTTCACGCCGGCAATCTCGATGCCGCCGAACAGGCCGCTCACGAGCTGCTCGCGCGCTTTCCCGATGTCCATGATGGCTACGACCGCCTCGGCATGGTCTGCGAAGCCCGCGGCGATCATCGCCAGGCCGCCGACTACTACCGCCGCGCCATCACCGTCATCCGCGACCACCCCGACAACTACGATCCCGGGTTCGAGGCCGTCTTCCAAAGGCTCGTCGACCGGCTCGAAACTCAGCCGGACGACGCCGCCGGTTGAACCTGCCGGCCCGCCCATGGCTCCAGCCTCGCCGGGTGCTCGGCGGCGTCAAGGCATCCACGCCTGCGCCGCGGAGCCTCCTTGACCCCGCCTGCGCTCCCAGGGATCAGGCTCACCGGCCGAAAGCATGGGGCTCTGCCCCCAAACCCCCGGGATATTTAACGCCCAATGATGAGGCGGTAGGCTACCTGCGCGGTGCAGGCGGGGACGCCGATGACCGCGCCCGGTGATGCGGCCCGGTATCCACAAGGTGCCGGGTCGTCACGCTCGCACCCCGCAAACCCGGCCGGGAAAACCCAGACGCGACAGAAAAGCCACCACGATAAGCGAGGGGGCAGACACATCGTCCATCGTATAGCGTGGTCAGAAATGGACTGAACTACCCTCAGATAGTTTGCCCGTGCTCAGGGGTGGACGCCCTGGCGAGAATGCAATGGCGTCCGGATAAGCCAGCACCGTGACGCCATCCATCAGTTCGAATTGGAGCGCCCGTTGCGAGATCACGTACTCGGCGGACCTAAGCGCCTCGCGTACGCCGGACATGTAGTACAAGTTAGTTAAGGCCTGCTCGATTTCCGTCCAGGCTTGCTCGATGTCTTGTTCGGTCGGAGGTTGTCCATACTCCATGCCGTAAAGCAGGGCGAAATCGTCGCCCTCTTGCGACACGCGAAGATCGGGATCGTGGATGGGGTGGCGAAGGGCAAAAGCAAGTTGACCATCGAAGAGATCACGGGCCCGTCGTTTGACGGTCTTGAGAGTGACGCTGTCGCGACGGTTAAGGCTGGGAATTAGCGTCTTCGAGATGACGTCATCAACGACTTTGCCGCGCCAGGCGCTGACGCTTTGCAATTTCGACAAGAGGTAGACACGACGCCGAAGCGGCTCGTTTGCCCGCGGGCTCGCGACAATGTTTTTAAAGAACCACTGCCGTTGGCATTGGCGAAAGCTTCGGCTTGCCGAATAGGACCACCGCATCAGCGCCCCCGTTTTCGAGAGCGGATGAACTGAAGGTACTCTACGAGCGCTTCCTCTTCGTCGGCTGTCACCGGGCCGATCCGCGCATTTGCATTCGCCGACGTCGAACGGGCCGTGAATGCTTCAGGCACCGGAAAGCCCGCAAGCTCCATGAGCAACTCATATGGCACTCGATAGACCTCAGCGAGCCGATGCAGGTTCTGGGGCGCTGGGGTCTTAATCTTCCCGGTCTCAAGCTGGCTCAGATAGGCGTTCGAGATGCCGGTCTCGCGCTCGATCGCACGCAGGCTTTTGCCAGCGGCCGAACGAGCTTTCGCCAGAAATGAGCCGAGTCGGTCTGTCATGGCGCTCAGTATGACGAGCGAACGCTAAGTCTGTCAAGCACTATCGAGAGGCGCAAAGTCTTTGCCTGTAGGCGGACTGGCAGGATTCCACCCATAGCGCAAATTCAGCCATCAGGCACCGCCCAGCCGGTGTCCGGGCGGGCAAAGCCCACTGACGCCGGCAAGGACGGCCAAGGCACGCAGCCCGCCTCCCGCGCGAGACGGGCGCTAGCTCCCAAACCGGGTCGCGGCGGCGGCGCGACGTCGGCCCCCCCACGTCACGTTTGTATATCTAACCAACACATGCTACCTGTACCGCTTCCTCCCTTTGGTCAGGAGCGCTCAGAATGTCCCCCCTCCCCCCCGGCCCCACCGCCACCCCACCCGACCCCGCGCCCGCCAAAAAACCCCGCGGCAACCCCAACCTCCACCTCGTCCCCCGCTGCGGCGCCAAAACCCGCTCGGGCTGCCCCTGCAAGGCCCCCGCCGTCCACGGCAAGCTGCGCTGCCGCATGCACGGCGGGCGCAGCACCGGCCCCCGCAGTCCCGAAGGCCTCGCCCGCATCCGCACTGCCCGCACCAAACACGGCAAGAGCGGCGCCGAGGCCCGCGCGCAAAAACGCTTCCGTCTCACCGTGCTGCGCCGCGTCCGCGTCGGCAACGCCGCCAGCCGCTACCAGGACCATCTGCCGCCCGCCTTCGTCGCCCGCCTGTATGGCTACGCGCCCGAGCTGACGGCGCCGCCCCGCCCGACCGGCGGCATCACCGCGGAGCAGGACCGCGTCCGCCGCCGTGCCGTGGCCGCCGCCCTCGCGCCCTGGAAGCAGGCGATCGCCGCCGCGCGGCAGGCCGAGCGTGCCGCCCGCGCGGCCGCCCGCCTGACAAAACCCCGTGCACCAGTCGGCGCACGCCCCTCGCGCGCCACCGGCGTGTCAGAACCCTTTGCACCAATTCCCGGCGCTGCCGCCGTGCCAGAACCCTGTGCACCAATTCCCGGCGCTGCCGCCGTGCCAAAACCCTTTGCACCAATTCCCGCCGCCGCCGGCATGCCAGAACCCTTTGCACCAATTCCCGGCGCCGCCGGCCTGCCAGAACCCTTTGCACCAATTCCCGGCGCCACCGACCCCGCCGCCACCGCCCGCGCCGACTACCCGCCCGCAGCGACAGCAGCGGCCCCGGCCGCGGACGCCGCGCAAGGCCGTCGCCCGACACCGCCCCGCCCGGCACCGGAAAACCCGCTCGCCGCGCGCGTGACAGAACCCCTCGCACCAAATCGCACACCCACCCCCAGCGATGCCGGCGCGCCACAACCCCTTGCACCAATTCCCGGCCCGGCCGAGCCCGCCATCCCGCCCGGGCTGCCCAACCGCGCCGCGCGGCGCCGGTGGAAGCGCCAGCAACGCCTCCTGCGCCGCGCCCCGGCCGCCGGCACCCGCGCGTGACCATTGAGCCAAGATGAACGGGCTCAGTGGCCAGTGGTCAGTGGTCGGTGGTCAGCGGTCAGCAGCAAGCGGTCGTGGCGACCCAACCGACCACTTTCTCCTGACCACTGACCACCGACCACTGACCACCCCTTTGCCTGCGCCCCGGTGGCGCGGTAGTGCTAGGGCATGGCCCGCACCGTCAGCCTGGCGCGCAAGACGTTGGAAACCGACATCACCCTGACCCTGTCGCTCGACGGGTCGGGCAAGGCGGACATTGCCACCGGGGTCGGCTTTCTCGACCACATGCTGACGGCGCTGACGCGGCACGCGTTGTTCGACCTGACGCTGCGCGCTGCGGGCGACCTGCACATCGACTTCCATCACACCACGGAGGATGTCGGCATCGTGCTCGGCCAGGCGGTGGCGCAGGCGCTTGGCGAGCGGCGCGGCATCACGCGGTTCGGCCAGGCGCTGGTGCCGATGGACGAGGCCTTGGCCGAGGTGGCGATCGACCTCTCCGGGCGCCCGTTCCTGGCCTGGGACGTGGCCTTCGCGCAGCCGAAGATCGGCGAGATGGACACCGAGCTGTTCGAGGAATTTTTTCGCGCGTTCGCGTTCAACGCCCTGCTCACCCTGCATGTGAGCCGCCGCGCCGGGCAGAACGCCCACCATGTGGCGGAGGCCTGTTTCAAGGCGACCGCGCGGGCGCTGCGGGGGGCAGTGGCGATCGATCCGCGCCTCGGCGACGCCGTGCCGTCGACCAAGGGGGCGCTGTGAGGGTCTGGACGGTCCACCTGCGCGACGATGCGCCCCCGGTGCTGGTGCGCGAGGGGTTTTCCCTCGGCTGTGCGCTGTTCGGCCCGCTGTGGCTGGCGCTGCACCGGGCGTGGGTGCCGGCGGCTCTTACACTGGCCGCATGGCTGGCGGTCGACAGCCTGACCGCGGGTGCCACGCGAGGCGTGCTCGATGTCGGGCTTGTGCTGCTGCTGGGACTGTCCGGGCACGACCTGCGCCGCTGGTCGCTGGACCGCCGCGGCTTCACGCTGGCCGAGGTGGTGACGGCGCGCAACACCGAGACCGCGTTCGCGCAACTGCTGGCCCGCCGCCGCGATCTGAGCGAGCGCCTGCTGCGCGCGGGTGCGGCGTGATGCAGGCGCATGGGTGCGTTACGTGAGGCTCGCGCGTGGGTGTGAGGGGATGCCCTCGCGCGGCTGCGGGATGAGTCGCGCGCCCCGGTGCGCGCCATGATGAAGATCGCGGTGGTCGATTACGGCAGCGGCAACCTCGCGTCCGCCTCGCGCGCGCTGGCGCTGGCGGCCGAGCGCGCCGGCATCGCCGCCAAGGTCGCCGTCACCGCGGATCCCGACACCGTCGCCGCGGCCAACCGCATCGTGCTGCCCGGCCAGGGCGCCTTCGCCGATTGCGCCACGGGCCTGGCCGCGGTGCGCGGCATGCGTGACGCGATCGAGACCGCGACGGAGGCCGGCACACCGTTCCTGGGCATCTGCGTCGGCATGCAACTGATGGCCGAGCGCGGGCTGGAGCATGCGGTGACGCCGGGGTTCGGCTGGCTGCAGGGCGACATCACGCTGCTGGACGCGCCGGGGCTACGGCTGCCGCAGATGGGCTGGAACGCGCTGGACTTCACGCCGGGCGCGCATCCGCTGCTGGACGGGCTGGTGCCGGGCGATCATACCTATTTCGTGCACAGCTACGCGCTCACCGGCGGGGTGCCGGACGCCACCATCGCCACCACCGACTATGGCGGCACGGTGGTGGCGATGGTGGCGTCCGGCAACCGCGCCGGCACCCAGTTCCATGTCGAAAAGAGCCAGGAGGTCGGTTTGCGCATCCTGACCAACTTCCTGCGCTGGACGCCCTGAGCGATGGCCGAGCAGCCGGTCCCCTCCGCCCCCCCCCCGGCCCGAGCGACGTGCAGCTCGCGGTCGAGCGCGTCGAGGCGTTCGGCGAGGAGGACCTGCACGAGCTGTGCGAGGCGACGCACGCCGCGATCATCGAGGGCGGCGGTTTTGGCTGGGTGCGCCCGCCGGAGCGCCGCGCGCTGGAGGCGTATTTCCGCGGCCTGCTGCTGGTGCCCGAGCGGCAGGTCTTCATCGCGCGCCTGAACGGCACCATCGTCGGCTCCGCGCAGCTTGTCCGCCCGCCGCGCAACAACGAGGCGCAGGCGTTCGGCGCGCAGCTTATGCATGCGTTCATCGCGCCCTATGCGCGCGGGCACGGCCTGGCGCGGCTGCTGACGCTGCGGGTCGAGGAAGCGGCGCGGGCGATGAAGTTCCAGGTGCTGAACCTGGACGTGCGCGAGACGCAACAGGCGGCGATCCGCCTCTACGAGTCGCTCGGCTACCAGCGCTGGGGCGAGCACCCGCTGTACGCACGGGTGCACGGCAAGACGGTGCGCGGCCTGTTCTACTACAAGCTGCTGCAGCCGAAGGGCGGCTGAGTGCGAAGGCCGCGAGGAACCGCAGCCGGAATGACCGCCTCATCTGTCATTGCGAGAAGCGGAGCGACGAAGCAATCTCCTGCCTCAGAGGCACTGGATTGCTTCGTCGCTGTGCTCCTCGCAATGACAGGAGGAGCGAGATGGCGTTTCCGGCCAGCGTGAAGACGCTCTAAGGAGAGTGCGCGAACAGAGCGGGGGATCACCATGAAAATCACCAAGGTCGAACCGCTGCTGCTGGACCGGTTTCTCTATGTCCGCGTGCACACCGATGCCGGCATTACCGGGCTGGGCGAGTCCGGCACCTGGGGCCAGCTTGAGGCCTCGGCCGCGTCGATCGCCAAATACGGCGAGTATCTCGTCGGCAAGGACCCGTTCCCGATCGAGCACCACTGGAACGTCATGCTGCGCGCCAACCATTTCACTGGCGGCGCGATCACCGGCGCGGTCTCGGCGATCGACATCGCGCTGTGGGACATCAAAGGCAAATACTTCAACGTTCCGGTCTACGAGCTGCTGGGTGGCAGGATGCGCCACAAGGCGCGGCTCTATGGCCACGTGAAGGGCCGCACGATCGAGAAGCTGGTCGAGGAGGCGGTGCGGCTGAAGGAGGCCGGCTTCACGGCGCTGGGTCACCTCAACCCGCTGCTGGATGAGGACGAGACCACCCCCTATTACAAACCGCACGCCGACAAGATCGAGACGGCGATCGACAATGTCCGCCGGCTGCGCGAGGCCGTTGGGCCAAAAGTCGACCTCTGCATCGAGATCCATCGCCGGCTGACCCCGCCCGAAGCGATCGCGCTGGGGCGCGGGATCGAGAAATACACCCCGATGTTCTTCGAGGACCCGCTGCGCCCGAACAGTTTTGACGCCATGGCGCTGGTCGCCGAGCACATCGACATTCCCATCGCCACCGGCGAGCGCTTCACCAGCCTGTATCAGTTCCAGACGTTGCTGACGCGCAACGCGGTGCAGTACCTGCGGCCGGACGTGTGCATCTGCGGCGGCATCACCGGGGCGAAGAAGATCGCCGCGATCGCCGAGGCACATGACGCATGGGTGGTGCCGCACAACCCGCTGTCGCCGGTCAGCACCGCCGCTTGCCTACAGATCGCCGCCTGCATCCCGAATTTTGCGATCCAGGAATATCCGTCGCGCACGCCGGACCTGGACGGCGGATCAGCCCTGCTGGGGAACGATCTCGCGACCGGGCTGGCCGAGCAGGAGGGCGGCTTCATCGCCATCCCGGGCGCGCCGGGGATCGGGGTGGCGCTGGCGGAGGATGCCGAGCGGCGCTTCCCCTACAACCCGCGGCCGATCCGCATGCGCCCGCACGAGGATGGCTCGGTGGTGGACATGTAAGCGGGGGCGCAAGGTTACGGCGGCTTGGCTTGGACGGATTGCCACGGACGGGGTGAACTGGTAGCGATTCAAAATGCTGACGCGAATCGAGATCGACGGCTTTAAGACATTCGAGGGCTTCAGCCTCGACCTGGAGCCGCTCACAGCGATCGTTGGGCCGAACGCTAGCGGGAAATCCAACCTGTTCGACGCGCTGCGGTTTCTGTCCCTGCTCGCGCAATATGATATTCGAACCGCGATGCAAGGGTTGCGCGGAGAGCCGGAGGAGCTGTTCCGACAGACCGCCAGTGGCATTGCCGACTGCATGTCGTTCGCGGTGGAGGTGATGCTCAGCAGGAGGGGGGTGGACGCCTTTGGCACGCGCTATGAAATACCTGCGCAGCGCCTTCGCTATGAGCTGAAGCTCGCGTTGATCCAAACAGCGGATGGTGCACCAAGAGGCATATTCGTACGTAATGAATATTGCCGTCCAATCGCACGCAAGGATGATCGAGCGACATACCTTCACGACCTCAAGATCAACCGAAATGCTCGCGTGAACCCCTTCATCGAGCTTGCCCCCAGCGGTGATGCAATCCTAGTGCGCCAGGACGGCCGCCAGAAGCACGGTCGCCCGATGCAGCTTTCGCTCAAGGAGGCCTCTCGGACTGCCCTGTCGACCATCACGACC
This sequence comes from uncultured Alphaproteobacteria bacterium, assembly GCA_963773345.1. Lineage (GTDB taxonomy): Bacteria > Pseudomonadota > Alphaproteobacteria > Acetobacterales > Acetobacteraceae > Palsa-883. The sequence goes on along the minus strand of CAVZBG010000010.1, from coordinate 1,206,305 downwards.
GCGGAATTCCCTCATCTATATGCACTTCGCGAAACAATGGCGAGCATCCGATTTCTAGAGATCAATCCCCGTGCGGCAAGGGGTGCAAACGACCGGTTCGAAGACCGCGTCCTGAAGCCTGACGCGTCGAACCTTTCGGCTGTTTTGGCCCATCTGAAAGAGAAGACTGCCACTGAACTCCGACCGGATGGCGTGCTGTCGGACATAGCCGCTGATCTGGCATCACTTGTTCCCTCGGTTCGACGCCTCAAAATCCGGAACGATATCAATGAGAGACAATATGCCTTCAGCCTGGAGTTCGTTGGCGATCTTGTCTTCACGTCGCGAGTCATATCTGATGGAACGCTCAGGTTGCTGGCATTGCTGACAATTCTGGACGACCCGGACAGGCGAGGCACGCTGTGCTTCGAGGAACCAGAGAATGGCGTGCACGAAGGGCGCGTGCCAATGCTGGTTGAATTCCTTCGCAACGCAGCCGTTGTGTCCACTGATCCGGAGCAGCCATCTTTTCAGGTCCTGCTCGCCACTCACTCCCCCAAGGTCATGGCATCGCTGCGTGACCACGAGATTGTGGCGGCTGACAGCGTTGTCAGCGTCGACCCCGGCAGCAGGGTCCGGTCGACCCGAACTCGCATGCGGACCGGCATACAGTCCACCGGTGACATGTTCGACCCAGAGACCCATCTTTCGAGATCCGAAGTCGAACGCCTGCTGCAAAAGCTGACCGACGCTGCATGACATACCTGAGCTGGGCTGCTCTCTATGAGGGAGCGATCGACGAAGCATATTTCGAAGTGCTGATTCCGCGCGTGATGGAAGCGATCACTTTGGCGCATGGTATAAGGAACTCGATTGTTCCGCCCACGCCCGCGATCATATTGCAACGAGGGACGGTAGCCAAGGTTGCTCAGGAGGCTTGCGAGGCGAGAGACGCGTTCCACCTCGTATTCATTCATGCTGACACGGGTGGACGGGCTCTTGAGGCCGATTTGGAAGCCCGTTCGGTTCGCTACTGCGAAGCCATGCACGCTGTCTGTAATTGGCCTCCAATCCGCTGCATTACGATCTCACCTCGCCACGAAACCGAGGCGTGGATGCTCGCCGACCCCCAGGCCGTCACCGAAGCGCTTGGCTATCTTGGTTCACCGGTCTCTATCGGGTTGCCGCTTGATGCAAACCGGGCTGAACGACTCGGTGACCCAAAGGCTGTTCTCGCGGCCGCTATGACCAGCGTGCGTGGGCGGCGCCGCCAGGTGAATGTCCGGCAGATCGTCCCGGCGATCGCGCAACGGCAGTCACTTGCCATGCTGCGCCGAGCAACATCGTTTGTCGCTTTCGAGGCCAGCGTGCAGGCTGCCCTTGCTGATCTTGGATCTATCTGAGAGCCACATTGTAGGGCACAAAAATTGGCCTTCAGTAGTCCGATATTGAAATGTCCACCGGCTGCGCGAGGCGGTCGGGCCAAAGGTGGATCTCTGCATCGAGATCCATCGCCGGCTGACCCCGCCCGAAGCGATCGCGCTGTGGCGGGGGATCGAGAAATACACCCCAATGTTCTTCGAGGACCCGCTGCGCCCGAACAGCTTCGACGCCATGGCGCTGGTCGCCGAGCACATCGACATTCCCATCGCCACCGGCGAGCGCTTCACCAGCCTGTATCAGTTCCAGACGTTGCTGACGCGCAACGGGGTGCAGTACCTGCGGCCGGACGTGTGCATCTGCGGCGGCATCACCGGGGCGAAGAAGATCGCCGCGATCGCCGAGGCACATGACGCATGGGTGGTGCCGCACAACCCGCTGTCGCCGGTCAGCACCGCCGCTTGCCTGCAGATCGCCGCCTGCATCCCGAATTTTGCGATCCAGGAATATCCGTCGCGCACGCCGGACCTGGACGGCGGGTCGGCCCTGCTGGGCAACGATCTCGCCACCGGGCTGGCCGAGCAGCAGGGCGGCTTCATCGCCATCCCGGGCGCGCCCGGGATCGGGGTGGAGCTGGCGGCAGACGTGGAGCGGCGGTTTCCGTATCGTCCGCGGCCAATTCGGATGCGCCCGCACGAGGATGGGTCGGTGGTGGATATGTAGCGATGGCGCCAGGGTGTTGCCCAGCGGCGGCATAACGGACGGGTGGAGCAGCGCCACACCTCTCCCGCTCTTCGCGGGGTTGGGCCGCGAAGCGGACCGACGCGCGGAGCCCTTGCGACGCGGGTGAGGGTGGTGCCGCGGGGACGACCCTCACCCGTGTCGCTTCGCTCGCCGACCTCTCCCGCGAAGAGCGGGAGAGGTGTACGGCCGGCGTGCCGATTCCGGTCACGAGAAAAGCGCACTTTAGGCGAAACGTAGCGCCACACCCCCGGATGACGCCGGCAGCGTGGTCACGGCGCCGTCGGCAACGCCATGTGGAACGCCGGCGGCAGCGAGCAGGCGCGCGACCGCCGCGCGGGCATCGTCGGTGCGCAATGTGATACCGACGATCGCCGGCAGCGACGGTGGCGCCACGTCCATCGCGTCCGCGGGCAGCAGCCGGATACGGCCGCGTGGCAGCATCAGCGCGTAGCCTCCTTCCGGATCCGGCACGACCGGGTGCCCCGCCAGGCGCGAGAACCGCACGGCGCTCTCGGCCGGGGCGGGGACAGCCAGGACGACCGCCTCAAGCGCGACGGCATGGTTCGGATGGTTCAGGAACCGCTCCTGCCAGAGCAGCTCCGGCGTCAGGTGGCGGATCAGGTTGATACGGGCTTCCGGCAGCTTCGGGATCGGCAGGTGCACGAAGCGCGCACGCGGTCCGGCCGGATCGGCCGAGTCTATTGCGCGTTCCGACTGTTCCACCCCCGGACATTCGATCCCGGTGCGGTGCAGTCGCGCGATGGTCGCGGCCTCATCGTCGACGGCGAGCGCGATGATATGGGCGCCGGCATGTCGCCCCAGCATCCGCGCCAGCGTCGAGCTGGCGCCGCCGGGCGCGAGGGCCATCAGCTCGAGATACCCCTGGCGCAGCATCGCGCAGCGATTGGCGATGCGGCCGTCACCGTTCAGCGCGCGCGGGGTCAGGGTGAAGCCGAGCCGCTCGTATTGCGCCGCCAGGATCGCCAGATCGTGTCCGACCAGACCGACGTGGTCGAGCGCCCAGGCCTTGCCCGGGTGAGAGTCGCCGCGGCTCATGCCGCCGTTTCGTAGTCCGGCAGCAGCCAGTCGTCGGGTTCCGCTGCCGCGGCACCGTACCAGGCCGCCACCAGCGGATGCGCGCGCACGGCGTCGCAATACGCCTGCGTCGCCGCCGAGATCTCCGGCTTCCATGTCAGGAACCGCGTCACCACCGGGGCATACATCGCATCCGCCGCGCCGAACATGGTGCCGAACAGGAACGGGCCGCCGTCGCCGAAGCGCTCGCGGGTTTCCGCCCACATCGTCTCGATCCGCGCGATGTCGGCCAGCGCCGCCGGGGTTCGCCCGAGGCCGGCGAAGTCGCGCCCGAGGTTCATCCACATCGCCTGGCGCAGCCCGAGGAACCCGGCATGCATTTCCGCGGCGATCGAGCGGGCATGCGCGCGCGCGACCCGGTCCACCGGCCAGAGCGCGGGTGTGGCCTCGGCGCAGTATTCGCAGACCGACAGCGATTCCCAGACGCACGCACCGCGATGCTCCAGATACGGCACCAGGCCGTTCGGCGAGAGACGGCCGATCGCCTCGGTCGGGCCGGGGCGGCTGAACGGGATCAGCTCCACGTCGACGTCCAATCCAGCCAGACGGAAGGCGAGCCAGCCGCGCAGTGACCAGGACGAATAGCGGCGGTTGCCGATCACCAGGCGACCTTCTGACATGCACGACCTCCTGTTTGCGGCACGATGGGCAGGATGGCACGGTGCGGCCGCGCGCATCCAGCCGTGACGGGTGGAGCCTCGCTTGCAATATTGCCCGCAATAGCTTTCGGTGAGGCGTGCGCCTCGTCCTCGATACCAATGTGATGGTGGCGGCGATCCGTAGCGACGCCGGGGCGTCGTGATGGCTGCCGCGGGCTGGCTTGCAAGGTCGGTGTATCCTGCTGATCTCGGTCCCTCTGATGGTGGAGCATCAGGCCGTGATGACGAGGCCCGAGCATCTCGCGGCATCACGCTTGTCCGCACAGGACGTTGGCGACCTGCTTGATGCCGTCGTATCCGTCGCGGAGCCGGCGCGGCTGGTATTTCTCTGCCGGCCGCTGCTGAGCGATCCTGATGACGACATGGTTATGGAGGCAGCGGTGAACGGGCAGGCAGACATGCTCGTCACGTTCAATCGGCGGCATTTCGGGATGATCGGGGAGCATTTCGGTATTCGTGTATGTTTGCCCGGCGAGGCAGCCAGGAATCTGGAGAGTCCGGCATGAGAAAGAGCAATTTCGCCCTGCGCCTGCAACCTTCGGGCCTCCTTGATGTCGTTCCATACATATTCGTCAGGGTTCAGTTCGGGCGAATAGGGCGGCAGAAAGAAGAGTGCCAACCGCCCGTCCTGCGCCGCGACGAACCCGGCAACGGACTTTGCCCGATGTGTCGGATGCCCATCCACAACCACGAAGATCGGTGTCGCTGCGTTGACCAGCAACCGCTTGAGGAACTCGATGAACACCGCAGCCGTCACCCGTCCTTTCGTCACCATGAAGCGAAGCTGCCCCTGTGGGCCGGAACTAACCAACCGGCCTCCTGGTGCGCATAATGGAACGTACCAAGAACATTCCTGAGCCGGCACCGTGGAAATCCGCCAAATCCGCGTCGCGCGGTGTCCGGACGGCGACTGACGACGATGACGGGAATCAGTTGATTTCCGTGAGGCTGGCGCCGCCGCCTAAAGCAGGCTGTTTCGGGTCGAAAAAGTATACGGCAATGGTGTCGGAATGGGGCATTGTGCGGAAACCCTGTTGGGGAGGTTTTCCGCACATGCTGGTCGGCTACATGCGCGTTTCTACCAGCGGTGACCGCCAGGTTCTGAACCTGCAGCGCGACGCGCTCCTCGCCGCCGGGGTTGATGAGCGCCATCTGTTCGAAGACAGGATCACCGGGAGCCGCGGCGATCGTGCCGGACTGGCCAAAGCGCTGGCGTTCATTAGACCAGGTGACTGCCTGGTTGTCTGGAAGCTGGCCCAGACCCAACATTCGTGTCACCAGATGCAAAGTAGCGGCCAGGCGATCTGAGTCGCCTTGACACGGTGGCGTTTGACGATACCTGCGACGGTATTCTTGCTCAGCCCCACCTCGCGCCCGATCAAGCGAGCGCTCCGTCCCTTTGCGACAAGTGCCACGACTTTCGGCGCCAGTCGGTCGGATTTTGGCCGCTGCCCAGGTTGGCGGCCCAGCTGCTTGGCGCGCGCCTTGGCCGCGGCGATGCCAGAGCGAATGCGTTCCTGGATCAGCTCGCGCTCGAACTCTGCAATGCCGGCGAGCACTGTTGCCATCATCCGGCCGTGCGGGGTGGCCAGATCGAACGTCATCCCGTTCAACGCCACGGCTGACACCCGCCTGGCCTCCAGCTCTTTGAGTGTCGCCAGCAGGTCCGTCGTACTGCGCCCCCATCGCGAGAGCTCGGGGGTCACCAGCACTGCATTGATCCGACGTGCCTGGGCGAGTTCCATGACTTTGCGCCGCTCGGCGCGGTTAAGCCTGACCCCTGACCCTGTCTCTTTGAAGACGCCAACCACCTCGTAGCCGGCGCGATCGGCAAATGCGGCGAGATCCCGTTCCTGCCGTGCGCAAGATTGGTCCGCGGTCGAGACCCGGCAGTAGAGGGCGGCACGCTGTCCCAGTTGAACTCCCCCCGGCTCGGCGGGTAAGAGGGGCAAAAGTGTGGGTAACCCCTCATTTTTTTCCTTGTGTCGATTCGGTGCGGTCGATATAGACTGCTACGCTGCCATTTTGGAGCCGCGATATGTTCCCGCTTGTCGTCCTGTCATGCGTTCGAAGGCAGCTAGCCTCTACAGTTCTGGGCTTCGCGTTGTTTGCCGCCTCGACGTTACCGCCGCCCGCCGCCGCCCAGGCGCTCCCTTACTTGAGCGAGAAGGATATGCGCGAAGCCATTCTCGGCAAGACTTTCGCAAGCACCAGCCATAGCGGAAAAGCCTATACGATGAACCTCGCAGCCGACGGGACGGGGCTAATCGTGTTTGGAAGTGGCCTCAAAGAGCCGGTCACCTGGCATATAACCGGCGACGTTCTGTGCTTCCGCGGACCCCATGAGAACGAGTGTAATAGGATTCGCCCGGCAGGCGGTAAGTTCGATTTCGTCGACAGTTCTACAGGCACGCTAAACAACACATACACGCCCCAGTAGGGATTCCGGAGCGCAGTGCCGGCAATCTCGTGTTGGATAGCATCGGCAATCCCTTGACTGACAGCGGACGCGACCGAGACTGGTGGCGCGGTCTGTGGTCGCGTTAGACGTTGCTGGCGCGTAGTAGCGCCGGTCGTGTTCCAGGACGATGAAGCTATCTGCCATCTCCGCAGTCGCGGCGGCTTGTAAGACGCCGTCGACGATCTCGATACTGTGTTGACAATCAGGCTCATAATCCGCCGTTCCCTCGGGACGCAACTCCAGCGCCATTGACCGGCATTGCCGACCCGTTCATGCAACAGCGTATCGAAACCCGCCGGGATCTGAGCGATTTGGCGGCTTGCGTTTCTTTGCATCATGTGCCGCCGCCCGCCACCCTTTCCGCGCTGAGCCGTGCAGAGCTTGAAGCGCTGCTGGGCGAACTGTACGGTGAGGTAGCCACCCTGAAGCAGACCGTCGCCGACCTGCGCGAAGAGAACGCCCGGTTGAAAGGTCTGAAAGGCCGCCCGAACATCAAACCGAGCGGCATGGAAAAAGGCACCGCGCCGCCGAAGCCCCAGCAGCAGCGGAAGCAACCTGGCCGAGGTCAAGGTCACGCCGCGGGTCAAAGTCGAAGAAGAGGTGATCCGGGTCGAGATCCCGCCAGGATCGATTTTCAAAGGTCATGAACCCTTTCTGGTCCAGGATCTGGTGATTTCGGCGAAGGCGACCTGTTATCTGCGAGAACGCTGGATAACGCCGGACGGCCGGACGATCCTGGCTCCATTGCCTGCAGGGGATCGAAGGCCATTTCGGTCCGGAACTGCGCCGCTTCGTGCTGATGCAATACCACCAGGGTCAATCGACGATGCCCCGGCTGCTCGGCCTTATTGCGATCGGTGGGGGTTTCGATCTCGAAGCGGCAGTTGGTCCGCCTGTTGAACGAGAACCACGAGGGGTTCATCGCCGAAGCCCAGGATGTTCTGCGCGCGGGACTGGAAACATCGCCCTGGGTCAGCGTCGACGACACCGGCGCGCGCCATGCCGGGAAGAACGGGTTTTGCACGCAGATCGGCAATGAGTGGTTCACCCCCGCCTTCGCGGGGCGGCTCTGGTTCCGCACACGGTCCTCGAAGAGCCGGATGAACTTCCTCGATCTGCTCCGCGCCGGACATACCGACTACGTGCTCAACGACGCCGCTTACGACTACATGCGAAGCCAAGGCCTGCCGGCGGCCACGATCGCCCGTCTGAAGGCCGAACCGCAGACACGGTTCAGCGACCAGACCGCCTGGCAGGCGCATCTCGACCGGCTGGGCTTCAACGCGTTGAAGGTCACGCCCGACCCGGTCAGGGTCGCCACCGAAGGGGCGTCTGTGGGGCAGCGTTCAGGCGCATGAATTTCTGTGCGATGCCGTGATTGAACTAAACCGCTTTGAGAGCGAGGTGCGGTGTCTCCTGCAACCGTCGTTGCTCGAGGAAGCACGTAAGCTGGCGAGCGAGGAAGGGGTGGCGCTTAACCAGTTCATCAACGTCGCCGTCGCCGAGAAACTGGCGGCGTTGCGGACAGAGCGCTACTTCCGAGAGCGCGCGGCACGCGGCGATGTCGGGCGGGCGCTGTCCATTCTTGATCGCGCCGGCGTCGGCAATCCGCCGCGCAAAGGCGACGAGCTGACCGGCAAGTAAGACGAGAGATGGCCCGCGGCGCTACGCCAGGTCGATCTGTCGCGAGATCCACTGGCTCAGGCTGATGCCTTCGGCGGTCGCGCTCAGCACCGCCTTGCGATGTAGCTTGGGTGCCGTGCGCAGCAGGATCTTGCCGTTGAACGGCCGGTCCGGCACCTCGCCGCGCTCGGCGCACAGCGCGAGGTAGTCGTCGATACTTTCCCGGAAGGATTTCTCCAACTCCTTCGCGGTCCGGCCCTCGAAATGGATCACATCCTTCAGATCGGCCACCGTGCCAGAGAACACGCTGTCCTCCGGATCGAAATCGATCGGGCCGGCCGTGTAGCTCTTGTAGGTCATCATGGTTTGACTCTCGCAGTCAGCAGGAAGCGTCGTACCGCATCCACTGCGCCCTTGCTCGCCGTCGGCCGCGGATGCGGCCGATGGAATACGGCACGAACCCCGTTCAGGATGAAGGCGACTCGGCTGCCCTCACGTTCCAACACCTGGCCCCCAACGCCGCGCACCAGGGTCTCGATCGCTACCCACCTGATGTCCGACCGCGTCGGACGGGCGAAGATCGATGCCCGCGTTCGGTGCCGGGCGCTGGTCATCTATTGATAGCGCTTTCCGCTATCGTATTCAAGCCCCAAATCTCACTCCGGCGCCGCCGCCCCCTGCCGCGTCTGCGGCAGCTTCCAGCCCAGCACTTTTCCGGCGATGAAAGTACGCAGCACCTGCGCCGTGCCGCCGCCGATGGTGAACATGCGGGCATCGCGCGCCATCCGCTCCATCGGGAACCCCCGCGAGTAGCCGCGCGCCCCGAACATCTGCAGCGCGTCGTTGGTGACCCGGATCGCCATTTCGGCGGCGAACACTTTCGCCTGCGCCGCGAGCTTTGAATCGGGAAACGGATCGGCGCTGGCGGCGGCCTGGTGAATCCCCAGCCGGGCCGCATTCAGCCCGATCGCCATGTCGGCCAGCATCCATTGCAGCCCCTGGAACTCGGCGATCGGGCGGCCGAACTGCTGACGAGTGCGGGCGAAATCGGTCGCCGCCTCGAACGCGCCCTGCGCCAGCCCCAGCGCCACCGTCGCGGCACCGACGCGCTGGCTGTTGTAGGCGTCCATCAGGTCGGCGAAGCCGTGCGGCACGCCGGCGGCGTTGCGCAGCACCATCTCGTCGGGGATCACCAGGTCCTCGAAAATGACCTCGGTCTCTGGGATGCCGCGCAGCCCCATGGTCGGCTCGCGCCGGCCGATCGTCAGGCCCTTTGGCGTGCCCGCCGCCGCGTCGCGCACCGCGATGAAGCCGCCGATGCCCTGGCGGCGTCCGGCCTCGTCGAAGATGCGGGCAAAAATCAGGTGCAGCCGCGACACGCCGCCGCCGGTGATCCAGTGCTTTCGCCCGTTCAGCACGTAGTGTCCGGCGCGGCGGTCGGCGCGCGTGGTCATTTCGGTGGCGGCGGAGCCGGCCTCGGGCTCGGTGATGCAGATCGCCGGCTTGTCGCCGCCCAGCACCAGTTCGGCGGCGTGACGTTTCTGCGCCTGGGAGCCGTAGTGCATGATGGCCGAGATCGCACCCATGTTGGCCTCGACGGCGATGCGTCCGGTCACGCCGCAGACGCGGGCCATCTCCTCGATGATGATGGCGGCATCGAGGAAGCTGCCGCCGGCGCCGCCATAGGCTTGCGGGATCGTGTAGCCCAGCAGCCCCGCCTCGCGCAGTGCGGCGACATTGTCCCAGGGATAGGCTTCCGACCGGTCCACCTCGGCTGCGCGCGGCGCGATCACCGTCTCGGCGAGGCGGCGGGCTTCGCTCCGCAAACGGTCCTGTTCTGGTGTCAAATCGAAGTCCATGGCCGCGACCCCTGACGAGCGTTCCGCGGCGAGCCTATCCGAACCGCCGCGCCAGTCACATGGGGCCGGCGGCTGCTAGCAGCAGCCGCAGCCGCAGCCGTGCACGCCCGGGCGGCAGCACTCGTTGCCCATCACTTCGCAGCAATCATAGCCGCAACGATCACCGCGCTCGCAGCCGCAGCCATGGCCACCCCACGGTCCACCCCACTGGGACGCCATCCCGCCGCCCAGCTCGCTGACACCCCTGGCCAGCGCGGCGTTGAACAGATCGACCCCGAGCCGGACCGTGGCACCCAGCCGCTCGGCGAGCGATCCCATCGGATGCGGCCGTTCCGGGCCCGACGCCGCGTAGGGATATCCGGGCGGGTAGCCCGGCAGCGCGCCCATCGAAGGCGGCATCCCCCAGCCCGGCATCTCCCAGCCTGCCATGGCCGGCATCGCCATCGGCCCGCCCGCCAGCCGGGCTTTGTATTTGCCGAACGCCTCCTGCGCCGCGGCGGCCCCGGCTTCCGGCACCGGCGTGGTGGCCCCGGCTGCCGGCGCCGGCGTGGTGGCCCCGCTTGCCGGCGCCGCAGTGGTGGGCGCCCCCTCGGGAGCCGGCTTGGTGTCGCTCATCGCACACTCCCTTCCATCAGCAGCAACTGAACACTTCGCACCAGCGCACCCGCACGGTGCAGTTCAAGGCGTCCACGATCAGCGTGGCGCCCGGCTTCGTCGTGATGATGCATTCGTGCACCCGGTAGCCAGTGCCGGCCGGCTCGGAGCGCGCCCAGATGAGCGCGGTGCCCTCGCTGTCCTTCACCCCCACCAGGACGACGCTCACCGCCGTCGCCACGCTTGGCGCATACTCGACCGCCAGCGTCACGCAGCACCCGCCGCCGATGAAGGCCGTGCCGGTGCCGGCGTTCGCGTTCGCCTGATCCTGCAACGCGCCGAGGTTGAGCACCTTCAACCCGAGCGCGGCGTTCCCCGAATCGGACAGCGCGCCGCGCCCCGTGGCGTCGGGCGTGACCAGCAGTTCCTTGGCCTGCTTGCGGCATTCGCGGCAGCCGCAGCAGCACGATCCGCTCGGCTGGCCGCATTGCCGGCAATGTCCCGGCGGCACCATGCCGCGCCACGGGCCCATCGGCGCCGTTCCGGTATAGCGATGAAGCCCCATTCCTGGTTGCATGTTCGCGTTCCTTTCAGCAGCACACCGGGTTCAGCAGCACGCCGGCCTTTTCAAGAGCACACCGGCCTTTTCAACAGCACACCGGCTCGCACCAGCGCAGCCGTGCCATGGCATCGGTCGCCGACAGGGTCAGCTTCGCGCCCTGCGGCAGCGGCCCGAACCGGTGCGCGTGGAACCCGGGCGTGACGGTGGCCGCGGTCCAAGTGGTGTTCGTTGCGCCGGCGGCGATCTCCACCGTGACCGCGGGCGCCGCCGCGCCGGGGTCGATCAGGTATTCGACCGAGGCGCCGCTGGCGCCGCCCTGCCCGGTGAATGCCGCGGCGCTGGTGCTGGTGCTGTCCACCTCCAGCTCGTTCAGCACCACCCAGGCCCAGGTGGGTGTCCAGCACGGCATGTAGGTCATGCAACCCATCGTCGCCTCCTGTCACGGCCCGGGAGTCGGCGACGGTGTCGGCGCCGGCGGGGTCGCCGGCGCGGTCAGGTCGCGCACCACGGTCAGCACCTGCGTCAGCGTGTCGAAGCCGGCACTGACGAAACTGTTGACGGCGCCGGCAAGCTTGTTCGGCACCTGCTGGTCGAGCAGCGTCGCGGCGGTGTCGTGCACCGCGTTGCTGATCGGATCCAGGATGGTCGCCATGGCAACGTCCTCCTTGGTTATGCGTCTGCCCAGGCACTCACGTGACGGCCACCGAGGCGCAATGCCTTGGTCGCCACTTCCAGACCCCAGTCGATATTCGCCACCGGATCGCGCAGCGCGCCGCGGCCGGCGGCGAGCAGCCCGGCCGCCGCGCCACGCGCCAGCCGGGCCGGCGCCGCGGCGCCGCCATTGACCGCCAGGAACGCCGTCCAGGCGGCACGGTCGCGCGGGAATGCATGATACAGCGCGCGCGGCGACAGCACGATGCTCTGCGACAGCACACCGCTGAACACCCCAGCGCAGAATGCCTCGAACCGCCGATCCTCGTTGGTCAGCCGGCTGATCTGCTCCAGCGCGAACAGGCAGAAATCGCGCAGGTTCGGATTCTTGGCGATCGCCAGGAAGATCTCCGCGGTCTGCCAGTCGCATTCCACATGCTGGCGCAGCAGCGCTTCGTAGCGCGCCAGCCCCTGGCGTGAAAAGTCACCCGCCTCCAGCGCGCCCAGCGCCGCCTCGGCCGCCAGGTAGGCGCTCTCCATCGCCTTGTGGATGCCGCCGCCGTTCAGCGGATCGGCCTGGTTCGCCGCGTCGCCGACCAGCATGACCCGGTCATCGACGATGCGGCGCGGGCGGTAGAACGCCGCCGAGCCGCCGGACACGCCGCCGCAACGCTCGGCGTCGCGCAGTGCGTCGGCCAGTTCGGTGGCGATGAAGCGGCGGAAGCTGCCGGCAAGATCGGCCAGCGGGAAGTTGCGGTCGAAGGCGTAGCCCAGGCCGATATTCGCGAAGCCCGCGTCGTCGACGAACAGCCAAGCATAGCCGGGAAAGTAGTCGCGGTCGAAATACACCCGGATCGGCGCGCCGGAGATCTTCACGCCGCGATAGTAGGTGCGCAGCGACACCGCCATGACGCCGTCCTTCAGCGTGTTGCCGATCGCGCGCGACACCGCGGAGGCGACGCCGTCGGCGCCGATCACGATGCGGCCACGAAACGCGTCGGTGCCCGCCGCGGTGCGCGCGAGTACGGTCGCCGCCTCGGCGTCGCGCTCGATGCCGCGCACCGTCACGCCGGGGCGGAAGCGCGCGCCGTGTGCCAGCGCGTTGCGCATCAGCGTGTGATCGAAGCGGCGGCGATCCAGCAGCACGGCGAAATCCGGATAGGCGGTGCCGTCGGGGAAGCCGCCGGTCAGCACCCGACGTCCGTTCACGAACAGGTCGCAGTCATGGATCACGCCCTGGGTCTGCGCCAGCACTTCATCGACGCAGCCGAGCCGGTCGCACCAGTAGATCGCCTGCGGCGTCAGACCGTCGCCGCACACCTTGTCACGCGGGAAATCGGACTTGTCGAGCAGCAGCACGTCCACGCCGCGGCGCGCCAGAAAGCTGGCGCACGTGCTGCCGCCCGGTCCCGCGCCCACCACGATCACGTCGTGGATCATGGCTCGATCACCAGCAGGACCGGGATGCGCATGCTGTCCTCGGCGGTGACCGCGATGCTGCCGTGATAGATGTCGGCCGGCGAGGTCTCCGGGATCGCGCCGCACAGCACGAACTTCTCGAAATCCATCGGCGCGATGGCGGCGGCTTCGGGGGTCACCGACAGACCGGAAGGCGGCAGCATCGCGCCGGTGCGTTCGCCGGTGAACGGTTCGACGCGCAGCGCGACCTGCTTCGGCGCCGCGGCGCTGTCGTTGTTGATCGAGAAGGAGATGCTCACCTGCATGCCAGGTGCCAGCCGCAGGCGATTGGTGATGCCGAAGGGGGGCGGCGCGTCCGCCGGCGCCGCACCCGCAGCCCGCGGCGGCGCCTGGGTGGCGGGCGCGGGCGAGACCGGTTCGGATGCCGTCGCCTCCATCATCTTCTCGAAGATCTTCTGCTGCGCCGCGGCGCCCAGTGTGCTGGCCACGGTCAGCCCGAGCGACAACCCCGCCTCCGCCAGATCCAGGCCCTTGCCCAGCAGATCGCCGAAGCGATCCAGCCGCGCCTTGAGATCGAGCCCATCGTCGGCCGGCGGCGGCTGCGCGGACGCGCCGCCCGGGGTTCCGTCCGGGGGCGAGCCGTTGCCCCGCCCGCCGGGCGGTGGCGCCGTGTCGTTGCCGTTGCCGGCGCGGTCAGCCATGACGGCACCCGCAGTTGCAGCCGCAGCCGCCATGGCAGGGCGGCTCGCAGGCGATCTTGTAGATATGCATTGGCGCCGGGCACGGTCGGCATTCCGGCTGCGCGCCCCAGAAGAAGCTGTGGGCGGTGCGACGGAGCACGCAGGCCGGCCCCCAGAACAACGCGAAGGGCGCGCGCATCGCGGCCGCCATCAGCCGCGCAGGGTCCATCGCCGGCGTGCGGACGGGCGCGCCCCGCATCTCAGCCTCTTGCCGCATAGGCAAAGCGGGGCGGCCCGCAGTTGACGGCGCGCGGCAGCGAAATCGCCTCGGCGCAACGTTCCTCCAGCTTGCTGGGGATGGCCGGGTTGCCCGCCGCCGCCACCAGCGGGAAGCTGCGGTCGGGCGTGTGCGACTGCTCGCGCCGCGCGCGGTCGCGCGGGATGATGCGCGTTGTCCCGGACAGGTGGATGCGGAGCAGCTCGAACCCCAGGAAGCGGGCGCGCGCCGTGTAGTCCGACGGCATGTCGAAGCATTGCTGCACGGCGATCGCGACGGACGGCAGTTGACTGACGCTGATCGCGACTTCGGGCACCTGGTTGACCGACAGGTTGACGACCGGCAGGCGCGTGACGTTCAGCCGGTCGACGGACAGCGGATCGATCTCGCGCACCCGATCGATGCGCAACGATTCGATCAGCAGCGGGTCGACCTGGTTGAGCTCCTTGATGTGCACCGCGACCGGCGCGATCTTCTCGATCTTGTCGATGCTGCTGATCTCGATCGGCGCGATGCTCTGGATCGCCGCGATCGTCACCGGTGAGATGCTGTCGACTTCCGTGATTTTCACATCCACGGTGGCACGCTCCTTGGATCTGGGGCCGGGGACTCAGAGTCCGGGCCAAATGTAGTTCAGCAGCACGACCCTGGCGTCGTCGGTGACGGTCGGGTCGGCCGTCAGTGTTGCGGTGACGGTCGCCTCGGCGATGCCGCCGCTGCTCGGCGCAGTGTAGCTGCCCCACGTGGTGTCCGGGCTGCCCGGCACGACGGAGCCGAGTGTCGCCGACCACTGCACCGTCGGGTTCGCCGCATGGCGCGGGAAGGCACGGAACACCCACATCTTGTTGCTGTCATCGATATAGGCATTGTCGTCGTTGTTCCAGTAGTACAACGTCACCAGCTTCGGCCAGATCTCGATGCGCGGCGCGGGCGCCGCCAGCGGACCGAGCCCGACCAGCGTGACCCAGGCGAAGGCCTTGCGCAGCGGGTCGGCGCGCGCGGTCGCCACCACCACATCGGTCGTGCCGCTGTCCAGCGTGCCCTTGTCCGGTGCCCGGTACAGCCCGGTGGCGTCGATCGTGCCGCGGCCCGGCCCGCCATCCGGCGCCAGCACCTGCCAGGTCGCGCCGCGATCGCTGTTGTAGACCACCGCCTCGAAGCGGATCTGCGTGTCGATCGGATCGATCCAGCGCTCGTCGTGGAAGTACAGCTCGGCACGCGGCGGCTGCACCGCCACCTCGACCTGGTGGCAGCAGACCATGTGGTGCACCACGCGAAAGGCGGGGCGCCAGGCGGGACGAAGCTCGGGGGTCTGGATCATTCCTCGAACACGCCCTCGAACGCGGCTTTCAGCACCTTGCCGGGCGCCTCGCCGGCAAGCTCGATCTCCGCCTTGCAGTTGCCCTGGCAGTGCAGCTCCGTGCTGATCCCCTCCTCGCCGCCGAGCGTGCCGACGGTGCGCGCCTCGGCGATGCGGATGGTGGCCTCGATCGGGCGTACGGTCAGACGGAACGGCCCGAGCGAGCCGGCGACCACGCGGCGATGCCGGTGGAACGGGATCGCCAGCCGCAGCGGGATCTCGCCCACCTCGATGCGGATCGTTTGGGTGCCGAGCGCCAGCGCCGCCTCGCCCTGCAGCGCGAAGTCCATGCGGTCCATCCGCGCGCGCAGGCGCAGATCGGGATGCGCGGCGATGCCGATATGGCCCTTCAGGTTCATGCCGTGTCCTCCGGCGCGACCGGCGGCACCTCGCCGTCCGGATAGACCCGGCCGGCAAGGTCGCTGAACATCGCCTCCACCACAAGGTTGAGCTGCTCGAAGCCCTTCAGCGCCTCGGCAACCTGGGTGCAGTTCTCGCCCTGGACCTCGAAATGCACCATCGGGCCGAGGCGGATCGACAGGTTGATGCGTGGCACGGTCATTCCTTTCCGTCGACGCCGTTCTTGTTGAGCGAGCGATCCAGCGCGCGCAGCCGCTCGATCACCGTGTCGAGCGTGCCGAGCATCGCGTCGAGCATGTCCTTCTCCCGTCGGCCGAGGTTGCGGTAGATCGCGCCAAGCTGCGCGGTGAGCGCCTGCCCCTCGTCGGTCTTCTGGTAGTCCTTGCCGCGCTCCTTCAGCACGCCGGAGAACTGGCTGACGAGCGAGAGCAGACCCAGCAGCAGGTCGGCGCGTTCGGTCGGATCGCTGGGCTTCGTCTCGTCCGGCAAGGGCTTGCACCGTTTGCATGCGACGGTCAGATCGTCGCGGCCAAGATGCCACCGCGCGTAGAGCGGCGCACCGTCGGGAATTGCCCGGCAACCACGCCGGTGCAACGTGCCGCGCGCGGCATCGAACTGGTATGGCGCGGCCGCAGCCTCGGCGGTGTTGTCGATCCGCACCAGCACGTCGAAGCCGAGCTGGCCCGCGCGGCGCAGCGCCTGCACCGCGAGCGCCGCCTGGTCCAGCAGCGGGCGGGGCGGATCATTCGTAGACATCCCACGCCGTCCCGCCGCGGCGTCGTTGCGCGCGATGCTTGTCGATCCGCGTGAGGTAGTAGCGCAGCAGGAAACCCAGCAGAAGATCGCGCCCTTCGTTGGCCGGCAGGCCGGCGGCGAGGCGGGTGAAATGCGCGAGCACGATGCGATGCAGCACGCGTTCCGGCGCGCGCACCTGGTTCATATAGGTTAGCCGGCCGTCGCGCCGGTCGGTGTAGCAGTCACCGTGGTCGTCGATGAACATGAACAGCGCGCCGGCAGCCAACACCAGCGCCAGCATCGCCAGCGGCAGCGATGGCACCAGAAACGTGGTCAGGGCGATGATGCAATGCCCGCCGCGGTCGCGCGCATAGCGCTTGAGCAGCGAGCGCTGACGGCGCTGCGGCAGCGCCGAGATGTGCTCGGGATCGAGCCGCAGGGTCACATCCCGGGCTTGCGCGGTGTGCAGCCGCAGGATCGCCTGGCGCAGCAGCGGGTCGAGCATGTCGCGTTCCGCGAACAGGCGCGCCAGCACGACATAGAACAGCCGTTCGCGCTCGGTGCGGATCTCGAACCAGCCGGCCGACAGCAGCAGGGTAAAGCGCTGCAGATAGGAGCGCGCTGCATCGGGTCCGAAATCATCGAGGAAACTGTCGGCGAGGAAGCAACCGCAGCCGTACAGGATCGCGATGCGCCGGCGGCGCGCGTCGAAGTCGTAGCCGGCGAGCGCGGTGCAGGCATGCCCGACCAGGGCGAACTTGGTGCTCTGTTCCAGCATCTTGGCGTATTCGGTCCCGGACGTGGCCAGCGCGGGATGCCAGGCCTCCACCAGCGGGGCGAGGGTGTCGCGCACCTCGGCGCGGTAGGCGCGCGCGAGCGCCTCGAGCCGCGCGGGCAAGTCCGGCGGCGGCTGCCAGGGCAGCCTCGACGATGGGCCGGTTGGCGTTGTCACCTCCACTGTGGCCGCTGCGTTCGACCGCGATGCTATCGCTCTACCGCCCCGGGAGCCAATAGAATTGCAACCAACCCGGCTGAGGTCCTGCCCGCTCCATTCGACGCCATCGGCCACGCGCGGCGGGACGCACCAAACCGCTGACAACAAACGGCCGGCGTCGCTCCGCGGATGGCTGCCTATGATGACGAACCGCGGCATCGGGACCCTGATCACCGACGCTGCGCACGTGGCTCGCGCAAGCGTGAAGCGGATACCAGCCGTTCGCCGATCGTTAAATTTGCGCGACAGGTCAGGGCGGGTCGAACAACGCCGCCGGCGCGGGCGCGGACCGCGCGCAGCCCAGCGCGCGGAACGCACCATTCGCGTGATCGCACGGCCCGCCCAAGGCCGGGTTCCGCCGGGCGGCCGGCCGGCAGCGACGCCAGGCGTCAGGGCTACCGGGTGAACGACGGAACGCCGGACGAGACCCGGCTCCCTGTGATTGCGAGATGCGAAGCGACCCTCGGGTCAAGCGCCCGAGGGCAGGCGCGGCAAGCCCCATCCAGGTGCGCACCTGGCGGGAGATTGCTTCGCTCCGCTAACAAGAAACAAGCTCCCCCCTCCCCTTGAGGGAGGGGGGTTGGGGGGAGGGGTCGTCGGGGATTCACACCGATCGACCCCTCCCCCCAACCCCCTCCCTCAAGGGGAGGGGGAGTATCCTTCTCTTCGGCGCCCCGACTGTTTCATTCAGGGCGGGTCGGCCGCCGGCCGGTGGGAACTCGCAATGACAGGGAAATTCGCTGCGCTCGCAATGACAGGGAAAAATGGCCTCGCCCATGGCTTCGCACGATTGCCGGGCGGCGGGCGTGCGCCACTGCTGCGCGCGGCTTGCGTTGCGGCTAGCATGGGTGCCACGACGTTGGGTGAGTCGGAACCGCGCAGGTCCCGTCCTGTTGTCGTCGGAGGAACACGCATGACCAAAGTGGCACTGTCGGGCGCGAGTGGGGGTATCGGTGGCGTGCTCCGTCCCGCGCTGCTCAAACTGGGGGTCGGCCTGCGCTCGGCCGGCGGCACGCACGCGCTGACCCCGTTCGCGTCCGAGGAGGACGTCTGCCACGGCGACCTGCGCGATCCGGCGTTCGTCGACCGGCTGCTGCACGGCGTCGACGTGTTGATCCACATGGCGGCCACCAGCGTCGAGCGGCCGCTGCCCGAGATCATCGAGAACAACCTGCGCCTGCTGCATGCGGTCTATGAGGGCGCGCGGCGCCACCGGGTGCGGCGCATCGTGTTCGCCAGCTCCAATCATGCGGTGGGCATGCACAGCGTCGATACCAAGCTCGGCCTGGACTGCGATCTGCGCCCGGACGGGTGGTATGGCCTCAGCAAGGTGTGGGGCGAAGCGATGACCCGGATGTACTGGGACAAGCACGGCATCGAGGGCATCTGTCTGCGGATCGGCACCGCGATCGAGAAGCCCACCGAGTTCCGCCATCTCAGCACCTGGCTGGGCTACGATGATTTGATCCAGTTGATCACGCGCTGCGTCACCGTGCCCGACATCGGCTATCTCGCGGTGTGGGGCGTTTCGGCCAACACGCGCAGCTACTGGGACAATGCCGGGGCGGCCCGGCTCGGCTACCGGCCGACGCAGAATGCCGAGGATTTCGCTGCGGAAATCCTGAGCAAGCCGAACCCGCTCGACCCCGTGGCGCAACGCCACCAAGGCGGCAGCTTCGTCAGCATCGACTACACCCCACCGGACCAGCGGCCGCCGCGTTTGGGGGCGTAGTCGAGGTTGCGTTGGCGGAATGCGCTGCCCCCCGGGTCAAGCGCCCGGGGGCGTTGGCTTTTCCGCCCTACGCACCGTGATGCGGTTGGGCGGAAAAGCGTCGTCCAGATAAGCCGCCAGGCCCCGATTGCTCGAGGCCTGGCGTCGCTCATGGGGTTCAGGGACCGCGTCCCTGACCTCCGTCACTTGGCCGGGGTTAGTGGGCCGATACGCTGTGCGGTCTTCGGCGCGTGCTCCATCATTCGTTCCAGCCGGTGATCGTGGCCGGCCAGCACCACCGCGATCGCGGTGATCAGCGGTCCCACCGCCAGGCAAAGCAGCCCAAGGTCGGCGCTGCCGGTCGCATCCTTGATCAACCCGTAGACGGATGGTCCGGCCCACCCGCCCAGATTGCCGACGGCATTGATCATGGCCAGGCCACCCGCTGCGGCAACGCCGGTCAGCATGGCACTGGGGAGCGACCAGAAGGTCGGCACTAGGGATTGCTGCCCCATCATCGCGATGCAGAGCGCGATCATCGTGATGACCGGGTGGCCGGCGCCAATGATGACGCAGGTCGCCAAACCTGCCGCGGCAACCAGGGCGGCGCCAGCCACGTGCCAGGTCCGCTCGCCGTGAAGGTCGGAATGGTAGCCCCAGTAGATCATCGCCACGAAAGCACACATGTAGGGCAGCGCGCTGACCAGCCCGATCCAGTCGGTGCCTACCCCCAGTCCCTTGACGATCAGCGGCAGGAAGAACACCAGCCCATAGCCGGACCCGTTCTGGCCGACATAGGCGATCGTCAGCAGCCACAATTTCGGGTTGGCGAACGCCTGGCCAAGCGAGTACTTCCGCACCGCCTCGCGCTGTGAGTTGCTCGGAGTCCAGCCGATTCCTGCAGCCAGGTCCGCTGCTCCGGCCTCAGCCACTCGGCGTCCTTCGGCCGGTCGGTCAGCAACATCCACGTCACGTAGCACATGATGATCGGCGGCAGCCCTTCCATGATGTAGAGCCACTGCCAGCCTTGCAGACCCAGCAGGCCCTGCATGTGCAGCAGCAGTCCGCCGATCGGCGGTCCGAGGAACAGCGAAACCACGCTGGCCGACTGGAAGATGCCCATCATCCGGGTGCGGTAGTAGGAGGGGAACCACCAGGTCATGTACAGCAGCATGCCCGGATAGAACCCGGCCTCGGCCAGACCGAGCAGGACGCGGTTGATGTAGAAGCTCGACTCGCTCCACACGAAGCCGGTCAGGGCGGCGATGATGCCCCAGGTGATCAGGATGCGGGCGATCCAGCGCCGCGCTCCCACCTTGTTGAGGATCAGGTTGCTGGGGATTTCGCCCACGAAGTAGCCCAGGAAGAACAGCCCGGCGCCGAACCCGAACACCGCGTTGGTGAACCCGAGATACTTGACCATGGTCGTCGCGGCCATGCCGACGTTCGACCGGTCCAGGTAGGCGCAGAAGTAGCCGAGCATGAGCACCGGCATCAGCCGCCAGGTCACTCGCTTGATGGTTTCCCGTTCGATCGGCTCGATGCTGTGCAGCGCGCTTGAACTGGCCGGGATGGGCGACGCTTGGGCCATGGCAGTTCTCCCTATCGCGCAGCAATTTCCCACCACCACGGCCAAAAGCCGGATGGGACGCCGCGCTTACGCGGTCAACCTAGGTGGGGTGCCTGCACCCGGGAAATGATCTGGATCAATCGTTCGGTGTTTCGCGTCACGCACTCGTGACCGATCTCGCCGGTCCACGCCGGGCGCCGCGCGGCCCGCACACGCCCCGGCTCGGCAGTGCCCGACGCGCACCTGGCAGGGCGGAACAGCCATGCCCCGGATCAAGTCCGAGGGCATGGCTTGTCCGCCCTACGTTGCTGGTCCCCAGTCGATCGCGGCAGCGATGGTCGCCAGCCCGCGGGCCGCCGCGTCGGCATCCTCGACGCGCGCCGCGCCGCCCAGGACCGCGATGGCCCGCGCATACAGCGGGGTCAACGCCGGCTCACCAACGAGGTGGACCAGCTCGCCCGGCGGCAGCGCGGCCCGCACCTCATGGCCAATGAGCAGGCCCGACAGATACCACGGCGCCGCCGCCGCATTGAGCCGGTTGTTCACACACAGCGCGCGCACGCCGAATACGTGGTGCAGCCACCCGCCGGCATCGCCGGACCGTGCCAGGCCCTGCTCGAACGCCGTCCAGTCGGTCGGCCCATCGCACATCGTGCGGGCGAAGATCGTGTGCTCGCGCAACGCGCCGAACACCTCCCCGGTCATGTGCGAGCTGTAGCTGATGATGCGCCCATCCCGCAGACGCGCCCATTTGCTGTGCGTGCCGGGCAGGCAGACGAGGCCACCCGCCCCCAATTCGCCGCGGATGCCGGCGATCTGCGTCTCCTCGCTGCGCATCGTGTCGGGCACGCCTTGGGCATCGACATCGCCGACGCCGGGCACCAGGCGCACTTGCGCGCCGGCGAACGGCACCGCGACGGTGCCACGGGCCAGCTCGGCGACGCCGATCGGACAGGGCAGATACGGCATCTCCCGCCAGCCCTCGCGGCTGCCGATCGCGCCGCACGCCAGCACGCGATCCTCGCCGCGCTCGAGCCAGTCGCCGACCTCGGCGCGCAGCGTTTCGGCGAAGCGGCCGTCGGGGACATGCAGAACCCCGCAGGGCGCCTTGCGGAGGTCGCGGATGTTGCCGTCGGCATCCAACAGGAACGCCCGGAAGTTGCTGGTACCCCAATCGACGCCGATCATGTCGCGACCCTGCCGCCTGAGGCTGCTGGTTATGGCGGGTGCGCCCCGTCCACGCGTTGATCCACCTCAAGCAGGTCGATCAGACGGTGGCGGGTCACATTGAGTGCCGGCCGCCGACCCGAAGCAGCGGGAGCCAGGTCGCTTGGCCTGAACCGCCGGATTCGACCCACACCGGACCTCCAGGAGTGGACGACAGCCTGTTGGTCTCCGGTGATCCAGAATGTCCCGATTATCTTGCAACGGATGTGCGCGGCACCATATTACCATCCAGTGGGCTGGTAGAAGGATGGTTTTTGATGGAAGGCAACGTGCTGGAACTGCGGCCCAAGGCCGGCAGCGACACTGAGAAAATCACCGTCAACCTCGGCTACGTCGATCTCGGCCATATCGACCTGCTGGTGCAGGACGGTTTCTATTCAAACCGCACCGACTTCATCCGTACCGCGATCCGCAATCAGATCGAGCGACACGCCGATGCTGCCAGACAATCCGTCGCGCGCAGGAGCCTCGACCTCGGCCTGCGGCGGTACAGCCGCGAGGAGCTCGAAGCGGCACGCGCGGAGGGACAGAAGCTCACCATTCGGGTGCTCGGCCTTGTCAGCATCGCATCGGACGTCACACCCGAACTGGCCCGTGCCGCCATCGCCTCGATTTCCGTCCTCGGCGCTCTGCAAGCCAGTCCGGCGGTGAAGTCCGCATTGACTGACCGGATGCGCTGACGACCGCCACGCTCCGCCGATCAACCGCAGAACCCAACCGGGACATGGCCAGGCTCTTCGCCGGAGCCTCGCCGATGGGCCCGTGCCGAAGGACCTACACAATGCCCGGTATCACCGACATGACCTTGCCCGACATGATCGAGGCGACGCGCCTCACCCGGGAGGGGCGGCTCGGCGAGGCGACCGCGCTGCTGCAAGCCCGGTTCGGCGGCAAGCCAGCGGCGAACATGGCGGACCGCGCATCGCGCGCTACAGCAGGTGGACCCGCCAGCCAGAGGTTGCCGTGTCTCCTGCAGGTGGAGGACGCCAATCCCGCCTCCCCGGCGCCGCCGGCGCCCAGGTTCGGCACCGACGCAAGGCCTGTCGGCCAACCGGGCGGGATGGCCCAACCGCGGATGCCCCAGGCATTGGACGGTCTGTTCGGGAAGCTGAAGCAAGGTGGCCTAGCTGGCCGGTCTGGGGTGTATGCGGCTGCCCCGGTGCCGAATGGCGCGCAGTTCGTGGCGGCGACATTCAGCAGCGAGGACGGAAGCCGCCCCTACAAGCTCTACGTCCCGAGCCAGTATCGTGGCGAGCCCGTGCCGCTGGTCGTCATGCTGCACGGCTGCACCCAGTCGCCCGACGACTTCGCCGCCGGAACCCGGATGAACGAACTCGCCGAGGAGCGTGCCTTCCTGGTCGCCTACCCGGAGCAGCCGGCTTCAGCCAATGCCCAGAAATGCTGGAACTGGTTCAACCCGGGCGACCAGGGCCGCGGCCGGGGAGAGCCGGCGTTGATCGCGGGCATCACCCGCCAGATCATGCGCGACCGCGCGGTCGATCCGGCCCGCGTCTATGTCGCTGGGCTATCGGCGGGCGGCGCCGCGGCCGCCATCATGGGAGCGGCCTATCCCGATCTGTATGCCGCGGTCGGCGTTCATTCCGGACTCGCCTGCGGGGTGGCCCGCGACATCCCCTCCGCCTTCGCCGCCATGCGCCAGGGCGGGGCCACGACGCCACGCCGATCCGGCGCCCAGTCAGCGACCGAGACGCCGGATCGGATCGTCCCAACAATCGTATTCCACGCGGACCGCGACACCACAGTGCATCCGAGCAACGGTGACCATGTGATGGCGCAAGCGGCCGCGCTTGCTGGAAGCGGACTGCGATCGACCATCGAACGCGGCCAAGTACCCGGCGGGCATGGCTACAGGCGGATCGTTCGTGCTGACGCCACCGGCAGCCCGGTGCTGGAGCAATGGGTCATTCACGGCGGCGGTCACGCCTGGTCCGGCGGCAGCTCGAACGGATCCTACACGGACCCGCTTGGGCCCGACGCATCGTGCGAAATGCTCCGTTTCTTCCTCGACCACCCGCATCCCGCGCAGCGCACTTGAGACGGGGCGCGTCAAAGCAGAGGTCAATGTACGGCGCTAATGAACGTACGCTGTCTACCCCTAGCCGCGGTAGCCGGGCTGCTCACCCGAACCGCCGGATTCGACCCATTGCGGACATTTGCACCAGATTTCTGCACCGCCCAAGCTGTTGATTTTCCCAGGGTCGGGAAATGTTGCGAAAATCTTGACGTATGCGTCAGGGCGGCGGAGCTTCCGGGGATCAGGTCATGTATCACTGCGCAGTTCATGATCAGACGAAGGGGGCAAATGGACGACCGCGAGAAAATGGACAGACTGGCGGAAATCGATCGACAACTCGGCAAACTGAGGGAACGCCACCGCGCGGCCTGGGGTCCGAATCCGCATGCCTCTCCCCTTGATCCGGAGGCAGTGACGAAAATCGAGGCGGGAATAAGGAGGCTGATGGAGCTGAGAGACGAGATCACTGCGAAAAGCACGTGAAGGAGCTTCACCAGTTGGCAGTGATCGTCCAGCACATCCGGCTGCTTCTGACTCTGATTTTTTCGTCCTAATAATCGGCACCGCTGGAGCTCAGCCGCCCAGATCGTTTCAGCCCAGTGGGGCGGCGGCCGAATCTTGCGGCTCATGGACTGCGTCGCGTCGTGCGAACAACACTAGGTCCTGGATGTCGGAGCAATGGATTTTGGGGTTCCTTTCCGGCGTCGGCTATGCCGGTAACGAGTCTGGCCTCGATCCGCTGATCGGCGTGGACGACGAGGGCGTCTGGGCGTGGGTGGACAACTATTGTCAGGCGCATCCTCTCGACTTGCTTATTCAGGCTGCGGTGGCGTTCCGAATGGCGCATCCCCACGGCTGAACTCGGCCCGCTCCCATGCCGGTGCAAAAGTCTTGATTTTTGCACCAAACTGTAGGTCCGCTCTCCACCCATTGCGGACATTCAAACCGGCCCGCTACCGATCAGGGTCGACGACTTTACCCCGGGGAAGCCTGCTATGAACGCGTGCCGCGCCGGAGCGCGCCGGTGGCGCGGCCGACGACGGATCAAGCAAATGGATGCCGTGCACGATCCTGCGTGGTCCCGACCCTGCGCGCTGTGCCCTGCTCTTCCGCCTCGGTGCGGAACCCGCCAGAGTGCGCAGTCGACGATGACGCGGCCTTCGACAACGCCCGTTATGACCAGCCAAGGAGCGATCCACTGAATGCGCACGATCGAGCAGCACGCCCAGGCCCTGGCGCAGGGTTCAACGACCAGCCGCGCCCTGGTCGAGGAAAGCCTGGCGCGCATCGCCGATCCGGCCGGCGAGGGCGCGCGCGCCTTCATCAAGGTGCACGCCGAGGCCGCCCGCGCGATGGCGGACGCGATGGACGCGCTGCGCCGCGCCGGCCGCGCACCGGGCCGCTACGCCGGTATTCCGGTCGCGCTGAAGGACCTGTTCGATATCGCCGGCGAACCGACGCCGGCCGGGTCGCGCGCGCTGGCCGACGCGCCACCCGCCGCGGCGCACGCGCCCGTGGTGCGGCGCCTGCTGGCGGCGGGCTTCGTGCCGGTCGGCCGCACCAACATGACGGAGTTCGCCTTCTCCGGCCTCGGCATCAACCCGCACTACGGCACGCCGCTGGCGCCGTGGGACCGCGCGGCGGGACGCATCCCGGGCGGCAGCTCGTCCGGCACCGCGGTGGCGGTGGCCGATGGCATGGCGGCGGCAGGGCTGGGCACCGACACCGGCGGGTCGTGCCGCATTCCGGCGGCGTTCTGCGGCGTCGTCGGCTACAAGCCGACGGCGCGACGCGTGCCGATCGACGGCGTGCTGCCGCTGGCGCCCAGCCTGGATTCGGTGGGGCCGCTGGCCCCCAGCGTCGCCTGCTGCGCGGTGATCGATGCGATCCTGGCAGGGGAGGCCCCTACCCTGCCCGTGCCGGCGACGCTCGCCGGGCTGCGTCTCGCGGTGCCGGAGAATTTTGGGCGCGACGGCATGGATGCACATGTTGGCGCTGCGTTCGAGCGCGCGCTCGGCGCGCTGTCCGCGGCTGGGGCCCGCATCACCCGCGCGCGTTTCCCGACGTTCGAGGCGATCCCGGCGGTGAATGCCAACGGGGGTTTCGCGTCGGCCGAAGCCTATGCCTGGCATCGCGCCCTGCTGGCGGAGAAGGGCGCGCTGTATGACCCGCGCATCCGCTCGCGCATCGAACGCGGCGAAAAACAGAGCGCCGCCGACTACCTCGACCTGCTCGCGGCGCGCCGGCGCCTGATCGCCGAGTTCGACGCGGCGACGCGCCCGTTCGATGCGCTGCTGCTGCCGACCACGCCGATCGTACCGCCGCGCATCGTCGAGCTGGACGATGAGCGGGACTACAACCGGCAGCACATGCTGATCCTGCGCAACACCGCGGTGGGGAATTTTCTCGATCGCTGCGCCATCAGCCTGCCGTGCCATCGCCCGGGCGAGCCGCCGGTCGGGCTGATGCTGATGGGCGAGACGCTGGGCGACGCGCGGCTGTTCGGCATCGCCGCGGCTGTGGAGGCGGCGCTGGGTTGATCAGCGCGTGGGCCTGATCGCTTGCGGCGCGTCGCGTGACGGCCGACGATGACTGTTGGCAACGTCGTCGGTTCACAATGAGAATTGCCGATCGTCAGGCCAATGGCGTGCCCGCAACGTCGGCGCATGATAAACTGACCGCGTCATGAGCGCCGCCGCCGCCGCACCAACGAGCCGGACCAAAAACTATCTCCTGCGCCACTGGCGGGGCGAGTGCTCGCTCGCCGTCAGCTACTGGATCAACGGCTGGGTCGCCGTCATTCCGATCGCGATCGTTGCAGTGCTCGTCGGCGTGATGCTGCGCGAGAGCCGGCAACCCTGGCTGTACCTGACCGGCCTGCTGCTGGTCTGGAGCGTCGTCATCCTGGCGGCGATCTGGCAATCGGTGGGCACCTGGCGGTCCGCCGCCCGCACCAGGCGGCTGCGCGGCAAGTGGTTCTGGCCGGTGGCTGCCCAGGTCATGACGGTGCTCGGGCTGCTCAGCAACGCCAATCTGCTGCGCGTCCGCGCGGTGCCGGCCATCATCGATGCGGCGGCGTATGTCGAGGGCGATCCGCGCCTGGGCGAGCACGGCGTGCGCATCCTGCGCGGCGGGGCGGAAATCGAGGTCAGCGGCCCCCTCACCTGGGGCCTCGCGCAGCAACTGGACGCGGCACTGGCAAAGGCGCCGCAGGCGCATGTGGTGCATCTCGACAGCCTCGGCGGGCGCGTCGGGGTGGCGACGGCGATCGCGGATATCATCGCGGCGCACCATCTGGACACGTATGTCAACCATCTCTGCGCGTCGGCCTGTACGCTGACCTTTCTGGCCGGGCAGCAACGCTGGATCGGGCCGCGCGGCGAGCTGGGGTTTCACAGCGGCACCGTCGCGGGCACCATCAATCGACTCGCCGAGGCCGGCTTCCGCCAGCGCTACGAACGTTACGGGCTGCCCGCCGGGTTCCTCGATCACGTGTTCCGCACGCCACCGACCGAGCTTTGGTTCCCCTCGCGTGACGAGCTGGCACGCGCGCATGTCGTGACCGGCCTGGCGGCCGACGGCACGTTCGCGGTGTCGGGGTTCGGTCCGCAGCCGAACCTGCGGGAGACCAAGCAGCAACTGCTCAAGCTGCCGATCTATGCGGCACTGCAACGGGCCGATCCGGACTGGCAAGCGCTGATGGCGCGGTGGGATCGGACGGTCAGCGACGGCGAGCCGATCACCGGCTTTGCCACCGAACTTCGGGCGCACATCGCGCGTGCCACGCGGCGGCTGCTGCCGGTCGCGCCGGACGACGCGCTGCGTAAGTTCGCCGCCATGATGCTGGTGGAGACCGCTGCGGTGCAGCAGGCGGACCCGGAAGCCTGCTGGGCTTATCTGCACAATGGCCACGTTGAGCTGCGGCGCTACCTGTCGCAGGGACAGCTTGGCGACGAGATGGCCATGTCGGCCCGCCTGTTGGATGACGCGACCGATCATCCGCAGCCCCGGTTGAGCGTCGCGGACGGCAAGGCGTTGCTGCTGCGGCTGATCGCCGCGATGCGCCGCGCCGGGCAGGATCCGGACTCGGCGCTGGCGGCGCTGCGCGTCGGTGCGCCGCACGACGCCTACTGTCCGGGCCTGGAGGCGCTGGTGCGCGCCGCCATGGCATGGCCGGCAGGCGATGATGAATCGCCGTTGCGGGCACTGTTTTCGCAGGGGTAAGTCCGGCGGCTTATCGCGCCGAAGCCACGCTCACGCCAGCAGCAGCGCCTGTTTCGTCAGCATCCCGTCGGCGTCGCGCAGCTCATGCACGATCGTGAAATGATCCGCCCCCGGCACCGGGATCAGCGCACCCGGCAGATGCGCCGCGGCGCGCTTACCGTGCAGGTGCCGGCTGTCCAGCACCAGCGGCGGCAACTCCGCGGTGCCGTAGGTGATCGCCAGGGGCTTGGCCACCTCCGGCAGGCGCAGCGGCGACAGCGTCGCGATCTCGTCGTCGGTCAGCCGCAGCTTGTCGTTCAATTCGGTGTCGCGGATCGGTCCGAGCTCGTAGATGCCGGAAATCGCCAGCCCGGCGCTGACGCGTTGGTGCCCGAGGCACATCGCCGTCAGGTGCCCGCCGGCCGACCAGCCGGACAGCACCACCTTTCCCGCAATGCCGTGCGCCGGTCCGTTTGCCGCCAGCCAGTCGAGCGCCGTACCGATCTCGGCGACGATCTCCGTCAGCGAGGCGTCCTGCGCCAGCGTGTGCCCCGGCAGCGCCGCCGCCCAGCCATGCGCGTACGGCCCGGCGATCAGCGCGGCGAACTGGTCCTTGCTGTTACGCTGCCAGTAGCCGCCGTGGATGAACACGATGCAGGGCGCGTTGGGATCGGCCGCTGGGAACAGGTCCCAGGTGTTGCGTTCCTTCAGTCCATAGCGCAGGTCCAGATGCCCTGGATGCGCCACGCGGAAGCCCGCCGAGGCCGCCTCGCGCGCCGCGTTGAGTTCGGCGCTGTTCTTCACCGCGGCGATGTTGTTGTACGCCGCGTCGCGCTCGGCGCGGCTCATCGTGCCCCAGTCCATCATGCTGTTGCCTTCAGGTACCAGTCCATGATCTGCCGACCCTGCCAGAACAGCGTGCCGGGTCGCGCCGCCATGTGCGCCAGCGCCTTCTCGAACCAGCCGATCCGGTGCGGCACGCCGCTGATATAGGGGTGTACGGCGAGGCCCATCACCTTGGCGCCCTGCGTCTCGGCCTCGGCATACAGCCGGTCGAACTGCGCCACTGTGCGATCGAACAGTTCCGCCCCGCGATGATGCTGGATCATCATCATGGGGATGTCGTTCAGCTCGACGCTGTACGGCATGGTCAGCATCGTTCCGTGTGCGGTACGCAGCACGCAGGGCAGATCATCGACCACCCAGTCGGCGCAGTAACGGATGCCGGCCTCGGCCAGCAGATCGGGCGTGTCCGGCGTCTCGGTCAGGCCGGGCGCCAGCCAGCCGACGATCTCATGGCCCGACGCGGCGTGCAGCGCGGCAATGGAGTCGCGGATCATGCCGCGCTGATCCTCGACCCGATGCGTCGCGGTCTGGTGAAAGCCGTGGCCCATGAACTCCCAGCCGGCGTCGCGCGCTGCCTGGGTGACGCGGGGATACGCGGCGGGGACGGCGCCGTTGATCGTCATCGACGGCGCGATGCCATGCGCGTCGAGCGCCGCCTTCAGCCGCCAGAAGCCGACGCGCATGCCGTACTCGTGCCAGGCCCAGTTCGGCAGGTCTGGCACGACCGAGGCGCCCTGCGGCGCGGTCAGTACCTGGCGCGGCATCGGCCGGTCGATGTCCCAGGTCTCGACGTTCACCACCAGGAACACCGCGACGCGCTTGCCGTCCGGCAAGACGAGATGCGGCCGGTCGATGCTGGCTTGGTAGTACAGGCGCTGCGGCGGTTTCAGAGGGTCGGTCATGGCGGCGTTTCAGATGCAGGGTCTTCCGGCGGACGCTACGACATCTGGCGCAAGACGCCAGCGCCGCGGCATGAGCGGCGTTCCTGGCGCTCCATAGAGGTCGACTGCGGGGCCTTTTCCGGCTTCGTCGGCACTGACCAACGACTGTGGCTTGGCCGGCAGAACCGCGGTTCCGGCTGCCTCGATGCCGCACGCGATCTCCGGGCACGGGCGGACATCGAACAACGCCCCGTTGCCGGGGCGCTGTTCGTCAGGAAGGGTGGCGGGTCACGGCTTCTTGCGGCGACGCAGCATACCGACGCCGAGCAACCCGGTCGCGAGCAGCGCCAGCGAGGCCGGCTCGGGCACCGGGGCGAAGGCGACGCCGCGGATCGAGGTGGTGTCGGGGGCGGAGTACAGCGTCGTGAAGCTTTCGCCGCTCGCCTGGGTAATCGAGGTGTCCGCCAGCGTGTCGGTGATTTCGTACAGATAGCTCGGCGACAGCTCGTTCAGCCCGTAGCTGGTGGCGAACAGTTCGACCTCCTGAACGCCGCCGACCGTAACGTCCTCACCCGTCAGGCCAAACAGGCCCGTCACGCCGGGATTGGTGGGCGATCCCAAACCGGTGTTGTCAAATGAGTTGGCGTTGTTGACCAGGCTCAGACCGGCAACGAGATCGTAGTCCAGCGTCCAGACATTGTTGGTGAAGACCCATTTCTGCAGGCCGCCCTCGCCCAGCGCCGCCTTGTTGACGTTGCCGTTCTTCGGCTGGCCGCTGTCGGCCACGTACAGCACCGTCGGGCTGGCGAAGAAGTATTGCTCAGGGCTGAGATAGACGAAGCTGCCAATACGAGAGTTGTTGACCCCGTTCGCCGTCGCCGCCGTCAGATTGATGGAACCATTGTTGCCACCCAAGGACAGCGGGCTGGCCGGCGGGATGATATGGGTGTCAGTCACTCCCGCGGCGGAGGTCGGCATTCCGCCGCCTGCGATGGTGAGGCTGCTGACATTGGTGAAGTTCTGGCTGCCGCTGCCCGGCGGGTTCTGGTCGCGCGAGACATAGAGCGTGTTGCCGCCGCCGGTGTTGACGATCGACACCACGCGCGTGTCGGTGCTGTTGTCGATCGGCGTCGCGGTGGTGGCGCCCAGCGTCGCGTAGAACACACCCTGCGTCGGATCGGCCTTGCTGGCGCCCTGGCCCGATACGTAGAAGGACGATCCATCGACCGTCGCCACGCTGCGCGGGTTGTTCGTGTTGAACACGCCGGTCAGTTGTGTGCTGGTATCGACGCTGGCATTGCCGCCGATCAGCGCGACCGTGCGCGGCACCGTCGAGTAGATGGTACCGGTCTGGTTGGCGGCAGTCAGGCTGGTCGTCTGTCCGAGCGCGGTGGTGCCATAGGTCGAGAGCGGCGCGGTATTGAAGGTGGTGGCATTCACGCCGTAGCCCATCATCGTCAGGTATTGGCCGTTGACCGATTGCTGCAGGATGCCTTCCGAGGCCGAGCCGTACTCGCCGGAGATCGACGAAGGCAGGGTCAGTGTGCCGTTCGGCGTAGCAGATGTGCCACCCGCGCCGAGCTGGAACTGCTGCAGCACGATCGGTGCCGCGGTATCCAGACCGCCAGTCGCACTATTGCAAATTGTGGCGCCGACCGAACAAGAAACCGTGCTGATAACCAGATCGCCCGGCGTAAACGACGAAATGGTTCCGGCCTGTGCCTGGCCGAACGAGACGTGGGCGATCACGCCGATCGCCAGCACGGTGATACCTGATCCTACCCGAGACTTGCCCATTGCTTCATTGCCCCCTTGATCGCAAACGCAGCACCGCACGGTCGGATGGCTACCGGGCCGACGCGGCCAGGGCAACCGTCACGCACCTCCTGCGAAAGTCCTAACCAAACCGCATGCCAATCAAAAAGTCTTCCTGTTTTCAATTTGTTGCGCTTCATGACAGAAATATGTCGTAAAATTTCCCGACAGGAATCAGCCAATTCCGGTCGTGACTTTTTTATGACATCCTTGGCCCGTTGCTGCAATGCCGCCCGATGCCGGTCGCGATGGGGAGCGACACAGCGGGACACAGGCTGGACAATGGCACGGCATTCCTAGACCGGAACCGCGCCATCGACGGCCACGCATTCGAACGTCTTGCGGTGATCAAATATCGTGCCGCCGCCCACGGCGCCGCCTCAATCACGCAGCAACGTCGCCAGCATGGCCAGACCCAGCGCCGCGACCACCGCGATCATCGCCACCGCGAACGCGTGCGCATAGGCCGGCTCGCCGTGGCCGCCACCCAGCACCGCAAAGAACAGACTGCCGATCGCTGCCACGCCGATCGCCGAGCCGATCTGCATCAGCGAATTGACCACGCCCGCCGCCACGCCCGCCTTGTCCGGCGGCACGCGCCCCAACGCGACGTTGTACAGCCGCGGCAGCGCGATGCCCTGGCCGAAGCCGGCGATGAACACCGCCAGCGTCACCTGCCAGGGCGGCACGCCGTTGGCGACGCCCAGGCCGACCGCGGCATATCCCGCCACCTGGATCACCATGCCGATCGTGAGCAACCGCGGCCGCAACGACTCCGGCAGTGGCACGCTGCCCATCGATCCGGCGAACAGCCCAATGCCGTACGGCAGGAACGCGAGG
The DNA here is from genome assembly GCA_963773345.1 of uncultured Alphaproteobacteria bacterium. Taxonomy (GTDB): domain Bacteria; phylum Pseudomonadota; class Alphaproteobacteria; order Acetobacterales; family Acetobacteraceae; genus Palsa-883. The sequence continues at coordinate 1,173,745 of CAVZBG010000010.1, read as the reverse complement.
CCGGTGAACAGTGGCGCGATCCCCCGCCCCTCCTGCTCATAGAGGCCGAACAGCAGGTAGAACGGCGAGGTGAAGTAGAACAGTGTCGCCACCGCCGCGCCGCGCCGGAAGCTGGGCACGCGCAACAGCCCCAGATCGAGCAGCGGCATGCCACCGCGCCGCGCGAACCGCGCCTCCCATTTCAGGAACGCGGCCACCAGCACCGGCACGCAGGCCAGGCCGACGATCGTCCAGGCCGGCCAGTGCAGTTGCCGCCCCTCGACCAGCGGCAGGATCAGGCAGGCCAGCATCGCCGACAGCAGAACAATTCCGCCGCCATCCAGCCGCGCCGGGCGCGAGGTGCTGGTCTCCGGCACCACCGCCCACGCGGCGGCCAGCACCGCCAGGCAGACCGGCAGCTTCAGCAGGAACACGCCGCGCCAGCCCAGGTCCCACGGGCTCCACGCCACCAGCGCGCCGCCGCCGAACTGCCCGGCCACCGCGGCCACGCCCATCATGACGCCATAGGCGCTCATCGCGCGAGCCAGGCCGCGGTCATTGTCGAACAGTGTCGGCATCGCACCAAGCACCTGCGGCACCAGCAGCGCGGCGGTGATGCCCTGTACGACGCGCGCGATCACCAGCACCAGCGCCGAGGTCGCCAGGCCGCACAGCATGTTGGTCAGCGTGAAGCCGGCCATGCCGAGCAGGAACATTTTTCGACGGCCGTACAGATCGCCGAGCCGCCCGCCGGTCACCAGGAACACCGCGTAGCCGGCGCCGTAGCCGGAGATCACCAGTTGCACCTGCGCCGGGGTGGCGTGCAGCGCCTCGTGGATCGAGGACAGCGAGACGTTGACGATGAAGAAGTCCGCCGGCGGCAGGAATCCGCCCGCCAGCAGAACGACACAGGCAATCCAGCGCCGCGCCGATGACGGCGCGGTGGCGATCGCGGCGCGCGACACGCGTATTCCCCCGGGTGCGACCCGGGCAGCGGTGGTCCGGGCCGTCGCCGCTTCTATGCCCGCTTCGCAAGCCGCGCGATAGTGCCGGAACGGCGACCGGGGAGGGCCGAGCGATGGCGATCGTGCTGCAGGAGTCGTTGCGCGCGCTGTTCTATGCGCCGTTCTACGTCGCGCTGGCGCAGAGCGCCTATGCGGCGGCCGGTGTGGACGTTCGTTTCGCCTCCGCGCCTCGGCCGGGCGATGCGGCGCGCGGGCTGTTCGACGGCAGCGCCGATGTCTGCTGGGGCGGACCGATGCGGGTGATGGAGAGCTACAAGCTGGTCCCCGGCTGCGACCTGGTCAGCTTCGCCGAGGTGGTGACGCGCGATCCGTTCCTGCTGGTCGGCCGCGAGCCGCGCCCGGGTTTCCGACTGGCGGGCCTGCTCGGCCTGCGCGTCGCCACGGTGGGCGAGGTGCCGACCCCCTGGCTGTGCTTGCAGGAAGATCTGCGCCGCGCTGGGATCGCACCAGGGCGGTTGGACCGCCTCGGCAACCGCAGTATGGCGGAGAATGTCGCAGCACTGCGCGCCGGCGAGGTCGACGTTGTGCAGGTGTTCGAGCCGTTCGTTTCGGCGCTGGTCGACGAGGGTGCCGGTCATGTCTGGTACGCCGCGGCGGCGCGCGGCCCGACCTCCTACACCACGTTCTATGCGCGGCGGGGGTTGCTGACGACGCGGCGCGAGGAGCTGCGGCGGATGGTGCGCGCCATCCATCGCACGCAGCTCTGGGTCGCTGGCGCGACCGACGCGGAGATCGCCGCTGCGATCGCGGATTATTTCCCCGACGTGCCAGCCGCCATCCGCGAAGCCGCCTGTGCTCGCTACCAGGCGCTGGGCATCTGGAGCACCACGCCGGTGCTGCCGCGCGCTGGCTACGATCGGCTGCTGTCGAGCCTGGTCTCCGGCCGGTTCGCCACCGGCACGTCCTTCGAGATCGCGGTCGACAACAGCCTTGCCGAGGAAGTGACGAAGGATGCGTAGGACGTAACGCGTAGGGTGGAAAAGCGCAGCGCATTCCGCCATCTCTCAGCACCCACCGGGCGCCGTAGATGCACGACCGGGTTCGCGCCATGATGCGCCGAAGCAACCTGCGGAATGCGCTGCGCTTTTCCGCCCTACGCATTACGCGCAACGAACACAAAAAGGAAATCACCAATGGCGACCGCGACTGACGTCATCGACACCGACTACGTGATCGTCGGCGCCGGCTCGGCTGGCTGCGTCATGGCGGCGCGGCTCAGCGAGGACCCCGCCACCCGCGTCACCCTTCTGGAGGCCGGCGGCGAGGATCGCAACATGTGGATCCACATCCCGCTCGGCTACGGCCGTACCATCACCGACAAGCGGGTGAACTGGTGCTACGAGACCGAGCCCGATCCAGGCGTGAACAACCGAAAAGTGTTCTGGCCGCGTGGAAAAGTGCTGGGCGGGTCATCCTCGATCAACGGCCTGGTCTATACCCCGACTCTGCGGAAATCCGGAAAAAACCTCTTGCCAACCGGGCTTGAGGCGATTCTGCTTCATCGATGATCCGCCCTGGCTTCCTGGACAGCGAATCGCGCCACGACCTGATTGAGCTGGCCCGCGACGGTTCCGCCGCGCACCGCTTGTCGCGGCGGGCCAACGCGCTGGTGCTGCTGGACCGAGGAATGAGCTGTCAGTCGGTCGCCGACGTGCTGTTGCTTGACGGCGACACGGTCCGAACCTGGTACCTACTCTATCGGGAGGACGGGATCGAGGGTCTGGCGAGCTTCGGCCATGAAGGGGGTACCTGTCGGTTGACGGTGGAGCAACAAGACAAACTGAAAGCCTGGATTGGCGAAACCCTGCCACGCTCGACGCGTGCAGTTGGCGCGTGGATCGCGCGTGAATGCGACATCGAATACCAGACCCGGTCTGGGCTGATCGCTCTGCTGCACCGCCTTGGCATGGAACACCGCAAGCCGAAAGCGATCTCGCGCAAGCTGGACCCGGCGAAACAGGCGGCGTTCGTCAAGGGTTACGAGGCCCTGATGAACCAGTTATCCGCTGATGAAGCGGTGATCTTCGTTGATGCGGTGCCTCCCACCCACGCGGTGCGGCCGGTTGGCTGCTGGGCGCCAAAAGAGGTGCCGGTCGCGGTGGAACAGAGCAGCGGGCGGGACCGCCTGAATATCCATGGCGCGATCGACCTGGAGACCGGCAAGACCGTCATGAAGGATGTGCTGACGGTGGATGCCTTGAGTACGATCATGCTGTTGATGGCAATCGAGGCGGTGTATCCAGGCATGCGGCTGGTTCACGTCTTTCTGGACAATGCCAGATACCATCACGCTAAACTGGTTCAAGCTTGGCTGGCGCGGCCTGACTGCCGGATCAAGCTTCATTTCGTCCCGGCCTACTGTCCGCACCTCAATCCGATCGAACGGTTATGGGGGTTGATGCACAGACACACCACCCACAACAAGTGCTACAGCTCCTTCAGGGACTTCAGCATCGCAATGCTGAACTTCTTGCGCGACGACGTGCCCAGGAACTGGCGCACCTACTGCGATGAGGTCACGGACAACTTCCGTATCATAAACCCAACGGAGTTCCGGATTATCGCGTGAGCGGGGTATAGATGGTCTCGTTCACGATCCGAGCATGGAGAAGATTCCGCCCGAAACCGACTTACCGCGACTTGCCTGCACCGATACATAGCAAGTGCGTCTGCGCAGTCGTCGTCGGGTTCATGCGACAATGGAGGGAAGGGTGGCCGTCGATAGATCGTTGCGCGCAGCGCCGTCTGCCAGAGCGCGAGAGCCGGGAGGGGGAATCGCGCATGCTGTACAGGAAATTGCGCGCATGTGCCGCGTGCTGCTTTTGAGTCTTGCGGCAGTGTTGCTAAATGATCCCGCGCATCCGGCGGAGGGTATCGTAAAGTATGTAAATATAAGACAGTTATTGGAGAGCGCAGCACCAAATACGACGAATACGCAGAAGCTCGGCAAGCAAATCTCCCTAACTTGTTACGACACAATATGCACAGGAAAGCTACCCATCATACTATCACGGAGAACATATTACTACGATGCCATAGCGGTGGTATTACCAGGCGGCCATGGACGTATCGATGTAAGTCTGAATCTGCATCCTACAAACACCGCCTGCGATCCCCGCTGTGAAGAACCCAGCCTGAATTCAGTATCCATATCGATTCCATCGAAAAGAGAAACTCATGTTGCGGTTCCTATCAAACAATATGGCGATTTCTCTCGAACTATCCCGTCGGATAGCACAACTGATTTGGTATATCAGGTCCGTCAGAATCCGGTCGCGTATCTCGACGTATCTGTTGAATTTCAATAACAAGCAAACCCCGCAGCGTCGGTTCGTGTTCGACATTGCTCTGTCGGCCGAGTCCAAGACGCTGAATTTCGACCACCTGAAACCCCGCAGAACCAGGCTCGGCCCGACCCGATCTGCCATGCTGCGGGGTGAACGCATCCCATATGTCCGGCCTGACAAGCCGACCGGAACAAGTCGGGGCGGGCTGTGCGCTACTCGATTCCAGCTCCAGCCGATGCCCGCCTCGCGGCCAGCCATCCCCGCAACCAATCCGCTTGCCCTCGGCCCCCAGTAAGATCATGCTCCCCCCGAGGCTGCGGCAGCGCTGCCACAGGGGCCGGCAAAAACGTCGTCGTGACGTGATTCGTGATTGCAAAACCGGGGGATACACGGTTTACCTCAGGTCCAGTTTGATGTTGACTCGCGCCGATCCGCGAGCAGGAGTGAACCGCATGCGTGCTGTGCTGTCCGGCGTCGTCGCCGCGAGCCTGCTGCTGGGCCAGATCGCCAATGCGCAACCCTGCGCGCGGCCGGCAGACAAGACGGCCTTCGACGTTGCCGGCCTGAAAAGCCAGCTCATGGTCACCGCGCTCGCCTGCGACATGCGCGACCGCTACAACGATTTCGTGCTGCGCTTCCAGTCCGAGCTGATGCGCGAGGAGCGGGCGCTCACCGCCTACTTCGCGCGCAGTTTCGGCCACCGCGGCCAGCAGGAGCACGACGACTACATCACCAGCCTGGCCAACACGCAGTCGGAGGCCGGCATCCAGCAGGGCACGCTGTTCTGCAAGCAGAGTGTCGGGCTGTTCGACGCCGTGCTGGCGCTGCCGCAGGGCGCCTCGATTGCCAGCTTCGCCGCCGACCACGATTTCAACCAGCCGATCACCCTGGCGGTCTGCACGGAGCCGACCCGGCAGCCGGTGACCCGCACCGCGCAGATCCAGCCGCACCACTGATCGGGCGACCCGGCCGGCGCGTTCCGGTCCGACCCCCGGTTGCACGGCAGACGGTCAGGGTCGGGCGCAGGCGATGAACATCCTCTCGATCCAGTCCTGGGTCGCCTATGGCCACGTCGGCAATGCCAGCGCGGTGTTCCCCCTCCAGCGCCTGGGCGCCGAGGTCTGGGCGATCAACACCGTGCAGTTCTCCAACCACACCGGCTACGGCCACTGGACCGGCGACGTGTTCTCCGGCGCCCAGGTGCGCGCGCTGGTCGACGGCGTCGCGGCGCGCGGCGTGCTGGGGTCGTGCGACGCGGTGTTGTCGGGCTATGTCGGCGACGCCGGCATCGGCGAGGCGATCCTGGATGCCGTCGCGCGGGTGCGGGGCGCCAACCCGCGCGCCGTCTATTGCTGCGATCCGGTGATCGGCGACGACCGCGACGGCGTGTATGTCCGCCCGGGCATCGCCGAGATGCTGCGCGACCGCATGCTGCCCGCGGCCGATATCGCCACGCCGAACCGCTTCGAGCTGGACATGCTGACCGGCACCGCGTGCCGCACGCTCGCGCAAGCCAAGGCCGCCGTGGCGCAGGTCGCGGCGATGCTGCAACCTGGCGGCCTGCGCTGCGTGCTGCTGACCAGCCTGCGCACCGAGGCCACGCCCGACGACGCCACCGACATGCTGGTGAGCGAGGCCGGGCGCTTCCATCTGCTGCGCACGCCGCTGCTGCCGCTCGATGTCAACGGCGCCGGCGATGCGATCGCCGCGCTGTTCCTGTTCCATCGCCTGCACAGCGGTAGCGAGGTTGTCGCCCTGGAGGCGGCCGGCGCGGCGATTCACGGGCTGTTGCGGCGCACCGCGGCGGCCGGCTCGCACGAGATCCTGACCGTCGCGGCGCAGGAGGAGTTCGTCGCGCCGGGGCGGCGCTTTCTCGCCGAGCCCTGCTGAGCGCGCGGCGAGGTCGGGGCGGTCGCGTGCCGCGGTCGGCGCACACGCAATTGTGCGCGGCTTTGCCATGATTCCACCGTTTGCAGGCGCCTGACTGTGGCCGGTCCGGCGTCACGCCGGGCGCGTTGTCCACGGCGAACCGTCCAGGGCGAGCTGCAGCGGGAGTCCGATTATGCTCAGACTGGCACTGTTCTTCTTCGTCACATCGCTGATCGCCGCGGTGTTCGGCTTCACCGGCATCGCGGTCGCCACCGCGGAAATCGCGCGGCTGCTGTTCTTTGTTGCGATCACGATTTTTGTCGTCCTGCTGGTGGCCGGATTGGTGACCGGCAGCGCCCTGTTCTAGCCTCCGCGGCACCACTTTTGTGCGGTGCACACCTGAAAGTTGCACGTCGCGGTTGCGGCGGCGCATGATGGGCCCACATCCACCGCCGGGCCAGGGGCACGGCCAGGCAAAAAATGTCGGCCCGCGCCGCATCCATGACCCGTGCCAGAGGCGAAGGAGGCAGGCCATGACTGTTGCTGCGATCCTCAAGCACAAGGGCTACCAGGTCACCACGGTCGGCCCCACGACGCCGATCGCCGAGGTGGCGGAGGTGCTCGCCACCCACCGCATCGGCGCGGTGTTGGTGATGGACCGCGCCGAGCAACTGCTGGGCATCGTCAGCGAGCGCGACATCGTCCGCTCGCTGGCGGCGAACGGCGGGCGCACGCTGGAGATGACCGCCGGGCAACTGATGACGCGCGCGCTGCAGACCGCAACGCCGGACATCACGGTGGGCGAGGCGATGCATATGATGACGGAAGGTCGCTTCCGCCACCTGCCGGTGCTCGATCACGGTCGGGTGGTCGGCCTGATCAGCATCGGTGACGTGGTGAAGGCGCGTATTATGCAGCAGGCGCAGGAAGTCGACAGCCTGCGCGCCTACGTGGCGGGGGCAGCGTAGCGGCCAACCCGCGTAGGGCGGAAAAGCCAACGCCGCCGGGCGCTTGACCCGGGGAGTAGCGTATTCCGCCGCTTGCGTCGCGCCGACGGGCCTTGCCGCGGCACGCGAAAACGGCGGAATGCGCTACCCCCCGGGTCAAGTGCCCGGGGGCGTTGGCTTTTCCGCCCTACATTTGCAACGTGGCGTCAACCCGGCGGCGCGGTCGGCGTCAGTCCGACTTGCTCCACGGCGGGGGGCCGAGGTTGACGTCCTGCGGCTTGGTCGTGGCGCCCGCCAGCGCGCCGGCGCCGCCGCCGATCACCGCACCGACCACGACGCCGACCGGACCGCCGATCAGGCCGATGGCCGCGCCGGTACCGGCGCCGCCCGCCGCGCTGCCCGTGGTCCGGTCGTCCGGGCTAGTGCCGCATGCCCCCAGCAGCCCAACGCCTAGGATGGCGCCGGTCCGCAGGGCCGTTCGCAGGGTTCCGTGTCGCATCATCGTCTCCTTGGGGGATTCCACAGCCAGTGGGACGAGTTTAGAAAACGTCGCCCGATTCGCGGCAGGCCCTTCCGGTAAATCCTGCGGCATCGGCGGCGCGCGGCCGCGGTTGCGTTCCGGCCGCGTCTGGTCCCATCGTCGTGCGACGTGCCGCCGTCGCACGGTTCGGGTTCCGCGCTGCACCGGCAGCCGATCGGTGGCACAGGGGGAGACAGACATGGATCAGATTCCAACTGCCGCCGTCCCGAAGCTGCGCCTGACCGAACTCGCCCACGGCGGCGGCTGCGGCTGCAAGCTGGCGCCCGCGGTGCTGCAGCAGCTTCTGGCCGGCCAGCGGGCGACGAGCCCGGTGGGCGCGCTGTTCCCGCAGCTTCTGGTCGGCACCGAGACCGCGGACGACGCGGCCGTCTGGCGGCTTCCCGACGGCACCTGCGTGATCGCGACGACCGACTTCTTCATGCCCGTGGTGGACGATCCGCACGATTTCGGCCGCATCGCCGCGACCAACGCGATCAGCGATGTCTACGCGATGGGCGGCACGCCGATCCTGGCGCTGGCGATCCTGGGCATCCCATTGGGAAAACTGCCGTTGGAGGTCGTGCGCGAGATCCTGGCTGGAGGCGCGGCGGCCTGCGCCGGCGCGGGCATTCCGGTGGCGGGCGGGCACTCGATCGACACGCTGGAGCCGATCTACGGGCTCGCCGTCATCGGCACCGCGCGGCCCGAGCAGATCCGCCGCAATGCCGGCGCGCGGCCGGGCGATGCGCTGATCCTGACAAAGGCGATCGGCGTCGGCATCTACTCCAACGCGCTGCGCAAGGGCGCGCTGGGCGCGGCGGAGTATGCCGAGATGCTCGCCTCCACCACGCTGCTCAACCGCATCGGGGTGGAATTGGGGACCCTGGACGCGGTGCACGCGGTCACCGACGTGACCGGGTTCGGCCTGCTCGGCCACGGGCTGGAGATGGCGCGGGGGAGCGCGGTGACCCTGCGCATCGCCGCGTCGTCGATGCCGTTGTTCGCCCGCGCCCGCGCAATGGCAGAGGACGGGTTCGTCACTGGCGCCTCGCACCGCAACTGGGACAGCTATGGCGCGGCTGTGGTGCTGCCGGAGAGCCACGCGCCGACGTTGCGCGATCTGCTGACCGACCCGCAGACCTCGGGTGGGCTGCTGGTCGCCTGCGCGGCAGAGGCGGCCGAGGCGCTGCTGGGGCGGATCCGGGCGGCGGGCTATCCGGCGGCGGCGATGGTCGGGACGGTGGCGGAAGGGCCGGCGCGGATCGAGGTTGGAAACTAGTATCGTGATCCCGATTCAGACCCCCGCCACCGCTGTCATTGCGACCCCGGCGAAGGCCGGGGGAAGCAATTCCCTGCGCGCGTCGATGCGATGACCGCAGGAGATTGCTTCCCCGGCCTTCGCCGGGGTCGCAATGACAGCGGCAAGTCGGGGCGACCGAACTTAGCGTGGCAACACCGGCTGCCGCTGCGGACCTGATGGGAGCAACGCGCCGATGAAAATCAGCAAACTCGTTCCTTGGCTGGTGAAGACGACCGGATCGGGCTGGGGCGAATATTTCTTCGTCGAGGTTCGCACCGACGAAGGGGTCACCGGCTGGGGCGAAATCACCACCACGACACCCACGGCGAACCGTGCGGTCGCCGGCATCGTCCGCCAGCTCAACGACCTGCTGGTGGGCGAAGACCCGGCGCGGATCGAGCGCATCTGGAACAAGACATTCCGCTCGTTCACCTACATGGGCACGAGGGGTGCCACCAGCCACGTCGTCAGCGGCATCGACATCGCGCTGTGGGACATCCGCGGCAAGGTGCTGGGCCTGCCGATCCACGCGCTGCTGGGCGGCAAGGTGCGCGATGACATCCTGCTTTATACCCATCCGCTGCGCCGCCTGCTGGACAACGACGACGACCTGGTCAGGGAAATTCGCGCGATCGTCGATTCCGGTCACACCGCGCTGAAGTTCGACCCGTTCCCGCATGCAGCCGGCCAGTCACCGTACAACGACGACTATCTCGACGGCGGCATGAGCAAGCAGGGGGAAAAATCCGCCGCACGCATGGCCGCGCGGGTGCGCGAGGTGGCCGGGCCGGACATCGAAATTCTCATCGATGCGCATGGCCGGTTCAACGTTCCGACCGCGATCCGGCTGTGCCGTAGCCTCGAAGATGTGGCGAACATCGACTGGTTCGAGGAACCGGTCCCGGTCGAAAGCTACGCGGCGCTGCGCCAGGTCCGCGAGAAGGTGAACGCAGCCATCACGGTGGGCGAGCGCCTGCATACGCGCTGGGAGTTCGCGCCGATCCTGGAGCAGCAGCTTGCCGACTACATCATGCCCGACGTCACCTGGGCCGGCGGCATCAGCGAACTGAAGAAGATCGCGACGATGGCCGAGGCGTACTATATTCCGGTCTCGCCGCATGACGCGAGTGGACCGATCAACGTGGTCGCCGGCGCCCAAGTGATGCTGACGGTGCCGAACTTCTATCGTCTGGAAACCTCGCGCTACGACCTGGGCAAATACAGCGATTTTCTCGAGACGCCGCTCGACAATTCCGGCGGTCGCCTGCACCTGGCGGATCGGCCGGGGCTCGGGATCAGCTTGAACATGGACTACCTGCGCGCCAACGCCGTCGATGGCTTCGGCGGGTAGTGGGGGTTGCAGCACCCGACCAAGCCGGGTGTGGTCACCGTGACGATGCACGGTAACAGGGATATCAAGCCGGGCACGCTGGCGTCAATCGAGCGCCAGGCCGGGCTGCGGCCGAGGAGCAAATGAGATGGCGCTGCGGTTCTACCGGGCCATCGCCTACCATGCCCCGGGCGACGGCCCGGCGGACGGCTGGGACGTGCTCTTCCCCGACCTTCCAGGCTGCGTCAGCCAGGGCGACAGCGTCGAGGACGCCCTGCGCAACGCCGTGGAGGCGCTTGCCCTGCATATCGAGGGGACGGTCGCGGAGGGGCTGGACCTGCCGGCGCCGTCGGGTCTGACGACGAAGCTGCCCGGCTGGCTGCGCGAAAGCGATATGGCGGATCGGGTGCAAGCGCTGCTGCAGGCCGAGGTGCCGGGCAAGAGCGCGCGCCTCAACATCACCATGGACGCGGCGCTGGTGGATCGGCTGGATGTCGCGGCGCGCCACGACGGCACCACGCGCTCCGCCTACCTGGCGCAGGCGGTGCGCGAGAAACTGCAGCGCAGCCGCGAGCTGGCCTGACGCCGCACGTTCCACCGCGGGACATGCTTGACTTGCCGTCGCGATTCTCGCAAATTTGCAACATAATAATACCGCTGATGTGGTCATCGCATCGGCGAACGAGGGAGACGTTCAAGATGGACATGTCGCGTCGCGCATTCCTGCGCGGGGCGGGCGGCGGCATCGCGGTGACTGCGATCGGCGCGCTGGGCTTCGGCGGGGTCGAGCAGGCGCTCGCCGCCGACATCCGGCCCTATCGTCTGGCCCGCACCGTCCAGACCCGCAACACCTGCCCGTACTGCTCGGTCGCCTGCGGCATCATCATGTACGCGCCCGGCGACACGCCGAAGGGCGCCCGCCGCGAGCTGCTGCACATCGAGGGCGATCCCGATCACCCGACCAACCGCGGCACGCTCTGCCCCAAGGGCGCGGCGCTGCTGGACTTCGTGCGCGCACCGACGCGCACCACGGTGCCGCTGCATCGCGAGGCCGGCAGCAACGAGTTCAAGGAAGTCTCCTGGGACTTCGCGCTGGACCGCATCGCGCGGGCGATGAAGGACGATCGCGACCACAACTTCATCGCCAAGAATGCCGACGGCGTGACCGTCAACCGCTGGCTCAGCACCGGCTTCCTGGCCGCCTCGGCGACCACGAATGAGACTGCGATGCTGACCTTCAAGACCGTGCGCGCGGCCGGGATGGTGGTGTTCGACAACCAGGCGAGAGTCTGACACGGCCCAACGGTGGCCAGTTTGGCCCCAACATACGGCCGTGGCGCGATGACGAATTCGTGGACCGACATCAAGAACACGGATCTCGTCGTCATCATGGGCGGCAATGCCGCGGAGGCGCATCCCTGCGGCTTCAAATGGGTCGCCGAAGCCAAGGCGCATCGCGGCGCCAAGCTGATCGTGGTCGACCCGCGGTTCACCCGCTCGGCTGCGGTGGCGGACTACTACGCGCCGATCCGCCAGGGCACCGACATCGCCTTCCTGCTGGGCGTCATGCGGCACTGCATGGAAACCGGCAAGGTGCAGTGGGACTACGTCAAGGCGTTCACCAACGCGCCCTATGTGGTGCGTGCCGATTACGGCTTCAGCGACGGGCTGTTCTCGGGCTTCCTCGAGGGCAAGCGCGACTATGACAAGGAGAGCTGGGAGTACGAAATCGGCGCCGACGGCTTCGCCGTGGTCGATCCCACGCTGACCAACCCGCGCTGCGTCTGGAACCTGCTGAAGCAGCACGTCGCGCCATACACGCCTGAGATGGTGGAGCGCATCTGCGGCACGCCGCGGGAGAAATTCCTGCACGTGGCCGAAATGATGGCGGCGACCTCGGCGCCCGACAAGGCGATGACCTCGATGTACGCCCTGGGCTGGACGCAGCACTCCAAGGGCTCGCAGAATATCCGCGCCATGGCGATGCTGCAGCTCATGCTGGGGCATATCGGCGTGCGCGGCGGGGGGATGAACGCGCTGCGCGGGCACTCCAACATCCAGGGCCTGACCGATCTGGGCCTGATGTCCAACCTGCTGCCCGGCTACATGACGCTGCCGACCGACCACGAAACGACCCTGGCCAGCTACATGTCGACGCGCGGCTTCAAGCCGCTGCGGCCGAACCAGACCAGCTACTGGCAGAACTACAAGAAGTTCTTCGTCAGCTTCCAGAAGGCGATGTTCGGCGACGCGGCTAAGCCGGACAACGACTGGGCCTATGACTGGCTGCCCAAGCTGGATGTGGCGAGCTACGACATCCTGCGCGCCTTCGAGTTGATGCATCAGGGCAAGATGAACCTTTATTTCTGCCAGGGGTTCAATCCGCTGATGGCGTTCCCGGACAAGAACAAGATCCGCGACTCGCTGGGCAAGCTGAAACTGCTGGTGGTGATGGACCCGCTGCAGACCGAGACGGCGCGGTTCTGGCAGAACCACGGCGAGCTGAACCCGGCCGACCCGGCGAAGATCGCCACCGAGGTGTTCGAGCTGCCGACGACGTGTTTCGCCGAGGAGGACGGCTCACTCACCAACTCGGGCCGCTGGCTGCAATGGCACTGGGCGGGCGCCGATCCGCCGGGCGTGGCGAAGCACGACAACTGGATCATGGCGCAGGTCTTCCTGCGGCTGAAGGCGCTGTACCAGAAGGACGGCGGCGCGTTCCCCGATCCGATCCTGAACCTGACCTGGCCGTACCAGGATCCGAACGAGCCGAAGCCCGAGGAACTGGCGCGCGAGATCAACGGGCGGGTGCTGGTCGATGTGGCGGACCCGGCGGATGCCACCAAGAAGCTGCTGACGGCGGGCAAGCAACTGCTCAACTTCACCCAGTTGCGCGACGACGGCACCACCGCGTGCGGCTGCTGGATCTACTCCGGCTGCTTCAACGAGGCCGGCAATAACATGGCGCGGCGGGACAACCACGACCCGGACGACGCCGGCGTGTTCCCCAACTGGGCGTTCTCCTGGCCGGTCAACCGCCGCATCCTGTACAATCGCGCGTCCTGCGACGTGTCCGGCAAGCCGTGGGATCCATCGCGAAAACTGATCGCGTGGACCGGGGATCACTGGGCCGGCTACGACGTGCCCGACATCCTGCCGACCGCCAAGCCCGACGTGGTCGGGCCGTTCATCATGAACGCAGAGGGCGTCGGCCGGCTGTGGGTGCGCCGGCTGATGCGTGATGGACCGTTCCCGACGCATTACGAACCGTTCGAGAGCCCGGTGGTCAACGTGATGGCGCCGAAGATCCAGGGCAACCCGGTCTCGCGCGTGTTCGCCGACGACCTGGCGCGATTCGGCGACGCCAAGACCTATCCCTACGCCGGGGTGACCTATCGGCTGACCGAGCATTTCCACTACTGGTCCAAGCACGTCTGGGTGAACGCGGTGCTGCAGCCGGAGTTCTTCGTGGAGATCAGCCCGGCGCTGGCAAAGGAGAAGGGCATCGAGAACGGCAGTTGGGTGCGGGTGGACAGCAAGCGCGGCTTCGTCCGCGCCAAGGCGGTGGTGACGAAACGCATCACGCCACTGGTGTGCGACGGCAAGACCGTCCATGTCGTTGGCATACCGATCCACTGGGGCTTCATGGGCGCCGCGCGCGCCGGGTTCGGCGCCAACACGCTGACCCCGTTCGTCGGCGACGCCAACGTCGACACGCCCGAGTTCAAGGCATTTCTCGTGGACATCCGTCCCGAGAACCCGCCGGCGGTATAGGGGGCACGGCAATGGCAGCCAATCAGGGCCTGACCCTGCTGCGCAAATCGGCCTCCGACGAGCCGCCGCCGGCGGTGCTGCCGGGCGACGACGGCGTAGCCAAGATGATCGATATCTCCAAGTGCATCGGCTGCAAGGCCTGCCAGGCGGCGTGCCTGGAGTGGAACGAGCGGCACGAGGAGGTCGGCTTCAACACCGGCAGCTACCAGAATCCGCACGACCTGACGGCGGAAAGCTGGACGCTGATGCGCTACGCCGAGTGGGAGAACCCGCAGACCGGCAATCTGGAGTGGCTGATCCGCAAGGACGGCTGCATGCACTGCGCCGATCCGGGCTGCCTGAAGGCGTGCCCGTCGCCCGGCGCGATCGTGCAGTACACCAACGGTATCGTCGACTTCGTCTCCGAGCACTGCATCGGCTGCGGCTACTGCATCAAGGGCTGTCCATTCAACGTTCCGCGTCTCAGCCCGGTCGAGCAGGTGGTGCACAAATGCACGCTGTGCTCCGACCGCGTCGCAGTGGGCGGCGGGCCGGCCTGCGCCAAGGCGTGCCCGACCATAGCGATCACCTTCGGCACCAAGGCCGAGATGAAGGCACTGGCGGCGGAACGGATCACCGACCTGAAGTCGCGCGGCTTCGAGCAGGCGGGGCTGTACGATCCGCCGGGCGTCGGCGGCACGCACGTGATGTATGTGCTGCCGCATGCCGACCAGCCGGAGATCTATTCCGGCCTGCCGGCCAACCCGCACATCTCCCGCCTTGTCGGAGTGTGGAAGGGCGCGGCGAAGGTCGTCGGCCTGGCGGCGATCGGTGCCGCGGTGGTGGGGGCGTTCGTGCATCACCTGCTGGCCGGGGCGAACCGGGTCTCGAAGGAGGATGAGCGGCAGGCGACGCAGTTGGCGGAGGGCAACGACTGATGTCCGCTTCATCGCTGCACAAGGATGCCTCGGGGCAGGCGGTGGTGGTCGACCGCTACAGCGGCCTCGCGCGCGCCAACCACTGGCTGACCGCGGTGTGCCTGATTCTGATGGCGCTGTCCGGGATGTCGCTGTTCCATCCGGCGCTGTTCTTCCTGACGGCGCTGTTCGGCGGCGGGCAGTTCACCCGCATCATCCATCCCTGGATTGGCGTGGTGCTGTTCTTCTCGTTCGCCGGGCTGTTCCTGCGCTTCTGGCGCGCCAACCTGTGGGCGCACGAGGACAGCGTGTGGCTGGCCAATCCCGGCGACGTGCTGAGCGGGCATGAGGAGCGGCTGCCGGAGGTCGGTACCTACAACGCGGGCCAAAAACTGGTGTTCTGGGGCATGACGCTGCTGATCGTCGTGTTGTTCGTCAGCGGGCTGACCATCTGGGATGCGTATTTCTTTGCTTATACCTCGATCGAGACGAAGCGGCTGGCCATCGTGGTGCACGCCGCGGCGGCGGTGTGTGCGATCCTGATCTGGATCGCGCATGTCTATGCGGCGATCTGGGTGCGCGGCACGGTGCGGGCGATGACGCGCGGTTCGGTGACCGGTGGCTGGGCCTGGCGGCATCACCGGAAGTGGCTGCGCGAAGCGGTGGCGAAGGGGCGGCCCGACGCGGCGTGAGGGGTGTGACGACCTTCTGCGGCGGCGGTAGCAGGTCAGTCTGACATCCGCCAGCGCATCGTTCTATTGATCGCGTGTCAGATGTCGCCGCCCGACCTGACGCGCCCGGGTGATGGCGATGGCTGCGGCCTCCGGAAGGCTAAGGGGAGGCGCAGGCCACGAACCGGAATGCCTTACAGGCGCTGCCGTTGCAAAACTGATCGGAGCCGATGACGTACGTGCGCCCTGGTTGGAAGGTGGCGTAGCCCGTCGCGTGGGCAAAGCCCCGCATGTGGCAGAATTGATGTGCCCCGGGCCAACCGCATCCCTGTGCCCACGCGGCGCACCAGTCGACGTTGGCGCCGCGCACGAGTGGAAAGTCGAAGCGTTGCGCGGCTTGTGCGAGCTGGATCATCGGGCTGCCCGTCGCAGCCTGCGCCGGGTCTGCGGCACTCATGGGTTGGTTGGCCGGTGTCGCAGCGCCGATCAGACCGATGCCCAGGCTCATAAGCGCTCCCATGACGATTTTTCGCATTCTGCGTCTCCTGTGCTGGGCAACACCCCCCCTATGCAACGCCGAGAGGCGCACGAACGATAGCAGCTTGCCTGAACAAAACAAGTTGGCCGGGCGGCAGGCACAGGGTCATCGGTTGAACGCAGAAAAGGCGACCGATCAGCCAATTTACTGTCATTGCGGGGAACGAAGTGACGAAGCAATCCCCATCCAGTTACGCTCCTCGCGGGGGATTGCTTCCCCCGGCCTTCGCCGGGGTTGCAATGACAGCGGGACCCGGGCGGGCTCGCTGCGTCATCCGATTGCCTTCACGGCCGCCACCCGAGCGCCTGTGTCTGCATCCCGAACCAATCGAAATGGCGATATACTGTCCCGGCGGTCCCCACTCGGTGCCGCCCTGGAGCGCCATGACCGAGGAAACGCCTCGCCCACGTCCCGCGCCACGCGGGGAGCTGCACACGCAATTCGCGGTGCTGCCCGATCCCGCGACGCTGTTCGCCCGCCGCGCCGAGCGCTTCGCCGCGCGCGCCGAGGGGCATGAACTCGCACCTTACCTGCGGTTCCTGGCCGACATTGCCCGCACGCAGGCGGCGCTTTTGCCCACGCTGCCGCCGCTGGCGCCAATCCCCGCGGACCACGCGGCGCGTGCCGCGGAACACGGCATGCCGCCGATCGACCGCGCCCGCCTGGCGAACGACCCCGCCCTGATCGACACCATCGCCCGCTTTCTGGCAGAGGCCGCCGCGATCCCGATGCCGGAGCAGGCCGCCGCCGTACTGGCCCGCCTGCGCACCGATGCGGCCGCGCAACGCCGGCATCTGGCCAACGCGCTGGAGGACGCCGTTGCCGCCGATGCGATCGCCGAGCACGTGTTCGTCGCCGCCGCTTTGCAACTGCACGCCGCGCGCCTCGCCGCACTGCTGCAGGCCGATCTGCTGAAGCCGGTCGGCACCGGCGTCTGCCCGGCCTGTGGCGGCGCGCCCGTCACCTCGGTTCTGGTCGACCGCCCCGGCGCGCACAACGCCCGCTACTGCGTCTGTGCCACCTGTGCCACCGAATGGAACGCCGTCCGCGTCACCTGCGTGCTGTGCGGCAATACCGAGGGCATCGCCTATCACCACCTCGAAGGCCGCGACAACGGCATCGCCGGCGAAACCTGCAACGCCTGCCAGGGCTACGTGAAACTGCTGTCGCAGGCGGAACATCCCGAGCTTGACCCGGTGGCCGACGACGTCGCCAGTCTCGGGGCTCGACCTGAAGTTGCAGGATGCCGGCTGGCGGCGCGGGGCGGTGAACCCGTTCCTGACGGGGTATTGATGCCGCGCCCGCCCTCGGTCGATGCCGTGTTGCGCGCGCCCGCCGGGGCGCTGGCGATCGCTCGTTTCGGCCATGCGTCTGCGGCCGACGCGGTGCGCGCGGTGATCGAAACCGTCCGCCGGGCGCTGCGCGACGGTGCCGCGGCGCCGGACCCAGGCGTGCTGGCCGACGCCGCACTGGCAGCCCTGGAACGGGCCGCCATCCCGTCGCTGCGCCCAGTGCTCAACCTCACCGGCACGGTGCTGCACACCAACCTCGGCCGCGCCCTGCTGGCCGCGCCGGCGATCGAGGCAACCGTCGCCGTCATGGCTGCCCCCGCCGCGCTGGAATACGACCTGGACAGCGGTGGGCGGGGCGAGCGCGACGACCATGTCCGCGCCCTCCTGCGCGAGTTGACCGGGGCCGAGGATGCGCTGGTGGTCAACAACAATGCCGCCGCGGTGCTGCTGGCGCTCGCCGTGCTGGCGGGTGGCAAGGACACCATCGTTTCGCGCGGCGAACTGATCGAGATCGGCGGCGCGTTCCGCCTGCCCGCCATCATGGCCAGCGCCGGCACGCGCCTGGTGGAGGTCGGCACCACCAACCGCACGCATAAGCGCGACTACGAGCAGGCGATCGGGCCGGAGACCGCGCTGCTGCTGAAGGTACACACGTCCAACTACCGCATCGAGGGCTTTACCGCCGAAGTCCCCTCGCGCGAGCTGGCCGCGCTGGCGCACGTGCACGGGCTGCCGCTGTTGGACGATCTCGGGTCCGGAACATTGCTGCCGCTGGACCGCTGGGGCCTGCCGAAGGAGCGCACGGTGGCCGAGGCGGTGCGCGACGGCGCCGACCTGGTGACGTTCTCCGGCGACAAGCTCTTGGGCGGACCGCAGGCGGGTTTTGTGGTCGGCCGCGCGGAGTTGGTGGCGCGCTGCGCGCGGCATCCGTTGAAGCGCGCGCTGCGGCTGGACAAGTTGCGGCTGGCGGCGCTGGAGGCAACGCTGCGCCTGTATCGCGATCCCGATCGGCTGATGGAACGGTTGCCGACGCTGCGGCTGCTGACGCGGCCGGCGGCGCACATCCGTTCGATGGCGGAAGCGCTTGCCGCGCCGGTGGCGGCCTGGGCGGGTGTGGACTGGCGCGTGGAGGTCGTGGCCTGCCGCAGCCAGATCGGCTCCGGCGCACTGCCGGTGGAGACGCTGGAAAGTGCCGGGCTGGCACTGCATCCGCTGGGCAGTGGGTCCGGCCGCGCGCTCGCCGGGTTGGCCGCGCGGCTGCGCGCGTTGTCGCCGCCGGTGATCGGTGCGGTGAAGGATGACGCGCTGCGGCTGGATCTGCGCTGCCTGGAGGATCCGGCGCTGCTGCTGGCGGCGCTGGAGCACGAGCGATGACCCACCGGTACACCTCTCCCGCTCTTCGCGGGAGAGGTCGCGGAGCACTTGCGACGCGGGTGAGGGTGGTGCACGCGGCACGACCCTCACCCTCGGCGCTTCGCGCCTCGACCTCTCCCGCAAGCGCGAGAGAGGTAAGTAAGAACTGCCCATGATCATCGGCACCGCCGGCCACGTCGATCACGGCAAATCCTCGCTGGTGCGCGCGCTGACCGGCACCGATCCCGACCGCCTGAAGGAAGAAAAGGAGCGCGGCATCACCATCGACCTCGGATTCGCCTACTGGAAACAGCCGGACGGACGCGTGATCGGCTTCGTCGACGTCCCTGGCCACGAGCGCTTCGTGCACACCATGCTGGCCGGCGCGCACGGCATCGACCTGGTGCTGCTGGTGGTCGCCGCGGACGACGGCGTGATGCCGCAGACGCGCGAGCACCTGGCGATCATGCGTCTGCTCGGCCTGACGCGCGCCGTGGTCGCGCTGACCAAGATCGACCTGGTCGATGCGGCGCGGCGCGAAGCCGTGATGGCGGAAATCGCCGCGCTGCTCGCGCCGACCCCGTTCGCCGGGGCCGATATCATTCCGGTCTCAGTGATCACCGGCGAGGGCATGGACGCGCTCGCCGACCGGCTGCGCGCCGCGCCGGCAGCAGGACCGCGCCGGCGGCCGGCGCTTCCGCCTCGCGGTCGATCGCTGCTTCTCGCTCGCCGGCGCCGGCACGGTGGTGACGGGCACGGTGCTGTCCGGCGGCGTGGCGCTCGGCGATCGCGTGCTGGTCTCGCCGTCCGGGCTGGAGGCGCGGGTGCGCTCGTTACATCGGCAGAACCAGGTCGCCGACACGGCGACCGCCGGCGACCGCTGCGCGCTGAACCTGGCCGGCCCGGCGATCACCCGCACGGCGATCCGCCGCGGCGACATGGTGCTGGACCCCGCCTTGCACGCGCCGACCCAGCGGATCGACGCGCGCATCGCGGTTCTGCCGGAGGAAAAGCGCCCGCTGACAAGCTGGCTGCCGATCCGCCTGCACCACGCCGCCGCCGAGGTGTCCGGCCGGCTGGTGCCGCTGGACGCCGACCGCATCGCGCCGGGCGCCGCGGGCCTGGTGCAGCTTGTGCTCGAGGCCCCCATCGCCGCGCTGGCCGGGGACCGCGTCGTGCTCCGCGACACCAGCGCCAGCCGCACGCTGGGCGGCGGGGTGCTGCTCGATTTGCGCGCCCCGGAGCGGCGGCGGCGCGCGCCGGAGCGGATTGCCACGCTGCGCGCGCTTGACGCCCCGGTCGGCGCCGCGATGCTGACCGCGCTGGCCGCGCAGGACCCGTGGCTGGTCGATCTGACGCTGTTCCTGCGCGATCACGGGGTCTCGGCCGAGGCCGCCGACGCACTGCTGAGCGACCGCGGACCTGGTGACGTTGCCGGGCGAGGGCACGACCTGGGGCACGACGCAAACCGTGTGGGTGGGCCTGCGTCGATCCGCCGTTGCGGTGCTGGACGCGTTCCACGCCGCCAACCCCGATCAGCAGGGGATCACCGTGCCGCGCCTGCGCCTGGCGGTGCAGCCGCGGCTGGCGCCGATCCCGTTCCGTGCCGCGCTGGCGGGGTTGCAGGCGGCGGGTGACGTGGTGGTCGAAGGCGCCTGGGTGCGCCGCCCCGGCCATGTCGCGCGGCTGGCACCGGAGGACGAGGCGATCTGGCGCGAAATCCTGCCGCACCTGTCGGATACGGAACGATTTCGTCCACCGCGCGTGCGCGACTTTGCCGGCTCGTTGCGCGTCGATGAGCGCCGGGTGCGCCGCGTGCTGAAATCCGTCGCTCGCCGCGGCGAGGTGGACGAAGTGGCGCTGGATCATTTTTTCCTGCGCACGACGCTGGCCGAGATGGTGGCGATCGCCACGACGCTGTCCGATCCGCCGGGCACCCTGTTCAACGCGGCGGCGTTCCGCGATCATCTGGGCGAGGGCAACGCCAATGCCGGGCGCAAGGTGGCGATCCAGGTGCTGGAGTTCCTCGACCGGCACGGCGTGACGGTGCGGCGCGGCGATGTGCGGTTCGTCAACCGGCGGCGCGCGGAGCTGTTCGGGTGAGGTGCTGAGACTCTCCCCCTCCCGCAAGGGAAGGGGGAGAAAAGATACGGAGGGGAAACGTCCCCGGTGGGGCGTCCGGACTTCAAATCCGGGAGGGGCTGTTCGACGGCTTCTGGTGGGTTCGACTCCCATTCCCTTCCGCCCAATGCCGGCCAGAATGGCGGCTTTCAGCGGGAATCTTCCATCTTACCCACACCTATACCCACACCCTCCGACGTGCTGGCGGCTCGGACACCCCCTCGCAACGACTCGCTGGCCCCTGCGACCATCTGGCCATGGTCACCCCGGATGAAACTGTTGAGGTTCCCGGCCAGCCGCACACGTTCGCCCTCGCGAGCGCGCGTGACATGCTCAGGAAGCTCGAATGGGAAGTGGCGGAACTGGCGCGGCCGGACTTCTACACGGTCTACCGCGCGTTCAACACCGCGGTCACCGCATGGCACCTGACTGAGTGGGTTTGGCGTGAGCTACCCCCGACGCGCCGCATGGTTTGGTAGGACTCCCCTGGCGCATTCAGGGGGGACTGTGGGAAGGAATGCCCCGATCTTCTACTGTGCGGCCTGGTCGCAGAAGCGTCCAAGCACCGCGAGCGCGACGGGCGGCGCGTCGAACCTGAGGGCGTCGTTACCCTCTCCTTCGCCAATGTGGTGTACTTCAAGTTTGGGGTCTCGGCATGTTGGGATCCAATGTGGACGGTGACGTGGCGGCTGATCATCCGCGACGGCGAGCGCGAGCACTCCGCCGGCGACGTGTTCGCTCGGGTCCTGCAGGTACCTGGCGCGAGTTCATCGGGCGGGAACTGCCCGGCGTGTAGGTGGCGCACCCGCTGACATGTGGACGCCCGCGGGGCAGGTCAGCATCTTCTTAGAAGGCGTAGGCGCGGCGAAGCTCCCGTTCATACCAGTGGTTTTTGGCCGCGATCTTGTCCTCTGGGGCAACGCCTTGGCGCATGATGAACTCCGTGACGGCTGCTGTTGTCACCATGTCCTCGACCGGATTCTTGGTTGGGGTGGTGGCCAAGATGTCTGCGATTTTGTCGAACCTCATGGGGGCGTCCTCTCTGTTGGTGCCGCCGACGCAGCGGTCACAGGCCGGGGCAAAAGCCCCTCGCGCCGTCAGGGCCTTGTGCACGCTTTCCGGTCGATGTCCAGCGTCCGGCACCGACGCGTGTTGGCGTAGACCCTAACGGGGCGCGGAGCGCGTCGGCGCTGGCCTGGCGCTGCACTGGCGGGCGCGTGACTGTGCCGGTGGTGCAGAGCGGCCGGCGTCGGCGGGTGCAAGACGGGCTGCGCAGGACGTTGGCGGCAACCGCCAAAAATCAAATCCGAAACGGTCCGCTATATTCGAATGAAACGGATGGTGGGGCGCGGGAGCGGGTCACTCCCAGCCCCACCATCCCGTGATTGCCGCCAATCTAGGACCGTTGGGGACGATCTGGCGCGTCACGCTGGTATTGCTGCCGCGGTGCATAGGCTGATTGCATCGGTCTGGCGGCCGTTTGCGGGTCCGGCCGTCTGAACAGCAAAAGGGGCGGCAGAGCCGTCGCCCTGCCGCCCCTGTCTTGATCTTCATCGGCCGCCTGGGCTGCGCTTGATCGGCACGGGCCTTGGCTTCAATTCGTCCTTGATCATGGAGATGGTGAGTCGTCTCCCATCTGGTCGGGCGTCCATTCCAGCGCCGGTATCTCATCGCGACCGTTCGATGGGAGGAACACGATCGCGCTCACCGGCCTGTCATCTCCAACCAGTGTCCGATCGTCCATCAGTGATGCAATTCGGCATGCCAGCTCAAGCAGCCGTCCAAGCTCATGCACGGCGACAAGGGCCGCGCGGATGTCACCAAGACCTTCGGCCTTCGCGAGAAGTTCCGCGCCCTTCTCCCGGAGGGCCTGCATCTGGTCCGCGAGGCTGCCACCGATGGCAAGCTGACGGACTTCCGGGTCTGCCTGCGCCGCGGCGGCCAATGGCTTGGTCGCATGGTTGTTGCGATGGCGCAGAAGGGCCTGGTGGCTGATGCCGTACCGCGCGGCGATGGCGCGTACGGCGCCGCCGGCGAGCAGTTCCTGGTCGATCGCCAGTCGGTCCCGATGCGAGCACACGCTGCACGGTCGCGCCACGTCAGGCGGCCTTCTGGGTGCCGGGCCCGAGGTCGGCCAGCACTTCTGCTTGCTGCTCCGGTGGAAGGTGCTGCAGGTACTGGGCGCCGATCATCCCGGCGATCGGCGCAGTCACCGGTTGCGTTTCACCCCACATCGAGGTCATGGCGCCGACCGTCAAATTCAGCGGCCTGTGCATCTGCATCGACCGAGACGCCCATGGGGTATCGGAGTCTTCCAACCCGGCGAGCGTTTGATTCAGAAGGGTGCGGTCCTTGACGTGCGTGTCGTGCGCGCAAGCCGCGCCGTGGGCATGGGACTGCGCGCGCCACGCCGCATTGAGTTCGGCCATGGCGGACTGCGCAATGGCCAGCGCGTCATCCACACGCCGCGCGGCGTTGATCGTGCTGCGGACCGCAGCGTGCCATCCTGCGACATGCTGCCCCGCCCGCTCGCGCAGGACGGAGATCTCCGCCATTTCCATGCGTCGCCGCGCGCCACTGTGGATTGCCTTGGCGAGTAGGGCGGCCGCTTCGGCCTGGCGGATTCCGTCTTCCGCCTGGCGCACGTCCGAGGTCCCTACGGCCGCGCCGTCCTCCGCCTGCGCCAGCAGCGCGTCGCGCGCGGCGATCGCGCCAAGAAGCTCAGCGTCGGTCGCGCCGAAATTGCGGCTGGCTCTTGCGTGTTCCTCGGTGGCGGCGCGGTGGGCCGCGGCGGCGGCCGTGGTGGTGTCGGCGTTCATTTCAATTCGGCTCCGGTTGTGGTGGTTGCAGTTGCAGGGTGCGCGGGCGCGGCGGCCCGGGCGGTGAGCACACCCGGCAGTAGGACCAGCGTGGTGGGCGCGGCGTCAGTGCGGTCCGCGCGCAGGCCGGCGATTGCGATCGCAATCAGCGTTGCCGCGCGGGCGGCGGCGGTCGGGGCCGATCGCGCCGGCTGGCGGCGCGGCGGGTGACGCCGCCTCATCTTCCGAACCTGGCGAAACTGGTCCGCCCGGTACGGCCGCCGTCCATCTCGCGCACGATGGCGGCGCGCGCCGCGGCGTATGATTTCGCGTCCAGATCGAGCGCACCGCGCCCACTGCCCGGCTGTTTCGGCTCGGGCGTTCCGCCGGGGTGGCTGGTGCTTGCGGCCGGCTGTGGATCCCCCTGGGTGTCGTCATCGGGCGGCGGCGATGCGACTGCCGGTGCGACTGCCGGTGCGGCCGGCAGCAACCTGCCGCGGGCGGCGACGGCGCGCGCGGCTTTGTATTCGGCCGCAGTCATTTCGGTCGCGCTGTTTGGCGCGGGTTCGGTGATCACTTTCCTGGTCCTCGTTGCTTGTGAAGGGGGCGTGCGCTGCGTTGGCAGGCGGGTTGGCGATCGCGGTCCACGATCAGGGCGGGACGATCCCATAGAAGGCCGCGGACGGATCAATCGTCGGGTCACTGCCGGAATAGCCCTGTTGCGGACGGTTCATCAGGTTGGCCTGGCCGGCAGAGACGCCGCGGATCAGATCACGGCCGTTGTCGACGAGGACGTGCATCTGTTGGCCGGGGGCGAAGACGACAGGAGCGCCACCGCCTGGCGACGGCGCAACCGACCGCTCGGAGTCCCACTTCCCGTCGTGCCAGTGGTCCAAGGTGAGTGGGTGCAGCGGACTCCACGCCGTGTCGGCCAGCCAATTCCCGTGCTCAACCATGTCCCACAAACCGGCACCAACCGCCGCCGGCAACGCAGCGCGCGCCGCAAGGGGCGCACCGACGCGCAACATCGCTCCGGCCAAGCCGCCCCCGCCAACCGCGCCGAGCGCGGCGGCGCCACCAAGCGCACCGGCGCCCCACTTCGCCACCCGGATCATCGGCGCCCCGAGAAAAAGGGCGGCTGATAGGCCGGACGCGGCAACTGCCAAGACGCCAAGCCCACCGGCGATCGAGACCAAAACTGTGGACAAATCCTTGTGCGCGTTGGCGAAGGCGCCCATCTCGTTCAAACCGGCTGTGACATCGGTCAGGGTTTTTGTTGCCGCGGCCATCACTGGCCCATTCGCCAGCGACGTGAGAAACCCCGTCCAAGCAGCTTGGAGGCCAGCCACCTTCAACGTCGGGTCGTTAGCCGCAAAGGTCCTGTACTGATCGCCCGTCGCGCCGGCTGCAATGGCCTGTTGGTATTTTGCGGAAAGAGGCAACAGTGAGAAGAAATCGGCCAGTTCCTTCGCGCCAGTCACGGTGCTGGCAACCCGCATGCCCGTCTGCGCTTCAAGTTGGATGTTGTCCGTGCCGAAATGCTCGATGTTCCACTGCTTGATCCTTGGTAGCAGGACATTCTGCATGAACTCGGCGTCATGGCCCTTGTTTATCAGGTCGCCGCCCACCAGCATGCCGGGCGGGAACATATATTGGCCGATGGCGTACCTGTAACCGCCCTTCGCAAGCGGTAAATTCATCTTCTCCAGCGAAACGTCCTGGCCGGTCGCTGGGTCGATCAGCAGGTGCATGTCGCGCAGCATGATGCCGCTGGCCTGCGACATCTTCTCCGCGCCGAACTGCTTATAGAACCCTTGCAGGGCAGTGCCAGCCCGCCCCGCAGTCATCGAAAGCATGGTCGGGATCAGCGATCCGAACAGATTGGACACGTCTAAGGCGCGCCCGGCCGCGCCCGCATTCTGCAGGTACTTCAAAATCTCGGCCGGCCCGATCCTCCCCCCGGTAGCAACCGCCGTCGCTTCGACGTCTCGCAAGAACTCAGGAATTTGCTCGGGCGAGAAGACGCCACGCAGTTCCCCTGCCTGCATGGCCTTGAACAGCATGGTCAACTGGTCGCCCTTGCCGACCTCGGTCAACACCGTGGCGGCGCGCATCAGGTCGGGCGCTAGAGAAACCGACTCCCTTTTGTTTCGGGAGATGGTGTAAATGTCACGGATCGCCGCCAGTTCGCCAGAGGGCGTCGCGCCCAGGATATCGCTTGGCGCATTCATGGCCGACGCACCGGCCCTGGCAAGGTCGGCTTCGCTCCACCCCATTGCGCGCAGCATAGTCATCTGGTGACCGTACTCGGCGCCGGCGCCGATCACGTCGCCGGTGAATCCGGTCAGGGCGCGGCCAATGATGCCATAGCCGATTGCAGCCATAGCAAAGTCGCCGCCGGACGGACGCGGATTGGCCCACGTCAGCGGGATCTGCCCAGGGTTTGGGTATGGTCCATCGCCCCCGGTATACGGTCCCACCGGGCCGCCTGGCGGCCGTCCACCCGGGCCGCCAGTCCAGCCCGTGCTGGAAGACCAGCCACCCCACGGCCCCACGCCAGTCTCCTGCGGCATCGTGAAGCCCGTGCCGGGCCCTGGAACGGGCACAAGGCTGTTTCTTGGGCCGACTGCATACGGACGCCCCGTCGTGTAGGCGCCGTATGGGGTGTACGGGGCGCCAGAAAGGGTAAATCCGGCGCTGCGGCTGACGTAGGGCACCAGCGAACGCCCACCGGCGTACGGGATAGCGATTGGCGGCGCCATGGGCGCGGCCGGCGGGGCTGCGCCCATACCTGCGCCACCCGGCGCCATGCCTGCCCCACGGGCGCCACCGGCCGCGCGCGCGGCCTGTTGCATGGCTGTCGCAGCCTCGCGCCACGACGCCGCCGCAGCCCGTCCTTCCGCCGTCAGGCCGCGCATCACGCCGGCCAGCCCTTCAACGCTGGCGCGGGTGTTGTTGACGATTCGGTCCAGCGTCTGGAACTGCTGCGACACCTTGGCGATCTCAGCGCCGACGTTACCGCCCAGCCCGATTTAAATCCCGACCTTGTAAGCGTCCAGCATTTCAGTTAAGCGCCTTTGGAGGCGCGCTTTCGTCGAAATTCATGGCGATCTTGGCGCCCTCGACGATTGCAACGGCCTCGCTCTTGATCGTGGCCCTCAGCGTTGCGTCCTGATCCGAATCAGTAGGATCGAACGCGGTGCGATCGAGGTGCTGGAAAGCGGCGGCCAGGACGGTATTCCAGTCCATTTTCTGGGTGATGGCGGCGACCGCTACGAGCACGCCCAGCAAGATGGCGGATTGCGCGGCCGACCGACATTGCAGCCAACCCAACAGGACGAGCGTGCGCTCCACCGCGTCGGCGTCGCCCGTGCGGTCGGCACGGTGATAAACTATCACGAAAAAACTCCCTATGAAATGAAAGATGCGCCCGGCCCCGGCCCGCGGGGTGGAGAGGCCCCATCCGGAGCCGGGCGCGGACCGGCGGGCGCGACAGAGGGCACGCCGCGGCCGGTATCAGGTTGGATGCTGTTGCTCGGCTCCGACGCGCCGCACGGCTGAGCGATCTCGCCGCGTTCCAGCGCCTCGATCGCGCTGATCGGAATGAAAATGCTCCGACCCGGCCGCACCGCTGGCACGGTCCCGCGTGCGATCCAGGCACGCAGAGTCGCTGGCGTGATGCCCAACCGTGCAGCCGCGCGGCTCACCGGCAAGAGCTTTCGAAAATCGGTCATTGTAGTATCGTCCAGGTGGGTGTGCCACGGGGCCGAAACGGCCGGGGCGACTGCTCGCAGCTTGCGAGCGTGAGCCAGAGCATACACGATTCGGGGCAGTTTGTCAATCGAAAACACGCCAATATTTAATAACTACCGTCAACATTTCGTGACTGTCTCATTATATATATGCGTATCACTTTGGGCGGAACGAATCACTAGGCTGTCTTTGTCTCGGAATAGTGGTCAGACAAAAGACATAACGCCTTCGTTATGCGCCGTGACGCCGTTTTGTGATCGATGCCCAAAGCCTTGCCAATTTCGCTGAACAACTCATCGTCGACACTAAGGCGCCGGACCGCTTCAGCCGCGATGTGGCCGGTCCGCTCGCTGGCAAACCCACGGACGATCAACTCCCGCGCTTGGCGGAAACCCGTTGCCGCAGCAAGTCGAACCACCGGCCCTCGGTCGTAGTCGACAGTGCCACCGCCCGGCGTCGAGCGCAGGAAGCACGCGCACCCGTGCGCCGCGAACGCTCTGTTCCAACTGTCCGCATACCGGCGACCGGCCTCAAATTCCGCGGGGCCGATGTCGTCGTCGAGCAACAGCTTTTCCAGCCGCGCCAGAACACGCTTGCCACCACCGGCGGCGCGGTCAGTGACCTCGTGGTGGCGGCGCAGCTCGGGCGTGCCGCCATCGCGCGGCTCGATCTGTTCAAGGTGGTCGAGCGTGTCCGTAGTGGTCATGGTTGGTCAGTCCTTGCGTTGGGGCTGGTGTGCGGGCACCCGCATATCTCGCGCCGGTGACATCGCTGGCTGCGTGTGGTGCGGGTGGGGGGCTTCAGGCGGCGCCGGACGGAGCCACCCCACGGGGCGCCGGTGCTGGCCGACTCGCGACAACAGAGAAAGCGCGGTCGGTATCTGGTTGATGGAAGGGTGTTGGGGCGCATCATCGCGCACCCCGTCGCGCACGCGCACCGCACACTGTTCTATATAGAACAGTGCGCGTGGTGCGCGTCGTGTGCCACCCCATGGTGCGCGTATGGTGCGCGCATGGTGCAGGACGGTGCTGGACGGTGCGCGGCGGTGCGCGGTTGCGCCAAAATGGAATGGTGCGCGGACGGTGCGCGACGGGGTCCGCGCACCATTGCTCAAGGGGCGGTGAAGGGGCATCAAACACCCCTCCGCAGGTTGGTCACCATCTCGCCATCGACACCAATCAGACCGGCTATTTTGATCTCCAGAAGGTACTTCCGGAACTTCGATCCTTTCGCGGATCGCGCCTTGGAATCGTCTCCCGCCTCCATCGGCTCGGCCAGGCCGGTCCGGACGCACTCGGCATACCAGGCGGCCCGGGTGGTGCGGCCGGGTGTTGGCGTGATCGCCAGCGCGGCGATCAGGGCGTCATAGAATTGCTTGGCAGTGGGTGACAACCTCCCCGGGGGCGGGCCGCCGCCCGTGGGTTCGCTGGACCACTGATCGTCACAGAGGCGGACGGTGACTGGCCGGAAGTCATTCCAGTTGGCGGGCGTGCGACGCCGGGCTTTGCCAGGGTGATCGAAGCTGACGTTGAACGCGACTTCCCCCGCGCCGCGCTGGTCATCTGGTAGCGGGGTCATCACCGCAACGAAGTCGAAGCGCCACGCTTTGGTGCTGCTGCCGTACTGCCGATCACTATTGTGCCCTGTGTGGTCAAGCCACACCTGGCCGACGCGCTTGGCGGTTAGCGCTTGCACCAATGGCAATGCGTCGGACCACGGAACCTCGTCCTTTTGGTCACCAGCGATTAGCGACATGACATTATCAAACAAGATCGCGTCTACACCACCGATGCTGGCGATCAAAGCCAACATCCACACGCGGCCGGCTTCGGTATTCAAGGGCGGCATGCGGCCCAGGCTCGGAAATCGCTGCGCGAAGTCGTCATCGGCGTCGCGCGCGTGGATCATCAGGCTGTTGGGCGGATCCACGATGCCGGCGTGCCGAAGCGCGTCGATCGCACGTTGGCGGATCAGATCGACGGGCATCTCCCCGTCGATGTAAAGTACCCGCGCCGGCCGGGCTGATCTCCAATGCAGGAAGCCGCGGCCTGTCGCCATCCCCACGGCCATTCCAAGGCCGATCAGCGTCTTGCCCAGGCCCGTGCGTCCGACGATGAACGTGCGCGTCGTCGTGGTCACCAGATCACCGAGTAGACGGTCCGGTTCCGGTATGTCCCGCTCCGTCCAGGCTTTGACCCCGAGGAAGTCGGCCAAGCCAGGCACCGGCCTGTCGGGGACGGCCGGTCCACGCGGTCGAGGCGGGATGTTCCGGTGGTCTATCGGCCCTAGATTTAAGCATTCCAGCGCGGGGACCATATCCGGCGGCGGCCCGGCGTCGTCCAGCCACGCCGGCGGCGCATCGCATTCTGCCGGGTCTCCAGTGAACGTCGGCGTGGCCAGGCCATGCAGGCGGCGCATTGCCTCGCGGCGCGGGTCGGTGCCGTTTGCCATCACGCGGCCTCCTGAGGTTCGTTGCGCCCCGGTGCGTTCTGCAGGTTGCGTATGAACCAATCCCGCGGCGGCCCGCTATCGGTGTAGTCCTCGCTGGTCGGATACGTCAGGCGATCGGGCGCGCTCATGCTGCCACCCGCTTGGCATGGTCCTGCCAGCGCAGCTCGCGCCAGTCGTGCCAATCGACGGCGTGGTCGATCGCGTGCGCAACGACGTACTGCGGTGGCACCGGGTCACATGTTGCGGCGAACCGCGCGACGCGCGCCTCGATGGCCTCTCGGGACATGCCACGGCGCAGGCACTCAGTCACACCGTCGCCAATGCGGGCGGAGATTTCCTCGTATTCTACAACAAGTTTGCCGAGCGCGTCGGCCAGCAACTCGCGGGCCATGTCGCCGCACCGGACCGCCGCGTATCGACCGCGCTGCGCCCACCATGCGAGGGTGACGCGCAGCTCATGCGCCGCGGTCTCCTCGCTGAATCCGGAATGAAACACCGCGCAAGCCAGCCGCGCCGCTTCGGGTTCGGCCCGCCAGCGCAAGAACGCCGCTTCTGCGGCGCGGTCAGCGATCAGTCGGGGAAATTTTGCTCGGCCGGACGATTTAGCTTGACGCGAAAAGTGCAAATCATTATATGACATCTTGAAGTTTCCGCTTCGATGGCTTCGACACACCGCACCTTGACCCGGCCCTCTCGCAACAGAGGCGCCGGGTTTTCTTTGTGCAGAATGATGGGTTGGTGGATCACGCGGCCAGCTTCGCCGGCCGGATGTAGGCAACCGGCAGGCTCGCGATGCGCTGCCGCCAGTGAACTAGGTCGACATACGTCCGACCATCAAGTTTGACGAGGCGGATTTTCCCCTCGCTCGCCTCGCGATAGACCGACGAAATCGGCCGGTCCTCGACCGCGCAGAAGGTCTTGATCCTGGCAATGGTCCGATCCGACCACGGAACATAATCCGAAGACACCTCTTTATCTCCTAAACCGCCCGGCGAGATGCCAGGCCAACGCTCGGAAGATAAAGGGGGCCTTCGCTGATTACCCGTCGTGAAAACTGGAGCTATTTGCGTTTGGTTTCCACGCAAAGTCGCCGAATGCCGTCGCTTATGGTGGCGACGCTCAAATTATGAATTTTTTGTAATGCGGCTGCGTCGTCGGGTGCGGTTGCCGCAAGCGCCTTGCTGGCGGACCGGAGAACCTCACCGATCCAACGGATCGACGGCGTGTCGCGCTCGCGATTCGAGGAACGACATGCTGGCGTCCGCCCGAACGTCGTGTGGTATGCGACAACCATCAATTGCAGGACCGCTTGCTGCCCCATCTCGGGGGGCCGGCCGCCTCTTGGGGTGGGCAAACTCTCCATTGCGGTCTCGGTGAGGTCAGCCACTTGCACCAATGTGTCGAGCATGGCGGGTAACGCATTCAGATAGTTGAGCGTACACAGCGGGCGCTGCATGCGCCGTTCATCGTGCACGCTCATCCCTGGCATCAGAATGCGCCCGGTCCTGGCGCTCAGACCACTCGGTAATGCGCCATCCTGCGGCACGCCGAGCGCGTCCAACAACCGCCGGGCTGCGTTCTTGATTTCGGCCGTCTTGGCAATCCGCTCGCCCCGGTCTGGCGAAGCCTTCACGGCCTGACCAAAACGCAGGGCCATCGGCAGATACACGTTGAGCCATGCCGCCGCTTTCTTGGCCCGGGCAAACGGGGGCGCCAGCAAACCAACCTCTCCCGCGGCCCGCATAAGATCATCTGGCGTGAGAAGCGGGAAGGGCAAGGCCGTCGGAATGACAGCGGCATCCCCGCCCAGCTTCGTCACGAGACCCTCCCAGCTAGACGCTCCCAAGGGTTGAGCACGCCCAGCCGCGTCGCATACGCCGCCAGATCAATGTGGTGGTCCGTAACCGCATTGCGACGCCGATCAATCTCGCTGTAACGGCCGAAATCGGCGCAAGCGCGAGTGTCCGATCGAGACACCTTGATCGCCTTGCCGTTTCTCTTGAGCACCCGGTTGACGCGATACAGCAGCGCCCGCTCCTCCACCTCCACGACGCGGCACACCGCTTCTGCGCCTCCGCCGCCACCCTGATTCTCACGCACGTCCATAACCACGCTCCAATTCGCGCCCCGGCCTGTCCGAGACGCGAGGGAACATAACAAGAACAACACACTTTATCAAGTGCAAACTAAACCGAGGGCGGTCAAGGGTGACCGATACCCCACAAAATACCGGATTGTGGCAATCTACGGTGGTCGGAATGATTGACCACTCCTCTTCCGCCGGACCCATGTCGGATCGGGTCGAACCGCGCCACACAAAGAGGGGCGGTGGCTAAGTCAGTGAGAAAATTGAAAAAAATGGATATAATTTTTGGGCGAGCGGGTTGCCGTATGGCCGACGCGACTGAAAAACCCGCCATACCCCCCCCCTACGCGCCGGGGCTGACCCTGGGGGCGGTGGCTGGGCTGCCGTCGCGCGGGCGCTGGCGCGGGGCGTGGCGGCGTGCGGCGCGCGCGGTAGCGGCCCCAGGTCCGGCCGGGCTGGCGCGGCCGCTGGCGCGGCTGCTGGCGCCCATGCTGGCGCTGGCGCTGCTGGCGTGCGCGGTCGGTCGCGTGCTGGCTGGCGCGTGCTGCCGGGGCTGCTGGCGCGGTCGTGCGGTGACTCGTGCGGCGACGGGACGGTGACCGGGTGGCGACCGCGCGGCGCTCGCGTGGCCCGGTGCCGCGCGTCGCGCTGCCTGGCGCGCCGCTGCCTGGCGCGCCGCCGCTGCGTGCTGCTGCGGCACTGCTCGGCCAGGTCGAGCACGGTGGCCGGCGTGGCGTGCGTCTTGGTCGACGGCTGGCGCGATGGTGCGGCGCGCGATGGTGGCGCAATCGGCGCTTGGGAGGGAAAAAGGGACGCGCCTCCGTCCATTTACGGGGGCGCGGGTAAGGCGTCGGTCAGGCGGCGGTGGTGCGCAGGTTCTCGATGTCCGCCGCGAGATGCCTGATCAGTGTCTCGACTGGTGAACCTTCCCACCGGCACGCGGTGTGGGCTTCGCAGGCCACCAAAATCGATCGCGCCCGCGCTGCCGCGCCGTCGATTGTGCTGGCGACCGGTGCGTCAGCCACGTCGGACGCGGCCTTCCATCGGCGTTCCAGGGCCTCCCCAAGCTCGGTCTCCGAGTGGTCGACCCGGATTTTCTCCAGCATGATCACCCCCGCATGGGCGGCTGCGAGCCGGGATGCGGCCGATATCAGGCTGGCATCGGCGTGGTCGGTGTTGGTCGTTGGCATGCGTACTCCCCCAGGTAGTTGCCGGGCCGCCGGCGCGGTTCCTTCCTCTGCGCGGCGGGTTGCCTGCGAAAATAAATCCGAAACCGGGATGGCGTGTCAACAAAAAAACGTTTCGTTACCGACGGTAATGAGAGCGGTTACCGGGGGTAATTGGCGCGGTGCGCGTCAGCCCGTCGCTGCATGAAGCTGCAGCACGTTGTCACCGACAGCGGGCGGCGTGGCGCAGAACAGCGCCCATTGGTCCATCAACCGACGGCGACGGTCGAGAAGGTCGCCGCGCTGATAGGCTGTCTGCACCTTGCTGCCGAGTGTGTGGGCAAGTGCTGCCTCGGCTAAGTCGTTGGGCTTGCCGGTCTCGGCGCACCAGTCGCGGAATGCAGACCGCATCCCGTGCACGGTCACGTCGCTGCGATCCATCCGGCGCAGCACCGCCTGCATCGTCATATTGGACAGACCGCGGCCGGGTCGATCTCCGGGAAACACGTACGCGTCTGGGTCACTGGGCTGCCGATGCGCCTCAATCCGGCGCAGGATCGCCAGCGCGTCGGTGGTCAGCGGGATTCGATGTTCCCGCTTTGCCTTCATCCGGTCGGCTGGGATGGTCCAGACCGCTTCGGTCGCGTCGATCTCAGACCACCTGGCGCCGGTCACCTCGCCCGTGCAATTCGCACACAGTACCAGGAAACGCAGCGCCATCGCGCCAACGCCTTCCGCCTGCGCAAGCTGGTCCATGAAGGCGTGCATCTGGCGCCAGTCCAGCGCCGCGTGATGGCGCACGATTTGCACCTTGTCTTTGCGGACGAACATCGGCTTGAGATTGCCGCGCCACAGCGCCGGGTTCGGTCCCGCGCGCCATCTCTTGGCAATCGCGTAGTCGAGCACAAGCTCAATGCGTTGGCGCACACGACTGGCAGTCTCAGTCTTTTGCCGCCAAATCGGTTCTAGAATCTTGCTGATATGGGCGGTCTCGATCATGGCGACGGGGAGGGCGCCGATCACGGGATAAGCATAGTCCCGGAGTGTGTTCTTCCATTGCTGCGCATGCTTGATGTTGCGCCACCCGGCCTCATGTTCCCGGATGTATGCCTGTGCGACTTCCTGGAACGTGTTCAGTGTGGCTTCGGCCACCACCTTCGCGCGCTCGACTTTGCGGTGCAGGATGGGATCGGCCCCACTCCGGGCCATTCGGCGGGCGTCGCGTGCCAGGTCGCGCGCTTGGGCGAGCGAAACGTCGGCAACCGAACCAAGGCCCATATGGCGCGATCGGCCACCCAACTTGTAGCGCAGCAGCCACGACTTGGCGGCCGGCGGCTTCACCTGCAGGTAGAGGCCGGCCCCGTCGCCATGCAGCCCCGGCCGGGTCATTGCCTTGACGCCCAACGCAGTCAGCTTGCTCATCGCCCTACGCGACTCCATGGATCTACCTACACCTCTACCTACACCTTTGCGTTGGCTGGTGCAAGACGGTTCGGGAGGGGGTAAGCCAGAAACGCCCGTAGAATCGGCATAATTTGCATGCGCTGAAACGGTGCTGGATGGCCGGGAACGGGAGTTAGGCGGACATTCCCTTCCGCCAGTCACTCCGCGATTGCCTCCCTCAGCAGCGCCACCGACCGGCGCACGCCCTCCAGCGGCGGCAATGCCACGTCCTCGTGCTCGATCGACAGCACGTCGTCGTAGCCTGCGTCGCGCAGCGCGGCGCAGAACCGGCGCCACCAGCCGACCTCGTGCCCGTCGCCGAGCGTCACGTACGACCAGGCGCGCGCGCCCAGCCGGTCCATCGGCGTCACGTCGAGCTGCCCGTTCACCGCGGCGACCGGCACGTTGATCCGCGTGTCCTTGGCGTGCACGTGATGGATCGCCTCGCTCAGCGCGGCCACCGCGGCGAGCGGCTCGGCTGCCATCCAGAACAGATGGCTGGGATCGAGGTTGGCGCCAACCATCGGGCCGACCGCCTCACGCAGGCGGAACAATGTCGCCACGTTGTAGACGTTCTGCTGGCCGTGCAGCTCCAGGCACAGCCGCACCACGCCGGCGGCTTGCGCTTCCTGCACCAGTCCGCGCCAGTAGGGGATCACCTGCTCGGACCATTGCCAGTCCAGCACGCGCGCGGCCTCCGGCGGCCAGGCGGTGGTGATCCAGTTCGCGTTGACATCGCCCGGCCCGCCCGGACAGCCCGACATCAGCACCACGCGGCTGACGCTGAGCAGGCCGGCGAGGCGGATCGTCTTGCTGGTGACCTGACGGTGCGTGCGGCCGGGCTCGCCGGGATGCAGCGGGTTGCCCGAGCAGTTCAACGCGCTGAGCGACAGCCCGTGCGCGGCGAGTTGGGCCAGGAAGTCGTTGCGGGAAGCGGCCGATGCCAACAGAGCGTCGAGTTTCATGTGTGGCGCGGAGGACCAGTTGCCGCAGCCGAATTCCAGCGTGGCGATGCCGAGGTCGGCGGCGGTGCGCAGCAGGTCGGGCAGAGGAAGGTCGGGCAGTCCGTCGGTGACGAGGCCGATGCGCATTTGGGTGGCTCCGCGGAAAGGTTGCTATTGTTTCGCTATCGGTGCCGACAGAAACGATCTGACCAAGTTCTCAACCGCCGCCCGCACGTCGTTCCGTTGATCCCAAAATTTCATGCTTACGCTGTAATCCACTTGCAGGCTTGGAAAATCAGTGAGATCGATGTAGAAATGGCACAGAGGGTTCAGCGTCTTTGGCAAACATCGCACATATTCTGTGGCTAGACCGTCAGCGTTCTTCTTCACGTAAGTCAGCTCGGTGTCCAGTGACGAATGCATCATGGGATAGGTCTGGAGATAAGCCTCCGCGTAATCAGGCGGCGGATTCAGCCGGGAAACGTCGACCAGCGGGTCCCCTCGCGCAGTCCGATTGGCAATCCGAAGCTCATTAATTTTGACCTGTCCCTGTGATCGCGCCTGCCGATCAATTTCCAGATGGATTAGGATTTCATCGCCACACCATGCCGTCGTGCACGGTCGCGTGGTCTTGCTCAAAGGCTCCATCGTCGGGTATTGTACTAGCAGGTTTATCCCCCACACTTCGGCAGGCCAGCCAGTCGTTCTGCTGAAGTATCTGTCCGGTACGTGTAGCACAACCGGGGGTGGGGCTTGCTCAGGTCTGAGCGTGGGCACGTATTCCCGCAGGACAATCGTCTGCGTGCCCGGTACGGATGGAACCTTCAGATCGGGCGTTGGCTCGGGACTAATCCGCTGCCTATCCAAAGGCATAGGGTTGGGGCTCTGTGGTGTTATGTCGCCTTGGCCTCGGGCGAGAGGGGCAACTCCAACAAGGCAGGCAACAACAACGAACCCCGCCGCGACGTGTGCCCATTCACGACTTCGTCGCTCGCACGAAGGAAAGTCGTGGATGGCCGGCCGGAGCCTGTCCTCGGGCGGCCCTTTGGGCCGACCCGGGGGCCGGCCATGACGGGTGGGGTTGGCCTTTGGCATCACATCTCCGCGGGGCGCACCGCGCGGCCGGTGCGGGAAGCCTCCAAAGCGGCGTCGGCCAGCAGCAGGGCGCGCAGCCCATCCGCGCCGTCCGGACGCGCCGGCACGCCGCCACTTACCGCCGCGACGAACGCACCCAGCTCGGCGCGATAGGCGGCGGCGTAGCGTTCCAGGAAGAACGGCAGTACCGGGTCAGTGTGGAAGCCGGCGGCGTCCGCGAACTCCACCGTGGTTGGCAGCACGTTGCCCGCACGCAACAGCCCCTTGGCGCCGTGCGCCTCGATCCGCTGGTCGTAGCCGTAAACAGCGCGGCGCGAGTTAGAAATCTGGCACAGCCGCCCCGACGCGGTGCGCAGCGTCACCACGGCGGTGTCCACATCGCCGGCCGCGCCGATCGCCGGATCGACCAGGCAGGACGCAGCGGCGGTGACCGCGACCGGCTCCTCGCCCAGCAGGAAGCGCGCCATGTCCAGGTCGTGGATCATCATGTCGCGAAACAGGCCGCCCGAGCTTTCCACATAGGCGATCGGCGGCGGTGACGGATCGCGGCTGATGATGGTCAGCAGCTCCAGCGCGCCGATCTCGCCGCCGTCCAGCCGCGCTTTCAGTGCGGCGAAATGCGGATCGAACCGGCGGTTGAAGCCGACCATCAACGGAATGCCCGCCTGGCGCGCGGCGGCCACGCAGGCCCGCACCCGATCCGCCGACAGATCGATCGGCTTTTCGCAGAACACCGGCCGTCCCCGCGCGGCGGCACGCTCGATGTAGTCGGCATGCGTCGGGGTCGGCGAGGCGATCAGCATCGCATCGGCGCGGAACACATCCTCGACGCTCAACACGCGCGCGCCCAGCGTTGCGGCCAGGCGTGCCGCGGCCTCGGGCACCGTGTCGGCGATGCCCGCCAGCCGCGCGTCCGGGTGCGCGGCGACGTTGCCGGCATGGATGCGACCGATCCGGCCGGCGCCGAGGACGGCGATCTCCAGCATTGTTCCTCCCGCGTGATTCAAGCGACAATGCTACCAGGGAGACACGCCCATGGCCACGATCCGCCTGACCGCCGCACAAGCCCTGGTGCGCTACCTCGCTGCGCAGCGCGGCGAGCTGGACGGTGCGGAGGTGCCGCTGTTCGCCGGGGTCTGGGCGATCTTCGGCCACGGCAACGTCGCCGCGCTCGGCGAGGCGCTGTACGCAGGCGCGCGACACCCTGCCGACCTTCCGCGCGCATAACGAACAGGCGATGGGCCACGCCGCGATCGCCTTCGCCAAGGCCTGCCGGCGGCGGCGGATGATGGCGTGCACCAGCTCGATCGGCCCGGGCGCCAGCAACATGGTCACCGCCGCGGCGGTCGCCCATATCGATCGGCTGCCGGTGCTGTTCCTGCCCGGCGACGTCTTCGCCTCCCGCCGTCCGGACCCCGTGTTGCAGCAACTGGAGGATTTCGCCGACGCGACGGTTTCGGTCAACGACTGCTTCCGCCCGGTGTCGCGCTACTTCGATCGCATTGCCCGCCCGGAACAGTTGCTGACCGCGCTGCCGCGGGCGGTGGCGGTACTGACCGATCCGGCAGAGTGCGGGCCGGTGACGCTGGCGCTGTGCCAGGACACCCAGGCCGAGGCATTCGACTGGCCGGAAGCCTTCTTCGTCCCGCGCGTCTGGAAGCCGCGCCGCCCGCCGCCGGATGCCGGCGAGCTGGAAGCCGCGGCGGCAGCGCTGCGCGCCGCACAAACCCCGCTGATCGTCGCGGGTGGCGGCGTGCTCTACGCCGACGCGACCGAGGCCCTCGCACGCTTCGCGGCGACGCACGACATTCCAGTGACCGAGACGCAAGCCGGCAAGGGCGCGCTGACACACAACCACCCGCTGAACCTCGGGGCCATCGGCGTGACCGGCACGTCGGCGGCAAACCAGGCGGCGGCCGCGGCCGATGTGGTGCTGGCGGTCGGCACGCGCCTGCAGGACTTCACCACCGGGCTCGCGCGCGTTGTTCTCTGGCCGGATCATTGCGTTGAACGTGCAGCCATTCGATGCCGGCAAGCACGGGGCGCTGCCGCTGGTCGCGGATGCGCGCGAGGGCCTGGCGGTGCTCGATGCCGCGCTGGGGGCGTATCGTGCGCCGCTCACCTGGCCCGTTTCGGCTGCGGCCTGGCGCACGAACTGGCAGGTCGACGCCGCCGCCGCCACCGCGCCCGGCAACGCCACCCCACCGAGCGACGCGCAGGTGATCGGCGCGGTGCAGCGCGCCGCGGCGCCGGGCACAGTCCTGGTCTGCGCCGCGGGCGGCCTGCCCGGCGAGTTGCACAAGCTGTGGCAGGCCGAAGGCCCCGGCACCTACCACCTGGAATACGGCTACTCCTGCATGGGCTACGAGATCGCCGGTGGCCTCGGCGTGAAGCTCGCCGATCCGTCGCGCGAGGTGATCGTGATGCTCGGCGACGGCAGCTACCTGATGCTGAACTCCGAGATCGCCACCTCGGTCATGCTCGGGCTGCGACTGACGATCGTGCTGCTGGACAACGGCGGCTTCGGCTGCATCGACCGCCTGCAGCGCGCGACCGGCGGCGCCGGGTTCAACAACCTGCTGGCCGACACGCGCCATGCCGATGCGCACCGGGGGGAGCTGCCCGGCGTCGACTTCCGCGCGCATGCCGCCAGTCTCGGTGCGATCGCGGAACGCGCCGAAAACCTCGCCGCACTGGAGGATGCCGTTCGACGCGCGCAAACCGCCGCGCGCACCACGGTGATCGTCATCGCCACCGATCCGCGCGCGAGCACCCAGGTCGGCGGACATTGGTGGGATGTCGCGGTGCCCGAGGTGTCCGCGCGCGAGTCAGTGCGCATGGCGCGAGCGGCCTATGAGAGCGCGCTGGCGGCGCGCGACTCGGAGGGTTGAGGTCAGTCGGGTTTATACCGGGCGTCCGACGTACCGAACTCTTCGCCGATACCCGCATCGTCATGCCGGCGCATGCCGGCATCCAGGACTGACTTTCGGTCCGCACCGGCATCCACGACGTGCTTTCGTGCTGCGATCAAAGTGGTGGATGCCGGCATGCGCCGGCATGACGCGGGTCGCGACGACGGCGCCTCCTTACGGCTGCCACAGAGCGACGACAGTTCTGGCACAATTCCGCGCAACAAGGCGGTATCCCCGGTCGCGGACGACCAGCGACCGGCACCACGAGGAAGGTGGAGAACGCCAATGATCGGATCGTCCATTCGACGTGCCCTGACGGTGATCGCGCTGATCGCCGGAGCGGCGATGTTGCAAGGCTGCGCCTACGACCCCTATACCGGGACCTACAACCCCTGCTGCGCGTATCCGGCCTACAGCTACAGTTATCCGGCCTACAGTTATCCGGCCTACGGCTATCCGGCCTACAGCGGCGGGGTGGTCGTGAGCGGCGGATATGGCGAGGGCTATTCTCACGGCGCGTACTGGGGCGGGAACTATCGCGGAAACGGTGGCGGCGGCGGAAGCCACTGATTTCACCGCTCTGGCCCACCAGGCGCCGCCGCGCCGGCGCCTGCTACGCGTCGATCAAACTTACGTGCGCGGCGACCACGCGCCAACCCTCCGGCAGGCGCACCCAGGTCTGCATCTGCCGGCCGATCCTGCCAGGCGCCGTGTCGCGCTCGAACAGCGTCGACGCGGTAGCGGAGTCGGTGCCGTAGGTGGTGATCACCGTGCGTGACAGACGTCGCGCCAGCGCGACCGGGGAGCGCGCGGCGCGGAACGCGGCGATTGCCTCGGCGCCGTAGAGGTTCTCGCCGATGCCGTAACGGATCGTGTGCCGGCTGTGCCAGAACAGCGCGTTCAGTGCGGCCACGTCGTTGCCGACCAGTGCGGCCTCATAGCGGGCAAACGCGGCTTCGACCTCGGCGACGATCTCCGGCAGGTTGATCTGCATCCGTCACGTCAGCGGCATGGGTGCCTGGACGATGCGGCGCATCTCCAGGTCGTGCGCGATGCGCAACGCCACGTCCTCGCGCCAGGGCGCGGTGATGATCTGCACCCCGATCGGCAGGGCGTTGGCCAGCGCCACCGGCACCGCAACGACCGGCAGGCCGATGAAGGAGATCGGCTGGGTGTAGATGCCGATGTTCGGGCGCAACGGCAGCTCCACGCCGTCCAACACGAGCGTCTTCTGCCCGATCCGTGGCGCGACGCACGGCGTGGCGGGCGCCAGGATCGCATCCACCTGGTCGAACAGCTTCAGCACCTCGTCGCGATACCAGCGGCGGAATTTCTGCGCCTGCTGCACGAACGGGGCCGGCACCAAGGCGCCGGCGATCAACCGGTCGCGCACGTCGGGATCGAATTCGGCGGCGCGCGTGCGCAGCCGGTCCAGGTGCAGCGTGGCGCCCTCGGCGGTGGTGATGACATAGGCCGCGGAACGGGCGCGGGCGGCCTCCGGCAGCTCGATCGTGCCGTGCACCTCCAGCGCCGCGGCGACGTGATCGAGCGCGGCGAGCGCCTCGGGCGAGGCACCGGCGCGGAAATAGCCAGTCGCCACGACGATGCGCAGCCCGGCGACGCCGGCGTCGATCCGTTCCGTTGCCGGCTCGACCGGCCGGTCGGCGCAGACCGGGTCGTACGGATCGGGCCCCTGCATCGCGTCATAGGCCAGCGCGAGGTCCATGACGGAGCGCGCCAGCGGTCCGAGATGGTCCAGGGATGCAACAAATGGAAAACTGCCGGCGCGCGACAGCCGCCCGTAGGTCGGCTTCAGCCCGAAAATGCCGCAGAACGACGCCGGCACCCGGATCGACCCGTTCGTGTCGGAACCGAGCGCGATCGGCACCAGCCCGCCGGCGACCGCGCCGCCCGAGCCCGAGGACGACCCGCCGGTCATCCGCGAGGTGTCGTGCGGGTTGCGTGCGGCGCCGTCATGGGCGTTCTCGCCGGTGAAGTCATAGGCGTATTCACCCATGTTCAGCGCGCCGACCAGTATCGCCCCGGCGCGTTCCAGCCGCGTCACCAGCGTCGCATCGGCCTTCGCCGGCGGATGGCCGCGGTTGATGCGTGATCCGGCGACGGTCGGCAGCCCGGCGATGTCGATCAGGTTCTTCACCGCGAACGGCACGCCGGCCAGCGGGCCGACGCGCTGCCCGGCCTGGCGCGCCGCGTCGATCCGGGCGGCACGTGCCCGGGCGCGGTCCGCGGCGATCGCGGTAAAGCTGTTCAGCACCTTGTCGTGGCGGGCGATGCGCTCGAGCGTCGTTTCGATCACCTCGACCGCGGTCAGGCTGCGCTCGGTGACCCGGTGGGCGATCTCCGCGGCGGTGGGGAAGGGGGGATCGCTCATGCGTCGAACACTCATGCGTGGAAGATTGGCGCGGGGTCGGCCTCGTCGGGCAGCTTGAATGCCAGGACGGTGGCTGCGTGGCCGAAGGTGATGCTCAGGTGCTGCCGGATGGCGGCGCGCCATTCGGGTTGGATCGGGATGCCGAGCAGCGCGATGCCGGCGTCGCTCCAGGCGTCGAGCTGGGGATCGGTCATGCTGCGTTCCTCATGCTGGTGGCGTGGCATTCTCCCCCTCCCCTTAGAGGGAGGGGGTGGCGGGAGGGGGTTCCGGGGCACGAGATTTGCGAGCGACCCTGGGACCGACCCCGCCCCCCAACCCCCTCCCTCAAGGGGAGGGGGAGATTCTGGGGCATTCATGCCGCGTCTCGCGCGGCCAGCCAGGCGCGCCAGCCGCCGAAGCTGGTAATGTCCCGGGCGCCAGCGACCCCGGCGGCCTCGGCGAGAAAGCCGAGGCAGGGGCCATCCGCCAGTGTCACGGTCCCGAAGCCGAGCGGCGGCGGGACCTGGCCGAGCAGCGCGCCGATTGCGGTGGTGGGCAGCGCCCAGACCTCACCTTCGATCGTTGGGCCCTCGCTCGCGGCGCCGTGTGGCTCACGCACGAGTCCGGGGCGATCGCCGAGCGCGTACAGCCGGTAGCCCGGCACAGTGTGCGCCGCGTGCAGGAAGCGGCCGCCGAGCGCGGTAATCTGCGGGTTCAGCTTCAGGCCGGACATATGGGCACCGATGCAGAACAGGGCGATTTCATCTGCCATCACTCTATCGGGATCGGCCGACGTCGGCAGCATTGTCGCGGTCACGTTTCGGTGCAGTGCGTCGGCGATGCCGGCCAGCCTGCCCTCCGACCAGGCCGGCCCGAGCAGTGTCACGCCGACCGGCCAGCCGTTCGCATCGAACCCGGCCGGCACTGCGAAGCCCGCCAGATCGCACAGGTTGACGAAATTGGTGAACGTGCCGAGCCGGCTGTTCACCCCGATCGGATCCGCGGCAACCTCGGCGAGCGTCGGGCGGAACGGCGTGGTGGGCAACAGCAGCGCGTCGTGGGTTGCGAACAGCGTTTCGGCGGCACGACGGCACGCGGCAAGCTGGTGGAACGCGTCGAACGCGTCGATCCCGCGCCTCGTCAGGCCGGATTCCAGGATGGCGCGCGTCACCGGCAGCAGGATGTCCGGGCGGGCGGCGATCACCTCGCGCAGGGCGGCACTGCGTTCCGCCACCCACGGACCATCGTAGAGCAGCCGGGCGATCGACAAAAACGCCGTGACGTCGACCGGTTCGGCGCCCAGCACGCCGGCGGCGCGCGCGGTCAGCGCGGCGGTCGCCTCATCGCACAACCCGGCCACGTCGCCGACCGCGATGCGCGCGGCGGGCGGCGCCGGCCCGCGACGCAGATGCGGGAACGGCGCGCGGCGGGAATACGGATCGGCCGCATCGAATCCGGCGATCACGCGCTGCACCGCCAGCGCCGCGTCCACCGTGCGGGCCAGCGCCGAGATCGTATCGAGCGAGCGGCAGGCCGGCACCGTGCCGCGCGCCGAGACGCTGCCGCGCGTCGGCTTCAGCCCGACGATGCTTTGGAGCGCCGCCGGCACGCGGCCGGACCCGGCAGTGTCGGTGCCGAGCGCGATCGGCACGATCCCGGCGG
This sequence comes from uncultured Alphaproteobacteria bacterium, assembly GCA_963773345.1. Taxonomy (GTDB): domain Bacteria; phylum Pseudomonadota; class Alphaproteobacteria; order Acetobacterales; family Acetobacteraceae; genus Palsa-883. The sequence goes on along the minus strand of CAVZBG010000010.1, from coordinate 1,130,162 downwards.
CGACCGCCGCGGCCGAGCCGGAGGACGAGCCGCCCGGCACCAGCGCCGTGTCGTGCACATTGCGCGGCGTGCCGTACGGACTGCGCGTGCCGACCAGGCCGGTGGCGAACTGATCGAGGTTGGTCTTGCCGATCAACACCGCGCCGGCGTCGAGCACGCGCTGCACGGCGGGCGCGGTGGCGGCGACCTCGCGGCGGTAGCCGGGGCAGGCGGCGGTGGTCGGCAGGCCGGCCACGTCGATGCTGTCCTTGACCGCGAATGGCACGCCCCACAACGGGCGCCCCTGCGGTCCTTCCGCCTCCAGTGCGCGAGCGCGCGCCAGGATGTCCGCGTCAGGCAGGCGGGTGATCCAGATCGCCGGATCGTCGTGTGCATGGTCGGCGGCAAGTGCTGCCTCGGCAGCTTCGGTCGGGTTCATGCCGGGGAGCATAAACGATGATCTTGAGTTGAGTCCGTTTTCGGCGGGTCGCCGCCATGCGTGACTGCCGCCGCCACGTCCGTCAGCGGCGCGATCAGGTGCAGGGGCTTTCGACTGAGGTTGCATCGGACCCCCATGCCCGGCAGGCGCCGCGCGCGGGACGACGCCGCGCTCGTCGGCGGCGTCGACGGGCGGAAATGGTATATAGGGTTCTGTCGGGCAGATGTCCGGCGCGGCGGGCGCGCGCTCTGGTACACGGGGTTCTGGCGGTGCGGTTTCGTGCACGCATGGGGCCGGGACGGCGTGGGCGCTGGGGTGCGGTTTCGGGGCGGGCATAGGCGCCAGGACGGCGGCGTCGACGGGCGGAAATGGTACATAGGGTTCTGTCAGGCAGGTGTCGGGCGCGCCGGGGGCGCGCTCTGGTACACGGGGTTCTGGCGGCGCGGTTTCGTGCACGCATGGGGCCGGGACGGCGCGAGCGCTGGGGTGCGGTTTCGGGGCGGGCATAGGCGCCAGGACGGCGGCGTCGACGGGCGGAAATGGTACATAGGGTTCTGTCAGGCAGGTGTCGGGCGCGGCGGGGGCGCGCTCTGGTACACGGGGTTCTGGCGGTGCGGTTTCGTGCACGCATGGAGCCGGGACGGCGTGAGCGCTGGGGTGCGGTTGCGGGGCGGGCATAGGCGCCAGGACGGCGGCGCCGACGGACGGAAATGGTACATAGGGTTCTGTCAGGCAGGTATCCGGCGCGGCGGGGGCGCGCTCTGGTGCATGAAGTTCTGCCAGAAGGGCGGCGAAGAGCGCCTGCGGCGTCAGGCGGCCCGGCCTGGGACGCGGCAGTCTGGGGCGCCGCGGACGGACGCGGGCGTTCGGGTCGGCGGCGCGGGTGGCAGCGGCCTGCTTGCGGGCGGCCTCGCTTGCGTCGGCGATCGCCTGCCGCCAGGGGGTGAGAGCGGCGGCGGCGGCGCGGCGGCGCATTCGGTCCTGGGCGGCGGTGATGCCGCCGGTTGGGAAGCGCGGCGCCATCAGTTCGGGCGGGTAGTGATGCAGGCGGGCGACGAAGGCGGGGGGCAGGAAGTCCTGGTAGGTCGGCTGCGTCCGCGACGCGGGTGCGGCACAGCAGAGTGATGCGATAGCGGTTCTCGGCGCGGACCGCGGCGCCGTAGTCGCCGTGGATGGTGCGGGCGGCGCAGATGCTGGCGAGGCCCCCGGCCTCCGCCGGGGCAGGCTCTCCGGTGTGCGCGGGCCGGCGGAGCGGCCGCCGTGCAGGCGGCGGTGCAGCCTGCCGCGGATGGCGGGGGCCTGGCGGGGGCAGCCGGCGCGGGCACGGGCGCCCCGCGGGTCAACCCCCGGGACAAGCGCCCCACCGGGACAAGCCCGGTGGCAGGCTCCAGCAGGGCAAGGCCGACCGCGGGCAGGCTGCGCGGGGGCGAGGTGGAGGTTGGGGTTGCCGCGAGGTTTGCGGGTGGGGGGTGGCGGGATACGGGCGGCCGGCGGGGGGCGGTGACGGCGGCGGCGGGGTGGCGGAGAGGGGGGACATAGGTGCGCTCCTGATCGAGGACAGAAGCGGCACAGATAGCATCTGTTAGTCATACAAACAAACATAATCGCGCGAGGTGCCGACGTCGCGCCGCCGCGGAGGGCGGCGCCCGGCACCAACACCGCTCGTCGCTCTGCACGGAGGTCCAGACCGGTTGCGGCGGCGATTCTGTGGTTGCACGGCTCCGGCCCATCCGGGCCTGGCTGCCGGGTAGGCGCCTTGGAGCAGCGGCTTTGGGTGGTAAGCGGCGGTTCGGCGACCCGGTAACACTGTGGGACTCTGCGCAGGCGGCGGGCACGCCTTTGTTGCATGAGTCGTGATATTCGCGGCACTGACCCTGATCGCTTCATCGCCAGCCCGCAGGGACGCCGGCAGTCGTCACCGCAGTTTCATTATTGCGCGATGACCAAATCGCTGGGTAGGCTGCCACCTGGATGGGCGGAGGGCCGTTCGTCTGGGGAATGCCGGTCCGTGCTCGCATGCGAGGACGGCGGTTTTCGGGGGGCGCAATACAAATGGATGGCATCGCCGATCTTGAATCGCTTCGCGCCCATTTCGGCACGATGACCACGATCGCGGCGCACAAGGTCATGCCCCGGCTGGACCGACACAGCCGCGCGTTCATTGCGCTCTCGCCGTTCCTTGTTCTCGCGACGACCGACGGGGACGGTGGTGTCGACGCAAGCCCACGCGGTGATGCGCCCGGCTTCGTCGCCATGCGTGACCACACGACGCTCATCATTCCCGACCGGCCCGGCAACCGGCGCGTCGACAGCTTTTCCAATATCATCTGTCAGCCTGGGCTCGGGTTGATCTTCTTCGTGCCCGGTTTCAATGAGACATTGCGCGTCAATGGGACCGGCCGCGTCGTCACCGACGGCGCCCTTCTCACGCCGCTCGAAGCGCACGGCAAGGTTCCGGTGACCGGCTTGCTCGTCTCGATTACCGAGGTGTTTTTCCACTGCGGGAAAGCACTGATCCGTTCGAAGCTCTGGGACCCGTCACGTCATGTCGCGCGTGGCAGCTTTCCCTCGCTCGGGCAAATCGTTGCGGACCAGACCGCCGTGATGAGCGTTGAATCCGCCGAGCGGTTTGTCGCAACGTCTTACCGCGAGAAATTGTACTGAAAGCTGCGCGGTAATGTTGGGCCTTGGCGCGTCGACGCACAAATCAAGAAATGCGCACCGGGATCGTCGCCGTTGATCGAATTGGATGTTTTTGGTGCAGACGACTGGTGCGCAGCGATTGATTAGGCCCGGAAGCCTGGAGCGGTGTTCCGAGGGACCGCTTTGGGTGGATTCCGGACCTTCCGAAGCCGATTGATCCCAGCGGTAGCAGCATGGGTGCACTGTGTTTCTGTCGGCAGCACCAACCGCCCCAAATCGGGCAAGGATTTTCTGTTTCATGAATCTGTGCAAGTCGGGGTATCGTTTGCGTAAGCGACCGACGCTCGCGATCCGAAGGATGCGCGAGCATGCCGCGACTGCTCACCCCGGCCCAGAGGCCGGTCCTTCGAATGCAATACCCGGTTGAGCCATTGCGCTCTGCGTTGCCGCCAGGCTCGCAATCCCCAACGTGTGACGATGGAAGTTCGGAAAATCGCGTGTGCTCGTGGGAAACCGGAGGCCCAGGCGTCCGAAGACGAAGAGATGGAAATCCGCAGCGGTGAGATGGTCGCCCGCAACCCACTGCCGGTTCGATAAATGCTTGTCGATGTGAGCGAAGTCATTGGCCAATTGTGTCGCTGCCGCATGTTCCACTGAACTCTCGCAGCGGGCGTCGTCGCAAAAGCGCTCTGCCCGCCAGAGCCGTCCAAGGGCGGGATGAACGCTACTCGAAATGTACGCCATCCAGCGCAGAGCCTCGTATCGTTCTGGCGTCCCGATTGCCGGCAGCAGCCCACGGCCCGTAGCAACATCCGCGATGTAGGAGAGTACGACCGGCGCTTCCGTGATCGTACCGTGAGTCGCGGTCACAAGTGCCGGGACACGGCCCAGCGGATTGATGGCGAGATAGGCTGGATCGGTCTGCCTGCCCCTTTCGACGCGCACGGCCTCATACGCGAGACCGCTGTACTCCAGCGCGATGTGCGGTCCCAGAGCGCACGATCCGGGAAGATAGAACAGCTTCATGGTTTCGTACTCGAAGCGCTCTCAGCTGTCGGGCGAGCGTAACCGGTGCTGTTCTGGAAAATGTTGGGCTTACGGTAAATCGCCAGGAGGATCGCGCCCTCGTCGGAATGCGTCTCGTGGAAGGAGCCGATCCGCCGCCACACGTACTCGCCGGCCCGGCAGATGCCGTCATGATCGTAGAACGAGCCTTCGAGCACATAGGTCTGCTCGATCTCGGGATGCTTGTGCATGGGCAACGACGTACCCGGCGCCCATTTGAGGAGGCAGGTCAACTCCCCCTTTTCCTTGTCTTCATAAAGAACCTTGATTGAGACGCCGGCGAATTGCGTGGGCGCCCAGTCCATGTCTTGTGGCTTGACATAGGTCGAGCCGCCGATGGTGGGTTGCGCTCCAATCCTTGACCGGCCCGTTGACGCCGCTTCGGCCGCCTTGTTCATTGCTGTTCCCCCCGCCGCGCCTGTTCTGATCGCGGACATCGCAAATAGGAGCATCGTCCCCGCGGGCCGTCAATCGACGATCGGCGCGTCGGGGTGCAAGTATAAAACTCGCATCCGGACCGGGCGGCCCCAGTCCTGAATGGGTGGGTTTCTGGACGAGAGGTCGAAGCAGTGAAAGTAACGAACTGAGAGCTTGGCGTTGATGTGGATCAATAAGCCAGCTCGCTGAAGGACCGCTTTGGGTCGAATCCGGCGGCTCAGACCAGGCGACCTCGGTTCCGCTGCTTCTGGTCGGTCGGCGCCATTCGAACCAAACTGTCTCTGGCCGCCGGATCATTCGGCGGGTTCCGGCTCCTCCTCAAACGCATCCGCGCCGATCGGTCCGGCGGCGGCCTCGGGATGGCGTGTCAGGCCCAGGCAGATGATCGCCAGCAGGAAATACCCCAACGCGACCGACGACGAATTGCCGAACCCCAGCGCAGTGCCATTGATGAACCCGAAGAACGCCAGCACGGCGCCGAACAGGGCGTAGAGCGCGGCGCGGTCGAAGCGGCGGTCGATGATGAAGGCGGCGATCGACCCCAGCACCAGCCCGGCCAGCGTGGCACCGCCGCCGAACAACTGCATGCCCTGGTAGACCACGCCGTGCGCGTTCAGCGCCGCGAACCCGACTTTGTCGGCCGAGGTCCCGGCGGTGGCCAGCGCGCCGTCCACCTGGCCCTGCGCCCACTCGGCGATGTTGGGCAGCAGCGCCAGGATCACCGCCGGGGCATGCCGCTTCGGGGTAGCCTCGAACGCCTGGGCGCCGATCACCAGGCCGATGTAGAGCAGGATCGGCAGGATCACGACCAGCGGCACGATCGCCAGCATCAGCGCCACCAGGCCGAGGAAGCAGCAGAGGCCGATGCAGAACCCGGTGGCCATCGAGTAGCCGATCCGCCCGCCGACCGATTTCCAGCCGGGATGGCCGATATAGACCGCCGGCGGGAACGGCGAGCCGAGCACCGCGCCGGCCAGCGCGCCGATGCCGTCGGCGATCAACACTTTCCGCAGCGAATACTCGTCCCCGGCGGCGGCGGCGCTTTCGACGTTGTTCATGCCCTCGGTGAAATTGTAGATGCCGAGCGGGATGGCGGTGACCAGCAGCGGGCCGATATCGGCCAGGCCGTTCAGGAAATGCGTGGACGGAAGCGGCAGATGCAGGCCGAATTTTCCCAGTGCCAGCGCCACGGCGGCCGGGTCCATCACCGGCTGGATGCCGGAGAACGTGGCGATCCAGGCCAGCGTCGTGCCGACCAGCACGGCGGCCAGACCGCCCGGGATGCCGAACGGCAGCCGCACGCGCGCCAGCCAGCTTACCAGGATGATGCCGAGCGAGATGAACGACAGCCACGGCACCTGCCAGCTCTGGAACGCCGGGCGCATCGAGATGAAGGCGATCGAAATGCCGGCCAGCGCCCCCAGCATCGCCGCGCGCGGCGTGTATTTGCGCACGGTCGGCCCGATGAACGCGCCCAGCAGGATGATGCAGCCGATGACGAAGGCCCAGGCGACGCCGGCCTCCCACGCCAGCACCGGGTCGTGCGTCTTCAGGTAGGTCGGCAGCATGACCACGAAGACCACGAGGAACATGTGCGGCACCGACGGCCCGTACGGCAGCGCGGTGACGTCGTCGCGCCCCTGCGCGCTTGCCAAGCTGGTACGCCAGGTAGCCGTAGAACAGGTTGCCGATCGGCAGCGCGATGCCCAGCGCCGGCAGGATGCGGCCGAACACGATGTCCTCGGGCAGCCTGACCACGCCGAGGCACAGCCCGGTCAGCACGATGACGTTCAGTGCGACGTTGGTGAACAGGCCGAAGAAGCCGTTCCAGTCGCCCGGGACCCACCAGGCCGGAGTTGCCGTGCGCGCGCTCGCCATTGCCTTGCTCCTGTCGGTTACGTCAGTCGATCATTCCCGGGAGGCGATTCTCCCCCTCCCTCAAGGGGAGGGGGAGAAGCTTCCCAAGCTGGCCAGCAGGGCGGCGGACGGCGCCACCCAGCCGAAGATGCCGCCCTGCGCCTTGATCATCGCCAGGCCCATCGCCTGGAATTCCGGGAAGTACGACCCGGTGCAGTCCGCCAGCACCAGGCAGTCGAAGCCGCGGTCGTTCGCCTCGCGCACCGTGGTGTTGACGCAGACCTCGGTGGTGACGCCGCAGACCAGTAGCCGCGTGATGCCGCGCCCGCGCAGCATGGCCTCCAGGTCGGTGGCGTAGAACGCGCCCTTGCCGGGCTTGTCGACCACCGGTTCGCCCGGGGCGGGGGCGAGCTCGGGGATGATGTCGTGGCCCGGCTCGCCGCGCACCAGGATGCGCCCCATCGGGCCGGGGTCGCCGATGCAGGTGACGAAGTTGCCGCGCCGGTGTTTGGCCGGCGGCAGGTCGGTCAGGTCGGGACGGTGGCCCTCGCGGGTGTGCACCACCAGCATGCCGGCGGCGCGGCAGGCGGCGAGCACGCCCGCGGTCGGCGCGATGGCGGAGCGAAGCTGCGACACGTCGTTGCCGAGCGCCGCGCCGAAGCCGCCCGGTTCCAGGAAATCGCGCTGCATGTCGATGATGACGAGCGCGGTCGCCCCCGGCTCGAACTCGAAGTCGTAGGGCTCGGCCGCGACGCGCTTCATGCGGATTTCCTGTGCATCTTTCCTGTGCATCCGTGGCCCGGAAACGGTGGAAGCCGGCCACCACGCGGGCAGATCCCCGGGCGGCCGGGCGATCCCCGTCCCACGATGCTGTTGCGCAGCAAGAAGGGTGCCAGATGCGGCAGCCGCGGATGATGGAGCACGCGGCGGGACGGTGCCGAAAGATGCGTTATTCCCCCTCCCCTTGAGGGCTCGGGCCGCGAAGCGGACCAAGGTTAGGGGGGAGGGGTCCCGCCAGGGAGGTCGACCGAAGCACCTTGCCGCGCGGACCCCTCCCCCCGCCCTTGGTCCGCTTCGCGGCCCAAGCCCACAAGGGGAGCGGGAGTATCTTCCCGCACACCCCCCGCCTGGCCGCCGCGTTACCGAAATATCAACACTTTGCCCCCTACGGTCCCGCGCTGGCCGGGACCTCCCGCGCATCCGGCCAAAGGAGGCGTCACCGTGCTCACCTGGTGGAACAAGCTCGGTCTGCAGGCGCGTTTCATGCTGATCACCAGTATTGGCCTGCTCGGCGTCGCCGCGTGCGTCATGCTGCTGGTCGGCTGGTTCGAGGTCTCCCAGGTCGAGGCCAACCTGCGCAACACCTCGGAAAACGAGCTCAAGTCGCTGAATGCGTTGTCGTCGAGCGCGATGGAGCAGCGCGCCAACGACACCCAGAACGTCGCGATCAAGGTCTTCAATCGCTGGTTCGAGAACCGCAACACCGACTATCCCGGCAAGCTCTGGAGCGTCTGGAGCCCGCAGATGGCCAGCTTCATGGCCGCGGCGACCAAAGGCACGACGACCTCTGGCCAGCAGGCCCTCAGCAAGCCGCCGCGCGACGCGATCGATGAGGAGGCGTTGCGCACCGGCCACCCGATCGGCCGGTTCGTCGATGGAGCCTATCGTTATAGCCTTCCCATCGTCCTCGGCGTCACGCCGGGGTCGGACCAGCCGTCATGCTATGCCTGCCATGGTGCGACCATGAACCTGACCAAAGGCCAGGTGCTCTCCGTCTTCTCCAGCAGCTTGTCCACCGCGGCCGACTTCGCCGCGCTGCGCCGGCTGCTGACTGACGATGTCGGCGGCCTCGCTGACGGGGACAGTGGTCCTCGTGCTGGTCGTCCGGCTGATCTTCTCACGCGTGATCAGCCGGCGCCTGGTCGGGATGACCGCGGCGATGCGCCGCCTGGCCGACGGCGACCGGACGGCCGAGGTCCCGGCCCAGGATCGAGCCGACGAGATCGGCGACATGGCCCGCGCGGTGCAGGTGTTCAAGCAGCACATGGTCGAGAACCAGCTCAACTCCGAGCGGGAAGTCGGCCGGGAGCAGGCCGAGCGGGAAAAGAGCGCCGCCCTGCAGGGCATGGCGGACAGGATCGAGACCGAAACGGGCGCCTCGCTGGAGGAGATCGGTCACCGCACCGCCTCGATGGCGGCAACCGCGGCCGGCATGAACGCGTCGGCGTCGCGTACCGGGGTGGCCGCCAACACCGCCGCGGCCGCAGCGGACCAGGCCGTGGCCAATGCCCAGACGGTGGCCAGTGCCGCCGAGCAACTGTCCTCCTCGATCCGCGAGATCAGTGGCCAGGTCAGCCAGTCGACCGCGGTGGTCGGCCGCGCCGTCGCCGCCGGCAGCCAGGCGCGCGCGACGATCGAGGCGCTGAACGGCAAGGTGGAACGCATCGGCGCCGTGGCCGACATGATCAAGGACATCGCCGCAAAGACCAACCTTCTGGCCTTGAACGCCACCATTGAGGCCGCCCGCGCCGGTGACGCCGGAAAAGGCTTTGCCGTGGTCGCCAGCGAGGTCAAGCAGCTTGCCAACCAGACGGCCCGCTCCACCGAGGAAATCGCCCGTCACATCGCCGAGGTGCGCGGCGCCACCGGGGAGTTGGTCGCCGCGGTCGGCACCATCGAACGAACGATCACCGAAATCGACGCCATCGTCGGGCTCGATCGCCGCGGCGGTGGAGGAGCAGGGCGCCGCGACGGCCGAGATCGCCCGCAATGTCCAGCAGACCGCAGAGGCGGCCAACGAGATCACCAGCCGCATCGCCGAGGTCTCGGCCGAGGCGCAAGAGACCGGGCAACAGGCCGCCGACGTCCAGATCGGTGCCGCCGGTTTGGCCGAACTGGTGAGCGAGTTGCGGCGCACCGTGGTGCGGGTGATCCGCACCTCGACCACTGAGGTCGATCGTCGCGCAAGCCGACGCTACGACGTGGATCTGCCCTGCCGGCTGACGGTGCCGGGCCACGGCGTGGTGACTGCCCGCGTCGCCAATCTCTCCGCTGGTGGCGCCAGGATCCTAGACGCGGCAACCGTGCCGGGCGGGGCGAGCGGCAAGCTCAGTTTGGACGGGGTGGGCGTGGCGTTGCCGTTCGCCGTCCGCCACGCTGTCGGCGGGGTGCTGGATGTGGCGTTCGACCTTGATCAGACCGCCACGGCGGCGCTGCGGCCGTTGCTGGACCGACTGGAGTCACGGCTTGCCGCCTGAGGTCAGCGGCGTGCCGGCGTACCCGACGCAGGGTGGAAAAGCGCAGCGCATTCCGCCACTGACTGGCCGAATGCGCTGCGCCGCTCCGCGCTACGCCCCGAGACCCATCGCAAACTAACAAGCAAGCAAGGATCCAACACAGAGCCGCGGAGATCTCAGGGATCACAGAGAAGCAAGGATTTCTTGGCGCTTCGCGCGGCCTCACGCCGAGGCACCGCGCGAAGCGCACAAAAACCTTCTCTGAGATCTTTGCGCCTCTGCGTTGAATCCTTGCTGTCTTTTTTTTGATCGAACGAGCACCCCGGCCGCATCACCGCGCTGCTGCGGCCACGCCCTCACCCTGACGCGAATGGGGCAAAGCCCGCTGGCCGTCCTCCATTCCCCAGACCGCTCGTCTCCCCGGTCTGGTATCCCTCGGCATCTTCCACTAAGACGCGGACTGCCGCGACGCGGCGCCGTGTCACCCGGTGGAGGCCACCCCGATGACCGTGTCCGTGCCGGTGGGTGCAGCACCGCCCGTCCCACAGCCGGTGACCGCACCGCTCACCCGCGCCGCGATCTTCCTGGTCGTGACGGTGAACCCCGGCAGCGCCAGTGCCGCAACGGTGAAATCGTTCTGTGCCGATCTCGGCGCACTTTTGCGCGCGGTCGGCTTTCGCGACCTTGAGGGCAACCTGTCCTGTGTCATGGGGTTCGGCTCGGACCTCTGGGATCGCCTGTTCCCCCCACCGCGCCCGGCGGAGCTGCACCGGTTCCGCGAGATCCGTGCCGGACCGCGCCATGCCGTCGCCACCCCGGGCGATCTGCTGTTCCACATTCGCGCCAGGCGGATGGACCTCTGCTTCGAAATGGCGACGCAGATCATGGCGCGGCTCGGCCCTGCGGTGGCGCCCGTGTATGAGGTGCAAGGCTTCCAGTACTTCGACGACCGGGACCTGCTGGGCTTCGTCGACGGGACGGAGAACCCCACGGATCAGGCCGCGCTCGACGCCACGGTCATCGGCGCCGAGGACGCCGCGTTCACCGGCGGCAGCTACGTCATCGTGCAAAAATACCTGCACGACCTGGCGGCCTGGAATGCGCTCCCCACCGAGGCGCAGGAACGCATCATCGGCCGCACCAAGCTCTCCGACATCGAACTGGACGACGCGGTCAGGCCGACCTCCGCGCACAACGCGCTGACGGTGATCGAGGAGAACGGCCAGGAGATCAAGATCGTCCGCGCCAACATGCCATTCGGTCATGCCGGACAGGGCGAATTCGGCACCTACTTCATCGGCTACGCGCGCTCGCCCCGGACGATCGAGCAGATGCTGACGAACATGTTCGTCGGCCGCCCGCCGGGCAATTACGACCGGCTGCTCGACTTCAGCCGCGCCGTCACCGGCAACCTGTTCTTCGTGCCCTCCAGGACGTTTCTGGACGGCGTGACCGCCGGCCCGGCCGCGGCCGGGGCGCCGATCGAACCGGAAGCCCCCATCGAATCCGCACCGACCAATTCCCCGCCTTCGATCCCGCCGGCGGCGCACGGCTCGCTCGGCATCGGCTCGCTGAAAGGAGACCTCCAGGCATGAACAATCTGCATCGCGAGCTCGCGCCGATTTCCGAGGCCGCATGGGCGCAGATCGAGGAGGAGGCGTCGCGCACCCTGAAACGCTACCTCGCCGCGCGGCGCGTGGTGGACGTGCGGGACGCCGGCGGCACCACGCTGTCCGCCGTCGGCACCGGCCACCTGCGCGAGGTCGCGCCGCCCGGCGACGGCGTCATCGCCCGCCAGCGCGTGGTAAAGCCGCTGATCGAGTTGCGTGTGCCGTTTGAACTGGAGCGCTGGGCGATCGACGACGTGGAGCGTGGGGCGAACGATTCCGACTGGCAGCCGCTGAAGGATGCCGCGGAACGCATCGCCGTTGCCGAGGACCGCGCGATTTTCGACGGCTACGCTGCCGCCGACATCCAGGGCATCCGACCGGCCACCAGCAATCCGATCATCACGCTGCCTGCCAATGTGGCCCACTACCCCGGCGCCATCGCCAAGGCGCTGAGTCAACTGCGTCTGGTCGGCGTCAACGGCCCCTATTCGGTGGTGCTGGGCGCTGATGCCTACAGCGCGCTGAGCGCAGCCGGCGACCACGGCTATCCGGTGCTGGATCATATCAAGCTGCTGGTGAACCAGGAGATCATCTGGGCCCCGGCTATCATCGGCGCGGTTGTCCTGACCACGCGCGGCGGCGACTTCGACCTGCACATCGGCCAGGACATCTCCATTGGCTACTCCGCCCACACCGAGACCGTCGTTCGCCTGTATTTGCAGGAGACGTTCACGTTCCTGATGCTGACCTCGGAGGCCGCGGTGACACTGGCACCGCCCGCGGCGTAGCATCGCGTCGATGGAACGAACATTGCCGTGCAGTGCTGTCGTCGTCCCATAGGCGCAAAGATAGCGGCGTTGGGTCGGACGCTCTTTACCTCTCCCTTTGGGAGAGGTCGCCGCGAAGCGGCGGGTGAGGGTGCCGCGGGAGGTACAAACGACTGAATGCGTGGCGCGACCCTCACCCGTAGCGCCGACGCGCTCCGACCTCTCCCAGAGGGAGAGGTGAAGAATGGGCGAGCCGACACCACCACTTCCCACAACCACGCCCGCGACGCCCGACCGCTGAGGAAACCACCGCCATGATCCCGAACGTCCTCACCATCGCCGGCTCGGACCCCAGCGGCGGGGCCGGCATCCAGGCCGACCTGAAAACGTTCTCGGCGCTGGGCGCGTATGGCATGTCGGTGATCACCGCGCTGACCGCGCAGAACACACAGGGCGTGCGCGCCGTCCAGGTGATCGAGCCCGACTTCGTCGCCGCGCAGATCGACGCGATCTTCGACGACGTGCGGGTCGATGCGGTGAAGATCGGCATGGTGGCGACCGCGGAGATCGCCGCCGCCATCGCCGAACGGCTGCGCCATCACGCCGCGCGCAACGTGGTGCTGGACCCGGTGATGGTGGCCAAGAGCGGCGACCGCCTGCTGCGCGAGGACGCTGTCGCGGCGCTGCGCGATCGCCTGGCCCCGCTCGCCCAGCGTGATCACGCCGAACCTGCCCGAGGCGGCCGTGCTGCTGGCGGCGCCCGAAGCCGGCCACGCTGGCCGAGATGCGCCAGGCGGTGCGCGCGCTGCACCGGCTCGGGCCGCGCTATGTGCTGCTGAAGGGCGGGCATCTGCCAGGCGCGGACAGCCCGGACCTGCTGTTCGACGGCGAAACGGTCACCGAATTCACCAGCCCGCGCATCGACACGCGCAACACGCACGGCACCGGCTGCACGCTCGCCGCCGCCATCGCGGCGTTGCTGCCGTGGCACGATGTGGTCGAGGCGGTGCGGCGTGCCAAGGCGTATCTGACCGCCGCGATCGCCGCGAGCGGGCGCCTGATGGTGGGCGCGGGTCACGGGCCGGTGCATCATTTCCATGCGCTGTGGACGGAGGATTTTTCGGGATGACCAGCTTCTCGGAGGCCGCCTGGCAGCGCACCGCGCGGCTGCGCCAGGTGATCCACGATCTGCCGTTCAACACCGAACTGGCCGGCGGCACGCTCAGCCGGGCGCGGTTCCAGGGCTATGTGATCCAGGACGCGCTGTATCTTGGGCAGTATGCGCGGGTGCTGGCGATGGCCGGGGTGAAGGGGCCGGACGGAGCGACGCTGCACGCGTTCGCGTCCTCGGCGCTGGAGGCGGTGGCGGTCGAGCAGGCGCTGCACGAGCAGTATTTTCGAAGTTTCGGCATCGATCCGGCGAAGTTGGCCGAGGCCGAGCCGTCGCCGGATTGCCTGGGCTACACCAGTTTTCTGCTGGCGACGGCGTATCATGATCCGTGGGAGGTGCTGGTTGCGGCGCTGCTGCCGTGCTTCTGGGTCTATTGGGACGTGGGGACTGCGATTTCCCAGCGCGCGGCGGCGGATAATCCGTACCGGGCCTGGATCGACACCTACGCTGACGAGGGATTTGGCGAGGCGGTGCGCACGGTCATCGGCATCACCGACCGCGCGGCGGCGGCCGCGGCGCCGGCCACGGTGGGGCGGATGATGACGGCGTTCATCCGTTCAACGCAGTACCGAGTGGCTGTTCTGGGATTCTGCGTATCAGCAGCGCGGCTGGCCGATGGGGGCGTAGGACGGCGACAGGCCGACCCTGCGTAGACCTCTCCCGCTCTTCGCGGGGTTGGGCTGCGAAGCGGACCGACGCGGCGAGCGGAGCGGTTGAGCCGCGAAGCGGATCAACGGTGAAGGTGGCGCACGCGGCACGACCCTCACCCTCGGCGCTTTGCGCCTCGACCTCTCCCGCGAAGAGCGGGAGAGGTGTACGAACCAACCAGCGGCACCTGCCCGATCATGTTGCCGTCATTGACGCACGCCGCCGCGGCGCCATGGCGGCAGTCTTTCGCTTTGCCGCGGCCCGAGTCGCCGCCGGTGTCGGCGTGGACGTGGGCGAGCGCGCGCCCTTCCGCACCGCTCCCCTGGGTACGGCGACGGACGGCTCGGCCAGCGCCGGCTTCCCGGCGCGATCCCTCTTGCCGCGCGACTTCGGCGCCGCGTCCCCTGCCGCGGAGGCCGGCGTCCCGGGATCCATGTCCAGCCCGAACAGTGCCGACAGATCGTCCTCCGCCAGCACCTTGCCGGCGCCCGGCGCACCCTTCGCCAGCGGCAGCGCCGTATCGATCCGCGCCAGCAGGTCATTCTCGTCCACCGCGCGCAGCCGGAACAGCAGCTCCGGCTGCGCGTCCAGCCGCGCGCCGACGCCGTACAGCACCGCCGCCACGTGCTTGCACATCGATGCATGGTCGGGACAACTGCAGGAGAACCGAATTTCCGCCGGCTTCGGGAACAGCCCGTCGCCCTGGCGGCAGATGCGCTCCATCACGCCCTTTGAGAAGCGCCCCTGCAACAGCTCGACCAGCGAGTCGATTCCGCCGGCGCAGTCCTTGCAGATCGACGCCCACTGCTTCTTCGGCACTTCGGCGATGCTGACCTTGACGTTGTAGAGCTCCGAGCCGCTGACCAGCGCGGTCACCTCGCGCGGCGCGATCTGCAGGTCCACCACCGAGCCGTTGCGCACATAGGTGCGGCCGCGCTCGATGCGGTTTTCGTAGTCGCGATAGCGCTCCAGGTTGTCGCACCACGCCTTGCCCCAGAACGTCGAGGCGATGGCGCGGCCCTCGATCTTCACCGGGGAGACCGGGTGGCCCTTCTTGCGCAGCTTCTCCATGGCGAGCAGCCGCCTTGCGGCGCCGCTCCGCCACCGGAACGTAGGCCGGCCAGCGGTCTTCGTAATGCGAGCGATAACGCGAGTTGTAGTACGACATGGTCCCCAGTTCCTTTGCGATCACCTCTCCCGCGCTTGCGGGCTTGAGCCGCGAAGCGGATCAAGGTCGCGGAACACTTGCGACGCGGGTGAGGGTGGTGCTGGCGGCACGACCCTCACCCTCGGCGCTTCGCGCCTCGACCTCGCCCGCAAGCGCGGGAGAGGTGTACAACTTGTCCCCTCACTCCCGCATCGCCGCGTTCAGGTCCAGCGCGACCAGTTGCAGCAATTCGTCGTCCTTCATCTCGGTCAGGTTGATCTCGCCGCCCGCCGCCAGCAGCTCATCAGACAGGCTGCGCTTCGAGTTCGATCAAGCGGTCGATCTTCTCTTCCACCGTGCCACGGCAAACAAACTTGTGCACCAGCACGTTCCTCTTCTGTCCAATGCGGAAGGCGCGGTCGGTCGCCTGGTTCTCCACCGCCGGGTTCCACCAGCGGTCGAAATGCACCACGTGCGAGGCCGCCGTCAGCGTCAGCCCGGACCCGCCCGCCTTCAGCGACAGCACGAAGAACGGCACCGTCTCGTCCTCCTGGAAGCGCCGCACCAGGTCGCGCGCGGTTGCGCACCGCGGTGTCACCGTGCAGCACCAGGCCGGGCCGGCCGAACACGCCGCCGAGGAACCCCGCCAGCGGCGCGGTCATCTCGCGGAACTGGGTGAACACCAGCATCTTCTCCTGGCGTGCCGCCACCACCTCGGCGATCTCGCGCAGCCGCGCCAGCTTGCCGCTGTCCTGCTCGGCCCAGACGTTGTCGCCCAGCCACTGCGACGGGTGGTTGCAGATCTGCTTGAACCGCATCAGCATCGCCAGCACGAGGCCCTTGCGCGCGATGCCGTCGGTTTCCTCCAGCGCCTGCTCCAGCTCCCGCACCGCCTGCTCGTACAGCGCCGCCTGCTTGCGGGTCAGGCCGCAATGCGCCTTCACCTCGGTCTTGTCCGGCAGGTCGGCGATGATCGCCTTGTCGGTCTTCATCCGCCGCAGGATGTAGGGCCGCACCAGCTCGCGCAGCGGGCCGTAGGGATTTTCCGTGCGGTCGGCCAGGCCCTTGGCATACCGCGAAAACTGCTTCGCCGATCCCAGCAGGCCCGGATTGATGAAATCGAAGATCGACCACAGATCGCCGAGGTGGTTCTCCACCGGCGTGCCGGTCAGCGCGATGCGCGCCTGCGCCTTCAGTGCCTTGGCGGCGCGCGTCTGTTTCGCACCCGGGTTCTTGATCGCCTGCGCCTCGTCCAGGATGACGAAGCGCCAGTCGGTTGCCGCCAGCGCCGGGATGCGCAGCAGCGAACCGTAGCTGGTGATCGCCAGATCCAGCCCGGCCGCCTGCGCGGGGGAAAATTCCTTCACCTGTGCCGGGGTCATCGCCGATTGATGCACGATCAGCGTGCGCAACTCCGGGGCGAATTTTTCGATCTCCGCCGACCAGTTCGCCAGCAGCGAGGCCGGCGCGACCAGCAGGCTGGGCCGCCCGTCTGCGCTCTTGTCTGGCGCGCCCTTGTTGCGTCGCCGTTCCAGCAGCAGCAGCGCCAGCACCTGGATCGTCTTGCCGAGGCCCATGTCGTCGGCCAGGCAGGCGCCCAGCCCGAGGCCGGACAGCAGGTGCAGCCACTGCACGCCAGCCTGCTGGTACGGCCGCAGCGTGCCGTGCAGCGCCGGCCCGGGATCGATCCCGGCGCCGTCCGGCGCGCGCAGCGCCTGCAGCGTCTCGGCGAGCCACGGCCCCGCGCTCACCTGCGCCCAGTCGGGACTGGCGGCCTCGGTCCCATCGGCGGTGACCGCGGCGCCGGCCAGCATTCGCATCGCGTCCGCAAAACTGAGCCCGTTGCGGCGCGCCAGGTCCTCCGCCTCGCGGAACTGCTGCATGGCGCGTTCCATCCGCGCGCGGTCCACCTCCACCCACCGGCCGCGCAGCAGCACCAGAGAGTCGGTGCCGGACAGCAACGACTTGATTTCGCTGTCCGACAGCGCCTCGCCGTCGAGCGTGACCGACATGCGGAAATCCAGCATCCCGTCGAGGCCGACGGCGGATGGCCGTTGCGCGCCCACCGTGCCGGTGACCTGCGGGCGCGCCGGGCGGCTGGCGCGCCAGGTGGCCGGCATGCGCACCACCACGCCGGCGGCTTCCAGGGCCGGCACGTCGGCGAGAAAGCGCGACGCGTCGCGCGGCGTCCAGCGCAGCGGGTGGAAAATCTCTCCGCCGTCGATCATCGGTTTCAGCCAGGCGCAGACCTCCGCGGCGCGCTGCACCGGCAGCAGCAGTGCCAGCAACCGCTCGCGGTTGGCCGCGCCGGCGTATTCGCGCAGCGCCTGGCCCAGCGGCAAGTGCTGCGCCTTGGCCTGCGCCGACAGCCGCGTCGTGTAGGTGGCCATGAAGGCGAACGGCGCATCGGGGTCGCGGCGGTTTTCCGCCAGGTTGAAATGCACCCGCCCGACCAGGTTCCACGCCGGATTGAGCCGCTTCAGGAACGTCTGCAGGTCGGTTTGTGTTTCGGCCAGGGCGGACGCGCAGGCGGCTTCGGTGGCCTGCCACAGCGCGAGCAGTACGTCCTGCGTGAGGTACTCGGCCCCCGGCATCATCGGCGCCGTCAGCACCAACGAGGCGCGCTCGGCGGGGTCGGGCGGTGGCACCGCCGGGACCGCGGCAGCCTGCCCGGCGGTGGGCGCGGCGCCGGGGGCGTGCAGGCACAGCGCCGCGACGTAGCGGGCGGCGAAGGCGCGCCACCAAGCGAAGGCGGGCGGCAGCAGGTGACCGACCTCGCCGGCGCCGAGCTGCAGCAGGCCTTGACCGCTGCCGCGCGCGAAGGCTTCCGCCAGGCGGGTGGCCGTGGCGTGGTCGAGCTCCGCCGCGTCGTCGGCGGGTTCCGTCACCAGATGCCCGCTCGGCGTCAGGCGCAGGCCGAGGCGGGATAGTGTCGTGTCAAGGGGCATGCGTCAGATAATTGGCGGCGGAGTTGAGGTCTACAAGCGCCGCGCGACAGCCTGGAGCCGGTCAGCTTTCATCCAGGCTCTGCTCGATTGCCGATACAGCAGCCCGCAATGGTGGAAGATAGACCAGCACGACGTTCCAGATCACCGTGTCCGAAATTCGATGGTATTCGTGCCGGGGCACATTGCCGATGCCCATGATCTGCGCCCAAGGGATGTCGGGGTGGGTCGCCTGAATCTCGGTGGGATGCGGCGCGCAGCTTCCGAAACGAGCTCGACGCCGCGCTGAATGCCGTGGCGCAGCAGCCAGTCGGCGCCAAGGTCCTCGAGGGTCTTTCCCCGCGCAGAATTTTCGATGCCATCGATCGCCTCGAGGATGGCCCGAAGCGCGGGGCGTAGCAGCCGGGTCATCAAAAGATTCGTTCGGCTGAAGCCTCGATCCGACGCCGCAGCAGGGGGTCCAGGCTGTCGCGCGTGGTCACGTCGACCGGGACGCCGAGGCGCTGTTCCAGAAGCTGCTTGATGCCGACCAGCTCGACCAGCGAAAAGCGGCGGGCAAGATCGTAGTCAATGAAGAGATCGAGATCGCTGTCCGCCGTCGCACCATCGCGCAGTGTCGATCCAAACAGATAGAGCGAGGTCGCCCCGAGCGCCTTGACGGCCTCGGCCTGCTGCTTCAGGGCGTTGATTGCATCGTGCTTTCGCATGCCCCGATGTTACCGCCATCGCCTGGGTCCCGCCATCCTCGCGAGGGCGGCCAATGTCGCCATGCAGGCGGTTGGCAACGCGTCCGTCCAGCTTGTGTGCGTCAGGACGTCCACACCTCGGGAATGAACGCATAGCCGTCTCCCGCGCGGGCGAGGTGGCCGAACGCCGGAAAATCCAGGTGCATCCCCGCCACCAGCAGCCGCTCCGTCGCCGCCATTTCCATGATCCGCCGCCGCGTCGCGATCGCCTGCGCGCCGTCGACGTCGAATCCCATGCCGGCGCCGGGACGGGCGAACTGCACCCCCGGCATGTGCACGATGTCGCCCCAGATCAGCAACGAGTCCCCACCCGACGCGATCATCCACCCGGTGTGCCCAGGCGTGTGCCCCGGTTCGGGCACCGCGGTGATGCCGGGCAGCACCTCGCCCGAGGCGATCGTGTGCACCCGGTCCCGATATGCCGCCAGCACGCTCCGCGCGAGCTGGATGAAGCCGCGGTTTTCCTCGGACGCCTGTGCCAGCACCGCGTCGTCGTGCCAGAACGGCGGTTCTGCCGCGTGCACGATCAGCTCGGCGTTGGGCAGCAGCGCCTTCCCCGCGGCGTCGACCAGGCCGCCGACATGGTCGGGATGCAGATGCGTCAGCAGCACGGTGTCGATCGCGCTTGGCGCCACCCCCAGCGCGGCCAGGTTCTCCGCCAGCCGCCCGAGCGCCGGTCCCATGTTGCCACCGCAGCCGCTGTCCACCAGCACCAGGCGCTCGCCCAGGTGCAGCAGAAACGCATTGATGCTGATCCGCGGCGGGACTGCGCGGAAGCTGGCCGCGTGCAGCGCCGGCGGCTCGGCGGGATCGATATGGGTCAGCCAGTCGAAGCTGGCGTCGAGCAGGCCGTCGTTCAGCGCCGTGACGACCACCTCGCCGACGTGGCGATGATGCACGCCGGGCACCTGCCGTGTCGGCCTGAAGGCTGTTGTCATGTCCGCTCCCCCCCCGTTTGTTTCGCGCCCATCGTCGCGTGCCTGTCGCCGCCCGGCGCATCATAGCGTCGGATCCGGCGGCTTGCCCTTGCGTCCGATCGCCAGCGCCGCCAGCCACCGCGGCGGCAGCAGGTCGGCGAAACGGGCCGCCGCTGCCATCCACCAGGGAAACGCGACGCGCACCCGCCCCGGCCGCGATGCCGCGCAGGATGATGCGCGCGGCGCGGTCCGCGTCCATCAGCCCGGGCATCGGGAACCGGTTTTCCTCGGTCATCGCAGTGCGGATGTAGCCGGGGCAGATGCTGGTCAGCACGATGCCTTGGGCGCGTGCCGCCGGGGCCGTCGCCACCGTCCACGCATCCGCCGCCGCCTTCGCCGCGCAATAGGCGGCCGAACCCGGCACCGCGACCAGCCCGGCGATCGAGGCGATCACCGCGATCCGCCCGGCAATCCCGTCCGGCCCGCGTGGCTGGCGCGCCATCACCGCCAGCGCCGGCAGCACCGTGTTCAGCATGCCGTCGACGTTGATCGCCAGGATGGCGCGGATCTGCGCCGGCGGCTCCACCAGGTTCCCGCCGGCACCCGCGGACACGCCGGCATTCGCCACCACCAGGTCGAGCGGCCCCGCCGCCTCGATCCAGGCCGCCATCGCGGTGGCGGCGCGCACGTCCAGCACCGCGGTGCGGGCATCCGCCCCGCGGGCGCGGCAGGCCTGCGCGGTTGCCTCGAGCCGCGCGGCGTCGCGGCCGGACAGGTGCAGCGTGGCGCCGCCCCGGCCCGCCAGCTCCAGGGCCAGCGCCCGGCCGATGCCGGAAGAGGCGCCGGTGATCAATGCGCGCGGAAGGTCTGTCATGGCGGCAGCATAGCCCAGCTTCGCACCTGGGTGGGTGGCTGTTAGAAGACGGCGTCGCCAGAGAATGACCCCTAGGGAATGCACCGATGACCGCCGCGCTCGCCTCGATGACCGGATTTGCCCACACCGAGGGCGAGGTGGACGGCCTCGCCTGGGCCTGGGAGCTGCGCAGCGTCAACGGCCGCGGCCTCGATCTGCGCTTCCGCCTGCCCTCCGGCTGGGAGGCGCTGGAACCCATGCTGCGTGAGGCCGGCGGAAAGCTGCTGAAACGCGGCAACGTCACCGCCAACCTCGCCATCGCGCGCGCGGCGGAGAAAAAACTGGCCCCCGACCCGGCCGTGCTGGAGCAGGTGCTGGCGCTGGCGATGGCGCTGCATGCCCGCATCCCCGGCAGCCAGCCACCGCAGGCCGAGGCGCTGTTGGCGTTGCCCGGCGTGCTGCGCCCCGCCACCGAGGCCCAGGAAGACCGCACCGAGGCCGCCACCGCCGCGGTGCGCGCCGGTTTCGATGCCGCCCTGGCCGGCCTCGTTGAAGCACGTCAGGCCGAGGGCGAGCGGCTGCGCGCGACCCTGGACGGGCTGCTCGCCGAGATCGCCAAGCTGCGCCGCAAGGCCGTCAAGGAGGCCGCCGACCAGCCCGCCGCGCACCGCGCCCGGGTGATGGAGAACCTTCAGGCCCTGCTGCGCGAAACCCCCTCGTTGCCCGAGGAACGCATCGCCCAGGAGGTCGCCCTGCTCGCCGCGCGCTCCGACGTGCGCGAGGAGCTGGACCGGCTGGCCAGCCATGTCGAGGCGGCGCGCGCGCTGCTGACCGAGGCGGCTTCGGTTGGACGGCGGCTGGATTTCCTGGTGCAGGAGTTCATGCGCGAGGCCAACACGCTGTGCAGCAAGTCCTCGTCGCGCGCGCTGACCGCGACCGGGCTGCAACTGAAGGCGGCGATCGAGCAGTTGCGCGAGCAGGTGCAGAACATCGAATGATACCGGAGGCTGCAACGATCAACCCACAGGCGTTGGTTCCGCGTCATGCCGGTGCATGCCGCCATCCGCGACTTGCCTTCGTGCCGCAAGGAAAGTCGTGGATGCCGGCAGGAGCCTGTCCTCGGGCCGGCCTTCGGCCGGAACTCGGGGGCCGCCATGACGATGAGGCCGCCGTCGGTCCGTCGATCCGTTCGGCGTCAGGCATGAACACCCTCGCGCGCCGCGGCGTGTGCCTGGTGCTGGCGGCGCCGTCGGGGGCCGGGAAGAGCTCGCTCACAAGGGCGCTGCTGGCGACCGAGCCGGCGCTGTCGCTGTCAATCAGCGTCACCACGCGCCCGCCGCGTCCCGGCGACGTCGACGGCGCGCACTACCATTTCCGTGATCAGGCGGCGTTCGATGCGCTGGTGGCGGCAGGTGGGTTCCTGGAATGGGCGCGCGTGCTGGGCCGGCACAGCTATGGCACGCCGCGCGCCGACGTGGAGGCGGCGCTCGCGGCCGGGCGCGACGTCGCCTTCGACATCGACTGGCAGGGACATCGCCAGTTGCGCGCGGCGCTGCCGGGCGACGTGGTGGGGGTGTTCGTGCTGCCGCCGTCGCTGTCGGCGCTGGAGGCGCGGCTGCGGGAGCGCGCCGGCGAGGACACGGCGGAGATTTCTCGCCGCATGGGCCTGGCGCGCGAGGAAATCAGCCACTGGGCCGAGTTCGACCACGTGGTGGTGAACGACGTGTTCGAGGACGCGGTGGCAGAGTTGCGCGCGATCCTGCACGCGGCGCGGTCCGCGACGGCGCGGCTGTCGGGGTTGGCCGGGTTTGTCGCCGGGCTGGGTGGGTGAGGGGCCCGGACGTTCGATCGTCCCCCGTCACGAAGACGACAGGCGATGGCGTGGATCGTGGCGGGCGCCGGCGTGACGGGGTAGCACCGGCAGGGAGTCGATCATTCGCGCGGCGCGTACCAGGGATCCGGGTCGGCGGATGATGCAGACCGCCCGGACCAGGCTCCGAGTGACATTCGCGAAGCGGAAGGCACCGGCGGCGCGGATGTTTGAGGTTGGGAAGGGCACACGAACGGCTCCTGGCGAAAGCTGACCGCTGCAAGCAGGCTCCAACTCCGCTTCAGGACCGCCCAGCCATCCGCGAGACGTTTTGCGGCCATGACGCGCTTAGTGCAGCGACAGCGCGATGATTAGGGGGGCCAGCACCGCATAGAGGCTGACCAGGATGACGGTTGCGATGCGAGCCATCTGCATACCTTTCTCGTCAGTCCGTGCAACGGAAAAGGGGAGCGGGCACGCGGGGCTTGGGGGCTGACGCATGCCCGCTCTGAGGCAGGCTGATTGCCGACCAATGGGGTATGGCTGGCGGTGCAGACCATGCATGTGACCGGGATGAGCGGGCAGACTCGGAATCTACTCAGAGTGCGAGGGGTGCTTGCGAGAACCCGGCAGAGCGGAGGAACGATGCCCCGGCACGATTTTGCTAAATCGCGGGCGGCAAAATCTATCGAGCGCCAGCCTGATGCGCCCGGCTCCGCCGACCGTCCTGAGCCGATCGACGGCCCGTCCGGATCAGGACAGCACCAACCGCACATATGGCGTTGCTGCGCCGCCACCGATATCTATTTGGAGACCGATATCAAAAATGTCTTTTCAGAATCATCCGTATCATAGTGGATGGTGAAGCTGTCCTTTCCGGCGAAACCAGGTTCCGGCCGATAGGCGACCCTGACCTCCTGGTTTTCGATGTCGCCCACCAGAACGCGACCGTGCCTGGATGGGTGGGTCACGGCCACGGACGTCGCGGAGAGCGTGCGCCAGTTGCTTCTCGCATAGGTGTCTGCCCAGCACCATCCACCATCATTGGTCACGGCCATGGATGCGTTCTCGCCAGCCGTCACATGGTACATCGAAGCCGTGCAGGTCGTTGCCCTCGTCAGTTTTGCCACAAGGTTGGTTTTCACCACGTCCAAATGGACCGTTTGGCCTGCGTTCGTGGCGCCCCACCAAACCAAGGCCGTCAGCGTGAGCGTCGCCGCAAACAGGCTCCGGTATCCTATCCTCATTGGGTGCCTCCTTGGCGTTTGCTGGATCAAACGGATCATTTGCGGATTGGTGTGCGCCGTGTCGCCAGATGCGACGCTGCCGGGTGCGCTGCTCATGCGCCGAAGAGCGGCTTCCGCGCTGGCGCAGTGCTCCGGCCTGGCGGACCTGTGTGGCTCTGGGGTGCTGTCACGCCGGTCGCGCCGACCGGGACGTGCCGACGAGCAAGCTTGGACGCTTGCGAAGCGCCGGCGCGGGACATTTGTGTCGGTATCGTCACAGACATGACGTTTCCTATCGAGAGTCGGTAGCACCGGCCTTGTGCGGCGATTCCAGGCGGCCGTCGCTTGGGCGACCGTCTCTTGGGTGATCGTTTCTGCGTGCCAGGCCGAATAACCGGTTGGCGAGGGCTGTCGGTGCAGACACGACGATGATCGCCTGACGGTATAGCCCGCGGCGAAGCAGCAGCGACAGGCTCGGAATATACGCAGATCGGTGGGGGAAATCGCTTCACAAGCGGTAGACGTGACCGTGCGAAGCGGCAAGCATTCGCGGGCTTGCCATAGGTCGAATTACCCGCGCGCGAGGGCGGTTGTCACAGGATCGGGCAGCAAGTCCTGCAGTGACCGCGCAATCATGCTGGCGGCCAGCGTCATGCGCCGGTCGCCACGGAATTGTAACTCTCCTGGCACATTTGGCTGGAAGGAGTAGGCTGCTCCGGTCGTATGCCACGACGGGCGAGCGATCTACGGAAGGTGGAGAGCAACGATGACCAGATGGTGTAATCGACGCACCCTCGCAGTGATCCTGCTGATCGGCGGAATGGGGATGCTCCCGGGGTGCGTGTATGACCCCTACTCCGGGACATACGTGCCGTGCTGCGCCGCCTATCCCGCATACGGTGGTTACGCCTATCCAGCCTACGGAGGCTATGGATACCCGGCCTATGGCGGCTATTACGGCGCCCCGCAAGGCGGGGGTTACCAGGGCCAAGGCTACCAGGGCCAAGGCTACCAGGGCCAAGGCTACCAGGGACAGGGTTACCAGGGTCAGGGTAACCAGGGTCAGGGTTACCAGGGTCAGGGTTACCAGGGTCAGGGTTACCAGGGTCAGGGCCAGCAAGGCCAGGGCGATCAAGGCCCGGGGTATCGAGGGCCGCCCCCCTGATTTCGTCACCGAGCGGTGTTCGACGCGATGGTGGGAGCGGAGGGTTTTCTGGAACGGGCGCGCGTGCCGGGCCGGCACACCTACAGTACGCCACGCGCCGAAGTGGAGGCGGCGCTGGTGGTCGGGTGCGACGTCGCCTTCGACATCGACTGGCAGGGCCATCGCCAGATGCGCGCGGCGCTGCCGGGCGACGTGGTGGGCGTGTTCGTGCCGCCGCCCTCGCTGGCGGCGCTGGAGTCCCGGCTGCGCGAACGCGCCGGGGAGGACCCGGCGGAGATTTCTCGGCGCGTGGGCCTGGCGCGCGAGGAGATCGGCCACTGGGCCGAATTCGACCAGGTGGTGGTGAATGACGTGTTCGAGGACGCGGTTGCGGACCTGCGCGCCATCCTGCATGCGGCGCGGTCGGCGACGGGCGGTTGTCGGGGCTGGCGGGGCTTGTCGCCGGGCTGGGCGGGTGAGGGGGGATTGTGGCGTCCGCGGGGTGTTGGTTGAAGGGCGCAGGGTGGTATCATTGTCTCCAGCGGGGGACACGACCGCTCGGACTTTGTGGTATGAAGAAGCCATGAACCGTCAGGACATCATAGCTCGGCTACGGGAGAACGAAGCGGCGCTGCGCGCACGCGGCGTGGCGCACGCTGCCGTATTCGGCTCGCGGGCGCGCGGCGACCAACGCCCCGACAGCGACACCGACATCATGATTGAGATCGACCCGGATGCGCATGTCGGGGTCTGGAGATATATCGGCCTCAAGGAATACATCGCGGCCTTGTTTGACGGGCCCGTCGACGTTGGGGACCGTGAGGCATTAAAACCCTGCGTCGCCCCCGCCGCCACGGCGGACGCGATCTATGCCTTTTGACCCTCGGGATACCAGGCGCCGGCTCGGCGACATTCAGCACCACATCGCGATGGCCGAGCGATTCGTCGCCGACATGGGCTACGAGGCACTCAAGGATGACGATCTGCGGATTTACGCCGTGGTACGCTACCTCGAAATCATCTCCGACGCCTCACGCCGGTTGCCTGATGCGCTCAAAGCCCGACACACGTCGATTGAATGGCGGGAGATGGCGGCGGCTGGGAACTTCTACCGTCATGAATACGAGGACGTGGCTGCACGTCGGGTTTGGGTCACTCTCACGCACGACCTTCCGCTGCTGCGTGGCGTGGTTGCCCAGGAACTGGCGGCCTTAAGCCCCTCGGTGAGCCGCGGCCATGCCGGGAATCGGCGGAAGAGCGGCCGTAACATGCGCGCCCAATCGCCAGCGCACCGCCAACCCAACCACCGCCCGCAAGTCGCTAGTTGCGGTACTGCTCCGACGGCACGGCGTACGCCGCCGGGCACCTGACGATCCCGCCGTGGGTTGCCGCGAACTCCCTGACCATTCTGTCCAGCTCGTCGGCGCTGATCTCCAACCGCATCGGCCGGCGGCGGCGGCGGTCGTGCTGGCGTTGAGCGAATTTGTCCGCGGCCTGTGCGGTGCGGATCCCTGAGACGATCTCACTCTCGTTTTGCGCCGCGGCATGCAGCGGGCTCGATTCGGTGAACACGGCAAATCTCCCTCGGTAGCTCCGGCGCCGACATACGATGCGCGCCGGGCCAGGGCTGTACGGTTCTATCTGTACGGATTTCTGCATACGGCATACGATCGTAAGAAGCGGATCCCACCGGCGGCACGTACAGGCCGCCCGGCATCGTCCGGGTCACAGAGGGAGGGCGACTATGCTGTTCATGGTCATCGAGCGCTTTCGCGACAATGACATGGTGCCCGTCTACCGGCACCTGCGCGACGCCGGGCGGGTGCTGCCGGATGGCTTGGAGTATGTCGATAGCTGGATCGAGCCCAATTTTGCGCGCTGCTTCCAACTGATGCGATGCGATGACGCAAGGCTGTTCCAGGAATGGGTGCTGCACTGGCGCGGCCTCGGCGTGACGTTCGAGATCATCCCGGTGGTGCCCAGCAAGGCGACGCGCGAGGTGGTGGCGCCACACCTGAATCCGCCGGCGACCTGACTGCGCAGCGGGGCACCCCCCCATCGCTGGTGTCTGAGCGCTGTCATGGAAATACCCGTGCCACGGTCCCGGGTGGACCGGCTGCACGAAAGGACGTAGCCCCGGATGGGCTCAAGCGAGCGGTGACCGGCCGGCGGGTCCCGACGCGGAAACCGGCAGGTCGGCGAACAATGGAGTGGACGGTCGATGGCAAACCGCAAAAGACAGGGCAAAACTCGACAGGGCACGGGTCGAAACGCCGTCAAACGCGGCCCTGGCATCCAGGTCATGGCGGGTGCGAGCTTTCGGTTGGCCGACGAGGTGCGCTACATCCAGCGTCGGGCAGTCAATCGGGACGCCCGCATCGTCACCATTGGACAGTTGGTGCTGTTCTCGACCGATACCGGCGATGCATGGCTGCTCGACCCTTCGGATCTGCTCGCCGCAAGGCTCGCGCGAGATGGGGCGATCGAACCGGTCCAAATCGAGGAAACCGATACGACGTTTGGCATCGGCTGGAAGGGCCGCTATCGCATCGACGGGCCGGCATTCGTCTACGCGGATCAGGAGAGCGGGAGGATCGTGACCATTCTGGGATACCCAACCGACAAGCTCGCCGGGACAGCGTAGCCAAGGCCCGACAACGACCGAACCATCGGCGGTTGCGTGGGTCTTTCGATTTCCGACACGTGGCTGCGGGCACCAGGCGCGAGCCGGGCAGGTCGGGGCCGCCGTCGGTTCCGGCGAAGCTCTTTCCGTGCGCATCCATTGTTGAGTCCCCTTGCTTCCTGAATTCGGTCGCGAGGCGATATGCTCGCGCGGTCGACGATCGAAAGTGCCAGCTAATGACCCACGCCCATCGACGCGCGGACGACCCCCGGATCGCGCGGCCCGCCCCAATTCGGTGCGGACCCGTTCGGCCGCCGACGACCAGGCCATCCGCGAACGCGAAGCGTCCGACGCGGCGGCGATCCATCGCAGGTGAGGCCGGCACTTGAGTGAAGCAATGCCAGCCGTGCACCACGCGCTGAACGCGTTTCTGCTCGGCTTTCCGGCGCTGTTCTCCATCGTCAATCCGATCAGCGGCGCCTTCATCTTCCGCGAGGTGACCGCCCGCCGCACGCAGGACCGTGCGGGATTGGCCCGACAGGTTGCGCTGTACTCGCTCGTGGTGATGACCGTGGCGTTGTGGGCCGGCTCCTACGTTCTGGCGATCTTCGGCATCACCTTGGCGGCATTGCGCGTTGCCGGCGGCGTCGTCGTCGCGCTGAGCGCGTGGAACCTGCTGAACGCGCCGGAACGGAACGAAGCACGGAAAGAGGAACAGGCGACACTCGCCACCGGCGTGGACGACATCGCATTGTTTCCGCTGACCATCCCGCTTACCACCGGACCCGGAACGATATCGGTGGCCGTGGCGCTCGGCTCCAGCCACCCGCAGGCTCCGGCAGAGCTCGCGTGGTTCTTCCTGGGCATGACCGCGGCAACGATGGCCCTGGCAGCGGTGATCTGGATCATCTACAGCTCGACCGATCGGATTTCCCGCCTGATGGGCGCGCGCGGCAGCCGCACCGTCACCCGGCTTTCCGCCTTCCTGCTGCTGTGCATCGGCGTACAGATCCTGATCACCGGGGTGGTGGACGTGCTGGGCCCGCTGCTGGCCCAGCGGTAGGCAACTCGGGCGAGGCGAGCGGCAACATCCACCAGACCAGCCGGACACCACCGTCGCGCTTCAACCTCTGGCCAGGCCGCCGGGGCTGAGGCGCGATCGGCGGCAGGTGCGGTCAGCCGCCCGACGAGGTCGCCGACCGGGTGGAGGTGACGCCGCCGCGCGAGGCGGCGCACGGAACGGAGGCCCGTTACGCCGGATGCGGCACTCCGGAACCCTCGTTTGCCTCAAACAGGCGGGAAAACGCCAGTTATCGGCTGCCGATTTCTCTCGTCACCAGCGCCTTGGCGTGGCCCGACACTGAAGCTTCGCGGGCGCTCTCCACGCTGCCAGAGTTCCCACATCGTCGTATATGCCGACTCGATGTTGCGGCAGAAGCGGTCGGTGTCGAACAGTGCATGGCTCAGCCGGTTTCGCGCCAGCGTCTCGCGCAGCCGGTGCAGACGTGGTGCATCGGTTGCCAGTCGCATCGCCAGCGCTTCGTAATCCCTCAGGCTGTCCGTCACCAACTCCGCAAGACCGACGGCGTGGAGCAGGCTGGCCGCCACGCGTCCCGCGAACGCTCGGCCCTGGCAGGTCAGAACCGGCAGCCCGGCCCATAGCGCGAAGCTTGCCGTCCCGTGGGCATTGTAGGGCAGGGTGTCGAGAAACAGGTCAGCCAGCCTGTGACGTGCCAGATGCTCCGCAACGGGTTGTCGGTCGGCGAACACCAGTCGGGCGGGGTCGACCCCGCGCACCGCGGCTGCCGCGCGAAGGTTGCGCTCCGCCGCGCTATTGCTGTGCACCAGCCACAACACGCTGTCCGGCGTCGTTCGCAACAGCCGCATCCAGACCTCGAAGACGGGCGCGGTTATTTTATAGTTGTTGTTGAAACAACAGAAGACGAACCCCTGACCCGGGAGGCCCGCCTCCCGTCGCGTCGGCGTGCATTGGGCGATCCGCCGTTTCGCATCGTTAACTTGGTAGCAATCGGGGAGGTGGACAACCCGTTCAGTGAAAAACGGTTGCTGATCGAACGGAAGCACCATCTTATCGGCGACGATATAATCGATGAAGTCGGTTCCCATGGTTCCCGGATAGCCGAGATAGCTGACCTGAATCGGCGCCGGACGGTGGGCGAGAATCCCCGGACGGGCGTTTCCCGTGTGGCCTCCCAGATCGACGGCGATGTCGATCTCGAGCCCGCTGAGCAGCGTTGCCGCCTCCAGGTCGTTCTTGGTGCGCACGTCGTGAAATTCGTCCATCGTCCTCGCCAGGCGCGCACGCATGTCACCACGACCCTCGGCGCCGAGGGACACGCCGAGCACCTCGAACTTCGACCGGTCATGGGATTCCAGCAGGCCGACGATCTGATAGGCAACTGCATGCTCACGAAAATCGGCCGACAAATAGGCAATTCGTATTCTGTCATGCCGCCACACCGTGCCGGTCCAAAGCGGCGGCGGCCGAGTTGTTACCTTGTCCTGACTGAACCTCCTCGCGCATTGCAGATGCAGCCATGGATCGTCGAGCTGGCCAAGCAGCGCGAACGGCGCGATGATCCGTTTCCCATTGATGATGTTGTCCTTCAAGTCAGCGGCGAGTTTTGACGTTCGTGTCCAATCGCAAATCTTTTGCGCGTTGCCTAAGGCGCAGCCGAGGGCATATCGGTGATCCGGATCGATTGCGATCGCCTTTTCGCAGCTCGCGGCTGCCTCCTCATGCCGTGCCAGATCCTCCAGTGCGACGCCGCGGTTGTAATACGCTTCCGCGTGGTCGGGTTGCAGTGCGATCGCCCTGTCATAGCTCGCGATCGCGTCTGCATGACGCTGGAGGTCCCGCAGCGCGATCCCGCGGTTGTAATAGGCGCTCGCGTAGTCCGGCTTCAGCGCGATCGCATTGTCGTAGCTGGCGACCGCTTCCTCAAGGCGCTTCAGGGCCCGTAGCCCATTGCCCAGATTATTGTAGGTGGCGGCGATGTTTCCGTTCAGGCGGATGGCCCGCCCGATCAGTTCAACACCTCGCTCCGCTCTCCCGGTCTGCAGCGCGATCACACCTGCCATATGGAGTGCATCGAAATGGTTCGGCTGCTGCCGCAAAACTTCCTGATAAACCCGGTACGCGTCATCAAGCCTGCCCTGTTCGTGCAGCGCGAAACCTCGCTTGAATCTCAACTCCGGTTTGGGCATGCCCGGATCTCGTGACGGGAGCGGCTCTCTGTCAATCCCCGGTTCGACGTCACAGCGAGCCATGCGCCGGAGTCCGCGGCATCTTCGCCCGTTCCGGCGGTCGTCAAGAGTTTGGTCGGGCCCGTTTCGTTGGGCTCGTGCGCACTGGCGCAAGGCCGCCCTGCTCGTTGCCGCATCGGCGAGCGCATCACAACCGTCGGCCATACGAGACAAGCGGCGAAATCCGCTACACCAGCCAGCCCCGTTCCTCGCGCTGCAACCCCGGGCCGGTCGCATCGGGCGGCCGGGGCTGAAGCGCGATGGGTAGTGCGTTCGGTCAGCCGCCGGCGTAGAAGTAACTGCCCCACCCGCCGCCCGAGTTCATGAACGGCTTGATGTCGTACTTCGCCGGATCTTCGGCGGCCGGAAAGCCCGATTGGTTGACCAGGTCGGAGTTGGGCTTCATCACCAGATGAAGGTTCTTCTGGAAGCAGGCCTTCGTCCACCCGGCCTCGGCTTTCTGGCCGCTGCCCATCTGGGTGGTGGTGTTGTTGGGGTTGGGAAGGTTCGAGTACACCTCGCCCCAGAACGAGACCCACTCGGCGTTGTTGCCCAGGGTGGAGAACAGGCTTTCGCCGGGGGCGCCGAAGAACAGCCACGCCGGGTAGTGGTCGATCCATTCGCCCAGCCCGCTGGCGGTGGTCTGCACCCAGAACCACCAGTTGTCGTTGATCAGCGCGTAGCCGATGGCCACGCCATATTGCGCGCCTGCGTACGTGCTGACGGGGGCGAGGCCGATGCCGGGATAGATGTTGCTGCTGACCTGGACCCAGCCATCGACCTCGGAGTTGTAGCCGCCGATGTTGTCACCCTCCTTGGTGTACTGGTTGGTGGTGTAGAAGGTGAAGAGATGCGGCGACCAGTCGCCGTTGAGGCTGTGGTCGCAGCTCCAGCCGGCCTCCAGCGATTGCAGCAGCGGGCGGTCGTAGTTCTGCATGCCAAGCTGCATGATGGAGTGATCGACCGAGGTTTCGACATACGGCTGCCAGACGTTCAGCCACGTTTCGCACGCGGCACGACCCTCACCCTCGGCGCTTCGCGCCTCGACCTCTCCCGCGAAGGGCGGGAGAGGTGTACACGCGATGTGGGAATTCGGGCGCATGCTGCCGCCGGCCCAGACTGAAAGTGCAAGCGAATGACCCAAGACATCTACGCGCAGATGCGCGACGCGGTGGTCGCCGCGCTGCGGGACGCGGTGCCCGACCTTCCCGACGAGGTCGCCGACCGGGTGGAGGTCACCCCCCCGCGCGAGGCCGCGCACGGCGACATGGCGACCAACGCCGCGCTGCTCGCCGCCAAGCCCGCCCGCCAGCCGCCGGTCAAACTCGCCGCCGTGATCGCGGACCGACTGCGCGCCATCCCGGCCATCGCCGAGGCGACCGTCGCCGGCCCCGGCTTCATCAACCTGCGCCTCGACCCGGCCACCCTGCGCGCCATCCTGCCCGGCGTGCTGCGCGCGGGAAAAACCTACGGCGACAGCACGATCGGCGGCGGGCTCGCGGTGAATGTCGAGTATGTCTCGACCAACCCCACCGGCCCGATCCACATCGGCCACTGCCGCGGCGCGGTGGTCGGCGACGCGCTGGCCAACCTGCTTGCCAAGGCCGGCTTCGCGGTCACCAAGGAGTTCTACATCAACGATGCCGGCGCGCAGGTCACGGCGCTGGCCTGGGCCGCCTACTGGCGCTACCTGCAGGCGATCGGCACCAAGCTGTCCGAGGAGCAGTTCAGCGAGGAAGTCCCCGGCGGCCTGCAATACCGCGGCGAGTATCTCATTCCGATCGGCGAAGAACTCGCCGTCGAATTCGGCCCGGCCCTCGCCGATCCCGGCGGCGAGGTCGCCGCGCCGCACGTCTGGCTCGACATCGTGCGCGACTTCACCGTCGCGCAGATGATGCGCGGCGTGCGCGAGGACCTGGCGCTGCTCGGCGTCAGCCAGGATGTGTATTTCCCGGAACGTTCTCTGATCGAGTCTGGTGCCGCAGACGAAACGATCGACTGGCTCGCCGCGCGCGGCCTGATCTACGAGGGCACGCTCGACCCGCCCAAGGGCAAGGCCCCGGAGGACTGGGAACCCCGCCCGCAGACCCTGTTCCGCTCCACCCAGTTCGGCGACGACATCGACCGGCCGCTGCGCAAGTCGGACGGCTCCAACACCTATTTCGCCAACGACATCGCCTATCACCGCGACAAGATCACGCGCGGCTTCACCCGCATGATCGATGTCTGGGGCGCCGACCACGGCGGCTACGTCCGGCGCATGCAGGCCGCGGTGAAAGCCGTCTCGGAGAACGCGGCGACGCTGGAGATCGTCGCTGTGCCAGATCGTGCACATCCTGCGCGGCGGCGAACCGGTAAAGATGTCCAAGCGCGCCGGCAGCTTCGTCACGCTGCGCGACCTGCTGGAGGAGGTCGGTCGCGACGCCGTCCGCTTCACCATGCTGACGCGCAAGGCCGACGCGCAGATGGAGTTCGACCTGGATGCCGTGGTGGCGCAGACCCGCGACAACCCGGTGTTCTACGTGCAGTACGCGCACGCCCGCTGCCGGTCCGTGCTGCGCGCCGCCGCCGAGATGTTCGGCCCCGACGCCGTGACCGACGCCGCGCTGGCCGAGGTGGCGGCGGCCGACGGCGGCCTGGACTGCCTGGCCGCCGAGCCGGAGCTGGCACTGATCCGCCGCATCGCGCTCTGGCCGCGCACCGTCCAGTCCGCCGCCCTGGCGTACGAACCGCACCGGATTGCGTTTTTTCTCTATGACTTGGCGAGCGACTTTCATATGCTGTGGAACCGAGGCCAAGCCGACGCCACGTTGCGGTTCCTGCAGCCCGTCCTGCCCGGGGAGACTCTGGCGCGGCTGGCACTGGTCGCCGCGACGGCGGTGACGATTCGCGCCGGCCTCGCCGTGATGGGCGTGCAGCCCGTCGAGGAAATGCGCTGACCGCGCCGCCCGGCCGGACCGACGCGGCGCACCGCCTTGGTGGGGTTCCTTGGGCGCCCCGTCGGGCGGCGGTTTGGGAAAGGAGCCGATGCCGTGTCGGACGAACTGAGCATTCCACGTAGCCCGGTCTACCGCGTGCCGCGGCGGCGCGGCCTGGACCCGCTGACGCGGCGGCTGATGCTGATCGCCTGCGGGCTGTCCGGCGCGCTGGTGCTGATCGTCGCGGGCTGGTCCTCGGTGGGACACCACGGCGGCGGGCAGGTGCCGGTGGTGCAGGCGGACCAGCGGCCGGTGCGAGTCAAGCCGGCCAACCCGGGCGGGATGCAGATCCCCGGGCTGAGCGCGGACACCGGCACGGCCGACGCCTCCGCCTCGGCCGACAAGCTGGCCCCGGGGCCGGAGACGCCCGATCCGCAGGCGCTGGCCCGGCAGACGCCGCTGCCCGCCCCAGCCTTGAGCCAAGCGCCCGCGAGCCAACCGCCCGCCGCCCGGGCCGTGCCGGCCCGACCGGAGATCGGTGACGCCCGGCCGACGATGATTGCCGCCGCGCCGCCGCCGGCTGCCGCGAAGCCGGCCCCGCTCGCCGCCGCGGACGACCATCGCGCGCCGGCGGGGGGCACCCAGGTGCAGCTTGCGGCCCTCACCACCGAGGTCGCCGCGCGGCAGGAATGGGACCACCTGGTGCACCGCATGCCCGGCGTGTTCGGCGCGCACCACCCGATGATCAGCCGGATCGAGCACGCCGGCCATACGCTGTGGCGGCTGCGCACCGGCGACTTCGCCACCGAGGCCGAGGCCAGCCAGTTCTGCCAGCTTGTGCGCGCCAAGGGCGGCGGCTGCGCGGTCGCGGCGTTCTGAGGGATGGGCCGAGCGCTCTGAGCGTCGCGGTGTCCGGCGTGGTGCGAAGCGGCGGAGGGATTCCGAACCCTCCACCGACCTCGCGAAAAACTATTCGGCGGCCAGGTTCGGGGTGAACTCGAGCGGCAATCCCTTGTGGCCGGTCAAGCGCTCGCCTTCCTCGTACATCTCGAAGGCGCGTTTCTTCACTGCCGGAAGGACTGATGCGATCTTGTCCAGGTCCAGGTCGGCCGCGATCCCCGGGTAACCCGCGCGCTCGATCATCGGCCCGAGCCTTCTGTTCTCGAGTTGCTCGAACGTCCACTCCAGCGGATCGTCGATGACGGTCAGGTCCCAGTTGATCCGATGGTTCTTGTTGCGCGGACCATAGTGGTAGTGCGCGCCCTGCCAGAAGCAGTCGAACGCCAGAACCTCCGTCTCTTCGACATAGGCCTTGCCTTTCGACCCGCCCACGTCGGCCAGCACGTGGACCGCGAGGCCGCCGTCACCGTTCCGCTGCCGCCGCATCTCAAGGCCGAAACGGATGTTGCCGGCTTCGAAGATGTCCGTGCCACGGTTGTGCTTGACCGTGTTCCGCTTGCTGATGAATGTCTCTCTGGCGCAGGCCTCCACGTCGGGCAGGACGCGCCGCACCGTGGCGAGATCGGTGGCCTCGGCGATGTCCTTGTACCCCGCCCGGTCCAGCATCTTCGGGAGTTTTTGGCCCAGGATTCGGATCGTCCAGCCGATGGGATTGCCATCGGTGATCGGGTCCATCCGGCAGTGCACGCCCATGCCGCCGCCGACCCGGCCGGGGGTCGCGAGGTCGGGATTTTCCGGGCCGTAGACGTAGCTTCTCTCAAGGTCGAAGCAGTTGAAGCGCAGCAGCGCGGTCTGCCTGCCGCCAACATCAGCGGCCACGTCGATGGACACACCCTGGTCTACGTGATCCTCGACGTTGCCGTCCCACAGTTGGTGCCTGACGATGAACGTCAGGGGCTCGGCGGTAAATCTGGTTCCTTGCGATTGTGGCATGGTGCGACGCTCCTGTTGGAGGGACTTGCGCGAGCCTAGGCAGGCGGCGCGATGGTCGCAAGAGTGGCTGGCAGGGCAGTCGGGTGAGCGCGGGAAAGGCAGCCGATCAGCCGCGCCCGTGTCATTGCGACGAGCGCAGCGAAGAGGCAATCCTCATCCGGGTACCCCCTCGCGGGAGATTGCTTCGCTACGCTCGCAATGACAGGTGGATCCAATGACAGCGGGATCCAATGACAGCGGGATCCAGTGCCCGCCATGGAGAGACCGGCCCGATCCGCGCTACACTCCCGCCGCAGCCGCCCCAGGAGGACCCTCCGCATGCCCGAGCCAGCCGGTTCCGCGACAGCGCACCTGCCCCGCTCGATCGCCACGGTCTCGCTCAGCGGCACCCTGCCGGAGAAACTCGACGCCGCCGCCACCGTCGGCTTCGACGCCGTGGAAATCTTCGAGAACGACCTGCTCACCTACGACGGCTCGCCCGCCGAGGTGCGCCGCATCGCCGAAGACCTTGGCATCGCCATCGTGCTGTATCAGCCGTTCCGCGACTTCGAGGCGATGCCCGACCCGCAGTGCGCGCGCAACCTCGACCGCGCCGAGCGCAAGTTCGACATCATGCAGGCGCTCGGCACCGACCTTGTGCTGGTGTGCAGCAACACGCTGCCGGCGGCGATCGACGACGATGCGCGCGCCGTCGCGGACCTCGCCGAGATGGCGACGCGGGCCGCGGCGCGCGGTCTGCGGGTGGGGTACGAGGCGCTGGCCTGGGGCCGGCACGTCAACCGATGGCGGCACGCCTGGAAGATCGTGCGGCAGGCGGACCATCCCGCGCTCGGACTGATCGTCGACAGTTTTCACACGCTGGCGGTGGACGACGATCCGGCCGGCATCGCCGCGCTGCCTCCCGAAAAACTGTTCTTCGTGCAGCTTGCCGATGCGCCGCGCCTGGCGATGGACACGCTGTCCTGGAGCCGGCATTTCCGCAATTTCCCCGGCCAGGGCCAGTTGCCTGTCAACGATTTCCTGCGTGCCGTGCTCGCCTGCGGTTATCGCGGCGCGGTTTCATTGGAGATTTTTAACGACGAATTCCGCGCCGCGCCGGCCCGGCTGACCGCACGCGACGGGCTGCGGTCGTTGATCCTGACCGAGGCCGGCGCGGGTGCCCTGACGCTACCCGAACCACCGCGCTTCGACGGGATGGAATTTCTCGAATTCGCCGTCGATGAGGCAACCGGCCGCGCGCTCGGCGAATTCCTGCGCGCGCTCGGCTTCCGCCACGCCGGGCACCATCGCTCCAAGGCGGTGGAGCTGTTCCGCCAAGGCCGCGCCAACCTGATCGTGAACGCCGAGCAGGACAGCGCCGCGGCCGAGCATTTCCAACTGCACGGCCCGTCGGTCTGCGCCATGGCGCTGCGCGTCAGTGACGTGGCACGGGCGGTGGCGCGCGCCGCCGCGCTGCTGGCGCCCGAGTGGCACGAGCGCGTCGGCCCCGGCGAGCGGCGCATTCCCGCGCTGCGCGCGCCCGACGGCACGCTGATCTACCTGGTCGGCCCCGACGCGGCCGGCCGCAGCATCTACGACGACGACTTTACCCCGTTCGCCACGGCCCCGCCGGACGGCGGCGCCACGCGCATCGATCACGTCGCGCAGGCGCTGCCGCACGGGCGGATGGACGGTTTCGTGCTGTTCTATCGCGCCATGTTCGGCTTGCAGCCGCAGTCGCTGTGGGAGCTGCCGGACCCGTACGGCCTGATCCAGAGCCGCGCGATGGTCAGCCCGGACGGCAGCATCCGGCTGCCGCTGAACATCTCGGAAAGTCGCGAGACGGCGACCGGACGTTTCGTGACCGCCTATGCCGGTGCCGGGGTGCACCACATCGCCTTCGCCACCGACGACATTGTCGCCGCGGTGCAGCGCTGCGCCGCGCTCGGCGCCCCGCTGCTGCCGATTCCGGCGAACTATTATGACGATCTTGCCGCACGGCACGGGCTGGAGGACGCGGTTCTTGCCGACCTTGCGCGGCTGAACCTGCTGTACGACCGCGACGAGACCGGCGAGTTCCTGCACGCGTACACCGATACGTTCCACGACCGGTTCTTTTTTGAGATCGTCGAGCGGCGCGGCTACCAGGGTTTCGGTGCCGCCAATGCGCCGGTGCGCATGGCCGCCCAGGCGGCGCGCCGCGATGGCGGCCTCTCGACCCGCATGGCGCTTCTGTAGACTACGTACACCTCTCCCGCCCTTCGCGGGAGAGGTCGCGGAGCGCTTGCGACGCGGGTGAGGGTGGTGCGTGCGGCACGACCCTCGCCCTCAGCGCTGCGCGCCTCGACCTCTCCCGCGAAGAGCGGGAGAGGTGTACGCGTGTCACAACGAACTCCGACCGCCCTCAGGACTTGTCCAGCGTCTGCAACGCCTCGACGACGGTCTTATGATCCTCGCCGTCGGCCGGCAGCAGCGGCAGCAGACGCTGCCAGTCGCGCCGTGCCTCCTCCCGCTGGCCGTTGCGCGCCGCGACCACGCCGAGATACCACAGCACCTCCGGCTGATCCGGCGAGGTCGCCTCGATCTGTTTCAGCAACGTCACCGCGCGCGCGGGGATCGCGTCCTCCGACTTGAGGTTGCTCAGCAGCGCCTCGACCTCCTGCAGCGGGATCTGAACGTCGCCGGGCTTCAGCTTGGCCGCGTGGTCGAAGGCGTCGGCCGCCTTGTCCTGCTCCCCCAGGACCGTGTAGGCGCGGCCCAGCTCCAGCCAGCCGTTCACGTTGTCCGGCGCGCTCGCCAACTGGGCGGCCAGTTTCTCCACCATGCTGCGGACCATCTTGTCGCGGTCGGCCGGCGACATGTTCGCCGCCGCCATTTCGGTCGGTGCCGGGCCTGCCGCACCGGCGGCGGCGTGCGGGTCGGTGGCCGCGTGCGGGTCGGTGGCCGACTCGGCACTGGCGGTCTGGTCGCCGGTCGTCTGGTCGGGGGCGGTCCCGGCGGCGGGCTGTCCCTTGGGCAGCGGCGGCGCCGCGATCCCGGCGGCGCTCGCCGCATTGGCGACCTGCTTGCCGATCGCATCGCGCATCGGCGAGTCCGCCGGCAGGTCGGCCGCCAGCGCCTGCCACCCGGCGATCGCGCGCTGCGATTCGCCGGCCTGCGCATCCGCCAGCGCAACATAGTAGCGCGCCACGTCGTTCTTCGCGTCCCGCTGCAGCGCCGAGGCGAACGCCTCGCGCGCCGGCGGGCCGACGATGCCGTCGGCCGCCATCACCAGCATCTCGCCGTAACCGGCCAGCACGTCCGGGCCGTTCTGCCCCAGCGCGATGGCATGCTGGTAGGCGTCGACGCCGGCGTGCCAGTTGCCCAGCATCGACTCGGTGCGGGCATAGAGCAGCCAGCCGTCCGCGTTGTTCGGGTCCGTCGCCAGCTTGGCGGCCAGGGCTTTCGCGGCCTCGACCATATCGACATGCGGCGACGTTGCCGCCGGTGCGGCTTCCTGGCGCTCGGCGAACGGCACATCCGGCACGCCCGGCGCGCCCAGCCGCAGATACAGCAGGCCCGCGCCGCCGATAATGATCAAGGCCGTCGCGAGCGCCAGCGCGCGGCTGCTGCCGACGCGCGCGGTAGCCGGGCCGGACGCCGTGCCCCCCGCCGTACCAGACGCCGGCGCCGCGACCGCCGCCAGCAGGCGCCGCTCGATCTCCAGCCGCGCCGCCTGCACCTCGGCGCCACCGATCACCCCGCGCGCGACGTCGCGCTCCAGCTCGTCAAGCTGCGCGCGGTACACCGCGCGGTCGTACTGCCGCCGCGCCGCCGGCGCGCGCCAGCGATGCAGCAGCGGCAACAGCAGCGCCAGCACGACCGCCGCGGTCATGCCGAGCAGCACCAGTGTCAGCGGCATCACCGCTCCGTCTCCTGCAGCAGGTCATCAAGTTGTTGGCGTTCCGCCGCGGTCAGGGGCGGCGCGGCAGCGGGCGCATCCGGCCGCGGCCGGCGCCACAGCCACAGTGCCGTGCCGAGTGCCCCGGCCAGCAGCAGCGCGCCCGGGCCGTACCACAGCACCCAGGTCGCCGGCTCGACCGGCGGGCGCAGCAGCACGAACTGGCCATAGCGCGCGACGATGTATTGCATCGCCTGCGCATTGGTATCGCCCGCGACAAGGCGCTGACGCAGCAGCACGCGCAGGTCGTGCGCCAGGTCGGCGCCGGATTCCTCGATCGACTCGTTCTGGCAGACCAGGCAGCGCAGCGTGCGCCCGATCGCCTCGGCGCGCGCCTCCAGCATCGGGTTGGCGAGTTTTTCCTGTGGCTCGACCGCGCGCGCCGGGGTCCCGGGCAGCAGCCCTGCCAGCAGGAAGCACGCCAGCAGTGGTGCCGCCAGCAGCAGCGCTCGCAGCCGCGCGCCCCATGATGTCGGCCCAGCAAGGGATCGTTCGGGACCATTCGAATCGCTTGGCGGCATGAGGGTCAGTTGCCCCGTCATGCCGGCGAATGCCGGCATCCACGACTTGCCTTCGCGCCACGCAGAAAAGTCGTGGATGCCGGCATGCGCCGGCATGACGTGGTGGCACACGCCTACGGCACGCGAACCTGTTGTTCGTGGGCGACGCATGATCACGACGCGTTCAGCTTTTTCAGCAGCGGCAGCAGTTCCTGCTGCACCGATTCCTCCGTCAGCGGACCGACGAACCGCTTGCGGATCTGCGCCGTTCTTGTCGATCACATAGGTCTCCGGCACGCCGTAGACGCCGAAATTGATGCCGATGCGGCCGTCCGAATCCAGGCCGATCGCGCGATACGGATCGCCGAGCTGCGGCCAGCACGCGCCGCGCCGCCGTCGGCTGGTCCTTGTAGTCGATGCCGTACAGCGGCACGTGATCCTGCTTCGCCAGGCGCATCAGCATCGGCTGCTCGACCCGGCACGGCACGCACCAGGAGGCGAAGAAATTGACCAGCACCACTTGGCCCTTCAGCCCGCTCAGCGACAGGTTCGCCCCGCCGTTCAGCCCGGCCAGGTCGAACGCCGGCGCCGGCTTGTCGATCATCGCCGAGGGCAGCGTCTGCGGATCGTAGTCCGGCCGCAGCGCCAGGGCGAAACAGCCGGCGAGCACGAAGAATGCCAGCAGCGGCAGCAGGTAGAGAGCCTTGCGCATGGACGCTTCAGTCCCCCGCCGCCGCCTGCGCCAGCATCCGCCCGCGCGCCCGCGCCGCGACGCCCACGCGCCAGCGCCGGTCGCTCAGGCTGACCATGCCGCCGAACGCCATGATGACGCCGCCGATCCAGATCCACGGCACCAGCGGCTTGCAATAGGCGCGGATCGTCCAGCGCGCCCGTCGGGTCGCGGTCGCCGAGCGCGACGTAGAGGTCGGCCAGGAAATTGGTGCGGATCGCCGTCTCGCTCGTGGTCTGCTGCTGCAACGGGAAGAAGCGCCGCTCCGGATGCACCATCGCGATCAGCGCTGCCGTCGCGGCGGATCTCGATCGTGGCGTCGTCGGCGCTGAAGTTCGGTCCGGGCACCTTGTCGACGCCGGTCGAAGTGCAGCACGTAGCCGGCGATCGGCAGCGTCGCCGCCGACCGGCACGAGCCTGGATGTTCTCGACCGCGAACGCCGAGGCGGAGATGCCGGCGACCGCTCACCGCCACGCCCATATGCGCGAGCGTCATGCCGTACGCGGCGCGCGGCAGGTGGAGCGCGCGCCGCCAGGCTGTCGCCGATGCGGCACGCGGAACAGCCGCACCCGCTCGGCCCATTCGACGGCCGCGCCGGCGAACGACCCAGGCCGCGAGGCCGATGCCGAGCACCGCCAGCACCGGCCCGCCCTGCGTCAGCACCAGGCCGCCCGACCGCCACCACCAGCGCCACCGCGAACGCCGCCCACAGCCGCTGCAGC
Source organism: uncultured Alphaproteobacteria bacterium (assembly GCA_963773345.1). Taxonomy (GTDB): domain Bacteria; phylum Pseudomonadota; class Alphaproteobacteria; order Acetobacterales; family Acetobacteraceae; genus Palsa-883. The sequence continues at coordinate 1,088,948 of CAVZBG010000010.1, read as the reverse complement.
GCGCCCAACAGATCGCCGCGCTTCCACGCCAGCATCGGCCCGACGCCGACCGCCAGCAGCAGCGGCACCATCATCGGGGCGAAGGTGCGGTCGAAGAACGGGAAGCCGACCGACAGCTTCGGCCCGCCGACCGCATCGAGGAACAGCGGATACAGCGTGCCCAGGAACACCGTGGCGCAGCCGCACGCCAGCAGCAGGTTGTTCAGCACCAGCGCGCCCTCGCGCGAGATCGGCGCGAACAGCCCGCCGCCCTTCAGCGCCGGCGCGCGGATCGCATACAGCGTCAGCGAGCCGCCGATCGCCACCACCAGCAACAGCAGGATGAACACGCCGCGCGCGCGGATCGACGGCGAAGGCGTGCACCGAGGTCAGCACGCCCGAGCGCACCAGGAACGTGCCGACCAGCGACAGCGAGAAGGTGATGATGGCGAGCAGGATGGTCCAGCTTTTCAGCGTGTCGCGCTTCTCCACCACGATGGAGGAATGGATCAGCGCGGTGCCGACCAGCCAGGGCATGAACGAGGCGTTCTCGACCGGGTCCCAGAACCACCAGCCGCCCCAGCCCAGCGTGTAGTATGCCCACCAGCTTCCCATCGCGATGCCGATGGTCAGCGCGCACCACGACGCCAGCGCCCAGGGCCGCACCCAGCGCGCCCAGGCGGCATCGACGCGGCCCTCGATCAGCGCCGCGACGGCGAAGGAGAAGGCGACCGAAAAGCCGACATAGCCGAGATAGAGGAACGGCGGATGGAAGGCCAGGCCGGGATCCTGCAGCACCGGGTTGAGCCCGTCGCCGTTCGCCGGCGGCGGACACACGCGCAGGAACGGGTTCGAGGTCAGCAGGATGAACAGCAGGAAGCCGACGCCGATCATGCCCTGCACCGCGAGCACGCGCGCGCGCAGCTCGGGCGGCAGGTTGTCGCAGAACAGCGCCACCGCGCGCCGCACAGCGACAGCATGAACACCCAGAGGACCATCGAGCCCTCGTGGTTCCCCCACACGCCGGTGATCTGGTAGAGCAGCGGCTTGTCGGTGTGGCTGTTCTGCGACGACGTTGAGCACCGAGAAGTCCGAGGTGATGTAGGCGTGCATCAGCGCCAGCATGGCGCAGCGCGATCAGCGCGAACTGCGCCAGCGCCGCCGACGCGCCCCACCGCCATCCAGCCGACATTGCCCCGCGCCGCGCCGGCCAGCGGCACGATCGACTGCACCAGCGCCACGAACAGCGCCAGGATCAGCGCGAAGTGGCCGACTTCGATGATCATGCGGCGGGTTCCGTTATCATTGTTGGGGAAGACGTTGGGGAATCCCCCCTCCCCTTGAGGGAGGGGGCCGGGGGGAGGGGGGAGGGGTCGCTCCCAGGGTCATGCCGAAGCTTCCCGCACGCGAATCCCTCCCCCCAACCCCCTCCCGCAAGGGGAGGGGGAGTATTTTACACCCAACCCTTACGCCGCGGCGCGCTGCTCGACCTGCTCCCCTGGGCGCAGGATCGCGCGCAGCGCCTCGACCAGCCGGTCCATCATCGCATCGGTGTGCAGCGGCGTCGGGGTGAAGCGCAGCCGGTCCTCGCCGCGCGGCACCGTCGGATAGTTGATCGGCGTCGCATACATCCCGAACTCCGCCAGCAGCCGCTGGCTGATCGCTTTGCACAGCGCGGCGTCGCCGACATGCAGCGGCACGATGTGGCTGTCCGACGGGATGCGCGGCAGTCCCGCCGCGTCGAATCGGCGCTTCAGCGCCTCCGCCCGCTCGAACAGCGTGGCCCGCCGCACCGCGTCGCTGCGCACGTGCCGCACGCTGGCCAGCGCCGCGGCCGCCACCATCGGCGGCAGCGAGGTGGTGAAGATAAACCCCGGCGCCACCGAGCGGATGTAGTCCACCACCTCGGCGTCGCCGGCGATGTAGCCGCCGTGGCAGCCGAACGCCTTGGCCAGCGTGCCCTCGATGATGTCGATGCGGTGCGCCACGCCGTCGCGCTCGGCCACGCCGGCGCCGGTTCGGGCCGTACATGCCGACCGCGTGCACCTCATCGAGGTAGGTCAGCGCGCCGTAGCGCGCCGCCAGGTCGCAGATCGCCCCGAGCGGCGCGATGTCGGCGTCCATCGAGTAGACCGACTCGAAGGCGATCAGCTTCGGCGCGCCGGGCGAGGCAACGCGCAGCAATTCCTCCAGATGCTGCCATGTCGTTGTGGCCGAACACGTGGCAGACCGAGCGCGCGCCCTTGATGCCGGCGATCATCGAGGCGTGGTTCTTGGCGTCGGAGAAGACGTGCCACAGCACGTCGGGCCCTGCCGGGCGGGAATTCAGCACCGTCGACAGTGCCGCCTGGTTCGACACGAAGCCCGAGGTGAACAGCAGCGCCGCCTGCTTGCCGTGCATCGCCGCCAGCTCGGCCTCCAGCGCGTCGTGCGCCGGGCTGGTGCCGCTGATGTTGCGCGTGCCGCCGGCCCCGGCGCCCATCTGGCGCGCCGCCGCGCAGGCCGCCTCGATCACCACGGGGTGGCCGCCCATCGCCAGGTAGTCGTTCGACGACCAGACCAGCACCTCGGTGCCGTCGGGGCGGCGGTAGAGCGGGAAGTGCTCCGCCTGCTTCTGCAGGGCGGTGAACTCGCGATAGCGCCCCTGGGCGCGGATATCGTCGAGCGATTGACGGCAGAACGCATGAAAACCGGTCATTCTCGGGACACCCTTGTCGCACGGTGATGAGCCATCAGCCAGGCTGGACCCAAATCGCGCTGGCAGCCGCCCCCGCTTCCCGTGTCCACCGGCCCATCTGTTAACTCAAACAAGTCGCGCCTCATTGAGCTAGATCAACGCCATATCGCACGGCGACGCTAGTTTCCTTCCTGTCATCTTAGCCTGCGAGTCCCCGCGGCGGTCATGCCTGCCGCGAATCCCGCGCGGCTCGACAGGGAGTCCGGGACCGATGCCAATACGGCGGGGGCAGCGCCAATACGACGATAATTGCGGCCCGGCGGTGCCGCCGACATGCTGATCCCGCTCAATCTGCTGCGCGATCAGCCGCTGCAGCAGCAGCTTTATGACCAATTGCAAGGGCTTATCGCCTCGGCGCGGCTGCGCCACGGGGTGCGCATGCCGTCCAGCCGCGGACTGGCGGAGCAATTCGGCATATCCCGCAACACCGTACTGCTGACCTATGAGCGGCTGATCGCCGAGGGCTACCTGGAGACGCTGCCGGCCAAGGGCACCTTTGTCGCCCAGCCGCCGGCTGCGCGCCGCGTCCCATGCCTGGCGGAGACGCCGACCCGGTTCGAGGCGCCCGAGCCCCCGCCACCCCGGCCGAAGCGCGAGTCGGCCGGCCGGACCCCTCCTTGTTTCCCGCTGGCCGTTGGCGCGCCCTGATGCGCACCGCACTCGACAGCCTGGGCGCGCAGCTTGGCGCGGAGCACCCGGCGGGCAGCCCCGCCCTGCGCAATGCCATCGCCGACTGGCTGTCCACCTCGCGCGGGCTGGCCGTGGCGCCCGACCAGGTGATCCTGACCAGCGGCCGGCAGCAGGCGCTGCACCTGGCGGCCTGTCTGGCCCTGCGCCCGACCGGGCGCGCCGTGGTCGAAGACCCGTGCGACGCCCAGGCTGCCGCCACGCTGGCCGCCGAGGCGGACGAACTCATCCGCGTCCCGGTCGACGCCGACGGGCTGCGCACCGACCGCCTCCCCGCTGCGGATGTGGCGCTGGTCCATGTCACGCCGGAACACCAGCGCCCGCTCGGCGTCAGCCTGGAGCGCGGCCGTCGGATCGCCTTGCTCGCCTGGGCCGCGCGGATCGGCGCCGTGGTGCTGGAGGAGGACTGCGAGGGCGAGCTGCGCTACGGTGAGATGAACGCCCCGTCGCTGATGAGCCTGGATACCGAGGAGCGGGTGATCCTGCTTGGCGGGTTCTGCGTCTCGCTCGGGCCGTGGCTCGGCCTGGCCTATATCGTGGTGCCGCGCCGGCTGATCGCCCCCGCCCTGGCGGCGCGCCGGCTGATCGACGACAGCCGCCGCCTGGAGGAAACCGCCCTGGCCGAGCTGCTGGGCAGCGGCGCCTATGCGCGCCAGGTGCACCGGCTGGGCAAGGCCTACGCCAGCCGGCGCGACGCGCTGCTGGCCGCACTGCACCGGCATTTCGGTACGCCGGCGACCACCTGGGGCGAGCACGCCGGATTGCACCTGGCGTGGTTTCCCCCGCCGACGCCGGCTCGCCTGGCTATCTCGCCGCACTGGCCCGGCGCTGCGGGCTGGAGGCGGCGGCGTTGCCGGCCGAGGCGCGTGGCCGCCAGCCCGGCTGGCCGGCACTGCTGCTGGGGTTCGGCGCGCTGGCGGAGCCGCAGCTTGCCCTGCGGGTCGCCCAGTTCGCCCGGCTGGTCCAGGCGAGCGGCCCCGCCACGGCGCTGTCGGCCGACTGAAGGAAGGCCAGGGGCTCCGCCCCTGGACCCCGCCAAGGGGCGCTGCCCCTTGGATCCCCGCCAAGGGCAGCGGCCCTTGGAACCCGTCCGTTGGTTGGGGTGAGGGAGGGGGACCGGGATTGGCTGGGGTGGCCGCCATCATGCCGGCGGTCGCCGGCGTGTTGGCGGCCACCCCAGCCAATCCCGGTCCCCCTCCCTCACCCCAACCAAAATGAATGGATTCCAAAGGCTACGCCTTTGGTGGGGGTCCAGGGGGCAAAGCCCCATAGGCGTTAAATTAGCCATTGACACGGCGCAAATCGGTACGATTCTCGGGGCAGATGCATCACACAGCATCTCTCCCGGCGGACCACTTCGACGAGGTGTTGCGCCGCTTGCCGGCTGAACTGGACCTCGACGCGCTTGCGTTGCGGACCCGGGCGATCGAGCGACAGCGCAAGATCGCGGAAGGCGCCAGCCTGCTACGGCTGGCGCTGGCACGCGGCCCTGGCGGGCTGTCACTCAGTGAGACGGCGGCCTGGGCGTCGATGATCGGGCTGGCCGAGATGAGTGATCCGGCGATCAAGTTCCGCTTGGACAAGGCGGTCGAGTTCCTCGAGGCGGTGGTGTCGGCGCAATTGGCGGTGCTGTCCGCCGGGGCCAGTGTGCGCTGGCCGGGCCGCGTCCTGCGCGCCGCCGATGGCAGCTCGATCAGCCAGCGCGCCAGCAGCGGGACGGATTGGCGGGTGCATGGGGTGTTCGACCTGGGTCGCGGCGGTTTCAGCCATCTGGAAGTGACCGACAAGCACGGTGCCGAGGCAGTGGACCGTGGCGCACCGCTGCCTGGTGAGGTGCGGATCGGCGACCGCAACTACGCCGGAGCGAAGGGTCTGCGACGCTTTCGCGAGCAGAGCGACGGACAGGCCGACTTCATCACCCGGCTGCGTTGGAACGGGTTGCGCCTGCTCAAACCCGATGGCAAACCATTCGACCTGATCAAGCATCTCGCCACACTGCCGAACGACACGCAGCCCCACGAAGTGAGCGTGCAGGCCGTCGTGGCCCGCTTCCAGCCGACCCTGCCGCTGCGTCTGATCATCCGGCGCAAACCACCCGAAGCGGCCGCAGCCGCCTGCAAGACGCTGCGTCGTTCGGCCAGCCGCAAGCAGAAGACGCTCGATCCGCGCAGCCTGATCGCCGCCGAGTTCATCATCCTGGCAACCTCGTTGCCGGCGGAGGGATACCCGGCCGAGGAGGTGCTCGCCGCCTACCGGCTGCGCTGGCAAATCGAGCTGGCCTTCAAGCGGCTCAAGTCGCTGCTGCACATCGATCGGCTGCCAACCCGAACCCCCCAGGCGTCGCGAAGTTGGCTCTACGCGCATCTCATCTTGGCCCTGCTGTGTGACGATCTTAGCCAGGAGTTCCTGGAATCTTCCCCCTGAGGACCTGCTCGACGCCGACTACCTGCCGTCGCTGTGGCGGGTCTACAAGATCGCCGCCATGATGCTGCTCGCCAGCGTCCGTGGGCACCTCTGCCTCGGCCTCCTCGCCCGCGCCGGGCCGGCAATCCATCGACGCCTCGCAAATCCACCGCGCACGCGAAAGCCTCACATCCGGTACCCGATCAGGTGCTAATTTAACGCCTATGGGGCAAAGCCCCCTGGCGGGTTTTAGGGCGGAGCCCTGACCTTCCTTCAGTCGGCCGATTGGCCACCCGTCTGGTATCATTAAATTCGGGTAAGCTGGGACTACGGCGTCGCCCGCGATGGCGTGATCATGGCCACGATACAGGTTTATGGTCCGCGGCAGGAACCTCCTCCCGCCCGCGACAGAAGTGATCGGCGCGCGATTCGTGATGCTGTCGGTGATGGTTCGGCTGCTGCCCTGGAACGACCCGGAGCCGGAAGAAGCATGCGACCTCGTGCCATCGGCCCCCGCATCCGTGTGCCGCCATCGAACGGAAGATGCGCCGCGTCCTTCGCCGGCCTGGGGTCGGTCATGAGCAGCGGGCCAAAACCCCGGTTTGCCGCATTGTGGCTGCGGGCCGCGAAGCCTACACCACCGGCGCTGTTGGCCGGAGCGATCGCAGCCTGCCGTCGGGCCTTGTCCCGCGGTCGGCACCATGGGGGCGTCATGCAGCAACCGACCGCATGCAAGGACAACGTCACATACGACGGGAACGTGCTGTCCCGGCCCGGCGCAAGGCTGCTCCGCGCCGCCGCGATTGTCGCAGCGGGCGCTCTCGTGCTGCTGGTTTGGGCGGGTGCTGCCCCGACCGCCGTCGCGCAGCCGCGGGCACCGGCGGGCAGCCCGGACGAAACGCGGCCGCTGTATGCCAACTCGATGGATATCGCGGAAGGCGAGCAGCTCGCGCAGCACTTCTGCGCCGACTGTCACGGCAAGGACGGCATCAGCCGCATCACCGGGGTGCCGAACCTGGCCGGCCAGCGCTCCCCCTATCTGCTACCGCGAGATGCGCGCCTACCTGTCGGGCGCGCGCGGCAATGACACCATGAACGGCGCCATCACCTACCTCAGCGCCGATGCACTGAGCAACGTCGCGGCCTACTATGCGAGCCTGCAACCCGCCGCAGCCGGCCGCCGGCGAGCGTGAAGCCCGAGGTCGATGCGGTGCAGGCCGGCAAGGCCGCGTCGGCCGGCTGCGCCGGGTGCCATGGCGAGGGCGGCATCACCAAGATGCCCGGCATCCCCAGCCTGGTCGGACAGGAGCCGAAATATCTCGTCGCCGCCATGACCGCCTACAAGACCGGCGAGCGCAAGAACGACACGATGAAGGCGATGATCACGCCGGTGACCGACGCCAACCTGGACAACATCGCCCTGTTCTACGCGCTGCAACGGCCCGCCCGGGCGCCGACCCCGGCAGCGGGCGATGCGGCCGCGGGCCAGGCCCTCGCGACCCCCTGCGCCGCCTGCCACGGCGCCGAGGGCGTCAGCGGCAATCCCTCCTCGCCGAGCCTGGCCGGGCAGGACGCGCAGTACCTCGCCGCCGCGCTGCACGGCTACCAGGACGGCACGCGCGGCAACGCGACGATGAAGGCGCTGGCCGCGGGTCTCAACGACACCGCGATCAAGAACCTGGCCGCCTTTTATGCGGGCCTGCAGCCGCAGGCGCCGAATGTGCCCAAGCCGATGAGCACCGCCCAATGGGTCGAGCGGTGCGACCGCTGCCACGGCACCAACGGCAACAGCACCGATCCGCACTTCCCGGCCCTGGCCGGCCAGCGCGTGGAATACCTGCAGAAGGTGTTGAATGCGTATCGGACGGGCGCGCGGCGCAGCCCGGAGATGGCGGCGATGGCCGACGTGCTGTCGGAGAACGATGTCAGAAACCTCGCGGCATACTACGCGCGGCCAGAAGGCCAAGGCCGTCGTCTACGTGCCGGTCCCGCCGCGCTAGGCCGTCCAACGTAGCAACCCTCGCAGAAAGGAACCGGATGATGAACCGTATGCTGCTGACCGCACTGATTGTCGGGTCGGTCGGACTCGTCGGCACCGCGCAGGCCGCCGGCGACGCCGCGGCGGGCAAGGCCAAAGCGACCGCCTGCGCCATGTGCCACGGGCCCAATGGCGAGGGCGCCCAGATGGGTCCCAAGCTGGCGGGCGAGGATCCCGCCAAGTTCATCCAGGCGATGAACGACTACGAGTCGGGCAAGCGCGACAACGCGATGATGAAGAGTCAGGCCAGCTCGCTCAGCGCCGACGATATCGCGAACCTGGCTGCCTACTATGCGTCGCTGAAGTAGCCGCCCCAAGGGGCGCAAGGACTGACGCGCGAGGACCGCAAACACCGTGGTGCCTGCCCGCGATCGGGCGGGCAGGTGCACGCGGACATTGCCAATCAGACAAGGGAGTGAACGATGAATCGCATGTTGCTGACCGCATTGATTGTCGGATCTGTCGGGCTGACCGGCGCCGCTCAGGCCGCGGGCGACGCCGCGGCGGGCAAGGACAAGGCGACCGCCTGCGCCATGTGCCACGGGCCGAATGGCGAGGGCACCCAGATGGCGCCCAAGCTGGCGGGGATGGATCCCGCCGCGTTCGTCCAGGCGCTGCAGGACTACAAGTCCGGCAAGAAGGACAACGCGATGATGAAGGCGCAGGTCGGCCCGCTCAGCGACGCCGACATGGCGAACCTGGCCGCCTACTACGCGTCGCTGAAGTAGCGGCCGAGGCAGCGCGCGGTGTGCCGGCGCGCCGCTGATCGCCCGCAACGACGCTGCCGCGGCCCCGGCATCCGGCGGGGCCGCGGCCGCGCGTCCGCCCCGATCGACCAAGAGAACCGCGCATGAGTGGCCCGCCGCTGCACCGGATGTTCCATCACTACTCGGAGATGCCGTACAGCCAGCGCGTGCTGTTCACGGCAACGCTGCTGGTGTTCGGGCTCGGCTACATGTTCGCCCTGACCTTGATCTTCGTCACCTACGCCGGGCGGGCCGGCGGCAACCCGCTGATGCTGTCCTACCAGGACATCGTCGTCGCCTATTCCGGCAGCGGACAGGACTCCCGGCTGGAAACCGCCTTGAACGGGCCGATGCGGATCATGCTGCCGCGCGAGGAAAGCACCCCGATCATCGCCTGGGTGCGTGGTGGCGCCACCCGCGCGGCGTTCGTCACCGACGTCAACCCGATCCTGGAGAAGCGCTGCCTGATCTGCCATGACGGCAGCAACCCGCACATCCCGAACCTGTCCGGCTACGACAACGTCAAGAAGGTGACCGAGGCGGATACCGGCACGCCGATCGCCACGCTGATCCGCGTGTCGCACATCCACCTGTTCGGGCTGACCTTCGTCTTCTTCATCATGGGCCAGATGTTCAGCCACGCCTATGTGCGGCCGGTCTGGTTCAAGTGCGCCGCCATCGTGACGCCGTTCATCGCCATCGTGACGGACGTCAGCTCATGGTACTTCACCAAGCTGTTCCACCCGTTCGCCTGGCTGGTGATCGGCGGTGGCGGGCTGATGGGACTGAGCTTCGCCTTCATGTGGGCGGTGACCATGTATCAACTGTGGTTCTCCCGCCCGCCGCGGGTGGTGCTGGAGCGGTCCGGCGATATCCCGAACATCGACTGAGAGCGTGAAAATGTATCGAATTTGGGCCTCAACACCACAAGATATGGTGGTGGCAACGCCGCTTCATCCCATACATATTGTGCCACCTGCCGTGCTTGACCGATACATTTTCAGGCTCTGAGACCGTCGGAGAGCACGCCGGGGCGTTGCGAAACGCCGTATCGTCGGGGCAAGATGAACGCTACGCGACCGTCGGGCATCCGCGCCTGCCGGCATCCAGGAGACCTCCGTCGAGGGGGACGCAGTCATGAGAAAACGTTACGTTGCAGCTTTGTCGGTCGCCCTCGCCGCCGGCCCGTTGTGCGGCCTTGTCCTGCTGGGCCCGGGGCATGCGGTAGAGGCCGCGGCTCCGGCGACGAGCTTCAAGGAGGACGTGCTGCCCGTATTCGAGGAGCACTGCATCTCCTGCCATCAAGCGCCGGATGGTGCGGGATACAAGGCCAGCGGGCTCAACCTGACGACCTATCAGGGCGTGATGAAGGGTACCAAATTCGGCCCGATGGTGGTCCCCGGCAACCCGGAGACCAGCAACCTGATGCGGCTGCTCGACTGGGAGGTCCCACCGCAAATTCGCATGCCGCATGGCGAGAAGCAGTTGTCGGTCTGCGACCGTGACGCGATCCGCACCTGGATCCGCGAGGGCGCGAAGGACAACTGACGCCGGCCGGTCCCGCTGCAACCTGAGAACGCAGGGCGGAAAAGTCAACGCCCCCGAACTTGTTCCGGCGGGCTGCGCATTCCGCCACCTTCGTTGCAGCAGCGACGGTTTTCGCCAGGGCGCGCGAAGGCGGCGGAATGCGCTGCCCCCCGGGTCAAGCGCCCGGGGGCATGGCTTTTCCGCCCTTCATTCTTACGGTCCTATCGCCAGCATGCCGACGCGATCACCGCCTGGCACACTCACTCCGCCAGCGCGTGGCCGATGAACCCGATCGCCACCAGGGTGAGCAGGATCAGGCCGATGGTGATCAGCGTGAAGCCCAGGATCCGCGACCCGCGGGCCAGCGCCGGCGACGGCGGCGGCACGCGATGGCGCTCGAGCTCGCCGGATTCGACCAGCCGCTGGTATTGCACCGCATGCTCCCGCTTCAGCTCCTCCAGCGTCACCGCGCCGGTGAACATCGTGGTGTCCAGCGGGAACTTGTCCGGCCGGAAGTGGTTGTTGAAGAAGTGCACGGTGAACAGGAACACCGCGGCCAGCACCGCCTCCTCGCCATGGAAGATGGTGGCGAGGTTGAACACGTATCCGGGTAGCACTTTGGCGACCGCGATCCGGAAGTATAGCAGGCAGCCGCTGCCACCGATCACGGTGACCCCCCAGAACACCGCCCAGTAGTCGAACTTCTCCCAATAGGTCCAGCGATCGAACACCGGGCGCGGGCCGAGGCCGAAGAACCATTGGAACATGGCCAGGGCATCGCGCAGGTCCTGCCAGCGGACGACCAGGGAATCCGGCCCGAACCAGTTGAACGGCCGCCGCCGCTTGGCCAGGCGCACGGCCATGATGACCACGTGCATGACGAACACCGTCAGGAAGATCGCCGCACACGTGTGATGAATGATCGCCAGAATCTGCGGTCCGCCGAACAGCCGCGCGACCACCGGGGCCCAGAAGCTGTTGGCGTAGAGCACCGTCATGCCGGTCAGCACCAGCGTCATGGTGGTCAGCAGGAACACCAGGTGGAAGATCCGCCAGAGGACCGGGAACCGCTGGAAATGTGGCTGCGTCTGGTGCTGCTCCACGCGCCGCTCGGGGTGGAACGACCAAAGGTCGTAGAGCGGCTCCTGCTGCCCGGCGCGCGCCTTGCGCTCCTTCCACGAGCGATAGAACCACAGCGCGGAATGGGTCCAGAAGAAGCCGAACACGCCCACCAGCAGCGCGGTCATGAATTTCGCGGTGATCCATAGCCAGGGGTAGTGCTGGAAGTCGTGCGCATTGCCGTGCGGCTGGAAGGTGATGAACCCCGGGGTCGCGTTGGTGTGGCATTTCCGGCAGGTGGCCAGCCGGTTGGTCGGGAACACCGCCGAGCGCGGATCGTCGACCTTCTGGACCGTATGGAACCCGTGGCAGTCGAAGCACTTGGCGGTGTAGGCGTAGCCCAGGTTCTCGACCTGGCCGTGATAGGTCGCCAGGTAGGTCTGCAACTGCTCCTGATGGCAGGAGCCGCAGTTCTGGGTGATCACGAGCCTGGTCGAGGCCAGTACCGGATTGGCAATGTCATGCGCGGTGTGGCAGTCCGCGCAGATCGCCGCCTTGGGGTTGTGGTTCTGCAATACCTCCCGCCCATGGATCGACGTGGCATAGGCGGCGAGCTCCTGCGTGTGGCACGTGCCGCAGGTGTTGGGCAGGTTCATGCGCCACGCCGACCACACCGGGGTACCCGGCGGATAGACGTAGTGCGGATCATGGCAGTTGTAGCAGGTGGCACTGACGCGCGACGGATCCGAGGGCGACGGCCGCGCGTGAATCGAGTTCATGTACTTGCTGATCATCGTTGCCACGACGCCCAGCGTGGCGAAGTCCTGCGTCTTGCCGGCCTTCTGCGCGGCCTCCCAACGGTTTTCGTGGCAACTGATGCAGTTGACGACGATCGGCGTCGGCGGGTGGGGCACCTGGGTGATGTTGGTGTGGCAGTCGACGCACTGCAGGCCACCGTGCACGCTGTGCTGGAACTTGTCCGCAGTCACGTTCAGCGAGCGCATCGTGCCGTTCGGCTGCTTGACCCCGAACCCCGGGATGCCATGGCACATCAGGCACGTCGCGGCGGGTATCTTGGCGGGTGCCGGTGCGGCCGCGGGCGCGCCGGCAGCCGGCGCCTGCGCGATGGCAGGGCCACCGACCCCGCCAACGGCGAGCACGCCGAGCAGGCCCAGCGCGGCCGGTCTTGCAAGGCGGATGATCCGGGAAGCCGCCCGCAGGAGGCGCGATGCAATCGACCGACCGCCTGTCGGCCTCACTGCCATCGCTTGCGGCGAGTCCGCCCGCCATGACAAGCTCGCGGCGGCAACGTACGGCGCATGAGGTCCGGCCATTTCGTCTCCAGCGATGCAACAAGCGCCCCTCCGACGCTTTCGCCGCCGGATAGCAACATCAATCGTATCGTGTCCAACGGCAACCTGAGAGCATTGATGCAGATCAAGCCGCTTGCCCGGCATCCGGCCGACCATTCTCGCGCGGATCCACCGTTCGGCCTGGCTTGCGAAGCGCCATTGTTCCGGCCAGGGTCCTGCCGCGATGGAGAAGGCGGATGCATGTCTTGTCGTACCGGCCGGCGACGCGGGACGCTGCTGCACGGCGAGCCCGGGGACTGGCGCCGCGACCATCGCCCGCCGGCCGGGATGGCCGTCGCCGGCCCGGCGCCCGTCGGGCAGAATTCCGGGCAGGCACCGGGTCCGGCCGAGCCGCCGATCCGGCCACGCCGGTGCGGGAGCCGCAGTTCAGGAGCCGCAGTTCAAGAGGATGCAGCCATGAAGAAATCCCACGTCATCGCCGCAGCGTGCGCTCTCGCCGCGGCTGCACCCCTCGTGCCGGGCGTGCCCGGCTCCATCCATATAGCTGTCGCCGCACCGCCGGCGGTCAGCTTCAAGGAGGACGTGCTCCCCGTCCTGCAGGTCCGCTGCGGGGCCTGCCATGCGGCGCCAAACGGCGAGGGCTACAAGGCCAGCGGCCTGAACCTGATGAGCTACGGGGGCGTCAAGGCCGGCACCAAATTCGGGCCGATGGTGATCGCCGGCAGCCCGGAGACCAGCAACCTGATGCGGCTGCTCGATTGGCAGATCTCGCCGCAGTTGCGCATGCCGCATAACCAGAAGCAGTTGTCGATCTGCGACCGCGACACGATCCGCACCTGGATCCGCGAGGGCGCCAAGGACAATTGAGGCGACTGGGCCGGGTACGACCCATCGCCGGCGGCCGAGCCGACGGCCGGCTCCAGGGCATCGAGCCGGCTACAAGGCCGGCGGGCACCGGGATGGATCAATGCCTGAGTGGACTCCGCGTTATGCCGCGGCAATCCGGCGTCGCCGGCGGGGGATGACGAGCATCGCCAGGCGCGCCAGCGATGCACGGAAAATCGGCGGAATTCTGCGAGTTTGTGAGTTGGTGGCGACCGAGGCGTGAAAGCTTCCCTGCCCCGCCGCCGGTCCGGTCGTGCGGTACATATGCCACACCAACCACTGGTATCATAAAGTTTCGGTAATGCTGGCACTACAGTTCCCGTAAGGCCTGCGCGAGGGTGCAGCCGTTCCTCCGGGCGACCGGACGGAACGCCTACCCCTCACGAACCCGGTATGGACCCGGGAAAGGCTAGGTTCCGACCATGACGCAGATGCGCAAGTCACCGTTCCTGCCGTTCAGGTGCGCGGTTGCGTGTGCTGCGCTCGCCGCCCAGGCGGCCGGGATCGACCGGCCTGACATGCGCGGCCGGCCCTCCCGGGAGTTGGCACCATGACCCGCAGCAAGCCGTCCGGCGCGGGGAATATTCACCGTGCGCGAAATGATGTGATCCCCCCCAGGCAAGCACGAGAGACACCGACATGAAGCAGACAGTTGCATTCAAGCTGCTGTTCGGGATGGCGCTGACGCTGGGGGCACTCACGGTGTCGGCATCGGCGCAGCCGACTCCGGCGGCACAGAGGTCGATCGCCGGGGACAGCGTCCGCACCTGCCTGAATTGCCATGGCGGCGACCCGAAGGTGCAGGCCATCCTGCACAGCCCGATGGCGATGATGGGCGATTCGCGCACGCCGTTCGCGGTTGGCGGGTGCCAGGGCTGCCATGGCGAAAGCTCGGCCCACATGGCGGGCAAGGCCCCGTACCCGGCCATCGTGTTCGACGGGCCGCACGCCTCGCCGGTGAAGGATCGCAACGAGGTCTGCCTGAGCTGTCACCAGTCCGGCCTGCGCATGAACTGGCAGGGCAGCGCGATGGAGCGCAACGGCGTCGCCTGCGCCGACTGCCACACCGCGCACGCGACAAAGGACCCGGTCCTGTCGAAGGCCACGCAGCCGGAGATATGCTTCACCTGCCACGCCCGGATACGCGCCGATACCTATAAGTACTCGCACCATCCGATCCGTGAAGGGCTGGTGGTGTGCAGCGACTGCCACAACCCGCATGGTTCCCCGGGCGACACCAAGTCGCTGAAGGAATTCACCGTCAACGAGACTTGTTACAACTGCCACGCCGAGAAGCGCGGGCCGTTCCTTTGGGAGCACCAGCCGGTTCGCGACAACTGCCTGAACTGCCACACGCCGCACGGTTCGAACCGGCAGCGCCTGCAGATCGAGCAGATCAACTTGCTCTGCTCTACCTGCCATAGCGCGAGCGGTGCCAACCACAGCGGCGGTGCCTTCGGCGGCCTGTCGGCCATCCCGTTCCGCGGGCCGGGCAGCACCAACACCAACTCGGCGCTGGCCAACCAGAGAGCGTGCACCAACTGCCACTCGCAGGTGCACGGGTCGAACAGCCCAGCCGGCGCCTACTTCTTCCGCTGATGCGACGGTACGAACAGAGGGTGTTGACATGATCACGCGCAATGCACTTCGGGCCATCGCATTGGCATCCACCATCCTGGCGCCAATGGCGGCCTTCGCGCAAAACGCAGCGCCCGCCGGGACGCCGGCAGTCACGGTCGGTGGCGTGCCGATCGGCGGCGAGGTCGGGGTCGGCGTTATGGGGGTCACGGGCAACAACCCCTACGAGGCCGGCCGTTACAATGGCCTCAACACCTCCGGCATCAACGTCGTCGGCCAGTTCGACCTTGGCGGCCGCTCCCCCTGGGACTCCGGCGGAACCCGGTACTATGAATTGGTGGGCAACAATCTCGTCATCCAGACCAGCAACAACTTCGGCAGCGGCATCAGCGGCTCGAACAGCTTTGCCAACGGCGTCAGCAACATGCTGGCGAACGACGGGTCGTTGGGATTGAACGTCGGCGACCAGGGCACCTGGGAGGCGGGAGTCGACTTCCACTCCATCACCTACACCGGCAACCTCATCGACTCGCTCTATACCGTCAACGGCAGCCACGCGTTCCTGAACAACAACCTGGCGCCGTTCGGCGGCGCTACCGGCAACACGGTCAGCAGCAGGGGCCTCGTCACCTCCTTCACGGTTCCCTCGCTGACCGCGACCGGCGCTATGCAGCCCTACCTGGTTGGCACGCGTCGCGACATCATCGACGGCAACTTCAAATACATCTACGGCGACTGGACCTTCAGTGCCGCCATGAGCCACATTCACAAGGAAGGCTCGATGGAGGAATCGTACTACGGGACCTACGGCGGGATGGCGTTTGCCATGCCGATCGACTATGACATCAACCGCTACGACGCCACGGCCGCCTACACCACGCGACTCTATCAGGCGCAGGTGCAGTACACCTTCTCGCAATTCAACGATGGTAATCTGTTCGTCAGCCTGCCCTATCCTGTCTCGGGTACGTCGGCCCCATTCCAGCGGCAGGCGGCTTATTCGCTTCCGCCCAACAACACCGCCCAGTACGTCACGGTCTTGTTGGCAACCAACGCGATCCCGAACACGCGCATCAACCTGAACGCGCGGGTCGGCGTGGAACAGCAGAACAACACGTTGCCGCCGAACACCGCCGACCCGACCGGGTCCAATCTCATCGGCGCCAACCTTGTCGGGCTCAACAGTGCGCTACAGGGAACGACCGCCAATTCCCCCGACATCACCGCCACAGTTTACCAGATCAATGTGAAAGCGGACTCGAATCCATTCCCCAATACCAACGTCCGTGCCTTTTACGGCATCGACGGACGCAGTGTCAGCCTGAACCAGTTTGCGGTCACCGCCGGCGGCACCGGTGGCGGCGGGGCGGACGCCACCCCCGGCGGCGCATCCAACGTCCTTTTCGTCGTTCCCCAGGACTGGACGAAGCAGAACCTGGGCATCGAGGGTGGATACGACATCCTTCCCAAGGACAACACCAAGGTCACGCTCGGCTATCGGTGGGACGGCATCGATCGCAGCAACGCCCAGGTCGGGCATAGCAGCACCAACACCGCACACGTCGCCCTGTCGTCCGACTTCGGACCCCAGGTCGACAGCAGGGTCGAGTTCGATTATTCCAATCGCACCGGCACTCTCAGCTATCTCACGCCGTGGCTGAACCTAACCGGGAGCACCGGCAGCGCGACCTACTCTGGCGCCTACTACCAGGCGCCGATGACGTCGGAGGCGGTCAAGTTCGACGTCGACTACACGCCGATGAATAATCTGGCCACCGACCTCTTCGTCGAGTTCAAGAACGAGAACTTCAGCTATCCGGCCGCCACGGCCGCCAACGGCGTCACTGCTTCGAACCCGCCTCCCCTTACCGGCAGTGGCCAAGGCCTCAAGGGGTATCAATCCCTCAGCCTCGGGCCCGACGTCAACTGGCGGCCTGCCAAGAATGTGAATGTCCACCTCTTTTACACATTCGAGATGCTCTACTTCGACAACTACGGCAACGGCGACTGCTCCAACTCGAATACCGGCGCCTGTGCCGGGAGCGCTGGGTACTTCCGGAATCAGGCCACGACCACCACCAACACCTTCGGTGTGAGCGGCGAGTGGACGGTGAACGAAAAGCTGAAGCTGAAGGCGAGCGACACCTTCTCGTTCGGAACCGTGATGTTCTCCGAATTCGATGGCGTGTTCGTACCCAACCCGACGCAGTCCTTCCAGAACGTGCAAAACTACCCCGACATCAACACAACGATGAACGATCTCAGGGTGACCGCGACATACGAACTGACGCCGTCGGTCGACCTGGTGGGGCAGGTCGCGTACTCCTACTTCCATAACAACGACTGGAACGACACGGCGAACGCGATCCAGGGCGGCCCGTCCCCCACCATCTCGTACCTCACGCCCGGCTACTACGCGCCGAACTGGAACGTCGTGGCAGTCATGGCCGGAGTCAGATTCAAGCTGCCGGTGCCGCCACCGCCACCGCCACCGCCAGCCCCGATAGCCGCCCCGGCACCCGCGCCGGCCCGCAGCTACCTGGTGTTCTTCGATTGGGACAAGGCAACCCTGACGCCGCGCGCCCAGCAGATCATCGGCGACGCAGCGGCCAACTCGACGAAGGTCCAGTACACGCAGATCCAGGTGAATGGCTACACCGACACCTCGGGCACGCCGCAGTACAACCAGGGCCTGTCGATCCGTCGTGCCCAGGCGGTCGCCGCCGAACTGGTCAAGGACGGCGTGCCGAAGGCCGCAATCGCCATCCAGGGCTTCGGCGAAACGCACCTGCTGGTGCCGACCGGCCCCGGCGTGCGCGAGCCGCAGAACCGCCGCGTGGAGATCATCATCATTTGATCCGGCGCGACCTAGCTGGAACGAAAATCGGGGCGCCGCAGGGCGCCTCGATTCGTTTCGCGGCGATGGATAGGCGCCGCTTTGACCCGATGGGTAGGCGCCGGCCGAGTAAGCCAGCGCAGCCGGCTCCCGAACCCCCTCATTGTGGGGTGATTTGTCCGCTTTCCACCCGAAGCGGCAGTAGGTGTGGAGTTCAACAGGTTTCCCGGCGGAGGGCCTGTGCCCCCGGTCCGCCCGGTGTGGTCACGCGGTCCGTTGGATCAGCTCTTCTTGGAGAGCATGACGGTGTGTGGGGCGCCCCACACATCGTTACGATCTCCATCTGGGCTACGGCAGCAAGTGATGACGAGAAAGCCGGGCCATTGCGATCAACTGCCATATTTGACCGAGCATCCATACGGCCGAGTGACCGGATGGGCGACCGACTGGCCGGCCACGACTGCGTCGACAGCCTCGCGGGCGTTAGGCTCGGCTCGGGCCATGTCCTCGACTTGGGTCGAAGCGATACTGTCGGCGCCGCCCATATAGGCGAGCACGCCATCGGGAGCGATAACGAAGATGTGGGGTGTGGTCATCGCGCTGTACAGGTGGCCCAGCGTTCCGGTCGGATCCAGCAGTACATGGGCCGGCGCGGCGTTACGGCTGGCAGTCAGCTCGTTGGCCCGGGCGCCATCGGCAAAGCCCTGTGTTTCCGGCGCAGAACTGATCACTGACAGCCAGACCGCCCCTTTAGCGGCAGCGTCCCGCTGTAATTGCTGCATGGCGCCGCTGCGATACCATTTGCCGACAAACGGGCAGCCATCATTGGTCCATTCGAGCACCACCACCTTGCCCCGCAGATCGGCTAGGCGGACCGTCTGACCATAGCTGTCGACCGCGGTAAAGTCGGGCGCCGCCGCCCCAATTCGCGGCACCGCGGCGGCGAACTGCGGTGCCACACCAAGACAAAGCAGGAGAACAGCCAGGGCGGTACGGAAGACTGACATGCGAGACCTCCTCTCAGTTGGCGGCATGGCTGATTTCCCTGAGCACCGTTGCCTCCGTCAGGATTTGCGGCAGGACGGCGGGTGGCGTGTCGCCGGCGGGATAAAGCTCTAGGTCGCGACGGCCCGTTCTGCCGTCAACGCGGTGGTGGTGTCTACCGCAACGGTCGGGGTATCCGCTCCGGCCGTTGCCTTTTGCGATCAAGTGCCGGCTCGACGGCCGACCGCGCCGAAGCCCTGTGCGGAAGGCCGCGGAAGGGCCATCATCTCGTTACCGGAACCGATCACCCGATCCGTCCGGCTGGCCAACAAGCCGGCACGGTGCGGCCGCGCACCAAACCAGCATAAGTACCGGCCGAACGACGATCTCACTCAGGATCAAGCTTTGCGGCGGATGACATAAGCGCCGTCGCTGTTCGGCTGGGCACGTCCACCAGCCGGACCTGCCGCCCGTCCACCCCGAGCGCAATGCGCCCCTGCTGCAGCGCCAGGGCGTCTTCGCCGAATACCGTGCGGCGCCAGCCGTGCAGCGCCGGCACGTCCGGCGCCGCGTCCACCGCCAGCCGCTCGATATCATCCGATCCGGCGACCAGCCGAGCGGCCACGTGGTGCTGCTCGCACTTGGTCGCCAGCAGCACCTTCAGCAGCGCCACCAGCGCCGGCGACGGACGCGGGCCGGAGCGTTCCGCCGGCAACTCCGGCATCGCCTCCGGCGGCAGCAGCTTCGCCGCGGCGATCGCCGCCAGCAGCGCCTCGCCCATCGGCCCTTCGACGAAGCCGCGCGACAGGCCGCGGGTGCGGGCCAGTGCCTCGACGGCGGCCGGCGCGGTGGCGGCCAGTTCCAGCAGGACCTCGTCGCGCAGCACGCGCTGACGCGGGATGTTGACCCGCTGCGCCTCCTGCTCGCGCCAGGCGGCGAGCGCGCGCAGCATGCCGAGATAGCGCCGGCTGGTGCTGCGGCTGCGCAGCCGTCGCCAGATCGTTTCTGGGTCGACGCGATAGGTCGCGGGGTCGGTCAGCACCGCCATCTCCTCCGCCACCCACGCCAGGCGCCCGTCGTCATCCAGCCGCGCGCGCAGCTTGCGGTAGATCTCGCGCAGATAGGTGACATCGGCGGCGGCGTAGGCGATCTGGTCGGGCGACAGCGGGCGGACCGACCAGTCGCTGAATTGGTGCGCCTTGTCGATCGACCCGCCGGTCAGGCCGCCGACCAGCGCCTCGTAGCCGACCTGGTCGCCGAAGCCGGCCACCATCGCCGCCACCTGGGTATCGAACAACGGGCGCGGCACGGCGCCGAATTTCAGCACGAAGATCTCGATGTCCTGCCGCGCGGCGTGGAACACCTTCATCACCGCCTGGTCGGCCAGCAGGTCCCCGAGCGCTGTCTGCTTCAGCCCGGGCGCCAGCGCGTCGATCACCGCGACCTCGTCCTCGCCGCCGAGCTGGACGACGCAAAGCTCCGGCCAGTAGGTGCGCTCGCGGATGAATTCGGTGTCGACGGTGACGAAATCGGCCGCTCGCAGCCGCCGGCAGGCGGCTTCAAGCGCGTCGGTCGTGGTGATCAGCGAGGGGGGCGGAAAGCGGTGGCGCGGCGCGCGGGACATCGGCCGCTTCTACACGCGGCACGCCGGAGGCGGAAGGCGGCGGCCGGCGCGGCCGCGCGCCGAGCTAGAACGGCAGGCCGCCGAACGCGAAGCTGAGGGCGGCGATCACCGCCGAGAGGACGACCGCGACCAGGGCCGGCTTCAGGTGGTTGCGGCCGGAGTCGAAACTGCCGTCGTGCTGGGTGACGCTCATGTGCTGGTTTCCGCGCTGGTGGAGGGCGCGGCATGCTGTGGCATCCGGCAGCGGTCGGGCTTTGACGCAGATCAAAAGGGGAGGGGAGCTGACCTATCGGCCAGGTCGGCCGAGGCACGCCGCCCGACAGCGATCCCAGCCTCGCTCAACCCGATGATATGGCCTACTTGGCCAGCAGCCGCCGATCCAGCCGATCGCGGCCTACTTCGGCTTCGCCGCCAGTTGCGCCCGCAGCGCTGCCACCTCGGCGCGCAGGGCGTCGATCTCGCCCGCAGCGTCGGCCGCGGCCGCCCCGGCACCCGAGGAACCCGGATCCATCTGCCGGTAGAACGGGGTGAAGAAGCTCATCGCACGCTCCATCATCGCCATGTTCTGCCGGCTCACCTCCTCCATGTTGCCGAACGGGAACAGGTTGCCCATAGTCTTCTGCATCGCCGCGCGCATCTGCTCCTGCTGGTGCGCGAAGGCGCCCATCGCCTGCTCCAGGTATTTCGGCACCAGGCTCTGCATCTGGTCGCCGTAGAAGCCGATCAACTGGCGCAGGAAGGCGGTCGGCAGCAGTTCTGGCCCTGCTTGCCCTCCTCCTCGACGATGATCTGGGTCAGCACGCCGCGGGTGATGTCCTCGCCGGTCTTGGCGTCGTAGACCACGAAGTCGCGCCCTTGGCGGACCATCTCGGCCAGGTTGTCGAGGGTGATGTAGCTGGAGCTCTCGGTGTTGTACAGTCGCCGGTTGGCGTATTTCTTCACCACCACGGTCTGCGACGGCTCCGCCGGCTTGGCCGCGGCTTCCGTGCGAACGGCTTCGGACATGCCTCTCTCCCGCGAGATTGTGGACCTACAATGCGACCTGTGCCGCACCTGCGAAAGCCCTATTCGACGAAATGTCCCGGTTTGGCCGTTCCGCGCGCCGCCGGGCCGTCCTATGGTCCGCGCCGCGCCAGGACAGGGACCCGATGAGGCATGGCCGAGCCCGGATCACCGCCGGATCTCACCGCCCTGGCGCGCGACTGGGTCACGCTGTGGCAGAGCGAGCTGGCCGCGATCGCCGCCGACCGGGAAGCGCAGGAGAGCTGGCAGGCGATCCTGGCGCTGTGGGCCGGTGCCGCGGGCGCCATGCTGGCGGCCGCGCCCCGTGCCTGGCCGCTGCACGCCTGGCCAGCGCCGGGCCAGCAACGGTCCGCGCAGCCGGTGCATCCCCAGCCCGCCACGGCGCCGCCCGCCACCTCCCCGCCTGCCACCGGCACGGCGCCGCATGACCCGGCGGACGGACGCGCCGGTGCCGCTGCGCCGTCGGGGGCCGCGGCCGCTGCTGCTGCACCTGACCCTCGCGATGCTGAGATCGACCGTCTCGCGCGCCACGTCGCCGAGCTCGAATCCCGCCTCGCCGACCTCGAACACGGCGTTCGCCGAGGCAGCGGCGGCCATCGCCGCGGCGCTGCAGCACCCGACCCTCGGCGACAACGCGGCTGACGCCTTCCCCCAGGCGGTGGTCGAGCAGACGCTGCGCCAGGACGCCGACCTGATCAGCGGCATCGCCGCCTACCGCCGCCATCCCTACGCGCGCGCCCTGGAGGACCCCGACGCCATCTGGGCCGAGGGCGAGACCCGCCTGCTGGACTACGGCGCTCCTGACGGCGACTCGGCTCCCGGCACCGTGCCGGCGTTGTTCGTGCCCAGCCTGGTGAACCGCGCCTATGTGCTCGACCTGGCGCCGGGCCATTCGATGCTGCGCTGGCTGGCGGCGCAGGGCGTCCGCCCGCTGCTGCTCGACTGGGGCTGGCCGACCGAGGTGGAGCGGCGCTTCACGATCACCGACTACGTGGCCGGGCGGCTGGAGCGGGCGATGGCCGCCGCCGTCGCCATCACGCGGAAAAAACCGGTCCTGGCCGGCTACTGCATGGGCGGCACCCTCGCGGTTGCCGCGGCCGCGCGCCGAGGCGAACTGCTCAGCGGCCTCGCGCTGCTGGCGGCGCCGTGGGACTTCCACGCCGCCGACCCGGCCCAGGCGCAGACTCTGGCCCGCGCGCTGCCGCTGTTCGAGCCGGCGCTGGCGTTCAACCAGACCCTGCCGATCGACCTGCTGCAGGTGCTGTTCGCGCTGCTCGATCCCTGGGGCGTGGCGGACAAGTATCGCGGCTTCGCCCGGCTGGACCAGGATGGGCCGCGGGCGCGGCTGTTCGTTGCGCTGGAAGACTGGCTGAACGACGGCGTGCCGCTGGCCGCGCCGGTGGCGCGCGAGTGCCTGGCCGGCTGGTACGGCGAGAACAGCCCGGCGCGCGGCACCTGGCGCATCGCCGGGATGCCGGTCGATCCCGCCGCCGTGCGGCTGCCGACCTTCGTCGCCGCGCCGGCGCGCGACCGCATCGTGCCGCCGGAGAGCGCCCGCCCGCTCGCCGCGCTGATCCCGGGCGCGGTGCTGCTGCGAGCCCGCTGCCGGGCATATCGGCATGGCCGCCGGCAGCGCTGCCGAGCGCGTGCTCTGGTGCCCGCTGCGCGATTGGCTGCACAGTCTGGGTTGAGGAACGGGACGACACGCCCCGTCCCCTTGCGGGCTTGGGGCGCGAAGCGCACCAAGGTTGGAGGGAGGGGGTTGGGGGGAGGGGGCGGTGCGACTTCGGCACCAACCCCTCCCCCCGCCCCCTCCCGCAACGGGAGGGGGAGAATGGTGCACTATCCGCATGAGAATGACCGATGCCTGAACTGACCTTGCGCACCGCGCTCGGACCCTATTCACATGTCGCGGGACTGCGCGACGGCACCATCCGCTCGGACCTTGTGCGGTTCGACTTCGAGACCGTCGAGCCAATCACGCGCGCGTTCCGCCGCATGGTGCGCACGGCCGATTTCGATCTGTGCGAGATCGCACTGACCACGCTTGCCCAGGCGGTGGCCTACGGCAAGCGCATCACCGGGTTGCCGCTGGTGATGACCGGCGGGTTGCATCACGTCTCTCTGATGTGTCGCCGCGACTCGCCGCTGTGCGGCCCGCAGGATCTGCCCGGGATGCGCATCGGCGTGCGGGCCTATTCGCAGACCACCGGCATCTGGGTGCGCGGCATCCTGCAGAGCGACTACGGCATCGCGCCGGACGCGATGCGCTGGATCACCCAGGAGGACGCGCACGTCGCCGAATACCCCGACCCGCCCTTCGTGGTGCGCGCGGCCGCAGGAAAAGACCTGCGCGCGATGCTGCTCGCCGGCGAGATTGACGCCGAGATCGGCCTGACGCGGCTCGACGCACCGGAGGTCCGCACGGTCATTCCGGATGCGGCGGCCGTGGCGGCCGAGTGGAGCCACCGCACCGGTGTCCGGCCGATCAACCACGTGGTGGCGATCAAGACGGACCTGCTTGCCGCGCATCCCTGGCTGGCGGGCGAGCTGTTCACGCTGTTCGTTCGCGCCCGCACCGGCACCCCGCCCGCCTACGGCATGGGAGAAAATCGTGCCGCGATCGAGATGCTGCTGCGCTTCACCGCCGAGCAGGGCCTGACGCCGACCCGCCTGCGTACCGAAGACGTGTTCGCCGCGGACCTGATGGCGACATAGGATCATGCAAGGAGCCACACCATGCCCGACATCCCCCGCCTGAATGGCGCCATCCGCGCGCTCGACTCCGGCAAGCCGGCGTTCGTCACTTTTTCGCCCGGCGAGGTCGGCAGCGCGCTGACCATGAGCACCGCGCCCTATGACGGCGTGGTGTTCGAGATGGAGCACAACCCATACGACATCAAATCGTTGCGCGACTGCCTGCAGTACATGCTGAACCGCAAGCAGATTGCGACGTCCGGCTCCATCGCGCCGGCGGTGACGCCGATGGTGCGCATCCCGCCGAACGGCGGCGAGCAGAGCCAGTGGATCGCCAAGCAGGTGCTGGATATCGGCGTCTATGGCATCGTCTGGCCGCACGTCTCCACGGTGGAGGACGCGCGCAACGCCGT
The DNA here is from genome assembly GCA_963773345.1 of uncultured Alphaproteobacteria bacterium. GTDB lineage: Bacteria > Pseudomonadota > Alphaproteobacteria > Acetobacterales > Acetobacteraceae > Palsa-883. Next base: position 1,064,419 of record CAVZBG010000010.1, on the reverse strand, counting down.
CGTCGCCAGCCGCTATCCGCGCCCGCGCGAGGCGCCGTATTACGACCCGCCCGGCCAGCGCGGCGACGCGCCCACGTCGGCGTCGCGCTACTGGGGGCTGACCGCGCAGGAATACTACAAGCGCGCCGATGTCTGGCCGCTGAACCCCGAGGGCGAGGTGCTGGTGGTGATCATGTGCGAGGAGAAGCGCGCGATCGCCAACCTGCCGAAGATGCTCGAGCAGGTGCCCGGCATCGGCGTGGTGCTGATCGGCGAGGGCGATCTGTCGCAGGACCTTGGACACCCGCGGCAGTACGAGCACCCGACGGTGGCCAGCGCGATCAACGAGATCCTGGCGATCTGCAAGCAGCACAACATGCCGTGCGGTCATCCGCACGTCGATACGAAGAACGTCGACGAACTGATCGAGCGGGGCTTCCGCTGGCTGATGCCGGCGCCGGTGACCTCGTTCGCGGCGCTGGAGATGGGGCGGAAGAAGAGCGGGCGGTAGAGAGATCGCACGCAGACTGAAGTCACCGGCCCGCCTGTTCTGGCCCCCCCTGTCATTGCGCGGAGCGTAGCGGTCCCCGGGTCAAGCTTGGGGACCGCTACGCTCCTCGCAATGACAGGGGGCGACACGGCAGGTAGGCTCTCCGGTCGGCGTTAATACGCCCCTGGCGTCGCGGGGCAAGTACACCGTTGGAGGAACGATCATGGCACGGCTAACACCGATTACCGAAAAATCCCAGATGGCGCCGGAGGATCACGCGATCTTCGATGCGATCGTCGCGAGCCGCGGCTCGGTCCACGGCCCGTTCGTGATGTTCCTGCACGCCGCGGAACTGACCGGGCGCGTGGCGCATCTGGGGGCCTATGTGCGCTTCGAGGGCTCGCTGGACATGCGCGTGCGCGTGCTTGCAGCGATGGTCGTCGCGCGCGAGTTCGAGGCGGAATATATCTGGGGCGCGCAGACCGGGATTGCCCGGCAGCGCGATGTGCCGGAGACGACGATCACGGCGATTCGCGAGGGCCACTCCCAGGGTATGTCGCCAGAGGATGCGCAGATCGTGGATTTCACCCGCACGTTGTTGCGGCGGCACCGCGTCGATGATGCGACCGCGGCGGCGATGCGGGCGCGGTTCGGCGATGACGAGTTCATCCAGCTCACCGGGGCCATCGGGTATTACAGCATGCTGGCGATGACGGTGAACGCCTGCGAGCTTGAGGCGGGACCGGGTGCCGAGGTGCTGCGGGTATGAGGCTAGGCACCGGACGGTCTGACCCATCGGGGCTGTTGCCACGTCATGCCGGCGCATGCCGACATCCACGATTTGTCTTCGTACCGCAAGGAAAGTCGTGAAAGCCGGCATGACGCGGAGGCACACCGAAGAGTCGACCTCTTGAGCGGCTGATATGACGCCAAGCAAGGTGGCGGAATGCGCTTCGCTTTTCCGCCCTGCGTTTGGTGCGGCGCGGACGGATCGGGGCGGCGGTCGTGTCTCACACCACGCCGGCGGCGCGCAGCCGCTGTATCTCCTCGGGGGCCACGCCGCACAGCGCGCCCAGCACGTCCGCGGTGTGTTCGCCGAGCAAGGGCGGGCGGCTGACCTCGGCGGGTGAGTCGGACAGTTTGATCGGGCAGCCGACGGTCTGGTAGGTGCCGCGGGTCGGGTAGTCCACATCGACGATCATTTCGCGCGCCCGCAGGTGCGGATCCGCCAGCACCTCCCCGGTGTCGAGGCAGGCGCCGCATGGCACGCCGGCATCGCCGAGCAGCCGCATCACCTCGTGCTTGCTGCGTTGACGCGTCCAGGCGGCGACGATCGCGTTCATCGCATCGCGATTTTCCCAGCGACCCTCGGGCGTCTTGAAGCGCGGATCGTCGGCCAGCTCCGGCTGGCCCAGCACGCCGAGGAACGCCTTCCACATCTGCGGCTGGACGAAAATATACACGTAGTCGTTCGGCCCGCCCGGCGCGCAGGGATAGGTCGTGCCGGGTACGGTCCGACCGAGCTGGTTGCCGGAGCGCGGCATCGGCCGCCCCGTGCGCTGGTGGTCGCGCAGGCTGACGCGGATCAGGTTCACCACCGCGTCCTGCATCGAGACCTCGACATGCTGGCCCTTGCCGGTGGCGTGGCGCTGCTGCAGCGCGGCCAGGATGCCGATCGCCATGTGCATGCCGGTGCCGGAATCGCCGATCGCCGGGAACGTGTAGGTCGGCGGGTTCTCGGGGAACCCGGTGACGCTCATCGCGCCGCCCATCGCCTGGGCGATCGGCTCGAAACTCTTGAACCCGCTGTAGGGCCCGTAGGTCCCGAAGCCCTTGATGGTGGCGTAGATCAGTCGCGGGTTAAGTTGCGACAGCACGTCGTAGCCAAGGCCGAGCCGGTCCAGCGCGCCGGGGCCGAAATTCTCCAGCAGCACGTCGGACTGGGCGATCACCTGCTTGAACAGCGCCTTGCCCTCGTCGGTCTTGAGATTGAGCGTCAGGCTGCGTTTGTTGGCGTTCAGCACCAGGAAGAACAGGCTGTCGCTGTCGGGGCGGTCGCGCATGTTGACGCGCGCGACATCGCCGCCCTTCGGCTCCTCCAGCTTGATCACGTCGGCGCCGAGGAAGCCGAGAATCTGCGCGCAGGCGGGCCCTGCCTGGTTGTGCGTCATGTCGATGACGCGGATGCCGTTCAGCGCCTGGCTCATCACTTACCTCCTCAGATAGCATGGCGCAGGATAGCGGCCTTGCGGCGGACGTCATAGGCCCGCGGCGCCGTCCGGCCACCGCCATTGCCGGTGAATAAGGTGCGTGGCGCCGACAGGACTGTTGCGCACACGGACGAACGCGCCGCGCTGTTCAATCGAACAGCGTGGCCAGGCGCTGCTTCATGCTGTCAGCGACATACAGTGCCAAAGCCTGAATCGTCGAGGTGGGGTTCACGCCCCCCGACGTGACCCAGATGCTTCCGTCGACGATGAACAGATTCCTGACGTCATGGCAACGGCCCCAGGCATTGACCACGGACCGCTCCGGATCATTGCCCATGCGCGCCGTCCCCAGCAGGTGCCCGGGACTGTTCAGGACGGTCCGCGATGCGTACAGATTGGTGGCGCCGGCGGCGGTGAGGATTTCTTCCGCTCGCGCAATGCCGTGGTCCATCATGCGCCGGGTGTTCTCACTGATAGCGTAATCGATTCTGGGTGCCGGGATGCCGTGGCTGTCCTTCAGCACCGGATCAATCGTCACCCGATTGTGTTCCTCCGGCAGGTCCTCGCAGGCAATGCCAATCGCCAACCGATGATCGAGTAATCGCCGATAGATGCGATGATGATCCCTGCCCCAGGGCAGGCGGCCTTGCGCCACGCTGGTGACCGCTTCGGCCACCGGCGCCGCGCCACGGGCGAACTGCAGCGTGTAGCCACGCACGAAGCCGCGCGACAGGTCGGTCTCGTAGAACTGCTTGCTCCACATGCACGTCATCGGGCCGCCGCCGCCATCCACCTTGTCTTCGACATAGCCGGTAACCTGCGGCCACGGATGCAGCATCAGGTTCCTCCCGACCAAGCCGCTGGAATTGGCGAGACCGTTGGGAAAGCGGGACGACGCCGAGTTGAGCAACAGGCGCGGCGTGCCGATGCCATTGCAGGCGAGGATGACCACCTCGGCCGGCTGGAACTGCTCCACCCCATCGGCGTCGTAGTAGATGGCACCGGCGGCCATCCCCTGTTCGTTGATGGTAATTTCCCGCACACGGCAGCGTGGCCGCAGCTCGACGCCCGCGCGGATGGCCAGTGGCCAATAGGTGATGTCGGTGCTGGCCTTCGCCCCTTGCGCGCAGCCCGGCGTGCAGTGGCCGAGATTGATGCACGGCGCGCGCCCCGCATACTCGGTGGTGGCGACCGTGGTGTCGGACGGCCACCAGTGCCAGCCAAGCTTGTTCATCGTCTGCGCGTAGCGCGTGCCGGTCTTGCCCAGCGGGATCGGCGGCATCGGCGGGTTCCTTGGCGGCACACCCGGATCGCCGGCCAGGCCCGAGACGCCCATCATCCGGTCGTTCTCGGCAAAGAACGGCTCGAGCGTCCAGTAATCGATCGGCCAGTCATCGGCCACGCCATCGAGCGAGCGCACCCGAAAATCCGAAGGATGCATGCGTGGGAAATGCGCAGTGTACATGATCGTGCCGCCACCGACGGCATTGAAGTTCGCCACCTTCATCGGCGAGTCGGCGTCGTTGATCGGATAGTCGGCCGGTCGCGCCCGCCGATTGGGGCTGATGTCGAAATCGCCGTAGCGCCGCGCCTCCCAATCGCGGCCGTTGGCGGGAAAATCCGTGGGCTTCATCCAGTCGCCCTGCTCAAGACACAGGATGCGCATTTTCGTTTCCGCGAGACTCCACGCTGCCGCCGCGCCGGACGCCCCGGAGCCGATGATCAGCACATCGACGATATCGTTTCTGGCCATGTCAAAGGCTCCGGTCGTCGCGCCACAGGGTCGCACGGCCGCGCACCGCATCCAGCAGCGTCCAGTCGCCTTGTTCCAGCACGCGCCCAATAGGGAATGGCGCCCGCGGCTCATGCCCGAGCGAGCGCAGCACGCGATCGTTCCGGTAGTAGCATTGCAGGATCACGCGCCCCAGCGTTGCTGCCGCGCCGCCGCGCGCGTGGAATGTCTGCGTCACCATCTCTGCCCGTGTTGCATCGAGATCGGCGAAGGCACCGCCGGCGAGTGCCGCAAGCTGCGCCAACGCGTCGCGCACCTCGCCAAGATCGCGTCCGATGGATCCGACGATGTCGGCGAAAATGACCGCGTCATCGGCACCGGGAACGCCGAACTGCTCGTCCGGCGGGATCATCATTCCGGCCATGCGCCGCAGATCCCGGCTCTCCGCGGGCGATAATGCGTCTTTCGATACGTCTTGCATGGCTGTCCCAACCGCATACGGCGACGGCGCGCCGATCTGACGCTATGGAGCAGGGCAGGTTGCATGCCTGGCGTCAATCGGCACCGGCACTGACGCGCAAGCGCCGCGCTGGCCCGGCGTGCGGGGCGGCTGCATTGTGCGGGCTGCGATGGACCAAGCGCTTCGACGTGCTGGCGACGTTGAAGAGCGTCGACGAACTGATGGCCGATCTGCATAATGCTGGACATCTCAGCGTTCCCTGATTGCCTCGCGCGCAGCCCGGCCCGAGGGATAGGAACGGCCCACGACGGCGAGGATTTCCACCACGCCATCCGCCGCGACGCGATATAGAATCTTATGCCACGGATCGCGAACCCGCTGGGCACGCGGCAACCGATTTCTGGCGTGCGAGAGTTCGTAGCCCACACGCCCCCCGATCGCGGAACCGGCGTCGCCCCAGTCGCGTGGGGTCCGACGCCACGTCTGCCATCGCCGCCGTGATCAGCACGAAATAATTCGCCGCGCGGTCGCGGCCATACTCGTTCGCGCTTCTTGCTAGAATTCGGCTTATCTGGTCCTCGGCGGGCGCGGTGACGCGATAGGACGTCATCCGATCGTACGGGTGGCTGCCTGTTCATCGCTCGCCGGCTGCTCGTGCGCTTTCGTCTCGTCCGCCAAGGCCATCGCTCGGGACCAGACTCGCTGGTGAAACGCCTCCTGATCCTTGGAGCTCGAGATTGTAACGCACTCGCCGCGCCGAATTGCCTCGATCCCCTCATTCGCCGCAGCAATCATCGCGACGTCGTTGGCCTCAAGCTCCAGCGCATAGCGGCGCACCGCCGCTTCGAGAAACTCCACCGCACTTGCAGCACGGCCCTCGGCGACCTGCCGATCGATGACCTGTCTTAGCTCGTCGGGGATGTGGACGACACTCATGGCGTAGCCTTAGCACGAAAAGAGACGTGGGATGCAGCCCTCCCGGCTGCATCCCCGGTCCTTGTTACGCCGCCTCGGCCAACGCCCCGTTGATCGTCAGCCCCTGCTTCCCGGCCGACACATGCACCGTGTCGCCCTCCTTCACCGCGCCCTCCAGGATCAGCCCGGCGAGCGGGTTCTGCAACGACCTCTGGATCACCCGCTTCAACGGCCGCGCGCCATAGGTGCTGTCGTAGCCTTCGCTCGCCAGCCACTCCAGCGCGCTTGCGGTCCAGCTCCAGGGCGATCTTTGCGGTCCTCCAGCAGTTTCCGCAGATGCGCCAACTGGATCTGCACGATCGCCGCCATGTCGCTGCGCTGCAGCCGGCGGAACAGCACGATCTCATCCAGCCGGTTCAGGAACTCCGGGCGGAAATGCGCCCGCACCGCGGCCATCACCTGGCCCTGCACCAGCGCCGTCGGCGCGCCCTCGGGCTGTGCCGCCAGCACGTCGCTGCCCAGGTTCGAGGTCAGCACGATGATGGTGTTCTTGAAGTCCACCGTGCGGCCCTGGCCGTCGGTCAGCCGACCGTCATCCAGCACCTGCAGCAGGATGTTGAACACGTCCTCGTGCGCCTTCTCGACCTCGTCGAACAGGATCACCTGGTACGGCCGCCGGCGCACCGCCTCGGTCAGCACGCCGCCCTCGTCGTAGCCGACATAGCCCGGCGGCGCCCCGATCAGCCGCGACACGGCGTGCTTCTCCATGAACTCGCTCATGTCGATGCGCACCATCGCCCGGTCGTCGTCGAACAGGAACCCGGCCAGCGCCTTGGTCAGTTCGGTCTTGCCGACGCCGGTCGGCCCGAGGAACAGGAAGCTGCCGATCGGCCGGTTCGGGTCCTGCAGGCCGGCGCGGGCGCGGCGCACCGCGTTGGCCACCGCCTTCAGCGCCTCCTCCTGGCCGACCACGCGCTTGCGCAGCTCGTCTTCCATGCGCAGCAGTTTGGCGCGTTCGCCTTCCAGCATCTTGTCCACCGGTATGCCGGTCCAGCGTGCCACCACGCCGGCGATGTCCTTCTCGGTCACCGCCTCGTTCACCAGCTTGCCGTCGCCGTGCTGCGCGAGCTGCTTCTCGATGCCGGGGATCACGCCGTACAGCAACTCCGACGCCCGCCCCAGATCGCCGTTGCGCTGCGCCATCTCGACCTCGCTGCGCGCCTTGTCGAGCGACTCCTTCAGCTTCTGCGTCTCCGCCACCTGACCCTTCTCCGCGTTCCACGCGGCGGTCATGGCGTTCGACTTCTCCTCGATCTCGGCCAGCTCCTTCTCCAGCCGCTCCAGCCGCTCGCGCGACGCCGCGTCGGTCTCCTTGCGCAGCGCCTCGCGCTCGATCTTCAACTGCATCAGCCGCCGATCGAGCTCGTCCAGCTCCTCCGGCTTGCTATCCACCTCCATGCGCAGCCGGCTCGCCGCCTCATCGACCAGGTCGATCGCCTTGTCGGGCAGGAACCGGTCGGTGATGTAGCGGTTGGACAGCGTCGCCGCGGCGACCAGCGCGCCGTCGGTGATGCGCACGCCGTGGTGCAGCTCGTACTTCTCCTTGATGCCGCGCAGGATGGAGATGGTGTCCTCCACGCTCGGCTCGCCGACGAACACCGGCTGGAAGCGCCGCGCCAGGGCGGCGTCCTTCTCGATGTACTTGCGGTACTCGTCCAGCGTGGTGGCGCCGATGCAGTGCAGCGTGCCGCGCGCCAGTTCCGGCTTGATCAGGTTCGACGCATCCATCGAGCCCTCGGCCCGCCCGGCGCCGACCAGGTTGTGCAGCTCGTCGATGAACAGCACCACCTCGCCCTGCGCGGACTCGACCTCCTTCAGCACGGCCTTCAGCCGTTCCTCGAATTCGCCGCGGTATTTCGAGCCGGCGACCATCGCGCCCAGGTCGAGCGACAGCAGCTTCTTGTTCTTCAGCGCCTCCGGCACGTCGCCGTTGACCATGCGGATCGCCAGGCCCTCGACGATGGCGGTCTTGCCGACGCCGGGCTCGCCGATCAGCACCGGGTTGTTCTTGGTGCGCCGCGCCAGCACCTGGATGGTGCGGCGGATTTCCTCGTCGCGGCCGATCACCGGGTCCAGCTTGCCTTCCCGCGCCAGCGCGGTGACGTCGCGGGCATATTTCTTCAGCGCGTCGAAATTCGCCTCGGCGTTGGCCGAGGTCACCTTGCGGCCCTTGCGGATGTCGGCGACCGCCTTGTCCAGCGCCTGCGCGGACGTCCCCGCCGCCTTCAGCGCCCGCGCCGCCGCCGGTGTCGGACGCGGCCAGCGCCACCAGCAGCCGGTCCTGCGCCACATACTCGTCGCCCGCCTTGGTGGCGGCCTGCTGCGCCGCGTCCAGCACGCGCACCAGCTCGGGGGTGATCTGCGGCTGGCCGGCGCCGGCGCCCTGCACCTTGGGCTGGCGGGCGACCTCGGCGTCGACCGCCTGCTTGGCCGCCTGCGGGTTGCCGCCGGCGGCCTTGATCAGGCCGGAGGCGGCGCCCTCCTCATCGTCCAGCAGCGCCTTCAGCAGGTGCTCGGGGGTGATCCGCTGGTGGAACTCGCGGATCGCGATGGTCTGGGCGGCCTGCAGGAAGCCGCGCGACCGCTCGGTGAACTTCTCGATATCCATGTCTCATGTCCCTGGTCGTAGGCGACGGTCGGTTTGCCACCCCTCAGCAGGCGGTGGCATTGATCTTTCGCAAACGAGGTGGGTCGGGGCAGACTGGGGGGCAAGGGGGTTGCCGCATGCGAATCGAGTATCTCTACCGCTTCCCGGTGAAGGGCCTGTCGGCCGAGGCGATCGAGGCCGCCGCGGTCGAGGAGGGCGGCGCCATCCCGTGGGACCGCGCCTTCGCACTGGCGCAGGGGGATTCCGGGTTCGACCCGGCGGTCCCGGCCTGGCTGCCGAAGGACAACTTCATGTGCCAGAAGCGCAACGCGCGGATCGCGCTGCTGCGCTCGATGTTCGAACCGCGCTCCGGCGTGCTGGCGATCGTCGCGCCGGACGGCAGCGCGGTGATGGAGAACGCGTTTTCCGCCGCCGGGCGGCAGCGCATCGGCGCCTTCCTGGCCGGGTACCTGGGGGAGGAGGCGCGGGGCGAGCCGCGGTTCCAGTATGTGCCGGGCCACGTGTTCTGCGACCAGCGCCAGCCGGTGGTCAGCCTGATCAACCTGGCAAGCTGGCGCGACTACCAGGACCGCGTCGGGCAGCAGCGGCACCGGCGGCGGTTCCGCGCCAATGTCTGGTTCTCCGGCGCCCCGGCCTGGGCCGAGTTCGACTGGGTGGGGAAGACGCTGCGCCTGGGCGGCGCCGTGCTGCGGGTGACCAAGCGGATCTCCCGCTGCCCGGCGACCGAGGTGAACCCGCTGACCGGCGAGCGCGACGCCAACCCGGTGGAGGAGCTGCGCGCGCTGTACGGGCACGTCGATCTGGGCATCCACGCCGAGGTGATCGAGGGCGGCACGTTCGAAGTGGGGGATGCGATGGCGGTGGAGATGGAGTAAGGGTGGCCGCCTCAGTGGATGGTCCGGCGCGGCGGCCGCTTCCTGGGCAGGGCGCTCACGGCACTGGTTAGCCACGGGATTGCTCCCGGCGTTCGATGCCAAGCCACGCCGCATTCGGTGACGTAGTAGGTCGCCTCATCCGGGCCACCGACTGTGATGTAACCATCATCCCGAACAACCGGAGGCTTGGCGCCGGCGAGAATGGCGGGAACGTGCTCATTCGCCGACCAGGCATCCTTGGCCAGCGCGATGGCGTTGGGATCGTCCGGCCCGCCCGCGCGGAAGGCCATAAGTGCCCTGGTGTAGAGCCAGAATGCACTTCCCTCGTCGGTATATTCCGCGAGCAGTTCGTTAAGCGCCGCGGGTTCGTCGCGCCGGAGCAGGCAACCGGCGAGGCTGTAACGGACTCCCTGGTTGTCGTTCGGATTCAACCTGAGCATCTCGCGGAAGTGGCCGATGGCACCATCTGTGTCACCGAGTTTCAGGAGTGTATGTGCGAGACCGGCCCGCGCCCGCATGTAGGGACGCGTTTCGAGAAAGCCCCAGAAGTGTCCCGCGTATTCGTTGAAGCCCTCCGGTCCGAGCGCGATTTCCCCGGCCTGGACCCCTTTGGCGAAATAGTCGCGCGCCTGTTCGACGGAACCCGCGGCTTCTTCAGCCAGGAGTACGTAAGCGTCGGCGCACAGCGGCGAGAGGGCGAGTGCCTTCTGGGCCAGTGCGATCCGCTTGCCCCGATTTCGTTCCTCCCATGCATCGTACATGACGTCTTGCGCCTCGTCCGTCGCGCCGTCGCGCGTTCGTCCGCCGATCGCCGCCAGGAAGCTCTCCATCGCGCGACGATCCGGCAACGTTGGAGTCGCGCGAGGCTTTGGCAGCGCCTTGGTCGCCATCTTCTTACGCCGCTTCTTCGACACAGGCATCGACCGTTCCTCCAATTCCCGACCTACCCAGCGCAGCTACGAACGCGATGTTCGGTGCTCTGTCACGATGCGCGAGACCGTTGGCTGCCTGATGGTACACAACTGCCAGATAGGCATCGAACGTCATGCCTGCGACAAATCCGATGATCGAGCGGCACGCGCTGACAAGATCTTCCAGAAAGTCCCGGTGGTCGCGCGCCGCCGTCATAGCGGCACCGACTCCGCGAGGATCCGCTGTCCCATGTGCCGCTTGAGCGCCGCGCGCGTGACCAGATCGACGCGACGGCCCGCCAGCCCCGCGAGTTCTGCCTCCAGTGCCAGGAAGGCAAACAGGTCGATCGGCCTGTCGAACGTCACCGGCACGTCCAGATCACTCTCCGCCGTCACCCCGTCACGCACCACCGAGCCGAACAGTGCGAGCGAACCGATCGGCCACCGCCGCCGCAGGTCGGGCAGCGCTGCACGCAAACGGGCGATGATCGTGTCCTTCTCAGTCATCGTGCGCGATCATAGCACGGCGCCATCGGGCCGTCGCGGGAGCCGCGGGTCGGATTTCGCCCCACGGGCACCGTCACTTGAACCCGACAAAGACGCCCAGCGGGGCGCGTCCCGAAACAAGCCGCCCTTTCGCCCCGTTCCGCCGCCCCGCCCTTGCACCCCCGCCCCGCCCGGCACACACTGCGGGCTACCGACCAGTAGCCACATGCCGGCCACCACCCGACACGGGGAGAAAACCCATGGACCTCGCCTTCACGCCGGAGGAAATCGCCTTCCGCGACGAAGTCCGCGCCTTCATCCGCGACAACCTGCCGACCGACATCCGCGACCGCATGCGGCTCGGCCATTCGCCGCGCAAGGAGGACACGGTCCGCTGGCAGCGCATCCTCAACAAGCAGGGTTGGGCGGCGCATTCCTGGCCGAAGGAATACGGCGGACCCGGCTGGTCGGCGATCCAGCGCATGATATTCTTGCAGGAGAACCAGGTCGCCCCCGCGCCCGAGACCCTGTCGTTCAACACCACCATGATCGGCCCGGTGCTGATCCAGTTCGGCACCGAGGCGCAAAAGTCCCGCTTCCTGGCGCGCGCCGCCAACCTGGACGACTGGTGGTGCCAGGGGTTCTCGGAACCCGGCGCCGGATCGGACCTTGCCGCGCTGAAGACCGCGGCGAAACGCGAGGGCGACCACTACATCGTCAACGGGCAGAAAATCTGGACCTCCACCGCGCACAACGCCGACTGGTGTTTTGTCCTCGTGCGCACCAACCCGAACGCGGCGAAGCGGCAGGAGGGCATTTCGTTCCTGCTGGTTGACATGAAGACCCCCGGCATCACCGTGCGCCCGATCATCTCGATCGACGGCAACCACCACCTGAACGAGGTGTTCTTCGACAACGTCAAGGTCCCGGTCGAGATGCGGGTCTATGAAGAAAACCGCGGCTGGGACGTGGCGAAATACCTGCTCGGCAACGAACGCACCGGCATCGCCAGGCTCGGCAAGTCGAAGGAGCGGGTGAAGGCGGCGAAGGAAATGGCGCGCGAGGTGCGCTGCAACGGCCGGCCGCTGATCGAGGACGGATCGTTCCGCCAGCGCGTGGCGCAGCTCGAGATCGACATGAAGGCGCTGGAGATCACCCAGTACCGCGTGGTCTCCGCCTACGACAAGCAGCGCGACGGCCGGCCCGATCCGCTGTCCTCGGTGCTGAAGGTGAAGGGCACCGAGCTGTTGCAGGCGACAACCGAGCTGGCGGTGGATGTCGGCGGGCCGCTGGCGATGCCGGTCTGGGCGCAGGAGCTCGCAGCGCTGAACGAGCCGGACGATCTGCTCGAGGCGTCGTCGGCCGCCACCGGCAGCTACCTGTTCCTGCGCGCCGCCTCGATCTACGGCGGCACCAACGAGATCCAGAAGAACATCCTGACCAAAGCGGTGCTGAGGCTGTAATGGATTTCGATCTCTCCGACGACCAGCGGCTGCTGACCGACAGCGTCACCCGCCTGCTGGCGGACCAGCTACAGTTTTGCCGCCCGCAAGGAGCACCTGAAGCAGCCGCAGGGGTGGAGCCCGGCGCTGTGGGCGCAGTTCGCCGAGCTCGGCCTGCTCGGCCTGCCGTTCGCCGAGGAATACGGCGGCTTCGGCGGCGGGCCGGTCGAGACCATGCTGGTGATGGAACAGTTCGGTCGCGCGCTGGTGGTCGAACCCTATGTCGCCACGGTTATCCTTGCCGGCACCGCGATCCGCCTCGCCGGCACCGCCGCGCAGAAGCAGGCGCTGCTGCCGCGCATCGCCGATGGCAGCCTCAAACTCGCCTTCGCCCACGGCGAGCGTCAGGCGCGCTACGACCTGACCGACGTGCTCACCACGGCGACGCGCGACGGCAACGGCTGGCTGCTGGACGGGGCAAAATCCGTCGTCACGCACGGCGACTGCGCCGACAAGCTGGTGGTCAGCGCGCGCACCGCCGGTGAACGCGACGCCGCCGCCGGCATCACGCTGTTCCTGGTCGACGCCAACGCCCCCGGTGTCGCCCGCCGCGGCTACGCCGTGCGCGATGAGCAGCGCGCCGCCGACATCGCGCTGTCCAACGTCCGCGTCGCCGACGGCGACGTGCTCGGCGAGGTCGGCAACGGCCTGCCCATCATCGAGCGCGTGGTGGAAACCGGCATCGCCGCCACCGCCGCAGAATCGGTCGGCGCGATGGACGCGATGAACAATCTGACGCTGGAATATTCCCGCACCCGCGAGCAGTTCGGCAAGCCGATCGGCAGCTACCAGGTGGTGCAGCACCGCCTCGCCGACATGTTCATGGCGATGGAGCAGGGCCGCAGCATGGCCATGCTGGCGACGATGTCGGTGAACGAGCCCGATCCCATCGAGCGCGCGCGCAACATCGCCATGGCCAAGGTGGGCGTCGGGCAGGCGGGGCGTTACGTGTCGCAGAGCGCGGTGCAGATGCACGGCGGCATCGGCATGACCGAGGAATACGCCGTCGGGCACTATTTCCGCCGCTGCATGGTGATCGAGCGGCTGTTCGGCGACCCGGCGTATTATCTGGCGAAGCTGGCCGAAGCGGTGGAGTGATCGCCCCCACCACTCCCTCCCCCCTTGAAGGGGGCTTGGGCCGCGAAGCGGGCCAAGAGGGCAAGGGGGTTCCGGCAGAAGCTGAGGCGGAGCGGGTTTGTTCGATCGACTATCCCGCGCCGCCACCGCGTTTCGCTTCCCGCTTCTGCAACTCTCACACTTGGTCCCTGACCCTCTCCGGCCATCTTCCGGCGGTAGCAACGTTGATGAGTTGCCGGCTCGACGAGTATCCTGCCGTCCTGGCGGCCGAATGGGCCGTTCATTGGGGAAACGCGGGTTCCACCATGTCCACCCACAGCCACAATCGCCGTCTCAGGCAGGCGATGGTCATTGCGACCTGCGCACTGGCGACCTTGACTGGATGCGCTGCATCGGCAAATGTCCCGCCGGCAGGCGCGAAGTTCGACGGCGAATACGCCGGCGAGAGTACGCTGACCAGTGGGTTCGGTTACGTCTGCAGGGCACCCAGCTATCCAGTATCGGTCTCGATCAAGGACGGTCGTTTCGCCTATACGGTCCCGATCAATCCCTGGACCTTCCCGGTGGTGCCGGTGCAAATCCGGGCCGATGGAACGCTGGCTGGCCAGACCCAGTACTGGGCCGAGACCTTCGCAGTGTTCGGCCCCGACATCAAACCGGCCTGGGTCACGATCACCGGGCACACCGCCGGCCCCGTCCTGGACGCCACGGTGCGAGACGATCGCTGCGTGCGGCATATGGTCCTGCAGCGACACTGAGCCATCCTGCCGGAACGACGCATGTTTCAATCAGACCGGTAACACGCGGGATGATGCCGCCGTTGTGCTAATACCAACCGTCGAAAAGGATGACTCTCCCCCGTCATGGCCGGCGAAGGCCGGCCATGACGGGAACGATCAATCATTTCGGCGTGGTATAGGTCCCCGGTTGAGATTACGTAAGTCGTTGGCGTGCAGCGAGAACGTGGCTTGCCACCGGTGATCGCGACACCCATTTTGCCGATGTGGAGGATTGAGTTATGGGCGAATTCAGCATTTGGCATTCGTTGATCGTGTTGGCGGTCGTCCTGCTGCTGTTCGGCGGCGGCAAAGTCAGCGGCCTGATGGGTGATCTGGCCAAGGGCATCAAGGCGTTCAAGCAGACCATGGCGGAAGACAAGCCGCCCGCCGTGACGCGTGGGGATCCGCCTGAAGAGCACGCACATCCAAGCTGAGGCCGCCACCCGATCGTGATCAGCGCTCCATAACGCTCGGCCGCTGCTACCGCCGACAATTTCGCCCCTCCGCGCAATCGCGCTAGCCTGTGCCCGACATCAGTCCAAGCCGACCAGGAGGGGCCCCGCATGGCGAACCGCATCAACCGCGCGATCCAACTGCTCCAGCAGGACCAGGCGATCTACTACACCGGCCCGCACAGCGGCCACGTGCTGACCTACGCCCAGGGCCGCGAGGATGCCACCACCTGGGCCGACTACATCAACGTCGGCATGGAGCACGGGTCGTTCGACATGGCCGGCCTCGCCGAGTACATGCGCGGCCTGCTCGACGGCGGCCCGACCCGCTCCGGCCACCGCACGCCGACGGTGGTCGTCGAGGTGCCGGTGAACGGCACCGACGAGGCAAATGTCCGCTTCAACTCCTGGCAGTTCCGGCAAATCCTCGCGCGCGGCGTGCACGGCGTCCTGCTCTGCCAGGCGGAAACCCCCGACGCCGTGCGCGCCTTCGTCGAAGCGTGCCGCTATCCGCACAACCTGCAAGGCGTCGATCCGGCGATCCCGGCCCCGGTTGCGCGGATGCGCGGCGCCCAAGGGACACGAGTCGGCATTCGCGGCGGCCGCGGCTCCGGGGGCACCCTGCTGCTCGGCATCGGCCTGCGCGGTCGCGGCTCGGAGGGCACCGCCGCGCCGATCTGGGGCATCCCGGGCGGCGAATACATCGACCGCTGCGATCCATGGCCGCTCAACCCGAATGGCGAGCTGATGCTCGGCGTCAAGCTGGAAAGCCCCGAGGGCATCGCCCAGGCCGACGAAATCTGCGCCGTGCCGGGCCTGGCGTTCGCCGAACTCGGGCCGGGCGATCTCAGCCTGTCGCTTGGCTACACCACGATCCCACGCGATCCCTATCCGCCCGAGATGGCCGAAGCGCGCGAAAAAGTCTTCGCCGCGTGCCGCCGCAACGGCCTCGCGTTCCTGGAGGGCTGCACCCCCGCCAACATCGCCGCGCGGCTGGACGAGGGCGTGCGGGTGATCGCCGGCGGCACCGAAGAAACCGCATTGGTCGGCCGGCGGCATTCGCGCCGGACGCTGCCGGTCTGATCGCCGCAGCCCGGCACAGGGCGGACACGCCAACGCCCCCGGAACAAGTCCGCGGGCGTTGGCGTTTCCGCCCTACGTCCGTTCGCCGTGATACAGCCGCAGATACAAGTCGGCCATTTCCGCGCGCGACGGCGGCTGTGGGAGCGAGTCGTGCAGCCGCTGCCACAACCCCTCCTCGGTGCAGGCGCGATGCATGACGGTGGCCAGCGCCCTTGGATCCCCCATCTCGAACAGCAGGCCATCCACCCCGTCGGTCACGCGTTCCGCCAGTGCACCGACATCCGAGCAGATGACCGGCTTGCCGAACATCCAGGCCTCCGAAACGACCAGGCCGAACGCCTCGCGCCACACCGACGGCACGATGCACCAGTCGATCCGGTTCATGCGCTGCTGCAACTGCTCGGTGTGGTAGGCGCCGTTGGAGATCACCAGCCGCTCCGCCGCCGGACGCTGCTGCTCCGCGGCAAGAAACTGCTCCATCTCCTCGCGCATCTCGGCCGAGGCAAACCGCAGGTTGTCGCCATTGATCTCGACGCGGACGTCGGTGATCCCGTCGGCGCGCAACAGGCCCACGGCGCGCAGCACGACGTGCAGTCCCTTGTCCTCGTTCAACTGGCCGAAGAACCCGAAGCGGTTCCTCGGTGCCGCGTCGTGGGCGCGTGCGGGCGCGGCGGCATGGCTCCGCTGTCCGTTGCTAATGTGGAATATATTGTCGCGCGCGAGGCCCCAGTCGACATAGTGCTCGATCATGAACTTGCTGGGACACGCGAAGCAATCGACCTGCGCGAGATGGCGCATGAACCACATCTTGCGCAACAGGAACTGCTCCGGCGAGCGGTCGGGGAAGCACTGGTGGCAGCGCACCTGGCTGGCGCGATCGCACAGCGAACGGTCGGTGCGCCGGACCATGTGGCCCTCGGCCGCGCAGATCGCCATGAATTCGTGGAAGGTGAAGACGATGCGGCAGGCGGGCAGCACGCGGCGGACGACGCTGAGCAGGTCGATGCCGAAGGCATTGAAGTGATGGAAGTGCACGACATCGGGGCGGATGGTCTGCAGGAATTCGATGAACGATTCGACCAGCAGCGGCTCGCCCACTTTGTGCCACCAGCTATCGTAGTCCCGGCTGAGGAACAGGTATTCGTCGGGCCGCCCGTCGAAGCCGGTGATGCGCGCGCCGGACTTGAACAGGGCGGGATGGGATTCGTCCAGCGAGGCCAACAGGAAGGGTTGGATGTCGGTGCGTTCGCGCAGTTCCTGGAACAGCTCGTAGGTCACCTGCTGGGCGCCGCCGCGCACCAGTTCGGGATGGAACTGGCAGATCAGCAGAACGCGCAGCGGCACGGCGCGGCTACCGAGGGTGACGGCCGGAAGGGCGCACCTGCGCGCCAGCCGGTGCCGGCTTGATGCCACGCTGTTTCACGCCAGGCTGCGTCACCGGTCCCGCCGGTGTTTCGCCATTCGCCTTGACACCACGTCGCTTCGCCTGCGGAACCGTCGCTCCACCGTCTGGCTTCGCATCACGCTGCGCCGCATGTCCCGTCGACGCTGCACCGTTCGGCTTCACGCCGCGCTGCCGCGCCTGCCCCACCGGTGCGCCGCTATTCGGCTTCACGCGCCCCGCAGGCGCGGCGGCGGCGAGCGTATCGCGCCCGTCAGGCTGGCCTGTCCGCGCCTCGGCGTCCGCACGCAACAGTGGGTGCGGCGGCGTGCGGCCGAGCAGATCCGGCACGATCGTCGAGGTCCAGGCGCGCGCAAAGTGCCAGCGGTTCACCAGGGCGCCACCTGCATGCTGCGGGGCTAGCTGCGCCCGCCGGCCCTCGAGGTGCCACATGCGGACATCGTGCAGCCAGGCCGGCGTGCCCTCGCGCAGGCTCTTGAGGCACAGATCGGCGTCCTCGTAATGACCGAACACGTAGTCCTCGGAGAAGCCGCCCAGCCTCTCGAACCAGGCGCGATCGACGGACAGGAACGCGCCGGTGACGGCGGGTACCGGACGGGACGCGACATATTGGTTCGCCCAGGGCGGCGCGCCCTTGCCGAGGTGCTCCACCCTGACCATGGTCCGCCGCATCGTGCTGGTGGCGCTGGTGTGGATGGCGGCATCGACCTCGAAATACATGCCGCCGTGCATCAACGAGCCGTCGTCGTAATAGAGCGAGCTGCCGAACAGCCGCGTCTGCGCCTGCGGCAACGTCGCCAGGAGCTCAAGATGGCGCCGGGCCCATTGCGGATCGCGCGGGAAGACATCGGGATCGAGGCACAGCAGCCGATCGGCGCGTGCGAACTGCACCGCGACGTTGTTCGCGGCACCGAACCCCACATTGCCAGGCAACAGCACGAGCGTTTGCGCGAGCCCGTAGATCATCTGGGCGATGCGTGCCTCGCGGTACAGCCGCTCGATCAGCTCCGGGCTGTTGACGACGTAGATGAACTCATAGGCGCCGATATCGCGCCCGTGGGCGTAGGCGCTGGCTTGCAGGAACAGATAGTCACCGATCCCATAGATCGGCACGATGATCGATACTTTCGGCTTGCGCTGGGTCTGTCCGAAGCGCTCCACCAGCGCCTGCGACGCGAAGCCGCGGCAGATCGCGCGGTTGAATTCGATGAAGGCGTCGCCGACGCCGCCGTCGAGACTGACGCAGGCCTCGATCTCCGGGTTGCCCAGATACTCGCAGGCGGCGAAGTCGCGCATCACAAGATCGCGCAGTTCTTCGTCGGCCACCATGCTGGGCACCCGGTTCAACTCGGCGGTGGCGCCATTGGCATAGGACAGCTCGAGCGAGCACGCGGCCTCGCGCGACGTTTGCCGCGATGTCGGCCGGTCGTCGAAGCCGGCGAAGACCCAGAAGCCGTGCTGATAGGAGCCGGCGAAGTGCAGCGACTGTTCGACATCCCGCCGCCGCAGCCGTGGGAACCTGGTCCAGGTATGGCGCGCCACCTGGCCGACGCGCAGGTTCATCGAGACCAGCGGGTTCTGCCGATCGTCGGTCCAGCCGGAGATGAAGATGGCACCCAACTCCGACATCTTGATGACGTCGACGCCGGCGCCCGGGGCGCGCCCGCGCGCGGTGCCGAGCCTGGGATCAGCCGCGCTCCTGATCGGCGGACTGGCGGCCTGGCGATACTCCGGCAGCTCCAGCCGCCGTTCCGCCCTGCCGGCCAACAGGTAATGCTCGAGGCCGGACCGCAGTTCGCCGCGCTGCACTGCGGCCGCAACATCGGGGTAGACGCGCAAATACCTCGCTTCGTCGAAGTCGGGATCGATCTGATCGGGGAGCGTCTCGGCCGGCACGGCGGTCAACTTGGGGTCACCGATGCGGGCGTGCAAACGGGCGCCGTTGTCAGGCATGCCGGCGTCGATCGAGGTCGCGGCACGCGCCCGCCTGCCCGGTACACCGGGTCGGCTTCGCCTGCCGGCAGCTCGTCGCACGGGTGGTCATCTGCTGCTCAATCGTCCGCGGTTCGGGTTCTCGGCGTCGCACGGCCCGCCAAGCCGATGCGAACGCGGGGCTAACTAGCCCGGATCGCGCGCACCGGTAAAGCGCCCTGCCGGCGGCGTGCGGCGCGCTGTCACGGCCGTATGACGATCCGGTGGCGCCGTGCGGCGCCCGCCTGTGCAACGGCCGCACCGCGCCGACCCTCACACCACGGGAATGCCGGCCGCCGGAAGGGTGCCGGCCAGATAGGCCCCGAGATTTCCCGGCGCATAGCGATCGGGTGGGGTGCCCGGCTCCGCGACCACCGGTCCGTTGCGCAAGCGATCGAGCAGGCATTCGCTCAGGCCCAGCCCCACAGGAAACGCCCGCGGCAGGTGGGCGAGGACCGTCCACGGCGCGTGGATCCAGGGCCGGTGGGCGACGCCGGCCGCATCGGGCACCGGGATGCAGGTGGGGGCGGGGGCGAACCGGACCCCCAGGTCGGCAAGCTGCGCGATCATCCATTCCAGGGCGCAATCCGACAGGCCGCTCTCGTCGCCGCTGACCGGATAGCCACCGCCGACATCGGCATGCACCCCCGGGAACAGCGCCTGCGTGATGCGCGGATCGGCATCCCAAAGCGTCGGCGTGAAGTCGGCGCGCTGCTCGTCAACCGCGACGGCGTGTATGCCGCGCCGCACCATGGGGTTCAGCCTGGTATCGGCGAACTGGAAGGCGTCGACGCGCGCCTCATTCACGGTGAACTCCGGGATGCCCAGTGCTCCGACCGTCTCCCAGACCGCGACCGCCGCGATTGGTGCCTGGATCAGCTGGCTGGCGGGCGGCGGCCTTAAGAGGAATCCAGGCAGATCAAGCACGAATTCCTCCAGCCGCCCGAACATGTCCGCATTGGTCCGGCGAACCGCCTGGAGGTGGGCGTACCAGACCGCCGAGCCGAGCCGATACGCCTGCGTCTTGTTGGTCAGGTCGAGCTGGGTGGCATCGAGCAGGCCCTGGGCGACGATCATGCCGGCCAGTGCGCGCGCCGTGTAGGCGCCGCGGCTGAACCCGACGAGGTGGATCTGGTCACCAGCTCGGTAATTTCGCGACACGAACGTATAGCCGCGCACGATCCGCGTGATCAGCCCGGCGCCGAGCGTGCCGCCGAGGAGTTCGACGAGGAAGTTGTCGGAATCGCCAACGCCATACAGGTATTTGGCGATCTGCAGCACGGTACCGTCCGCGTCCGTCAGCGTGCGTTCCTGCTCTTTCGCTATCAGGAGTGTGCCGGGTGCGTCTTCGCCCGCGAGATTCGAATACAATTTGAACACATTCGTGGGCGGCGCCGACGTGTCCTCATCGGTGGATTCGCCCGGGCCGTTCCACGTTCCGTCGGCGCAAAAGACGATGGTCTTGGGCATGACCTCTCCAGACATTTTGCCGATTTGCGCGCTGCCGTATCATTGAGACCTCCCATGTGGGCGCAGACGCCCGGCCGCAGCGGACCGATGCGATGTGCCAAACATATCGGAACTGATGTCGCTGCACCAGCGGCGTGAAACGCCGAGGGTTTGGTGCCGTCCGGCGCAGCCAGGCACGCCAGGCCGGCACGACCACCAACACACGAAGCGCCATCGAGATAACGTGACGCAGGCACCGGTGCGCAGTGCTCTTGCCGCGGTCGAAGCGATCGCGCTATCGTTACAAGGTTGGCAGGAATGGCGTTTGGCTCGGTCGACGGGGAGGATGTCCATGCGACGCTGGCCCGTGCTGCTCGGGGTGCTGTTGCTGGTGGCGGCGATCATCGTCATCGCCGGCAAGCTATGGCACGGTGGCGAGCCGATCCGTGACGAGGCATTGCGCGCGGGGCGCGACCCGGCCTCGTTCCCCGCTGCCACCGAGGACTACTTCCACGACATGGATGGCGGCATCGCGTTGACCCCGGCGGAGATTCAGGGGCGCAATACCTGGCTGGTATGGTCGGGCGGCGACGACCGGTTCTGGGACGGCATGACCGCCACCACCTTCGGCGCGTTCGACCTGCTGAAGGTCATCAGCTCGCATCCGGGGCAAAAGTTCGACCACGACACGCGCTGGAGCTACCTGGGCGTGATCAACGAGCCCTGCTTCGACAAGCCGACCGGGCCCGATCCCGACCATTTCGGTCTCTGGCTGGACAAGCGCCGCGCCGACTGCCCGCCCGACCCGTTCGCCGATCCGAAGAAATATCCCGGCGTGAAGATCGGCGCGCGCGGCAGCACGGTTCCGGTCGGCTCCTATTACGGCGAACCCACCGGGATCGTCGGCCTGCGGCTGTTCCCCAACCCGGCGTTCGACGAGGCGGCGAAGCGCGCCTGGGACCCCGAGCGCTACTACACCGACGAGAAATACTACGACGACGCCAAGCTGGTGCGGCCGTATCGCGTCGGCATGAGCTGCGGGTTCTGCCATGTCGGGCCAAGCCCGATCCATCCGCCCGCCGATCCCGCGCATCCCACCTTGGCCGATCTCAACTCCACCGTCGGCGCGCAATACATGTGGGTCGATCGGCTGTTCATCTATGACAGCCGGGCCAGCAACTTCTTCTTCCAGCTTGTCCACACCTATCGTCCCGGCGCGATGGATACCTCGCTGGTGTCCACCGACAGCATCGACAATCCGCGCACGATGAACGCGATCTACTCGCTGGGGCCGCGGCTGGAACAGGCGATGCGCTGGGGCAAGGAGCACCTGGCCGGCGGCGAGCTGAACAACAAGCAGTTCAACGACTACATCGAAGATCGGCCACGCTGACCCGGCTTTACCAGCCGCCGAACACGGTGTTCACCCCGCGGGTGCTGAAGGACGGTTCGGATTCCGTCGGCGCGCTCGGCGCGTTCAACCGGGTCTACATCAATATCGGCCTGTTCAGCGAGGAATGGCTGACTGCATTTCAACGCGGTGCTCGGCGGCAAGCCGATCACGCCGATCCGAGATCGCAACGGCGGAGCGCAACTCGACCTATTGGCAGGCGACCGAGACGCAGACGCCGGCGACCGCATTGTTCTTCCTCAAGACCGCGCGTCCCGACCACCTGGCCGACGCGCCGGGCGGCGCGCGCTATCTGGAGACCGACGCGGCGGTGCTGGATCGCGGCAAGACCGTGTTCGCCGACACCTGCGCGCGCTGTCATTCCAGCAAGGGACCGAAGCCCGCCGCCGGGCTCGATCCGAATGGCTGCGCCGGGCCGGGATATCTGACCTGCTGGAACGCCTACTGGGCGTGGACCAAGACCGACGAGTTCAAGCGGCAGATGGAGGCGATCGTGCGCGCGCCCGATTTCCTCGACGACAATTTCCTTTCCGCCGAGTTCCGCGTGCCGGTGACCCTGCTGCAAACCAACGCGTGCAGCCCGCTCGCCACCAACGCGCTGCGCCGACAACATCTGGGATAATTTCTCGTCCGAGGACTACAAGGACCTGCCGTCGGTCGGCGACATCACGGTGCACGACCCGTTCACCGGCGAGCCGTACCAGTGGCACATGCCGGCCGGCGGGCGCGGCTACACCAGGGTGCCGTCGCTGATCAGCATCTGGTCCACCGCGCCGTTGCTGCTCAATAACAGTCTCGGCCCGTTCGAGCAGGACCCCTCGGTTGACGCGCGCATGCGGGTGTTCCAGGCCTCGATCGAGCAGTTGCTGTGGCCGGAGAAGCGTGACCGTGACCCGATCCTCGGCGACAAGGTGCCCGGCGTGATCGATCGCACGACGGTACGCAGCACCATCACCGTTCCCGAGGGCTATGTGCCGGACGTGCTGCGGCCGGAACAGGGCATCCTGCATCGGTGGCTGCCGCAGATCTTCCCCGCCTCCGGCGACCTGGTCATCGGACCGATCCCGGCGGGCGTCCCGGTCAATCTGCTGGCCAACATCCAGCTTCTGCCCGAGGGCGACGACCCGGTGGCCCATGCCAAGAAGGTGCTGGACCTGGCGAACGCGCTGCGCCACGACCTGGGAGCGGCTCCGCCGGGGGCGACGGATGCCGAGCTGCAGCAGAAATTCGCCAATCTCGCGCAGCCGATGCTGGCGCTCAGCAAGTGTCCGGACTTCGTGGTCAACCGCGGGCATTATTTCGGCACCGACCTCTCGCCCGAGAAACCGCCGCTGTCGGACGACGACAAGCGGGCGCTGATTGCGTTCCTGAAGACTTTTTGAGCGTCGTGTCCGCTGCATCCGTGGCTGCCGACGGCGATTGCGATCATATCGTCATCGGTGCAGGCGCCGGTGGCGGCACGCTCGCGGCGCGGCTGGCGGAGGCCGGGCGGCGGGTGGTGCTGCTGGACGCCGGCGGCGACCCAAAGGCCGCACACGATCCGCGGCTGCCCGACGATTACGACGTGCCGGCGTTCCATCCCTTCGCGTCGGAAAACCCTGCGTTGCGCTGGGATTTCTTCGTCCGGCACTATGCCGATCCGGCGCACCAGCAACGCGACCCGAACGACCGGCCGGCGCGGGGCGGCGTGCTGTACCCGCGCGCGGCCGGCCTGGGCGGCTGCACCGCGCACAACGCGATGATCTTCCTCGCCGCGCCGGATGCCGACTGGGACGCGATCGCGACGCTGACCGGCGACCCCGGCTGGTCCGGCACGGCAATGAGCCGGCATTTCCGCGCCATCGAGGATTGCCACCATCGCCCGGAATGGCGGCTGCCCGGGCTGCTCGGCGTCGATCCGACCGGGCATGGCTGGCGCGGCTGGCTGCGCACCGAACGCGCGCTGCCGGCCAACGCCATCACGGACGACGCCCTACTGCGCATGCTGCTGGAATCGGCCCTCGTCGCGCTGGATGACCGGGGGCGGCAGGTGAGCGAATTGTGGCGGCTGTTCGAGGGCCACGCCGACCCGAACGATCGCCGCCTGGCGCGCGAGGGGTTCGAGGGGCTGTGCTACACGCCGCTGTCCACCGACCGGCATCGCCGCATCGGCACGCGCGAGCGGGTGCTGGATGTAGCCGCGCGCTACCCGGACCGGTTGCGGATCGAAACCGACGCGCTGGCAACGCGCGTGGTGCTGGAGGCGGACGGCGGAGTCGTCGGCGTCGAGTACCGCAAGGGCGAGCGCCTCTATCGCGCGCACGCCGAGCCCAATGCGGATAGCGGCGAGGCCCGTCTGCTGCGTGCCCGCGGCGACGTCATCCTGGCCGGTGGCACGTTCAACACGCCGCAACTGCTGATGCTGTCCGGTATCGGCGAGCCGGCAGCGCTGCAAGCTGTCGGCATTGCGCCCGTGGTCGACGTGCCCGGCGTCGGCCGCAACCTGCAGGACCGTTACGAGGTCGGCGTGGTCAACCGCATGAAAACGCCCTGGACCGTGCTGGACGGCGCGCGGTTCGAACACGGCGACAAGCTGTACGCAGAATGGACGTGCGGCGAGGGCATGTACGTCTCCAACGGCGCGGCCATCGCCGTGTTGCGCCGGTCGGCCGCGCAGGCGCCACTGCCGGACCTGTTCTGCATGGCGCTGCTGGCGCACTTCCAGGGCTATTTCCCGGGCTACTCGCGCATGATCGCCGACAGCCACGATTATCTGACCTGGGCGATCCTGAAGGCGCACACCGCCAACCGTGCCGGCCGCGTCACGTTGCGCTCGGCCGACCCGTGCGAGCCGCCCGACATCCTGTTCAACTCCTTCACAGGCGAGGGTGCGGAGGATGACCTGGCCGCCGTCGTTGCCGGCATCCGTTTCGTCCGGCGGATGACCGCGCACCTGATCGAGCGGGGCGTGATCGAGGCGGAGGCGCTGCCCGGCGCCGCGGTGCAGACCACCGAGCAACTGGCACAGTTCGTGCGCGACCGTGCCTGGGGCCACCATGCTGCCGGTAGCTGCCAAATCGGCCCGCGCGAGGCTGGCGGGGTGCTGGACGGGGCGCTGCGCGTGCATGGCACGCGCGGGCTGCGCGTGGCCGATGCCTCGGTGTTTCCGCGCATCCCCGGCACCTTCATCGCCAGCGCCGTGATGATGGTGGGCGAGCGCGCGGCCGAGCTGATCCTGAAGGATGGCGTATGATCCTCTGTTGTGCCAATCGCAGCGCTCTGCGGCTCAGGGCAATCGGGTGAACGAGGGAAAGGTGGCCGATCAGCCGGTTCACTGTCATTGCGAGGAGCGCAGCGACGAAGCAATCCCCATCCGGGTGCGCACCCACCGGGGGATTGCTTCGCTACGCTCGCAATGACAGATGGATCCAGGCGGTGACGCTGCTTCACCCGATTGCCCCGTTTGCGGACTTCCGATGCCGGCTGAACAACGGAGCGCGACATGACCGACAGCGCGGCCAGTGCGAGCTGGCATGAGGTGATCCCGGATGACGAGATCGCGCAAATAGAAGCTTTCGCGCGCGAGATAAACCGCTACCAGCAGGGCTTCGCGCGGCGTGGCGACGGGCAGCACCATCGCGGCTTCCACGTGAAGTCGCATGCCGGCCTGAGCGCCGTGTTCACGGTGCCGGACGACATCCCGCCCGCAGCGAAGCACGGCGTGTTCAAGACCGCCCGCACCTTCCAGGCCCGTGTGCGGTTGAGCAACGGCTTCAGTGCGGCGCGGGCGGACTGGTTCCCGGACCTGGTGGGATGCTCGGTCAAGCTGCTCGGTGTCGAGGGGACCAAGCTGCTGCCCGGCGAAGAGCATGCCGGCACGCAGGACTTCGTTGCCCTCAACCAGCCGTACCTGCCGGCGGAAAATCCCCGGCAACTGATGATCATGTCGACCTCGGCGGCGAACGTGTTCACCGCACCGGTAAAGCTGCTGCAGGGCCTTGAACTCGCGCAGACGTTGCGGGTGCTGCGCTGGACTTTGGGCTGGACGCCGCGCCGCCTGCTGCTGCGCAGCGTCGCCACCGAGGACTTCTACAGCGCGGTGCCCATCACCATTGGCCCGCACGCGGTGAAGTTCAAATGGCAGTCGCGACAGCGTCCGCTCGCGGCCCGACCGCGCGGCGCCTCGTGGTGCAATTATCTCCGCGACGACCTGCGGCAACGGCTTGCCGACGGTGACCTGCGCTTCGACTTCCTGGTGCAGTTCTACGTCGATCCGGTGAAGACGCCGATCGATGGCGCCTATGCGTGGCAGCCCGCGGACGCGCCGTTCGTGAAGCTGGCGGAACTGACGATCCCGCCGTGCGACATTGATTCGACCGAGGCGAAACGCGAGGAGTACCAGCTCAACGGTCTGTCGTTCAATCCGTGGCACGCCATCGCCGAGCACCGGCCGATCGGCAACATCCAGCGTGCCCGCGGCATGGTCTATCAGGCGAGTGCCGTGTACCGCGGGCGGGACACAGATCCGCCGGCGTAACGTGTGGCATGGCGGACCCGGGGGCGCCCGCGTCACATCATTCCGCAGCACTGCGTCGGGCGGAAAAGCCTTGCCCTCGGACTTGATCCGGGGGGCAGCGTATTCCGCCTTCTTTGCACCGCCGAAGAGCACGCCCTGGATCGGGCAAAAGTGGCGGAATGCGCTGCCCCCCGGATCAAGTCGGGGGGCAACGCTTTTCCGCCCTACGTTGCACCGACCTGGGCGATGAACCTCAGCGCCCGCAGGCCCGGCAGGAAGAAATAGGCGCCGCCGCGCATTGTGATGAAGCGCGGCAGGCCGGACAGCCTTTCGAACCCGTCGGTGGCGTGGCCGGCGGGGAACGGCTCGCGATTGCCGAGCAGCGGGTCCGCCTCGTCGATCAGCCCGTCGAATTTCGCACTCGCCAGCCAGGCATTCTGCACGAACTCGAATTGCCGCTCGATGTTGGCATTCAGGCAGATGAAGTGCAGCCCGGCCGGCACCTCGGGCGCACCAGGGGGCGCGTCGGCGGCCGCCTGCTCCGGCGTCAGCGCCTGGCCGTATTCCCGGCCGCGGCGCAGGATGCGGTGGAAGCGGCTGGAGGCGATCACGTCGAAGCGCAGGTCGGCGCCGCCGGCGAAGCCGAGCATGCAGATCGCCTGCGACAGCAACCCCTGCCGGCCGCCCGGCATGTCGCCGTTGCGTGGATTCGCCCGACGCACATGCGCGCCAAGCGGGCAGCTCCGCCCGTCCGGATCCGACGCGTAAGTAAAGTTGTTGCGCCGGATGTCCTCCGGGTCGGGGCCGACGCCGCGCAGACGTTGCGGGTCTGGCGACAGCAAGGGTTCGCCGGACAAATGGCGGCCGACCATCGATTCGGCCAGCTTTACGGCATCCCCACCCGCCGCCGTCGCGTGCGTCACGGCGAAGCGCCAGAAGCCGCGCACGTCCTGCGCCAACTGGCGGAACACCAGATAGGTGCCGTTGCGCCCCAGGTCGCGCAGCCCGCCTTCTCCGATCGCCGGCGGCAGCGCCGCGACGCCCGGCAATGTTGGCTCGACCAGCGGCCGGTCGGTGAGATGGCCATACTCGTTCGGATAGCCGAGCAGCAGTTCTCCCGCGGCCAGTTCGTTGCCATAGGCAAGCGAGGCGTCGCCGCGCGCGTCGGGGCGCCGCGTGTTCGACAGGTCGAAGCTGGGCTGGCTGACCCCGTCGGTGAAGCCGAATGGCTCATGCCCGCCCATGTCGGAGGTCGGCAGGTCGGCGATCGTTGCAAATCCGGCGTGAAAATCGGCGGTGGTGATGCGGGCGCGCAGCGCCGCGAGGCCGCCCGGCTCGGCATACAGCGCCATCAGCACATCCGGAACCTCGCGCGCGCCCCAGTCCCAGTTCGCCGGTGTATTCGCACCGACATCGCCCAGCCGGCGGGACCGCTGCGCCTCGCCGGCCATGCCGGACAGAAACTCGGCGCTGAACCCGGCCAGCACCAACTCGGCCAGCCCCAGCGCGCGCAGCCCGCCGGCGGAGAGCGCAACATGCAGCGCCGTCGGCATATGGCTCGACAGATGTGCCACCGTGGTCACCGGGGCCGCGCCGAGCCAGGCCCTTGCCGCCGCGGCATCCTGCACGCGCAGCAGCAGGAAGCACGCCTCGGTCAGCGGCGTGTAGCCGGACTGCACCAGGCCCTGCACGTCCTCGGCCTCGTGGGTGGGGCGCGTCATATCAGCGCGATCCAGCGCCGCGCGGCATCGTCGCTCATCGCGGCGGGATGCAGCCCCGCACGGATGCGGCTGTTGCGCGCCAGGTCGAGGGCGGTCAGCCCGGGATACGCCTTGTACCAGACCTCGGTCGGAAGCTGGTGGCGGCGGATGTAGTATTTGAACGCCTGCTCGTTCTTCGCCCCGTCCAGCACCAGGAACCGGGTGCGCGGATAGCCGATGCCGTTGCTGAACACGAGGTTCAACCCCCAGGCGACCTTGTTGATGAAGTCGTCCATGTAGCTATCCAGACTGCCATCGTAGTTGCTGGCGAAGAGCAGCCGCTGATTGCCGTCCAGCAGCACCCAGCGGGCGAAATGAATCGTGCCGACACGGGCCAGCCGCCCGCGCACATAGACGTGCCGCGTGGAGTACTGCACCACCCAGAGCAGGAAGCGCAGCAGCCACAGCCGGAACGTGCCGGGCTTGCGGCTGCCGAATGCGCTGAACTGGTTGCTCACGTCGAAATCCTCCCGCGCCGCCAGCGCTGCCTCGTGCGCTGCCGTCGGGCGCGGAATGATCTGCGGGTCGGTTCGCTCGCGCCGGCGCAGCACGATCAGGAACGGCACCGCACCCAGCACGAACACCGGCAGCAGCACAAGCAGCAGCAGCGGCACGCCGATGGCGTCCAGCACCTGGCGGACCTGCCAGCCGGGTGGCGTCGGTTCGGGCGGCGACAGCGGCAACCGTCCGTTGCGCTGTTCGGCGGCGACGTGGTCCAACAGCGCCGCGCGCACCGTCTGTGGCGGCGCGTCCGGGGCGTTCTGCGCCAGCTGCGCCCGCAGCGCCTGATGCAGCGCGGCTTCCTGGTGAACCTGGCGTACCGTGCGTCCGACCCAGTTGGCGTAGAAGGTGGCGGCCGCGACGAAGCGCGCCTGCATCCAGGCAAGAAGGTCGGTGGCGTCGTCGTAGTCCTCGCAATGGGAAAAAATTGCCCGCAGCCCCGGTTCCGCCATCGTGACGAACTCGGCAAGCTGCGCCTCGGCGGGACCGTCGCACTCGCCAAGGAACGCGAGGGCGATCGGCAGCGGCACGGACGGCGCGCCGCCCGCCACCCGATCCGCGAGCGTCGCGTCGTCCAGCACCACCAGGCGCGCAAAGTGCAGCCGCTCGAACCGGCCGAACGGGAGCAGCGCGTTGTTCGGATCGGCGATGCCCGGCGCCCGCGTCATTCCGCTGAGCAGGTCGCGCAACGCACCGATCTGGCCATGCCGGATCGGCGCGACCACCATGAAGGCGGACTGCGGCGTCATCCCGTAGGCATAGGTTAGAACTGCAGGGCGAAATTGATCAGCCTGGCTTGGTCCCAGTATACCACGCCGAGATACAGTCCCGGCGAAATCAGGCGGATCTCGTCCCGAATCCAGTGCGCCACGATCGAGGTCTCCGAGTAGTCCAGCACGATGCAGTCGCGCTGATCGAGCCAGCTCGGCGCAACGTAGACCCGGGCAATGATCGCGTTGAGGCCGAACGGCAGGATGCGGTTGCGCAGCAGCCCGGCCTGCGCGTCGAACACCTTGCCCTGCCAGGCGAACAGGTTGATGAACGTGGCGATCTCCGGCGTATAGACTGTGTCGGGGGCGATGATCGCGGTACCGTTGCTCTCGCCGTTCGGGATCGGGCCAGGCTCGCTGGACTTGAACAGCGTGTCCAGTTCCCCCTGCGTCATTTTCAGCAATTGACTGACGTCGTATGCCATCGGATGCCTCCGGGCGCTGCTCGATGGGACTTTTCCTACAAGGCAACGATCGACTGCGCAACCGCCGCCTGCTTGAATGATCGAAACGTGATCACTCGCACGGGAATGGCGTCGGTCGGGTGTGTGCTGCCAAAACTCGCGCGTCTGGCAACCTGCCTTGGCTTCGCCGTTGTGGGGCGCCGGGGGCGGCTGGCCCTCGGCCCGCTACCGGCGTGCGCGGAACGGTACCTGCAGCCGTAGCGTGATGGGACACAGGGCCTTGCAGACCGGATGTCCGGTCAATGTCCGGTCCGAGCCCAGAGCCGCTCCTCCTCGGCCCCGCCTGATGTCGTGAAAATGCCCCTCATATCATGGGCTTATTTGGCGCGCCCGGAGAGACTCGAACTCCCAACCCCCAGATCCGTAGTCTGGTGCTCTATCCAATTGAGCTACGGGCGCAACCAGGGGCGGGGGTGTAGCGGAACCCCCTCAGGGCGGCAAGGGGCGGCGGCCGCGACATGCAGCGTCCTCGATGCAGCGTCGCGCGCCGCGGCATCTCAGGGCAGAAACTTCCCCCACCCGTCGCGCACCGGGTGGTCCGGCGCCAGCGGCAGCTCCACCGCCGTGTTGGTCGCTGAGCTGTAGTAGAGGGCGGAGACCAGCTCCAGCGAGCGGTAGGCGTCCTGCAAGGTCAGCGGCCAGGGCGCCGTGCCGGCCAGGGCCGGGTGCAGCGCCTCGAGCAGCCCGGAAAAACTTTCCCGGTGCGGCACGAAGCCGGCCAGCGCCGCGTCGATGTCTGCCGGGTGGCGGGCGCCGCGCGGGACGAAACCGCCAGTCGCCCTCGGCCGGGCGATAGGGTGGCACGCCGGGGTTCTCCGCCGTCAGCTCGGCGAAGCAGAAGCGGAACTTGCTGAGCTCCTCCGCCGCGCCGAGCGTCACCGAGGAGGTCACCAGCGCGCCCGAC
This sequence comes from uncultured Alphaproteobacteria bacterium, assembly GCA_963773345.1. Taxonomy (GTDB): domain Bacteria; phylum Pseudomonadota; class Alphaproteobacteria; order Acetobacterales; family Acetobacteraceae; genus Palsa-883. The sequence goes on along the minus strand of CAVZBG010000010.1, from coordinate 1,033,673 downwards.
ACCATTTCCAGGCAGACCGCCGCACAGTCCTCGGTCTCGATCGCGTTGACCCGGGTGGCGACCTTGGCGAACACGCGACGCACCGGGCCGAGGGTAAAAGTCAGCAGGTCGTGCGCGTGGATCGCGTGGCCCAGCATGGCGCCGCCCAGCTCGGTCGCTTTTTTCCCCCGCCAGCGCACGTCGTAGTACTCGGGCGGACGGTTCCAGTGGGTCTCGATGCTTCCGACCAGCGGGCGCCCGGTGACGCCGGCCTCGATCAGCCGCCGCAGCCGGGCGAGACCGTTGCCGTAGCGGTACTGGTAGACCGGCACCACCGCGCGGCCGGCTTTTTCCCCCGCCCGCATCACCCGTTCGACCTGTTCCAGCGAGCCGACCAGCGGCTTCTCGCACAGCACGTGTTTGCCGGCGGCCAGCGCCGCCTCGATCGTGGCGAGATGCAGGGAAGGCGGCAGGCAGATATCCACCAGGTCGATGTCCTGGCGCGCCAGCACCTGATCGTACGAGGTTTCCACGGCGGCGCCGGGCACGCTTGCCGCGAGTTTGCCCGCGCGGGCGGCATCCAGGTCGCAGATCGCGGCAACCTCGTAGCCCTCCGCGTTGTCGCGATAGCCCTCGACATGCGCGGCACCGATGCCGGCGCCGACCACCGCGACGCGGAAGCGGTTCATCGACCCGCCTCCAACGGCTGCAGATTGCCCAGCCGCGTCGCCATCGCCTCGGCGCGCAGCGCGAGCTCCATCACCTTGAAGCAGTGACGCTGCGGCATCGCCGTCTCCGTGCGGTCGAGCACGTCGGCGACCAGGTTCTGGTAATACGGCAGCGGGGCGTCGGAGCAATCGACGTAGCGGGTCGATTTGTTGTCGACCAGGAACAGGTGATCGGTGCCCGGTCGGCCGGCGATGTCGACGTATTTCCGAAGTTCCATATAGCCCTCGGTGCCGAGGACGGTCAGCCGCCCGTCGCCCCAGTTGGCCAGCCCGTCCGGCGTGTACCAATCGACCCGCACATAGCCGCGGCCGCTGTCGCTGCGCAGCAGCATCTCGCCGAAATCCTCGAAGCCGGGATCGCCTGGATTGGCGAAGTTGCCGACCGAGGCGGCAACGATCTCGGCCTCCGTCGAGCCGGTGAACGTCAGGAACTGCTCGACCTGATGGCTGCCGACATCGCACAGCACGCCACCGTAGTATTCCCGCTTAAAGAACCAGTCGGGCCGCAGGTGCCGGTTCAGCCGGTGCGGGGCGAGCAACGACGGTCTGCACGACGCGCCCGATCGCGCCGGCGGCGATCAGCTCCAGCGCGCGCGTCACCGCCTTCACCTCGAACCGCTCGGAGTAGTTCACCGACCAGATGCGCCCGGTCTCCGAGACCGTCCGTCGCAGCGCGGCAAGCTGCTCGGCGGTGGTGCAGCCGGGTTTGTCGGTGCCGACGTCCTTGCCGGCGCGCATCGCCTCGATCGCGATCGCGGCGCGGTCGGCGGGGATCGCCGCGGTGAGGATCAGCCGCACCGTCGGATCCTCCAGCAGGCGCCGCTTGTCGGCGACGCGGGGGATGTCCGGATAGCGCTTGACGAAGCCGGCCAGCGGCTGCGGCTCGCCGTCGGTCCAGTAGCCGACGCATTCGTGGCCGAGCTCGAGCAGCCGCCCGGTCATTTCATAGATGTGCCGATGATCCACGCCGATCACGGCAAACCGGATCGGCCGCGCCTGGGGCTGTGTCATCGCTGGCTTGTCCTTTGCTGTTTCCGGTGAAGTTGCTCTCGCCGGTGCGGTGCGTCGGCGCGGACTTTGCCCAACTGTCGGGCCGCCGGCCACAGGACGGTCCGACCGAGGAAGCCTGATCCCCGCCAACGCTCTCTTAACCAAGTTGGCGCCAATGGGGCGGGTGGAAAACCGCGCACGACAGTGGGTGGATCAGCTGCGGTTGTCACTTGACAACTGGTCATCAGCGGCTATCTTTCCAAGGAGCATGGTTTGGTGCAGCGACGGCTACGGCACCCGAACAAGGAGATCGAGAAAGCCCTGGCGTACGCGCAGACACAAGGATGGCGCATTTTGCCACTGCACGGCCATGCCTGGGGCAAGATCCAATGTCCATGGAACGACGCCGACTGCCGCTGCGGCACCTTCTGCCAGGTGTCGGTGTGGAGCACGCCGCGCGTCCCGGAGCACATGACCCACAACATACGCCGGGCGGTGGATGGCTGCATCCGCCGGGTGGCGGCGCGATGATCGACGGCAGGCAGCCGCCCGCCCTCGAACGGAGGCGACGATGAACAGCTACACGTTTGTGCTGAATTTCACCCTCCCCGGCGACGACCCGGAGCAGTTCCTGGACGCGCTCTATGAAGCCGGCTGCGACGATGCCGCAGTGGGCATCGGTCAGTTCGGCATGATCGGATTGGACTTCATCCGCGCAGCTCGTTGCGCCGAAGACGCGATCCGCTCCGCCGTCGAGAACGTTCGCACGGCGATCCCCGGCGCCGTCCTCGTTCAGGCTGGCCCGGACCTGGTCGGGCTGACCCAGATGGCGGAGATTTTCGGGTTCAGCCGGCAAAACATGCGGAAATACGCCATCGGCCAGTCCGGCGCGGCCGAGGCGTTTCCGCCGCCTGTCGTGCTTGGCGATCCCAGCCTGTGGCACCTCGCGGAAATTGTCGCGTGGCTCAGGCTGAACACCGGAGTTCAGCCGCCGGACGGCGTTCTCGACGTATCGAAGGCCGCGGCGAAGTTGAATTTCGAGGTCGAGCGTGAACGGCTGAAGACTATCGTCGCGCTCGCATAGCCGGGCAGGTCGCCGCGCGCAGCCGCTCCGCTGATCCACACCGATGACCGCGGACCCGATCGGCCGCGATTGCGGCCGCGTCATCAGTGGTTCGTCCTTTGCTAATGCCCGAGGACTGCACGGGCAGGGACTTTTCCCACATCTCCGATGGCACACCATACGCCCGCCCGGCCTTCGCGGTTTGATCCACGTTAAGGACGACGCAGCCTCGCTCGCCTAGCGTATGGCGTGTTGGCTGTTCGGATCGGCAGCTTCGATCGTTACCGCACGATCATGCGGGACGGTTGCCGTGCCAGCCATCCTGCTGGGCATGATCAAGGGTGGCATTGGCAACGCCGAGCCACCGGGTGCGGTGCAATCGGCCGGTTGAAACGGTCGCCTCGGGATCCCTCCAATGCCCGGGTTCTCGCCCTCGGCACGACCTGGACTCCAGCGTGGAGCCCAGGTCGCGCCGACGCCTGCTTCGGGACGCGGTGTGCATCGCCCGTACCGGCTGATATCCCAGGACCCATAGGGAGGATCACGCCGTCCGTGGCGCCGGCATCGTGATCCGCCGCCCGACGCCCGCCGGCAACGGCTCGGCCGAGCGCTCCCGCACGACGCTTTGCAGCCGCTCCAGCAGCTCAGGCGCGAACGACGTGGTCCGCCGCACCCGCAGGTCGATGTGCAGCGCCAGCAGCTCCTGCGCCGCGACGCGGTGCCCCTGCTCGGCATGGAACATCTCGTGGAAATAGTGCAGCCGCTTGGCGTCCACGCCCAGCAGGTGGGTGGTGATGCGCACCCGCTCCCCCACGCGCAGCTCGTTCTCATAGATCGTGTGCGCCTCGGCGGTGAAGGTGGAGTTCCCCGTCGCCTGCCGATAGGCGTGGCCGATCCCCAGCGCGTCGTAGATGGTATCCGTCGCCAGGTCGAACAACAGGACGTAATAGGCCAGGTTCATATGGTCGTTGTTGTCGATCCATTCGGGCAGGACCGAGCCTTCGGTTTGCGGCAGGCGCATCGCAGCTCCGGGCGTTTGCGGGGTCCGCCAGCTTGTTGGCCGGGCCTTCCGCGGTCAAGTTGGCGGGCGCAGCATTGGATGGCGCCTGATGGACCTCGATGACGGACTTCCGCCGGGCGCGCGACGCCGCGCCATGGCGACGCTCGCGATCGCGGTCTCCATGGCGGTGCTGGACAGCGCGATCGCCAACATCGCCCTGCCGACCATCGCGCGCGACATGGCGACCACGCCGGCGGCGACCATCTGGGTGGTGAACGCCTACCAGTTCGCCGTCACCGTCTCGCTGCTGCCGTTCGCGTTCCTGGGCGACATCCTGGGCTACAAGCGGGTCTACATGGCCGGGCTGGCGGTGTTCACCCTGGCCTCGCTGGGCTGCGCCCTGGCGCCGACGCTGCCGCTGCTGGTGTTGGCGCGCGTGATCCAGGGGTTCGGTGGCGCGGGCATCATGAGCGTCAACACGGCGCTGATCCGCTTCATCTTCCCGCGCGCCGAGCTGGGCCGCGGGCTGGGGTTCAACGCCTTCGTGGTTGCCAGCTTCTCCGCGATGGGCCCGTCGATCGCCGCGGCCATCCTGGCGGTGGCAAGCTGGCACTGGCTGTTCGCCGTCAACGTGCCGCTGGGCGTGATCGCGCTGTGGCTGGCCGGGCGGGTGCTGCCGATGACCCCGCGCGGCGGCTACCGCTTCGACCTGCTGAGCGCGCTGCTCAACGCCGTCACCTTCGGGCTGATCATCACCCTGGTCGACGGGCTGGGCCGCAGCCGCGGCGTCGTCGAGCTGGCCGAGCTGGTGGCCGCCCTGGTGGTCGGCACCGTCTTCATCCTGCGCCAGTTCCACCTGCCGGTGCCGCTGCTGCCGGTGGACCTGTTCCGCCGCCCGATCTTCGCGCTGTCGGTGGCCACCTCGGTGTGTTCCTATATCGCACAGACCTCGGCCTATGTCGCGCTGCCGTTTTACTTCCAGTACGCCGGTGGCGCGAGCCAGGTCGAGACCGGCCTGCTCATGACGCCGTGGCCCGCCATCGTGGTGATCGTCGCCCCGATCGCCGGCCGGCTGTCCGACCGCTACCCGGCTGGCGTGCTGGGCAGCCTGGGCCTGGCGGCGATGACCGCCGGGCTGCTGAGCCTGCTGTTCATGCCGGCCGCCCCCAGCTACCCCGACGTGGCCTGGCGCATGCTGCTCAGCGGCCTGGGCTTCGGCTTCTTCCAGTCGCCCAACAACCGCCTGCTGGTCGGCAGCGCGCCGCCGGAGCGCAGCGGCGCCGGGTCGGGCATGCTGGCGACGGCGCGGCTGACCGGGCAGACCGTCGGCAGCGCGCTGGTGGCGCTGTCGTTCGGGCTGACCGGCGCCCGCGCCGGGGCCGAGGTGGCGCACGGCACCACCCTGGCGCTAAGTATCGGTGCCGGTTTCGCGGCCACCGCCATGGTGGTCAGCGCGCTGCGCCTGCGCACGTGAGGCGGGGGGGCGGGGTTCCGTCCCGAAACCCCTGCGGCAAGGACGGTCCCGCTTGAGGCGCCCCCCACCGGCGGTAAACTGGAACCACAGTGACAGGTATGCCCAACGCACTCTGCAACGCCATGCCGCGGCCGTCGGTGTGGGATCGGTTCCACGCGCAGGCCGCCCTCACGCGGCCTCGTGCTCCCCGGTGCACCCCGCGACCAACGCCCGTGCTGCCGCCAGTTCCGGTCCCGTCACGACCAGCCGCGCGCAGCCGAACGCCTCCCACATCCGCGCGGTGTAATCCGGATACAACCGCACCGCCCCGGAACGATCCGGGTAGTTCCGCCCGTCCTTGATATCGAGGTAACTTTCCACCGGCAGCCCCTCGGCCAATACCACGTCGTGCGCCGCCAGCTCGATGTGGTGATAGGTGATGCTGTCCACCGGCACCTGAACGATGCTGCTGCCGTTGATCAGGTACTTCACCGGAATGAGCACCTCCGCGACATACACCGCGTGATCCGGCGACAACCACAGATCGCTGTGCGGCAGCCCCGGCCCGAACGCCCCGGCCGCCACCCGCACCGGCCACACCTTGCGCGGCTGCGCATGCCCCATGCAGTCCACCTCGCGCCGCCCGACCCAGATCACCTCCACCAGCCCATCACCCGCCGCCCCGTCACGCTCCGAGCCGCCGCCCGCCGCCCCGTCGCCCGCATCCCCCAGCAGCACCCGCACCCGCTCGCCCACCGCGATCGCCTCCACCGCGAGCTCGCCGCGCGCGGTCAGCAGCCGCGTCCCGGCGGCAAAGCACTCCATCTGCGCCGCCGCGGCATCCATCCCGCTGCTCCCCAGCGGCCGCGTGCCGGCCTTGTTGAAGAACGTCAGCTCGCCGAGCAGCGTGCCCCCGGCGCCGAACAGCTCCAGCGTGTTGCCGCCGACGATGCTGTCCGAGTTCACCACCAGGTTGTCGAGCAGGATCTGATCGCCCGCCTGATAGCCCCAGATCTCCGCGGCGAACCCGCCCGCGGCCAGCAGGTTCATCGCCCCCGCCGCCACCGTCGGCGTCACCCCGCTGATCCCCGGCCCGCCGCCGTTCACCACCTGGCCGATCACCAGCGTGTCGGTGGCGTCCTCGAACACGATCGCCTGGCCGGCATCCACCGTGTTGGCGTTGAACACCAGCGTGCCGTCGTTGCTGAGCTGCCACTCGCCGACATCGCCGTTGTTGTCGATGTTGTTCGCCGCGTCCGCCACCGAGGTGCCGGTCAGCACCATCGGCGTGAACCAGGTCGAGGTGCCGGCGGAGACCTGCACCGCGCCGATGTTGCCGATGTAGAGGTCGTACAGGTTCAGCCCGGCGTTGCCGTTGCTGGCGGTGGTGTACTCGAAGCCGTCGGGATCGACCGTGCCGTAGTTGTTGAACGAGGCGTGGCCGTTCTCCGTCGGGATGCCGGCGAAGTTGAGCACCGCGTCGCTGCCGATGGTCAGCACGCCGCCGCCGCCGGAGGCGACGCCGATGTTGAGCGCCCCGCCGGTGGCGATGGAGAGCTCGCTGCCGGCGCCTTCGACGTCGACGTTGCCCGAAGAGAGCGCGGGGCTGCCGCCGATCGTCAGGTCGAGCGCGCTGGCCGTGGCGCCGGACAGGATGGAGAGTTCGCCCGCTCCAACGCTGCCGAGCGTCAGACTGCCGGTCAGTTGCAGCAGCGAGTTGGTGCCGGCGACGGTGATCACGCCGTCGCCGCCGCTCTGCGCCGCGGCGACGAGCGCGCCCGCAGTCACCGTGGCGCCGGAGGCGATGTCGAGCCCGCCCTGGGCGGCGTTGCCGACGATCAGGGTGCCGGTGACCTGCCAGTCGGAGCCGGTGCCGGTAAGATTTGCCGAAGAGCCGGCGGCGCCGGACTGGTTGGCGATCGTGCCAGCGTTGCTGATGACCGTGCCGTCCGCTTCGATCGCCAAGCTACCGAGCCCGCCGTCGCCGACAATCAGGTTGCCCGCGCTGGTCCAGGCCGCATCCGCGCCGGACACCGCGACCGACGCGCCCAGGCCATCCGTTCCGGAGATGACATCAACGCTGCCCGCGCCGGCGATACTGGCCCCGCTGCCGACCGCGAGCATCCCGTTGCCGACCGTAATACCGGTCTTGGAGGTCAATGCGGCGCCGGAACCGAGCGACCATTGGCCGAGGCTGCCGAACTGAAGCACCGCCGCCGCGCCGGTTCCGGTGACAGTGCCGCCGGTGGCGAGGAATTCTGCCGTGTCCAGCACATCAGGTGGCGCCGACGCCGGATTGGCCGGCGTGGTGAGGTCATCCCAGTTGAACGCGTTGGCGAAGTCGGTGTTCTGTGTTCCGGTCCAGACCAGCGTCCGCGGCATGTTGACCTGATCGGTCAGTCCCTGGCCCTCGATGGTGCCGGCGAACCCGGCCGAATCCCCGATGTTCAACACGGCATTTGTGCCGGCGAACACGATGGTCTCGCCCGCCGACACCGAGCCGTCTATGGTGACCGTGCTGCCGGCGTCGATCGTGACTGAGCCAGTGCCAATCAGCCCCCCCGCGATCAGCGTGCTGGGATCGATGATGATGGCTCCGTCATTCATCAGTGTGCCGGTGATGGCGAGGATCGCGCCGTTGAGCTCGGTCAGCGTCTCTCCAGCGACAATCGTGTTCGCCCCGGTCAGCGTCCACGCCGCGCCGGCATCGATCGTGATCTGTGCAAAGTCGATGTCCTTCGATCCAAGTCCGGTGAGTGTGCCCGTGGAACTGCCGGACGCCAGCTCCAGCGTGCTGACCGCGCCGCCACCGATCGCGTTGCCGCCATCCACCGTGCCGTTGAATACGGCACCAGGGTCGACCACGACCCGGTCGGTTTGGTCAGCAACAAACCGCACGGCGTCACCGGCGCCGCTGATGGTGCCGGCATTGACGACGGTGATGGAGCCGAATTTGCCGCCGTAAACCGCGGCAAATCCGCTGATCGACCCCGTGCTTTGGTTGGTGACGGTGCCGCCGTCGCGGAGGACGACGCCCGCGCCAGAGATGGTGTAGACATTGGGGCCCACGGCGTATGTCGAAATAGTTGCCGTCGCGTTGCCTGCGATGAGCCCTGCATTGATGACGGTCAAAGGTGGACCGCCCGCTTCAACGTTGCCGTTGATACCCCAATACCCGGTGATTGTGCCGAAGGTGTGGTTGACGACCGTGCCGCCGCCAAGCAGGTTGACGCCGCTGATTCCGCTGGCGGTCTGGGCCACCGAGATGAGGCCGTAGTTCACGACGGTGGCGGCGATGATGGAGGCGCGTGGCGACCCGAGCACCGGATGCTCGAAATATCCGCTGTAAATTCCCGAATATCCGCCAATGGTGCCGGACAGTTCGTTGGTGACACTGCCGCCGACCTGCAGGAGAATGCCGAAATTTCCAGGGGCATAGATCAGGCCGGCGTTTACCACGGTCAGAGCCCCGCCCCGGGCGTAGATCCCATTGTACCCGATGATCGACGCGCTGCTCTGATTCGTGATGCTGCCGCCCGCGTCGAGGAAAATGCCAGCTCCGGCAGGGGTGAAGTTGTTGCCGACTAGGCTGTAGGACGCCGTCGGGTTTCCCAGAATCGTTCCGGCATTGACCACGCTGACGGCGGCAAGGGTGCCGAAGACCCCATCGAACCCATTGATCGTCGCACCGCTGCGGTTGGTGACGCTGCCGCCACCCTGGAGCAACACACCCCGGCCGGACGCCAGCGTCATGCTCCCGCCGATGTCACCGCTGTTTGTCACGGTTGAAGCAGCGCCGGTGAAACCGACGACCCCCCTCTGGCCCGTGATCGTGCCGCCGGACTGATTGGTGACGCTGCCGCCCGGATTCAGCAGAACACCGCTCGCGGAGGCGGCGGTCGGGTTCCCGGCGATGTCGCCAGAATTCACCACGGTCATGGACGCGCCGGCGGCAACCCCGAGGTACCCGCTGATCGTCGCGCTGCTGGCATTGGTGACGCTGCCGCCGCCGGAGCCGAGCCGAATGCCTCCGCCATTGGAAGCCGTCGCGTTACCCGCGATGACGCCGGCATTGACCACGGCCAGCGGGGAGTTTGAGCCGTTGACCCCTACGATCCCGCTGATCGTGCCGCCGGATTGATTGGTGACAAAACCGCCGTCGTCCAGCGCCACACCCACGTGCGTGCCGACGCCGAAGATCTGGCCAGTGTTCGCGACGGTGCCGGTGCCGCCCGTGATATAGACGCCACTGCCGCCACCGATGATCGTGCCGCCGGATTGATTGGTGACAAAGCCGCCCGCATCCAACGCCACGGCCGCGTGCGCGCCGCCGCCGAAGATCCGGCCGGCGTTCACCACCGCGGCGGTGCCACCCGTCACATAGACGCCGTTCCCAGCGCCTGCGATGCCGTTGATCGTGCCGGTCGCGGCATTATAGACGTAGCCGCCGTCGAGCAGCTCAACGGCTCGACGATCGTTATCGCCGCCGGAGGCAATGCTGCCGGCGTTGATCACCGTGCCCGCGGCGCCCGTGATGTAAACACCCACGTCCTGCGACGAACTGATCGTTCCCGTCGCGGCGTTGCTGACAAAGCCACCGTCACGCAGTGCGACCGCGCTTTGGGTGGTAGCGGCGATGAGGCCGCTGTTCGTCACGTCGCCCGGTTCACCGGCGATATAGATGCCGACGTAGGCGCCACTAATCATGCCGCTGTTGGTCACGGTCCCCGTGGCAGCGCCCGTCATCCAAATGCCCGCGTACGCGCCCTCAATCGTGCCGGTATTGGTCACCGTACCGGCGGCATTAAGGATATGGACTCCGTTGTCGATATCCCTACTGACGATCAGGCCGGCATTCACGACCGTGCCAGACCCGCCCGTAATGTAGACGCCGTCGTAGGTACCGCTGATGGTGCCGGAGCTCAGGTTGGTGACACTGCCGCCCGCCCGCAACGTGACGCTGCCGCCCGCCGCCAACGCCCCGGCCACATACGTGCCGGGACCGATGACGTACGTGCCGCCACCGATGATCAGGCCGGCGTTCACCACCGAGGCGGTGCCACCTGTCACGTAGACGGCGTTGCCGGCGCCAATGAGGCCGTTGATCGTGCCGGTTGCGGCATTGTAGATGAAGCCGCCGTCACGCAGCTCAACGGCACGATGATCGTTTCCGCCGCCGGAGGCGATACTGCCGGCGTTGATCACCGAGACCTCGGCGCTGGTGCCGGCGCTGTAGACCGCGATGCCGGACGGATTGTCGATGACGCCGCCGGCGAAATTGGTGAGGCTCGCACCGCCCTCCAGCGTCACGCCGCCGGCGATGCTGCCGCTGTTGGACAGGGAGGACGCGACATCCAGCGTGCCGCTATCGGTCAGCGTCTGGCCCGACGAGACCGTGTTCGCCCCGGCGAGTAGCCAGGACGCGAAGGCTCCCACGGTGACTTGCCCGAAGCCGACATAGCTTGAGCCAAGGCCCGTCAGTGTTCCGGAGGATGCGCCGGACGCCAACTCCAGTGTGGCGAGGGTACCGCCGCCACTCACCGTGCCGACGAACACCGCGCCGGGATCAATGACCACGAGGTTGGCCTGTCCCGCCTCAAGTGCCACCGCCGTGCCGCTTGACCCGACGATGCTGCCAGCATTGGCCACGGTCCCGGCGCCGCCGTAGATGTAGACCCCGAGGTTGCCGCCCGCGATGGCAGCGGAAGCCGCGTTGGTGACCGATCCGGAAAGCATTTTGATGCCGTCGGCCGGGCTGCCGGTCCCGGTGCTCACGATGCTTCCGTCATTGAACACGGTCCCGGCAGCGCCGTAGATGAGGATGGCGGAGCGGCCGGCGCTCGTGATCGAAGCGGAGGCGGCGTTCGTGACCGATCCGCCAGAGCGCAGTTTGACACCTCGGGAAATGGTACCAGTGCCCGCGATGATGCCATCGTTGACCACAGTCCCGGTACCACCGGCGATTTCGACGGCGTGGTAGCCGGCCGTGATCGATGCGGACGCCGCGTTGGTGACCGAGCCACCAAGCAGCAGTTCAACCCCGATGAAGTTGGTAGCCGTGATGCTGCCGTCGTTGACCACAGTTGCGGCACCACCGATGACTCTGACGCCGTTCATGTAGCCCGTGATCAAAGCGGACGCCGCGTTGGTGACCGAGCCGCCGGCAGACAGATAGATTCCCCGCCCGGTGGTGCCCGTCCCTTCGACGGTGCCAGCGTTCTGCAGCGTCCAGGAGCCGGTGCTCGCGCCGACACCGTTCCCAACGGCGGAGATCGTTACATCTGGGTTGATTACGACAGGGTTTGTATATGACGGGGAAGAAAGAACAACCCCGGTGTTCGAGCTGGCGCTGATTGTCGTCATGATCGCTCTCGGGTCGTTGAGACAGCAGGACGGTTCAGGCAGACCGACAGGTCGTCGCCGGCATCCACGCTCGCGGCGGCTATCAGTTGGCAGTGGACGGGACGTAAGGCGTCAGCTCAAGCGTCATCGGTGGCTTCCTTTGGCCGGCAGGTTGCTCTGTCTGGCCATCGGAGTGCCATGATTACCGATGCGTGCTTGTCATGCAAGGTTAACGTCGGACGTTGCGCGCGCGAAGCTTTCATGTGTTGGCTCGGCCAGACCGATATTGGACAGTGCTGACGGGGATAGCCGGCACGCGGGCGGTCACTAGGCCGTGCGAGAATGCCGTGGCGGCGCCTCGTCAGCGGTGCGGTTCGTCAGCGGTTGCCGGTCTGATGCCAAAGGACAGGAAGCCATCGAATTGGGCGGCGCTGCCACTCGCGCGCCCGCCGCACGCTGCGCGAGCTTCGAAGGGGCGCGGCCCGCCCGCCGCCACTCGACGACGTCCTGCTCGCGGTCCGCCCCGCCGTCGCCGTCCTCGTCCGGCTTCGGCAACGCCGGCAACGCGGCCTCGACCGTCCCGATATGCCCGCCCAGGTCCCGCTTGAGCCGCACCCCCCACCGGCGGCAAACTGGACCCACCGTGACACGACCACCCAACGCCGTCGCCACCCCCTCGCCGCCATCGGTGTGGGACCGGTTCCATCCCGGCGCCGTCGGCACGCGCCCCGACGCGCCCGCCGCGCCGGCGCTCAACCGCTTCGCGGAGACGATGTTCACCCTTGGCGCCCAGGCGTTCCTGGCCGGCCGCCCGGCCGAAACCGAGACCCTGCTGCGCCTGTCGATCGGCGCCGGCGGCAACGATTTCGCCGCCCTCGGCGTGCTCGGCCTGATGGCGGTCGAGCGCAAGGATTTCCCCGCCGCCGAGGGCTGGCTGCGCGCGGCGCTGGCGATCGACCCGGACGAGCCGACCACGCTGAACAATCTCGGCGAGGTGCTGCGCCGCAGCGACCGGATCGATGCCGCGATAAGCTGCTACGAAAAGGTGCTGGCCCTCGCGCCCGACTGCGCCGAGGCGTACGACAATCTCGGCACCGCCCTGCTCATGGCGGGCCGCCCCGCCGAGGCCCTGGCCCATCACCGGCGGGCCGTTGCGCTGAAGCGCGACTTGGCGCTGGCGCACGACCATCTGCGGGCGGCGCTAGTCGATCTCAACCAGCACGCGGCGGCGCTGAGCGATGCGCGGCGCGTGGCATCCTGGGACAGCGACCTGGCCAAGCTGCGGCTGAACGAGGCCTATGCCCTGCTGGCGCTGGGGCGCTACCCGGCCGGCTGGAAGGCCTACGAAGCGCGCTGGGACATGCTGGTCGACGGGCTGCCGATCACCTCCCGTCACGCCGAGCGCCCACGCTGGCGCGGCCGTGGCCGGCTGGTCGGGCGGACGCTGCTGCTGCATGCCGAGCAGGGGCTCGGCGACACGCTGCAGTTCGTCCGCTACGCACCGATTCTCGCGCGTCTTGGGGCGCGGGTCATCGTCGAGACGCAGGCCGCGCTGGTGCCGCTGCTGCGCAGCCTCGAGGGCGTCGAGCAGGTGGTGGCGATGGACGCGGCGATGCCGGCGTTCGATCTGCAATGCCCGCTGCTCAGCCTGCCGCTGGCGTTCGGCACGACGCTGGCCACGATCCCGGCGGAGGTGCCGTATCTCGCGCCGCCGGCGGAACGGGTCGGTCTTTGGCGACGGCGCCTGGGCCGCCGGCGCGCGGGCCGCCGGCGCATCGGCCTCGTCTGGTCGGGCAATCCGGACTATGCGAACGACCGCAACCGGTCGATCCCGCTCGCCCGGCTGGAACCGTTGCTGGCGCGCACGGACTGCGAGCTGCATGTGGCGCAAACGCAGCTCCGTCCCGCCGAGCGCGCGGTGCTGGACGGCCTGACGCAGGTCGCGGATCACAGCGCGGCGCTGGCCGATTTCGCCGACACCGCGGCGCTGCTGTCGCTGATGGACCTGGTGATCAGCGTCGATACCGCGGTGGCGCACACTCGCCGGCGCGCTGGCGCGGCCGACCTGGCTGCTGCTGCCGTTCAGCGGCGAGTGGCGCTGGCTGACCGCGCGCACGGACAGCCCGTGGTATCCGACGCTGCGGCTGTTCCGCCAGCCGGCGCCGGGCGACTGGGACAGCGTGGTGGCCGCGGTGATGCGCGCGCTGGACGCATGAGCGGCTTCGCCGATCTGCTGTTCGAGCGGGCGGAACAGGCCTACCTGCAAGGCGGGCTGGCCGAGGCCGAGGGGTTGCTGCGCCTGCTGCTCGGCCGCTCGATGCGCGAGGCGCACGTGACGTTCCTGCTTGGCCATCTGCGGCTGCAGCAGGGCGATCCGGAAGAAGCGGAAAAATTGTTGCGTGCAGCGATCGAGTTGGATGCCTCGCAGGCGCGCGCGCACGAGGATCTGGGCCTCGCGCTGTTGAAGCTCGGGCGCAAGCCGGAGGGGCGGGAATCCCGGCTGCGCGGCTGGGAACTGGACCCGGAATTGGCGCGCCAAGCGATGGTCCGGGCATTCACCCTGCTGCGGGCCGGCGATTTCACCAACGGGTGGGAGGAATACGAGGCCCGCATCATTGCCTCCCCTGGCGTGCTGCCGCGCCGCAGCTTCGATCAGAAGCAGTGGTATGGCGAGGCGGACCTCGCGGGAAAAACCATCCTGCTGCACGCCGAGCAGGGCAACGGCGATGCGATGCAGTTCCTGCGTTATGTGCCCCTGGTGGCGGCACGCGGCGCGCGGGTGATCCTGGAGGTGCACCAGCCGCTGCAGTCGCTGGCGGCCAAGGTCCCGGGGATCGCCGAGCTGTACGAGTTGGGCCAGCGGCTGCCGCCGTTCGACCTGCATTGCCCGCTGATGAGCCTGCCGCTGGCGTTCGGCACGCAGCCCGACACCATCCCGGCGGACATCCCCTATCTGACCGTGCCGCAGGAACGGCTGGCACGCTGGCGCCGACGGCTGGGGCCGCGGCGGCGCATGCGCGTCGGCGTCGCCTGGACGGGCAATCCGGAGATGGGCGATGACCAGTTCCGCTCGATCGCGCTCAGCGAGTTCCGTCGCGTGCTGGACCGGACGGATTGCGAGTTCCACGTGGTGCAACGCGAGGTGCGCGAGGTCGACAAATCAGTGCTGCTCGACGAGCTGCCGCACGTGGTCGATCACAGCGCGCTGTCGCACGACTTCGCCGACACCGCGGCACTGATCTCGATGCTGGATCTGGTGATCGCGGTCGATACGTCGGTTGTGCACCTGGCCGGGGCGATCGGTTGGCCGACCTGGCTGCTGGTGCGCGCCAATGCGGACTGGCGCTGGCAGCCCGATCGCGACGATTTGCCGTGGTACCCGACGATGCTGCTGTTCCATCAGCGCGAGCCCAATGTGTGGGCGCCGGTGCTGGACCAGGTGAGCCACCAGCTTGACGAGCTGCTGGCCTGAGATGCCGGCGGTGCTGCCACCGGTGTTCGCCGACTGGTTCGCCGCGCGGGGCTGGACGCCGCGGCGGCACCAGCTTGCGATGCTGGACGCGGCGCGGCGGGCGAGAGCGTGCTGCTGATCGCCCCCACCGGCGGCGGCAAGACGCTGGCCGGGTTCCTGCCCAGCCTGGTCGATCTGCACCTGCACCCGCGCGAGGGGCTGCACACGCTCTATGTCAGCCCGCTGAAGGCGCTGGCGACCGACATCGCGCGCAACCTGATGGCGCCGGTGCAGGAGATGGGCCTGGCGGTGCGGATCGAGACGCGCACCGGCGACACGCCGGCCAATCGCCGCGCGCGGCAACGGGCGAGGCCGCCGCAGATCCTGCTGACCACGCCTGAGAGTTTGGCGGTTCTGCTGTCGCTGCCCGATGCGGCGCGGATGTTTGCCGGGCTGACCACGGTGGTGATGGACGAGGTGCACGCCCTGGCCGGCGGCAAGCGCGGCGACCAGTTGGCGCTGTGCGTGGCGCGGCTGGGCGCGCTGGTGCAAACGGGTGGCGGCGCGGGTGGTCAGGGCGCGCGCCTGCGCCGTGTCGGGCTCTCGGCCACCGTTGCGCACCCGGACGCGATCGCTGCCTACGTCGGCGCCCACCGGGTGATCGAGGAAGCCGGCGGCGCACCGCCAGAACTGTCGATCATGCTGCCGGAGGGGCGGCTGTCCTGGTCCGGCCACATGGGGCTGGAGGCGGCACCGCAGGTGATGGCGCGCATCCGTTCCGCCGGGTTGACGATCGTGTTCGTCAACACCCGCGCCCAGGCCGAGCTGATGTTCCAGGCGCTGTGGAAGCTGAACGACTCGACATTGCCGATCGCGCTGCATCACGGCTCGCTGGAGGTCGAGCAACGCCGCCGCGTCGAGGCGGCGATGGCGGGCGGAAAATTGCGCGCGGTGGTGGCGACCTCGTCGTTGGATCTCGGCATCGACTGGGGCGGCGTGGACCAGGTGATCCAGGTCGGCGCGCCGAAGGGCGTGTCACGGCTGCTGCAACGTGTCGGCCGCGCCAACCACCGGATGGACGAGGCGAGCCGCGCCATCCTGGTGCCGGCCAACCGGTTCGAGGTGCTGGAATGCGAGGCGGCGGTGCTCGGCGTGGCGGCCGGGCGAGCTGGACGGCGACCCGCCGCGCCCGGGCGGGCTGGACGTGCTGGCGCAGCACTTGCTCGGCATGGCGTGCGGCGCGCCGTTCCGGCCTGATGACGCGTATGCCGAGGTGACGCGCGCGGCGCCCTATGCCGGGCTGGCGCGACAGGATTTCGACGACGTGCTGACGTTCGTCGAGACCGGCGGCTACGCGCTGGCGGCCTACGAGCGCTGGCACAAGCTGTTCCGCGACGCCGAGGGGCGCGTGCATGTGCGCTCGGCGCGCATCGCGGCGCAGCACCGGATGAACATCGGCACCATCGTCGAGGCGCCGATGCTGAAGGTGCGGCTGGTCGGCAAGCGGCGGTTCGGCCCGGTGCTGGGCGAGATCGAGGAGTATTTCGTCAACCTGCTGCGCCCCGGCGATACGTTCATGTTCGCCGGGCGACTGCTGAAGTTCCTGCGGCTGCACGAGATGGCGGTGGAATGTGCCGAGGGCGGCGACCGGCGATCCGATGGTGCCGGCCTATGAGGGCGGCCGCCTGCCGCTGACCACCAACCTGGCCGACCGGGTGCGCGTGCTGCTGCAGGACCCGGCGCGCTGGGGGCTGTTTCCCGAACCGGTGCAGGAATGGCTGCGGCTGCAGCGGGTGTTTTCGCGAATGCCGGGACGGAACGATCTGCTGGTGGAGACATTTCCGCGCGGCCGACAAGCTGGTACCTGGTGGCGTATTGCTTCGAGGGCCGCAACGCGCACCAGACGCTGGGCATGCTGCTGACGCGGCGGATGGAGCGCGCGGGATTTGCGCCGCTGGGGTTCGTCGCGACCGACTACGTGCTGGGCATCTGGTCGGCCGAACCGCCACGCGATGTCGCAAAGCTGTTCGACCGAGGACATGCTGGGCGACGACCTGGAAGCCTGGATGGCGGAAAGCTCGATGATGAAGCGCAGCTTTCGCAATGTCGCGGTGATCGCCGGGCTGATCGAGCGGCACCATCCCGGCGCAGGAAAAATCGCGCCGGCAGGTGACGGTGAACTCCGACCTGATCTACGACGTGCTGCGCCGGCACCAGCCGGACCATATCCTGCTGCGCGCGACTCGGGCCGACGCCGCGGGCGGGCTGACCGACCTCGGCGCGGATCGCCGCGATGCTGCGGCGGGTGAAGGGGCGGATCGTGCACATGGTGCTGTCGCGCGTCTCGCCGCTGGCGGTGCCGGTGCTGCTGGAGATCGGCCGCGAGAGCGTGCGGACGCATGAGGATGAGGAGGCGATGCTGGCAGAGGCGGAGGCGATCATTGCCGAGGCGACGGGCGAGGCGGAGCCACCGCATCGGGGGGTGCCGGACCGATCGGGGGCGAAGACGATCCATCGCGCGAATGCGGGACGGGGACGCGGGGATCGCAGTGTGCGGCGGAAGCCGGCCCAGGCGTCGCTGTTCGGCGGATGACACAGCATAAACGGACTGCTGGACCGCCGACCAGTGCGCGGCGTACCATGCCCTTTGACTAGGAGATTGCCATGGCTTCGGGGTTTTCCGGTTTGAAAGTCAACGGTTATCGTCGGCTCAAGGCCGTCGATATCCCGCTGCGTCGTTTGAATGTCCTGATAGGCGCGAACGGCGTCGGGAAAACTTCGGTCCTCGACGTATTCCGTTTGCTCGGCGCCTCGGCTGATCGACGGCTGGCTGCATCGGTGCTTGAGGCGGGAGGGCTTCGGAGTATTCTCACTGCTGATGGTTCGACATCTGCACTTGAGTTTGAGATAACGTACCAGCCGGAATCGAAAGGAGAAATCACCTACGAACTGAGTCTAACAGAACAGGGCGCATTGCCCGTTTTGACGATTGGCAATGAACGCCTGTCGCAAAGGCCGGCAGACGGTTTGACTGGTCCCTTAATGTGGATGGAGACCAGGGCAGGTTGGCCAGACTACCAGGGGGACAATGCGACACGCACTGTTCTCACGGACCCAGGATACGACCGCTCCACCTACGACCGCTCCGAATCTGCCCTGTCGCAATCGCCGCCGTTCAGCAAGGCGCTGGTTTTTCGTCACATGCTCACCAGAGTCTCGGCGACATACCATGGTCTGGATGTGTCGCAACGAGCCCCGGTGAAGGGGCCGCAGCGGCTTTATCCCACAAGAATCCCCAGCGTGAATGGTGAAGACCTGCTGTCCTGTCTGTGGACGATCCGCGAGACGGAATACGGTCGTTTTGAGGATATCGAGAACAGCTTGCGCGCTGCATTCCGAAGCTTCGAAAAATTGGAATTCCCGCCCGTTGCCGCCGGCATGTTTGGTCTGGCGTGGCGCGATAGCACGTTCACCAGGCCACTCTACGCAAACGAACTTTCCGAGGGCACGCTTCGCTTCCTGTGGCTGGCGACGCTGCTGCAAAGTCCGGAGTTGCCTGCGGTAACAATGATCGACGAACCAGAGGTCAGCCTGCATCCGGAAATGCTGCGGATCATCGCTGAGCTGATGCGCGATGCATCCGAACGGACGCAGCTTGTCGTGGCGACACATTCCGATCGTCTCGTTCGTTTTCTACGCCCTGAAGAGTTGCTCGTGTGCGACTTGGATGATTCTGGGGGCATGGTTGTCCAGTGGGCTGACGACTTGGATCTGAAAGCGTGGCTGGAGGAGTACACGCTTGACCAGTTGTGGAGCCAGGGAATACTTGGTGGACGTTCGTGACACGGCAAATCGCTATCATTGTTGAGGGGGCGACAGAGGAGGCGTTCAAGCCATCACTGGATGATTTTCTTGCGAGACGCTTGACGTCTATAGAGAAGCCCAAGCTCAGGTTTGTCGCCAAGGACGGTAGGATACCCAAGGATGATTTGCTTAAACGAGACGTGGAGCGTCTCCTCAGGAACCACGACGACGTAATCGCTCTCACGGACATCTACACGGGCGCTAATCCTCGCGACTTCGAGAACGCCGAGGACGCAAAGATCAAAATGCGGCGATGGGTTGGCGACAACCCTCGCTTTCACCCTCATGCGGCCCAATATGAATTCGAGGCGTGGCTGCTGCCTTTTTGGCCGCAAGTTCGGCGATTGTCCGGCACCAACCGCCAAAGCCCTTCCCGATCCCCCGAGACCGTGAACCACAATAAACCGCCCTCAGATTTCCTGGATGACGCTTACCGAACAGGAAAGAAGCGGGCGTATCGGAAAACTGTCGATGCTGTTGCGATCCTTCGCGGCCAGGACCTCGCGGTCTCGGCGGCTGTCTGTTCCGAATTGAAGGCTTTCCTGAACACGATTCTCGACTTGTGCAGCGGCCCGACCCTGTAGCCGCCATGACCGCTGCCCCCATCCATCTCGCCGGCGAGCGCCTCATGCTCGATCCCGCCGGCGCGCTGATCTGGCCGGAGACCGGGATGCTGGTCGTTGCCGATCTGCATCTGGAGAAGGGCTCGTCCTACGCCCGCCACGGCTCGCTGCTGCCGCCCTGGGACACCAAGGTGACGCTGGACCGGCTGGCGCTGCTGCTGCGCCGCTGGAAGCCGCGCACGGTGGTGGCGCTGGGCGATTTGTTTCACGATGCCGACGGCTCCGGCCGGCTGCCGCGCGAGGAAGTGGCGCGGCTGGCGACCATCACCGCGTCGGTGCAGTTCGTCTGGGTGCAGGGCAATCACGATCCCTCGCCGCCGGAGGGCGTCGGCGGTGAATGGGTGGAAAGTTTTGCGACGGGCGCCCTGACGTTCCGCCATGAGGCGCTGGCCCGCGCGAGCGGCGAGATCAGCGGGCATTACCACCCGAAAGCGACCATCCCGGCGCGCGCCGGAAGCGTGACGCGGGCGTGCTTCGTGACCGATGCGCGCCGCGTGCTGCTGCCGGCATTCGGCGCCTACACGGGTGGGCTGGACGTGCGCGATCCGGCGATCGTCCGGCTGTTTCCGCGCGGGGGGCGGGCGTTCCTGTTGGGCAACGAGCGGTTGTTCAGCTTCCCGCTGTGACCCCGCTATCGCCCCGCACCCGCAACGTAGGGCGGAAAAGCGTAGCGCATTCCGCCGTTTTTTTCGCGCCAAGCGGCGGAATGCGCTACGCTTTTCCGCCCTACGCAGTCCGCGTCACGTTGGTTGCACCGGCGGTGCTGGCGTGCCGTAGCGTTTCGCCTCGGCCACCATCTCGCGCGCCAGCGGCAGCATCGCGTAGTCCACCATCGCGCCGTGATAGCGCACCGCGGCGATGCCCGCCTTCTCCGCCTCGGCGAACGCGTCGAGCATCCCTTGGTAATACGCCACCTCCTCCGCGGTCGGCCGATACACCGCATGCGCGACCGCCACGTGCGTCGGATGCAGCACCGCCACGCCGGAATAACCGACGTCGCGCGCGCGGCGGATCATCCGCTCCACGGTCACCAGATCATCCAGCGCAGTTCCAATAATCCCGGCGATCGGATACATCGCGCCGGCGGAACGACTATCCAGCACCAGCTTGGAGTTGAGGTAGATCTGTTCCAGCCCCTCATCGGTCGCACGAAACCCGAACGCCCGCGCAAAGTCGCCCGACACCGGCCCGCTGAACGCGCCGAAGATGCCCTTCACTCGCCGGCTCGCTTTGGCCAGCGCGTGCGCGTCCTGCATCCCCTCCGGCGTCTCCGGCAGCGGCAGGATGCCGACGCTGCCGTGCGGCAGGCCGGCCTTGCCCTCGTGGTAGCTCAGCAGATCGTGCAGCGCCAGGATCTCCCCCGCGCTGGCCGCCTTGGGCAGCGTCACGGCGACCAGGCCCGCGGTCACCGCGGCATCCAGCTCCTGTCCGGTCGCGTCGGACAGCGCATTGAGCCGCACCATCGCCGGGGTGTTGGCGGCGCGCAGCTCGGCGATCTCGGCCTTCAGGTTGGCCATCGCCTGCGGTTTCAATTCGTTCGGCACGGAATCCTCGATATCCAGGATCACCGCGTGCGGTGCCACGCGCAGCGCCTTGGCGACCCAGTCGCGGCGATGGGCGGGGACAAACAGCACCGAGCGGATGGGCCACATGGAACGCTTCCTTCGTCGAGTTGCACCAGGCTCGGCCGCCGGACCTAGCATCAACTCCCAACGAATGCACCCGGGAGGCACGCGGCGATGGCCGGTCTCACTTACGAGGAATTCTCCGTCGGCCAGGTGTTCGACCACCCCTGGACCCGCACGGTCACCGAGATGGACAACGTGCTGTTCAGCGCGCTGACGATGAACGTGCAGCCGCTGCACCTGGACGCGGCGTTCGCCGCCAACAGCGAGTTCGGCCAGCGCATCGTCAACTCGATTTTTACCCTCGGGCTGATGATCGGCATCAGCGTGAACGACACGACGCTGGGCACCACGGTGGCCAATCTCGGCATGACCGACACGCGGTTTCCCAAGCCGGTGTTCCACGGCGATACGCTGCGCGCGCAAACCAAGGTGCTGACGATGCGGGAGAGCAAGTCACGCCCCGATGCGGGGATCATCGAGTTCGAGCACACCGCCTACAACCAGCGCGGCGAGCTGGTGGCGGTCTGCAAGCGCCAGGCGCTGATGCGCCGCAAGCGAGCATAGGACCATGCCGCTGGAACGCCTGCAGCACGCGCTGATCCAGACGATCGACCTGCCGGCAACGGTGCGCTGGTGGCACGAAGTGCTGGGCCTGCAACCGGGACCGCATCCGGATTTCGGTTTCCCGGTGGAATGGCTGTATCTCGACGGCGAGGACGTGCTGCACCTGACGCAGGGCGGCGCGGGCGTCTCGGCCAACCGGCAGGCCTATCTCGGCCAGCAGTCGCAGGCCGAGACCGGCACCGGCGTGATCGACCACCTGGCGTTCCGCGCCTCGGACCTGCCGGGGATGCTGGCGCGGCTGCGCGCGCTGGGGGTGGCGGCGAAGGCACGGCGGGTGAACGCCCAAGGGTTGTTTCAGTTGTTCCTGTTCGACCCCAACGGGGTGAAGGTGGAGCTGAACTTCGAAGCCGCGGAAGCCGACGCGCACGGCATCACGCCCGAGCTGATGGCGAGCGAACTGCCGCGCTGAGGGGGCACGCCATGCCGCAGGTCGCGCCGCTTGATCCCGACATGATCCGGGTGCATCGCGCCGGGTCCGGGCCGCCGCTGGTGATGCTGCATTGCCTCGGCATGACGCATCGCCTGTGGGACTGCCTGGGCGGGCTGGCCGATCGTTTCGCGCTGGTGGCGTACGACCTGCCGGGACATGGCGCGACCGCGGTGCCCGCCGCGCCCTACGGCATCGGCGAGCTGTCGGCGCAACTGGCCGGCGTGCTGCGGCGCGGGGGCATCGCGCGGGCGCACGTGATGGGCATCTCGCTCGGCGGGCTGGTGGCGCAGCATTTCGCCGCGACTTTTCCCCCGATGGTGGACAAGCTGGTGCTGCTTGACACCACGCCGCGCTACACCGACGAGGCGCGCGCCAACTGGGCGGTGCGCGCCGCGGCCGCTCGGCGGGACGGGCCGGCCTCGCTGCTGCCGATGATCCTGAAAATCTGGTTCACCGACGCCTTCGTCGCCGCCGATCCCCCATCGGTGCGGCTGGTGCGCGACACTTTTGCCGCGTGCAGCGGCGAGGGCTATGCGCTGGCCTGCGAGGCGCTGGGAGCGGCGGACCTGCTGGCGATCGCGCCGCGCATCACCGCGCCGACCCTGGTGATCTGCGGCGCCGACGAAGGCCACGCGTTCCGCGACGCGGCTTCGTGGCTGCACGCCAACATTGCAGGCGCGCGGCTGGAGATCGTTGCATCGGCGGCGCACGCCTCGGTGCTGGAGCAGCCGGCGCGGATCGAGGCGCTGCTGCGCGGCTTCCTGTAGCGGCTAGGCGCGGCGGATGGCGTCGATGCTCCAGGGGCCGCCGCCGGCGACGAAGAGGTAGAAGAACACGAAGGTGTACAGCACCGCGGCGTCGCCGCCGTTGAGCAGCGGAAAGAAGCTGTGCGGCGCGTGCGCCATCCAGTAGCCGACCGCCATCTCGCCGGACATGACGAAGGCCGCGCAGCGGGTGAACAGGCCGAGGGCGAGCAGCAGGCCGCCCAATGCCTCGATCACCCCGGCGAACCACAGCAGGGTGAACGCCGCCGGCCCGCCATGCGCCGGCCAGACCGGGAAGCCGAACAGCTTGCTGAGCCCGTGCTCCATGAACATCAGTGCCGCAACGATGCGCAGCGCGCTCAGCACGCGCGGCGCCCAGACGGTGGCGAGGGAGGGTGGCACGCTGGTCTCCTGTGGGGGTTGTTGGTGCCGGATGCACCAGGAACGCGGCGGCGGCAAGCTGTGGGGCGGTTGCCTGGAAGCGGCCGGCGCGTCGCCCTATCCTGCCGCCGACCGGCGGAGGGCGCGGGCATGCAGTTCGGCTTCCTGGTGATGGCCGACATCAACGAGATCGGCTTCTTCAACCATATCGAGGCACTCGGTTACGAGTCCGTTTGGGTCGCCGACAGCCAGATGCTGTTCTCCGACTGCTACGCGGTGCTGGCGCTGGCGGCGCGGCAAACCCGCCGGCTGCGCACTCGGTCCCGGCACGGCGATCTGCGGCACGCGCATCCCGCCGGTGCACGTCGCGGCGATGGCGACGCTGAACCGTCTCGCGCCGGGCCGGCTGTTCCTGGGCATCGGCACCGGCAACACGGCGATGCGCAGCATGGGCCAGAAGCCGATGCACATTGCTGCGTTCGACGACTATCTGCGCGTGCTGGCGGCGCTGCTGCGTGGCGAGGTGGTGGACTACGCGTTCGGCGGCACGACGCGGCCGATCTCCATGCTGACGGGCGAACGGGGCGCGCTGGCGCCGAAAATCCCGCTGTACGTCTCGGGATTTGGGCCGCGGGCGATGGCGCTGGCCGGGGTGCACGGCGACGGGCTGGTGTTCGCCATCCCGCCGCGCGGCGTGCCGGTCGCCGAGGCGCTGGGCCACGCGCGCCAGGGCGCGGCGCGGGCGGGGCGGACGCTGGACGCGTTCCATAGCTGCGCGCTGACCAATGTTGCGCTGCTGCAGCCGGGGGAGGCGGTGGACTCCGACCGCATCAAGGCCGCGATCGGGCCGAACGTGATGGCCAGCGTCTACTATTTCTACGACGAGGTGCAGGAGCGCGGGATCGATCCGCCAGCGTTCCTGGAGCGCATCTGGCGGAAATATTGCGCGCTGGTCGAGCAGACCCCGCCGGAGCACCGGCATTTCCGCACCCACGAGTTCCACTACACCGCGCTGCATCCGGGCGAGGCCGAGCTGATCGATGCACACCTGATTCGCGACACCTGCCTGGTCGGCACGGCGGAGGAGTTGGTCGAACGCATTCGCGCGCTGGAACGGGATGGGTTGCAAGAGCTGATCTTCGCGGTTGGCACCGGCGCGAAATGGCGCCTGGCGGAGGATTTCGCGCGGCAGGTGATGACGCGGTTGTAGGCGCGTTGGCGGCGGTGATTTTTCGATGAGAGTTCGACGGGACACCGGTTCATTTGACGTTGCCCTGCTATAACTGTGTTGAGACGATACGGCAGCCGAACCGATCCGGTGACGGACGGGGTTCGTCCCGGCCGGCCGAGGTGCGCTGGCAGAGCGATCCGGCGCGCATCACATCTTCCTGATGGCGTCATGCGTCGACTGTACAGTCGTGCGTCAAGCCCGCGCCTGTGCCGACGGCGGCAAAGCAAGCGGAAACGCAGATGCACGCGGATCAGACGGATGCACGCAGATGGTGCGCTCGCGCGGCCACGGGATTCGATGTGTTCCAAGTCGCACAGCCGCGATCCGCGTGCATCCGTCTGATCCGCGTGCGTCTGCGTTTCGCTTTACTGTGCCTGAGCGACCGCGATGCCGATGCGACGGCACCAGACAAGCAACCGGGCGCACTCACACTCATCCCCTCATTTTCTTTGGGACATAAAAGAATCGGGCGGCCATAGGGGCGATTCCGGAAAGAATCGCACGAGCGCCGTCGGCGGCATATCCTTGCGAATTCGCCACGACGACTTCCAACTCCGCACGACCCAACACATTTCCCGCCCCGCAACAGCCGGTCGAGAGATGCGATGGTCATTCGGAAGCAGCGGTTCTCCATCAATCAGGTCAGGCAGGTCCTTGGCGACGTGCTGGGCCACGACCTGCACGCCAAGCGCGTCGCCTCGCTCAGCGACGCCACCCTTGGCGTGCTGCGCGGCGCCTCGCTCGCGGTCTGCGCCATCGGCCGGGAACTCGCCGCCGCCCGCAGTCTGAACCCCAAGCACGCGACCAAACAGGTCGATCGCCTGCTCTCCAACCCAGAGATCAAGGTCGACGACATCCTCTCCCGCTGGGTTCCCTTCGTCGTTGGCGCGCGCAGTTCCATAGTGGTGGCATTGGACTGGACCGACTTCGATGCAGACAAGCAAGCCACCATCATGTTGTCCCTGATTACCGATCACGGCCGTGCCACGCCCCTGCTGTGGCTGACGGTCGACAAGCGCACGCTCAAGGACAACCGCAGCCTCTACGAGCATCGCGTGCTGGTGCGGCTGGCAGAACTGCTGCCGGCCGACGTCAAGGTCTGCGTGGTCGCCGACCGCGGCTTCGGCGACCAGAAGCTGTACCGCATGCTGACCGAGGAATTGTGCTTCGACTACGTCATCCGCTTCCGCGGCAACATCGCTGTCACCGCCACGACCGGAGAAACCCGCACCGCTGCCGCCTGGGTGCGACCCGGCGGACGCGCCCGTGTACTGCGCGGCGCTGAGGTCACCGCCGATCGCTATCCAGTGGGAACCGTGGTCTGCGTTCAGCACCCCGACATGAAGCAGGCCTGGTGCTTGGCCGCCAGCACCACCGACGCCACCGCCAAGCATCTGATTGGATACTATGGCCGTCGCTGGGGAATCGAGTGCGGGCTGCGCGATACCAAGGACCTGCGCTTCGGCATGGGGATGGGCACGATGCATGTCAAATCACCGGAGCGGCGTGATCGGTTGTGGCTGATCAACGCTTTCGCGGTCGTGTTGTTGACGTTGCTCGGTGCCGCCGGCGAGGCGCTGGGTTACGACCGGATGCTCAAGACCAACACCGCCAAGCGGCGCGTCCATTCGTTGTTCCGTCAGGGCTGCATGCTTTACGATCTGATCCCCACGATGCCGGAAACCAGGCTGCGTCCGCTGATGCAGCGCTTCTCTCAAATGCTGCAGGACCAGCCGCTCTTCGCAGACGTTTTCGGCCCGGTCTGACAAATGAGGGGAATCTTGAGGGGCGCACTCGGTCACCCGCCGATCGGATACAAGGTGCGGCGTGCGCGGCCGATCAAGTCCCCATCGTCACGACGCCTGCGGTGACGCCGCCAGCAGCCGCTGGATCGGATCCCACACGAATGCGGTCTGCATCACCGACTGCCCGGCCACCCTGATCGGTGCCTCGGCCGCCTGTTTCCCGCCCAGCCGCTGGTAGAACCAGCGCGCCGGATTGTCGCGCAGCACCCACACATACAGAGACCGGCAGCCGGCCTCGGCCAGGTGCCCCGCCGCGGCGCGCAGCAGGCGCCGGCCGATGCCGCGCTCGCGCCAGTCGTCCAGCACGTAGAGCGTCTCCACCTCGCCCTCGCCCAGCCGGTGGCCGACGATCCCGCCGCCACGCCCGCGGCCGGCGGTGGTGAAGCCGACGATGCGCGGCGGGCTGCCGGGCGGCACGTCGGTGCCGGAGGCGACCGCGACGAACACGCCGCCCGGGCCGCGGATCGCCCCCTCGTAGTGCGCCGCCTGCCGGGGGACCGACAGCCGCGCCAGGTAGGCGTCCGGCAGGATGCCGGGATACGCGCTGCGCCAGGCCGCGACGTGCACCGAGCCGATCGCCACGGCATCCGCCGGCCGCGCGGTGCGCAGGCTGATCATGCCGCCCGCCCGATCACGCCGTCCGCCTGATCACGCCGGCCACCGGATCATGCCGATCATCGCGTCACGCCGCCCACCTGAGCACGCCCTCCCGTCGGATCATGCCGGCCGGCTGACGCCACAGGCCGTCCGATCATGCCGAGCGCTCCAGAACTGCCGCGAAGAACCCGTCGGTGCCGTGCTGGCGCGGCGTCAGCGTGAGTGTGTCGCCGCAGCCCGGTGGCGGCGGGCACGCCGGCGCACGCTCCGGCGCACCCGGCCCCGCGCCATGCGGCCAGGCCCCGGCGAGCGGCAGCAGCGCGAACCCGGCATGACGGTCGAGAAACGCCCGCACCTGACCCTCGTTCTCCTCGGGAAACAGCGAGCAGGTAGCGTAGACCAGACGGCCGCCCTTGCGCACCAGGGAAGCGGCGTCATCCAGCAATCCCGCCTGGCGGACCACCAGCTCGGCCAGGTCGGTCTCGGTCAGCCGCAGGCGGGCGTCGGGGTTGCGTCGCCAGGTGCCGGTGCCCGTGCAGGGCGCATCCACCAGCACCCGGTCGAAGCCGCCGGCGTGGCGCTTCAGCCAGTGGTCGCCGGGAGAAAACAGGTGACGCTCGATGTTATGCGCGCCGGCACGGCGGAAGCGGCGGACGGCGGCGTCGAGGCGCGGGGCAGAAACGTCGCAGGCGGCGATGTGGCCGCGGTTCTGCATCGTCGCCGCCAGCGCCAGCGCCTTGCCGCCGGCCCCGGCGCACAGGTCGGCAACGTGCATGCCGGACCGCGCGTCGGTCAGCAGGGCGACGAGCTGGCTGCCCTCGTCCTGGATCTCCACCAGGCCGGATTGGAAGGCGGGCCCCGCGGTGACCGGGCGGCGGCCGGGCAGCCGCAGGCCCCAGGGAGACAACGGCGTCGGCGTCGCATCGAACCCCTCGGCCGCCAGCGCCGCCTGGGCCTCCGCGCGGCTGGCCTTCAGCAGGTTGGCGCGCAGGTCGAGCGGCGCCGGGTCGAGCAGGGCGGCGAGCTCCTCCCCCAGCGCCGGGCCGAACCGGGCGGCGAGGCGCGGCAACACCCAGTCCGGCACCTCCAGCCGGACGGCGTCGGGCATCGCCGGATGGTCCAGCGTATGGCCGGCAAGCGGGGCGAGCGCTTCTTGCTCCGCGGCACTCAGCGGCGAGGCGGCGAACTTGCCGCCCGAGAAAGCCTGGGCAACGCCGGACGGTGCCCAGCCGTCGAACAGCAGCGCCGCGGCGACCAGGGTGCGCGGCGTCGGATCGGCCGGCGCATGAGGCTGGGGCGCGCGATCATCACCGTCGCGTGCCAACCACCAGCCCAGGCGGCGGCGGGCGCGCAGCACACCCCAGGCGCGCTCCGACACCGCGCGGCGGTCGCCGGACCCGATGAAGCGGCGGGCACGGAAGAAGTCGCTGGCCACTGCGTCGGCCGGCCGGGCGGGGGCGGCCTCGATCCGGGTCAGCAGCTCGATCGCGGCGGCGATGCGCGCGGCCGGCGTCACCCCAGAAGGTCGGCTAATGCTGCAAGATCAGATACTTCCGGCACGCTACCACGCAAGCCGTACTCGTCCGGCGCACCGGCGCGATTAACCCGGATCACCCGGAATCCGAGCTCATATGCACCGAACGCGTCCCACGGGTTGGACGACACGAACCCCATCTCGCGCGGCGCCAGGTTGAACCGGCGCGCGGCTAGGCGGTAAACCCGCGGATCGGGCTTGTACACCCGCACCGACTCGACGCTCAGCACCGCGTCGAGCAGTGGCGCGATGCCGGCCGCGGTCACCGCATCGTGCAGCATCTCCGGCTCGCCGTTGGAAAGGATGGCGCAGGCCATGCCGCGCGCCTTCAGCGCCCGCAGCATGTCCGGCACCTCGGGGTAGGCGTCGAGCCGGCGGTAGGCGGCCAGGACATCCGCCTTCAGGGCCGCGTCGGCGATGCCGTGGCGTTCGGACACCACCTCCAGCGCCTCCTGCGTCAGGCGCCAGAAGTCGCGGTGATGCGCCGGGCCGACCATGGTGCGCACCCAGGCATACTCGACCTGCTTGGCCCGCCAGTCGGCGCTGATCTGTTGCCAGTCGGGGCCAAGGCGGTCAGCGTGGCGAGCCATCGCGGCGTGGATGTCGAGCAGCGTGCCGTAGGCGTCGAAGATGATCGCGCGAAGCCGATGCATGGGAAGGCTCAATCCTGGCGGTAGTTGGGGGCTTCGCGGGTGATCGCGACGTCGTGCACGTGGCTCTCGCGCAGGCCGGCGAAGGTGACGCGGCGGAAGCGGGCGTTCTCCTGCAGCTCGGCGATGGTGGCGGCGCCGGTGTAGCCCATGCCGGCCTTCAGCCCGCCGACAAGCTGGTGCACCACGTTGCTGACCGGGCCCTTGTAGCCGACGCGGCCTTCCACGCCCTCGGGCACCAGCTTGAGCTGGTCCTTGATGTCCTGCTGGAAGTAGCGGTCGGCGGAGCCGCGGGCCATCGCGCCGAGACTTCCCATGCCGCGGTAGGATTTGTACGAACGGCCTTGATACAGAAAGACTTCTCCCGGCGCCTCGTCGGTGCCGGCGAGCAGGCTGCCGATCATCACCGCCTCGGCCCCGGCGGCGATCGCCTTGACGATGTCGCCCGAGGTGCGCATGCCGCCGTCGGCGATCGCGGGGACGCCGCGCTCGCGGCAGGCGGCGGCGCATTCCAGCACGGCGGTGAACTGCGGCACGCCGACGCCGGCGACCACGCGGGTGGTGCAGATGCTGCCCGGGCCGATGCCGATCTTCACCGCGTCCGCCCCGGCGTCGATCAGCGCCAGCGCGCCCTCGGGGGTGGCGACGTTGCCGGCGATCACCTGCACGGCGTTGGACAGCTTCTTGATCGTGCTGACCGCGTCGAGCACACCGCGAGAATGGCCGTGCGCGGTGTCGACCACGATCACGTCGGCCTCGGCGGCGATCAGGGCGCGGACGCGGGCCTCGCCGTCCGGGCCGACGCCGGCGGCGGCGGCGACGCGCAGGCGGCCCAGCGCGTCCTTGTTGGCGAGCGGATGGGCGTGCGCCTTGTCCATGTCCTTGACGGTGATCAGGCCGATGCAGCGATACGCCTCGTCCACCACCAGCAGCTTCTCGATGCGGTGGCGGTGCAGCAGGCGGCGCGCCTCCTCGGGGTCGACGCCGGGCTTCACGGTCACCAGGCCGTCGCGCGTCATCAGCTCGTAGACGCGCGAGGTGGGGTCGGTGGCGAAGCGGACGTCGCGGTTGGTCAGGATGCCGACCAGCCGGCCGGTGTCGGGTTCGACCACCGGGATGCCGCTGATGTGGTGCTGCGCCTTCAGCGCGCGGACGTCGGCCAGGGTCTGGTCGGGGTGGATGGTGATCGGGTTGACCACCATGCCGGACTCGAATTTCTTCACCTGGCGGACCTGGGCGGCCTGCTCGGCGGGGGTCAGGTTCTTGTGGATCACGCCGATGCCGCCGAGCTGGGCCATGGCGATCGCCATGGCGCTTTCGGTGACGGTGTCCATCGCCGCGGAGACCAGCGGGATGTTGAGCGCGATCTCGCGGGTGAGGCGGGTCCGGGTGTCGGCGGCGGAGGGCAGGATCTGCGAGTAGCCGGGCACCAGCAGGACATCGTCGAAGGCAAGCGCCTCCTCGATCCGGTTGCCGGGCTGGGAGGAGCCGGGCTGGGAGGTGCCGTCCGGGGGGATGTCGAGCGCCATGGGCGGGGGGTGCCTTTCCCTGACCTTGGCGGCCCCACATACGGACATGCGGGCGGTTCCGCAAGCGCGGCGGGGCTGGGGTGCTGGTCTGCGCGCGGGACGGGGCAAGGCGGGGCCCCGAGGCGCTGGGCCGCGTCGGGCGGCGTAGGGCGGACCAGCCAACGCCCCCGGGCGCTTGACCCGGGGGGCAGCGCATTCCGCCGCTTGCTGCTGTCGGCGGTTCCCGGGAGGCACAGAGGGCCGCAGCGTCTTCACGACGCAGGGGAGTGGGTACGGGCAACCGCGGGTCTGCTGCGCGCTCTCGCCGCGCGGCGGAGCCCGGTGCAGGCGGCGCTGCTGGCGCATCCATCGGCGCCGCGCCGCGCGGTTGGGCAGCCCGGGCGGGACGACGGGCGCGGCCTCGGCGGGGACTGGTACATGGGGTGCTGGCGCGGCAGGTTTGGCGCGGGCCGGGTGTGCCGTCTGGTACAAAGGGTTCTGGCTGGCCGTTTGTGTGTGCGCGTTGGGCCGGGGCAGCGTGCGCGGTGGGGTGCGAGACCAGGGCTGGCGTGGACGCCGGCAGCGAGGCCGGCGGGCAGAAATGGTACAAAGGGTTTTGGCGCGCCGGCGTCGGGCGCGGCGGGTGCGCGCTCTGGTACACAGGGTTCTGGCGGTGCGATTGCGTGCGCGCCTCTGGCCGGTGCGGCATGTGCGCTCCGGTGCGGATCCGCGGCGGGCATAGGCGCCGGGGCGGCGGGGCCGGCGGGCGGAAATGGTACATAGGGTTCTGCTGCGCCCGCGTCGGGCGCAGCGGGGGCGCGCTCTGGTACACAGGGTTCTGGCGGTGCGATTGCGTGCGCGCCTCTGGCCGGTTCGGCATGTGCGCCCGGGTGCGGGTCCGCGGCGGGCACAGGCGCCGGGGCGGTGGGGCCGGCGGGCGGAAATGGTACACAGGGTTTTGCTGCGCCGGTGTCGGGCGCGGCGGGGGCGCGCTCTGGTACACATGGTTCTGGTGGTGCGGTTTCGTGCGCGCCTCTGGCCGGTGCGGCATGTGCGCTGCGGTGCGGGTCCGGGGCCTGCACAGGCGCCGAGGCGGTGGGGCCGGCGGGCTGAAATGGTACATAGGGTTTTGCTGCGCCGGCGTCGGGCGGAAATGGTTCATAGGGTTTTGCTGCGCCGGTGTCGGGCGCGGCGGGGACGCGCTTTGGTACACAGGGTTCTGGCGGCGCGGTTTCGTGCGCGCCTCTGGCCGGTGCGGCATGTGCGCTGCGGTGCGGGTTCGGGGCCTGCACAGGCGCCGGGGCGATGGGGCCGGCGGGCGGAAATGGTACATAGGGTTTTGCTGCGCCGGCGTCGGGCGGAAATGGTTCATAGGGTGTTGGCGCGCCGGCGTCGGGCGCGGCGGGGGCGCGCTCTGTTGCATGAAGTTCTGCCAGCAGGGCGGCGAGGAGGGCGTCCGGTGTCGGGCGGCGTGGCCGGGGGCGCCGCGGACGGAGGCGAGCCGTCTTCGGGTCGGCGGCGCGGCCGGCGGCGGCCTGCTTGCGGGCGGCGCGCGCGGCCTCGCGGGCCGCAGCGATCGCCTGCCGCCAGGGGGCGAGGGCGGCGGTGGCGGCGGTGGTGGCGGCGGCGGAGAGGGGGGGACATGAAGCGCGCTCCTGAGCAAGGACAGCAGCGGCACAGGTAGCACTGATTAGTTAGTGAGACAAACACAATCGTGCGAGGCGCTCGGCAGCGCCAGGCGGTCAATCCGGGATATCGGCCTGGCTGTATTGGTGCTCGGCGGGGCTGCGGGCCGCGATCATCGGCTCGATCCCGGCGTCCGGGATGTCGTCCACACGCAGGACGCGGCGGTCGAGTTGCTTGCGGCGGGCATATTCCGCGGCGGCCAGAATGACGACGCTGGGTTTGCCGTACCGGGTGACCACCACCGGTTCGGCGAGCGCGGTCGCCTTGTCGCGGCCGAAGTTCTTCTGCCCCCGGGGCGGAGAAGGCGGGGGCCATGTGACTTAATCGGTAAACCCGGTCGAGAATGACCGATCATGCCGGCCGGCACGGCCGCGAGGTGAAGCGGCGGCGAGGGCCCGGTGCGACCGTTCAGCCGAACTCCCGCTCCACCCGCGCCACCTGCTCCGGCAGGTCCATCGACGCCCACGCCGCTTGCGCCGCCGCCACATGCCCCGCCCGCTCCGCGCCGGCCGTCACGCGGGCGAGGTCCTCGTGTCCGAGCGCCACGTTCTGCGCGGCATGAACCTGTTCGTAAAGCGCCAACGCCTGGGTGTACCGACGCGCGGGCGGCCGCCGCGTCGCCCTCCGCCCGTGCAACATCACCCATTGCCGAGATGCAGTTCGCCTCGCCCAGCACGTCGCCGACCTGCTGATACAGCGGACGCGCCTGTTCATACAGCGCCCGCGCCCCGGCGTGATCCGAGCGCGCCAGCGCGATGTCGCCCAGGCTCTTGATGCAGTTCGCCTCGCCCAGCACGGCGCCGACCTGCTGATACAGCGGACGCGCCTGCTCATACAGCGCCCGCGCCCCCGCGTGATCCGAGCGCCGCAGCGCGATGTCGCCCAGGCTCCGGATGCAGTTCGCCTCGCCCAGCACGTCGCCGACCTGCTGATACAGCGGACGCGCCTGCTCATACAGCGCCCGCGCCGCCGCGTGATCCGAGCGCGCCAGCGCGATGTTGCCCAGGCTCTTGATGCAGTTCGCCTCGCCCAGCACGTCGCCGACCTGCTGATACAGCGGACGCGCCTGCTCATACAGCGCCCCCGCCCCCGCGTGATCCGAGCGCCGCAGCGCGATGTCGCCCAGGCTCCGGATGCAGTTCGCCTCGCCCAGCACGTCGCCGACCTGCTGATACAGCGGACGCGCCTGCTCATACAGCGCCCCCGCCCCCGCGTGATCCGAGCGCCGCAGCGCGATGTCGCCCAGGCTCCGGATGCAGTTCGCCTCGCCCAGCACGTCGCCGGCCTGCTGGTACAGCGGACGCGCCTGCTCATACAGCGCCCGCGCCCCGGCGTGATCTGAACGATCGGAGGCGACGACACCGGCGTAGAGGTAGCACCTGGCGGCCCCGCGCTTGTCGCTCGCGGCAAGGCAGGCTTGGCCCAGGCCGCGCAGAGTTGTAATGGAGCCGGCGCCGCTCGCGGACAACAGGCGGTAGGTACCCTCTGCCGCCGCCACAGCGATCTCGCGCAGCGACAGAGCAGTGGCCGCACGCAGTGCGGCGTCGAGATTGGCCACCTCCGGCGTCAGGCGGGCGAGCGCCTCGGCGCCGCCGGCACCGAAGATGCGGCCACCTTGCTCGCGCGTCAGCGTCAGGAAATGCCGGCACCACGCGGTGGCGTCCTGGCCGGTGGGCGGATGCGCTCGCCGCGCGTGGTCGCGCACCGGCGGCAGCAGGTCGAGCCTCCCGGCACGATGATGGGCCAGGCCGACCGCGAGCAGCCCGTCCTCCGCCGCGAACGCCTCGCCGCCCAACAGCGCGTCCCGGTCCGCCGGCGCCAGCCCGGCGGGTAGCTGGCCGAGCATGGCGAACAACCGGTGGCCAGACGCCCGTAGCCGAGGGGAGCGGAGCGACAGCTCGATCGAATGCGCCACCGAGGTCAGGCGCGCCGGGTCCGTCCCCTGCCACTGGGCCAGTTCGACCCCGACGCGCTGCCATTCCGCCCACAACCCCGCAAGGTCCGCGTGCCGCGCCGCGCGCCGCGCGGTCAGGCAGATCGCCAGCGGCACGCCGCCCAACTCGCGCAGCAGGGCGGGCAGATGCGCGTCGTGCGCCGGGATCGCGTCGGCGATGTCGCGGAACAGGGCGCTCGCCTGCTCGTCGGGCAGCGGATCGACCCGGTGGCGCAGCGA
Organism: uncultured Alphaproteobacteria bacterium; assembly: GCA_963773345.1. Lineage (GTDB taxonomy): Bacteria > Pseudomonadota > Alphaproteobacteria > Acetobacterales > Acetobacteraceae > Palsa-883. The sequence goes on along the minus strand of CAVZBG010000010.1, from coordinate 999,169 downwards.
CCAGTGCACGCCGCCCACCGCCTCCTGCCCGCGGAAGGAGGCGAGCAACGTCACCCCCGGAATGGCGGCGAGCTCGCCGAGCCGCGCCTCGATCGCCGGGCCGGCGCGCTCCCAGGGGGTTTCCAGGTTGTCGAGCACCAGCAGGGTCGGCGCCTGCGCCAGGCGGCGCGGCGCGGGGGAAAAACCGGCGGCGGGGTCGAGGCCGATCGCGGTCAGCAGCGCGGCGTCGAAGGTGTCGCGGTCGGTGGCGGTTTCCAGCGGCACGAGCCAGCGGCGCGGGCCGAATTGGGCGCGCACGTCGGGGTGGTTGGCGGCGTCCTGGGTCAGCGTGGTCTTGCCGATGCCGCCTGGCCCCTGCACCAGCACGGCGGTCGGCACGCTGGCGGCGCACAGGGCGACAACCAGTTTGGCGGTGTCCTCGGCGCGGCCGAAACAGCGGTCCGGGAGCGGCACGGTTGGGGCGTCGGGCTGGGTGCCGGCGGCCGTTCCGGACGCCGGCGCCGGCCCGATCCGTGCGGCGAGGATGGTCTGCAGGTCGTGCGCCAGCTTGGTTTTGAAATCGTCCAGTCCGCTATAGGGCTGGTAGCCGCCCGCGGCCGAGCCATCCGGATTGGTGAACCGCGCGAAGAACGAATTCGACCAGGTCGAGCTGATCCAGCTTCTTTCGCCGTTCGGGATCGGACGGCAGGATGGGCGGCAGGTCCTGCCGGCGGTAAACGCGAATTTCCGGCCTTGGATCAGCATTCCAGGCGTCCTCGTATTCCCACTCGGTGCCGGAACGGTAGGCGCTGCTGTCGGGGTGCTTGAACTTATCGAGCGCCAGATGGGTGCCAAGCCGGCTGGCGAGGATGGCGATCACCACGTCGCAGTCGGCGGGACAGCCCTTTGCCGCGATCACCGCCTCCTGCGGCGTGAGGTGCGCCGGCATCGGCGTCGGCGCATGCGGGTCGTCCCAGGCGATCACGTCGAACTTGACGGACCTGCCGTTCAGCAGCGGGGATTTCGGCAGGGCGGCTTCCAGGTATTCGCGGACGAACGCCCGCTCCTCCGCCACGTCGCCGGGCGAGGCGAGGAAGACGCGCAGCGTCGTCGTAGGCCCGGCATCTGCCATGGCTGAACCGTTGCAACAGCGGCGATGGTACGGCGCGGTCCCGCCCGGTGCAATCAAATGCTACAAACGAACGGAACGGACGGCGGCACTGGGGACGCACTGGACCGGAGGCAGCTCGGGCGCTTCCTACGGTGCCGGTTCACCGTCGAGCGCCTGCGACTCGAGGTAGGCGCGCAAGCAGTCCTCGGCCATGGCGCTGGCTTCGTCCAGCGTCTCGCCCTGGGTTGCAAGTCCGGGGATGGCCGGGAAGGTGACCACGAAGCCGCCTTCCTCGGCTGGCTCGAACACTGCCGTGTAGCTGAATTGGCGCACCATGGTCGCGTCCTCACCGGCTTGGAGCAGGGGGCACTATACTGCGCTGCTGCGTGTGGTGTTCAACGGCACCGCCCTCGAGCGGGGTGAGCGGGTTGTCCGCGACCCTGCGTCCTTAGGCGACGCCCAACAATTGCCGCTTCAAAGCGCGCCCTGGAAAGGAAGCGGGAGCGTGCGACGCCGGGTGGGATAACCCGGCGGCAAGCAAGCAAGTAAGTATTTTTAGCACGGAGGAAGCAGGGAGGACGACGAGCACACGGAGAAGACAGGTTTTTGGCGCTTCGCGCGGTGTGTGACCACGCTCCTGCGCGAAGCGCCAGAATCCTTGCTTCTCCGTGTGCTCGTCGTCCTCCCTGCTTCCTCCGTGCTAAAAATACTTACGTGCTTGATTGCTTGCCTTCTGGCTGGCTGGATTGCTGACCTGACGCGACAGCAAGCCCGAAGATGAAGCCGATGTTCCGGCCCGCTCGATAGGCCCACCAACCTCCGACACCGAGCCGTCGATTTGTTCATTGTTGGGCGTCGCCTTACCGTCGGCGCGATTGCCCACGCAGCCGCCGCGACGCGCACGCGTGCGTCGGTTTCGCGTTGCACGGCGAGGACGATGACGCAGGGCCGATCCTTGCGCGCCTCGGTGCGGCCGGCGCGGGCCTCGTCGCGCCACAGGAAGGCGTAGCGGACAATCAGGCCGGGGAACGGGGTGCGCGGCAGCGCCACGCCGTCAGTCCGGGATGTCGGCCACGCTGTAGTGATGCTCGGCGGGGATGCGGGCCGCGATCATCTGCTCGATCTCGGCGTCGGTCATGTCGTCCAGACGCAGGATGCGGCGGTCGAGTTCCTTGAGTTGCTCGTATTCGGTCGCCGCCAAAATCACGACGCTGGGCTTGCCGTACTGGGTGACCACCACCGGCTCGACGAGGGCAGTGTGCTTGTACCGACCGAAGTTCTTTTGCACGTCGGCGGAGGAGGCGGTGGCCATGTCATGTCATCCGTAAATCGGGCCAAAAGTTACCGATCATGTCGGCCGACAGAGCCGCGAGATCAAGCGGCGGCGAAGCCGTCTGCGGCGGTTCAGCGGAACTCCCGCTCCGCCCGCGCGACCTCGCTCGGCGACTGTTCATATCGCCCCGCGCCTCACGCGTCGTTCCGGTCGGAAATCGCCTCGATGAAGCCCTGGTCGTCGGCTTCCTGCGCACTGTTGGCGACCGCGAGCGACTGGCGGTGCGCCGCCTCGGCAAATGCCGGGGAGCGGGTATCGGGCACCCAGATCTGGATCGGCCGCACCCCCTGGCGCCGGCGCCACTCGCGATGCGCCCGCACCTTGTCACGCGACGAACTCGTTCGGCTCGATGCGGCCATGTCACCCTCCGCAAGGAGTTGTATGGAACCACCGGCACACCCGGCTGCAAGGCAAACGCCCGAAACTCGGCGAGGTTGACCGGACGCCGCCACCGGTAGCGGCTCGTTCTGGCTGCGGACACCGGCGCGGGACCTGCCAGCACCCGTCGGCAACCCGGACGCACGTGCCTGTGAACGGCAACTGGTAGTTGCAAAACTGGACATTCACCTCGCGCTCCGTTACATAATGCCCGACCTGGACCGGATGACGGACGACCACGACGCCGGGCGTCCCCAGGAACCCGCCGCCTCCCTCTTCGGGCCACGCCGAAGGCCACACTGACGTTCGCGGATTGCAGGTCCATGGGTGAGACCCCCAGGCGTTTCGCCGGTTCCGACGCCCCTCCGCCTTCCTGCGGAACCGATCGCGACGCCCATCCGGCCGCCATCGCCGTCCCGCCGGCAATGCCGGCCGCGATGCACCCCCGGTCCTCGCCGCCACCCTCGCACCGCGTGCAGGACGCCCTGTGCCGCCGTGCCCGGGCGGAACCTCGCGGCTGCCACCGACCCTCCCCCACGCGGCCAGGCGCGCAAGGCGCGGCGCACGGTGAGCGCAAGCGCCGCCTCGATCGCCGCTCCGCGCGCCACCGTCGGCCTGGCTTTGCACGAGCGCAAAGAGCTGTTTCGCCAGGTGGTCGAAGCCGCGCCGAACGCGATGGTGATGATCAACGCCGCCGGGCGGATCGAGATGGTCAACGCCCAGGCCGAGCGGGTGTTCGGCTATGCGCGGACGGAGCTGCTCGGCCAGCGGGTCGAAATGCTGGTGCCGGACCGATTCCGCGACCACCACCCGGGCCTGCGCCACTCGTTCTTCGCCGACCCGCACGCCCGCCCGATGGGCGCCGGGCGCGAACTCTACGCACGGCGCAAGGACGGCAGCGAATTCCCGGTCGAGATCGGCCTCAATCCGATCGAGACCGAAGACGGGCCGATGGTGCTGTCGGCGATCGTCGATATCTCCGACCGCAAGCAGAAGGAAGCCGGCATCCGCGCGGCGCTGCAGGAGAAGGACATCCTGCTCGGCGAGATCCACCATCGGGTGAAGAACAACCTGCAGATCGTCTACAGCCTGCTGGACCTGCAATCGGCACGGATCTCCGACCAGACGGTGCTGGACATGCTGCGCGACAGCCAGAACCGCATCCGCTCGATGGCGCTGATCCACCAGACGCTGTACGAGTCGAAGGATTTCGCCGAGGTGGATTTCGGCCGCTTCCTGGAAACGCTGGTGCCGACGCTGATCGCCTCCTACGGCAGCCACCCGAACCGCATCACGCTGTCGATCGACGCCGAGCCGGTGCTGCTGCCGATCGGCGCGGCCATCCCGTGCGGCCTGGTGGTGAACGAGCTGATCTCCAACGCGCTCAAGCATGCGTTCCGGCCCGGCAACGGCGGCGACATCGACGTGGGCCTGCGGCGCGTCGCCGGCGGCGACCTGGTCCTGTCGGTCAGCGACACCGGCATCGGCGTTCCCGAGCATGTCAACATCACCGACACCGGCACGCTCGGCCTGCAACTTGTGGTCGCTGCTGGCCGACCAGCTTGGCGGCATCGCCACGATGCAGCGATCGAACCCGACGCGGTTCACGCTGCAATTCCCGCTGGCAAACGCGAGAGGCGCCGGAAGATGATGCACGCCCGGGTCATGGTGGTCGAGGACGAGCGGATCGTGGCCCTGCACCTGCGCCAGCAGTTGGTCAAGCTCGGCTACGAGGTCCCCGGGCTGGCCGCATCCGGCGAGCAGGCGTTGCGCCTGGTAGCGGCCGCGCGCCCCGACCTGATCCTGATGGACATCCATATCGAGGGCAGCCTGGACGGCATCGAGACCGCTGCACGGTTGCCGACCGACGACACGATCCCGGTGATCTACCTCACCGCCTATTCCGAGGCGGCAACGCTGGAACGCGCGCGGGACCACCAAGCCGTACGGCTACCTGATCAAGCCGTTCTCGGAACGGGAACTGCATGCGACGATCCAGATGGCGCTGGAACGCTGCCGCGGCGAAAGGATCATGCGCGAGGCCGCGGCGGCGCTGCACCAGGCGCAGAAGCTGCAGGCGGTCGGCCAGTTGGCCGGCGGGGTGGCGCATGACTTCAACAACCTGCTCGGCATCATCATTGCCAACCTGGAACTTGCCACCGATCATGCCGGCAGCGATCGCGACCTGCGGGAGATGCTGCAGGACACGCTCGACGCGGCACTGGGCGGTGCCACGCTGACGCGGCAGCTCCTCGCTTATTCCAGACGCCAGCCGCTGGCGCCGCGGGTGCTGGACATCGCCCGCCTGCTGGCGGAGCTGACCGATCTGCTGCGCCATACGCTCGGCGAGACGATCCAGATCCACCTGCGCGCGCCGGAGGACCTGCGGACGGTCTGCGTCGATCCGGACCAGATCAGCGCGGCCCTGGTCGACCTCGCGGTGAACGCCAGGGATGCCATGCCGCGCGGTGGCACGCTGACGATCGAGGGCGACAACGTGACGCTCGGCCAAGACGCCGCCGCGCGGGATGCCGAGGTCGCGCCCGGCGACTATGTCCGCATCGCCGTGCGCGACACCGGGGTCGGCATGTCCGGGGCGGTGCTGCAACGCGCCGCCGAGCCGTTCTTCACCACCAAGCCGGTCGGCAAGGGCACCGGGCTCGGTCTCAGCATGGTGCACGGGTTCGTGCACCAATCGAATGGCCGGATCGGCATCCTCAGCGAGCCGGGGCGCGGCACCACGATCGAGCTGTATTTCCCGGCGGTAGGACGCGCGACCGAGGATCCCGTGACCGCCAGGGGCGAGCCGGCGATACCGCCGGGCAGGCCCGGCGAGGTGATCCTGGTGGCGGAGGATAATCCGGCCGTGCGGAAGTTCGTCGTCGGCCAGGTCATCGCGCTCGGCTATGCGGCGATCGAGGCGGATGATGGCGCGGCGGCGTGCCGGATCCTGGATGGGGCCGAGCGGGTCGATCTGCTGCTGACCGACGTCATGCTACCCAACGGCATGAGCGGCCCGGCACTTGGCCGCGCGGCCGTGGCGCGGCGGCCCGGTCTCAAGCTGCTGTACATGTCGGGCTATGCCAACGGGACGGTGCCTGACGGTGACGAGCTCGACGAGGCCGTTCCCCTGCTGGCCAAGCCGTTCCGCAAGGCCGAGCTCGCGCGCAAGCTGCGCCAGGTGCTCGATCGGGCGGGGTGAAGGGGTAACGAATCTCCCCCTCCCCTTGAGGGAGGGGGTTGGGGGGAGGGGTTCGGGGTCACAGGCCTTCGGTTCGACCCGCGCGGCGACCCCTCCCCCCAACCCCCTCCCTCAAGGGGAGGGGGAAAATAGCGCCTGCTACCCTACTGCCCCAGCCGCTGCAAAATCGCCGGCACGTGCACCTGGTCGCCCTTGTAGTTCCCGGTCAGCGCATACATCACCAGGTTGACCCCGAAACGATACGCCAGCGTGCGCTGCCGCGCCCCGCCCGGGATCACCGCGTACGGATTGCGGCCGTCCGCATCCACCGCCCAGGCCGCCGCCCAGTCGTTGCCGCCGATGATCACCGGACTGACGCTGTCGTTGGTGCGGTCCTGGTCGCGCTGCACCCACACGGTGTCGCCGGTGTAGCGCCCGGGAAAATCCTGCAGCAGGTAGAACGCGCGCGCCAGCACGTGCTCGGTGGTCAGCGGCGCCAGCGGCGGGATCACCAGCCCGCGCGCCACCCGCTGCAGCGCATTCTCGGTGCCCGGCGCGAACCCGGCGCCGGAGCCGGAATCCGCGCGTGTCGATCAGGATGATGCCGCCGCGGCTCATGTAGTCGTTCAGCGCCGCCACCTCGCGCGGTGCCGAGCGGCTGCGCGTCGGCGGTGATCGGCCAGTACAGCAGCGGATAGAAACTCAGGTCGGTCTGGCCCGGCACCACCGCGTCCGGCTCCACCAGCGTCGCGGCGGTGCGCTGGTTGACGTAGTCCGACAGCCCCTCCAGCCCGGCGCGCGAGATCGCGTCCACCTGGGCATCGCCGGTGACGATGTAGCCGAGCCGCGTCGCCAGCGCCGGATTGGCCACGGTCGGCAGCGCCCAGGCATCGGCGCTCAGCCCCAGCGTGCCCACCAGCGTGCCGCCGCCAGCAGCGCCGCCAATGCCACCGCGGCGACCAGCGGCCGCAGCAGGCCGCGCAGCCCCAGCGCGATCAGCAGGTCGAGCGCCAGCAGCGCCAGCGCCGCCGCCAGCAGCCAGGGGCCGACCGGCGCGCTCCGCGCACCGCGGGCAGCAAAATCCTCCACCGTGCGCGCCGCGTCAGCAGTCGGCGCGGCCTGCGGCAGCGGCAGGTCGGCGCCGAGGTTCAGCGCCTGGCGGCCGTTCTCCGGCCCGTACAGCCCGGGCGGGTGGCGCGGCGAGACCGGCGTCGCGCCGAACGCGTTCGGCCGCCAGGCCGGTCGCGGACTCCGGCGGCGTGGCCAGCAGGCCGAAGCCGTCCAGCGTCTCGGCCGGGCGCCAGCACGGTGTTGCCCGCCGGCGTCGGCCACGCCGGCCGACAGCGCGACCAGCCGGCGCAGCATGTCCACGAACAGGCCGGACAGCGGCAGGTTCGACCAGTCGGCGTTGGCGGTGACGTGGAACAGCACGATGCGCCCGGCGCCGCGCGTCGCCTCGGTCACCAGCGGCGTGCCGTCGGCCAGCTGCGCCCAGGTGTGGCCGGCGAGCGTCGGCGCTGGGCTCGGCCAGCACCTGGCGCGTGACCTTCACCTCGGCGGCACGGCCAGGCCGGCGAACGGCGAGTTCGGCGGGAACGGCGCCAGGCTGGCCGGCTCGCTCCAGGACAGCGCGCCGCCCAGCTGCCGGTCGCCGCCCAGCAGCTTCACCGGCAGCAGCGGATCGGTCTCGCCGATCGGCTGCTCGGCGGTGCGCGGGCCGGCGAAGCGGATCAGCAGGCCGCCCTTCTCGACCCAGTTGGTCACCGCGTCGCGCTCCGGCGCCGGCCGGCAGCGGCCGGTCGGCCAGGATCAGCACCGAAGGTCTCCGGCGTGCACCAGGCGTGGCGAAGCTGCCGTCGCGCAGCTCGGCGTACGGCGCCAGCGCGCGGCGCAGGTAATACAGCGGCCCGGAGAACGGCGTCTCGGCGGTGATCTCGTCGCCGGCCAGCAGGCCGACCGGGCGGCGGCGCCAGCGCTCGTCCAGCAGCACCACCGAGGCGGCCGAGGGCGGGCCCTCCAGCACCAGCCGGCTCAGCCGGTTGCGCAGCTCCGGCGGCAGCACGATCCGGCGCCTCGCCGGTGGTGGCGCCGGCCGGCAGGTCGATAGCGGCGCGCGCCAGGGTGCGGCCGTCGCCGCTCTGCGCCAGCACCGTCGGCCTTGCGTCGGCGACCGGCTGCGGCGCCTGGGCCACCCGCGCGACCAGCCGGTCCGCCTCGCTGGTCGGCGGCAGCAGCAGCGCGCGGCGGCAGGCCGGCGCAGCAAAGCTCGGTCACCGTGCCGGCATCGTCCAGCGCCTGTGGCGAACGCGGCGAAGTCCGGCCCGTCGGTCAGCCCGTCGGCGACGTAGACCACGGCGCCGTCGCCGCCGGCGCGCCTTGCGCCTTCCAGCCGGCCAGCGCGGCGGCGGCGGCGGCGCGATCCGGCGGCCACGGCTCCGGATGCAGCGCCGCCAGCCGCGCGCGCAGTTCGGGCACCGGCATCACCGGGGTCAGCAGCGGCGCCGCGCCGGTCTCATCGGCGCGGTCGCCAGCAACGCCGCCTGGCGCCCGGCGCGCGCGGCGCGGTCCAGCACGCCGTTCGCCGCCTGCATCCGCCGCGGCCAGTCGCGCGGCCGCGGCCCAGCCATTGTCCATCACCAGCAGCACCGGCCCGCTGCCGGCAGCCGCGAGCCGGCATCCAGCACCGGCCGCGCCAGGCCGACGATCACCAGCGCGGCGGCCAGCACGCGCAGCAGCAGCAGCCACCAGGGCGTGCGCGCCGGCGTTTCCTCGGCGGCGTGCAGGCCGAGCAGCAGGCGGATGGCGGGGAAACTCTCGCTGCGCGGCGCCGGCGGCGTCACCCGCAGCAGCCACCACAACAGCGGCAACGCGGCCAGCGCCAGCAACACCCAGGGCGCGGCGAAGATCATCCCAACCCTCGCGTGAAGGAAGCAAGGTCAGGGCTCCGCCCTGAAACCCGCCAGGGGGCTTTGCCCCCTGGACCCCCACCCCCCGGGTCAAGTGCCCGGGGGCAGGCGCCGGCGGAGCCTCTGGACTCCATCCATTTTGGTTGAGCCGGGGGCGGGGGGAGAGGGTCCGGCCTGGGCGACCGCCGTCGCGCCGGCAGACGCCGGCGCGACGGCGGTCGCCCAGGCCGGACCCTCTCCCCCGCCCCGGCCCAACCAACGGAAGGGTTCCAAGGGCCTCGCCCTTGGCGGGGTTCCAAGGGGCAGCGCCCCTTGGTGGGGTCCAGGGGCAAAGCCCCTGGCCTTGCTTTCGTCCGAGCGAGGGGTGGGGTGGGTCATCGCGCGGTCAGTGCGGTGTAGAGGCCGAGCAGCGCGGCTTCGGGCGGGTGGTCGGTGCGGTGGGTGGCGAAGCCGAAGCCGGCGGCGCCGCAGATCGCGGCAAGGCCCGCCTGCTGCGCGTTCAGTCGCTCGGCGTAGGCGCTGCGCACGCTTTCGACGCGTGGGATCAGCGTGTCGCCGTCGTGTTCGACGCCGCGGAAGCGGATGCGTCCGCTGTAGGGCAGTTCGACCTCGGCGGGATCGAGCACCTGGAGCAGCGTGCCGGTGATCGGGATGGCGCTGAGGCGGCCGATTTCCGCCTGGATCTCCGTCGAGCGGAGCGAGGAAGTCGCCGATCAGCACCACACTGGCGTGGCGCGGCAGTTTGACGCGTGGCGGCAGGCCGATGTCGGCGTCGGGCCGCCCGTCCAGCGCGGCCGGCGAGCCGGTCCAGGCCGACGCGGCCGGCGACAGGGCGCTCGTCCGGGGCGATCAGCATCACCCGCTCGCCGCCGCGCAGCAGCAGGGCGGCGAGCGCCAGCAGCAGCAGGCCGGCGCGTTCGCGCTTTCTCGGTCGGGACCATGCGCGAGTGCCAGCGCATGCTGGGCGAGCTGTCGCGCCACAGGCAGACGGTTTGGGCTGCCTCCCATTCGGTCTCGCGCACGAACCAGCCGTGCGGCGCTGGCCGGCCGGACTTGGCCGACTGGCGCCAGTCGATGCGCGCGATCGTGTCGCCGACCACGAAGGGGCGGAACTGCCAGAAGCTGTCACCCTGTCCGACACGGCGCCGGCCGTGCACGCCCTGTGCCACGGTGGCGGCGACGCGTTCGGCGGCGACCAGCAGCGGCGGCAGGCGGGCGCCGAGCGCCTCGGCGCGGCGCGCCTGGGCCGCGGCAGGGGCGGCGGCGCTAGGCAGGCGACTTTCTTCTCCCCCTCCCCTTGAGGGCTTGGGCCGCGAAGCGGACCAAGGTTGGGGGGAGGGGTCGGCACACATCTCGGCGCGAAACCTCCCGCCCCGGTACCCTTCCCCCCGGCCCCCTCCCTCAAGGGGAGGGGGAGAAACGTGCTACACAACCTCACCCCAGCCGCTCCACCAGGCGGTCGATCACGTCGCCCAGCGCCACGCCGTCGGCCCGGGCGGAGAAATTCAGCGCCATGCGGTGGCGCAGCACCGGGCGGGCCAGCGCCACCACGTCGTCGATGCTCGGCGCCAGGCGGCCGTCGATCAGCGCGCGCGCGCGCGAGGCCAGCATCAGCGCCTGCGCGGCGCGCGGGCCGGGGCCCCAGGCGACATGGCGGCGCACCGTCTCGTCGGTCGGCGCTCTCCGGCCGGCCGCCGCGCACCAGCGACAGGATCGCATCCACCACCTTCTCGCCGACCGGCACGCGGCGGATCAGCGCCTGCGCCGCCAGCAGCTCCTCGCCGGTCAGCGCCTGCGCCGGGCGCTCCTCGGTCGCGCCGGTGGTGGCCAGCAGCATGGTCCGCTCGGCCTCCAGCAGTCGGGTAGCCGACGTCGATCTGCAGCAGGAAGCGGTCGAGCTGCGCCTCGGGCAGCGGATAGGTGCCCTCCTGCTCGATCGGGTTCTGCGTCGCCAGCACGTGGAACGGCCGCGGCAGCGCGTGTTCCACGCCGCCGACCGCCACGCGCTGCTCCTGCATCGCCTGCAGCAGCGCCGACTGGGTGCGCGGGCTGGCGCGGTTGATCTCGTCGGCCATCAGCAACTGGCAGAACACCGGGCCGGGGACGAAGCGGAAGCTGCGGCGTCCCTCGGTCTCGTCCAGCACCTCGCAGCCGATGATGTCGGCCGGCATCAGGTCGGGGGTGAACTGAATCGCGCTTGGTGGCGAGGCCGAGCACGGTGCCGAGCGTCTCGACCAGCCGGCTCTTGCCCAGGCCCGGCACGCCGACCAGCAGCGCGTGGCCGCCGGAGAGCAGCGTGATCAGGGTCTGATCGACCACCTCGTCCTGGCCGAAGATCACCCGGCCGATGGCGGCGCGCACCGCGCCGACCCGTGCCCCGAGGGCCTCCACCTCGCCGAGGATCGATTTTGCGTCGAGACCGGCAGCGTCAAATCCGCCGGCACCCTGTTGCGCCGGCGCCATATTCAAAGACATGTCGACACATTTCCCTTTCAACCGGCCCGTGGCTCTACATATAGGCACTTTCCCACACGTGGGGATGGAAGCACACGCGACAAGCCGGATGGAAACGCCCACGACGATGGAGACCCGGACGTGAACGACGCCGCTTCCCCAACGCTGGTGCCGGCGGCCGGCGGGCTTGCCGGCGTGGGCTGTGGCAGCGTGCCTCGCCAGGCCGCAGCGTACGCCCGGTCGAATGCGGCGACCTTCCCTTCCTGATCTGCCGCGACGGCACCTGGCTGTATCGCGGCAGCCCGATCGGCCGCAAGGAACTGGTCTGCCTGTTCGCCTCGGTGCTGAGGCGCGACGAGGACGGCGCGTTCTGGCTGGAGACCCCGGTCGAGCGCGGCCGCATCGAGGTGGAGGACGCGCCGTTCATCGCGGTGGAGCTGGACTGGACCGGCGAGGGCAGGCACCAGGTGCTGTCGTTCCGCACCAATGTCGACCAGATCGTCACCGCCGGGCCCGAGCATCCGATCCGCATCGCGCACGACTTGCTGACCTGCGAACCGACGCCGTACCTCATGGTGCGCCCGGGCGCCGGCCGGCTGGCGATCGAGGCGCGCATCGGCCGCGCGGTGTATTACGAGCTGGTCGCGCTGGGTGAGCCGCGCTGGGTCGGCGGGCGGCGGATGCTCGGCGTCTGGAGCCGCGGCACGTTCTTCTCGCTGGGCGAGATGCCGCCCAATGACGACAGCGCGTGAGGCCGGGGCGTGCGGACCGGGCACGCAGACCGCACCGCGTGACGGGCAATCCGTGAGGGGCGGGCATCGCGTGAACATCAGGCGCCGCGCGCAGTGACGAGCGACGAACTGCGCGCGCGGCTGGCGGCGATCGTTGCCGCCGCGCAACCCGGGCAGGTCGTGCACGGCACGGAGTTGTCCGACATGCTCGACCGCCCGCCGGCCCCGGCGGCAGTGCTGGTGCCGTTCGTGCTCGGCCCCGCGCCGGGCGTGCTGCTGACCAAGCGCACCGCACATCTGGACAAGCACGCCGGCCAGGTGAGTTTTCCGGGCGGGCGGATCGACCCGGAGGATGCCGACGCCGAAGCCGCGGCACTGCGCGAAGCGTGGGAGGAGATCGCGCTCGATCCGCGCGAGGTCACCGTGCTGGGCCGGCTGGGGGATTTTCTCACCGGGACTGGCTTCCGCATCACCCCGGTGATCGGCCTGCTGCCGCCCGGGCTGACCTACCGGCCCTCGCCCGAGGAGGTGGAGGCGGTGTTCGAGCTGGAGATGTCGGTGCTGCTGGATCCCGACGCGCCGCGGCTGAAGCCGCGCGAGGTGGGCGGGCGGCGGCGCGATTTCTGGGTCTGGCCGCACCCGGATCACTACATCTGGGGTGCCACCGCCGCGATCCTGGTGCATCTGGCCCGCGCGCTGCGAGCCCAGGGGTGACCGCGGGGCCGAGCGGCTGCCTCAGCGCTGCGAGGATGCAGCGCGGTCCGCGTGGTTCGGTTCCCGGACCGGCCGGCCATGAAGGCGACGTGGGTCCGACCGTGTTTGTGGGTCTGTCGGATTTCGCTGGTTGCGCAGCACCTGAATCCTTGAGACCAATGTGCCTATTATTGGAGTAGTCTAGAAAAAGCATTGATTGACCCGCTGTTTGCGGGAGAACGTCCCCAAGGTGCAAGCTCGGCGGGCGGCGCCGACCTTTGGGTCGCGAAATTTGATGCGGGAGCAGTCAAACGTTGACCTAGATCAATGCGGGCCATACGATGGCGTGCACCGTTATACTGGACGATCACCGTGACGAGAAGTGCGGATTATGTTTACAACCGACCTGAAATGAGCGTCAGCGAGTCAAACCATCCGCGCTTGACTGAGATGGCCACCCCCGAGTTGCTGGCGCGGGTAGCCGGGTACTCGGCGTTCGCCAGGAATGCGGCTACCCCCGAACTTCGCGACGCCTTCGATCGCCTGGCGCTGCGCTGCGCAAGAATGGCAGCCGAGCGCGCGGCCGAAGAACGCGTGCTGGTGTGGCAGTGGGCGCGCGCCGCGGGAACCGGACGGTGAGGCAAGCCAGCATGCAGCCGGCGCCGAGGTCCCGATCACCGCGAATCAGCAGCGCGCGAGCCACTGATGCTTAAAGCCATACGCAGATTTGCAAGTTCAGCTCGTCTTCTGCCAATCGGCAGTTCCAAGCCGAGCCGGCGGCAACCGCGGGAACCGACCGCCGCGGAATTGTCGGAGCGCGCGGCAGGCTACACGGCAATGGCCGTGACCGCTTCGACGGACCAATCCCGGGAGACGTGGAAACGGCTGGCGCTGCGATACACCGCCCTGGCGGCCGAGCGCCGAATGGCGGGAAGGCAGGTGGCTCACTGCCAGAACGGCGTGGGGGCGTCGTGACCATCACCGAGGTCCGCGATCTGATCTTGGCCTTGCTGCCGGATTGGCAGGACAGGTTCTCCATCTGGGCGGTGGCGATGGGCTTGCTCCTTCTCGTCGCCGGAATCGGCCTCGTCAGGATCCGGCGAGAGCACCCGCACGCTTGCCGCGAGAGCGATGTTCTGCGGGCGTACCGGCTTGGCAACTATCATCAACCGTCCGGCACGCCGCGCTTCGGCAGGCTGCTTTGCGCCATCGGCGTTGCGATGCTGGCATTTCCTTTCGTCGACGTCGGCTGGTTCACCTGACATTCGGAAATCGTAACTGGTGGCGCCGCGGCAGGACCGTCTGGCGCGCCAATCCACGGGGTAAGGACTGCAAGGCATGGTAGCACTGATCCTGTGGCTGGCGTGTGCGCTGCCGATGGCCGCGCTGTTTGGTCGCTGCGTGCTGAGCGAGGAGAGGGCCGTCCTGGGCAGGTGACCGCGCAAGCGATACCTGCCCGGCCGATCGCTCTCCCTGATTTGCGACACAAGGCGGGAGCGGAGCGGCGGTCGTACCAGTAAAGGCGAGGATCAACGCGGTCCGCTGGCGCGCCGGCAGTCAACACGACGATTGGCAAATCGCGGAATTGTCGGACCCCTGCCGGGTATGCCGATCCGGTGCCCGTGCCCCCAACGTCTGTGCTTGTGCAGGCGCAGACGCCGAAAGGATGGCACCAGACCGCCATGCCTCCCCGCTTCCAGCCGACCTCTGGAAGCATCCGAAACTTCCTGTCCCTGCGCCCCTGGGTCCGCTGCATCCACTGCGTTAGAAGCTTGCTCGCGGACGAGTTCGAACTCGCCCGGGGGCTGCCCAATCGATCGACGATCTTCCGCGAAGATGCGTCAATCTTGCCGGACGCGGGCCGCGGGAGCCGTGCCCGGGAGCCGTGCCCGGGAGCCGTGCCCGGGAGCCGTGCCCGGGAGCCGTGCATGACAAAGGGAGGCCAAGCCACTGCGACTGACCGAACTGCTGCTGTTCCTGGCGCCGTTCGTCGCGTTCGTGGCCTGGCGGCTGACGCTCGGCAGCGGCGGCCCGTCGCGCGCCCTGCTGATCGGTGCCGCCTGCGCGATCGCGCTGCTGACCGGGATGCTGGTCTGGCTGAATCAGGAGCGTGCGCTGGCCCCGGGAACCGCCTACGTCCCGGCGGAGTTGCGGGACGGCCGCATCGTGCCGGGGCACGCGGACCCGCAATGAGCGGCGCGCCCATGCCCGGCGAACCCGTGACCGGCGAGCCCGTGACCGGCGAGCCCGTGACCGGCGAACCCGTGACCGGCGAGCCCGTGACCCTCGAGGCTGCGATGCCGGACGCGCCCGCGCTGCGCATCGCGCCGCCGGCATTCCTGGCGGAGCCCGCGTTCGCTGCGCTGCTCGCCGCACTGCCGGATGCGCGGGTGGTCGGCGGTGCGGTGCGCGACGCGCTGGCCTGCCGGCAGATCGCCGATATCGACCTGGCCACGAAGCTGCCGCCCGACGCGGTGATGGCGGCATTGCAGCGCGCCGGCATCCGCGCCGTGCCGACCGGCCTCGCCCACGGCACGGTGACCGCGGTGCTGGATGCGCCGCTGCGGGGACAAGGTGGCGCCCTGGCCGCCAGCCACGGCGGCGGCCAGGAGAGCGGCCCGCCGCGCGCGCGCGCAGTCGAGATCACCACGCTGCGCCGCGACGTGGCGACCGACGGGCGGCACGCCACCGTGGCGTTCACCAACGACTGGCGGCAGGACGCCGCCCGGCGCGACTTCACCATCAACGCGATGTCGATGACGCGCGACGGCGCGGTGCACGACTATTTCGGCGGCGTTGGCGACCTGCACGCCGGCATCCTGCGCTTCGTCGGCGACCCGGCGCAGCGCATCGCCGAAGATTACCTGCGCGTGCTGCGCTATTTCCGCTTCTTCGCGCGCTATGGCGCCGTCGCGCCCGACCCGGCGGTGCGCGCCACGCTGCAAGCCGGCATTTCCGGGCTGGCGCAGTTGTCGGCCGAGCGCGTCTGGAGCGAGAAGCTGCGCATTCTCGCCGCGCCCGACCCGCGCGCCGCGGTGGCATTGATGGCGGAGCTCGGCATCCTCGCCGCGGTGCTGCCGGAGGGCGCCGATCCCGCCGCCCTGGCGCGGCTGATCGCGGCGGGCGCGCCGGCGGACCCGCTGCTGCGCCTCGCGGCACTGCTGACCGGCGATGTCGAGCGCCTCGCCGACCGGCTGCGGCTGTCCGCCGCGGAGCGCCAGCGCCTGCTGGATCTGCGGGCGACACCGTTGGCACATCCTGACGACGACGATGGCGCGCTGCGCCGCCTGCTCGCCGATCACGAGCGCGGCACGCTGATCGACCGCACCTGGCTGTTCCCGGCGGAGCTCGGCGACGCAGCACAGCCGCGCTGGGCGGCGCTGCGCGCCCGTCTGGCCGGGCTGCCGCAGCCGGTGTTTCCGTTGCAGGGCAGCGACGTCCTGGCGCTGGGCGTGCCGCCGGGGCCGCGCGTCGGGGCGCTGCTGCGGGCGGTGCGGGCCTGGTGGCTTGCGGGCGGCTGCACCGCCGGCGTCGAGGTGTGCCGCGCGGAACTGGCGCGCGCGCTGGCTCGCCCCACCGACCCGCCCATCGACACCCCGTAGGCTCCCCCCACCGGCGCCCAGTCGGCACCCCCATCGGCCGGCACCACCGACGCGGCGGCCGATCAGCGTGAAAATTCATCGCCTTCCGAACAAACCGGCGGCTGACCGCGTTGCCCATATCGCCCGCGGACTGTAGCGTCCGCCCGACCGCAGGAAACTGGACCCCGACCCATCATGCCAGCCCGCACGCTTCTGGCCGCCGTGGCGCTGCTCGCCGCGTCGATCTCATGTGCTGCGGCACGCGATCTGACCATCGTCTCGCGCGGGGCCGACTCGGTCGAGCCGCTGCGCAATGTGGTCGTGCAGGCCTTCGTCGGCGCCACCGACATCCCGGTCCGCCAGGAAAGCTGGGACGGCGGCATCGCGGCGCTGGAGGCGCACCTCAAGGCGCCGGACAACGCCTGGGACGTGGTCGAGCTGCGCGGCGACGAGCTGGCGGCGGCCTGCGCCGACGGGCTGCTGGAGAAGCTCGACTTCAGCGCGATCGGCGGCAAGGACCACTACCTGCCGGAGGGCGTGTCCGACTGCGGCGTCGGCGCGGCGGCGAGCAACATCGTGCTGGCCTGGGACCGCGACAAGTTTCCCGCCACGCCGACCTGGGCGGATTTCTGGGACATTGCCAAGTATCCGGGCAAGCGCGGCCTGTTCAAGGGCCCGCGCGGCAACCTGGAGATCGCGCTGATCGCCGACGGGGCGGCGCCGGCGGATGTCTACAAGGTGCTGGCCACGGCCGACGGCGTGGATCGCGCATTCCGCAAGCTGGACCAGCTCAAGCCGTACCTGGTGTGGTGGCCGACCGGCGCGGAGGCGGAACACATCCTCAGTTCGGGCGATGTGCTGATGACCAGCGCGCCGTCCGACCGCATCGCCCTCGCGGCGCGCAACGGCCCGCGCAACTTCGGCATGCAGTGGAGCGCGAGCCTGGGCGAGGTGAAGAGCTGGGCGATCGTCAAGGGTAGCCCGAACCTGCGCCAGGCGATCCAATTCCTGTATTTCGCCGGGACCGCGGCGATCGAGGGGCGGCTGTTCGCGGTGGCCGGCCTCGGCGGCGTGGCGAAGGCCGCCAACGACCTGCTGCCGCCCGACCAGGTGGCGGCCTCGCCGACCAGCCCGGCCAATCTCGGCGCGGCGATCCGCTTCGACGACGGGTTCTGGCGCGACAACCAGGCCAAGCTCGGGCAGCGGTTCGATGCCTGGCTGGCGCAGCACTGACCGTGCCACGGCCAGGCTGAGCATCGCCGGGTCGAGCATCGCCAGCCTGGGCATCAAACGGGATGGCGGGCGCACGGCGCTGCTATTCAGCGGCCGGTTGAACGCGGCCGGCGCGGGCGCGCTCTGGCGACCGGCGATCCGCGCCGCGACCCGCGCGCGGGGCCGTGAGCTGCAATGCGACCTTGCTGCGGTCGAGGCCTTCGACATGGCCGGCGCGGCCCTGCTGCTGGCCACGGAGAACGCGCACGGCACGCCGATCGAGCTGATCGGCGCCGATGCGCACGTGACCGCGGTGGTGGAGCTTGCGCGGCAGGCGGCTGCCGAGGCCGCGCCGCCACGCGCCGCGCCCCCGCCCGCCGCACCGCCATCTGCCGCACCGCCATCTGCCGCGCCGACCTCCGCCGTGCAGCCGTCCGCCACGCCACCGCCGCCGCCGCTTCCCGGCATGCTGGCCGACGGCGTCGCCGCGGCGGCGGATGGCGTGGCGTTCCTGGGCGAGGCCGTGCTGGCCGTGCTGCATCTGCCGGCACGCAGGCGCATGCTGCGGATCGGCGATCTGCTGCGCTACGCCGACCAGGCTGGGGTGCGCGCGCTGCCGCTGGTGACGCTGCTCGGCTTCCTGATGGGGACGATCCTGGCCTTCCAGTCGGTGGTGCCGATGCGGCCCTATGGCGCCGACCTGTTCGTCGCCAACCTGGTCACCATCAGCCTGCTGCGCGAGCTGGGGGCGCTGCTGTCCGCGGTGATTCTGGCCGGCCGCACCGGCTCGGCGTTCGCCGCCGAGATCGGCACCATGAAGGTGAACCAGGAGCTGGATGCGCTGGTGACGATGGGGCTCGACCCGATGACCATGCTCGTGCTGCCGCGGCTGATCGCGGTGATGCTGGTGCTGCCTGCGCTGGCGCTGGTGCTGGACATCGCCGGGCTGTTCGGGATGGCCGCGGTGATGCGCGGCTTCGGCTTCCCGTTCGCGACCATCCTGCACCAGGTGCAGCTTTCCGCGACCGTCAGCGACCTGCTGGGCGGACTGTTCAAGGCGGTCTGCTTCGCCGCCGTGATCGCCGCGATCGGCTGCCGGGCCGGACTGTCCACCGGCAATGGCCCGCGCGCGGTGGGCCTGTCGGCGACCGCCGCGGTGGTCGGCGGCATCATCTCGACCATCGTGATGGACGGTGTGCTGGCGGTCATCTTCTACCGGCTCGACCTGTGAGCCGAGCTGTGCCACCGGCGGGGGGCGGCCGTTTCGGGTGGGGATCGTCGACCGATCGGGCGTTGCGGGCGTCGCGGCTTGAGGCCGGCCGTGCGGGGCGTCGGATGGTCCGCAAGAAAGCAAGGTTCACCGCGGAGCACGCGGAGCACGCGGAGCACGCGGAGAAGACAGGATTTGGCGCTTCGCGCGAAGTGCATTCGCTGCCTTTCTCCGCGTGCTCCGCGGTGGATCTTGCTTGCGGTAGCCCAAGCGCCCATGCCCCATCCCCGCAACGCTCCGACCGCGCCGCCGCCGTACGCACCTGCGCAACGATCTGCGAAGCCCCCCGTCGGTGACCCCAACCGTGACCCCATCCGTGACCCCAACCGTGACGCCAACCGTGACCCCATCTGCATCCGCTGGCGTGCTCATCCGGGTCGACAAGGTGGAGCAGCGCTTCGGCGAGCGGGTGATCTTCCGCGACGTGTCGCTCGAGGTCGCGAGCGGCGAGATCTTCGTCATCCTGGGCGCCTCGGGCTGCGGCAAGTCGACGCTGATGCACCAGATGATCGGCCTGCTGACGCCCACCGCCGGAACGATCGAGATCGGCGGACACTGCATCACCGGCCCGACCGGCCTCGCCGGGCTGCACGCGGCGCAGCGCGCGTTTGGCGTCATGTTCCAGTCGGGCGCGCTGTTCGGCTCGATGACCCTGCTGGAAAACGTCATGCTGCCGCTGGAGATGTTCACCGATCTGCCGGCGGAGGGGCGCGCCGCGGTGGCACGGGTGAAGCTTGGGCTGGTCGGCCTGGGGCATGCGGCCGGCCTGATGCCGGCGGAGATCTCCGGCGGCATGGCCAAGCGCGCCGGCATTGCGCGCGCCATGGCGCTCGATCCGCCGCTGCTATTCCTCGATGAGCCGTCGGCGGGGCTGGACCCAATCACCTCGGCCGGGCTCGACCGGCTGATCCTCGACCTGCGCAAGGACCTTGGCGCGACGTTCGTGGTGGTCACGCACGAGCTGGCCTCGATCCTGGCGATCGCCGATCGCTGCACCATGCTGGATGCCGAGGCCTACCCCGACGCCGGCGGCGTGATCGCCGAGGGCGATCCGCGGAAGCTGCGCGCCGACAGCACGCATCCCACGGTGCGTGCCTTCTTCCACCGCGAAGTGCTGGAGACGGCCGCATGAACGAGGGACGCGCTGCCTTCCTGCGCGTGGGACTGCTGATGCTGGGCGGGCTCGGGCTGGTGGTCGGCCTGGTCTGGTTCTTCGGCGGCAACACGCTCAGCCATGGCACGACGTTCGAGACGTATTTCAGCGAGTCGGTGCAGGGGCTGGATGTCGGCACCCCGGTGAAGTACCGCGGCGTCACCGTGGGCAGGGTGACCGAGCTCGGCCTGGTGACCACGGAGTACGGCAGCCGCGCGGCGCCGGCGGAGATCGACCGGCAGACCTACCGGCTGGTCTTCGTGCGCTTCGAGGTCGACCGCAACCGCCTCGGCGGATTGCCGGAAACGGCGGCCGCGGTGCGGCTCGGGCTGCGGGTGCAGTTGGCGGCGCAGGGCATCACCGGCCTGTCCTATATGGAGCTGGATTTCGCCGATCCGAAGAAATACCCGGCGCTGACGGTGCCCTGGACGCCGCGCAACCCCTACATCCCCTCGATGCCCAGCACGCTGCAGCAGGTGCAGGATGCCGCAACGGAATTCCTGGCCAAGATGAACCGCCTGAATATCGACGCGCTGACGGCATCCGTCACCGGACTGCTCGGCGATCTGCGCACCGATATCGACCAGGGCGACGTGCATGTGGCGCTGGCGCGCTCCGCCGAGCTGCTGCGCACGCTGAACGTCGCCGTGCAGGCCGCCGACCTGCCCGGCCTTTCCGCCGATCTGCGCCAGACCTCCGCGGCGGTGCGCGCGGTGGCGGAGAACCGCGACCTGCACCAGGCGCTGGCCAACGCGGCGGTCGCGACCGACCACCTGGCCGCGGCGAGCGCGCGGCTGGGGCCGCTGATCGCGACCTTGCAGGCGACCGCGGGGCGGATCGACAGCGGCACCGCGGACCTGCAGCAGGGGCTGGTGCCGATCCTGCGCGACGCCCAGGCGGCGGCGGCCAACCTGCGCGCGACGACCGAGGAGCTGCGGCGCTATCCGCCGCAGTTCCTGCTGGCCGCACCGCCGCCACGGGCGCAGGAGCCAGTGAAATGAAGCGGCGATGGCTGCTGGGCGGCATGGCCGGGACGGCGCTGGCGACCGCACTGGGCGGCAGCGGCTGCAGCGTGCTGCCGAGCCAGCCCTACCTTCAGCGGCGCGACTGGCCGCTGGTGGTGCGCCGTCCCGTGGCGCTGCCGAGCCGGCCGGGCGGGCGCGTGTTGCTGGTGCGGACGGTGCAGGCCGGGCCGGGGCTGGAGATGCGCGGCCTGCAGACCCTGCAACCGGACGGCAGCGTGCAGACCGCGTTCTATGAGCAATGGGCGGTGCCGCCGGCCGAGGCCATCGACGACGACCTGCGGCGCTGGCTGGCCGACGGCGGGCTGTTCGCCGCGGTGGTCGGTCCGGGCAGCCGGATGACCGCCGACGTCGTCCTGGAGGGCGAGCTGCTGGTGCTGCACGCCGATCTCGCCGCCATGACGGCGCGCGCGGCAATGTCGCTGGTGCTGATCGACCAGCGGCCGGGTCCGGGCCGGATCGGGCTGGAGCGGACCGAGGCCGGCTCGGCCAGGCTGGAGGGGACCGATCCGCCCGCCCTGGTGCGGGCGCAGCTTGCGGCGGTGGCGGCGGTGCTGCGACAGACCGAGGCGGCCCTGGCCAGCGCCCTGCATTCATGACAGAGACTGGCTGGCATGTGCGCCGGCTTCGCCTATGTTGGGGGAGCACCCGCGTTCGCGCCATTCGAGGCCGGAGACACACGATGCGCCGCCCCGCCGCGTTCGCGGCCCCCGGACCGTACGCCGTTCTGCGGACTGCCCCGCGCACCATCCTGCGCGCCATGGCGGGCATCATGATGCTTTACGGCGTTGTCGCGGCCAGCGGGTTGGCGTCACACGCCGCGCGCGCGGCGGATCGCGCGGCGCAACTGGCCATGCCGCCGACGCCGCTGGCCGCGCATCGCGCGCTCTATACGCTGACGCTGGACAACAGCACCGGCCACGGCACCGGCAGCGACGTGGCCGGGGCGAGCGGCAGAATGGGCTACGAGGTGTTGGACGCCTGCGACGGCTGGGCGACGCACCAGACGCTCGACATGGTGGTGGTCAACAGCGACGGGCAGAACATCCACATGATCTCCGACTACACGACCTGGGAGGCGAAGGACGGGCTGAGCTTCCGCTTCCACACGCGGCAGACCACGGATGACGCGGTGACCAGCCAGATCGACGGGGATGCCAGGCTGGATGCGCCGGGCGGGGCGGGGACGGCGCACTACACCAGCCCGAAGGACACGACGAAGCCGCTGCCGCCGGGCACGCTGTTCCCGATGGCGCATACCGCGGCGCTGCTGGCGGGCGCGCGCGCCGGCAAGAAGTTCATCGCGCTGCCGCTGTTCGACGGCACCTCGGACGAGGGCGCCGAGGACACCTCGATCGTCGTGCTGGACACCAAGCCGCCCGAGCCGGCGCCGTACCCGGTGCTGAGTGCGCTGCCCAGCGCGCGGGTGCACCTGGCGTTCTTTGAGCGCACCGACGCCAGTATCACGCCCGACTATGAGGTGACGATGCGGTACTGGGAGAACGGCGTGGCGGATGCGCTGCGCATGGATTTCGGCGATTTCATGATGGATGCGAAACTGAAGGACCTGACGCTGCAGCCGCATCGCTGCTGAGGCGGCGGGATCGCCGCGGCCCGGCGTAGGGCGGTTTCACCATGACTGGAATCGCCGATCCCCTTGTCATTGCGAGGAGCGCTGCGCTGCTCGCAATGACAGATCGTTTCCGGTCAGGGTGACAATGCTCTAGCGATAGCTGCACAGCAGGTAGTCCAGCAGCGGGTTGTCGCGGTCGGGATACAGCAGATCGGTGAAGTGCCGTGACCGCCGGCCACGGCGGCGCCGGCGCCAGCCGATCGCATCGAACGCCGCCGAGGGCTGCAGATCGGCCGAGGTCCCGGCAAACAGGTAAAACGCGAACGGATCCTGCCGGCGCGGCACGCGGCGCCCGGCGTGCGCGATGAACCATTCCGGGTCGAACAGCGAGTTCGGCGACACGCGCTGATGGTGACGGTTGGCCAGGAAATGCGCCAGCGGCGACGCGTCGTCCGGCAGGCCATACGTGGCGCGGTACCAGGCCGGCTCGAAATACACCACCGGCCGGCGGTCGTTTCGCTCGCCGACGAGCAGGTAGTGGACCAGCGGGTTGACCCCCAGACGTGTCACCTCCGGATTGGTGGCGGTGTACCACCTGGTGTTGAAATAGGCATTCGGGTTGCGGCCTTCCTGCCAGCCGTACAGGCAGAAATGCAGGACCGGGTCGGCCTGTGCCTCGGTCACGTCGCTGTTCGCCACCAGATAGTGGTTCGCGTCGACCAGGCCGGACGGGGTCAGCACGGCGACATCGGCGGCGGCCGCCGCGGCGCTGTCACCGTCCGCCGCGAGGTAGGGCAGGAACGGATCGTCCCCCGCCGGCGCGGCAGGATCGCGCGGGGCGTTGGCCACCGACCACAGCGCCGGACAGGGCGCCAGGCGCTCGGTCGACCGGCGCGCCAGGAAGTGCGCCAGCGGCAACTCGCCAACCGCGAGGCCATGGATCTGACGATACCAGACCGGATCGAAATTCGGCCCCGGCGGAATACCGCGCGCCTCGCCCTTGGCCGCGTAGTGCAGCAGCGAATCGCTGCCGCGGTGGAGTTTGACCCGCTTGCGATACCATTGCCCGGTCAGGTAGGCGTTGGCGGCGCGGCCCTCGGATCGGCCGAACCGGATATAGTGATCCAGCGGATCCGCCCCGGCGTCGGCCACGTCGCGGTTGGTGTGCAGATAGAAGGACGCATCGAACAGACCGGTCCGCGCGACCGCTTCCCGTTGGGTGGCGATTCGGCGCTCAGCCGCGTCCTGCCGCGGCGCGGCGGCTTCCCGCTCCGCGGCAGTATGGCGTTCGTTCGCCGCCGCCCGCAACGCGGCGGCTGCCGGCTCGGCGGCGATGCGCCGTTCATCCGCCGCGTCGCGCAACTGGCTGATCGCCTCGCGCACCGCCGTCGGCGGCGCGCCCTTCAGCAGGCGGGAGATCCACCCCTCACGCTCGGACTCAGGCGGGGCGCAGGCGAGGAATTCCCGGTAGAGCTCGATAACAAAGGCCTCGGCCGACGCCCGTTCCACCACGACCCCACCACGCAGCCCGCCTGGCAGTCCGCGCGCCGTTGCCGACGCGGCCCTGCTTCCCTGCCGCCGCAGGCTAGCCTCCGCGGTGGCCGGATCGCAACGCTGGCGCGAGCCGCTACTGGGCGGCCGCACCGACCGATCCGACTACCGGATCGGTGATGAAGCCGCCCGACTGGCGCCGCCACATCCGCGCGTAGGGCCCGCCGCGCGGCCAGCAGCGCCGCGTGCGTGCCGGTCTCCACGATGCGGCCGCGATCCAGCACCACCAGCCGGTCCATCCGCGCGATGGTCGACAGCCGGTGCGCGATGGCGATCACCGTGCGCCCCTCCATCAGCCCGTCGAGCTGGCTCTGGATCGCCGCCTCGACCTCGGAATCCAGCGCCGAGGTCGCCTCGTCGAGCACCAGGATCGGCGCGTCCTTCAGGATCACCCGTGCCAGCGCGACGCGCTGGCGCTGGCCGCCCGACAGCTTTACGCCGCGCTCGCCGACATGCGCGTCGTAGCCGTGCCGTCCGTGCCAGTCCTCCAGCCCCAGGATGAACTCGTGCGCCTGGGCGCGGCGCGCGGCGTCCTCGATCATCGCGTCCGTCGCCTGCGGCCGGCCGTAGCGGATGTTGTCGCGGATCGAGCGATGCAGCAGCGAGGTGTCCTGCGTCACCATGGCGATCTGCGTGCGCAGGCTTTCCTGCGTCACGCGGGCGATGTCCTGGCCGTCGATCAGGATGCGCCCGCGCGCGGGCGCGTAGAAATGCAGCAGCAGGTTCACCAGCGTCGATTTGCCGGCGCCGGACGGACCGACCAGCCCGACCCGCTCGCCGGCCGCGATCGTCAGGTCGATGCCGTGCAGCACCGCCGGCGCGACCCGTTCGGCGCGGCCATAGTCGAAATGCACGTCGTCGAACCGGATTTCGCCGCCCGGTGACGGCAGCTCGGCGGCGCCCGGCGGGTCCGGCATCTGCCGCGCCACCGCGATCGAGCGCATGCCGTCCTGCACCGTGCCGATATTCTCGAAGATCGCGGTGACGCTGCGCGCCACCCAGCCGGCGATGTTGGCGATCTGCCAGGCCAGCGGCAGCGCCATCGCCACCGTGCCGACGGCGATCCGCCCGGCGCTCCATTGCCAGATCGCCATGCTCGCGGTGCCGACCACCAGCAGCGCGTTCATCATCGTCAGGGTCACCGTGTAGGCCGTGATCATCCGCGTCTGGTCGCGGAACGCGGTGGTGTGGTCGTCCACCGCGTCGCGCACCCAGGCGTCCTCGTCGCGGGCGCGGGCGAACAGTTTGACGGTAAGGATGTTGGTGTAGCTGTCCACCACCCGCCCGGTCAGGTTCGAGCGCATTTCCGAGACGTGGCGCGAGCGGTCGCGCATGCGCGGGACGAACCAGCGCAGCATGCCGGCGTAGCAGGCGAACCAGACCAGGATCGGCACCGCCAGCCGCCAGTCGCTGGCGGCGAGCAGGGCGACGGCGCTGCTGCCGTAGACCACGATGTACCAGGCGGCATCGAAGGTCATCACCAGGCTCTCGCGCAGCGCCGGGCCGGTCTGCATGACGCGGTTGGCGATGCGGCCCGGCGAAATCGTTCTGGAAGAACGTCCAGCTCTGCCGCACCACGTGCCAGTGGTTCTGCCAGCGGATCATGTTCGACAGGCCGGGATTGACCACCTGGTTGATCATGACGTTCTGCCAGAACATCGCCGCCGGGCGCGCCAGCAGCAGCACCGCGGCCATGGCGGCAAGCTGCGGCCAGGCGTCGTGCCACAGCGCCCCGGGCGCACGGGTGGAGACCAGCGACACCACGCGGCCGATGAAGGCGGGGATCGCGGCGTCCAGCATTGCGATCACCCCGCCGCCGAGGAACAGCGCCGCGGTCAGCCAGCGCGCCTGGCGGATGAAGTGCCAGTAGAAGCGCAGCAGCCCGGCCACCGGTGGGGCGTCGGGTGCCAGCGCGGTGGGGTCCAGCAGGGATTCGAAGCGGCGCAGCATGCCGTCAGAGGTGGACGTGCTGGGCGGTCCCGTCAATCGCGCGCCCGGTGCGGAGGCCTGGCCGCGCCCCGGGTCGTGGCGAGCAGGTGCTGGGCAGCACCGCCGACGCCCGTTGCACGGCGACGACGGGAGGGGCGACGCCAACCCGTGCGAACCGCGCGTTGAGAGAGAATTAACACCTTCCGAGGCATTGCAGCCTCCGACCGGGCCCGTCCGGTCCTCACTCCGTCATGGCAAGGCCAATCCCCCATGCTGTCCTCGCTGAACAATCTGTCCATCGGCCGCAAGGTCTCCCTGTCGTTCGCCCTGGTCTGCGCTATCGTGATCGGCCTCGGGCTGTTCGCGGTGCAGCGCCTGGGCGAGGTGAATGCGAGCGCCGTCGCTATAAGCGACAACAGGCTACCGAGCGTCCAGATGGTGGGCCTTGTCGCCCAATTGGCAGAAAGACATCGCGCCAATCTCGGCACGCGCCTGATTGCCCCCAATGACAGCGAGCGCGCCGCAGCACAGGCCGAGATGGACAAGACCGGGCAGGAGCTAAAGGCGGCACGGGCCGCCTATACGCCATTTATCGACGCCGGCGAGGAGCAAAATCATCTGGCTCCCGGTTTCGCGCAGGCATTGGACGAGTATGAGGCTGGCAGCACGGCCGTTGTGGATCTGCTCAAGAAGGGTGACCAGGCGGGCGCGGCCGCACTTTATGCTGGAGACCTCAGTCAACGCATGGGGCGCGTTCGCCAGACGCTCCAGGCCGACATCGACTATAATGTCCGGTCCGGCAAGGAAGAACGCGATGCCGGGGCGGCCACGTTTGCCTCGGCACGGGTCTGGATTATCGTCGCACTGATCCTTTCGGCGGCGGTCTCGGCGTTGGCCGGCTTTGGTCTCATCCGCGGCGTCTCCCACCCGATCACCGCGATGACCGGGGCGATGCGGCGGCTGGCCGAGCACGACATGACGACGGAGATCGCCGGCCGCGACCGCAAGGACGAGATCGGCGCGATGGCCGGCGCGGTGCAGGTGTTCAAGGACAACATGCTGCAGGCGGATCAGTTCGAAGCGGAAAAGGCCGCCGCACAGGTCAACCGGGAGAAGCGCACCGCCCGTCTCGACGACCTGCTGCGCGACTTCGAGACGAAGGCGGCCCAGCTTGTCGGGCTGGTCTCCTCGGCGGCGACGGAACTGGAGTCGACGGCACGCGCGATGTCGGCGACCGCCGGGCATACCACGGAGCAGGCGGCCGGCGTCGCCGCGGCGGCGGAGGAGGCGAGCGCCGGTGTGCAGACCGTGTCCGCCGCGGCCGAGGAACTCAGCGCCTCGATCGGCGAGATCAGCCGCCAGGTGGCGCAGTCCGCGAAGATCACCAGCCAGGCGGTCAGCGACGCGCGCCGCACCGACGTGACCGTGCGCGCGCTGGCCGAGGGCGCGCAGCGGATCGGCAAGGTGGTGGAGCTGATCCGCAACATCGCCGGGCAGACCAACCTGCTGGCGCTGAACGCGACGATCGAGGCGGCACGCGCCGGAGACGCCGGAAAGGGTTTTGCCGTGGTCGCGTCCGAGGTGAAGGGCCTGGCCGGGCAGACCGCCAAGGCGACCGAGGAGATCGCCGCCCAGATCACCCAGTTGCAGAGCTCGACCAACGAGGCGGTGGAGGCGATCAAGGGCATCACCGCGGTGATCGAGGAGGTCAGCACGATCGCCACCGCGATCGCCTCGGCGGTGGAGGAGCAGGGTGCGGCGACCAACGAGATCGCGCGCAACGTCCAGCAGACCGCCGACAGCACGCGCGAGGTCACCAGCCACATTGCCGGGGTCAGCCAGGGCGCGGCGGGTACCGGTGCGGCGGCCGACCAGGTGCTGAGTGCCGCCGGCGAGCTGTCGAAGCAGGCCGAGTTGCTGTCGGCCGAGGTGGGCGGGTTCGTCTCCAGCGTGCGCGCGGCGTAGCGCGGGCTCACGCTGACGGGACCTGCGTACACCTCTCCCGCTCTTTGCGGGAGAGGTCGCGGAGCACTTGCGACGCGGGTGAGGGTCGTGCCGCGTGCACCACCCTCACCCTCACCCTCGGCGCGTCGCGCCTCGACCTCTCCCGCGAAGAGCGGGAGAGGTGTGTACTGTCGGCACATCGCTTGGTACTGCGATCGGGCCATCCTACACTGGCGGCATGTCGGGCCAGATTCCCAGATTGCTGCTTGTCGGTCCGCTGCTGGCCGTCGCCGCCTGCGGCTACACGGCACCGACCGCGGCGGATCGCGCCAGGCCGAGCTACGCGGCCGACCTTGCCGCCTGCCAGACCGCCGGGGACAAGGAGGCGCACCGCCTGGTGATGAGCCGAGGCGGCCTGTTCCTCACCTATCCGATCTCGCTGCCGATCCAGGAGCGGCTCCAGACCCGCAAATGCATGGACGGCAAAGGCTACGCCGCCAGCCGGTGAGGTCCGACGCGGACTGATCGCGTCCGCCGGCGTGTCTTTGGCAGGCGTTGGGCGGCGGCGCTGGGGCGTAGGGCGGAACAGCCAACGCCCCCGGACTTGATCCGGGGGGCAGCGCATTCCGCCGGCTTGGCCGCAAACCGGGTTGCCCTACTGAGACTGAGATTGTGAGACGATCTCGGCTCTGGAAGGCGGCCACGACCGGCGGAGACACGGGCTTTCGGATGGCCGTTCGACATGCTCGGACCTGATCGACAGTGGCCAGGACTGGCCGTACGACGCTCAGAGGGGCATGTTGCGCCAGCAAAGCGGATACACGTGGCATGGAAGAGCACATCCCTCTGTCCGGCCCTATCGACCTCGATGCGCTGGACGACTACCTGATGTCCGATCATTCACCCGACGACTGCATGGGACTGTCCGATCTGGATGGTTTCCTCACAGGGATCGTCGTCGGCCCGGAGTTGATCCTGCCGGGCGAATGGCTCCCGGTGGTCTGGGGAGGTGACGAGCCGGAGTTCGAGACTGAGGCCGCGATGCGGATGGTGCTCGGCACGATCATGGGCCGCTACAATGAGATCGCTGAGTGCTTCAACACCGACCCAGCCGAGTTCGACCCAATCTTCTTGGAAGGACCGGAAGGCGAGGTGATAGCGTCGGATTGGGCCGGCGGCTTCCTCGATGCAGTTGCGCTACGACCAAAGGCGTGGGAGCCGCTGACCAAACATCACAAGGGCGGGATGATGATGATGCCGCTCCTGTTGCTCAATGGGGATGCGGAATTGGATGCGGGGCCTGACGGTGCCATCCATGAGGATGAGTTCTTGGCTGAGGTGCCTGCCATCATCCCAAGTTGCGTCGCCGGTATCCATGAGTTCTGGAAAAACCACCGTGGCAAGCAGAGGCCGCCATCGAGCCGAGGTCGCAGCAGACCCGGAGGCCGCAGGCGCAGATGACAAAGCAACCAGTCACGACCGCCAGCATGGTCGACCAAATCGGCAGAGCGTTAGCGACAGCGGACGGTGACAAGTTCGAGGATGATCCTGGACGCTTCCGAAGGTTGGCGCTGGCCACTCTCAAGCCAATGACCCGACCGACAGAGGCGATGGTTGATGCTGCGTACGAAGCCGTCCGGTTCGATGAACATTGGGCTGTCAACAGCCGGAGAGATTTCAGGAAGGGTGTGCGGGCGATGATCTTGGCGGCAATGGATGGAGGATGAGTGGAAGTCGCCTGGACGAAGGCTTATCCAATCCCCTCCAGAAACTCCACCCCGAAGGCTCCAGCAACCGTTCACCGTCAGCGTGACCGCCCAGACCTTCAGGACATCATCGCCAACCGGTATCAGCGGCGTCGTGGGATCGCCCTCGACCTCGCCCAGCCATATGGGCCAGTCGACCAGAGTCGGCTTGGCTGCGGTCTGAGTAGATTCCGAACCTCCCGCTCCCGCTTGGTCTGCGGCTACGGTCGAGATTACCGGCCATGGTAGGGCCGTCGCCGGCTCAGAGAGAAGTGTGCTCCCGCCCGAAGAGGGGGATCGCCGCATGATCGACGAAGACCCTGTGATCGTCCAACTCAATGTCTCGCACTATCGGCATTTGCTCCAACTCGACAGACTGACTGAAAGGGAGCGCATGACGGTTGCCGACCTCCTTGCGGAATGTGAGGTGCAACTGGCCGCCGCCCAGCCCGAACCCACGTCACCACTGCCAACCGTGACATAGGCCGTTCCGTAGGAGCGACAGCAATGAACAATATCAACGAGATACCGGTGCTTGCGTCGTCTCAGGCCAATCTCCTTACGCTCTCTGAGCGCCTACGGACGCTGGCTCACGATACTGATCGTGCTGGCCTCGGTGTGGCATCTGAACATTTGCTGCACCTCGCTTCTCAGGTCCTTGAGCAGCCGGACAACCTTCGGACATAGGCGATCTGAGCAGACGGGAACTCAACGCTCTTCGTTGGCTCTCAGTATCCGGTGCAGTGGTCGGGGGGCAGGCCAAACCGTCAGGACATCATCGGCGGACGGTCTCAGAAGCGTGCTGGGATCGTTGTCGACCCCCGTCCAGTCGCCGAACCATTCCTTGGGGTTCGAGGACCACAGGCATCCTGTCGTGCAGCCTTGCATCGCTGGTCAGTGGAGCGTCGGCGGCAACGGCATCTCCCAGAAGAGTCTAACCCGAACCGCACGGAGAACGTCGGCCCATACACGATAGTCACCCAGCTTGCGGTAGGTGTCCCAGCGCAGTTCTTCGAGATGGAAGGCCGTCTCGTCTCGGTACACGACGAGGGTGGGACCGATCGCATCGTCAAGGTTTTCTGGTTGTATGACGATCATCGGCTCGCGAAGCTCGTCGTGATGAAGCTCGACCGACCAGTCGGGCAGGAGTTCGACGACCGCTGCGGCAACACGGTTGCACTGCTCCGGCCCCAGAGGTTCGTGGGCACATGTGGGACGGTGGCTCAGGTAATCTTCGGCATCTCGTATCAACATCGCCCGGTTCCCCCATGGCTGCCGATCACACCACCGAACAGGCTGCAACACTGGTTGCACGGCGGTTTCTTATTCGTTTCAAGCAGGTTTCGTACCGAAAATATTGAGAGGAATGGCATCGCTGCGACGGTGTTCGCGACCCGTTCCGGTCGCCGGTTGGGATGAAGTTCATCTCGAAGGGTCGCCGGCGGCGCTGGGGCTGGCACGAGAGCCGCGCATCGTCCTCCCAACCGTCCACTGACGGTCTCAACAAGCAGCCCGCCTGGACGATCTTGCAGAGGGTTGCGGTGAGGGTTCGGGGAGGATGGTGAGCGGGATGGGGGTTGCTCGAATCAGATAGGAGTGCGAGCGGTTTGCTTCGTCGCTACGCTCCTCGCAATGACAGGGACGCCGCCGATGATCGAACAGACACTGGACCTCGCGACGCGGGACGGCGCGATGGAAACCTTCATCTGCCATCCCGAGCGCAGCGGGCGGGTCCCCGCCGTGTTCCTGCTGATGGACGCCCCCGGCATCCGCGAGGAGCTGCGCGACATGGCGCGCCGGCTCGGCACCGTCGGCTATACCGTTTTGCTACCGAACCTGTATTACCGCGCCGGCCGCGACACGATCTACGGTCCCGACGTGCTGGAAAAGGGCAGCGCCGAGCAGCAGCGCATGCGCGCGGTGCGCACCAAGATGACCATCCCGCCGGTCATGGACGACATCGCCGCGATGCTCGCCTTCGTCGACGCGTACGCGGCGGTGAAGCCGGGCCCGGTCGGCACGCACGGCTACTGCATGAGCGGGCCATACGCGCTCGCCGCCGCGGCGCGCTACCCCGACCGCATCGCCGCCGCCGCCTCGTTCTACGGCACCTGGCTGGTCAGCGACGCCGAGGAAAGCCCGCACCTGACCCTGGGCAAGGCCAAGGGCGAACTTTACATCGCCTGCGCGGAACACGACGAACTGGCGCCGCTGCCGATGGTCGCGGAACTGCGCGCACTGTTCGAACGCTCGGGCAATCCGGGCGAGCTGGAGATGTACCCCGCCGTGCACCACGGCTTCGCCTTCCCGCAGCGCTGGTGCTACGACAAACCGGCGGCGGAACGGCACTGGGAGCGGCTGATCGCACTGTATCGCCGCCGGCTGGGGTAGGTTGCACCATTCTCCCCCTCCCCTTATAGGGAGGGGGATGGGGGGAGGGGTTCAACAAGCACCATGCATCATGCCTGCTGAACCCCTCCCCCCGCCCCCTCCCTCAAGGGGAGGGGGAGTGTCTTCCACCCCCGCACCCCTTTCAGGGCTGATCGGGCACCAGCGGCGGGTCGATGTGTCCTCCGGCCTCGCCCCAGTCGCGGATGCCGGCGCGCACCGGCACGACGGGGAGGGAGCCAGAACGGCCGGGTCAGCTCAGACGGCGTCGCCCAGTTTGCAGCCGAACGCGTCGGGCGCCTGCATCAGCGGGCCGCCCGGCACCACTTCGAGAATCTCGTAGTAGTCGTCGGCGTTCTTCATCTCCGACGGCTTCTTGCCGCGCTCGATGATCACCGGGCGCACGAGTTGGTGGTCCTGCGGGCGGAACCACACCTCGCCCACCGTGGACTCGACATGGTGCCCCGCCTCGTACGCCTTGATCACGTCCGGCGGGTAGAAGCTCTTGGCCCGCTCGACCGCGTCGGCCCACATCGCGACCTGCATGTAGGCGGAGTTGGCGCCCCATTCCGGCTTGTAACCGTATTTCTTCTCGAACTCGGCGACGAACATCTTGGCCAGCGGATACTTGTCCTCCAGCGTCCACCAGAAATCGGTCGCCGCCAGCACGCCCTGCATCACGTCGGCGCCGACGTCCTTGGCCAGGAACGGCGTGTTGTACGGGATCACCAGCGTCATCTTCGTCCAGCACGCCGAACTGCTTGGCCTGCTTGATCGACTGCACCGCGTCGTTGCCGAAATTGATGTTGATGAACACGTCGGCGCCGAGTTGGCGATGTTCAGCAGGTAGGAGCTGTAGTCCGGCGCGCCCAGCGGGCAGACCTGGTTGGTCGACGTGGTCCAGCCGGCCGGCTTGAGGAACTCCTCCATCGACTGGCGCACCGTGTGGCCATAGGTGTAGTCGGGGGTCAGGAAGGCGATCTTCTTGTTCTTGCCGAGCGCCTTGATCATCATGCGGCGCGATCGCCGCGGCCGCGGTCTGGGCATAGAAGCACTGGCGGAACGAATAGCGCACGCAGTCCTTGCCGGTGGTGTCGTTCGACCCGGTGATGCCGGGCAGGTAGATCACCTGCTCCCGCTGCCGCCAGCTTGTTCACCGCGACCGCAACGGCGGACGAAACCGAGCCGCCGATCATCATCGCCTTGTTCTCGCTGATGAAGCGCGACTGCGCCTGAACCGCGGTGTTCGGCTTGGCTTCCGAGTCGGCGACGCCGAACTTCACCTCCTTGCCCAGCATGCCCTTGGTGGTGTGCGGCGAAATCTTGCGGATCAGCGCGTTGCCGGCGTTGAGGTGCTCGATCGCCAGTTCGTAGCCCTTCAGCTCGTCCTCGCCGGGCACGGCATAGGTGCCGGTGCGCGGCAGGCAGATGCCGACGAACACGGTGGAGCCTGCCACCCCGGCAGGCCAGGTGCCGAGCGGCGCCGGCGCGGCGCGGGCGATGCCCTGGCCGAGCGCGGCGGCGCCGAGCAGACCGCTTCCGGTGCGCAGCAGACCACGGCGCGACAGCCGTGGGACGGCATATGAATTTCCTGTCATGTTCCCCTCCATCACGTCACCGTCACTAATCGAGCGGTGTTCGTCCGGTCTCGTAGTCCATTGCGCACGCGTTGCACAAGACCCCGTGACCGCCGCCGCCGCGGCCGATGCACCGTGCCTCCGGGCGGGGCATCGTTGCTGCCCGTTGTCGTTTTCGCCGCAGCCGACTATCAAGGCGCCAAGGGGCTCACGGAAGCGAACCGCGTCCGCGTCGCGTGGCGGCGCGACGGCGTGCGTCGCGATGGAGGGGACAGAGATATGAGCGAAAATGTACGGACCAATCCGGCACACACCAGCCTGGCACGGACCAGCCTGATCGCCCGGCGCCGGGTGCTGGGGGCGGGAATTGCAGCGGCCGGCGGCCTGGCGCTGCCGGGCCTCGGCATCGGGCGGGCCCTGGCCCAGGCGGCGCCGGCGAAGATCGGCACCTTTCCCGATGGCGCCAGCGGCAGTTCGGTGTTCATCGGCATCACCACGCCGCTGACCGGCCCCTATTCGGCCGACGGCACGGACGAGCAGCTTGGCTACGAGCTGGCCATCGCCGAGATCAATGCCGGCAGCCCGATCGCGGCAAAATGGGGCCTCAACGGCAAGGGCGTGCTGGGCAAGACGGTGAAGTACGGCATCGCCGATTCGGAAACCAAGCCCAACGTCGCAGTGCAGGCGCAGACCCGCTACATCCAGACCGACAAGGCAATCATGATCACCGGCTCGGTCAGCAGCGCCACGGCGATCGCGCTGGAGGAGCTGGCGCAGCGCGAGAAGGTGCTGAACATGGTCGGGCTGTCGGGCTCCAACGACACCACCGGCAAGAACTGCCAGCGCTACGGCTTCCGCTCGCAGCCCTCGGCCTACATGGCGTGCAAGGCGCTCGGCCCGGTGGTGGCGAAGGGGCTCGGACAGGGCAAGAAGGCGGCCTACCTGACGCCGGACTACAGCTATGGCCACTCGGTGTTCGACAGCTTCACCGCCGCGGTGAAGCCGTTCGGCTGGACGGTGGCGAACCAGCAGGTGGTGCCGCTCGGCACCACGGATTTCAGCTCCGCGCTGCTCAACATCGCCAACAGCGGGGCCGACGTGTTCGTCAACATCGCCTTCGGCGCCGACGCCGTCGCCTCCACCAAGCAGGCCGAGCAGTTCGGCGTGCTGAAGAAGACGAAGCTGGTGGTGCCGAACATCTCCTCGTTCCAGGCGCAAGGAGGTGGGGGCCGCGCTGATGCAGGGGGTCTACGGCACCTTCGACTTCTGGTGGACGATGCAGGACCAGTACCCGCTGGCCAAGGACTTCGTGCAGGCCTTCCTGGCCAAGCACAACTACCACCCGCGCTGGGGCGCCCATATCGCCTACATGCAGACGCTGCTGTGGGCGGTCTCGGTGGAGCGGGCGAAGACGTTCAATCCGGTCGAGGTGATCAAGGCGCTCGAAGCGTCCAAATCCGATCCGTACGAGAGCTCGCTCGGCAAGGTGTGGTATCGCGCCGAGGATCACCAGCTTGTCCGCCCGGTTCCCGTCGTGCTCGGCAAGGCCCCCGGGGCGATGCAGAACCCGGACGACTTCTACGACGTGGTCGAGGTGGTGCCCGGCGAGGGGCTGATGCAGCCGATCGCCGAGACCGGGTGCCACATGGGCGCCTACAGCTAGCCGGCCAGAGAGCGCGTCCCAAGCCACATGCCCAGCCTGCCGCTGCTGCTGTCCCAGGCCTTCAACGGCCTGGCCCTGGGGTCGCTGCTGGCGCTGGTCAGCAGCGGCCTGACGATCATCCTGGGCACGCTGGGGGTGCTGAACTTCGCGCACGGCGCGCTGTTCATGCTGGGCGCCTATGCCGCCTACGTGACGCTGCAGGGCACCGGCTCGTTCCTGCTGGCGCTGCTGGCGGGCGCCCTGTTCATGCTGCTGGTCGGCGTGGTGATCGAGCGGGGGCTGGTGCGCCTGTTCTACCACCGCCCGCCGGAGGACCAGATCCTGGTCACCTTCGGCGCCGGCATCGTGCTGGTCGAGGCGGTGCGCGCGATCTTCGGCGGCAACAGCCAGCGGGTGCCGGTGCCAGGCTGGGGCGGCGGCGTCACCCAGCTTGGCTTCCTGATCTATCCGACCTACCGGCTGGAGCTCATCGGCATCATCGCGTTGATGCTGGGCGGGCTGTGGCTGGTGCTCTACCGCACCTCGATCGGCCTCGTGGTGCGCGCCGGGATCGAGGACGCCGGCATGGTCGGCATCCTGGGCATCAATGTGCGGCGTACCTTCCTGCTGGTGTTCGCGCTCGGCGTGGTGGCCGCGGGCTTCGCCGGCATGCTGTACGCGCCGATGGTCTCGGTCGACCCCGGACATGGGCGGCAGCTTCCTGGTGGAATCCTTCGTGGTCATCGTGATCGGCGGCCTGGGGTCGTTCCCCGGCGCGGTGGTCGGCGGGCTGATCGCCGGCGAGATCATCAGCATCACCAGCGCATTCAACTCGGCCTATTCCGAGGTGATGCTGTACGCGGTGATGGCGCTGCTGCTGGTGGTGCGCCCGCAGGGGCTGTTCGGCACCGAGGGCCGTGTATGACGCGGCTGCCGTTTCTGCCGGAGCTCGCGCTGATCGCGGCGCTGGCGGCGATGCCGTTCGTGTTTCCCTATATCGGCGGCTCCTACGACCTGATGGAGCGGGTGCTGGACTGGGGCCTGCTCGGCCTGGGCTTCGACCTGCTGTTCGGCTGGACCGGGCTGCTGTCGTTCGGCCAGGCGGCGTTCTTCGGCACCGGCGGCTTCGTCGCCGCCTGGCTGCTGGTGAACCACATCCTGGGCAGCGTCTGGATCGCGCTGTTCCTGGGCACCGTGGCGGCCGGGCTGTTCGGGCTGCTGGTCGGCTACCTGGCGGTGCGGCGCATCGGCATCTACTTCGCCATGATCACCCTGGCGTTCGGGCAGATGGCGTATTTCCTGGAGAACTCTCCGCTGTCGGCCTACACCGGCGGCGAGAACGGCCTGCCCGGCGTGCCGGTGCCCAGCCTCGGCTTCGGCGCCTCGGCGATCCAGATCGGCACCGGTCTGCCGATGTACTGGCTGCTGGCGGCGTTCTTCCTGGCCGGCTTCATCGTCGCCCGGCGCATCGCGCACTCGCCGTTCGGCGTCGTGCTGCGCGCGATCAAGGAGAACACCGCGCGCGCGGCGATGATCGGCCACGCGGTGCCGCAGTACAAGCTGGCCGCCTTCGTCATCGCCGCGCTGTATGCCGGGCCTCGCCGGCGGCCTGCTGGGCGTGTTCCAGAGCTACATGCCGCCGGACGCCTTCGCGCTCGACACCTCCGGGCAGTTGGTCGTGCAGACCGTCATCGGCGGCGTCGGCACGCTGATCGGCCCCACCGTCGGCGCGGCGATCTGGCTGTGGCTGCGTGACAACCTGCAGGCGGTGCCGGAGATCGGCGCGCTGTGGAAGCTGATCCTGGGGCTGATCTTCATCCTGCTGGTGACGGTGCTGCGGCGCGGCATCTGCGGCGAGATCCGCTATCGCGCGACCCGGCGGCGCGCGCGCCGCGGCCGAGGCGGAAGCGGCGGCGCAGCCGCCCACCGAGGTGGCCGAGGCGCGCGCCCTGACCCTGCCGCTGGCCGCGCCCCACCTGCCGGCCCCGCCCGGCACGCCGGCGCTGCGCGCGACCGATCTGACCAAGCACTACGGCGGCATCCGCGCGGTGGACGGGGTGTCGTTCGACGTGCGGCAGAACTCGATCCACGCGGTGATCGGTCCGAACGGCGCCGGCAAGACCACGCTGTTCAAGATGCTGCTGGACGAGGTGCAGCCGACCGCCGGAGCGGTGCGGCTGTTCGGCCGGCGCATCACCGGGCTGGGCGCCACGCGAACCTCGCAGCTTGGCATCGGCAAGAGCAACCAGCTCAACCAGTTGTTCCTGGAGCTGACGGTGCGGGAGAACCTGCGCATCGCCGCGCTGGCGCGCCGGCGCGGGTCGTTCCGGCTGGACGTGCTGCGCAGCGCCGACAGCATCGCCGCGGTGGAGCGGCAGATCGACGCCGTGCTGGCCACCGTCGAGCTGGGCGCCCGGGCGGCGACGCCCGTGCACGTGTTGGCCTACGGAGAAAAACGGCGGCTGGAGATCGGCATCGCGCTCGCCACCGGCCCCAACGTGCTGCTGCTGGACGAGCCGCTCGCCGGCATGAGCCCGACCGAGCGCATCAGCACGCGCGCGCTGATCCGCGCGATCGGGCGCAGCCGCACGCTGGTGATCGTCGAGCACGACATGGACGCGATCTTCGAATTGGCCGAGCGCATCACCGTGCTGTACGACGGGCGCTGGCTGGCCGAGGGCACGCCCGAGGAGATCCAGCGCAACCAGGCGGTGCAGGACGCCTATCTCGGGGGGCTGCACGAACATGAGCCTGCTTGAGGTCGAGGCGATCAACAGCTTCTACGGCGACAGCCACATCCTGTTCGACGTGTCGTTGCATGTGGAACAGAACGAGGTGGTGGCGTTGCTGGGGCGCAACGGCGCCGGCAAGACCACGACGCTTGCGCAGCATCATGGGCGTGATCGCCCCGGGCAGCGGCAGCGATCCGGCTGGACGGGACGCCGATCCACGGCCGCCCACCCTACGAAATCGCGCGGCTGGGCATGCAGCTTGTGCCGGAGGAGCGGGCGATCTTCGGCGCGCTGACGGTGGAGGAGAACCTGCGGCTGGCCGCGCTGACCGCGCCCTCGGCCTGGCCGCTGGCGCGGATCTACGAGGCGTTTCCGCGCCTGGCCGAGCGGCGCCGGTCGGGCGGGCGCAGCCTGTCGGGCGGCGAGCAGCAGATGCTGGCGATCGCCCGGGCGCTGATCCGCGACGCGCGCATCATCCTGCTGGACGAGCCGTTCGAGGGGCTGGCACCGCTGATCGTGCGCGACCTGGTGCGGGTCAGCCGCGAGCTGGCGGCGCAGGGGCGCACGATCGTGATCGTGGAGCAGAACGTCGTGGCGGCGCTGAGCTTTGCCGATCGCGTCTATGTGCTGAACAACGGCCACGTGGTGTTCGAGGGCACACCCGACGACCTGCACCGCGATCCGGCGCTGATGAAGGCGCATCTCGGCGTCTGAGCCGGGTCGGCGTCGATTGTGACCGGTCGGCCGCGCGGCTGACCGGCGTGCGGTATTTATTTTCGGCGTGGCGCAAACGTGATGGCCGCCCGTGCGATTCCGTGTTACAGAAATGTAACCCCGCAGGCCTTAACCCAGGTTGAACACCTTCGGACAACCTTGAAGACTATCCGTACTCGACCATGTTCAACCGTGGTGACAGAACCGTTTCCATGCGACACCGCTTGGTGCCGCGCCAAACGGCGTCTTGACCGGCGTGCCCGATCCTGGGGCTTCGCTGCACCGCACCATGGGATGTTTGGGGCTGGCAGGGAAGTGCTTCGCCGGTCGGACGGTTCCGGACGGAGGGCTTGATCTGGCGGAGCGGACTGCGGTAGCCTGCCGAAATCGGGTAAAATCGCCAACAATGTCGGCGCTCATAAGGGCGCGGCCAACAGGGAAGGGATAACGGCCATGAGCAAAATGGGCCGACGTTCAGTGCTTTTGGGGTCCGCCGGGCTTGCCGCGGGGGCGCTCGCGCGCCCGTATATTGCCAACGCGCAGGCGAAGACCGCAGTGTGCTGGATCAACCAGGGCTTCGTGCCGGAGGAAGACGAGGCGATGAAGAAGGTCTGCGAAGACTACATGAAGGCCAGCGGCAACAAGCTCGACTACTCCATCATGCCGTTCATGGCGCTGAACCAGAAGATCATCTCCGCGCTGACCAGCGGCGACGTTCCGGACCTGGTGTTCGTGGACGCGCCGTCGTCGATCCTGCCGCAGAACGCCTGGGACGACAAAATCCTCGACGTCAGCGACATCGTCGCGCCGATACGAGTCGCAGCTTACCGAAACCGCGAAGCTGGGCTCGACCTTCTACAACAAGGTCGACCAAGAAGCGCAGCTACTACCTGGGCCCGATCAAGCAGGGCGCGACCCCGTTCCATATCTGGGGCGACCTGGTCGAGAAGGCCGGCTTCAAGGTGACGGACATCCCGAAGAAGTGGGACGATCACTGGAAATTCTTCGCGCAGATGCAGGCGCCGCTGCGGGCGAAGGGAATGCGGAAGGTCTATGCCCTGGGCCTGCAGATCACCACGGTCGGACCGAACGACGGCAACAACCTGTTCGCGCATTTCCTGATCGCCAATGGCGGCGAGGGCATCATCACGCCGGACGGCAAGCTGCACACCGACGATCCGAAGGTCCGCGAGGCCGCGATCAAGTCGGTCGAGTTCATGACCAGACCTCTACAAGGAAGGCGTGGTGCCGCCGGAGGCGTTGAGCTGGAACGACGCCGACGACAACAACGGCTTCCATGAAAAGCTGTTCGTGATGGATTTCGACGGCACGCTGTCGACCGAGCTGGCGATGATCAAGGACGATCAGGCCTTCCTCCACGACATGCTGACGTTGGCGCCGGCGCAGAAGAATGACGGCACGCCGATGAAGACCCAGATCAATGCCGGCGGCGGCTTCATCCCGAAGGGGGCGAAGGGCGTCGAGGTGGCCAAGGACTTCATGAAGTACTTCATGCAGCCGGAGGTGATGAACGCGAACCTGAAGGGCGGGCTGGGCCGCTGGTTCCCGGCGATCCCGTCGGTCGTGAAGAACGATCCGTGGTGGCTCAACAGCGGTGAGCCGTGCCTGAAGCCGTACATCGAGGAGGGCGTGCTGAATCCGACCCTGCCGGTGTACGAGGGCTACTCACCGGCCTGGGGCCAGGCCAATGCCGAGCAGCTCTGGGGCCAGGCGCATGCCGACGTCATCAAGAACGGCATGAAGGCGGCCGACGCGGTCGACAAGGCGTTCAAGCGCTGCAACGAAATCTTCGCGAAAGTCGTCATGTAATCCTGGCGAGGCGAACATGAGCGTCACACAGCAGGCACTGCCGGTCGGACGGGCCGTCGTTGCGCGACGTCCGCGGCGCAGCGCCTGGTTCGGCGGGATACACGGCGCGGACTACGTCTGGGCCACGGCATTTGCCCTGCCCTACGTGGTCGGTGTTCTTCGCCTTCGTCGTCTATCCGATCTGCTACGGGCTCTGGCTGGGCAGCCAGCCAGCAGCTCTATGCGCAATTGTTCGCCGATCCCGCGCTACTTCACCGCGGTGATCAACACGGTGATCTACGTCGGCGTCGGCGTGAACCTGAAGATGGGCCTGGCCTTCCTGCTGTCGGGCTTCTTCATGCGCAAGCGCTGGTGGGTCAAGGCGCTGCTGGTGATCTTCATCCTGCCCTGGGCGACGCCGGCGCTGCCGGCCTACATGTCGATCCACTGGTTCGTGAACGGCCAGTGGGGCATGCTGAACAATATGCTGTGGCTGCTGTTCGGCATCGACGGGCCGGTCTATCTGAATTCGCACTGGATGGGGCTGGCGTGCGAATATCGGCGCCTATATCTGGAAGAACCTGCCGTTCTGGACGATCATCCTGCTGGCCGGACGGATGGCGATCCCGCAGGAGCTGTATGAAGCCGCCGCGGTGGATGGCGCCACCGGCTTGCGCCGGTTCGCCCATGTCACCTTCCCGCTGATGGCGAACCTGTATTTCGTCTGCATCCTGCTCGATACCGTCTTCGCCCTCGGCGACTTCAACGCGACGTATTTCGTCTCCGGCGGCGGCCCGGCGATGTCGACCGAGGTGCTGGCCACGCTCGGCATCCGCTATGCCTATCACCGTGGCGCTGCCGCGCCTGGGCGTGGCGGAGGTGATGACGGCGCTGCCGGTGCTGATCCCGCTGGTCTACATCCTGATGCGCAAGCTTCGCATGTCGGAGGGGCAGCTATGAGTGCCACCACGACCGGCCGCCGAGCCGGCTCTGCGCTGCATTCCATCGTGTACTACCGGCTGCAGCGCTATGGGGTGGAGGCGCTGTGCCATGGTGCTGGGCCTCGTGCTGGCCATCTGGTCGGTCGCGCCGATCTACAACATGTGGATGATCGCGCTCGACAGCCACGACGACGTGTTCAGCGGCGCGCATCTGGCCGGAGCATCCGTCGCTGGACAGCTTCCGCGTCGTGGTGACCGCAGGACTTCTGGTACCTGGCGAATTTCTGGCACCAGTTCGGCAACAGCTTCTATCGTCGGCCTGATGGTGATGTTCCTGACATTGCTGATCGGCTCGCTGGCCAGCTTCACGGTCGGGCGGATGCGTCTGCGCAACGGCTGGATGCTGACCAACGCGGCGCTGATGACCTATGTCATCCCGGCGTCGTTCCTGGCGATCCCGTTCTACCGGATCATGCAGATCTACGGGCTGTCGAACAACCTGTGGGCGGTGATCGCTGGCGCTGACCACGTTCGCCACGCCGTATGCGATCTTCATCTTCTCGCAATACGGCAAGTCGATCCCGATGGAACTGGACGAGTCGGCGCGCATCGACGGCGCCAACCCGTTGCAGATCTACTTCCGGATCTACCTGCCGCTGATGGCGCCGGCCCTGGTGGCCGTCGGCACCTATGCGCTGTTGCTGGCCTGGAACGAGTACCTGTACAACTTCCTGCTGCTGTCCACGCCGCAGAGCATGACCGTGGCGGTCGCGCTGGCGCAGTTCCTCAACAGCGATGAATTGCCGTGGAACTACATGATGGCGACCGCGATCATCTACGCGCTGCCGCCGATCATCCTGTACTACGGCTTCCGCCGCTACATGGCGGCGGGCCTGACCATGGGTGGCGTGAAGGGATAGCGCCGCCACCGCGGGCAACGCGGGGGGTGTCACGATGAGCGGTACGCAGCAGGCGCTCGGCTTCCGACAGCCCATCGGCGTCAGCCAATCGCGGCGTCCGCCGTGGCGTTTTCCGCCTGCAAGGCTCGGACACCACCTGGGCGATCGCGTTCGTTGTCCCCTACGTGGCCGTATTCGCCGCTGTTCGTCGTCTATCCCGTCGCTGTACGGGCTGTGGATGGGCAGCGATCCGCAGCTCTACAGCACTGCTGTTCGGCGATCCGCTCTACCTGCGACCGCGATCAACACGCTGCTGCTCGTCGCCATCGGCGTGAACGTGCAGATGTTCCTGGCCTTCCTGCTGTCCGGCTTCTTCATCGGACCGGAGCTGGTGGGTCAGGACGCTGCTGGCGATCTTCCTGATTCCCTGGGCATTGCCGGCGATGTGCGTGTTCACGTCGATCCATTTGATGCTGGTCACGCAATGGGGCCTGCTCGACAGCCTGTGGCGCGCCGTCACCGGCAACGACGGACCATTGTTCCTGGTGAACGAATGGATCGCGATGACCGCGAATATCGTTTCGTATATCTGGAAATGGATGCCGTTCTGGACGCTGATCTTTGTCGCCGCGCGCATGGCAATCCCGCAGGACATCTATGACGCGGCGGACATCGACGGCGCCAGCGGCTGGCGCCGTCTGGTCTACGTGACGTTCCCGCTGCTCGGCAATGTCTATCTGATCTCCACATTGCTGGCGACGGTCTGGACGCTGGGCGACTTCAACACCGTATATTTCGTGACCAGCGGCGCGCCCGGCACGGCTGACGGATGTTCTGGCCACGTATGGCTTCAACGAGGCATTCATGTTCGGCTACCCGAACCTGGGCGTGGCAGCGATGATGACGGCGCTGCCGTTGTTGATTCCGCTGGTGATCCTGCTGATGCGCCGCGTCCGCGCTGCGGGGGTGCAGCTATGAGCCTCGCGTTGACCGCCCCGGCCGGCCGGGTGGGCCAGGTGGCGCCACGGGTGCGCGCCCGTCGGCGACGGCGTTGGACCAGGGCAGCGGCGATCGCGCTGGGTGTGGGGCTGCTGATCTGGACGCTGCTGCCGGTCTACAACATGGTGCTGATCGCGCTCGATTCCGACGCCGACGAATTCACCGGCAGCATCTGGCCGCCCGACCCTGACTTCTCCAGCTTCCAGTCAGTCTGGACGGAAGACTACTGGCTGCTGGAGCATTTCTGGCAGCAGTTCGGCAACAGCATCTACATGGGCGTGGCGACGATGGCGCTGACTGTGCTGATCGGCTCGCTGGCCAGTTTCTCGTTGGGGCGGATGCGGCTGCGCAAGGGGTGGATGGTCACCGACTTCGCGCTGCTGACCTATGTGCTGCCGACGACGTTCCTGGTCATTCCGTTCGTGCACATCATGCATCAGTACGGGATGGTCGACAGCCTGTGGGCAGTGATCGCCGCGATGGTCACGTTTGCCACGCCCTATGCGATCCTGATCCTGCACCAATATGGCAAGCTGATTCCGATGGAGCTGGACGAGTCGGCGAAGATCGACGGTGCATCGCCCTGGCAGATCTATCTGCGCATCTACCTGCCGCTGATGGCGCCCGCGCTGGTGGCGGTCGGCGTCTACGCCCTGTTGCTGGCGTGGAACGAATACATCTATCAGTTCCTGCTGCTGTCCTCGACCCGCAACACCACGGTGGCCGTGGTGATCGACCAGTTCTTCGACAGCGACGAGGCGCCGTGGAACTACATGATGGCGATCGCCATCATCTATTCGCTGCCGCCGATCGCGATCTATTTCGCGCCTGCGCCGCTTCATGGTGGCGGGCCTCACCTTCGGGGGCGTGAAGGGCTAGGCCGGTGACCGCCTCGATCAGCGAGGATCGCGGTGGTCACGCTGCAACGATCGGCGGGCGGACAACGATCCGGCCCCGCCACGCCGCCCGTGCCGGGCGGGCTCGCGCCAGCGCCTGGCGGCCGCTTCACGCGACCGAGCCCGCGGGCAATGGGCGGATCACCGTCGAACGGCACCGGCGGTCGCAGGATCGCGTAGCGGCCTCGCCCGCGGCGCCAGCCACGCTGTCGCTGCTGGCGCACGCTGCCTGCCTGCTCGCGCTGGTGCTGTTCCTGCCGGACCATTTGACGCTGCCTGACATTCCGAGTTCGACACAGGTGGCCATGGTGTTTGAGGCGGCACCGGCAGCGGTGCCGTCAGTGCCCGCGGCGCCGGTCGCAACGCCTGACGCCGTCCCGACACCCCCC
Source organism: uncultured Alphaproteobacteria bacterium (assembly GCA_963773345.1). GTDB lineage: Bacteria > Pseudomonadota > Alphaproteobacteria > Acetobacterales > Acetobacteraceae > Palsa-883. Next base: position 954,437 of record CAVZBG010000010.1, on the reverse strand, counting down.
GCGCCGCCCGTTGTGGCGGCCCTGACGGACGCCCCGCCGCCGCCGCAGGTTGCCCAACCACCCGCGGCGCAGGTGCCGGTCCCACCGCCGCCCGTTCCCGTTCCGCCGCGGACCGAGCGCCTGCCGGCGCCTGTACCCCCGCCGGTGCAGACCGCGGCCGTGCCGTTGCCGGCCCTGCCGGTGCACCTCGCGCGGATCGTTCCCAAGACGGTCGCACCGCCGCCGCGAACGCCGCCGGCAACGCGCGAGGTCGTGCGACAGCCCCCCCGCGGGCCGGCCCGGACGTTTGCCAGCCTAACGCCGCCCCCGGCGCCCGCGCCGGCCGAGGCCCCGGCAGCGGAGGTTGCCGCGGCGCGTCCCGTCGCGTCCGGTCCGCTGATGCCGCCGCGGCCCGTCGCTGGCATGGAGACCAACCGTGCGCCGGCCTACCCGGAACTGGCCCTGCGCCGCGGCGAGGCAGGCCGCGTGATGCTGCGCGTTAGCGTCTCGGCGCACGGCCGGCCGCTGGAGGTGGACGTGATGCAGAGCAGCGGCTTTCCCAGCCTCGATTCGGCCGCGCTGACGGCGGTGCGCCAGTGGCAGTTCGTTCCGGCGACGCAGGCGGGGATCCCGGTGGCCGCGGTCGCCGAAGTTCCGATCCGGTTTCGGATCGATAATTGAACCCTTTCGTTCGCTCCCGGCCGGCGCGCCGCAGCAACGGCCGCCGCGGGACCGGGCGGTACGGTTGCGTTTTTGTCCTCCTCCTCCTGCAACTATTTGCAGCGGTCGCTCAGGCGCAGGATGCATCGGCACCGGGCCAGGTGGGCACGCCGGCGGTGATGCTGCCCCCGGTCGAGGTCATCGGCGCCTCGCCGCTGCTCGGCTCCGGCGTCGACCGCGACACGGTGCCGGCCGAGACCAACGTGCTGAAGGGCGACGACCTGACGCGCGGCGGCACCACCACGCCGAACCCCGTGCGCGCCGCTGAACGAGCAGGTCGGCGGCGTCAACCTCGATTCGGCGTCGGGCAATCCCTATCAGCCGACCCTGGTCTATCACGGGTTCCTGGCGTCGCCGTTGCAGGGCACGCCGCAAGGGCTTGCCGTCTACGTCAACGGCGTTCGCTTCAACCAGGCGTTTGGCGACACGGTCAATTTCGATCTGCTGCCCGACATGGCGATCGACCAGATGAACCTGGAGGGCTCGAACCCGGTGTTCGGCCTGAACGCCCTCGGCGGCGCGCTGAACGTGCAGCTCAAGGACGGCTTCACCTATCACGGCGGCGAGATCGAGGCGTCCGGCGGCTCGTTCGACGACGTTCGGCGGCGGCTTCCAGTACGGCAAGCAGAGCGGCAACACCGCGGTCTATGTCGCGGGCAGCGCGTCGCACCAGGACGGCTGGCGCGATCTGCAATCCTCCGACCTGGAGAATTTCTACGGCGATATCGGCTGGCGCGGCGACACCGGCGAGGTGCATTTCAACGTGCTGGTGGCCAACTCGAGGCTGAACGGGCCGGGCACCTCGCCGGTGGAACTGCTCGCCGCCGACCCCGCCGCCCAGTTCACCGGCCCGAACGCGATCGACAACACCTTCATGCAGGTGAGCCTGTCGGGCAACGTCGCCGATCAGCGACACGATCTCGGTCCAGGCCGTCACCTACTACAACAATTTCCTGCAGCGCGTGGCCAACGGCAACGCGCCGAACGACACGCCGTGCAACGACGGCTCCGGCCTGCTGTGCTCCGATTCCGGCGTCTACAGCACCACGCTCGGCGGCGCCACGATCCCGGCCTTCCTCGGCCCGAGCCCGTTCGCCTATTCGGAGCTGGACAACCAGACGACGAACACCAACGGCTACGGCGCCTCGATCCAGGCGACCGACACGCAGACCGTGTTCGGCTTCAACAACCATCTGGTCGGCGGCGTCAGCTTCGATGGCGCGCAGACGCGAGTTCACCGCCGCGTCCTATATCGGCGGCATCACGCCCGACACCCGCGTGTTCATCGGCCCGGGCGTGATCATCGACGAGCCCGGCAACAACCAGCCGGTGCGGGTGGCGATCAGCGACGCGTATTATGGCGCGTTCGTCGCCGACACCTTCAACCTCACCGACCGCCTGGCGCTGACCGCCTCGGGCCGGTTCAACGCGGCCGCAGATCGACCTGAACGACCAGAACGGCGGCGATCTGACCGGCAATCACGCCTATACGCGCTTCAATCCCGCGGCCGGCGTGACCTACAAGGCTGACGCCGTGGCTGACCGCCTATGCCGGCTACGCGGAAGCCAACCGCGCGCCCACGCCGGCCGAGCTTTCCTGTGCCGGCCCGGCGGACTCCTGCAGCCTGGCCAATTTCTTCGTCGGCGACCCGAACCTCAAGCAGGTGGTCTCGCACACGGTGGAGGCCGGCCTGCGCGGTGCCGTGGCCATCGGCGACGCGGACGCCTGAGCTACGATCTCGGCCTCTACCGCAGCGACCTCGACGACGACATCGTCTTCGTCAACAGCGTGACGCTGAACCGGGCGTATCTTCACCAATGTCGGGCAGACGCGCCGGCAGGGGATGGACGCCAGCATTCAGTACAAGACGCCGCGCTGGTCCGCCTACGCTCGCCTATTCCTACACCGAGGCGACCTACCAAAGCGGCTTCGTGGAGGCCGCCGGCAACAACCCGGCCGCCGACGCCAACGGCAACATCACCATCAATCCCGGGCGACCAGCTTGCCGGGCGTCCCGGTGCATCAGGGCAAGCTGGGGGTGACCTAGCATGTCACCGATCAGTGGACGGTCGGCGGCGTCCTGATTGCGCAGAGCGGGCAGTACCTGTTCGGCGACGAGGCCAACCTGACGCCGCAACTGCCGGGGTTCGTCACGCTGAACCTGAGCACGAGCTACCAGCTTACGCCGCACGTCCAGTTCTTTGCCTCGGTCGAGAACGTGACCGATGCCAGGTATTACACGTATGGCACGTTCTCGCCGACCGCGTCGGTGTATCTGGTCGCAGGCGCCGAACGCGACCAATCCGCGCGCCTACAGCCCCGCGGCGCCGATCGGTGGTTTCGGTGGCGTGCGGATTACGTTCTGACGCGGTGCCGGGCGACAAGTACACCTCTCCCGCACTACGCGGGAGAGGTCGGAGCGCGGAGCGCTCCGGGTGAGGGTGAAGCACGCCCCACGAACCCTCACCCTCGGCGCTTCGCGCCTCGACCTCTTCCGCACCGCGGGAGACGTATATCGAGTTGCGTCAGTTCTTGTAGTCGGGCTCGGTCTTGTCCAGCATCCGCTTCAGCGCATCGAAGTGCCAGTCGTACGGCTTGCGTCCGCCATAGGTCTCCCCCTTGCGATAGGCGGCCCAGGTGTCCTGGATGACGTTCTCCGGCAGGTGCCGCAGCGGCCGGCCGGTCCACATGGCGTAAAGCTGCACCTGCGCCACGCGCTCGGTGTAGTACAGCAGGTCGTACGCCTTGGCGACCGAGCTCGCAACGATGCCGACGCCGTGGTTGGCCATCATCAGCACTTCCTTGTCGCCGATCAGGCCGGAAAGGCGCTCGCCCTCGGCCGGATCGAACGCCGGGCCGGCGTACGTGTCGTCGTACACCGTGTGCATCATGATGCCGAGCTCGGTCTGGCCGATCGGCAGGATGCTCTGGTCCTCCAACCGCGCCAGCGCGCTGCCGAACGGCATGTGGGTGTGCAGCACGGTGTCGGCGTGCGCCACCAGCTTATGGATCGGTGCATGGATGCAGTAGCAGGAGCGCTCGACCAAACCCTCGCCGGCGAGCAGCGTGCCGTCGTAGCCGACTTCCATCAGGCAGCTCGCGGTGACCTCGGACCAGTGCAGGCCGAACGGAATCTGATAATAGCGGTCATTGTGCCCCGGCACGCGCGTGGTGAAATGGTTGAAGATGCCCTCGTGGAAGCCGTGCTGCACCGCCATGCGGTGTGCGGCCGCCAGATCGATGCGCGTCTGCCACTGCGCGGCCTCGATCTCCGACGTGGTCCCGATTGACTCCAGCGGCATATGCCCCTCCTGCCCGACACGGATTTCGCATTTCAGCATTGCCCGGGTGGGGCGGCGGCGTCAATCGGGCTGCCGCGGGAAATGCGGGGATGGCGGAGCGGCGCCCCCCGCCACGCACCCCCGACCTACCGCCGGATTAAGCCTCCGTCATCCACCGCCCCGGTCACCGCCGCGCGCTTGCAAACCCCGCCGGTTCCGCTATTCCGGCCGGCCAGCGAACCCGGGCGACCGCCAGGGCACGGAGCAAGGAGGCAACGCGTGACCGACGGCCCGAACACCGCCGCGCTCATCGAGATCGAGCATCTGACCAAGCGCTTCGGCCACTTCACCGCGGTGGACGACGTGTCGTTCAACGTCGCGCGCGGCGAGGTGCTGGGGTTCCTCGGCCCGAACGGCGCCGGCAAGTCGACCACCATGCGGATGCTGGCGGGCTTCATGCCGCCCACCTCGGGCACCGCGCGGATCTGCGGCCACGACGTGCAGACCGACGGCATCGCCGCCCGCCGGATGCTGGGGTTCCTGCCGGAGGGCGCGCCGACCTACCCCGACATGACGGTCGAATCCTTCCTGCGTTTCGTTGCCAAGGTGCGCGGCTACCGCATGGCGGAGCTGGCCGAGCGCCTGGACAAGGCGATCGCGCTGACCCATCTCGAGCTCGTGCTGGCGCAGCCGATCGACACGCTGTCGAAAGGCTTCAAGCGCCGCGTCGGTCTGGCACAGGCGCTGCTGCACGACCCGCCTGTGCTGGTGCTGGACGAGCCGACCGACGGGCTCGATCCCAACCAGAAGCGCGAGGTGCGGGCACTGATCTCGGAGATGCGCCGGCACAAGGCGATCGTCATCTCTACCCACATCCTGGAGGAGGTGGACGCGGTCTGCACGCGCGCGATCATCATCGCCGCCGGGCGCGTGGTGGCCGACGAGACGCCGGGGGAACTGCAGCAGCGCCATCCGTCGGGCAAGCTGGAGGACGTGTTCCATCAGCTCACGATGGAGCAGCTTACCGAGGAAGCGCAGAAGGAAGCCGCCTGAGCATGCGCACCACTCTCATCGTCGCGCGCCGCGAGTTGGGCGGCTATTTCGCCTCGCCGGTCGCCAGCGTGTTCATCGTCATCTTCCTGGTGCTGCAGGGCGCGCTGACGTTCAACCTGGGCAACTTCTTCGGCCGCGGGCTGGCGGACCTCAACCCGTTCTTCACCTTCATTCCGTGGGTGTTCCTGCTGCTGGTCCCGGCGATCACCATGCGGCTGTGGGCGGAGGAACGCCGGCTCGGCACGATCGAGTTGCTGCTGTCGCTGCCGATCACCCACGCGCAGGCGGTGGTGGGAAAATTCCTCGCCGCCTGGGCGTTCTGCGCCATCGCGCTGGTGCTGACGTTTCCGTTCGTCATCACCGTCAACATCCTGGGCAACCCGGACAACGGCGTGATCGCCTCGGGCTACGTCGGGGCGCTGCTGATCGCCGGCGCTTTCCTGTCGGTCGGCGCGGCGCTGTCGGCGGCGACCAAGAACCAGGTGATCGCCTTCGTGCTGGGTCTCGCGGTGTGCTTCCTGTTCGCCATGGCATCGTATTCGGTGGTCACCGACTTCCTCAGTCAGAACATTCCCACCCTGGCCGCGATCGCCCGCCGGCTGGCGGTGATCGACCGGTTCCAGGACTTCACCCGCGGCGTGGTCAGTGCGCGCGACCTGGTGTTCTTCGCCTCGTTCATCTTCTTCTGGCTGTTCGTCAACACGATGATCGTCGAGTTGAAGAAGGCCGACTAGCGCGATGCAGCACCGCACCCTCTCCGCCGTCATCAGCATCGTCGCGGTCGCCGCCATCGTGATCGGCATCAACATGTTTGCCGACGCGCGGCTGGCCAACGTGCAGGTCGATCTGACGCAGCAGCATCTTTACACGCTGTCGCCGGGCACGCGGCAGATCCTGGGCGGGCTGAAGGATCCGGTCACGCTGAAATTGTTTTACTCGCGCAAGCTGGGCGCCGCGGTGCCGTCGTATGGCGCCTATGCCGACCGGGTGCGCGCGATGCTGCAGCAATACGCCGCGGTGGCGGGCGGAAAAGTGAAGGTGGAATATTACGACCCGGAGCCGTTCAGCGACACCGAGGACCATGCGCTGGCCTACGGGTTGCAAGGCGTGCCGGTCGACCAGTCGGGCGAGCAGGTGTATTTCGGCCTGGCGGGGGAAAACCTGCTGGACGACGAGCGCACCATCGCCTTCTTCCAGCCGGAGCGCGAGCCGTTCCTGGAATACGACCTGACCAAGCTGATCTACGACCTGTCCAATCCGACGCGCCCGGTGGTCGGCGTGATGTCGGCGCTGCCGCTGGATGGCGATCCGCGCATGATGATGATGATGAACCAGGGACGGTCGGGCGGTGCTGGCCAGCCCTATGCCTCCACCATGCTGCTGCGCCAGACCAACGAGGTGCAGACCGTGCCGACCGATGCGCAGGCGATCGACCCGAAGATCCAGGTGCTGCTGGTGGCCGAGGTTCCGAACATTTCTCCCCCGACGCAGTATGCGATCGACCAGTTCGTGATGCGTGGCGGGCGGCTGATGGCGATGGTCGATCCGTGGAGCGAGGCGATGGCGGCCGCCCCCTCGCCCACCGGCATGCCGCCGGAGGACACCAGCTCCGACCTGCCGCTGCTGTTCAAGGCGTGGGGGATCGAATTCAATCCGAAACAGGTGGTCGGCGACCTGGATGGCGCCTGGCGGGTGCGGGCCGGGCCGCAGGACCGGGTGCAGGCGGTGGACTACGTCGCCTGGTTCAACATCCGCGACGGCATCAACCACGCCGACCCGGCGACGGCCGATTTGCAACAGGTCACCGTGGCGTCGCCGGGGTACATCGCCAAGGCGCCGGGCGCGTCGATCAGCTTTACCCCGCTGCTGATCTCCGGCCTGCGCAGCGGGCTGATCCCGGTCGATCAAGTGATGATGCCGGAACCCGCAAAAATCCTGGCCGACTTCAAGCCCACGGGCGGGCCGCGGGTGATCGCGGCGCGGGTACGCGGGGAGCTGAAGTCCGCCTTCACCGATCCGCCCACGCTGGCAAAGGGCCAGACCCGGCCAGCCAACTTCCCTGCCTATATCGCCGCGACGAAGGTGCCGGCGAACCTGGTGGTGGTGGCCGATTCCGACATCCTGGATGATCGCTTCTGGGTGCGCATCCAGGACTTCTTAGGCCAGTCGCAGGCCGTGCCGTTCAGCGACAACGGCCCGTTCGTTGCCAACCTGATCGACACGCTCGCCGGCGGCGACGCGCTGATCGGGCTGCGCGCGCGGGGCACCTCGGCGCGGCCGTTCGTGCTGGTCAACGACATGCAGGCCGAGGCCGAGGCGCGGTTCCGCCAGACCGAGCAGACACTGCAGCAGCACCTTGATGCGGTGCAGAAACAGTTGCAGACCTTGCGCCAGGGCAGTGCCCCCGGGGCCGGTGGCGCCGCCAGCGAGCAGTCGGTGCAGCCGGTGATCACCCCGGCGCAGCGCGACGCGATCGAGGCGGCGCGCCAGGACATCCTGTCCACCCGGCAAAAGCTGCGCGCGGTGCAGTACGACCTCAACCGCGGCATCGCCCGGCTGGAAACCGAGCTGCGGCTGTTCGACATCGTTCTGGTGCCGGCGCTGCTGACGCTGCTGGCGATCGGCCTCGGCATCGTCCGCCGCCAGCGCCGCGCGCGGGCCACTGGATCAGGTGCCCGGGCATGAGGACGCGCGGCCGATGAGGACACGTGGCGCATGAGGACTCGGGGTCTTGTCGTGCTGTGCGTGCTGGGCGTCGTTTCGCTTGCCGGCGGGTGGTATTTCGGCACCGCGCAGCAACCGGCGGAGCAGACCAGCATCGCGCCCGGCACGCTGATGTTCCCCGGCCTGACCGCGAAGCTGGCCGATGCGGCGCGGATCGAGATCACCCACCAGAACATAACGATCGCGCTGGTTCGGTTGGGCAACAAGCCGGAATCGCCGTGGGGCCTGCAGCAGCGCGACATGTATCCGGTGCAGGCCACCAAGCTGCGCGAGATGCTGACCGCGCTCACCGACCTGCGCCTGGTCGAGCCGCGCACCACCGACCCGGCAATGTTCGGCCGGCTCGGGCTGGCGGACGCCAACGACGCGCAGAGCACCTCCGACCTGCTGCGCGTCTACGACAGCAAGGCCAACCCGATCGCGGAACTGCTGGTCGGGCATCGCCGGGTCCGCACCGCGGGCAACGTTCCGGACGAGGTCTACGTGCGCCGGCCGAACGATATGCAGACCTGGCTGGCCGAGGGCAGCCTGGAGGTGGACGCCGATCCGCTGCTGTGGCTGGATCGCGACATCATGAACATCGACCATGCGCGCATCGCCAGCGTGACGGTGCATCGTGGCGACACCGAACTGGATTTCGTTGCGAAGGACGGCAAGCTGCTGCTGACCGGGGGTGAAAATCCGCCGAAGTTGGAGGACTACAAGCTGGACGACCTGGACCGCGGGCTGGAGCTGCTGACGTTTGAGGACGTCACGCCGGACAAGGACGCGGCGGCGGCCAAGGTGGGCGCGCTGATCGGGACCTCGGTGTTCACCACGGCGGGCGGGCTGGCGGTGCACGTGACGGTGCTGAAGGGGGAAAAAGATATCTGGGCGCGCTTCAGTGCCGACGGCACTGGCAACGCCAAGGACGAGGCCGCGAAGCTCAACGCCAAGCTGGCCGGGTGGACGTTCCAGCTTGGGTCGTGGAAGCGGGCGGCCCTGACGCCGGATCTGGACACGCTGAAGGCGCCGCCGCCCGCCCCGGCTGCCGCCCCGAACGGTGCCGCGACTGGCGGGCCGACCGCTGCCCCAACTGGCACCCCGACTGCTGCTCCGACCGCAGCGCCGAAGCCGTGAGCGATCGAGAATATCCGGCGCGGCCGATCGTCGGCATCGGCATCGTGGTGCTGAAGGATGATTGCGTGCTGCTGGTGCGGCGCGGCAAGCCGCCGGGGGTGGGAAGCTGGACGCTGCCGGGCGGCGCGCAGGAACTGGGCGAGACCTGCGAGCAGGCGGCGCGGCGCGAGCTGGCGGAGGAGACGGGGCTCTCGGTCGGCGCGCTGCACCTGGCGGCGAATGTCGACAACATCCGCCACGACGCGGCCGGACTCGTGCAGTATCATTACACCATCATCGACTATGCCTGCCGGTGGGAGGCGGGCGAGCCGGTCGCCGCGTCCGACGTGACCGAGGCGGCGTGGGTGCCGATGGCGCGACTGGACGAATACGGGCTGTGGAGCGAGGCGCACCGGGTGATCGCCATCGCGCGCGGGCTGGTGGGGTAGCGGTCGGCGGCTCTGGGTGGCCGCGGCGCCGCCGTCAACCCGGCAGGCGAAGCAACTGGTCCGCGTTGCCATGGGCGATCTTCGCGCGGTCGGCCGGTGAGACCGGCAGCGCATCGAGGAACGCCCGCGCTCGGGCGTTCGAGGCGAACGGGTAGTCCACCGAGAACAGGATGCGGTCGACGCCGAACGACAGTAGCGCCGCCATGAACGGCACCATGGTGAAGAACCCGCTGGTGGTGATCCACACCTGATCGAGGATCGTCTGCCGCACCGAACGTTGCAGGTGCGTCTTCGCCGTCGCTGCGGTTGTTTCGTCGATGCGGTCCAGCATGAACGGCAGCGCCTCACCCATGTGGCCGATGACGATTTTCAGCGCGGGATGCCGGTCGAGGGCGCCTGACAGCACGAGGCGGAGCACGTGGATCGCAGTGTCGTAGTGCCAGCCCCAGGCGGACAGTGCGAGAATGAAACCGAAATTGCCCGGCAGGTTGTCGTAGTAGGCGGCGCGCACGGGTTCGGTGGGGATGCCCGGGTGCAGGTAGAGCGGCAGGTCGAGCTTTTCGGCGCGCGCGAGGATCGGTTCGAAGCGCGGGTCGTCGAGGAAGCGACCGTCCGTCGCACCATTCACCAGCGCGCCGTGGAAGCCAAGCTGGGTGACCGCGCGCTCCAACTCGTCCGCGGCCGCGTCGGGAGAAAGCATCGGCAGGTGCGCGAAGCCGCGGTAGCGGGCGGGGTGGCGGGCGCAGGCTTCCGCCAGCGCGTCGTTGTAGGCGCGCGCAAGGTCGATGCCCGGCTGGCCGGGGACAAGGTCGGCCCCCGGCCCGGCGACGGACAGCACCTGGGTCGTGATGCCGCTGGCATCCATGTCGGCGAGACGGGCGTCGCCAAGGTCGGCCAGTTCCGCGCGTTTGGTCGTCTGCGCCCAGGGGAAGTCGGGGCCGGGGAAGCCGCGGCGGGCGATCGCCTCAGGGGAGATGCCGGCGACGATGCGGGGCACGGTGTAGTGTTCTTCCAGGGCAACGATGCGCATGGGTATTCTCTCCCGTGGGGCTGGGCGGAAGGGTCGCATGCTGGGGGCGCGGGCGCCATGTCGAGGTTGGACCCGGTCCAGCTCGCTCCATTGATCCATCGCAATCGATGCATCGCGGACCGAAGATCCGGCCGGGGAGCCGATCGCCCGTCTGGCCAACCGGCCCATTGGCCTGTCTCTCAAATCGATCCGGCGTGCGGTGCCAGTGCAAACGCCAGCCTCGGCATGCCGAGCTTATCGCCAGCGAGATGATCGATGTACTGGGCGGGGGACATTGGCGTCCTTCTCAGGCTGGCCCGGTGTGCGCGGAGCCCCGCGAGGATCTGAACCTTGTGGCTCGCGAGCAGATCCACGCAGAAAGGGTCCGGCCTGACTTTGGACAGACCATAGTGGCTAAGCACTCGGGGCGCGAAATCCTTGATGTTGTATGTCAGGATGACGGTGGCCCTGGCGACGACCGCCGTGGCAACGACGTGGGCATCCTTCCGCTGCGCGGCGGTCCTGCTCAATCCCTGGATGGTGGAAATGAGGGGCGGCGTCGCAGGAACATTGGCGACCGGGAATGCCTTCTCCATTTCGTCACGACGATAGGTGATCTTTTCAACCGGAATGCCCATGCGGGAGTGCAGGTTCCGCATCCACTCCGCGTGGATCTCGTCGGACCAGACCGGTTCGAATGCGTTTGCTTCGGCAAGGTGCAGAAGCAGGTTCGTCAGCCTGCCTTGAAACAGGATGCAGGCGTCGACAGCGACGACAGGCGCTGGCACAGCCCCCTCGCAGTCAGAAGTCATACTCCTCGGTCAGCGTGACAATATTGTGCAACGCCTCGCGTTGCTGCCGCGAGTGCTCGATCTGATAGGCCACCACCTCGGCCCGTGACAGCCTGTTGCGGGAGAGGACCTTGCGCGGGTGCAGGAGACCTTTCTCGATCAGCCGCATGACCGATGGCCTCGACATCCGGAGAATGTCAGCGGCCTCCTGAGGGCTGATCTCGTCGGCGACCAGGGTTGGTTCGGCGACCTTGGCGCGACGGACCGCCGCCCTTCGGTGGGGCCGCTGCGGCAAAACCGCGTCGATCACCCTCAGGATGGTCTTCAGTGTGCCGGCGTCGACTTCGACCTTGGCATCCGACCGGCGGCCTGCGACGCGAGAGCGTAGCGCCCGCGCAGTGCGTCGGGCATCCGCGACGTCCTTGGCGCTGACCGCGACCTCGATCCGGCCTGTCATGGCATGCCTCCTGGCAAGTGCGACGCAGGATATGCACCGATTGCTCTAATTGCAATATTTGCAGCTACCGAAAAGTCTGCACACCATCCGATGCATCGAAGCCACGCTTCGGTTGGGAAGGGTGAAGAGGAAGAGCCAAGGCCATGGCCCCACGACTTCCTTGTCCTCAACGGCCGCTCCGTGGTCAGGTCCATGCCGGTTGCATCGGCACGAAAGTCGCGGCGCCGATCAGGGGGCAGGCACCGGATCGGAAGAGAACGCGAGTCCCTCGTAGAGGGTGGAAAACGGCAACGCCAGGCCGAACGCCGGGATCTCGATCGACGCATCCGCGCCCTCGACAAGAGCCGCACTCTGAATGCCCAGCCGTCCGGCCTCGTCACGCATGTAAACCATGGCCCGCTGCTCGTCCTGGCTGATCAGCACATAGGTGCGGATGGCTGGCGTGGCGTCATAGTCGCGCAGCTTCAGGCTTTGGTCGATCCATCCCGTGCTCTTGGACAACACCTCGAACACCGCCACCGGCTCTTGCGCATACAGCGCGTCCGGCACGCTTGGACCGCAGTCAATCAGCGCATCCGGATAGCGTCCGTCCCGTCCTGCGCGCACTTTGAGGTCCGGTCCGTGCACCCGGCATGGCTTGCCGCGCATCTGCGTATGCAGCGCGGCGCGCAGATTGTTGCCGATGGTATCGTGTTTCACCGTCCCGCCGCCCATGGCGTAGACCTGGCCGTCCACGAGTTCGTAACGGATCGGCTGCCGGGCCTCCCACTCCAGGTAGGCTTCCCAGGTCCAACTCGTTTGCCGCTTTGCCTCCGACATCCTGCCCCCCTCAGCAGGCGCCGGCGCGATCGCCAGCGTCAAGCCGTTCCAGGATGCCAAGAGCCCGCGCGCGATCCGCGCCCGCGGCCATGGCGCGGAACCGGACTTCGGCATCGTGCGCGGCGATAGCGGCCGTGCCGAGTACCTCCATCAGCTTAATCATGCTGATGCCACGCGAGGCCGCAAGCTGCTTCAGGCGCTCGCAGGTATCGTCAGGAAGGCGAAGGGTCACGACGCTCATGGGAATTCCCGCACACGTTCGGACCATCATAGTCCTATTCAACGTTGCCGCCCACGGGACGGTTGCCCATTAGCCGGCTACGCCGGCTCCTGTTCGCCGCCCCTTCTGTCACCCCGTCGCGATCCGCACGCGATAGTCGAGTGTGGCAGTCACCCCGTCGCCATGGAACCCGCCTTCCACCGGCATGGTGGCGGCCTGGTCCGGGGCCGCGCAGAGCGCCGCGTGGCCGTCGGTCACGGCAATGCCATGCGTGGGGTCGAATCCGCGCCAGCCCAGGCCCGGCAAAAACACTTCGGGCCAGGCGTGCAGGTGACGCTGCCCGTCGGGCGTGTCGGCCTGCGCCTGGTAGCCGCTGACGAACCGCGCGGCGATTCCCAGAGTGCGGCAGGCCGCCATGAACAGCACGGTCAGGTCGCGGCAGGCGCCGCGGCCGATGGCGAGCGTGTGGGCCGGCGCCTGCGCCGCGCCCTCGATGCGGATATGGCGGTCCAGGCGGGTGAACAGCGTCTGGCTCAGGCGGTCGAGGAAGGGCAGGGCGGCCCACTCGCTTTCCGCTGCCAGCGCGGCCGCGAAAGTCTGCACCGCGGCCTCCGGCGCGCCGTCAGCGCGGTAGTCCGCCAGCGCGTCGTGCCCGCTGAACGACCAGGGCAGCCGAGGCAGCCCGGGATCGTGCAACGGCGCGGCCGCGAGGATATCAACGTCGAAGCAACTCTCGATGCGCAGGTGGTCCGAGAGGCCCGTGAAACTCACCTGCGTGACATGGTTGCCGAAGTGGTCCGTCTGCTCGTGACGCTCGGCCGGCGCGGGGTCCACGAGCAGGCTGCCGGCCAGACTGCACGCGCCGTCGGCACGCGGATTGAGCCGCAGCACGTGCGACCCGAGCCTGACCGGGTTGCTGTAGCGGTAGATCGTTTCATGGCGGACGGAAAATCGCATGAAGCCTCTGGCTATCCCGGCGCGATCCGCGTCACCCCGCGATTCGCGGCAACACCTTGTCGGTCAGCAGCCGGAACGAACGCCCGCTCAGCGGCGCCGCCATCAGATACGTCATGCCGATCTCCGCGGCGAACGACTGGATCTGCTCGACCACGCTCTCCGCGGTGCCGTGGATCATCACGTCGTCCAGATAGAAATCGATCGGGTCCTTGCCGCCGAAAGTCCCGAACGGCTCCTGGCGCACATTGCCATGCTGCGACCCGACATAGGAGGCGACCGTCCACTCGGCCGCGCGCTTCGCCACCGCGCGGGCCTTTTCCGCCGTCTCATCGACGGCGACCAGGCGCGCCATCGGAATGACCCGCCCGGCGTCGCTGTAGCCGGCCTCGGCAAGCTTCGCCGCGTAATGCCGCCGCTTCCTGATCAGCTCGGCGCGGGACGAATGCGGGTCCATCAGGATCGAGTGGCCCTGGCTCGCCGCCCAGTCGATGGCCGGCGTGGACGACGCCGCCATCCACACCGGCGGGTGCGGCGTCTGGAGCGGTTTGGGCAGCACCTCGACGCCGTCGTACTGGAAGAACCGGCCTTGATGGGTGACAAGCGCTGGTTGGTCCAGGCCTTCAGCACGATCTCGACCGTCTCGTGGAAGCGCGGGGCGCTCTCCTCGCCCGGGATGCCGAACGCGGCGAACTCGCTGCGCTCGAAGCCGCGCCCCGCCCCCCAGTTGACCCGCCCGCCCGACAGCACGTCCAGCAGCGCCACCTCCTCGGCGAGCCGCAGCGGGTTGTAGAACGGGCGCCAGCGACACCGCCATGCCGATCCGCAGCCGCTTGCGTGCGCGCGGCGGCCATGGTACCCATCATGTGCACCGACGGGCAGACGGAGAAGCTGGAAAAATGATGCTCGGCGAGCCAGACGGCGTCGTAGCCCGTCTCGTCCATGATGGAGAAGCGCTCGATCGCCGGCTTGGTAGACCGAATTGAGCGGCACGGACCGGTCGCGCCAGCCGAAGAACTGCAGGATGCCGACTTTCATTTGCTCGTCCGTATGCAGATGGCAGAATGCAGATGGCAGAAATCGCGCTCAGACGGGTTTCAGGACAATGTCCAGTGCGTCCTGGATCCTGCGCCTTGCCTCATCGTCCTCGGCGAAAGATGCGACAAGCTGGCCCAGCCGGTGGACCCCGAGCGTGGCAAGGTCGAAAGGATTGAGCACGTAATCGCGCCGCCGCACCACAAGCTTCGGCGCAACGCGTGCGTGCTCGCTGCCGAGCTGGGGCATGGCGTCGGGCCGCACGAGAGGTGCGACGACCCGGGTCGGCATCCGCGCGAAATCATCCGACTGAAGCACGATAACGAAGGGGCGCACCGCGCTCCGCGAGGGCGTTCGGTGCACGCTGAACTGCGCCGCCGCGATCACAGGCTTTGCATTTCCTCGGACAGGCTGCCGTGCGCTTCGTAGAGAGCGGCAAAAGCGTCGACCGCGCGCTCGGTCCGCCGCTTTTCCGCTGCTGCCGCTGCGGCGCGCCGTTCCAGGTCTGCCGCGAGCAATGCCTCGACGTGAGCAGAGAGGTTGCCGACCTCGGACTTGCACCGCTCGACCAGATCGGCGTTCAGGTTCAGGTTCACCGGGCGTCTCGGCGCGGAGTGGTCAAAACCCACTTCTGTCTCCTTTGCGCAAGCCTGCGCAAAGTAGGCCACCTGGGGCGCTCTCGCAAGAGCGGCCGCTCCTTCGGAGACTCTCCCGGCCCTGACCGGGCTAACGGCCTGTCGTGTTTTCTCCCCTAGGGTTGGTCGGGAGGGTGGCATGGCGGGAGTGTCGTGGCGATCGGCTGCCGCTATTCTGTTCGTGAAAATGGGGAGATCGGTGCCCGTTCCCCCGGTCATGGCGCGGACGCAGGGTCGTCCTTCGGCTTTCGCAGCGCGTCCTCCAACGCGTCGATGTCTTCGACGACGACGTCCCGGATGCGGCGCTTATTGGTCCGAAAATACTCGTGGACGATCCTGTCGCGGACTCCGGCGATTGCCTGCCACGGAATGTCCGGATGCGCTGCCTTGAACGCCGGGCTGATGTTCTTGGCGGCCTCTCCAATGACAGCGATGGAGGAGAGAACCGACCTCACGGTCACCGGCGTCGCGGAGAAGGCGGCGAAGTCCATGCCGGCTGTATCGGCGCGAATGTCGGCGACGGCCGAGACGATGTCCTCGACCCATGCCGCGTCGGTGCGCGCCATCAGAAGATGGACACCCTCTCCCGCTCGAACACCGCTCGAACACCGCTCGGACTTGCGGCCGGAGACTGTCCACCTCGCCCAGGTCGACACGGCGCCGCAAAGCGTCTTCCAGCAGAAGGCGGGTCTCTTCCATGCGGATCAAGGAGAACGAGCGGCCGGCTTCGATCTCCACCGCGACGTCCACGTCGCTGTCGGGGCGATCGTCGCCGCGGGCAACGGAGCCGAACACCGCCAAGTGGCGCACGCCGCGGCGGCGGAGTTCCGGTTCCTCCGCTGCGAGTCGCTGTCGGACAGCGTCGAGAGTGTTCGTCGCCATGGTGTCGCGGGATTCTCAGGTGCTGGCGGAGGATAGGCTTGGGCAGGCAGGTCTGCCAGGGGGCGGCTCGCCTGATTCTCCCTGACTGGCCGGTAGCGCCGATCATCAGCAGGCAGTGAAAGCCGAGGTGCTTGACGGTACACCCCAACTCGTCCGCCGCCTCGGGCGCGAGCGTGGGCAGGTGAGCGACGCCCTGGTAGCGGCACGGCCAAGGCCCACGTCTGCCGCCTTTGCGCAACCGTGCGCAAAGGCGGTTGTCAGGCGCGCCCTTGCAAGCGCCTGCTCCTTCGGCAATTCTCGATACGCTGCCCGGGCCAACGGCTTGCCTGCCCCGTACCCGAGGTAACAGACCGCCCGCCGGACACGGGAAGGCGCCGCGAAACCACCGCGCCCCCGCAGGCAGGAGAAAACGCATGGACCTCAAAGGTGCGGTCGCGCTGGTGACCGGCGGCAACGGCGGGCTCGGGCAGCGCATCTGCCACGCGCTGGCGAAAGAGGGCGCGCACATCGCCGTCATGTATGCCCAGAGCCGCGACCAGGCGGAGGGCGTCGCCCGCGACCTTGCCTCGCACTACCAGATCAACGCCGCCGCCTTCGCCTGCGACATCACCGATGCCGCCGCCGTGGACGCGCTGGTCGGTGCGGTGACCAAACGCTTCGGCCGGCTTGACATCCTGGTCAACGACGCCGCCTACAACAAGGCGATCCCCTTCACCGACCTCGACAGCCTCACGCAGGAGGTGTGGGACAAGATCATGGCGGTCAACCTGACCGGCCCGATGCGCCTGACCAAGGCGGTGGCCCCCATCATGAAGGCGCAAGGCCGCGGCCGCATCGTCAACATCGCCTCGGTGGCGGGGCTCGGGCCGCAAGGCTCGTCCATCGCCTATGCGGTGTCCAAGGCCGGGCTGATCCACCTCACGCGCTGCATGGCCGTCGCCCTGGCGCCCGAGACGCTGGTCAACTGTGTCGCGCCCGGCCTGCTGGAGGGCACCCGCGCGACCGCCAATCTCCGCCCCGAAATGATCGCGCAGGGCGCGGCCGCGTCGCTGCTGAAGAAGGCCGCCGACAAGGACGACTGCGCCGACATGGTGGTGGCGATGTGCCGCACCGAGACGATGACCGGCCAGACGGTCGTCATCGACTCCGGCCGCACGTTCCACTGACACCGGACGCCCCACTGATACCGGACGCCGAACCGAACGCTTCGCTCGCGTCATGGCCGGCGCCCGGGACGGGCCGATGGCCCGCCCGAGGACAGGCTCCGGTTGCCAGCGCGGTGCGTGCCGCCATTCAGATGGCGCGCCGAACCCCCGGCCGTCGCCGTTCCCACAGCCGCAGCCCCGCCGCGGCCATGTCGGCGATCGCCGGCAGCAGCCGCGGCTGCAGCAGGTCCGGATCGAACACGCTCATGCGGCGCGCGTTCTCGCGGTAGCAGTCCTCGACGAACTGGCGGAAGCTGAAGCCTTCCAGGAACATGTTGGCCTCGGTGATGGCAAAATCCCTGCCGTCATTGGCGTCCTTGCCGCGGCGCACCATGCCCAGCAGGCGGCTGCAGCGCGCGGCCGTAGTACCAGGCCGAGGTCATCGCCCGCAGCGGCGCCAGGCCGCGTCCGCGCCGCACCTGCCGCCACGCCATGTAGTTGATGAAGAACACGATGTGGCGCGTCTCCTCGTGCATCAGCACGTCGAATATCTCGAACATCCCCTCGGGCAGGAATTCCGACTGGCGCGCGGTCTTGAAGGCGCCGAAACCCAGAAAGCTGTCCATGCATTCGCCGAAGCCGAAATCGATGAACGCCGTCTCCAGGTCGGCCGGAAACTGCTCCATCGGCTGCTCGGTCGCATCCAGCCCGTAGCGATCGATCATCACGCGGATCAGTTGCGCGTGCCGCGCCTCCTCCACGCCCTGCAGCGCGACGGCCTCGCGCACCAGCGGATCCTCCACCATGGGGCGTGAAGGCGGCGACGATCGCACCGGCGCGTCGCTCGGTGTGATAGACCTCCTGCCAGAACGGCACGGAACGCAGGCGGCCAAGCTGCGCCTCGTCGAGTTCGGGCCACGGCAGCGTCGGCGGATCATAGAGTTCATGGGTCTCGATGAACTGCCGGCAGAACAGTTCCTTGTGGGCCTCGGACCCAACCTTGATCTTCATCAGCCAACTCCAAGCCCAACTGCGGGGGTGCGGCGGCGGCGACGCGGCGTCGTGGGCGGCGTGCCGGGCGGAACAGCAACAGGCAGCCGCCGGCACGATCGTTCAGGCGGTGTGCCGGAAGCCGCCGGCGCGATCAACGGTGGCATGTGCCGGAAGCTGCCGACGCGATCAACGCTGGCATGTGCCGGAAGCCGCCGACGCGATCAACGGTGGCGAGTCCCGAACGCCCTCGGCGCGAGCCGTGGCACCGTGTGCCGAACGGTTCGCCCGTGGCCGCCGGTGAGAAGCGAGCGCCCGGCTCAATCGTCGCGGTGCACCCGCTCCATCCGCTCGTGGCGCTCCTGCGCCTCGATCGACAGCGTCGCGATCGGCCGTGCCTCCAGCCGGCGCAGGCCGATCGGCTCGCCGGTCTCCTCGCAGTAGCCGTAGGTGCCGGCCTCGATCCGGTTCAATGCCTGATCGATCTTGCTGACCAGCTTGCGCGCCCGGTCGCGGGTGCGCAGCTCCAGCGCCCGGTCGGTCTCCACGCTGGCGCGGTCGGTGACGTCCGCCTCGCGGATGCCGCCCTCCGACAGGCTGGCCAGCGTGCCGCCGGCCTCGCGCAGCAGGTCGTTGCGCCAACGCAGCAGCTTCTGGCGGAAATATTCGGCCTGGATCGGATTCATGAACTCCTCGTCCACGGTCGGGCGGTAGTCCGGGGGAAGAGTTACCATCATGCGCGATCGATCCTGCGTTTCTTGTTGCCACGACGCCCCGTGACCACGGGCGCGCCGCGGAAGCCCGAGCGAAGTCCCGGCGAGCGGGATGCAAGCGCATGCCAACGCCGTGCCAACGCAACCCCGATCACCAACGCGCGGGCTTATAGCGTCGCCTCATGGCTCCGCCAAGGGTGCACCACCTCGCTTCAAGCGGCTGACATGAAACTATTTTTTCGGTGCTCCGGCTGCCGCTACCGGCGGTTGCGCCGCACCGAGCAGCATCGGCTACGTCGCTGAAAAGAGGCAAGATGTTCCACTCCCGACCACCCCAACCCCCGGCGCCGCAGAGGCCCCGCTTCAGCGGCCCAGCCGGGCCAGCTCGACCCGGACGCGCAGCGCGATGGTGTCCAGCAACCCCGCCAGCCGCGGGTCGACCGCCGGCGGCATGTCGGCGAGCAGCGCCGCGAGTCGGTCGAGCGAGACAGCCAGGTCGCCGCCTTCCAGCAGAGCGCGCTGCAGCGCGGTGAGCCCGGCGAGCACCACCAGACCATGCCGCCGGGCCGCGCGGTCGCGCGCGGGATCGCGGTCCAGCGCCTCGGCCGCCAGCATCACGCCGAGCGCCACGGGCGTGGCATCGGTCAGCGGGATCGTCGCCTCGGCCGCGCCGGACTCCACCTCCGCCGCCACCCGGAATGCGGCCCCGGTCGGCTGCGTACCCGACGCGCCCGCGGCGCGCAGGCGCGCGGCGTCGGCCGCGGCCTGGGATGCCGCGCCGGTCGCGCCGAGGCGCGCGGCATTCAACGTGCCCAGGCGCGCGGGATCGATCAGGGTCATGTCACCCGGCTCCTTCTTCCGCATCCGTCATGCCGGCCGGCAGATCCTGCCGGGGCGGGCTGCCTCCGATACCAGGGAAATCGGCCGATACCTGGCTGGCACGACGCTTGCGCTGTCAGCCGCAGATTGACCGCAATTCGTTAACGGACCCGCTACCGGACACCGATCGCCATGCACCCGAACCGCCTCGCTCTGCCGATCCGCCTGCTGCTCGCCGCCCTGGTGTTCATCGCGGGGCCGGCCGCGGCGCAGGTGCGCATCAAGGACATCGCCGACCTCGAGGGCGTGCGCGACAACCAGCTGGTCGGCTACGGCCTGGTGGTCGGCCTGAACGGCACCGGCGACAAGCTGGACAACGACGTGTTCACCCGCGAATCCCTGGTCGGCATGCTGGAGCGCCTGGGCGTCAACACGCGCGACCAGATCGCCAAGCTGGAGACCAAGAACGTCGCCGCGGTGATGGTCACCGCCGAGCTGCCGCCGTTCGCGCGCAGCGGCAGCCGGATCGACGTGTCCGTCTCCTCGCTCGGCGACGCCACCAACCTGACCGGCGGCACGCTGCTGGTCACGCCGCTGCTCGCCGCCGACGGCGAGGTCTACGCGGTGGCGCAGGGCGCGCTCGCCACCGGGGCGATCGCGGCACGCGGCGCGGCCAGCTCGGTCACCCGCGGCGTGCCCACCGCCGGGCAGATCGCCAACGGCGCCACGGTGGAGCGCGAGGTCGCCTACCAGCTCGGCAAGGCCGACACGCTGCGGCTGGGCCTGCGCAACCCCGACCTCACCACCGCGCGGCGCATCGCCGCGTCGATCAACCAGGCCGTCGGCCCGATCGCCCATGCCACCGATCCGCGCACCGTGGCGCTCGACTTCGGCGGCGCGCGACCCGATCGAGACGCTGGCCAAGCATCGAGGACCTGCGCGTGCGAGCCCGACAGCCCCGCCATGGTGGTGATCGACGAGGCCTCCGGCACCATCGTCATGGGCGCCAACGTGCGCGTCAGCACGGTGGCGATCGCCCAGGGCAACCTGACCATCCGCGTCACCGAGACGCCGCAGGTCAGCCAGCCCGGCCCGCTGTCGAACGGCACCACCACCACGGTGCCGCGCACCCAGATCCAGATCGACGACCAGCACGACAAGAAGCTGGGCATCCTGGAGGGCAGCGTGACCCTGCGCGACCTGGTGGCCAGCCTGAACGCGCTGGGCGTCGGGCCGCGCGACCTGATCTCCATCCTGCAGTCGATCAAGGCGGCCGGCGCGCTGCAGGCCGACCTGGTGGTGCGCTGATGGGCCCGACCTCCCTGGGTGCGACGCTGCCGGGCGCGGCGATATTGAGCGCGCCGTTACTGGGGCCGGCGGCGCTCCGTGCGGCCGGGTTCGGCGCTGCAACATCGGGTGTGGCAAGCCCGGGCGGGGCAACCCCGGGCGGGTCAACGTCAGGCCCCATGGCGCCGCAGCCACCCGCTGACGCCGGCGCGCCGGTCGATCCGAAAATCTGGCAGGCGGCGCAGAAGTTTGAGGCAATGGCGATCGGCCAGTTGCTGGCGCCGATGTTCGACACCGTGGACCTGTCCAAGTCCAAATTCGGCGGCGGCCAGGGCGAGGCGGCGTGGAAGCCGATGCTGGTCGATGCCATCGGCAAGCAGGTCGAGGCGCATGGCGGGTTCGGCCTGGCGCAGTCGATCTACGCCGCGATGCTGCGTGCCCAGGAGGGGCGCGCGCAGGCGGGGGGTGCGCTGCCCGGGACCTCCGGGCAGTCGCCCCCGCGTCCTGCTGCCCACCAACCGGGGAAGACACCATGACCGACGACTTTTTCGCCGCCGCCGCCCGCCTCGCCGAGGTGCTGGCCGCGGAGAACGCCGCGCTCGCCGCGCTGGATCTGCCGCGCGCCGGTGCACTGCTGGCGGAGAAGACCCGCGCCGCCGACGCGTTCGTCGCCGCCGGCCGGGCGTCCCGCGGGAGGCTTCCCGGCACGGGCGAGGTCACGCCGGTGCGCCTGCGCGCACTGGCCGCGGAGAATCAGCTTCTGTTGCAGCGCACCATCGCCGCGCAGGGCAGGGTGATCGGCATCATCGCCCGTGCGGTGTCACGCGCCGTGCGCGACCCCGCCGCCTCGCGCTACGGCGCACACGGCCGCGCGGCACCGACGCGGCTGGCGGCGGTCGCGGTGTCCGCCCGGGCGTGAGGCGGGCGCGTCGCCGCGAACGTTTGTGTCATGAAGCTTCTGCGTGATGGCCGGAAAACTTCTGTGTGATGGTCAGGCAACTCCTGTATCATGGCCGGGAAACTTCTGTGTCATGGCCGTCCCCGGGCGCTTGACCCGGGGATCAGGCCCGGCCACCCACGACTGCCTTTGGTGCGAGCTGCAAAGTCGTGGGTAACGGGCAGGGCCAACCCCAATCATGACACGCGACGCTACGACCCATCCCTGTCGATTTGGCTGTTCCGCCCCAGGCACTTGCCTTCGTGCAGCAGGTAACGTCGTAGATGCCGAGCCTTAGCCGGCCACACCGCGGTCGCCGCTGGTCCCGTTGCCTTGCCAAGCGCTGCGATGGTTGACATCCACCCGGAGTGTGCGTACACAACGTGTGCCTACACCGGGAACGCCATGCCCCAACCCGACAAAGACACGCAGGTGCCACAGCCACGACGGATCGGCGTGCGCGAGTTTCGCGGCAACCTGAGCGGGTTCCTGCGCCAGGCCCGGCAGGGCGGTTCGTTCCTGATCATGTCGCATGACCAGGTGCTCGCCGAGGTCCGTCCGCCGCCGCCAGCCGAGCGGTCCCGCCGGCGGCCGGGTTCGCTGCGCGGCAGGATCCGGATGGCGCCCGATTTCGACGTGCTGCCGCCCGATGTCCTGGCAGCGATGGAGGGCGCCGAGGAGTGAAGCTCCTCCTCGACACGCATGCCCTGCTGTGGTGGCTGGCTGACGATGCCCAACTTGGATCGCAGGCGCGGGAGCTGATCGAAGACCCGGCCAACGATGTCCTGGTCAGCGTCGTGTCGCTGTGGGAAATCGTCGTCAAGGTCCGCGTCGGCAAGCTGGAAGCCGACATCGGCGAGGTCGCGGCCACCGTCGCACGTGAAGGATTCACCCTGCTCGACATCAGCGCGGCACATCTGCGGACACTTGCGAGGCTGCCAATGCACCACCGCGACCCGTTCGATCACCTGCTGCTGGCGCAGGCGATCGAGGAGGACGCCACGTTCGTCTCCGAGGACAGGAACGCCAGCCGCTACCCGGTCCGATTGGTCACCTGCTCGGATGCGCCGCCCTTTCCGGCCCCCGGGTTGACGTAGCGGGCGACGGAGCGGGCCGAGTCCACTGATAGGATCGGGCTATTCCGATGCAGTTTTCCAGCGCCGAATGCCGGAACGGGTTTCCGGACGTTCAGGTGCTGTTGGGCTACAATGTGGCCCAACAGGAGATTTGCGCCATGACCGAGAATTCCGTTGTCCGCGCCCGGATCGACGCGGCGACCAAGAGCGAGGCCGCCGCTGTGCTGGCCTCGATGGGCCTGTCCCTGTCTGACGCTTTCCGGTTGCTGCTGAAGCGGATCGCCGCCAGAAGGCGCTGCCCTTCGAGCCATTGGTGCCGAATGCCGAAACCCTAGCAGCGATGAAGGCCGCGCGTCGCGGTGATGTCGTCACCGTCGGCAAGCCCTCCAGGCTTCTCGCGAGCCTGAATGCGGACTGTTGAATAGACCAGCCGCTTCAAACGGGATTACCGGCGTGCGCGAGCAGGTCGGCACGGCAAGAAGCTGGATAAGGTCTTGATCGAGATCGCGGAGATGCGGGCCGCGGATAAGTCTCTGCCCCGCCGGAACTTCGATCATCCGCTGCGTACGGTCTCGGCTCGCGTTGCAAGTCCGGTGGCGTTGCAGGGAAAGTAAGAATTTAACGCAGATAAGAAGGCGATGCACGCAAAACACGCAGATAGTCCAGTGTGGCGCACGCCTTGTCAGCCACGCTGGACCATCTGCGTGTTCTGCGTGCATCGTCTTCTTATCTGCGTTAAAACCTTTCTTCGCGATGCCACCAACGAATAATGACAGAAATGTTGTCTTACCGCGGCGCACCCGATGCGCAAGGCCTACCCAGTCCGGGAGCCAATCCGCGAGGAACCGGTCAGAACCTCTGCGCAACGGTATTGGTACATCCGGGCGTGGACGCCGATGCCGCCATCCTGCGGCGTGGCGACAGGGTGATTCTGTTTCAACACGAGGACGACTTTGCAGTGGAAGCGGTGGTCGACTTCCGGTTTGTCGACGAACTGAAGCGCGAGAGCTGGATCGCCACCCCTGACTGGTCGACGAAACGGAATTCGCAACCGTCGTGCAGGGACAGCGCCGCCGAGTGATAATCCGGGGCGCCGCGACCGGCTGCTCAGGTCGCGCGCAGGCCAAACACACCGCCGCTCGGCCCCGATGTTTTCGACGGACTCGGTGACAGCGGATACGCAACGGGCGAACTTCAACAGTGTCGCCAAGGTGGCGTCGACGGAATCAGATGGTTCTGAGCACCGTCAGCCTGACCGTAGAAACCACGATGAACAGCCAGTTTTCAACGACGATTGGCGAGCGGGATTTGTGAACGGTGCAGATGGTCCCATCGGGAGTGCATGGGCGAAGCTGTTGGCGAAACAGGTGTATCGGGTGCCATCATCATGGCGTATGCTTTTTTGCGTCGGGTTTACGCCACCTTCGGCCAACTAATGTAAAGTTGTCCGAGCCCGAAGTCGACTGCCGTGTAATCGACATTCGCCGGCGGCTGTGTAAATCCCAAAGCACCGCCGCCACCCAAGCTTTCGCTCGTACCGGTTATCGTCGTCTGTCCGGTGGACTGCCAGCCCGCGACGTCGGCGGCGTTTTGCAAATTAAGTGTCTGATTGGCATAGGCAGCCATGAACGACGATTTGCTGGAATCCGACAAGCCCGATGTGATGAATTGCACGATAAACGAGTTGCTTGCCGCCGCCGCATAGAAGCTGGCCGAGTCGGTCATCGCGGCCTGAGCGGCGCTGACTGCGTCCTTGATAACCTGGGACGGATTCTCGGTTGCCAGGGCTGTGACGTCGGTCGGGTCGATCGTCTGCCCGCCCGTCGCATCGGTGGTGGGCTCGCTGGGGGGCGCGGATGCCGGTTCGACCGGATTGTCACTCTCGCTCTTCGGCACGGCGGAGTCGGTGGTGGGCTTGACGTCCGTCGCCAGAAGTTGGGCGGCGGTCTGCAACACGCGGAGCTTCGCCTGCGCCGCCGGCGACAGCGTGATCGCGTCGATGTTGCCCTGCGGCGTGTCCGTCATCGCGTGCTGCTTGGCAAGGGCCGCCTGCTGCTTGGCAAGGATGATGAGGCCAAGCCCGGTCGCGGTGCCGCTGATCGCAAGCGAGTCGGGGTTGGTGTCGTTCAGCGTAAGCGCGGCCCCGGAGTCGCCCAGCGCATCCTGAACGCGCGCAACGTAGATGCCGGACCACAAGTCGGCGAAACCGGCGGTGATTGGCATGTCACTCTCCACGTTTGCCCAATCGCCATTTTGTGCTGGCGCATATGAAGGAACCGTCAACGCCAGTGGGATACGCGTCCCGCATCGTATGCTGCCACGCTGGCGAACGTCAGGCTGGTCGCCCATGCACTCCCGATGGGACCATCTGCACCGTTCACAAATCCCGCTCGCCAATCGTCGTTGAAAACTTGCTGTTCATCGTGGTTTCCACGGTCAGGTTGACCGTATTCAGAACCATCTGTTTTCGCTGACAGCCCGGGGGCACCCGAACCGTCACCCAACCCCCAGGTTCGGACCGCCGCCTCGGCGTCGCAACCGCCCATCCCGCAAACCCCAAAAGCGCGGGGCGCGGCTAGAATTCCTAGACCCTTTGACAATAGTCCTCAACCTGGGGTATAAGCCAGCACGGCTTCTACAACCAGCCAGGAACCTCCGCCATGACCCAAACCCAGGCCCAGCCCCTCTTCCTCGACCCCGCCACCTTCATCGCCATGCTCGGCACCACCGTCGACACCCTGCCGCACCACCCCCGCGCCTCGGCCGAGCAGATCGCCTCCCGCCAGGAGGCCGCCTTCCTCTTCATCGCCGCCCTGCGCCCGCGCGACCCGCTGGAGGCGGTGCTCGCCGCCCGCATCGTCGGTGTCCACTACCACACGATGTAGAATCTCGGCTGCGCCACCCAGCCCGACCTGCCGCCCAACCTGCAGCTTCGCTTCCAGGGCCGCGCCATCGGGCTGTGCAAGTTGATGGACGCCACGCTGAACAACTACCTGGACCGTCAGACCGCCCCCGCACGGCAGCCGTTGGGCCTGCCGGCCGCCGTAGGCCCCACCTTCCGCGTGCAGCCCGCGCCCGAAGCCGCCCCGACGGAGCCGTCCCCCGCACCCGAAGCCGCCCACGCCGACCCGCCGCCCGCACCGGCCCAGGCGGACGCCCCAGCACAGCAAGCCGCGCCGGCCCCACAGCAAGCCGCCCCGGCCCCGCGCCCCGCCGCCCCGGCCCCCGCGCCCCGCCGCCCCGGCCCCCGCGCCGCGGCACGCCCAGCCGGCCACGCCACGTCAGCCGGTGCGCGGCCCCGACAGCCTGGACGCCGCCACCGAGGCGCGGTTGCTGGCCGAACTCTCCGCCCGCACGGCGGTCTCCGCCGCCGCGCTCACCGCATAGCCGGAAGGAGACACCCTATGCACCGTGAGAACCCCGAAGCCGGCACCGGCCCCCAGACCACCGGCCCCCTGCGCAACGGCAACCCGCGCGG
Organism: uncultured Alphaproteobacteria bacterium; assembly: GCA_963773345.1. Lineage (GTDB taxonomy): Bacteria > Pseudomonadota > Alphaproteobacteria > Acetobacterales > Acetobacteraceae > Palsa-883. Next base: position 927,885 of record CAVZBG010000010.1, on the reverse strand, counting down.
CAACCCGAACCTCGCCCCGCGCTGCGGCGCCAAGACCCGCGCCGGCTGTCCCTGCCAGGCGCCGGCGATGACAAACGGCCGCTGCCGCATGCACGGCGGCCTCAGCACCGGCCCGCGCACGCCGGAAGGCCGCGCCCGGGTCCGCGCCGCCAACACCAGGCACGGCTTTTACACCGCCGAAACCCAAACCGCCCTGCGCCGCACGGACGCGTTCATCGCCGAGACGCGCGCCCTGCTGGCATCGCTCCACCGGGGCGTTCTGCCCCTCGAGGCGGTCGCGCCAGGTCCCGCGCGCCTGCCCGACCCCGCGGCCACGCCGGGGCCGGACGAGCCGCCATGCGGGATGACCCCATGCTGAGTCTGCCACCGGCCACTTGTCCCGGTGGTGGGAACCACCGCGCCGCGACGGTTCAGCGCGGCGCGATGTGGTGGCCCAATGCGGCGCCCCTGCGGGCGGGACGGTGCGGCACGAGCTGAGGCAAGCAGGTTCGCCCCCCGCCCGGCGCCTACTCCAGCGTCGCGTCCAGCGTGATGGTCGCGTTCAGCACCTTGGAGACCGGGCAGTTCGCCTTCGCCCCCGCCGCCAGCTCCTGAAACTTCGCCGCGTCGATCCCCGGCACCTTCGCCCGCAGCACCAGGTGCACCGCGGCGATCTTCCAGCCGCCCTCCACCTGCTCCATGGTCAGCGTCGCGTCGGTGTGCAGGCTCTCCGGCGGATGGCCCGCGCCGCTGAGCTGGAATGCGGTCGCCATGCTGAAGCAGCCGGCATGCGCGGCGGCGATCAGCTCCTCCGGGTTGGTGCCCTTGCCGTCGCCGAAGCGCGACGTGAAGCCGTACGGCACGTCCTTCAGCGTGGCGCTCTGCGTGGTCAGGCTGCCGGTGCCGTCCTTGCCGCTGCCGTGCCAGGCGGCGCTGGCGTGACGCTTGATGCTGGCCATGAGGTCCCTCCTTCTGCTCCCGCTCGACATCTGGGGTCGCCCGCGCCCCGCGCCAATCCCTTCCGGGCGATGCCGCCGGCATGATACTGCCGCTCTATGGACGGTCCCGACGCCGAGACATGGCGCCGCCTGCTGCGCCGCTCCCCGGCGGACGCGGACCTGTCGCCGCTGTACGGACCGCTGCTGGCGGGCGCCGGCCCCGACGGCCGCCCCCGGGAAGGCCTGGTCCTGGGCCGCATCGCCCAGTCGCTGGACGGGCGCATCGCCACCACGTCAGGCGCCTCGCGCTGGATCAGCGGGCCGCAGGACATCGCCCACACGCACCGGCTGCGCGCGCTGTTCGACGCGGTGGTGGTCGGCGCCGGGACGGTGCGCGCCGACGACCCGTTGCTGACCACGCGCGCGGTCGAGGGCCCCTCGCCGGTGCGCGTGGTGCTGGACCCGCGCCGGCGGCTGGACGCGCGGTTCCAGGTCTTTCAGGACGGCCCCGAAACGCTGCTGCTGTGCGCCGAGGATGCGCCCGGGCCGGAGCGGCTCGGCCACGCCCACGTCCTTCGCCTGCCGTGCCCCATCGGCGCGCCCGGCGGCGACGCATTCGCCATCGACGCGATCCTGGCGACGCTCGCCGCGCGCGGCCTGCACCGGGTGTTCGTCGAGGGCGGCGGCGTCACCGTCTCGCGCTTCCTCGCCGCCGGGGCGCTGGACCGGCTGCACGTGACCATCGCGCCGGTGCTGCTGGGCGAGGGCGTGCCGGCCTTCCGCCTGCCGCCCGCCGCGTCGCTGCCCGAGGCGCCGCGCTTCGACTGGACGGTGCATCGGCTGGGCGCGGACCTGCTGCTCGACATTGTTCGCCCGCGCGCCGGTGCCATGCCGGGATGACGCACGCCCGCGCCTTCTGGACCACCGCGCCGGGCCGCGGCGAAGTGCGCGAGGAGCCTCTGGCGGCGCCAGGTCCCGGCGCGTGCCAGGTGCGCACGCTGGCCAGCGGCGTCTCGCGCGGCACCGAGGCGCTGGTCTTCGCCGACCGCATCCCGAAGAACCAGTACCAGGCGATGCGCGCCCCGCTGATGGGCGGCGATTTTCCGTTCCCGGTGAAATACGGCTACAGCGCCGTCGGGGTGATCGAGGCCGGGCAGATACTCCCCCTCCCACAAGGGGAGGGGGAGAAAACTCCCCCCCATCCCGCCCAGCGCGTGTTCGTGCTCCACCCGCACCAGGACCGCTTCATCGCCCCGGCCGCGATGTGCATCCCCGTCCCCGACAGCGTGCCCACCCCCCGCGCGGTGCTGGCCGCGAACATGGAGACCGCTCTCAACCTGCTGTGGGACGCCGCCCCGTTGCCGGGCGAGCGCATGCTGGTGGTGGGCGCCGGCGTCGTCGGCCTGCTGACCGGCGCCCTCTTGGCGCGCATCCCCGCGGCCACGGTCACCGTGGTGGATCCCAACCCCGCCCGCGCCGCGCTCGCGCAGCTATTCGGCTGCGGCTTTGCCCTGCCCGACGCAGCCCCAGGCGAGCAGGAGCTGATCGTCCACGCCTCGGCGACCGAGGCCGGCCTGCGCCGGTGTCTGGCCAGCGCCGCGTTCGAGGCCCGCATCATCGAGGCAAGCTGGTATGGCGACGCCGCCCCCGCCGTCCCGCTGGGTGAGGCGTTCCACGCACGCCGGCTGCGCCTGCTCGCCAGCCAGGTCGGCGCCGTTGCGCCGGCGATGCGCGGCCGTCGCAGCCACGCCGAGCGGCTGGCGCTGGCGCTGGGGCTGCTGGCCGACGCCCGCTACGATGCGCTGCTGGAGGGGCCGACGCGCTTCGCCGAGCTGCCCGCCGCGATGCCGGCGATCCTGCGCCCCGGCGGGCTGTGCCACGTCGTCACCTATGGAGACACCTGAATGTTCAGCCTGACCGTCTGCGACCACATCATGATCGCGCACAGTTTCCACGGCGAGGAATTCGGACCGGCGCAGCGCCTGCACGGCGCCACCTTCGCCGTCGAGGCGGAGTTCCGCGCGCCAAAACTCGACCCGCATCAGCTTCTGGTCGACATCGGCCTGGCGAAGACCGAGCTGCGCCGCGTGCTGGACGCGCTCGACTACCGCAACCTCGACGACCTGCCGGAGCTCGCCGGGGTCAACACGACGACGGAACAGATGGCGCTGCATATCCACACGAAGCTCGCCGCCGCCTGCCGCGACGGCACGCTGGGCGCGGGCGGGGGTGCCGTCACCGGGCTCAAAATCCTGCTGCGCGAGAGCCCGAATGCCTGGGCGGCCTACGAGGCGCCGATCGGCTGAGCGGCCCCGATGGCTTCGGCCGGATGGCCTAGGCCGAACGGCCTGGCCATCGGTCCTCCGGCGTCTCGCCCCTCTCACCCCAGGGGACGCAGCTCCAGAACCCAGTCCTCGCCGACGATCGCCGGGCCGAAGTTGCGGTGCGGCTTGCTGGCGACCAGGTGGAACCCGGCCTGCACATAGAGGTGCCGCGCCGCGGTCAGGATGTCGTTGGTCCACAGCACGACGCGGCGATAGCCGGCCGCCCGGGCGAACGCGAGGCACTCGGCCACCAGCCGCCGGCCGATCCCCGCGCCGCGCGTGGTCGGCTCGACCAGCAGCAGGCGCAGCCTGGCGCTGTCCGCGTCTTCTCGCACCAGGAAGATCGAGCCGACATTCACCCCGTCGCGCTCGGCGATCCAGCACCGCTCGCACGCCGGGTCGTTGGCCGCCAGGAACGCCCCGGCGACTTTTGCGACCAGCGCCTCGAACCGCGCGTCGAACGCGTACTCCTCGGCGTACAGCGCGCCGTGTCGCGCCACCACCCAGCCGATGTCGCCAGGCCGCGGCGGGCGCAGTAGCCAGGGGTGGGCCGCGGAGCTCGCGCCGCCCAGCAGCGTTTCGATCTGCCCCATGGCGGCGACCAGCGCGGCCTGGGCGGGATCGGGCAGCCGGGTCAGCAGCGTCCCGACCTCGCGGGCGGAGGCAGCGTCGAGCGGGGCGAAGGCAGCGCGTCCTGCCTCGGTGAGCGCCAGGCGCGTCTGCCGTCCGTCACGCGGTGAGCGCTCGCGCCGCAGCAGGCCATCGCGCGCAAAGCGCTGCAGGATGCGGCTGAGATAGCCGGAATCCAGGCCAAGGTCGCGACCGATCGTGCTGGCGGTCAGGTCATCCCGCTGCGACAGCTCATAGAGCACGCGCGCCTCGGTCAGCGAGAACCCACTGTCGTACAGGTGCTCGCGCAAGGCGCCGACGGCACCGGTGTAGAATCGGCTGAACCGGCGGACCGCGGCGATGCGATGCGGGATGGGGTCTTGGTCGGACATAGGCTGACATAGGCATATATTTAGCTGCCTAAGTCAATTTTATTCGCGGCCGAGCGGTATGCGCGTATCCGGTCGCAGCATCAAATAAAACGCCACACCATCAAGCAAATAGGGCAGTCATCACCGATTCCGGCGTGCCTAAAACGCGGAATGACAATCAACCACTTGTGAATATTCGAATGAACCGTCAGCCGCATTGCCACCTTATTGAGTTGCCATGTCAGATCATCCGAGCGGTGTGCGGAAACACGACGCTGTATTGTTGACGACACACTGCTTCGTGAAATTCGTAGGGAGACAGACCATGTTGAATCGACGAACGGCCATCTTTGCTCTTCCGGCAGTCGCTGCCTTGATGGGCGCAGCCGCCGTCGCTCCGGCGTCCGCGCAAACCGTGGTCACGGTGCCGGCTGATATGACCCAGGCCACGGTCCTCGTCGCACCGGCGGCACCGCCGCCGCCGCAGGTCGAGACGGTCCCGCCGCCGCCCGCCACCGCGACGGTGACCACCTACTGGCAGCCCGGTCACTGGAACTGGAACGGGTCAAGCTGGGTCTGGGTGGACGGCAGCTATATGCAGCGCGTGCAGCAGCCAACGACCACCGCGGTCTGGGTGCCGGGCCAGTGGGTGCAGCAGGCCACCGGCGGCTACGTCTGGGTGACCGGCCACTGGCAGAGCTGACGCCGCGCAGCCCGACGCAACCGCCCGCACAGGAGGACGAGATGTCCCGCATGCGCCTGTCGCTGGCAGCGCTGCCCGCGTTGCTGGCGTTCGCCGCTTGCACCGCGCCGCCGCCACCGCCGACCCAGGTGATCGTACAGACGACGACGGCCCCCGCGCCCATTATTGCGCCGGGCCCGCCGCCGCCGGCGCAGGTGGAGCTGGTGCCGCCGCCACCACAGGGCTCCGGCCCGGTGGTCTGGCAGCCCGGTCATTGGCGGTTCGCCGCCATGAACGGGGGAACCTGGGTCTGGGCAACCGGCCACTACGTGCCGCGATCGCCCGGCCAGACCGCCTGGGTGCCCGGGCGCTGGATGCAGCAGCCAACCGGCGGCTGGGTCTGGCTGGAGGGCCACTGGGCCTGATCTGCCGGGCCTGACGCTGACGGCTTGACGTCATGGCCCACCCCCCCTGGGCGTGGCGTCGCGCGACCGGTGGTTGCCCTTGCGCGGCCACCGGTCGCCTCGTCCGCTGGACACCGGCCGATCCTCGCGAGACACTGCGCGCCGATGCAGACGATCCCAACGCGGGATAACCTGCACGGGGAAACGAGGCATCGGCCCTGAAGCTGCTGTGGTTTCACCTGGTGCCATATACCGAGCTGCCGGACGATTTTGCGCGGCAGCACCCGTCGGCGTGGGGCGACCTCGTCCAAGCCGGATTCTTGACACATTCGAGCCAAAGTGGCTTCGTTTCACGCCGCGACCCAATCTATTGACAGCCGGCACGTATCGAAGTCGAAGCGAGAGGGATTTTGCATGGGAGAGTCGACCGCAGAAGACCGCGCGCGCCTCGATCTGGCGGAGGCACAGGCCCGGGTCGAGAAGCTCAAAGCTGAAACACAAGTGCTGCAGCGCCAGCTCACGGCGACGGCGCAGCGACAGGAATCCATCAAAGCCTATGCCGCTGCGGCCGGCGTCGTGACTGCGATGGTGGCGCTGATTGCCCTCTTCGTTTCTGGTTGGCTGGGGCTGAGTCAGATATCCGAGGCAAGGATGGAGAAGTCGCAAGAGCGACTTGACAAAGCCATCGCGGATATCGGAAACCAGGCTCCAGGCCAACGTTTGAGCGGTGTCGCGAATTTACGGTCATTCCTTGGCTTGCCCGGTGGATCAGGCCAACGTGACACACAAATATTGCTGGCGCTGGTTCATAGTCTTGCCATCGAGGAAAATCCAACGGTACGGAGCGCATTGCAGGAAGTGCTCAGGAGCGTGGATCGGACGTCCGTTCAGGCGGCAGCGACGGACGCGGCACTGCAGGGCCTCATCGGGTTGAGCCGTGGCCTTGTCAATGAGGGGACGCTGTACCGGGAAAGGGTTTCCTATCATCAGTTGCCGCAGGCCGCGAGTGTTGAAGCTCGCGCACAATCGCTTTCGGATCCAATGGTCGCACTGCTTCGAGCGGGGTCGTCGATACGGAATTTTGCCGGCATCTACTGCGTTCGATGCGATTTTTCGAGACTGAGCATCGACTCGGCGAATTTTGACAACGCCATCCTATCCGGTGCCGATTTTTATGCTGCGTCGCTTGAGCACGCAACGTTCGACCGTGCTGACATTGAAAGTGTAAATTTTGCCCAGGCCCATTTGCGCTGGGCCAAGTTTACGCAATCTCCACTACGAAATTTCGGAAGTTTTACGATGCGTTATGCCTTTGACCGTGCAGAAGCCAATTTCGAACAGAGCAGTCGGAAGGAAACTTCCGGAGCGAATAATGGACCCAAGAGAGATATAGGCTTTTTTTGTTTCTTAGCTTGCCGAGGTTTGCCTGTGCGGACCTGAGAGAGGCCGACTTCACTGGCAATCCGATTTTCACGTTCGTGGAGAATTCACTGGAAACGCACGATGGCAACCAGCCCAATCTTGCGGGAACACAGCTCAAGGATGCAAAATTCGACACATTGAAGGTGCACGTCGTCTCGTCTGACGCTGCAGGTACCCCCCTCGAGTTGACAGGCGGAGGCGGTAGCGGTGTCGGAGACGTGCTATTCTCTACCGATGACGTTGCACGTGACGTCGCGCTGAAAATACCAGGCTCCGATTCGGCTTTCTCGATTTCGTTGCAGGCGGTCAGTCGGCAACTTCGGGGTTCGGACTGGCAGAATGCACGTTGGCCACTTAGCCTACGGAACTGGCTGACATCCCATCCACCGCCCGACAAGACGGATAAGGACGACTGCATACAACAGCGCGATTACTGACAGGTTCCTCGGCCAGAAGAGATGCATGCGCTTTACGCCTTGGTCGCGGAGCCGCTCTGCACGGTTCGTAACGGTACAAAATCGAGGTCGGTCCCGCTGTCCTGGTAGATTGCCATCTTCGCCGACGGCCTTGCCGCCGTTGTCAGCCCCGCCGGGCCTGGCGCGGCCAACGCACGCAGCGCCAGATCGATCTGCGCCGTCCGCCGGTAAGCCAGCAGCGCATCGCCGAGGATGCGGTCACTATCCTGCTACGCCACGTCCGCATGAACGGTGCGCGAACCACGGCACTTCGGCGTCCAGGGGACGGCCCTCCGCTATCTGCTGGCCCGCTGGACAGCAGCCGATCCTCGCGAGACACTGCGTGCCGACGCGGGCGATCCCACCGCGGGACAACCTGCACCGGGCAAACAAGGAATCGGCCATGAAGCTGCTGTGGTTTCACCTGATGCCGTACACCGAGCTGCCGGACGACTTTGCCGCAGCAGCACCCATCGGTGTGGGTCGACATCCATTCCTCGCTGTTCGACCCGAAGCGCGCGCACCTGATGTACAACGACTTCATGGACGAGATGGAGTTCGCCGCCGACTGCGGCTTCGATGCCGTTTGCTGCAACGAGCATCACTCGAACGGCTACGGCCTGATGCCCTCGCCCAACCTGATCGCCACGGCGCTGGCGCGTCGCACCACGCACACGGCGATCTGCGTGATGGGGAATTCGCTGGCGCTGTACAACCCGCCGACGCGGGTCGCCGAGGAATTCGCCATGATCGACTGCATCTCGGGCGGTCGGCTGATCGCCGGCTTCCCGGTCGGCACGCCGATGGACACCTGTTACGCGTTCGGCCAGAACCCCAGCCTGCTGCGCGAGCGCTACCTGGAAGCGCACGACCTGGTGATGCGCGCCTGGACGCGAGCAGGACACCTTCGCCTTCAACGGCCGCTTCAACCAGCAGCGCTACGTCAACATCTGGCCGCGCCCGATCCAGCAGCCGCATCCGCCGGTGTGGATTCCCGGCGGCGGGTCGGTGGAGACCTGGCAGTGGTGCGCGCGGATGGACTACGTCTACGCCTACCTGTCCTATTTCGGCTACAAGGACGGCCGCGCGACGATGGACGGATTCTGGACCGAAATGGCCCGCTTGGGCAAGGACCGCAACCCGTACCGCGCCGGCTTCCTGCAGTTCGTCGGCGTGGCCGAGACGCGCGAGAAGGCCCTGGAACTGTATCGCGAACCCGCGGAGTATTTCTACGGCCGATGCCTGCACACCGATCCGATGTGGGCGACGCCGCCGGGCTACGTCACCGAGGCAACCCAGCGCGCCGGCATGGTCAGCCAGGTCGGCCGCGCCTCGGCGACCGGCGCCCGCGCCCGCCAGCGCGCGACCGAGATGAAGGACATCATCGACCTGGGCTACGTCATCGTCGGCTCGCCGGATGAGGTCGTGGCGCAGTTGACCGAGGTGGCAACGACGCTGAACGTCGGCCACCTGATGCTGCTGTTGCAGTTCGGCAACATGGGCAAGGAGCTGGCGAAGTACAACACCAAGCTGTTCGCCGAGGCTGTCATGCCACGGATGTGGAAGCTGTTCCCGGAGTGGGAGGACCGCTGGTGGCCGCAGCCGATGGCCGCCGCGCAGCGTGCCGCGGTGCCGGCGTTCGTTCCGGGACTGGCGGCGGAATAGGCCGGCGATAATCCGCGGCCTGGATGTAACATTCTCCCCCTCCCCTTGTGGGAGGGGGTTGGGGGAGGGGTCTCGCGGCAAGCGGCTTCGGTTCGACCTCCAGGACTACCCCTCCCCCCGCCCTTGGTCCGCTTCGCGGCCCAAGCCCTCAAGGGGAGGGGGGATTATTGTCCCCTGGCCCCGCCGTTGCTGTGTTTGACACCGCCGCGCCGGCCCGCCAATCTCCCCGCTTCCCTGGACCCGCCCGTGAATGGTCGCGGGCGGGAGATCCGTTTTGGGATGCAACCACAGAGGGTTATGCCCCCATGATCTCCGCCTTGTTGCCGAACTACGCACGTGCCGACCTCGCTTTTGAGCGGGGCGAAGGCGCCTGGCTGTGGACGGTGGACGGGCGACGATTCCTCGATTTCGGCTCGGGCATCGCCACCACCTCGCTGGGCCACGGCCATCCGCACCTGGTCAAGACCATCGCCGAGCAGGCGGCCAAGGTGATGCACGTCTCCAACCTGTACCGCATCCCGCAGGCGGAACGGCTGGCGGCGCGGCTGGTGGAGCACACGTTCGCGGACAGCGTCTTCTTCTGCAACTCGGGCGCCGAAGCGAACGAGGGCATGATCAAGATGATGCGCCGCGCCATCTACGAGGGCGGCAAGCCCGAGCGCTTCCGCATCATCTGCTTCGAGGGCGCCTTCCACGGCCGCACGCTCGGCGACGCTGGCGGCCACCGGCAACGCGAAATACCTCGAAGGGCTTCGGCCCGCCGGTGGACGGCTTCGACCAGGTGCCGTTCAACAACATGAACGCGGTGCGCAACGCGATCGGTCCGGGCACGGCCGGCATCATCGTCGAGCCGATCCAGGGCGAGGGCGGCGTGCGCCCGGCCGACCTGCAGTTCCTGCGCGACCTGCGCGCGGTGTGCGACGAGTATCGGCCTGATCCTCGGCATGGACGAGGTGCAGTCCGGCATGGGCCGCACCGGCAAGCTGTTCGCCTATGAATGGTCGGGCATCGAGCCGGATGTCATCGCCGCGGCGAAGGGCATCGGCGGCGGCTTCCCGCTCGGCGCCGTGCTGGCCAAGGAGGCGGTGGCGAAGTACCTCGTGCCCGGCACGCACGGCACGACGTTCGGCGGCAACCCGCTGGCCTGCGCCGCCGGCAACGCGGTGCTGGACGTGATGCTGGCGCCCGGCTTCCTGGAGGAGGTGCAGCGCAAGGGCCGCAAGCTGCGCGCGCGAGCTTGACGCAGCTCGCCCGCGAGTATCCGCAGGTCTACGAGGACGCGCGCGGCATGGGCCTGCTGCAGGGCCTGAAATGCGTGCTGCCGCAGAACGAGGTGCAGGCCGCCTGCATCGCCGAGGGGCTGATGGCGATCACCGCCGGCGACAACGTGCTGCGCCTGGCGCCGCCGCTGGTGGTCACCGACGCCGATCTGGACGAGGCGGTGGACATGCTGCGCCGTGCCACGCGCCGCGTGCTGCCGTCAACCGCCAAGGAAGCGGCGCAATGAGCGCTTCGCTGCGCAAGAAGAGCGCGCGGGAGGGCCGGTCCACCGACAACGGTGACCGGCCCCCGCCACTTCCTCGACCTGCGCGATTTCGACGAGCGCGACGCTGCGCCAGATGCTCGATGTGGCGGCCAACTACAAGCGCGGCGGCGTGTCGTCGCGCCCGCTCGCCGGCAAGACGCTGGCGCTGATCTTCGAAAAGCCGAGCACGCGCACGCGCGTGTCGTTCGAGGTCGGCATGCGCCAGCTCGGCGGCGACGTCATCGTGCATGAACGCGCGCGACATGCAGTCGGGCCGCGGCGAAAGCGCCGGCCGACACCGCGCGCGTGCTGTCGCGCTATGTCGATGCGATCGTGATGCGCACCGACCGCGTGGCGAAGCTGCACGAACTGGCGGAATACGCGACCGTGCCGGTGATCAACGGGCTGACCGACATGTCGCATCCGTGCCAGTTGATGGCCGACGTGCTGACGTTCGAGGAGCATCGCGGCCCGATCGCCGGGCAGGTGGTCGCCTGGTGCGGCGACGGCAACAACGTCGCGCGAAGCTGGATCGAGGCGGCGGTGCGGTTCGGCTTCACGCTGCGCCTGGCGACGCCGGATGCGCTGCGGCCGCCGGCGGAGCTGCTCGACTGGGCGCGCGCGCAGGGCGGCAAGATCGAGCTGACCGACGATCCCGAGAAGGCGGTGGCCGGCGCGCGCTGCGTGGTGACCGACACCTGGGTCAGCATGTCGGACGATCCGAACACCAGCCGGCACAACCTGCTGGCGCCGTACCGCGTCACCAGCGCGCTGATGGCGAAGGCGGCGGCGGATGCGATCTTCATGCACTGCCTGCCGGCGCATCGCGGCGAGGAAGTCACCGCGGAGGTGATCGACGGCCCGCAGTCGGTGGTGTTCGACGAGGCGGAGAACCGGCTGCACGCGCAGAAGGGCGTGCTGGCCTGGGTGCTCGGCGCCGCGCGATAGGTCTGGCGTCGCGGCGCGGATTTGTGGTAACCGAGGGGCGGGATCGCTTTCGCGACCCCACCCTCCGGTTGTGGGTAGGCTAACGGCGGCGTGCGATTAGCAGTCGCACCCGCCACCTACCCCACCGGAAAGTCCATTGAATGCGAAATCGCATCCTTCGGTCCTCCGATGTCTCCCAGCATGAGCACCGGGAGCGGACCCGGGATAGCAGCCAATTGCTGACAATTTGTTAGGATTTGCCGGGCGATACGTGGCGCGTATGGGACCCGGCGCGGCATTCACAGGGCATTTGCCGGGCCACGACCCATGCACCCGCGGCAACGCCGCACCCTTATGTTGCAGTGCAGCAAACCCCATATACCGGCGGCAACGGACGGAAGGACGTGCACCTATCATGCAGTGGTCACGAGAGCTACGAAGCACCGGACGCGGGCTGCGCACCGCTATGCAGGCGGCGTCGGCGATGCTGACCCCGCCCTGGATGCACGATCCGGTCCCGCACGACATCGCCGCATCCGGCGCTGGCGAGCTGATCACGATCCCGGATTTCGGCGCCAATCCGGGCGACTTGGCCATGCTCGCCTATGTCCCGGCCAGCCTCCGGTCGAGCGCGCCGCTGGTCGTGTTGCTGCATGGCTGCGGCCAGGGTCCCGCCGCCTTCGCCACGGACTCGGGCTGGATGGCGCTCGCCGATCGCGTCGGCCTCGCCCTGGTGCTGCCGACCCAGTCGGAAGACAACCACCGCCAGCGCTGTTTCAACTGGTTCCGCCCGGCCCACGTCGCCCGCGGCAGCGGCGAGGCGCAGTCGATCCGCGCGATGGTCACGGAAGCCGTGCGCCGCTTCGCGAGCGACACGCGCGCCGTCTACATCGTAGGCCTGTCGGCGGGCGGCGCGATGGCCGTGGCGATGCTCGCCGCCTACCCGGACGTGTTCGCTGCCGGCGCCTCGATTGCCGGCCTCCCGGTGGGTGCCGCTACGGGCGCCGCCTCGGCGCTCGCGCGCATGGCGCAGGCCGGACCGGACGACCGCTCGGCCGAGGCCTGGGCCGATCAGGTCCGAAATGCCGCCCCAGCCGGCTATCGGGGTCCCTGGCCGCGGTTGTCGATCTGGCACGGCGGCCTGGACACGGTGGTGGATCCCGCCAACGCGGCGCTGCTCACATTGCAATGGCGCGCGGTGCACGGGCTGCTGGCGGCACCGTCCGCAGTGACCATGCACGGGCTGGCACGCCAGGAAGTCTGGGGCGCCGCGAACCGGCCGGCGGTAGAGCTGTGGACGCTTCCGGCGATGGCGCACGGCTATCCGGTCGCCGTGGCCGGTGTCCCATCGGCGGCCGTGCTGCCGGTCGGCGTCTCCGCCACCGAGGAGATCGCCCGGTTCTGGCGCCTGGGCTAGCGCCGCGCATGCCACGCGGCGGGCGTGGTCAGGCATTGACCGAAGCGTCTACAGGCACGGCTGAAGCTTGACTGATGCCTCTCAGCATTGGATATCTCATGTCTTAGACATGATCACCGCTGCGCAGATGCGTGCCGCCCGTGCCCTGTTGGGGATCGACCAGAGGCAACTGGCCGCATTGTCCGGCCTGTCGCTGCCCACGATCCAGCGGATGGAGGCATCCGACGGCGTGGTGCGCGGCAACGTCGACTCGCTGATGAAGCTGGTCGAGGCGCTGCAGGACGCCGGCATCGAGCTGATCAATGAGGGTGTGGCCAGCAGCGGCGGCGGCCGTGGCGTCCGGCTGATCAACCGGTCGATCGGCCCTGGCGGCCACGGACCGTCCGCATGATACGACCAGCATGATCATCGTCCTGTTGCTGTGCGTTGGTGCGCTGTTCGCGCTCGGCCTGGCGGCGGTGCCGCTGGCAGCAACCCCGGCCGGCCGGCCCGTCATCTACGGCGGCGCACTGGGCGTGACCTCGATTGCCGGACTGATCGCCCTCGCGGCGATCGGCGCGACGCCGTCCGGGCTGACGCTGCCGCTCGGCCTGCCCTGGCTCGGCGCGCATTTCCGGCTCGACGCTCTGGCCGGCGTTCTTCCTGCTGGTGGTCGATCTCGGCGCCGCCGCCGCCAGCCTGTATGCGCTGGGCTACGGCCGGCACGAGGCGGCACCGCACCGCGTCCTGCCGTTCTACCCGGCGTTTCTTGGCGCGATGAACCTGGTCGTGCTGGCGGCCGACGCCTACAGCTTCCTGCTGTCGTGGGAGCTGATGTCGCTCGCGTCCTGGGCGCTGGTGGTCTCGCAGCACCGCGTCGCCGACAACCTGCGCGCCGGCTTCATCTACATCGTGATGGCGAGCTTCGGCACGCTGGCGCTGTTGCTGGGCTTCGGGCTGCTGGCGGGCGCGGCCGGCGATTACGACTTCGCCACGATGCGCGCCGCGCATCTGTCGCCCGGGCTGGCCGCCATGGTGCTGGCGCTGGTGCTGATCGGCGCCGGGTCGAAGGCCGGGCTGGTGCCGCTGCATGTCTGGCTGCCGCTGGCGCATCCCGGCGGCGCCGAGCCACGTCTCCGCGCTGATGAGCGGGGTGATGACCAAGGTCGCGGTCTACGGCTTCATCCGCATCGTGTTCGACCTGCTCGGCGCGCCCACGTGGTGGTCCGCGGTGGTCGTGCTGGTGCTGGGCGGCGTCACCTCGGTGCTGGGCGTGCTCTACGCGCTGATGCAGCACGATCTGAAGCGGCTGCTCGCGTACCACACGGTCGAGAATATCGGCATCATCTTCATCGGTCTGGGACTGGCGCTGGCGTTCCAGGCCAACGGCTTCGCCGCCGGCGCGGCGCTGGCGCTGACCGCGGCACTGTTCCACGTGTTCAACCATTCGCTGTTCAAGAGCCTGCTGTTCTTCGGCGCCGGCGCGGTGCTGACGGCGACCGGCGAGCGCGACATGGAGCACCTGGGCGGGCTGATCCATCGCATGCCGCGCACCGCGTTCCTGTTCCTGGTGGGCTGCGCGGCGATCTCCGCCCTGCCGCCGCTGAACGGTTTTGTCTCGGAATGGTTGACCTTCCAGGCGATCCTGTTGCGCCCGGACCTGCCGCAATGGGGCTTGAAGATCGCCATCCCGGCCGACGGCGCGCTGCTGGCACTGTCCGCTGCGCTGGCCGCCGCCTGCTTCGTCAAGGCGTTCGGCATCAGCTTCCTCGGCCGCCCGCGTGGGACGGCAGCGGCGACGGCACGCGAGGTCGATGGCTGTTCCATCGCCGCAATGGGCCTGTTCGCCGCGCTGTGCCTGTTCGCCGGCGTGCTGCCCGGGGCGGTGATCGACGGGCTGGCGCCGGTGGTGCAGGCACTCAGCGGCGCGCGCATGCCGGTGCAGCTTGCGGTGCCCTGGCTGTCGATCGTGCCGAGCGAGGCAGGGCGCAGCTCGTATAACGGCCTGCTGGTGTTCCTGTTCATCGCCGGCAGCGCCTGGCTGATGGCCGCGGCGATCCATCGCTTCGCCTCGCACGCGCTGCGTCGGGCCCCGGCCTGGGACTGCGGCTTCCCCGATCCAAGCCCGGCGACGCAATACACCGCCGACAGTTTTGCCCAACCGATCCGCCGGGTGTTCGGCGCCGTGGTGTTCGGCGCGCGGGAGAAGGTGACGATGCCGCCACCCGGGGACATGTCGCCGGCGCGCATCGAGAAGACGCTGCGTGATCCGGTGTGGGACACGCTCTATGCGCCCGTCGCCGGCGCCGTCGCGGCGGTGACGCAGGCGCTGAACCATCTGCAGTTCCTTACCATCCGGCGCTACCTGAGCCTGGTGTTCGGCGCGCTGGTCGTTCTGCTGCTGACGTTGGCGCTATGGCAGTGATCCGCGACCTGTTGGTGCAGGGCGCCCAGATGCTGCTGGTGCTGGCGCTGGCACCGCTGCTGACCGGCGTCGTGCGCAAGGTGAAGGCGCGGCTCAACCGCCGCCAGGGCGCCTCGGTGATCCAGCCGTATCGCGATCTGCGCCGGCTGTTGGGCAAGGAAGTGGTGCTGGCGGAGAATGCCTCGTGGCTGTTCCGTGTGGCGCCCTACATGATCTTTGCCGTCACCTGGGTGGCGGCGGCGTTGATCCCGACGTTCGCGACCGGGCTGATCTTTTCCTGGTCGGGCGACCTGATCGCGATCACCGCGCTGCTGGGCAGCGCGCGCTTTCTGCTGGCGCTGGCCGGGCTGGATATCGGCACCAGCTTCGGCGGCATCGGTGCCTCGCGCGAGGTGATGATCGCCTCGCTGGCCGAGCCGGCGATGCTGATGATCGCGGTGACGCTGGCGCTGATCGCCGGGTCCACGCAGCTCTCGTCGATCGCCGCGTTCATGCTGGGCTACGGCAGCCTGCGCGTGTCGCTGGCGCTGGCGCTGGTCGCGTTCATCATCGTTGCGGTGGCAGAGAACGCGCGCATCCCGGTGGACAACCCGGCGACGCACCTGGAACTGACCATGGTGCACGAGGCGATGGTGCTGGAATATTCCGGCCGCCATCTGGCGATGATCGAGCTGGCAAGCGCGCTCAAGCTGCTGCTGTATCTGTCCGCGATTGCGTGCCTGTTCCTGCCCTGGGGGCTGGCGGGCAGCGAGGCGCGGATCGGCGGCTATGCGATCGGGGTTGTTTCCTATGCGTGCAAGCTGGCCTTGGGTGCCGTGGCGCTGGGCGTGTTCGAGACCTCGATCGCCAAGATGCGGGTGTTCCGGGTGCCGAATTTTCTGGGTGCGGCGTTGATGCTGGGGCTGCTCGGCGTGCTGCTGCTGTTCGTTTCGCGGGGGATGTGATGGGCGTGCCCGCAAGACAGCAACGTCCACCGCGGAGCACGCGGAGCGCGCGGAGACAGCTAGATTTGGCGGTTCGCGCCAAGCGCCCTGATACTTCTCCGCGCGCTCCGCGTGCTCCGCGGTGGATCTTGCTTGCCAGGCTTGCTGAGGATCGAGCACCATGATCTCGCCTGGCCTCGACTTCGACATCGCGCACATGCTCGCCGGCGGCCTGGTCCTGGTCAGCTTCATGATGCTGTACCAGGACCGGCTCTACGCGCTGATCAACGTGCTGGCACTGCACGCCGTCGTGCTGGCAGCCTCGGTCGCCTGGCAGGCGTACATCCACGACGCGCCGCACCTCTACATCACCGCCGCGATCGCGCTTGGCTTCAAGGCCATCATCATCCCGGTGGCGCTCAAGCGCATGGTGTTCCGCCTGGGCATCCATCGCGAGATCGAAACGGTCGTCAGCATCGGCCTGACCATGCTCGCCGGCATCGCCCTGGTCGGCCTGTCGATGGAGGTCATGCTGCCGGTCACCGCGCACGCCGATCCGGTGGCGCGCGAGGACATCGCGCTCGCGCTCTCCGTCGTGCTGCTGGGCCTGCTGATCATGGTCACCCGGAGAAACGCGGTCAGCCAGGTGGTCGGCTTCATGTCGCTGGAGAACGGCATCAACCTCGCCGCAACAGGCGCGCAGGGCATGCCGCTGGTGGTGGAGATCAGCATCGCCTTCTCCATCCTGATCGCCTTCATCGTCATCGGCATCTTCCTGTTCCGCATCCGCGAGCGCTTCGACACGGTGGACCTGACGGTGCTCGACCAGTTCCGCGGCGAGCGCTGATGAACGAACTTGCCATCCTGCTGATCCCGCTGGTGGCCGCCGCGATCCTGGCGATCGTGCCGGCCTACCGCGTCTCGGCGCGCATCAACATGATCGCCTGCCTGGCGGCCTTTCTGGCCGCGGCGTCGCTGTTCTGGTGGCGGCCGGCGGTCGGTCAGTACCTGCTGATCGACGACCTGAACGTCGTCTTCATCGTGCTGACCAATTTCGTTGCGTTCACCACCAGTGCGTTCAGCGCCAGCTACATCGGCCACGAACTGGAAACCGGCCATCTGACGCCGACCTATTTGCGATTCTACCACGCAATGTACCAGGTCATGCTGTTCGGCATGAACCTGGCGCTGATCGCCAACAACATCGGCCTGATGTGGGTCGCCGTGGAGCTCGCGACCCTCAGCACGGTGGTCATGGTCGGCATCTACCGCACGCACGAGGCGATCGAGGCGGCGTGGAAATATTTTATCCTTGGCAGCGTCGGCATCGCGCTGGCGCTGTTCGGCACCATCCTGGTGTATCTCGCTGCCCGCCCGGTGGTCGGCGAGGGCATGGACGCGATGGTCTGGACCGAGTTGCTGCGTCACGCCAGCGGCTTCGATCCGTCGCTGCTGAATGTCGCGTTCATTTTCCTGCTGCTGGGCTATGGCACCAAGGTCGGGCTGGCGCCGCTGCACGCCTGGCTGCCCGATGCGCATGCGGAAGGTCCGACGCCGATCTCCGCCGTGCTGTCGGGCCTGCTGCTGAACGTCGCGCTGTACGCGCTGCTGCGCTTCAAGATGCTGCTGGCGGCCAACGCCGCGGCGATCGCGCCGGGGCCGCTGATGATCGCGCTCGGGCTGCTGTCGCTGATCTTCGCCGGCGTTCATGCTGTATCGCCGGCGCGACATCAAGCGGCTGTTCGCCTACTCGTCGATCGAGCACATGGGCATCATCGTGTTCGCCTTCGGCATGGCAGGGCCGATCGGCAATTTCGCCGGGTTGTTGCAGATGACGATGCACAGCCTGACCAAGTCGGCGATCTTTTTCTCCGTTGGCCACGTGGCGCAGGTGAAGGGCACGCAGCGCATCGCCGAGATGGGCGGGCTGACCGAGAGCCATCCGGTGCTGGGCTGGGGCCTGATCGGCGGCGTCGCCGCGATCGCCGGCCTGCCGCCGTTCGGCGTGTTCCAGAGCGAGTTCCTGGTGGTCAGCTCGACCTTTGCCCGCGAGCCGGTGCTGGCGGTGCTGCTGGTGTTCGGCCTGCTGGTCGGGTTCGGCGCGCTGATGCTGCGGCTGTCGTCGGTCGCGTTCGGGCCGCCGCTCGGTCCGGTGGGGCCGGTGAAGGCGTCCTACGTGCCGATGTTCGCGCATCTGGCGCTGGTGCTGGTGGCGGGGTTCTATTTGCCGGCGCCGCTGGTGGCGTGGTTCCAGCACGTCGCTGCGTTGTTGGGCTGAGTGATGGGCATCGTTGCAGCACTGCTGGGGATGGGGCGCATGATCGAAGCGCATCGGCCGTTCCCCCGCGCGATCGTCGACGTGGCGGTGTGGCGGCAGGCAGCAAAACACCTCGCGGCCGGCGACTGCACGCTGTCGAGCCTGTGGGGCGAACCGGGCCAGGTGCACATGGCGCTGCTGGAGCCCGACGCATCGCCGGCGATCGGTGTGCTGACCATTCCGTGCCCGGACGGACATTATCCCTCGGTCGGTGCCGTGCATCCGCCGGCGATCCGGCTGGAGCGCGCGCTGCGCGACCTGTACGGGATCGAACCGACAGACCTGCCCGACACGCGCCCCTGGCTGGATCACGGGCCGGAACCAACCGCCTATCCGTTCCTGCCGGTGACGGGAGAAAACCTGCACCAGATCCCGGTCGGTCCGGTGCACGCCGGCATCATCGAGCCCGGGCATTTCCGTTTCACCTGCGACGGCGAGACGGTGGTGCGGCTGGAGCAGCGCCTGGGCTACGTGCACAAGGGGATCGATGCGCTGATGCACGGCGCGACGCTTGCGCAGTCGGCGAAGCTGGCGGCGCGCACCTCGGGCGACAGCACCGTGGCGTATGCCAGTGCGTTTGCCCGCGCGGCGGAGGCGGCGCTCGGTATGACCCCGCCGCCGCGGGCGGTGGTCCTGCGCGCGGTGATGGCCGAGCTGGAGCGCGTCGCGAACCACCTGGGCGATGTCGGCGCCATCTGCAACGACGCGGCGTTCGCCATCATGCTGGCGCATTGCGGCGTGCTGCGCGAACGGGTGTTGCGGGCTGCGCAGGCGTGCTTCGGCCACCGGCTGATGATGGATTGCGTGGTGCCCGGAGGTGTCGCCGTCGATCTGGCGCCGGAAGGGATCAGTGCGTTGCACGCACTGATCGGGGACGTGCGCGCCCGCTTTGCCGTGCTGGTCGCGCTGTACGACGGCACCGCGTCCCTGCAGGATCGCACCGTCACCACCGGTATCGTGCGGCCCGACCTTGTGCGCCGGTTCGGCGCCGGCGGATACGTCGGCCGTGCCTCCGGCCGCGGCTTCGATTGCCGCCGGACGCCGGGCTATGCACCGTATGACGCGCTCAGCTTCACCGTGCCGATGCGCGAGGAGGGCGACGTCAACGCCCGCGTCTGGATCCGCATCGACGAGATCGGCCAGAGCCTGTCGCTGGTCGAGCAATGCCTGGACGGCTTGCCTGGCGGGGAAATCCGGGTGGGGCTGGCACCGGTGGGACCGGGCGAGGGCATGGCGCTGGCGGAAGCGTTCCGCGGCGACGTTCTGGTGTGGTTACGGATCGACGCTGACGGCGGCGTGGATCGGTGCCACCTGCGCGATGCATCCTGGTTCCAATGGCCGTTGCTGGAAGCAGCGATCGAGGGCAACATCGTCGCTGACTTCCCTCTGTGCAACAAGAGCTTCAATTGTTCCTATTCAGGACACGATCTGTGACTTCGCACCATTCTCCCCCTCCCCTTGAGGGAGGGGGTTGGGGGGAGGGGTTGGTGCCAGGGTCGCACCGCGGGTTCGTACCGCCTGAACCCCTCCCCCCCACCCCCTCCCTCAAGGGGAGAGGGAGAAGATTGCTTGGCCACCCACCAACCACACCACGCCCATGCTGAAACTTCTCCTCGAAGGCCTGCGCCGCCCGCTCACCGAACCCCGCCCGGACGGCGACCCCACCCTCGCCGCTCTCGCCGCGAAACTCGACACAGCCGCGCGCCGCAAGCTCGGCCGCGGCCTCTCCATCCGTGAAATCGATGCCGGCTCCTGCAACGGTTGCGAACTGGAAATCCACGCGCTCAACAACGCCTACTACGACCTGGATCGTTTCGGCCTGCGCTTCGTCGCCTCGCCGCGCCACGCCGACGTGCTGCTGGTCACCGGCCCGGTCACCCGCAACATGCGCGAGGGCCTCGAACGCACCTGGCGCGCCACGCCGGACCCGAAATGGGTGGTGGCCGCCGGCGACTGCGCCGCGGGCTGCGGCGTGTTCGCCGCCAGTCCCGCCTGCATCGGCGCCGCGGCAAAAGTCGTGCCGGTCGACCTGACCATCCCCGGCTGCCCGCCGACCCCGACCCAGCTCCTCCAGGGCCTGCTCGCGCTGCTGGAACGCTGAGCCTATACTCCCCGCACCGAACCCGGAGGGGAGACCGCACCATGACCGACCTGCCGAAGCACGTGGAAATCCACGAGGAAGGCCCGCGCGAGGGCTTCCAGATCGAACCCGGCCCGATCAGCACCGCGGACAAAATCCGCATGATCGAGGCGCTGGCCGACACCGGCCTGCACCACATCCA
Source organism: uncultured Alphaproteobacteria bacterium (assembly GCA_963773345.1). Classification (GTDB taxonomy): domain Bacteria; phylum Pseudomonadota; class Alphaproteobacteria; order Acetobacterales; family Acetobacteraceae; genus Palsa-883. The sequence goes on along the minus strand of CAVZBG010000010.1, from coordinate 907,241 downwards.
GGCCTGCTCCTTCGTCAGCCCGCGCATCGTGCCCGGCTGGGCCGACGCGGAAGACGTGATCGCCGGCTTCAAGCCGAAGGCCGGCGTGCACTACACCGCGCTATGGTTCAACGCCAACGGCCTCAACCGCGCGCTGGCGTTCCGCGACAAGCTGACCATCACCGGCTCGATCGCGCTGACCGCGTCCGAGGCGTTCACCCAGAAGAACCTGCACCGCAGCCACGCCGAGAACGTCGAGGCGATGCGCAAGCAGACCGCGCTGCACCTCGAAAACGGCGTGCCGGTAACGCGGGTCGGCGTGATGGCGGCGTTCGGCTGCAACTATCAGGGCGACATCTCGCCCGCCCAGGTGGTAAGCACGCTGAACGACGGTTTTGCGATTGCCGCCGAGGCCGGTGCACGGATAGAAATCATTTCGCTAGCCGACACGATGGGCTGGGCAACGCCGGCACGCATCGAGCGCGTGCTGGCCGAGGTCCGCAGCCGCTGGCCGGACAAGCAGCTTTCGCTGCACCTGCACGACACCCGCGGCCTGGCGGTCGCCAACGCGCATGCCGGGCTGCGCATGGGGGTGACTCGTTACGATTCCACCGTCGGCGGCCTCGGCGGCTGCCCGTTCGCGGGCCAAAAGGGCGCGGCCGGCAACATCTGCACCGAGGAGCTGGTGCTGCTCTGCGAGGAAATGGGCATCAGCACCGGCGTCGATCTCGACGCGCTGATCGAGGTCGGGCGGATGGCGGAACAGATCGTCGGCCACGTGCTGCCGAGTGAGTTGATCCACGCGGGCAGCCTCGACGCGTTCCGCCGCCTCGCGGCCTGATGTCGGCCACACCGCTGGCCGGGCTGAGGGTTCTCGAGTTCAGCCATACGGTGATGGGTCCGACCTGCGGGCTGATCCTGGCCGAGCTCGGCGGCGACGTGGTGAAGGTCGAGCCGGCGCCGAAGGGCGATCACACCCGCGGGCTGGGCGGGTTCGCCGCCGGCTTCTTCGCCGCGTTCAGCCGCGACAAGCGCAGCCTGGCGTTGGACCTGAAGCGGAAGGAGGGCCAGGCGGTGCTGCACCGCCTGGCCGCCACCGCCGACGTCGTGCTGGAGAATTACGGTCCCGGCACGATGGAGCGGCTGGGCTGCGGCTACGAACACCTGGCGCCGCTGAACCCGCGGCTGATCTACCTGGCGCTGAAGGGCTATCTCGCCGGTCCGTACGAGCACCGCCCGGCGCTGGACGAGGTGGTGCAGTTCCAGACCGGTCTCGCGTTCATGACCGGGCCGCCGGGCCGGCCGCTGCGCGCGGGTGCCTCGGTGATCGACATGATGGGCGCGGTGTTCGGCGTGGTCGCCGTGCAGGCGGCGCTGCGCGAGCGGGAGATCACCGGCAAGGGCCAGCGCGTCAGCAGCGCGCTGTTCGAAACGGCCGCGTTCCTGATGAGCACGCACATGGCGGGGATGACCGCGACCGGGCTGGAGGCGCGGCCGATGCCGGCGCGCCGCGGTGCCTGGGCGATCTACGAGGTGTTCCGGACGGCGAACGACGGGCAGCTTTTCATCGGCGTGACCAGCGACCAGCAATGGGCGCGCTTCGTCGAGGAGTTCGGCTTGCAGGCGCTGGCGGCCGATCCGCGGCTGGCGACGAATTTCATGCGGTTACAGGAACGGTCCTGGCTGGTCCCGGCGTTGCAGGAGGTCCTGGTCCAGTTCCCGCAGGACGAGGTCGCCGCGCGCTGCGAGCGCGCCAACGTGTCCTGGGCGCCGGTCGGCCAGCCCGGCGACCTGTTCACCGATCCGCATCTGCTGGCGACCGGTGGGCTGGTGGACGTGTTCATTTCGCGTATGGGCGGGACGGAGGGCAAGAAGGTCGGGCTGCCCGCATTGCCGATCGAGTTCAGCGGCCGCGCCCGGCCAGGGATCACCCGGCAGCCGCCGCGCATGGGCGAGCACAACGCGGAGGTGCTCGCCGAGGCAGGGTTTTCCTCGGCCGAGATTGCCGCGCTAGCGGAGGCGGGGGTGATAGTTTCTGTGATGACACAAAATGGAGCTGCCTGATCGGCGCGGCTTCAGGGTGACCGGAGTCGCCGCCTGTCGTTTCGCCTCCAGTGTCATTGCGAGGAGCGCAGCGACGAAGCAATCCCCTGCGCGTGGGCCGCCGGATGGGGATTGCTTCGTCGCTGCGCTCCTAGGGAGAAACAAACTTCCCGGGTGCGACGTTTGAGAGGCCGACACGGGCATCACGCTGCCTCGGCGAGGGGTTGCAGTTGGACCTGGAAGCCGAGTTTGGTGAGCTGGCTGACGAGACGCGTGGCCTTGGCGTCAGTGGAGCGTCGGTCGAAATGGCCGGCACCCAGGTCCTGATGTACGGTGCCGTCGTTCAGCATGTGGTAGATGGCGGTCAGCATTGATGCGGCAACGGCGCAGATCGCCTTCTGCGGACCTCGCCGGCTCTTGAGCCGATTGAACCGCGCTTTGTAGCAACTGTCCTTCTTTTTGACGGCGGAGACCGCGCATTGCACGAGCGCTGTCTTGAGCCAGGGGGCGTCTTTGCGCAGACGCGATGATTTGCGTTTGCCGGCGCTTTCGTTCTGACCTGGACACAAGCCGGCCCAGAGCCTGCCCCAGCGAAGGCGGGGGCGACGAGATGGCCGGCCGTCGGGAAGCGGCGCATGTCACGGCCAATTTCGGCGAGGATGATCCTGGCCGACAGGAGGCTGACGCCCGGGATGCTGCACAGAAGGATCAGCAAGGCGTGAAAGCTGGCCTGACCTGCTTCGACCGCCTCGTCCAGGCGCGCGATCAGCATGTCGACCTGCTGGTCTATCTTGGTGATCGCCGCGGTCAGGACGTCATGCTGTTCCAGATGGAGTTGCAGCAGGAAGCGATGGTGATCCGTCACGCGGCCGCGAAGTGCCTCACGCAATTCGTCCTGGGATGCCTTGATCCGCCGATCCGCCAACAACGCAAGCCTGGTCGGGTCGGTTACCCCGGCGATGATAGCCTCGATCATCCTGCGCCCCGACAAGCCCATAATGTCCGTGATGACCGAATCGAGCTTGAGGTTCGCCTCTTCGAGCGTCTTCTGCAGCCGCTGGATGTGGCGGGTCTGCTCGCGGGTCACCTGCTCGCGGGTCCGCAGCAGCGAGCGCAATTCCTGGAATTGCCGGTCCGCCACGAAGCTCGCTTTGAGCAGTCCGCAGGCCACCAAATCAGCAATCGACATGGCATCGTTGAAGCCGGTTTTGCGGCCGGGAACGTTCTTGATGTGAGCGGCATTCGCCACGACCAACTCGAAGGCGCCGTCACTCAAGATGTTCCAGACAGGCTTCCAATAGACGCCGGTCGCCTCTATCGCCACATGGGTGCACCCCTGCTCCGTCAACCAGGCGAGCAAGGCCAGGAGCCCGGACGTCGAGGTGTCGAATGTGCGACATTCCCGGCTGACCTTGCGTCCACCACCAGACGCACGCAGGCGACGATCATTTTCTTATGAACATCGAGGCCGGCGCAGCGTTCGTGCATGACATCCATATCAGTTCCCCTCCACGCGTTCACCGCCGGCGTGGGGACCTCACGGAATAAGAACTCTGGGGATCGTGCTCCGGAGCATTGCTGCCCCTGGCTCCAGTGGGGGTGATCGAGGCGCCCCGGGTCCAACTAACAAACGGGCTCTTGCGCACCAAGCAGAAACCGACCTCCTTGCCGACGGTGCGCACACTCTACACAAGACGCGAGCAGGCCCAAACGTTTCGTCCAGGGCGGGTCGGCCGCCAGGCCGGTGGCGAACTCGCAATGACAGGGAGATCAGGGCGTCGCCGCGACGGGGCTTGGTTCGGGTCGGCGTGCCAGGCTTCGCCCGGAGGATCCCGCGGCCGGCAGGCGGATGGCGCCGATCAGCGCCCGCACCTCGGCGCGGGCGGCGACGTGGCTCATCGACAGGTGCATGCCAAGTCCCGCCTCGCGCACGTCCATCAGGGTCAGTCCCTGCAGGTAGAGCTCGCGATAGATCACCCGCTCGCCAAAACCCTTGACGGTGCGGAAGCCGATGCGTTTGGCCAACGCCTCGAGGGTGGCGCCGACATCGCGCTTGTTGCGCGCCTCGGTGGCGCCCAGGCGGTTGCGCATGACGATCCAGTCGATCCGGCCGCGATCGCGGGCGAAGCGGCGTTTTCGGGCTTCCCACACCATCTCGCTGTAGACGGTCGGGCGGACGACCTCGTGATTGTCGGGATCGACCTGGGCCAGCATGGCGAAATCGACGTAGCTGTCGTTGATCGGCGTCACCAGGGTGTCGGCGCGGGCGTGACCGAGCCGGCTGAGGAACGTATCGGACCCCGGACAGTCGAGCACGATCACATCGCACCCGGCCATGGCGTCGATCGCGGCGGCGAAGCGGGCGATTTCGTCGGCCTCGGCGGCGGCGCGGCTGTCGAGCGGGCTGTGCTCCACCGCGGCGAAGCACGGCAGCGGCAGGACGGTGCCGTGCGTCTCGGCAAAGGTCCGCCGGGCGGCGAGGTACTGACCCAGCGTCGCCTGGCGGGCATCGAGGTCCAACGCGCCGACGCGGTAGCCGTCGCGCAGCAGACCGACGATCAGGTGCATCGCCGCGGTGGATTTTCCGGAGCCGCCTTTCTCGTTGCCAAGCACGATGACATGCGCGCGACGCTCGATCGTCACGGTGGACACTGGGGGAGCCTCATGCGTTCAGGAAGGTGCGATCATGCCAAGCGGGCTGGCGCGCGTCCACTGACGGCCCGGGCTGGCAGTGGGTCAGTTTGGATTTTGGCTGCCGACCCAAAGCGGTCCGCGGTGGTCGGGATGGATCGCCGGCTCCAGAACCCCAGGACGACGCGGGGCGGACTACCGCACGCGTTAATCGCCTGGTCGCGTTACGCAAGCGCCGGCGCCGATCGCAGGCCGGCGGCTTGCCGGTCAGCGCGTCGACAATCGACAAATCTTTGGTGGGCGGCACGCACTGGCGTCGTGGCACTGAGTAGATTCCGAACCTTAAGCGTCGCGCCGCTTCGATATACCATCAAGTGGTGACGGGGGGAGCCGCACGATAACCGACAGCCGATGGGAGCCAGCGATTGTGCTGCTGGCGGCATCCGTGGTTTTTGGTTGGCTTGGCACTGTGTGGCGCAGCTTCTCAGCTAGCCCACTAAAGCTGTTGCGTGGAGACGCAGGACATGACCGATGAAGATTATGCCCGGAAGCTCGGTGAGGTGGACCGCGTCCTGAACGATCCAGACGTGCCGATACGGCCGGCGTTGATCTGGCGCCTGCTCGCCGAGATATCGGCGCACGATTCGCAGGCCGGCTCGAAAAGAAGCAGGCTGACCGCAGGCGATGGCGAAGACGCGGGGGCGCGGAATACCGGCCATTGGATGAGTGATCAGGGCGGGGTCGCGATGGTTGGGGATGATCGCAGCCAATGTGTCGATCAGGCCGAGTCGCCTGTCGGCACCTATCAAAAGTAAAACACCACCGATCCCCTTCCGCTGGTGCAGCAGCACGCCCCGTGCCCGCTTCACGGTGGCGTCCGCCAGAGCCCTGTCGACCGGGTCTGGATCTTTCGCGGTCAGGACCGCAGTCACGATCTCATTGCCATCGGCACCGTTCCAGTACCCCTGACGTCTTTTCGGGATGTATCCAGGTCACGGAACGTTGACCACCTCCGCTCGGCGGGCGTCCCAAGTCTCCGGGAGGCTGTCGCCGCGGGAGCCGTTCATGCATGTCCTGGTGATTTATTGCCATCCGGTGGTGGAAAGCTTCGCCGCCGCCGCCCATGCGCGCGTGCTGCAAGCGCTGGCGAACGGCGGCCACGAGGTGACGGACGTCGACTTGTATGCCGAAGGCTTCGATCCGGTGATGAGCCGGCAGGAGCGGCTGGACTATGAGGACACCGCGCGCAACGTCCGGCCAGTGCGGAAATACGACGATCAGCTCGCCGCGGCCGAAGCCCTCGTGCTGGTTTATCCAGCGTGGTGGCATGGCATGCCGGCCATGCTGAAAGGCTACTTTGACCGCGTCTGGATGCCGGGCGTGGCGTTCGATGTCACGCCGGACGGGCGCGTGCTGACCGAGCGGTTACGGCGCATCCGACGCATCGTCGTCGTCACGACCTACGGCGGGTCGTGGTGGTTGGAGCGCATCGCGCTCGGTGACCCCGCTCGCAAGATTGTGTCGCGCGCGGTTCGTGCACTTTGCGCTCGCCACTGCCGGGTGGACTGGTATGCGCACTACAGCATGGACCGCTCGACGCCTGGCCAGCTAAGGCGATTCCTCGACCGCGTGCAGGCCGGAATTCTCCGGCTCTAGACCGTCTTTACCCGGCGTGGCGATACCCGGCGCGATCGGGTTCTGCAAGGACGTAGCCAGACGAATGCTTGCCATGTCGCGTCCTCGTCGCATCGAAGGGTATGCCATCGTCTCGGCGGACGGCATGCTCGCGAACGCTGCCGGTGTCATGCCGGACGCGCTGATATGCGAGGCCGACCAGCGCTTCTTCGAGCGCGGGCTCGACGGGGTCGATGTGGTGGTGCACGGGCGCCACTCGCATGAGCGACAGCGGCGTTCGCATTTGCGCCGCCGATTGATCCTGACCCGGCAAGTTCCGGTCATCGCGGCCGACCCGTCGAATGCCGAGGCGCTGTTCTGGAACCCGGCCGGGGCTTCGTTCGAACACGCTTTGGCGGTGCTCGGCGCGCCGGGCGGCAGCGTTGGCGTCATTGGCGGCACGGACGTATTCGGGATGTTCTTGGACCGCTATGATTTTTTCCACCTGTCGCGGGTGCCCGACGTGCGACTGCCGGGTGGACGACCGGTGTTTGCCGAGGTGCCGGCGCGGACGCCGGAGGAGGTGCTTGCCGGCCATGGCCTACGCCCTGGCGCGGTTCAGGTGCTCGATCCCGCGACAGGCCTGGCGGTGGTTAATTGGCAACGATCGTCAGGGCCCGACTGACAGGACTGCCAAAGCCCGAAGGCGCCGCACCGTGCACACCGGTGGATTGCGGGTTTCGATTCGCGCCCGCGTTGCGCGACAAAACGGTTCGATCCCCTGAGTTCCCGGGTCTTGCAACGAACGTCAGGTCTTTGCAACGAACGTCGCGAATTGCCGAATTCTTGCTCATACTACCGAGCCGAATCAGGCGCCAACGCCGGCGGTGACGCCCATCGCCATCGCGCCCCAGAAGGTGACCCGTATTGCGCCGGGCAGGATCCGCGCGCCGCCGGTTCGCACGGCCAGCGCCTCCAGACCCGCCAGCACCAGCAGCGACGTCGCCGGGACGATGATCAGCAGACTCGCCGGCGGAACCAAGGCCGTCACGACAAGCGGCATGCCCGCCCCAAACGTGAAACTGGCGGCCGACGCCAGCGCGGCCTGGATCGGGCGGCCTTCCAGGATCTCCGAGATGCCCAGTTCGTCACGGGCATGCGCGCCGAGGGCGTCGTGGGCCATGAGTTGGCCGGCGACCTGCGTGCGAGTGTGGGATCGAGGCCACGGCCGACGTAGATTGTTGCCAGCTCCTTGCGCTCGCCGCGTTCGTCCGCTCGCAGGTCCGTGCGTTCGAGCGCAAGCTCGGCTTGTTCCGTGTTTTTCTGCGAATGCACCGACACGTATTCGCCCGCGGCCATGGACATTGCGCCGGTGACAAGACCGGTGATCCCGGCGATCAGCACGCTGCCGCGGCTGCCGTTCGCCGCGGCGACACCGAGCTCCAGACTCGCGGTCGACAGGATGCCGTCGTTCGCCCCCAGCACCGCCGCGCGCAGCGATCCGGTGCGTCCCGCGCGGTGTCGTTCGGTCTGGCGGACCGGCATGGCTGGCTCCTGGCCGTGTACTGAACAATCAGGGTTACCATGCGCGCTTGCCTGGCCTCCGTCATACGGCCCATATGCTGCCCGCGCGCTTTCGCGGGGGCCCCGCTTCCGCCGTGCGGGCGTGGATCAGGTCGCGCTCTACGTCGGCCAGCCGGCCAAGCGCGGTAATCACCAAGCGCCAGCACACCCATGGCCGGCAGTGATGACGCCGAAGGTGCGGAATCCGCCCAAGGCGGCGATAGCGCTGTCCTTGGGCATGAACCGCCGTATCCAACTCTTCGCAACCATTCAAATCGGCCCACCACCCCGGCGCCGGGGCACTGCGCCGTTACCGCCGCTGCCCGGCCGCCCGGCGCAGCCGCGGCTTCGGCTGCGGCGCGGTGGCGTCCAGGATGGCGTGCAGCGCCGCCACCGTCTCCGGCGGCAGCCGGTGGATGCCCTGGGCGATCCGATTCGCCAGCGCCGTCTGTTCCGGCGTCAGCCCGGCGGTGTTGACGCTGACGCGCGGGTGCGACAGCCGGGCGAGCCGCGCCAGGTCGTCGGCCTCGTCCCAGATCAGGCCGAAGAACTCGTTGACCTGGTGCACCAGGCCGGCACTCGGGGCGCCGCGCTTGCCGTGCTCCAGCGCCGAGAGGTAGGCGGCGGAGACCTGCAGCTCCATGGCCAGGCGCTTCAGCGTGATGCCGCGGTGCTGGCGCAAGGCCCGCACGCGCGCGCCGAACGGGGTCATGCCAACCGCGCGAAGCCATGACGCAACGCCGGGCCGTGGGGCGGCTGGCATGAGTCTTGGTTTGGCGCACGGCCGCACGCTGATTCCCACGGGCAACCCCGCGCGCGATGCCAACCGTAGATGGGTGGCATCACCGCAGCCGCCGCAACAGCAGCCGCACCGCGCCGGGGTTGGCGGCGTGCGGGTGTGCCGCCCCCAGCACCAGCGGGCGAATGTCCGGGCGGTTGAGCCACAACGGAAACTCGCGCCGGATCACGCCGGCGCCGTCGGTCCAGGGTCTGTCGTCGCGGCTGCCGCGGCCGGTGATGACCTCGACACAGCGCAGGTGCTCGGTGCGGGCGGCGCGCAGGAACGCGGTCAGCGCGTGGAACGCGTGCTGCGCCGTCATGCCGTGCAGATCGAGTTTTCGTTGCGCCGCCAGCTTGCCGGTGCGGAAGCGCTGCCAGGTGGCGCTGTCGACGCCGGCGGCCGCCGCGCCGATCGCCAGCGGCGGGACGGCCGCGGCGGGAGGGACGTGGGCCGCGGCGCGGCCTGGGACGGGCGGCGGCGGCGTAGCGGCGGCCGGCGGCGGGGGCGCCTCGGCGCTGCCGGACCGCGGGACGATATTCCGGGTAAAGCCGGCCCAGGCGGCGCGATCGGCCTCCGTGAGACGGGCGGCCCCCGTCGCGCGGGCGACCTCAGTCCGCCGGGGCGCGCGACCCGCGGTCATGCCGGGCGCGTGGGCAGCCGGCGCATCGGCAGGCACAGCGGCACGGCGCCGAGTAGCGCCAGCACGCCGAGCGCGGCATAGGCGTCGGCGTAGCCGTGCAGCACGCCCACCGCCAGGCCGAACGCCGAGGGGATCACCGTGACGCCGAAGAACATCAGGGCGGTGCCGAGGCCGGTCGCCTCGGTGCGTCGCGCCCCGCCAAGCCTGGCGTACTGCGCGTAGGCGACGCCCGTGTAGCCGCCGGCCGAGGCGCCGGCGACGGCGGCAACCGCGATGACCAGCAGCACCGGCCAGTGCGGGCCGAACTGTCCCGCCGCCAGCGCGGCGCCGGCCATGATGAAGCCTTGCAGCGCGAGCGTCCGGTTGGGCGTCAGGAACCGGTCGGCGGCCCAGCCCCAGATCGGCCGGCTGACCGCGCCGGCAAGCTGATACGCCGCCAGCGCCCGCCCGGCGCCGATCAGGTCGAAGCCGGCGACCGTCGTCAGGTGCACCGTCATGAACGCCATGAAGCAAAGCTGGATGCCGGAGAACAGGAAGCTCGCGATCGACAGCGGGATCAAACGCTTGTCCTCGCGCAGCAGCCGGAACGGCGCCAGGAAGCCGCGCAGCCCGGGCAGCCGGCGGCGCGGATCGCGCGCGGCGTCCCAGCGCTCGCGCGGGACTTGCAGCGCCAGGCACAGCAGCAGGGCCGGAATTACCTCCACCAGCAGGGCGACGCGCCAGCCGGCCAGCACGGTGATCGGCGGCACGATCAGCGAGCCGAGCACGCCGCCCAGCGGCACGCCGATCTGGCGCAGCGACATCACCATATTGAACACGCGCGGCGGGGTCTGCGGCACCAGCAGGTGCGTCGCGGCCGGCGCGTTGGCGCCATAGCTCAGGCCAAGCAGTACCGCGCCGACGGCGAGGCCCGCGAGCGTCCCGGTGGCGCAAGCCAGCAGCATCGCGACGACCGAGAGCAGGACCACCTGGCTGACGCGCACCGCGCCGTGCCGGTGGATGTAGCCCGGCGAGCCAAGCGCGGAGACGATGCCGACGGTATAGACCAGCGAAACGAACGTGCCGATCAGCGTGCCGGGCACGTGAAGGTCGCGCGCCACCTCGGGCGCCGCGGCGGGCAGCGACAACAGTGCCATGGTGGCCAGCGTCTGCACCGCCAGCGTCGCTGCCAGCGGCCAGATCGGCATGGCGCGCAGGCTGGCCGGCTCGGCGGGATCGGCGGCAACGCCGGGGGGTTTCATCGCGGGCGGTTCATCGTGGGGTCCGATGACCGCTTTTGGCACGGATGGCGGATCACTGCCTAACCGAGCGCAGCGACCCCTCACGCCTTATGCCGGACGTCGGACCCGCCTGGTACCGCGGACCGTCATGCCCGGCGGGTGGTTCCATGCCGCAGGCGGTACTGCTGAGGGGTCGTTCCAAACCAGCGCCTTGCCGCACGGAAGAAACTGCTCTGCTCATTGAAGCCCAGGATATAGGCCACGTCGGCGAACGAAAGGTCGTCCCGTTCGATGTACTGTTGGGCCAGCTCCTTGTGTGTGTCATCGAGGAGCTGGCGGAATGAGGCGCCCTCCACTTCCAGGCGCCGCTGCAGGGTGCGCTCGCTCATCCCCAGCATGTGCGCGACCGTGGCGCGCTGTGGTTTGCCGTCACTGAGGCACCGCATGATGACAGACCGAACCAGCGCGCTCGTCGCCGAGCGATCCAGCCGCGCAAGATGTTCGCCGGCGATCCGCTCATGCACGTTGGCGAGCTCGGCATGGGCCGTGGGCAAGGCAAGCTTCACGTCGGACTGCGAGAACAGCATGGCGTTCGCGGGGGCACCGAAGCGCAGCGGACCGCCAAACGCCGCCTGGTACGGCAGAAGGTCGTCGTTGGCAGGCATGGTCAATTCAACCGCCAGCGGTCGCAGATCACGGATCATGATCCATCGGAGGAACGACAGCCACGTCATGAGAGCAAAGGCGTAGCGCTGCCACGGCACCTCATGTCCGCCGCCGTCCAGAACAAGGGAGAGTCTGCAGCCGTCCTGGCTGTCGGCAACGGCAATCGTCGCGACACCGCCGATGATCCGGGCGTATCGCACGATGCGGTCGAGAATACCGCGCAAGTCCGGCGCTGACATCATGGCATAGCCGACAACATCGAAGCTCGCCGGTCGCGGAACCCGCGCGGCGGCAAGTCCAACCGCTGGGTTGCCCGACCAGGCCACGGCGAGCCGCCAGAGCAGGTCGCACTTTTCGGTCGGGATGCGCCAATCGGGATTTTCCAGGACGGCCAAATCCAGACCGGCCTCGCGGAACAACGCGGCAACATCGAGGCCCTCTTGCTTGAATGCCTCAAGTGTTCCCTTCACCCAGCAGGCCCTGATACCGAACTGGTCCTGTTGCGTTGGACTGGTCGCCACGGCACATCCTCCCCTTGTTCGCGAGAAGCTGCACGGCCGCCGACCGAAGCGAGCCAGGAACCACGCCGGTCATACCAAGGTCCGGTTTGGCCGCCGGGACCAATCAATTTGGCTTCCGGTGCCACTGGATTTCGTCCAGGGGCGATTATGCTGCGTGACGATGTCCCGACTGCGGGTCATGCCTACTATGCCCAATATGTCATCGAACTGCAACGGTGCCCAGACTGGCGGCAGATCCGGTCCGGCCGCCACAAGTGGAGTGGGGCCGACCGGGAATGCCTGGCATGATATCTTCGGAGCGAACTGTCCCGGCTTGCGGCAATCCCAGCAACCGGGCCTCCAAGAGGCAGACAAAACAAAAGAAGGTGCTGGTCGTCGACGATCAGCCCGGCATTTGCACGGCCATCGCGCATGTGGCGGCGGATCTGGGGCTGAGCATAAGGATGATCCAGGAACCGCTGAAGGCAACAGAGGCCTACATCGAATTTGTGCCGGACGTGGTCCTGCTCGATATGATCATGCCCGAGAAGGACGGCCTCGATGTGCTGCACGAGATGCTTCTGCTCGGCCGTCCGACAAAATTCATTCTGATGTCCGGTTATGGCGTTTCGTATTTGCGCCTGGCGCGCGGGGTGGCCGCATTTCACGGTGCCGAGCGGCCCGCGGTGCTGAGCAAGCCGTTCCGTCGGGTGGCACTCGTGAACTTGCTGTGCGCAACGCTGTCGATCGATCCCGGGTCGTTGGCTTGAAGGCGGTCGAGCGAGGCGCGCGCCAGTTTGCCAGCGACAAGCGTAAACCAATTTTTCACACCTCCAAAGTACGGATGGATGCACCTCTGCGCAGCCAGGCGCTGGGAACCTTGAGTGTGCCGAGAAGGAGCCGCCATGCGTGCAACATTCCACAGCATCAACGGCCGCATCTTCCTCATCCCAATGGTCGCCTTGATTGCCTTGATCGTGGTCGGACTTGTGGCGGTCCGCACCATCGGCAGCATCACCCTTACCGAACACCAGGAGCGGGCCCGCGCGGTGGTGGATGCCGCAACGACCATCGTCGAGGCCTTCGAGGCCAAGGCGGCGAAGGGGGAGATGACCGAGGCAGCCGCCCAAGCGGCCGCGAAAGACGTGCTCCGCGCCATCCGTTTTGACGGCGACGAATATGTGAACACAAGGCGCCCGGATGGCCTCATCATCGTGAACGGGATGTTCAAGGACCGCGAAGGCACCCAGTCGATCGACAACAAAGACGCCGACGGCACCTATTTTTCGCGTGACATGATCAAGGCGGCCGAGGCGGGCGGTGGTTACAGCTATTATCTCTGGCCGAAGACGCCGAATACGCCGCCCGTTCGCAAGGCGACCTATTCGGAGCTGACTCCCGGCTGGAAGTGGGTTGTGGGCGCCGGCGTCTACCTCGACGCCGTTGAAACAGCCACCTGGAACCACACGGTGCGCATCGCAGGCGTTGTCGCGGCGGTCGCGCTGCTGACCTTCGCAATTGCCTTCTGGCTCGGCCGTCGCATCACCGCGCCGATCCTCAGTCTGACGAACGTCACGCGCAGCCTGGCCGCCGGCGAGCTGTCCGTCACGATCCCGGGGGTGGACCGGCGCGACGAGATCGGCACCATGGCGTCCGCGGTCCTGGTCTTCAAGGACAACATGATCGAGACCGAGCGTCTGCGCGCCGAGCAGGAGGATATCAAGCTTCAGGCGACGGCCGGGCAGAAAGCGGCGCTGCACCGGATGGCGGACAAATTCGAGAGCGAGATCGGCCGTCTGGTGGAGACGCTGTCCGCGGGTTCCACGGAGTTGCAAGCCACCGCGCAGTCCATGACAGGCACGGCGAACCAGAGCCACCTGCAGGCCACTGCTGTCGCCTCGGCGGCCGAGGAGGCAAGCACCGGCTTGCAGACCGTGGCCTCGGCGACCGAGGAACTGGCGGCCTCGATCGGCGAGATCAACCGCCAGGTCGCGCAGTCGTCGAAGATCACCGACAAGGCGGTGAATGACGCCAAGCGCACCGATGCCATCGTGCGCGCGCTTGCCGAGGGTGCCGAGAAGATTGGTGCCGTGGTGGGCTTGATCACCAACATTGCCAGCCAGACCAATCTGCTCGCGCTGAATGCCACCATCGAGGCGGCACGTGCGGGTGATGCCGGAAAAGGGTTCGCCGTGGTGGCTTCCGAGGTCAAGAGTCTTGCCAAGCAGACCGGCAAGGCGACGGAAGAGATCGGCGCGCAGATCACCCAGATCCAGGCGGCGACCAGGGAGGCCGTCGAAGCGATTCGGGGCATCACCACCACCATCGAGGAAGTGAGTGCGATCGCAACGACCATTGCCTCGGCCGTCGAGGAGCAAGGCGCCGCCACGGCGGAGATCGCCCGCAATGTGCAGCAGACGAGCCACGCCGCGCGAGAGGTGACCGTGAGCATCAGCGGCGTGAGCCAAGCCGCGAGCGAAACGGGTGCGGCGGCCGGTCACGTCCTGACCGCGGCATCCGATCTGTCGAAGCAGGCCGAACGCCTGTCCGGCGAGGTGGATACGTTCATGGCCGGCGTCAGGGCGGCTTGATGGGCGCGCTGGCCATGCCCCGGCCAGAAGGTCCGGAATCCACCCAACCCGGCGGTAGGGTGCCCGCAGCCGCTATAGCGGGAATCGACCCAAAGCAGCGGTAGCCGGGTCGCTTGGCCTGAACAACCGCCTGCGCCCCTGGCCGCCATTCAGACTGACACAGGACCGTGCCGCGGCCTGGGCGCGTGCGTCACGCGCGCCGGGTGCCCCCGCTGCAGGCGGTATCGCTGAGGAGTCGTTCCGAACCAGCGCCTTGACGCTCGGAAGAAGCTGCTCTGATCATTGAATCCCAGGATATAGGCCACGTCGGCGAGCGACAGGTCGGCCTGTTCGATGTACCGTTGCGCCAGTTCCTTGTGCGTGTCGTCCAGGAGCTGTCGGAATGAAGAGCCTTCCGCTTCCAGGCGCCGCTGCAGGGTGCGCTCACTCATCCCCAAAGTGCGCGCGACCGCGGCACGCCGCGGTTTGCCGTCACTCAGGCACTTCAGCATGACAGACCGAACCCTAGCGCTCATCGCGGAGCGATCCAGCCGGGCAAGATATTCGCCGGCGATCCGCTCGTGAACAGTGGCGAGCTCCGCATGGGCCGTGGGCAACGGACGCGCGACGTCGGACTGTGAGAACAAGAGAGCGTTCCCCGCGGCACCGAAGCGCAGGGGACCACCAAACGCCTCGTGGTACCGCAGAAGATCGTTGTTGGCGGGCATGGCCAATTCAACCGCCAGCGGTCGCAGATCACGGATCATGATCCACCGCAAGAACGACAACGAGGTCATGAAGGCAAAGGCGTAGCGCTGCCACGGCACCTCCTGTGCGCCGCTTTGCAGGGCAACGGACAATCGACAGCCTTCCTGGTCGTCGGCAACAGTCATGGTCGCGACAGTGCTGATGATCCGGACGTACCGCACGACCCGTTCGAGAACCCCGCGCAGGTCGGGCGCGGACATCATGGCGTAGCCGACAACATCGAAGCTCGCCGGTCGTGGAATGCGCGCGGCGGCAAGTCCAACCACCGGGTTGCCCGATCGTGCGACGGCGAGCCGCCAGAGAAGGTTGAATTTTTCGATCGGGACGCGCGAGTCGGGGTTGTCCAGGACGGCCAATCCCAAACCGGCCTCGCGGAACAACGCACCGACATCGAGGCCCTCTTGCTTGAAAGCCTCGACGGTTCCCTTCACCCAGCAGGCCCTGAGCCAGAGCCCGTCGCGTTCCGTTCGACTGGTCACCACGGCACGCCCTCCGCTTGATCGCGAGAAGCGGTCCGGCCGCCGCCCGACGCAAGCGGGGAACCACCCCGGTCATGCCAAGATCTGGTTTGGCCGCCTCGACCAACAAGTTTGGCTTCCAACGTCACTGGCTGTTGTCCACGGGCGGTTGTACTGCGTGCCAATGTTTCGACGGTGGGTCACGCTCACAATGCCCGATTTATCATCGTCCTGCAACGGTGCCCGGTTTGCCGCCATGTCCGGTCGGGCGGCCACACGTCGAGGGGGGTAACCAAGGATGCAGGGTACGAAATCTTCGGAGCGAAATGTCCTGGCTCACGGCTATGCCAGTGGCCAAGACTCCATGAGCCAGGCAATCAAGAAACTACTTGTGATTGACGATCAGGCCGGTACCTGCGCCGTCATCGCGCATGTGGCCACGGCTCTCGGGCTGAACACAAGGGTGATCGTCGAATCGTCAAAAGCGATGGAGGCCTTCATCGATTTTGCCCCGGACGCGGTCCTCCTCGATATGATCATGCCCGGGACGGACGGCTTGGATGTGCTGCATGAAATGCTTCTCATCGGCCTGCCAACAAAGTTCATTCTCATGTCCGGCTATGGCGTTTCATATATGCGCCTGGCTCGGGGGGTGGCCGCATTTTACGGTGTCGAGCAGCCTGCGGTGTTAACCAAGCCGTTCCGCCGGATGGCACTCGTTGACTTGCTCCGCGCAACGCTGTCCATGGATCCGGCGTCTTCGGCCTGGCGGCGTGGAATAAGGGCGTGCCGATCCGACTGTCGCGACACATCTTTTACTGTGTTCGCATTCGACCGAAGGACCGCCGTCCGGTCGAAGCGGGATCGGTGCCGTGGTCAACCGGGCGGCCACGATCCAAACGATCCTGGCGATCGACCATAGCGTCAGCATGCAATCCGTTGGCGTCTGCGCGGGCGTCTTTGCAAATCGTTCAGCTATCTGCCCTACCGAGAGCGCGCGTTGACCACAGAACGGACGATCGCCATGAACATCCTCAGCCACCTGAAGCTGCGCGCCAAGCTGACACTGTTGCTCGGACTGTTTGTCCTTGCGCTGGTTGCTTCCATCGGCGCGGCGGCCTCCCTGATACACCAGCGGATGCTCGACGATCGGGTCGATAAGCTGCGTGCCGTCGTGCAGTCCACGATCGGCATCGCGCAATCGCTGCAGAACCGGGTGACGGCGGGTCAACTCACCCGGGAGCAGGCGTTGGCGATGCTTCGCGACGACATACACGCCGTGCGATTCGACGCGGGCGAGGGTTACGTGATCGTCCAGTCGGATGTGGCGCACACGCAATCCATGATGCTGGCGAATGGCGTCGATCCGAGCAGTGAGGGCAAGCCGTCCACCGCCAAGGACAGCGACGGTCGATCGGTCGGCGACCTGATCCATGATGGGCTGAACGGCCGCACCAGCAGTGTCGTCAGTTACCTGAAGCCGAAACCCGGGCAGACGGTGCCGCAGCTCAAATTGTCCTATGTGGCCCGCTTCGAGCCCTGGCAGGCAGACTTCCTGGCCGGCGCCTATGTCGATGATCTCGATGCCGCATTCCACGCCGCGGTACTGCGGTTGGGGTTGATCGGCGGTGCGATCCTGGGGGTCACCCTGCTTCTCGCCTGGCTGGTCAACCGGGATATCACGGTCTCGTTCGGCGGCCTGAAGACCGCGATGAACCGGTTGGCGAAAGGCGACATGACGACTGTGGTCCCCGGCACGGACCGGCGCGACAGGTCGGCGACATGGCGGCTGCGGTATTGGTGTTCAAGGATCACATGACCGAGGCCGGGAGTCTGCGGGCCGCACAGGACGAGGTCAAGCTTCAGGCGGCGGCCGAGCAGAAGGCGGCCCTGAACCGGATGGCGGACAAATTCGAGAGCGAGATCGGCCGCTTGGTCGGGATGCTTTCCTCGGGTTCCGCGGAGTTGGAAGCCACCGCGGAATCGATGACGGGCACGGCGAACCGGAGCACCCAGCAGGCTGCTGCCGTTGCCTCGGCGGCGGAGGAAGCGAACACGGGCTTGCAGACCGTGGCCTCGGCCGCCGAGGAACTGACGGCCTCCATCGGCGAGATCGGCCGCCAGGTTGCGCAGTCCTCGAAGATCACCGGGAAGGCTGTCGATGACGCCAAACGCACCGATGCGATCGTGCGCGCGCTCGCCGAGGGGGCCGAGAAGATCGGCGCCGTCGTGGGCTTGATCACCAACATCGCCAGCCAGACCAATCTGCTCGCGCTGAATGCCACCATCGAGGCGGCGCGTGCCGGTGATGCCGGCAAGGGCTTCGCCGTGGTGGCGTCCGAGGTCAAGAGCCTTGCCAACCAGACCGGCAAGGCAACGGAAGAGATCGGCGCGCAGATTACCCAGATCCAGGCCGCGACCAAGGAGGCCGTCGAAGCCATTCGGGGTATCGCCACCACCATCGAGGAAGTTAGCGCAATCGCAACCATCATTGCCTCGGCCGTCGAGCAGCAGGGCGCGGCCACGTCGGAGATCGCCCGCAATGTGCAGCAGACGAGCCAGGCCGCGCGGGAGGTGACTGCGAGCATCAGTGGCGTGAGCCAGGCGGCGGGCGAAACCGGCGCGGCGGCCGGTCACGTCCTGACCGCGGCGTCCGATCTGTCGAAGCAGGCCGAACGCCTGTCCGGCGAGGTGGGTGCCTTCGTCACCAGCGTCCGAGCGGCGTGATCCGCGCACCTCACCGCAACGACGGGCAATATTCTCCCCCTCCCCTTGAGGGCTTGGGCCGCGAAGCGGACCAAGGGCGGGGGGAGGGGGAGAATATTGCCCGGTATTGCCTGCGGATGACCTGTACGTGTCTAATCCGTAATCCAATCGCCGAGCCGCCGTTGCCTGAATTCGGACCGTCTCGGACGCTCAACGAAGGGGGAGACACGAGATGGACCGAACGGTCGAACAATCCGCCATGCGCAAGGTCTACCTGCGCCTGCTGCCGCTGTGCATGCTGGTCTATTTCTTCTGCTATCTCGACCGCATCAACGTCAGCTTCGCGGCGCTGACGATGAACAAGGACCTTGGGCTGACCGCCTGGGTCTACGGCCTTAGCTCGACCGCGTTCTACGTCGGCTACTGCGTTTTCGAGGTGCCCAGCAACGTGGTGCTGGAGAAGGTAGGGGCGCGGCTGTGGATCGCGCGCATCATGATCACCTGGGGGCTGGCCTCGGGCGCGACCGCCTTCGTGGTGGGACCGGACAGCTTCCTGACCGTCCGCTTCCTGCTCGGCACGGCCGAGGCCGGCCTGTTCCCCGGCATCATCCTGCTGTTCACCTACTGGTTCCCCGATCACCACCGGGCGCGCATCGTGTCGGGCTTCACGCTCGCGCTGCCGGTGTCGGTGGCACTCGGCGCGCCGATCTCGACCGCGATCCTGGGGATGGACGGCTTCCTGGGCATCGCCGGCTGGAAGTGGATCTATCTGCTGGAGGCGGTCCCGACGGTGCTGATCGGCTTCGTCGTGCTGGCGTGGCTGACCGACAAGCCGGCGCAGGCCAGCTGGCTCACCCCGGCGGAGCGCGGCTGGCTGGTGGGCCGGCTGGAGGCCGAGCGCCGCGCGGTGGAGGCGGGCGGGAAATTCAAGCTGTGGCAGGCCCTGACCAACCCGCGGATCCTGCTGCTGTCGGCGAACTATCTCGGCATCGTCGCGCCGAGCCTGGGGCTGCTGCTGTTCGTGCCGCAGATCATCAAGTCGCTCGGCGCCACCAACATGGGCACCGGCTATGCCACCATGTTCGCCTATATCTGCGGTGCCGCCAGCATGCTGGCCTTCGGCTTCATCTCCGACCGCACGGGCGACCGGCGGTGGACGCTGTTCATCACCTGCCTGATCGCCACGGGCGGCCTGATCATGGCGGGGATGACGATGGGCACCTGGTGGTCGCTGGCCGGGGTGTGCCTGTCCACCGCCGGGTTCTACGGCACCAAGGGACCGTTCTGGTCGATGCCGACCATGCTGCTGACCGGCACGGCGGCGGCCGGCGGGATTGCCTGGATCAACTCGATCGGCAATGTCGGCGGCGCGCTGGGTCCGGCGCTGGTCGGCTGGCTGAAGACCACCACCGGCAGCTATGCCGGCGGGCTCTATGGGCTGGCGGTGTTCACCGGGATCGCCGCGGTGATCGCGCTGTTCTCGCTGAACATCCCTAGTGCGAAGCAGCGCGACGCGGCGGTCGCCCCCGCGGAGTGAGCGAAGGCTGGTCGCCGCGGCGGCTGACCGGCCTCTATCGCAGCCGCCATGGGCCGTGGCGAACCGCCCGCGCGCGACACGCGGGTGGCGGCTGCGCGCTGTCGCATCGTCCGAGCAGGAACGCTCCCAGGTAGCTGTCTTGCATGCGCGGCGCGGCCAGGATCATGGCCCGGGCCGCAAGCAACGCGAGAATGAGAACCTGGAACCTGGACACGACGAATTGCCGGCACGCAACCATACGGTCCGGTCGCCTATAAGCGCCGCTTCCGGCGGGGCCAATCCGCCCCGCCGGGGCATACGACGGCTCAGGTGTGCGGCGGCTTGTAGCCGGTCTTGGTGTCGTGGGCCAGTTTCATCGCCGCCTCGGCTTCCTTGGCGGTCAGCAGCGTCGTGGTCTCGAAGCGGGCGAACGCGCCGGTGGAGGCGGCCGACATCGAGCAGGCGGCGACCGCCGTGTTGTCGGGGAACTCGCAGATCGCAATCCCGTCGTACTCGCCGAAGGCGATGTAGTAGCTGCGCAGCTTGCCGCCGAAACCCTCGACCAGTGCCTTGGCCGCGCCGGTGCGATCGTGCGGCTTGCCGACCAGCGCCTTGGCCGAGGTGTCGGTGAACTGCCAGCGAATCAGGAAGTGGGCCATCGCATCCTCCGTGTTTTTGTTTGTTGTGCGCGTTCTCGAACGAGCGTCGGCCGCGTGGTGTGCGGCGCGGCGTGCGCGCGGCGCGTGCGTCAGAATGCGCGTCTGGTGCGGGGTTTGCAACAATCCCGTCCGGCACGATGCCGGCCGGCACAATGCCGATGGCCCGGCGGATCCGCCTCGGCATCGGGCTGGCGCCCGGCCCGCGGCCCGGTATTCTTTCGCCGGTGCGGGCTGTATGACTTGCCGGCCGGCGGGGGGACGCGGCAGCGTCGCTGCCGCTTGTGGCTGGACGTGACCGCATGGCGAGTGTGCCGGACAGGGGGAAGTCGAGAGTGACGAGCAGTGGCGTTCGACCCTATGCGCAGTTGCGGGACGCGCTGTCCCGGCGCGACCGCAGCTTGCGCGAAAAGGTCGTATCTCTCGAGGAGGCGGCCTCCTTTGTGCAGGACGGGGCGCTGGTCGGCATCGGCGGCTCGACGATGTCGCGCACGCCTATGGCGATGATCTGGCAGTTGATCCGGTCACGAAAAAAGCACCTGCGCTGTGCGCGCAGCATCGTCTCGACCGACGGCGACCTGCTGATCGGGTCGGGGATTTCGGATCACGTCATCACCAGTTGGTTCGCCCAGGGCATCCTGTGGGGGCTGTCCAAGGTGATGCGTCATCACATCGAAAGCGGCAGTGCGCGGTTCGAGGAATGGAGCCACATGGCGATCGGCATGCGGTTTCGTGCCGGTGGCATGGGCGTGCCGTTCCTGCCGATCCGCTCGATGCTGGGCTCCGACGTGCTGGCCCAGCTTCCCGAGGCGAAGCCGATCGACTGTCCGTTCACCGGGGAAAAACTGCTGCTGGTGCCGGCGCTGAACCCGGACGTGGCACTGATCCACGTGCAGCGCTGCGACGCCTACGGCAACGCCCAGATGGACGGGTTGCAGTTCATGGACATCGACCTGGCGCTGGCCGCCGACCGGGTGATCCTGACCACGGAAAGAATTGTCTCCAACGAGCAGATCCGCCGCGCGCCCGACCAGACCAAGATCCCGTTCTTCTGCGTCGACGCGGTGGTCGAGGTGCCGTATGGCAGCGCGCCGCACGAATGCTACGGCCTGTATGAGCCGATGATGGGCCACATGGAGGCGTATGTCGCCAAGGTGAACAATTCCCCCGTCGAAGGCATGCGTGACTACCTGGAACGATATTTTTATGCCCCGGGATCGTGGACGGATTATCTTTCCCTGATCGGCATGGCGGAGCTGCTCGAAGCCAGCCAGCGCGGCAGGAGAATCTACAATGACTGAGCCGTCCCAATGACAATCCGACTCACCACACCGCCTCGGAGATGCTGGCGGTGCTCAGCGCGCGGCAGCTTCGCGACGGGCAGGTGGTGTTCGCCGGCGTTGGCATACCGCTGCTGGCCGCCACGCTGGCGCAACGGCTGCACTGCCCGGGGCTGACCATCCTGTTCGAGGGCGGCGTCATCGGCGCCTTCGTCGAACCCGGAAAACTGCCGCCGTCCACCAACGACCAGCGCTGCACCAAGCGCGCCAACATGGTGCTGGGCAGCGCCGATGTGCTGCTGCTGCTGCAGCGCGGCTATGTCGATGTCGGGTTCATGGGCGGCGCGCAGATCGACCAGTTCGGCAACCTGAACTCGTCGTTCATCGGCGATCCGGCGCGGCCGAAGACCCGGCTGCCGGGAACCGGCGGCGGCAACGACATCTCCAGCCTCACGAACATGATCGTGGCGATGAAGCACGAGAAGCGCCGGTTCGTCGCCAATGTGGATTTCATCACCAGCCCGGGCTTCATTCGCGGCGGCACCAGCCGCGCCACAAGCGGGTTGCCGGCGGGCGGGATGTTCCGTGTTGTGACCGAGCTGGCCGTGTTCTCGTTCGACGACGCGGAGCGGCGTATGAAGGTGCTGGCGCTCAATCCTGGCGTCAGCCGTGATCAGGTGCAGGACAACACCGGCTTCGACCTGGTGTTCGACGACACCGTTTCGGTTACCGAACCGCTTACCGAGGCGGAGCTGGCCACGCTGCGGATGCTCGACCCGGACCGCCGGTTCATCGCCTGACCGCGGAAGCCATTGCAGGAGAACCCATGACGGTCTTGTCCAGGACGTTCGGCGTGGCCACGCGCAATTTCACGGCGTTTCCGGAAATGCCGGATGCCCGCGCGCTGGTGGAGTACGGCGTGCGCGTCGAGGCGCTCGGCTATGATTCCGTCTGGGTGTGGGATCACATCCTGCTGGGGGTCAGCCCGAATTTTCCGGTCGTCGATTCGCTGACCGTGCTGACCGGCATCGCGACCCGCACCACGCGCATCAAGCTGGGCACCGGTGTCCTGGTGCTGCCGCTGCGCAATCCGGTCGTGCTGGCGAAACAGCTTGCCAGCATGGACCAGCTTTCCGCGGGCCGGCTGATCATGGGGCTGGCGGCGGGCTGGTACAAGCGCGAGTTCGACGCCGTCGGCGTGCGGTTCGACCGGCGGGGGAAAATCATGGAGGAAAACCTGGAGATCCTGAACCGGCTGTGGACCGAGGAAAGGGTCGATGGCGACTACACTTGTCACAAGCTGTCGGCTGCGGTGATGTATCCGAAGCCGGTGCAACAGCCGCGCATGCCGATCCTGATCGGCGGCTACGTCGAGAAAGTCCTGCAGCGGGCCGCGGTCGCCGGCGACGGCTGGCTGACCTATTTCTACACCCCCGAGGATTTCACCAAGTCCTGGAACAAGGTCAGGAGCTACGCCAAGGACGCCGGAAAAGACCCCGACGCGCTGCTGAACGCCTCGCAGCTTCCGATCCGCGTCGGTGCGTCGCGACAGGCGGTCCAGGACGAGATGATGGACTGGCTGAACAAGGAATGGGATTTTCCCGCCCACAGCGACTGCAAGCGCGATAGCGCGATCATCGGCTCGGTGGACGAGTGCGTGGCCCAGTTGCGCGCGCACCTCGCGGCCGGCGTGCAGAAGATCATCTTTGTCCCGTACAAATACCAGCCGGAGCAGGTCGAGATCATCGCCCGCGAAATCATCCCCCGCCTGCGAGCGGGCTGACGTTTCGTGTCCCCAACTGACCCCCCACTCAGGAGAATTCCATGAGCGACTCCGCGCGGCAGCGGCTGCTGCACCTCATCGACGACCGGCAGGAAGCCGCGATTTCATTTCTGCGGCAGATGATCGCCATCCCCAGCGTCACCGGCGACGAGGCGGCCATCCAGAAATTCCTGGCGCAGTACATGTCCGGCATCGGGCTCGAGGTCGACATGTGGGAAACCGACTGGGAGGCGCTGAAAAAGCATCCGGCCTACATCCCGGTCGACCGCGGCTACGCGGGCCGGCCGAACATCGTCGCGACAATGAAGGGCACCGGCGGTGGCCGGTCACTGCTGCTGAACGGGCACACCGACGTCATTCCGGTCAACGACGGGGTGGGCTGGAGCGACGACCCATGGTCGGCCCGCATCAAGGACGGCCGCATCTACGGGCGCGGCTCCTGCGACATGAAAAGCGGCGTCGCCAGCCATATCCTCGCCGTGCGGTACCTGAAGGAAGCCGGACTGCGGACCAAGGGCGATGTCTACATCAACGTCGTTGTCGACGAGGAGGTGAGCGGCCACGGCACGCTCGACACGGTGATCCGCGGCTACCACGCCGACGCGGGCATCTCCGGCGAGACCAGCGGCCTGGCCGTGCAGCCCGCCTGCATCGGCCGCATCTGGTTCGAGATCGAGATCAACGGCAAGCCGGTCGGCATCCAGCGGCGCTACGAGGGGATCAGCGGCATCGAGCTGGGCAACAAGATCACCCGCACCGTGGCCGAGCTCGAGGCCAAGCGCGTGGCCACGGTGACCCACCCGCTGTATCCGAATGCGCTCGATTCGCTGCCGTGCATGATCGGCAGTTTCTCCGCCGGCAACTACCCGAGCGCGTTCCCGGCGAACTGCCTGCTGAAGGGCAGCATCGGCACCGTTCCGGGGGAGGACCATGAGGGGGTGAAGCAAAGCCTGGTCGAGCAGATCGCCCGGGCAGCGGCGCAGGATCCGTGGATGAAGGACCACCCGCCGGTGGTACGGTTCGTCGGCTATGACGCGCAGGCGTCCGAGATCCCGCGCGGCCACCCGATCGTCGAAACCGTCTGTCGCAGCTACAAGGAAATCACCGGGCAGGACCCGGAAATCAGCGGTCGGCAGGGGGCTGCGGATACACGGTTTCTGAACCAGTACGCGCATACGCCCACGGTCATTTTTGGGCCGGGCTCCACCGCAGTGATGCATTCCAACGACGAGTACGTCTCGATCGCGGACTATATCACTGCGATCAAGGTGATGGCGCTGAGCATCTATGACTGGTGCGGGGCCGAACCCATCGCGGCGCCTTGAGCGATCACCCGGCCTGACCGGTGATTCCGCCACCACGGAGTGAGGCATGACAGAAGAGTTGGTTCTCTACGAGACGGATGGATTGGTCGGGATCATCACCATGAACCGACCAGCCAAACTCAACGCACTGAGCAAGGAACTGCGCGAACAGCTCGTGCGGGCATTCCAGCGGGCGGACGAGGATCCGGCGACCAGCGTGGTCATCCTTCGCGCCGAAGGGCGGAGCTTCTGCGCCGGTTACGACATCGCGAGTGCCGATCCGAGCCGGGATTCCTGGCGCCATGACGCGCTGCGCTGGCACGCGCACCTGACGCCGCAACTCGAATTCGAGATGATGCCCTGGTACATGCGCAAGCCAGTGATCGCCTCGGTGCAGGGCCATGCCGTGGGAGGAGGATGCGAGCTCGCAATGTATTGCGACCTGACCGTCGCGGCTGCCAATGCCGTGTTCGGCGAGCCCGAAGTGCGCTTCTCGAACACCGGCCCCGGACTCGTGATGCCGTGGCTCATCGGCTACAAGCGGTCGCGCGAACTGCTCTACTTCGGCGACCTGATCGATGCCGAGACCGCCCTGCGCTACGGCATGGTCAATCGGATCGTTCCCGTCGAGCAACTGCGGGATGCGACGCTGAAATACGCGCGGCGCCTGTCGCTGATCTCGCCGGAGACCCTCGTCGCGACCAAGCTTTCCATCAATCGCGGCGCGGACGCCGCGGGCTTCCGGAACGCCATGCAGGCCGGCCTCGATGTCGTGGCACCGATTTATGCGGCAAAGACCGAAGCAGGCATGAAGTTCAAGGAGATCACCAAGGAGCGTGGCCTGGGTGCGGCGTTGAAGTGGCGTGGGGCGCAGTTCGAGGAATAGCAGGGCTCGATTGACGGTTTCTTCGGCATGGGGCCACGCACCCGAGGCTGAAACCAATTTTTTTCGTCATACCGACTACCGCAATGATTGCCTCATCCCGCGCCTCCCTGTGTTATGGTCAGGCCCGGCCGGAGCCTGTGCTCTGGCCTGTCTTCGGCCGGTCCTGCGGACCGACCATGACGTCGCCGCCACCCTCCCGACCGGAGGTTCATTTCCTTCCAGGTTTGACATCCCCCTCGCCGCCCGGCACCCACAGGACGTCGCCGGCGCCGTCGGCGTTGCAGGCGCGCGCCAGCACGAAAAGATGGTCGGACAAACGGTTCAGGTAGCGGACCAGCACCGGGTTCAGCGATTCTTCCCCCGCCAGGCGGACCACGTCGCGCTCCGCCCGCCGTACCACGACACGCGTCAGATGCGCCCGCGCTGCCGCCTCGGTCCCGCCCGGCAACACGAAACTGGTCAGCGGAGCCAGCCCGGCATTCAGCGCGGCGATCTCGGCCTCCAGCCGCTCCACCGGCGCGTCGGTCAGGCGCAACCGGTCACCGCCCGTGCCGGGCACGCACAGATCGGCCCCCAGGTCGAACAGATCGTTCTGGATGCGTGCCAGCATGGCGTCGGTTTCAGGCGCGTCGGCCACCGCACAGCGCAGCAGGCCGATCGCCGCGTTGGCCTCATCCACCGCGCCCATCGCAATGATCCGCGGCGCGTCCTTCGCAACCCGCCCCCCGTCGCCCAGCGAGGTCTGTCCTCCGTCGCCGCCGCGTGTCACCACTCTGTCGATGCGCACCATGGCCCGGGTTTCCCGAATGTCGCGCGCTAGTTGAGCTGGAACACGATGTGCACCGGCATGCTTGACTCGATCGGCTGGCCGTCGCGCACCGCCGGCATGAAACGCCAGGTCGCAACCGCATCGCGCGCGGCGCGGTCGAGCATAGCGAAGCCGGAGCTGTGGGTGATGTCCACCTCACTCGGCAGCCCCTCCGGCGACACCAGGATCAGCAGCGCGACCGTGCCCTGCTCGCCGCGCCGCACCGCCGCGTCGGGATAGACCGGCTCCCGGTTGTGCACCTTCGAGTCAATACCGGCCGGGATCACGTCATCGCCCGTCACCAGCACGTTGCTCAGGCTGTCGGTGCCGCCAAGGTTGATCGTCGGGGTGGCGTCGGCCTTGGGCGCCGGTGGCGCCGGGGCGGCCGGGGCGGGTGCCAGTGGCGGACTCGGCGGCGCCTCGCGCGCGGCCATCTGTGGCGGCGGGGGTGGCGGGGCGGCCGTGGGCGGCGCAGGCGTCGGCGGAGGGGTCGGCGGTGGCGGCAGCAGCGCCGTGTCGGCCTCAGCTGCCGGCGGCGGAGGCGGCGCCGGTGACGGCGCAGTGTGCACCGCCGGCGGCTGGGGCGCTGGTGGCACCGGCGCCGGCGTCGGCGGAGCGGCGGCCGATGGCACCGGGGGCACCGGCTTGGTGGCCTTGTCTGGCGTCGGTGGCGCCTGCGCCGCGTCTTGGCCGCTCCCCTTCTGCTCGACCATCACCAGCTCGACCATCGGGTTCGCGTCGACCGGCTCGAGCACGCCCCGCCGCTCGGCCGTGATCACCAGCGTCGCCAGCACGCCAGCGTGCAGGACGAGCGACGCCAGCGCAGCCCAACCGAGGGCCTGCCGCGACCGGGACTCACGCCGCGCGATCAACACCGGCTGCCGCCCGGCTCACAACACCGGCACGCCATGCTGCTTCGCCTTGGCTTCCGGCTCGACGTGGATGGTGATCTCCAGGTTGCTCATCTCGGCCTTCAGTGCCGCCTCGATCCGGTCACAGATGGCGTGCGAGTCGGCCACCGTCATCGTCCCCGGCACCACCAGATGAAACTCCAGGAAGGTCAACCGACCCGCATAGCGCATGCGCAGATCGTGCGCCTCCAGCGCGCCCGCGGCGCTGTCGGCCACCAGGGCGCGGATGCGCTGGATCACGTCGACCGGCGGCGCGGCGTCCATCAGGCCGCCCACCGAGGCCGAAATCACCCGCATCCCGGCCAGCAGCACATAGACACCGGTGGCGGCGGCCAGCAGCGGATCGAGCGGCAGAAAGCCGGTCAGCACCACCAGCCCGACCCCCAGCGTCACACCACAGGAGGTGACGACGTCGGCCAGCAAATGGTGCCCGTCGGCCACCAGCGCCGGCGAGCGCAGCCGCCGCCCGAAGCGCAGCAGCAGCACCGACCAGCCGCCATTCAGCAGCGTGGCAACAGCGTTGAGCCCGATCCCTTCGAACGGATGCCCGAGCGGCTGCGGATCGTGCCACACCACCCAGGCATGCTGGAAGATCGACAGC
This sequence comes from uncultured Alphaproteobacteria bacterium, assembly GCA_963773345.1. Taxonomy (GTDB): domain Bacteria; phylum Pseudomonadota; class Alphaproteobacteria; order Acetobacterales; family Acetobacteraceae; genus Palsa-883. Next base: position 879,357 of record CAVZBG010000010.1, on the reverse strand, counting down.
GCCGCAACAACGATCAGAACCCCCTCGATCACCGCGGCGAAGAACTCCGCCTTGTCGTGGCCATACGGGTGGTCGGCATCGGCCGGCGCCGCCGCCACGCGCAACGCCACCAGCGCAATCACCCCGGCAGCCACATTCACCGTGCTTTCCAACGCATCGGAATACAGCGCCGCACTGCCCGTGAGCCACCAGGCGACCGCCTTCATCGCCAGCACGACCGCACCGACGCCAATGCTGCCAACCGCAATGCCCTCGCCGCGCACCATCCGCAGCCTGTAGCAGAGACGGACAATCGCTTGAAGGAAGCAACGCCAGGGGCTGCGCCCCTGGACCCCACCAAGGGGCGCTGACGCTTGGCCGGTTTCAGGGCGGACCCCTGACCTTGCTTCCTTCAGGCGGCTGCCGCCGCGGTGCGCAGGTCGGTGACGAAGGCGGCGTATTCGCGCGAGCGCGAGTCTTCGTCCGGCACGCGCAGCAGGAAGGAGGGGTGGACGGTGATGAAGCCGCGCGTTCCGTCCGGCAGGTTGAGGGGTCGGCCGCGTTCGCGGCCGATGGTGACGGGGCGACCCAGCACGGCGCGGGCGGCGGTGGCGCCCATCAGGATGGTGAGGGCGGGGCGTTGTTGCACGCGTTCGACGTCCAGCCAGAAGCGGCAGATCTGGATTTCCGGGGCCTCCGGGGTTTGGTGGATGCGGCGGGTGCCGCGCGGGGTGAACTTGAAGTGTTTGACCGCGTTGGTGATGTAGATGGTGCGGCGGTCGATGCCGGCTTCCTCCAGCGCGCGGTCGAGGATCTGGCCGGCCGGGCCGACGAAGGGGCGGCCGATAACGTCTTCCTGGTCGCCGGGTTGTTCGCCGATGAACAACAATCGGGCGCCGGCGGGTCCTTCGCCGAACACGGTTTGCGTGGCCGGGTCGCCGAGCGGGCAGCGGCGGCAGGCGGCGGCGTCCTCGGCGGCGGCGACCAGGGCGGGGTCGCACTGCTGGGGCAGGACGACGGGGCCGATGGCGGGGCGGTCGGGGGGCCGGGGGTCCTCGTCGAGTGCCTCCGCGGGCGGGATGGCGGTGCCGGTGCGGGCGGTGGCGAGGATGTCGGGGCCGTAGTCGCGCCACTGCGCGGCGAGGGCGGCGTCATCGGGGACCAAGGCGGGGTCGAGGCCGGGGCCGAAGCGCAGGTCGGCGCCGTCCCAGTGGGCGGCGGCGTCCGGGGTGAGGATGGTCCATTGGAGGTCGGCGAAGCGGCGGGCCAGAAGCTGAGCGTTTGCCTCCAGCACGAAATGCGTGGGGGCGTACCAGCCGAGGTAGTGCGTGGGCTGGGTGTCGGGCAGCGCGAGGTAGCGCAGGTGCGTGCGCATCCGGTGCGCCTCGGCGCGCACGGCGAAGGCCAGGCGGCGGGCGCGGGTCAACTCCGGATCGCGGTGCTGTTCCAGCACCGGCTCGCCGGCTTGGGCGCGCCAGACCAGGCGGTACAGCAGGTCGAATCGCTCGGGGTCGCGCGCCTGGATTGCCTGGGCGGCGAGGGCGACCAATGCGCGCGGCACGCCGAAGCTGCCCCCGCCTTGAAGAAGTGGACCGTCGGGGAGGGGGGCGGCGGCGGTGCCGATCGACCAGGTGAGGGTCTCGGGCGGCGTGCCGGCGAGCACATGCGCCCGGGTGGCGGTACGCCAGCCGTCCCAGTCGGTGTCACGCGCGAGCACGATGCGGGGCATGGCGTGCTCGACCTTATGTCAGCACGTCGCCCACAGTGGGGCGGCTGTTGCCCCGGGGCGGGCCGGACTCTTTCGGACAAGGTGTGAAGCACGTCACAGGTCGGCACCTCACGTTGCCCTACAAAAACGGCATCGGGGTCGTGAGGTTGCACCAGTCCGACCGGAACGTCCAAGGAGTTGGGACCATGCACTGTTGGCTGCCGCCATCGGGGGAGGCGGGTCGGATCGCGGATGTCGCCGCGTGCGCGGCCACCGCCGGGGCGGGACGGTGTTGAGCAAGCCGGCCGATGACTGCGGCAGCCCGGCGTCCGCGCACCATGCGGTGGCTCTGGGGCTTGAGCAGTGCCAGGACGTCGCCGTCGTGGTGGCCGAGCTTGGGCCGACCTGGTCGGTCGAGCTGCATGACGCTGCACCTGGCGGCGCAACCATCATCATCCAGCCCGTGGACCCCGACGGTCCTGACGACCCCACCCTTTTTGTCCATAGCGTGGGATCGGTTTTCCATCTCGACGAACTCTGCGGCGATCAATTCCGTCAGCTTGGCGAACATCGCGAGTGGGCCGGGTTGCTTCGTGCGGTTTTGTTGCGACTCGTTGGAGAGATACCGGCGCCACCCATGCGCCATTGACTGTCGATGCGAGCCGGAGGTTGCATGCGCACGGATTCTGTCGATCTGACAACGTTGGGTGAACGTTTCGCTGCGGTGCGCCGGGCGTACGGCGAAAGCATCGACCTTCCCGACCTGGGAAGAGGCGCGTTCGCGGCGCTGCTCGGCGTATCGGTTGCCGCATACGAATCCTATGAACGCGGCGAGGCGGCGCCGACGATCGGATTCCTGCTCGCCTTGCGCAACAAAACCGGATTCAGTCTGGACTGCCTGCCGGAAGCAATGGACTCGGACGGCTCCGGAAGTTCGGACGGGGATGACGGATTTAAGCCGAACGATTGTCGGGCCAGTCAGGTGGGCAGTCTGTGGTAAGCGCGTCGCTGTGGCGGGCCAGCGATGCTGCCGGCCCCGAGTCCGGCCTTGCCCGGCCACGGACGCCACCTGCTAAAATGTCGCCGGCGACTCGACGGCGGCCATGGGCGGACGAGCACTTCTCACAGCAGCGTTGATGCTGATTTGCGCCTCGGCGTTCGGGCAGACGCGGCAGTCCGGCTGGATCGCCGATGCGCGCACCGGCTGCCGGGTGTGGGATGCCGACCCGCAACCTGACGAAGCGGTCAGTTGGTCCGGCGTGTGCCGCAACGGATTGGCGCAAGGGCGTGGCGTCCTGCGATGGTTTCAGAATGACAAGCCGGTTGCGCTCGCCAAGGGCCGATGGCGGCGCGGTAGGATGAGCGGCCGCGGCGCGGTCACGCTGGCCAGCGGCGAACAATTCGACGGGCAAATGAAGAACAACCAGAGGAATGGTCATGGCGTGTATACGTACGCTAATGGCGACCGCTACGACGGGCAATATCGCGACGACCAGCGAAGTGGACATGGCGTGTACACGTATGCCAACGGTGGCCGCTACGTTGGCGAATGGCGCGACGGCAGGAAGAACGGCAGGGGCACCGAAACACGGGCGGATGGTGCCCGGTATGACGGTATGTGGCGGGACGATCTTCCGAACGGACTCGGAATGGCCGTCTGGCTCGGTGGCGAGCGGTATGCCGGATTATGGATTATGGGCTGCTTTCGTGACTCCCGCCGAACTGCCTCGTGGGGCGTTGCTCTCGCCGCATGCCAGTAAGGTCCACCGCATGATCGCCGCGTCCCGTTGGCAGACAAGGTGGCGACCGGCGGTCCGGCGGGCTATGGTTCCGCGGCCGAGGAAAGGGGACGCCGCATGCGGATCGGGCCGGAGGTGTTTGCGCGCATCGGCGCGGCGGGCGGCGCCGTGTTCGCCCGCGACGGGCGGACATTGTTCCACCTGCGTGGCGTCGGCCTGCCGCAGGCCTGGGCGCTGGAGCTGGCGACCGGCGCGGCGCGGCAACTCACGTTCCATGACGAGAAGCTGGCGCTGCTGCGGCGCTGCCCGACCGATGACCGGCTAGTCTACGGCATCGACCGCGGCGGCGACGAGTGCCAGCAGCTTCACCTGATCGATCCGTCCGAGGAACAGCCGGCGCCGCGCGCGCTGACCGACGATCCGACGGTGATCCATGACTGGGGCGCTTTTTCTCCCGACGGGACGCGCATCGCCTTCGCCGCCAACGCGCGCGACGAGGCGCATTTCGACGTTTATGTGCAGGACCTGGCGAGCGGCGATCGCACCTGTGTCCGCCAGAGCGGGGGCATCGTCAGCGTCTCGGGGTTTCGGCCCGACGGCGCGGTGCTGGCGCTGTTGGAAGATCGCGGCTATGGCGACATGTCGCTGCGGCTGCTCGATCTTGCGACGGGTGCTGCCGTGGCGTTTCCATCCGGATCAGGAACGAACTACCAGAGCGTGCGATGGGCGGCCGACGGGCGCACGCTGCTGGCGCTGACCGATCACGGCGGCAGCGATTTCCTGCGCCTCGGCCGGCTCGATCCGGACAGTGGCGCTGTCGAGGTGGTGTACGCGGCGGACGGGCGCGACGTCGACGCATGGGCGATCTCCAGCGACGGGGCGATGCTGGCGACGGTGGAAAACGATCGCGGCTATGCGGTGCTGCGGATCGGACCGGTGGACGGCGCGCGCCCGATCGTCGCCGGCCTGCCGCGCGGCGTGATCACCGAGCCGGCCTTCGCCCCGGACGGCAAGAGCCTGGCGTTCACCGTGGCCGCGCCGACCGTTCCCGCGTCGATCTGGCTCTGGCGCGACGGGACCGCCCGCCCGCTGGTCCAGCCGGAGGTCGAGGTCGGTCCCGCGCGGTTCGTCGATCTCGAGCTCGTGGCGTGGGACAGCTTTGACGGGAGGCGCATTCCGGGCTGGCTGGCGCTGCCGCCGGGCGAGATGCCGGCATCGGGCTTTCCTGCTGTGATTTGGGTGCATGGCGGGCCGGTCAGCCAGACGCGACCGAATTTCCGCCCCGACATGCAGATGCTGCTGGCGCAGGGCTTCGCGGTGCTGATGCCGAACGTGCGCGGCAGCTCGGGATACGGCCGCGCCTACACGCAGAGCGACGATGTCGAACGGCGGCTCGACAGCGTTATGGACCTGGCGCATGGCCGGCACTGGCTCGCCGCCCACCCGGCGATCGATGCCGCGCGCATCGGCATCATGGGGCAGTCCTATGGCGGGTTCATGGTGAACGCGGCGATCACCGAACACCCCGAGCTGTGGCGCGCCGCCGTCAGCTACTACGGCATTGCCGATTTCGTGACTCTGCTGGCGGGCACCGGCGCCTGGCGGCGCGACCATCGCGCGGCGGAGTATGGCGACCCGGCGCGCGATGCCGCGCTGTTCGCGCGTATCTCGCCGATCCATCGCGCCGAGTGCGTGCAGGTGCCGGTGCTGCTGGCGCACGGCACCCGCGATCCGCGCGTGCCCTACGGCGAGAGCGAGCAGTTCGCCGCTGCCCTGGCGGAGCGGCAGAAGCCGGTGACGTTCCTCAGCTTCGACTACGCCGGGCACGGCTTCATCCGCCCCGACGACCGCGCCCGCATTTTTCGCGCGGTTGCCGAGTTCTTCACCACGCACCTGGCATGAAGGAGCGCCGCATGTCTGTCGTCCACGGCTATCTGTCCCACCGCGCCCACCGCCCGCTGATCATGGGGCGCAACGGCGCGGTCGGCGCTAACCATCCGCTGGCGACGCAGGCCGGGCTGGATACGCTGCGCGCCGGCGGCAACGCGGTGGATGCCGCGGTGGCGATTTCTCTCACGCTCGGCGTGGTGGAGCCGGGCATGTCCGGCCTCGGTGGCGACGGATTCTACCAGGTGTACACGGCATCCGACGGCGTCTCGCGCTGCTGGAATGCGACCGGGGCGGCGCCGCTGGCCGCAACCCCGGAACGGTTCCGCGCGCACGGCATCGCGGTGCGCGGGCCGCTCAGCGTCTCGACCCCCGGCCTGCTCGCCGGGCTCGGCGCGATGCATGCCGCCCACGGAACGATCGCCTGGGCCAGGCTGTGCCAGCCGGCGATCGCCCAGGCGCGCAACGGTTTTGCTGTCACCCACCACTACCGGCACTTCGCCGCGGACGTGCGGCCGTTCCTCGCCGCCGACGCGCGCAGCCACGCGGTGTTCCTCGGCGGCCTTGAGGTCGGCGTGCCGGCGCTGGGGTCGCTGATCGTGCAGCCTGACCTGGCGCGCACACTGGAAGAAATCGCCGCCGACGGCGCCGTAACGTTCTATCGCGGCGCGCTGGCCGCGCGGCTGGTCGCGGGCATGCGCGCGGCCGGCGTGCTGGTCGACGCGCGCGACCTCGATGCTTGCCAGCCGCAGCAACAGGCGCCGATCGAGATCCGCTATCGCGGCTTCCGCGTCACCCAGACGCCGCCGAACTCGACCGGCTTCACCATGCTGCAAATGCTGAAGATCGCCGAGCGCTTCGACCTTGCGGCACTCGATCCGGTGCAGCGCATCCATGTGCTGGTGGAGGCGAAGAAGCGCGCCTTCCTCGATCGCGAACGGTTCGGCACCGATCCGCGCTTCGGCGAGGTGCCGCTCGATCGCCTGCTGTCCGACGCCTATGCCGACGAATGCGCCGCCGCGATCGACCTGTCGCGCGCCGCCGAGCTGGCGCTGGCGGAACCCGAGGCGGCGGTGGGCGACACGACGTACTTCGCCGTCGTCGATGCGGCGGGCAACGCGGTGTCGGGCATCCAGAGCATCAACTCGGGGTTCGGCTCCGGCGTCACCGCGGGCGATACCGGCGTGCTGCTGAACAACCGCATGGCCTACTGGCACCTGGCGCACGGCCACGCCAACCGGCTGGCCCCGGGCAAGCGCGTGCGGCACACGATGAACGCGCCGATGGTGTTCAAGGACGACCGGCTGTGGGCGGTCGAGGGCACGCCCGGCGCCGACAACCAGGTGCAGGTCAATCTCCAGGTGCTGACGGCGATGATGGACCTTGGCGCCGATCCGCAATGTGCGCTGGAGTCGCCGCGCTGGACCTCCAGCCAGCCGGGGCAGGGGGCCAACTGGCCGCATGAGGGCGACGGACGACTGACCATCGAGCCGGGCTTCGGCGACGAGGTGCTTGCGGGGCTGGAACGGCTCGGCCACCGGCTGAACCGCGTCGGGCCGCTGGAGGGCCCGTGCAGCGTGCAGGCGATCCGCGTGCTGGACAACGGCGTGCGCATGGCCGGGTCCGATCCGCGGCGAGACGGCTGGGCGGGGGCGTATTGAGCGCGCACCGGGAACCGGCTGCGGTCACGCTACGCCGTTCGTCCGCGCTGCGCCGCTGGTCTGCGCTGCGGCGCTGGTCTGCGCTGCGGCGCCCTGGGGTCGATGCCTGGTCGTCGCCCTGGACGCTGCTGGTGCTGGCCAACCTGTTCTGGGCCGGCAACATCGTGCTGGGGCGCGGCGTGGCCGGCGTGGTGCCGCCGGTCGCGCTCGCCTATATCCGCTGGACCGGCGCGTTCGTCATCGGCCTCGGCTTCGCCTGGCCGCACCTGAAGCGGGACTGGCCGACCCTGCTGCGGGATTGGCCGCTGATGCTGCTGCTGTCGGCGACCGGCATCGCCAGCTACAACACGATGTCCTACATCGGCCTGACCGAGACCACCGCGCTGAACGTGCTGCTGCTGCAGTCGGCGGCGCCGCTGGTGATCCTGCTCTGGGCCTACGGCTTGTTCCGCGAGCGTCCCAGCCTCGCGCAGGCGGCGGGCGTGCTGGTCTCGCTCGCCGGCGTGGCGGCGATCGCCGGGCGCGGCTCGCTGCACGTGCTGCTGCATCTGTCGGTCAATCGCGGCGATCTCTGGGTGCTGGGGGCGATGGCGATCAACGGCAGCTACGCGGCGATGTTCCGCCGCCGGCCCAAATCGCACCCGCTGAGCTTCCTGGTGGCGACGATGGGCGTCGGATCCTGCATGATCCTGCCGTTCTTCCTGTGGGAACGCAGCACCGGCGCGACGATCGCCACCGACTGGCAGGCCTTCGCGGCGCTGGCCTATATCGCGGTGTTCCCCTCGTTCATCGCCTACCTGTTCTTCAATCGCGGCATCGAGCTGATCGGCGCCGGGCGCGCCGGCCAGTCGATGCACCTGATGCCGGTATTCGGCGCGGTGCTGGCGGTGGTTTTTTTGGGCGAGCGGTTCCACGTGTACCACGCGATCGGCATCGCGCTGATCGCGGCGGGGATCGTGCTGGCGTCGTTCAGGCCGCGGCCGGCGTAGGAGGACCATGACAGTGTCGCGGATTCCGCTGATCGTTCCGCTGCTGCTGTTGACGGCGGCGGCGCCCGACGGGGCGACCACGCCGGCGGCACCCAGCCCGCTGCCCACGACGGCGGCACCCAAGCTGCCGCCAACCGTCGCCCTGCAGAAGGTCGCGCCGGAGGAGGCGATGCCCATTCTCGGGCGCCGCGTCGTCGGACCGGACGGCAAGGACATCGCGCGGTTGGTCGACGTGCTGGTGGATCCCGACGGGGAACCGGTGGCCGCGGTCGTCGATTTCGGCGGCTTCATGGGCGTCGGCACCCGCAAGATCGCGGTGCACTGGAGCGCGCTGCATTTCGAGCCCGCCGAACCGTCGCACCGGATCACGCTGACGCTGACGCCGGACGAGATCAAGGCGGCGCCCGAATACAAAGGCGAAACGGAGCCTGCGCCGGTGGTGGTGCCGGCACCGGGCGGATCCAAGCCGGGACCGCAATAATCCATGCCACCGGAGGACTCGAGCACGAGTTCGCGTCGGACGCGGCCTCGATCTGCTGAATTTCTTCATCGCCGGCGAGCAGACCGGCTTCGGGCCGTTCGTCGCGGTGTATCTCACCGCGCGCCACTGGACGCAGGTGGAGATCGGCTTTGCCCTCAGCCTGGGCACCATCACCGCGATGCTCAGCCAGATTCCCGCCGGCGCCCTGGTCGACGCGATGCGCAGCAAGCGCGCCGCCGTCGCCGCCGGGATCGCGGCGGTCGGCCTGTCCGCACTGCTGCTGGCGGTCTGGCCGGCCCCACTGCCGGTGCTGACGGCCCAGGTGCTGCACGGCTTTGCGAGCTGCGTGGTAACCCCGGCGATCGCCGCTGTCAGCCTGGGGCTGGTCGGGCACGCCGCGCTGGGGGAGCGGCTGGGGCGCAACGCGCGCTTCGGGGCACTCGGCAACGGGCTGGCCGCCGGGGTGATGGGGGTGGTCGGCAGCTACGTCTCGGAGCAGGCGGTGTTCGTGCTGACCGCGGTGCTCTGCCTGCCGGCACTGGCGACGTTGCCGTTCATCGATGCACGGCCGCTGATCGATGTGCCGCCGCCATCGCGGCCGGAGACGGCACGATCGGCGACGGCGCGACCGGCGAGGCCAGGGCAGGCGCCGCCGGCGAGCGCACGGCGGGCCGAGCTGGTGGCGCTGCTCACCGACCGAAGATTGCTGGTGTTTGTCGGATGCGCCGCCCTGTTCCATCTGTCGAACGCCGCGATGCTGCCGATCGCCGCGGGCCAAGTGACCGAGCGGGAGGGCACGCGCGCCAGCCTGATCATCGCCGCCTGCATCGTGGTGCCGCAGGCGGTGACGGCGCTGCTCTCACCATGGGTCGGCCGCACTGCCCAGCGGCTCGGGCGGCGACCGATGCTGCTGCTGGGCTGGGCGGTGCTGCCGCTGCGCGGCGTGCTGTTGGCGATGCAGCCGAACCCGCTTCTGCTCGTCGTGGTGCAGTCGATCGACGGCGTCAGCGCCGCGGTGTTCGGCGTGATGCTGCCGCTGATCGCGGCCGATCTGACGCGCGGGCTGAACCGCTTCAACCTGTGCATCGGCATCTTCGGCCTGCCCGTCTTCGCTGGCGCGGCGCTGAGCACCACGCTGGCGGGCTGGCTGGCGGACGCGGCAGGCGAGTCGATGGCATTGCTGGGCCTGGCGTTCGCCGGGCTGGCCGGCACCGCACTGGTCTGGCTGGCGATGCCGGAGACGCGGCTCAGAACGGATACGGATTGATCTGGCGCGGCGTCTTGCCACGCGCGCGCCCTGGACGCTGGCGAGACCGTTGCGCAAGCCGAAGTACTGGTTGTCCAGCGTCGGGGCGGCGAAGTGCCAGCCCACGGTGCCCGGAGGTTCGTTGTCGATGCTCGATCGCCTATGCCTGCGTCGCGCCCGGCTTGCCATGCCAGGCGTGCCATGCAAGCTGCCCGGGCAGCACGGCGACCACGGCTGCGGCGAGAACCTGGTCCGGCGCATCGATGGCGGCTGACAACTTCGACCGAACATTCCGGCTGGTGCTGTACGACGCGCTGGCCAGCGAAGCCATGGGCACGCTGACGAGCGGGGTCTTCCTGGCCGGCTTCATGGTGCAGCTCGGTGCCAGCAACCTCGCCATCGGGCTAATGGCGGCGGTCCCCTTCGCCGTGCAGTTCTTGCAGTTGCCGGCGGTGGTCCTGATCGAGCGCATCCGCGCCAGGCGTGCCATCTGCACCTGGGCGGCGGGGATCGGCCGGTCGTTCCTGCTGGTCGCCGCGGCGGCGCCATTCCTTGGCGCGAACGTCGCGATCGCCGTGCTGGTTGGGGCGGTGGCGGTGTATCAGGCACTGGCCGCCATTGCCGGTTGCGCCTGGAATTCCTGGATGCGCGACCTGGTTCCCGAAACCGACTTCGGTCGCTTCTTCGGCCGCCGCGCCATGGCAACGAACACGCTCGCGACCGCGGTCGCGCTGCTAGGCGGCCTGCTGATCGATGGCTGGAAGCGCCACGTGCCGGAGGATCCGGTCATCGCCTACTCCGCCCTGTTCACGGCCAGTGCGGCGGTCGGCTTTTTCGGGATCTGGCTGCTGTCGATCACGCCGGAGCAGCCGATGCCGCCGGTGGCTCGGCACACCCAGATTTTCACCTTGCTGAGCACCCCATTCCGAGACCGGAATTTCCGCCGACTGATGGTGTTCCTGTCGTCGTGGAACTTTGCGGCCAATCTCGCGGCGCCATTCTTTGCCGTCTATATGCTCAAGACGCTCGGCTACGCAATGACGACGATCATTGCACTGACGCTGGCGAGCCAGCTCAGCAACATCGCCGCGCTTGGGCTGTGGGGCAACCTGATCGACCGGTTCAGCAACAAAGCGGTGCTGCAAATCTCGGCGCCGCTGTTCCTGGCCTGCACGTTGGGCTGGACCTTCACCGGTCTCGCCTGGATCGGGCCGGCGACGCTCTACCTGCTGGTGGTCATCCATGTGCTGATGGGCGTCGCCACGGCCGGCGTGGCCCTGGCTTCGGGCAATATCGTGATGAAGCTGTCGCCGACCGGGCAGGCAACCGCCTTCCTCGCGGCCAGCAGCGTGGTGAGCGCGACCTGCGGCGCCGTCGCGCCGATCATCGGCGGGCTGTGTGCCGACTTCTTCGCCGAACGGCAGCTTACGCTGGCGTTCACCTGGACCGGAGGCGTCGGTGCGGTCACGGTCCAGGTGCTCAACTTTCATGCCTGGACTTTCTTCTTCGGCTTTGCGTTTATGGTTGGCCTGTTTTCGCTGCACCGCCTTTCGTTCGTGCAGGAAGCCGCGGGGACCTCCGACAAACTGCTGGTACGCGATCTGCTGCTGGAAGCACGCCGGTCGATCCGCAGCCTGTCGAGCGCGGCCGGCCTGCTGCGTGTGGTCCTGCCGCAATCGTGGCTGGTGCGGCCGCGATCGGGGGAGCCTCCGGCAATCGAGTGAACGAAAGCAAGACCGGGGCTTTGCCCCGGATCCCACCAAGGGGCGCTGCCCTCTGGCGGGTTTCAGGGCGGAGCCCTGACCTTGCTTGGCTTACTCGCAGGCTGTGGCGCTAGCGCAGTTCCGGAATGACCCAGAGCGGCGCCTCGCCGCGGGCGACGCGTTGGACGTTGTCGAAGCCGTTGCGGAAGCGGGCTTGTTGGTTGTCCCAGGTGGGGCCGGCGAAGTGTGGCGTGAGGACGACGTTTGCCATGCCGAACAGCGGGTTGTCGGCGGGCGGCGGCTCCTGGTCGAACACATCGATGCCGGCGCCGGCGATAGTGCCGTTGTTGAGGGCCTCGATCAGCGCCTTCTCGTCCACCACCGGGCCGCGGCAGGTGTTGATCAGGTAGGCGGTCGGTTTCATTTTGGCGAACTGCGCGGTGCTCATCATGTGGCGTGTCTGCGGCGTCAACGGCACGTGCAGTGAAACGATGTCGGAGGTGCGCAGCACCTCGTCGAACAGGCGGAAGCGCACGCCGAGCGCGTCGGCCGCGTCCTCGGTCAGGCGCAGGATGTCGAAGTACTGCACGGCGACGCCGAACGCCTGGGCCATGCGGGCGACTTTCTTGCCGATATTGCCGAGGCCGATGATGCCGAGCGTGCGGCCGTACAGCTCATAGAGCCGGACATTGGCGACATCGTTGCCGCGCCAGCGGCCGGAGGCGGTCATCGAGTGCTGCCAGACCAGCCGCCGGCACACCGCCAGCATCAGCATGATGGCGTGCTCGGCGACGGCGATGGCGTTGGCGCCGCCGTTGTTGCTGACCGGCACGCCGGCGCGCCGTGCCGCCTCGATGTCGACGCGGTCGTAGCCGGCGCTGAGCAGTTGGATCAGTTTCAGTTTTGGCGCGGATTTGTAGAAGGCGTCGTCCATCTTCACTTCGCCGAGGCCGACCAGGTATTCGGCGTCCGGCAGCGCGGCGCGGAACTCCGGGGTGTCGGCGCGGGCGATGATCATATCGATGCCGGGCGGGGCGAGCTCGCGGGCGATGTCCATCGCGCTGAGCGGGTTGTCCATCACGATCATCTTCGGCGCCATCGGTTTCCTCCTGCGGGGTTGGCGGGAGGATAGCGAGGTGGGCGCCGGGCGCCCAGGGGGCGGAGGCGTTGGGCGGAGGCGTTGGGCGGAGGCGTTGGCGGAGCGGAGGCGTTGGGCGGAGGCTCGAGGCTTCGCAGGTGTCCGGGGAGCCGGAGGCTGCTTGTTACGCTGTCGGCGTGCCCGTCAGGGCGCCGCGGCCGGTAGCGGTGGCTGCGTGATGTGCAGCAAGGCATCGCGCAGCGGCTCGCTGGAGATCTTGATCCATCCGGTCAGCGGCCGATCCAAATTCAGTGCCAGAAAGAGCGACGACGCCAGCGACAGCGCCGCCAGGGTCGCCACCGTCCCAACCAGCAGGTTGCGCGGTGAGGTAAGACCGGCAACGACGAAGATCACCGCGAGCCAGAACATCAGGATCGCCATGAACGGCCAGGACAGCGAGGGCTGCCCGTTCTCGATCAGCTCCCGACGCTGCACGCGCAAATCCACCATGCGCCTCTGCAGGCTGGCCGCGATCGAGGCGTGGAACGCGTCTTCCGTGGTCAGGTGGCGGATTGCCAGATCGATCCGGTTCAGTACCCGCACCGAGCTCCATGCTCTCGACGCTGCCTTTGACCAGCGGGGTCAAGTGACGCGGGTAGCTGCCGGGTGGCGCCGGTTCCTCGGGCCAGGTGGTGGCAATCACCGCCTTGGTGTAGAGGATGAGGTCGGCGCGGAGCGAATCGACCGTCGGCCCGTATTCGCGCAGCCGCTGGTCCAGCTCCGTGATGTCGGTGCCGAGGCCGCGCAGCCCGCCCTGCAGCGTGCCGAGCCGGCTCTGCGCCGACGAGATCACCAGGCCGAGCACCAGCGCGGCGAACGTCACCAGCAAGGTGATCACCACGCGGATCGAGTCGACGGATTCGCGGCTGCGATGCTGTTCACGCAGGAAACGTTGCGCGGACAGGCCGCCCCAGAAGCTGCCGACCAGCAGCAACAAGGCCAGTAGCGCCGCCCCCAGTTCGTACACGCGTGATCCTCCCGTGCGGCTTGGTCAGTCTTCTCGGGCGGACCGATCCGCAATCAGGATGGCCCGGCACCGCCAATACGCCGCGCCGTGTGTACGCAAGGATGCGCGCCCGGGCAAATTTGCGTGCCGACAGGATCGCGATTGCCGCGTGCCTGCTGGCGATCAGGCGGATGAGCCTTTTCCGCTTGCCGATGGCGCACCCCGCGACAACCCATCGCCGTCCGAAACAACGCCGTCAGGGGGGACGCATCCCAAGTGCGCGAGCAGTTTCTGCAGAATTGGTTGCTGACCCTTCAGGATCTTGCGCATGGCTTCGGCAGGCCGAAACCACCCGGCCCGGTCCACCTCGGGGAAGTCCTGTTGCCGCCCGGACTTCGGCGGCCACTCCATGGAGAAAGTGTTGCTGTGGAGCGTATGCGGATCGAATTCGCCCTCGATTGCCCATGCGGCGATGGTCTTGCCGCCGGGTTGCCTGAATTCGCCGAGTTGCATGAACCGGCCATCGACAGATGCTCCGGTCTCCTCGTTGAATTCCCGCTTCGCAGCAGAGAGCGGGTCCTCGTCCGATGCACAAAGTCCCTTGGGGATCGACGACACCCCGGCATCCTTCTTCTGCCAGAACGGTCCGCCCGGATGGACCAGAAGAACGGCAAGCTCCGGTCCCCTGCCTCGATACATGAGGATGCCTGCGCTCTTTTGCGCCACGCTGAACTCCATCGAACGGCCCGGCCCGGGCGCACAGGCTACCGCAGGACCCGCCCTGTCTCGCCGGGTCCTGCGGATAGTGACATCGTCGCGCCCGCCGGCCGGTTCGGGAACCCGTCCCGACCGGTCAGGCCGCCCTCAATGGCGCCGACCGCTCAGGTCGTCCACAGCAGCCACGGCACGCCGACGCACAGGAACACGAGCAGGAAGAACCCGCCGAAGATCATGCCCAGCCGCCAGAAGTCCTTGGCCGGCAGATAGCCGCTGCCGGCATAGATCGGCCCCGGGCCGGTGGCGTACGGCGTGATGATGCCCATGATCCCGATCGTCATGCTCAGTGCCAGCGCGGCCGCCAGCACGTTCATGCCCGGGATCGCCGCGGCGATCACCAGCATGGTCGGCAGCAGCGCCGTGGTGTGCGCGGTCAGGCTGGCGAACAGGTAGTGCAGCAGGAAGAACGCCGCCACCAGCGCGAGCAGCGCCGGCACCATCGGCAGGTGCGCAAGCTGCACGCCGAGCACGCCGGCCAGCCACTTCACCATGCCCACCTGCGCCAGCCCGCTGGCCAGCGTCACCAGCGTGCCGAACCAGATCAGCGTGTTCCAGGCGGGCTTGTTGGCCAGCAGGTCGTCCCAGCCGACGGTGCGGGTCACCACCAGGCCGCACACCACCAGCATCGCCGCCGTGGTGGCATCGACCACGTTGCCGCCGAACACCCACATGGCCAGCGCACACAGCACCAGCCCCGCGAGCACGATCTCGCGCCGCGACATCGGCCCGAGATTGTGCAGTTCCTGCCGCGCCCAGACCGGCACTTCCGGGCTGAGTTTCACCTCGGGCGGATATAGCTTGTAGACGAGCCAGGGCGTCGCCAGCAGCAGGATGACGCCCACCGGCAGGAAGCCCCAGAACCAGCCGAGCCAGCTTACCTGGATGTGCAGCGTGCTGTGGATCAGCGCCAGCGCCAGCAGGTTCGGCGCCACGCCGGTGAGGAACATCGAGCTGGTCACGCAGGTCGCCGCCAGCGCGGTCCACATCAGGTAGCCGCCGATGCGCCTCGACGACGGATCGTTCGGCAGCGAGCCGTAGAGTGCCGGCATCTGCTTGATCACCGGAAACACCGTGCCGCCGCTGCGCGCGGTGTTCGACGGGGTGAACGGTGCCAGCACTGCGTCGGACAACGTCACCGCGTAGCCGAGCGACAGCGTGCGTCCGCCGAGCCAGGACACCAGCAACAGCGAGATGCGCTTGCCCAGCCCGGTCTTCTCATAGCCGAGCGAGAAGATGAACGCGGCGAAGATCAGCCAGACCGTCGAGTTGGCGAAGCCGGACAGCGCCCAGTTCACCGCGCTGGCGGTCAGGTTGAAGTCCGGCCGCGCGATCTGGGCGGGCGCGAACAGCACGTAGCGCGCCAGGGCCGCGGCCACGGTGACGCCGATCAGGCCGATGGCGGCGGCGGGGACCGGCTCGACCACCAGGCCGGTGATCACCGCGGCAAAGATCGCGAAGTAATACCAGGCGTATTGCGGCAGGCCGGGCGGCGCGGGCGACAGCGCGATCGCCGCGCCGACCAGGAGCGGCAGCAGCAGGATCACTCCGTGCCACGCGGGAGCCCGGTGGACGGGCACCGGGCCAAGTTGTGCCGGGGTGAGGTGTGTGGCGCTCATGGCTGTCTCCTTGCCGCCACCTGCGGTGCCGGCAACACGACAGGGTAGCCGGCCTCGGAGGTGTCCGCCTTGATCCTGATCAAACGGGTAGGGCCGGCCAGGTCAGATCCGCTCGCGCGCGTGGTCGGGGCGGCACACGCGCCGCGCCCGTGCGTTGCCTCCCGTGCGTTGCCTGAGGTCGCGTTGCGGCCGGTGTCGGGGGTCACGCGGTGCAGCGCCCGGCAGCCGTCGGCGCAGGGTCGATTGTAGCAGCCCCTGCCGCCTGCTAGCGTCACCGTCCGCCCAGGCCACAAAATTCAACCGGGTAGGGGAGGCACAAGCGATGCAATGGACCTTCGCCATCAAGAGCGCGTGCTTTGCCGCGATGCTCGCGTTGGTCGGCGGCGGGCTGCCGCGCAGCGCGCACGCCGAGGACGTCTCGATCACGATCTGGAGCCATGAGGCGGACGAGCCGGCCAAGGTGGCGTTCCGCGACCAGGTGGCCGAGGACCTCGAAAAGGCTCACCCGGGCCTGCACTTCAAGGTCACCTGGTTCGAGAAGGACGGCCTCTACACCGCGTTGCGCACCGCGCTGCCGGCGGGACGCGGACCGGATGTGTTCTATCTGGAACCGGACCAATTGCACCAATATGTGACCGCCCACTACCTGCTGCCGCTGGACGATCTGGTGAACTGGAACCAGATCTATCCCTGGGCGCGCGCGGTCTGGCAGGAAGACGGCAAGACCTGGGGCATTCCCCAGGAGGTCAACGACAACCTCATCTTCTACAACAAGGACTGGGCGAAGAAACTGGGCGTGACGTTGCCGGTCGGCGGCCAGCTCAGCCAGGATGCGTTTCTCGACCTGGTGAAGAAGGCGAAGGCCGCGGGCATGGTGCCGATCGCGCAGGGCGTCGGCGACCGACCCTATCCCGGCGCCTACCTGCTCGGCGAGACGCTGCTGCACAAGCTCGGCAAGGACGATTACGCCAAGCTGTGGACCGGGAAATTGTCGTTCTCCGATCCGCGCGTGGTTGGCGTGCTGACCTGGGTGAAGCAACTGGTCGATGCCGGCGCCTACCCGAAGGACTTCATGACCATCAAGCTGGGCGAGAGTTTCTATTATTTCTACTCGAAGCCCGGTGCGCTGTTGTTCCCGATGGGCAGCTTCTACAGCGGCCGCGCCTTCGCCCCACCCGACAAGGGGGGGCAGCCCGCGGACTTCCCGCTCGGCGTCATGCAGTATCCCGCGATGGACGGCGGCGCCTGCAACAGTTGCATGACGGCCGGCATCGGATCGAGCTTCGTGATCAATGCGGCGACGAAACACCCGAAGGAAGCGGCGATGTTTTTGGACGCCATGTCCACGCCGGCGTCCGGCGCCATCTGGATCGACAAGGTCTATGAGCCCGGCGCGATGAAGACCGACATCACGCAGTTCAGCGGCCCGCACGGCGAATACCTGACCGACGTCACGGCCACCGCGGCGAAGGCCGATCCGTTCATCGGCATGCCGCTCGACCTGATGACCAACGGCGGCTGCAAGGACGCGTTCGGCCAGGTGCTGAACTCGGCTTTCCCCGGCGGGTTGCTGACGGTGGACAAGGCGGTGTCGATGATGAACGCCGCCTGTTACGGCAAGTAAGTGCTGCCGGGGCATGATCGCTGCAGGCGGAAGCGCCGGAAGCGTGGCTCGTGCCCTCACTGCGCGAACCAGGACGTGGCCGGTGCTGCGTGCAGCGCCGACCATGCTCTGACGCGCGATGCCGCCGCCGGCCACCTCGGTTGACGTATGGCGGCCGTCGCAGGCGACGCTGGCGTTGTTTCTCGCCCCGGCGGTGCTGATCTTTGCCGGCTTTACCGCCTGGCCGGTGCTGCGCACGTTCTACAACGCGTTCTTCCTCGTCGGCCCCACCGGCGCCTCGGGCTTCGTGGGATTCGACAATTTTACCCAGGCGCTGACCGCGGATTCCGTGTTCTGGACGGCGGTGCGCAACACCGCCATCTTTACCGTTGTCGGCACACCGCTCGATGTGTGCGGCGGTCTGTTCCTGGCGCTCTGTCTGTTCGCCGGTGTGCCGTTCGCGCGGTCGCTGCGGGTGATCTGGTTCCTGCCGGTGCTGATGTCGTACGTGGTGGTCGGCATCATCTGGGTGTGGATCTATACGTTCGATTGGGGCGCCCTCAACGTCATCCTGCGCGCAATCGGGCTCGGCGCGCTGGCGCATTCCTGGATCGGCGATCCGTCGACGGCGCTGTGGGCGGTGATGGGCGCGCATCTGTGGAAATGGCTCGGATTCAACATGATCGTCTTTCTCGCGGCCCTGCACGCGCTGCCCGCCGATGTGCTGGGCGCGGCCGAACTCGATAATTGCGGTTGGGTGGCGAAGTCGGTCTACATCATCATCCCCATGCTGCGGCCGACGCTGGTGAACCTGCTGGTGCTGTCGTTCATTGGCAAGATGATGATTTTCGACCTGGTGTGGATCATGACGCAGGGCGGCCCGCTGTGGTCCACCGAGACGGTTTCCACCTACGTGTACAAGCGCGCGTTCGACTGGAACACGTTCGACCTTGGCTATCCCTCGGCGATAGCGGTGCTGTGGTTTTTCATCATCATTGCCTTCGTCGTCGTCATAAGCTGGGTGTTTCGCCAGCGCGAGCGGCTGGAGTTCTAGATGCGGATCTGGCTCGCCTACGTCCGCCGCTCGCCGCTGCTGTTGTTTCTGCTCGCGTACACGGCGCTAACCGCGCTGCCGTTCCTGTGGGTCGCCATGATGTCGCTGCGCACCACGGCGGGGATCTTCGGCGACCCCTACGGCCTGCCGATGCACCCGCGCTGGCAGAATTTCGCCGACGCCTGGATCGATTCCAATTACGACGTCTATTTCTGGAACAGCACGATCGTCGTCATCGGCGCGGTCGCCGGCGTCACCATCGTCGGCGCCATGGCCGCGCATTGCCTCGCGCGCTACCGCTTCCGCTCGCGCCGCGCGATCCGCTTCATCATCCTGTCCGGCCTCGTGCTGCCGCCGCAGATGCTGATCCTGTCGCTCTATCAGATCCTGCTCGACTATCAGCTCTACGACACGCTGGCCGGGCTGGCGATCGTCTACGTGGCGACGCAACTCGGCATGACCGTCTATCTGCTGGAAGGCTTCTTCGCGCAGATTCCGCAGGACCTGTTCGACGCCGCGCGCATGGACGGATATGGTGATTTCGAGATCTTCTGGCGCATCACCCTGCCGATCGGCGTGCCGGCGATCTTCACCACGATCATTCTCAACTTCGTCATCCTCTGGAACGAATTCCTCTATGCCGTGGTGCTGATGACCAGCGACGAGCACCGGACATTGCCGCTCGGCATCATGCATTTCATGGGCGATCACCAGCTCGACGTCGCCATGATCGCGACCGGACTGATGATCGCGATCGTGCCGGTGGCGCTGATCTATGCGCTGTTCTCGGAAACGATGATCCGCGGCATGACCGCCGGCGCGGTGCGCTAGATGGCCGTCGTTGCGATCGACCGGCTGAGCAAGCAATTCACGGCCAGCCGCGACTACGCCGTGCGCGAGGTAAGCCTTGCTGTCGCGGAGGGCGAATTCATGGTTCTGCTGGGCCCGTCCGGCTGCGGCAAGACCTCGGTATTGCGCATGATCGCCGGGCTGGAGTCGATTACCTCGGGCACGATTTCGATCGACGGGAAAATCATGAACCAGGTTCCCGCGAAGGAACGGGACATTGCCATGGTGTTCCAGTCATATGCGCTCTATCCGCACATGAGCGTGCGCGACAATCTCGCCTTCGGCCTGCGCCGGCGCAACGTCGCTGCGAGCGAAATCGCGCGGCGCGTCAACGAGGTGGCGGGACGGCTCGGCCTCTCGCCGCTGCTCGCGCGCAAGCCGCACGCGCTGTCCGGCGGGCAGCGCCAGCGCGTTGCACTCGGGCGGGCGATCATCCGCCAGCCGAAAGTCTTTCTGTTCGACGAGCCGTTGTCCAACCTCGATGCTGCGCTTCGGGTCGGCACGCGTGCCGAGATCAGCCGCCAGCAGCGCGAGATCGGCACCACCACGATCTACGTGACCCACGACCAGGCGGAGGCGATGACCCTCGGCCACCGCATCTGCATCATGAATGCGGGCGAGGTGGTGCAGATCGGTGCGCCGATGCAGGTGTATCGCAATCCGGCGAACGCATTCGTCGCACGCTTTCTCGGCAGCCCGCCGATGAACCTTCTGCCGGCCGCACTGGAGCCGGCCGGCGATCACGCGCGGGTGCGGCTGGCCGGGATGACGTTCGACCTGCCGCACTGGCAGATGGGTGCGCTGCACGCCCACGTCAACCGCGAGGTCACGCTCGGCATCCGGCCTGAAGATCTCTATGAAGATCCGGCCGCGCCCATGCCGAGCCTCAGGGTGCAGGTGCGCGCGATCGAGCCGCTGGGGGCGGAGACGATCCTGCTGCTGGCGGTCGGCGAGCAGAACCACGAGTTGGTTGCCCGCGTCGGGCGCGAGACCTTGTTCCGGATCGGCGAATCGCGTGACATCGCGTTCGATATCGCGGCGGTGCATCTGTTCGATGCCGCGACCGGCACGGCGATTTCCGGCGTGGCCGCGAGTGGTTCGTAGAGGAAGGAAAGTTTCATCACGAAGACGCAGACAAGGACTTATACCTGATGCGGAAATGATTAACTCATCGGCGGCACAAATCGTCATGCCGGCGCCTGCCGGCATCCACGACTTTGCTTTGCGACACGAAGGCCAGTCGTGGATGCCGGCAGGCGCCGGCATGACGTGGGTGCCGCCGATGGGTAAATCAACTCCGGATCCGGTATTAGGGCCACGTTCGTCAGCCAACGGCATGGTGTCCATGCCGCGCACGACAGCCCCGGTCACGGGCACTTGCCAGCGCGGCGGGGTCGGAGGATCTCCCGCGGCCTACCCCTCGAACGGGTCCTTCATCAGGATCGTGTCGTCCCGCTCGGGGCTGGTGGACAGCAGGGTGACCGGCGCCTCCACCAGTTCCTCGATCCGGCGTACATACTTGATCGCCTGCGCCGGCAGCTCGCCCCAGGACCGCGCGCCGCGGGTCGAGCCGGACCAGCCCGCCATCACCTCGTACTCCGGTGTCGCGGCGGCCTGCGCGCGCGGGGCGGCCGGCAGATGGTGATACAGTTCGCCCGCGATCCGATAGCCGGTGCAGATCTTCAGCTCGGGCAGCCCGTCCAGCACGTCCAGCTTCGTCAGCGCCAACCCGCTGATCCCGCCCACCTTCACCGCCTGGCGCACCAGCACGGCATCGAACCAGCCGCAGCGGCGGCGGCGGCCGGTGTTCACCCCGTATTCGAAACCACGATCGCCGAGCAACTGGCCGATCGCATCGTGCAGCTCACTCGGGAACGGTCCGGACCCGACACGGGTCGTATAGGCCTTGGCAATCCCCAGCACGAAGCCGATCGCCCCGGCGCCCATGCCGGCACCCGACGCCGCCGTCGCCGCTACCGTGTTCGACGAGGTCACATACGGATACGTGCCGTGATCGACGTCGAGCATCACCCCCTGGGCGCCCTCGAACAGGATGCGCTTGCCGGCGCGGCGCAGCTCGTCGAGGCGAATCCACAGCGGCTCGGCATATGGCAGGATGCGCGGCGCCAGTTCGAGCAGGCGCGCGAGCACGGCTGCCTTGTCGAAGGTGTCGGCGCTCAGGCTGGCGAGCAGCGTGTTGTGGTGGCGCAACAATTCATCCAGCTTCAGCGACAGCGTCTCCGGCTCGGCCAGGTCGCCAACGCGGATCGCGCGGCGCGCCACCTTGTCCTCGTATGCGGGGCCGATGCCGCGCCCGGTGGTGCCGATCTTGCCCTCGCCCCTCACCGCCTCCCGCGCGCGATCCAGCGCGCCGTGGAACGGCAGGATCAGCGCGGCGTTCTCGGCGATGCGCAGCGTCGCCGGCGACACGTGCAGGCCCTGTGCGGCAACCTTGTCGATCTCCGCCAGCAGCGCCTCGGGGTCGATCACGACGCCGTTGCCGATGATGCCAAGCTTCTCGCGCACCAGCCCCGAGGGCAGCAGCGACAGCTTGTAGGTCTCGTTGCCGACCACCAGCGTATGCCCGGCATTGTGGCCGCCCTGGAAGCGCACCACGACATCGGCGCGGCTGGCGAGCCAGTCCACCACCTTGCCCTTGCCCTCGTCGCCCCATTGGGCGCCGATCACGGCGACGTTCGGCATGTGCAGTCTCCAGTTCAGTCGTCGGCCGTCAGTTATCAGGTGTCAGAGGCGCTGCGGCGCCGTTTTTCAGCATATGAGTGCAGCCGAGGCGGCGTGCCTCGGCGACGGGATCGTCGGTCGGCACCAGCCCGGCGATGGTGGCGTAGCCCAGGCGGCGCATGCGCGCGGCGTCGTCATGGTCGGCATCCATCGGCACATACAGGTGCGGGCGCGGCTGGCGCGCTGGGGCGACGCGCAGGATGGCGTCGGGATACAGCGTCAGGCCGGTCGCCGGCTCGGCCTCGCCGCTGAGGTAGCGGCCGCCGCGGCCCAGCTCCTCGTGGCGGCCGGGGGCGAAGATCGTGATCGAGACGCCGGTGTGATAGCGCAGGCCGCGGAACTCGATCGGGTCGATGGTCAGCCGCAGCATCGGTGCCCGCGCGCGGATCGCGGCGACCGTGGCGGCCAGGCCGTCGGCCAGGGCGCGCGCCGCCGGCGGCAGGTGCGCGGCGGCCAGCGCGGCCAGGGCGCGGTCGGCCGGGCCGGCGGCCAGCAGCAGCTCGGTCAGGGTGGCGGCCAGGGCGCCGGCGTGGCGCTGCACCGAGGCGGCGTCCTTGCGATCGAGCGCACGGGTCAGCGCGGCGCGGTCGGGGCCGGCGATGCCGGCGTCGTCCAGCAGGGCAGGGCTGAGTGTCGGCACCGTCAGGTCGAAGCTGAACTGGGTCAGGCCGACGGCAGCCAGCGCCTCGGCGCCGACCAGCACGACCTCGGCGTCGGCGGCGGGGGAGTCGGCGCCGATCAGCTCGATGCCGGCCTGGGTGATCTGCCGGTCGGGGGAAAGCTGGCTGCCGCGCACCAGCAGGCACTGGCCGGCATAGCACAGCCGAAGCGGGCGCGGTGCGGCGGCCAGGCGGGTGGCGGCGATGCGCGCCACCTGCGGCGTGGTGTCGGCGCGCAGCCCCATCATGCGCTGGCTGTCCGGGTCCATCAGCCGGAAGGTCTGCTCGGCCATCGCCGCGCCGGCGCCGGCCAGCAGGCTGTCGGTGAACTCCAGCAGCGGCGGTTTTACCCGGGCGTAGCCGTGCGCGGAAAACACCTCCAGGAGCGCCTCGACCGAGGCGGCCTCGGTCTCGGCGTCGGGCGGCAGCAGGTCGCGCAGGCCGGCGGGCAGCAGCGCGGGGTTGATCGGGTCATCGTCGGTCATCTCTGGTGGGGGCATCGCAGGGGGTCAGCTAGCAACTATTGGCCGCGAGAGGAATTGCCCGGCCGCGGAATCGCAGGGTCATTGCATGTGACGGCGTGAGGGCCGGGCGCGCGGTCACGGGCGGGTGGCGGCGGGTGGGGCCCGGTGCAGGCGCCGCTGCTGGCGCAGCCACCGCCGCCGCGCGGCGCGGTTGGGCAGTCCGGGCGAGAGGACGGGCGCGGCCTCGGCGGGGACTGGTTCATAGGGTTCTGGTGCGGCGGTTTGGCGCGGGCCGGGTGCGCCCTCTGGTGCAAAGGGTTCTGGCTGGGGGTTCGTGTGCGCGCATCGGGCCGGGACCGCGTGTGCGCGGCGGTGCGGGTCCCTGGGGGCATGGGCGACGGGGCGGCGGCGGGGCCGGCGGGCGGAAATGGTACACAGGGTTCTGGCGCGCCGGCATTGGACGCGGTCGGGGCGCGCTCTGGTACACGGGGTTCTGTCGGTGCGGTTTCGTGTGCGCCTCGGGCCGGGACGGCATAAGCGCCGCGGTGCGGGTCCGGGGCGGGCATGGGCGCCGGGGCGCCGGGGTCGGCGGGCGGAAATGGTACATAGGGTTCTGTCAGGCAGGTGTCGGGCGCGGCGGGAGCGCGCTCTGGTACACGGAGTTCTGCCAGAATGGCGGCGAGAAGGGCCTGCGGCGTCGGGCGGCCCGGCTTGGGCCGTTGCAGTCTGGGGCGTGCGGACGGACGCGCGCGTTCGGGTCGGCGGCGCGGGCGGCGGCGGCCTGCTTGCGGGCGGCGCGCGCGGCCTTGCGGGCGTCGGCGATCGCCCGGCGCCAGGTGGCGAGGGCGGCGGCGACGGCGCGGCGGCGCATTTGATCCTGGGCAGCGGTGATGCCGCCGGTGGGGAAGCGCGGCGCGACCAGCTCGGGGGCATAGTCGTGCAGGCGGGCGACGAATTCCGGGGGCAGGAAGGCCTGGTAGCGACGGCGACAGTGACCCGGGTACGGCACAGCAGGCTGATGCGGTAGCGGTTCAGGGCGCGCTCCTTGGCGCCGTATCGGCCGTGGAGGGTGCGGGCGGCGCGGATGCTGGCGAGGCCCCGGCTTCGCCGGGGCAGGCTCTCGGGGGTACGCGGGCCGGTGGAGCGGCCGCCGTGCCGGCGGCAGCGCAGCCTGCCGCGGATGGCCGGGGCCTGGCAGGGGCAACCGGCGCGGGCGCGGGCGCCCCGCGAGGCAACCCCCGGGACAGGCGCCCGGGGGCAAGGCCTACCGCGGGCAGGCTGCGCGGGGGCGAGATGAAGGTTGGGGTTGCCGCGGGGTTTTGCGGCGGGATGCGACCGGCCGGCGGGGGCGGTGGCTGGGGCGGTGGCGGTGCTGGTCGCGGATAGGGGGGACATGAGGCGCGCTCCTGATCGAGGGCAGCAGCCGCACTGGTAGCATTGGTTAGTCAGTTACACAAACACAATCACGCGGGGTGCCGGGCGCCGCCGCGGAGGCCGGCACCCGGCGCCATGACAGCGCGTAGCTCTGCACGGAGGTCCAGGCCGGTTGCGGCGGCGATTCTGTGGTCGCACGGATCCCGCCCGTCCGGTCTGGCTGCCGGGTAGGCGCCTTGGAGCAGCGGCTTTGGGTGGATTCCGGTCCTTCAGGCCTGATGGGCCGCCGATCTGGAACCGCTGGAGGCAACCACCCACATCGCACCGGGAGCAGATGGCGTGGTGGCGCCCCGGGCCGGCCGGCGCTGCTACGGTTGGCTGACGCGGAGCGGTATCCAGATCGGAGCGGGTGTGTCCTGTGCCCTTTGCAGCACAAGGGCCGCAACATACGGCCGGTGCTGCGCTCGTGCAGCATCGACCGCCGCCTGCACCTGCTGCGGCGTTTGCACCTGGTCACTCTGCATGCGCAGGATCACGTCTCCGGATGACAGTCCGCGCGTGGCCGCGTCGGTGCCGGCCGCGATTCCGTTGATCACGACACCAGCCTGCGCAACGTCCAGCCCATATTTGGCTCGGACCTCAGCGGTGATGGGACTTAGACTCAGCCCAAGATCGGCTGGGATGGTTACGGCCGGCGCTGCCGCCTGAGTGGACTCCGCCCTAATTTGGGCTGCGGTTAGAGGCCACAGTTTGATCGTGACCTGAAAGATGCGCTCCTGCCCGTCACGCAGCACGGCAACGGGCACGGTCTGCCCGACAGTCGTCTCGGCTATGAGGCGCTTCAGCTCGCGCGTATCCCGCGGCGTACGATCGCCGAAACGCAGCACGACGTCGCCGACCTGCAGGCCGGCGGCGGCAGCCGGGCCACCATCAGTCAGTGCTGTGATAATCGAGCCCTTCGGCGACGACAGGCCCAGCGCCTGGGCGAGCTCCGGCGTCATGTCCTCAACCGCGCCACCCGCCCATCCGGCTCTGACCCAACCGTCACGGATCAACCGCCCGGTCACAAATATCACGTCCGCCGAGGGTTGGGCGAAGCCGAGGCCGACCGAGCCAGAAGTTGGCGAGATGATGGCAGTGTCCATGCCAATCACCTCGCCCGCCGCGTTGAACAGCGGACCACCTGAATTGCCGTGATTGATTGAAGCATCCGTCTGGATGTAGTCGTCGTACGGTGAACCGTTGATGTTCTTGTTGAGTGCGCTGACGACACCGGAACTGACCGCCATGCCGAGGCCGAGCGCGTTGCCGATCGCGATCACCGGGTCACCGATCTGCAACTTGTTGCTGTCGCCCCAGCGCACCGGTACCAGCGCGTGTTGCGTCTCAACCTTGATCACCGCAATGTCGATGACCAGGGTCGTGGCCACCAATTTGGCTGGCGCGGTCTGGCCGTCGGAGAACGTCACCTGGAGCTGATAGGCGCCGTGAATGACGTGGTCGTTGGTTGCGATCAACCCGCTCGAGTCGATGACAAAGCCCGACCCCCTCTCGGTCTGGGAGTTGGCCGCGGACCCGGTTCTTGACATTGCGGTGATATTCACCACGCTCGGCAGCAGGCTCCGGATCAGCTCCGACTGCTTGAAGTCCATCGTTTGCTGTGCCGCCGCCGACCGAAGTCCGAGCGCAGCGGCTAATGCCATCGCGACGAGTGTGAGGGAACGGCAGCGCGCTGGCATGTGGCGGTCTCCTTCTGCGGGAAGCGCAGTCTTTTGGCTCGGCATCGAAATTCAGCGTTCCCGACCTGGCGCGTCCTGATGGGTACGTGCCCGACGCGAAAAAACCGCCCCGGCGATGACGAACCCGCCTCGCGTCCTGGAGCACGATCCGGTTGCACGCCGAGGCGGTGGCGCGACGCAGCAGCGAATTGGGGCGCGGCTGGCGCCCCAATTTTGCGCCGTCGTCAGTCAAGCGTCGGCCGGTGCTAGTCCTTGCATGGGGGGAGCAGGGTGTTGCCGCCCGCGCCCGCCTTCTGCGCCGTCACGTTCGGGTTGCCGGAGCCGTCGCCCGCCTTCTGCGCCGTCACGCTCGGATTGCCGGAGCCGTCGCCCGCCTTCTGCGCCGTCACGCTCGGATTGCCGGAGCCGTCACCCGCCTTCTGCGCCGTCACGTTCGGGTTGCCGGAGCCGTCACCCGCCTTCTGCGCCGTCACGTTCGGGTTGCCGGAGCCGTCACCCGCCTTCTGCGCAATGCAATCCACACCGGGCGTGTTCTGCGCATAGGCGGTCGAGGCAGCCAACACCAACGCCAAACTTGCAACGATCGAGAGATGTTTCATGGTGATGTCCTTTCTTGGTGCCATAGATGGCCCTTACGGCGAAGGGGATTGAGACTCTTGGGCCAGCGTGCCTGGAGCCGCAAGGGGGCGTCATTGATCCGGGTCAATCGGGCTCGACGGTTCCCGACCGGTGGGCCGGCTACCGCAGGTTTGGCTGCAAACCAGACCCTCGGCGTTGCTACTTCGGCGATCGACTTTTGGTCCCACAGGCCCGAGCGGGAGGGCCGACCCCGCGCGCGTGATGATCTACCACTACACTTATTCTTGGTGGCATGCAATCGTCTGAACGCGGTTTGACCGCCACGGACTGGTCGCGTAGAGCGCGGCGCCGGCGTGCTGAAGCGACACGCCCATGTCCTGACGCCTGATGGCAAAAGAAGGTCATACCCGATGAGCACATTCGCTATCGCCTCGGTCGTTTTTGGCTGTTGCTTCGGCATGGTCTTGCACGTCAAATTGCCAGACCGTCATCTGGACGGGGAATCACGGGATGTCGTGAAGCTCGTGATGGGCCTGATTGCCACCATAGCCGCGCTGGTCCTCAGTCTGCTCATCGCATCCGCGAACACCTCCTATGACCGGCAGAGCAGCGAACTGAAGGCACTTTCGGCCAACATCATCCTGCTCGATCGGACGCTGGAATTTTACGGGACGGGATCGAAGGAGCTGCGTGATCGGCTGCGTGACGATGTCCGGCGAACGCACGACCGGATCTGGTCGCCGGAGGGCGTACAGCCCGAGAATCTCAACTCCAGAGAAACACGAAACACCACGCGAGCTTTCGCCGAGCAGTTGCAAAAGCTGTCGCCTAAAACCGATATGGAACGGACGATGCAGAGCCAGGCCATGCAGGAGTCGAACAGCATCGAGCAATCACCTCTGTTGATGTTCCAGCAGCTTGGCGGCTCGATATCCTGGCCGTTCCTGACGGTGCTGGTCTTCTGGGTCAGTGTGCTGTTTCTCGGGTTCGGTCTGTTCGCCCGCTTCAACCCGACCGTCACCGTGGCGCTGTTGGTGGGCGCGCTCTCGGTCGCGGGCGCGATCTTCCTTATCCTGGAGCTAGGCGACCCCTACCACGGCCTCATGCGCATCTCCGACCAACCTTTGCGCAACGCGATGGCGCAGATGGACTGACCCGAGTCCCAACTTTATGCCACTCAAAATTCGAACGCGGTTTGGCGGCCACGGGCTGGTCGCGTAGCGCGCGGCGTCAGTGACGGCAGGACAGCGTCGGCCAGTGCGACTGCATCACCGTGAAAATGTAGGCCGTGCTGATCCCGAACAGCAGCATGCCGCCAGCCGACTCCAGCACGCCCACCATCCGCCAGTGCGCTGCCAACGTCACGCCCGGGGCGCCTGCCGTGGTCATCGCGCCGACGGAATAGAACATCGCATCCGCGAGCGTGCCGACCGCGCCCATCCACAAATAAGCGCCCGCCCAGACCGTGGCCTCCATCACAAGCAGCACAGCCAGCAGCAGCCCGACCACTGCGACCACGCCGATCACGACGGGGACCACACGCCATGGGCCAAGGCTCCGGTGCTCCATCCGGGGCCGGAGCCGCGCCAGTACGAGGGCCATCATGACCACCCCGGTCGCCTGGATTGCTATGGTCAGCGCGATGAGCGACAGGCCCCAGATCCAGCTTGCGCGCGCCAACAGATCTCCGTCCATCGCACATTACTGCCTTGGTTGAAGCGGGCCGATGATCACGATAACCCAACCGGGCATGCAGTCTGCGTCGCACCAGCGTACCCCTCGAGTCACTTCGCGGCCCGCACCGCCGCCGGTGCGTTCGGACCTGGCAGGCCGGACCTGTTCCTGTCACCGAATCACGCAGTCTGCGTGAATGAGGTGCTGATCCCGATCCGGCGCCTGGTCAACGGCAGCACGATCGTGCAGGTGCCGCAGGATCAGGTCAGGTCACCTATTACCACATCGAGCTGCCGCGGCATGAGTTGGTGCTGGCGCAGGGGCTTCCGGTGGAGAGCTTTCTGCACATGAAGGATCGCTCCAACTACGCGCGGCGTCCAGGCCTGATCCCGCTGTACCCCGATTTCTCTGCCCGAATGTGGGAAGCGTTCGGCTGCGCACCCCGGATCGTCGCGGGATCGGAGTTGGTGGCGGCGCGGGCACTGGTCGGACGCTTCGCCGAGGTGCAGAATGCCGCCTTACCCGTCGCCGGATGTGCGCTGCGCTGGCGGGCAAACAGATGGGCTGGCATGGCAGTCCGTTCACCGCATGCCAGCAACCGGCAAGGTGCTGCTGGTCGGGAGTATCGATGCCGCAATCCGTCAAGCTGATATCCCTCGCGACCGCCGTCCCACCCCATTGCATCGAGCAGCGCGATGCCGCCGCCGCGGTACACCGGAGCTTTGTCTCGCGCTTTAGCGATTTCGAACGCCTATCGCGGGTCTTCGAGACGTCCGGGATTCTCCGGCGCTATGCGGTGCGCCCGATCGACTGGTATTTCGGGCCTTTGGGCTGGCCGGAACGCAGCGCCGCCTATCTCGACGGTGGAGGCCAGTTGTTCATCGATGCGGCAACCAGGGCGCTTGATGCTGCCGGCCTCACCGCCGCGGACGTTGACATTGTGGTGACAATTTCCTCGACCGGCATCGCCACACCCAGTCTCGAAGCACACGTCGCCGGCAGTATGGGATTTCGTCCCGACATTGAGCGCGTGCCGGTGTTCGGACTTGGTTGCGCCGGCGGTGTCAGCGGGCTGTCGATCGCGTCCCGCATGGCACAATCCCGCCCCGGCACTGTCGTTCTGCTCGTCGCAATCGAACTTTGCTCGCTGGCGTTCCGGCTCGACAAGCTGACCAAGGCGAACATCGTCGCCACCGCGCTGTTCGGTGATGGTGCCGCCGCTTGCGTTCTGCAAGCCGGAATGGGCGGCATCGCCGCGATCGAAATGAGCGGCCAGCACAGTTGGCCCGACACGCTCGACATCATGGGCTGGACGATCGACCCGCAAGGGTTCGGGGTGATCTTCGATCGCGACATCCCACCGTTCGCCGAGGCGCATATGGCGCCGGCCGTCGCTGGTATTCTCGGTCGGGCCGGGTTGGGACTGGGCGACATCGATCGGTTTTCGTTCCATCCAGGCGGCACCAAGGTCGTCGCCGCGCTGGAGCGGGCATTCTCGCTGGAGCAGGGCATGCTGAAACACGAGCGCGCCATCCTGGCGGAATATGGCAACATGTCGGCGCCGACGGCGCTGTTCGTGCTGGAACGGGTCATTCGCGACGGGCTGCCCGCGCGCACGCTGCTGACAGCCATGGGGCCGGGCTTCACTGCAAGCTGCGTCGCGTTGCAGCGTACGGCGTGACGCCGGCCATTCTCCTGCTGGCGTTCGTTACGGCAGAGCGGCTGGGCGAACTTCGGCTCGCTCGCTGCAATACCGCTGCCCTGCTGGCAAAGGGCGCCTACGAAGTGGCGCCTGGACACTATCCGCTGCTTGTCCTGCTGCACGCGTTGTGGCTCGCGGGCTTGTGGGGGTTCGGCTGGGCGCGTCCTCTCAACCTGGGCTGGCTGGCGATTTTCTTGGCCCTCCAGGTGCTGCGGGCCTGGATTTTGCTCACGCTCGGACGCCGTTGGACCACGCGGATCATCGTGCTGCCCGGCGCCCATCTGGTGACCACCGGTCCCTATCGGTTCCTGTCGCATCCGAACTATCTCGTCGTCGTGGGCGAGATCGCTGCGCTGCCACTCTGTCTTGGCTTGCCGTGGTATGCATTGGCGTTCTCGATCGCCAATCTCGCGGTTCTGGCAATCCGTATCCGGACCGAGAATGCGTCGTTGGCTGCAAATGGGTGATTTCATCACGCCGGTTTGTCGGATGCCGCGAAGCCGATGACCGCGGCGACCTGGATCGGCTTCGCGAGCATGTGCATCGGCATGTTCATGGCGATCCTCGACGTGCAGGTCGTGGCGACCTCGCTGCCGACAATCCAGAGCGCGCTCGCAATCCCGCCCGACCAGATGAGCTGGGTGCAGACCGCCTATCTCATTGCCGAGGTGATCGCAATTCCGCTGACCGGTTTCCTCACCCGCATGCTGAGCATGCGCTGGCTGTTCGTTCTGGCCATCGCCGTGTTCACCCTGGCGTCATTGGGCTGCGCCGCGAGCGGCGGTTTCACCGCGCTGATTTCCTGGCGGATCATCCAGGGGTTTGCCGGTGGGACGCTCATCCCGGCGGTGTTCTCGGCGGTGTTCCTGCTGTTTCCACCGCAGCGTCAGGGCATTGCCACCACGCTCGGCGGCGTGCTGGCGGTGCTGGCACCCACCGTCGGGCCGATCGTCGGCGGCTGGATCACCGAGACCTATGCCTGGAACTGGCTGTTCCTGATCAACGTCATTCCCGGCATCGTCGCGGCGAGCCTCGCCGGCGTGCTGCTGCCAAAGGCGCCGCTCTGTCTGCGTGAAGCCCGGACGCTCGATATCGCGTCGCTGGCCCTGCTGACGATCGCCCTGGCGGCGCTGGAAATCGCGCTGAAGGAAGCGCCGCAACGCGGGTGGACCTCCGGCGTGGTGGGCTTGCTGCTGGCGCTCAGCGTCGCCAGCGTGGCTGGCTTTATTTGGCGTACGCTGTGCGCCCGCCACCCGATCGTCGATCTGCACAGTTTCGCCGATCGACGATTCAGCATCGGCTGCGTGCTGAGTTTCGTGCTGGGGATTGGCCTGTTCGGCTCGGTTTATCTCATGCCGGTGTTCCTCGCCTTTGTCCGCCACCACGATGCGCTGGAGATCGGCGAAACCATGCTGGTGACGGGTGTGGCGCAGCTCGTCATGGCACCGATTGCCGTGGCACTCGAACGCCGCCTTGATGCACGAATGCTGACGGCAGCCGGGTTTTTGGTGTTTGCCGTCGGTCTGGCGCTGAGTGCAGGGGAAACCAGACACACCGATTACGACGGCATGTTCTGGCCGCAGGTGGTCCGCGGCGTCGCGATCATGTTCTGTCTGTTGCCGCCGACGCGACTGGCACTCGGGCATCTGGACAAGATGCGGGTGCCCGATGCGAGCGGCCTGTTCAACCTGATGCGCAATCTCGGGGGCGCGATCGGACTCGCGCTGATCGACACCGTGATCTACGGTCGTGCGCCCAGGTATGGCGTCGAGATTGCGCATCGGTTGCAGAACGGCGACATGGCCACCGCGAAATTCGTTGGCCTGCCACTCGACGTCTTTGCCGCGCGTTGGAACGCGCCGCTGAATGCCGGCACGAGGGCTATGCTGGAGCCGTTGATCAACGACGCCGCGCTGACCCAAGCCATCAACGACGCATGGGCGATGGTTGCGATCCTGACTGTTGCAGCCCTGATCTGCGTACCATTCGCCAACCGGTCGCGTGAAAAAGAGCAGGTCAAGGCTCTGCCCTGAAGGCCGCCATGCGGCCCTGCACTGCACGGTGCTGCGCTTCAAGGTGGGGGAACACCAGGTCAGGCTACCAGGCCGCCGAGTGTCCGCTCTGGGTCGCAAGCAGATTTGCTCGGCGCAGCCGTTGGCCGCAACCGAACAGCAGACGGTGCCGCGTCGTCGAGAATCACACTGGTGCCGCCGCACCACTTGGCGGCAAAGCAAGCAAGGTTTCTGACGCATATGCAAGGAGATCAGGCAGGATTCACGCAGACGGACCGGGGCCGGACCGACATCGCGCACAAACCCGTATCCGCTCCCAAGCCATCTGCGTGTTCTGCGTGCATCCGCCTTCATCTGCGGTAGACCCTTGCTTGCTTTGCCGCGGATCGGCGCACGCCGCGGACATGGCGGCGGAATGCTCCTCGATCTGGTGCGACCGTCGGCCGCAGCCTGATCGAATAACACCCGTGCGTTATGATATGACGGAAAGATCAGGCGGATCAGACGTTTGTCGGCACCTCGATGGAAAATCTGCGCGGGCCGCGGTGAATTCGAGGGTTAGTAGTGCAGAGTCGCAGACAAGGGACAGGACGTCCGCGTCCGCCGGTCAGCCAACCTACCAAAAACCACTGTGCAGACGTACTAGGCCGGCGCGCCTTGCCACACGGCGCGAACCCGGGCGCGAACGCCGATGCTCCGCACGCCCTGAGACATCCATTCGGCGCACGCGAAAGCGCTCCGGATGGTCCGGCTCGCTCGTCCGATCCGGCCTCGGCCAAACGCGGTAGCCCTGCCTGGAACCGTCCCGGCGGTGGCACGAAATTGTGGCGGCGACAGCCATTGGATCGCCGCAGTCGGGATGATGATGAAGGTGCGGCCAGGACGCCCGTACCGGCAATCCGGCAAGGCCAACGGCAGGCGCCTTACCGCGGTCCAAGGCGTGTCGCCTCGGACTGTCGCCGTGTGGGGGGCGACGCAACGTGTTCCACCGCGGCCGGGGCAGTGCGCCCCGCGCCCCATGCGAGGAGACGAACATGCGACGCCTGCATCTGCTCAGTCCCCTGCTGCTCGGTATGGCGCTGGCGGTGCCCGGCCCGGCCGCGCACGCCCAGCTTGCGATCGGCCTCTCGATCACGCTCGCGCCGCCGATCCTGCCGATCTATGTGCAGCCGCCGATTCCCGGTCCCGGCTATATCTGGACGCCGGGCTACTGGGCCTGGGGGCCGGACGGCTATTACTGGGTGCCCGGGACCTGGGTGCTGCCGCCGGCGATCGGGCTGCTGTGGACGCCCGGCTACTGGGGCTGCAACGACGGCGTGTACGGGTGGAACGCCGGCTACTGGGGCCCGACCGTCGGCTTCTACGGCGGCATCGACTACGGGTTCGGCTACACCGGCCGCGGCTACTGGGGCGGCCGCTGGGATCACGGCCATTTCGCCTACAACCGCAGCGTGAACAATTTTGGCGGCGTTCACATCACCAACGTCTACAACCGGACCGTCATCAACACCACCACCATCAACCGGGTCGCCTTCAACGGCGGTACCGGGGGCGTGACCGCGCGGCCGACAGCGCAGGAGATGGCGTACGCGCACGCGCACCACGTCGCGGCGACCTCGGTGCAGGTGCAGCATGAGCGGCTGGCCGCCGGCGACCCGCAGTTGCGCGACTCGTTCAACCATGGCCGGCCGCCGATCGCGGCGACGGCGCGGCCGACGGCGTTCTCCGGCCGCGGCGTGGTGGCCGCCAGGCCGGCCGCGGCAGGGGGGCCGGAACATGGGTATGGCGCGGTGGCACGTCCGGGCGGTGCCCCGGGGCCCGCGATCGCCGGAGCCGCGCGGCCTGGCTTGAATGCGGCGCGACCGGCGTTGCGCAGTCCGCTCAACGCGGCGCATCCGGCCATGGCAGCCGGACACCCGGCGGCGCCCTCGTACCATGCGGCGACGCCGTCCTATCATGCCGCGGTGCCCGCCTATCATGCGGCGGTGCCCTCGTATCACGCGGCGACGCCGGCGTATCACGCCGCGGTGACGGCCTATCATGCGGCGACGCCGGCTTATCACGCGGCGGCGCCTTCGTATCACGCGCCGGCCTATCACGCGGCGGCACCGGCCACCCATGCACCGGCGCTTGCCTACCACCCGGCCTACCACGCCGCCGCACCGGCCTTCCACCCGGCGGCCCCGGCGTATCACGCGGCGGCCCGCCCTGCGCCGGCGCCGCGCGCAGCGCCACAAAGGCAGGACCACGGGCACGGCTGACCCGACGCCGGCGGCCGATCCGGCCGACCGGTCATGATCGCCTTGGGTGGCGCGCGCAGGCCGATGCCTGGGCGCGCCACCCGGTTGCACGCGCCGCATCAACTCCTTGTCAGGGCCATTGGATTGCCACAGTCGCAACGAACATACAGGGGGTAACCCGAGGCTGGTTGCCCCCGCGGCATGGGTGCGCCAGGGTCGGACCCGAATCGAGGGGCTTCGAGGTGTCGTCGTGCGTGGGGCGATGTCGTGTCTGCCACGCTGCCCAGGTTTGAACCGAGGAGATGATCATGCGACGCCTGCACCTCATCACACCCCTGCTGCTCGGGTTCGCGCTGGCGACGCCCGTGCCCGCCGCGCACGCGCAGATTGCGATCGGCGTGTCGATCACGATCGCGCCGCCGATCCTGCCGATTTACGTCCAGGCGCCGCTGCCCGCGCCCGGCTACATCTGGACGCCGGGCTACTGGGCCTGGGGGCCGGATGGCTACTACTGGGTGCCGGGCACCTGGGTGCTGCCGCCGCAGGCGGGGCTGCTGTGGACGCCGGGCTACTGGGGTTGGAACAACGGCGTGTATGCCTGGAACGCCGGCTACTGGGGGCCGACGGTCGGCTTCTACGGCGGCGTCAACTACGGCTATGGCTACAATGGTAACGGCTATTGGGGCGGGCGCTGGGATCACGGCCATTTCGCCTACAACGGCAGTGTGAACAATTTCGGCGGTGTCCACGTCACCAACGTCTACCGCCAGACCGTCGTCATCAATAACAACAACCGGGTTGCCTTCAACGGCGGGTCCGGCGGGCTGACCGCGCGGCCGACCCCGCAGCAGGAGGCGTTCACGCACGAGCAGCACGTCGCGCCGACCGCGCTGCAGACGCAGCACGAGCATTTGGCCGCCGGCAATCCCGCCCTGCGCGCGTCGGTCAATCACGGGGCGCCGGCGATCGCGGCGACCAGCCGGCCGGGCGAATTCACCGGCCGCGGCGTGGTACCGGCCCGGCCGGCGGCGACGCCGGCCACCACCGGCGCGCCGGTGCATCCGGGTGCTGCGCCCTTGGTGCACGAGCCGACGACCACCACCGCGCATCCGGGCGTCGTCACGCCTGGCACACAGGTCCAGCACCCCGTGACTCCGGCGGTGCAGCCGCATCCGACGACCCCGGCGGTGGAGCCGCATCCGACGGCGCCGGCGGTCGAGCATCCGACGTCGCCTCCTCCGGCACCCCAGCCGGCGCCGCCGCCGCATCCGACGACGCCGGAGGTCGTGCACCCGACGACGCCGGCGGTCGTGCACCCGACGGCGCCCGCGCCCGCACCGCATCCGGCGCCCGCGCCCGAGTCGCACCCGGCGGCAGCTGCGCCGCATCCGGCGCCTGCGGCGCACACGGAGCCGCAGAAGGACGAGCACAAGCAGCCCTGACCCCACGCCGGCGGCTGTCCGCGGCCGCCGGCGCACGGTTTACCATTGCTTAGGCACGCGCCCCCCAAGCTGCGGCGGGGGGCGCGATGCTGTTCAACTCACCCGCATTCGTTCTGGGCTTCATGCCGCTGGCGTTCGGCGGCTTCTTCCTGATGGGCAGGCTGAGCGGGCCGCGCGCCGCGCTGGCCTGGCTGCTGGCCGCCGACCTGGTGTTCTACGGCTGGTGGAACCCACGCTACGTGCCGCTGCTGGCCGGCTCGGTCGCGGTCAACTACGTGCTCGGCCAGCGCATTCTGCGCCTGGTCACGGCCGGCCGGCCTGACGCGGCGCGCGTCTGGGTGATCGGCGGCGTCGCGTTCAATCTCGGCCTGCTGGGCTGGTTCAAATACGCCGACTTCCTGCTGCACGCCGCGGTGCCGGGCGCGCCGATGCTGGGGATCGTGCTGCCGCTGGCGATCAGCTTCTTCACCTTCCAGCAGATCATGTTCCTGGTGGACAGCGGACGCGGCACCCGCCCGGCCACCGGCGCGCTGCCCTACGCCGCCTTCGTCTGCTTCTTCCCGCATCTGATCGCCGGACCGATCGTGCGCCCGGCCGACATACTGCCGCAGCTTCAGGCGCCGCGCCTGGCGCGCCCGATCGCGGCAAACCTGGCGGCGGGGCTGACGATTTTCCTGCTTGGCCTCGGCAAGAAGCTGGTGCTGGCCGACACTTTTGGCAGCTTCGCCGACACCGGCTTCGCGGCGGCCTCGCACGGCACCGTGCTGACGCTGCTCGAGGCCTGGTACGCCGTGCTGGCCTACACGCTGCAGATCTACTTCGACTTCTCGGGCTATTCCGACATGGCGATCGGCCTGGCGCGCATGGCCAACGTGCGCTTCCCGCTGAACTTCAACAGCCCGTACAAGGCGACCGACATCGCCGACTTCTGGCGGCGCTGGCACATGTCGCTCAGCCGGTTCCTGCGCGACTACCTCTACATCCCGCTCGGCGGCAACCGGCACGGCGAGGCGCGCCGGCTGCTGAACCTGATGCTGACCATGCTGCTGGGCGGGCTGTGGCATGGCGCGGCGTGGACCTTCGTCGCCTGGGGCGGCCTGCACGGGCTGTATCTGATCGTGCACCAGCTCTGGCGCCGGCTGGGCTGGCGGCTGCCCGCCCCGTTGGCGCAGGGGCTGACCCTGCTGGCGGTCGTGGTGGCCTGGGTGCCGTTTCGCGCCGAGGGGGTGCACGCGACGCTCGGCATGCTGCGCGGCATGGCGGGGCTGAACGGCTTCGCGCTGCCACAGATGGTCGTCGGCGCCTGGCCGGCACTGGCCGCGGTCGCGCGCCCGGTCCCGGTGCTGCTGGCGCTGGGCGAGGCACACACGCTCAGCCTGCCGGAGGTATCGGCCTGCCTGCTGCTGGGCTGGATCATCGTGCTGATGCTGCCGCACGTGCACGAACTGTCGGAGCGGGCGCGCGGCTGGGCGCTGACGGCGGGGTTCGCGTTCACCGTGCAGGCGCTGTTCTATGCGCCCTATGCGGCGCCGTTCCTGTATTTCCGGTTCTAGCGGTGCGCGAGGGGATGGAGGACCGCGCGCAGGCATTGATCCGGGACGTGCCCGCGGTGACTGATCCGCTGGCAGCAGTGCCGCTGGCCCATCTCGCCGCACGGCCGCCGCGGGTGACGCCTCGGTTCCGCGACTCCCATGACGGGACGGCGGCGCTTGATCGACCGCAAGCAAGATCCACCACAGAGCACGCAGAGCGCGCAGAGACAATCAATCGGCGCTCCGCGCGTAGCGCCGACCCCCTGCCTCTGCGTGCT
The DNA here is from genome assembly GCA_963773345.1 of uncultured Alphaproteobacteria bacterium. GTDB lineage: Bacteria > Pseudomonadota > Alphaproteobacteria > Acetobacterales > Acetobacteraceae > Palsa-883. Next base: position 841,544 of record CAVZBG010000010.1, on the reverse strand, counting down.
CTGCGCGCTCTGTGGTGGATCTTGCGGGCTTGCGGACGCCGCGAGGTCCCGCCCGTTGGCACGGCAACGCCCGGCCCCTCGCCCGAGGCAGGCGTACCGCACGACGGGGCTATCGCAGCCGGCGGCACCAGCGGCTTCCCCCGGCTGGTCTGCGCCACGCTGACATCGCTGCTGCTGTACGGCGTGCTGTTCGGCGCGGTGCTGGACCGGCCGCTCGAGCTGGGCTTCCTCGCCCACGAGCTTAACGCCAAGCTGGCGCGGGCGGCGACGATCCACGGGCCGAAGCTGGTGATCCTGGCCGGCTCCAACGGCCCCTACTCGCATCGCTGCCAGGTGATCGAGCCGATGCTCGGCCTGCCCTGCGTCAACGGCGGAGTCGCCGTCGGCATCGGCCTCGACTACCTGTTCATGCGCTGGCGCCGGGAGCTGCATCCCGGCGACATCGTCTACCTGCCGATGGAGCAGCAGCAGTACACCACCGGGCGCCTCGCCACCGAGCTGGGGCCGGACGCCGCCATCATGTTCCGCCATGACTGGACGACGCTGGCCGCGTTGCCGCCGCGAAGCTGGGTCGCCGCGTTCTTCGCCTTCGACCTGCGCGGCGGCCTGATGAGCCTGATCGAGATGAGCCTGGTCGCCGGGCATTTCCACGATCCGCGCGCCGCGGCCGAGGGCACCGACAACGCCTGGGGCGACCATGTCGGCCACTCGGTCGAGCGCGGTGCCGGCAACCAGCGGACGATCGCGGCGATGGTGACACCGGCGGCCTCGGCCGCGGCGATCCGCAACGGCTACGGCGCCAGCCTGATCGCCGGTTTCGTGGCCTCGGCGCGCACCCAGGGCGTGCGGGCGATCGGCGGGCTGCCGACCGAGGCCGACACCGTGCCGTTGCCGAAAGCCACGCGCGCCGCGATCGCCGCGGTCTACCTGGCGCACGGCGGCGAATTCCTCACCCTGGCCAACCGCAGCCGCTATCCCATCGCCGATTTTTTCGATACGCCGCTGCATCTGAACGAGGCGTGCCAGATCGCCCATTCCATCCTGCTGGCGCGGGCGCTGGCCCCGCTGCTCGGCCGCACCGCGCAGTCGCCGCCCGACAACCTGCTGGCCGATCGATCCGCCGATCCGGTTGCCGGCCTGGAGACTGACCCGCCGCCCTATTGCCCCGGGGCGGCCACCGGCGCAGCCACCAGCGCGGCCACCCTCACGGCGCTTGCACCGGCGCCGCATTGACCAGCGGGCAGGCGTCGCCATGGGTGGTGTTGCACCGCGTCTGCGCCGCGTCGCGCGCCGCGGCGGCGGTGTCGCCACAGGCGACGCTGCAGTTGTCCTGCGTTTGCCCGGGCTCGCAGGCGAGGCCGATGAACTTCGCCGCGTAGCTGGCGCACTGCGTGTCGAGTGCCGAGCTGTCCACCACGTCGGAGGTGATGTCGAACGCGTGGTCGGTGTCGGCGAAAGCGCAGTTGTAGGGATTGAACGCGCGCTGCCTGCAGGCGTCGAGCGCCCGCTGCGCCGCCACATGCGCCGCCCCGGCCGGGCAGACCGGGGACTGCTGCGGCGAGGCTGGCGCTTCCGGCGCGGGGAAGGTCATGCGGGACAGGAAGGTGTCGTTGGTGCCGACGTCCTCGGTGATCGTCGCGATCGTGCAGCGCGGTCCGGCGATGACCGGTGCGGTGGCCGGCGCGCCTGCCGGCGGCGTTGCGACGTGCGGCGGCGCGTTGCCGGAGGGCGAGGTGATGGTATCCGGCCCGGGCATCGCCCCGACGAACGGGTTCGCGGGCGGCGGCGAGGACTGCGCCCAGGCGACGGCGGCGAACGTCACCGCGCCGAGGCCGACCATCCATGCAATCGTGCTGCGCATGGCTACTGCGCGTGCCAGCGCTGGCGGACCACCGAGGTGACCGTCGGGTCCCAGGCATCGACGACCTCGATCGCGCCGACCCGGTAGTGCTCGCTCGGCATCGCCGCAGGCGGGATGGCCAGCAGGCGCTGATAGAGCTGATCGGCCGCGACGGAGACGTCCGGGCAGGCGCCATCGCGCGCGAAGCGGAACGACAGCGCGTAGAGCCGGCTGGCGTCGAACTGGATGACGATCTCGCTGGTGGGGCCGAAGCAGGCGGTGATGGCGGGCTTCAGGTTGCCGGCCTCCACCATGCCGATGCTGAAGCCGACCACCGTGTCGGGGCCGAGATAGGGGACGACGGCGAGCGCCGACGGCGCGACCGAGGGTAGCGGGTGCGCCAGGCTGGCGTTGACCGCCTCCGGCGACATGCCGAAATGCAGGCCGAGCGGAAAGACGGCGACCTGGGCCGCGACGAGCGCGGCGCCGCTCGGTGGTGGCAGCGGGCGAACGCCGGCGTCTTCGGTGGGCAGCACGAGCAGCGGCTTGATCGGCGGCACCGGGCTCTGGCCAACTGCCTGGTGCGCGGCGAGCCATGCCGGTGCCGCGCACGCCACCAGTCCAAGGAGCACGGCGAAACGCCGGCCCGGCGGGCGGGAGGCGGTGGGACGCATGGTGAACTCCAGGCGGACTGCACGGCACGAGTGGTGGATGATTAGAGCATGTTCGGGCTGACTGGAACTGCGTTCACCTCTCCCGCTCGAGGGAGAGGTCGCGGAGCACTTGCGACGCGGGTGAGGGTGGTGCACGCGGCACGACCCTCACCCTCGGCGCTGCGCGCCTCGACCTCTCCCGCGAAGGGCGGGAGAGGTGTACGATGGGCGTCGCATCGCGGCTCGCCGCGCTCTGGGGGGAAAGGCCGGGTGGTGACATGATCAAGCGATTCCACGTGCTGTATGTCGGGCAGATCGACCTGGACAATGTCGGCCTGGACGGCACGCCGGCGAACGACCGGCGCTATTCCAACGCGCGGCTGAGCGAAGTGTTCTGGACCGCGCGCCACATCGCCCGCGTGATGGACGAGCTGGGCTACTACGCGTTTTGGACCGCCGAGCACCATTTCCAGCGCGAGGGCTACGAGTGCCTGCCCAACCTGATCCAGCTCGGGCTGTGGCTGGCGACGCAGACGCAGCGGCTGAAATTCGGCTGCGCCTTCAACGTGCTGCCGATGTGGCACCCGATCCGGCTGGCGGAAGACTACGCGATGGCCGACATCGTCACCGACGGCCGGGTGATCATGGGGGTCGGGCGCGGCTACCACACGCGCGAGGTGGAGACGTTCGGCGCGCCGCTGATCGATGCGGAGGCGAACCGGGCGTATTTCGAGGAGCAGTTGCGCCTGCTGCTGACATGCTTCAACGAGGAGTCGTTTCATTTCAAGGGCAGATATTTCGAGGCGCCGCCGCCGGTGGAGTATCGCGGCTACAAGCTGACGGACATTACGGTGGTGCCGCGGCCGAAGCATTTGCCGGTGGAAGTCTGGATGCCGATCGCGTCAGGCAAGACCATCGAGATGATGGCGAAATACGGCCTGAAGGCGATGGTGACGCTGAACGGCGAGAAGATTCTCGATGATGTGGTGCGCGCCTTCCATGCGGCGTGTGTGGCGCATGGGCGGGCGATCCGGCTTGGCGAGGACATGATCTGGGGGGCGGGGCTGTATCTCGCCGGCAGCCAGGAGGAGGCGATCCGCCGCGTCGAGCCGGCGCATGACGAGCGCTACAAGTGGTTCGCGCCGTTCGGCTTCGTGCGCTACGCCGACGAGCATGGGCGGACCTGGGGCACGCCCGGGGCGCCGGCGCGCATTCCGTCGTTGCGCGACGGCGTGCAGCAGAAGGCGTGGTTCTGCGGCACGCCCGGTCAGGTGATCGACGGGATCAAATCGATCGAGGCGAAGTATCCCGGGCTGGAGGACTTCATGGTCCACTGGGCCGAGGGGCTGTCGCCGTCGGAGTTCGAGGAGCAGTTGCGCTGGTTCGCCCGCGACGTGATGCCGGCGTTTGGGCGGGCGTAGCGGGCGGGACGCGGCGACGCGGCGTCGATGCTGGGTTGGACGGCTACACCCTGAGCGAACGACGGCCGAGCCCGTCCATGCCGAACCACGCCAGGCATGCGCCGACCATGGGAAGTACCGTGCTGAGGGGCTGCGCCATCAGCCACGCCTCGAGCGGCGGGGCGTTGTACAGCCACATCGGGTCCGATGGCGTGCCCCATAGCGCGATCCACAAGGCAGCGAAGCGCATCGGCGTGTAAAACCCGTCCTGCTGCCACAGCAGGAACTGGTCCTGCGCCATTAAAAGGCCAACCAACGCCATGCCGACTCCCACGATGAATGCCGCAGCACGCATGATCGATGACTCCGCTGACCGCAATGGCCTAGGCCACGTTGAGAAGGACTAGGCCACAAGGGGTATGTATCTCCTTTCTGGACTGAAGCAAAGTATTATTTCACTTGGATCGTCTCAAAAACATAGAGAAAAAGTTGCGCGATGGTTTCCTGTTCGTCGCCGCGGGTTTCAGATTGGACGTCGGATAAGGAATGTGGGCGCGTCGGCGACCTCGGCGCCCGGTTGATGACTTACCGGGCTGCCGGCGTTGCCCGCCCACGATGCGACGCCGCCCCGGTGTCATGGCCGTCCCCGGGTCAAGCCCGGGGACGGCCATGACACCGGGGCGGCGTCGCGACCGGCCGCCGCCCGTGCGGTCACCGCCTTCGCGGGGCGACCGGCCCGGCGGCGGCCTCGTCGTCCCGTCGCTTGCCGAGGAACCGCTCGAACGCCGCCAGGGCCGCCTCGGAGACGTAGTGCTCAATGCCTTCGGCGTCCTGCTCGGCGTCCTCGCGCGGCACGCCGACGGCCAGCAGCAGGTCGACCACCAGGCGGTGCCGCGCCCGCACACGCGCCGCCAGCGCGATCCCAGCCTCGGTCAGGAACACCCCGCGATAGGGCCGCGCCGTCGCCAGCCCCTCGCGCTTCATCTTGTTGACGCTCTTGTTGACGGTCGCGTGCGACACCCCGAGGTGGCGGGCGATGTCGGTCACCCGCGCCTCGCCGGCGGATTGCAGCAGGTCGGCGATCAGCTCGGCGTAGTCCTCGGACAGGGCGGCGGAGTGCGCGACGCGGGTCTTGCGGAAGCGCGCCGCGTGGCTGCGTTCGGTGGGGAGCGCGGCGGGCGAGTTGGCCTGTGGGCGGGCTGTCAGCATGCAGGCACGATCCTCCCGGGCGGGGGAAAGATCAATCCTCGCACATTATGTAGCAGCGTCTAAACTTTGTCGGGCCGCACGATCGATAGCGCGACCGCGATGCGGCCGGGACGCGGCGCAGCGGTGGCCTGGTACCGCCGCCATCACGACGTGCCCCCGCGGTCACAGCGCACCCCCGCCGTCACAGCGCACCCCCGCCGTCACAGCGCACCCCCGCCGTCACAACGCACCCCCGCCGTCACAACGCACCCCCCCGTCACAACGCACCACCGTCATCATAACGCAGCCTCTTGACATGAATGTAGCCGAGGCAACATTATGCAGCGCCGGCAGGAGGGGGTCTCGCATGAGTGACATTGCCGCCCGACACGCCATGAGCGACCGCACGACGCTGGCGATCCGCGAGGCGCTCGGCAGCCGGCGCATCGGGCTGCGCTCGATGCTGCTGTTCGCCGGCCCCGCGGTGATCGCCTCGATCGCCTACATGGACCCCGGCAACTTCGCCACCAACATCCAGGCCGGCTCGCGCTACGGCTACGCCCTGCTGTGGGTCGTGCTGATGGCCAACGTGATCGCCATGCTGTTCCAGGCGCTGTCGGCCAAGCTCGGGATCGTCACCGGGCGCAACCTGGCCGAGATGTGCCGCGAGCAGTTCTCCACTCCCGTCGTCATCGCGATGTGGATCGTCAGCGAGGTGGCGGCGATGGCCACCGATCTCGCAGAATTCCTCGGCGGCGCGATCGGCCTGGCGCTGCTGTTCCAGATGCCGCTGCTGGTCGGCATGATCATCACGGCGATCGTGACCTATGGCATCCTGCTGGTCGAGGGCCGCGGGTTCCGGCCGATGGAGGTGATCATCGGCGCGCTGGTGGCCACCATCGGGGTTTGCTACCTTATCGAGATGTTCATCGCCCCGGTCGACTGGGCTTCGGCCGGGCTGCACTCCGTCGTGCCGCAGCTTCCCGACGCCGCGGCGCTGACGATCTCGGTCGGCATCATCGGCGCGACCGTGATGCCGCACGCGATCTACCTGCATTCCGGTCTGACCCAGGGGCGGGCGCCGGCGCGCAACGACCAGGAGCGGCGCAAGCTGCTGCGCTTCTCCAACACCGAGGTGCTGATCGCGCTGGGCGTTGCCGGGCTGGTCAACATGGCGATGGTGATGATGGCCTCCGCCGCCTTCCACGCCGGCCACCCCGAGGTGGCCGAGATCGGCACCGCCTACCACACCCTGACGCCACTGCTGGGGATCGGCGCCGCCGGGGTGTTCCTGGTCTCGCTGATCGCCTCGGGTGTCTCGAGCTCCGTGGTGGGCACGATGGCCGGGCAGATGATCATGCAGGGCTTCGTCGGGTTTCGCATTCCGATCTGGCTGCGCCGGGTGGTGACGATGGTGCCCGCGTTCATTGTCGTCGGCCTGGGCACCGACGCCACCATGGCGCTGGTGGTCAGCCAGGTGGTGCTCAGCCTGGTGCTGCCGGTGCCGATGATCGCGCTGGTCATGTTCACCCGGCGGCCGGACATCATGGGGCAGTTCGCCAACCGGCGGCTGACCGACGTGGCGGCGCTGCTTGGCACCGTTATCGTGCTGGCGCTGAACCTCGTGCTGTTGCTGCAGACGTTTGGCGTCCCCATTCCGGGCCTGCCGGACGCGGGGTAAGCTGGCCGACCCGGTCCGCACCGCGGATCCGCCGAAAGGGATCGCCATGCTTGCGTGCCTCGCCCGCGCCCTGGCGCGATCGGCTGCCGGGATCGTGCTTGCCCTGCCCGCCGGTTGGCTCGGCACCGGGATAGCGCAGGCGCAGACGGCGCCCGCCGCGGCGCAGCCGGTACCGGCACAGGCCACGCCCGCTGCCGATCAGCCGGCCCAGCCACAGGCGGCTGCCGCGGCGGATCAGCCTGCCTGCGCGCCGCCCCCTGCCGACCTGTTCGACCCGGCGCGCACCACGCTGCTGGGCGACATGGGCGGCCTGCGCAGCGCGCTGTGCAAGCTCGGCGTCACGTTGCAGATCCAGGACCAAAACGAGGTGTTCGGCAATGTCTCCGGCGGCGTCAGGCGCGGCGCCGACTATGACGGGCTGACAACCGTTACGCTGGGTGTCGATACCGGGACGGCGTTCAAACTGCCGGGCGGCACCTTCAACCTGAGCGTGCTGAACATCCGCGGCCGCAACATCACGGCCGACGACCTGCACACGCTGCAAACCGCCAGCGGCATCGCCGCGAGCCCGACCACGCGGCTGTGGGAGGTGTGGTACCAGCAGGCACTCCCCGGCAACATCTTCGACGTCAAGCTCGGGCAGCAGAGCCTCGATCAGGAGTTCATCATCAGCCAGGGCTCGGCGCTGTTCCTCAACCTGGCGATGGGGTGGCCGATGCTGCCGTCGGCCGACCTGTACGCCGGCGGGCCGGCCTATCCGCTGTCGTCGCTGGGGGTGCGGCTGCGCGCCCAGCCCGGTGACGGGTTCACCGTGCTGGGCGGCGTGTTCCAGGACAATCCGCCGGGCGGCCCGTTCTACAGCGACGGGCAGTTGCTTGGCTCGACCCGCTGGGGTGGCAATTTCAACCTGCGCACCGGCGCGCTGTTCATCGCCGAGGTGCAGTACGCGCTTAATCCTCCGCCGTCCGGCAACGCGGACAGCGGCCAGCACCCGGCCTGCCTGCCGGGCACCTACAAGCTGGGGTTCTGGTACGACACCGCACCGTTCCCCAGCCCCGAGTTCGACACCGCCGGCGTGTCGCTGGCGTCGCCCGACAGCAACGGCGTGCCGCGCGAGCTGCTGCACAATTACAGCCTGTATGCCGTCGCGGACCAGGCGGTCTGGCAGGCCGGCGGCAAGGCGCCTCAGGCGCTGGGCGTGTTTCTCCGCCTGATGGGCGCGCCGGGCGACCGCAACCTGGTCAGTTTCAGTGCCAACGGCGGCGCGACCCTGAAGGCACCGTTGCCCGGGCGAGACAGCGACACGCTCGGCCTTGGCTTCGGCCTCGCCAAGGTGAGCAGCGCCGCGCAGGGGTTTGACTCCGCCACCGCGTTGTTCACCGGCACGGCCTATCCGATCCGGTCCAGCGAGACGTTCCTGGAGCTGACCTACCAGGTGCAGCTTGCGCCGTGGTGGCAGGTTCAGCCGGATGTCCAGTACGTCTTCAATCCCGGCGGTGGCATCCCGAACCCGAACAGCCCGGGCAAGCGGATCGCCGATGAGGCGGTGTTCGGCCTGCGCAGCACGGTTGCGTTCTGATCACCCTGACCGGACTTGCCCGACGAGGGCCTTATGGCCGGCAGCAGCGGCAGGTAGCATGCGCAGGGTGGGCGTCTGACGAGACCTGCCCGCCGCAAGATGGAAAAACCCCCGAAGGAGCTGCGAACAAGATGGCCAACAGCGCAACGACCAAGGGTGAATCCCCGTCTCGGCTGATCGACGCGCGGATCAAGGAATTGGACGACTGGCGGGGCAGGTCGCTCGCCCATGTCCGTGCTCTCATCAAGCAGGCGGTCCCCGACGTGGTCGAGGAGTGGAAGTGGCGAGGCGTTCCGGTGTGGTATCACGATGGCATGATCTGCACCGGCGAGACGTACAACAGCGTCGTGAAGCTGACGTTCGCCAAGGGCGCCGTGCTGAAGGATCCTTCAGGTCTGTTCAACGCGAGTCTTGAAGGCAACGTCAGGCGCGCGATCGATCTCCATGAGGGCGATGAAATGGATGGCGATGCCTTCAAGGCGCTCATACGTGAGGCGGTGGCCCTGAACCGGTCTGCAGCCCGATAAGGCGACGCCCATAAATTGCCGCTTCACGGTGCGCCATGGACCGACGGAGGGGCCAGGCGTGAGGGTCCCTATGCCGGCTGCCCGTCCGTAACCGCCTGGCTCGATTGGCAGCAAGAAAGCCAGAATAACACGGAGCTCACGGAGAAAGATAAAGTCACGGAGTGCACGGAGAAGCAAGGATTTTGGCGCTTCGCGCAAGCAACAGATCAGAGGTAGTTCACCGTGTAGCAGCGTTCTTGCTTGCGCGAAGCGCATAAATTCTTGTCCGTGCACTCCGTGACTTTATCTTTCTCCGTGAGCTCCGTGTTATTCTGGCTTTCTTTCGGCTTGCTTGCTTGCGGTCGACCTGCGCCGACTCGCTCAGCGGGAGCGCCCAACTTCGCAACCGCCGCCGATTTGTTAATTCTTGGGCGTTGCCTAACCGCACGCGGCGACGCAAAGTTTGACGCCGATCGCCGTGATGCCGCGAGCCGGACGACGCACGGCCGATCCGCGCCCGGATCGGACTATTCCGCCGGCGCAACCTGCGCGGCGCGAGTGACGCGCAGCTCGCGGCGCGCCTGGGCGACGATCTGCCAGCCACCCGAGAGGCCCAGCCCGCCCATGATGACGGCCACGACTGCGTCCGGCCACAGGGTGCCGGTGCCGAACACGCCCAGCGCGGCCAGCAGCACGGCGAGGTTGCCGATGGCGTCGTTGCGCGAGCAGATCCACACCGAGCGCATGTTGGCGTCGCCGCCACGGAACCGGTACAGCATCAGCGCCACCCCGCCGTTGGCGATAAGCGCCGCGGCGCCGACCACGCCCATCACCTCGGCGCGCGGCAGCGTGCCTTGCAGCGCGTGCCATGCCGTACCGGCGAGCACCAACAGCGCGAAGACGCACAGCGTGCCGCCCTTGGCCAGGGCGGCGCGGGCGCGCCAGGCCAGCGCCATGCCGGCCACGCCAAGGCTGATGGCGTAGTTCGCCGCGTCGCCGAAGAAATCCAGCGCATCGGCCTGCAGGGCGGTCGAACCGGCGGCCGCGCCGGCGACGAGCTCGGTCAGGCAGAACCCGGCATTGACCGCAAGCGCGATCCACAGGGCGCGCCGCCAGCCGGCGCTGTTGCGCGGGTTGGCGCTGACGCAGTGGTCATCGTGACAGCAGGCCATGGTCATCCTCGACAGGCGGGGAATGGCGGCTTACCTAGACCCTGTAGCAACTACAGGGTCAAGCGATGGCGACCGGGACGCTCAGCATCGGCGCGTTGGCGCGCACGACCGGCACCAGGGTCGAGACAATCCGCTACTACGAGCGGATCGGCCTGCTACCGGCGCCGGCCCGCACGGGTGGAAATTATCGGGCCTACACGAGGCATCACCTCGAGCGGTTGAGCTTCATCCGGCGCGGCCGTGATCTCGGATTCCCGTTGGACGCGGTGCGGGCGTTGCTGCGGCTGGCCGACGACCGCGATCAGTCCTGCGCCGAGGTCGACAAGATCGCACGGCGCCACCTGATCGAGGTCGAGCGCAAGCTGGCCGATCTGGCCGCGCTTCGCACCGAACTGCGACAGCTGGTCGATCAATGCAAACACGGCACGATCGCGGAGTGCCGAATCATCGAAGCCCTGGCGCCAGGCGCGTAAGCGCCGGCCGCGAAACGACTGCGCCACTTCCGCGCGGCGGCGCGGCTTGCAAGCGGCGGAATGCGCTGCCCCCCCGGTCAAGCACCCGGGGGCATGGCTTTTCCGCCCTTGTAATAGCGCTGCCTGCTATCTTTGCGGGGTTACGGCGCTGCTCGATCGCCGCCCGTCACCCCGCGTCCGCGGTCGCCGCCGCGCGCCGCTCGGCATACAGCGCGAGCCGCCGCGCCGCCGCCGGGGCGACATGGCTCGCCGCGGTCTCATCGGTGACCGGCAGCTCCGCCGCGCGGTGGCACGCCGTCAGGTGGCCGTCGCGCCAAGGCGCCAGCGCCGGCATCTCCACCCGGCAGCGGTCGATCACGTACGGACAGCGGGTGTGGAAGCGGCAGCCCGGCGGCGGGTTCATCGGGCTCGGCACGTCGCCGCCGGGGATCTGCCGGTGCGTGTCGCGATGCGGGTCCGGGCGGGGGATCGCGGCGAGCAGCGTGCGCGTATAGGGATGCCGCGGGTCGCGGAACAGCTCGTCCTTTGGCGCGATCTCGACGATCTGGCCGAGATACATCACCGCCACGCGGTCGGCCATGTGCTTCACCACGGCCAGGTCGTGGGCGATGAACAGGTAGGACAGCCCGAGCCGCGCCTGCAGGTCCTTCAGCAGGTTCACCACCTGGGCCTGGATCGACACGTCGAGCGCCGAGACCGGCTCGTCGCAAACGATCAGGCTGGGTTCCACCGCCAGCGCGCGGGCGATGCCGATGCGCTGGCGCTGGCCGCCGGAGAACTCGTGCGGATACCGCTGCGCGTGGTACGGCGCGAGACCGACCAGGCCAAGCAGCTCGTTCACCCGGGCACGCCGTTCCGTTCGCGTGCCGATCGCGTGGACGATGAGCGGCTCTTCGAGGATCTCGCCGACGGTCATGCGCGGGTTGAGCGAGGCGAACGGGTCCTGGAAGACGATCTGCATGCGCCGGCGCAGTTTTCGAAGTTTTTCGCCGGAGAGGTCGGTGATGTCGGCGCCCTCGAAACGGATGCTGCCGGCGGTGGGGTCGATCAGGCGCAGCACCAGGCGGGCGGTGGTCGACTTGCCGCAGCCGGATTCGCCGACCAGCGCCAGGGTCTCGCCGCGGTCGAGCCGGAAGGTGATGCCGTCCACCGCGCGCACGGTGCCGACGGCGCGGCCGAAGATAATGCCTTGGCGAACCGGAAAATGCTTGGTGAGGGCGTCGACCTCGAGGATGGGCGTGGTCATGGGTGGGGGGAGGTATGATACTCCCCCTCCCCTTGAGGGAGGGGGATGGGGGGAGGGGTTCGTGCCAAGATGGTGTCGCAGCATCGTGCCGCCAAACCCTTCCCCCCAACCCCCTCCCTCAAGGGGAGGGGGAGACTTGCGCGCCCTGTCATGCCACCAGCGCCTCGACCGGGGCGTGCAGGCAGGCGACGCGGTGCGACGCGTTGAGCTGCCGCAACGGCGGGTCCTGCGCGGTGCAGGCGGCATCGGCGAACACGCAGCGCGGATGGAACCGGCAACCGGTGGGCAGCGCGAACGGCGGCGGCACGGTGCCCTCGATCGCCAGCAGCCGGTCGCGCTGTTCCTCGATCTTCGGGATCGAGCCGAGCAACCCCAGCGTATACGGATGCTGCGGATCGTCGAATATCGCCGGTCCCGGGGCGCGTTCCACCACGCGGCCGGCATACATCACCGCGACCTCGTCGGCCATTTCGGCGACGATGCCGAGATCGTGCGTGATCAGAATGATCGCCATCCCGGTTTCCTGCTGCAGATCGCGCAGCAGGTCGAGGATCTGCGCCTGCACGGTGACATCCAGCGCGGTGGTCGGCTCGTCGGCGATCAGCAGGTCGGGCGCGCAGGCCAGTGCCATGGCGATCATCACGCGCTGGCGCATGCCGCCGGACATCTGGTGCGGGTATTCGTCGAACCGGCGTTCCGGCGCGGGGATGCGCACGCGGCTCAGCGCGGCGATCGCGCGGGCGCGCAATTCGGCGGCGGAGGCCGTGCGGTCGTGCGCGCGCATCGCCTCGGTGATCTGATCGCCCGCGGTGAAGACGGGGTTCAGGCTGGTCATCGGCTCCTGGAAGATCATCGCGATGCGGTTGCCGCGCAGGCCGCGCATCTCCGCCGGCGACAGCTCCAGCAGGTTGCGGCCGTCGAAGCTGATGCGTCCCGCGGCGATGCGGCCCGGCGGCGGCACCAGGCGCATCACCGACAGCGACAGGATCGACTTGCCGCAGCCGGACTCGCCGACGATGCCCAGCGTGCGGCCCTTGGCGACCGACAGATCGACGCCGTCCACCGCGGCGATCTCGCCGTTCGCGGTGCGGAACGTGGTGCGCAGGCCCTCGATGGTCAGCAGGCCCTCACTTGTCGGCAAATTGGTCATGCGGTCCGGAAGGTTGGCGGCGAGAGCGTCTCGGCGCTGCGATGGTCCCAGTCGAGGTTCGGCACGTTGGCCTTGATCCGTTTCTGCGCCTCGTGCAAGGCCGCGGCGGCGGCGGGATAGTCCATCGTCAGCACCTGGCCGTTGTCCACTACTTTCTGGCCGTCGACGTAAACCGTGCGCACTGCGCGGTCGCCGGCGGCGTAGATCAGGCTGCGCAGCGGGTCGTGCGCCGGACGCATCATCGGGTGGGCAATGTCCACCAGCACCAGGTCGGCGCGGCAGCCGGGCGCCAGCCGGCCGATGTCGTCGCGCCCGAGCGCGCGCGCCCCGCCGATGGTGGCCGCGGTGAACAGCTCGGTGCGTGGTCAGCGTGCGCGGGGTGTTGGCCTGGGTGCGCGCCAGGTAGGCGGCGAGGCGCAGCTCATCCAGCATGTTGTGCGGATAGGTGTCGGTGCCGAGGCCCATGTTGACGCCGGCGCGCCGGTAGCGGCCGAAATCCTTCAGCGTGATGCCGCGGCGGGCGAACACGGTCGGGCAGTGCGCCACGGTCGTTCCGGTTTCGGCAAGCCGCGCGAGGTCCGTCTTCGGTGTGCCACGGCGTCGATGGATGGTCGTCGAGAAAGATGCCGTGGCCGATGATGGAACGTTCCGACAGCAGGCCGAGATGGTCCAGCCAGCCGATCGGCGTGTAGCCGTGGCGGCGGGTGATCTCGTGGAATTCGGTCACGGATTGCGCCGCGTGGATCTGCCAGGCGACGCCGCGCGCGTTCGGCCTCGGCGTGGCTGTCGCGCAGCAGGGATTCGCTGCAGGTGTCGATCTGCGCCGGGCAGACCATGCCGAACAGGCGGCCGGACGGGTGCTGCTCGGCGCGTTCGATCAGCGCCAGCGCCTCGGTCATGGCCTTTTCGCCGGCGGCTTCGTCCCAGGCGTATTCGACCAGGTGGCCGTTCCTGGTGTACCACCGGGCGGAGCGGAACATTGGCGCGATGCAGACGCGCATGCCGGCCTCGGCCAGCAGGTCGAGCCAGCCGGGATGCGCCATCGACAGGTCGGCGAGCGTGGTGACGCCGGACAGCAGCAGTTCCGACAGCGCAACGCGGACGCAGTGCGGGACGGCTTCCGCATCGGCGCGGTAGATCGGCAGGTATTCGTAGAGCGAGGAGTTGTAGAAGCCCGGGCTGCCGACCTCGTCGGTCAGGCCCTTGTTCATCGGCTCGCTGGACGGGTGGGAGTGGATGTTCACCAGGCCGGGCATGACCATTTTGCCCGCGCCGTCGATGACGGTGTCGGCGGGGCCGGTGTAGCTGCGGCCGACGAAGGTCAGGGCGCCGCCGTCGAACGCCACGTCGGCGTCGGGCAGGTAGACGTGCGCGTTGGTGCCCGCGTCCCAGGCGATCACCATCTCGGCGTTGCGGATGAGCGTTGTCATTGCGAGGTGCCCCGGCTGCTACTCCCCCTCCCCTTGAGGGAGGGGGCCGGGGGGAGGGGTCGCTTGCACAGGAAGCATCGTCGCAACCCTGGCATCAACCCCTCCCCCCATCCCCCTCCCTCAAGGGGAGGGGGAGTCTTCGTGTCTTGTTGCCCCCGATCAGCTCCGGAAATCCGGTTTTTCGCCCTCGATCAGCCGCAATGCCGACTCCCACATCCAGGCATGGCGCTCGGGCGTATCCTGCGCGGCGAACTGTTCCGCCGTGTGCGCGCACACCTCGTGCGGCGGCAGCACCAGCTCGCGCCCGCACGACAAGCGTCGCCACCTGGGCCGCACAGGCGCGCTCCAGCATGTAGATCGTGTGGAACGCCTCGGGAATCGACCGGCCGCCGACCAGCAGCCCGTGATTGCGCAGGATCATCGCCTTGTGCTGCCCCAGGTCGCGCACCAGGCGCTCGCGCTCGTCAAGGTCCAGCGCGATGCCCTCGTAGCCGTGATAGGCAATGCGGCCGTAGAACTTCATCGCGTGCTGCGACAGCGGCAGCAGCCCCTCCTGCATGCAGGAGACGGCGATACCGGCCTGGGTGTGGGTGTGCACCACGCAGGTCAGGTCCTCGCGCGCCAGGTGCACCGCGGAGTGGATGGTAAAGCCGGCGGCATTGACGCGGCGCGAGGACGTGTCGCCCTCCTGCACCACGTTGCCATGCCTATCGATCTTCACCAGATCGGAGGCGCGCATCTCGTGGAACAGCACGCCGTACTGGTTGATCAGGAAGTGGTGGTCGGGCCCGGGCAGGCGGGCGCTGATGTGGGTGTAGACGAAGTCGGTCCAGCGATGATGCGCGACCAGGCGGTAGAGCGCGGCAAGGTCGCAGCGGATCTGCCACTCCTCGGGCGAGCAGCCGATCAGCGCTGCAGGCAGGGTGGCGACGTTCATTGCGGCGGTCCTTGGGTCTGGGGTTGGCCGGATGATCGGGCGCGGGGTCAGGCTGCGTCAAGCGGTGTCGGGCGGCGGTAATAGCTCGGCCAGCGGTCGAGGACTGGCAATAGTAAGGTGATTGCATTACATGACCCCGCGAGGAGGCCCGCCATGTCCGTGATCGAAGAGGTCTGCACCATCACCGCCAAGGGCCAGACGACGGTACCGAAGACAATCCGGCAGGCGCTCGGCGTCGGCTACGGCGGCCGCATTGCCTTCCGGGTCGAAGACGGCACCGTCAGCGTTCACGCGGTCGCCGAGCCGGCGGAGGACCCCGCCCTTGCGCCGTTCCTGGCGCTGCTCGAGCGCGACATCGCGGACCGGCCGGAGGCGCTCGTCGCGCTCGCGCCAGAGCTGGCCGCCCGCATGACGGCGGCGAGCGAGGGCGTGGCGGCCGATCCCGACGCGCCGATCGAGGGGGAGGTGGCGCTGTAGCCTGGCCGTGCTGCAACGCCACGGCTGGCGCCTGTTCGGCCATCCCCTGCTGCTCGAACAGCTCGACAAGCTGATTGCTGCGGCCGCGCGCGCGCGGCAATCCGACCCGGACGGCTGGCAGGGCAATGCCAATGTCAGGCTGCTTGCGACGCTGCGCGATCTGATGCTCGACCGCGTGCCGCGCGATCCACTTGCGCCGGAGTTCCGGCAGGGCAACACGCTCGGCCCGGCGCATCGACACTGGTTCCGCGCGAAATTCGGCGCCAACCGCTTCCGGCTGTTTTTCCGCGCCGATTCGGCATCGCGCATCGTGGTCTACGCCTGGGTCAACGACCGCAACACGTTGCGCAAGGCCGGCGCCGCGAGCGATCCCTACGCCGTGTTCGCCCGCATGCTCGCCCACGGCAACCCGCCCGATGACTGGCGGCGTCTGCTCGCCGCGGCCCAGGAGCTGGCGGCTGTGGCGCGTTTCGCCGCTGACGTGCCCGAGCCCTGAACGGACTGCATCGATCGGGATGTACCAAGGTGGCGCGCCGTCCGTACTTACCAAGGAGGCGTTAACTTCGAACAGCCGCGCCGCGGCACAGACTGCCCTGGCCCAAATTTCTCACCCGTCCCCATCACTTGATCACGCCGGCGCGCCGCAGGTTGCGCTGCCAATCGCGGGCCACCTCGTCCAGTGCCTGCTTGGCTGTCTTCTGCCCAAGCAGGGCCTCGGACAATCCAGCGCGCAACGACAATTCGAGCGTGTCCCACGCCGGGTGCGCGGGCGTGGGAATTCCCGTCTCAATCGCCTCGGCGGCGACCGGTGGCCAGCCGAGCGCGGTCATCATCGACGGATCGCGCAGCACCGAGCCGCGTGGCGGGGCGTTGCCCCTCTCCGCGGAGCGCAGCATCCATTTCTTGCTGCACGCCATTTGAATGAATTGCAGCGCCCAGTCCGGATTCTTCGTATATTTCGGAACCGACAGGAAGTGGCCGTCGACCCAGGTCCGGCTCTGCGCCTTGGCGGTGTATCCGGGCACCGTCGCCCAGGCCCAGCGGCCGCCGGTCGTGGACAATTTCGGATCGTTGATCAGCGTGCCGTAGGGCGCGAAGGTCTGCGTCATCACGTAGCGATCCTTCTGACCGCCGGCGATGATTTCATCGAACTCCCAGGTCATTGCCTCCGGCGGCACGACCTTGTACTTGGTTGCCAGATCGGCGTAGAACTGCAGCGCGGTCACCGCGCGCGCATCGTTGATGAACACCTCGCCGGTCTTGAAATCGACCAACTGCCCGCCGGTGGAGAACAGCCAGGACGCGAAGCTCGTGTAGCTGCCCGCTCCCTGCCGTCCCATGATGCCAAAAGCGTAACGATCAGGCGGGGTGTTCACCGCGAGGGCGGTCTTCTCGAATTCGACGAAGGTGCCCGGCGGCTGGGCGAATCCGGCCTGCTGCAGCAGTTGTTTCTGGTAGTGCAGGATGCCGGTGGTGATGCGGTAGGGAATGCCGATGAGCCTGCCGTCGTAGCTCGCCGCCTGCTTGCTGCCGCCGAGGAAATCGCTCCACGCGAAGTCCGGATCGCGCGCCTCCATCTTCGCCACCAGCGGCGCATGGTCCGGCAGGTACGGGGCCATCCAGCCGGCCATCTGTACCGACCACTGGGCGATGTCGATGCCGGTCGATTCTGCACTCAGTTCGGCCTTCAGCCGCGCGCGCCAGGCATCCACCGCGAGCAGGGTGAACTCCACCTTGATGCCGGTCTCCTTTTCGAAGGCCGGCCCGACCTCCTCGGTCAGGGTCTTCTTCCAGCCACCCTGGTTCTCGCCGACATAGACCAGCTTTTCGGGCCTGGTCTGGGCGCGCGGGGTACGCGCCGTCGCCGCCAGCAAACCCCCCGCCGCCGCGCCGCGCAGCAGGCGCCGCCTGTTCAATCCAGCCATCGCGCTCTCTCCCGGTTCACTGGTGTTTTCGATCTTTCTGCGTTATGATAGGCGTTGCTGTCCGGCGCGTCACCCCCAGGGCGCGTCACCCCTTGAGTGCGCCGGACGACAGGCCGGCAAGAAGATGGCGCTGGGCGGCGAACGAGAAGAGGATCACCGGCAGGATCACCAGCATGCCGGATGCGGTCAGGCCGCCCCAGTCGACGCCGGAATCGCCCGCGTTGAACGCGCTCATCAGCACCGGCAGCGTCTGCGTCGCGTTGTTGGTCAGCACCGCGGCAAACAGGAAATCGTTCCAGGCCAGTTGCAGGCACAGGATGGCGGCGGCGGCCAGGCCAGGTCGCGCCAGCGGCAGAACGATATGAACGAACGCGCGGTAGCGGCTGGCCCCGTCGATCCAGGCGCTTTCCTCCAGCTCGGCCGGCAGGTCCTCGAAGAAGCCGCGCATGATCCACACCACCAGCGGCAGGCTGAACGTGGTGTAGGCCAGCACGACGCTGAACCGCGTGGTGGCCAGGCCGAGCTTGTTGAACAGCACATACATCGGCACCAGCACCGCGATCGGCGGCAGCATGCGCATCACCAGCAGCGCGAAAAACAGGAAGGACCGACCGGTGAACGGGAACCGCGCGAACGCGTAGGCGGCGGGCGCGCCCACGCACAGCGAGAGCAGCACGGCGCTGGCCGAGACGATCATGGTATTGAGGAAGGCGTGCCCGAAATCGGCGCGCGTCAACACGTCGGCGTAATTCTCCAGGGTCGGCCACCACACATAGAGCGGCGGCGTCGCGAGCACCTGCAGCCGGGTCTTCAGCGACAGGCCGAGCACCCAGACGAGCGGGAACAGGAAGGCGAGCGTGAGGGCGGTCAGCACCAGATAGACCAGCGCCGCCTCCAGCCGTCTGGTCCGGGGCGAGCCGACCACGGCCGCCATCAGAGTGTCTCCCGCCGGCGGATCACCGCGATGAAGAACAGGCAGATCAGCATCGCCATCATCAGCATCAGCCACGACGCCGCGGCGCCGAGGCTGAAGTCGAACCGCACGAACGACATCAGGTAGGTCAGCATCGACAGCACCATGGTGGCGTTGGCCGGCCCGCCGCCGGTCATCGCGTAGATATTGTCGAATGCACGGAACTCGAAGATCGTGCGCAGCAGCAGGGCGACGAGAAGATACGGGCGCAACAGGGGCAGGGTGATGTGCCAGAACGCCTGCCGTCGGCTGGCCCCGTCGATCGAGGCAGCTTCCATCGGCTCGCTGGGCAGCGACCGCAGTCCCGCCAGCAGGATCAGCATGACGTAGGGCGTGCTTTGCCAGACGCCGACGACCCAGATCGCGGCCAGCGCGGTGTCGGGCCGGCCGAGCCAGACGATCTGCTGGCCAATCCAATGGTTGAACACCCCATGGCTCGGATCGAGCAGCAGCTTCCAGCACAGTGCGCCGACGATCGGGGTGATCATCATCGGAACGATCAGCGCGGTGCGGAAGATGCGGATGCACGGCAGGTCCATGTTCAGCAGCAGCGCGATCGCGAGGCCGAGGCCCATCTCGGCGGCAACCGCGGCGGCGGTGTAGCCGAAGGTGATGCCCAGGCTGCCGGTGAAGACCGGATCGGTCAGCAGGTCCTGATAGTTCTCAAGCCCAACGAAATGGCCGGTGAACAGCGGCTGGTCCATCTCCCAGCCGGTGAAGCTCAGATAGAACGAGAAGGCCAGTGGCACGCCGAAAATGCCCAGCATCACCACGAATGTCGGCAGCACGGCGATGCGCGTGAAATGCCGATCGAGCAGCGCGCCGCCCAATCCCCACGCTGGGCGCGGCCGGACGGGCACGATCAGTGCCGGCCGTACCGAGCTCGCTGACGCCGCCTTCCCCCATGCGTTCTCCCGATCCGGCCCGGGGAGTCATTCGTTGTTGTCCGGCGTTGTTGCCCGGCTCGCGCAGTGCCGGGACGGGTTCGTTCAGGCGCCGAGGACGATGCCGTTCCGCGCAACGGGACCCGCGATGGCCGGCACGCGCGCCGCGCCGGACACAGCAGACGACTGGATATGACGGCAGTTGTGCGGTGACGGCAAGGAACACCGGCGGCAAGAACACATCCAATCGCATCCCGTGGACGTGCGGTCCACAACCGTCGAGCCCCGGCTTGAGTGCGACGCTTGCCGCCCGCACACTTGCCGACAGCATGCCAGCCCGATCCGATCCCGACAGCGTCCGCCGTCTGATGCTGTTCTTTGCCGTGGTGTACACCGTCGAGGGCGTCGGCCAGGCCAAGGTCGGCATCGTCTGGCAACCGCTGACCTATTTCCTCAAGACGCAGCATGGCTGGACGGCGTTGCAGATCGCTGCGTCGCTGGCGGTGCTCGACGTGCCATGGGTGGTGAAGCCGCTCTACGGCCTGGTCTCCGATTTCCTGCCGCTGTTCGGCTATCGGCGGCGCAGCTACCTGCTGCTGTCCAACCTCGCAGCGGTCGTGGCCTTCGCCTGGGTGACGCAGGTCATCGCACCGCCCGCGATCGTGTCTGCACTGCTGCTGACCTCGATCGCCATGGCGGTGTCCAGCACCCTGTGCGGCGCGCTGCTGGTGGAGAACGGCCAGCGCCACAACGCCAGCGCCGCCTTCGTCAACCAGCAATGGCTGTGGTTCAATGGCGCGATGGCGGCTGCGGCGCTGGCGGGCGGCGGACTGATCGAGGCGTTCTCACCGGCCGGCGCGCTGCACGTTGCGGCGCTGATCGCGGCGATTGCACCGGTCGCGGTATTGCTCTGCCTGCACCTGGTGGACGAAGCGCGTGCCGGCATCGACCGTGTGGTGCTGCGGCAGCGACTGGACGGATTGCTGAACACGTTCCGCTCCCGCACACTCTGGCTGATCGCGGTATTCCTGTTCTGCTATTATTTCAGCCCGGGCTTTGGCACCCCGCTGTATTTCTACATGACCGACCGGCTGCATTTCTCGCAGGGGTTCATCGGCGCGCTGTCGGCGGTCAGCGCCGTCGGGTGGGTGGCGGGCGGACTGCTGTACCGCTGGACGCTGGCGGGGATGCGCATGCGGGCACTGCTGCAACTGTCGATCGTGCTTGGCACGGTGGGCACGCTGGCATTCCTGCTCATGATCGGTCCGTTCAGCGCGGTGATCGTGTATTTCCTGTTCGGCGTTGCCGGCATGATCGCCAATATTGCGACGCTGACCCTGGCGGCGGAGCATTGTCCCGTGCGTGCCGAGGGGTTTGCCTTCGCGGCGCTGATGTCGGTGATGAACCTGGCGGCGCCGCTGGCGGATACCAGCGGCGCGTTCCTGTACGAGCACGCGTTCGGCGGCCGGCTGTCGCCGTTGATCGTGGTGTCGGCCGCGTTCACCGCGTTCGTTCTGGTGTTGATCCCGCTGTTCGGCATCGAGCGGAGGTAGAACAGCAAGGTTCCACGCGGAGATCGCGAAGGTTCAGCGGGTCATTTCCGGCATATGCACAGAGGTCAGATCCCAACTCCAAGCTCTCCGGCGCGGGCCATTGTGTCCGGATACGCAAACAGGCCTGGCGCGCCGCCGGTGTGGATCCACACCACAGGCTCATCGCGACCGAATCGTCCGGCTCGGGCCAGACCGATCAGCCCGGCCATGCCTTTGCCGGCATACACCGGGTCCAACGCCAGGCCCTCCAGGCGCGCGGCAAGAGCGATCGCTTCCTCGGTCGCCGCGTCGGCCACGCCGTAAGCCGGGCCGCACCACGCGTCTGCCACCTCGACGCACGCGTCGTCCCACCGCGCCGCCACATCCAGCAGCCCAGCCGCCTCGCGTCCCACACGGCGCACGTCTGCGGCGACCCGTGCCGCCTGCGCATCGACATCGATGCCGATCACCCACGCCGGATGCCCCAGCGCCAGCACTCCGGCCAGCAACCCGGCCTGCGTGCCGGCGCTGCCGCTGGCATGCACGATCCAGGCGACTTTTGCGAGTTGCGCAACGATCTCCTCCGCCGCCAGCGCGTAGCCCATCGCGCCCAGTGCGTCCGACGCGCCATACGGCACCAGATACGGCGCGCGCCCCACCCGCCGCAGGTCCTCGGCGATCGCGCGCAGCCGTGCGTTGCGGTCCTCGCTCCACGAGATGTCGTGCATCACCGCGCCATACAGCCGATCGAGCAGGATGTTGCCGTTGCTGTCATAGCCCGGCTCGGTCGCGGCCAGGCGGCCGGACATGATGCCGAGATGGCATTCCAGACCCAGCTTCGCGCACGCCGCCGCGACCTGGCGCGCGGTGTTGGACTGCACCACGCCGCCGCAGACGATGCAGTCGGCCCCCGCCTCCCGTGCCGCCGCCAGGCAGAACTCCAGTTTTCGCACCTTGTTGCCGCCCAACCCCAGCCCGGTGCAGTCGTCGCGCTTCACCCACAGCGACGCCAGCCCGAGCCGTTCACCCAGCCTCGGCATCCGCTCCAGCGGCGTCGGCAGGTGCGCCAGACGTAGCCGCGGCAACGCCCGCAACGCGGCCAGCGCGTCAGTCACGGCTTGCCATCAGGGAATTTGGCCCGAAGCAATTTCCTGCCTCGGGCCAAGGAGATTGCTTCGTCGCTGCGCTCCTCGCAATGACAATGGGATCGGCCATTCCAGACAGGGTGGAGCCGCTCTAATGAATCTCCCCGGACCGCTTCAGCGCATCGCGCAGCTTGGCGGGAGAAAAATCCGGCGCGTGGCAGACATCCAGAATCACCTTCTCCCGCCGCGAGATCAGGTCGATCGCCGCCGGCAGCTTGCGCACCGAGTTCCGCGGGAATCACCACCGCGCCGTGGAAGTCGGCATGGATCACGTCGTCGTGCGCCACTTGCATGCCAAAAATGTTCACCGGCTGGCCGAACGTCACCATGTGCACGTGCGCGTGGCTCGGCCCGACGCGCCCGCCGAGCATCTGGTAGCCCGGCGCCCACATGTCCAGGTCGCGGAACGATCCGTTGGTGACACAGCCGATCGAGCCCAGTGCCTTGTGCACGGTCGACTGCACCTCGCCCCAGTAGGCGCCGTAGCCGATCTGCCCGTCGATATCCTGGATCACCGCGATGGTCGGGAAGTCGGTGGCATGGACGTAGTCGTACCAGTCGGCGCGGTCGGTCACCTTGCCGCGCGGCGGCTCGGTGGAGCGGATCATGCCGACCCGCGCGAGGCCGACGATCGGCTTGGCCTTCGGGTCGAGGCAGACCATCGGCTCGACCGTGTAGCCGAAGCGGCGGCGCTCCGGGTTGGTGACTTCCAGCCCGTTGCAGATGGTTGGCGTGTCCCACTGCGCCAGCGTGTCGAGGTCGGCTTGGGTGAACGGGCGGTCGGCCATGGCGGCGTCTCCTTGGTTGGTGATGCCCACTCTCGCGCGCCCCGGTGGTTTCCGGCAAGCTGGCGGGCAGAGGGTGAAAACATGAGCAACATCGCGAAGGGCGGCACGGCGCTGTACGGCGCCCCGCTGGGCATCCTGATGCTTCAGGCGCGGTTCGCGCGCATCCCGGGCGACATGGGCAACGCCACGACCTGGCCGTTCCCGGTGCTGTACCGCGTGGTGCAGGGCGCGACGCCCGAACGCGTGGTGCTGAATGGCGCGGCCGGGCTGCTGCCCGATTTCCTCGCCGCGGCGCAGGAGTTGGTGGCGCAGGGCGCCGAGGCCCTGACCACCAACTGCGGCTTCCTCGCGCTGTTCCAGCGCGAGCTGGCGGCGCAGGTGCGCGTGCCGGTGGCGACCAGCGCGCTGCTGCAGGTGCCCTGGGTGCAGGCGACGCTGCCGCCGGGCAAGCGAGTCGGCGTCATTACGGTGGCGGCGAAGTCGCTGACGCCGCGGCACCTGGAGGCAGCCAGAGTGCCGCTCGATACACCGGTGGTCGGCACCGAGGGCGGGCGGGAATTCTTCCGCGTGCTGATCCTGGGCGAGAAGGACGACCTGGATGTCACGCTGGCGGAACAGGACATCCTGGAAGCCGGGCGGGCGCTGCTGGCGCGGCACGCTGACATCGGCGCCATCGTGCTGGAATGCACCAACATGCCGCCCTACGCGCGTGCGTTGCGTGACGCGCTGGGACTGCCGGTGTTCGACATCTACTCGATGATCACCTGGTTCCACGCCGGCCTGCGCCCGCGCGCGTTCGGCGCGGCGTCATGACGGGCGAACGGATTGACGATCCCCCGTCATGGCCGGCCGGAGCCTGTCCTCGGGCCGGCCTCCGGCCGGACCCGGGGGCCGGCCATGACGGGCGTGGCGGTCGTGCCTCGACGTGCGCCGATCGTTTCGGTGCCAGGTATCAGGGCCGCCCGGTCAGCCGGTCGCACAGCGCCAGAAACTGGTCGACCCGGCTGTCCCAGCCGGCGCGCGCGGCGACCTCGGTGCCGGTGCGCACCAGACGTTCGCGCAACGCATCGTCCTGGAACAGCCGCAGGATCGCCGCGGCGATCTGCTCGGTCCGGTCGCCGTTCACCACCAGGCCGTTCGCCCCGTCGGTCACCGCATCGACGCTGCCGCCCGCCCGGCCGGCAATCACCGGGATGCCGCAGGCGTTCGCCTCCAGGAATACCAAGCCGAAGCCCTCGGTGTCGCCGTCCGGCATTTCGCGATTGGCCATGATGAAGGCATCGGCCAGGGCGTAGTGGTCGATCAGCTCGGCATCCGGCACCGCGCCGGCGAACACCACCGCGTCGCGCACGCCGTGTGCCGTGGCAAGCTGCTCCAGCACCGCGCGATAGGTCCCGTCGCCCACCAGCAGGTAGCGCACATCGGGCAGCACGCGCAGCACCGCGGGCAGGCTTTCGATCACCCGGTCCATGCCCTTGCGCGCATACAGCCGCCCGACCGTCAGCAGCACGCGCCGCCCCACCAGGCCGTAGCGCGCCATGAGATCCTGCCGGCGCGGACGCGGCACGAAGCGCTGCAGATCGACGCCGTTGGAGATCAGCGCGATCTTCTCCGCCGGCACGCCCATGGTGGTTTCCAGCGCCTCGCGGGTGAAGCGGCTGACCGCGACGATGGCGTCCGCCTCGGCCAGCGCGCGGCGGCGGCGGCGGCCGTCGACATCGTACGGCATGCGGCTGCTGATTTCTTCCCCGTGCACGTAGATGATGCTGCGCAGCCCGAACAGCCGGCGCGCGATCGCCGCCAGCCAGCCGCTTGCCACCAGCTCGCCGATGCAGACCACGCCGATGTTCTCGTCCCGGGCGATGCGCCTGATGGCGCGCAGCAGATCGATGCGGATGGCGACATCGCGCAACGCGGCGACGATGCGGTGCGGCAACGACGGCGCTTCGTCCAGCAGCCCGGTGCGCAGCAGATGAATGCGATGGACGCGGAACGGCGCCGCGTGGTCGTATTCGCGCCAGAACGGGATCGGCCAGCCGAAGCGATAGTCCTCCCGCGGCGCCAGGACGGAGACGCGGCCGTGGCCGAAGCGTGCCAGGCTGTCATAGACCACCGCGGAGCCGCCGTGCACCGGGGGGAAGGTGTTGGCGACCACCAGGCAGCGCTTCTCGACAGGCGCCGCTGCGGATGGCACAGCCGCTGCGGGTGCGGTCGCCGGATCCGGTGCCGAAACGGCCACGGATACGTCGCCGGACAGGCGCTGGCGCAGCTCGCGGATGGTGAGGAACTCGCCGCCGATCTCGTCGCGGAAGAAGCTGAGGAAGCCCGACAGGTCATCCAGGAAGATCGCCAGGTCGCGCTCGTTGCGCACATACGGCGTGTGGCCCGGCTCGAGCGACGGGCTGTGGTAGCTCAGCGTCAGCACGCGGGTGCCGCGCGCCAGCAGCACACGGGTCAGCCGGCACATCGCGCCGAGATCGGAGCCTTCCGGCGACAGCGTGATCCGCTCGATCAGCCCGGCGCGGGACAGCAGGCCGCCGGCGTGCAGCGCCCGCCACGGCCGCCGCTCGGCGCGCTGGTGCAGCCGCGGCCAGCGTTGCGCCAGCACCCCGGTCAGTGCCCGTGTCACCGGCAGTTCCAGCAGCCGGCGGCGCCGGCCGAACCAGAACGGGTGGTAGTCGTAGTCGCTGAATTCGGGCCCGCCCGTCTCGGCGTAGGAGGTGCGAGGAATCAGGCTGGTATCGATCTCGAAACCGGCGTCTTCCACCAGGGCGGCGGTGTTCGGTCCGAAACCGTAGCGTCCGGCCTTGTAGGCGGTGGGCCGCACCGCGAAGGCGGTCTCGATCGCCCCCACCAGCCGCGCCAGCTTCTCGCGCTCGACCGCGACGGGCAGGTTGCCGGGATAGGACTGCGTCTCCGGGGCACCCGGGGCGAACGGCGGCGTCACCCAGGGATGCAGTTGCGCGCCGATCTCGCATAAGCCCTCGGCCAGGTATTCGCGCAGCACGCCGACCGCACTGTCCTCGGCGGCGAGCGGATAGGTGATCAGGTAGGTCGGCTTGATCCCGTAATGGGCGAACAGCGTGTGCGCGCTGCGCTGGGCGCGGATCGAGACGGTGCCGCGATGCTGCGGCGCCAGCGGCTCGGCCCACTCGAATTCTTCCTCCGCATCGACGACGACGGCGAGCAGCGGCGGCCCGCGATACGCCGCGACCGGCTCGGGCAGCGGGAAGGGCGAGCCGGGGGACGGCGTCAGGACTGGGACGGTGGCATCCATGGGAGGTAGTCTATAGCAGGTTCAGGCGGACGGGACGCGGGTACACCTCTCCCGCTCTTCGCGGGAGAGGTCGGCGAGCAGAGCGAAGCCGGGTGAGGGTGGTGCACGCGGCAAAACCCTCACCCGCGTCGCTTCGCTCCGCGACCTCTCCCGCAAGCGCGGGAGAGGTGTACGGCTGGCACGGCGATGTCGCGCATGCGGAAGGTGCCCTAGCAGAAACGGCGCGCCGTGTACGCGGTCGGATCGACTTTCGGCGTCCGCCCGGCAATCAGGTCGGCCACCAGCTTGCCGGTCGCCGGGCCGGCGGTCAGGCCGATATGGCCGTGGCCGAAGGCGTGCATGACGTCGGCGCAGCCTGAGGCCGGACCGATGCACGGCAGGCCGTCCGGCGTCGACGGGCGGTGGCCCATCCAGAACTTCACCCGATCGGCCGGCAGGTCGCGCGGCAGGCCCGGCCAGGTGCGCAACGCGAAATCCCGCAGGATCTCGGCGCGCTTCCAATTCGGTGCCGCATCGAGCCCGGCCAGCTCGACCTGCCCGGCCAGGCGCAGCCCCTGCGGCGTCATCACGTTCGACATTTTTCCGTCGCTCGGCATCACCGGCAGGCGCAGCTCGATGCCGGGATCGAGGATCAGCGCGTGATAGCCGCGCTCAGTCTCCAGCGGCACGGCATCGCCGGCCGCTGCGGCCAGCGTCTTCGACCACGCGCCGGCGGCGATCACCGCCTTGTCGCAGGCGATGTCGCCGGCATCGGTGCGCACGGCACGCAGCGTTCCGGCCTCGATGTGGAGGCCGGTGACGCGGGTGCGCCGCAGGCTGGCGCCGAGCGCCTGGGCGTGGCGCACCACGGCCGCGACCAGCGCGCCAGGATCGACGCACTGGCCGTTCTGCTCGATCAGCAGGGCGAATTTGTAGCGCCGGTCGAGCGCCGGCTCGCGCTGGCGCAGTTCGTCCTCGTTCAGTTCGATCCAGCGCGTGCCGTTGTCGCGGCGGATCCGCCAGGAGGTCGCCTCGGCCGCGAAATCGGCGCGCGAGGGGAACACGGCCAGCACGCCGTTGCGGCGGATCAGCTCGGGAACGCCGGCTTCCTCGGCCAGCGCGAGGTGCAGCGCCGGCGCATCGGCGGTCAGCGGCGCCAGGGCGCGCGCCGTCGCCTCCACCTTGGCGACCGTCGAGCCGGCGCGAAGGAAGCGCCACAGCCAGGGCCACAGCTTTGGCAGGTAGCGCCATCGGATCGCCAATGGTCCGAGCGGATCGGCCAGGTAGCCCGGCACCTTCTTCCACAGCCCGGGTGCCGACATCGGAATCACCGAACTCGGGTTGAGCAGCGTGCCATTGCCGTAGCTGGCGGCCTGCTCGCCGCCGGGATCGCCCGGTTCGACGATGGTCACCGTGTGGCCGTCGCGCAGCAGCTCGACCGCGGTGGCGGCGCCGACGATGCCGGCGCCGATGACAACGACGTGGTGGGGGACGAGGTGCGGCATGCGCCGGTCGTTACACCATCTGCGGCACGGCGTAAAACCGGCGCCGGTGGACGCGTGCGGCGTTCAAGAAAGGCAAGATCCACCGCGGAGCACGCGGAGCGCGCGGAGAAAGTGAGCTTGGCGCTGCGCGCAAAGCGTCAATGTTTTTCCTCCGCGTGCTCCGCGGTGAACCTTGCTTGTCGAAAGCGCCGCAGTCAGGCCCGCTTGACGCGGTAGAATTGCGGGAACCCTTCGGGGATGTCCTGCAGGTAGGAATAGAACGCGGTGGGCTGGGAGTACATGCCAAGCGGCGCGTAGGGCGGATTCTTGAAGAATTCCGTCTGCATCGCGCGGCATGCCGCTTGCTGCCCGGTGAGATCGGGCGCGTCGAACCACGACAGCCGCGCCTGATCCATCACCGGATCGTTCGGCCATCCGAACCAGCCGTTGCCGTCCGATTTGAGCGCGATCGCGGTGGCCGGCGTGACGTTGCCGGTGCCGCCGAGGTAGGTGAAGAAGATGTTCCAGCCGCCCTTGTCGATCGGCTGCTTGCTGGCGCGCCGCTGCACCACCGTGCCCCAGTCGAGCGACTGGTAATCGACGTTGAAGCCGAGTTTCTTCAGCAGGTCGCCCCCCACCTCGGCCTCGGCATTGATGGTGGGGTAGTTCGACGCCGCCAGCACCACGGTCTTTTCGCCCTTGTAGCCGGCGGCGATCAGGTCCTTTTTCAGGGCATCGAGGTTCTTGGTCCCCTGCATCGTGTCGACACCGATGGTGTTGGCCATTGGCGTGCCGGGCACGAAGATGCCGACCCCGGTCTTGATCAGTTCGGGCGCCGCGCCGGCCACCGCCTGCATGAAGTCGTCCTGGTCGATCGCCGAGACCACGACCCGGCGGATCGCGGGATTGTCGAACGGCGGGAACAGTTGGTTGAAACGCATGCAGCCGATCTCACCCGTGTGGTCCTTGACCACCAGCACCAGTTTCTTGTTCGACTTGAGCTGCGGGACAAGGTCGATCGTGGGCTGCTCCCACCAGTCGAACTCGCCCGAGGTCAGCGCCGCCGACGCGGTGGCCGGATCGGGCTGCACGGTCCATTCGACGCGGTCGAAATGCACCGTCTTCGGCCCCGAGGAAAACTCGGCCGGGCCGCCCTCGCGCGGCACGTAGCCGGCGAATTTCTCGTAGACCACCTTCGAGCCGGGGATGCGTTCGGCGGCGACGAACCTGAACGGTCCGCTGCCGGTCGGATCGGTCACCTGCTGGAACGCGTCGGTCTTGGCCAGCCGCTCGGGCATGATCCAGCACGGCACCGCGAGCGCGTTGGGCAGCAGGGCGAAGGGGTGTTTCAGCCGGAAGCGGATCACCTTGTCGGAGGGGGCGGAGACCTCGTCGGTGGCGGCGGCGAGCGCCACGCCGAACACGTCGCGCTTCCACCAGCGCTGGATGGAGGCCACGCAGTCCTTCGCCAGCACCGGCGTGTTGTCGTGGAATTTCAGCCCGTCGCGCAGCGTGAGGTCCCACTGCAGCTTGTCCGCGCTGGTGGTTTGGCCCGCCAGCATCTGCGGTTGCGGCCGGTAGCTGTTGTCGAGGCCGTACAGCGCGTCGTAGACCAGATAGGAATGGTTGCGCGTGACGTCCGCGGTGGTCCACACCGGATCGAGCGAGGCGACGTCGGCCTGCGGAATGAACTTCAGCACCGACGGCGCGGCGCGGGCGATGCGCGGGGCGGCCAGCGCGGTGGCGCCGGCCAGGGCCGACTTCAGGACGTCTCGACGCTGCATGACTGATCAACTCCCCGTTGGAACTCGCCGCGGCACGTGTGCCTCGGTGCCACCGGCGAGGGTGATCGTCAATGCGGCCGATCAGCCGCCCCCCTGTCATTGCGAGCGTAGCGAAGCAATCCCCATCCAGTTACCCCTCTTCGCGGGGGATTGCTTCGCTACGCTCGCAATGACAGCAGGATCCCGGCGGGCTCGCTGCTTCACTCGGTTGCCCGGTTGTGCAGCGCGGCGGCGATGATCGGCGCGGCGGCGACGGACATGCGTTCCCCGTCATGGCCGACGCCGGGCACGTCGATCACCGTCCAGGCGCAGCACGTGCCCAGCGTCGTCGCGGCAGCGCGGCCGGTGCGGACATATTCGTGCGCGCGCGCATGGCGGTGCGGGCCCTGGCGCATGGAGCGCGGGCCCTTGGGGAAGAAGCGGCCGGTGGTCCGGGTGTCGTGCGTGCCGGCCAGCACGGTGAGCGGGAAACCGAGCCAGGACCGCAACGCCGGCGGATCGACCTCGGTCTCGCCCAGGCCGAACGGCCAGGGGGTCTCCAGGTCCGGCATCGCGTAGGTGCCGGCGTTGGCGCTGACGGCGACGGCGACGCGCTCGCGGTAGCCGAACGACAGCATGCGATGGACGAACTGGCCACCGGCCGAGTGGCCGAACAGGCCGTAGCGTTCGCGCCGGGTGACGCCCTGGGCGCGCAGCGCGTCGAATAGCCGTTCGTCGATGCCGTAGGTCCATTGCGCACGCGGATTGGTGCGGTCGTCGTCGGTGTGCAGGTTGCCGAAATGATAC
The DNA here is from genome assembly GCA_963773345.1 of uncultured Alphaproteobacteria bacterium. Classification (GTDB taxonomy): domain Bacteria; phylum Pseudomonadota; class Alphaproteobacteria; order Acetobacterales; family Acetobacteraceae; genus Palsa-883. The sequence goes on along the minus strand of CAVZBG010000010.1, from coordinate 811,255 downwards.
CAGCGATGGGTCGGGAAGTGCGCCTCGGCGAACTCGATGGCAATGGCGAAGATGCCGGCGTCGTCGACCAGTTTCAGCCAGTAGTCGCGATAGTCGGCGCCGTTGCGGCCGACGCCGTGGTGCACCAGCAGCACCGGGGTGTCGGGGCCGCAGCCGCGCGGGCAGGCGGCGTGCAGGGTCAGCGGGCGGTCGGGAAACGCCCGGTCGGTATAGGTCAGGGAATGCGCACCCGGCGCCCGCACCAGGTGCCGCAGGTCGGTCATCGGCTGGAACTCTCGTTGCGGCGGGGCGGACAGGCTTCGGCCATTCCGGGCTGGCCTGTCAACCGACGGCCCGGCAAGCTTGTGCGTTGATTCGAGCCTCGCCGAACGACCTGAAGTTGAGACACGTCTACTGGTATCGCGGCGGGCGCAACGCCTGGCAGGCCGCGGGGCTGGCGATGGAACCGGTGCACCCCACGCCGATCTGAGGGGAAGCGCGGCGCGCGGGCCGATAGCAACGACGCGCAACGGGCGTCCCCTCTGCGCGGTCAGCAGCCGCGCCCGAGGCCCCTGGCCACATGGCCGGTTCCAAATGCCGACGCACTGCTTCACGATGGCCGCGAGATGGCATCGCGGAGAGGTGGATACCATGCACATCGGCATCATCGGCGCCGGCAATGTCGGTGTCGCGTTGGCGACCGGGTGGCTGCGGACAGTCCACACCGTCACCTTTGGCGTGCGTGATCCGCAACGGCACGCGGGCGCCGGACCGGCGGCCGCGCGCCTCGCCTCCGTGGCCGATGCGGCGCGTGACGCCAAGGTGGTGGTGCTCGCCACGCCGTGGCCGGCGGTGCCCGATGCGTTGGCCGCGGCCGGCGCGCTGACCGGCAAGATCCTGATCGACTGCACGAACCCGTTGCGCATGGGCGCGGCGGGACTGGAGTTGGAGATCGGCCACACCACCTCCGCTGGCGAAACGGTTGCCGCGCTGGCGCCTGACGCGGCGGTGTTCAAGACGCTCAATCAGACCGGCTTTGCCAACATGGAGCAGGCCGCCGCGTTCGCGCCACTGCCGGCAGTGATGTACGTCGCCGGCGACGATGAGGACCGCAAGCCGGTCGTGCCGGGGCTGGTGGCCGAGTTGGGGTTTGAGTGATCGACGCGGGAAAACTAAAGGTTGCGCGCCTGCTGGAGCCGATGGCGATGCTGTGGATCCACATGGCGTTCAACCGCGGCGTTCAGGATCAGGCCACGGCGTTTGCGCTGACCCATCGGAGGTAAGGGTCGGAAGCGAAATAAGTGCTGCAGGCGACCCAGGAACGGCGCCCCACTCCCGTGTCATGGCCGTCCCGGGGCTTGCCCCGGGGATTGGCCCGGCCACCCATGACTTTGCCGCTCGCAACAGGAAAAGACGTGGGTGGCCGGGCCAAGCCCGGCCATGACACGGGGGACGGCCATGACACGCGGGACGGCCATGACACGGGGGGCGATCCGCCGGAACTGATGCCCTGATTTCGCATCAGGCCCCAGTGTCGCGCGTCACAGATAGACGCCGCGCTCCAGGATCTCGAGGGTGAGGGCGCGATAGCTGATGCCGAGTTGCTGCGCCCGTGCCAGGCGGCGCAGGGCGATCTCGCGCGGCGGCGTCTTCCAGGCCCGCTTGACCGCGCGCCGCCAGCACCAGAGACGCCATGACGCACCCGGATCGACCGGTTCCAGATCGAGCGGCGGGCCGCCGTTGTGGCCGACGCGCGCGAGCAGCCCGATCGGGTCGTGCGCCGGCCAGTCCGCGCCGTCCGTCGCGGCCCGGTCGACGTCGTTCATTGCAGCCCGGTCGGCATCGTCCATGCGGGGCGCGGGCCTCGGTTCAGCTCGCTTTCGCCACGGCTCGTTTCGCCATCACGCCGACCAGGTGCGCGCGATACTCGGCGCTGGCGTGGATGTCGCTGTTCAGCCCGTCGGCCGGCGTGGCGATGCCGGCGATCGCGTCGGGGGCAAAATGCGCTGACAGTGCCTGCTCCATTGCGGTGTGGCGGAACACGCCGCCCTGGCCCGCGCCGGTCACCGCGACGCGCACGCCGCCCACGGTCTTCGCCACGAACACGCCGACGATCGCGTAGCGCGAGGCCGGGTTGCGGGAACTTCTCGTAGGCCGCTTTTTCCGGCACCGGGAACTCGACCGCGGTGATGATCTCGTCCTGCGCCAGCGCGGTGGTGAACATGCCCTTGAAGAAGTCGTCGGCCTTGATCGACCGCTTGTTGGTCTTGATCGTCGCGCCCAGCGCCAATACGCCAGCCGGATAATCCGCTGACGGATCGTTGTTGGCGAGCGAGCCGCCGATGGTGCCGCGGTGGCGCACCTGTTCGTCACCGATATGCGACGCGAGATGCGCCAGCGCGGGGATTTTCGCCCGCACCTCGGCGCTGTGCGGCAACCGCGGCGTGCGTGGTCATCGCGCCGATCGTCACGGTGTTGCCGGCGACGGTGATGCCGGACAACCCGGTCTTCGCCAGGTCCACCACCACCGAGGGTCGGTTCAGGCGCTGCTTCAGCACCGGAATGAGCGTCATGCCGCCGGCCATCGCCTTGGCCTCGGCATCGGCGGCGAGCACGGCCGCCGCGGCGGCGACGCTGCCGGGCTTCTGATAGGCGAAATCGTACATCGCTGGATCCCCCTCGCTCTATTCCGCTGCCATCCCCCGGGTCGAGTGCCCGGGGGCATGCGCCGGTCGCCCGGCGTGGATGATCGACCAGATCTTCGGCGCGCTGGCCGGCATGTTGATGTGCCGCACGCCGTAGTCCTTCAACGCGTCGATCACCGCGTTGATGATCGCCGGCGGCGAGCCGATCGCGCCGACCTCGCCGCAGCCCTTCACGCCCAGCGGGTTGTGGGTGCAGAGCGTGATCTCGGTGCCCACCTTGATGTTCGGCAGGTTGTCGGCGCGCGGCATGGTGTAGTCCATCATCGAGCCGGACAGCAGTTGCCCACCGGCATCGTAGACCGCGTTCTCCAGCAGCGCCTGGCCGATGCCCTGGGCGACGCCGCCCTGCACCTGGCCCTCGACGATCATCGGGTTGATGACGCGCCCGACATCGTCGACCGCAACGAAGCTCTCCACCGAGATCGTGCCGGTGTCCGGATCGATTTCTATCTCCGCGACGTGGCAGCCACCGGGAAAAGTGAAGTTCTTCGGGTCGTAGAACGAGGTTTCGTCGAGGCCCGGTTCCAGCTCCTCGATCGGGTAGTTGTGCGGCACGTAGGCGGCAAGCGAGATGTCGGTCAGCGTCTTCACCTTGTCGGTGCCGGCGACGGTGAACTTGTTGTCCTTGAACTCGATGTCGTCGACCGAGGCTTCCATCAGGTGGGCGGCGATCTTCTTGCCCTTGGCGATGATCTTGTCCATCGCCTTGACCATCGCCGTGCCGCCGACGGCGAGGCTGCGGCTGCCGTAGGTTCCCATGCCGAACGGGATTTTCGCGGTGTCGCCGTGCACGATGTCCACCTGGTCGATCGGCACGCCTAGCTGCGCGGCGACTAGCTGGGCGAAGGTCGTTTCGTGGCCCTGGCCGTGGCTGTGCGAGCCGGTGTAGACCGTGACGCTGCCGGTCGGATGCACCTTGATGTTCGCTACTTCGTAGAGACCCGCGCGGGCACCGAGCGAGCCCACCACCGCGGACGGCGCGATGCCGCAAGCTTCGATGTAGGTGGAGACACCAATTCCGCGCAGCTTGCCGCGGGCCTTGGCCTCGGCACGACGCGCCTCGAAGCCGTTGTAGCCGCTGCCGTTCAACGCCGCCTCGAGCGTCGCCTGGTAATTGCCGCTGTCGTATTGCAGCGCCACCGGCGTCTGGTAGGGGAACGCATCGGCGGGGATGAAATTGCGCCGGCGCAGCTCGACCCGGTCGATGCCGGTGTCGTGCGCCACCGCATCCACCAGCCGCTCCAGCAGGAACGTCGCCTCCGGCCGGCCGGCGCCGCGGTAGGCGTCCACCGGCACGGTGTTGGTGAAGATGGCCTTCACCTCGGCGTAGATCACCGGCGTCTTGTAGACGCCCGCCAGCAGCGTGGCGTACAGGTAAGTCGGCACGCAGGGCGCGAAGGTGGACAGGTAGGCGCCCATGTTGGCCAGCGTGTGCACGCGCAAGGCCAGAAAGTGCCCGTCCTTGTCGACCGCCATCTCGGCGGTCGAGACATGGTCGCGGCCGTGCGCATCGGAGACAAAACTTTCGTTGCGCTCGGCGGTCCACTTCACCGGCTTGCGCAGCTTGCCGGCGGCCCAGGTGACGATGGCTTCCTCGGCGTAATGATATATTTTCGAACCGAACCCGCCGCCCACGTCGGGCGCCACCACGCGCAGCTTGTTCTCCGGGATGTGCAGCACGAAGGCGCCCATCAGCAGGCGGATCACGTGCGGGTTCTGGCTGGTGGTGTAGAGCGTGAAGTCGCCGTTGCTGGGGTCGAAGTCGCCGGTCGCGGCGCGCGGCTCCATCGCGTTGGGGATCAGCCGGTTATTTTCCAGTTCCAGCTTCACGACCTTGGCGGCGCCGGCGAAGGCGGCGTCCACCGCCGCCTTGTCGCCCAGGTGCCAGTCGTAGCAGACATTACCCGCCACGCCGTCGTGCACCAGCGCCGCCCCCGGCTTCACCGCCTCGGTCAGCGAGGCGACCGCCGGCAGGTCCTGGTAGTCGATCACCAGCGCCTCGGCCGCGTCCTTCGCCGCCTGCTTCGTCGTCGGCGATCACTACGGCGATCGGGATCGCCGACATGGCGCACCTTGCCGACCGCCAGCACCGGGTGCGGCGGCTCGGCCATCGGCGAGCCGTCCTTGTTGTGGATCTGCCAGCCGCACGGCAGCCCGCCCACATTGTCCGCCGCCATGTCGGCGCCGGTGAACACCGCGACGACGCCGGGTGCCTTCGCGGCCGCGGCGGTGTCGATGCCGCCGATCCTGGCGTGCGGCCGGTCGGACCGCTTGATGCAGGCGTAAAGCTGGCCCGGCCGGTTGATGTCGTCGGTGTAGGTGCCGCGTCCGCTGAGGAAACGAAAATCCTCCTTGCGACGGACCGATGCACCGATGCCCTCGAAGCCCATGAGCGTCTCCCCCGCGATTTATGATTGGACCGCTACGCGGCGGCGGCCTTGCCGTGCATCAGCGGCCAGGCGGCGGCAATCGCCTTGACGATGTTGTGATAGCCGGTGCAGCGGCAGAGATTGCCTTCCAGCCCCTCGCGGATCTGCCGCTCGGTCAGGCCCTCGGGATGGCTCTGCACCAGGTCGATCGCGCTCATGACCATGCCGGGGGTGCAGAAGCCGCATTGCAGCGCGTGGTGCTCGCGGAACATCTCCTGCATCGGATGCAGGGTGCCGTCGGCCGCCGCCAGGCCCTCGATCGTGGCCACCGCGCAGCCCTCGGCCTGCAGCGCCAGCATGGTGCAGGCCTTCACCGAGGTGCCGTCCAGGTGCACGACGCAAGCGCCGCACTGGCTGGTGTCGCAGCCGACATGCGTGCCGGTCAGGCCCAGCTTCTCGCGCAGCAACTCGACCAGGAGGGTGCGGCCCTCCACCTCAACCGTGTGCGGTGTGCCATTCACCGTCAGCGTTACCTGAGGCATGCGCGCGCTCCCCCTCGATCTTGCGTCGGCCGATACGACAAGTGTTGGCGTGCAGGCGGGGCGGGGTCAAGCGAGGAACAGCCGAGGGCGGGCGGGTGTGGTTTGGAGACGTGGGAACGGCCCGACCGTGCGGCAAGCTCGTAGCGGTTTGGCGCGGGCAAGCCGGCGGCAACAAGTATCGGCTGGTTGCCTGGATCAACTTTCACTATGGGGTGGTCTATGTCCGCTTCATCGGCACGCACCGCGCCTACGACGCGATCGACCCGCAGACGATCTGAGGGGGAGCCCGGCGTTATGGTGCGGCCGATCCGCTCGGCAGCGGACCATCGCGCGGCGCTGGGCGAGATCGAGGTCCTGATGCGCGCCGCGCCCGGCACGCCGGAGGGGGACCGGCTGGATGTGCTCGCGACCCTGGTGGAGGCGTGGGAGGCGCGGCACGTGCCGATCGAGGCGCCCGATCCGATCGCCGCGATCCGCTTCATGATGGAGCAAAAGGGGATGACCCGGCGCGACCTGGAGCCGGCGATCGGCAGCCGCGCCCGCGTGGCGGAGATCCTGAACCGCCGGCGGGCGCTGACCTTGCCGATGATCCGGGCGCTGGGCCGGCTGCTCGATCTGCCGGCGGAGGTGCTGGTGCGGGGGTACGCGGTGAAGCGGGCGGCGTGAGGCGGCGGCGGCTCAGCCGAACCGCCGGTCCACCCGTGCGACTTGCTCTGGGAGGTCGATTTATGCCCAGGCCGCGCGCGCTGCTGCCACGTCGTATCGGGGTCCCGTCGGAGCCTTGGACCGCTGCTCCGGTCGGCCCGGCCGGACGTGCCACCGTGCCACCACCGGGACAAGTGCCCGGTGGCAGGCTTTGTATAGGGGCTTTGTCGGAGCCTTCGATCGCGGCTCCGGTCGGCCCGGCCGGACGTGCCACCGTGCCACGGTGTATAGGGGCTTTGTCGGAGCCTTCGACTGCTGCTCCGGTCGGCCCGGCCGGACGTGCCACCGTGCCACGATGTATAGGGGCTTTGTCGGAGTCCTCGTCCGGACCAGTCGGGCACGCCGATGAACCGGGGACCATAGGGTTGATTCCGAGATTCGCGATTCGCGTCTGCGGCGCGCGGGGCGGTCGCCCGGGCGCGCCGTGCCGTTAGCGGAGGCGGTGCGCGATCGCATGTGCTGCGCGTGCGCTGGTCCTGGGTCGGCGCGAGCGGTGGCCGGACGGGGCGCGGCGGCGGCGCCAGCTTGTTCGCGCCCAGTGTCAGCCGCGCCTCGATCTCGCACGGCAGACAGGCGCGGAGCTGCATCGCCGAGACGGGGACTTGAGTGCAGGTGATCACCGTGCTTTGGCAGCGGTGCATCGACCATGCCGCGGCGGTGGAATCGCCGTGTGTGGTGGGCGCCCTGGCCAGGCCGGGGAGGCCTTCCGGGGTCGGTGGGCCGGTGGGGGCGGTGGACGTGGCGGCGGCGATTTGGGTCACAGGCGATCCTGGTGTGTTAGAGACACGTCACTGTGTCTTACATCAGGGTGGCCTACCGGCGCTACCGGAACCGCCTCGGCGTGGGGCGTCCAGGCTGCCGCCCAGGCGGCCTGCCACCGGGCCGCCGGCAAGGTCAGGGCTCCGCCCTGGACCGCTGATGGAAGTTAAGTCATTGATATGTATCGTCGATAGGTATGGAAAAGGTATGGAACCATTCGCCCCTTCCTGACCAGCTTGCCAGCACGTGCTGCGGTGTTTGTCAGTTATGTGTAAGAGCGTGCCTGAGGGGGCACCGACCATACTAGCATTAGAGGGCATCGACAGTGCCCTGTAGCCGCTCCCGGATCGATGGCGGGTAAATCAACTGCCAATTGCCCTTCGCCTTCGCCGCACACGCCAGACTTACCAGGATGTCAGCGCGAATCTCTGCGAATTGGTCTAGGTCTTCTAGGAACCGCGCAACGCCCATCTCGCAGAAGTCGGCCGGAAAAATCACCCTTGCGTCGTTGAAGCCGTGCGGGAAGTCCTTGAACCGGGAGCGGTTGGCGATGCTATCGCCGAACAGCGCGCCGATGACTGGCTCCGTCATCTGCACGAAGTAGGGGATCCGAATCACGCGATAGCCTGCATCCGACAGACATTGATCCCGCTCCTTGTCCTCGATCACATGCTTAGCGCTGCGATAGTGCTGGTCGCCGTCGAATTCGACGATCAGCTTGTGTCTCTCACTGCGATAGTCGGGCCGGAACAGCCGCGTGACGTTGGGCACACGGGCGTTGGAGACCGTCTCGGGGTCCAGCCGTTCCCGCAAGAACCGGCCAAGGGATGACTCTGTCGAGGTATTGCCGCTCTGCCACTGGCATCACGCCGTTGCCGTCAACGCGCGCCAGAGTATGGCACGGATCGACCGTAGGCGTTGAGGGCCATTCCGGCGAAGAGCGCCACAGTGATTGCGGATAGTCGCAGTGCCCCAGGAGTCATGCTGGCGAGTCCGTCGCCCACCGATGCTACGCGGCGCCGATCGCAGGGGCAAGGTGGTCACCGTGTTCCGGCAACATCATCGTGGATCCCTGCTTCACACCGCCGGCACCGTCCTATACGCTCGAGTACCGCGACCCAGAAACTGCGGGAGATATAGGAGCAATAATGTCACGCAGCCATGAACGTAAGCTGATTGATGCCATCCAAAATTTAGTCACGCCTAAGGGGGGATTCCCGCACCCACCCCTTGATGTTGACGTTGCACGTTCGACGGTCGTCGAATTGCCTATCGAAATTCCAGAGAGCTGGCGCCGTTCTCCTATCCCGGACTGGATTGGACGAGAGCCACGCGACGCTGAGATAATCGGCGCAACGAATTCCACTTTTCTCTTAGAGGGTAAAGCGCGTACTCCAGAAGTAGGACGAGCTACGGCGGACAAAATCGCGATTAGCAACGAAGCAGCGGCGTTCGATGTTTGGGCGTACTATGTTCCATTTCATTTTTACCGCGCACGCTGGGGCATATACGTTCTTGAATTTGGCATCCTGAAGCTGTCCGCAATTTTAGCCGGGTCTAAGACCCCTCCACTTAACTCCTGGCTAGTTACTCACGCATTCCGAGCCTTGATGCTCCATGAGTTTTTTCATTATTGCGTTGAAGTGGCTACTTCGCGTATCGAACTTCCAATGGCGAACACGAACTTTGGGACGCTGGACTTTCTTCTTAATTTCAAAGGATGCAGCGATCTCTACACGTCATATTTCCACGATCGGATTGGGAGCGCTGTCGAGGAGGCGCTTGCGAATGCTTATGCGTTCCGATGCATCGATCGCCTTTATCCCCAATATTTTCGGAAAAAAACGAAATTTCAGGATGCCCAAACGCGGCTGTGCAACGCAATGAAAGGGCAGGGCGGGCCATACGCCCAATTCGACAAATTTGGCACGACGAAGCGCTTTGGTGTCGGGCGCGGATGTGTCGTGGATCGTATTTGCCACGCGGTATGGACTTACTATCCTTCGTTGGCTGAGATCGAACCATCAGCGGCACATTTTATGGAGTTGAAAGTCGAGTTGTCGGAATGTCCTGTATATCTTATTCGTGATGCACAAGATCAAAGTCTGCAAATCGGAAAGCCATTCCCAAAGGCTTACGGTTTACGCGTCACGGTATACTCAAGTGATCACGCTCCAATTCACGTACACGTCTCCGACTTAAATAGTGGTCGTGAGACAAGATATTTGTGGCCTAAATTGCAGGTGTACCCGAAAGACCCAAGGCTCCCCTCTGGAAAAGAAGGTCACCTCGCGGCCTACGTGCAGCTTCATCGACGCGCAATTCAAAAGCGCGTCGACGCCCAACTTCTTTGTTAGCGGACTTTTCCTATCCTTCGGGGTGGATGACCCGACCGACCGTCCCACACTTTGCCGACATTCAACCTGACCGCACACCGAACGTGGAGGTCATGCCCTCACTCATCCCCTCATTTTCCTTGGGACACAAAAGAATCGGCTGGTCATAAAGGCGATTCCGGAAAGAATCAGACAACCGCCGGCGTTGGCATATCCTTGCGAATTCGCCAAGGCGACTTCCAACGCCGCGAGAAGCAACAAATCTCCCGCCCCGCAACGGCAAGCCGGGGGATACAATGGCCATTAGGGAACGGCGGTTCTCCTTCAACCAGGTCAAGCAGGTTCTTGGCGGTGTGCTGGGCCACGACCTGCACGCCAAGCGCGTCGACTCGCTGTGCGACGCCACTCTGGGCGTGCTGCGCAGCGCCTCTCTTGCGGTCTGCACCATCGGCCAGGGCCTTGCCGCCGCGCGCGGTCTGAATCCCAAGCACGCGACCAAGCAGGTGGACCGCCTGCTCTCCAACCCGAAGATCAACGTCGATGACATCGCGGCCCGCTGGGTGCCCTACATCGTCGGCGCGCGAAGCTCCATCGTGGTGGCTTTGGACTGGACCGACTTCGAGGCCGACAAGCAAGCCACTATCATGCTGTCGCTGATCACCGACCACGGCCGTGCCACGCCGCTGGTGTGGCTGACAGTCGACAAGCACACGCTCAAGGACAACCGCAGCCTCTACGAGCATCGTGTGCTGGTGAGATTGGCTGAACTGTTGCCGGCCGACATCAAGGTCTGCGTGGTCGCCGATCGCGGCTTCGGCGACCAGAAGCTCTACAAACTGCTGACCGAGGAACTGTGCTTCGACTACGTCATCCGCTTCCGCGGCGACATCACCGTCACTGCCACGACGGGCGAAACCCGCACCGCCGCCGCCTGGGTGCGGCCCGGTGGACGCGCCCGCGTGCTGCGCGGCGCCGCAGTCACCGCCGACCGCTATGCGGTGGGAACCGTGGTCTGCGTGCAGGACCCGGACATGAAGCAGGCCTGGTGCCTGGCCGCCAGCAGCACCGACGCCACGGCCAGGCATCTGACCGGATACTACGGCCGTCGCTGGGGCATCGAGTGCGCGCTGCGCGATACCAAGGACCTGCGTTTCGGCATGGGAATGGGCGTGATACACGTCAAATCGCCGGAGCGGCGCGACCGGTTGGGGCTGATCAACGCTTTCGCGGTCGTGTTGTTGACGTTGCTCGGTGCCGCCGGCGAGGCGCTGGGTTACGACCGGATGCTCAAGACCAACACCGCCAAGCGGCGCGTCCATTCGTTGTTCCGTCAGGGCTGCATGCTTTACGATCTGATCCCCACGATGCCGGAAACCAGGCTGCGTCCGCTGATGCAGCGCTTCTCTCAAATGCTGCAGGACCAGCCGCTCTTCGCAGACGTTTTCGGCCCGGTCTGACAAATGAGGGGAGTCTTGAGGGTCATGCCCCCATCAGGACCGGCTTGTGGTCCCGCTGGCAGCCTTTGCGAAGTCGAAACGCGACCAGCGGGCAGCCGTGGGACCCTGGCATCATCACGGCGGCAGGTGGAGTAAGGCGGCACGGGCAAACTGCTGCACGAGCCTGCCGGGGTGACTGTGCCGGTTCGCGCGATTTGAGGTATCCCCCGATGGGTCCCCGGACCGGTCGCGGACGGCTTCACCATCTTTCGCCGGTCCTGAGATCAGGGACCATCGCACCCGCCATGCCCCCGTGATTCCCTTCACGTCGCGGCACTCTGTGCCAGCGCGGCGCACGTCCAGGTGCATGACAAGTGCAGCCCGATCGCCCTGAGCCGTCCAACGCGCTCCTACGTAGCGCCGCAAAGCCGACGATCTTTCCGGTCCAACCCTATTTGTCGTAGCCTGATGAACGTCAGGGGTTGACAATTCAGCCGCCGCCACTCGAACCGCGCCGGGGTGGGAGGTTCGTTCGTCCGCCGGAAGCTGGCTCACTTCGTGGTGGGTGTCCGGCGTGGCGAATGCGCTGATGGCGGCAGGCGGCCGGACGCCGCCCGGCCTGCGAACGTCAACCGGGCAATTCAGCCGTCGCGAGCTCCAAATGCGATCGCGCTGGCCCATCCGGCCACCATGGCCGGACTGCGAGCAAGGCCAGGCCTCCGCCCTGGAGCCCGCCAGGGGTTTGCCCGCTGGACGCCACCAGAGACGGCGGCCTCTGAACTCCATGCATTTTGTCTGGTGTCGAGGGTGGGGGGAGCGCGTGCGAACGCCGTGGTCCGTCGCGACGGACCGCGGCGTTCGCACGCGCTCCCCCCACCCTCGACACCAGACAACGGACGGGTTCCAAGGGCCGCTGCCCTTGGCGGGGTTCCAAGGGGCAGCGCCCCTTGGTGGGGTCCAGGGGCGAAGCCCCTGGCCTTGCCGCGCCGGCGACCGTATACGGGCGGCCCAGCCGACCGGGATTGGTCAGATGATTTCCGCCTTCCGCCGTTCCCTGGACACCTGGGTGGTCCGTGGGTTCTTCCTGATCATGGTTGCCGCCTTCATCATCTGGGGCGTCGGCGACGTGGTGCGCCTGATCGGGACCGGTGGCACCTGGGTTGCCAAGGTGGGTGGCGAGATCGATCGAGCTGTCGCAGGCGCAGCAGGCGTTCCAGCAGCAGATCGCCGACGTGCAGCGCCGGCTGCCGGCGGGCACCGACGTCACGCCCGACATGCGTCGCACCGTTGCCAACGCGGCGGTGCAGGGCCTGATCGGCCAGGCGGTCATCTCGCAGGAGGAGCGGCGGCTGGGGATCGTCGCGCCGGATGTGGCGGTGCGTCAGGCGGTGTTTGCCATTCCACAGTTCCGCGGCGCCTCGGGCCGGTTCGACCAGGCGACGTTCGAGGCGGTGCTGCGCACCAACAACATGACCGAGCCGCAGTTCCTGGGGATCGTGCGCGCCCGGCTGGCGGAGCAGCAATTGCTCGGCACGCTGTCCGCCGGCGCGGCGCCGCCGGCCGAGCTGGTGAAGCAGGTGTTTGCCCTCCAGTACGAGCAGCGGTCGGCGGATTTCGTCGAGCTGCCGTTCAGTGCCGCCCCCGTGCCGCCGCCGCCGGCGGAGGCCGTGCTGCAGCGCTGGTACGACAACCACCCGGATTTCTACAGCACGCCGGAGTATCGCCGGATCAAGGCGGTGGTGCTGTCGCCGGAGACGCTGGCCAAGGACATCCCGATCACCGACGCCGAGCTGCAGGCCGCCTACGACGCGCGCAAGACGCTGTATGTGAAGCCGGAGCGGCGCTCGGTGCAGGTGATCGAGGCGCCCGACCAGGGCAAGGCGGCGGCGCTGGCGGCCCAATGGCGTGGAGAGGGGGGGCGTGGCGGGGCCGACTGGGCGGCGATGCAGGCGGCGGCCAAGGCGGCGGGCGGCTCGGCGATCGAGCTGAATGACGCGGTGCAGGCCGGGCTGCCCTCGGCCGACCTGGCGCACGCGGTGTTCTCGGCGGTGCCGGATACGGTGTCCGACCCGATGCAGGGGCTGGCGGGCTGGCAGGTGATCAAGGTGACCAAGGTCACGCCGGGCAGCACGCAGACGTTCGATCAGGTGAAGGACCAGTTGCGCCAACTCGTGCTGGATGTCGAAGGCGGCCGACATCATCTACGACCGGGCCAACAAGGTGGACAACATCCTGGCCTCCGGCAGCGGGCTGGACGAGCTGCCGAGCGATCTGGGGCTGGCCGGGGCCACCGGCACGCTGGACGCGCAGGGCAACACGCCGGAGGGCGCGCCGGCGCCGATCCCGGGCGGCGACCAGGTGCGCCAGGCGCTGATCGACGCGGCGTTCAAGGCGCACAAGGGCGATCCGCCGCAACTGACCGAGGTGCCGCTGAAAGGCTCGCGCGGGTCGGCGTACTATGCGCTCAGCGTGGAGGATGTGACGCCGCCGGCGCCCAAGCCGTTCGCGCAGGTGCAGGACACGGTGCTGGCGGACTGGACGCACGACCAGGTCCGGCATGCGCAGGAGACGGCGGCGGCCAAACTGCTGACCGAGGTGCAGCATGGCCAGACGCTGGCGCAGGCGGCCGGCGCCGCGGGCCTGACGGTGGTGCGCACGCCGCTGACCGGGCGGGAACAGGCGGTCTCGGGCGTGCCGCCGGCGCTGCTGCGGCCGCTGTTCGGGCTGAAGCCGGGCGAGCCGGCCATGGTGCAGCAGCCGGACGGTTTTGTCGTTGCGGTGCCGGCCGAGATCGTGGCGCCGGACGCGGCGAGCAATCCGACCGGCTACGAGGCAGGTGCGCACGGCGCTGCGCCAGGCGCTGGCGCGCGATGTCGATGACATCTTCGCGCAGACATTGCGCGAGCGGGCGCATCCGAGCATCAATCAGCAGAACCTGGACAGCATCAGCGGCCAGTAACCCGACACGCAGCCTGAAAGGACGAAGGCACGCCCCATGAACGTCGCGGTCCCACCCGGTTTCGCCGCCTTCCGGTCGGCCTACGAGGACGGGCGCGGCTCGCTGGCGTGGCGACGCGGGGTGGCGGACCTGGAGACGCCGGTGGCGGCGTTCCTCAAGCTGGCGCACGGCAAGCCCAACGCGTTCCTGCTGGAGAGCGTGGAGGGCGGGGCGACGCGCGGGCGCTACTCGATCATCGGGATGGACCCGGACCTGATCTGGCGCTGCCGCGACGGGCGCGCCGAGGTCAACCGGCACGCGCACTCGGCGCCGCACGCCTTCGTGGCGGAGGCGCGGCCGGCGCTGGACAGCCTGCGCGCGGTGATCGCCGAGACGCGGCTGGATGTGCCCGACCACCTGCCGCCGATGTCGGGCGGGCTGGTCGGGTATCTGGGCTACGACATGGTGCGGCTGATGGAGAAGCTGCCGGCGAAGAACCGCGACGTGATCGGCGTGCCGGACGCGCTGATGATCCGCCCCGCGCTGTTCGCGATCTTCGACAATATCAACGACGAGCTGACGCTGGTGGCGCCGATCTATCCGCAGGCGGACGTGACCGCCGAGGCGGCGTGGGAGCAGGCGCAGGCGCGGCTCGCCGAGGCCGAGGCGGCGCTGGAGCGGCCGCTGCCGCACCCGGCGCCGCCGGTGATGCTGCCCGATCCGGCGGCGCCGTCGTCGAATTTTGCGAAGGCGGATTTCCTGGCCGCGGTGGAGCGGTGCAAGGAGTACATCTTTGCCGGCGATGCGTTCCAGATCGTGCTGAGCCAGCGGTTCTCGCTGCCGTTCGTGCTGCCGCCGTTCTCGCTGTATCGCGCGCTGCGGCGGATCAATCCGGCTCCGTTCCTGGTCTACCTGGAGTTCGGCGGGTTCGCCGTGGTGGCGTCGAGCCCGGAGATCCTGGTGCGGCTGCGCGACGGCACGGTGACGATCCGGCCGCTGGCCGGGACGCGCCGGCGGGGGGCGACGTACGAGGAGGACCAGGCGCTGGAGGCCGAGCTGCTGGGCGATCCGAAGGAGCGGGCGGAGCACCTGATGCTGCTGGACCTTGGGCGCAACGATGTGGGGCGCGTGGCGGCGCTGGGCACTGTGAAGGTGACCGAGAGCTTTGCGGTGGAACGGTTCAGCCACGTGATGCACATTTCTTCCAATGTCGAGGGCAAGCTGGCCGAGGGGCTGGATGCGCTGGACGCGCTGGTCGGCGGGTTCCCGGCGGGCACGCTGTCGGGGGCGCCGAAGGTGCGCGCGATGGAGATCATCGAGGAGCTGGAGCCGGACCGGCGCGGCATCTACGCCGGCTGCATCGGGTATTTCGCCGCGAATGGGACGATGGACACCTGCATCGCGCTGCGCACGGCCTTGGTGAAGGACGGCACGATGTACGTGCAGGCCGGTGCCGGGATTGTTGCCGATTCGGTGCCGGAGGCCGAGTTCGAGGAGTGCCGGCAGAAGGCCCGCGCCCTGGTGCGCGCGGCGGAGGAGGCGGTGCGGTTTGCCGCGGGCAAGGGCGGCGGGAACAACGCGCGGTAGGGTTGGCGATGCCGGTTTGTGCTATCCTGAATGCGCACGGCACGCTGAGCCGGAGGTGTGGAATGAACGAGATTCGCAAACCGCGGCTGGACGGCCCCACCACGCAGACCAACGTGGTGCTGCCGGAAGCCCTGCTTGAGCAGGCAAAGTCGCTCGCCATCGATGTTTCCAAGGCGGCGTTGACCGGCTTGGCGGGCGAGGTGACGCGTGCTCTGGCGGAGCGGTGGGCGGCCGAAAACAGCGGTGCCGTCGAGGACTGGGCGCGTTATCTGCACGACAATGGCCAGCCGTTCGAGGATATCCAGTCCCGCGTCCTCTGATGGCGCGGCTGGATGTCTGGGCGCCGCGCGGTTCGCGAACGCGCGGCTTGCTGCTCGAAGTCCAGAGTGATCTGCATGCCGCCGCGCTGTCGACGCGGCCTGAGCCGCATTTCCGCCCGTTCATTGAAGCCGAAGCGCGTCCGGTTTGAAGTCGGACCTGCCCTATCTGGTGCACATTGCCGACAGCATCGCCACGATCGAGGCCTGTGTCGTCGGACCGCTCAGTGTTGCGTAGCACGCGCGGTATTCGGCCGGAGCTACTTGGGGTGGGGGATGATGGAGATAATGTCGTAGACGTCGTCGGTGATCTGAAAATAGAACCGGTAATCCCGGTTCACTCTCCCCTGCCAGACATTGTCCGTGCCGCCATATTTCTTGGCCTGGAGGGACGGATGCCGTAGATTTTGGCTTAAGAAATCGAGTTGCTTGTCCACCTGGGTCCGTAGGCGCGAAGGCAGATTTGCATATTGCTTGTCTGCCAGCCGGGAAAAACGAACCCGCATACAAAGCTACGACCTGGCGAACTTCTTGCCGTCCGGCGTCTTCCGCCAAGCCTTGTACTCCGCCATGTTCTTGAACGCAGGCGTGACACGGCCGGCACGAATGTCGGCGAGACCTTCGGCAATCGCCTTGTCGATCTCCGGGTGGCGCGGCGCGACCTCCTGGGGAATGAGGACGATCCGGTCGCCCTCTTCCTGGACCTCCATATAGTCGCCGGTATGCAAGCCGCGGCGCTCCCGGATTTTGGCCGGCAGCGTCACCTGTCCCTTCTCCTTGATCCTGACGAGCGGCATGGCCGCCTCTCCTTGATTGTTCATCACGGATAAGTTGGAATTTCCAACTTGGCAAATCAAGTGCCTGTGGTTGTAACTGTCAAGCCGAAGCCCGGCATCGACAGGAGACGCAGTCAGATGACTGAGAGCGACGAGCGGATCATCGACGGCAGCGGCAACGTTTTCGCCGACCTTGGGTTGAAGGACGCGGACGAACTGCTGGTCTGCGGGTGATTTGTCGCTGAGCCACTGGAGCCGCAGTGACCTGGCCCGATGTGCCATCGAGCGTGGCATTGTCGATCGCATCTCCAACAGCTCGATCGGGCGCAATTTTAAGAGAAGCCGCGTTACAGCCGCACCGCGTGCGGGGTTGGCTCACGTCCAAGCCCGATCCTGACTTCGAGACCAAGAGCGCCGAGATCTGCGAAGTTTACATACAGGCGCTGGCAACATCCGAACAAGGCATCCGAACGGTGTCGATCGATGAGATGAGCGGGGTGCAGGCGCTGGAGCGGGCCGCGCCCAGCCTGCCGATGAAGCCAGGCAAGATCGAGCGGCGGGAATACGAATACAAGCGCTATGGAACGCAGACGCTGATCGCTGCGTCCGATGTCGCCACCGGGCAGATACAAGGCACGGTCGGGGACACGCGTACGGAAGCCGACCATGTGAGCTTCCTTGAAAGCCTGTTCGCCTCGAGCAGTGCAACGACACCCCCGGCCTTCGCCGGGGCAGGCTTGGCGGGTGACCGGCAGACAGGGGGCCGAGACTTCCAGCGTGCGGCAACCAGGCAAACCGAAGGAGCCGTGGACGGACAATGACCGCCCGTTCCGCGACGTGCCGAAGATTTTGGTGAGCTGATCTGAGCACCGGCTTGGCGGTAACGGGGCCGCTTGTGGTCTGTCGATTTCGGCTGGTCATGTCCCACCCTTGGTGTAGCAGGCCGGCGTGTCGGAAAATTTTACACTTCTGCGCCGAATTCGTTGGAGTCCACGAGTCGGAAACGCCCAGCCGACGCCTGTGTTGGAGAAAACGGCCCGCTTTCGGCCCAAGTCCGGTCTTCTCGGCCCAAAGACGCCAGTCGTGTGTCGGAGAATCTTACACATTGCGATCAAGGGCGGCCATTTTGTGCGAGGAAGATCATCTAAGTCGTTGTTTTCTTATGACACGAAGATTTTGGCATCAGTCTTGCTGCGGTGGTCCCGGACGGAGTGCCGAGGGTGCTCGACTGGTTGAGGACGTGTTTGGGAGAGTCAAGCTAATGAGTTTGCGTTCAGCAATAATGTCGAGCACTGCGGTCATAGGGATGGTCGCGGCCGCGCAAATCCTGGTCGTGCCCGCGAATGCCCTGCCGTCCCTCGTCGAGATTACCGCGGGCGCCTTCACGGCCGGTTCTGGGTTGATCACCTTCAGCGAGCCCGGCTATCCGCTCGGCACAACTAATCCGGTTTTTGCGCCCACGAACTACGGCGGGGGCGCGGGCAGCCCGACGGTGACATTTGGCGGGTTTTTTTCGGGACAAAGCCTTGGTACGGCATCCCCGCCGTGCCCTACCGGGGCCGCGTTCACGGGCTGCGTTCTTGGCTCTCCGACCACCCCTCTGACCATCGACCCTGCGTCGCCGGCGACCTTCATCGCCGGTGACGGCGCGCAGCCGACCGCGCCGATCCTGAGTGGCTCGCCATTGTATAACGGGCCGATCGCTATCGCGTTCAGCACGCCGCAGGCCGGCGTCGGCCTGATCGGCGGCTATTTCAACAATGTCTGCAGCACGGGTATCACGGCCTTCGACGCAGCCGGCGATAATCTCGGCACAGTCTGCAATTCCACGACCGGCGACGAGTTCCTGGGGCTGGTGACCAGTGACGGCAGTGCCGACATCTCCGGGCTTCTGTTCCATCTTGTCGGCAGCGAGCCGGCCGGCTTCGACATCGACAACGTCCAGTTCGGCCTCCCCGGCCAGGTAACGGTCCCTGGTGCCATTCCGGAACCCGCGAGCCTTGCCCTCCTGGGCACCGCCTTCGCCGCGCTTGGTCTGGTGCGTCGCCGCAAGAAGGCTCCGTCGCGTTGCTCACCCGAGGTCCGGGGGCGGTGCATAAGTGGGACCGCCGATCGCGGACCCGAAAATGGTCCGACGCGAGACGAGGCTGGCTGACGGCGCGAGTAACCCGACCGACGGCGCCGCGCGCGGCAGCGTCGGTCGACCGCCGCGTCTATAGCGTCTGCAATAACGACGCGGGGCTGCTGGCCTTGACATGAAAACGCGCCACGCGGGCGCCCCTGCACGGTTGCTGCGCCACGCTGCTCAAGGGCGCCGGCATATGTCGTGAGGGTCCCGATAACCCGGCGCCCGGCACCGCCACGGGTCCGCGGACCTGGGTGCCGAGGCGGGAATAGCTAAAGATCAGGTTGCTGCCATCTGAGGTCGTCGCCTTGCGATGGACGCTGGCCTTCCCCGCCGACGAACGCCAATCGCTCGGCGGCGCGATCTCCGTAGTGACGAGCCGGGTCGCCGCAGGTTTGCGAATCGCCAGGAAGCTGCCCGGCGGATCCGGCCGACTGTCAGGGATCACCGACCGAACTCCAATGCGCTGGTTAATGCTGGGTGCAGCAATGTCCTCCCGGAAGCCATTACCAGCGCGTGTACCAACGAATCCGAACCGGATCACGTCGCGCTGGGGGGCAAGCCTCACATGAGCGCTCCATGATCAAGTGGAGGTTCGTATCGACCTTGGCTGTGCTCTCCGATCCGAAAGGCGGGGCTGGACGTACAACTGTGTTGGTATCTGTAGCGGCGTCCTGGTCGGCGGTCGCGCCGACCGGCGCGTGCAGGGCACGTCTTTGGCACGCCGAACAGGCTGCTTCACCCGGCGTCGTTCACGAGCCCTTCGCTTCGACCGACCGATGGACCCTGGCAGGGATTCATGCTTATGCCGAGCTCGGTGGAACGGGGCGGTGTTGCCCGTGCCTTGCGGCGCAGCGAGCCTGTCGACGCGACGCCGATGCAGGGAAGTGGCGGAGCCGGGGTTCTGGAGGTGGTCGACGATCATGGCGGCGGCATGCAGAGGCGACCTGACGTGACAACCCGCTTGCCCGCTCCGCCGGCCGACCAGCTCCTTGAGGCCGCTTTCGCCGCGCATCAGAGGGGACAAATGGCCGAGGCCGAGCGGCTCTATCGTCTCGTCCTCGAGCGACAGCCGCGCAATTTCGCCGCATTGCGCTTCCTGGGGGTCATTGCCGGTCACGCCGGAAATTGGCAGGCCGGCATCAGGCTGCTTCGCGACGCGCTCAAGGTCGATCCCAAATCGGCCGAGGCGCACACCGATCTCGGGGCGCTGCAGCATGGCAGTCGAGACTTCGACGCGGCAGCCGCCTCGCTCATTGCCGCGCTCCGCCTCAATCCGGCTTACGGCAGCGCGCATCACAATCTAGGTGTGGTGCGCCGCGACCAGGGTCGCTACGCCGAGGCTGCCGCGAGCTTCGGCGCCGCGATCGGGCTCAACCCCGATTTCGTCGAATCCTGGTACAATCTGGGGATCGCCTGGCAAGGCCTGGGACGATACAAGGACGCGGTTTTCGCCTATCGCAAAGCGACCGACATCGCGTCGAACCGGCTCGACATTCACTGCGCCCTTGGGGGCTCTTGTTCGAGATGGGGGACTATCCCGCCGCCGCGGCGGCTTATCGGGTGGCACTTGAGGTCCAGGCAGACTGGCCCGACGCGTTGAACGGCGTCGCCGCGGCGCTATCCCAGATTGGCAACGAGGACGCAATCGAGGCCATCGATCAAGCCATCGGGAAATTACCGAACAACATCTATGGCTATGACCTGCTGGGAAACGTCCTGCGGCGCACTGGACGTTTCGAGGAGGCGATCAAGACCTATGCCACCGCGATCCGGCTGCCCGGTAACCATGCACATTCCTATTACGGCCTGACCCATGCCAGGAAGATCACGGTTTCCGACCAGGACCTCATCGCCGGCATGCAGGCCGAACTGGAACGTTCCGCCTCGGGCCTTTCTGCATCGGATCGATCCTATATGCACTTCGCCCTGGGCAAGGCTTTCGATGATCTCAATCGGTGCGAGGAGGCGATAGAGCATTTCGATCTGGCCAATCGGGCGTGGCTCGACGCGCGCCCACCGCACAGGAGGAATCAGTCTGTGGCCATCGAGCGGCAACGCAACACCACGGAGTTCAACAATCTGATCGCGGGTTTCGGCCCGGCCGAGATCGCGGGGCTGCGGCAGTGGGGAAGCTCGTCGGAACGGCCCATCCTGATCGTCGGCATGATGCGGTCGGGGACAACGCTGGTCGAGCAGGTACTGGCGAGCCACCCCGATGTCGCGGCTGGCGGCGAGTTGACGTTCTGGAACGATTGCCGGCTGCGGTTCCGGATCGGCGCCGGCGGGGTGCTGGCAGCGGCGGGACGTTGAGTATACCATTCGGAGATATGGCGAAATCCTTGACCGGATCTCGCCGGACGCGCGCCGGGTCACCGATAAAATGCCGCACAATTTCCTGCTACTCGGCATGATCAACGGCATTTTCCCCAATGCGCGGATTATTCATTGCCGCCGGCACCCGGTCGACATCAGTCTGTCGATTTATTTCACGCGCTTTGCCAGAGAGCAGGATTTCACTTACGATCGCAGCGGCATCGTGCATTTCTACCAGGAATATCGGCGGCTGATGGCGCATTGGCATCGTGTGATTCCAGCCGACCGGCTCATCGCCATCGATTACGAGGCTATGGTTGACGACCAGGAAGCCGTGACGCGCAAACTTCTCCATTTCTGCGGCCTCGACTGGAACGATTCCTGCCTGGCGTTTCACAAGACCGAACGGCCGATTCGCACCGCCAGCTCCTGGCAGGTCCGGCAGCCGATCTACCGCAGCTCCGCCGAGCGTTGGCGGCGCTACGAGCCCTGGCTCGGCGAGTTCCGCGCCTTGCTGGACGATCCCGCCGCTTGAACATGGCCCAGTGACCGCGAAGCTGTGTGTTCTGGCCATCTGGCCTCAGCGACACATCCCGTCGAAGCGGCGTCCGGCAGTGCGGGTGTCGTGGCCGGTGTGCCTGGGATCGCGATGGCCCACGCAGTCCCGGATGACGCGCAGGTCGTCGCCCTTGTTCGCCAGGTCGAAGCCACAGGAATGGCGGAGCATATGGAGCATATGCGGATGGACGGGCGCGAGGCCGGCCCTTATGGCCGCCACAGCGACCGGGTCGTTGATCGCCTGCCGCGTGAAGGGGTGATCCCGTTCCGAGAAGAACAGCCAGGGCAGCCCGCCTGTGCGGGTCGAGAGGTGGCGCGTAATGGCACGTCGCGGCTGAACCAATTCGAGATCCGCTTCTCGATCCTGGCGCGCAAACTGCCGCGGCGCGGCAGCTTCACCTCGCAACAGGATCTCAAGGAGCGGATCGAACAGTTCATCGCCTACTGCAACGGGACCATGGCAAAGCCGCTCAAGTGGACCAAGACGGGCAAGCCGCTGGCTGCGTGACCGGCAGATCGGGGTCAATATTTCCAGCGTGCGGCACTAGGGCATTTCTGGCCCCGGTGCGCCCGATCCTGGGCGGCGGGCCCACATACGGCCAACCTCGCCTCCGCCCTCGGGTCAGCGCCGCGCCTCCGGCCGGAATCGCACGCCCTTGCGGGCGTAGCCGCCGCCCAGCCCGATCGGCGTGCCGTCGGCGCGCCAGCACGCCGCACCGGTCATGCCGCCATCGGCATGGAACTGGATCGCCCCCATGCCGCCGGCGACGTTGCCCACCGGTGCCACGTCGTGGCCCAGGTCGCGCAGCGCCCCCATCACGTCGGCTGGCACCGAGGTCTCCACCTCCAGCGCGTAGCCCTGCGTCCAGATGCGCGGCGCCTCCACCGCCTCCTGCAAACTCATGCCGTGATCGATCAGGTTGGACAGCGCCTGCATCACCGACGGGAAAGATGCGCAAGCCCCCCGGCAGCCCCAGCGCGTAGACCGGCTTGCCATCCCGCAGCACGATCACCGGCGCCATCGACGAGGTCACCCGCTTGCCCGGCTGCACCGAGCTCGCCCGCCCCGGCCGCGGATCGAACACGAACATGTAGTTGTTCGGGATCATCCCGGTACCGGGAACGATGTAGCGCGCGCCGAACAGCGAGTTGATCGTCTGCGTGCTGGCCACGATGTTGCCTAGCGCATCGGCCACCGTCAGGTGCGTGGTGTGCGCCGATTCGCCCGGTCGCCACGCCGGCGCTCCAGGCCTGCGCGCGGCCCTGGTCGATGTGCGCGCGCCGCTCGGCGGCGTAGGTTTTCGACAGCAGTTTCGCCACCGGAACCTGCACGAAGGCCGGATCGGCGGTCGCGGCGGCACGGTCGGCGAAGGCGATCTTCAGCACCTCGGCCAGCAGGTGCAGCGTCGCCGGGCGTGGCGAAGCCCAGCGCGCCAAGGTCGTAGCCCTCCAGGATGTTCAGCATCTGGATGATGTGCAGCGGCCCGGACGACGGCGGCGGCGGACCGACGATCTCGAAGCCGCGATAGACCCCGCGTAGCGCCTCGCGCGTCACGGTGCGGTAGCCGGTCAGGTCCGCCATCGCCAGGTAGCCGCCGCTCCGCGCCATGTGCGCGGCGTAGTCCCGGCCGAGCGCGCCGCCATACAGCAGCCCCGGGCCGCCCTTGGCGATCGCGCGCAGCGTCTCGGCATAGGCGCCGGTGACCAGCCGCGTCCCCGGCGTGATCGGCGCGCCGCCGGGCAGATAGAGCGCGGCGATCTCCGCGTCGTGCGCCATGTCGGCGGCGCAGTCGGTGACGCACTCGCAGAGGATACGGCGTCACCCGGAAGCCGCGCGACGCGTGGCGGATCGCCGGCTCCATCACGTCGGCCAGCGAGAAGGTGCCAAATCGGGACAACGCCTCGCACCAGGCCATCAGGTTGCCCGGCGCGGCGACCGCGGTGGGGCCGAGCGCGTTCTTCCGCCCCAGGGTCTCCATCGTGCCGGGCGGCGCGTCGGGATCGGGCGTGTAGGTCGTCGGCCCGGTGGCCAGCGGCGCGGTGCTCTGGCCGTCGATCACCGTGTGCGTGCCGTCGGCCAGGCGCAGATGCGCCATGCCGCCGCCCAGGATGCCGACCATCATCGGCTCCACCACGCTGAGGGTGAAGCACGCGGCGATCGCGGCATCGATCGCGTTGCCGCCGGCGGCCAGCATCTCGGCGCCCGCGGCGGAGGCCAGCGGGTGGTTGGTCACCACCATGCCGCGCGCGCCGTGCGCCGGGCGCTTCTCGCAGACGAAGGTGGCGCCCGCGCGCGCCCGCCAGTCGCTTGTGCTCATCGAGGGTCCTTTCCGGGCCGGTCGTTCGGCCGCGACCATCGCGCGCGGCGGTGCGGTTGGAAAGCCGCGGACCGCTTGGGATGGGACGGCCGGCCACCAGCAAGCCGGGGCTGGAATTGACCCACGTCAACGTGCAGGCTGTGCCGTGCGTGCATGCTGCGCGCGCATCATGCCGCAGGAGGTTCCCACGGTGCTCGCCATCGATGTCATGACGCCGGGCGTCATCACCGCCGCCCCGGACACGCCGATCGTCGAACTGATCCGGCTGATGCTGTCGCACAACGTCAGCGCCATTCCGATCGTGGATCGCGGCACACTGGTCGGCATCGTCAGCGAGGGCGACCTGATCCATCGCGCCGAGCTCTGCACCGAGCACGCGCCGTCCTATTGGCGGGTGCTGATCAAAACCACCGCCCAGCTTGCCGCCGACTACGTGCATACGCACGGCCGCACGGCGAAGGAGGTGATGACTCCCGAGGTCGTCACTGTCGACGATACCGCGTCGCTGGCGGACGTCGCCGCGTTGATGGACACCCATCGCATCAAGCGCGTGCCGGTGGTGCGCGAGGGAAAACTGCTGGGCATCGTCAGCCGCGCCAACCTGCTGCGCGCGCTGGCCGCCCGCATCGCCCGGCCCGGCGCGGTCGATGATGGCCGCATTCGCGATGCCGTCCTGGCCGAGCTGCGCGCGCAGCCCTGGGGCGGCAACCCGGCGGACGGGCAGGTCATGGTGCAGGACGGCGTGGTGCATCTGTGGGGTGCCGTTGACTCCGACGCCGAGCGCCAGGCGCGGATCGCTGCCGCCGAGTCCGCCGACGGCGTCCGGCAGGTCGAGGACCACATGGACCAATGGGTCGAGCCGGACCCGATGGACCGGCCCAACTGGCCGAGCGCCGGCCGGCCGTAGGAGGGGAGCGCCACGGTTCTGCGGCCACCCCGCGCGCGTCGCTTGCCGACGCCTGGGGACGCGTCCTGACGGGGTTAGGGCTCGTTGCAAAACAAGCGCTGAGGTCGGTCGCGACGCCACTCCCCGTGTCATGGCCTTCCCCGGGCCAAGCCCGGCCATGACACAGGGGGCAGTCCGCCAGAGCCGACGCAATTATTTGTCAACAGGCGCTGGGCGGTTTTTGCCGACCGGCCATCGCTGCCGCCCCAAAGCGCAGGCCGAGGCGCCGTGACCCGGCCACAGCGGCGGCCCAGGCCGCGGCACAATATTTGCTGCCTGCATTGGCGACCGCTGTTGCACGCGGCGCGAACGGCAGGAGGTTGGCAAATTGACTGACGCCGGCGACACGAGAAAGCACTGGGCCCTGCCCAGGGGACCCATGCTGGGAGCCGCGTTTGGATTGGCCCTGTTGGCGGCCGCCATCGCAACCGGTTCGAACAGCGGCAGCGCGCTGTTCGGTCTCGGCGGCATGGTCATTGTCTTCGGCGGCGTGACGGCGGTGGCGTTCATGAGCTTCCGGCCGGACGACGTGTACGCGGCCATGAGCAGCATCGTGGCGATGCTGAAGGGTGCCGCGCCGGGCCTCGCGCCCGACCTCCGGCGGGACCTGGAGGACATTGTGGGCTGGTCCCGCATCGTCCACATGAAGGGCATGCGCGGCCTCGAGCGCAGTCTCCCCAGGAATCGCACGGCCGATCCGCTCCTCAGTTACGGGCTCGACCTTGTCGTGAGTGACTACACCCCGGACGACGTGCGTGCGATGGTGCAGACGGCCGCTGACGGCAGCTATCAGCGGGCCTGCGTACCGATGGAGGTGCTGCGGGCCATGGGCAGCCATGCCCCGGCCTTCGGCATGGTCGGCACGCTGGTCGGCATGATTTCGATGCTGCACAGTCTCACCAACGATACGGATGCGATCGGCGGGACGCTTGCCGTGGCCTTCCTGTCCACGCTTTACGGCGTCCTGTCGGCCCGCATGATCTACATGCCCGCGGCGTCACGGCTGGAGCAGGAGATCGAGGTGCAGTGCCTGCGCGACAGCCTGATCACCGAGGGGATGGTCATGCTGGCCCGCATGAAATCCCCCACGTTCATCCGCGACCGCCTCAACGCGTTCCTGCAACCGAGAGCCCGCACCTACTTCAACATGATTGACGTCGTTGCAGATCCCGGGACCAGCACTCGCGCACCGCTGTCCCGTGGTGGGCAGCTTGTCCCGCAGCGACTGCTCCAGGGCATCAAGGGATGAAGGCGCGACGCTATTCCGGTGGCGGGCAGGCCAGGCATGCCGACGATTGGCTGATGACCTACGCCGACACGATCACCCTGCTGCTCTGCCTGTTCGCGGTACTGCTGGCACTGCACGGCGCGAAGCTGCATGGCGCTGCCAATGCGCAGGTGCCGGCGTCCGCTGCTGCGTCAAGGTCATCCACACCGCCGCAAGCGTCCACCATTGTCGCACCGTTTCGCGAACTTGCCGGGATGCCACGGCCTCCGGAGGATGCCGACGACGATCCGGATGACCGGACAACACGTCCGAACAACCCGCCAACGCGCCAAGTGCTGCCGGCCACGGGCACGTCATCCGCCGACCCGGCGGCCGTCGCATCCTTCGCGACCGCGGCCTTCGACAAGCCCGCGCCCGTGTCGATCGCGCACCCCGTGCCCAAGACGGCCGCAGCCGCTCCGGCGGTCCCCGCAAGCGCGGCATCCCCGGCACAGCCCACCGCTGACGCCGGCCGTGCCGCCGCGCCGCCGCCCGAGGCCGCAAAGCCGGTGAATGCCAGGCCAGCAGCCGCGCCGGAGGAAACCGGCGACCGCATAACACTCTTCCAGTTCAGCAGCGCCACCTTCTTCGCGAGTGGAGCCGCGATCTTGACCGACTCCGGCCAGTCCATCCTGGGGAGCCTGCTCGGCAGACTGCAATCCCCTGAGTTCGCGGCATACCGGATCACGGTTGAAGGCCATACCGACGATGAACCGATCGGCAGCACCCAGTTCCCATCGAACTGGGAGCTCTCCGCGGCCCGCGCTGCGGCGGTCGTTCGCTTCCTGGTGGAGCAGGGCGTCTCGGCAAGCAGGCTGCGCGCGGCGGGGTACGCCGACACACGTCCGTTGGCACCCAACCGGGATGCCGCAGGGAACCCGATCCCCGCGAACCAGGCGATGAACCGCCGCGTCGTCATCGAACTGGAGAAGATCGACCATCGGGGGACCGACGCCGGTGCACGGACATGAGTGCACACAGCAGCGACCGTCCGCGCGCTGCCGATTGACCCGCTCTCGGTCTCGGTCGTCATGCGACAAGTGCATCAGGACCCGTATGCGCAGAGCAATGTGCGGGTAGCGTAACGCTTACGCGAGTCCCGAGCCTGCGCGACGTGCGGCAAGACAGCCAAGCGGGCAGCAAGCAAGTAAGAAAGCCAGCGGACACAGAGTTTCACCGAGTGCCCACAGAGTTTCACTGAGAGGAAGCAAGGAAATGGTGCTACGCGCAAGACACCTCGACTGGCACGCCTGCACTTAGCGCGAAGCGCCAATAATTTATACTTTCTTGCTCTCAGTGAAACTCTGTGGGCACCCGGTGAAACTCTGTGTCCGCTGGCTTTCTTGCTTGCTTGCGATGGAGCAACCGCTCCGCTCCTGCCACCAGGGTGCCCCGCCCCCTCGTCCCACAGCACAACAGAGGCGTCCCGGCGCCGTGACGATGCCAGACCCGATGCGCCTGCTGTAGGATCGGCCGCATGGACCAACCGCAGAGGCGCATCGCGCCATGGTATCTGGGCAGCGCCAGCATGGGGTTGATCGCGTCCGGCCTGCTGCCGGTGCTGCTGCCGCTGCTGGTCGCGCAGGTGTCGCACCGGCTCGATTTCGTCGCCTATGTGACGGGCGCGTACAATCTTGGCCTGCTCAGCGCGCCGCTGCTCGGCGCCCTGGCCGAGCGCAGCCACGCCTACCGCACGCTGTTCCTCGGCGGTCTCGTGCTGATGGGCCTGGCCACGGCCGGCCTGCCGGCGGTGTCCCACCTGGCGCCGTGGCTGGTGTTGGGCGTCGGCGTCGGCGTCGGCACCGCCGCGGTGACCGTGGTCGGCAATCTGCTGATCGTCGACTTCGTTCCGGCGGTGGAGTGGGAACCGCGGCTCGGCTGGCTGCAGGGCTTTAGCGGGGCGGGCCAGGTGGTCGGGCTGCTGCTGGCGGCGGTGTTCGCCTCCGGCCAGATCGGGCTTGGCATCTGGGTGGCGGCGGCGAGCACGCTGCCCGCGTTGCTGGCCGGGCGCGTCGGCCTGCCGGTCGGCGAGCCGTTGGTGAAGCCGCACACCAGCCCCGGCCTCGGCCCGCTGCCGCACCAGGCGCACCGGCTGCGCTGGGCTGATGCCCTCCGCCTGCCCGAGATGCTGCGCCACGACTTCGGCCGGTTCCTGCTGTCGTGGTTCGCCTACAACCTGGGGGTCGCGGCGTTCTTCGCCTATTTCCCGCTGCTGATGCGGCGCAGCTTCGGCATCGACCCCAGCCTGACCGCCACCGCCTATGCGATCGCCGCTGTCCTCGGGACGGTGCTGTTCGTGCTGGCCGGGCAATGGGCCGGGCGAGTCGGCGACCGCGCGCTGTATCTGGCCGCGCTCGGGCTGCGGCTGACGGGATTTGCGCTGCTGGGCCTGCTGCTGCTGCCGTTGCCCGGCAGGGGCGGGCTGGCGCTGCTCGGCTTCGGGCTGATCGTGCTGGCCTGGCCGCTGCTGAGCGTCGCCGGTACCGGACTTGCCGCCCGTCTGACGCCAATCGGCGAGGGCGCGGCGATCGGCCTGCTCAGCGCCACCGGGGCCTTGGCGACGGTGCTCGGCAATGTGGCGGCCGGGCCGCTGGTGCGGGCGCTGGGCTATCCGGTGGCGCTGGTCGCCGGGCTGCTGGGCGTCGGCCTGGCGGCGGCGATCGCGCGTCGCGGGCTGCCGCAGGATCGGGGTGCGCCGTCGGTCGAGACGGGCGGTCGTGATTGACGCGACTGCCCACCGGTCGGACGCTCGTGGTCCAGCGAAGCATGCCGTGCCAGCGTCGACGATGATGAGCACTATGTCTATGCCATAGCCCTATAAATGCCTATCGGCGATGGGACCACCTCTGGGAGATGGCCCCGTCTGCCGATAGTACCGATCAAACGCAGCAGGGTTCACAAGCTGCGCTGCTTGGTCCACTGGCCGAGTGTCAGGTCGCTTCCATCCAGAATCCACCCTTCTGGACCATTCCGAGAGCACGTGTTGACAATGCTGGCCGCCGAACTTGAACTCTCAAACTCGACATCCTCAATAAATTCCATAAGTTCATCAGAGGTTTGACGTAGTTTCCCCTGCCGGATCAGGCGTTCACGAAACTCGCGGTCGCCTTCACTTAGGGACGACTCCACCGACGCCTTCGCCGTAGATCCCTTCAGCACCATCATCCGACCGTTAACTATCGGGCGTGCTTTCGCGAACAATCCGGGCTGCCGGCGATTAGTGACCACGAAAATCGGCGAGTTGCCATCGGGAACGCTGGCCGCTGCCCGTTCGGCCTTCAGCTTGGGGTTGGCCTCCGCCAACATTCGCTTTTCCGCATCGGTCAAATCGACGCCGAGCTTTGACTTAATGAACGCCTTGGTCGCCGCGCGCGCCTGGCGATTGGAGACCACAGAATTTGCGACAATGCAGATGTTGTCCCACTCGGGGTTCTTTTTCGACCAGTCGATCGTGGTTAGCCCCGCCAGGCGCTGAGTCCAATCATCTTGTTTCATGATCTCGCCGCCGATGCAGCCGAGCGCCCGCAGGACAGTGGAGTGTGACGACAGGCGTTGTGCACGGAACTCTACGGCTATTTTCTGACCCTTCAGGACTTTCTCCCAGTCCGGCATGTGCTTTGCGACCTCGGCCCAGAACTCGGTGAGAACATCGACGTGAGCCAGCAAGTCATCATCCATGTGCCCTTTTAGGAGCTCGCGGTTGGCGTCGTACAGGGCTGCCAATGTGAAGATTTTGGTGGACTTACTCCTGAGAGACATGTCCTCCATTTCCGTCAACTCTTTGAACAGTGGCACCCGATCCAAGAATGCCCGGGTCGCCATCGCATAGTCATCCCGCTGGTCGAAGAGAATATCCAGCGACTTCGACGTCTTTTGCACGTATCGGTTGAGATCACTGAACATCTGCTGGACACGATCCTTCGTTTCCCAGGGGAACAGAAGAACCGAAATCGTGTGCTCACCAATTTTTGGGTTTTCTCGTATCGCGGCCGTGATTCCGGCAGCACGATGCTGTCCGTCGTTGATGACCAGTTCATCACCGAGACGAAGTTTTAGGACGCCGATCGCACCGTCAGCGACATTCTGAATTGGCTCGAAGATCGGTTCCGATTTGTATGAGGCCGTGATGGAGGAAAATAGATAGTCGTCCTCATTCTCAAGAATATAGTTCTTCAGGTCCGGAATGCGTTTTTCATTCAAAACTCGCTGCTCCCGATCTTCGGGCAGGATGCCGTACCAATCCGTGAACTTGAACAGATTGGGAACCGCGTCAAGCGGCATGAGGCAGGCTTAGTAGGTGCGGCTACCCATGCGGCCGCGCATTGCAGGAACATGGACGTACATCGTGTTCTCCTCGGGGAGCTGGGAACGGCCCAAGAGCGACACTCGCTCAGCACGACCTACAGCTCGCACAACACTTTTTACAGGTCCAAAAAGTGATGTCAAGTTATATGCAAAACTTTCGTATTTGGTCGCTCACTTTCGCGGTTAACGCCGGCTCCTACAGCAGCTCCTAGCTCATTCCTAGCGAGCTTCCCGCAGGCGACAGGCTGGCCATATCTGAACGCTTTTGGCTTGAGGGCGGAGGCACGACGGCAGGTAAAAATGGAGGTAGCTTTGGACGGCAAGATAAAAGCGTTGACGTCGCTGGTCGGTTTTTGCTTGTTTGATCAATGGGTTATACCATTATCTCCTCCGGCTCCGTATGCGGTTGGGATGGTTCAGGTTTTCAGCGACCTGCCAAATGGCCCCTGCCAGCCACTTCAGGCAGAACGCCAACGATATCAACGGACAAAGCGCCATCCGTCCCCGGCCGACCATTTTGCTTGATCGTGTTGCTTCAAACTGATAACTGCATGTCGTGACGGAGCTGCACGACCCCACTCTTGACGTGCTCCTCGACCTCGATGGACAGGTGCTCGTCGTAGACCCGGAGGGCGGCCATTGGGTCCGCTTCGTGGTGACGCGGGTGCCCGCGTCGGCGGCGAAGCCGCACGGGCTCGACTACTCGCTGACGCTGCACGGGCCGGATGGCGAGCGGCTGGTCGGCTTCGACAACGCTCATCCGGTGGCTCGGCAGAAACGCGGCGTGCCGCAGGACCATCGCCATCGGCTGCGGATGATCAAGGCGTACGAGTATCGGGACGCGGCGACGCTGCTTGGCGATTTCTGGACCACCGTCGAGGCGGTGTTGCGCGAGAGAGGAGTACTCCCATGACGACCCTGAAAGTGGGGATCGCCAGCTACGAGGACATGAAGGCTCGCACGATGGCGGTGGCGCGCGGTGAGCGGCGCGTGGCGCCCGACGAGCCGAGGGTATGGTTCACCTCGACGGAATCCTTTGCCAAAGTGCTGTCGGCGGGCAACCGCGACCTGCTACGGGTGATCGTGGAGCAGTCCCCCGGCTCGCTCGACGAACTCGCCCGCATCACCGGCAAGGCGAAGTCGAACCTGTCGCGCACGTTGCGGACGATGGCCGGCTACGGTCTGGTCCGCCTGGAACGGGGCGAGCGGGGTCGGATCACCCCGAGAGTGACCCATGACCGGGTGGAGCTCGACCTGCCGCTCGCCTGACCGTGGAAGACTCGCTGAGGGTTCCGATTCTAATCCGAAGCGCCGGCGCGGTTTGTGCGGCTCGCTCCTCACGCCGAGGCGTTGCGTGCCGGTGGCGACGTGATCGGGGACTGACCCCGCGCCGGGGTTGCGGCGCGGCTGGCCTCGGTCGGTGCGTGCGCGGGCGGGCTGCCCGCGCGCGGATCGGCCGCTGTCATCGGCGGTGGTCGGTCATTCGAGCGTTTCGCCTGGCGCGTGCCGGGGTTTCGGGCGGCACGAATTGCCGATACTGTCGTCGGCTGGCGGCGCATCCCACCGGAGCATGCAGCGATGAAACCACGTCCCGGCATCATGCGGTTTGTCGTACGCCTTGCTGCGCTGATCGCGCTCGCGGGAATGATCCCGACCCACGGCCATGCGGCCGACAAGATCATCAAGATCGCTGTCGACCTGTCGCTGACCGGCGCGGATGCGCAGCAGGCGACGCTCGAGAAGGACGCCATCCAGATGGCGTTCGACGCCGCCAACCAGGCCGGCACGGTGCCGGGCCACACCTTCGAGCTGATGATCCTGGACGACGGCACCGCGGCCGCCGGCCAGTACGATCCGGCCCAGGCACTGATCAACGTGCATGCGATGCTGGCCGACAAGGACGTGCTCGCCGCGCTCGGGCCGCAGATGAGCGGCGCCGGCAAGGCGATGGCGCCGTTCCTCAGCCAGGGCGGGCTGGCGACGATCTCGCCGTCCTCGACCAGCCCCGACATCACCGACCCGAAATTCGCCATGCAGTACCGGCCGGCCGGCAAGCCGGTCTACTTCCGCACCGTCACCACCGACGCCTACCAGGGCCCCAACATGGCGAACTTCTTCGCCCGGAAGCTGCACGTGACCTCGGTGTTCGTGCTGGACGACGGCGGCGCGTTCGGCGTCGGCGTGGCGGACGCGTTCGAGGCGCGGGCACGCAAGCTGGGCCTCGATGTGCTCGGCCGCGACCGGCTCGATCCCGCGGCGGCCGACGACACGGCGATCCTGACCCGGATCAAGCAACTCCACCCGGAGGCGATCTATTACGGCGGCGTGGCGCAGGCCGGGGTGAAGCTGGCGAAGCAGGCCTATGCGATCATCCCGCAGGTGATCAAGGGCGGCTCGGACGGCCTGACCAGCGCCGAGCTGCTCAGCGGGGCTGGATTGCCGGCGGCGGAGGGCTGGTACGTCACGATCGCCGCGCCGCACCTTGTCGATGACGCCCGGGCGGCGCCGTTCGTCGCCGCGTTCAAGGACCGGTTTGGCGCCGCGCCGGACGACTACACGATCACCGCCTACGATGCCGCCCGGGTGCTGATCGACGCGATCCGGCGGGTTGTCGCCGCCGGCCACGCGGTGACCCGCGCGACGGTGCGTGACGCCATCCAGTCGGCCGATCTGCAGACGCTGCAGGGACCCGTCTCCTTCGACGCGAACGGCGACCTGCGGGATCACTCGATGAGCGTCTTCAAGATCACGGGTGGTGGGCCGGTGTATCAGGGCGCGTTGGCCGAATGACGCCCGGGCGAGGCCGGCAACCGGTGCCCGGCCATCTTGCATGACCCGAATGGCACGGACCGCGGCACGCCGGTCGCCGCGCGGCCGGTCGCCTGCCTGGAGGCGCGCCCGGGCGACCGCGGGCCGTCCCGGCTCGGCCGGGCATCGGAGAAACGGCCGCACGATCCTTCGCATTCCCGGCGTTTTGCGTTAGGTAGCGGCATGCGCAACACATCCTCCGCGATCGGGCCGGGATGACCAGGACCCGCCGGCTGTTCGGCACCGACGGCATCCGCGGCAAGGCGAACACCGATCCGATGACCGCCGGGACGGCGCTGCGCCTCGGCCAGGCGGCCGGGCTGCTGTTCATGCGCGGCGACCACCGCCACCGCGTGGTGATCGGCAAGGACACGCGCCTGTCGGGCTACATGATCGAGCCGGCGCTGACCGCCGGCTTCGTCGGCGCCGGGATGGACGTGACGCTGGTCGGGCCGCTGCCGACGCCGGCGATCGCCATGCTGACGCGCTCGCTGCGCGCCGATCTGGGCGTGATGATCTCGGCCTCGCACAACCCGTACGAGGACAACGGCATAAAGCTGTTCGGCCCGGACGGCGCCAAACTGTCCGACGCGATGGAGGCGGAGATCGAGGCGCTGATGGAGAGCGGCTTCGCCGACCGCCTCGCCGAGCCGGCCGACCTCGGCCGCGCCTCGCGGCTGGAGGACGCCGCCGGGCGCTACATCGAGGCGGCCAAGGCCAGCTTTCCGCGCGGGCTGCGGCTGAACGACCTGAAGATCGTCATCGACTGCGCCAACGGCGCCGCCTACCGCGTCGCCCCCACCGTGCTGTGGGAGCTGGGGGCCACGGTCGTCTCGGTCGGCGTCACCCCGGACGGCTTCAACATCAATCGCGGCTGCGGCTCCACCGAGCCTGACTTCCTGTGCGGCCAGGTGGTGGAACACGGCGCCGACCTTGGCATCGCGCTGGACGGCGACGCCGATCGCGTGCTGATCGCCGACGAGCGCGGCGAGTTGGTCGACGGCGACCAGATCCTGGCGCTGATCGGCGGCTCCTGGGCGGACAGCGGGCAGCTTCGCGGCGGCGGGGTCGTGGCCACGGTGATGTCCAACCTCGGGCTGGAACGGTTCCTCGCCGGGCGCGGGCTGGCGCTGCACCGGACCAAGGTCGGCGATCGCTACGTGGCCGAGAAGATGCGCGAGATCGCGATCAATGTCGGCGGCGAGCAGTCCGGCCACCTGATCCTGTCCGACTTCGCCACCACGGGCGACGGGCTGGTGGCGGCGCTGCAGGTTCTGGCGGTGGTCATCGCGCAGGGCCGCCCGGCCAGCGAAGTGTGCCGGGTGTTCGCGCCGCTGCCGCAACTGCTGCGCAATGTGCGTTTCGCCGGAGCCTCGCCGCTGCGCAATGCGCAGATCCAGCAGGCGATCCGCGCCGCCGAGGGCCACCTGAACGGCTGCGGGCGGCTGCTGATCCGCCAGAGCGGCACCGAGAAGCTGATCCGCGTCATGGCCGAATCCGAGGACGAGGCGCTGGTCCTGCGGGTGGTGGACGAGCTGTGCGCGACGATCGCGGCGCAGGCGCGGGCGAGCGGCGGATAGACCAATTTCGCCCTGACCGAAAGCGCCCCCTGTCATTGCGAGAGACGCAGTGACCTGTCATTGCGAGGAGCGCAGCGATCTGTCATTGCGAGGAGCGCAGCGACGAAGCAATCCCCCCCTCCCGAGGCAGGAGATTGCTTCGTCGCTGCGCTCCTCGCAATGACAGATATTTTTGTGTCAGAATGAAAATGCAGTAGCGGAACGTCTACCCTCCGCCCAGCGCTTGTTCGATCGCCGCAATAGTCTCGGGACCGATCTTGCCGTCCGCGGTCACGCCGTGCGCCTGCTGGAACGCCTTCACCGCGGCTGCGGTCAGCGGACCGTAGGTGCCATCCGTGGCGACAGGCGGCTCGGCGCCGAGCTTGTTCAACGATTGCTGCACCCACAGCGTGCCGTGGTCCGCCGCGCCATTGACGTTGAGCGCGGCTTTCCACTTCGCCAGCCACACCGTGCGCTCCGCCAGGCCGATATATCCGCCGTTCAGGTGATAGGTGACACCGTTCACATCGTCGGCCGCGGCAAACGGCAGGCAGCCGCACTGGACGAAATCCGCCACCGCGCAGGCGAGAAAATTCACGGGAACATTGACCAGGTCGGGATTGTTGACGAGATCGAGCCCGACCGTCTGACCGAGCCTGGTATAGGCGTCGCGTCCGGTGACCTGGCTGCCGCCGCGGCCGCGATAGGTCCAGCCGTCATCGCTGCCCGGGCGGTTGCCCATGCGGCCGTTGTAGACCTCGTTGGCGATCTGCTGCGGGTTGCGCGCGAATTGGGCGGCCTTCGCCGCGTCGAACCGCGAGGGCCAGGTGTTCATCAGTCCTTGCGCGGAATAATTGAGGTTCTCGACCAGTTCGGTGCCGGCGCCGCATTCCTCGCTGAACTGCGCCACCGCGTGCGCAACGATCAGATCGGAGGTCAGGCCGTGGGTGGCGAAGACCGCCGGCGCGGCCGCCATGATGCCATCGATCAGTCCGGGAACGGTCGCATCGCCGTGCGGCCACATGTCGCGCATGACGTCACTGGTCAGCATGGCGGTTGGGTTCCTCCAGCTTGGGTTCACGGACGATTTGCGGCCGGTCAGAGATCATCCGGCCGTACCCTTCGGCGTGCTGGGGATATGCCGGCCGGCGAGATAGACGCCGTTGCTGATCCCCATCAGCACCAGGAAATTGTCGGGAATTTCCGGAATGCTGTAGGTGACCGCGACCTTGACGGCGACGAACGCCGCGGTGATCAGCGTGAACATCAGCATCTGCACGCGGGTCACGTCGATTTCCGGATCTGCGGGGTCGTCGACCAGGATCTGTGACCAGTGTGGGATCCACTGTGCGACCGCTGGCGCGGGTGCCGGCGCGGCTGCTGGTGCCGCGGGTCCCGCACCGGCACCCGCGCCGGCACCTGCGCCGGTCGTCGCGGTGCCCTTGGCGGGGACCCGCGCAAGCACCGACGTGCCGCCGGCAATGCCGAGCAAGGTCAGCGTGCCACTGCTGACCGCGATCAGATTGCCCGACAGCGACATGACATAGACCGCGGAACCGGCGATCACCAGGGTCCACAGCATGATCTGGAACTGCGACAGACTGGCCACGCCATTGCTGGTGGAAACGATCGCGAGCACACGGCGCGAGGCGGCACGCAGGCGCGATGGCGCGGCGTCCGGGAACAACGTCATCGGCGCCCAGCGCCACAGAATGACGCCGGCGAACAGCAGGGACACGCCCAGGATGATCAGCGCGGAGGGAACGTTGGTGACGCCGACGGGCAGTATGACGGCGAACCAGGTGCCATCGGCCAACTCGACCAGCACCTGCATGTCGGCGAGCGGCACGGTGTCGAACGCCGCGTAGGCGACAGTCCCGACGCCGTTGGGCCCGCTGCCGAAGTGGCTCGCGGGGGGCAGGTAGGGGACGATCGCGCCGTACTCGATCATGCCTGCCGTGTTGGGCACGCTGCGGACCAGGGGGCTTGGCGTGTAATCGGGCGCCGGCGCCAGCCCCGGATGCGCCAGCTCCCAGTGGAAGCACACCAGCACCCGCTTCACCTGCGGGGGCGCCCCGGCGGTGCCACCCAGCGTGAACCGCACCTCGGCGCCGCGCGGCCGCCATAACGTGTCCGGATCGAGTTGCACGACGTAGGCCGAAGGCGGACCCAGCGGTGCGCCGGCGATCGCCTTGGCACAACTGCCCGGCGACGCGGTGGGCGCGGGTGATGCGGCGGCGGGCTGCGCCGGCGCGGACTGCGCGGCGGACGGCGCCGAGGCGGCAGTTGCCCCGGCCGGACTTTGCGCGAGGGCGCACGAACAGGCGATGCCCCATACCACGGCAGCCACTGACAGACGCCGGATCCAGCCCATGCAAGGCTCCTACCAGAAGTGATCCTGCAACAAATCGTGGCACAGCGGCAACCGGAACGTTGCACGTCCCGCACCGGTCCGCGCCGCCTTCCGTCGCCCGACGCGCGGCGCCCTATCGGCCGAACAGCCTGGCGCGGATCAGCGCCCAGAGCAGCCTCAGCAAGCCCAGCGGGCGGGCCTCGGCGGGTCGCTTGCCGGCGATCAGCGCCTCGAGGTTGGCGGTAAAGGTCTCCAGCAGCCGCCGCGCCAGCGCCTGCACCAGCTCGGTGCGGGCGAACTGCGCCAGCGATCCGGTGAGGCGCCACGCCAGGGTCACCTCCAGCTCGGTGCCCGGGCCGGCCGGGCGAACTTGGTAGCCTGCCTCGCCCTCGACCGACGAGCCGGTGCCGCTGTCGCGCCCTCGGCCGCTGAGCCGTCCCGATCGCGTGGCCGCGTCGCGGGTGACGCTGCCCTGCCCGGCGAACCCGGCGCGGATCGGCCCGAGGGCCACGCGCAGCCGGCCGGTGACGGTCTCGCCGTCGATCGCGGTGATGTCTGCGCCGGGCAGGCAGGAGGCGACGGCGCGCAGATCCGCCAGGGCGGCCCACACCGCGTCGGGCGGCGCGGCGAGCGTGATGCGCTCGGTCAGGGTCGGGCGGCCGTCCGCGGCGGCGGCGATCGGCGGTGGTGCCGGGTGTGTCGCCGCTGGCGCGCCCGGCCCTGGCGTGGCGCCTGCCGGTGGCATGATCCGTGCAGCCCGCGCGATGGCCGCGGCCGGTGGCGGCGCGACCGGCGCAACCTGCGTGGGCGCCACGCCGGAACGGGCCGCTGCGAGCGCCGCTGCCGGTTGCCGCCCGGCGCAGACCGCGCGGATCGCCGCGACGATGCCGACATAGCCGGTGCAGCGGCAGAGATTGCCCGACAACTCCTCGCGGATGCGCGCCTCCGGCACGTCGCCCAGCCGCGCAACGATATCGCGCGCCGTCACCAGCATGCCCGGCGTGCAGAAGCCGCATTGCAGCCCGTGATGGGCGGAGAACGCCGTGCGCAGCGCCTCCATCAGCGCGTCATCGTCGAAACCCTCGATCGTGGTCACCACGCTGCCGTCGCAGTCGAGCGCATAGGCGATGCAGGAGCGCTGCGGCTTGCCGTCGAGCACGATGGTGCAGGCGCCGCACACGCCCTGCTCGCAGCCGAGATGCGTGCCGGTCAGGTGCAGGTGTTCTCGAAGAAAGTCGGCGAGGTGGGTGCGCGGCTCGACCAGCGCTTGCGCAGGGTGGCCGTTCACGGTGAGCGAGACAGGGGTCAGCAAGCCGGGCGTCGGCGAACCCGGTGTTGACGAACCGGGCGTTGGCAAACCCGATGTCGGCGAACCCGATGTGAGCGAGGCCGCGCTCATGCGGAGCCCGCCGGCGCTGCAAGCTGCGCCAGGGCGCGGCGCACGGCGACCGCGTGCACCTGCCAGGGGGTGGCGCCGAGCAGGGTGGAGAGTTCGTCGGCAACCAACGCGGCGGCCGCGGTCGCCCCGGCTTCGGCCAGGCGGGCGGCGGTGCGCGGCAGCTCGATCGGGGCGCCGCCGGTGGCGCCGCAGACCACGCGGGCCAGACCGGTGCGGTCATCGAGCACCGCGGCGCCGATGGCGCGGGCGAACTCGCCGGTCTTGCGGCAAACCTTGTGGTAGCCCCAGTGCGCGGTGGGCGCGAGACGCGGGATCTCAATGGCGACGATCAGCTCGGCGGCACCCAGCGCGGTGGCGAACGGGCCTTGCACGAAGCCGGTAGCCGGACAGCTTCGCGTGCCGGCCGGTCCCTGGCTGATGATCGCCGCGCCCAGCACGGCCATGGTGGTGATCCAGTCCGCGGCCGGATCGGCATGCGCCAGGCTGCCGCCGACGGTGCCGCGGTTGCGCACCGCGCGATAGGCGATGCCGCGCGCGACGTGCGGCAGCAGGCCGTTGGTCGGGTCCTCGATCGTTGCGTCCTCGATCTCGGCGTGCGTCCAGCAGGCGCCGAGGCGCAGATGGCGTGAGTCGGCGTCCAGCGCGCGCAGGTCCGCGGCGCGCTTGATGTCGACCAGCCGCGCCGGGCGGGCGAGGCGGAGATTGAGCATCGGGCCGAGCGACTGGCCGCCGGCGAGCGGGCGGGCGTCGGGCTCGGTGGCCAGCAGCTCGATGGCGTGGCCGACGGTAGCGGCGCGGGTGTAGGCGAAGGGGGCGGGTTTCATGTTGGGGCTCCCACCGTCACCCTCTCCGTCATGGCCGGGCTTGACCCCGTAGGCATCAGGATAAGCCCGGGGTTGGGCAACATTCTCCCCCCTCCCCTTGAGGGCTTGGGCCGCGAAGCGGACCAAGGTTGGGGGGAGGGGTTCCGGGGCGCGAGAAGCTTCGGTGCGACGCTGGCACTGACCCCTCCCCCCAACCCCCTCCCTCAAGGGGAGGGGGAGGGTTTTCCCGGGACAAGCCCGGCCATGACGGTGGGGTCGCGAGTGACACGTGGGCGGGGCCATCACGCTACGTGCCCCGCTGCCGCGATCGCGGCCAGCACCCGGTCGGGGTTCGCCGGGATGTCGCGCAGCACGGCGCCGAGCGGGGCCAGCGCGTCGTTGATCGCATTGACGATGGCACCCGCCGGGGCGATCGCGCCGCCCTCGCCGACACCCTTGATGCCGTGGGCGGAATGTGGCGAGAGCGTTTCGGTGTGGTGCACGCGGAAGCTGGGCAGCTCGGTCGGGCCGGGCAGCAGGTAGTCCATCAGCGTCGAGGCCAGCGGTTGCGCATCCGCATTGTACGGACATTCCTCGAACAGCGCGGTGCCAACGCCCTGCGCGGCGCCACCGCAGGCCTGGCCCTCGACGATCATCGGGTTCACCACCCGGCCGCAGTCTTCGACGATGACGTAGTCGAAGATCTCGACCTGCCCGGTCTCGGCGTCCACCGCGACGCGCGCGGCGTGGCTGGCGTAGGAGAACAGCCCGGTATCGACCTCGGGCTTGTAGCCCTCGGTGACTTCCAGCCCGGCGGTGTTGACCTGCTCGGGCAATTGTTCCGGCCGCGCGTACCAGGCGTGCGCGACATCGGCGTAGGCCAGGCCGGCCGCGCCGGCATGGATGCGGCCATCGCGGAAGCTAAGGTCTGCCGGCCGCACCTGCAACAGATGCGCGGCGATCGCCTTGATGCGCCCGGCCAGAACCTCGGAGGCGCGCGAGACGGCGCCGCCCGACATGACGATGCCGCGCGAGGCATAGGCGCCGGTGGAGAACGGCGTGGTCGCGGTGTCGCCCAGCGTCACCCGGATGGTGTCGAAGGGCACCCCGGTCATTTCGTGGGCGATCTGCGCCAGCGTGGTCTCCAGGCCCTGGCCGATGGCCGGGATGCCGGCCTTCACCTCCAGCGCGCCGTCCGGGGCGAGCTTTACGAATGCCTGGTCGAAACCGGGCACCAGCGGCAGGCCCCAGGCGGCGAACACTTTTGTGCCGTGCGCGGTCTGTTCCGTGTACGTGGCGAACCCGATGCCGAGATAGCGGCCCTGTGCGTCGCGCGGCGGGCCGGCGCGGTGCGCGTCCAGTCCGATCATGTCCCTGGCGGTCAGCAGCGAGGCCGGGTAGTCGCCGCTGTCGTAGCGCTTTCCGGTGATGTTCACGTACGGCATCGCGGCGGCGGGCACCAGGTTTTCGGCGCGGACTTGCCACGCCTCGCGGCCGACCGCGCGGGCGATGGCGTCGATGGTCAGTTCGATGGCGAAGCAGACGCCGGGGCGCGCGACGCCGCGATACGGCGCAAACGGCGGCTTGTTGGTGGCGACCGAGTAGGTCTTGCAGCGATACGCCGCCAGATCGTACGGCCCGGGCAGGTTGCCGCCGGCCTGCGCCGCTTCCAGGCAGGCGGTGAACGGCCACACCGAGTAGGCGCCGGTGTCAACCAGGATTTCCGCGTCCAGCCCCAGCAACCGGCCGCGCCGGTCGGCATAGGCGGTCACCCGATAGTTATGTTGGCGCGCGTTGGCGCCGGCGACGAGATGTTCGCGGCGGTCCTCGATCCAGCGGAACGGCGTCTTGCGGGTCAGCGCGAGCCAGGCGATGCAGACATCCTCGGGCTGCAGCAGGCACTTGTAGCCGAAGCCGCCGCCGATATCCGGGGGCGCGACGCGGATCGCCGCTTGCGGAACGTTCAGCACCTCGGCGAGGCCGGCGCGGATCAGGTGCGGCACCTGGGTCGAGGCGTGCACGACAAGCTGCGCGGCGCGATAGTCCCACCAGGCGAGCAGGCCGCGGCCCTCCATCGGGTGCATCACCTGGCGCGCGCAGCTTAGCGTCAGGTCGACTCTTACCGGTGCGGTGGCGGCAACCGCGTCGATGCCGCTGTCGAAGGCGGTTTCCAGGAACAGGTTGTCGGGCCAGTGCTCGTGCAGGCGGGCGGCGCCGGGGGCGCGGCCGGCGGCGCTGCTGGCGATGGCGGGAAGCTCGGCGTAGTCGACCTCGACCAGCTCGGTCAGGTCCTCGGCGGCAGCGCGGCTGGCCGCGATGCACAGCGCGACTGGTTCGCCGACGAAACGGACGCGCTCGGCGGCGAGCGGGTGGAAGTCTGAGAGCTTGTAGCCGGGCATGGCGGAGCGGGTGACGATCGGTGCGACCCCGACCAGGTCGTCGCGGAAGCACACGTTGGTTTCGTGGCCGGGCGGTTTGGTGCGGCGGAGAATGCGCGCGTGCGCGACCGGGCTGCGCAAGAAGGCAACGTCCTGCAGGCCGGCCATGGCGATGTCGCTGACGAAGCAGCCGCGGCCGTGCAGGTGGCGTGCGTCTTCTTTTCGAGGTGCGCGGGCGCCGATGCCGAAGCCTTCGAGGGTCATGAACCTTCCTCCCCCTCCCCTTGAGGGACGGGGTAGGGGGGAGGGGTCGGTGCGCGGCAAACCTCGGTGTGATCCTGGCACCAACCCCTCCCCCCGCCCCCTCCCTCAAGGGGAGGGGGAGATTGTTTCGGGACCGTGCCCCTACGACGCTGCGAGAGCCGCATCACACCGGCAGACACAGCGCGTTCGGCACCAGCAGGTTGTCGTAGACGCAGCGCCGCTCGCGCAGCTTCAGTCCGGTCTCGCTACGGTGGAAGATGTCGTGGTAGACACCGACCTGATGCAGCGTCGCGTCAGGGCGGTCGAACAGCACCTGCAGCACGACGTAGTTGGCCTGCGCGCGGATGTCGCCGTTCGGG
The DNA here is from genome assembly GCA_963773345.1 of uncultured Alphaproteobacteria bacterium. Taxonomy (GTDB): domain Bacteria; phylum Pseudomonadota; class Alphaproteobacteria; order Acetobacterales; family Acetobacteraceae; genus Palsa-883. The sequence continues at coordinate 769,048 of CAVZBG010000010.1, read as the reverse complement.
TCCTCGCCCTGCACGACCAGGTTGCCGATGATGTGGCGCAGATACCGCGGCGCGAACATCGCGGTCTTGTCCAGCGCAAACGCGCGGTCGCGGATCATGCCGCGGCCCTCGCAGTAGATCAGCCCGACCGGCAGGTTGCGATCGGCGTTCTCGCGCGAGGTGACCAGGTAGAACGCGTCTTCGGTGAACATGTCGGTCCACTCGGTCAGAAGCTGCGCGTCCAGTGCGGCGGCGTAGCGCGCGTTGAACTGGTCGATCTCGTGGTGCAACAGCAGCGCGGCGATGCGGTTGTCGGTCGTGGGAGCCGGTGCGTCGAGCATGGCTAGGTCATTCCGGGCATGGACGCCCTCGTACACCTCTCCTGCTCTTCGCGGGAGAGGTCGAAGCGCGGAGCGCTTCGGGTGAGGGTTCGTGCCGCGTGCAGCACCCTCACCCGGAGCGCTGCGCGCTCCGACCTCTCCCGCGAGGCGGGAGAGGTGTACGTCGGGGTCATCGTGCGCATCGCTACAGCTCCATCACCTCGCGCCAGTGGCGGTACATCGCGCGGATCGCGGCTTCCGAGATCAGCGTGTCCGACGTGCCGTAGGCGGTCTGCGGGTCGAGTTCGACCACGTGTTCGCCGTCGGGCACGCGCTGCATGCCGTCCTGCACGAACTTGATCGCCTCGTTGTCTTCCAGGCCGAGGAAGCCGGCGGGTCCCATCAGGTTGCCCTGGCGCAGGCGGTGGCGGGTCATCGCGTCGTCGTCGCCCTCGAAGCCGAACATGGTCCATTTCATGATGAACTCGTGCGGGCCGGTCGGCACGATCTGGCGGATGCCGAGCGTGTTCATCTCGCGCTGCACGATCAGGTTGGGCCAGATCGTTGCCATGGTGACGGACCACGGGCTGTCGAACTCGTCGATGAAATCCATGAAGCGCGGCTCGGCCAGCGTCATGCCTTCCTTGTAGGCGCGCATCTCGCCCTTCAGGTCGGCGGCAACTTTTGTCGCGTCGGACTTGGCCGAGGCCATCACGCCGTGCCGTCCGGTGGCGTCGGTCAGCATCAGCGATTTGTTGCCGGCGACCAGCAGGCCGAAGGTGACCAGGAAGGTGTGCAGCAGGGTGGCGTGATAGGGGTCCTTCAGGTTTTCGTGGTACAGCTTCCAGTTGCCCGGCAGCGTATGGCGGTAATGGCCGAGCAGTTTCAGGCGGCGGCCGTCGAATGTGGCTTCGAATTCGCGCAGGATGTCGGGGCCGAGATAATCGGCGAGCGGCTCCATGTCGGCGGCGTAGGAGGCGAACACCACGCCGCGATGCGTGGTGACGTTGAGGCGCCTGAGGCTATGTGCGGCCATGTCGAAGTCGGCCGGCATGCCGCCCTTGCCGCCGACGCCGCGGCGGAACGGCACGGCGCGCAGAGCCCCGTCCAGCGTATAGGTCCATTGGTGATAGGGGCAGACGAATTCCTTGGTGGTGCCCGTCAGCTCGCGGCAGAATTCGGCGGCGCGGTGCGCGCAGCGGTTCTCCACGACGTGGATCGCGCCGTCCGTGCCGCGCGCGACGACCACCGGCGTGGGGCCGACGTTGGAGCGGATGAAGTCGCCCGCATTGGGGATCTCGGCTTCCAGCGCGACATAGTTCCAGGTGCGGCCGTGGAAGATGCGCTCGACCTCGCGCTGGTAGACGGCCGCGTCGGTGTAGACCCAGTCGGGCACGCGCGTCAGGCCCTCGGCGGGCCAGCGGTAGCGCGGGTCGCGCAGCGGCGACGGGCCGTCGTTCATGCTGGGCTCCTTGCCCGATGGATGTGCATTGCCTCAAGGCGGGGCACGGGCGAGTATCGGCCGCGGTTCGGCACGGTTCAAGGAGGGGTGCGATGGCCCAGGCGCCTTTGGCAACGAAGGGGAATTTCCTGCATATCTACGATTTCCGGGTGCAGGCCGGGCGGGAGGAAGAATTCATCCGCCTGTTCGAGGAATTCGACTACTCGGACGGCAACCCGATGCACAAGTCGGCCGCCCAGGTGAAGGACGGCGTGCTGTGCCGGGATACGGAGGACCCGCAGCGGTTTTTTCTCATTGCCGAGTGGGCGGATATCGAGGAGCACGCGCGGATTCGGAAGATCCTGGCGAACGAGATCAAGCCGGAATTTATCAAGCTGATCGAGGGGGGGAAATTTGTGCCGAAATATGTGGAGGTGGTGAGTTCGACGCCGGAGGAGATCCTGCACAAGGCGGCGGAATAGCAGGGAGGCGGTCGGCCGCACATCGCCGTACACCTCTCCCGCTCTTCGCGGGAGAGGTCGGAGCGCGGAGCGCGACGGGTGAGGGTCGTGCCGCGGCAACACCCTCACCCGCGTCGCAAGGACTCCGCGACCTCTCCCGCGAAGAGCGGGAGAGGTGTACGTTAGCCGAACGTCTTCCGATACGTCTGCGTCATCAGCTCATCCAGCCGCGTGCCGGGAACGAAATCCACCATCCCCTCCGGCCGCGTCAGCCCGGGCAACTGCCGCGCGCATTCCGACGGCTCGCCGATCACCTGGGTGATCGGATACAGCGCCGACCAGGCGGGCACCGCGGCATAATCCTCCTCCTCGTCCGCCACGTGCTTGTCGCGGATCTTGCCCGACACCGTCTCCATCTCCATGCCCATCAGCGTGGTCGCCTTCAGCTCCTGCTCGTTCGGCTGGCGGATCAACTTGGCGCGGCCCGGGTAGACGCGGTCGACGAAGTTGTCCATCAGCCGCAGCTTTTCCGCCCGGTCGGTGATCGCGTGCGCGGTGCCGAACGCCATCACGCAGCGGTAGTTGATCGAGTGGTGGAAGCCCGAGCGCGCCATGACAAGCGCATCGACGTGCGTCACCGTGACGCAGACCGGCAGCCCCTTGTTCTGGTTGCGGATCGCCCGGGACGCCGAGGACCCGTGCCAGTACAGGTGCTCGCCCTCGCGCCAGAACGCGGTCGGCGTGCAGTACGGGCGGCCGTCGATCGTGTAGGCGATGTGGCAGACCAGCGCCGCGTCGAGGAAGGCGTGGATCGTCGCCTTGTCGTAGCGGCCGCGGTCGTGCACGCGGCGGACTCGGTTGATCTCGGTGACCGCGAAGCGGTCGGGGTCGGCGGGGATGGTGTCGGGCATGGGGGCTTCTCAATCTGTCGCGGTGCGGCATTGATCGGGAGAATCGGTCTGCCCGCCAGCCCCAATACGGCCGGATTGATCAGTCCAATTTGCGCTATTCGGGCGCTACGCCATTCGGCAACGTGACGCACGCTGTCGCGTCGACGTTTGCACCGGCAGTCTGCGGCACTGTCGTCGCGACGAATTCGCTCCGAGCGCCGGACTGTGCGGGCTCAACGAGACTCCACGCGGCAAGCTTACGGCTGGGTCTCCAGGTCGCGGACGCGGTTGGCAAGTCGGCCGTGCGGCGCGTGCATCGCGCGCACGTCGGTCAGGAGCGCCGCGAACATCCCGTCCTGGCGCGTTGCAATGGCCGTCAGCACCGCAAGATCGTCGCGTATGCTGCCCATCTCCGTCAGGATTTGTCGCTGCTGACGAGCAAGGAGCGACAGGTCCGGCGTGGCGTCATCACTCATCGCGGCATCTCCGGTGTCGGTCGATACTGGCGGACCGCCCGCCGTCCAGTGATCGATGACGGTGCGCTCGGCGGCAAGACAAGTGCTCGTCAGGCGCTTGAACTGGCGCGCGGCGCTAGAACTTCACCGACAGCGCGGCGGAGCCGAACTGGTGCAGGCCGCCGTGCTGGCCGTCGAATTCCTGCGTCTGCACGGCCCAGGCGAAGGTGAAGCGCACGCCGTTGGCCAGAATGGCGAAGCCGGCCTGCGCCTCGCCCACGTCCCAGACGATGTTGACGTGCGGGCCGCCGCGGAACGGGCTGCTTTGCAGCAGCAGGTCGTAGCCCACCGCCTGGCCGTCCACCCCGGCGAACAGGTACCAGGCGAACGGCCTGGTCTGCACAGAGGCATCCTCGCCGCTCAGCCCGGGCCGCAGCCGCGGCACCCCGAAATCCGAGTTCAGTCCCTGCCCGAGCCGCACCGTCACGCCGGCCTGGACGTAGTCGCGCACGTCGCCGACCGCGGCGGTGAGCGAGGGCAGCGCGTCGATCTCCAGCCCGCCGGGCTGCGCGATCGGCAGCCGCCAGGTGCGGCCGGTGAGCAGCTCGACGGCGGGCGTGTTGGGGATCTGGTAGCTCCAGCCGTTTACCTTGGCCTGGCCGATCAGATTGTGAAAGCCGTTCTGCAGCCCCTCGGCGCCGGCGCCGGGGCCGGCCACGCCAACGCTGAGCATCAGCACGCTGCGCGAGGTGTCGGTGTCGCTGAGCAACGAGAAATTGCCGAGCAGCAGACCGGCATACGGCCGGTCGTGCGGGTCCGGCACGCTGACCTGGGTGTCAGCCGGCGTATATATCTGCTGCGACAGCGAGACGGCGATGCGCTGCTGTCCCTCACCCCACAGCGTGGTGCCGAGCGGCGCCAGGAAGCCGGGCACCGCCCCGGTCGGCGAGGTCCAGCCCAGCCGCAGCCCGTTGACGTAGTAACGGTCCGTCAGGTTGGCGGTGGAGATCGAGGCGTTTTCGTCCTGCAGCGTCCAGATGCTGGACGGATCGGCCGGCGGGGCGGCCCGCGCGGCGGCCATCCCAAGCAGCAAACCGAGGCTGCCCAGGCCAACGATGTGTTTCCTCATAGCCGCCCCTGTGCCCCGGTGACCCCTTCCGGCGTCGACTCGCCAAACGTAATTATAACATGCCTGTGATACGGAATCCGCGTCAATGCTTGTGGGACGGCCGACCGGCGGCTAGCGTTCGCGCTCGCCGGGGCCGGTTACCCAGTGCGGCGCGGGCAGGGCTGGGAGATGCCCTGGGGGAATGGCCGGGGATGGGTGGCCGAGCGGTTTAAGGCAGCGGTCTTGAAAACCGCCAACCCGCAAGGGTTCGTGGGTTCGAATCCCACCCCATCCGCCAGACGAGCGCCATACCCTATTGATGTATATGACAATCCGGAACCACGACCTATTTATACCCCCAATTCTACGCTGCCGGCCAGGCGAGCAGGTGCAGGGTTTGTGGCCGCCGCCGCGTATCTGCTCAACCCGGCTGAATGATAAATTCGGCGTCCAGAACTGCGAGAATAGCCTGATACGCATCCTTTCCCCGTCGCGCTGCTGTTCCAACGACGGATCGAACGCCGGCGAACAGGTCGGCACCCCAGGTAGAACGGAAGCCACCTGTGACCTTGCGGTATGTGGCTGTGGGCCGCAATTCCCTCTCGCTGCCATTGTTATCCGGCGGAACCTCCGGATGCTCCAGGAAGGTGAACAGGTGGCTGCGCACCTTCCCGTAACGCTTTCGCAGTCGCCTGCCATGGTGGTTGGTGGGCGCCAGCACCATAATCGCGTTCAACTCGTGATCCAGCCTGTGCTGATAGCTGCGCCGCGTGCTCTCGGCCAGGCTCCTGCGCCGCCGCGCCAGCACGACAGCCCGCAGCAGCAGCGCCTTCATGCGTGGGGCGAAGATGGTATCGCCCGCCTCGATGGCGTATTTGCAGTCACGCAGTTGGTGCGCCAGACAGACCTGCCATAGATCGGCATGCCCCTGCTGTGCGCCATACAGGTCGGAGACCCAGATGCTCGGCCGATGGCCTGCCATCGTCTCGGTGACCACGTTGGCCGCGCGGCTGTTGCGCACCACGTGGATCACCACCTGATCGTTCTGAAACACCCAATTCCAATGGGTGCGACCGTCGATGCGCACCGAGGTCTCATCCGAACAGACGATCCGCGAACGGCGCAGCCGGGCAAGAATGGCGGCGACCTCGTTGTCGAAACTTGGCTTGGCGCGCTGCAACATCGCATCCAACGCGCCCTCGCTGATCTGCAGCGCATAGAGGTGCAGAAACAGCTGGGTCAGGCGGCGATAGCTGATGGCATGGGTGAAGCGCAGATAGATCGCCAGCGCCACGATGTTCACGCTGAACGGCGAGCCGTCTTCCAGGCCCGCGGGTATCGCTGCCAGGGTTACGCCGCCGCAGCATGGGCAATGCCCAGCATAACGTTCCACACGGGTCACCACGGGGCGCACCACCGGGAGGTCGATCTTGTCGTAACGACCGTGCAGCACTTGATCGGCATCTGTCAGCACGGATTGGCAATGCGCGCAGGCGGCCGCTTTCGCGGTCACCGTTTCGTCGGGATCGCGGGCCAGTGGGCGACCGCCGCCCTTACGACCCAGGCTGCCGGTACGTGGTCCGACACGCTTGGCCTGCTCCGGCTGGTTCGGCTTCTGACCCCTCGACGGCGGCAGGCTGGAATTATCCGGTGTCTTCGACGGTTCGCCGAGCCTGGCTTCGAGCGCCGCCACCCGAACCGTCAGGCTCTGCACCTGCGCCCACAGCGCCCGGATCAGGGCGTCCTTCTCGGCGTGGCTCAGCTGGCTGAGGTCGGGGAGCTCGGGCACGCCCTGGTTTAGAATTGACTCGGCCGTGACCGTGTCAAAGGTTTTTTAGGCCAGTCGGAAGCGTCGGCGAATTATCCCTCAAAACGCCGATCAAACCGGGGTCGAGCAGATACGCCGCCGCAAAGCAATCAAGTAAGTAGCCATCGGACACAGAGTTACACAGAGTATGCCACAGAGTTTTACAGAGAGAAAGCAAATGGCGCTGCGCACAAGATATCAGGATTTGTTGAACCGATGCATCTGTCATCAGCGCGACGCGCCAATAAGCCTACTTGCTTTCTCTCTGTGAAACTCTGTGGCATACTCTGTGTAACTCTGTGTCCGCTGGCTACTTACTTGATTGCTTGCATAAGGCGAAGGCGAACCGTGATGTGGACCAGATGCGCCGAGCCGCGCATCGGCCGCGGTAAACTGCGCAATTACGGCTGATTCGCTTATTCTTGGGCGATGCCTATCCCCCGGATGGGGCGCAGACCGTCTGACCTCGGGGGATGATGGGCCGCGCGCCCGTCGCCGGGTTCGGGGGAGCGATTTGCCACGGCGTTGACCACGCTGCTGGCCGACGCGTTCGCGCTCTGCGTGAAGGTGAAGAACTTCCACTGGCATGTGTCCGGCTCGCACGCGATGACGGGTTCACCAAAGTGGCGACGCGGACGATGATCTTGCCTGAATGACACTGCCGAGCCGTAATCCCGCGCCTCACCCGGCCCTGTGCGTGTGCCGGTGCACGGCCAGATGCACGGGCAGATGCCAGTTGCGCCAGGGACGCACGGCGAGCGCCGCAAGTGCGGCGTTGCCGGTGCCGGCGGGTATCGCCATGGCATTGCCGGGTCGGCCGACGGTTCCGCCTAGCCGGTCGGCAACGCGAAAAGCCGTGATCACCGCCAGAGTGCCGAAGATCACCGACCCGAACGCCTGCCCGACCAGAACGCCGGCTGGCCCGAACTGCGCGCCGTACGTGACGAAGGGGATCGTTCCGAGGGTGGCGCGACCCCAGTTGAACAGGGTCGAAAGCACGGGATAGCCCAGATTGTTGAAGGCGGCGTTGGCGACGAACAGCGCGCCGGTGAACAGAAATCCGGCGGCGAGCCAGGAGCAGAACAGATGCACCAGCTCCGCCGTCATGCCACGGGCGAAGAAGGCGCGCACCACCAGCGCCTGCGTCAGCGCCAGCAGCATCCAGGCCGCCGCGACGGTCGCCAGCACAAAAACAAAGCTGTCGCGCAACGTCTCGCGCACCCGGTCGATCTGGCCGGCACCGACGTTCTGCGCGAGAATCGGTCCGACCGCGCCGCTCAGTGCATAGACCAGCCCGAACGCGACCGGCGAGATGCGGTCGATCGTTGCCTGGCCGGCCACCGCATCGGGGCCGAAAACCGCCATGCTGCGGGTCACGTAGGCCGCCCCGACCGGCGTCGCGAGGTTGGTGAGCAGGGCCGGGCCGGCGACGTGGAAGATGGCGGCGATGTCGTCCGCCACGGCGCGCAGCGATGGACGGGCGATCAGGTCGTGCCGCCGCACCGCGCCCAGCCAGCCCAGCGTCGCCAGCACGACGCGGGACAGCACCGTGCTGACCGCCGCCCCCGGCAGGCCGAGATGCAGGCCGAAGATCAGGGCGGGGTCCATCACCGCGGTGGCGAGCGCCGCGAACAGCGTCACATTCATCGCCCGCCTGGCATCGCCGAGGCAGCGCAGCAGCCCGGAGCAGCACATCCCCGCCGCGAGCAGTGGCAGAAACGGCGAGGAGATCATCAGGAAAATCTCGGCAAGGCGCCGCGTCTCGCCTGTCGCGCGGAGCGCCTCCAGGATCGGGCCGCGCAACGCCACGGTGCCGAGGCCGACCACGAGGCCTGCCAGCACCATCAGCACGAGGCCGCTGCCGGCAATGTGGCGTGCCTCGCGCGCCGCGCCGGCACCGATGCTGCGCGCGACCACGGCGCTCACGCCGATGGTCAGGCCGATCAGCACCGAGGTCTGGAAGAAACCGACCACGCCGGCGAAGCCGACCGCCGCGGCGATCGGCCGCTGGCCGAGCAGGGAAATGTAGAACAGGTTCAGCAGATCGACGGCGAAGACCGCGATCAGCCCGATCGCACCGGTGCCGGCCATCACCACGACGTGGCGCATGATGTTGCCGGTAAGGAAGCGCGCTTCGCCGGCTGCCGGCATGTGTGGCACCACCGCATCTCCCTGCCGCCCGGCGCCATCACGCCCGCCGCATCCCGGGTCGGCGATGATGGCTGGTGTCCGCGACTTGATCGGTACAACCATCAACGACCCAGGCTCGATGATCAATCTGCCTCAGCCCGGCCCGATCAGGGTACGCAGCCTGATTTCCTCCAGGTCCAGTTCACGCTCGAGCGCGCGCAGGGCATCGCCGTCGATCTCGCGCGAGCGGTGCAGGCGCAGCAACTCGGCCCGGGCCGCGGCAAGCGCGTCGCGACGCAGGGTCAGGCGCGCGGCGCGTTCGGCCCGCACCGCGGCGGCGTTCTCGTGCACGCGCACCAGCCAGCCGGCCCGGTCGCGGTACTCGCGCACCATGTCGGCTGCAATCGCGCCGTCCAGCGGGTCGGTCGTGCGCTCTTCGATGGTACGCAATGCAGCGGCTGCGATCGCGGCGCGGGCGCGCGCATGCGCCGGTGGCGCTTCGTGATCGACCGGCAGGTTCAGTCTCAGGATCCGGATCACAGCGCTCAACGTTCCACCCTGGATCAACAGCGTGACCAGGATGACAATGAAGGTGATCAGCAGGATCGGGTCGCGCGCCGGGAAATCGACCGGCAGCGCCAGGGCGGCGGCCAGGCTGACGGCGCCGCGCATGCCGGCCCAGCCGATCACCAGCGGCACGGCAGGCGGTGGGTACGGGTCGGCGCGACGAATCGCGGGAACCAGCAGACGCGGCAGATAGGTGGCCGGGAATACCCAGACCAGCCGCGCGACAATGACACCGAACGAGATCAGCAGCGCGAGCGGCAGCAACGTCAGCGCCGAGTGCCCGTTGAACCGCGCCGATATGCCGCGCAGCGCCAGGCCGATCAAAATGAACAGCAGCGCCTCCAGCGCGAACACGGCAACCGACCAGGTGGCTTGCGCCTGCGTGCGGGTCTCGGCCGAGAATGTTTCGTGCTGATACCAGCCCATCAACAGGCCGCAGGTGGTCGTGGCCAACACGCCGGAGACGCCGACCTGCTCAGCGGCCAGGTAGCTCGCCCACGCCACCAGGAAGCTTGCCGCAATCTCAAGGTTGGGGTCGTGCAGGCGACGGAACAGCCAGATCGTGCCGTAGCCGCAGGCGGCGCCGACCACGATGCCACCGACAAACAGCAGTACGAAGTCGGCTGCGGCATGGACCAGGCTGAACTGGCCGGTCATCGCCGCAATCATCGCGACCCGATACAGCACCAGGCCCGACGCATCATTCACCAGGCTCTCGCCTTCCAGCACCGTCACGATGCGGCGCGGAATGCGCAGCCGCGCGAGCACCGCCGTCGTGACCGCCGTGTCCGTGGGCGAGATGATCGCACCCAAGGTAAAGGCCGCGGCCCACGGCACGTCCGGCAGCAGCAGTTTGGCGAGCCAGCCGATCGCGAACGCGGTAAAGAACACCAGGCCGACAGCGAGCAACAGGATCGGGCGGAGATTGGCGCGGAATTCGCGCCACACGGTGAAGTAGGCGCTTGCCTGCACCAACGGGGGCAGGAACAGCGCCATATACAGGTCGGGGGCGAGTTGCAGCGCGCGAACGTCCGGCGTGACCGCCAGCAGCATGCCGCCGAGCACGAACACGACAGCGGGCGGCGTGTGCAGGCGGCGCGCGACGAGCGCCAGCACGACGGCCACCGTCAGCAACAGCAGGACCAGCTCGAAGCCGCCGAGCGCGGTCATTCCGGACGCCGGCCGGGGTGGCGAAGCGAATGCGTCAAGCCGGAAGCTCCCTCGCCGATCTGCACCGCTATCCGCCCGACATCGGGTGTGGCGACTCAACGTAAACGCGCCGCGGCCTCGCCTGCAACCTGACCCGAATTTTGGCAATCGAGCCGGGTGATTTGGCGACGCTTGATCCCGTTGGTCCTGCTATTACAGCACCTTGTTGTGCTTGCGACCTATTCGGCCTCGCGCGCAACTGTGTCGATGGCAATCATCTGTGCCCGATCGTTGGGGCCGCCGCCGCAAAGCAATCAAGTAAGTAGCCATCGGACACAGAGTTACACAGAGTATGCCACAGAGTTTCACAGAGAGAACGAAAATGGCGCTGCGCGCAAGATATCAGGACTTGTTGAACCGGTGCATCTACCCTCATGACTCCCCTCATTTGTCAGACCGGCCCGAAAACGTCTGCGAAGAGCGGCTGGTCTTGCAGCATCTGAGAGAAGCGCCGCATCAGCGGCCGCAGCCTGATTTCCGGCATTGTCGGGATCAGATCGTAAAGCATGCAGCCCTGACGGAACAACGAGTGGACCCGGCGCTTGGCTGTGTTGGTCTTGAGCATCCGGTCATAGCCCAGCGCCTCACCGGCAGCACCGAGCAACGTCAGCAGCACCACCGCGAAAGCGTTGATCAGCCCCAACCGGTCGCGCCGCTCCGGCGATTTGACGTGTATCACGCCCATTCCCATGCCGAAACGCAGGTCCTTGGTATCGCGCAGCGCGCACTCGATGCCCCAGCGACGGCCGTAGTATCCGGTCAGATGCCTGGCCGTGGCGTCGGTGCTGCTGGCGGCCAGGCACCAGGCCTGCTTCATGTCCGGGTCCTGCACGCAGACCACGGTTCCCACCGCATAGCGGTCGGCGGTGACTGCGGCGCCGCGCAGCACGCGGGCGCGTCCACCGGGCCGCACCCAGGCGGCGGCGGTGCGGGTTTCGCCCGTCGTGGCATTGACGGTGATGTCGCCGCGGAAGCGGATGACGTAGTCGAAGCACAGTTCCTCGGTCAGCAGTTTGTAAAGCTTCTGGTCGCCGAAGCCGCGATCGGCGACCACGCAGACCTTGATGTCGGCCGGCAACAGTTCAGCCAATCTCACCAACACACGATGCTCGTAGAGGCTGCGGTTGTCCTTGAGCGTGTGCTTGTCGACTGTCAGCCACACCAGCGGCGTGGCACGGCCGTGGTCGGTGATCAGCGACAGCATGATAGTGGCTTGCTTGTCGGCCTCGAAGTCGGTCCAATCCAATGCCACGACGATGGAACTGCGTGCGCCGACGATGTAGGGCACCCAGCGGGCCGCGATGTCATCGACGTTGACGTTTGGGTTGGAGAGCAGGCGGTCCACCTGCTTGGTCGCGTGCTTGGGATTCAGACCGCGCGCGGCGGCAAGGCCCTGGCCGATGGTGCAGACCGCAAGAGAGGCGCTGCGCAGCACGCCCAGAGTGGCGTCGCATAGCGAGTTGACGCGCTTGGCGTGCAGGTCGTGGCCCAGCACACCGCCAAGAACCTGCTTGACCCGGTTGAAGGAGAACCGCCGTTCACTGATGGCCATTGTATCCCCCGGCTTGCCGTTGAGGGGCGGGAGATTTGTTGCTTCTCGCGGCGTTGGAAGTCGCCTTGGCGAATTCGCAAAGATATGCCAACGCCGGCGGTTGTCTGATTCTTTCCGGAATTGCCTTTATGACCAGCCGATTTTTTGTGTCCCAAGGAAAATGAGGGGATGAGTGAGTCCAAAAAGCCCTTTTCAGCAGACTGCTAGAGCTGGTCGGCGACGCGGGTGAACATGCTGTCCAGTGCCGTTGCGAAGGGGCTGCTCACGGTAAATACGACGAACACCATCACCCCGGCGATAAGAGCGTATTCCAACGCGACCACTGCCTGCCGATCGCGCCAAATGGACAGCCACCGCGCCGGCCACGGTTTCCTGACCTCAATTGCGGCGACATCCTGGGTCGCGACGTGGGGCAGCGCTGGTTTCAACGTCTGGTCTCTCAAGGTCCCTGCGTACAGCATCACATTCTGGGTTACCAAAGTGTTTCAGATCGGCCTTTTGAGACTCCGGCCAGGCCGCCTTCCCGGCGACCGACTTCGCCGGTCGTTGAGACCTGCCTCGACCAGACGGTTTGGAGGGGGGGGGCGATGAGGACGGTTCGGAATCCACTGAGGCTGTGTGAAAACGTGGTCGCCCGAGGCGGACGCGCAGCGATATATCAAGAGATGTCGCCACAACGTGCTCAAACTTTCAATCCAGTAGCGTCCCAGGACATAAAAGTGTTTATTGCCGTTACCGTCCGACGTGTTCACACAGCCTGCACCCAACCCGGCAGTATGGCGGCGGGCAGCAGCTACAGCCGCTCTCGTTAAGGGTTATCGGACGCCCCGGACGCCTGCCGGCACGGACCGAGCGAGAGGCTCGGACGGCAGGCGTCCGGGGCGTCCGATAAGGCTGGAAGGAGGAAACCGCTCGCGCCCCACCCGTCTGGTAGATCTGATCGAGGAGGGGCGCCCTAGGCTGCAACTACCGCGAGCATGGCACGAAACTTGATTATGTGGGCATTGAATGTTTTGGATTGCCTGTTGAATCAAACGGTTGCGAGCAACGTAGCAAACGCACCACTACTTTTCGTTGAGTTCGCTTCAGACCGTGCGCCCACCGAAACGATGGCGGGATGGCTGCGGCTTCGCGCCCCGCATCAGCGCTAATCGCTGCCGACCGAGTGAGAATTTGTTGGCGCCCAACTGCTGACATGCTCACTACTGTATCCGCGGAGCGGTCTCCGAACTAGCCCGCCACTCGGTTACCGCGACAGCGGTTTAGTCCTTCCACCCAAAGCGGCGGTCGCCGGGACGCCCGGCCCGAACCGCCGGAGTAGCGCTGGCCCGGTCGCGCGGCCGTGAGAGAGCGTAAAGAATCACGACACCGCTACTCGGGTGGCGGCACCAGCGCCCGGCGCGCGCATGCCCTCGGCAACTTGGCGCGCCGCCTGACCGCCGCGGACCTGGCGCGCGACAGGCATGGCAGCGGCCAGCGATGGCAACGCGCCGCGCCCGCGGGTGGGGAACGGCCGTTTCCACCCGTTGCTGACATTCAAACCGAGACACCATCGCGCCCCGGCTCTCACCCTGCCGGCAACCGTGGTCGCCGAGCGGCTCGGCTGCGTGCCGTTCGCCGCCGCGGCGCCCGCCCGGCATCCGCCGGGGGGCGCGGCACCATCGTGCCGGAGAGCGGGGCGCCGGCCGTTTGGCCGGCTGGCGCCCTCGCCGCTCTGTTTTTTTGGCCGGGGGGGCGCCGCCGCGCGCCGGCCGCGTGGCGCCCGTCCCACGGGGAGATCGGCCGCGTCCGGGGGCGAATTCGGGGGAAGGGTGTGGGAAGCGCCGCGGCGCCGCGCGCGCACCGGCCCGAAAGGCGTTGATCTGCATGGTGAGCCCGGAGGGACTCGAACCCTCGGCCCCAAGATTAAAAGTCATCAGCTCAGCAGCAAATCAAGATGGTTGCGTGCCCCCGCAACCAAAGCCTCCGCCGCTGACCAGGGCTGGGGTCACCTGTCTGAGTTCTCTTCCGCCGCCGTTGAAAGGCTGCCAAGCTGACGGACGCCGTCAGCGGCCGTCCTGTGGACAGGGGAGTTGAATGGTTACCGATGGGGCAAGCCAGTTCGGTATAGGCGGCTCCAGGCCCCTGGACCCCACACCAGAGGAACGGCCTCTGGACTCCATTTTTTGGTCCGGTTGAGGGAGGGGTGCGGTTGGCGCCATCCGCACCCCTCCCTCACCCCAACCAACGGACGGGTTCCAAGGGCCGCTGCCCTTGGCGGGGTTCCAAGGGGCAGCGCCCCTTGGTGGGGTCCGGGGCTTTGCCCCATATGCGTTAGGATAAGGTTTCTGCGGGAAATATCCTTTGCCGTCGTCGTTTGCGTTTGGCCTCGGCGAGGTGCCGGCAGGTTTCTCGCCTCGCGCGCGCCAAGTCGGCCAAGGTAAAGTTGCGTGGCGCCAGGGCGGTGCGCAGGAGAGCGATGACGACGGCCTGGATCGCCCATAGGGATGGCACCCCAGCGTCGTCAGCACGGTCCAGAGGGGGAAGATTCCAGGATTTCCTGGCAAATGTCGTCGCTCAGCAGTGCCAGGATGAGATGCGGATAGAGCCAACTCAAGCTCCCCGCTTTGGTACGCGTTGGTAATCGGTCGATCCCGATCAACGACTTCAACCGCTTGAACGCCAACTCAATTTGCCAGCGCAACCGGTAGACGGCGCAAATCTCATCGGCCGGAATCTCCATCGGCAATGAGGTCGCCAGCACCATGAAGCCAGCGGCGACTTCACTGCGCGGGTCGACCTGCTGCTGGCGCTTGCTGCCACTTCGCCTGACCTTGTTGCGGGCGATTTCGGCCTTCTCCGGCGGCAGTGGCAGGATCACCAGCCGGATCGGCAGTCGTTGGGTGTTCTTGTCGCGCCCGTACAGCGCCTGGACGGTCCATTCCCGCGGTTGGTTCAGCGGATCTGGCTGGGGGGCCTGCTCCATCTGACGCAGCGCGCCGATCAGATCGAATGTCTTGCCATCCAGGCTCTCCAGGCGAAGCATGTTCCAACCGGTGCGAACGATGAAGTCCCTGGGCCGGCCACCAGATCCCACGCGGAATGCCGCCATCTCTCCGGCTTTGGCATAACCGCGGTCGGCGATCATCACCCCGCCATCATCGCACACCGTACGGCTGAGCGCTTCGGCGCCCTGCCCATCGGTCACCTCCAGGTGGCTGAACTTGCCGCTGCCAAGGTCATAGGTCGCATGGATCCGCCAGTCCGTTCCTGTGCTGCCGCGCTGGCTCAGGCTGCTGCCATCGCACAGATGCAGGCAGCGACCGTGCCAGATGGTCGGAGTGGTGCAGCGGCCCGCGGCGAGCAACTGGCTGGTCAGGGCGGAAAAGAAGCCAACGGACTGGTGCAACCGGTCAGACAGCGACGGGGCGGACAGTTCGGCGATCCCGTTCATCGAGGCCCACGCGGCGGTCTGCACGAGGGTCTTTCCGCCAGGGCCGCGCACCAGCCCCAGGCGCAACAGGTCTGCGGCGTCGGTG
This sequence comes from uncultured Alphaproteobacteria bacterium, assembly GCA_963773345.1. Taxonomy (GTDB): domain Bacteria; phylum Pseudomonadota; class Alphaproteobacteria; order Acetobacterales; family Acetobacteraceae; genus Palsa-883. The sequence continues at coordinate 753,611 of CAVZBG010000010.1, read as the reverse complement.
ATCCCGCGCAATCGCTGGATCGCCAGGGTATCGCGGGCCAGGCGGTTGAGGTCCAGGTCGGCCGGAAGGCGCGACAGAATGTCCAGCCAATCAGAGTCGGGACGGGATGCCAGGGTTTGCATCCCCGCCATGAATTGTACCCGACCGCGTCGGGGGAAACGTTTTCTACGCTATGGGGCTAACCTAACGCATATGGGGCGAAGCCCCGGCTTTGCTTCCGTCACGCGAGGGCGGCGGTGACGGCGTGGCGCAGGGCGGGCAGCACTGTGGCGGCGAACCAGGGGTTGCGGCGTTCCCAGGCGGTGGTGCGCCAGGACGGGTGGGGCAGGGCGAAGTAGGTTGGCAGGGTCTGGTGGAATGCGTGGACGCGGTCGGTCATGGTGGTCGGCGGGGTGCCGCGGCCGAGGACGTAGGCTTGGGCGTAGCTGCCGACCAGCAGGGTCAGGCGCAGGCGCGGCATGTGCGCGATCAGGCGTTGGTGCCACAGGGGCGCGCATTCGGGGCGGGGCGGGGCGTCGCCGCCGTTCGGCAGGCGGCCCGGGTAGCACAGGCCCATCGGGATGATGGCGATGCGGCGCTGGTCGTAGAACGTATCGCGCGGCATCTCCAGCCAGGCGCGCAACCGATCGCCGGACGGATCGTTCCAGGGGATGCCGGTCGCGTGCACCTTGGTGCCGGGGGCCTGGCCGATGATCAGCAGGCGGGCGGTGGCGGAGACGCGAAAGACCGGGCGCGGGCCGAGCGGCAGCACCGCCGCACAGGCGCGGCAGGCGCGTGCGGCGGCGGCGGCCTGCGTGATCGTTTCTTTTATGCTACGATACCGCGGCGGCGCAGGTCGACGAAGATGCGCTCGGCCAGGGCCTCGGCGGGGGCTTCCAGCGTCGGCAGGTGGATTTCCGGGGATCCAGCGGCGCCTCGTACGGCGCGTCGATGCCGGTGAAGTTGCGGATCTGCCCGGCGTCGGCGCGTTGGTACAGGCCCTTCGGATCGCGCCGGCGGCATTCGTCCACCGGCGTGTCGACGAAGATCTCGATGAACTCGTCGGCCTCGACGCATTCGCGCGCCAGCATGCGCTCGGCGCGGTAGGGCGAGATGAACGACACCAGCACGATCAGTCCCGGCTTCGACGAACAGTTTGGCGACCTCGGCGACGCGGCGGATGTTTTCCACGCGGTCGGCCTCGGTGAAGCCCAGGTCGCGGTTCAGGCCGTGGCGGACGTTGTCGCCGTCCAGGATCATGGTGTGGCGGCCCTGCGCGTGCAGCCGCTTTTCCACCAGGTTGGCGATGGTGGATTTGCCGGCGCCGGACAGGCCGGTGAACCACAGCACCGACGGGCTTCTGGTGGTTCAGGGCCGCGCGCGCGCCGCCTTGTCGACGTCGAGGCGGTGCCAGTAGATGTTCGGCGCGGCTGCCCGAGCGCAGCGTCGGTCACCATGCCGGCGCCGACGGTGTTGCGGGTCAGCCGGTCGATCAGGATGAAGCCGCCCAGTTCGCGGCGTGGTCGCGTAGGTCTCGGCAGGCCACCGGCTGCGACAGCGACAGCGCCACCTGGCCGATCTCGTTCAGGTGCAGTTCGCGCACCGGCTCGGTCGCGAGCGTCTCCATGTCGCAGGCGGTTGACGATGTCGGTGACGGTGCCGAGACGCTGCGGGTGCCCAGCATCAGCTGGTATAGGCACGGCCGCGGAACAACGGCGTGTCGTCCATCCAGACCACCCAGGCGTCGATCTGCTCGGCGAGCTCGGGCGCCGGCTGCGGCGGCGATCACGTCGCCGCGCGAGACGTCGATCTCGCGGTCGAGCACCAGCGTCACCGGCGTGCCGGCGCTGGCCATGTCCAGGTCGCCGTCCATGGTGACGATGCGCGCGACCTGCGCGCGGGTGCGCGAGACGGCGTTCACCACGGCATCGCCCGGGCGGACCGTGCCGGAGGTGATGGTGCCGGCATAGCCGCGGAATGTGTGGTCCGGCCGCGCAACGAGCTGCACCGGCATGCGGAAGCCGAGCGCGGCGGCCGGGCTGGGCGGCTCGGCGGCTTCCAGCGCGGCGAGCAGGGTGGGGCCGGTGTACCACGGCATCCGCGCCGACGCGGCGGTGACGTTGTCGCCGTCGCGCGCGCAGACCGGAATCGCGGTGACCGACGAGCGGTCCCAGCCGGTCCTGCAGCGCGGCTGAAATCCGGCGACGATGGTGTCGAACACCGCCTGGTCGAAGCCGACCAGGTCCATCTTGTTGATCGCCAGCACCACCTGGCGGATGCCGACCAATGAGACGATTGCCGCGTGCCGGCGGGTCTGGTCGAGCAGCCCCTTGCGCGCGTCCACCAGCAGCACGGCGAGCTCCGAGGTCGAGGCGCCGGTCACCATGTTGCGGGTGTACTGCTCGTGGCCGGGCGTGTCGGCCAGGATGAAGCGCCGGCGCGGGGTTTCGAAGTAGCGGTAGGCGACGTCGATGGTGATGCCCTGGTCGCGCTCGGCGGCCAGGCCGTCGACCAGCAGGGCGTAGTCGGTGCCGCCCTCCACGGTGCCGAAACGACGCGAAGTCGCGTTCCAGCACCGCCATCACGTCGTCGGGGATGGTGCCGCATTCGAACAGCAGGCGGCCGATCAGCGTGGATTTGCCGTCATCGACGCGAGCCGCAGGTCAGCACGCGCAACAGCGAGTCGGGCATCAGAAATAGCCCTCGCGCTTCTTCTTTTCCATCGAGGCGTCCTGGTCCTGGTCGATCAGCCGGCCGGCGCGTTCCGACATCCGCGTGGTGCGCATTTCGGCGACGATGTCCTCCAGCGTCGCGGCCGCCGACGGCACCGCGGCGGACAGCGGGTAGCAGCCCAGCGAGCGGAAGCGGACCATGCGCGGGACGGGCGTTTCGCCGGGCTCGAAGCGCATGCGGTCGTCATCGACCACGATCAGCGCGCCGTCGCGGATCACGGTGGGGCGTTCGGCGGCGAAATACAGCGGCACGACCTCGATGCCTTCGGCCAGGATGTAGGTCCACACGTCGAGCTCGGTCCAGTTCGACAGCGGAAAGACGCGCAGCGTTTCGCCGGGTGCGAGGTTGCCGTTGTAGAGCTGCCACAGTTCCGGCCGCTGGCGCTTCGGGTCCCAGGTGTGGCCGGGGCCGCGGATGGAGAAGACGCGTTCCTTGGCGCGCGAGCGTTCCTCGTCGCGCCGGGCGCCGCCGATGGCGCAGTCGTAGCGGCCCTCGGTCAGCGCCTGCTTCAGCGCGTCGGTCTTCATGATCTGGGTGTAGAGCGCGCTGCCGTGGTCGAACGGGTTGACGTTCTGCCGCAGGCCCTCGGGGTTGGTGTAGACGCGCAGCTCCAGCCCATGGCGTGCCGCGGTGCGGTCGCGATGGCGGATCATGGCGCGGAATTTCCAGGTGGTGTCGATGTGCAGCAGCGGGAACGGCGGGCGGGCGGGGTAGAACGCCTTGCAGCGCCAGGTGCAGCAGGACCGAGGAATCCTTGCCGATTGAATACAGCAGGACCTGGACGGGCGGTCTGGCCGGCGACCTCGCGGAAGATGCCAATGCTCTCGGCCTCCAGGACCTTGAGATGGCGTGGGCAGTTCGCCGGCCATCAGCCGCCGCCCCGGGTGCGGCCCGGGCCCGTTCGTTGTATGACGATCATGGATGTCTTTTGGTCGGAATCGCGGGTCTCGCGCAAGCGGGCGATAGTGAGGGAGGGGGCTCGACGTTCTCCCCCTCCCCTTGCGGGAGGGGGTTGGGGGGAGGGGTTGGTGCCAGGGTCGCATCGAAACTTCGTGCCCGCGGAACCCCTCCCCCTGCCCCCTCCCTCAAGGGGAGGGGGAGTAAGCATGGGCACAGCGCGGCCAGCGACGTGGCCTGCACCACTTGGTTGATGCGCTGCTGGTCTTCCTCGCTCAACTCCTGCCGCCAGCGGTAGAGCGAGGCCGCCGTGTCGCGGAACACCGCGTAGTAGCGGTTCGGCCCGGTGTAGGTGGTGCTGCGGCGCAGGAACGCCTCGGTCTGGCGGTCCCAGGGCAGGCCGGCGAACGCCAGCAACTCCCGCGCCTGGTCCATCGGGTGTTCGCAAAGGTCCTGGTATTTCAATATTTTCACCCGATCCAGGCCGCCCAGGTCGTCGATCGCCTTCTCGTTCAGGATGGCCCAGTTCCAGGCGAACTGCTCGACCCGGGGCAGGGCGGCGAGGCCGGCCTCGGTCAGGCCGTAGCGCGCCGCCTGCTCGGTCTCCAGCAGCTCCGCCAGCGGGATGTCGTCCTCGAACATGCCCAGCGCGGCGCCGCGTTGCATCGAGGCCACCTGGCCCCAGGGGTCGCGCAGGATGAAGATGATCCGGGCGCCGGGCAGCGCGTCGGCGAACAGACGGGCGCGGCCGCGCGAGCTGACCGACTTGAGCACCACGCGCAGATCCGGATGACGCGCCGGATCGACCCAGTCCGGGATGTGCATGCCCCTTGTCAGCCGGCGCGAGACCTTGGCCAGATCCGCCGCGCGCAGCGCGTGGACGATGGCGGCGCGCGCCAGGTACACCGGGGTGCTCTGGTAGCGCTTCGGGAACATCGGCAGGCTGCCGGCGGTCTTCAGCGTCGCGGTGTCGATCAGTTGGCCCAGGTAGCGGCGGGCCTCGTCGACGTAGCGCGCCACCTCGTCGCGCGGGCACATCCATGGCAGGTCCCAGGTGCGCAGCACGGTGTCCGGCTCGTGGCGGTACAGCACGTCCGGGTGGCTGTCGAAGATCTTGGCGAGCCACGAGGTGCCGGAGCGCGGGGCGCCCAGCAGCAGCACGACCCGCTCGGAGGGGAGATCCGACAGCTTCATGCCCTTGTCGCCGCGTGGTGGGGTGCCGGGTGTGGCGTGTTGAAGGCACTGTACGGCTTGATCACGCAACCACCGAACGCATAGCTCCGCACCCGTTACCGGCCTGACGCCCTGGCCGGATCATACACGATCAGGTGGGCGCGCTGTAAGGCGCCCGCTTGTCCCCAATCAAGGCGATCGGGGGACGCGGCGAGACCGCCCGGCCCTTGTTGTCATTGCGAGCGTAGCGAAGCAATCCCCCGCGCTGGGGCACCTGGATGGGGATTGCTTGGCCGGGGTCAAGCCCGGCCCGGGGACCGGCCATGACGGGGGGAGGGTCACCGTTTTCGCCGGTTGGTCGCAGGCCGGCCTGCCAGGTGATCGGCTCGGCCGGGCTGGCGTCACACCGACGCGGAACCACACACGTCGGCGTCGTCCGGCGCGGCATGGCGCCCGGGCCGCGGCGCGCCAAGCCATCGCCCTGCCAGGTCCTGCCACAGCCTGGGCTCGGGCTCGGCGACCCGGGCGACGGTCAGACCGCCGGCGTCATCCCGTGCGTCGTCGATGAATGCCATTGCAGCTTCGGTGCCTTGGTTCAGGCCGTAAACGACACCAGCATCGCCCATACCGCGATCAGCCCCAGCGCCGTCCCAGCCGCGATCAGATACGCACGCCACATGTCTTTCTCCGTCTCGGCAGGCCGCGCCAGGCTGCGCGAGGGGCGGTGGGGTGGGCGAAGGTTCGGGTTCATCGGTGACACTCCCTGCGCCAGTGCAATGATGGCGGCGGTCGCGATCAGCAGGCTCGTAGAGATGAAGGCTATCCATTGCTCCAGGCTCTCTTCGCTGACCCGCCGGGCCCGCATCACGTTACGGAACAGACGGTAGAGGCCTCGGAGCGCGTGCGGCGACAGGAAAGGCAGCCCAGCAGTTTTGGCTGTGAGGTGGCCCACATTTCCGACGAAAAATGGCGGAGTGTTTTCGCCGGGGCCGGCCGCCGCGGTGCCGTGGCCGCGGCCGCGGCGTGGCAGTGTGCCCGACGATCCGGCTATCGCCAGATCGGCGCCCATGCGGTATCGGCGCAGGTGCGGCCGGGGTTTTCTCCCGCCGCCCGGCCATGGATTTCAGCAGAGGGTTCGCCCGCGATGAACGCCGCCACATCCTGGCACCGCGCGATGGAAGCCGCCGAAGCGTACCTGCGCGCGGCCGAACTGGCGCCAGACCCCGACGCCGCCATCGCGGCCGCGACCGACGCGGTAACGCGGTTCCGCGCCGCGCTCGACCTTGCCGCGCGCGCCGACGCCCCGGTCGCCGACACCCCGCTCGCCGACACCCCACTCCCCTGGGCGGAGACCCAGACGCGGCTCGCCGTCGCGCTGCGCCTGCTCGGCGCGCTGCTGGACGATGCCGACCTGCTGCGCGACGCGGTCCGCTCGGCGCAGGCGGCGCTGTCGGTGGCGCCGCTGGCGACCGCACCGCAGGTCTGGGGCCGGGCGCGGGCCGCGCTGGGTTCCGTCCATGTCGTGCTGGGGGAACGCGACGGGGACCTGGGCGCGCTCGCCGAGGCCGCCGCGTGCTACGCCGAGGCGCTCGAAGCCTTCCCGGGTCAAGACTTCCCGCTCGATCGCGCGCGCATGCTGCGCAACCGCGGCGCCGCGCTGTCCCTGCTCGGCGAGGTCGCCAACGACCCGGACGCGCTGAGCGATGCGATCGGCTGCTACCGCGCCGCGCTGGAGGCGTATTCGCCCGTCGCGACGCCGGCCGACTGGACGCTGACCCACAGCAACCTCGGCCACGCGCTGCGTCTGCTCGGCGAGCAGACCGACGATACCCGGATGCTGGCCGAGGCGGTCGCCGCCTGCGAGGTCGCGCTGGCCGCTGTCGCGCGCGATGCCGCGCCGCAGGAATGGGCGATGACCGCGACCAACCTGGCCAATGCGCTGGCCGCGCTGGGCGCGCGCGCCGCCGACGCGGCCTGCCTGCGGCGGGCGATCGAGGCCTACCGACAGGCGCTGGCGGCGCTGGGCGGCCCGCGATGGCTGCGCCAGCGTGCCATCGCCCGGCACAACCTGGCGCTGGCCGAACAGCGCCTCGCGACCCTGGCGGCGGCGGGGGAGGCAGCGTCGGAATGAGCGCCGCCGGCGGCACCCCCACTCCCACTGGCGCCGACGCGCTGGCCGAGGCCACCGCGCTGCACCAGCGCGGCCGGCTCGACGAGGCGGAGGCGGCCTATCGCGCGCTGCTGCAACGTCACCCTGGCAGTCCCGATGCGCGGTTCCGGCTCGGGCTGCTGCTGGCGCAGCTCGACCGGCTGACCGAGGCGGCCGAAATGTTCGCCGCCGCGTTGCAGATCGCGCCGGGGTTCGCGCCGCTGTGGAGCGAGCTGGCCGCGGCACAGATGCGCCTCGGCCGGTTCGACGCCGCGGTGGCGAGCTACGACCGGTTGCTGGCGCTGCGGCCCGACGACCTGGAGGCATTCAACAACCGCGGCGCGGCGCTGCTGCGCCTGGGGCGCTCGGCCGACGCGCTGGCGAGTTTCGACGCCGCGCTGGCGGTGCGGCCGGAGATGGCGGAGGCGCTGTGCAACCGCGGCAACGCCCTGCTCGCGCTGGGGCGCGTGGCGGACGCGCTGGACGCCTACGACCGCACGCTGGCGGTGAACCCTGCGCTGGCGCAGGCCGCGATGAACCGCGCCGAGGCGCTGGAACGGCTCGGCCGGCCGGCGGACGCACTGGCCAGCTACGACCAGGCGATTGCGGCGGCGCCGGTGCTGGTGCAGGCGCACTACAACCGCGGCAACCTGCTGCAAACGCTGGATCGGCATGACGAGGCGATCGCCAGCTTCGATGCCGCGCTGACGCTGGCGCCCACGCATGCCGCCGCTGCCTGCAACCGCGCGACCTCGCTGCGCGCGCTGGGACGGTTGGACAAGGCGCTGGACGGCTATGCGCAGGCGCTGGCACTCGACCCGACGCTGGCGCCGGCGCTGGTCAACCGGGCGAGCCTGCTGGCGATGCAGGGGCGCCACCCGGAGGCGATGGAAGACTATGCCCGCGCCAGGGCCATCTACCCGGACAACGCCGACGTGCACTGGAACGAGGCGCTGTCCCGGCTGGCGATGGGCGACTTTGTGGGCGGCTGGCGCGCGCACGAATGGCGCTGGCGCACCGACTCGCTGCGCGCCGGGGCACGCGGCTATCCGCAGAAGCTGTGGCTGGGCGAGGAAAAGCTGGCGGGGCGCACCATCCTGCTGTGGGGCGAGCAGGGATTTGGCGACACGCTGCAGTTCTGCCGCTTTGCCCCGCTGGTCGCGGCGTTGGGCGCGGCAGGTGACGTCAACGTCGTGTTGGAGGTGCCGTACCCGCTGGTACGGCTGATCCGCAGCATGGCGGGACCGCAACGCGTTATCGCAACGAACGAGCCGCCGCCGGCGTTCGACGTGCATTGCCCGCTGCTCAGCCTGCCGTTGGCGCACGGCACCACGCCGGAGACCATTCCGGCCGTGGTGCCGTATCTCGCGGCCGATCCAGACCAGGAACGGGCCTGGCGCATCCGGCTGGCCGCGTTGCCGGGGTTGCGCGTCGGGCTGGTCTGGGCGGGCAACCCGCGCACGGTCGATCCGGCGGCCAACGCGGTCGATCGCCGGCGCTCGATGGTGCTGGCGCGGCTGGCGCCGCTCGGCGCGGTGCCGGGCGTCAGTTTCGTTTCGCTGCAGAAGGGCCATCGCGCGGCGGAGGCCAGGACACCGCCGCCGGGAATGACATTGCACGACTGGACCGACGAGCTGTGGGATTTCGCCGATACCGCCGCGCTGGTTGCCGCGCTGGACCTGGTGATCAGCGTGGACACTTCCGTGGTGCACGTGGCGGGCGCGCTGGGCAGGCCGGTCTGGGTGCTCAACCGATACGATGCGTGCTGGCGGTGGCTGTACGGGCGGACCGACAGTCCGTGGTACCCGACCGCGCGGCTGTTCCGTCAAACGCGGTATGGCGAGTGGGATGGCGTGATCGCCGAGGTGGCCGCAGCGCTGCGCGAGCGGGCCGGCTGACGCCGGAGCGCGTGCCTGCCGACCCACCCGTCATTGCGAGGAGCGCGGCGACGAAGCAATCTCCCGCCCCGGAGGCAGGAGATTGCTTCCCCGGGTCAAGCCCGGGGACCGCTGCGCTCCTCGCAATGACAGATCGTTTCCAGTCAGCGTGAAAATGCTCTAGCTGTGCGTCGCGGCGGTCTTTTGGTGGCCGAAGTTCTCGAACACCTGGTCGGCGAGCTTCTTCTGAGCGGCGGGCATCGCATTGTACAACACGTCGAACGATGCGATGAGTTTGCGCAGTCCGGTCACGTGCGCCTCGGCGAATTTCTCGTATTCCTTCAGGTCCTGCACGGCGGTGATGTTGCCCGCCTGCGCATCCCGCTGGTCGATCAGCTTCTGCAAGGTCGCGGCATTGCTGCGCATCACCTGCGCGACGCGGTCCCATTTGGGTTCTTCCTGCGGTGTGATCTGCAACGCCGCGTGCAGGCTGGTGATGCGCTGCTCGATGGTCTCCGGCTTCGTTTCGCCGGTGGTGTCGCCAGCCTGGGTCTGCGGCGTTGTCTGCGGCGCCGGCGTGGCCGCGGAGGGCGACGTGGCGGGCGACGCGGCGGGTGAGGTGGCGGGTGATTGGGCCGGCGCCGTGGGCTGCGTCGGAGCGGTGGCCTGCGCGAGCCGCAGCGGCGCGGTGTCGGCGGAAGCGGCGCACGCCGCGCTCAGCGGCGTGGCGAGCAGCGTCGCGCCCAGCAGTGCGGCGACGGACATCGCGCGGGCGAGCGGCGGAGCCATGGCGATCGGGCTATACAAGGATGGCATCGTGGTGTCCTCTCTCAGTTGGCCGGAACCGGTGACTGTGCAACCTGTGTACGGCAAATGCGGAACACAGGGATGGTCGTGCATTTGTGAACAGCGCACGGCTTAACTTGGCGTTACGTCGCAGCCACACCGAGCGGTCGGCGGCCGTTCGCCCCCGACGCGCGGGCCGCATGCCGAGCGTTGCAACGGATGGCTGCCTTGACCCGCATCGCATCGATGGTGGCGTCAGGCTACCAACCGTCGTTGCATTCGAGGTGACGTTCATCGCATATGGTGTTCGCCGCCACCCGGCGGAACGCCGGCGCGAGCGGCGTCGGCGGACCGCGTGGCTCGGCGTCGCGCAGCACGCATCTGCGCAGTTGACTCGAATCCGTGTCGTGCGGGCAGGTTGCCGAATCGCGACTCGACCCAAGGGAGACCGTCATGCCACCTGCCAAGAAGGCTGCCCCCGCAGCGAAGAAGAGCGCCGCCCCAGCCAAGGCGGCTCCAGCCAAGGCCGCTCCGGCGAAGGCCGCGGCGGCGACCACCGTCACGCTCAAGCATCTGGCTGCGGCGTTGTCCGAAAGCCACGCCCTGCCGAAGAAGCAGACGGAGGCGGTGTTGGGCGATCTGGTGGCGCTGACCACCAAGCATCTGAAGAAGGGCGACAAGGTCCGCCTGGCCGGCCTGGGCATCCTGCAGGTGCGCAAGCGGGCGGCGCGGATGGGGCGCAACCCGGCGACCGGCGAGGCGATCAAGATCAAGGCCAGCAAGAAGATCGCGTTCCGGGCGGCGAAGGAATTGAAAGAGGCGGTCTAGCCCGCGCCGCCGTCGCGCACGCACCGTAGGGCGGAACAGCGCAGCGCATTCCGCCATCGCGCGCAGCAGCGGATCGTGTCTGTCGTCCGGGCCTGTGCTTCGTCTTTCCGCCTCGGCGAGGTGGCGGAATGCGCTGCGCTTTTCCGCCCTACAGCGACGCGCGCTCGGACCGGATTGCGTTGGCGTGCGCGATTTGGGGTCGCTACAGCCCTGCCTGGTCCAGCCGCAGGATGGCGCGGGCGCAGGCCTGGGCGCGCGGCACCAGGCTGTCGATGCGCAGGAACTCGTCGGGGCTGTGCGCCTTGCCGCCGACCGGGCCGACCGCGCAGATGGTCGGCGCACCGACCGCGGCCGTAAAGCCGGAATCGGCGCAGCCGCCGGTGAACTCGCCCGCGGTGGTGAAGCCGGTGTCGGCGGCGGCGGCGACGTAGATCTCGAACAAACGTTTTGCCGCCGGGGATTGGGTCAGCGGCAGGAACTCGCCCTTGATCGAAAGCTCGGCTTTGGTGCCGGGCAGGTAGGCGCGGTCGATGATGGCGCCGATGCGCGCCATGACGTCCTCGCGGTCGGCGGGATCGACGTAGCGCAGGTCGATTTCGCCCGCGGCCCAGGGGGCGACGGTGTTGACGCTCTGCCCGCCGCTGACCAGGCCGACATTCAGCGTGATGCCGCGGTCGAGGTCGGTCAGCGCGTGGATCGCCTGGGTCTTGCGCGCCAGCTCCTCGATGGCGCTGATGCCGTCGGCGAAGTTGGCGCCGGAATGGGCGGCCTTGCCGGTGATGCGGAAGGCCATGAATACGCCGCCCTTGCGCCCGGTGACCACGTTGCCGGAGACGCGGCCGGGTTCGCTGTTGAACACCACGCGGGCGCGGCGGGCTTCCGTTTCGATCACGGCGCGGCCTTCCGGGCTGCCGATCTCCTCGTCGCCGGTGAACAGGCCGAGCAGGGGCGCGGGCGCGCCGCCGAATTTGGCGAAGGCGGCGAGGACGAAGCAGTTCATCACCAGCCCGGCCTTCATGTCGGCCACGCCGGGACCATAGGCGATGCCGTCGGCGATGGTGAAGGGGCGGCGGGCGGCCTCGCCGTCGGGGAAGACGGTGTCGCGATGGCCCATCAGCACGATATTGCCGCCGGCGTTGCCTTGGGGGCCGTTCCAGGGGACGGCGGCGCGCAGGCAGTCGCCGTGTTTTTGTTGTGCGATGGTTTCGACCGGGATGGCGTGGTTGGCGAGGAAGCGGCGGACCACGGCGCCGACCGCGTCGATGCCCGGCTTGTTGTAGCTGCCGCTGTCAATGTCGACCATCTCGCGCAGCAGGGCGATCATGGCGTCCTGCTGAGTGGCGAACCAGGTGGTGATGTCGGATTCGGTGGTCATGCGGCGGCTCCGTCGGCAGTCAGAAATCCAGGATCGCGTCGAGCACGAGCTTGACGTCCCGCAGCACCGCCTGCGGCGCAGTTTCGATGAAGCCGGCGCCGCGAACGCGCCAATCGATGCTTTTGACCTGCTCCACCATCACGAACCCGGTTGTCCCGGTGCCGGACAATTTCACCCGCGAACCAAATGGGCGGTCGGTCCGGGTGATCGGGCAGGCGATCAGCAGGCCGGTGTCGACATTGAATTCCCGGTTGGTCAGGATCAGGGCCGGGCGGTTCTTCGCCTGTTCGCGTCCTGCCTGTGGTTCGAAATTGATCCAGGCCACATCGCCACGGTCGGGCTGGTAGGCGGCTTGCGACACTACCAGACCTCCTTGCCGACCGGCGGACCCCAGTCGACTTCGCCCGGCTGGTTGTCCGGGGTGAATCCCTTGAGCACGTCCTGCAAGGTGAGGCGCGTCGGACGGTGACGCTCGATCACCAGACGGTCGCCCTCGACCTTCACGTCGACCTCCGCACCTTCACCGAGGCCGAGCTGCTCCAGCAGCGGCTTCGGGATGCGCAGGCCGACGCTGTTGCCCCATTTATGCAGAGTGACCGACATGGCATCGTCCCCGTTTCGATTGTATAGACAATAAGTATCCGACGGGGCTGGCACAAGACCTTACCCCAGCTCCGCCATCGCCACCGGCTCGGCCAGCTCGAGCACGCGCGCGGCGCGCAGCACCAGGTCGTCGCGATACTGCGCGGCGGCAAGCTGCACGCTGCGTGGCAGGCCGGACGCGCCGAAGCCGAGCGGCATGGCGATCGCCGGCTGGCGCGTCAGGTTGAAGGTGAAGGTCCACGGCGCCCATGCGCGCCACAGCGCCTGCACCGGATCGACGAGTCGGCGCGTCGGCCGGCGGCGGGCCGGCGGGCACGGTCGGGCACAGCAGCAGATCGATCCGTTGGTGCAACCGCGCCATGGCGTGGCCGGCCATGGCGCGCATCGCCTCGGCGTCCATGAAGGCGACCGCGGTCATGCCGCCGAGCCGGTCCGCCACCTCGAGGATGCCGGGATCGAGCAGCGCGCGCCGGTCCTCGGGCAGGACCGCCACCAGGCGGGCGAGCGCGGCGCCCCAGACGCGGGCGAAGACGGCCGAGGTGTCGGGCAGGTCGGGCGCGACCTCGTCCACCGTGGCGCCGGCGTCGGTGAGGATCGTGGCGGCGCGCTCCACCGCGGCGATGCCGTCTGCGTCCACCGGCGCATCGAAGCCGGGGCGGCGCAGCACGCCGACGCGCAGGCCGCCGACGCCGTCCTCGATGCCCTCGCACCAGTCGCGCGGATCGTCCGGAATGCAGAACGGATCGCGCAGGTCGTAGCGCGCCAGCGCGGAGAACATCAACGCCGCGTCGCGCACGCTGCGGGTCATCGGCCCGAGGCAGGCGACGGACGCGAACGCGCCCTGGCGGCCATTGCGGCACGCGGCCGTAGCTGGGTTTCAGCCCGACCAGGCCGCACCAGGCGGCGGGGATGCGGATCGAGCCGCCGGCGTCGGTGCCGATATGCAACGGCCCGAACCCGGCCGCGCCCGCCGCCCCGGCGCCCGAGGACGAGCCGCCGGTGGTGAACGCCGGGTTCCACGGGTTGCGCGTGATGCCGTGCAGCGGGCAGTCGCCGGGGGATTTCCAGCCGAACTCGGTGGTGGTGGTCTTGCCGACGATCACCGCGCCGGCCGCTTTCAGGCCGACGCACGCTGGGCGCGTCCTCGGTGGCCGGCGTCGGGTCGGTGGCGCGGCTGCCGCGGCGGGTGGGGAAGCCGGCGAGATCGACCAGGTCCTTCACCGTGCAGGGCACGCCGTCGAGCGGGCCGAGCGGGCGGCCGGCGCGCCCAGCGTGTCGCGCTGTCGCCGGCGGCCTCCAGCGCGCGCGGGTTGAGCACGGCGAAGGCGTTGAAGGTGGGGTTGAGGCGGGCGATGCGCTCGGTGACGGCTTGCAGCACCTCGACCGGGCTGAGGGCGCGGCGAGGCGTACAGCGCGAGCATGTCCTCGGCGGTCAGCAGCGCGGCGTCGGTGCCCGGCATTGGCCCTCTTCCCGGCATGTGGCGAACCGGCGCAGCATGGCCCTCGGCCGATGTGGTGGAAACCCCGGAACAGGAGCATGTCGATGAGCGGCGCAGCGAAGCACAAGGACGGCGAGCCCTGGCAGTGGCCGGAGGCGACCTGGCGGCAGATCGTCGGGCGCGCGCGCGGCGGGCGCAGCCTGAAGCCGAAGGCGTGGCCGGACGGCGCGCGCTGCGCGGTGGCGCTGAGTTTCGACGCCGATCACGAAACGATCCCGTTGCGCGACGGCGACGAAAGCCCGATGCGCATCAGCCAGGGCCAGTACGGCGCGCGCCAGGCGATCCCGCGCATCCGTGCGCTGCTGCAGAAGGAAGCGATCCCGGCGACGTTCTTCTATCCCGCGGTCTCCGCGCTGCTGCATCCCGAGGAGGTGCGCGCGGTCGCCGATGACGGCCACGAGATCGGCATCCACTCCTGGATCCACGAGGCGAACACCACGCTGCCTTACGCCGCCGAACGCGACCTGACGTTCCGCGCCGCCGAGACGCTGGCGCGGCTATCCGGGCGCGATCCGGTGGGGATGCGCACGGCAAGCTGGGATTTCTCGGTCAACACGCTGGCGATCGAGCGGGAGATGAAGCTGCTGTACGACAGCTCGCTGATGGCGGACGACGATCCGTATGAGCTGATGGACGGCGGCGAGCCGACCGGGTTGGTCGAGCTGCCGCCGGAATGGATCCGCGACGACGCGATCTATTTCAACTTCGTGCGGTTCTCGGCGCTGCGGCCGTATACGCCGCCGTCGGCGGTCGAGGAGATCTTCACCGCCGAGTTCGATGGCGCGTGGGACGAGGGTGGGATGTTCCTGCTGACGATGCACCCGCATATGATCGGCCATCGCTCGCGCATGCCGCTGCTGGCGCGGCTGATCGCGCACATGAAGACGCGGGGAAAATGCTGGTTCGCGACGCACGCGCAGGTGGCGCAATGGTGCAAGGATCATGCGTGAGGGATTGCGTTGCACGACCTATGCGCATAATGTGCGCATGAGCGGGAGATCGACATGAGCCACGTCCCACGTGGGCCGAAGAAGCCGGTGAACACGACGGTGAGCGAGGATCTGGTGCGCGAGGCGTGGCGCCTGACGAACAACCTGTCGGAAACGGTTGAGACTTTGCTGACCGAGCACGTGGCAGAGACGCGCAAGCGGGACGACAAGGAACGCCGCATCGACGAAACCATCCGGGCGTTGAACGAACACGAAGCGAAGTACGGCACCTGGGGCAAGGAATATTTGACGCTCTGATGGCAGTCCGACATCCCGTTGCGCGCACGGCTTATGCGCATAGCCAGGAGTTCAGCATGAACTACGTCCCACGCGGCCCGAAGAAAGCGGTGAACATGACGCTGAGCGAAGACCTCGTGCGCGAGGCGCGGCGCCTGACAAAGAACCTGTCTGAGACGGTGGAGACTTTGCTGACCGAGTACGTCGCAGCGGAGATTCGCAAGCGGGAGGACAAGGAACGCCGCACCGAGAACACCATCGACATGGCGATCGCCCACTATGAGGAGTTCGGCATCGTCGGCGCGGAGCACTCGCCCATTTGACGCAGCAGTTCGATGTGCATCGCGCGACCGGCCAAACGCGTCGCGCGGCGCCCTATCTCGTCATGGTGCAGTCGCGGCGGCTGGATCGCCTGCCGACGCGGGTCGTGATTCCGCTGATCCAGCCGCGTGGGACCAAGGACTTCGATCCGGATCTCGCACCCGCGTGCCGTATCGAGGGCCAGATCTTCGTGCTGGCCCCGTGGCAGATTTTCACCATTCCGGTGAAGGCGCTCGGTCCGGTTGTGGCGTCGTTGGCGGATGACAGCGGCAGTGCGATGGTTATCCGTGCCATCGACGAGTTGATCACCCGCGCCTTCGGGTGATCCCAGCAACCGGGAAGCGCACCATGACCCTGTTCCTGGACACCGAAACCACCGGCCTCGACCGCAGCGATCGCCTGGTGGAGATCGGTGTGGTCGATGACGCCGGCGCCGTGGTGTTCCAGTCGCTGATCAATCCGGGGATGCCGATCCCGTCGGCCGCCAGCCGGGTGCACGGCATCACCGATGAGATGGTGCGCGAGGCGCCGCGGCTCGACGAGGTCACGCCGGCGCTGCGCACCCTGCTGATCGCCGACGGAAACGTGGTGATCTACAACGCGGACTTCGACCGGCGCTTCTTTCCTCGCCGCTTCTGGGCCGACATCACCGTGACCTGCGCGATGGTGCGGTTTGGCGACGAGGTCGGGCGATGGCACAAGCTGGGCGATGCCGCGCGGCGCGTCGGGCATGTGTGGGAGGGCGGGGCGCATCGCGCGGTGGCCGATGCGCTGGCGTGCCGATCGGTGTGGCACTGGCTGGAGCAGCGGTCTCGCGCCGGGTAGCGGGCGGCGGAAGACGCTTCGCTCTTCCGCCCTACGTCTGCGCGACGGCGCCGGACCAGGGGGAGGCGGCGTCGCTGATCCCGATGCGGGTGCCGTCGGCGCGCTGCACGATCACGTTCGGGCAGGCGAAGTTGATCGGCACGGCGCCGTGCTCGACGACCTCCAGCGTGCCCTCCTCGGCGGCGAGTGCGTCCAGCACCTCGGCGGGCAGCCGCCGGTCGGCGCTGACCGCATCGACGCTGGAGACGTCGATGCGCGGGTGATGCGCGGCGTCGTCCACAGCCATGCCGAAATCGGCGATGAATGTCATGAGCTGGAACACCGCGGCCATGATTCGCCGCCCGCCCGACGCGCCCGCCGCCAGGAACGGTTTTCCGCCCTCGGTCAGCATCACCGGCAGCATGTTGCACAGCGGCCGCTTGCCCGGCGCGATCGAGTTCGGCGTGTCCGGGCGCGGATCGAACCACATCATGCCGTTGTTCAGCAGCACGCCGGTCTTCGGCAGCAGCACGCGGCTGCCCATCGAGGACATCAGCGTGGTGGTCATCGCCACCGTGGTGCCCTCGGCGTCGCACACGGTCAGGTGCGTGGTGCAGCTTTGCGCGCTGTCGGGCTCGTTCTCGCCCAGGCCGGCCAGCCGTTCCGCATACGCGACCTTCATCGCGCGGGCCAGCGCGACATACCACGCGGCCGACGGCGCCTTGCCGGCGTACGGCGCGTCGGCCATCTGCTCCAGCACGCGCATCAGCGTTGGCGCCGCGGTCAGCCCGCCGGTCAGGTTCAGCGTGCGGCCGCGCCAGCCGACCTCGACCGCCGGCCAGGTGCGCGCCTGGCAGCCTGCGAAGATCTTCGATCGACAGCACGCCGCCCAGCGCCTGCGCGTCGGCCACCACCGCGGCGGCGACCTCGCCCTCGTAGAAGTCGCGCAGGCCGGCGCGGCCGAGCCGTTCCAGCGTCGCAGCGAGGTTGCCCTGGCGGAAGAAGCCGGGCGTGCCCTGGTACGGCGGCACCGGCGGCAGCCCGTTCGGCAGATACACTTTTGCGGTTTCCGGATACTTGCGGATCACTGCGGCGGAGTTGGAGATCTTTACCGCGGTGTACCAATCCTGCGGCAGCCCCCGCTTCGCCAGCGCGATCGCCGGCGCGATCACGTCCGCCAGCGGCAGCTGGCCCCAATGCTGGTGCAGATACGCATACCCGGCCACCGAGGCGGGGATGGCGACCGACAGCGGGCCGTGGATGTTGATGTCGCCCTCGACCTCGGGCCAGGCGAACAGGTCGGTGGTCATCCGGCCGGTCAGCCTGTAGCGCGCGGGGTCGGTGTTGCGCGGGCGCGCGCGGGCCGAAATCCACCACCTCGGCGCGCGGCTGGCCGGCGCGATGCACCAGCGCGAAGCCGATGCCGCCGAGGCCGGAGTTCCACGGCTCCATCGTCGAGAGCGCCAGTGCGGTGGCCACCGCCGCATCGATCGCGTTGCCGCCGGCATCCAGGACGGCGACGCCGGCCTGCGCCGCGCTCCTGGCCTGCGAGACCACGATGCCGCGCCGGCCGGACGCCGACGGCTTGCTCAGCTCCCAGTTCTGCGTGACGTGGGGCGGAGGGGTGTACTGCATGGCCTCGGTCTCCCGCTTCGGCGCGGGATGGTCGGACGCCACTGCGATGCTGGCAAGGGCAGGCCGCGGCGGCGACACTCGGCGCCGGCCGGCGGCATCGCGCCCCACCGCCGCACCCCGCGCGAGGCGGGAGCGGGTGGGGCGACGTTCAGGTCAGGCGCCGTGCAACTGAAGGACGTGCAGCACGACCACCGTCGCGACGATGATCACGGAGGACAGCGCCAGGCGGACCAGCGCCTCGGTCCGGCGCGCGCGCTGCGCCTCGGCCGGGGTGCTGTACCAGCTCTTTTCGAACCAGGACGGGTCGATGTTGTAGGGCAGCATTGGCAGCATCGGGGCGATCCTTTCGGTTATGGTTGATCTTCAGCCGCGCCAGAACGGCTTGGCCAGTTCGTCGCGGAGGGTGGTTTGCGGGATGCGGGCATCGCGCAGGTCCCGCTCGGTCAGGTGCGCCAGCTCGGCGCGGTCCCGTGCCCGCCGGCGCCACAGCGCGACGGTATCGGCGACGCGCGTCAGCAGGCGCGGCGCGGGGGCGGTCGGCTGAGCGTGGCCGTGCCAGGTTGCGGTGATCATTCGGACCCTCCTTCGGTGTCGGGCGTTTGGCCCGACGCGGCGCATATGGCAGGGGCTTGCCTATCATTCCAATCGATCCTTAGAATTCGGTATATCGATTATACTGATGACGGGAGGCACCGCATGAACCTGGCCGCGGTCGACCTGAACCTGCTGGTCGCCTTCGAGGCGCTGATGACCGAGCGCAACGTCACCCGCGCCGGCCAGCGGATTGGCCTGGGGCAGCCGGCAATGAGCGCCGCGCTGGCGCGCCTGCGAGGCGTGTTCAAGGACGAGCTGCTGGTGCGCGTGCCCGGCGCGCCGATGCGCCCGACCACGCGGGCGACCGCGCTGTATCGCCCGGTCAGCGAGGTGCTCGCCAAGGTGCGCAGCGTGTTCGCGGCCGAGACGGCGTTCGATCCGCTGGCCGCGCGCGCCGTGTTCCGCGTCGCCACCGGCGATCATCCGGCGACCATGGTGCTGCCGCGCCTGCTTCAGGTGCTGTCGCGCCAGGCGCCGGGGATCGACGTGCGCATCTCGGCGCTGGACAAGCGCGATGCGTTCGACCGGGTGGATCGCGGCGAGACCGACGTGCTGATCGGCGCGTTCCGCAACCTGCCGAAACGTATCCGCCGCCATCGGCTGTATACCGACGCCTATGTCTGCGCCGTCAGGCGCGATCACCCGATGCTGGGGCCGGACGGGGGGTTGAGCCTGGACGCCTATGTCGCGGTGCCGCACGTGCTGGTGACGCTGGCGGCGGACGATCGCGGCGTGGTGGATGAGGTCTTGGGCCGGCTCGGGCGGCGGCGGCGCGTGGCGGTGACGGTGTCGGATTTTCACCTGGTGCCGCGCATCGTCGAGCGCACCGACATGATCGGCCACCTGCCGCAGCGCATCGCCGCCGAGCTGACGCGCGGCTTCGATCTTGTGGTGCTGGACCCGCCGGTCCCGCTGGGGGCGTGGAACGTCGACGTGTTCTGGGGCGGGGTGTCGGATGCGGAACCGGCGGCGAAATGGATCCGCGCGCGTTTGTTCGAGATCGGGCGGGAGATCGCGGCAGGGCGGTAGAGCGTGTTCGCGCAGACGAGGGACATGGCCCACCTGTCATTGCGAGGAGCGCAGCGACGAAGCAATCCCCCGCAAAGGGGGGCGCGCGGATGGGGATTGCTTCGTCGCTGCGCACCTCGCAATGACAGGCGTTGGCGACACGACAGGGGGCTTTCCGGTCCGTCTGTCCCGCATCGCTTGGTGCGCGCCTACTTCCGGTGCATGGTCCGTCGCCCCGTCGACCCCGGCAGGAGACGCACCATGACTTTGCTGGTCATCGCCGCCCTCGTATGGCTCGGCATTCATATTGGCCTCGCCGGCACGCGGCTGCGCGACCGGCTGGTGGGGCGCATCGGCGAACTGCCGTTCCGCGGCGTGTTCTCGCTGCTTTCGATCGCTGTGCTGGTGTTTCTGATACGTGCCTGGAGCGCTGCACCAACCACGCCGTTGTGGTATGCCCCCCTCTGGCTGCGCTGGATCCTGGTCGCGGTCATGCTGGTGGCGTTCGTGCTGTTCGTGGCCTCGGTCGCGCGGCGCAATCCCACGATGGTGGGCCCGCCCGGCGCGATCGCGCAGCCGCCACGCGGCATGCAGCGCGTCACGCGCCATCCGATGCTGTGGTCGTTCGCGCTGTGGGCCGCGGTGCACATCATCGGCAACGGCGACACCGCGGCGATCGTGTTCTTCGGCGCGTTTCTGGTGACGGCGCTGGCCGGCATGCCGTCGATCGATGCCAAGCTGGCGCGGCGCGACCCGGCGACGTGGCAGGCGCTGTCGGCCGCGACCTCGATCGTGCCGTTCGCTGCGATCGCGCAGGGTCGCAACCGTTTCGTTCCGGGCGAGATCGGCTGGCTGGTCGTGCTGATCGCCGTGGTCGCATGGGCCGTGATGCTGTTCGTGCACCCGCTTCTGTTCGGGGCCGCACCGGTTGCACTGTGACCCGTCGCCGGGGACCTCACCCGTTGCGTCATCATCCATTGCGTAGGGCGGAAAAGCGCAGCGCATTCCGCCACTGTCCGGCGGAATGCGCTGCGCTTTTCCGCCCTACGCGTTGCCCGCGCCTCGCACCCCCATTGGAAGGCCAACGATGTATCTGAACCGTTTCGCCGATACCACCGACCGGCTGGACATGACCGCAGTCGGAGGAGTTCCGCCTGCTGCTGGCCAGCGCCGCCGACCTGGGCATTCCGCACGCGCCCGAGGTGCCGTACTGGTCGCGCAACATCGTGCTGCGGCACTTGCGGTTCCATTTCCTGGAATGGGGCGCGCCGGACGCGCCGCCGATCGTGCTGCTGCACGGCGGGCACCAGTCGGCGCATTCCTGGGACCTGGTCAGCCTGCACCTGGCGCAGCGGTTCCGCGTGCTGGCGCTGGACCAGCGCGGCCACGGCGACAGCGAGTGGGTGCGCGACGTTGCCTATTCGAACCACGAGATGGCGCTGGACGCCGAGGCCTTCATCGCGGCGCTGGGGCTGGAGCGGGCGATCCTGGTCGGCCACTCGATGGGCGGGCGCAACGCCATGCTGCTGACGCGGCGCGATGCGGCGCGGCTGCGCGCGCTGGTGGTGGTGGATGTCGGCCCGGAGGTGTCGGACCGCGGACGCGCAGGTGATCGCCGGCTTCGTGCGCGACAACGAGGAGTTCGACGATCTCGATCATTTCGTGCGCAACGTGCAGAGCTACGATCCGTATCGCTCGCGCGAGCATATCGAGCGGACGGTGAAATACAACATGCTGCAGCGGGCGGACGGAAAGTTCGTCAGCAAGTGCGATGCGACGCCGCGCCGGCTGGGGCTGGTGCGCGGCAGCGGGCCGCTGGAGAACATCACGCTGCGAGGACGCGCGCGGCATTCCAGCTGCCGGTGCTGGTGGTGCGGGGGGCGAATTCTCGAATCCTGGCGGCGGATGCGGCGGAGCGGTTCCGCGACGCATTGCCGCAGGGGGCGCTGGTGACGGTGCCGGACTGCGGGCACAACGTGCACGGCCAGAACACCAAGGGGTTCATTGCGGCGCTGGCCGGGTTTCTGGCGACGCTCGCGTAGTGCCAACCGGCCGGCGTTCGGGCGCATGGCGGTTGCTTGCGCGTTACAATACCAGGCGACGAAGCGGCAAAGCCGCCCCTGTGCAATCACTCCGGCAGACCGGCTTGGCGCAGACCCCGCAGATATCGCTCAACGTCTGCTGGCCGGCGATAAGACGCCATCCAGTCCCGGACGTTGGATAACCGCATTCCCGGGCGGACCCGCAAGAGTTGCGCAATGGTGCGCTGGGCCTCGTCGGTTCGGCCAGCCAAGGCGTGCGCGGCGGCCTTGATGCGTAACGCCGAAAGCCAGTTCGGTCGCTCGTTGATGGACCGCTGCGCCCAGGCGGCGGCTTCGTCGTACCGCTCGGCGAAAAAATGCGCCATGCCGATGCCGTTCAGGTTACTGTACAGTAAAGGGTCGAGCGGGTTCAGGCGCATCGATCGTTGGAACTTTTCGATCGCCGCCAGTGGCTCACCACGCCAGATCTGGATCCAGCCCGCACGGCTCCAGGCCGCCGCAAGGTTCGGGTTAAGCGAGCAGGCACGATCGACCAGTGTCATCCCCACGTCGAGCTCGCCCGCGAGGTAGGCGAGTGCATGACCGCCGGTCCATAGCGCGATCGGATCGTCCCTGCCGGCCGTCACCGCCAGCCGCGCCAGTCGCACGCCTTCCGCGACCTCTTTCTCGGGCTCGACCAGCGACTGGTTCAACTTCAGATAGCAGACGCACTGCGCCGCCATGCCGTGTGCGGCGCCGTAAGCGGGATCGAGGGCGAGCACTTTGCCGAACAGGTCTTGCGCGTCCCGCATACTCTCGTCGGTCGCTTGGTGCAGACTGGCCATGCCGCGCAGATAGTAGTCGTAGGCATCGAGACTCGCCGTCGGCTTGTTCTTCGTGCGCTCGATCTCGGCACGCTGCAGCCGCGGTTCGATCGCACCCGCGACGCTTTCCGTCACCCGATCCTGCAGATCGAACACGTTCTCGAGCGAGCCATCGAAGTGATCCGCCCAGAGATGTGCGCCCGACGCGGCGTCGATGAGCTGACCGGTGATGCGCACCCGGCCGGTCGCCTTGCGCACGCTGCCCTCCAGCACGTAGCGCACGCCGAGCTCGCGTCCAACCTGCTTCACGTCGACCGCACGTCCCTTGTAGGTGAACGAGGAGTTGCGCGCGATGACGAACAGCCAGCTTGCCTGCGACAAGGCGCCGATGATGTCCTCCACCACGCCGTCGGAGAAATACTCCTGGTCCGGATCGCCGCTGAGGTTGGTGAACGGCAGCACCGCGATGGATGGCTTGTCGGGCAGCGGCGGCGGCTGATGGCCGCTTCCGGGCGGCGACTCCGCAACGCTCGGTGCCGGGTCGGCGACATGCAAAGGCGGCATCACGGCCAAACCGGCGGGTGCACCCAACGAGGGGGCGGCAGACGCGAACGCGGTGACCCGCCGTTGTCGGAGCAGGCCAATGGCGATGACCGTCATGCCGATGGCGATCGGGACCACCCGCACGTCAATGCCGGCAGTCCAGAGATGCAGAATGTTGTCCGGGACGTGCAGCCGGTCGATCGCGCGCGCCAGCCATTCCTCTGGTGCCAACCCCGTCAGGGCGAGCAGCACACCGCCGATCACCCAGAAGGTGATGTGCTCACGCAGCGTGTGCCAGGCGGGCCTGCTCTCCCTGTGCATGGGGCGATCATAGATCGTTGCGCGCGAACACCGCCAGCCAGACAAAGTGGTCGACAAAATCGCTGCCAAACGCCGCTCGTGGCCCGCTGAGGTCGGGCTTCAAGCTTCCGGCAGCCCGGCTCGGCGCAGTCCTTCGAGGAGCGCATCGAGGGTTCGGGACGTTTCCGGCAGGCGGGCGAGGAAGGCGAAATACATCCGCACGCGGGCGATCGTGTCGTCCGGGCACACGGCGCGCAATCGGCCTATGGCCTCCCGGGCTTCCTCGTGCCGTCCGAGCAGGCCGAGGCTCGCGGCCTGGTAGCGCAGGGTTTGCGGGAAGTCCGGCAGTTCCCGCAGCGCCTGCGCCACCCAGTTGCAGCATCCTTCGTAGTCGGCGTCGCCAAAGTCCAGCATGCCGCGCGCCTGATAGATGTGGTGGATATCCGGGCCCGTCGGGTTCAGCCGCAGCGCGCGCTCCGCATGGGCGATGGCCGTCGCGCGGTCGCCCATGAACGCGCGTACCAGGCTGCTGGTCGCCAGCGCCTCGGAGGAGTGGGGGTTCAGCGCGAGCGACCTGTCGATGAGCGCAATGCCGCCACGCAGATCGCCACCCACAAAGCTGATGGCAAAAGCGGCCGTCCAGAGAACCTCGGGGTCGTCGCGGCCTTTCTCGACTGCGAGCAGCGCGCGACGCACGCTGCCGGTGACGGACGGGTCAGCAGGGTCAGCGCCACCGACGACACTGCTGCGTGATTGCAGCCGGGCCTGTAGCGCGAGGGCCCGCGCGTAGTCGGGGTCGAGCGCGATCGCGCGTTCAAGCAGTGCGATCGCCTGCTCGATGACGGCACGATCTATACTGCGCACGCTGGGCAGCGCGCGCAGGAACAGGTCGTAGGCTTGCAGGTTGGCGGTGGGCTTGCGCCGGGCTCGCTCGATTTCGGCGGCGCGGAGTTTCGGCTCGATCGCGGCGACCACGCTGGTGGTCACCTGATCCTGCAAGTCGAAGATGTCGGCCATATCGCCATCGAACCGGTCGGCCCAGATATGCGTCCCGCTCCCGGTGTCGATAAGCTGCCCGGCGATGCGCACGCGGTTCCCGGCGTGGCGCACGCTGCCCTCCAGCACGTAGCGCACCCCCAGTTCGCGTCCCACCTGCCTTATGTCCGGCGAGTTGCCCTTGTATGCGAAGCTGGAGTTGCGCGCGATCACGAACAGCCAGCGCACGTGCGAGAGGGCGGTGATGAGTTCCTCCGTCATGCCGTCGGAGAAGTACTCCTGCTCGGGATCACCACTCATGTTCTGGAACGGCAACACCGCGAGCGATGGCTCTTCCGGCAAAGGCAAGGCTTCGGGCGTGAGCAGCGCAATCGGCTGCTCGGCGGACTTCGGTGCGCTCTCGGCTTTGACAGATGGCGCTCCAACCGTCGCGGTGCTGGGAACCGGCGGCCCGCCGGAAGTGGACAGAAGGAAGGCGCGATGCTGTCGCAGCAGGCCGACGCCGATGATGGCCACGCCAACAGCGATCGGCACCACCCGCACGTCGACGCCGGCAGCCCAGAGGTGCAGGACGTTGTCCGGGACGTGCAGCCCCTCCACCGCGCGCGCCAGCCATTCCTCCGGCGCGAACCCTGTCACGGCGAGCAGCATGCCGCCGATCACCCAGAAGGTGGCGTGCTCACGCAGCGCGTGCCAGACGGGCCTGCTATCCCTGTGCATCGGGCGATCATAGATCGTTGCGCGCGAACACCGCCAGACGAGCCGGGGTTCAGACGTGGCGGCAGACGCAGCGATCGGCGCGGGCCAGCTTGTAGATGACCGTGATGCCGGTCAGGCTGGATGACGAATGGCAATGCTCGCTGACGTTATTGCGAGCCGGGTGGCCGTCCGGTGGGGGCAGGTCAGGCCCGCCCGGTCACCGCATCCCACCACGGACACACGCCGCTCATCCGCTGGTAGTTGCCGTCGATCACCTGTAGCGGCGCGCGGCGGCCCGGCGGCGGCGGTGGCGGGTGGTGTGCGCCGGGCGGCGGCGGGCCGTCGGCCAGCGTCTCGAACAGCCCCTTGTGGCCCCAGAAACTGCCGACGGTACGCATCGGCATCGCCTGCCAGGTCGCGTCGTCGATTTCTCTCCCACCCCAGCCGCACTCTACCAGGAAGCTGCCCGGGCTGCGCATGTAGTACGAGGTGACGAGATCGTTCGGGTGCCGTCCCAGCGTCACCTTCACGCGGTCCGGCTCGGCGGTCGCCAAGTCGTAGCCCTGGCCGACATCGTCGAGGGCAAAATACTCCACCATCAGGTGGTGCATGCCGCGGCGACCGCCCTCGAACAGGGCCACGCTGTGATGCCGCGGGTTGGCGCGCAGAAAATACGCCTGGACCGGATCGGTGACGTAGTCGCTGATCTTGAAGCCCAGCACATCGAGGTAGAACGGCAGCACGTCCGCCATTCGCGGCACGATCAGCACCATGTGGCCCATGCCCAGCGGCCCGGTCCGGAAGCCGGAGATGTTGCGGCCCGGGCTGAATGGCGCGTCGGCGACCTGCGCGCCATAGAATGCCTCCAGCCGGTGCCCGGCCGGGTCGGCGAACGAGATCAGCCCGCTGACGAAACGCTGGTCGGCGCGCGCCGCTGGCTCCCGCTTGACCGGCGTGCCGGCGGCTTCCAGGCGCGCGGCCAGCGCGTCCAGCGCCGCGGCATCGGCCACCTCCCAGCCGAAATAGCGCTCGCCGTCGGCCAGCGCGGGGTCGACGATCAGCCGCTGCTTGCGGTCATCCATGCGGAACGCCCGCCCGGCCGCGCCGCGATCGACCACCTGCATGCCGACCATACCGGTGGCGAAATCCGACCAGTCGTCGGGTGCGGCGGCGCCGACCCCGACATAGCCCAGTGCCTGGATGGTCATTCGCTGGTTCCCCCCAATGTTGTTGCGCCGACCGCCTTCCCTGCCCGCGGCGCCCTGGTGGCGGGCGCGACGAACGCCCATCGCTTCGCCGAGGCCGGCCGGACGCCGCGTGGCATGGCCACTTGTCGCATGTCGGCTGCGCATTTTTCTTGCACACGGACACCTCCGCGGCAAGGCCGGCATATCCGTGGCAACGCCGGCCGGAAAACGCGAAGTCAGGAGCGAGACGCAAGGCTGGCGCTAGGCTGGCCTCGACGTTTCGCCACCCGCGCGCCCTGAGCGCTGCCGGTTTCGGTTTCCCCGCCGCGACGAACAAGCTAGTCAAGGCGACGGAGAGACTCCCCGATGCTGAAGCAACTGCCCCTGCGGCTGCGCTCCGTGGCCTATGCCCTGCGCGGCGGCTTCCTGGTCCGGCCGCTGGTGATCGCCATCGTGCTTGGGCTGTGCGGCGCCGTGCTGTCCTCGATCGAGGAGACCACGCCCGTGCTGGCGGGGTGGATCCCGGCCACGCTGTTCCCCTCGCACAACGACCCGCAGGTCGCCCAGACCATCCTCAGCGTCATCGCCACCTCGATCATGACGGTCGTGTCGATCGTCTTCGCCATCCTGCTGATGACGCTGACGCTCGCCTCGATGCAGTTCTCGCCGCGCATCCTGATCAGTTTCGTGCGCGACGGCGGCACGCAATGGACGCTGGGCATCTTTCTGGGCACCTTCGCCTACTGCCTGGCGGCGCTGCCGGCGGCGCGTGCGGTGCCGTTCCCGTTCGCCCCGGTGGCGACGGTGTGCGGTGCGATGCTGCTGGCGCTGCTCTGCGTCGGCTGGCTGCTGTATTTCATCCACCACATCTCGCAGGCGATCAGCGTCAACCACATCGTCGATCGCATCGCGCGGGAGACCGAGCTGGTGATCGACGAGCTGATGCCGCATCCGGCCGCGCGCTACGGCCGGCAGGAGCCGCCGGCGGTCGAGCCGGACGAACCGGAGTTCCCGGTGCTGAACGAGGTGTCCGGCTACATCCGCTTCATCGACACGCGGCGGCTGCTGAGTTTTGCCCGGACGCACCGGTTGCGCGTGCGCGTCACTCGCGCGGTCGGGCACTTCGTGCCGGCGGGCGTGCCGCTGCTGATGCTGTCGCGGCGCAGCCTGGTGGGCCGCGACCACGCCGTGGAGCTGACCGGGGCGTTCGACATCGGCCCGATGCGCACGCTGCAGCAGGACGTCGAGTTCGGCGTCATCCAGATCGTCGACATCGCGCTGCGCGCCATCTCGCCGGCGGTCAACGATCCGAGCACGGCGATCAGTTGCATCGACCAGTTGACCCGGGTGCTGATCCGCTGGATCAGCCGCGCCCCGCCGGAATCACGATTGTATCATCCGCCGCACGTGTTGCGCGTGGTGCTGCCGTGGATCGACCTTGACGGGTTGCTGAACACGGCGATCGAGCAGATCCGCGCCTACGCCACGACCGATGCCGCGGTCAGCCTGCGGCTGCTGCGGCTGCTGCAGGATGTCGCCGGCACGGTGGAGAGCGACGCGGTGCGCCAGCGCCTCGTCGAGCGCGGCCGGCGGGTGATCGAGGGCTGCCGCGGCCAACTGCCGCCGGACGATTTCGTGCGTCTGGAACAACGTCTGGCGGTGCTGGAAGGCATCGGCGGCAGCGCGGTCACGGCCGAGCTGGCGCGCCGTCATCAGGTGGCGACCCTCGAGGTGATCCAGGCGGAGGCGCGGTCGCAGTAGGTGGTGGTCTGGTGTGCATCGAGTGGGCGAGTGCCAAACGAGGCGGCGGCTTGGTCGCATTCCGACGTTACGTCTTTCAGCACGCGTGCCCCGCGAGGTCGGTTGTCGCCGACGCAGTAAGCGACCGCATCGAACAGTGACCGTCGCGAAGCTGTCATCTGGCGACCGGCGAAACCGTCGGGCGAACCCCTTGCCGGCGCCGCCCGCCGGGTTGCGCCGGGCCGCGCCACCGCGCAAATTGGTGCCAGATCAAACCGGAGGAACTCAGCAGTGTCAGCACACGACGGAACCATGCGCCGGCGGCTCGGGCTCGCCGCCGCCGTGGCCTGCGCGCTCGTCGGGACCGGCTTCGTCCCGGCGGTCCATGCGCAGGGCACCGCGGTGAAGATCGCGCTGATCGAGGACAAGACCGGGCCGCTCGAAGCCTATGCCAAGCAGATCGTGACCGGCTTCCGCATGGGGCTGGAGTACGCCACGAAGGGCAGCAACACGGTCGCCGGCCGCAAGATCGAGATCATCGAGAAGGACAGCCAGTTCAAGCCTGACCTTGGCCGCACGCTGCTGGAGCAGGCCTACGGCGACGACAACGTCGATCTGGCCATCGGCGGCACCAGCTCGGCTGTCGCGCTGGCCATGCTGCCGGTGGCGGCCGACTACAAGAAGCTGTTGATCGTCGACGGCGCGGTGGCCGACAGCATCACCGGCGAGAAATGGAACCGCTACATCTTCCGCGTCGATCGCAACTCCAGCATGGACGCCATCTCGAACGCGCTGTCCATCGGCAAGCCTGGCGTGGTGATCGCGACGCTGGCGCAGGACTATGCCTTCGGCCGCGACGGCATCGCCGCCTTCAAGGCGGCGCTAGGGCCGACCGGGGCGAAGCTGGTGCACGAGGAATACGCCCCCACCACGACGACCGATTTCACCGCGCCGATGCAGCGCATCCTGGACGCGATGGCGACGCAGAGCGGCGAGAAGATTCTGTTCGTCCTGTGGGCGGGGGCCGACCCGATCAGCAAGCTCGCGGCCATGGATCCGCAGCGCGCCGGCGTGAAGCTGGCGGAGGGCGGCAACATCCTTCCGGTACTGAAGACCTACAAGAACATTCCGGCGCTCGAGGGCATGCAGGGCGCCACCTATTATTATTACGAGATACCAAAGAACCCGATCAACGACTGGCTGGTGAGCGAGCACCAGAAGCGCTTCAACGGCGAGCCGCCGGATTTCTTCACCGCCAACGGCATGGTGAGCGGCCTCGCGCTGGTGGCCGCGCTGGAGAAGACGAAGGGGGCCACCGACGCCGAGACGCTGATCAAGGCCATGGAAGGCATGGAATTCGACAGCCCGAAGGGACTCGTGCGATTCCGCGAACAGGACCACCAGGCGCTGCAGTCGATGTTCGGTTTTTCGCTGAAGATCGTCCCCGACCGACCCTGGGCGGTGCCGACGCTGACCCGGGAGTTCAAGATCGAGGACATGAACATCCCGGTCCTGAACAAGCGGTGATCCCGCCGCCGATCCTCGAGACGCGCGACCTGACCATCCGCTTCGGCGGCCAGCTTGCGGTGAACGCCGTAAGCTGCGCGTTCCATGCCGGCACTCTCACCGCGATCGTGGGGCCGAACGGCGCGGGCAAGACCACGTTCTTCAACCTGGTGTCCGGCCAGCTTCGCGCCACCGCGGGCGAGGTGCTGCTGCGCGGCGCGCGGATCACCCGGCTGTCCGCGCCGCTGCGCGCCCGCCGCGGCCTCGGCCGCGCCTTCCAACTGACGAATCTGTTTCCCGACCTGACGGTGCTGGAGAATGTGCGCCTCGCCGTGCAGGCGCGCGCCGGCGTCGGCCTGCACTTCCTGGACATGGCGGCGTCGCGCACGGATCTCGCCGACCGTGCGTCGTCCTATCTGGATCGCGTGCGGTTGGCGCATCGCGCGGGCTCGGCCGCCGCTGCGCTGAACCATGGTGACCAGCGCAAGCTGGAGGTGGCGATCCTGCTCGCCATGGAGCCGGAGATCTTCATGTTCGACGAGCCGACCGCCGGGATGAGCGTGGACGAGGTGCCGGTGGTGCTCGACCTTATCGAAGGGATCAAGCAGGAGGGCGGCAAAACCATTCTGCTGGTGGAACACAAGATGGAGGTGGTGCGCCGCCTGGCCGACCGGGTGATCGTGCTGCACAACGGCGCGCTGGTGGCCGATGGCGAGCCGGCCGAAGTGGTGGCCTCGCCGATCGTGCAGGAGGCGTATCTCGGTGTGCGGCCGGAACGCTCCGATGCCTGAGCCGCCGTTGCTGACGCTTGCGGGCGTGCACACGCATATCGGCCGCTACCACATCCTGCACGGCGTCGATCTGGTGGTGCCGCAAGGCCGGCTGACCATGCTGCTCGGGCGCAACGGCGCGGGCAAGACCACGACGCTGCGCACCATCATGGGGTTGTGGCGCGCCTCTGCCGGCACGGTGGTGTTCGACGGCGCCCGGATCGACGCGCTGGAGACGCCGGAGGTCGCGCGGCTCGGCATCGCCTATGTACCCGAGACGATGGGGATCTTCACGCAGTTGTCGGTCCGCGAGAACATGCTGCTGGCGACCGGTCCGAAGGGGTTCGACGCGGCGCGGCTGGAGAGTATTTTCGCGACCTTCCCGGTGCTGAAAGAAAAGTGGAACGACGCGGCGGGCGGGCTTTCCGGCGGCCAGAAGCAGATGCTGGCGATCAGCCGCGCCATCGTGGAGGAGCGCCGGCTGCTGGTGGTGGACGAGCCGACCAAGGGGCTGGCGCCGGCGGTGATCGAGCACCTCATCGAGGCGTTCCAGCGCCTGAAGGCGACGCGCACGACCATCCTCATGGTGGAACAGAATTTCCACATGGCGCGGTCGCTGGGCGACGCGGTGGTGGTGATGGACGACGGGCGCGTGGTCTACAGCGGAGCGATGGCGGACCTGGCGGCGGACGAGGCGCTGCAGGCGCGCCTGCTCGGACTTTCGCTGGCGGCGCACCAGTGAGCGGCATTCATTTCGCCTGCGCGCCGATACCGGGCAATCGGGTGAACGACGGAAAGCCGGACGGGACCCGCCTCCCTGTCATTGCGAGGAGCGAAGCGACGAAGCAATCCCCATCCAGGTGCCCCCCTCGCGGGGGATTGCTTCGCTGCGCTCGCAATGACAGGGGAAATGGCCTCGCCCGTGGCTTTACCCGATTGCACTGCACACCGCTGCGGCAGGGCGGAACATGAACGCGGCCGCGCGGCTTGACTGGCCGCCCTACCTGGTGGCGCCGGTGCTGGTCGCGCTGGCGCTGCCGGCGATGTCGGTTGCCACCTGGATCACCCTCACCGTCGCCGGGGCCGCGATGGGCATGATGCTGTTCCTCATGGCATCGGGCCTCACGCTGATCTTCGGCCTGATGGACGTGCTGAACTTCGCGCACGGCGCCTTCATCACGATCGGCGCCTACATCGCGGTGACGGTGCTGGGCGCCGCGTCAGGCCTGGTGGCGGCCGACAGCCTGGCGCTGAACCTGCTCGCGCTGCTCGCGGCGGTGGCGGCGGCCGCAGTGGTGACCGGGGCCGTCGGCTGGGGCTTCGAGCGGGTGATCGTGCGCCGCGTCTATGGCTCGCATCTGCGTCAGATCCTCATCACCATGGGCGGGCTGATCATTGCCGGACAACTGGTGATCGCGCTGTGGGGGCCGCAGCCGTTGCTGCTGGCCAAGCCCGCCGCGCTGCGCGGCAGTTTCGTGCTCGCCGGCGCCGCCATCGAGAAATACCGCATGGTGGCGGTGGGACTTGGGCTGATCGTCTACGCCGCGATGCACCTGACGCTGAACCGCACGCGCATCGGCCTGCTGGTGCGCGCCGGCGTCGAGAATCGCGAGATGGTGGAGGCGCTGGGTTACCGGATCCGGCGCCTGTTCGTGCTGGTCTTCGTGGCCGGCACGGCGCTGGCGGGGATCGGCGGGGTGATGTGGGCGGTCTACCAGGAGCTGGTGACGGCAGAGATCGGCAGCGAAATGACGATCCTGGTGTTCATCGTCGTCATCATCGGCGGACTCGGCTCGGTCACCGGCTGTTTCGTCGGCGCGGTCCTGGTGGGGCTGGTGGCGAACTACGTGGGGTTCCTGTCGCCGAAGCTGGCGCTGGGGTCGAACATCCTGCTGATGGTGGCGGTGCTGCTCTGGCGACCGCGCGGACTGTTCCCGGTGGGGCGGGAATGAGCGGCATCCCGCGCGCCGTGCGCCCCTCGGGATGGAACCGGATCGTTTCCGGCGACCGGCCCGGCCATCCGGTGGCCACCGCGCTGGTAATCCTGCTGCTGGTGCTGCTGGCGGTGGCGCCGTTCGTCTTTCCGGGCACCCGCTCACTGGCGGCGGCGTCACGCATCTGCGTCTTCGTCGTGCTGGCGGCGAGCTACGACATCCTGCTGGGCTATACCGGCATCGTTTCGTTCGCCCATACGATGTTCTTCGCCTTCGGGGCCTATGGCGTGGCGATCCCGCTGGCCAACGGCTGGGTGGGGTGGGACGCCATCCTGGTCGGCACGCTCGGCGGCACGGCGCTCGCGGTGGTGGTGGCGGGGGGCATCGGGCTGCTCAGCCTGCGCGTGCGGGCGATCTTCTTCTCGATGATCACGCTGGCGGTGGCGAGCTTCGCGCAGATCCTCGCGACCCAGTTGCGCGACATTACCGGTGGCGAGGATGGCCTGACCTTCTCGCTGCCGCGCCTCGCTGACGCCCGCCTATCGCCTGCTGCCCGATCCCGTGCTGGGCGTGCGCGTCGATGGCCGGCTGCTGACCTACTATCTGATCTTCTTCGCCGCGCTGGCGCTGTTCCTGCTGATGCTGCGCGTGGTGAACTCGCCCTTCGGCCGGGTGCTGCAGGCGATCCGCGAGAACGCGTTCCGCGCCGAGGCGTTGGGCTATCGCACCGTGGTGTATCGCACGCTTGCCGATTGCATCGCCGCCGCGGTGGCGGCACTCGCCGGCGTGCTGATGGCGATCCTGCTGCGCTACAACGGGCCCGAGGCGACGCTGAGCTTCACCGTCATGGTGGACATCCTGCTGATGGTGGTGATCGGCGGCATGGGCACGTTGTATGGCCCGGCACTCGGCGCCGCGGTGATCGTGCTGGCGCAGTATCTATCTGCAGCCTGGGCTGCAAGCGGTGTCGGACGCGCTTGCCGGGGTGCCGGTGCTGCCGTCGCTGTTCCATCCCGATCGCTGGCTGCTGTGGCTCGGTCTGCTGTTCGTGCTGATCGTGTATTTCTTTCCGGCCGGGATCATTGGCAGCCTGCGGCAGCGTGGGCGGTGAGCGGCTGTGGTCGTGGACAGGATTTCTATTGCGTGATCGCTATAAGTGTGCTCGCCTAAAGGCGGCGCCGTCCGTAGCTGTTGTTCCGACCCAAGCATAACGTTGTTTCCGACGAAGCGGTGGTTGGCTGACAGCCAGCCAGGACGGCCATCGCGGTCAAACGAAGGGGGAGCCTATGCCGACCGCCGCAAAGAGCACCGATGCCGGCCAGCCCGTGATCGGTCCACTGGCCGAGCGCGATCTGCCGGAGGCCGAGCGCATCTTTCGCCTGGCGTTCGGCACGTTCCTCGGGGTCCCCGAGCCGGAGACGTTCTGGAGCGATCGGGACTATGTGTATGGCCGTTGGCGGGCACCGCACGTCGCCGCGCTTGGCGCCACGCTCGATGGCCGGCTGGTCGGTTCCAACTTCGTGACGAAATGGGGCAGCGTCGGCTTCTTCGGGCCGATCACCGTGCGCGCCGATCTGCAGGAGCACGGGATCGGCAAGGCGCTGCTGGGCGCGACGATGGAGCAGTTCGACGCCTGGGGAACCCGGCACGCCGGGCTGTTCACCTTCGCGCACAGCGCCAAGCACGTGGCGCTGTATCAGAAGTTCGGCTTTCACGCGCGGTTCCTGACCGCGATCATGTCGGCGCCGGCACGGCGGGAGCGGCCGGTGGCGGGCTGGTCGCGCTACGGCGCGCTGGGCGACGCCGCGCAGGAAGCCGCGCTGCGTGCCAGCACGGAGGTGACCGACGCGCTCTATCCGGGCCTCGACCTGTCCGAGGAGATCCGTGCGGTGCAGGCGCAGGGTCTCGGCGACACGGTGCTGGTCGAGGGCGATGCCGGCCTGGCGGCATTTGCGATCTGTCACTACGGGCCGCGCAGCGAGGCCGGCGCGGAGACGTGCTTCATCAAGTTCGCCGCGGTGCGCGATACGCCATCCGCGGCGCAGGATTTTTCCCGGTTGCTGGATGCCTGCGAGGCGCTCGCGGTTGCCGTCGGCATGCCGAGCCTGCTGGCCGGGACGAACCTGGCGCGCCACGAGGCCTATCAGCATCTGGTGGCGCGCGGCTTCCGCACGGCGATCCAGGGCGTCAACATGCATCGGCGGAACGATCCGGGTTACTGCCGGCCGGGCGTCTACATCATCGATGACTGGCGCTAGAGCATTTTCACTCTGACTGGGAACGATCTGTCATTGCGAGGAGCGTAGCGACGAAGCAATTTCCCGCTCCCGAGGCAGGAGATTGCTTCGTCGCTACGCTCCTCGCAATGACAGGTGGATCGACGATTCCAGTCAGGGTGACTACGCTCTAGCGCGTGCAATTCAGGTGCCGGGCCGGTAACCGGCATCGACGGCGGCTGAGAGATCGTCAACAGGACGCTTGCCCATACCGACGGCACGAGGTCGGGCGGTCCGCCGGTGTGGGCGTCAGGAGGGGGGCCAACGATGGGCGTTGTGGGGCGGGTGGAAAGCGTGTGGCGCTATCCGGTCAAGAGCATGCGCGGCGAAGAGCTCCCCGAAGCCTTCATTGGCTTCCCGGGCGTCTACGGCGACCGTCTTTACGCCTTTGGAAGCTCCGCGGCGCCAAAGGGTTTTCCCTATCTGACAGCACGCGATCGGGAAGCCATGCTGCTGTACCAGCCGCGCTTCCGCTACCCGGACTGCGCCAAGGCGCCACCCAACCTTGCGGAGGCGGAAAGCCTGGGACCTGGACTTGCCCCGGTCTATCCACCGCCGGCCGACCTGATCCTGGACGCGGAAACCCCGTCCGGGGACATTCTCGCAGTCGATGATCCCGCGCTGGTGGCGCTGCTGTGCGATGGCACCGGCTCCGGCACGATCACGCTGATGCGCTCGGATCGCGCGCTGACGGATTGCCGGCCGATCTCGCTGTGTTCGTTGCAGACGGTGGGTCAGCTCGGCGAGGAGGTTGGGGTCGCGTTGGACAAGCGGCGGTTTCGCGCAAATATCTATGCCGACCTCGTCACGGCGCCCGGATTTGCCGAGGACGCGTTCGTCGGCCGCACGTTGCGCATCGGTGCCAAAGTGCTGATTGCGGTGATCGAGACCGATCCAAGGTGCAAGATGATCACGCTCGATCCGGACACGGCGCGAGCCAGCCCGGACATTCTGCGCGCCGTCGCACGCGGACACGGCGGCATGGCAGGTGTGTATGGCGCGGTCCTCGTTGAAGGCACGGTCCGACCGGGCGACGCGATCGACCTGCTCGATCCCGCGGACCGGGCAGGCTTACGGTAACCGGCGCCGTGCAGCCAAGCATTGTTCCGCTGCCGCCGGATCGCGTGCGCCAGGCTGTCCGCGTGCTGTCAGCCGCGTTCGCAGCCGATCCGATCTTCTCGCACTATTTTCCCGATGCCGCGCAACGTTCGGTCGTGCTGGGCGCGTTTTTCGATGACATCGTGCGGTCACACCTGCGGTTTGGCCATGTCTATGCCGCCCTGTTGGACGGCTCACTCGTCGGCGCGGCGCTGTGGCGACCGCCGGATGCCAGACTGCCAACCGCGCGTGATCGGCAGCGCGAAATGGCGACCGAGCGCCGCGTGCGGGCGGTCGATCCGATCGCGGCGGATGCGCTCTTCGCGGGCTTTGCCGCGACCTTGCGCGATCATCCCGCCGAACCGCACTGGTATCTGTTTTTCACTGGTATCGAGCCGGCATTACAGGGACGTGGCCTTGGGTCGCTTCTGCTTGCACCGGTGCTGGCGATCGCGGACAGGTCCCGGACGCTCTGCTATCTCGAGACGCCATTTCCGCGGACCCATGAATTCTATCGGCGGTTAGGGTTTGAAATGACCCAGGCCGGCCGGCCGTTTTCCGGTGCACCAACACTGTGGACGATGACCCGGCGGCCGACGTGAGCCACCCATAGGTAGTGCCGGTCAGCGGAGCTACCGTGCGGCGGTTTCCTCCGGGCGCACCGGCTACCTCCGCTTCGGCCAGGTTCCGGACCATCGAATTGCGCCGGTGCCACCGATGCGGGCGATGAACGGGATCCTCCCGTGGATCAGTTTGGCCATATTGCCGCTGCTTGCAACGCCGGGATGAGGGGCAACGCGTGCAGCGCTCGGACCTGGCTCGTTCGGCGCGACGCTTGCGCGCAAGGCAAGAGGCCGTCACGGTCCGGCCGAACCACCCGACCCAGGCAACCAGGAGTTCACCATGACCTCTCGTCCAACCCGCCGCGGCCTTGCCACCAGCGCCGCCGCCCTGCCGGCGACGTTCTTCATCGGGTCTGCCCAGGCGCAGCCCACGGCCGAAAGCACGCTGGACCGCGTCACCAGGACCAAGCAACTCCGCATTGCGGTGGTCGCCAATAGTCCTCCCTATTTCCAGAAGGACGCGTTGACCGGCGCCTGGAAGGGCGCGGCGATCGAAATGGCCAAGAGCATCGCCGCTGTCTGGGGTGCCGAACTCGGCTATGTCGAAACGACCTTCGGCAATTCGGTGCTCGACGTGCAGTCCAATAAAGTCGACATCGCGTTCGCGCTCAATCCGACGCCACAGCGTGCGTTGGCCATTGGTTTCAGCCGACCCTATATTGTTGCGCCCTATGGCTGCATCGCCAAATCGGGGCTCAATCCAAAGACCTGGAGTGATCTGAACAAGCCCGACCTCCGCGTCGCCTTCGACCTGGGATCGCTGCACGAGACGTGTGCCCGCCGCTTCGCCCCGAAAGCACAGCTCATCGGGTTCAAGACGACGGACGACTGCATTCTGGCGTTGCAGGGTGGCCGCGTCGACGTGCAGGTGCTGGCCACCACGGTGGGCCTGGGCCTCGTCGGCAAGAACCCGAGCCTGGGTCCTTATCACCTGCTGGCCTCGCCGACGGTGTCGCTGCCAAGCTGCTACGGCGTGCAGCGCGAACCCGACACGCGCTTCGTGGAGGTCGTCAACGCCTGGATCGACTTCAACCGCGGCATCGGCACGGTTCGCGACCAGATGATTGCCGGTCTGGCGCTGAACGGCGTGACGCCGGAGCAGGTACCGGCGGAACTCAGCTTCTGAACCGCGTAGAACAGGGACCGAAACGCAAATGGGTCGAATCCGGCTGTAGCCGTCGCGATCACCCAACAGCCACTTTGGGTCGGTCGACGACATTCATGTTGACTCCCGACCGGTACAAGAACGAATTCACCAGGTGCTGTCACGGTCGTGTAGCACCTGTGACAAAAGTCCCGACTGGCTGCCGGTGCACAAGCCTGGCGCGCGTCCGGGAGCGGGGCTTTACCCGATCACGACGCCGCGCGACCCCCCTCGGCGTCAGCGGCGCACCAGGTGGCGTCATCCGCCCGTACCGACACAGGCCGCAGGTCCGGCGACCATTCGATCGCCCCGTCAGCCAAACGAACCCCATGCGCCGCGATCGCCGGCGCCAGCAGCGCCGCCGGATTGGCCGACGCGAGCCCGATGGCGTCCTCCGCCGTCGCGATGCCCCAGGCCACGACGTTGCGCACCGCCTGGTCCAGCTCCAGCGACGAGCCGGCCAGCGCCGACGCGCCGGGGGTGCGCACCGCGCCGTCGGCCGCGCGCTCGATCACCATCCCCGCCAGCTCGTATTGGCCCGCCGGTGCCGCCGCGGCCGCCGTCGCGTCGGTCACCAGGATGCTGCGCGCCAGCCCCTTGGCGCGCAGCAGCGCCCGCAGCGCGAAGGGTGGAATGTGGATGCCGTCGGCGATGAAACTGGCGCTCAGCCGGTCCTCGGCAAGCTGCGCCAGCAACGGGTTGTCGAATTTTGGCAAAAGCTGCGGCAGGCCGTTGCCGAGATGCGTGCTCAGCACCGCCCCCAGCGCCGCCGCCCGCGCCAACTCGGCTTCGCGCGCGGCCGAATGCCCGACCGCCACCAGTGTGCCGCGCGCGCGTGCCCAGTTGATCAGCGCCTCGGCGCCGTCCCGTTCCGGGGCCAGCGTCAGCAGCAGGATCGGCCGCCGCAGGCGCGCGGCCAGGCGATCGAGCAGCGCGGCGTCGGGTGCGACCATCGCTTCCGGCGGGTGGCACCCGGCATAGCCCGCCGCGGGGTTCAGGAACGGCCCCTCCAGATGGTAGCCGGGCATCATCACCGGCCCGAGACTCGATCCCGCAATCGCCGCATCGAGTGCGGCGAAACGCGCGGCAAGCACCGCCTCGGGTGCGGTGATCAGCGTCGGCAGGCAGGTGGTCACGCCGGTGCGCAGCATCGCCCGCAGCGCCTGGTCCAGCGCCGCCGCGGTCAGCGCCGTGCTGTTGAAATCGACGCCGGCAAAGCCGTTCACCTGCAGGTCGATCAACCCGGCGCTGCGCATGGCGCGACGGTGGCCGGGTGGCCCGTGCGATGTCAATCGCGGTGCGGTTGCGTCCGGGCGAAAGCTGCGCTCATCCTGCACGCGAACCGTCGCAAGGAACGCCCAGTGCCGGCTGCCAAGCAACCGAACCCCCTGCCGCTCTGGCTGATCACGCTGGCGCTGATCGGCGCCGCAACGGTCACGCTGCTGACCAGCCAGGGCACCGGCACGACGCCCATCCCGTACAGCCAGTTCCAGCAGTTGCTGAACGACGGCAAGGTGACCAAGGTGGTTGTGTCCGGCGACACGCTGCGCGGCACGCTGTCGGAAAAACTGCCCGACGGCAACGACAACTTCACCACCGTCCAGGTGCCGGCCGATCTCGCCGGGGACCTGGCGAAGCACCATGTCGAGTTCTCCGCGACCGCCGGCGCGCGGCGCGTTCGGCACGCTGCTGTCCTGGGTGCTGCCGCCGCTGCTGTTCGTCGGCATCTGGATGTTCGCTTCACGCGCGATGAGCGGACGCGGCGGCGCGGGCGGCGGGTTCGGCGGCTTCGGCGGCGGGCTGCTGTCGGTCGGCCGCTCGCGCGCCAAGCTGGTCGCCGAGACCGACGTGAAGCGTCACGTTCGCCGACGTCGCCGGCGTCGACGAGGCGAAGGACGAGCTGCACGAGATCGTCGACTTCCTGAAGAAGCCCGACGAGTTCGACGCGGCTGGGCGCGCACATCCCGCGCGGCATCCTGCTGGTCGGCCCGCCCGGCACCGGCAAGACGCTGCTCGCCCGCGCGGTGGCCGGCGAGGCGGGCGTGCCGTTCTACTCCACCAACGGCGCCGAGTTCGTCGAGATGTTCGTCGGCGTCGGCGCCGCCCGCGTGCGCGACCTGTTCGAGCAAGCGCGCGCAAAACCTCGCCGTGCATCATCTTCATCGACGAGCTGGACGCGCTGGGCCGCGCCCGCGGCGCCTCGCCCGATGGGCGGGCAGGACGAGAAGGAGCAGACGCTCAACCAGTTGCTGGCGGAAATGGACGGGTTCGACCGCTCGGTGGCGATCGTCATCCTGGCGGCGACCAACCGGCCGGAGATCCTCGACCCCGCGCTGCTGCGCGCCGGGCGGTTCGACCGCCAGGTGCTGGTGGACCGGCCGGACAAGAAGGGGCGCGTCGACATCCTGCGCATCCACCTGCAGCAAGTTGAAGCTGGCGCCGGCGACGTGAAGCTGGAGGACATCGCCGCGCTGACGCCGGGGTTCACCGGCGCCGACCTGGCCAATCTCGGCAACGAGGCGGCGGTGCTGGCGACGCGGCGCGGCGCGCGACCGCGATCGCGATGGAGGATTTCACCGGCGCGGTGGAACGCATCGTCGCGGGGCTGGAGAAGCGCTCGCGCATCCTGATCCCGAAGGAGCGGCGCATCGTGGCGTATCACGAGATGGGCCACGCGCTGGTCGCGCTGGCCATTCCGGGGGCGGATCCGATGCAGAAGGTCTCGATCATCCCGCGCGGCATCGGCGCGCTGGGCTACACGCTGCAGCGGCCGACCGAGGACCGCTTCCTGATGAGCCGGCAGGAGCTGGAGGACAAGATGGCGGTGCTGATGGGTGGCCGCGCGGCGGAGATGATGCTGGGCGAGGACGTCTCCACCGGCGCAGCCGACGATCTGGCCAAGGCGACGGATATCGCGCGCGGCATGGTGCTGCGGTTCGGCATGGACGCCAAGCTCGGGCCGGTGGCGTGGGACACCGAGCAGGGAAATTTCCTGCAGCAGCCGGGCACGTTCTGGCAGCGGCGGCACTACAGCGAGCAGACCGCGCACGAGATCGACGTAGCGGTGCGCGCGCATCTGGATGCGGCACTGGAGCGGGCGCTGGAGATCCTGCGCGGCAACCGCGCCGCGCTGGATGAGGGCGCCGAGGCGCTGCTGGCGCACGAGACGCTGACGGGGGACGAGATCCCGCGGCCGACGCCGGTGGAGACGCTGTGAGGGGAGAAGAGGGCGTCAGGTACACCTCGCCCGCTCTTCGCGGGAGAGGTCGGAGCGCGCAGCGCTCCGGGTGAGGGTCGTCCCGGGCGTGTGCCGCCCTCACCCGCGTCGCTCCGCTCCGCGACCTCTCCCGCGAAGAGCGGGAGAGGTGTGCGGATGATGCGGCCGTAGCCTGCCCCGGTCGCTTCTGGTACAACCGAGCGACCGCGATGAATAGGATAGGGAGCGAAACAATGTCCGACGCCAACGGCCCGACCCGTCGCCGTCTGTTGCAGGTGGGGGCGGCGATCGGCGGGGCGAGCCTCGCCAGCCGCACCGTATGGGCGCAGGCCAAGGCGCCGCCGACCAAGGTGCTCGACTTCCACACCGACGCCGACATGGCCAAGGTCGAGCAGGAAGGCCAGTTCGTCTTCTACTGCCATGAGAACGAGGCCGGCACGTCCGACATCGTCAATGCCTTCACCAAGGATTTTCCAAAAATCCAGGGCAGCTACGTGCGGGCACAGACCGGCGCGCTGTACAGCAAGGTGCTGGCCGAGCGCAGCGCCGGGCGGTTCGATGTGGACGTGATCCAGCTTTCCGACCTTGCCCCGGCGATCGATTTCCAGAAGAAGGGCGGCTACGAAATCTACCAGTCGCCCGAGGCGGCGACGTACCAGGCGAAATACCTGTCGGATCCGCCGGGCGCCTATTTCTGGACCGGCGTGGACTTCACCGGCATCTGCTACAGCACGGCGCGCGTGCCGGTGGCGCAGGCACCGAAGACCTGGAAGGATCTGCTCGATCCGCGCTGGAAGGGCGCGATGAGCTGCAAGATCGCCGCTTCCGGCCTGCAATTTGTGCAGTGGTACGAACTTCGAAAACTGTACGGCGACGACTACTGGAAAAGCTTCGCCAAGCAGCTTCCGCACGCCTTCGACAGCCGCGTGCAGTTGATGGACCGGCTGGCGCGCGGCGACGACAAGGTGACGTGCGTGGGCGAATACGCGGCTTATGTGCTGTACCAGAAGAAGGGCGCCACGATCGCCTTCGTCGCACCGCCGGACGGGCTGCCGGCGACGCCGCTGGTGGTGGGCGCAGTGAGCAAGGCGCCGCACCCCGAGGTGGCAAAACTGTTCGTCGACTGGGCGATGTCGTTGCGCGGGCAAAAATTCTACCAGGACAATCTGAACCTGATCTATGCCTCGGTGCGCGATGATGCGCCGCCGATGCTGACCGGCGTGCGGCTGCGC
This sequence comes from uncultured Alphaproteobacteria bacterium, assembly GCA_963773345.1. GTDB lineage: Bacteria > Pseudomonadota > Alphaproteobacteria > Acetobacterales > Acetobacteraceae > Palsa-883. Next base: position 712,014 of record CAVZBG010000010.1, on the reverse strand, counting down.
GACTTCAAGCTGCTGGCGCCGACCGACATGGCCGACTACCTCGCCAGTCACGACGAGTTCCTCAAGGAATGGAACGCGATGCTCGGGCTGTAATCCATGTCCGAGGCCGCGGTCGCGCGGCCCTCGATGCCGCGCGTCTCCGCGCAGACGATCGCCGGGGTGCTGGCGGCGGCGATCGTCGGCGTGCTGGTGCTGTATCCGATCTACTTCCTGCTGCAGGCGGCCCTCGACGTCGGCGATCCGGACGTGCGCCCGCCAACCGCGTACGGGCTCGGCAACTTCGTCGCGCTGGGTCATTACACGTCGATCATGGGCAACACCGTTGCCGTTTCGCTGGCGGCGACGGCGATGGCGATCATCTTCGGCTTCGTCACCGCCTGGATCCTGTCGCGCACCGACGTGCCGTGCCGCCGCACGCTGGAGCAGTTGATGGCGGTGCCGTACTACGTGACACCGCTGCTGGGGGCCTTCGCCTGGAGCCTGCTCGGTGCGCCGGAGAGCGGCTTCATCAACCAGCTCTGGCGCGCGATGGGCGGCAGCGGCGCGCTGATAAACATGGTGACGCCGTTCGGCATCGCCTGGGTGATGGCGCTGTTCGAGGGCTCGGTCGCGTTCTTCATGATCGGCGCGGTGATGAAGTCGATGGACCCGTCGCTGGAAGAAGCCTCGCAGGTGATCGGGGCGAGCCGCCTGCGCACCATGCTGTTCATCACGCTGCCGCTGGTCGCGCCGGGCGTGCTGGGGGCGACGATCTACGTGTTCGCCGAGATGCTGGGGTCGTTCACCGCCGCGCTGGTGCTGGGACTGCCGACCCGGTTCTACGTGATAACCACCGCGATCTACCAGTTGATCTCGCAATACCCGCCGCGCATCCCGCTGGCCGCGGCGATGGGCGTGTCGCTGTTCGTGCTGATGTTCGCGATGATGTTTCTCTACCGCCGCATCATCACCTCGCGCAGTTTCGTCACCGTCACCGGCAAGGCGTTCCGGCCGCGGCGGATGGAGATGGGCGGCGTGCGCTGGGCGCTGTTCGGCGTGTGCGCGTTCTACGTGCTGCTGTCGGTCGTGCTGCCGGTGGCGACGCTGGTGTTCGCCTCGCTGCAGAAGATCGCGGTGACGTTTCCCGCCGCGGCGAACTGGACTTTGGCGAATTACCGTACCGCGGCGACGATGAACGCGGTGCGCTCGGCGCTGAGCAACTCGCTGCTGCTCGGGTTGGCCACCGCGACGCTGGGCACGCTGCTGATGACGCTGCTGTGCTGGATCGTCTACCGCTCCCGCCTGCCGGGCCGCGGCGTGATCGAGTATGTCGCGATGTTCCCCCAGGCGGTGCCGCGGCTGGTGTTCGCCTTCGGCATGATGTGGGCCTGGCTGGTCATTCCGCTGCCGATTTACGGCACGATCTGGCTGCTGCTGATCGCCTACCTGACGGTTTTTCTCCCCCTGGGCATGCGCACGATCTCCGGCGTGATGCTGCAGCTTGACAAGACGCTGGAGGAATCGGCGCAGATGTGCGGCGCGCCGTGGCTGTATCGGCTGCGCACGGTGACGGTGCCGCTGCTGCGCCCCGGGCTGCTGGCGTGCTGGCTGCTGCTGTTCATCGCCAGCGTGCGCGAGCTGGGGGCCTCGATCCTGCTGATGGGACCGCACAGCAAGGTCATCACGCCGGCAATCGTGGAGTCGTGGTTCGCCACCAGTGCCGAGCTCACGGCGGCAATGGCGCTGATCCAGACCGTGGTGGTGGCGGCGGCGATGGGACTGTTCGTCGCGCTGACCCGCCAGGCGGGCGCACACGGGGGCGACTGACATGGACACTGCAAGCGACACCGCGCCGCCGGCGCTGACGCTGAAGGCAGAACCGATCGAGGTCGAGGACCTGCATATCCGTTACGGTTCCGTGGTAGCGGTGCGCGGCGTCAGCTTCGCGGTGCAGCCGGGCGAGCAACTGACCCTGCTCGGGCCTTCGGGTTGCGGCAAGACCACCACGCTGCGCGCGCTGGCCGGGCTGGAGCGGCCCAGCGCGGGCACCATCCGCATCGGCGGGCAGGTGGTGTATTCGTCCGCCCAGCGCATCGACATCCCGGCCGAGAAGCGCGGGTTGTCGATGGTGTTCCAGTCGTACGCGATCTGGCCGCACATGACGGTGTTCGACAACGTCGCCTACGGGCTGCGGGTACGCAAGCGGCCGCGCGCGGAGATCGCGGCGCGGGTGGGCGCAGCGCTGGATCTGGTGCAGATGGGGGCGTTTGCCGCACGGCGCGCCTCGCAGCTTTCGGGTGGGCAGCAGCAGCGCGTGGCGCTGGCGCGGGCGTGCGCCTTCTCGCCTCACGTGCTGCTGTTCGACGAGCCGCTGTCCAACCTGGACGCCAAGCTGCGCGCCGACATGCGCATCGAACTGCGCGAGCTGCAGCACCGGCTGGGCGTGACCTCGGTGTATGTGACGCACGACCTGGAGGAGGCGCTGGCGATGTCCGACCGCATCGTGGTGATGCGCGACGGCGTGATCGAGCAGGCGGGCTCGCCGACGGAGATCTATGCAAGGCCGCGCAACGCGTTCGTGGCGGACTTTGTTGGTTCGTCGAACCTGGTGCGGGGCCGGCTGCGGCCGGACCTGGCGCGGGACGGGCTGATCGCGCTTGAAACGCCGTCGGGCGAGATCGTGTTCGGCGATCCGTGCGGCCGCGCGCCCGGCGCGGAGCCGACGCTGTCGATCCGCACGGTGCACCTTCAGTTCAGCGCCGAGCGGCCGGAGGGGGCGGTCAATGTGTGGCCGGTGCGGGTGCGACGCTGCGTGTTCCAGGGTGATTTCACGCAGATCCACGTCGGCTGGGGCGACCGCGACCTGGTGATCCGCAGCGCGGCGCTGCAACCGATCGCCGAGGGCCAGTCGGCGTGGATTTCAGCGGACGCGCGGCGGTGCGTGTTGCTGGAAGGAGAATGATCCGGGGACGGTGGCTTTCGCGCGCCGCGGATGGCCATGTGCGAGCAGCTATCAGGTACACCTCTCCCGCACTACGCGGGAGAGGTCGAGGCGCGAAGCGCGACGGGTGAGGGTCGTGCCGCGTGCACCACCCTCACCCACGTCGCAAGTGCTCCGCGCGTCGGTCCGCTTCGCGGCCCAAGCGCGCGAAGAGCGGGAGAGGTGTACTCCGGCCCGATCAACCGGACACGGCGCCAGTCAGGTCTGCCCCGAACGCAAACGCATCCATTCGCAGCACGCCGTAATTCGTGCTGGCGTGCAGCCGGCGCGCCGGCGCATCGACGCCGCCCGCGCCCCACGCCACGAACAGCGGCAGCAGATGCTCCTCGGTCGGGTGCTGCGCCGCACCGAACGGCGCGCGACGGCGGTAGTCCAGCACGTCGTCCACCCGGCCGGCGGCCAGCGCCGCCCACATCCATTCGGCGAACGCCGCCACGTCCGGCTCGGCGTACTCCGTCTCGCGATCGCCCCGGCGCATCCGCCGCAGATCGTGCGTGAACGCGCCGGAGCCGATCACCAGCACGCCCTCGGCGCGCAGCGGCGCCAGCGCCTCGCCCAGTCGCAGATGGTGCAGTGGCCCCTGCCGGGTCTGCACCGACAGTTCCACCACGGGAATATCGTGCGCGGGATACATCAGCAGCAGCGGCACCCAGGCGCCGTGGTCGAGGCCGCGCAAGGGATCCACCTCGCAGCCCAGCCCGGCCGCCTCGAGCAGCGCCGCCACGCGCGCCGCCACGGCGGCCGAACCGGGCGCCGGATAGCGCAGCGCATACAGCGGCGGCGGAAACCCGTGGAAGTCGTGGATCGTTGCGTTCTCGGCGACGGCATTCACCGCCGGGCGCGCGGTCTCCCAGTGCGCCGAGGCAATGACGATCGCCGCCGGACGCGGCAGCGTCGCGCCAAGTCCGGCGAGGAAGTCCCGCGCCGATGACGGCGTCAACGCCAGCATCGGCGAGCCATGACTGAGGAACAGGCTGGGCGGCATCATATGGTGTCCGATTGCGGCCGCCATGATGCGGCGCCGGCCGTCCGCGGATCAAGCGCGCCGGCGTCGATGTCATGGCAAAATGGGTGCGGTGCAGCATGATTTTGCGGTTGATCCGTCGGGGTGCCGTCGGCATGGTGACCGCGGGGAAACGTTCCGGGAGAAACCAACATGTCCGACAATACGCGGCCGAGCGTTGTCGTGCGCGCCAATCGCTGGTCCCAGTTGTGGCTGGGCATGGTGTGCATGATTCTTATTGCCAACCTGCAATACGCCTGGACCCTGTTCGTCAACCCGATACACCAGGCGCACGGCTGGAGCATCGCCGACATCCAGGTCGCCTTCGCGATCTTCATCGCCACCGAGACCTGGCTGACGCCGGTTGCCGGCTGGGTGGTCGACAATCTCGGCCCCCGCCGCGGCCCACCGCTCACCATCAGCTTCGGCGCGGTGGCGGTTGCAGTCGCCTGGGTGCTCAACGCCTACGCCGGCTCGCTGACGATGCTGTATGTCGGCGCGGCGGTCTCCGGCACCGGCGCGGGCGCGATCTACGCGACCTGCGTCGGCAACGCGGTGAAGTGGTTCCCCGACCGGCGCGGCCTGGCCGTCGGCATCACCGCGGCCGGCTTCGGTGCGGGCGCGGCGCTGACCGTCATCCCGATCCGCATGGTGATCGAGGGCTCCGGCTACGCCTCGGCGTTCCTCTGGTTCGGGCTGGCGCAGGGCGTCGTGCTGCTGCTGATCGCCCCCATCATGCGCGCGCCGCTGCCGAACGAACTGCCCGCGATGGCGGCGCCAAAGGTGCAGCAGAGCATCCGCAGCTTCGCGCCGACCGAAGTGCTGCGCTCCCCGGCCTTCTGGCTGCTGTACGTGATGTTCGTGCTGGTCTCCGCCAGCGGCCTGATGGCCACCGCGCAGATCGCGCCGATCGCCCGGGACTACGGCATGAACAACACGGTGCTGTTCCTGGGTGCCAGCGTGCTGAGCGTTGCGCTGGTGGTCGACAACGTGATGAACGGCGCGGCACGGCCGTTCTTCGGCTGGGTGTCAGACCATATCGGGCGCGAAATCACCATGGCCATCGCCTTCACCCTGGGCGCCTGCAGCTACGCGCTGCTGGCCTATGTCGGGACCTCGCCGTGGGCGTTCGTGATCGCCGCCGGCCTGATCTTCTTCACCTGGGGCGAGATCTTCAGCCTGTTTCCGTCCACCTGCACCGACCTGTTCGGCACCCGCTACGCCACGGCAAACGCCAGCCTGCTGTACACCGCGAAAGGCACCTCGGCCTGGCTGGTGCCACTGGCCAACGTGCTGAAAACGGCAACCGGAAGCTGGCACGCGGTGTTCGTCATGTCGGCCCTGGGCAACGCCCTGGTCGTGCTGGCGGCCCTGCTGATCCTGCGGCCGCTGCGTGCCGCCCACCACCGCAGCACCCGCCGCGCCCCGGCGGAGTAAGGCCAGGGGGCAAGGCCCCATAGGCGTTAAATTAGCCATTGACACGGCGCGAATCGGTACGATTCTCGGGGCAGATGCATCACACAGCATCTCTCCCGGCGGACCACTTCGACGAGGTGTTGCGCCGCTTGCCGGCTGATCTGGACCTCGACGCGCTTGCGTTGCGGACCCGGGCGATCGAGCGACAGCGCAAGATCGCGGAAGGCGCCAGCCTGCTACGGCTGGCGCTGGCACGCGGCCCTGGCGGGCTGTCACTCAGTGAGACGGCGGCCTGGGCGTCGATGATCGGGCTGGCCGAGATGAGTGATCCGGCGATCAAGTTCCGCTTGGACAAGGCGGTCGAGTTCCTCGAGGCGGTGGTGTCGGCGCAATTGGCGGTGCTGTCCGCCGGGGCCAGTGTGCGCTGGCCGGGCCGCGTCCTGCGCGCCGCCGATGGCAGCTCGATCAGCCAGCGCGCCAGCAGCGGGACGGATTGGCGGGTGCATGGGGTGTTCGACCTGGGTCGCGGCGGTTTCAGCCATCTGGAAGTGACCGACAAGCACGGTGCCGAGGCAGTGGACCGTGGCGCACCGCTGCCTGGTGAGGTGCGGATCGGCGACCGCAACTACGCCGGAGCGAAGGGCCTGCGACGCTTTCGCGAGCAGAGCAACGGACAGGCCGACTTCATCACCCGGCTGCGTTGGAACGGGTTGCGCCTGCTCAAACCCGATGGCAAACCATTCGACCTGATCAAGCATCTCGCCACACTGCCGAACGACACGCAGCCCCACGAAGTGAGCGTGCAGGCCGTCGTGGCCCGCTTCCAGCCGACCCTGCCGCTGCGTCTGATCATCCGGCGCAAACCACCCGAAGCGGCCGCAGCCGCCTGCAAGACGCTGCGTCGTTCGGCCAGCCGCAAGCAGAAGACGCTCGATCCGCGCAGCCTGATCGCCGCCGAGTTCATCATCCTGGCAACCTCGTTGCCGGCGGAGGGATACCCGGCCGAGGAGGTGCTCGCCGCCTACCGGCTGCGCTGGCAAATCGAGCTGGCCTTCAAGCGGCTCAAGTCGCTGCTGCACATCGATCGGCTGCCAACCCGAACCCCCCAGGCGTCGCGAAGTTGGCTCTACGCGCATCTCATCTTGGCCCTGCTGTGTGACGATCTTAGCCAGGAGTTCCTGGAAGCTTCCCCCTGAGGACCTGCTCGACGCCGACTACCTGCCGTCGCTGTGGCGGGTCTACAAGATCGCCGCCATGATGCTGCTCGCCAGCGTCCGTGGGCACCTCTGCCTCGGCCTCCTCGCCCGCGCCGGGCCGGCAATCCATCGACGCCTCGCAAATCCACCGCGCACGCGAAAGCCTCACATCCGGTACCCGATCAGGTGCTAATTTAACGCCTATGGGGCAAGGCCCACCTGGCGGGTTTCAGGCCTGCACCGGCGAAGGCTGGGGGGCGGAGCCCTGACCTTCCTTCGTGTTCAGCCGGCGACGGCGCGCAGGCGGGGGGCGACCGCCTGGCAGAGTTCGCCGTACAGGTCGAGGTAGTCCTGGGCCATGCGGCGCGCGGTGAAGCGGCGGTCGAACTGCAGCCGCACCTTGGCGCGGTCCAGCTCGCCGAGGCGGTCGATGGCGGCGACGGCTTCGTCTTCGTTGCTGACGATGAAGCCGGTCAGGCCGTCGTCCATCACCTCGGGCACCGAGCCGCAATTGAACGCGATCACCGGGGTGCCGCAGGCCATGGATTCGATCATCACCAGGCCGAATGGCTCCGGCCAGTCGATCGGGAACAGGGTCGCGTGCGCGCCGGACAGGAAGGCCGGCTTCTGGCTGTCGTCGATTTCGCCGATGAACTCGACGTGGCCCTGCGACAGCAGCGGCTTGATCTCGGTGGCGAAGTATTCCTTGTCGGCGTTGTCGACCTTGGCGGCGATCTTGAGTTTCATGCCGGCGCGCCCGGCGATGCGGATAGCCTTGTCGACGCCTTTCTCCGGGGAAATGCGACCGAGGAAGGCGAGGTAGCTCTGCTGCACCGGCTGTGGCGTCAGCAGCCTGGCGGGCATGCCGTGTTGCACGGTGCGCGCCCAGTTCAGCCGGGGGATCGGCTTGCGCTGGCTGTTGGAGATCGAGACGAACGGCGCGTCCGGGTACAGCTCGTAGATGTCCTTGAATTCCGGGATGTCGAGCCGGCCGTGCAGCGTGGTCAGGAACGGCGTGCGCTGGCGGCTGAACAGCGCCAGCGGGAAGTAGTCGATGTGGAAGTGCAGGATGTCGAATTCGTCGGCGCGGCGGTAGATCAGCTCGATCATCCGCATATAGGTGGCGATCCAGTCGATCACCGTGGGATCCAGCCGCAGGGCTTCCCGGCGCATCGGCGCCAGCGTGGCGGAGGTGATGGAATCGCCGGAGGCGAACAGGGTCACGTCGTGCCCCATGGCCACCAGTTCCTCGGTCAGCGAATAGACGACACGCTCGGTGCCGCCGTACAGCTTAGGCGGCACCGCTTCGAACAGCGGCGAGACCTGGGCGATACGCATTAGTCGTGGCCCCCTTTTACTTCGGCTGTTGCAGTAATGACCAGTCGCTCGTCTTTGCCCTGACTTGCACGCCCACTTGCGACTATGACGCTGGCAATCTAGAGGGTGAATGTGGCGAAATGTCGGCGTCTTCTGCGGGGGTTATCGGCCGGTGCTGCCTGTGCATGCGACCCTCTGCCATGCGTCCACGTCAACCGTCGGCGGGGGCGTCGCGCCGCCGCCGCATGGGCCGCTGCCACAAAGTCGGCACGATCGCTTGCTATATATGCATGCGGCGGCCCCCCTGCAGCCGCGCCCGACCTCTCTCGCAGGCACAGGAGCTGCTGTTGAAGCCCAGCCGAGAGCCTCTGAAACTGGTGCGTGAGCTGCCCGACCCGACGCCGGAGCGGCCAGCGGCGCCGCCAGCGGGTCGCCACCCGCTCCGCTTCCTGGCCCATTATGTCGCTCGCCATCCGATCGGCCATGCCATCGTTTTGGCCTCGGTGCTGGCGGCGGTGCTGTGCAGCGTCTCCAGCCAGTACGGCATGAAGCGGCTGATCGACGCGATTGCCGCCGGCCCGGGCGGCGGCGGGACGGCCGCGGTGTGGGCGGCGTTCCTGCTGCTGTGCGGTCTGATCGCCGCCGACAACCTGCTGTGGCGGGTCGGCGGCTGGGCCGCGGCGCGCAGCTTCGTCGCCGTGACCGGCGACGTCCGGCGCGACATGTTCGCCCATCTGTCCGGGCACTCGCCCAGCTACTTCGCCGAACGCCTGCCGGGTGCCCTGGCCAGCCGGATCACCGCTACCGCCAACGCCGCCTTCACGGTGGAGAGCACCGGCGCCTGGAACGTGCTGCCGCCGTGCTTCGGGGTGACCTTCGCGATCGGCCTGATCAGCACGGTCAACCTGACGATGGCCGGCGCGCTGGTCGACGGTGGCGCTCGGCCTGGGCGCGGTGATCTACGTGCTGGCGCGGAACGGCACGCCGCTGCATCGCAGATATGCGACCGCCGCGGCCGGGGTGGACGGCGAGCTGGTGGACGTGACCTCCAACATGGCGGTGGTGCGCGCGTTCGGGGCGACCTTGCGCGAGCAGCGCCGGCTGGGCGCGACGATCGAGACCGAGATGGGCGCCCGGCGCGCGCAGCCTGTTCTATCTGGAAAAGCTGCGGCTGATCCACGCGGTGCTGACCGCGCTGCTGACCGCCGGGGTGGTCGCCTGGGCGATCCTGCTGTGGCAGCGCGGCGCAGGCCTCGGTGGGCGACATCGTGCTGGTGACCGCGCTCGCCATCAGCATCCTGCATAGCACCCGCGACCTGGCGGTGGCGCTGGTCGACCTGACCCAGCACGTGGCGCGGCTGGAGGAAGCGATCGGCGCGCTGCTGGTGCCGCACGGCCTGCCCGACCGGCCCGATGCGATGCCGCTGCTGCGCGGTCCCGGGCGGGTGGAATTCGAGCATGTGCGCTTCGCCTACCCGGAGCGCGCCAGCGTGCTGCGGGATTTCGACCTGGTGATCGAGCCGGGGCAGCGCGTCGGGCTGGTCGGCTATTCCGGCGCCGGCAAGTCCACCGTCCTGGCGCTGCTGCAGCGCTTCTACGACGTCGCGGGCGGCCGCATCCTGGTCGACGGCCAGGACATCCGCGCGGTGACGCAGGACAGCCTGCGCCAGGCGATGGCGATGGTGCCGCAGGACATCAGCCTGTTCCACCGCTCGGTGCTGGAGAACATCCGCTACGCGCGGCCGGAGGCGACACAGCCGGAGGTGCTGCGGGCGGCCGAGATGGCGCACTGCCGCGACTTCATCGAGGCGATGCCGGAGGGCTTCGCCACCATCGTCGGCGACCGCGGCGTGAAGCTGTCGGGCGGCCAGCGGCAGCGGCTGGCGATCGCGCGGGCGCTGCTGAAGGACGCGCCGATCCTGCTGCTGGACGAGGCGACCAGCGCGCTGGACAGCGAGTCCGAGCTGGCGATCCAGGCCGCGCTCGACCGGCTGATGCACGGGCGCACGGTGATCGCCATCGCGCACCGGCTGTCCACGCTGCGCAGCTTCGACCGCATCATCGTGATGGATCGAGGGGCGCATCATCGACGACGGCTCGCCCGACGAACTGGCGGCGCGGCCTGGGCCGTACCGCGAGCTGTTGCGCAAACAACGCATGGATGGCATGCCGGTCGCCGCTTAGGGCGCCTCGCGGCGCTCTGAAGGGAGAGCGTCCGAGGGAGAGCGTCGCCGTGTCGCGCCTGGTGGTGGTGTCCAACCGCGTCGCGCCGATCAGCGAGGGCGAGCCGACCGCGGGCGGCCTTGCCGCCGGCGTGATGGACGCGCTGAAGCAGCAGGGCGGCATCTGGTTCGGCTGGAGCGGCGAGGTCATCCCCGGCGGCGAGTCGCTGCCCAACCCCGAGCGCACCGTCGGCGCGATCACGCTCTATACCGTCGATCTCTCGCGCCGCGACTACGACGAGTTCTACCGCGGCTTCGCCAACGGCACGCTGTGGCCGGCGCTGCACTACCAGATCGGCCTGTCACGTTTCGACTGGACGGAGTTCGCCGGCTACCGGCGGGTCAACGCGCTGTTCGCCCGCTCGCTCGCCAAGCTGGTGCACGGGGCCGACATGATCTGGGCGCACGACTACCACCTGCTGTGCCTGGCCGAGGCTTTGCGCGGCCGAGGGCAAGACCAACCGCATCGGGCTGTTCCTGCACACGCCGTTCCCGGCGCCGCAGGTGCTGATGACGGTGCCGGCGCACGAGGACCTGGTGCGCGCGATGTGCCACTACGATCTGTTGGGCTTCCAGACCGAGACGGATCGCTCCGCCTTCGCCGACTATGTCGTGCGCTGGGCCGGCGGCGCGGCGCTGGATGGACGCCGGCTGAGCGCCTTCGGCCGCACGGTGCATGCCGAGGTCTACCCGATCGGCGTGCACGTCGAGGAGATCCGCGCGCAGGCCGAAACGCCGACCAACCGGCGGCACCGCGACGCGCATGCGCGCCACCCTGCTGGACAACCTGATCCTGAGCGTCGACCGGCTGGACTATTCGAAAGGGTTGCGCCAGCGGTTCGGTTCGTTCGAGCGGTTCCTGCAGGATTTTCCGGCCTGGCACGGCAACGTGACGTTCATGCAGATCGCGCCGCCCTCACGCGCCGACATCCAGACCTATCGCGAGATCCGCCGCGAGCTGGAGGGGGAGGCCGGGCGCATCAACGGCCGCTTTGCCGAGGTCGACTGGGTGCCGTTGCGCTACCTGAACAAGGGTTTCCCGCGCAACGTGCTGATGCCGTTGTATGCCGAGGCGCAGCTTGGACTGGTGACGCCGTTGCGCGACGGGATGAACCTGGTGGCGAAGGAATACGCCGCGGCGCAGGATCCGCAGGATCCCGGCGTGCTGGTGCTGTCACAGTTCGCCGGCGCGGCGGCCGAGTTGGACGCGGCGCTGCAGGTCAACCCGTATGACGAAGCGGGGATCGCCGCGGCGTTGGACCGCGGGTTGGCAATGCCGCGGGAAGAGCGGTGTGAGCGGCACGCGGCAATGCTGGCGGTGATGCGGCGGAACAATCTCGATACGTGGCGGGATCGGTTTGTTGGTGATCTGGCCGGGGCATAAGAGCAGGAGAGACTCCCCCTCCCCTTGAGGGAGGGGGGCGGGGGGAGGGGCTGGTGCCGGGATCGTACGGAAACATCGCGCGGCTGAACCCCTCCCCCCATCCCCCTCCCTCAAGGGGAGGGGGAGAACGTTACGCCTCCCTCCCTCCCCATGCCGCACCAGGACTGGCCATACCCGCGAGTAGCGGCTAGTACCGCCAAGCAACGAGGCGCGCATGCACATCGAGATCACCCCGCTGCACCCGGTCTTCGCCGCCGAGGTCGCCGGCATCGACACCACCCGGCCGCTCGGCCCCGACGCTGCGGCCGCGATCGAGGTCGCGATGGACCGCCACGCCGTCCTGGTGTTCCGCGACCAGCGCCTGACCGACGACCAGCAACTCGCTTTCAGCCAGGCATTCGGCGAACTCGAATTCACCAACGGCACCGGCATCTCCAAGCCCGGTGAGCAGCGGCTGCATCCGGCCTTCGCCGACGTCTCCAATCTCGGCCAGGACAACCAGATCCTGGCGCGCGACAACCGCCGGCGGCTGTACAGCCTGGGCAACATGCTCTGGCACTCGGACAGCTCGTTCAAGGCGATCCCGGCGAAATACTCGATCCTGTCCGGCCGCGTCGTGGCAACCACCGGCGGCGAGACCGAGTTCGCCGACATGCGCGCCGCCTATGACGCGCTGGACGACGCCACCAAGTCCGAGATCGAACCCCTGGTGTGCGAGCACTCGCTGATCTACTCGCGCGAGGTCATGGGCTTCGACGACCTGACCGAGGCCGAACGCGCAACGATGCGCCCGGTGCGCCAGGCGCTGGTGCGCCCGCATCCCGGCAGCGGCCGGAAGGCGCTGTATCTGGGCTCGCATATCGGCACGATCATCGGCTGGCCGATGCCCGAGGCGCGCGCCTTCATCCGCGACCTGACCGAGCATGCGACGCAGCGTCGCTTCGTCTATGCGCATCGCTGGCGGCCGTTCGACCTGGTGATGTGGGACAACCGCGCGCTGATGCACCGCGTGCGGCGCTACGACAGCACGCAGGTTCGCGACATGCGCCGCACCACCGTCGCCGGCACCGCGCCCACCGTGCCGCAGACGGCCGGGGCGCAGGTCGTCGATGCGCAGATGACCGGGGCGCAAGCGGCGGAATGAACAGGAGGAACCTGCAATGACCATGGCGATCGAACCATTGCATTCGGGCTTTGTCGGGGAGGTGTCCAGAATCGACCTTACCCGCCCGCTGTCGCACGACGAGGTCGCCGCGATCGAGGCCGGCATGGATCGTTACGCCGTGCTGGTGTTTCACGACCAGCCCCTGACCGACGATCAGCAGATGGCGTTCAGCCGCAACTTCGGCGAGCTGGAGGCAACGCTGGCCGGCGAGATTGCCAAGCCGGAAGAGCGCCGCATGGTCAACGAGCTGGGCGACATCTCCAACATCGACCATCGCAACCAAATCCGTGCGCGCGACGACGCGAAGCGCCTCTATGCGCTCGGCAACCGGCTGTGGCACACCGACGCCTCGTTCCGCGCCACCGGGGCGATCTATTCGCTGCTGTCGGCCCGCGCGATCCCGTCCGCCGGCGGCAACACCGAGTTCGCCGACATGCGCGCCGCCTATGATGCGCTGGATGACGCCACGAAGCGCGAGATCGACGGCCTGATCTGCGAACATTCGATCGCCTTCTCGCGCGCCGAGCTCGGCTTCACCGAGTTCGCCAAGGCACATCGTGCGAAAATCGTGCCGGTGCGGCACCGGCTGGTCTGCACGCACCCGGTCACCGGCCGCAAGTCGCTGTATCTGGCCTCGCATATCGGCGGCATCATCGGCTGGCCGGTGCCGGAGGCGCGCGCCTTCATCCGCGACCTGATGGAGCACGCGACGCAGCCGCAATTCGTCCATGCGCATGTCTGGCGGGTGAACGACCTGGTGATGTGGGACAACCGCACCACGATGCACCGCGCCCGGCGCTACGACGACATGCACCAGGTGCGCGACATGCGCCGCACCACGCTGCGCGGCACCGGCGTCGACGTGAAGCAGGCGCCCGCCGAGCAGGTCGCCGCCGAATAGAACAAGGGAGTTTCGCCGCATGAGCATCGCGATCCGCCAGCTTACCCCGGTCTTCGCCGGAAAAGTCTCCGGCGTCGACATCACCGGCCCGCTCGGCAGCGACGACGTCGCCGCGATCGAGGCGGGCATGGATCGTTACGCGGTGCTGGTGTTCCACGACCAGCGGCTGACCGATGCGCAGCAGCAGGCGTTCAGCCGCAATTTCGGCGAGCTGGAGCACACCGGCGGCGGCAACATCACCAAGCTGCAAGATCGCCGGCTCGATCCCTACATGGCCGACGTGTCGAACCTGGACAAGGACCACAAGCCGCTGGCGCGCGACGCCCGCACGCGCATGTTCAATCTGGGCAACCGGCTGTGGCACTCCGACAGCTCGTTCCGCGCGGTGCCGGCCAAGTACTCGCTGCTGTCCGGCCGCATCGTGGTGGACCAGGGCGGCCAGACGCAGTTCGCCGACATGCGCGCCGCCTACGACGCGCTGGATGACGCAACGAAGGCCGAGATCGAGGACCTGGTCTGCGAACATTCGCTGATCTACTCGCGCGGCACGCTGGGCTTCACCGACCTGACCGAAGAGGAACGGGCGATGATGCGGCCGGTGCGTCAGCGCCTGGTGCGCACGCATCCGGTAACCGGGCGGAAGTCGCTGTTCCTGTCGTCGCATATCGGCACGATCGTCGGCTGGCCGATGCCGGAGGCGCGCGCCTTCATCCGCGACCTGACCGAGCACGCGACGCAGAGCCGGTTCACCTACGCGCACACCTGGCGGCAATGGGATCTGGTGATGTGGGACAACCGGCAACTGATGCACCGCGTGACGCGGTTCGATGAGACGCAGGTCCGCGACATGCGCCGCACCACGGTGGCCGGCGACGGCCTGACGGTCGCCCAGGCCGCGTAACGAAATCGCGCTGCCCGCCTGGAGCATTTTCACCCTGACCGGAAACGCAACCTGTCATTGCGAGGAGCGTAGCGACGAAGCAATCCCCTGCCTCAGAGGCACCAGATTGCTTCGTCGCTTTGCTCCTCGCAATGATAGGTAGGCTGACATGACGGATTGCCCGGCGGCCCAGTCCGGGTGAAGGCGCTCTGGCCCACGCCACTTCGTTCCCACCGCTGCATCACCGCTGCCAGCAGATCAGCGCGCTCTCCGTTGGCACGAGCACGCCGGGATGCGCCGGCACGACGCGCACCGTGTAGTCGTCGGCCGGCCGCGTGCCGGGGATCCGGCCGCGATAGAAATAGCCGCTGGCGGCGCCGGGGACCGGTCCGTCGAGCGCCAGCGCCGTGATCTCCGCGGCACCGCCGGTTGGATCGGCGTAGCTCTCCACCCGGACATCCGCCGCCATGATCTCGCCCAGATAGACCGGCACCGAGATGGTCCAGTCGTCATCCTGGCGGATGAAATCCGGCTCGCCGATATGCACGCCCGGCCAGGCGCGGTGCAGGCGCCGGTCCCACGCGGCCATCGCCTTTGCCGCCGCGGCGCCACCCGCGACCCGTTCACGCAACGCGGCGGCGGCCGGCACATAGGCCCGATCGAGATATTCGCGCACCATGCGCGATGCACCGTAGCGCAGCGTCAGCTCGGCCATGCTGCGCCGCATGCGCGCCACCCAGGCGCGCGGGATTCCCCCGTCGCGATCGTAGAACGCCGGCACCACCTCGCGCTCCAGCACGGCGTAGAGCGCGTCGGCGTCGCGGCGGTCCTGCTCGGCGGCTTCGGCGTGGCTGCCGTCACCGATCGCCCAGCCCAGTTCGGGCGCGTAGGCCTCCTCCCACCAGCCGTCCAGCGTCGAAACATTCAGGCCGCCGTTGACCAGCACCTTCATGCCGCTGGTGCCGCACGCCTCCCAGGGGCGGCGCGGCGTGTTGATCCAGACATCGACGCCCTGCACCAGCTCCTGCGCCAGCGAGATGTCGTAATCCTCCAGGAACACCACGCGGTGACGGTAGCGCGGGTCCTGCGCGAAGCCGATCCATTCCTGGATCATCCGCTTGCCGTCCTCATCGTCCGGGTGGGCCTTGCCTGCCAGCACGAGCTGCGCCGGGCGCGCCTCGTCACACAGCAGGCGCGCCAGGCGCGCACGATCGGACAACAGCAGGTTGGGGCGCTTATAGGCGGTGAAGCGGCGCGCGAAGCCCAGGGTGAGAATGTTGGGATCGAGCACCGTCTCGCCCGGCGCCACGACCTCGGGCGGATTGCCGCGTCCGCTCAGTTGGAAGCCGAGCCGCAGGCGCGCCTCGCGCACCAGCGCTTCGCGCGCCTCGCCGCGCAGCGCCCATAGCACCGCGTCCTCGATCGTTGCGATGCGCTCGGCCATATCCTCCGGCTCGTAGCGCCAGCGATTCCTTGCCGCAGGCTTGCGTCCAGATCGCATCGGCGGCGGCGGAGTCCCAGGTCGGCACGTGCACGCCGTTGGTGACGTGATCGAACGGCACCTCCTGCTCCGGCCAGCGCGGGTACAGCGGCTGGAAGATCCGGCGGCTGACCGCGCCGTGCAGCCGGCTGACGCCGAAGCTCAGCAGCGCGCCACGGGCCGCGAGATAGGCCATGTTGAACAGACCGCCCGCGGTATGGTCGTCGCCGAGACCCAGCGCCCGGATGTCGGCCAGGATCGGTTCGCCCGCTGCCCAGGCCTGGCCGTAGCGCGCCAGGAGTTCCAGCGGGAAGCGGTCGAAGCCGGCGGCCACCGGCGTGTGGGTGGTGAACACGTTGCCGGCGCGCGTGGCCCACAGCGCCTCGGTGAAATCCAGCCGGTGGCGTTGTGCGAACTGGCGCGCCCGCTCCAGCACCGCGAAGGCGGCGTGTCCCTCGTTCAGGTGGCAGACCTCGATCTCGGGGTGCAGCGCCTCGATCAGCCGCCAGCCGCCGACGCCCAGCACGATCTCCTGCATCAGCCGCATCTCGCTGCCGCCGCCGTACAGCTTGCCGGCGATGCCGCGGTCGACCGGGCCGTTCACCGGGTCGTTGCTGTCCAGCAGATAGAGCGAGGTCCGCCCGACGACGACGCGCCACACCCGCAGCCTGCAGCGTGCGTCCCGGCAGTTCGACCGGGATGTGCAGCCAGGCGCCCTCCGCCTTGCGCACCGGCTCGATCGGCATGCTCGACGGATCGTTGTAGGGAAACGCCTCAAGCTGCCGCCCCGCGGCGTCGATCATCTGGCGGAAATAGCCTTCCTGGTAGAGCAGGCCGACGCCGACGACCGGCACGCCCAGGTCGCTCGCCGCCTTCAGGAAATCGCCCGCCAGCACGCCCAGCCCGCCGGCATACAGCGGCAGCGCCTCGCCGAGGCCGAACTCCATGCTGAAATAGGCAACGCCGGCCAATGGCGCGCCCGCCGGCCGCTCCGCGAACCAGCCGCGGTCGGCCAGATAGGCGCGCCACGCCGCGACAAGCTGATCGAGATGCGCGATGAAATCCGTATCGGCGGCGAGCTCGGCCAGCCGGGCGGCCGAGACGTCTTCCAGGATGGTCCACGGGTTGTGCGTGCGCTGCCACAACTCGGGGTCCACCCGCGCCCACAGCGCGTCGGCCCGGTGGCTCCAGGTCCAGTGCAGATCCAGCGCCAGGTCGCGCAACGCGCCCAGGGCCGGCGGCAGCTCACGCTGCGGGGTCATCTGGGAGCGCCCTCCATGTCACGCCGCGAGCCGTTCGCCGCGTCCATCCCGGCGTCCGCGAACGCCCGCACCGCATGGCCGATCGAGCCGCTGCCGGTGCCGGTGCCGCGCAACCCGACGGCATCCGCGGGCCGTGCCGTGATGAGCTCGAACATCGGGCGCTCTCCTGGTTCCAGCGGGATGCGGATGAATAGCTGAAAGGTCGCAGCCCCGTGCCGCGCGCCCAGGCCTTTGGCTCCGCGCCTGGTGCTAACGCCGCGGCGAGGCCAGCCGTGGCGGCTTGCCCGTCGGCGCGGCGCGGCGGGGCTTGAGTTTCGCCGGCTTGGCGGCCGGCGGTTCAGCCGCGTGCGCCTGCATGCGATCCGCCTCCTCGGCCAGCTTGCCGTAGGCACACAGCAGGGCCGCCAGCCGTTGCACCGCGGCCGCCGGCGTCGGAAGGCCGGCGGTGTCAGGCAGCACATAGGTTTCCTTCAGCCGGGCGGCGGCGACGCGCACCGCCAGGTCCCAATCGAGCGGGCTGCGATTGGGTGGGTGGCTGGGGTGGGCTGCCGTGCTGCTCATTGTCGTTTCTCCCGGACCTTCGTCTCGCGACCACGCTCAGGCGACACGGCGCCGCGGCACCGCATCGTCGAACGCGAAACCAGGCAGCAGTGTGCGATACAGTTCCAGATAGCGCCGCGCCGCCGTGTCCCAACTGAAATCGCGCGTCATCGCCGTGCGCTGCATAAGCTGCCAGGTGTCCCGGCTGGCGAAGCGGGCGAGGGCACGAACCAGGCCCGCGAGCAGTCCCGCGTGGCTCTGCTCGGCGAAGCTGAAGCCGGTGGCGCCGCTGCGTGGCAGCGCCGCGTCGCCCGCATCCACCACGCTGTCGGCCAGCCCGCCCACCTTGCGGCTGACCGGCAGCGTGCCATAGCGCATGGCGTAGAGCGCGGTCAGGCCGCACGGCTCGAAGCGGGAGGGAATCAGCGAGATGTCGGCGCCGGCGGTCAGCCGGTGCGCCAGAGCCTCGCAGTCGCCGACGCGCAGGACGACGCGCGCGGACGCACCGGCGGCAGCGAAGGCGTTCTCCAGCGCCGGGTCGCCTTCGCCGTGCAGCACGAACAGGAGGTCAAGGCCGGCCAGCGCCTTGGGCAAGGCGGCGCAAGCATCGGCCAATCCACCGGTCTTGGCGATCGGAAAGAGCTCGGCGCAGACGAACAAGACCCGGGAAGCCACGACGGCCCGCATGTGCTTGCTCCTGGCTTGCTGGGCTCGCCAGCACCACACAGAGGCCATTGGATTTATACAGTAGCATCGCGGAACTGTCGATGATCGAGATCGATTTATGAGCAGGCAAAAATCTTATTAATTGTTCTGTCACACCCGCCGGCGCGATCAAATCATGCCGGCATGCCCTGCGAGGCGGCGCCAGTCCAGCACCTCAAGCTGGCGCGGCCGGCCGCGCCGGATCACGCCGGCACGGCGCAATTCACGCATCGCGCGGCTGGCGGCTTCGGCACCGAGGCCGAGGTAATCCGCGATGTCCTGCGTCGCATTGGCAGGTCCAGCGCGTCGGGCGGGACGGTCGCGAACGAATGGTGATCAGCCCGGGCGGCGGCGCAACAGCCCGATCCGCGCCGCCGTGGCAAACGCCGCGGGACGGCTGCGGGGTTATCGGCGGGGGTGGGGTTGTTGGCGGGCGCCCGGCCGCGGATCGGCGCCCGTGCAGGCAGGCTCGGTCGCTTGCGCCAGTTCGTGTTGCAGGTGACATAATTCGGCGGCGACGCGCGCGGCCGCCGCGTCGAGGGATGCGGCGACCTGCGGGCTGACCGGGGCGCCGGGACCGAAGTCGGCGCCTTCGATCGCATACGCAATGACACGTTCCGGCAGCAGACCAAGCGTGCGGGCCAGGCCGACCGCCTCCGCCACCCCGAACGCGTGCGTCGAGGACAGCGAGAGGTCGGTCGGCAACGCATCCGCCAGCAGATCGATCCGATGCACGCGCCCCGGCGTGCGTGCCCGCCGCCGCATCCACCAGCACGACGGCGTCGCGGCCGGCCCAGTCATCGATCAGCGCCAGCGCGTCGCCGGCTCCGCTCGATGATCGCCACGCCGGGCGGCACGCGTCCGCCAGCCGGCGGACGACCAGCGGGCCGATGCCGTCGTCGCCGCGGTCCGGGATTGCCGATGCCGATCACCAGCACGCTGCCCGTCGCTGCGGGGCGGCGTGCGGCTGCCGTCATGCCCGGTGCACCGCCAGCTTGAGAAAATGGCAGGAGCAGGAAATGCACGGATCGTAGTTGCGGATCGCCTGCTCGCAGCGGTCGCGCAGCGCGTCGTCGGACAAATCGAGCGCGCGCGTCGCCACCTCGCACAGATCTTCCTCGATGCTGAGCTGGTTCTGCGAGGTCGGCGGCACGATGCGGGCGGTGAGGATGCTGCCGTCGTCGGCGAGTTCGTAACGATGGTAGAGCAGGCCGCGCGGCGCCTCGGTGCAGCCGTGGCCGACGCCGGCGCGCGGCTCCATGGGCACCGTCGGCGCCGCCGGCTTCTCGTAGGCCGCGATCAGGCGCAGCGCCTCGTCGCAGGCATAGACCAGTTCGACCGCGCGCACGATGATGCTTTGGAACGGGTTGCGGCAGACCGGGCCAAGCCCGGCCTCGCGGGCCAGCGCCTGCACGTCGGCGGGCAGGCGGTCGAAATTGAGGTTGTAGCGGGCCAGCGGTCCGACCAGATAGCTGCCGCGCCGCTTCAGCACCGCTTGCAGCGAGGTCGAATGCGCGACATGGCGTTCCTCGAATTCGTTGGCGTAGTCGGCAATGGCGATATCCAGGCCGCGATTCGAGACGATGCGGCCTTCGGTGATCGGATATTCGTCGCGGTGGCGCAGCGCCACGAACTCGTAGTCGCGCTCGATAATCGGGGAACGGGAACTGCGCCACCCAGCGCAAGGTGTCGACGGCCAGATCGCGCGCCCGCTTCAACTGCTCCGTCACCGGCGCGAACTCTTGCCGATCGGGCACCCGGTAGAAGCCGCCGACGCGCACATTTACCGGATGGATCTCCCGCCCGCCGAGCAGGCGCATCAGGTCGTTGCCGATCTTCTTCAGCGCGAGCCCACCGCGCACCGCATCGCCGTGCGCCGCCGCCATCTGGATGCCGTCCTGGTAGCCGAGAAAATCCGGCGCATGCAGCATCACCACGTGCAGCGCGTGGCTTTCGATCCACTCGCCGCAGTAGAGCAGCCGGCGCAGCGCGCGCAGTTGCCCGTCGACCGTGACGCCGAACGCATCCTCCATCGCCTGGACCGAGCTCATCTGATACGCGACCGGACAGATGCCGCAGATGCGGGCGGTGATGTCCGGCGCCTCGGCGAAGCCACGGCCGCGCAGCAGTGCCTCGAACAGCCGCGGCGGCTCGAAGATCCGCAGTTGCGCCGAGGTCACCCGCCCGTCGCGGATCTGCAGGTCGAGCCCGCTTTCGCCTTCGACGCGGGCGATCGTGTCGACGCGGATCGTCTTAGTCGCCATGGGCGTCGCTCTCCTTGCGGAACGGCTCGGCGGCGGCGTTGAAGGTGCGGAACGCCCGCCTGATGTCGCGCGGCGTGGCGCCCAGCTTGCTGCCATTCGCGCGGCCAGCGCCGCGGTGTTCGGCCGCTCCATCGGGCCGAAGCAGCCGTAGCAGCCGCGGTTGATAGGCCGGACAGATCGCGCCGCAGCCGGCATGCGTCACCGGGCCGAGGCACGGCGTGCCCTGCACCATGACGCAGATCGTGCCGCGCAGCTTGCATTCGACGCAGACGCTGTGCGCGGCGATCGCCGGCTTGCGTCCGGCCAGGAAGGCCGAGATCACCTCCAGCAACTGCCCCTTGTCGATCGGGCAGCCGCGCAGCTCGAAATCCACCTTCACGTGCGCCGAGATCGGCGTCGAGGTCGCCAGCGTCTTGATGTACTGCGGCGAGGCGTAGACCGCGGCGACCATTTCGTGCACGTCGGCGAAATTGCGCAGCGCCTGGATGCCGCCGGCGGTGGCGCAGGCGCCGATCGTCACCAGGAATTTCGACTGCCGGCGCACCTTGTGGATGCGCTCCGCATCGTGCGCCGTGGTGATCGAGCCTTCGACCAGCGACAGGTCGTACGGCCCCTTCGCCATCGCGCTGGAGGCTTCGGGGAAATACGCGATCTCCACCGCGCCGGCCACCGCCAGCAGTTCGTCCTCGCAATCCAGCAGCGAAAGCTGGCAGCCGTCGCAGGAGGCGAACTTCCAGACCGCCAGCCGTGGCCTGCGTGTTTCGGCCATCGTCAGATCTCCCGCACGGTGAGGATGGCCGCGATGCGGTCGTAGCGCATCACCGGGCCGTCCTTGCAGATGAAATCGGGACCGAACTGGCAGTGCCCGCACAGGCCGATGGCACATTTCATGTTGCGCTCCATCGACAGGTAGATGCGCTCGGGCGGCAGTCCGGCCGCTGCCAGGGCGTTGGCGCTGAAGCGCATCATCACCTCCGGCCCGCAGACCATGGCGACGGTGCTGTGCGGATCGAACCCCGGCGCGCGCGATCAGCTTGGTCACCACGCCGACATTGCCGCGCCAACTCGGCATCGGCGCGGTCGACGGTGATCGATATATCGACATCGAGACGACGCCGCCAGCGCTCCAGCTCGCGTCCGATACAGGATGTCGGGCGGGCTGCGCGTGCCGTACAGCAGCACGACACGGCCGTAGCGTGCGCGCTGCGCCAGCACCCGGTAGATCGCCGGGCGCAGCGGCGCCAGGCCGAGCCCGCCGGCGACGAACACCACGTCGCTGCCGGCGGCCTGCTCGGTCGGCCAGGCGCGTGCCGAACGGTCCGCGCACGCCCAGCATCGCCCCGGCGGCAAGCCCGGCGATCGCGCCGCTGACCGCGCCGACGTTGCGCACGGTGTGGATGTAGCCGCCGCGCGCCGCCGGATCGCCGCTCATGCTGATCGGCCACCTCGCCGACGCCGAAGGCGTACAGCATGTTGAACTGGCCGGGCAGGAAGTCCGGCCGTTCGCCGGCGAGCGGCGCAAGCTCCAGGGTCATGATGTCGCCCGACTCACGCCGCACCTGCGCCGACGCGGTACGGCTGCGGAACGAAAGGATCGGCCGGCACCGCCGCAGTCACTTGCGGTGCTTTCCGTAGACATCCAGGATCTGCAGGCGGGTTTCGTCGAGCCGCTGCATGATCACCGGAAGAAAGCGCTTCATCAACGCGTAGCCCAGATCATGGTCGGCCTCGCACTTGTCGCGCAGGCACTTGGCATCGATGCCGATCGCCCGGGTCAGCTCCACGGCGCGGGCATCGAACCGCCAGCGATACGGCGGCACCAACCAGGAGGCGCCGACGATTTCGCCTTCGCCTTCGGTCGCGAACACGATGGCCGGCTGCCCCGGCTGCATGATCTCCAGCGCGACCTTGCCGTGCCGGATCAGGAAGAACTCGTTGGCGGGCTCGCCCTCGTGGACCAGGTACTGCCCGGGATCGAAACGGTGGTTGCGCGCGCAGCCGGAGATCAACTGCGCCCAACTCCGCCTCCAGCCCGGCGAAGAACGGGTGCGCCAGGACGATGCGTTCAAGACCTTCCATGGTCAGTCTCCTTGCGGCCGGGCGACGTGGCCCTGATCGCCGCGGCCTCCTCCGTGATGTCGATGCCGACCGGGCACCAGGTGATGCAGCGGCCGCAGCCGACGCAGCCCGAGGTGCCGAACTGGTCGATCCAGCTTGCCAGCTTGTGCGTCATCCATTGCCGGTAGCGGGACCGGTTCTCGGTGCGCACGCTGCCGCCGTGGATGTAGGAAAAGTCCAGCGTGAAGCAGGAATCCCAGCGGCGCACGCGCTCGGCGCTCTGGCCGGCGAGATCGCTGTGGTCCTCGACGGTGATGCAGAAGCAGGTCGGACAGACCATGGTGCAGTTGGCGCAGGTAAGGCAGCGTTGCGCGACCTCGTCCCAGCGCTTGTGGGTCGGGTTGCTCTGCAGCAGCTCCTTGAGCCCGTCCGTGTCCAGCTTGCGCCCCATGTGCGCGGCGGTGTGCGCCACGACCGCGTCGGCCGCGTCGCTGTCGTCTGCCGAGGCCGGGCCGTGCGGCAGCGCCGCCAGCACCGCGCCGCCGGCCGCGCTGCCGACCTCAACCAGGAAGCGGTGCGTGCCGTCGTCCAGCAGTTCGGTCAGGGCAAGATCGAACCCGGCGTCTGCCTTCGGGCCGGTGTTCATCGAAACGCAGAAGCAGGTGCCGCCGGCCTCGCCGCAATTCACCGCGATGAGGAAATTGTCCTGCCGGCGCTTCTGATAGCCGGTGTCGAGGTACGGGCCGCCGACGAACACCTTATCCTGGATGGCGATCGCGTGAAGTTCGCAGGCGCGCACGCCGAGAAAAGCGAACTTCGGTGCCGCTTCCTCGGGCGCGGTCACGGTGAAGCCGTCGTCGGTGCGCCGCGCTTGCCACAATCGCTCGATCGGCGGGTGGAGGAAGCGCTTCCACGATTGCGGGCCGACGGCATAGCCGAACAGGGCGTCGTCGGCGCGCTGCTCGACGCGATAGCGGCCGGCGTCCTGGTGGTCGGTCCAGCCGGCGGGCAGGTCAGCGAGGCCGGTGACCTCGGCATAGACGATCGCGCCGTCGCGCAGCGTCGGCCCGAGCACCTGGTAGCCGCGCGCCGCCAGGGTTTCGATCAGGGCTTGCAAGCCGTCGGGGGACAGCGTGGCCTTGCTACCCACGGGCAGATCGACTTCCGCCATGCGGACCTCCGTTGATACCCGTTCGACGCTACCCGTAGTCCTTTGGCAGCCGCTTGGCCATCGGCATCGGCAAAGCCGGGCGCTCACCGCTGTCCGGACCCGACCCTGTCGCGGCAAAGGTTAATATTGTGCATACGCTGCGCCGCCCCAGTGACGCCGTTCCACGCCTGGCATGACGATGTGCATCGCGTCGGCGAGTTGATCATCCCGGCGCCGCGCATCACAAAGCCCGGCGTCACAGCCGCTCGAAAACCGATCCGGCAGCGAACACGGTGGTCCCCTGCGTCAGCGCCTGCGCCACGAACGCGCGCACCACGTCCTGCAACTGGGCTGCCTCGACATAGGCGACGGTAACGTGGTTGCTCTGGTGGCCCGCCATCAGGTCGTCGCGGCCGACGCCGTCGAGCACGGCGTTCATCAGCGGCCATTGGTAGGTGGTGGCGTGGCGGCGGCGTTCGAATTCCTCCGCCGGCAGCTCGGCGGCGTGGCCGGTGCCGATGTGCATGATCACCCTGGTGCCCTCGTAGTGCGCGCGCGCCCAGACGAAGGTGCCGGCCTTGCATTGCCCGGTGATCGTCGCGCCGCCCATCGGGAAATACATCGGCGGCTGGCGGTAGCCGGTGGCACCGGCGATGGCGCCCTTCAGGTGGGCGAACGGCACCGCGCCGGAAATCTCCAGGTCCCAGTAGAACTTTCCGTCGTATTCGCTGCCCCAGCGCACGTCGTGCAGCGTGGTCTCCGCCGGCAGGCCGAGCGAACTCAGCAGCCGCCACAGCATGGTCTGCGGAATGCCGCTGCCCATGTCGACCTCGTTGATGCAGGGGATCGCCTGGCCGGGGCGGATGATCGTGCCGTCGGTGTCCGGGATCGGGAAGCGCTCGGCCGAGCCGATGGCGCCCTCGGCGAAGTCCGACGCGGCGCAGGAGCGCGCGAGGCCCTGCTGGTACTGCACGCCGACCGCGGTCAGGCCGAAGCGGCGGACGAAGCGGCCGAGCGCGATCAGCATGGCGCATTGTTCCAGCACCTGCCCGCGGGTCAGTTCGGTGGCGGAGTGGGAGCCGAAGGCGAACTGCATGCCGCGCGCTTCATACCAGCGCAGGCACTCCTCGCGCAGCTCGACGGGGACGGCCGCCATCTCCACCAGCAGCGCCGACTGCGACAGCGCCTCCATCGGCAGGCCGATCTCCGCCAGCGCGCGCTGCGGGAACACGCCGTTCATCATGCCCATGCAGAAGCTGTCGAACAGACCCATGATCTCCTTGTGGCGTAGCACGTATTCGCCGACGCGCCGGCCGATCATTCCGGCTTCGCTGCGCATCACCGGGTGATCGGCGGTGATCGCATGCAGGTAGCTCGTGTCGTGCTCGATCCGACCGGTGTCGAGCCAGGCGCGCAGCCCGTCCAGGAAGAAGGCGTCGTCGAAGTTTTCCGACCACAGCCGCGCGCAGGGCTTGCCCAGGCTGGTCAGCGTGCCGGCCAGGCACAGCATGCCGACCAGGCCCGGCCAGGTGCCGTCGAAATTCGCCAGCAGCAGAATCCGACCGCGATGGTGCAGCAGGCTGGCGGCGAGATGGTGCGAGTATTGCCACGCGGTCAGCAGCACGATCACCGGCGCGTCGGGGTCGATGCGGGCGAACAGGTCGCTGCCCTCGCGCTGACTGCTGATGAAGCCGTGGCCCTTGTCGGCCTTCACCGGATGCGCCCGCCGCACCGTAATGCCGAATTTGTCGGCCAGCACGTCGTGCAGCTTGTGCTCGAATTTGTCCTGCACCGGCCAGCATTCGACGTTGGCGGATTCGCGCAGGTCGGCGTTGGTAACCAGCAGGACCTCGTTGCGGCCCACGCTAATCTGGGGTTCGGCTTCCGCAAGCTGCAATGACAGCATGGTGATCACCTTTCAGTGCATGTTCAGCGTGTCGGGATCTGCCGCGCCAGCCGTACACCTCTCCCGTCCTTCGCGGGAGAGGTCGAGGCGCGGAGCGCCGAGGGTAAGGGTGGTGCCGCGCGCACGACCCTCACCCACGTCGCAAGGGCTCCGCGACCTCTCCCGCAAGCGCGGGAGAGGTGTAGGAGATCATCATCCGCCGGTAGCGGCACCAGTCGTCGTACAGCGAAAGATACACGGCGTATTTGGCATCGTGGAACGCGCGCCTGGCCGGATCGGCGCGGATCGTGCCGCCGGCATGCGCCATCGAGGCGGCGGCGGCTTGCAGGTCGGCGAACGCCCCGCCGGCAGTGGCGGCCAGGATCGCCGCGCCGAGCGTCACCGCCTGGTCCTCGCCGCACAGGTGCAGGTCGCAGCCGGTGGCGTCGGCGTGCTCGCGCAGCAGCAGCGCGTTGCGCGTCCCGCCGCCGGTCAGCACCACCCTTGTGATGCGATGGCCGGCTGCGTTCAGGCTGGCGATGATGTGGCGCGTGCCGTAGCCGAGCGCCTGCACGGTCGCCAGATACTGCCGCGCCAGCGCGTCCGGCCCGTGCTCCAGCGTCAGCCCGGCGACGATGCCGCGCGCCAGCGGATCGGCCCGCGGCGAGCGGTTGCCGTGGTGGTCGGCCAGCACGTGCAGGTGCCGCGTCGGCTCGGCCTCGCGCGCCTGCAACGCCGCCACCCAGTCGTTGGCGACCTGGTAGATGCTGCGGCCGGTGTCGCGCGCCGCTTCCTGCAGCACGGGCCACGCATCGTGCTGGCGCAGCGTCCAGTCGATCAGCGACCCGGCGGCGCTCTGGCCACCCTCGTTCAGCCACCAGCCGGGCAGCATGGCGCCGAAATACGGTCCCCAGACGCCCGGCACCATGACCGGCTGGCGGCTGACCACCAGGTGGCAGCACGAGGTGCCGCTGATGATTGCCAGTCCGCCCTCGGGCGCGGCGCCGAGCAGGGCGACGCCGCCGGCATGCGCGTCGATGATGCCGGTGGCGACGATGGTGCCGGCCGGCAGGCCAAGGTCCGCGGCGGCGCGCGCGTCCAGCCGCCCGGCGGCCGAGCCGAGCTGGCGCACCTCGGCGGGCACCAGGCGTGGCAGGTCGGACAGACCCACGGCGTCGAGCAGGCTGGCGCTGAAGCGCTGCTCGTGGGCCAGATAATTCCACTTGCAGGTCAGCGTGCAGACGCTGGCCACGTCGGCGCCGGTGGCGCGCCAGACCATGTAGTCGGCCAGGTCGAAATAGCGCCGCACGCTGGCGTGGCGCTCGGGGAAATGCCGGCGCAGCCACAGGATCTTCGGCAGCTCCATCTCGACGCTGACCTCGCCGCCGACAAAGGCCAGCGCGGGATCGTGCGTGGCGTTGATCGCGGCCGCCTCGGCCACGGCGCGGTGGTCCATCCACATCACGATGTCGCGCTGCGGATCGGCGTCCTCGGCCACCGAGACGGGCGCGCCGTCGGCGCCGACGACGACCAGGGAGCAGGTGGCGTCGAAGCCGATGCCGCCGACCGTCTGCGGCGCGACGCCGGCCCGGGCGAGCGCATCGCGCACCGCGGCGCCGGTCTGCGACCAGATGTCGGCGGAGGACTGCTCGAACACGTCGGCGCGCGGATTGAACTGGCGGATCGGGCGGACGGCGAACGCCAACTCGGTGCCGGCGCGGTCGAACACGCCGGCCCGCACGCTGGCGGACCCTACGTCAACGCCGACGAATGCGGATGCGTCCATGTCAGGTCCTCTCCCGCATGCCGCGCGTACACCTCTCCCGCCCTTGCGGGAGAGGTCGCGGAGCGGAGCGACGCGGGTGAGGGTCGAGCACGCGGCACGACCCTCACCCGGCTTCGCTTCGCTCGCCGCGTCGGTCCGCTTCGCGGCCCAACCCCGCGAAAAGCGGGAGAGGTGTACTCGAGCTGCCGTACCAGTCGTTGATCCAGGTCAACGGCGTGATGCGCGCGATGGTCAGCCCTTCACGCCGCCCGCCGTCAGGCCGGCGACGATCTCCTTCTGCATGAACAGCGTCAACAGCAGCACCGGCGCGGTGACCACCAGGGCTGCGGCGGCCAGCGGGCCCCAACTGATCTGCTCGAAGGTCAGCACGTTGTAGACTGCGACGGGCAGCGTGCGGGTGGTGCGGCCGGCCAGCACGACGCCGAAGATGAAGTTGTTCCAACTGAAGATGAACGCCAGGATCGTTGCGACAACGATGCCCGGCCGCGCCAGCGGCACCGCGACGTAGCGGAACGCCTGCCAGATGGTGGCGCCGTCCACCAGCGCGGATTCCTCCAGCGCGACGGGCAGGCCCTCGAAGTAGCCGATCATGATCCACACCACGATCGGCACGGTCAGCACCAGGTGGGTGATGATCAGCGGGTACAGCGTGCCGAGCATGCCGAGCCACTGGAACACCAGGAACAGCGGGATCAGGTACGACAGTCCCGGCGTGACGCGGGCGACCAGGATCAGCACCGCGGCCTTGGTCGCCTGCGTCTTGGCGATGCCGTAGCCGGCCGGCACGCCGAACAGCAAGGCGAGGCCGGTGGCGGAGAACGACACGATCACCGAGTTGATGGTGTAGCGCAGGAAGTCGTTCTTGGCGAACACGTCGACAAAGTTGGCGAGTGTCGGCGGATGCGGGATCAGCACCGGCGGATAGGCGGTGTTGTCGATCTCGTTCTTCAGCGACAGCGACAGCATCCAGACGAAGAACAGGATCGACGGTGAGACCAGGATCAGCACCGAAACATACAGCCCGGTCTGGTCGAGCCAGCGGTGGAACCGATGCCGGGACACCCCGCCGACATGCCGTTCACCGCGTGTGACGGCCGGTTTCAGGGGTGGCGGGGCCATTAGAGCGTCATCTCCTGCTGGCGGATGCCCAGCAGCACCAGGCTGAGCGCCATGATCAACACGAAGAACACCACCACCATCGACGAGGCATAGCCCAGGTCGTAGTAGCCGAACGCGGTCTGGTACAGCAGCATGTTGATGGTTTCGCTCGAGGTGCCCGGCCCGCCGTTGGTGATCACGAAGATGGTGTCGAACGCCTTCAGCGCGTCGATCACGCGCATCACCGCGGCGACGACGATGAACGGCCAGATCAGCGGAATGGTGATGTAGCGGAACATCTGCCAGCCGCTGGCCCCGTCGATCATCGCCGCCTCGTACGGGTCGACCGGCAGGCTGGAGAGGCCGCCGAGCACGATCAGCATGACCAGCGGCGTCCACTGCCAGGTCTCCACCATCACCAGCGTGGGGATCACCGTGGTGCTGCTGTAGACCCAGCTCGACGGCGGCAGGCCGACCGAGGTCAGAAGATAGTTCAGCACGCCAAGCTGTGGGTGGAACATCATCGTCCACACCAGGGCGATCGCCACCGGTGTGGCCATCATCGGCAGGATGAACGCGGTGCGCGCCGCGCCGCGCAGCCGGAACTTGCGCGCGAAGCAGACGGCGGCCCAGATGCCGATCAGCACCGGCAGCACCACGGCGGCGGTGGTGAAATACAGCGTGCGCACCACCGCCCACAGGAAGCGGTCATCGTGCAACAGGTGCGCGTAGTTGGTCAGCCCGACATAGTAGACGTTGCCGGACACCTTCCAGTCGTGCACCGACATGAACACGGTGAACAGCCAGGGAAACACGATGACGGCGGCAACCACGAGTGCCGCCGGCACCGCAAACATCCAGTAGCGCCGGGCGTAGTTGCGCCGCCGCGGTCGCGCGAGCGGCGCAACCGTCGCGCCCGATGTTGTTGCGCTCACCCCCGGCCCCGCGTCAGGTCTTCAGCGACTTTTCCAGGATCGGCTTGAACGTCTCGGTGGCCTTCTTCAGCTCGGTGGCGGGATCGGCGCCGCCGATCATGTCGGTCAGCGCGATGCCGAACACGTCGCGGAACTCGGTCACCGGCACGATCTCCGGCAGGCCGGCGCGGGCGATCGTCAGGCTGGTCAGCAACGTGGCGAGCCATTCCTGGCCGAACGGGTTGTTCTTCATCAGCGTCGGGTCTTTGTAGGTGCTCTGCCGCGGCGACGCGCCGCCGCCCATGTTCACCAGGTTCAGGCACATCGGCTTGCCGGTGGCCCACTGGCAGTAGAGATAGGCCGCCTCCTTCGCCTTGCTCTTGGTCGGGAATCCCGATCGCATCGGTGAACACCGGGCAGTTGTGCGCCTTGGGTCCGGCGGGCATCACGCCGAAGCCGACGTGATCGGCGATCTTCGACACTTTCGGATCGAGCAGCGGCGGGGCGAAGCCGACGCCGTCCATCCACATGCCGATCTTGCCCTGCATGAAGCTGGTCTGACACTCGTTCCAGTTGAAACCGACCACGCCCGGGGGCGCGGTCTCGCGCAGCAGCGACTTGTACATCTCGCCCGCCCATACCGCGCCCGGCGTGTCGGTCAGCAGTGTCTTGCCGTCCGGCGTGACGGTCTCCTGGTCCTGGCCGAGCAGGATCGAGGTCCACACCGGAACATTGGCGTTCTTCACGCCGCGCCCGACGAAGCCGTAGATGCCCTTGGCCGGGTCGTTGATCTTGCGTGCGGTGGCCAGCATCTCGTCGAACGTCTTCGGGAACGTCAGGCCGCGGTCGGCGAAGATCTGCTTGTTGTAGTAGACCAGCCAGACGTCGCTCTCCACCGGCAGGCTGTCGATGCGACCGTCCGGCTGGGTGGCGGCGCGCAACGCGCCGGCACTCATGTCGGCAAAGTCGTAGTCGGGCGAGGTCAGCTTCGGGTTCGCGAGATACGGCCGCATGTCCTCCAGCCAGTGGCCTTCGCCGACCACGCGCTTAGAGACGTGCAGCGAGAAATGCGTCACGTCGAAGCTAGGGCGACCGGAGGCGAGCTCCATCACCATCTTCGGCCGCTGCTGCTGTTCGGGCATCTGCTCCGACTCGACTTTGATGCCGGTGAGCGCCTCGAATTCCTTCTGGTGCGCCTGCAGGTTGTCAGCGCGCGGGCTCTTGGTCAGGCTGACGATGAGTGTCTGGCCCTTGAATTGCTGCCAGTCGAAGGCGGATTGCGCGCCGGCGCGGCGCACGATCGCCGGGGCGGCCAGCAGGGCTGTCGAGGCAGCCAACAGGGTACGGCGCCGGATCATTGCGTTTCTCCTCATCTCCAGGGGCTGTCGCCCGGGTTCATCACGAAACCTTATAGAAGCCGGACGTTTGCGTCCACGGTCCGGATCTTCTGCCGCAGCGCAATCGGGTGAGCGTAGCAAGCGCGGCCGATCAGCCGCTTCCCTGTCATTGCGAGAATCGAAACGACGCGGCAATCCCCATCTACGTGCCCCCTCGCGGGGGATTGCTTCCCCCGGCCTTCGCCGGGGTCGCAATGACAGCGAGATCCGGTCGGGCCCACAGCTTCACCCGATTGCCCGGGTCAGCCATGCCGCGCCTGCTCGGCCTCGCGCACCACGGCGATGGTGCGCGACCAGGCTGGACGGGTTGACGCTGATCGAGTCGATGCCGAGTTCCGCCAGGAACCGCGCGATCTCCGGATAGTTCGCCGGCGCCTCGCCGCAGATGCCGACATGGCGGCCGTTGCGCTTGCGCGCCGGTGACCGCCAGGCGCAGCATCTCCAGCATCCCGGGATCGCGCTCGTCGAAGTCGAACGCGACGATCTCGGAATCCCGGTCGACGCCAAGCGTAAGCTGGGTCAGGTCGTTCGAGCCGATCGAGAACCCGTCGAACACCTCGGCGAACGCATCGACCTGGATCACGTTGTTGGGGATCTCGCACATCACGTAGATCTCCAGCCCGTTCTTGCCGCGTTCCAGCCCGTGCTGCGCCATCGCCGCCAGCACGCGCTCGGCCTCCTCGACGCGGCGGCAGAACGGCACCATCACGCAGCAGGTTGGTCAGCCCCATGTCGTCGCGCACCCGGCGCAGCGCCTCGCATTCCAGCGCGAAGCCCTCGGCGTAGGCGGGGTGCGCGTAGCGCGCGGCGCCGCGGAAGCCCAGCATCGGGTTGGCCTCGCGCGGCTCGAACGCGGCGCCGCCGAGCAGCTGCGCGTATTCGTTGGTCTTGAAGTCGGACAGCCGGATGATCACCGGCTTCGGGTAGAACGCGGCGGCGATGCGTGCCGACGCCCTCGGCCAGGGTGCGGACGAAGAACTCGCGCGGCGAGGCGAAGTCGGCGGCGAGCGCATCGATGCGCGCCGACTCGACCGGCGGCACGCGCTCGGGATGCACCAGCGCCATCGGATGCACGCCGATATGCTCGCTGATGATGAACTCCATGCGCGCCAGGCCGACGCCGGCGTTCGGCATCATCGCGGTGCGGAACGCCAGATCGGGGTTGCCGAGGTTGACCATGATGTGCGGTCTTCGGCAGCGCCAGCGCGCTGGCGGGCAGGCGAGTGACCTCGAACGGCACCGTCGCCGTCATAGACCGTGCCGACCTCGCCGCCGGCGCAGGAGACGGTGACGCGCTGCGCCGGTGCGCAGCGCTGTCGTTGCGCTCTCGGTGCCGACCACCGCGGGCACGCCGAGCTCGCGCGCGACGATCGCGGCGTGGCAGGTGCGGCCGCCATGGTCGGTGACGATGGCGCCGGCGGTCTTCATCACCGGCTCCCAGTCCGGGCTGGTCGCGCGTGGCGACCAGCACCTCGCCGGGCAGGAAGGCCCGCAGGTCCGCCGTGGCCGTGGATCACCCGCACCGTGCCGGTGCCGATCTTCTCGCCGACCGCCTTGCCGGTGACCAGCACCTTGCCGCTGCCGGTCAGCGCGTAGCTCTCGAATTCACCGGCGGCGCGGCGCGAGGCGACGGTCTCCGGCCGCGCCTGCACGATGTACAGCTTGCCGTCGTCGGCATCCTTCGCCCATTCGATGTCCATCGGCTCGGTGTGGCCGGCGTGCGCCGAGTAGTGCTCCTCGATGCGGATGGCGTTGTCGGCGAGTGTCCAGCACCTCGGCGTCGTCGAGGCAGAAGCGCGCGCGCTCCGCCGGCGGTGGTGTGCACGTCGCGCGTGGTCGAGCCGGTGATGGCCCTTCGCGCAGATCATGCGCACCTGCTTCTGCCCGCGCAGGCGGCGCAGCACGGCGCGGTGGCCCTGCCGGAAGGTCGGCTTGTGCACGTAGAACTCGTCGGGATCGACCTTGCCCTGCACGACGTTCTCGCCGAGGCCGTAGGATGCCGGTGATGAACACCACGTCGCGGAAGCCGGATTCGGTGTCGAGGGTGAAGATCACGCCGCTGCTGGCGCGTGTCGGAGCGCACCATCTTCATCACGCCGACCGACAGCGCGACCTTGAAATGATCGAAGCCGTTGTTGACGCGGTAGACGATGCCGCGGTCGGTGAACAAGCGAGGCGAAGCAGCGCCGGCACGCCTCGAACAGCTCCGTCGGCGCCGGCGATGTTCAGGTAGCTCTCGTGCTGGCCGGCGAAGCTGGCGGTCGGCAGGTCCTCGGCGGTGGCCGAGCTGCGCACCGCGACGGCGACGTAGGCGCCGTACTGGGTTTCCAGCCGGTGATAGGCGGCGTCGATGGCGGCGCGCATCCAGGGGGTGCCGGTGGCGTCGTAGACGAGCCGGCGGGCGCGCGGCGGCGCGGTCCGCCAGGGCGGTGTTGTCGGTGATGTCGAGCCCGTCCAGCAGCGGTGCAGCGCGGGCCAGGCGTCGGCCTGCGGTCAGCGCGTCGGCGTAGGACGCGGCGGTGAGGGCGAAGCCGTTCGGCACGCGCACACCGGCGTCGCCGAGTTCGCGGTACATCTCGCCCAGCGAGGCGTTCTTGCCGCCGACCAGCGGGACGTCGTCGAGCCCAACGGTTTCGAACCAGCGGACGTAATCGGTCGATGCTGACATGGCACCTTCTCCTGCCCGGGAATTATTTGGGCAGGCTCATCGGCCCCTGCGGATGTGGGCGCATTGACCTGGGTCAATCGGCGCCCCCCCTGCACCTCTCCCGCGCTTGGCGGGAGAGGTCGCGGAGCGTAGCAACGCGGGTGAGGGTGGTGCACGCGGCACGACCCTCACCCTCGGCGCTACGCGCCTCGACCTCTCCCGCCAAGCGCGGGAGAGGTGGACCAGGCTCTAATTTCCCATCCGCCCGTAAAGACGCGCCTTGACCACGACCAGCACGGCGAACACGCCGGCCAGCACCGCGAAGTCCATGCCGAGGCCGAACACGCTCGTTCCCCCGCGCAGCATCAGCGCGCGCAATGCGTCGAGTTCGTAGGTCAGCGGATTCAGCCGCGCCACGGCGCGCAGCCAGGCCGGCATGATCTCCAGCGGATAGATCGCGTTGCTGGCGAAGAAGATCGGCATGGTGATCACTTGCCCGATGCCCATGAACCGCTCGCGCGTCTTCACCAGGCAAGCGACGATCAGCGAGAAGGTGGCGAACAGGCCGGCGCCCAGCACGATAATCAGCATCATGCCGGCCAGTCGCACCGGTTCCAGGCTGATCGCCACGTGCAGCAGGCCAGCCAGCACATAGACCACCGCGGCCTGGGTCAGCCCGCGCACCCCGGCGGCCAGCGCCTTGCCGAGCACCAGCGCCGAGCGCGGCGCAGGGCTGACGAGATAGCGTTGCAGAATGCCCAGATCGCGCTCCCAGATCGCGGCGATGCCGTAGAACATGGCCACGAACAGCACGCTCTGGGTCAGGATCCCGGGGGCGAGGAAATCCAGGTAAGGCATCCCGTCGGGCGCGAGGCCGCGCACCTGGGCCATCACCTCGCCGAACAGCAGCAGCCAGAGCACCGGCTGGATGGCGCGCGTGACCAGCTCGAACGGGTCGTGGCGCAGCTTCTCCCGCTCGGCGGCGTAGACCGCGAAGACGTGGCGGGGATAGGCCAGCGCCGCGAGGCCGGCGTCAGCCATGGGTGCCGGCGGCGCGACGGGCGAGGCGGACATAGCGATAGGTCTCCGTTGCGGCGTCTTCGGCGTCGCCGCCGGCCAGGGCGGCGAACACGTCGTCCAATGTCGCGTGCGGCCCGACCTTGGCCTTCAGCTCGGCCGGGGAGCCGACGGCCACCAGCCGGCCGCGGCTGAGCACACCGAGGCGGTCGCACAGCACGTCGATCTCCTCCATGTAGTGGCTGGTCACCACGACGGTCGTGCCGAACTCGCGGCGCAGGTCCCCGACGTGGTCGAGCACGGCGTGGCGCGCGACCGGATCGAGCCCCACCGTCGGCTCGTCCATGAACAGGATGGCCGGGCGATGCAGCATGCTCTGGGCGATCTCCAGCCGCCGGATCATGCCGCCGGAGAAGCCCTGCACAAGCTGGTGTGCGAACGGCGTCAGCTCCATGGTCGCGAGCGCCCGCTCGATCCGCGCGTGCACCTCGCGACGCGGGATGTCGTAGAGCCGGGCTGACAGCAGCAGGTTTTCCCAGGCGGTGAGCGTGCCGTCGGCAGACAGCAGTTGCGGCACGTAGCCGATGTGGCGGCGGACCTGCTCGGGTTGGCGGGCAAGGTCGTAGCCGGCGACCGTTCCGCTGCCGGAGGTAATCGGCAGCAGGGTGGTGAGCATGCGGATGATGGTGCTCTTGCCGGCACCGTTGGCGCCGATCAGGCCGAAAGCCTCGCCGCGCTGGACGCTGAAGCTGACCCGGTCGATGGCGACAAAGCGGCCGAAGCGCCGCGTCAGGTCGGTGACCGCGACGACGGGCGGAGGCATGGGCGCACCGGGACGCGCAGGGTCGGAGGGGGCCGCATCCTGCATGGGGGAATATTGCGCGCGGGGGCGCCGCCGCACATTGACCTGCGTCAACCGGTCGCGGGCGGGGTGGACCGACGTACACCTCTCCCGCACTTCGCGGGGTTGGGCCGCGAAGCGGACCGACGCGCGGAGCTCTTGCGACGCGGGTGAGGGTCGTGCCGCGCGACACCACCCTCACCCGTCGCGCTCCGCGCTCCGACCTCTCCCGCGAAGGGCGGGAGAGGTGGACCAGTCGCGCGCCGCTCCCCCTCATGCCCAACGTGCACCGGACGCATTGGACGCCGCCACCGGCCTGCGTCAGACTCCCCCACGCATCTCCGGAGCAGCACACACATGGCACTGACCGCCGCGCGGCTCGATCGGATCATCGCCTCGCCAACGCTCGCCATCCGCATGGCGGCGGCGAAGCTGAAGGCCGACGGCCGCGACATCCTGCGCGTCTCGTCCGGGGAGCCGGATTTCGACACCCCGCAGCACATCAAGGACGCCGCGTGCGCCGCGATCCAGGCGGGGGCAACGAAATACACCGACACGTCAGGCACGCCGGCGCTGCGCCGGGCGGTCGCGGAAAAGTTCCGCCGCGACAGCGGGATCGACTACGGCGACGACGAGGTGATCGTCGCCACCGGCGGCAAGCAGGTCATCTTCAACGCGCTGCTGGCGACGATCGACGACGGCGACGAGGCGATCATCCCGGCGCCGTGCTGGGTGTCCTATCCCGACATCGTCAAGTTCGCCGGTGGCGTGCCGGTGATCCTGAACACCGATCCCGCGCACGGCTACAAGCTGACCCCGGACCAGCTCGAGGCGGCGATCACGCCGCGGACGAAATGGTTTATCCTGAACAACCCGGCCAACCCGACCGGCGCCGCCTACAGCCGCGACGAGCTGCGCGCCCTGGCAGCGGTGCTGCTGCGGCATGAGCAGGTCTGGGTCTTCACCGACGACATCTATGAAAAACTGATCTTTGACAATTTCGATCTGGCCACCGTGGTGCAGGCCGAGCCGCGGCTGCGCGAACGCACCATCACGATGAACGGCTGCTCCAAGACCTACGCGATGACCGGCTGGCGCATCGGCTTCGCCGGCGCACCGCGTCCGCTGATCGCCGCGATGGACAAGTTGCAGGGCCAGAGCACGGCCAACACCAGCAGCGTCAGCCAGGCCGCCGCGTTGGCCGCGCTGACCGGTCCGACGGACAGCATCGAGATGATGCGCCAGGCCTACGAAAGGCGTCGCGACATGGTCGTGCCGCTGCTGAACCAGTCGGCCGGGCTGCGCTGCCACCTGCCCACCGGCGCGTTCTATGCGTTTCCCGATCTGCGGGACTGCCTGGGCAAGACCAGCGCCGGCGGCACGTTGATCGACACCGACGCCGCCTTCGTCACCGCCATGCTCGCCGAGCACGGTGTCGCCATCGTGCCCGGCTCGGCGTTCCTCGGCCCCGGGCATTTCCGCATCAGCTTCGCCGCGGACGATGACACACTGCGCGAAGCCTGCCTGCGCATCAGGCGTTTTTGCGCCGGGCTGCATTGACCGGGAGACGGGCCGTGGCGGACGACGTGCAGACCGACTTCGATCCGATCACGCTGGAGATCTACTGGAACCGGCTGATATCGATCGCCGACGAGGCAGCAACCGGGCTGCTGCGCACCGCGTTCTCCACCATCGTGCGGGAATCGAACGATTACGCAACGGTGCTGATGGACCGCAACGGCGACAGCGTGTCGGAGAACACCGGCGGCATCGCCTCGTTCTCCTGCATCCTGCCGAAGACGACCAAGGTCTTCCTGGAGAAATTCCCGGCGGAGACCTGGCAACCCGGCGATGCCGTCGTGACCAACGACCCCTGGCTCGCCACCGGCCATCTGCCGGACTTCACCGTCGTCACGCCGATCTTCCATCGCGACCGGCTGGTGGGCTTCGCCGGGTCGATCGCGCATTCGCCGGATGTCGGCGGCTCGCTGTGGTCGGCCGACTGCCGCGAGCTGTTCGAGGAAGGCATCCGCATCCTGCCGAGCCGCTTGCTGCGCGCCGGCGCCTGGAACGAAGACCTGGTCGAGGTGCTGCTGGGCAATGTCCGCGTGCCGAGCCAGGTGCTGGGCGATCTGCAGGCGCAGGTCGTCGCCAACGAGGTCTGTGCCCGCGGCGTTGACGAGTTCCTCGGCGACACCGGGCTTGGCGATCTGCAAGAGCTGTCGGCGGCGTTGCAGGAGCGGACCGATCGCGCGATGCGCCGCGCCATCCTGGCCGTGCCGGACGGCACCTATCACGCCACGATCGAGGCCGACGGCTACGACGAGCAGCACACGCGGATCGTCTGCAGCGTGCAGGTCGACGGCGAGCGAATGCACATCGACTATGCCGGAACGTCCGCGCAGATCGACCGCGGCATCAACTGCGTGCTGAACTACACGCACGCCTATTCGGTGTATCCGGTGAAGTGCGCGCTGGACCCGTTCACGCCGCGCAACGAGGGGTCGTATCGCGCGATCACCGTCAGCGCGCCGGAGCGGTCCATCCTGAACCCGGTCTATCCGGCGCCGTGCAGCGCGCGCCAGTTGACCGGGCACCTCCTGGCCGGCGCGATCTATCAGGCGCTGTCGCCGGTGCTGCCGAAGCAGATCATCGCCGAATGCGGCGGCGCGCCGACCATGCGCGCGCTGTTCAGCGGCACCAACCGGGACGGCGACCGCTTCTCCCAGGTGCTGTTCGCCAGCGGCGGCATGGGCGCGCTGCCGCACCGCGACGGCATGGCGGCCACCGCGTTCCCGACCAATGTCGGCGCCGGCAGCATCGAGGCGTACGAGAGCGTCGCCCCGCTGCTGGTATGGAAGAAGCGGCTGCGCACCGACAGCGGCGGGCCCGGAACGTTCCGCGGCGGCCTCGGCCAGGAGGTGGAGATCGAGCTGCGCACCGACGGGCCGGCGCGGCTATCGTTGCTGTCCGACCGGCACCAGCATCCCGCGTCGGGCGTGCTGGGCGGGATGTCCGGTGCGCCGTCGGTGATCGCGCTGGACGACGGCACCAAGCCGCATCCCAAGTCGCGCAGCTCGGTGAAGCCGGGGCAGCGCATCACGCTGCTCTATGCCGGTGGCGGCGGGTATGGCGACCCCAGGCTGCGCGACCGCGACGCGGTGCGCGCCGACCTGCGCGACGGCTACATCTCGGCCGACGCCGCGCGCCGCGACTACGGGCTGGACGAGACGGCATGACCGAGCACACGCCCAGCGCGCGCATCGGCGTGGATCCTGGTATCCCTGGGCGCACCGCGCGCATCGGGGTGGACGTCGGCGGCACCTTCACCGATCTGGTGCTGCACGATCCGCGTCGCGACCTTGTGCACACCGGCAAGCTGCTGACCACGCCGGACGATCCCAGCGCCGCAATCATCGCCGGCATCACCCGCCTGCTGCGCGACGTGGGGATGCAGCCCGCCGATCTGCACAGCGTGGTGCACGGCACGACCCTGGTCGCCAACACGATCATCGAACGCACCGGCGCCACCGTCGGCCTGCTTACCACCCAAGGGTTCCGCGACAGTATCGAGATCGGCCGCGAGACCCGGTACGATCTGTACGACCTGTTCCTCGATCCGCCGCCGACGCTGGTGCCGCGCTACCGCAGGCTGGAAATCCCCGAGCGCATCAGCGCCGATGGCGAGGAACTGCTGGCGCTGGACGAGGCCGCCGTCGCCGACGCGGCCCACCGGCTGGTCGAGCACGACGGCTGCGACGCGCTCGCCATCGCCTTCATGCATGCCTATCGCGCGCCCACGCATGAACAGCGCGCGGCGGCGATCGTGCGCGGGCTGTATCCCGGACTGGCGCTGTCGCTGTCGGCGGAAGCGGCCCCGGAGATCCGGGAATTCGAGCGCACCAGCACGGCCTGCGCCAACGCCTATGTGCAACCGCGGATGCAGCGCTATCTGGATCGGCTGGAGACCTCGCTGCGGGAGATCGGCTTCGCCGGGCGGCTGTATGTCATGCTGTCGGGCGGCGGCATCACCACGCTGCGCGAAGCAAAAGCGTTTCCGATCCGGCTGATCGAATCCGGTCCCGCCGCGGGGGCGATGGCGGCGGCGTTCCTGGCCAGGCTGACCGGGTTGGATCGCGTCGTGTCGTTCGACATGGGCGGCACCACGGCGAAGATGTGCTTGGTGGAGGACGGCGCGCCTGACCACAAGTTCGATTTCGAGGCGGGACGTGTGCGACGCTTCCAGAGAGGTTCCGGGCTGCCATTAAAAGTTTCGGTCGTGGACATGATCGAGATCGGTGCCGGCGGCGGCAGCCTGGCGCATGTCGATCCTGCCTCCGGCCTGATGAAGGTGGGACCGCGCAGCGCCGGCGCCGATCCGGGGCCGGTCTGTTACGGGCGCGGCGGCGCCCAGCCGGCGGTCACCGATGCCGATCTGGTGCTGGGGCGGCTCGATCCCGGGTATTTTCTGGGTGGCGAGATGGCATTGGATCCCGACCGCGTGCGGCGTGCGTTCGCCGAAACGATCACGCCGGCGATCGGTGTCGATGTCGAGGCGGCGGCGCTGGGCGTGCAGCGCATCGTCGACGAGACGATGGCGGCGGCCACGCGCATGCACCTGGCGGAGAAGGGCAAGGACCCTCGCAAATACACGCTGATCGCGTTCGGCGGGGCCGGGCCGGTGCACGCGCACAATCTCGCGCGCCTGCTCAAGGTGGGCAAGGTGGTGGTGCCGCTGGGTGCCGGCGTGGCCTCGGCGCTCGGTTTCCTGGTGGCGCCGCCGGCGACCGACATGGTGACGAGCTACGTCACGCGGCTGGAACGAGCGGACTGGCGGCACATCACGGCGCTGTTCGCCGAGATGCGGGAGCGTGGCCGCGCGTTGCTGACCGAGGCTGGCGCCGATCCCGCGCGGATCGCGTATCGCTCCAGCGCCGAGATGCGCCATGTCGGGCAGGGGTTCGAGATTCCCGTGCCGCTGTCGGGGCTGGAGCTGTCGGCGGACGACCTGCCGCGCATCCGTGCGGCGTTTTTCGACAGCTATCGCCTGCGGTTCGGGCGCGTCATGGAAGAGTCGCCGATCGAGGTGCTGAGCTGGCGTCTCGGCTGCATCGCGCCGGGGCTGGATATACGACTGGGTGGCGCCGCGCCTGCGGATGGCGCCACGGCGGAGGCGGCGTGGCGTGGATCGCGCAAGGTGCTGTTCGAAGCGCATGGCTGGCAGGACTGCGCGGTGTATGACCGCTACAAGCTGCCGGTAGGCGCGCGGTTCGCCGGGCCGGCGCTGATCGAGGAACGCGAGTCCACCTGCGTCGTCGGACCGGGCGCGACGGTCGGCGTCGATGCAATCCGCAATCTTGTTGTCGAGCTGGGGTGAAGACCGCGGCGGGTCGCTGGCATATCGCCCTACGTTCCCGACGCGGTCTTTCCGATGGCCGGCGCGCCTGCCAGTTCCAGCGCCCTGAGCAGGCTCCCAGCAAAACTGACCGGGCCGGAGAGATCGTAGCTGGGCGTGTCATCGATCTGCCAGAGCTGCACGCCGATATGCGCGGCGATGGTCGATGCCACATGACCCGGCCGCATGGCGCGCGGATGCAGATCGAGCGGCACGACCCGCGTCAGGACCTCGCGCACAGCGGGACCCGACAGCCGCACCACCACGCGCGCGTCGGTCAGGTCGATCGTCAACGCTGTCCCCCGCAGCGCATCCGCCAAACGCTGCGTTGCCGCGGCGTCGCCGACCGCCAGATACTGCCCGGGCGCGCACCACAGCAGTGCCAGCGCATCGTCGCCGACCCAGCACGCGGGGTCCGGTGGCACCAGCCCGGCATGCTCGCGCAGCGCCAGCGCCAGCGTGGCCACCCCGCCGCGTGGTGTGGCGACGGAAAGCATCCCCAGCCCGTCGCGGGGACGGACGCTCACCCCGGTCGTGTCAGACACGCAGCCGTTCTCCTTCCGGGTCGATCTGGCATGGCGGGACGACGGCCACCTCAACACTCTCCCCACGCAACGGATCGCAGGCGCGGATCGTCTCGCCCAGCCGCGCCAGCCCGCCGGCAAGGAAGCCCAATCCGATCCAGTGACCGAGCGTCGGCGAGTAGGCGACCGAGCTCATCCAGCCCTGGTCATTGGCGATCGTCTCGGTTGCGCCCAGCGGAATGAAATGCGCCCCGGCGCGCAGCCGGCTGGTGAGGTCCACCGGCCGCAGCCCGACCAGCGCGGGTCGGTCCGGCGCCAGCAGCGCGGGGCGCTGGGCCAGCGCCCGGCCGATGAAATCCTTCCGCTTCGACATCATGCGCTCCAGGCCGAGATCGCGCGCAGTGGTCTGGCCGTTCAGCTCGCCGCCGGCGGGGTGGCCCTTCTCGATGCGCAGGCAGGACAGCGCCTCGGTGCCGTACGGCAGGATGCCGAACGGCTCGCCGGCCCGCAGCAACGCGCGGATCGCCGCCTCGCCGTGGGTGACGGAAACTGCGATCTCATAGGCCAGCTCACCGGAAAACGAGATCCGGAACACCCGCACACCGACACCCCCGAGCATGCTGGCCGTCCCCGCCGCCATGTAGGGAAACACCGCGTTTGACAGATCGAACCCGGGATCCAGCGCCGCCGCCAGCGCGTCGCGCGCGCGCGGTCCCGCCACCGAAAACTGCGCCCAGCGATCCGTCACCGACACGAAATGCGCATCCAGCTCCGGCCACAGCACCTGGTGGCAGAATTCCATGTGCGTCAGCACCGGACCGGCATTCGCGGTCGTCGTGGTGATGACGTAACGGTCCGGCTCCAGCCGCGCGACCGTGCCGTCGTCGAACACCAGCCCGTCCTCGCGCAGCATCACGCCGTAGCGCGCGCGCCCGACCGGCAATGTCGAGAACGTGTTGATGTAGAGACGGTCGAGCAGCACCCCGCAATCCGGCCCGACCAGCTCGATCTTGCCCAGCGTCGAGACATCGCACACCCCAACCGCCTGCCGCACCGCCAGCGCCTCGCGGCTCGCCGCGGTCTGCCAGTCGGCATCGCCATCCCGCGCGAAATGCGAGGCGCGCAGCCAGGTGCCCGCCTCGGTGAACACGGCGCCTTGCGCGACGGCCCAGCCATGCGCCGGCGTGAGCCGGGTCGGGCGAAAATCGCGGCCGCGATCGTGCCCGGCGAGCGCGCCGATCGCCACCGGCGTGTAGGGCGGGCGCAGCCGCGTGGTGCCGGTCTGCTCGATGCTTTGGCCGGTCAGCGCCGCCATCAGCGCCAGCCCGGTCACATTGGCGGTGCGGCCCTGGTCGGTCGCCATGCCCAGCGTGGTGTAGCGCTTCAGGTGCTC
Source organism: uncultured Alphaproteobacteria bacterium (assembly GCA_963773345.1). Taxonomy (GTDB): domain Bacteria; phylum Pseudomonadota; class Alphaproteobacteria; order Acetobacterales; family Acetobacteraceae; genus Palsa-883. The sequence continues at coordinate 669,194 of CAVZBG010000010.1, read as the reverse complement.
GACGCTGCGAAAACCTTCGCGATGCGCGACCGCAACGTCGTCCACGGTAACATCGTTCTGAAAGTCGACGAAACCCCCGCCGGCGTCACGCGGCAGCCAGAGCGGCGCGGGCGCCGCATCGCCCGGGTCGGCGCGCGGCGGGGTCGGCGCTTGACCGTCGAAGCCGCAGGACGCGGCGGCCTCGGCGCCCGCCCGCGCTCCGTCCACCAGCGCGTCCGCCAGCCCGAATCGCGCGCGCGCCGCGCCGGCGACCATCATGCCTGGCGGCAGTTCGCCCGGGACGAAGGCCGATGCCGTCGCGTCCCAGGCGGGCTTGCCGCCGAGATGCGTGCACAACGCCAGCGCCGGGTTCCAGCCGCCGGACATGGCGAGCAGATCGGCGCCGATCAGATGCGGGGCACCAGCCGCGTCGATCACCTCCACCGCACGCACGCCGTGCGCCCCGTGCGCCGACGCCACATGGCCACCGGCGAACAGACGCGCACCCGCCTGCGCCGCCAAGGCTTGCAACGGTGCCGGAACATCCGCGCGCCGGTCGATCACCGCGGCGACGTGCAGGTTGTGGTGCCGGCAGTCCTCCAGCGTGCGCCAGCCCTCGTCGCCCGACGTGGCGAGAACGACCGCGCGGCATGGTGCGACTGCAAAACGGTTGAGATAGGCGCGCACGGCACCGGCCAGCATCACGCCCGGACGGTCGTTGCCGGCAAACACCAGCGGCCGTTCCGTGGCGCCGGCGGCCAGGACGGCGTGGCGGGCGACGATGCGCCAGTAGCGCTGGCGCGGCGCGTGAGGCTCGGGCTGCGGCAGATGATCGGCCACGCGTTCCAGCGCGCCGTAGGTGCCGTGGTCGTAAACGCCGAACACCGTGGTCCGGCGCAGGATGCGGACCTCGGGCAGCGACGCCAGTTCCGCCGCAGCCGCGGCTGCCCACGCGGCGCCCGGCTGGTCGTCCACCACCGCGCGCTCGGCCAGCAGCCGGCCGCCGGGCAAAAAATCCTCGTCGCACAGCATCACCCGCGCGCCGCGCCGCCCGGCCGCCAGCGCAGCGGCGAGCCCCGCCGGACCGGCGCCGATCACCAGCACGTCGCAGAACAGGTTGGCCCGTTCGTAGAGGTCCGGGTCCGCCTCCCCCGACGCGCGGCCAAGCCCGGCGGCGCGGCGGATCAGCGGCTCATACAACCGCTCCCAGAACGAAGCCGGCCACATGAAGGTCTTGTAGTAGAAGCCGGCCTTGAGCAGCGGCGAGAACAGGCCGTTCACCGCCGTCAGATCGAAGCGCAACGAGGGAAACCGGTTCTGGCTGGTCGCCCGCAGGCCGGCGAAGAGCTCGACCATCGTCGCCGGCGTGTTCGGCTCGCGGCGCGCGCCGTCGCGGAGTTCGACCAGCGCGTTTGGTTCTTCGGAGCCTGCGGTCAGGATGCCGCGGGGGCGATGATACTTGAACGACCGGCCGACCAGGCGGACGCCATTGGCGAGCAGCGCCGAGGCCAGCGTGTCGCCGCCCAGCCCGGTGAGATCGCGGCCGTCGAAACGGAAGGGCAGAGGCATGGCGCGGTTGACCAGGCCGCCGGTGGCGAGCCGGTGCGACTGGGTGGTGGCGGGCGCGCTCATATGTCACCTCCGCGCTTGCGGGAGAGGTCGGCGCGTAGCGCCGGGTGAGGGGCCTGCCGCACAGACCGGCCGTGCGGCACGGCCCTCACCCTCGACGCTGCGCGTCTCGACCTCTCCCGCAAGCGGGAGAGGTGGAAGGGCGTGCGACCGGGCGTCATTCCGCCACACCTCGCAGCCGCACCGCGTCCTGCGCGGCGGCGATCGCGTGCGTGCGCGTGTCGCGCGTCACCACCAGCCAGCGCCGGCAGCCGTAGACGTGCTGCCACAGCTCGCGGTGCGCGCCGGCGGGGTTGTCGCGCAGGTAGACGTAGTCGTGCCATGCCTCGATCGGCGCGTCGGCCGCCGGACGCTGCGGATCGGCCGCGCCGAGATAGGCAAACTCCTCGCTGCCGCGCTCGCCGCAATGCGGACAGGGAATGCGCATCGGGCTGCCTCAGTGCTTGTTGGGCGTGGCACCGGCGCCCTTCTCGTCGATCAGTGCGCCGGTAGCAAAACGATCCAGCCGCATCGCGGCGTTCAGCCGGTGCGGCGCGTCCTTGGCGATGGTGTGTGCAAAACACCAGCCCGATGCCGGCGTCGCCTTGAAGCCGCCGTAGCACCATCCCGTATTCAGATAGAGCCCGTCGATCGGCGACCGGTCGATGATCGGCGAGCCATCCATCGACATGTCCATGATGCCGCCCCACGACCGCACCACGCGCAGCCGACCGAGCATCGGCAGCAGCGCCATGCAACATTCCATGACCGCCTCGACCACCGGCAGGTTGCCGCGCTGGGCGTAGGAGTTGTAGCCGTCGATGTCGCCGCCGAACACCAGCCCGCCCTTGTCGGACTGGCTGATGTAGAGATGCTCGGCGCCGAAGGTGACCACGCCGTTTATCAGCGGCTTCACCGCCTCCGAAACGAACGCCTGCAGCACGTGGCTTTCGATCGGCAGGCGCAGCCCGGCCATCGCCGCCAGGCGCGAGGAATGCCCGGCCACCGCCAGGCCCACTTTGCCGGCCCGGATCGGGCCGCGCGTGGTCTGCACGCCCGTCACACGGCCGTCGGTCATATCGATGCCGGTGACCTCGCAGTTCTGCAGGATGTCGACGCCGCGCCGGTCCGCGGCGCGGGCAAAGCCCCACACCACCGCGTCGTGCCGCGCGGTGCCGCCGCGCCGCTGCAGCAGCCCGCCCTTGATCGGAAAGCGCGCGTTGTCGAAATCGAGATACGGATACATCGCGCGCACCTGCGGCGGCATCGAGCAGCTCGGCATCGACCCCGTGCAGCCGCATCGCATTGCCGCGCCGCACCGCCGCGTCGCGCGCCGCATCGGTGTGGAACAGATTCAGCACGCCGCGCTGGCTGACCATCGCGTTGTAGTTCAGATCCTGCTCCAGCCCTTCCCAGAGCCGCATCGAGTGCTCGTAGAACGCCTCGTTGCCCGGCAGCAGATAGTTCGACCGGATGATCGTGGTGTTGCGCCCGGCATTGCCGGAGCCGATCCAGCCCTTCTCCAGCACCGCAACGTTGCTGATGCCGTGCTCGCGCGCGAGGTAATAGGCGGTCGCCAGGCCGTGCCCGCCGCCGCCGACGACCACCACGTCGTAGCGCGGCTTCGGCTCGGGATCGCGCCAGGCCGGCGTCCATCCCGCGTTGCCGCGCAGCGCCTCGGTCGCCAGACGAAGAAACGAATAGGTCATGCCGCGGTGGCGTACGTTGCGCGGCCGATCGCCAGCAACTGGCCGGCCTCGTCGGCCACGTCGATGTCGACCACGCCGACGCTTTTCCCGTTGCGGCGCACCCGCGCGGTCACCAGCAGCGCCGTGTTGATCGCCGGACGCAGATAGTCCACGCGGAAATTGATCGTGGGCAGCGGGCGGCCAAGCAGCATCACCAGCGCGAAATCGCCGACCGTATCGATCACCGCGGCGATCGGCCCGCCATGCCATTGGCCGGAGCCCCGGCCGCGCTCGAACTCCGGGCGCATGGTCGCCCGCATTACCACTTCCTGCTTTTCGGCATCGGCCGAGACGACGATCAGGCCCATGAAGTCGATGAAGGTGGAATGCGCCAGCCGCGCCTGCAGCTCCGCGCTGCTCAGCGGGGTGGCGCTCATGGCGTGATCACCAGCTTGCCGAATACCTTTCTGTCCTCGATGCGTTGCAGCGCCTCGGCGGCGCGCTCCAGCGGATAGGTCGCGTCCACCACGGCGTGCAACTTGCCGGCCTGCACCAGGTCCAACAGCGCAATGATATCCTGGTGCGCCCAGCCGTTCGATCCCAGAACCTTCAGCTCGAACGTCCAGATGAAACGGATATCCTCGGGCGGGTCGTAGCCGGCGGTCGCCCCGCAGGTCAGCAGCCGGCCGCCGACGCGCAGCACGCGCAACGATTTCGTCCAGGTATCGCCGCCGGTGTAGTTGACCACGACATCGACGCCGCGATCGGTGCCCTCGCCGCGGCGCACCGGCTTGCCGTACAGCTCGTAGACGGCCTTGACGAAGTCCTGCTCGTGGTAATTGATCGTGTGGTCGGCGCCCAGCGCGCGCAGCCGCGCCGTCTTCTCGGCCGATCCGGCGCAGGCGATCACCGTCGCGCCCGCCAGCTTGGCAAGCTGCACGCAGCAGACGCCGACTCCGCCGCTGGCGCCCAGGATCAGCACTTTCTCCCCCGCGCTCACGCCGCCGTTGGTCAGCATCATGCGCCGCGCCGTGCCGTAGGCGCAGGGCAGGGCGGCCGCCTGTTCGAAGCCGACACCTTCCGGGAGGCGAACAAGCTGGTGCGCGCGCGCACGGCACAGCTCGGCGAGGCCGCCGTGCACCGTCTCGCCGATCAGCCCGCCCTCCACGCGGTTGATCGGGTCGACCAGCACGCGATCGCCCACCGCCCAGCCGTGCACGCCCGGACCGATCGCCACGATCTCGCCGGCCACGTCCAGGCCCATGATCGCGGGCAGGGGGACGCGGATCCCCGGCATGCCGCGGCGGGTGAACACGTCGTGGTAGTTGAACGCGCAGGCGCGCACGCGCAGCACCACGTCGCCGGGGCCTGGCACCGGATCCGGAAAATCCGTTTCGTAGTGCAGCCGATCGTTGCCGCCGTGCTCGTGCAGCACCATCGCCTTCATCGTGCCTGTCCCCCGGTGACTCGTTATTTGGTCGTATCGCCCTGCCTGTCGCCTTGGGCGGCGCGCTGCATCAGCGTTCGCCGATCGATCTTGTTGGTGCCGGCCAGCGGCAACTCCGTCAGGAACCAGACGCGGCGCGGATGCAGATAGGGCGCGGCATTCGCCAGCGCGAAGTGTTTTACCGCCTGCTCGGTCAAATCGGCACCGACGCGGGGGACGACAAACGCCACCGGCTTCTGCCCCTTGATATCGTCGTCAACCGGAACGACCACGGCCTGGTGGATGTCGGGATGGCGCTCGAGCAGTTTTTCCACCTCGCCGGGATAGATGTTTTCCCCGCCGCTGACGAACATGTCGTCGGCCCGGCCGACGAAGGTGTAGAACCCGTCGGCATCGCGGCGGAACACGTCGCCGGTGCGGTAGAAACCGTCGACGGTGATCGCCCTGGCCGTCGCCTCCGGCAGGTTGTGATACGCATTCATCAGCGCCGGACAGCGCATTTCCAACACGCCTTCCGCGGCGTCGCGGCCGTCGCCGGCCACCAGCCGTAGCTGCACTCGGGGATGCGCAACGCCGAGCGCCAAGTCCGGTGTTGGCAACCCATTCGGATGCGGCGCGAACACGACCGGCCCGGCTTCCGTGGTGCCGTAGCCGTTGGTGACCGCGGCGTGCGGGAAGGCGTGGCGCGTGGCGGCCAGCAGCGCGCGCGAGACCGGCGCCGAGCCCATGCGGATGGCGGACACCGAGGCGAGATCGGTGCGCGCCAGGTGCGCCGGCTCGCGCAGCAGCATCGCGATCATCGTCGGCACCGAGGTCAGTGCGGTCACCCGATGTGCCGCCATCGCGTCGATGTAGCTGGCGGGGGTAAAACCCGGCAGCAGAACGATCGTGTCGTGCTGCGCCAGCGCCGACTGGCACACCGCCAGCGCGTTCATGTGATAGAGCGGCGCCGCCACCAGCACGCGGTGATCGGCGGCCGACGGTGCGCGGCGGCGCATGTCGATCACCCACAGGTGGCTGTGGTGCGACAGCACCACGCCCTTCGGCCGTCCGGTCGAGCCGGAGGTGTAAAGGAACATCGCCGGCTCGCGCGGCGCCGGCGTGACGGAGGTGAACGGCCCAGGTTCGGGCAGCGCCGAGAAACTGCCGCCGAACACCAGGCGCGGCAGGTCGGGCGGGCACAACGCCGCGCGCGGCGCGTCGCACAGCACCAGCCGCGCGTCGCAGTCGCGCAGGATGAAATCCACCGTCGCCGCCGGCAGCTTGAAGTTGACCGGCACCGACACCAGCCCGGCGCGCATCGTGCCGAGAAACGCCGCGAGGTACTCCGCGCGATTGGCCGCCAGGATCGCGACCCGCTCGCCGTGCCGCAGGCCGCGCGCCAGCAGGCCGCGCGCAATGGCGTCGGCCAGCGCATCGAAGTCGCGAAAACTGTAGGTGCGCGGCGGCGCCTCGCCGCCCAGGTCGATCAGCGCCGGCGCCGCCGGATCGCCGCCGCGGTCGATCGCATCGCCCAGGTTGGCGAAGGTGGTGGCCTCCAGCGGCGGCAACGTGTCCTGCGGCAGGTCGTCCGGCATGCGCGTCCTCGAACAGGATGGTCCGCGCGGTCCCGCATCGCCTGGGACCGCACGCCTGTGCGGCGCTAGCACAAGGCCGGCCGCCCCGTCCAACATGCGGCCGGTGCCATCGGCGCGGAGAGCCGAGCCGCGGCGGCGCGGATCGGGCGGGACGTCGCCGGAGCCGAACGCCACCGCGATCGTGCAGAGGGGTCGATTGCCATAGCGTCAGAAGAAGTTACCAGCCCGCAGGCCGATCGCCGCCAGCGCCCAAACCTCGCAGCTTGCGTCATCGACGTACCTCACATCGAAATACGGTGACCGCTCAAATCTTTGTGCTTTTACACTTGTCGGGGAGAGCAGTGTGCACAGTATCAGGGTGCACAGTACCATGCGGCGCAGGTTTTTGGCGATTCTTGTCGCAGCGATCTGCTGCCTCGCGCGCGCGCCTGTCCGAGCGCAAGAGATGGTGGTCGGCGTGAACGTGGTCAATCCGATGCGCGCCAGCGTGGCCGATCAGAATGTTCTTCTCAGTCAGCTCAAGACGGCGCAGGTGCGGGTCATCCGCGGCGGCATCTCGGATGACGCCAAGGGCATCGATTTCGCCAAGCGCGCCGCCGCGCAGGGCATACGCATTCAGTTGATCGTTGGTCCAAAATACCCACCCAACGCAGCCACGCGGCCCTACCGGCCCGATGAGTTCCCCGCCATGTGGGGCGGGCACCCGCTCTCGTTTGCCGACCCCGCGCTTTCCAAGGCAGCGTTCCAGCGTCTCTTCGACGACCTGGGTGCGAACGGCATCACGCTGGCGGGCATCGAACTCGGCAACGAGATCAATTGGGCCGCCTTCAATCCGGAGTTTCCGCTGCCCGGCGAGGGCAAGATCCTCAGCCTCCAGGATCTCGCCCACGATCCCGAGGGCAAGCAGATCGCCAACGGCTTTCTCCAGTACATCAAAATTCTGGCGGTCCTGAACGGGGTCCGCGACCACGCCCGCCTGAACCGGAGCACGCCGATCATCTCAGCCGGCCTGGTAAGCGCCGAGGACGGCGCGAAGCTGTACAACAACAAGAAAGAGGACATGGTCAGCCTGGCGGCAAGCATCGCGTTTCTTCGCAGCTACGGCCTCGATTCGCTCGTCGATGCCTATGGGATCCACAGCTATCCCTCCCCAGGACGGCCTGGCGACCCGACGGCCGCGGCGCAACGCGCGGCCCGGCTCAACAGCGTCGATCTCGCCGAGTGCCGCGCAGCAGGAACCGCGGGGGGAAAACCCTGCTGGATCACCGAATGGGGATTCCCGAACAAGGACCTGTCATCTCCGCCGAAGGAAGCCGCTCGCACGCTGCTGGTCGACGAGATGCGACGCGATTTTGCCGCCGCCGCCGCCGAGCATCGCCTCGTGGGCATCGACTACTTTGCCTGGGACTCCGATCCATGGTCCAGGACGGTCGATGCCGACAGCGTCTATCGTTGCGGCGCACTCACCGAGAGCGGCCGCCAGGCGATTGCGCCCGCCCGCCAGGCGAAGGATCCCGACCTGGGCGCGTCGATCCGCATCCGCGTCGGCACGCCGCTCGTCGCGCGCGGACCGGCCCCGAACATTGCCGACGCCGCGTTCACGGAGGTGCGGCTTCCCGGCGGTCGTTTCCGCGGTTTCACCGCCGCCGGAACCACCTTCGCCATTGATGGTAAAGAGCCGTACGACATGGGCGGCCCGGCTGCGACGGTGCTGAAACCGGGACCGGCCGGCAGTCCATCGTCCTGCGGTCAATGGATCGTCCACGTCGAGCTGGAAGGCAAGACACTCTACGGCTGGGTGCACAACGAAACGGCGTGCGACTACGCGAAATACGGCCAAACCCACGCGATGATGACCATCGCCGCCTCCACCGACGACGGGCTCGCGTGGAAGATCCTGGGCCCGATCATCGTGGGCACCGATCCACCGGCCGCGGACAAGGAGACAGGGGACAGTTGCATGACGGTGGTGCGCGGCCAGGACGGCTACGACTACGCCCATTGCCTGCACAACGGCGGCCATTCCTGGGATGGCGGCTACACGTTTGCCGCGCGCGCGCCTGCTGCCGACCCTGGGCCGGGCAAGTGGAAGCGATACTTCAACGGCGCCTGGAGCGAGCCGGGCGTTGACGGCAAGGCGACCCCGCTTGATGGCGCAGGCCTGGCTTACTGGACCACCATCGGCGAGACGGTCGGTCTGAAATGGGTCAAAGGCGGAACAGGGCTTACCGTATCCGCGGACCGCCTGCGTTTCACGCCCGTCCTGTCGCAGCCTCTTATGCTGATCGAGCCGGGGGACTGGGCGCGCAAAAACGGCCTCGAGCTGGTGGCGTACACCGACCTGATCGATGCCCACACCGGACTCAACCAGCTCGGCGACCACTGGCTGCTGACGTATATGTATCTGAGCCCGGGCGAGAATTTCGGCAAACGCTATCTCGTTTTTCGTCCGGTCGATATCTCCCGGTCGCGCGCGCCCGGCGATCCGCCGGTGGGCGAGATGCTGACCCATTGGTACAATGCCGCCCTGCACGATCACTGGGCCACCACAGCGCCCGTGCCGGGCAACTATACTGCGTACAGATTGGTGGCGCAGCTCGGCTACATGATGACGGCGCCCGACACCAAGGCGGCCTCCATCGAGCTGGAGGAATGCGTCGGCCAGTGGCCTGGCCACCCCGACCACATCCTCATTCAAAAGGGCATCTGTGAAACCGACGGCTACCGGCGTCTGCGCAGCGCGGGCTTCATCTTCTCGGCTGCGCAACCCAATACACAGCCGTTATACCGCTGCTACTCTGCGGCCGAGAAATCCCATTTCGCCGCCAATCGAGATGACTGCAACGGCATGGGCAAGCGGGAGGCCCTGCTGGGCTACGATCTCAGGTAATAGCCGGCACGAGAGAGCGGAACCCTGTCTTCACCGGCCTACCGCGACGGGCTGCACACCGCGGAGGCCGTGGCGGAGCGGTGGCGCTGCTGCGGCGGGCACGGGCGGCGGTGGATTGCTGCGAGTTCCGGGACGCAAGGGGCCCCGCCTACCGCCGCTTAGGTGTGGAACGCGAACGGTGCTTGATCCGTCGCACTGCGTGCCGATGTTGGCCCGAGAGCCCGGCGTGCTCAGAAACAGCGCCCCGCTTAAGGACAGGGTGCTGCCTGCAAGCATCGACCAGATTCGACACAAGTTCACGGTTACTGCCGGCAGTGACCGCCAATAGGCCAACATCCTGAGCGCGGTCCTGGGCGAGGGTTGCTGGCGATTGCAGAACAGCAGCCAAATGGGACATCGTTTGTGCGTATATTTACGCAGCGGACCCAATCTGGTACGCCTTTTTCCATCGCGTGAGTACTTACCCTCTAAAGCATTGCATACCTGATCGTCGTCACCATGTGGTCGGTTGCAGATACATCGATCGGTTATGGCAACCACCAAATCGGGTTTTTTACCCACGGTTGATCCTGACGTCCGGCAGAACTTGACACTCACGCAAAGTCAGCAACATGAACATGCTGACCAAACTTGCCCGGCTGGGACAATTGTGTTGCTCGCAGCTTGCGGCACGAACGAGCCGAACCGCGTGCAGGGCGGCGCGGCCGCCGGTGCCGCTACTGGTGCCACGTCGGCGGTCCCATTGGGGTCGTGGGCGGCGCGGCGATTGGCGGCGGCGTGGGCGCGATCGCCAGCGCCAGCACCATCCCGAGTGTAGTGAATCTCGGCACCCCTGTCTGGGACAGATAGTTAACCGGCTTCGCTTCGACACCACGACGATGCCGGCGCACATGCCCCGGCAATCAACCTCCTGAAAGGGCTTGACGTGACAAAATTTCTGCTGGCTGGCGCTGCGGCGCTCGGCATGATGATGGGCGTCGCCACCGCACAGACGACATCGTCGGAAACCACGACGACAACCGCTCCGACGCCCCTTGTCGTGCCGCCGGGCACGTTGAGCACGACATCCACCGAAAAATCGGTCGGCGCCGATGGAACCCGGACCGACTCCACCCGAACGACCTATCGCAACAGCGACGGCGTGGCGGACGACAGCGTGACCAAGACGACGACAATTGCGCCACCCGTCCCGGTCACGACGACACAACAGACGACCTCAACCGTCACCCAGTAGCCGCTCCGCCGGAGCGGTGCGCATTGCACCCGACGCGGCCTTGGCCCAGGAGATCCGTTATGACCGATACGAAGCCCTGCATTCGGCGGTTGTTGACGGCGTCACTGCTCGGCGGCACCGCGATGCTTGCCGCCTGCGCATCCGATCCGCCGATGCAGACCACAACCACGGAACGGACCACCACGATGTCCGTACCGTCGCCGCCATCGACGAGCGTCACCACCACGCGGACACAGCAATACACGCCGTGATCGCCATCGTACGATACTGACACTTTCCCGCAGCCGCGCGCACCGTTTCGCGGCTACATCGGGCGTGACGCAGACCAATGGCACGAATGAAGGCACAATCGTGCATTTTCACGGACCACCGCGCGGCTGCGAGTGTCGTATTTGCGCGTGCAGCCCATGTCGGCGTGACGCGATGCAAGGCTTAAGGAATGACTGAATGATTGAGGTGTGATGGCGACCGCCTCATCGACTAGGTAGTTTCCGATCCTTTCGCTCCACTCACTGCGCGCTATGTTCAACAAGACAAACGCGTCGAACGCACTGTGAAGAGCCTCGCGAAACGCGCCCCATGGGGCACCGTCGCCGAGGCGGTCAAGCGTTCGGACGCGTGATCCCAGTCGCGCAACAGTTTGGAGCAAAACGATGCAAAGCACTCATTCGGAAGCACCGCTCGCGAGCCAGGTAATGGCGCTGTTCGCCGACCGGGCACTGTCGTTCAACCTGGCAAAGGACGCCACGTTCGCGGAGCTGGCCGATCGTCTGGACCACCTGGGCGAATGGCATACAGGCACGCCGACGGCGGTTTACCTGAAGTTCGGCACGGCCCGCTAAACGGGTCGCGTCCTGCAACCCGGGGATCTGAACCTCACCAACGCACCGGCGTGGTCCGGTTAAATGGCGCTGCCGCGAAGACGCGCGTCACGCTTCGATTTGCCCACCGATATCCGATTGTCTTACGACACAACCGTTGGAGACACGAATGTCCTTCCTCTCAACTCGTTCGGCGAAGCTCGCGTCGGTCGCTGCCTTCGTCTTGTTGGCGGGCTGCGCCCAGCAGAGCCAGCCCGTGGCCCAGGTACAATCCGCCCGGTACCGCCCTGGCGGAATTGCCGGCGGCCAATGTCACCTGGTACCACGTGATGTTTGCCAACGGCAGTACCCAGATCGACGCGAACGGCCAGCAGGCGATCGCCAACGCGGCCGCCAGCATGCAGGGCAACAGCACGCTGATTGCGACGGTGATCGGCAAGACCGACTCCGCCGGCAGTGCCGCCGCCAACATGCGACTGTCGCAGCAACGCGCCAGCGCGGTGCGCTTGGCGTTGCTGCAAACCGGCAAGGTCCCGGCGGCGCAAATCGAAACACGTTGGACCGGTGAGCGGCAGCAGGGCGCGCAAACCACGAGCGACGTTGCCGATCCGAGCAACCGCGCGGTCGATATCGCCGTTCACTAGACCGCGCCTTGGCGCCGTCGCGGCCCCACAGCAACACTTCGTCGTCGTGCCGCTGAGCGCGACGGCGAGGTGTCGTCCAGGGATGACCGTATTCCGTGGCCGACCGAGTTCGAACAAAGAGTTTCATCTGCCGCTGCACAAGGTGGTCGGATCCGGCGATCCAGAGAGCTATGACGTCTACGCAACGGAATCGGCGGAGCAGCGCGTGGCGAAATATCGACTGCTGGAGCACGCTTCTTCCGCGCGCGCGATCTACAACCTGGCGCGGGACGAGCTGCTGCTGGGCGGCAACTCGTGGCAGAACCGGGCGACCTTCTGCACGATCTGGGCCGAGCCGGAAGCACGCCGGCTGATGGACGAGTTGCTCGACAAGAACATGATCGACGGGGACGCGTATCCGCAGAGGGGATGCGAGCGAATTCGCCGCGTGCCTGCTCGGGTGCGCGGACCAGCGGCTTCGCGCCGGCTCGTTCCTTCCCGTCCTCGACCTCCTGGCCAGCCTGCCAGAAGAACAGGTACGGGCTTATTGTGGTGCCCAGAACCGCGACGACCGCCATCAGGTTAGGTCGCGTCGAGTGACAGCGGCGGCCAGACCATGGCCCAGGCGACGTCGGTCCACGTTACCTTAACCACGAAGGCACAGATCACGTAGCTGAACAGCGCCAAGCATAGGTATTTCAAGATCGATATGTAACGCGCGTAGCGGGTGAAGATCAGCAATCCAGCAGACAGCAAGCCGAATGCCACGACATAGATCAGCGCCGACCCATGGGTCAGCAGCTTCGGCGCCGCGCCCATCGCGCCAAGGTCGGCGCCCAAGTTGATCAGGTTGGCTATCAGCAGCAGCGACGCGACGCTGCCTGCCAGCCATGGCGGATAGTGCCGGCGCAGGTTGCCGGCAATGCCGAACCCGGTGACGCGGCCGATGCGCGCGCTGATCTCCGGGATCGCGACCATCAGCGGGTAGCTGAGCACCAGCGTCCAGGCCGGGCCGTAGCCGAATTGCGCGCCTACCTGGGAATATAGCTGGCGATCCCGCTGGGATCGTCATCCGACGCCCCGGTGATCAGACCGGGGCCCAGGACCTGAAGCAGCCTCGGCCGGTCGGGCCTGGCGGCCCGACCGGCCACTGCCGGGACATCGGTCAAAGTTGGATTCCGATTTGTGTCAGGAACGTGTATTGCCGTCAGCTCGCCAGTGCGAGATCGATAAGCTGGATCGCGTGCGAACTGTCGCCGCTGCCCAACGCATGGCGCGCGTCGCGGATCTCAGCGACGAGGCGGCTGTCACTCGGGATGCTGGTCTGGCCCTGGGTAACCGAACGGTCGAGAGCCCGCGTTTCGGCCATCTCCAGCGATTGCTGCGCCTGCCCGGTGCGGCCCGCGACGAGCGAGGCGCGGGCGGCTCTCAGGTAGTCACGCGGCGTCGCGCTTTCGCCGGCGGAAGATGCCGGCAGCGTCGGCGCGATGATGGACCGTGTATCGCCGGGCCCGATGTTGCTCGCATTGTTGGACAGCGGCAGCGAGTCGCCAACACCGGGCTCGTGGCCAGGCCGCGCGCCGGTGGCGGGATCCAGGTTGGACGGTGCCTGTGCCAGGGCTTGCAGCGTGGCCATGCCGAGTATGGCAAGTGTCGCGAAACTTATATAACGCATGGTGGTACCTCCGAAGATTGCGTGAAGAGTCGGTGGATTCAGATCACCCCGATGAAGATCAGTACCAGGACGACGACCAGCACCGTGCCGAGGCCGCCGCTGGGGAAGTAGCCCCAGTGGATGCTATGCGGCCAAACCGGCAGGACGCCGATGAGCATCAGGATGACGACGATGAGAAGAAGTGCGCGCATGACGGGAAAGTCCTAGCGTTTCAGGGTGTCTTTCGCACTTCCGATGGCATTCTGCAGCTTGCCTTCGACCTGCTCGACCTTGCCGTCGGTCTGCAGCTTGGCATCGCCGACCAGCTTGCCGGCGACTTCCTTCATGGAGCCGGTCAATTGTGCTTCCCGGCACCGATGAGTTCGGCCTTGTCCATGGTTGTTTGGTCCTTTCTGTTGCTGTCGGCTGCGTACCTGCTGGAAGCGGGCGGAGGACAGTCGAGCCGCCCGGGCAGGTTGCTTCGCTGCCTTCGGCGCTTACGGCGAGTGCTTGTCCGCGCTGTTCGTCAACGCGCTGCCGGTGTCGGAGATGTCCTGGCCGGCGCCGGCCATGGTGTGGCAGGCACCGAGTAACGGCACCGCACCAACCAGCATGAGTAGGGTCAGGGTGATCGAGAATGTCTTGCGCATTGTGGCGGTCCTTCCGCGTTGGTCGGCTTGATCGACGGTCGTCGAGCCTGGTATCGGCGTCGGATCGGACGACGGGGGTCACCATCATCCGGGCCGGTCGCCGCATCGCCGACGGCGCCTATCGCGCCGCCGATCGCTCCGCTAGTGAAAGGGTTGCCGCCGGCGCAGGCTGCGACCGCCGTGCCGGATCGGCGCCCCGACGTCTTACTTCCTCTCCTCCTGCTTGGCCGGTGCGGCATGCGCGGCCGCCGGTGCAGCATGCGCGGCCGCCGGTGCGGCATGCGGGGCCGGGGCCGCCGCGTGCTGTACCGCCGGATGCGGTGCCGCTTGTGCCGCCGGACGCGCGACCGCGTGCTGTATGGCGGCCGGAGGCGGGGCCGCCGGACGCGCGGACGCGTGTGTTACCGCCGGACGCGATGCCGCGGGCTCGACCACATGTGCAGCCGGATGTGCGACAGCGGCAGGCTCGGCTACATGTGCAGCCGGGTGTGCGACGGCGGCAGGCTCGGCTGCGTGTACGGCCGGGTGTGCGACGGCGGCAGGCTCGGCCGCATGTTCCGCCGGGTGCGCAACAGCGGCAGGCTCGGCCGCGTGCTCAGCCGGGTGTGCAACAGCGGCAGGCTCGGCCGCGTGCTCGGCCGGGTGTGCAACAGCGGCAGGCTCGGCAGCGTGTGCCACCGGATGTGCGACCGCGGCAGGCTCCGCCGCGTGTTCAGCCGGATGCGCAACCACCGCAGGCTCGGCCGCGTGTTCCGCCGGATGCGCAGCACCGGCAGGCTCGACCTTGTGTTCAGCGGTGCCGGCAGGCGTCGGGTGAACACCACCCGCACCCTCGACTTCGGCGGGACGCGACGTAGCGGCGATCGCCGCAGCCGGATGCCCATTATTGTGGCTCGCCGCGAGCGCCGGATTGCTGGCTGCCGCGGCGAAGTGCCTGGTCTGCTCCTCGGTCGGTGGGGTGTGCTTGTCATTCGCGGCCGCGCGGTCCTCGGCCGTCGGTTCGGCCTTGAGCCCGTCGGCGCCACCCACGTAGCTGACGTTGGTGCGGTTGTTGACCGTCAGGCTCTTCTCGTAGGTGTTCGAGACGTGGACCGACCCGAAATTGTTGGCGGACTGGTTGTAGGCGAAATTGTTACCGTTCCAGCGCCCGCCCTCGTAGCCGCTGCCGCCGTAGCCGTAGCCGTAGTTGACGCCGCCGTAGTACCCGACATGAGGCCCCCAATAGCCATTATAGAAGACATAGGCATTGTTGTTCCAACCCCAATAAGGCGGGGTCCACAGCACACCGACGATCGGCGGCTGGATCCAGGTGCCGGGCACCCAGTAATAGCCCACCGGCTGGCTCCAGGCCCAATAACCGGGGGTCCAGATATACCCGACGTCGGGCATTGGCGGCTGCTCGTAGACCGGCAGCATCGGCGGCGCGATCTGAATCGAGACCCCGAGCACCACCTGCGCATTCGCCGGCGATGGCGTTGCTGCGATCAGCGGGACCGCGAGAATCGTCGCGGCGAGCAACAGGCTCTTGAATGTCACCGGCTTGGAGATGGTCATCATACCCTCACTTGGACGGGAAAAGTTTTGGATACGCATCCGTCCACGTCACCGGTGCTGCGTCTCCTATCGGGTACGGGAACCATGGAACGCCGCCCGCAGGATGCTTCTGCTTCCGATCGGCTGAAGGGCGGCGGTCCGATCTAGGCCCCGACAATTCCCAACATAGGGAATGGGACGTTGCGCAAGCAGCCCCGGAAACTACTCAGATCACCGCCCGCTGCGGCCGACCCGCGCACGCCGCGCCGGGGCACGCCCGATCCGCCATCGATGCCGCCAACGCCGAGCAGCATTGGAGCAGCCGCGACAGCATCGTGTTACGCCGCCCATCGGAAGCTGGCCGATTGGCGACAAAAGGCCGCATGCCCGAAAGTCAACCGTCAGCGCGGTCGGTTCATCGATCAATAATGGTGGAACGACACCCCGCCGGTGAGCCAAACCAGGAGCAGAATAACCAGCACCACGCCGAGAATACCGCCGGCCCCGCGCCCGCCGTAGCGACTGTAGCCGTAGTAGCCACCTCCGCCGCCGAACACCACAACCAGCACGATAATCAGAAGAATCAGCCCCATGATCCACCTTCTTTCAATGCCCGAGCGTGGCGGTCCGGCTGCGCCGACGACGCCGGACCAATTTATAGCCTAGCCGGAAGCCCTGTGTTCCTCGCCGGTATCGGACCAGTGGCCGGCCGCCTGGTTCCCGGCCGCCTGGTTGACGGTCTCCGCACGTACTCTGGAAGCCGCGCGCACCCATCCCGCGGCGTCGCTGAAAGCCGCCCAAGCGGCCCCAAGCTTCACGGGATCGACGGTATCGACGAGAAACCGGATGCACCGGCGGACACCGTCGCGCGCGACGTAATGTCCGATGATACGAGCCAGGCACACGCCGTGCGTGTTGGTTGTGTAGCCTTGCAAAACAAGCGAGGCGTCCTTGGGCAGGACGGTTCCGCGCCAGGGCATATCGCTTGCCTCTGGCTTGTTCTCCATCCGACTTGCCGGCCGACAGAAGTCTGCCCAGATGCCACCGAGCACCAGCGCATCGGTGTCGGCCGCCGGGACGCGAACACAACGCTGGGCGCTGTCGCGCATCACGAACTCCCCGCCGATGCGCGTCATGCACCTGCCCCGCGAGCTGACCGTGTAGCCATCGAGCACCAGATCAGCCTCGCTCATGGCGGCATCGTATGAAAGGTGTGCGGGAAGGTAATTCATCATCGCTCCGTGTCGGTGACGCAGAAGCCCAGACCGTCCTCGTAGACCGGGTGCCGCTCGCCGGTCTCTGTCGTCATTCACCCGAAAGTCAGCGGTCAGACAAAGTTGGCGAGAGGGCGCGATGTCGCGCCGAGAGGTGTGACGGTATTGGGAGGGCAGGCGATCGGCCAGATTCGGAATCTAC
Source organism: uncultured Alphaproteobacteria bacterium (assembly GCA_963773345.1). GTDB lineage: Bacteria > Pseudomonadota > Alphaproteobacteria > Acetobacterales > Acetobacteraceae > Palsa-883. The sequence goes on along the minus strand of CAVZBG010000010.1, from coordinate 652,074 downwards.
TCATGCCAAGTCGTCATGCTCACACGCATGGCTCAATTCCAGTCCCGTTCACTCCGGCACGGCGCCGCCACTTGCTGCCGAGGCACCGCGCGAGCGTGTGAGGCGCCATAGGCGGCGGCCGACTCTAGCGGTCCCCATATCCATGCTCGCCGTAGTATCCGGCGTGGCCGCCGCCATAATAGCCGTTACCGCCGCCATAATAGGCGTTACCGCCGCCATAATAGCCGTTACCTCCACCATAATAGCCGTTACCTCCGCCGTAATAGCCAGGACCGCCGTAACCAGGGCCTGGGGCGACGATGCAGCCGCTAAGGGCGAGCGATAGCAGCAGTAGCGTGATCATTGTCGGTTTCATGCGGGTCTCCATCAGGGGCAGCACCGACCCACGCGATATCGAGCACGCGCATTCAATGGGCCGGCGCCCGAAAGTCGACGATGCAATTGTGTAGGTGGATCAGGACCGATTCCGTGCCCAGCCGGACCACCTGACTGGCTGGGCAAGGGGCCCGGGTGTGACCTGCGCACGAATTCAGCGAAAAATCGTCGTCCAGTCGTCACGAACCATCATGCCATGTGGGATCGATCATGCCGCCGCGACAGGCTCGGAAATCACCTAGTCGAGGTTTGTCGCGCGGCGATGGCGGGCGTTCCCGCTCGCGCGGGCGGCGCATCGGCGCCACTGCCGGCGGCGACAACCGCCAATCGGGCCAACGCCGGAAGCGACCTCGTGCCCGTCTTCTTCATGATTGCGGCGCGATGGTTCTCGACGGTGCGCTGGCTGATCCGAAGATCGGCCGCGATGTTCTTGCTGGGATGGCCGGCCAGCACGAGGTCCATGATCTGGCGTTGCCGCGAGGTAAGACCCGCGACATTCTGCGCGGCATCCTCTTGCCGCGCGGCCAGCTTGCTCGAATCCCGCGACTGCTCCAAAGCCCGCCCAACGCAGGCCAGCAACTCGTCGCGGGTGACCGGCTTTTCGATGAAGTCCGAGGCACCGGCTTTCATCGCCTGCACTGCCATCGGCACATCGCTGTTGCCGGTGATCATGATGGCTGGCAGATCATGGCCCGCCTCACGCAGCCGCCGCAGCAATTCCAGCCCACCCATCCCGGGAAGGTAGGCGTCGATCACCAGGCACGCTTCGCGTCCAGGGTGATAGAGCGCCAGGAACGCCTCGCAAGTCGCATAATCCTCGACGAGTCTGCCGTCATCTTCAAGCACATCGCGAATCGTCGCGCGCACCTGGTCGTCATCATCGACGACGAAAATCACGGCCGGCCCGGGACTGTTCACGGGCTTGGCAGGGTGCGGCGATGGCCGGTGCACGACAGATTGGACTGCCGAGAGCAGGTGCTGAATGGCTTGCGTCAGCTCCTTCAGCTTGATCGGCTTGTTGAGCTGGATGCAGCGCCGCAGTGCCACTTCGCCCAGGGTGCTGGTTGATATATCGCCGGTCAGAATGATCGCCGGGATCTCGCGATCAAGCTTCTCTCGAAGCTTTGTGGTGACCTCAAGCCCATCCATCCCGTTCGGCAGGTTGTAGTCCGCGAGAACGAGGTCGGGCCGGACGACCCCACGCGCGACCAGGTCGAGCGCCTCGATGCCATCGGGCGCGGTGGTCGCGCGGTAACCCTCTCCCTCGAGAAAGAGTTCAAGCAGTTCGCGTACCTCGGGATCGTCCTCGACGATCAGGATCGTGCCATCGCGGTGGACATCCGCTACGCGACCGCCGGCGACGTGGTTCCGATCGGGTTCGGTGTGCGACGCCACGCCGCCTGGTGTGAGCGCGATCTCGACGGCGAAGACCGAGCCCTTGCCTGGCCATGAACGAACGCGAACCCGATGGCCGAGCAATCTGCCAAGGCGCTGCACGATCGAAAGACCAAGGCCAAGGCCACGACTTCGCTCGCGCGCGGGATTGTCGAGCTGGTGATACTCCTCGAAGATCGCGCGAAGTTCCGTATCGGGAATGCCGATCCCGGTGTCCCAGACCTCGATGCTCAGCAGTCCTTGGCGGCGGCGGCAACCCAGCAGCACCTTGCCGCGCTTGGTGTACTTGATGGCATTCGACAGCAGGTTACGGAGTATCTGCTCAAGCAGGCGCTGATCACTGTGGATCGAAAGGCCGCAGGAAACCACCCGCAAGGCAAGCCGTTTCGACTGTGCGGGATAGGTGAATTCGTCTTTCAGCCGGCCCAGCAGCGCGTCGAGCGGAAAACTGGCCATGTCGGCGTGGACGGTGCCGGCCTCGATCTGGTTGATGTCGAGCAGCGTGTTCAGCATGCCCGAGATCGCGCTCAGCGTCTCGTCGATACGAGCGACCAGTTTCTGCGCTCGTTCGCCCTCCACGGTTTTCGCCAACAGCCCCTGAAGCAGGGCAAGTGTCTGCAGCGGCTGGCGGAGATCATGGCTTGCGGCGGCGAGAAAGCGCGATTTCGTGGCATTGGCGAACTCGGCCTGCCGCTTGGCCACCCCCAACTCGTCCGCCGCACGCCGCCGCTCCGTGATGTCGGCGAAGGTGATCACGACGCCCTCGGCCGCGTTGTCCTTGGTGCGGTACGGCAGGACGCGGCGGATGAACCAGGCACCGGTCCGCGCCTCGATCTCCCGCTCGATCGGCACGTGGGTGCGCAGCACCGTTCCGGCATCCGCCAGCAGCGTGCTATCGGCAACAAGCGAGGTCAGGTCCGCGAGGGGCCGCCCGACGTCGCTCGGAATGACGTTGAAGAGCGACTTGGTGGCGGGCGTGAAGAACCGGATATTGAGCCTGGTATCGAGGAAGATCGTTGCGACGTCGGTGCTGTACAGGATGTTCTGCAGATCATTGGAGGTGGTGCGCTGGCGCTCCAAAGTCTCCTGAAGCTGGCTATTGAGCGCGGTGAGTTCCTCATTGAGCGACTGCAACTCCTCCTTCGAGGTCAGCAGCTCCTCGTTGGCGGACTGATACTCCTCGTTGACGGACAACGCCTCCTCGTTGATCGCCTTCTGCTCTTCGCTGGAGACTTCAAGGTTACGGATGGCACCTTGCAGCTCCGCCCGCGTGATTTCCAGTTCCCGCTCAAGTGCCGCAACCCGCGGCAGCTCCCGCGGCGTGACGGGACGACCTGGCCTCTGGCTGGTTGTCGGTTCGTCAACGAAGCAAATCAGCAGCAGTTCCTCGCCCTGGCTCAGAACCGGCTGCACATCGATGCCGAAAGAAATCGCGCTTCCATTGTGGGTCACCCGTCCGCCGGCCACGACAACGCGCGCGTTCTCCTGGCTGGCCTTCTGGATTGCCGATCTCAGTTTGGTACGCAGGTCCTGGTGCGCCATGGCGAGCAGGTCGTGCGTCGGGTGCCCGGGTGCCACGTGAAGGTAGCGGTCGGTCGGGCCCAGGGAAAACAGACACTCGTGCTTGCGGTTGATCAGCACTGCCGCGGGGGCATAGGCGTCCGTCACCAGACGGCGACAGAGATCGGCAAGGGCGGCCTGGCGCGTCGGCGTCTGACCCGGTCCTGGTCGCGTGGGGATTCGCAGGCCATCGCCGAAGCCCCGCAAAAAGCCGTATTCACCTGGCCGACTAAGCCCGATGCGGCGATACACTCGCTCCGGCTTGGAGATGATCTCGAAACGGTCGTCGACATTGCCGACGGTCTCCGAGGTGCCAAGCAGCAGAATACCACCGTCGCGCAACGCGAAATGGAACAACAGCACGACGTTTGCCTGCGCTTCAGTGCCCAGATAGATCATCAGGTTCCGGCAGGAGATCAGGTCGAGGCGCGCGAACGGCGGATCGGTCAGGACATCCTGCACCGTGAAGACGACCATCGCGCGCAGCTCGGGCAGGATCCGGTAGCCGTGGTCTTCCTTAAAAAAGAAGCGGACAAGTCGTGCCGGAGACACGTCGGCCGCGATTGTCGCCGGATAGAGGCCCTCGCGGGCGCTCGCGATCGCCTCCGGATCGACGTCGGAAGCGAAAACCTGCACCTTGATGTTGCCCTTCGCTGCGGTGATTTTTTCGCGGAACAACATGGCAAGGGAATATGCCTCCTCGCCCGTGCTGCATCCGGGAACCCAGATACGGATCGGGTGATCGGACGATTGGTTGCGTATCAGATCCGGAACGGTGTTTGCCGCCAGGTACTCGAACACCTTCGGGTCGCGGAAGAAGCTGGTGACATTGATGAGCAGGTCCTTGGCAAGCAGATCGAGCTCGCTGGTATCGCGCCGCAACAGCTCCAGATAGCGCTCCTTGCCATCGGCCCCGATCGCCAGCATCGCCATGCGCCGCTCGATCCGGCGCTGCAGCGTGCCCGGTTTGTACAACGTGAAATCGTGTGCGGTTTTCGTGCGCAAAAGGTCGATGAATTCGGGCAGCCAATCGCCTGCCCTGTGCGCCGGCGATGCCCCCCTCTGCGGCGCGGCCCCGTCCTGCGGCGGTGACTTATCCTGCACGCGCGTCGGGCCGTTCCGCCGATCGTATTTGACCAGCGCCTTGGGAATGTTGGCCACTGCAAGTACAAGATCGACCGCACCTGTCGCGATCGCGCTGCGCGACATGCCGTCGTAAGCGGCCTCGTCGGGGTCTTGTGCGATGACGAGCCCCCCTTTTTCGTGCACGGCCTTCAGCCCGAGGCTGCCGTCTGCCCCCAAGCCCGAAAGGATCACGCAGATGGCGCGCGCGCCGTACGCCTCGGCCAACGAGTGCAGCAGGAAGTCGAATGGCAGGCGCGCGCCGTGGCGTGCCTGTGGTTGCGACAGGTGGAGGGCGCCGTCGCCGACCGCAAGGTAGGTTCCCGGCGGGATAACATAGAGGTGATCGCGCGCCAGCTTCATCCCATTCGTTGCCTGACGCACGGCCATGGATGTGTGGCCGGACAGCAGGTCCACCATCATGCTTTCATGCGTCGGATCGAGATGCTGGACCAGGATGAAGGCCATGCCGATACCGGCTGGCAGCGCGTCCACGAGCTTCCTGCATGCATCAAGGCCACCGGCGGAAGCGCCGATTCCGACCACCGAGAAATCGTCGGCTCCACGCGGTTGGGCGCGCGCCGGCACCTTGTGTGGCCTCGATCGGAGTTGGGCCGGCCTGGCCCGAGGCGCACGGCGTTGGGTCATCGTCGATTGGTCACAGATGCTTGCTCCCCGATTGGAAGCTTCACCGGGTGGTTACCACACCTTGCCCGCCGCGGCGACGCCTAGGGGGCGGTATTCGGCGGTACTGAGTATATTCCGCAACTAGCGTCGTAGACCAGACTTTGCCGATGATAGATCCTCGGAGGCACGCCTGAAATAGGGAGCGGTCGGCATGGCGAATGATGGCACTGCGATCACGCAGCCGGTCAGCAGGCAAGGTTCCAGCGGCCAAAATCATACTGTCAGCCGTGGACGGCAAGCGCCGACGGCCGCGCCGGACCGCCTGGTCCGGACGACGGAGGGACACACCACGGCCTGGTCGCCTAGTATACAGCGACGCTACGGATTTACCAGCGAGCAAGCGCATGGGCGCACCTCGCACCGGTTGCTCAGGACCCTCTTTCCGCAGGCGCTGACGGCAATCGAGGCCACGCTCGTGCAGCGGAACACCTGGAGCGGCGGGCTCATCCGTCGCCGTGCCGACGGCACCGCGGTCATGGCCATGAACCATTGGTACGTCTATCATGATGTTGACTGTCAGGCGTGTCTCGTCGCGGAAGTCCACGCCGACATCCCGCATGATGGCAGTGCCGCACGCTACGAACTCGCCGACGTACTTGCGGCGCTGGCGCATGAGTTGAGTGAACCGCTGCTGGCCATCAGCAACCATGTCGACGGAGCGCAGCGGAATCTCCAGGTGGGCCGGCCGAACCTGAACAGCGTGCGCGAGGCGATCGCGCGGGCCTCAGTCCAGATTGCCCGTGGCGCAGAGGGCGTGCACCTCCTGCGTGAGTTGTCCAATGGCATGGGCTGGGTGAACGCCGCCCGCTGGAGGTCCCGACAGGCCGGTAGTGTCTCAGTTTGAATATCTTCCTGCCACAGCGTGCCCGAACGTCTATCCGAAACGTCTATCCGATCCTGGGGCACCTGGGCAAGGAAAATATTCAACCAAACTGAGACATTACTGACAGGCCCATCGGTTCGGCGATGCGGGAAGCCGCCACCAGCGTCTGAGTAGATTCCGAACTTGCACCCGTCGGCTTTTTCTCGGCTATAATTGGTGTTTGTAGGCTCTTGATTCTGGCTCCGGGCACCGCACGTGCCGACTGACGCGACCGCGCGCCCTTACTACCGCGTCGAATTCTGGCGTTCGCCTTGGCTCAAACCTGGAGATCCGAGCATGCAGCCGACCCGCGAAGCGTTGTCCGACACGATCCAGGTGCAGTCCATCGGACTTCCGCAAATCTTCAGCGCGAGTGGCGTCCTGTCGGGGCTGGGCAATCGTAGCAGGATTGGGGCGACCTCAGAGGGCGAGGGGACGGGTAGAACGATGGCCGCGCTCCGCGTCCTCGTGGTGGAGGACGACGCCATCATCGGCGCGCTGCTCGCCGAAATGCTCGAAGGCATGGGTCACGACGTCTGCGCGGTCGAGGCCACCGAGGCGGACGCGGTGACTGCGGCTGCGCGATGGCGGCCCGACCTGATGATCGTCGATGTGCGGCTGGGCGACGGAAGCGGGGTTTCCGCGGTCGACGAAATCCACCGCACCGGGCCGGTTCCGCATGTGTTTGTCAGTGCCGATATCTCAAGGCTTCAGGCGCTCCGACCCGGCGCGGCGATCATCCAGAAGCCTTATCGCGAGGCCGACCTTGCGCGGGTGATTCGCCGCGCGCTCGACCCCGTGGCGGTCTCCTAACGCGGCGTCTGCCAGACGCCGCCCGCCCGCGGGATGGTCCGCGGCGCAATGCCGACAGCACAACGCACGCGGACGGTCCGGTTCGAACGCCGACGTTCGCTCGGTCCGAGTGACCGTTGCATGTGCGACACCACTGAACCGAGCGGATCACAGGGTGATCCTGGCGCGGCCAAGCCCGGCGAGGCAAAGCATTGAGGTTTCGTTGATGGGTCTTCTACGCCGTGCCCGCGAGCACCGTTCCCGTGCGTCACCCTGGCACAGCGGCGCCCCGGTCCGTGAAGAGCTGTTCAGCGTCGAACGCCTGCAGCAGCACGCGCGCAGTCTGGCGGCGGCGCAACCGGTCACGCCGAAGCCGACCCGGGGCCACCCGCTCGCCGGCCGGCTCGCCGACAACGGCACCGTTCTGCTGCGTGCCTATCGCGTGATCGCCAGTGCGATCGACCAGCGCCGCGCCATCACGCCGGCGGCGGAATGGCTGGTCGACAACTACTATCTGGTCGAGCGGCAGATCCGCGAAATCCGGTCCGCCCTGCCACCGGGCTATTACCGCCAACTGCCGAAGCTGGCCGATGGGCCGTTCGCCGGATATCCGCGGGTGTTCGGCCTGGCCTGGGCCTTCGTCGCCCACACCGACAGCCACTTCGATAGCGAGATGCTGTGCCGCTTCGTGCACGCCTACCAGGACGTGCAGCCCCTGACGATCGGCGAACTCTGGGCGGTCGCGATCACGCTCAGGATCGTGCTGGTCGAAAATCTCAGACGCCTCGCCGAACAGATCATGTTCAACAGTGCCGCGCGGCAGGAGGCGGATGCTCTCGCCGACCGCTTGCTGGGTGCCGGCGGCCGTGCCGCCGAACCGGCGTCAGTGGTGCTCGCGGAGCGCGAAGGCACGAGGCTGCGCGCCGCGTTCGCCGTCCAGATGGTGCACCGGCTGCGCGACCAGGATCCCAGGATCACCCCCGCGCTGACGTGGCTGGACCGGCATCTGGCGGCGCAAGGAACGACGGCAGACACGGTCGTCCGCGACGAACACCAGAGGCAAGGTGCCGCGACCGTCACGGTGCGCAACATCATCACCAGCATGCGCCTGATCTCCGACGTCGATTGGAACGAGCTGGTCGAGCGCATCAGCCTGGTGGACGACACGCTCTCCGCCGCCAGCTTGTTTCGCGAGATGGATTTCCCGACGCGCAATCTCTACCGCAGCGCCATCGAGGAACTGGCGCGCGGGGCGAACCGCACGGAACTCGACGTCGCCCACGCTGCCGTCCTGGCGGCGAAGCACACAACCTGTGCGCGCGCCGGCGTGGAGGAAGATCGTCTTGGCGATCCCGGCTACCACCTCCTCGGCGACGGACGCCAGGCGTTCGAGGCGGCGATCGGCTTCCGGCCGCCACTGAACACCTGGCCCGGACGCCTGATCCGGGCGGTCGGCGTCGGCGGTTACGTGGGCGCCGGCGTCACGGTTGCGGCAATCCTCCTCGCCATACCGCTGTGCATCCTGCACACACAACGGGATCGACCCGGTGTGGCTGGGCTTGCTCGGCGTGCTGGGTGCGATTCCCGCCATCGACGCGGCGGTGGCGCTGGTGAACGGCGCCCTGACGCGTGGCTTCGGCGCGGCGCTGTTGCCCGCCTTGGACCTTCGCACTGGCGTGCCCGCGCGCTTGCGCACGCTCGTCGCGGTGCCGACGCTCCTGACGACCGTGGCGGCGATCGAAGAGCAGATCGAGCATCTTGAGGTCCACTACCTCGCAAGCCCGGAGGGCGAGCTGCATTTCGCGCTGCTCTCCGACTGGATGGACGCCGCGACCGAGCATGTCGACGGCGATGAAGCGCTGCTGGAAGCGGCGGTGGCTGGCATCGCCCGGCTCAATCGGCGCTACGGCCCGGCGCCCGGCGGCGACCGCTTCCTGCTGCTGCATCGCAAGCGGGTCTGGAACGCAGGCGAGGCGCGTGGATCGGCTGGGAACGCAAGCGCGGCAAGCTGCACGAGCTGAACCGGCTGCTGCGCGGCGCGACCGACACCAGCTTCCTGGACCTCGGCGGGCAACCGCCAAAGGTGCCCGCCGGAGTCCGCTACGTCATCACGCTCGATGCCGACACCAGGCTGCCGCGCGATGCGGCCCACCGGCTGATCGGCAAAATGGCGCACCCGCTCAACCGGCCGCGCTTCGACCCCGCCACCGGCCGGGTCGTGGCAGGCTATGCCGTGCTGCAGCCAAGGGTCACGCCCGCGTTGCCGGTCGGCCGCGAGGGCTCGCTGTACCAGCGCGTCTTTTCCAGCATGCACGGCATCGACCCTTATGCCGCCGCAGTCTCCGACGTGTACCAGGACCTGTTCGCCGAAGGCTCCTATGCCGGCAAGGGCATCTATGATGTCGATGCCTTCGAGGCCGCACTCGCCGACCGGGTGCCGGACTCGACGTTGCTCAGCCACGATCTGTTCGAGGGCATCTTCGCCCGCGCCGGTCTCGCCACCGATGTCGAGGTCGTCGAGGACTTCCCCGCCCGTTACGACGCCGACGCGATGCGCCATCACCGCTGGGCGCGCGGCGACTGGCAGTTGCTGCCGTGGATTTTCGGTCGCGGGCCGGTCGCCGGCACGGATCGGACACGCGGCGCCATTCCGGCGATCGGCCGCTGGAAGATGCTCGACAATCTGCGGCGAACGTTGTCGGCGCCGGCTTGCATGCTGGCTTTGCTGGCGGGATGGGCGTTGCCGTTCGATGCTGCGTCGGTATGGACCGGCTGCGTCCTGCTGACGATCCTGCTGCCCGCCCTCATCCCTGTCGTCGGCGCCATCGTGCCACGCCGTGCCGGGATCACGCTGCGCAGCCATCTCGACGCGCTCGGCGCCGATCTGCGCATCGCGCTTGGCCCAGTCGGCGCTCACCGTCACTTTCCTGGCGCATCAGGCGTGGCTGATGGGCGATGCGATCGCGCGGACCCTGTGTGCGGCTGTTCGTCACCCGCCGGCATCTCCTCGAATGGGTTCCGGCGGCCCAGGCGACGATCGGTCCCCGGCTCGACCTCCTCGGCTTCTATCGCGTGATGGCCGGCGGGGTCGTTCTCGGCTGTTCTGGCGGTGCTGGTCGCCCTGCTGTCCGGGCATGGCACGTGGCCCCTGGCGGTGCCGCTCGCTGCCCTGTGGATCGCCTCGCCGGCGATCGCGCGCTGGGCCAGCCGGCCTCCGCCGGACGCCGGCCAGATGTCCGTATCGGCTGCCGACGCCCAGGCCCTGCGGCTGATCGCACGGCGCACCTGGCGGTTCTTCGAAACCTTCGTCACGGCGGCCGACCACATGCTGCCGCCGGACAATTTCCAGGAGGACCCGGTTCCCGCGCTGGCCCACCGGACCTCGCCGACCAATATCGGCCTGTATCTCCTCTCGACGGCGGCCGCCCGCGATTTCGCGTGGCTGGGAACCGACGAAGCGGTCGAGCGGCTGGAGGCGACGCTGGCCACCATGGGCAGCCTCGCCCGTTTCCGCGGGCATTTCTACAACTGGTACGACACCAGCGATCTGCGCCCGCTCGATCCGCAGTACGTCTCCACGGTCGACAGCGGGAACCTGGCCGGCCACCTGATCGCGCTCGCCAACGCCTGCCGGGAGTGGACCGTCCTGCCGCCAACGCCGGCGCAGCGCCTGGCCGGAATCGCCGATGCCCTCGACCTCGCGCGCGAAGCGACGGACCAGTTGCGCGACGGGCCGACGAACCCAGACCGTGACCTGGCACCAGCTCGACGACACGCTCACCGCGCTCACCGCCGCCGTGCGGCAGGCGGCGGTGGACGACGAGAGCATCGCCGAACGCCTGACGGACCTCGCCGCGCAGGCCGAGACCGTGGCCGACATCGCCGCCGCATTCGCCAGCGAACGGGGCGACGACACCGGCGCGGACATGCTGTTCTGGATCGCAGGCGGCGTGCCGCTCGATCGAGAGTCACCGGCGTGACGTCGATCAATCGCCGGACGCCGCCACTGCGCTGGCGGCGCGCCTCGCTTCCCTCGAAGCGACCGCGCGGACGCACGGCGCTCGAAATGGGCTACGGCTTTCTGCTCGACCCCGACCGCAAGCTGCTATCGATCGGCTATCGGGTGCACGAGGGTGCGCTCGACCCGAGTTGCTACGATCTGCTCGCCTCCGAGGCGCGGCTCGCGAGCTTCATCGCGATCGCCAAGGGCGACGTCCCGGCCCGCCACTGGTTCCATCTCGGCCGCGCCGTCACGCCGATCGCGCACGGCGCCGCGCTGATCTCCTGGTCGGGCTCGATGTTCGAATACCTGATGCCCTCGCTGGTCATGCGCGCGCCGGCGGAAAGCCTGCTGGAGCAAACCAGCCGGCTGATCGTGCGGCGGCAGATCGCTTACGGCGCCAGCGCTCGGCCTGCCCTGGGGCGTTTCGGAATCCGCCTACAACACGCGTGACCTGGAGTTCACCTACCAATACTCGAATTTCGGCGTCCCCGGCCTCGGGCTGAAGCGCGGCCTGGGCGAGAACGCCGTCGTGGCGCCGTATGCGACGGCGCTCGCGGCCATGGTCGATCCGCCAGCGGCGGCGCGCAACTTCGCGCGGCTTGCCAGCCTCGGCGCGCGCGGCCGCTACGGCTTCTACGAGGCGCTGGACTACACGCCGAGCCGGCTGCCGGAGGATGCCCGCGTCGCGATCGTGCGCGCCTTCATGGCCCACCATCAGGGCATGACCATCGTGGCCATCGCCGATGCGTTGCTGGACGGCGTCGATGCGGACGCGGTTCCATGCCGAACCGATGGTCCAGGCGACCGAACTGCTGCTGCAGGAGGGCACGCCGCGCGACGTCGCCGTGGTGCGTCCCTGGGCAGCGGACGCGAAGTCGGACGCCCAGGTGCGGCAGATCGGACCGCCAGGCGGCAGGCGACTGACCACCGCGCACACCGCGGCGGTCGCCACCCACCTGCTGTCCAACGGCCGCTATGCGGTGATGCTGACGGCCGCCGGCTCCGGCTACAGCCGCTGGCGCGGCCTGGCCGTGACGCGGTGGCGCGAGGACGCCACCTGCGACGACTGGGGCTCCTATGTCTTCCTGCGCGACGTTCGCAGCGGCGACGTATGGTCGGCCGGCTTCCAGCCGAGCGGCGCCGAACCCGACGCCTATCGACGTCGTCTTCAACGAGGATCGCGCCGAGTTCACCCGGCAGCGACGGCACGCTCACGACAACGCTGGAGGTGCTCGTCTCGGCCGAAGACGATGCCGAGGTCCGCCGCGTCTCGATCGCGAATTCCGGCAACCGGGTGCGCGAGATCGAAGTGACGTCCTATGCCGAGCTGGTGCTGGCGCCGCAGGCCGACGACGTCGCGCATCCGGCCTTCATGAAGCTGTTCGTCGCCACCGAGTATCTCGCCGACCAGGGCACCATCCTGGCAACGCGGCGGCGACGCTCACCGACAGAGCAGGAGATCTGGGCGGCGCATCTGGCGATCGTGGACGGCGAGGCGGTGGGGAAGCCGGAGGTGGAGACCGACCGGGCCCGGTTCCTCGGCCGCGGCCACGGCATCCGCCGGCCGATTGCGGTGATCGACGGCCGGCCTTTGTCCAACACGGTCGGCACCGTGCTCGATCCGGTCTTCGCCCTGCGCCGCCGCGTGCGGGTCGCACCCGGCGCGATCGTGCGCATCGCCTTCTGGACGGTGGTTGCCGACATCGCGCGACGGCGGTGCTCGACCTGGTCGACAAGCATCGCGACGCCACCGCATTCGACCGGGCGGCCACGCTGGCCTGGACCCAGGCGCAGGTGCAGCTCCACCACCTCGGCATCGATCCGGGCGAAGCCGGCCTGTTCCAGCGTGTCGCCGGCCATCTGCTGCATGCCGGACCGACGCTGCGGCCCTCCTCCGACACCATCCTGCGCGGCGCCGGCGGACAGCCGGGGCTCTGGCCGATGGGCATTTCCGGCGACCTGCCGATCCTGCTGCTGCGCATCGCCGACATCGAGAACCTCGACATCGCCCGCCAACTGCTGCAGGCGCACGAATACTGGCGGATGAAGCAGCTCGCGGTGGATCTGGTGATCCTGAACGAGCGTGCGTCGTCCTACGTCCAGGATCTGCAGATCGCGCTCGAGACCCTGGTCCGGGCGAGCCAGTCGCAGCCGCCGGACGGCGCGGAGCGACGGCAGGGCCGCGTCTTCGTGCTGCGGGCCGATCTGCTTTCGGCGGAAAGCCCGCGCCTTGCTCGCGTCGGTGGCGCGGGTCGTTCTGGTCGGACAACGCGGGTCGCTCGCCGATCAGCTCGACCGTGTGCCGGAACCCAAAGAAGCTGCCCGCGCCGCGCGAAAGCGGGCGGTCGCCGGCGCGGTCGCGCCGGTGGCGCCCGCCGCTTCGCAGGCGCAGGCCCGCGGCCGGCGCTCGAGTTCTTCAACGGGCTCGGCGGCTTCGCCGAAGGACGGGCGGGAATATGTGACGATCCTCGGGCCGGGCCAGTCGACGCCGGCACCCTGGATCAATGTCATCGCCAATCCGGACTTCGGCTTTCAGGTGGCGACCGAAGGCGGCGGCTACACCTGGTCGGTCAACAGCCGCGAGAACCAGCTCACGCCCTGGTCCAACGATCCGGTCAGCGATCGTCCGGGCGAGGTCTTCTATCTGCGCGACGACGACACCGGCGACCTGTGGTGCCCGACGGCACTGCCGATCCGCGACGACACCGCCACCTATGTCGCGCGGCATGGCTGGGGATACAGCCGGTTCGAGCATGCCGCGCACGGCATCGCCGCCGATCTGCTGCAGTACGTGCCGCTCGGCGATCCGATCAAGATCTCGCGCCTGACGCTGCGCAACACGTCGGGCCGCACCCGGCACCTCTCGGTGACCGCCTACGTGGAATGGGTGCTTGGTCCGTCGCGCACCGCCTCCGCGCCGTTCGTGACGACCGAGATCGATCCCGACACCGGCGCGATGTTCGCGCGCAATCCATGGAACGCCGCCTTCGGATCGCGCGTCGCCTTCGCCGATCTCGCCGGGCGCCAGACGGACTGGACGGGCGATCGGCGGGAGTTCATCGGCCGCAACGGGACACTGGAAAGCCCGGCGGCGCTCGCCGGCCGCGGCGCCGCTCTCCAACACCGTGGGCGCCGGCCTCGATCCTTGCGGCGCGCTGCGCACCACGCGTCGTGCTGCCGCCGAACGGCAGTGTCGAGATCGTCTGCTTCCTCGGCGAGGCCGCGAGCGCACGAAGACGCGCGAGCCCTGATTGCGCGCTACCGCACGGCAGGATCTCGACGCCGTGCTGTCCGAGGTCGGCCGGCACTGGGACGCCGTCCTCGGCGCGGTCCAGGTGAAGACCCCGGACCGGGCGATGGACATCATGCTGAACGGCTGGCTGCTGTATCAGACGATCGCCTGCCGCATCTGGGCCCGCTCGGCATTCTACCAGGCGAGCGGCGCCTATGGCTTCCGCGACCAGTTGCAGGACGGCATGGCGCTCGTCGCGGCGCAGCCGGCGATGACGCGCGAGCACCTGCTGCGCGCCGCGGCGCGGCAGTTCGTCGAGGGCGACGTGCAGCATTGGTGGCTGCCGCATTCCGGTCAGGGCGTGCGCACGCGCATCTCCGACGACCGGGCGTGGCTCGCCTATGCCGTCGCCCATTATGTCGCGCGCGACCGGCGATGCCGCCGTGCTGGACGAGGTGGTCCCGTTCCTGGAAGGGCAGCTTCTGCAGGCCGGCGAGCATGACAGCTTCTTCCAGCCGACGGTCTCCGACGAGGTCGGCACCTTGTTCGAGCACTGCGCGCGCGGTCTCGATGCCAGCCTCGAGGTCGGCGTATCGCGGGCTGCCGCTGATGGGCACCGGCGACTGGAACGACGGCATGAACCGCGTCGGCGAACTCGGGCCAGGGCGAGAGCGTCTGGCTCGGCTGGCTGCTGTACGCGGCGCTCACCGCATTTCGCGCCGCTGGCCGACGCGCGCGGCGAGACGGCCCGCGCCGCGACATGGCGCGCGCACGCCAGCGCGCTGCAGGCCGCGCTGGAACGCGAGGCCTGGGACGGCGACGTGGTACCGGCGTGCCTGGTTCGACGACGGCACGCCGCTCGGCTCGGCCACCGACACGGAATGCCGGATCGACTCGATCTCGCAATCCTGGGCGGTGATCTCCGGCGCCGGCGACGCTGCAGCGGGCGGCACGCGCGATGGCGGCGGTCGAACGCGAGCTGATCCGGCCGCAGGAGCAACTGGCGCTGCTGTTCACCCCGCCATTCGACAAGACGCCGCTCGATCCCGGCTACATCAAGGGCTACCCGCCGGGCATCCGCGAAAACGGCGGCCAGTACACGCATGCCGCCCTGTGGTCGGTCATGGCATTCGCCGCCCTCGGCGAGGGCGACAAGGCGGCGGCGCTGTTCTCCCTGCTCAATCCCATCAACCACGCCCGCACCCGGTCCGATGTCCATCGCTACAAGGTGGAACCCTATGTCGTCGCCGCCGATGTCTATGCCGCGCCGCCGCATGTCGGGCGCGGCGGCTGGACCTGGTACACCGGCTCCGGCGGGATGGATGCAGCGGGCCGGCGTCGAGAGCATCCTCGGGCTGCGCCTGCGGGGCGACGTCCTGCGGCTGGACCCGTGCATTCCGAAAGCCTGGCCGCGCTTCGAGATAACGCTGCGCTATCGCTCCGCACGCTACGAGATCGTGGTCGAGAACCCCGACGGTGTCCGCCGTGGCATCGCGTTCGCCGAGGTCGACGGGACGACGTTGACTGAGCGGCCGTTGCGCCTGAAGCTGCTGGACGACGGCGTCACCCATCATGTCCTGGTCAGGCTTGGTTGATTGCCACGTGGCGTAGATCGTTCCGACGGATACCATTCGCGCACGGACGGACGCCGTCTGCCAACGAGGACACATGTGCGATGACGATTCTGCAGATCGATCACCGGACCACGCACGTCTACCGCCAACCCGCCAGTCTCGGACCGCACCGGTTGATGCTCCGCCCGCGCCAGAGCCGGGACGTCAGGTTGATTTCCACCGAACTCACGATTGCACCACAACCGTCGCTCACCTGGGCAAACGATGTTTTCGGCAACACCGTCGCCACGGCGACGTTCGTGGACCGGGCATCGACGTTGACAATCGAAGGTCACGTGACACTCGATCACAGCAGCGAAGCGTGGCCGATATTCGATATCGCTGCGTCGGCGATTTCCTGCCCTTTCACCTGCACCGAGGACGAGAGACTGGATCTCGGCGCCCTCCTGACGCCGCAATACCGCGATCCGGATCCGCGTCTGACCAGTTGGGCCAAAGGCTTTGTCCGTGGCGAGGTGACAGACACGTTGTCGATGTTGAAGGATTTGAACGCCGCGATGTCGGCGTCGATCGCCTGTCAAAGCCGCGACGAAGAAGGCACGCAGGGGCCGCTGGATACCCTCGCGCGGGGCTAAGAAGGCCTTAGGCCCGGCTGCGATCTGAGTAGTTTCCGACTCTGCCGCTCCCACCTGGCCTGTGGCTATGATGAAAACCATCAACCAACCGAGTTATCGGGTTCATTGGTTGATATGGCTCCAGGAGGAGCAGGCACGTCAGTCCCCTTGCCTGCCCGCTCCTGTTTGTCTGCGTCTCGCAGGTCAGTGGCGTGTGCGGCTCAGTGATCGGCGGGAACGATCTGCGTAGATTCCGAGCCTACCGGTCTTGCCCCGGAGACGCCACCTCAAGCGTAACGTCAGACCAGAAGGAACGGTTCCATGCGCTACTCCTTAATGCTCCCAGTGGCTTTCTTGGGCTTGGCCGGATGCGTCGCGCCGGACCAGACTCCACAGACGACCACCACCACCTACACCCCGGCAACGACAACCACGAACACGTATACGACCCCACCGCCGGGCCAACCCTATGCGTCGCCTACCAGCAGCAGCACCACCACGTATAGCAGCCCGGGCCAGCCCTATCCGGCGCCTAGCAGCAGCACCACCACGTATACCAGCCCGGGCCAGCCCTATGGCGCGCCTAGCAGCACCAGCACCACCACGTATTCCAGCCCGGGGCCGACCTATATGGCGCCTGGCAGCTCCAGCACCACAACAGTGGTTAGAACGCCGTAATCAACCCACTGTCTGACCGAACTATGCCGACTGCCCGCGGGAGCGGGACGGGATAGGACCGGCCCATGGTTGGTACTATGTATGGGCCGGCGCATGCGGGGTTCCCCGATCGCTCTACGATACGGACCGCGCTCGGCGCCCGTGTCTCGCCTGCGAAGCCGCTGTGGAAACAGAGGCTGGTCCTGTCATAAGGAAATCGCAATGTACCTTTCGAGCGAAAGTCTCCTCGTCATATTGCTGGTCGGTCTTGCCGCCGGGTGGCTGGCCGGTCAAATCGTCCAGGGGACCGGCTTTGGCCTCATCGGTGACATGGTCATCGGCGTGGTCGGCGCCTTCATCGGCGACTGGTTGGTGCCTCGGCTCGGTATCCATCTTGGTGTGGGAACTATTAGTGCGATCATCAACGCCACCATTGGCGCGATCGTGCTGCTTCTCATCGTCAGGTTTGTTCGAGGGGGCAGTGGCTGGAGCAATGGCTCTCGAATTGGTTGGAGACGCCGTTGGGGCGGCTGATGGTAACGAGACTGAAGGGAGCCTGATTGCCTCGTTCGGTAAAGGCGCATCAGGACGGACCTTGCTGCGGTGAGGGCCGCCCCACGCGAACCGTGGTCGAATGGGCATACCGAGGGACAGACCACAAAACTCAAGCTGGTGAAGCGACAGATTCCGCCTCAACGCGGAGGAAAAAACCGCCGGCGGCATCATCATCCCCGATACCGCGCAGGAAAAGCCGATGGAGGGCGAGATCGTCGCCGCCGGCCCGGGTGCCCGCAACGAAACCGGGCAGCTTGTGCCGCTCGAGGTGAAGGCCGGCGACCGCATCCTGTTCGGCAAGTGGTCGGGCACCGAGGTCAAGATCGACGGCCAGGAGCTGCTGATCATGAAGGAGTCCGACATCATGGGCATCGTCACCGGTGGTGCCGCCCCCGTTACGGTGGACCGCAAGAAAGCCGCGTGATCTCGCCAGTTCTTTGAATTCGGAAAGGATACATCCAATGCCTGCAAAAGACGTTCGGTTCGGCGGCGATGCCCGCCAACGCATGCTGCGCGGCGTCGACATGCTCGCCGAGGCGGTACGCGTCACGCTCGGCCCCAAGGGGCGCAACGTGATCCTCGACAAGAGCTACGGCGCGCCGCGGATCACCAAGGACGGCATCGCCGTCGCCAAGGAGATCGAGCTGTCCGACAAGTTCGAGAACATGGGCGCGCAGATGCTGCGCGAGGTGGCATCGAAGACCAACGACATCGCCGGCGACGGCACCACCACGGCGATCGTGCTGGCGCAGGCGATCGTGCGCGAGGGCGGCAAGGCGGTCTCCGCCGGCATGAACCCGATGGACCTGAAGCGCGGCGTCGACAAGGCGGTGGCCGCGCTGGTCGAGGAGCTGCAAAAGCGCAGCAGGAAGATCACCACCCAGGCGGAGACGGCGCAGGTCGGCACCATCTCGGCCAACGGCGAGGTCGAGATCGGCCGCATGATCGCCGAGGCGATGCAGAAGGTCGGCAACGAGGGCGTCATCACGGTCGAGGAAGCCAAGGGCATCCAGACCGAGCTCGACGTGGTCGAGGGCATGCAGTTCGACCGCGGCTACATGTCGCCCTACTTCATCACCAACGCCGAGAAGATGAGCGTCGAGCTGGAGCAGCCCTACATCCTGATCCATGAGAAGAAGCTGTCCGGCCTGCAGTCGCTGTTGCCGCTGCTCGAGGCGGTGGCCCAGTCGACGCGGCCGCTGCTGATCATCGCCGAGGATGTCGAGGGCGAGGCCCTCGCGACCCTGGTGGTGAACAAGCTGCGCGGCGGGCTGAAGGTCGCCGCGGTGAAGGCGCCGGGCTTCGGCGATCGCCGCAAGGCGATGCTGGAGGACATCGCGGTGCTGACCAGCGGCACGGTGATCAGCGACGATCTCGGCATCAAGCTGGAGAACGTCAAGCTGGAGATGCTCGGCAAGGCCAAGAAGGTGCTGATCGACAAGGACAACACCACGATCGTCGAGGGCGCCGGCAAGAAGGCCGACATCCAGGCACGCTGCAAGCAGCTTCGCGCGCAGATCGAGGAGACCACCTCGGACTACGACAAGGAGAAGCTGCAGGAGCGCCTGGCCAAGCTGGCCGGCGGCGTGGCGATCATCCGCGTCGGCGGCGCCACCGAGGTCGAGGTGAAGGAGCGCAAGGACCGCGTCGATGATGGGCTGCACGCCACGCGCGCCGCGGTCGAGGAAGGCATCGTGCCGGGGGGCGGCGTGGCGCTCGCGCGCGCCTCGCTGGTGCTGGCCAAGCTGAAGGTCGACAACGACGACCAGCGCGTCGGCATCGAGATCGTGCGCAAGGCGGTGCAGACGCCGCTGCGCCAGATCGCCGAGAACGCCGGCGAGGACGGCGCGGTGATCTCCGGCCGGGTGCTCGAGAAGGACGAGTACAACTGGGGCTTTGACGCGCAAACCGGCGAGTTCAAGGACCTGGTGAAGGCCGGCATCATCGACCCGACCAAGGTCGTGCGCACCGCGCTGCAACACGCCGCATCGGTCGGCGGGTTGATGATCACCACCGAGGCGATGGTCGCCGAGCGGCCGGCGAAGGGCGGTGGCAACGGGGCGCCGCACGGCGGCGGCATGGGCGACATGGGTGGCATGGGTGGCATGGACTTCTGAGCACCGATGACGCGCTGCCGGACGATCACCTGAACAACCGGGAGAAGGACGTTGGCCAAAGGTCGCAACCGCGGAAATCGCGAAGCGAAGAAGCCGAAGGCGGAGAAGAAACCAAGCCCGCCTGGCGCAACGTTCCTCCGCCCGCAGCAGGCGAGCCAACCGCCGGCTGCGCGGGAGACCGCGAAGCCGCGCTGACACGGACCAGCCTGCCGCCGGTGCCAGGGTGAAACGCGACGGCGAGGCCATGCGGGTTGCCAGCGGCCGCGAAGCATCAGCGGACACGCGACGGATACGTCGCGCGAGGTGCGTATCCCGTGCCGTTTGAGAGGGTTCATTGCAATGCTCACCACTAATCTGGCGGCGACCGTCTTGCTCGCCATGACGTCGATGGCTGCGCTTCGGCAGGTGCCGGCCGACCCGGGCACGGGCACGGCAACCGGACCGGGTCACGCGATCGATGTCGGCGATTCATTGCCGCAGTCGGACACTGCCAGCAACATCGGCCCGGCCGATACGGCGTCCACCATCGCGCCCACTCTGCCGTCGCCGGCGATCGGCAACGATGCGACGTCGCGTGACTATCTGCGGACCGCGCGTGCCGCATTGGTTGCCGGTCGCACGGGCGAGGCACAGCAGTCGGCGGAGATGGCAGAGACGCGGGCACTCGATCGCGCGGTCGTGCCGGGCCCGGGCCAATATCCCGAGTTCGAGCGTGTATATCGCCCGAATCAGCGATGCGCGTCGCGCCTTGGGCAACGGTGACAGCCATTACGCCATCGTGCTCATCGATGTGGCTTTGCTGCATTGAGGCAAGCGCCGGTATTCGGCTGGATGCACGGCGCACCTGATGTCGTGAGGCGCAAGGCAATAGGAGACGGCTATGGCCGATCAGGATCACCCCGACCCACAGTTCGACACGATGACCGCTCGGCTGCTGCGGCGTGAGGCATTGCGTCGTGCGGCGGAGGAGCTGAACACGACCTCGGGACCCGGTCTCGAAGGCGTTCTGGCACGCATCTCCGCCGAGGTCACGGCCGATGCTGTCAGCCGGGTTTACGCAATGCGGGCCACGGTCTCAGTCGCAGATCCAACTTTGGAGTTTGGGCCGGGCACAAGGTTGCGCGACGGTGGCCGTGGCGGATCATAACGCTACACCGGGACTTCGGATGCCAAACTCTCCGCAATCTTGTCGGTCCAGCCCCTGAAGCTCAGCAGCGTATTTGGACCAGACGTGTTGCTGATCGGCACGGCGAGCGCGTCGCGCCCGATCAGGGTGCGTCCGATCCGCGGCAGGTTGTTGCGCCGATCGAAGGCGTGCCAGACGCCGCCAAGATAGGCCTCGAACCACCCGGCGACGTCCATAGGCCCATGCGGCGGCGGCATTCCGATATCGCCCAGATAGCCGGCGCAGTCAGTGCCGATCCACCCGCTGCGGCGTGATGGCGCGGCGTGTCCGGATGAGGCGGAGGTCGTGGCTTTGCGCGGGCGGAACATCATCCGGTGCGCACCCGGCTCGACCGGCTTCGCATAATGATACGTCGTGCGGTGACGCACCGACCGCTCCAGGACGTTCTGGACGGGCGCCACGCCAGCAAGCTCCGGCGAGGCAAACACGACGCCGCCTGCGCTGGTCTCATCACCTGCGGCCACTGCGGCTGCGCGATGGTCGGATCGACACGGCCTTCTGCGAACGCATGACATACATGCGAATACGGCATCGGTCGCCGACGCTGCCGACGCCGCTCAGGAAGCCGATTCGCGGAAATCCGAGATCTGGCTGGGGGACCTGGATTCGAACCAAGGTTGCCCGGGTCAGAGCCGGGAGTTCTACCGCTAAACTATCCCCCAACGGGACCGCTAGGGGCGGCGCCATACCACGCGCGCCCCCCCGCGGCAACCCGCCGACGGCATCCCAGCTTCCATCCGCGCGGGCCGAGGCGACTGTCCACCCGCGGTAACACCGACCCACTCCGCCGGAAACGCTCAGCCCGGCATGCCCAGCGCGCTCACCAGCGCCCCGGCGTGTGGATTGGCCACGGTGCCGCGGAACAGGATGTCCTGCTGCGTCACGCCCGGCCCGTAGTACGCCCGGTCGTCGGCGAACTGCGGCTTGATGATGGACCCGTTCAGGGTGACCCCGGCATAGGCGCCGGACGACGACGCCCAGACCACGATGTCCGCCCCGGCCGCCGCGGTCGTCGCCGCCTCCACGTTGGAGCCGAGCGTGACCACCGCCACCCCGGCGTTGGCGCCGAACTTGAACTGGTCGCGCATCACCGCGTCCAGCGCCTTCTGGCTCATGACGAACATCACCATCTCGGACTGCTCCAGCCCGATCTGCAGGCCGAACGAGGCCGAGCCAATGGCGTAGAACGCCGGCTCGCTCCAGCCGCCGCCCGGCCGCTGGGTCAGCAGCACGCCATTGCCGCCGTCGCCGCCGATGAAGAAGCCGCCCTTGTACAACCGCGGCACGATCAGCACCGCGCGGGCCCGCTGCAGCAGGTCGCGGGCCGTGCCGAATGCCGGGTCGTGACGCAGGTCGTTGACCACGAACCGGGCGCGATCGACCGTCACCTGCTGGTTCGACTGCGCGTGCGCGAGGGGCGCGGCAAGCACGCCCAGGGCCAGGATCGTCGTTCCCAGCAGTCGTGTCACAGTATTCATGACGCATCTCCTTCAAACGATTGTGATGTCGCGGCTCGCCGAGGCAACACCCGACCCACCCTATGCATGGGTGCCGGCAATGATCGAGACAGCACAATTGTCGGTGCATCATGTGGCAATAATCCGGCAGGTTCGTGACTTTGCGTCGACCAATTTTGGCGCCGGCCAAACCCAGGCGCAGACCGATTGCGGCCCGCGGATGACAACGGACGCCCCCGGGCACGCCCCCGGCCCTCGCTGATCGCGCGCGACGCCGTTACTCTCGCCGCCATGATCGAGTTCGTCGCCGCCCCCGCCACCCTGCCGCCAGGCCAGCGCGTCTACGCGATCGGCGACATCCACGGCTGCATCGAGCCGCTTGCCGCGCTGCACCAGGCGATCGCCGACGACCTGGCGGAGCGCCCGGTTGCCGAGGCGGTGCTGATCCATCTCGGCGACTACATCGATCGCGGCCCGGACAGTGCCGCCGTCGTCGACCTGCTCGCCGCCGGCGCGCCCATCCACGGCCTGCGCACCGTCAACCTGATGGGCAACCACGAGCACATGATGCTGGACGCGCTGGCGTCCGGGCGGGCGGAGGCGGCCGAGCTGTGGATGAGCAACGGCGGGGCCGACACGCTGTTCAGTTGGGGCGTGCCGCGCCAGGTCAAGCAGGCCGAGTGGGTGGGGCGCATCCCCCGCCCGCACCTGCTGTTCCTGCGCGACCTGGCGCTGGCGCATCGCGAGGGTCCCTACCTGTTCGTGCACGCCGGCATCCGTCCCGGCGTCAGCCTGCGCCGGCAGGCGCGCCAGGACCTGCTGTGGATCCGCGAGCCGTTCCTGTCGTCCAAGGGCGAGCTGGCGGGCGAGCCGGGGATGGTGGTGGTGCACGGCCACACGCCGGTGCGCGAGCCGGTGGTGCGGCCCAACCGGATCGGCATCGACACCGGCGCGGTGATGGGCGGCGTGCTGACCTGCGCGGTGCTGGAGGAGGAGCGGGTGGGGTTCCTGACCAGCGCCAAGGCGGAGTAGGCGCGAGCGGGTGGGGCCGGAATAACCGAATCGACTCCGGCGGACTGCAGCCCGAGTGTCATTGCCGGAGCCCCAGTGTCATGGCCGGGCTTGGCCCGGCCACCCACGACTTTGCTGCTAGCCGGGGATACCTCACGCAGCGGCGGCAGTCGTTTTCGCCAACCGAGCAGCGATCTTGGTGAACTGTTCCAGCGCCGCCTCCGGATCGTCGGCGATCTCGGCGGCGATGACATCCGGCGGGGGCAGCGAATCAGTGTTGGTTGTTTCAGGTCGGTTCCGAGGCAAGTGCCGAACTGATTTCCCGGGGCCGCCTGGCGATCGCGAGCAGGTACGCGGCAGCCGGGGCGTCAGGGTGGCGGCGACCCTGCTCCCAATTCTTCAGTGTCGGGAGTGGGATCCGGTATGCCACGGAAAATTCTTGCTGGGACATGCGAAGCTTGCGGCGGATCGCCCGCACATCAGGCGTCTCGACCGTATGAACGCGCACACCGGACGGCTCCCGACGCGCATGGGCAACGGCGTCGGTCAGGCTTTCGATCAGGTCTTTGCCGGATTTGCTCATGGTACTACCTTCGCCCGTGGTCGCCGGCCTGTCTTAGGCGCCAATGGCGCCCTTCGCAAGCGGGCAATGCCGGTCTGTTCGATTGGGCGCGTTGACCGCGTGACCATGGCGAGTCGCCGGCATATCCAGCAGCAGAGGGTCATCCCGCGACATAGACCGGCACCGCCTCTCGCTGGATGCGGCGGCGCCGCAGATAGTTCGGACTCGCCTCGACGACCTGTCGCTCGACAAGATCGACCGGGCGCTCAAGCACGCGCTGCAACGCGTGTTCGATATCAAGCAGGGGGGTGATGGCCGGAGGCATGTCGGGTTCCCGGCTCAGTCCTCGGCGCCAGCGGGCGGCACAAGCGGCTCAAGTACGGCGATAAGCTCCGGAAGGCGATCGCACGCGACCGTTCAAACCAAGCCGGGATCGACCTGGTTGTAGTCGTGGACGAGGCGGTGCCGCATACCGACAATGTCACCTCAGGGGATTTCGGGATGCGCTTGCTGAAAATCGCGGGACACGCCGCGGGCAGCCTCGCCGATGATTTCAATGCTGCGAATGACAGCGTTCTGATGCAATTTGCTAGTGTCGAATTGCGCCTGGTCAACGTCGGCCACGAACTCCTGAACGTCGCGAGCAGCCAGCAGCATATCCAGCAACAAAGCTTCATCCCGCAACATACACCGGTTCCACTTCCGCCAGGATTTGGCGCCGGCGCAGGTAATTTCGGCTGCGTTCCACCGCAGCCCGGTCGACCAGATCCACTGGCCGGCCGACCGTGCGTTCCAGCGCCTCCTTCAACGCCATGAAGCCGGCCATACCGGGATCGCATCCGGGCTCGAACTCAATCAGGAAGTCGGCGTCACTTCGCTGAGCATCGAAATCCGTCCCACGGGCAGCAGAGCCGAAGACCTCTAGCCGCCGGACATGGAACTGGCGGCAGAGTTCGGCGACTGCGTCGCGCTTATTGCTGACGGCGGTGTGCATGGTCGGCTCCGGTTGGCGTGATCGGTGACGGCTTCGTCGGCCCGTGTAGTATAACCGGAATGCCCGATGCTGTGGCGGGTGCCGCCCCGGTGATCCGGCTGCCCCGGTCAGGCCGACACGAGCATTTTGCGGGGCCGGCCACGCTTGGCGACGCGGGGACCGGTCGTGGGTTTGGTGGGGCGCTTCGCCACGGCCGCCTCGCGGGCACGGGCGGCGCGCCCGGCGGCGATCCGCTTCAGCAGTGCGGACGCAGGCTCGTCGGTCGGGTCCTGTGATTACGCGCTGTCTTAGGCGCCAACGGCGCCCTGTTCAAGCGGGCAATGCCGATCTGTTCGAATGGGCGCGTTGAGGGCGTGACAACGGCGAGTCGACAGCACACAAGGCAACGGAGGCTCATCCCGCGACATAGACCGGTTCCGCCTCTCGCAGGATGCGGCGGCGCCGCAGATAGTTCGGACTCGTCTCGACGACCTGGCGCTCGACAAGATCGACCGGGCGGCCAAGCACCTGCTCCAGGGCGTCCTCGACATCAAGCAGCAGCGTGATGGTCGGCGTCACACCCGGTTCGAACGCGATCAGGAAATTGGCGTCGCTGCGCTGCGCGTCGAAATCCGTGCCACGCGCCGCGGAGCCGAAGACCTCCAGGCGGCGGACATGGAAGCGCCGGCACAGCTCGGCGATTGTGTCGCGCTTGGCGCGGACAGCTACATGCATGGTGGGGTCCGGTGGTGCGAGGGGCAATCGGCAGTATATTCCCGCCATCAGCGTGTATCAGTATCGTTCGACAGCGTCGGCGTCGGTGTAGGGGTCGGGCTCCTCGGCAAGAAAGTCGAAGGCGTCCCCAGCCTGGGTGAGAGCCGTCGTCGGCACGGCGGTCTCATCGAGAACCTGCACCAGCACATGAACGCGCGCGTGCGCGGGAACGCCGCGTTGCACCAACTCGGCCGATACCCCACCAGCTTCGATATCCAGTATCATGCGCCGCATCGGTGCGTCTTTCGCGCTCGTGCCAAGCTCATCGCATCAGCCGGCAGCACGCAAGCGCTCCAACTCGTACGCGAACGCAGCACGCATAGAGTCACGTTCGTCCTCCGGTAGCCAGTTCGCCATCTGACGAAACAGGACTGCGTTGACGTTCGCCCGCTGTGGATCCCAGGGCATGCGTTCGGCCGCTCGCGCCGTCGCGAGCAGCGCATCGAGGCGCTTGCGGATCACCTCGGGCGATGGTCCCGTCGGCTGCGGCGGGACATCGTCGAACAGGTTAGCCTGTCGAGTTGCATTACTCATCATTCGGCTCTTCTACCTCGGGCGCCGGGGCCGATCCAGGTACGGCTATTCCGAGATCGCGGCGGGTGAGCGACGCGGTAATTGCAGCGGCGAGCACCACATCCGCGGCATCGAACCAGTGCAAGAGCTCCTCAAGTCGCCAGGCAACGTCGAGAATGGCGCGCTGAAGCGCGGCATTGAGCGCTTCGCCGTTACGCGCCGCGAGCCACCGCGGCAGTACGCGGTAATTGCTGACGGCGAATTGCCATACGCGATCGGGAAGCGAGACGAGACGCAGCGACTGGTCATCTTGCAATGCGACCGCGCCGCTACCTCTGCCATCCGCCAGGAAGGCGCGTCCTATCGGCGGGACGGCAAGGGTGACCCCGGTGGCCCGCCCGGCCAGGCGAGTGGAGCGGAAACCGGCGGCCGACTCGCGGGCGAAGGTTTGCAGCGCGCGGATTTCCGCGCCGATGCCCGCTGCCTCGGTGAAGACCTCCCCGCTGACGGGAAAGGGGACGTGGGCGAAGGTTTCCTCGAGATCCCACGCAAAGCGACGCGTGTAACTGGTGGCGGACAGCAATGCAGTGATAGCGTCGAATGCGGTCTCTGGGGCGACCGGGTGGCCGTACGCGGCGGCAAGACCATCGAGCAGTGCGGGATTGAGGTTGTGCGCGGCGGCACCGACGCGGCGGTCCCACAGCGGGAACGCGTAGCCACCGTAACTCCCACGGAATGCATGGTAGTCGGGCAGCAAGCCATGCACCCAAACCCCCGGGCCGGCCCCTGTACCAGATGGAAGCGTATAAATGCACCGATTTGCGTGACCCCAAGCGGCGGCAGGACGATTCGCCATCTCGTCGACAAATTTCGGATGGTAATACAGCCACCGACGGTCGAGTGGTCGAAAGCTAACCTCGCGACACAATTGACGGTTAATCGGATCCTGCTGTGCCGCTATCGCGGCATTCTTTCGGCTGTCTTTAAACTGTATTCTTGCCTCGTACACGTTCGTTTCCCCTCTAAAAATATCCAACTTCGAAGCCAGAGCTTCGCGTGATAGATCGTAGGCGATATCATCGTGCTGGGTTTTAATACCGTAACCCCTGTAAATGAAGCACTCGGCAAGCGATGGCCACCCCAATCCCTCAAAGGCTACAGCTATAAAATCTTCAAGGCCGCGCCGATCGATATCAGTAAATGTGGTTCCTCGCTGTTTATCATGGGCAGTAACGGTCTTACGCTGGCAGGTGCATGTCGAGCTTTCCGGCGAGCAGATAGACCATCGCCTTGAGGTTTCTGGCTGAGCGATAGCCGCGCGCCTTTGTTTTGGCGGCCTGCACCAGGCTGTTGATGCCTTCGATCAATCCGTTGGCGATCTTGCTGTCGAACCAGCGCAGAATGCCGTCCCAGTGGCGCTTGACGGTGTGCGCGGCATTGATGATCGGCTCGAGCCGGCTGTGAGTGGCCCAGAAGTACCATTTCCTCAGGAACCCCGCCCCAGCCTGCACAGATGGCTGGTCGTAGAGGTCTTGGAACGCCAGTCGGATATTATAGGCACGCGCGGTCTTGAGATGGCGCGTTGGTAGACGTTCGAGTGTCGCCCGTTGCCGCGCCGACAGATTGGCCGGATTGCGCAGCCAGATATAGCGCGTGCCGCGCAGCAGGCTTTGGCTCTTCTGCTCGGCTCGTCGCACCTTCTCGACGGCATCGTTGATGATCTTGACGGCATGGAACTTGTCAAAGGTGATGGCGGCGTTGGGTAGGCTGTCGCCGACACCCTTGATGAAGGCCGGGCTCATGTCGATGCAGACCTCCTCGATCGTCTCCGGGTCACCCCGATGTGCGGCCAGATCGTCGGCGAAGGCCGCGACGGTCTCGGCATCCTTGCCTTCGGTGGCGAACAGCACCCGAGGCCGATCGATATCGACAAACAGCGTGATGTAATCTTGGCCGCGCCGGGCGGCGGTCGCCTCGATGGCGATCCGCGTCACGCCAGAGGCATCGATGCGCGCCCGGGCCGCGTCGACATAGTAGTGAACCATGCGCCACAGCCGCGTGTCGTGCTCGCCCACGATCCGCGCCACCGCCTTGACCGGCATGGCCGCGACCATGGTCATGACCAGCGCCTCGAACAGCAGCGTGAAGCCGCTGTCCGGCCGTGCCCATGGCACGCCGACCGTCTTGATGCCGCACGTGTCGCAGCGCACGCGCGGCACGCGAGCATTCAGGTAGGCCTGGTGCTGGAAGAAGTTGAGGTGACGCCAGGTCCTCCGCTCGGTGTCGTAGGCCGGGCAGTCCGCGGCACCGCAGCTCGGACAGGCAAAACGGCTGCCCGAGGGGAAGTCGATCTCGATGTCCAGCCGGTGTGCCTCGGGGTCAAAGTCGCTGCGGCTCACCGTCCAGGGCGGGGTCAGCGCCAGTGCCAGTTGCAGCAGAGTTGTGTCACGCATGATCGATCCTCCGCGCGCGGCCCGGCCTGCTCGAGCCTGGCGCCGTGCTCGCCGTCGTCAAGGACGCTGCGCGCCGCTTCGCGGTGGCCCCGGCGAAGCGCCGGGACCATCCTTGACCACGGCTGCGCGCGCCGCTGGGGGGTGGTCAGGCCGGGACGAAGAAACGGCCCCCGTCAGCCGAACCAAGAAACAGGCTCAGATGGGCAGCACTGGCTCATCAAGCAAGGCGAACACGTTTCAACCCACTCTCAACAGCGAGGAAGCGTAAATGTTAATGTCCCGGGAATTTGCTGTGCAGTTGCGAGCAACATCAGCTTCGCTTGTGCTGTAAATGCGCCATGTCGCCAGACGTCGGCATAGCGCACGCGTGCCTCCGCTCCACGGGCCCGGGCTCACCCGTCGCGACAGCCGTCAAGATGCACACACCGGCCTGAATGGCAAAGACATTCTCGTCTGCCTCAATACCAGCCGGTCGTGCGCCACGGCTATCGCCACGCAGATCGACGATTTCGATCGCGTCGAACCGTCGCCGCATCATCTGGCGTAATCCAGCGTAGGGATGGCCCGCAAGGAACGTTCGATTGGTAATCAGACATACCACACCGCGTCGTAGTGCCCCCTCGCTCTCAAACAGCTTCCAAAGCGACCAACGCCAGAACGCAATGTAGAGATCTGGGAACGTGTTCAACTCAACGCCCCAGCCGGCGTTGCGCACTGGGTCTTTCAGGTCTTCCCAGAATCCTTCCTGCCACCCGGACGTGATCGCGTGTTCCTCGCCTTCGCTGAGCCGCCGATATGGTGGATTACCGAGGATTGCTAGAATTGGTGTCTGCCGCTTCAGCACATCGGCCGCCTCACGTTCGGCCACGATGGGCGCCGACATGAAGCCAAGATGCGCCCTCACGCCAACGGCACCAGCCGGAGGTGTCAACGTATCGGTCAAATAGATCAGCAGGCGGCTTGTCGGAACGACGTGATGTGCAGCCACTTCGCGCAGTAAACGATAATGCGCGACGGTGTAAGGCCCCACCAACAATTCGAAGCCGTGCAGTCGGCTTGCTAATGCAGCGATTTCACCGGCTACCGCACCTTCGCCCATCGCCTCGCTGGCCGCGTCTGCCACCAGATTGGCAGCAGCAATAAGAAATGTGCCCGTGCCGCAGGCGGGATCGAGCAGCAGCACATCAGGATCGAGCAGGCCCTGAGTTTCCAGCGCATCCCTCAGCGCACGGTCGGTGGCTGCCACCATAAACCGTACCACCGGAACCGGGGTAAAAAACACGCCGTGCCGTTTCTTGGCCTCGGGATCGAACACGCCGAGGAAATCTTCATAGAAATATAGAATCGGATCCGGTACTAGCGCGTGGTTCCAACAATTGCGGGTTCACGGCATTCACCGTGTCCTGCATTACATCGAAGCCCGCGCCGAGAAGGTCCAGAATCTCATCCTGGGTCAGCGCCCGTAACGTTGCGCGCAACAGGGGATAGGCACCCCCCGGCAGTGCGCGGTACGCGTCGCGATCGACATCCCGGCCGCCAGCGTCACGGGCCAACAGCAGTCCGAATGCCAGAGTCTGCGCAAAGGCGTTTGCGAACAGCGCATCCTCGTCGCGCGTATCGTAGCCGCCAGCGGCGGCATGCGCGAACAGCGTCTCGCGGAACTCGGCCCGAACATCGGCCAGCACCTGCGGCGCGCCGGCGCGGCATTGGTCGAGCACGACTTGGCGCGCAAGCCGTGCGGCATGCGCGAGCGATTCGGCTACCTCCCGCGCGTTGCGTGGCGGTATCGGACCGGCAAGAGCCAATGTCTCCAGAATGGCCATGAACGTCGCGGTGTCATGACGGCGGATCAGCCGCTCGGCCTGGGCGTCGCTGGTGGCCGGATCGAGCGCCCCGGCTGGCAGGATCACCGCCTGATCGACGAGCTCGTTCCGGCGATAAAGATGGATCGTGTGAAAATTGCAGAAGCCCCATAGCGGCAGTTCGCTGAACCGGCGGAATTGGTCGGCATCGTGGCCACGCAATCTGCTCGGCAGCAAACCGGTGTCAGGCTGCTTGAGTTCGATGAATGCGCGAGCTGGTTGACCCTCGCGCTTGAATGCAAGATCGGGCCGCCCAATTCCACTCCTTCGATACTCCGGCAAGACGCGGGGTGCCAGCGGCAGGCGCAGTGCCAGCAACGTCTCGAAGAGAGACTGAAAGCGCGGTGCCAGAAGCAATTCCAGCGCCGTGCCATCGCCTGCGATCGACGGATTGGCCCGTCTGTCGAGACGAACCACACGAGCGTACTCGCTGATGATATGCGCTAGGGACTCATGCGACATCGTGCGAACGTAAACGAAGGTTTGCGGGGCGCAAGCCACCGCCGGAGGCCAGCGCCTGCGCCGGGATGGCAAGGTCGTCCCTCGGCAAGGTCGCGCAGGGTCCGGCAGGCAACGGCCTA
The DNA here is from genome assembly GCA_963773345.1 of uncultured Alphaproteobacteria bacterium. GTDB lineage: Bacteria > Pseudomonadota > Alphaproteobacteria > Acetobacterales > Acetobacteraceae > Palsa-883. Next base: position 621,157 of record CAVZBG010000010.1, on the reverse strand, counting down.
GCGCCCAGTCCCTTTCACTCCTTCGGCGTAGGCCTGGGCGTTGGTGTCCAGTGCGACCCGCGCCGCTTAGGGCTTATGCAGCGCGTCGCGGGGCCCGACTTCGATGGCGGGTTGCGTCGCGCGGCGCGGTTTCGGAAGAGGGGCGCAAGTGGCCTCAGCGCAAGGTAGTGGCCGCAGCCACGATCTGCGGCACGCCGAGGACCTGGGCCGCCAAGGTGCCGACATCGCGTCGTCCGGGCCGGCATCGGCCAGCCACGGCGCCGCTTGCGCCGGCGCGGGGACGTTGCTGTTGTCTGTCTCGCGCCGGCGGCCGATTCGTTGTAAGGTGGGCTGACTAACCTTCACCCCCACCAGGATCGCAGATGTACCCCACCGCAGCCCACACCTCCCCATCCTCCCCCAGCGGAAATACCGTTCCACCGTCGGCCTTCCACCCGCTGCGCGGGCGGGCGGGACAGCGGGCGATCGCGCGGGTGGAGACGGCGGCGCTGGCGCCGTGGAAGGCGGGAATTGCCCAAGCGCGCCTGGCCGGCCTGCGCGCGCGCACCGACCAACCCGATCAGCCGACGGTCCCAAACCCCACTTCCGCGTTTTCCCGAATCGACCCCTTGAACCCCGAGCCAGCGGCCACGCCCGCCCCAAACCCTACTTCCGCGCTTTCCCGAATCAACCCCGTGAACCCCGAGCCGGCCGCCACACCCGCCCCAAACCCCAATTCCGCGTTTTTCCGAATCAACCCTGTGAACCCCGAGCCGGCCGCCACACCCGCCCCAAACCCCAACTCCGCACTTTCCCGAATCGACCCCGTGAACCCCGAGCCGGCCGCCACACCCGCCCCAAACCCCAACTCCGCACTTTCCCGAATCAACCCCTTGAACCCCGAGCCGGCCGCCACGCCCGCCCCAAACCCCACTTCCGCATTTTCCCGAATCAGCCCCTTGAACCCCGAGCCGGCCGCCACCCCCGCCCCAAACCCTACTTCCGCGTTTTCCCGAATCGACCCCTTGAACCCCGAGCCGGCCGCCGCACCCGCCCCAAACCCCACTTCCACGCTTTCCCGAATCAACCCCGTGAACCCCGAGCCGGCCGCGCCGCCCGGCCCAACGCGCCTCACCCCGACCAGGGCCGCCGCCCTGCGCAGCACGACCCTGTCCCACACCTGGCAGACCAAGACGCGCGATTCGCAAAACCCCGACGCAACCCTATGCAACCGGAGACAATGCTGCGTCCGGCCGGGGCAGCCGACGCGGCCACCGACAAAACCTCCCTCCAACGTGGTGCCGGTGGCGACACCGCCGCGGCGGCGACGGCACCCGCCTCACCCGCGTCGCAGGCGCCCGCAACCCTGCTCCGCCCCGCACGGCACAAGCCGGCCAGCCCAATTCCTCCGAACAACGCCCCGTGCAACGTGGCACGGTGCGCGGGCCGGTGGGGGAGGTCGCGCTGCGCCTGTTGGCCAGCACCACGCTCGAGACCGTGGCGAATGATCGCGCCGCCGGGTGGCTGGGGGATCGGCGAGCGCGGCGACCACCGCCAGGAACGCAGGGCGGGATTGCCGGGCCGCCGCGCAGCGACCGCCGGCGTGGAAAACGGTGGGGCGGAAAACGGTCGGGCGGACCGGTCGCGATGGTCCGCGCTGAGGTCACGGCGTGCTTGCCAGCCGGACCGTCGCCGCGCCCTTCCGGGTGCACCTGGCTGGCTTGCCGCGGCCGCTACACCCGCATCCGAACTCTCGACCCGCGTCGCAACCCACACCCACAAGGGCTACGCGAACGTCTTTGCAGGGCGCCCGCAGCCACCGCTTGCAACCGGGCCGGCGGGACGATACGGCATTGCGCGATGAACCGGATCGATCCCCAACCGCAAGCTGCGGCCCCGCCCGCCGCCACGCCGGCCGGCGATCCGCCCGTCGCCGGCCCGCCCGCCGCCGACCTGCCCGCCCCCGACCTTGTCGCGGCCGTGCGTCTGCTGTCGCGCGCCTCCGTGCTGGTGGTCGGCGACGTGATGCTCGACCGCTACGTCTACGGCCAGGTCACCCGGATCAGCCCGGAGGCGCCGGTGCCGATCCTCAGCGTCGAGCGCGAGATCGCCTATCCCGGCGGTGCCGGCAACGTGGTGCGCAACCTCACCGCGCTCGGCGCCGCGGTGGCGCTGGTCTCGGTGGTCGGCGACGACCAGGCCGGCGCCGACCTGACCGGGCTGGTCGGCGGCCAGCCCGGGGTCGAGCCGTGGCTGCTGGTCCAAGGCGGCCGCACCACCACGATGAAGACGCGGCTGGTCGCCGGGGGACAGCACCTGCTGCGCACCGACCGCGAGGTGACCACGCCGATCAACGCAAGGCTGGCCGAGCGCATGATCAGCATCGCCACCGACGCGATGGCGGCGACCGCGATCACCGTGCTGTCGGACTACCAGAAGGGCCTGCTGGCGGGCGACGTGCCGGCACGGCTGATCGCGGCGGCACATGCCGCGGGCCGCAAGGTGATCGTCGATCTGAAGGATCCGGACCACGCCCGCTATGCCGGCGCCGACATCATCATCCCGAACCGGCGTGAGCTGTCCGAGGGCACCGGACTGCCGGTCGAGGACGAGGCGTCGGTGATCGCGGCGGCCCAGGCGCTGCGGGCGCGCCACGGCTTCGGCGCCGTGCTGGTCACCGAGGGGCCGGCCGGCATGACGCTGGTCGATGCGACCACCGCCCGGCATTTTCCGGCCGAGGCCGCCGAGGTCTACGATGTCTCCGGTGCCGGCGACACCGTCACCGCCGTGCTCGCCGCCGGCGTTGCCGCCAGGCTCGATCTGAAGCTGGCGGTGCGGCTTGCCAGCATCGCCGCCGGCATCGTGGTGGGCAAGGTCGGCACCGCGGTGGCGCGCGAGGCCGACCTGCTGGCGGTGCTGTCGCCGCCGGGCGGCACGCTGCGAAAAGTGGTCTCGCGCCAGGCGGCGCTGGAGCAGGTGGCACGCTGGCGTCATCAGGGCTACCGAGTCGGTTTCACCAACGGCTGCTTCGACCTGCTGCATCCCGGCTACGTGCACCTGCTGGAAGCGGCGCGTGATGCCTGCGACCGGCTGGTGGTGGGGCTGAACGACGACGCCGGCACCCACCGGCTGAAGGGCGCGACGCGGCCGGCGCAGCCCGAGGCGGTGCGCGCCGCGGTGCTGGCCGGGCTGCCGAGCGTCGACCTGGTCACGGTGTTCGAGGAGGACACGCCGGCGGCGCTGATCGAGGCGCTGCGCCCGGACGTGCTGGTGAAGGGCGCGGACTACACGCTGGACGCGGTGGTGGGGGCCGGCCTGGTGCGCTCCTGGGGCGGACGGGTGCTGCTGGCGGACCTGCTGCCGGGGCAGGCCGCGCCGGTGGGCCAGGAACGCGCGCGGGGGTAGGTCGTATCCCGTCGCGCGATCGGTGCGGTCCTGCGGCGCGCGTTGGGCGCCGGATCGTTGGCAAGCAGGATCCACCGCGGAGCGCGCGGAGAATCATGATTGCGCCAAGCGCCAAGCGTCATGCATCACACGCGAGACGCCAAACTTCTTCCTCTGCGCGTTCTGCGTGCTCTGTGGTGGGTCTTGGTTTCTCGCGGACCATGCGAGGCCGCGCCCAGTGACCGCCCGGTTCGCGTCGCCGACACCGGCCCGGCCGAACCCGACCTCCCGCTCATTCCGCCCGCAGCGCGGTGCGCAGCGCCACAATCCCCGCCGGGTCCTCGGCCGCCGCCAGCCGCCCGGCCGCCAGGACGGCGAAGCGTTGCAGCAACGCCCGGCGCCGCGCCGACGGTACGGGATGCGACGGCGCGTCGCGCAGCAGCTCGGCCTCCAGACCGGCGGCGACGATCAGCCCCACCTCCGCCGGCAGCAGGCCCTGCGGGAACTCGGCGTCGACGGCGAAGAACAGCGCGTCGGCGTAGTCCCGGTAATCCGGCCATTTCGCATCCACCAGGAAATCGCGCGGGCCGGACTTCACCTCGATGCAGGCGAAGCCGCCGTCGGGGCGCAGCGCCAGGATGTCGGCGCGGCGGCCGTTGGGCAGCGTCACCTCGTGCAGCGGCGCCCAGTCCAGCCGCAGGCACAGCCGCGCCACGGCGCGCCGGATCAGCGCCGCGCGTTCCGGAAACCGGAGCTCCATTCACCTCCACCCCACTCAGGCCCACCCCACTCAGGCCCGCCCCACTCGGGCCAACCCCACTCGGGCCAACCCCACTCGGGCCAACCCCACTCAGACCAACCCCACTCAGACCAACCCCACTCAGGCCAACCCCACTCAGGCCAGCAGGGCGTCGATCGCCTTGGCCAGCGAGACGTCGTTCTCCGTCAGCCCGCCGGCGTCGTGCGTGGACAGCGTGACGTCCACCTTGTTCCAAACGTTCGACCAATCAGGGTGGTGACCAAGCTGCTCGGCCGCCAGCGCCACCCGCGCCATGAACCCCCAGGCCTCGCTGAAATCCTTGAATTTGAAACTGCGATGGATCGCCTTGCCGTGGTCCTGCTTGACCCAGGCAGGCAGCGTGGTGGCCAGCGCGGTGGTCTCGGCATCGGTCAGTCGTGTCGGCATGTGACCCTCCTCAAGCTTGACCCGGCGCCCGGCTCCTGCACGGATGCGGGAATGAGCGCACTGTTTCGGCGACCCCCGGCCTTCGGCCTGCCGCCCAGCGGCGATGATATCGCGGATTTGGCGGAGCGCGCACTGGCCGCGATTCCGGCCAGGCTGGCCGAGCACGTGCGCGGCGTCGGCATCGCGGTGGAGGATATGGCGGACGACGACACCCTGGACGAGATGGGGATCGAGTCCGGCTGGGAGCTGACCGGCCTCTATCGAGGCACGCCGCTGACCCGGCGCAGCGTGGACGACGTGGCGCGCGAGCCGGACCTGATCTTTCTCTACCGCGAGCCGATCCTGCTGGAGTGGATCGAGAGCGGCGAGGACCTGTATCGCCTGGTGCGCAGCGTGCTGGTGCACGAGATCGCGCATCATTTCGGCTTCAGCGACGCCGATATCGAGGCGATCGAGCGCGACATGGAGTGACGCCGCCGGCAGCGCGCGCCGGCCGCCTGCGACCGGCGCGCGGCCGCTTCGCCCCCCCGCCAGGCCGCTGCTGGCGCCCCACCCAAGCAGCGTCCGCGTCGGGCGTCCGCGTCGGCATCGTGCTTGCCCTCATGCTCACCCTGTCCTACGGACAGTTCGTCCACGACCTCGCCGCCCCGCCGCCTTCGCCCGCTAGGTCGGCGAGCGCCTGACATTCTCGCCCGCTGCCGACACCGCCGAAGCCCGAAAGGATTTCGCCAATGCAGCTTACCGGCCTTCTGCACGGCGCGCCTCTCCTGCGGCACGTCGATTTCCCGGTCACGGAAGTCCTCGGCCCCGCGGCCACCGAAGCCGAGATCCAGAACCTGATCGACCGCCACAAGATCATCTTCATCAAGCCGGTCTTCAAAGGCGGCGTCGGAAAAAAGGGCAAGGCCGGGCTGATCGGCAACGCCAGCGATCTGCGCACCGCGCTGGCGGAAAAGGAAAGACTCTTTTTCGTCGAGCATCGCCACGGCAATGCCACCGCCAAAGCCAACGGCGTCACCTTCGAAGGCGGCGTCCCGGCGAAGCACGAAGTCTACTTCTCGATCTCGGATTCCACCGCCTTCCGCGCCCCCACCATGACGCTCACCCATGTCGGCGGCGTCGATATCGAGGAGCTAGACAGGAAATTCATCGCCAACGTCCCGTTCGAGGCGCTCACCGGACTGAAGGCGTTCGTCGTCGCCAATGCGCTCACCGACATCGGCGCGCCGAAGGAGATCATCTCCCCGCTCGTGCAGCACCTGCCGAAGCTCTGGGAGCTGGTGCACCACTACGGCATGACAACGCTCGAACTGAACCCGATCCGCATGTCCATCGGGCGCGAGGGCCGCCTTACCCCCGTCGCCTGCGACTTCAAGGGCGGTTTCGACCGGGACGACCCGCGTTGGCAGCGCCTCGACCTGCCCGACACCCTGTTCACCGCCGACACATCCCAGTTCGAACTTGAGGTGAACCAGCTCCGCACCCATCAGGGCCAGTCGGACGTCTTCGTCATCAATGAGCACGGCACCATCCTCGCCCCCACCTTCGGCGGCGGCGCCAACTCGCTCGTCACCCAGGTGCTCGGCGAGGCCGCGATCATCTCCTCGGACTTCGGCGGCAACCCGCCCTACGAGAAGATGAAGGAAGTCGCGCGCATCTGCTTCAAGCACTGGCTCGCGCAGACGAACGTCTTCTTCATCATCGGCGGAAAATCCAACAACACCGACATCTTCGAGACCTTCCGCGCCATGGGCGACGCGCTGCGCGAGCATTTCGGCCGCCACGGGCCCGCGCCGCTCTTCGTCGTGGTCGGCCGCGGCGGGCCGAACCTGGTTCGCGGCATGGGCGCGCTCGCCGAAACCTGTGACAACCTCGGCCTGCCCTACCGCTTCTTCGGCTTCGACAGCGCGATCTCCGAGGTCGTCAACTATGCCAAGGACGTGGACACCTGGATGCGGGCCGGCGGCCGCGCCGCCATCGCGGCAAAACTCGGCATCAAGCCGGCGGCCTGACAGGACAGCAAAGCCGAGCCCGGGAGGATCAGATGTTCAAGAAGGGTATCGAGGGCTTCCCCTATTATCTCGGTGTCGCATCGCTCGCCGATCTCGCGACCCGCGCCGACCGCGTCGCCGTCCTCAACATCCTGGGCGGCGAATCACGCCAGGTCACCCCCGTCAGCCACGCCTTTTCGGGCGGCAACGTGGTGTTCGGAACCTCGCCCGGCCGCCGCGGCCAGGTGCTTCCCACGGCCGCTGGCGACATTCCGGTCTACAACAACGTCCGCGAAGGCATCGATGACGGCCACATCTTCAACACCGGCGTCGTGTATCTGCCACCCTCCGGCGTGCGCGACGGTGTCGCCGAGCTCGTCCGCGTCAATCCCGATCTGCGGAAGATCGTGATAATCACAGAAAAGATCGCGGTCCATGATGCGCGCGAGATCCGTGCCATCGGCCAGGCCAACGGCATCGACATCTTCGGCGCCAATTGCCTCGGCGTGGCCGATTCCTGGAACCGCGTGCGCATCGGCGGTGCGCTCGGCGGCGACCATCCGGACGAAGTCGCTGCATCAAGGGATCCATCGCCATCTTCTCGAATTCGGGCGGCTTCACCACGACGATCGCCCAGTATCTCGCCACCGAGGGCTGGGGCACCACCACGCTGATCTCCTCCGGCAAGGACGTCTACATCCACTACGCCGCGCCCGACTTCGCCTACGCGCTGAAGAACGACACCCGCACCCAGGCCGCCGTCCTCTATGCCGAACCCGGCGGCTACTACGAACGCAATGTCGATTTCGGCAAGCCGGTCGTTGCCTGCATCGTCGGCCGCTGGAAGTCCAAGCTCACCCGCGCCGTCGGCCACGCCGGCGCCATGGCCGGTTCCGGCGACAAGGCCGAGGACAAGGAACGCTGGTTCATGGAAGCGTTCGGCGTGGACGACATCTTCACGCCGGAAAAGCCGGTGTTCTCCACCAAGGGCGCGGTCGTCACCAACATCGCTCACATCCCCGTCGCGCTGACGGCGGTCATGCGGCTCAACAACGCCGCCCCGGACTTTGCCCCGCGCGGCACGCTGGCCCTGAAGCCGTGGATCGCCAACGACCAGGGCATCGCCCTGCCCGCCAACATCGCGCTGCCCCCCGTCGAAGCGCTGCCCCCCTACAACGAGCAGATCACCGCTCTGGCCCAGCAGGTCGGCGCGGTCATTCCGCGCCAGAACATGAAGGACAAGTCCGGCGCCTCCGTCATGGACCCGGCCACGCAGGTCACCAGCGTGCATGGGCATTCCGTGCTCGACCTGGCGCTCGAACCCCTCGAAGCCAACTTTGCCTTGCCGTTGGTGCACGAGATCGCGGGCCCGAACGACCGCGCGATGCTCGACATCGCTGTCGCGGCCGAGATCAATCTGGTGGGCGATCCCGCGCTCGCCGCCGCCGACGCCGCGCGCGAGGCAGGAAATTCGCCCAACACGGTGATGGCCGCCGCCGCCACGATCATCGGCCCCAAGCGCGTCGAACGCGCGCTTGCCGCCACGCGAAAGCTGATCGACCTGTTTGCCCATGTCGGGCTGATTGACGCGCGCGACGAGAGCTTCGATACGGCCGCCATCCCGGTCGATGCCGCAACGCGGGCGTGCTTCCTTGCGACGGATGCCGACGCCGACGACCCGCGGCCCGAGGCCATGCTCGCCGCCGTGTGCGCCCGTGGCGGGCGCTCCGTCTTCCTCAAATTCATCACCGGCCTCGGCGGGCGCGTCTCGCGCGACGCCATCCTGGCCGCCATCGCCACCACCATCGCCTGGGGCCCGCTGATGCGCAAACGCATCTCGCGCCTCACGGCGGAAACCCTGCCGTGGTACCTGCGCCTGTACGGCGTGATGATCGGTGCCTCGATCCCCGGCCGCCACCACCAGCACGGCAGCCTCTGCGGCGTTCCGCGCGAGGAACGGTTCAGCCACTGGACCATGGCCGACTTCCTCTGCCTCGCGCTGATCGGCAAGCGACCCACCAGCGCCGAGGCCCGCCCGCTGCAGATCCTGATCGGACTGCTGATCTCCAACGGCCCCGGCTCCATCACGTCACTTGGCGCGAAAGGTGCCGTCTCTGCCGACGGCCCGCAAACGCCCGGCCGCGTGCAGATCAACAAGGCGATGGTTGGCTTCCTGACGCACAGCGGCTACAGCCACGGCGGCAACGGCTTCGAGGGCATGGCTTTCCTGCTGGAACGCTTCCGCGACGCGGACCTGGTGGACCCGACGGACCCGAACCACGGCCTCGATCTGAAATCGATGGCGAGACAATTCGCCGAGGCGTACCGGGACGAGAAGACGCAATCCAGGGAATCCGGCAACCTCGAGCCGCGCGCGCTGCCCGGCGTGCACCACCCGATCTTCAAGGGCAAGCCGGTCAACTACGATCCGCGCGAACGCTTCATCGCGAACTTCATGGCCGAACGCGGGGACTACAACATCTTCCACGCCTTCTATCGCGAACTCGTCCAGGCGCTGTACGACGCCGGCGCCTCGCGCTACGTGTTCTGCGTCAATGTCGATGCCATCATCGCCGCCCTGCTGCTTGCCGTGCTCTGGAAGGACTATCGCGCCGGCGCGCTGACCGGGAAAAATCTGGAAACAGCAGCCTTCAACGTCTTCCTGTACGGCCGCATGATCGGCGCCGCGGCCGAGATCGACGACCACCTCAACCGCGGCCGCAACATGGATACCCGCACACCGCAGGAGCAATGCGCGTTCGTGCTGTGATGCCAGGTCGCGAAAGGTTTGACGTACCCGCGACGACGACGATTCCCGTGTCATGGCCGACCCGGGAGGCGGCCAGGACACGATGGGGCACGCCGCGGGCCAATCTTTTCGTCACCTGGTATCACAAGCAAAGCCGCGGCTCGCCGGGCCAATCCCCGGGGTCAAGCCCGGGGACGGCCATGACACGGGAGAGTTGGTCCCTTCCCTGCCTGGAATGATGCCAACGGGGTCGATCCGGACCCGCCGGCGCCATCGCCCGGTTCAGTGCGCGATCTGCTCCAGGGCAAGGTCGCGCGTCCGCGGGCCGAAGATGCCGATGACTCCGATCACCACCAGCATCGCGATGCCGATGAAGATGGCCACCGCCGGCACGCCGCCGAGGTGCAGCAGGTAGCCGATGGCCAGTCCGGCGAAGGCGGCCGAGACCCGGCTCCAGGAATAGACGAAACCGATCGCGCGCGCGCGGATGCGGGTCGGGTAGAGCTCGGCCTGATAGTTGTGGTAGGCGTACGACATCACGTTGGCGCACAGCGTGAACAACACGCCGAAGACGATCAGCACACCGGGGTCGGAAAGCTGGGCGAAGATCGCCATGCAGACCAGCATGCCCGCCGCGCCGCCGATGATCTGCCATTTGCGCTCGATCCGGTCGGAGAACAGCGTGCCGATCAGCGGGCCGAACGGGTTGGCGATGGCGATGATGAAGGCGTACTCCAGGCTCGCGGTGATGTGGATGCCACGCGCGATGAGCAGTGTCGGAACCCAGGCGGCGAAGCCGTAGAAGCCGATCGTCTGCGCGAAATTGAACACCGAGAGCATGATGGTGCGCGCGCGATAGGGCGGCTGGAAGGCTTCGGCGAGGCTGCCCGCGGCTTCGGCCTCGGGCGGCTCGGGCACTGGCGGGGGGAGCGGCCGGCCCAGCTCTGCCTCGACGCCCGCCTCGATCCTGGCGACCACGTGGTCGGCTTCCTCGACGCGGCCGTGCTTGGCGAGCCAGCGCGGGCTTTCCGGAACGCCAATCTGGAGAAACCACACGACGACCGCGCCGATCGTGCCGATCAGCACCACCCATCGCCAGCCGTCCAGGCCGAGTGGCTGCAGCGGCACCAACTGCCAGGCCAGGAAGGCGACCACGGGCACCGCGCAGAAGGTGATGAACTGGTTGGTCGAGAACGCGCGGCCGCGCTCGCGGCGGGGGATCAGCTCCGCGATGTAGGCGTCGATGGTGACCAGTTCGATGCCCAGGCCGATGCCGGCGATGAAGCGCCAGATGACGAGCGAGAAGCCGGTGTACTGGAAGGCCATGATCGCCGAGCAGACCATGTACCAGACCAGCGACCAGACGAAGATCTTCTTGCGGCCCATCTTGTCGGCGACATGGCCGAGCAGCAGCGCGCCGACCCACAGGCCGGCGAAGGTGGCAAACACGAAGGTGCCGAAGCCGGCGACGGCGATGACGTCGAGTGCCGCGAGCGGGCCGAGCGACTGCGACGTGAACAGCCCGGACTTGACCATGCCGGGCGCGACGTAGGCGGTGAAGAACAGGTCGTAGAACTCGAACACCCCGCCGAGCGAGATCAGGATGATCATGCGCCAGACGTACCAGGACGAGGGCAGCCGATCGAGCCGCGCCGCGATCTCGCCCGTCTTGTTGGTGGTCGCCATCGTTTCCTCCCGGTTCCGGCCTGGCCCGGCAGGCGGGACACCTGCTGGGGATGTCGCCTCGGTACCGGTTGCTGCGCTATCAAACGGCGGGGCGCGCCGGTGTGCAACCCCGCAATCGTCATCCGGATGCTGCCCCGCGTGCCGGCGGGCGTTGCCGCCGGGCTGCGGGAGCGCGCGGGGCATGGTGCGGGTCGTGGAAGCCTGGGCGGTACAACAGCCCAAGCCACGGTGGTCCACTAGCGAGCGGTGGACGCCCTGGCAGCCGGCAGCCTGGCCAGGATCGGGCCTGCCGTCATCGCGTCCGCGGCTGATCCGCTTGGGGGCAAACCGCGTCGGCGCGATGCCCGTCGCCGGAGCGGGAAGAGCCCGAGTGCGGCGCCAAGCAGGGCGATGCTCGACGGCTCAGGAATTGGGTCGGCGGCGATGATGCCATCGTTTTCAGCGCCGAATATGGCGAACTGGCCTGTGTGGCATGCCGATCCAGGAGTCACGCACCATTGGATGAGCCCAACATCGTCCGACGACGGGCCGAGTCCGCTGGTAAAATTGAAACCGATCACTTCCGCGCCCGAGGACAAGCCTCCGACCCCCGCCTCGATCGTCGGAACGTCGTAGGGGATGGCGGCGCTGGGTGTGAACGTCGGCACTTCGGTGTAGGTGCCGGTTACCACGTACGACGACCAGCCTCCGGATACAAGGATGGAGACGTCGGACTCCGCGCCGGTCGCCGGGTCGTAGGTGAAGGTGCCAGACACATCGAGTAAATCGCCGGAACCACCATTGATACTGCCCTCCAAGGTGTAATTGATCGGGGTCGCGACCGCCTCGGGCGCGAAGGCCAGCATCACGGCAAGGGTGGCCGCCGGCAGCGCCGAGGTCGCGATCAGCAGCCGCTTGAGCGAGATGGGTCGCGGGTGGTTGCGTGTCGCAGTCCGGTCCGCCATCGGTCGGTTCCCTTCATCGCATGGAGCCAATGGCAATGAACCCACGCAATATTCAAGCCGAACAAGGAATATCCGCAAGATCAGAGATTTAATGATTACGATACGGAACGAGAGGCGCGAAGCCGTAAGGAATTCCGACACCGCCCAATAAGACCGAAATCGTTGCGCGGGCTCAAACCGACCGACGATCCAGGCCTGCATCGGCTGGCACTGGGGGCGCGCTGTCAGCGGCGGGACGGCCGGGGATGCCGCGGCGACGGCGGCCGTCGGCGATGCCGCCGCGCCGGTCCGGTCATTTCGGCACGTTCGCTTCGATCGACAGCGCGCGGGCGGACTCCTGCTTCGCCTTCTCCAGACGCGCCTGGCGACGGCTGCGCAGGGCCTGCTGGTTGGTCGGCTCGAGCTGCACCGCCTGGTCGTAATCCCGGATCGCCATGTCATACTTGCCGCTGTTCAGGTAGGCGTCGCCCCGCCCGACGATCGCGGTGACAAAACCGGGATCGAGCCGGATCGCCTGCGTATAATCCTGCACCGCACGATAGTAATCGCCCTTCTGGCTGTAGAGAGCCGCCCGATGCTCGTACGCCGTCGCGAACGCCGGATTGAGCCGGATCGCGAGGCTGTAGTCGTCGATGGCCTTGTCATAGTCATTCTCGCGCATGTCGGTGGTACCGCGCGCGTCGAAGGCGTCGGCGAATTTCGGCGCGAGCTGGATCGCCCGGTCGAAGTCCTGAATGGCCGCAGCAAAATCCTGCTGGCGCAGATGCACGAGGCCGCGGCGATACAACGCATCGGCATTTCTTGGGCTGTCGCGCAGCGCGCTGTCGAAATCCTGCAGCGCCGCATCGTACTGCGCCTGCGCGAGATAGACCGCGCCGCGTGCCACATAGGTGGCGCTGTCGTGCGGGCGAAGCTGGATCGCCGTGCTGAAATCGGCGATCGCCTGCGCGGCATCGCCCGACCGCGCATCGGCATTGCCGCGCTTCGCGTACAGCTCGGCACGCCGCGGCACGAGCGCAATGGCCTGGTCGTAGTCGGCGATCGCCTTCGGATAGTTGTTGACGCACAGGAACGCATCGCCGCGTCCTTCGAGCGCATCAACCGATTTCGGGTTCAGCCGGATCGCCTGATCGTAGTCCGGAATAGCAACGTCACACTTGCCGATGTGCCGGTAGGCATCGCCGAGCAGGACGCGCGCGACGGCGTCGCGCGGGGCGAGGTGGGTCACCGTGGCATAGTCCCGGATCGCGTCGCCGTAGCGGCCGCGCGACGCGTACAGCCCGGCACGCATGTTCAATGCCGCAATGAGATCCGCAACCGGTGCCGAGTCCGTCCCGATGACGATTGTGCAGGCCTCGATTGCCTGATCGTAGCCGGCTGCGCTGCCGCGATCGCCCTGCGCACAGGCCTCCTGCGCCGCGCGATAGCGCACGGTGGCCTGGTCCACCGTCACCTCGGGGGGCTTGGTCGCGCAGGCTGCCATCGCGGCCACGGCGGCGACGGCAAGCGTTCTGCTAATCCCCGTCATGTCCCGTTGCTTCCCACAACGTCGGCCTCGATCCGGCCGATTCTGGCTGGCCCCGACGTCATGCCGGCGCATGCCGGCATCCACGACTTGCTTTCGTGCCGCAAAGAAAGTCGTGGATGCCGGCATGCGCCGGCATGACGAGGGGGCGCCGGCATGACCGTGGGGGATCGGCTCACCGCGCCGCAACGGTTGCTTCGGCGAGGAAGTCGTGCACGGCCGCGGCCGGCATCGGTCGGCCGAGCACAAAGCCCTGGACCTCGTCGCACCGCGCCGCGCGCAGCCACTGCAATTGCGCCTGATCTTCCACCCCCTCGGCGACCACCTTCAGCTTGAGATTGCGGCCCAGCGCCAGAATGGCCTGCACGATGGCGCGCGCGCCATCGTCCTCGCACACGGTGCGCACGAACGACCGGTCGATCTTGATGCAGTCGAAGGGAAACCGTCGCAGGTAACCGAGGCTCGAATAGCCGGTGCCGAAGTCGTCGAGCGCGATCCGCACGCCCTGATCCTTCAGCGCGGACAGGGCGGCGAGGGCCCGCTCGCTGTTGTCGATCAGCACGCCCTCGGTGACCTCCAGGGTCAGCCGCCGCGCCGGCAAGCCGGTGTCGGCCAGGACGGCGGCGACCCGGCCGGGCAGATCCGCCTGGAGGAATTGTTTCGGTGAAAGATTGACCGCCAGGCGCAGCGATCCCGGCCAGCGCATCGCCTCGGCGCACGCCGTCTGCAGCACCCAGTGGCCGAGCTTCACGATCAGGTCGGACTCTTCGGCGACGGAAATGAACTCCTCGGGCGAGATGTCGCCGCGCGTCGGGTGCGGCCATCGCACCAGGGCCTCGAACCCGGTCGCCTCGCAGGTCGCGCCGGCAAAGATCGGCTGGTAGACCACGACCAACTGCTCGGCGGCCAGCGCGCTTCGCAAATCCTGCTCCAGAATGCGCCGTTCGGCGATCCTGACATCCATCGCCGGCTCATACAGCCGGAACGTGCCGCGGCGCTCCTTGGCACGGAACAGCGCGGTGTCGGCGTTGGCGAGCAACTGGTCGACCGAGGTGCCGTCAGCCGGGCAGAGGGCGACGCCGACGCTGGCGCTCAGCAGAACCTGCTGGCCGTCGACCCGACAGGGTTCGCCCAGCAGGTGCACCAGTCGGTGCGCCAGCGTTTCGGCCGCCGCGGCATCGCCGACGGCGGCGCGCAGGATGCAGAATTCGTCGCCGCCGAATCGCGCCAGAAAATCCTCGGCGCGCATCAGCCCGCGCAGCCGGTCGACGACCTGCAGCAGGACTCGGTCGCCGAACACGTGGCCGTGCAGGTCGTTGATGTACTTGAACCGGTCCAGATCGAGCCAGAACACCGCGCAGCCGACGCCGCCGCGACCGATCCGGCGGATGGCCTGCGCCAGCCGGTCGTGGAACAGCCGGCGGTTAGGCAATCCGGTCAGGCTGTCGTGCAGCGCAAGATGGATGATCTGCGCTTCGGCGTTCTTGCGCTCGGTGATGTCGGTATAGGTGCGAACGGCGCCGCCGTTGTCCAGCGCGTGGCTGCGGATTTCCAGCACCGTGCCGTCGGCGCCGACCTGCTCGTAGGCGCCGTCGGTCCCGGTCGCGACCGGGCCGCCGACGTCGGCAGGTTCTCCCG
The DNA here is from genome assembly GCA_963773345.1 of uncultured Alphaproteobacteria bacterium. Lineage (GTDB taxonomy): Bacteria > Pseudomonadota > Alphaproteobacteria > Acetobacterales > Acetobacteraceae > Palsa-883. The sequence goes on along the minus strand of CAVZBG010000010.1, from coordinate 606,075 downwards.
CCGCATCGAAGCCGCCGGCGGGGATATCCGTGAGTTTCAGCCGACCAGCCGCGAGGAGCGGCGGAATCCGCAGCAGCTCGGTGGCGCGACGGTTCAGGACGGGAACCCGCCCCTGGGAATCGACCATGACGATGCCCTGGCTGATCGCATCCATGGTGTCCTGCAGCACCTGCCGCGAAACCAGCAGTCGCCGCGTGTTGTCGACCAGAAGACAGCCGGTGATCAGGATCAGCAGCGTCAGGCCGACGGTGAAGATCTCGCACTGCCGCTCATAAAGTCGGTACGGCGCGAACACTTCATCGGAGTCCAGGCCGACCGCGACAAGCGACGACTCATCGGCAAGCCGCCGGAATGAAACGATCTGCCGCGCCGCGTCGACCGGATTGCGCCAGGTCAGCGTGCCGCGATCGGCGGTGGCCGCCGCTTGCAGCAACGGCGACGTCGCGACATCCAGGCCGATCCCCTTGCCGGAGTCGGAGGTGGACCCGATGGCCAGCGCGCGGACCACGCCATCGGTGCCGATCAGCATCAGGGCGCCGCGGCCGATGTCCAGTCGTTCGTGCAGGCGCGTCAGCCAGGCGGGATCGACCGACGCCACGATGACGCCCATGAACCAGCCGTCGGCCGCCGTCAGTCGCCGCGTGAACACCAGCGACCAGCGGCCCGACGCGCGTCCCAGGATCGGCCGGCTGATGAACAGTCGATCCGCAGTATCATCGACCTGCGCCTTGAAGAAATCCTCGTTGGAGAAATCGATCGGTGTGGTGACCGGGCCCAGGCTGCTGGCGGCCAACATGCCGTTGCGGTCGATGAGCGCGAACTCTAAGGCGGCGCCGTGCGTCCGATTGACCCGGCTGGCCCAGGCGCCGATGTCGAAGTGCTTCGGATCGCTGGTGTAGACCGACCGCATGAAGCGCAACGCGTCGTCGACGCCGCCGATCATCTGGCCGATGCTCTCCGCCGCGGCCTGCGCGAGGTTGCTGCTGTCGCGCATTGCGTGCGACGCGAACTCCTGCCGCTCTTGTGTCAGATGCAACCAGATGCTGCACCACAGCACCGCGATCATGCCGGCGATCAGCGCCAGCTCGACGATGACCACCCGGGACAGCAGCCAGCGGCACGCGCCGAACCGGCCAGGGCGCGCGGCCGTGCGCGCCGGCGCACCCGGCGGCGGAGCAGAAGGTTCCGCCACCGGATTCATCGCGACACCGTCCTGCTCAGCAAGATCCATGCGGCAGCCAGCCTCGTCGGTCGGGCAGGAAGTTCGGACCGGCTTCACCAACGTTGCATGTCGGGAAACCACTGCTCGGGAAACCACTGCGCCCGGTTCGTCCAGTCGATGGCTTGCTCCGTGGCTGGACCAGCGGATCGGCCAAAACGCCCCCCTGCCTGTTTTCCGCGCAACCGCCGGTCACTCCGGGACTGTCGGCATTTGTCTCGCGGACACATGCGTCGATATGGTGACTGTAGCTGATCTATCCACCCTGACCAACTGTTCAATCGTTGCGGCACGCCGCGCGAGCCGACGCCCGCGCGGTGTGCCAGGCGTGGGGAAGCTCGCGGGTCGCAGGCACTTTGCAACTTGCGGCTCCGACCGAGACGAGAGCGCAGCTCACGAATATGCGAGCAGGCAATCCCGTTGGACACGATCGATCGCCGTGTTCAGCGGATGATCCAACACGCCGGTCATTTACCATGCCCGAAGCACTCCGATGAATTCGGCTCCATGTCCCGGGTTTTCCCGCAGCAACCGGGACCGGGAGGTTCCCGCAGCAACCGGGACCCGCATCGCACGCCGCATCACGTGCCCGGCCTGCGCCGGCGTGGCTCGCGTGCCCGGCCGTGACGGGGCAATACCGCTGCTTTGACGCAGATCAATGCGCGCCGTGCCGAGCGGATCGCAGCCTGCTGGTATGCTGATCGGCCTGACCCGGGCGCGCCCCGCTTTGCCGGCCCCCGCGTTGGCAGCCCCCACCTTGGCCGCCCGGGCGCGGGCCGCGGCGCCGATCCCCATCTTCGTCCTCGCGCTGGGTGGCTTCGCGTCGGGCTCGGGGGCGCGGCTGCTCGACCCGCTGCTGCCGCAGATCGCCGACAGCCTGGGCGTCACCGTGGCCGCCGCCTCCGCCGTGGTCGCGGCCTTCCTGCTGCCGTACGGCCTCGGCCAGGTCGTGCTCGGCCCCCTCGGCGACCGGCTGGGCAAGCTGCGCGTGGTGGCGGTCGCGCTCACCGTGTACGGCGCCTGCGTCATGGCTTGCGCCGGCGCGTCCGGACTGACCATGCTGGTGCTGCTGCGGGCCGCCTCCGGCCTATTCGCCGGCGCCGCCATCCCGCTGATGATGGCCTATCTCGGCGACGTGGTGCCATACGCGGAGCGGCAGATCACCATCGGCCGGTTCCTGACCGGCATGGTGATGGCGCAAATGCTGACCGGCCCGGTCGCCGGCGTCATCGGCGAGCACGCCGGCTGGCGCAGCGCCTTCCTGGTGCTGGGCGTGCTGTCGATCGCCATCGGCCTGACCCTGGCCGCGCAGCTCGGTCCTCGGCTGTGGCGGCGGCGAGAGGCATCGGGCGCCGCCGTCCCCGGGATGACCGCCTATCTAAGCCTGCTGTCGCATCCGGTGGGACGCTGGTTGCTGATCTCGGCCTTCTTCGACGGGCTGTGCCTGTTCGGCGGTGCCTTCCCCTATGTCGGCGCGTTCGTGATCCAGGAGTTCGGCCTGACCACCGCCGCCGCCGGGCTGCTGGTCGCCGGGTTCGGCGTCGGGTCCTTTCTCTACACCCGCTTTGCCCGCGTGCTGGTCCGCCGCCTGGGCGAGGGGTGGCTGTTGCTGCTGGGCGGGATCGGCCTGGGCGCCGGCGTCGCCGCTCTGGCCTGGGCGCCGACCTGGCCGGTGGTCGCCGCGCTGCAAATCTTCGTCGGCCTGATGTTCTACATGTTCCACGGGGTGCTGCAGGCCCGCGCCACCGACGCCTTGCCTGAGGCGCGCGGCAGCGCGGTGTCCGCCTTCGCGCTGGCGCTGTTCGTCGGCCAAAGCGCCGGGTCGCTCGCGTTCGGCGGCCTGCTGGCGGTGATTGGATATCGCGCCAGTTTTGCGGCCGCCGGCGGCCTGATGCTGGCCGCCGCGCTCTGGAGCCGGCGAAGGCTACCGGAACCGGCGTGAGCGAGGTGCGGCCTGAACGGGGGCACCGGATGTTGCTGTCATTGCGAGCGTAGCGAAGCAATCCCCCGCGAGGCGCGCCCCAGGATGCGGCTTGCTTCCCCGGGTCAAGCCCGGGGACCGCTATGCTCTAGGGAGAAACAAACTTCCCGGGTGCGACGTTTGAGAGGCCGACACGGGCATCACGCTGCCTCGGCGAGGGGTTGCAGTTGGACCTGGAAGCCGAGTTTGGTGAGCTGGCTGACGAGACGCGTGGCCTTGGCGTCAGTGGAGCGTCGGTCGAAATGGCCGGCACCCAGGTCCTGATGTACGGTGCCGTCGTTCAGCATGTGGTAGATGGCGGTCAGCATTGATGCGGCAACGGCGCAGATCGCCTTCTGCGGACCTCGCCGGCTCTTGAGCCGATTGAACCGCGCTTTGTAGCAACTGTCCTTCTTTTTGACGGCGGAGACCGCGCATTGCACGAGCGCTGTCTTGAGCCAGGGGGCGCCTTTGCGCAGACGCGATGATTTGCGTTTGCCGGCGCTTTCGTTCTGACCTGGACACAAGCCGGCCCAGAGCCTGCCCCAGCGAAGGCGGGGGCGACGAGATGGCCGGCCGTCGGGAAGCGGCGCATGTCACGGCCAATTTCGGCAAGGATGATCCTGGCCGACAGGAGGCTGACGCCCGGGATGCTGCACAGAAGGATCAGCAAGGCGCGAAAGCTGGCCTGACCTGCTTCGACCGCCTCGTCCAGGCGCGCGATCAGCATGTCGACCTGCTGGTCTATCTTGGTGATCGCCGCGGTCAGGACGTCATGCTGTTCCAGATGGAGTTGCAGCAGGAAGCGATGGTGATCCGTCACGCGGCCGCGAAGTGCCTCACGCAATTCGTCCTGGGATGCCTTGATCCGCCGATCCGCCAACAACGCAAGCCTGGTCGGGTCGGTTACCCCGGCGATGATAGCCTCGATCATCCTGCGCCCCGACAAGCCCATAATGTCCGTGATGACCGAATCGAGCTTGAGGTTCGCCTCTTCGAGCGTCTTCTGCAGCCGCTGGATGTGGCGGGTCTGCTCGCGGGTCACCTGCTCGCGGGTCCGCAGCAGCGAGCGCAATTCCTGGAATTGCCGGTCCGGCACGAAGCTCGCTTTGAGCAGTCCGCAGGCCACCAAATCAGCAATCCACATGGCATCGTTGAAGCCGGTTTTGCGGCCGGGAACGTTCTTGATGTGAGCGGCATTCGCCACGACCAACTCGACGGCGCCGTCACTCAAGATGTTCCAGACAGGCTTCCAATAGACGCCGGTCGCCTCCATCGCCACATGGGTGCACCCCTGCTCCGTCAACCAGGCGAGCAAGGCCAGGAGCCCGGACGTCGAGGTGTCGAATGTGCGACATTCCCGGCTGACCTTGCGTCCACCACCAGACGCACGCAGGCGACGATCATTTTCTTATGAACATCGAGGCCGGCGCAGCGTTCGTGCATGACATCCATATCAGTTCCCCTCCACGCGTTCACCGCCGGCGTGGGGACCTCACGGAATAAGAACTCTGGGGATCGTGCTCCGGAGCATTGCTGCCCCTGGCTCCAGTGGGGGTGATCGAGGCGCCCCGGGTCCAACTAACAAACGGGCTCTTGCGCACCAAGCAGAAACCGACCTCCTTGCCGACGGTGCGCACACACTACACAAGACGCGAGCAGGCCCAAACGTTTCGTCCAGGGCGGGTCGGCCGCCAGGCCGGTGGGAACTCGCAATGACAAAACGGGGGCAGCTTTGGCATCCGCCGACACAGGTGGTGCTCGCTGCGTGGCAAACGGCGGAATGCGCTGCGCTTTTCCGCCCTACGCCGCTATGTGGCAAACAGCCGCTGCGACGCGATCCGCGCCCCGTCCCGCATCGCGCGCAGCTTGGCCCAGACCACGTCGTCGGCCACCCGGCCACGCCCGGCCGACGTATCGAACCCGCAATCGGTCCCCGCCAGCACGCGCGTCGGATCGCCAACCGTGCGCGCCACCGCCTCGATCCGGTCGGCCACCACTTCGGGGTGCTCGACGAAATTCGTCAGCGGATCGATCACGCCGGCCACGATCAACTGGCCGTCGTCCAGCGGCAGCGCGGCCAGGCAGCGGTATTCGTGCGCATGGCGCGGATTGGCAAACGGCAGCACGAACCCGCCGACGCGTGCCTGTCTGATCGCCGGCAGGATCTCTCGCAGCTCCACGTCGCAATCGTGCGGCCCCTCGTAATTGCCCCAGCAGACGTGCATGCGCACGCGCTCGCGCGGCACGTTCACCAATGCCGCGTTGATCGTCGCCACCACGCGTTCGGCGAAGCCGATGAAATCGGCCAGAGGCCGATCCTGATACGAAACGTGCCGCTCCAGCGCCAAGTCCGGGGCGTCGATCTGCAGCAGGAACCCGCATCGCACGATCGTTTCGTATTCGACGCGCAACGCCTCGCCCAGCGCGGCGAGATAGGCGTCTTCCGTATCGTACCACGCATTCGCCAGCGCCGCCGCGATGATGCCCGGCGACGGCGCGGTCATGAACGGCTCGGCGAACCCGCCGCCGGCCGCGTCCAGGGCGGCGCGAAAATCGGTGCACTCCGCCTCGATCAGCGCGCGGTCGAGATAGTGCACTTCACCGACCGCCTGTGGCAGGCGGCCGCGGTTGCTTACCACCGGGCGACCGGTGTCGTCCACGCCCGCCGTGGCGGCGTAGCCGGGGTAGCGCACGATGTCGGCCATCGGCCGGCGGGTCCAGCCGCCGCCGAAGCCGCTCATGCGCCGCTGCACGTAGAGGAAGAACGCCTCGCGCTGCTGCTCGCCGTTGTTGCCGATGTCGATCCCGGCGGCGAGTTGCTTGCCCACCACGTCGGCCATCGCGGCCTTGCCCATCGCGTCGAGCTCGGCGGAGTCGACCGCTTCGTCGCGGCTGCGCCGCACGTAGAGTGCGGTCAGCGCGGCCGGGCGCGGCAGGCTGCCGGTGTGGGTGGTCAGGATGCGTCCCTCGCTGCGCAGCATGTTGTTGCCCCCTTCTTGTCTGTCGTGCTCCTCTGGCGCGACGGTCGAACCGCAGACCTGTACCGCGGGACCCCTCCCCCCCGGCCCCCCCCTCAAGGGGAGTGGGAGACTGTTGTGTCGCGGCCGGCTCAGACACCCATCGCCTGTTCGAACACGCCCGTATACCCGAACAGCCCAACCGCGCCGCCGGTGTGCAGGAACACCACCGTCTCGCTCTTGCCGATGGTGCCTCTTGCGGATCAGGTCGATCAGTCCCGCCATTGCCTTGCCGGAATAGACCGGGTCCAGCAGCACGCCCTCCAGCCGCGCCAGCATCAGCACCGCCTCGATCATGCCGGGCGTCGGCTGGCCGTAGCCCGGGCCGACGTAGTCGCAGTTCGCCTCCACCGCGGCGCGCGGGATGCCGCCGCGCACGCCCACTGCCTCCGCGGTCGCCTCGGCCAGGCGGTGGACGTTCGCCTCCTGACGCTCCTTCGGCAGCCGCACGCCGATGCCCAGCACCGGGATGCCGGCGTTGCACCCTTGCAGGCCGACCACCAGGCCGGCCTGCGTCCCGGCACTGCCGGTCGCCGTCACCACGCGGTCGATCCGCAGCCCCATCTCGTCGGCCTGCTGCATCAACTCCTGCGCGCAGCCGACATAGCCCAGCGCGCCGACCGTGTTCGACCCGCCGCCTGGGATCACGTACGGCTTTCGCGCCCGCCTCGCGCAGCGCCGCGCCCTTGGCTTCGGCCTCGGCGTTCATGTCCAGGCCGGCGGGGCGATACTCGATCGCGCAGTCGAACAGCCGGTCCAGCAGCACGTTGCCGCTGTTCAGGTAGTCGCGGTCGTTGGTCTCGATCCGGTGCTCCAGCAGCGCGGTGCACTTCATGCCGAAGCGCCGTGCCACCGCGGCGGTCTGGCGCACGTGGTTGGACTGCACCGCGCCCTGCGTCACCAGGTGGTCCGCCCCCTGGGCGCGCGCCGCGCCCAACAGGTACTCCAGTTTCCGGATCTTGTTGCCGCCGGTTGCCACCACCGTGCAGTCGTCCCGCTTGATCCAGATCTCCGGGCCGCCCAGTTCTCGCGTCAGGTTGTCCAGCCGCTCCAGCGGCGTGGGCGTGGGGAACATGCGGACGCGGGGAAACCGGGCGAGGTGCATCAGCGTCACTCCTGTCTGGCGGCCCCATTCGCCGGGGCGGCTGTAATGTTCCCCATCCCGGCGCGTCCGACAATGTAGCGCGGCGCACGGCGGAGAGGGTGGCAATCGCCTGCCGTGGCGTCGTAGTGTGATCAACAGGAAGGGATCAGGCGATGCTCATCAAGCGACGCAGGGGCTGGGAAATACCCGAACGCCGCGGCAACGGCGGAGGCGCTGGTGCTGCGTCGCCGCGACGCGCTGGCCGGCGCGGTCGCGCTGTCGGTCGCCGCACCGGCGATCATGCCGCCCGGCGCGGCGCGTGCCGACACCGTGGCGGCGCCACGCAACCCAAAATACACGGTCAAACGCGCGATCACCCCGGAAAAGGACTCGACCACCTACAACAACTACTACGAGTTCAGCGAAGACAAGGACTTGTGGCGCGCCGCTCAGGCGCTTCACCAGCGTCCCTGGTCGATCGAGCTGACCGGCATGCTGGCCAAGCCGCGCACCATCGGCATCGACGACCTGCTGAAGCAGGTCCAGCTCGAGGAGCGGGTCTATCGCCATCGCTGCGTCGAGGCCTGGGCGATGACGGTGCCCTGGACCGGCTTCCCGCTCAGCGCGCTGGTCAAGCTCGCCGAGCCGCTGGGGTCGGCCAAATACGTCGTGTTCCAGACCATCCAGGACAAGACGATGCCCGGCCTGAACGCGCCGTTCTACCCCTGGCCGTACGTCGAGGGGGTGACGATGGACGAGGCGATGACCGACCTCGCGTTCATGGTCACGGGCATGTACGGCAAGCCGGTGCCGCCGCAGGACGGCGGCCCGATCCGCCTCGCGCTGCCGTGGAAATACGGCTTCAAGTCGGCGAAGGCGATCGTCAAGATCACCTTCACGGACCAGCGGCCGAAGACTTTCTGGGCGGAACTCCAGCCCAGCGAGTACGGGTTCTGGGCCAACGTCAACCCGCAGGTCGACCATCCGCGCTGGAGCCAGGCGACGGAACGCCTGCTTGGCACCAACGAACGCGTGCCCACGCAGCTCTACAATGGCTATGCTGAGTTCGTCAGCGGCCTCTATCAGAACCTCAAGGGCGAAAAACTGTTCATGTGATTGCACGACGCATCCTGGCGATCCTTTCGGCGGCGCTGCTGGTCGGCGCGCTGGCGGTGGCCCTGCTCGGGCCGCCGGAGATGCCGCTCGGCCAGGCGCTGCTGGCCATCGATCACCGCATCCTCAACGGGATGCAATACGAGGTCGAGCGGGTCTTCGCGCCGTGGCTGTGGACCGAAGTGATCATGCCGGTCCTGGCACGTCCCGCCTGGCTGCCGCCAACCGCGCTGGGGCTGATCTGCGCCGGGCTGTCGCTGACGCTGCCGCAAAGCCGGCGGGCCGAGCGACCGCGCCAGCGCCGCTTCTAGCGCGCGTTCACGCCTACTGGACCCGCTGACCTCGCCTGTCGTCGCGAGGAGCGCAGCGACCTCACCTGTCATTGCGAGGAGCGCAGCGACGAAGCAATCCCCTGCCTCGGGCCCGGGAGATTGCTTCGTCGTTGTGCTCCTCGCAATGACAGATCGTGGCCACCGCTTTCGGGCGAACGCTCTAGGCCACCCAGTCTAACGCCGGAATGAAACGTGCCGGCAAGTCACCTGGCGGCACGCTGCGGCGTTCGCGCGCACCCAATTGTGCGCCGCAGGAAGCTGGACCGCCGCCGCACATGTCCGATCCGTCGCAACCATTGATGTCCGACGTGACGCACATGCCGCCCCACAAGCGCGGGCTTGCGCCGATTGCGGGCCTGTTGATTGCCGTGGTCGTGGGGATGGCGGTGCTGGCCATCTGGGGCGCGCGCGAGCACGCGGTCAGCCAGGTGCAGCAGACCAGTCGCAACCTTGCAGCGTTGCTGGCGGAGCAGACCTTACACACGCTGCAGGCGGTTGATCGCGTGTTGCAGACCACCGCCGATCAGGTCCGCAACGAAAATATCGGCACGCCCGCGGTGCCCCGCACCACGCTGGACAACGCGCATCTGCGCGACGTCCTGGCCGAGCAACTGAGGACGCTGCCGCAGGCCACGGCGCTGGCGCTGCTCGATGCGGGCGGCAGGATGGTGGCCGCAACCTCGTCCTGGCCACCGGCATGGCGCGACGTGGCGGACCGCGACTACATCCGTGCGCTGCGCGCCCATCCGGAGACGGCAAGCGCGATCGGCGGGGCCGAACGCAGCGGGGCCGGCGACTGGTCGATCTGCTTCGCCCGCCGCATCGACGCACCGGACGGCACGCTGCTGGGCTTCATCGTGGCGCCGCTGGCACAGCGCTATTTCGAGCAGTTCTACCAGGCCATCACGCTGATGGACGGCAGCGACGTCAGCATCATGCGGCGCGATGGCGTCAGGTTGTTGCGCTATCCGCACAACGATGCGGCGATCGGCGCGCCGGTCCCGCAAGGCTCCGGCTGGTACCGGCTGGCCGCCGCGAGTGGCGGCGCCTTCCGCGCGCAAGGCCGGATCACCGGCGCGCCCAGCTACATCGCGGTGCAGCCGCTGCACGACTATCCCCGGGTTGTCGATGTCGGCGTCACCCGCCAGGCGGCGCTGGCCGAATGGTGGCGCGAGGCGGTCTCGATCACGCTCGGCGCAGCGGCGATCGTCCTGGCGATCACGCTGATGTTCATCGTGCTGGGCCGGCAGTTCCAGCGCCTGGCGGAATCGGAACGGTCGCTGGCGCAGAAGAACGCCGATCTCGAACGCACCCAGCAGCGGCTGGAAATGCAGGCCACCGAGCGGCGCCGCACCGCCGACGCGCTGACCCAGAGTGAGCATCTCATCGCCGAGAAGTCCGCCCTGATTGAAACCACGCTCGAGTTCATGGGCCAGGGCCTCATGATGGTTTCCGCCAACCGCACCGTCGCGGTTTGCAACCAGCGCACCATCGAGATGCTCGGCCTGCCGCCGGAGATGAAGACGCCGGGCACGGCGTTTGCCGATATCCTGGCCTATCAGTGGCGCAGCGACGAGTTCGCGCGCACACCGGCGGATATCCAGGCGTTCATCCGCTCGGGCGGCATACTCGACCGGGCGCATGTCTACGAGCGGCGGCGGCCCGACGGACGGGTGCTTGAGGTGCGCAGCACACCGATGCCGGATGGCGGCGTGGTGCGCACCTACACCGACGTGACCGAGCGCAAACTGGCCGAGGACCAGGCGGCGCAGGCGCGCGAACAGGCCGAGCAGGCTCGCATCGTGGCGGAGGACGCGAGCCGGGCAAAGACCGACTTCCTGGCGCACATGTCGCACGAGATCCGCACGCCGATGAACGGCATCATCGGCATGAACGCCATCCTGCTGGGCACGCCGCTTACCGAGGAGCAGCGCGAGTGCGCCATCGCGGTGCGCGAAAGCGCCGAGTCGCTGCTCGCGGTGATCAACGACATCCTCGACATCTCCAAGCTGGAGGCCGGGCGCGTCGAGCTGGAGATGATCGATTTCGACCTGGTCGAGCTGGTCGAGGGGGCGGCGGGACTGTTCGCCCCGCGGGCACGCGAGAAGCACATCGACCTGACCACCTTCGTCGATCCGGCGGCGCGGTGCGGCTTCCGCGGCGATCCGACGCGGCTGCGCCAGATACTGCTCAATCTGGTCGGCAACGCCATCAAGTTCACCGAGACCGGTGGCGTGACCGTTGAGGTGATGTTGCAGACCGGGAATGACACCCCGGCCGGGCGGCTGCGCGTCGAGGTGGCCGACAGCGGACCGGGCATCCCGGAACAGCTCAGGACGCGGCTGTTCGAGCCGTTTGCCCAAGCGGACAGCTCGATTTCGCGCCGGTTCGGCGGCACCGGCCTCGGCCTTGCCATCTGCCGCCAGCTTGTCGAGCTGATGGGCGGCACGATCGGGGTGACTTCGACGCCCGGTCGCGGCAGCCGCTTCTTCTTCGAAGTGACGCTGGCGAGCGCTGCCGCGCCGCGGCCGGCCAGACCGTCGCTGCCCGCGCAGTTGCGCGGACTGCGGGTGCTGCTGGTGGACGACACCGCAATCAATCGCCAGGTGCTGTGCCGCCAGTTGGCCGCCTTCGGCATGGCGATCACCGCCGCGGCAGAGGGTGCGCAGGCCATCGCCGCGCTGGAGCTGTCCGTGCAGCGCGGCGAGCCGTTCGACCTGGCGCTGATCGACCTGGTCATGCCCGCGCTTGCTGGCGATACGGTGACGGAACGGATTCGCACCATGCCGGGACTGGCAGGAATACGGCTGGTGATCGTCAGCTCGGTGGATCGCGACGCGTTGCCGCCGCGGCTGGCACAACTGGCCGACGCGGTGCTGACCAAGCCGCTGCGGGAACATTCCCTGCTTCAGACGCTCGGCCGGCTGTTCGGCGCGGCTGTCCCCGGCGATCCGGTGCCGCCCGCGCCGGGTCCCGCACCCGACCTGTCGTGCCCGTTGCCGATGCGGATCCTGGTGGCCGAGGACAACAAGATCAATCAGCGGCTGATGGTGATGCTGCTGAGTGCCGCCGGGCACCAGGTGCAGGTGGCCAGCAACGGCGAGGACGCGGTGGAAGCGGTTCGCCGGGGCGGCATCGACCTGGCGCTGATGGATATTCAGATGCCGGTACTTGACGGCGTCGGCGCGGTACGGCGTATCCGCGCGATGGAGGAGCCGTTGCGTTCGATCCCCATCCTGGCGCTGACCGCCGACGCGATCGCCGGCGCCGAGGAACGCTACCTGGCGGTGGGGGTCGATGCCTATCTGGCCAAGCCGATTACCCCAGCGGCCCTGCAGGCCGCGCTCGCCGGACTGACGGGACGGAGACGTGAGATGGCACCAACGGCTCCCGATACGGCATCGGATGCGCTGCCGGTTGACGAGGCCGGTGCCGCGTCGAAGGTCGGGTCGCAGGCCGCATCGGAGGACCGTCAGGCTTCGCCCGCGCCAGCGCAAGCACCACCGGTACCGCACCACGCGCTTGCGGCGGAACCCGCACTCGATCCCGTGACGGTCGCGGAGTTGCGCCGCATCTTCAACCCGGAACAGTTCGACAGCTTCCTTGCCGACGCGTTGGATGACATTCCGTGCCGGATCGCGCGGCTGACGGAACAACTGGACGCCGGGGATCTGCCACAGGCGCGGCAGGAGGCGCACGACCTTGTGTCGCTGACCGGCAACCTGGGGGCACGCCAGACCAGCAGCCTCGCTCGTGCGGTCGAGCAGCTTTGTCACGCCGGCGATCGGGCCGCGGCGCTGGTGCGCTACCACGAGCTTGCTGCCGCCGCTGCCGGGGCGCTGGCCGAGCTCGCCGCGCAGCGTCAGCTCGTCGGGTAGCGCGGGGTCGCTGCGTTTCGCGAATTCGGTTGGGGTGCGCGGCGCCGGCCGCTACGCCCGCGGCCGGCGGATTGGGAGGGATACAGATTGGAACGCATCCTCGCGGCGCACGCCGACCCCGATCAGCCGCACGCCACGTTTCGCGCTATCGAGGCCGTGCTCGCCGAAGCGCCGGGCTACATCCTGTTCACCGTGCTGGCGCACCACCCGGCCTTGCGGCAGTCGGAACGCTGCTACACCAACCGGCCGGACGCCTATCCGATCGGCGGGCGCAAACCGGTGACCGACAGCGCCTGGATGCAACGGGTGATCCATGGCGGCGAGCCGTATATCGGCCGCACGCGCGAGGACATCGCGGCGCATTTTTTCGACCACGCGCTGATTGGGTCGCTAGGGTGTGAGTTGATCCTGAACATGCCGGCGCGCTGGTGTGGCCAGACGCTCGGCACGCTGAACCTGTGCCACCGCGCCGGGCACTACGGCGAGAGCGACCTGCCGCGCCTGCGCCTGATCGCCCAGCTTGCCGTGCCGGCGCTGCTGGCGGTCGGCGCGGAGTCAGGCTGAATCCACTATACCTCTCCCGCCCTTCGCGGGAGAGGTCGGCGAGCGGAGCGAGACGGGTGAGGGCCGTGCCGCGCGCACGCACCCTCACCCGCGTCGCAAGTGCTCCGCGACCTCTCCCGCGAAGAGCGGGAGAGGTGTATTGTCAGCGCCGGTCAGCTCAATCCACGATTCCCAACCGTTCCTTATAGTCCGGATCCCAGGACGCCAGCCGCCCCTGACGGACGCGTTCCTCCATGCTCATGCGCAGAATCGGGCGCATGGCGGTCGGGCGCGTGCCGATGATGCCGGATCGTTCCATCTCCGCATAGCGGGCGTCGTCATAGCCCAGGATGCCCTGCAGCACCTCGCGATTGTGCTGCCCGAGCGTCGGCGCCGGACCGCGCGTGGCAAGCGGCGTCCGGCTCAGGCGCCAGGGGCGGCCGATGATGACGCGCTTGCCAAGGCCGCGTTCGGGGGGATACTGCACAGTTTCCAGCAGGCCACGCGCCCTGGCGTGCGGGTCCAGGTGCATGTCGCGCGCATTGAACACGGCGCCGGCTCGCACGCCTGCCGCCTGCAGACGTTCCATGGCGTCCGTCTTCGAGAACCGTTCCGACCACGCAGCGATAATCGGATCGATCGCATCATGGTTGCGCATGCGCGCGTCATTGCCGGCGAACCGCGGATCGTGCGTGAGGCCCTCCCGCCCGATCACCCGGCACAGCGCCGCCCATTCTTCGTCGTCGTGCACCGACACGACGCACCATTCGTCGTCGCCGGCGCAGCGGTAGCAACCCTGCGGCGCCAGCCAGGGATGGCGATTGCCGATCCGCTCGCCCAGGCGCTTGTTGGCCTCCCAATCCAGGATGCGGTCCGCCACCATGGTGCAGCCAAGCTGGTACATCGCGACATCGACCCAAAGGCCCTTGCCGAAGCGGTTGCGGTAGCGCAACGCCAACGTGGTGCCCATGACCAGCGCCCAGGTGGCGAGGAAATCGACAAACGACTGGCCGGCCTTGGACGGCACGCCGCCGCGATAGCCGGTGACGTGCGCCAGCCCGTGCGTCGCTTCCTGCGTGGTCGCCTGCGCGGGGTACTGGGCGTACGGCCCGTGCGGACCGTAGCCGCTGCACGACACCATGATCACGTTCGGGTTGAGTTTGCGCGCGTTGGGGTAGTCCAGCTCCCAGCCGCGCATCACCCGCGGGGTGAAGTTCTCCGTCAGCACGTCGCTGACCCGGATCAGGTCTCTTAAGACCTCGCGGCCCTCGGGCCGGCGCAGGTCGATCGCAAGCGATTTCTTGCCGCGGTTCAGCAGGTTGAAGGTGCTGGTGCGGTTCCAGGGGTCCTCGCCGATCTCGTTGTCCGGATAGACCCCGGAGAAATTGCCGCCGCGCGAGACATCCAGCCGCGCCGGCCCTTCGATCTTGATCACCTCGGCGCCGAGATCGGCCAGCAGCCCGCCGGCATAGGGCAGCGAGAACACGTTGCTGATGTCGATGACGCGCAACCCCGCCAGCGGCAGATTCGACACGTCGTCCGCGGGCGGCTGGTCGGTCGTCATGTGCGGGCGGCACCCTGGATGATGCCACGGTCGCGCAACGTCGCGATTTCGGCGGGCGAGCAGCCGAGTTGCGTGAGGACCTCGGCGGTGTGCTGCCCGAGCAGGGGCGCGGCGCGGTGGCAGGTCGGGCCGGCGGTGCTCATGTTCCACAGGCGGAAGGGCACGCGGATCCGGCCGATCACCGGATGATCCACCGTGTGGTAGAACGCGCGGGCTTCGAGCTGATGGCACGTTGCGAGGTCCTCCGGCGTCTGCACGATGCCGCACAGCATGCGGTACTGTTCCGACGCCGTCTTGAACATCTCCGCCATCGTGCGGTCCTTGGTCGCGTCCAGGATGATCGCATCCATTTCGTGGCCGCTGACGATGCGTTGCGTCTCGTCGGCGAAACGCTGATCCTTCAGTTCCGGGCGGCCGAAGAAGTCGGCGATGCCGTCCCAGGTGACGCCGCCGCCCGTCCTGAGTGACGAAGAAGCCGTCCTTGCAGGGCATGACCTGGCCGAACTCGCTGCCTTCCGGCCGCCGGCGGCCCTGCACGCCGCCGGCGAAGCTGTAATACGGCTGGTTGATCACCAGCGAGGAGGTCACCACGTCCTGCATCGAGACGTCGATGTGCTGGCCAAGCCCGTTCAGGTCGCGCGTCAGCAACGCAACGTTCGTCGCCAGCATGCCGTTCATGGCGGCCTCGTACTGCGCCGGGAAGCCGCCATGCTGCAACGGTTCGCGGTCGGCGGTGCCGCTGATCGCCATGATGCCGCTGGTTGCATAGGCCACGATCTCGCAGCCCTTGTAGCCGCTGTACGGCCCGGTCTGGCCGAACGGCGTGATCGACGTCATCACCAGGCCGGGGTTGTCCTGTTCCAGCGTCGCGTGATCGAGCCCGAGCGTCGCCAGATAGCCGGGCGCAAAACTCTCCACGATCACATCGGCGGTGCGGGCCAGGCGGCGGAACAGCTCGGCGCCCTCGGGGCGCTCGATATCCAGGGCGACGCCGCGCTTGTTCAGATTGGCCAGCAGGAAGAAAAGACTCTTTTCCGGGTCCGGATCGTCCTGGAAGAACGGCGGCATGCGCCGGCCGCATTCCCCGCCGGGCGGTTCGAGCTTTATCACGTCGGCGCCGTAATCACCCAGCAGCCGCGCGCACAGCGGGCCGGCGATGCCCTGGCTGAGGTCCAGCACCAGCAGGTCGTCCAGTACCGCCGGCAGCACCGCGTTTCCTCCCGGTTGGCCGCCGCGCTACGACGCCCGGATATATTGTTCCGGGTTGGTCAGGAACTTGCTGCGGCATTCCAGGCTGTCGAAATATACCCACTTGCCGTCGTGGAACTGCCGTGGTTCCCTTGGTCGGATCCGTTTCCGAGGCGCCGTGCGCGGTGAACCCCGTGGTCTGCCGCGCCGCCACCTCATCGACCGTGCGGCCGCATACCGGACATTGAGCCATGCGTGTTTCTCCTTCGTGCCGATGCCGCCCGAGTGCCCTAGGCTTCCGCCACGACGGGCACCGGCCTGCCCAGAATGACCTGCCCCGGGTGGTCCAGCAGCGCGCGCGCCACCTTGGCGCGATGCTCGTAGGCGGTGCCCAGCCGCATGGTCCAGGCGCAGACGCGGCGGTACCAAAGCTGCAGGTCGAACTCCATCATGAAGCCGATGCCGCCGTGGATGCCCTGGCAGATGCGCACCACCGCCTCGCATTTTTCGTTGCAGAAGGCTTTGGCCTGCGAGGCCTCGACGCCGGCGGGCAGACCCTGGTCCATCTTCCACAGCGCCTCGTAGGTCAGCAGGTTGCCGCCGTCGATCCACATCAGCATGTCCGCGCACATGTGCTGGATGGACTGGAAGGCGGCGATCGGCTGGCCGAATGCCTTGCGGTATTTCGACCATTCGACAGCCATCTCGGCGTCCTTGCGCGTGGCACCCAGCATCTGCGCGCACAGCAGCGCCGTGGCCTGTTCCAGCATGCGCTCGGCGACCGGCCAGCCCTGGTGCAGCGCGCCGACCAGGTTGCCGCGCGGCACGCGGACGTTGTCGAAGCGCACCTCGCTCTGCTTGTCCTTGGCGAGCGTCACCAGCGGCACCTGCGACAGGCCGGCGCTGTCGGTGTCCACCAGGAACAGCGACAGGCCCGCATTGTCCGCCGACGCCGGGGCGGTGCGGCACGCCACCAGGCAGTGGTCGGCGGCGACGAAATTGTCGACGAACAGTTTTGTCCCGTTGATGACGAAGTCGTTGCCGTCGGCGACCGCCCGGCATTGCACCGCCTCCGGCACCAGCTGCGGATTCTGCTCGTGGAAGGCCCAGGTCAGCACGGTGTCTCCGGCCGCCACGCCGGGCAGCACCGCCGCGCGCAGGTCCACGTTGCGCGGCACGGGCGATCGCCAGCGCCGCCACCACCGTGCTGTGCAGCGGCAGCGGCGCAAGCGCCCGCCCCACCTCCTCCAGCACCAGGCCCAGATAGGTCAGCGGCATCGCGCTGCCACCGTATTGTTCCGGCAGCGCCAGCCCCTGCCAGCCGAGCTCGGCGGCCTGCCGCCACAGCGCCGGCGGATAGCCCTTCGCGTCCTTCTCCATCTCGCGCACCAGCTTCGTCGGGCAGTGCGTCTCCAGGAATTTCCGCGCGGATTCCCGGATCATGACTTCTTCTTCGCTCAGCGTGGTATCCATCGTTCGTCCTCCACGGCGCCGCGATCCGGCGGATCACCATTCGCGGCTCGGGGTGCACCTGTTCGCTCCGTCCGGTGCGCTGCGGCGTCACTTCCGGGGCATGTCGAGGCCGCGGCGGGCGACCTGGTCGCGCATCACCTGCGTGCTGCCGTGGTTGATGCCGGACTGGAACGCGCCCATCAGGTTGTGCGCGAACACGCCGCGCTCGACCGCGTGCGGCGAGCCGTTCAGCAACTGGCCATACGGGCCGAGCATCTGGCTGATCGCCTCGGTGGTGCGCACGCCATGTTCCGGCGCCCAGACCTTTTCGGCCGAGCCTTCGTAGGTGAAGTTGCCGCCGTGCTCGACGATCGACATGCTGCGCATCGTCATCAGCCGGCAGACCTGCGCCTCGATCCACAGTTCGGCGATCTTGTCGCGGATCGCCGGGTCGTCGGCCGGGCGAGTAGCCGTCGAACCGGTTCGACTTGACGAAGTTCACGATGTCCTCGTCGCGGCGCACCGAGATCAGGTAGCGGGCGGCGCCGACACGGTCGAGGTTCAGCCCCATGGCGCCGACGCGCCAGCCCTCGTTCTCCTTGCCCAGCATGCAGCTTGCGGGGATGCGCACGTCATCGAAGAACGTTTCGTTGGTGCGCGGCGTGCCGTAGGTGGTGCCGATCGGCGCCGCGCGGATCGTTCTGGATGGTCCACAACGGGCGCACGGTGATGCCCGGCGTGTCCATCGGGAACAGGAAGATCGAGATGCCGCGGTGCTTCGGCAGATTGGGGTTGGTCCGCGCCATCAGGTAGATGTGCGTCGCCATGTGCGCGGCCGAGGTGTACATCTTCTGCCCGTTGATCACGTACTCGTCGCCGTCGCGCACCGCGCGGCATTGCAGCGACGCCAGATCGGCGCCGGCCTGCGGCTCGGTGAAGCCGAGCGCGAACGAAAACTCGCCGCTGATCAGCTTCGGGATGAAGTGCCGCTTCTGCTCCTCGGTGCCGGCGGCCAGGATTGCCGGCGCGCCGCTGCCGCCGAGCCCGAGCGAGATGTTCACCCGGGCGAACTCCTCCTCGACGATATACTGCGTCATGCGGTCGCCGCCCTGGCCGCCGTACTCCTTCGGATAGCTGATCCCCAGCCAGCCGCGCGCGCCGATCTTCTTGAACAGGTCGTTGATCAGGGTGCCGGTGTGCCGGCCGGGGCTGACCCCGAAGCCCTTCGCTCAGCCCGTCCATCTCGGCGCGGACGGCATCGGTCATGTGCTCGGCGATGAAGGCGCGGACTTCGCGGCGCAGCGCCTCCTGCTCGGGCGAATATCCGAAATCCATGTCCGTTCATCTCCCTCGTCCGCAGCCTGACGCGGCCGGTCCGCTGCCCGGCCGCATCGTCGCGCGGACGCTTCTGATCCCATACGACGGGATACCGTGCCACGCAACGTGCGCGGCCGTCGCGCGCCGGGCGTGCGACCGAGCGAAGCCATGTTTGTGCCGTGCGGCTGACATGCGCGCGCGTCCAGTGCGCCATGGGCCGTTGTACGCGGGCATCGGATTGGTTTCATTGCAACAACAGAACAGGGATCGCCACAGGTCCCGCGCACCGGTCTCGGTCGTCGCCCAGTGACAATCGGGCGTAGCGATTGCCCCGCTCGGATCCGGCTGTCGATTGCGAGCGCAGCGAAGCAATCCCCCGCGAGGCGGGCACGCGGATGGGGATTGCTTCCCCGGGTCAAGCCCGGCGACCGCTGCGCTCCTCGCAATGACAGTAAACCGGCTGATTGGCCGCCCTCCTGCCTTCACCCGATTGCCCTGGCTCGCCGCGCCCGATTGCTTGACGATCGATGCAGCCCCGGCCTAACTGCGTGCCGGGACCCGCGCGGTCGCCGCTGGATGACGCGGCCTGGTGTCGGCAGCAACGTCACGCCCCGTACCACCGGCAGCGCGGCACATCAGCAACAGAGGGCGCGCCGACATGAATGGCCCGCTGTCCGGCATCAAGGTCGTCGAGTTCTCCGTCGCCATGGCCGGCCCCTTCTGCGGCATGATGCTCGCCGACTACGGTGCCGAGGTCATCAAGATCGAGCGCGTCGGCGTGGGCGACGACAGCCGCGCCTGGCCGCCGCATTTCCACGGCAAGGTCCCGTATTATTTCGCCGCCGCCAACCGCAACAAGCTCAGCGTCGCGCTCGACCTGAAAAGCCCGGAGGGCCGCGCGATCGCGCGCAAGCTGGTGCTCGACGCCGACGTGCTGCTGGGCAACTACCGGGTCGAGGCGCTGCCGCGCGCCGGGCTCGACTACGCCTCGCTGTCCGCGATCAACCCACGGCTGGTCTACTGCCTGATCAGCGGCTTCGGCGCCACCGGGCCGCGGCGCGACGAGCCGGCGAACGACCTGTTCATGCAGGCCTATACCGGCGGCATGAGCATCACCGGCGAGCCGGACCGCACGCCGTCGAAGATGGGCCTGTCGGTCGCCGATATCGGCGCCGGCATGATGGGAACGATCGGCATCCTGATGGCGCTGGAGGCGCGCCATCGCACCGGCCGCGGCCAGCGCGTCGATACCTCGCTGCTGGAAGGCCAGATGGCGATGCTGTCGTACCACCTGACCCGCTATTTCGCGACCGGCGACATCCCGCAGCGCGGCGGCAGCGGCAGCGGCGTCAGCGTGCCCTACCAGGCGTTCCGCGCCGCCGACGACTGGATCGTCATCGCTGCGTTCAATCCGCGCATGTGGCGCGACTTCTGCGATGCGCTGGAGCATCCGGAATGGGCGGACGACCCGCGCTTCCACACCGCCGGCGCGCGCGCCGAGCACCGCGACCTGCTGATCGACATGATCCACGCGGTGCTGGGCGAACAGCCGGTGCGACACTGGGAGGAACGGCTGCGGGCGCGCGAGGTGCCGTCGACGCTGGTGAACAACATCGCGCAGATCGTTGCCGAGGAGCAGGTGGCGGCGCGCGAGATGGTGGTCGAGCCTGGAGGTGCCCGGTGCCGGGCCGATCCGGATGGCCGGCCTGCCGCTGAAATTCACCGAGACGCCGGGGGCGGTCACCCTGCCGCCGCCACGGCTGGGCGAGCACACCGGGATGGTGCTGCGGCGGCTGGGATACAGTGCGGCGGAGATCGATAAGCTGGCTGCCGGCGGGCGCGATCGGTCTTGATATGGGAACGGAATGAAATCCCGCGGCGGAATGCGCTGCCCCCCGGGTCAAGCGCCCGGGGGCGTTGGCTTTTCCGCCCGGCTGGCGTCCAGCGCGGCCTGCAGCATCCAGGCGGCGGCGGCGCGGTCCACCACGCGGGCGCGCCGCTTGCGGCTAAGGTCGGCCTCGGTCGACCAGCATGCGGTTCACCGCCGCGCTGGACAGCCGCTCGTCCCACAT
The DNA here is from genome assembly GCA_963773345.1 of uncultured Alphaproteobacteria bacterium. Taxonomy (GTDB): domain Bacteria; phylum Pseudomonadota; class Alphaproteobacteria; order Acetobacterales; family Acetobacteraceae; genus Palsa-883. Next base: position 585,333 of record CAVZBG010000010.1, on the reverse strand, counting down.
CGCCGCCGGCAGCCCGCGCCATCTCGGACAGCGCCAAGCGCCCAGTCGCGCGCCGCCTGCGCCGCCGGGCCGACGCTGCCGTCCATCGACAGCGGCAGGCCGACCACCATGCCGCCGGCGCCCTCCTTGCGCGCGATGGCCGCGATGGCGGCGGCGATCGCCCGCAGGCGGATGCCGCGCGCAGGCTGCCATAGGGGCTGGCCAGCGTCAGCGACACGTCCGACAGCGCCACGCCGATCGTCTTCGCGCCGGGATCGAGGCCGATCAGCCGCTGTCCCGGGGCCAGCATCGCGCGCAGCTCGGTCAGGTTGAACAGTGCCATCCGCGCCGTTATGGTCCGCCCCCTTCTCGCAGCCAAGGTTGGTTCAGCCCCATGTCGCTCGATCCCGCGACCGTCCGTCGCATCGCCTCGCTCGCCCGCATCCATGTCGGAGATGCCGAGGTGGCCACGCTGCAAACCGAGCTGAACTCCATCCTCGGCTGGATCGAGCAGTTGAACGAGGTGGACGTCGATGGCGTCGAGCCGCTGACCGGCGGCGGCGCAGATGGCGCTGAAGATGCGCGAGGACGTGGTGACCGACGGCGGTTACCCGGAGAAGGTGCTGGCCAACGCGCCGGACCGGGCGGGCGATTTTTCGCCGTGCCGAAGGTGGTGGAGTGATGCTCACCGACCTGACGCTCGCCGCAGGCGCGCGACGGCGCTGCGCGGCGAAGCGATTCACCGCCGAGGCCCTGACCCGCGCGCATCTCGACGCGATCGAGGCGCTGAACCCGCGGCTGAACGCCTACGTCACCGTCAGCCACGCCCGCGCGCATGGACCAGGCGCGCGCCGCCGATGCCGCGCTGGCGCGCGGCGAGGTCCGCGCCGCTGACCGGCATTCCGCTGGCGATCAAGGACCTGTTCTGCACCGAGGGCGTGCGCACGACCGCGGGCAGCCGGATCCTCGAGCCCTTCGTGCCGCCCTACGAGAGCACCGTCACCGCCAACCTGCTGCGCGACGGCGCGGTCTTTCTCGGCAAGGCGAACATGGACGAGTTCGCCATGGGGTCGTCCAACATGACCTCGGCATTGGGCGCGGTGGAGAACCCGTGGAAGCGCCGGCAGGACAGCAGCGCGGTGCTGGTGCCGGGCGGCTCGTCCGGCGGGTCGGCGGCGGCGGTGGCGGCGCGGCTGGCGCTGGGCGCGACGGGGACCGATACCGGCGGCTCGATCCGCCAGCCGGCGTCGTTCTGCGGCATCGCCGGGATCAAGCCGACCTATGGGCGGTGCTCGCGCTGGGGCGTGGTGGCGTTCGCGTCGTCGCTGGACCAGCCCGGGCCGTTCGCGCGCACGGTCGAGGACTGCGCGATCCTGCTCGGCTCGATGGCCGGGCACGATCCGAAGGATTCCACCAGCGCCGACGTGCCGGTGCCGGACTTCGCCGCCGCCTGCGGGCGCGGCGTGAAGGGCCTGCGCATCGGCGTGCCGCGCGAATACCGCATCGACGGCATGCCGGAGGAGATCGAGGCGCTGTGGCAGCAGGGCCTGGCCTGGCTGCGCGACGCCGGCGCCGAGATCGTCGATGTCTCGCTGCCGCACACGAAATACGGCCTTGCCGACCTATTACATCGTCGCGCCTGCCGAGGCGTCGTCGAACCTGGCGCGCTACGACGGCGTGCGGTTCGGCCTGCGCGAGGACGGCGAGGACCTGCGCGAGCTGTATGAGAAGCACCCGCGCCGCCGGGTTCGGCGCCGAGGTGCGGCGGCGCGATCATGATCGGCACCTACGTGCTGTCGGCCGGCTATTACGACGCTTACTACCTGCGGGCGCAGAAAGTGCGGGCGCTGATCCTGCGCGACTTCACCGATGCGTTCGGCAAGGTCGATGCGCTGCTGACGCCGACCGCGCCCTCGGCCGCGTTCGCGCAGGGCGAGAACATGGACGACCCGATCAAGATGTACCTGAACGACGTGTTCACCGTGCCGGCGAACCTGGCCGGCGTGCCGGGCATGTCGGTGCCGGCGGGGCTGGACGCCAACGGGCTGCCGCTGGGCTTGCAGGTGATCGGCAAGCCGTTCGATGAGGAAACGGTGTTCGCGGTCGGCGCGGCGCTCGAGCGCGCGGCGGAGTTCGCCGCGCTGCCGAGCCGATTCATGCGGGCAGGGAGGTCTGAGGCGATGAGCCTACGCGATCGAAGGCATCGCACCGGGCGCCTGGGAAGTCGTCATCGGCCTGGAAGTGCACGCCCAGGTGATCAGCAAGGCCAAGCTGTTCTCCGGCGCCGCCACCGACGTTCGGCGCCGAGCCGAACACGCAGGTCAGCTTCGTCGATGCCGCGTTCCCCGGCATGCTGCCGGTGATCAACCGCGAATGCGTGGCGCAGGCGGTGCGCACCGGCCTCGGGCTGAACGCGCACATCAACCTGGTCAGCCGGTTCGACCGCAAGAACTATTTCTATGCCGACCTGCCGGCCGGCTATCAGATCAGCCAGTACCAGCACCCGATCGTCGGCGACGGCGACGATCGAGATCGAACTCGCCGACGGCAGCACACGAAGCAGATCGGCATCACGCGGCTGCACCTGGAGCAGGACGCCGGCAAAGTCGCTGCACGACCAGCATCCGACGAAGTCCTACATCGACCTCAACCGCGCCGGCGTCGCGCTGATGGAGATCGTCAGCGAGCCCGACCTGCGCAGCCCGGAGGAAGCCGGCGCCTATCTGCGCAAGCTGCGCACCATCCTGCGCTATCTCGGCACCTGCGACGGCAACATGGAGGAAGGCTCCATGCGCGCCGACGTGAACGTCTCGGTGCGCAAGCACGGCGAGCCGTTCCGCACGCGCTGCGAGGTGAAGAACGTCAACTCGGTCCGCTTCGTCATGCAGGCGATCGAGGCCGAGGCGAAGCGGCAGATCGAGGTGTGGGAAGTCCGGCGGCACGGTCGAGCAGGAGACCCGGCTGTTCGACGCGGCGCGCGGCGTGACGCGCATCGATGCGCTCGCAAGGAGGACGCGCACGATTACCGCTATTTCCCCGATCCGGACCTGCTGCCGCTGGTGCTCGACGAGGACTGGATCGCCGAGCTGAAAGCGCGCGCTGCCGGAGCTGCCGGACGCCAAGAAGCGCGCGCTTCATGCGCGACTACGGCCTGCCGGCCTACGACGCCGGCGTGCTGGTGGCCGAGCAGGCGACGGCGGATTTCTACGAGACGGTGGCGAAGGGCCGCGACGCCAAGCTCGCCGCCAACTGGGTGATGGGCGATTTCTTCGCCGCACTGAACCGCACCGGCCAGACGATCGAGACCAGCCCGGTGAGCGCGGGCGCGCTCGGCGCAGCTGCTCGACCTGATCGCCGACTACACGATCAACGGCCGCATCGCCAAGGAGGTGTTCGAGGCGATGGTGGAGACCGGCAAGGACCCGGCGACGATCGTCGCGGAAAAGGGCCTGCGCCAGGTCACCGACACCGGCGCGATCGATGCGGCGGTGGACAAGGTGCTGGCGGCGAACGCCGGACAAGGTGGCGGAATACAAGTCCGGCAAGGACAAGCTGTTCGGCTTCTTCGTCGGCCAGGTGATGAAGGCGATGGCGGGCAAGGGCAACCCGGCGCTGGTGAACGAGGCGTTGAGGAAAGCGTTGTCCTAGGGTGCGCCGAGAGCAGGCTTGCACCTTGCTCGCCGCCGGCCCAAATTCTCTCGCGCTGCCCAGCAGGAGAACGCGGTGCCGACTGTCGAAGCCACAACCTTCACCCGCGATTTCGGCCGTTTGCAGGACGAGGCTCACCGCGAGATCGTCAAGGTCACCGACCACGGCCGGCTGATTGGTGCCTACCTGTCCGCCGAAGACCTGGCACACTTCGAGCGGCTCAAGCGCCGTGAGCGACGCGTCTATCGGGCGGGCGAGATCCCCGAAGACCTGGTCGAGGCGATTGAAAAAGCCGAATACCTGAAGCCAGGAGTGTGACGCTTCCGGTCCCGCTTCCCGGCCTCGTCATCCGCTACAGCTTCCTCTGGAGCCGCGAGGCGTGCGCCGGCGCGACCGAGGGTCGCAAGGATCGCCCCTGCGCCATCGTGGTCGCGACCAAGCCGGACCCGCGTGGCGAGACACGCGTGGTCGTCGTGCCGGTGACGCATACGTCACCAACCGATATGGAAACCGCGATCGAGCTCCCACGTGAGGTCAAGGCTGCGCTGGGGCTGGATCGTGGGCGCTCTTGGGTGTGCCTGGACGAAATCAATGCCTTCATTTGGCCGGGCTACGATCTGCGTCGCATACCCGGAACCCAGAGGTACGATCACGGTGTTCTGCCAGAAGCGCTCTTCATCCGGATACGCGACGGTGTGGTGGCCCTGCATCGATCGTGACAGCTGAGACAAGTGAGACGTGACTGACCAGGATATGCGATCCGGCGGCCGCGTCGCGCGCAACGCCGATGCAATACGGTCGGCAATCCTCGCCGTTTCCGCACGCCTCGCGCTGGCGCGACCCCTCCCCCCCTCCCTCAAGGGGAGGGGGAGCAGTTTCGTTACGAACAGCCCAGTGCCTGCATCACCCCACGAATATACCCGTAGCAATAGGCGAACGCGGTCCCGGACGGATCGCGTCCGTCGATCTCCGGCACGTGGTCCGGCATCACCATGTACCTGGTAACCGACCTCCTTGTACACCGCGAGCGAGCGCACCATGTCCATGTCGCCCTCGTCCGGGAACACCTCCATAAAGCTCAACTTGTGCCCCCGAATGTTACGGAAATGCACGTTAAACAACTTGCCGCGCGTGCCGAACCAGCGGATTACGTCGAAAATCTCCCGCCCGGGATCGTCCAGCATCTCGCCGACCGTGCCCTGGCAGAAATTCAGCCCGTGATACGGACTCTCGTGCATCGTCACGAAGCGCTGCAGCCCCGCCACCGTCCCCAGCACCCGCGTCACGCCGCGATACACCGGCGGCGTATACGGATCGTGCGGATGGCAGGCCAGCCGCACCTTCGCCGCCGTCGCCACCGGCACCACGGCCGCCAGGAACGTATCGATCCGCTCCCAGTTCTCGTCCTCGCTGACCGTCCCGGCCAGGCCCGGCGGTGCCGTCTGGTCCGCCTTGTCCCAGCGGAACGCCGCGTTGCGCGAGCCGCCACGCCCCACCTCCTTCGCCGTGCGCGGAATGCCAATCAGGTTCAGGTTGTATTTCGCCGCCGGAATGTCCGCCGCGCCGATCCGTTCGATCAGCCGGCAGATCGAGTTCGAGCTCGCGCCGCCGCTCCGGATCCTTGCCCAGCAGCACGTGCGGACTTTGCGCCTCCTCGATCGGGCGCGAGGCCAGCGGCAACTGCACCATGTCCAGCGTCAGGCCGAACCGCTCGACGTGTTCGCGCGTCCGCACCAGCTCGTCCAAGGTCCAGCCATGCGGATTGCCCGGAGGATCGACGCAGACATGCGTCACGCCAAGCTGCGCCCACATGCGAAAATCCTGGTCGTCGCGCGGCCTGATCTGCGTGCCGATATGCATCGCCTGTCCCCCCTCTAACCCCCGACCGGTGGCCCGACATAGGCGACGGCGGGACGATAGAGCCGGCCGGTCTTCGCCTGCTCCATCGCGTGCGCCAGCCAGCCCGGCGCGCGTCCCACCGCGAACACCGCGGTGAATGCCTCGCGCGGAAAGCCCAGCGCGTCCAGCAGCAGCGCCGCCGCGATCTCCAGGTTCGCCGGCAGGCGACGCCCCGGCTTCACCCGGGCCAGCACCGCGGCCAGCCGCCGCTCCACCTCGTTGGCGAACTCCAGCCGGCTGGCCCGCGGTCCCAGCCGGCGCAACGCCGTGCGGATCGCCTGCGCCCGCGGATCGTTCCCGTTGGGGAACAGGCGATGCCCGAACCCCATTAGCCGCTCGCCCGCAACCAGCTTGCGTTCCAGGAACGCATCGAGGTCCGCGGCCGCCGCGGCGGCATCCAGCAGATCGAGCGTCGGCCCCGGCGCCCCGCCATGCAGCGCCCCGGTGAAGGCGCACCACGCCCCGAGCGCCGCCGAGGCCAGCGAGGCCCGCGTCGACGCCACTACCCGCGCGGTGAAATTCGACGCGCTCAGCCCGCTGTCCATCATGACGGTGAAATAGGTATCCAGCGCCGCACACTGCGCCGCGTCCGGCGCCGTGCCGTGCGTCATGCGCAGCAGGTCCGCCGCGGTGCCCAGCGCGGCGTCCGGCGCCACCGGCGCATCCCCCCGGCGGGCACGGATCAGCGCCGGCACGCCGACGCTCAGCGCCGCAACGATCGCCGGCGGAGACGCGTCATCCGCCAGCTCGGCGAGGCAGCGCCGCACCGCCGCGTCGGTCGGCCGGCGCGCCGCCTCCTCCAGCCACGCGGGCAGCGCGGCGAACGCCGGCAGCCGCGCCGCGCCCAAGGCGGACCGCAGACCCGCGCGCGTCAGGCCCTCGCCGGCGAACCCCTCCCACAGCAGGGCGATGGTGCCCTCGTAGCCGCGCTCCGCCACGAGGTCGGGCACCGCAACCCCGCGCAGCCACAACATGCCGCGCTGCGGATCGGCGATGCTCAGCACTGTTTCCGCCGCGACCACCCCTTCCAGCCCGGGCTGCATTCCGCTCCCTCCCGCGTCGAGGCTGGATCATGGCGCGGTCGACGGTCCGAGTCACATCGACGCGGAAAGCCGTTGCGTACCGGCGTCGGCGGAAATATCATCGTCGCAACGACGGGGAGAATAGGCATGTCCGTCGGGCGGGCCTTCAGCAGATGTGCTTCGGACTACGCGGTGTTGCGGGGCCGCACCGGGCGCGCGAATGTCTGTGACCGCGGCCTGTCAGTCTTCACCGGGGAGCTGAACCATGGCTGATGTGCCGGCAGGTCAAATTGCTGAATCCGAACGGTCTGGACCCGTCACCGTCATCTACGTGCTGTACCTGGTCGGCTTGGTGGTCGGGATCACCCACCTGATCGGCGTCGTGATGGCCTACGTGAACCGATCCGGGGCACCAGAATGGGCCCAGACGCATTACCGATTCCAGATCAGAACATTCTGGATCGGTCTGCTGTACGGCGTGGTTGGTCTGGTGCTGGCGTTCGTGATCATCGGATGGTTCGTACTGATCTTTACCGCGGTGTGGCTGATCGTACGCTGCGTCAAAGGTATGAAGTTCGCCGCCGCGGCGCAGCCGTATCCCGACGTGACCACCTGGCTGTGGTGAGTTGCCGCGACAGGCGTGTGATCTGTCCGATATGAGGTGCGGGGCGATCGCGGCGTCCGGCGAAGGTCCCAAGCAGGGGCTTGCACCGCCCGTCCCGCGGCGGCACAACCGCGCGCCAGCAGCGCGGGAAAAAACCTTGAAGACCAGCAAGACCCTCACCGAAGGCCAGCGTGCCTATGAAACCCGGCGCGCCGCCAAGGCCGGTATGAGCCTGGACAAATGGCTCGACAGCAAGCAGCGCCAGGCTGCGGCCGAAGAGCGCGAGAAGCAGAAGGCCGCCGAGGCCGCGAAGCCGCCGAAGAAAAAGGGCCTGATCTCGCGCCTGCTTGACCGCGCGCACAAGCCGCTGTAACGGCGTTACACCATCCGCTGGAACACGCCGTCGCGGCGGATCACCGCGTGGAACAGCGCACCGGCGATATGCGCGCCGATCAGCAAGGCGATCAGCAGCGCGACGTACCAGTGCAATGCGGACAGCGCATGCGCCACCGCCTCATTCTTGCCGAGCAGCGGCGGCACCCGGACCATTTCGAACCAGACGAGCTGGAATCCGCCAGCGTTGTCGCGCAGCAACCCGATCACCGGCTGCACCAGCAGCAGGAGATACAGCACCGCGTGGTTGGCATGCCCGACGACATGGTACAAACGCGGCACGCGTGCCGGCAGCGGCGCCGGCGGGTGCAGCAGGCGGCGCACCAGGCGCAGCAGCATCACCGCCAGCACCACGATGCCCAGGCTCTCGTGCGTGTTGTAGAGCCGGTGCGACAATGCCTGCTCGCTGTCCGGCACCAGGTAGACCATGGCGATGCCCAGCGCGAACATCACCAACACCAACACCACCGTCAGCCAGTGCAGCCAGCGGGCGAGGGGACTGTAGCGGTAGCTCATGGACCGGTCTCCGACTGATGGCCGCGCACTCTAGCCGATCGTTGCGGCTTCCGTCCCGGCTGGCGTCGCTGGCGGTGCATGCCGACTGGAGCATCGACGGGAGAAAACGCTGGATGGCACGGGCGCGACGCACGCCGGCCGGGTGGCGCGTCATGGCGCCGGAGCCGGTTGGCGAGGTCAGCGGCTTCCTGGCGCGCCTGCTGGCGGCGGCCGACGGCGGCGCGGTGGCGCTGGGCGTCGACCTGCCGATCGGGGTGCCGCGCGCCTACGCGGCGCTCCGGGAGGAGCCGGGATTTCTGCATTTCCTGCGTCAGACCGCCGGTTGGCCCGCTTTCTTCCAGGTCTGCGCCACATTGCCGGAGCTCAGGGCGGACCGCCCCTTCTATCCGGCGCGTGGCGTGCGCGGGATGACGCGGGCGGCGCACGCCGCGGCACTGGGACTGGGCGGGCCGGCCGGGCTGTCGCGCCTCTGCGACCGTGCCACCGCGGAACGTCCGGCCGGTGCGCCGCTGTTCTGGACCCTGGGGGCCAACCAGTCCGGCAAGGCGGCGATCGCGGCCTGGCGCGACATGCTGCTGCCCGCGCTGCTCGCCGGCGACCCCATCCGGCTGTGGCCGTTCGAGGGCGCGTTCCGCGACCTGCTTGCGCCCGGCGTCATTGCGGTGGCCGAAACCTATCCGGCCGAGGCGTTGCGCCACCTCGGGATCCGCCTGAAGGGCAGCAAGCGCCGCCAGGCCGATCGCGCCGCGGTAGCCGACCCGCTGCTGGGCGCGATGGCGGCGCTGCGGGCGCCGCCCGAGGCGGCGCTTGTTGCCGCCGCACGCGACGGTTTCGGCGCCGACGCCGCCGGCGAGGACCGCTTCGACTGCATCCTGGGCCTGCTCTGCGTGTTGAACGTCCTGGCGGGCAATCGGCCGGACACCGCGCCGGATGATCCGTGGATCAGGCGTTGGGAGGGTTGGGTGCTCGGCCAGACCGCGCTGCCGCGAAGCAGCGAACCCCATGCTCCATTTCCGAGCGATGTCGTATAACGAGCGATGTCGTATAAGCTGCGTCGGCGTGCGATCCGCAAATCTGTTCGATCCGCGCCCGGAGCATTCGATGCGCGAATTGGTCGATCACCTGCTGGCGGAGGCGGCGCGGCTGCAGTCTTGCGGTCGGTTCGATGACGCGGCGGCGTGCTGCCTGCGGGCCCTCGAGACCGCGCCGCACGCGGCACCAGCTTTGCTGCTATTCGGGCGGTTGCGGCTGCAGCAGGGGCGGCACGCCGAGGCGGCCGACCTGATCGGCCGCGCGCTGGAGCTCGATACGACAATCCCTGGTGGCCATACGGCAATGGGGCTCGCACTCAGCAATCTCGACCGGCTCAACGAAGCAGTGGCCAGCTTCACGCGGGCCGTGGCACAGCACGGCGATGACCTGCAGGCGCTGACCAGCCTGGGCATTCTGCTCAGCGTGGAGGATCGTCAGTCGGAGGCGGTTCCATACTACCAACGGGCGCTCGCGCTCGCCCCCGATGACCCGGAGCTGCACAACGGTCTCGGCGTGGCCTTGATCGGACTGGAACGACCCGACGCCGCCGCGGCCGCGCTGCATCGCGCGGTGGCGCTCGCGGCCGAGGCGGCCGAGCCGCACAACAATCTGGGCATCGCCCTCAGCCGGCTCGGCCGGTCGGAAGACGCCGTGGCCAGCTTCCGCCGGGCGATCGCGCTGCAGCCCGACTATGTCGATGCGCATGTCAACCTGGCGCGGGCGCTGCGGCAGGCCGGCGAGCTCGAGGCAGCGGCGGCGAGCTATCGGCAGCTTCTTGCGGTGGCGCCCGACCATGCGGCAGGTCATTTTGCTCTCGGCGCGATCCTCGCCGAGCTGCGGCGTCCCGCCGAGGCGATCGCTTGCTATGAGCGCACCCTCGCGCTGCAACCCGACCAGGCCGACGCGCATATCAATCTTGCCGCTGTCCTGCAGGACACCGGCGAGCTCGACGCGGCGATCGCGCACTGCGCGCAGGCGCTCGCGCTGTGCCCGGAGCTTGCCGCGGCGCACGTCAATATGGCCAACGCGCTGCGCGCCCAGCGCAAGTTCGACGAAGCGATCGGCCATTATCGCAGCGCGCTCGCGCTTGAGCCCGACCACGCAGTGGCATATCTCAATCTCGGCATCGCGCTGGCCGAGTGCGGCCACCTCGACGAGGCGATCGCGCAGTATCGATATGCGTTGACGCTGCGACCGGACTTTGTCGAGGCGCATCATGGCCTGGGCCGGGCACTGCGCGATACGGGGCGCTATGCCATCGCGATCGAGCATCTCGATCGCGCGCTGGCGCTGCGCCCCGACCTGGTCGCCGCTTACGGCGACAAGGGTAATGCGCTGAAGGAAATCGGCCAGTTCGACGCCGCGCGACGTGCGTTCGAAACCGCGATCGCACGGGCGCCGGACAGGCCGGAATTCTACCATGACCTGGCGGACTGCAAGCGGTTCACCGACGGCGACCCGCATCTCCTCGCCATGCAAGAGCTGGCGGCGCGGGCCGAGACGCTGTCCGACGACGGGCGCATGACGCTGAACTTCGCCCTCGGCAAGGCCTACGCCGATCTCGGCGATGCCGCGCGGTCATTCGCCGCCTTGCGGGAGGGCAACGCGCTGAAACGCCGCCAGGTCGCCTACGACGAGGCGACCACCCTGGCCGTGTTCGAGCATGTTCGCGCCACCTTCACGCCGGCGCTGCTGCGCGCCCACCAGGGTGCGGGCGATCCGTCGCGCGTGCCGATCTTCATCGTCGGGATGCCGCGCTCCGGCAGCACGCTGGTCGAGCAGATCCTGGCGAGCCATCCGGAGGTCTACGGCGCAGGCGAGGTGAACGCGTTCCACAACGCGGTGGCCGGGCTGACCGGGCCGGACGGCGCGCCGGTCTCCTATCCGGAGGTGGTGCCGGGGCTCGGCCGCGAGCAGTTCCGCCAGCTTGGCGCGCGCTATGTCGCCGCGCTGACCGAAGCGGCACCGGCGGCGCAACGCGTGACCGACAAGATGCTGGCGAATTTCCGCTTCGTCGGCCTGATCCGCCTGGCGCTGCCGAACGCGCGCATCATCCACACCAGGCGCGATCCAGTGGACACCTGCCTGTCGTGCTTCTCCAAGCTGTTCGCCGGGGTGATGCCGCACACCTACGACCTGGGCGAGCTTGGGCGCTACTATCGCGGCTACGCCCGCCTGATGGCGCATTGGCGGACGGTGCTGCCGCAGGGCGTCATGCTGGAGGTGGACTACGAGGACGTGGTCGCCGACCTTGAGGGCGCGGCGCGGCGCATCGTCGCACACTGCGCCCTGGCGTGGGACGCGCGGTGTCTCGCGTTCCACGAGGCCGAGCGACCGGTGCGCACCGCCAGCGTCGTCCAGGTGCGCCAGCCGGTCTATCGCGGCGCCGTCGGGCGCTGGCGTCCCTACGCCGCGATGCTGCAACCGCTGCTCGACGCGCTCGGCGTTGGCTGAGCGCGTCGGGCATTGGGCCGCCGCAGGCAGGCCGGATCAGGCCTTCTTGCGCCGCTTGCCGATGAGACCGAGGCCGGCGAGGGCGGAACCGAACAATGCCAGGGTACCCGGCTCGGGCACGAACGCCACGCTGTCGCTGCCGCTCGCCAGTGTGTTGCCGCCGCTGACGAGTGAGTAGGTTGAGCTGATATTGAACGGCAGCAGGGCATCATACTGCTGCTGGACGCAATTGATTGCGGCCTGGGTGGCACCGAGGGCTGAACAGGCTGCGATACTCGTGTTCGCCAGCGCGTTGCCGAGGGCGATCGCGACAATCTCGTTGACCCCCGTCGTGCCTGGCGTACCTGAGGCAACCTGCGTGCCGCCGATCAGGCCGACCTGGGTGGCGCTGTAGTCGAGCGGGACGCTGGACCAGTCGAAACTGAACCCAAACGTGTTGCCGGGATCGCTGCTCTTGATCACCCCTTGCAGTTCGTCCAGGCTGATATTCGGCCCGGTTGTGTCCGTGGCGGCCACGATGAACGTCAGTCGGTTGCCATCCTCACTGCCGTAGGGCGCGCCAGGATTGGCGACGCCATTCCAGGAGTTGAAACTGGTGACGATGTTGCCGGTGTCGGTGACGGTGGTGACTTCCTGGAAGTAGCTTGGCGTCCCGGGCGTGCCGTAGCTGGCCAGGCCGTTCTCGACGGCATTGATGGCGTTCGCCTCCCATGCGGCATAGCTCGGCGAGCCGTAGGCGTTCGGCGCCTCGGCGGCATACACCTGAAGGCTGATATCGTCCGCGAACGCCGGCGGGCCCAACATACAGGTGAGTGCCACACCACTCACCAGCGTAGCGGCGCCGATCTTGGAATTTTTGCGCAAGGCTCATCTCCTAGGAAGCGTGACTCTTCTGCGATCGGATACGCAATCGGCGTGCCAGAGTATAATGCATTGTAAACGCACGGCTCTCCTCACCGGCGCATCCGCACCTGGTCCGATCTGTAAAGAATCCCGACGGTATCGCCAGAATTCGGCGCCGGTGGACCGGGAAAGTGGGGCAGTGTGGCTGCTGTCTTTGACTTAGATCAAAGGCTCAGATTAAATTTTTCGCATTCAATTCCATAAAGTTTCAGCAACGTTACAGGACATGAGTGCCCGCGTATGAACAACCGGTTACAAAACCATTTCTAATCCGTAGACGGAACAGACATGGACCGCGCCGTGGACGCCCTGGTCGGCGCTCCGCGCTGATGCCCGGAAGCGGCAAGCCGCTGATACGCAGGGCGATCTTCCCGCGCGGTGGACGCCGCACCGGCGATCCGATGCAGGTCGAACCCTGGCATCACGAAATTGTGATCCAGAGCCTGTGATGCCGGACCTCGGAAACGGGGGGTGTGTCGGGATTTCTTACACCCTCTCCGAGCAATGGGCGCAGGCGGCGCGATCTGAGGGGCGTGACACTGCTCAAGGCCCGCTCCGGGTGCAGAACTGCCGCGAGCCAAACCACCAATCGCCTGATCCTGTCGTGCCGGGAGTGGCATGCCTGTTGTGGCGACCCAGTCCGCAGACATCACGTATGCCGCACGGTCAGCGAGGGGGCCCCTCTGGTACTGAGTGCGATGCGCCCCCAGCCGTCGGTAGTGACGCGTTTTGAAATTGAGCGATGCTTGTTCGGATAAGTTCGGGTACCGTTCCGAGCTACCAGCAACCGCCGACCACCGGCGGTGGCTTGCCGTTCTTGTTGCGCTGGGTGGATGCCGGGGAACGATCCCAACACCCACCCGCCGCGCAACGTCGGAGGGGGAGTTCCGAACAGGGGATGTATCGCGCGAATGGCGGGTGCGCGCCATTCGTCCACATGGTCTAGACCGCAGATGACCAGGAGCGCGCGATGGGCGCTGGTGGAGGCGCAAGAGACAACAGGCGGGACGATTGGTTTGCAATCGTCACTACCCAGCCGTCAGTTCCGGTTCCTCCCGGACCGCCCGGCGGCGCCCAAGGCGCGAGGCGAAGCAACCGCCGCCCGCGCCGGCTTCAGGGCAACGCCGGCCGGCCCGGGCCGGGTCCTCGGATCCTCGCCGTGATGGCGGTGCGCCCTCACTGGGTTAGGATGGCGTCGCCATGACCGCCTCGCCGCGACTCGCCTGGAAGGGGCCTGCAAACCGACCGCATGCCGGTGTTCCTCGGCGACGACCAGACCGAGCGGATGATCGCCGCCCTGCTCGACCGCGCCGCCGCCTGGCAGCCGCGGGCGGTCGTGAGCATCGCCCGTGGCGGCCTGGAGCCGCCCTGTATGGCCGCCGGCCTGCCGGCCTTGCCCCTCGTGATGATCGGCTTGGAGCGGACCACCGGGCGGACACCGCGCCGGATGATCCGTGGACCCGCCGTTGGGACGGCTGGGCGCTCGGCCAGACCGCCCTGCCGCACTCCGCCTGACCGGCTGCCGTGACCCCGAGCGACGTCGTATAACCTGCGTCTGCGCGCGATCCGGAAATCCGTCCGATGCGCACGCGGAGCGTTCGATGGCGGACCCGGTCGATCACAGGCTGGCGGAGGCGGCGCGGTTGCAGTCCGGCGGGGGCGTCGATGCCGCGGCCGCATGCGCGCAGACCGACGTGGCACGCATGTTCACCACGGCGGTGACGCTGCAGCTTCAGGGCCGCGTGGACGATGCAGCGGCGCTGTATCGCGCGATCCTTCGGCGCGACCCGGCGCACGCCGACGCGTTGCACAATCTCGGCGTGCAGCGGCTGCGCGCCGGCAACCCCGCGGAAGCGGTGCCGCTGCTGCGCGAGGCGCTGCGGCTGCGGCCGGACCTGGCAGAGGGGCATTACAATCTTGGCCTGGCGCTGCAGCGGCTGGACGATCACGCCGGCGCAGTGGAAGCGTTCCGCCAGGCGATCGAGCGCCGGCCCGACCATGCCGAGGCGAACAACAGCGCGGCGATATCGTTGCTGGCGCTGGGCCGGACCGCCGACGCGATGGCAAGCCTGCAACAGGCGATTGCCGCGCGACCCGACTATGCGGACGCATACGCCAATCTGGGCAATCTCTTTCTCGCAGCGCAACAGCCGGCGGAGGCGGCGGCGCAGTACCGCAAGGCGCTGGCCTGCCAGCCCGATGACGTGGAGGCGAACAACAGTCTCGGCCTGGCCCTCCAGGCGCTGGATCGGCACGCCGAAGCGCGCCGCCAGTTCGAGCGCGTGCTGGCACTGGATCCGGCCCATCCAACCGCCCATTGCAGCCTCGGCGTGGCGCTGCAGGCGGACAACCGGTACCCCCAGGCGATCGCCTCGTTCGAACGCGCGCTGGCGTTGCGGCCCGACTATGCCGAGGCGTGGAGCAAGCTCGGTATCGCGTTGTCCGAGACCGGCCGACTGGAGGACGCGCGGGACGCCTTTGCGCGTGCGGTTGCGCTCGCGCCGCGAACCCCGCGGTATTACCGCCATCTGAGCGGGACCAGGCGGTTCGCGCCCGACGACCCGCATCTGTCGGCGATGCAGGCGCTGGCGGACGATGCGGCCGCGATCGGCGTTGACGGGCAGATCGACCTGCATTTTGCCCTGGGAAAGGCCTATGCCGACCTGGGACGGCACGCGGACTCGTTTCGCCATCTGCTGGCGGGCAACGCGCTGCAGCGCCGGCAGATTGCCTATGACGAAGCGGCGCACCTCGCGGCGTTCGACCGCATCCGGACCATTTGCAGCCCCGCGCTGATGCGGGCCAGGCGCGGCGGCGGTGACCCGTCGCCGGTGCCGGTGTTCATCGTCGGCATGCCGCGCTCGGGCAGCACGCTGGTCGAGCAGATCCTCGCCAGTCATCCGCTTGTGTTCGGCGCGGGCGAGCTGCCGGCATTCGAGATGGCGATTGCCGAAGCGAGCGGGCCGGGCGGCAGCCCGCGGAAATTCCTCGACGCGCTGCCGAGTGCCCCCGACGATGTGCTGCGTAGGGCCGGCGCTGCCTATGTTGCCGCGATCGGCGCCGTTGCGCCCGGGGCCGCGCGGGTGACCGACAAGATGCTGCCGAACGCCATGTGGCTCGGGCCGATCCATCTGGCGCTGCCGCATGCGCGCATCATCCACGTGCGCCGCGACCCGGTGGACACCTGCCTGTCGTGCTTTGCCACCCTGTTCGCCGGACGCCTGCCGTACGCCTACGACCTGGGCGAGCTTGGCCGTCATTACCGCGCCTACGCCGCGCTGATGGCGCATTGGCGTCAGGTGCTGCCGCCGGGCGTGATGCTGGAGGTGGACTACGAGGACGTGGTCGCCGACCTTGCAGGCGCGGCACGCCGCATCGTCGCGCATTGCGGTCTCGACTGGCACCCGGCCTGCCTGGATTTCCACCGGACCGATCGCCCGGTGCGCACGGCCAGCGCCGCGGCGGTGCGCCAGCCATTGTACCGCGGCGCCGTCGGGCGCTGGCGGGCGTACGGACCGATGCTGCGTCCGCTGCTCGACGCTCTCGGCATGATACCGAGCGAGGCCAGCCCGGGCGATGTGGCGCTGATGCTCGATGCCGCGCTGGCGTTGCAGGCTCAGGGGGACCACGTCGCGGCCATCGCGGCGTTCCAGCAGGCGAGCGCGTGCCAGCCCGACCATGCCGAGGCGAGTCACGGCGCCGCGATATCCTTGCTGGCGCTGGGCCGAACCGAAGAAGCGATCGCGTCCCTGGAGCGTGCCGTTGCAGTGCGGCCGGACTACGCAGAGGCGCACCGCAATCTGGCCAATCTCCTGCTGGCAACGCAACGGCCAGGGGAGGCGATCGCGCAGTACCGCCTGGCGCTGGCCTGCAGGCCGGATGACCTCGAATCCCACAACAATCTCGGCGTGGCATTCTACGTGTTGCACCGGCACGCGGAGGCCATCGCCCGGTTCGAGCACGCCCTGGCGCTCGATCCGGCGCACCCGACGGCGCATTGCAGTCTGGGCATGGCGTTGCAGGCGCTCGGCCGGCACGCGCAGGCGATCACCTCGTTCGAGCGGGCGCTGGCCGTGCGGTCGGATAATGCCGAGGTCTGGAACAATCTCGGTTCGGCCCTGCGCGAGGCCGGGCGGCTGGACGACGCGCGCCGCGCCTTCGCGCAGGCGGTGGCGATCGCGCCGCGGACGCCGCAGTACTACCGCCATCTCGGCGAGTGCATGCGGTTCGCACCCGGCGATGCGCATCTGTCGGCGATGGAGGCGCTGGCGGGCGATCCGGCGGCGCTCGGCGTCACGGATCGGATCGAGCTGCATTTCGCCCTGGGCAAGGCCTATGCGGACCTCGGACGGCACGCGGATTCGTTTCATCATCTGGCGGTGGGCAATGCCCTGAAGCGCCAGCAGATCATTTACGACGAAGCGGCAGCCCTCGCGATGCCGGACCGCATCCGGCAGACGTACAGTCCGGCAGTGATGCGCGCCCGGTCCGGCCGCGGTGATCCGTCACGCCTGCCGATCTTCGTCGTCGGCATGCCGCGGTCCGGCAGCACGCTGATCGAGCAGATCCTCGCCAGCCATCCGCAGGTGTTCGGCGCCGGCGAACTGCCGACGCTCGAAGCTGTGTTGGCCCAGGGCAGCGGACAAGGGGGCGATCCGGGGAAATTGCTGGCTCTGCTGCCGGACGCCTCGGACGCGGCGCTGCGCCGGCTCGGCGCCGCGTATGTCGCCGCGGTGAGCGCGCTCGCGCCGGGCGCGACACGCGTGACCGACAAGATGCCGGCGAACTACCTGTTCGTCGGGGCGATCCACCTGGTGCTGCCGAATGCGCGCATCATCCACACGCGCCGCGATCCGGTCGATACGTGTTTGTCGTGCTTTTCCCGGCTGTTCGCCGGCAACCTGCCCTACGCCTACGACCTGGGCGAGGTGGGCCGCTACCACCGCGCCTACGCCCGGCTGATGGCGCATTGGCGGCAGGTGCTGCCGCCGGGCGTGATGCTGGAGGCGGACTACGAGGACGTCGTCGCCGACCTGGAGTTGGCGGCGCGCCGCATCGTGGCGCATTGCGGTCTCGACTGGCACCCGGGCTGCCTCGACTTCCACCTGACCGATCGCCCGGTGCGCAGCGGCAGCGCCACCGAGGTGCGACAGCCATTGTACCGCGACGCCGTCGGACGCTGGCGGGCTTATGCGCCGACGCTGCGTCCGCTGCTCGACGCCCTCGGCATGACGTGAACCGGCGCAGTTGCGCACGGAGGCCGTGTTTTGCCGCGGGCCGATGCGACCGCCGCCGCCGACGCACGACAGGGAGGCGGTGCGCGAGGTAGGATGGCGCGCCATGACATCTGCCGCACGACGTGCCTGGAAGGGCCTGCAGACAGACCGGATGCCGGTGTTCCTCGGCTACGACCAGACCGAGCGGATGATCGCCGCCCTGCTCGACCGTGCCGCCGCCTGGCAGCCGCAGGCGGTGGTGGGCATTGCGCGCGGCGGCCTGGTGCCGGCCTCGATGGCGGCTGGGCTGCTGGCCGCGCACCTGGCGATGATCGGCTTCGAGCGGGCGACCGGCGCGGTGCGCTGGATCGGCGCGCCGCCCGAGGCCGGCCGCGTCCTGCTGGTCGACGACGGCTGTTCCACCGGCGGCACGATGCGCGCGGTGCGCGCGGCGCTGCTGGCCGAGGGGCGCGACTGCCTGACGCTGGCGGTGGTGCACGATCCGGAGGTCACCGCCTACGTGCCCGACCTGTCGCACCCGATGCGCGCGCTGTGGCGCTTCCCGTGGGAGCGCGGCGAGGCGACGCCCACCGGGCGCGCCCTGCGCGCCACGGGTGCCGGGCCGGACCGCGCGACCGAGGCGCCGTTCCATGGGTTGGACCTGGATGGGGTGTTCCTGCCCGACGTGCCGTCGGCGGTGTACGACGCCGATCTCGCCGCCGCGGTCGCACAGCGCCACGACACCGCGCCGCACGACGTGCTGCCGCATTTCGACGCCGCCCGCGCCGTGGTGATCACCGGCCGGCCGGAGATGGACCGCGCACTGACCGAGGAGTGGCTGGCCCGCCACGGCCACGGCGCGCTGCGGGTGGAGTGCCGCCCCGACAGCATGCCGCACGAGACGCCGCTGATCGCGCGCTATAAGGCGGAGACGGCGACGCGCCTGGGCTGCACGCATTTCGTCGAGAGCGATCCGGCGCAGACCATCCTGATCGCGGCGCATGCACCGCACCTGGTGGTAAGCTGGTGGTCGGCGGCGGAGGCTCGCGCCTTCCTGGTGGGTGCGGCATCATCGCCCGGCCTGACCGACCAGACCTGAGGAAACGCGCCATGTCCGACACCCCGCCGATCTACGAGCTGTTCGCCATTCGTTACGCCATGCGCGAGGCGCGGCGGTCGGATCATTTCATCGGCGGCGATCCGCACGACGGGCCGATGCCGATGGACTATTTCCTGTGGGTGGCCAAGGGCGACGGCCGCGCCGTGGTGATCGACGCCGGCTTCACCGCCGAGGTCGCCGCGCAGCGCAAGCGCACGTTTCTGCGCTGCCCGATCGATGCGCTGGCGCTGGTCGGCGTCGACGCGGCCGAGGTGAAGGACGTGATCCTGACGCACCTGCACTACGACCACGTCGGCAACTTCCATCGCTTTCCGGTGGCGCAGTTCCATCTGCAGGAACCGGAGATCCATTACGCGGTCGGCCGCTACATGCGCTTCCACAAGCTGGCGCATTCCTTCGAGGTGGACGATGTCGTCGGCATCGTGCGGCTGAACTATGCGCGTCGCGTGCATCTGTACAATGGGCCGGTGGACCTGCTGCCGGGGATCACGCTGCATCCGGCGCACGGGCACTCGGCGGGGCTGCAGTTCGTGCGGGTGCACACCCAGCGCGGCTGGGTCGTGGTGGCGTCGGATGTGACGCATTTCTACGAGAACATGGAGACCGAGCG
Organism: uncultured Alphaproteobacteria bacterium; assembly: GCA_963773345.1. Taxonomy (GTDB): domain Bacteria; phylum Pseudomonadota; class Alphaproteobacteria; order Acetobacterales; family Acetobacteraceae; genus Palsa-883. The sequence goes on along the minus strand of CAVZBG010000010.1, from coordinate 565,937 downwards.
GCCGTTCACCACCGCCTTCCACATCGGCGAGATGCTGGAGGGGTTCGACAAGCTGCGCGCTGCGGCGCCGACGCCGCAGCACATCGTTCCGGGGCACGATCCCGAGGTGATGCGGCGGTATCCGGCGCCGAAGCCGGAGCTGGAGGGCATCGTGGTGCGGCTGGACGTGGCGCCGAAGAGGTAGATGAATCGGGGGATAGGAGGGATGACTCCCCCGCCCCTTGAGGGAGGGGGCTGGGGGGAGGGGTTGGCCCGGAGGTCAAACCGGAGCGCCTTGCTGCGGAACCCCTCCCCCCGTCCCCCTCCCTCAAGGGGAGGGGGAGTCATTTCGCATTGCGGCTAATCGATGTTCGGCCATCCCGTCCGGATCGGATCGCTGCCGTCCCAGCCCACTGCCGCGGCGCGTACCGCGTCGAAGATCGCCTTGCGCTTCGGCGTGGCGTGCGACATCTCGATGATCGTTCCGGGATGGCCCTCCTCGCGGAAATACACGAAACGGCCGCGCGGGGCGTCGCCCTCCTGCGCCGGGTGGTAGCCGTTGGCCACCGCGCGGTCGTACAGCTCGTCGTAGTTCTCCGGCCAGCTCGACCAGTGCTGCAACCCGCCGCCCGGGTTGCGTGCGAGGAACTCCAGATACAGGCTGGGAGTTTGGCAGCGTTGCTGGATCAGCTCGATCTGCACGTCCCCCGAGTTGGCCAGCCCGATCGAGAAATGCGGCAACGGGTACTCCGTGCGGTTGAACCAGTATTGCGTCACCGGCAGCCGGTCGGCGTAGAACCACGGCCCGACGCCGCACACGTTCACCCAGTGCTGCATCGCGGCCTGGATGTCGGGCACGACGTAGCCCATCTGGCGCAGCGGTCCGAACAGACGGCTCATGCGGTGTCCTCCCTTTCTTGCAGCGGCGGTGGCGCGCTCGGCGCAACCAAGCAAGATCGGCGTGGGCGCGCAACCTGGGGTGAGTTCGTGCGGACAGGAGTTGATGCCCCCACCTGTCATTGCGAGGAGCGCAGCGGTCCCCGGGCTTGACCCGGGGAAGCAATCTCCTGCCTCCGAGGATGGGGATTGCTTCGTCGCTTCGCTCCTCGCAATGACAGGTGGGGGCGGCTCCGGCTTGCGCCAGATTGCTCCGACCCGGCAGCAGATTGCGCTGACCCGGCACCGGATGTGCTGGCCTGCGCCGGCGGGAAGCGGGATAACCGCACGATGCGCTCGGGCAAGGTGCAATACCTGGAGGGGCTGCGCGGCATTGCCGCCTTGCAGGTGGTGCTGCTGCATTTCGTCTCGGCCTTCCTGCCCGCCGCGGCCGAGCACGCCGCCCTGCCCGCGCGGGTGCTGTTCGATGGCCACACCGCGGTTTACGTCTTCTTCCTGATCAGTGGCGCCGTGTTGACGCCGTCCTTCGCCCGCGCCGGTGCCTGGCCGGTCCAGGTGGCCAAACGAGTTGTCAGGCTGGGCATCCCGGTTGCCGCGGCCGCAACGATCGCGCTGGTGCTGCTGGCGGCGCTGCCGAACGCTCACCGCGCGGCTGCCGTGGTCGCCGGCTCCGCCTGGCTGGCGATGGATTCCAGCGGCGCGCCGACCCTGTCGCACCTGCTGCGCGAGATCGGCCTCGACAGCCTGCTGCTGGGCTACCGCGAATACACGCTGTTCGCGCCGATCGCCGACCGCCTGCCACTGCTCGAGCACTCGCTCGACGCGCCGTTCTGGTCGTTGCATTTGGAACTGTATGGCTCGCTGCTGGTCCTGCTGTTGGTGCGTCTCCAGGCGCGGTCGGCAGCGTTGCATCGCGCCGTGGTGGTCGCCTGCGCCGCCGTGTTCGGCACCCATCCGATGTTCCTGTTCGTGCTCGGACATCTCTGCGCGGGGCGCCTGCACCGCCCGCCGATCGCGCTGCTGGGCGCCGGCCTGATTGGCCTCGGCCTGGCGATGAGCGCCAGCAAGGACTGGGGCGTGGTCGATGCGGTGCGGGTCGGGATCGCCCGTTTCGCCCCGGTCGCCGCGCCCGACCTGTTCCAGTTCCAAAGCCAGCTTGCCGCCATCGCGCTGTTCCTGGGCGCATTGCTCAGTCCCGCCGCGCAATGGCTGCTCGCCCGCGCCGTGCTGCTGCGGCTCGGCCGCCTGTCGTTCAGCATCTACCTGCTGCATTTCCCGATCCTGTTCACCCTGGGCTGCGCCGGCTTGATCGCGTTGGCCGGCACCCTGGCCTACCCGGCGGCCGTCGCCGTCACCTTCGCGGGCTTCGCCCTCGTCGTGCTGGCCGCCGCCGCCGGGTTCGAGCGCTGGGTCGATCGCCCCGCCATCCGGTTCAGCCGCCGCCTCGATGCGGCTGTCTCCGGCCTTGCGGTGGTGGCGGTGGGTCATGATACTCGCCGGTAGTTTCGCGCAGGCAGGCGGGATCGGCATGGACGTGCAGGTGACTCGGGCGCTCGGCGACACGGCGCAGGTGCGTGCGGCGATGGAGGACGCCGACATCGTCCCGCTGCTGCTGGTGCTGGCGCACCTTGGTGGCGACGCGGCCATCCTCGACGAGGCCGCGCCCTACATTCACGGCGCCTGGAACTTCATGCACACGCTGCCGGCGGCGTTGCAGACCCGGATCCGCGACCGTCTGGCCGCGGTGCTGGCGGAGTACGATGCCACCGGCCGCGCGCTGCCCGCCACGCCGCCGGCGCACCTGCTGCGCAAGATGCTGGATGTCGGCGTCGGCCAGGCGGTGCCGGAGGAATATGTCCCGCTGCTGCTCGAGGAGATGCGCCTGGGCGAGGCCGATCCGCGCAGCGTACCCTGGCGCGCCAGGCCGCCGAAACAGGTGTTGTCCGGTTTCCGCGCGGTGATCATCGGCGCCGGGCTGTCCGGCCTGTGCATGGCGATCAAGCTGCGCGAGGCGGGCATTCCGTTCACCGTCATCGAGAAGAACCGGACCGTCGGCGGAACCTGGTACGAGAACACGTACCCCGGCTGTGGCGTCGATACGCCGAACCATTTCTTCTCCTACTCCTTCGAACCGAACCACGACTGGCCGGAGCACTTCTCCAAGCGCAACGAGCTGTGGGCGTATCTGGAGCGCTGTGCCGATCAGTACGACGTGCGCCGCGACATCACCTTCAACACCGAGGTTACCGCCGCGCGCTGGGATGCCGCGCGGGCGCGCTGGGAGATCACGCTGCGCGAGGCCGGCGGCGCGACCGCGACGCTCGAAGCGAACGTGCTGATCACCGCGGTCGGCCAGCTCAATCGTCCGTCGATCCCGGATATTCCGGGCCTCAAGGAATTCGCCGGGCCGGTATTCCACACCGGGCAGTGGGATCATGGGCAAAACGTCGCCGGCAAGCGCGTGGCGATGATCGGCACCGGTGCCAGCGGCATGCAGACCGGGCCGGCGATCGCGCCTGATGTGGAGCATCTGACCATCTTCCAGCGCACGCCGCACTGGGCGGTGCACAACCCGAACTACCACGCGCGCGTCAGCGGGAGAAAAATCTGGGCGCTGAAGCACATCCCGTTCTATGCCAAGTGGAATCGTTTCCTGCTGTTCTGGGCTTCGTCGGACGGACTGCACGCCTCGTTGCAGATGGATCCCGACTGGCCCACGCCCGACCGCTCGCTGAATGCCACCAACCAGCAGTTTCGCGAGCTGCTGATCGCGCACATCACCAAGGAACTCGGCGAGCGCACCGACCTGCTGCCCAAGGTCGTGCCGCCCTACCCGCCCTACGGCAAGCGGATGCTGCGCGACAACCACTGGTACCGCATGCTGACGCGCCCGAATGTCGAACTGGTCACCGAGCGGATCGATCACATCGATCCCGACGCGATCGTCACACGCGACGGGGCACGGCATCCCGCCGAGATGATCGTGCTGGCGACCGGGTTCCAGGCCGGGCGCATGCTGTGGCCGATGGCGATCACCGGCCGCGCCGGCGACACGTTGCGCGACCGCTGGGGCGACGACGACCCGCGCGCCTATCTCGGCATCACCACGCCCGGTTTCCCGAACCTGTTCATGCTGTATGGCCCGAACACCAATCTCGGCCACGGCGGCAGCATCATCTTCCACACCGAGTGCCAGGTTCACTACATCATGCAGGCGCTGCGAGAGATGCTGGAGGGCGGCATCGTCTCGCTGGAGTGCCGGCAGGCGCCGCACGATGCCTACAACACCAGGGTGGATGCGGCGCACCGCGCCATGGTGTGGTCGCATGGCGGCGTCGGCAACTGGTATAAGAACGCGCGCGGCCGCGTGATCGCCAACTCGCCGTGGCGGCTGGTGGACTACTGGGCGTTTACGCGCGCGTTCGACCGCGCCGATTTCGTGCTGGGGCGTCCGAAATGATAACGGCAGGCGACCGACGTCGATGCGAATTTATTACGGAATAATCGACACGGCGTTGCCGGCCGGAGCCACGGCGCGCGCAATCGGCAGGCGGCGCGATGCCGTGACCTTGCCGGGGCATCCAAGATGACCGCGATCCCGCGTGCCCTGCCGCGCCGCGACTGGATGCCCTGGGCGCGCCAGGTCGCCGATGCCGCCGTGCGGTTCCTGCTGGACCCGGTCTACGCGCTCTATGAGCGCCGGCTGTTCGCCCAGGTGTGCCAGCGCCCGTCCCCCCGGCACGTCGGCATCATCCTGGACGGCAACCGCCGCTACGGCCAGCGCTCCGGGCTGCTCGATCCCATGCAGGTCTACAGCCGCGGCGCGGACAAACTCGACGACGTGCTGACCTGGTGCACGGAACTGGCGATCCCGGCGGTGACGCTGTGGGTCTGCTCGACCGACAATCTCGCGCGCCCGGCGGCCGAGGTGGCCGGCATCCTGGGCGCGCTGGAGACCAAGCTGCGCTCGCTGGTCGACGATCCGTGGATCCATCGCCACCGCATCCGCGTGCAGGCGATCGGCAGCCTGGACCGGCTGCCGGCGGCGACGTTGGCGGCGATTCGCGCGGCGCAGGAGGTCACCGCCGGATACGACGCCATGCTTCTGTCGATCGCGGTCGCCTATGGCGGTCACGAGGAGATCGCCAGCGCGGTGCGTGAGCTGCTGGCCAGGGCGGCACGCGACGGCGCCTCGGCCGAGGCGCTGATCGCCAGCGTGACGCCCGAGTCGATCGGTCGGCACCTCTATCTGGCCGATGCGCCGGCCCCGGACCTGATCATCCGCACCAGCGGCGAGGTGCGCCTGTCGGGCTTTCTGCTGTGGCAGAGTGCCTACAGCGAGTTCTATTTCACCGACGTGCTGTGGCCGTTGTTCCGGCGGATCGATTTTTTGCGCGCGGTCAGGTCGTTTCAGCAACGCAAGCGGCGGTTTGGGCGGTAAGGCGACACCTAACGACGAATGATTTGCCGACAAGCAAGCAAGTAATCAAGCGGACACAGAGTTACACCGAGTTTGCACAGAGTTTCACAGAGTAGGTTTATTGGCGCGTCGCGCTGATGTCAGATGCACCAGTCAAAAATCTTGCGCATACCGCCATTCTATTACTCTCTGTGAAACTCTGTGTACACTCTGTGTAACTCTGTGTCCGCTTGATTACTTGCTTACTTATCTGATTGCTTTGCCGCACAGGCCGTAGACCATCCTCCCTTTTGTCACCTGGGCGCGATCGTACGCGCTGGCGCCATTCACGGCACGCTCAGAAATCCGGCAGCGCCCGCCAGGACTTCAGCCACAGCGGCACCGTCGCCGCGGGCAGCGCGTGCGCCACCAAAAAACCCTGCGCCTGATCCACCCCGAGCCCGCGCAGCCAGTGCCACAGCGCCACGTCCTCGACACCCTCGGCCACCACGGTCAGACCGCGCGCCTTGGCGCCGGCGATGATCCGTTCGACCTCGCCCGCGACATTCGGCACGGCACCGAACTGGCGCATCAGCGCCTTGTCCAGCTTGACGCCGGTGAACGGCAGGTCGAGCAAGCGGTCCAGCCCGGCCACCGCGGGACCCACGTCATCGATCACGATCTGATAGCCGTCGCGGCGCAGGCGTTCGACCGCGCCGCGCAGCGCCGCAAGGTCACGCACCGGCTGGCTCTCGGTCAGCTCGACAATCACCTGTCCGACCGGAATCCCGGCAGCGCGGCGCTCGGCGTCGAGCCGCGCCAGCGCGCTGGTCCGCACCAGCACGTCCAGCGGGAAATTCAGCGACACGCTCAGCCCAAGCGGCGCCAGGGCCGCACCGGTCATGTCGGCAAAGGCGCAGGCGACCACCAGCTCGGTCAGCTCGCCGGCCAGGCCGGCGTCCTCGATCTGCGGCACGAAATCGTCGGGCAGCACCGTGCCGCGCGCCGGATCGTTCAGGCGCGCCAGCGCCTCGAGCCCCACCGCGCCGCGATCAGCCAGCCGCACCACCGGCTGATAGCGCGTCTCCAGCTTCGCATTCGCCAGCGCGGCGCGGATCTCGGTCAGCGGCATCGGCAGTGCGCACGAACCGTCCGCCGCCAGGCGGAGCCGCACGAGCGGCCCGGGCGCACCGACGGTCGGGTCATACGAGGTGCGAGCTTCGACCATTCCTTTGCGGTGTGACAGATAGCGACGGAACGCGCGCGATTCCTGGCCTGGCGAATCGACTTCACGCGATCGTGCGAACAACCCTGGGCCACACAGGCCGGCGGGGCAATCGACAAATGCAACGAAGGTCTACGGCGTGCCGGCACGACTCGATGCGCCGGTCCGCGGCTTCGCCACGGCAGCGGCGGCGGCATCGCGCCGCAGCCGGTGCTCGCCCAGGAACAGCAGGATCGGCGCGGCGATGAAGATCGACGACGAGGTGCCGACGACGATGCCGAACAGCATCACCCAGGCGAAGCCGGAGATCGATTCGCCGCCGAACAGCGCCAGCGGCAGGCTGGCGAGGAACACCGTCATCGAGGTGCCCAGGGTCCGGTTCAGCGTCTCGTTGATCGACAGGTCGATCAGGTCGCGCAGCGGCATCGTCTTGTATTTGCGCAGGTTCTCGCGCACCCGGTCGTACACCACCACCTTGTCGTTGGTGGAGTAGCCGAGGATGGTCAGGATCGCCGCGACCATCACCAGGTCGAACTCGATCCGCGTCAGCGCCAGGAAGCCGATCGCCTTGGTCACGTCCAGGATCAGCGTCACCACCGCGCCGACCGCGAACTGCCATTCGAAGCGGAACCAGATATAGACCAGGATCATCAGCAGGCTGATGCCCAGCGCCAGCAGGCCGTTGCGGAACAGCTCGGCCGACACCGAGGCGCCCACCGCGTCGGTGCGCAGCAGCTTGGCGCCCGGCTCCGCCTTGTCGAGCGCCGCGCGCACCTGCGTCGACCGCCTGCTGGGTCGCCGCGGCACTCGGCTGGCTGCCCAGCCGGATCAGCACCTCGGAGGCGTCGCCGAACCGCTGCACCCCCTGCGTCGGCGACGTGCTCGGCTGCCAGCGCCGCGCGGATCGGCGCCGAAATCGGCCGGCCCGGGCGTGCGCACCTCCATCACCATGCCGCCGGAGAAGTCGATGCCCAGGTTCAGGCCGGGATAGAAGAACAGGATCACCGAGGCGGTCGACAGGATCGCCGAGACGATCAGCCCCATGAACCGGCCGCGCATGAACTGGATGCGCGTGTCGTCGGGGACCAGCCTGGAGCTTCGGCCGCATGAACATGGCGCCTCCTATACCGGCAACAGCCGCGGCCGGTGCGCCGCATACCAGCGCGACACCAGCAGCCGCGTCAGCATCCACGCGGTGAACAGGCTGGTGGCGATGCCGACCGTGATCGTCACCGCGAAGCCGCGCACCGGCCCGCTGCCGAACACGAACAGCATCACGTGCGCCAGGAACGCCGTCGCGTTGCTAGTCGAAGATCGTGCTGTAGGCGCGGCGTGAACCCGGCCTCCAGCGCGGCCAGCGGCGGGCGGCCGTTGCGCGTCTCCTCGCGGATGCGCTCGTTGATCAGGATGTTGGCGTCCACCGCCATGCCCAGCGTCAGCAGGATGCCGGCCATGCCCGGCAGCGTCAGCGTCGCCCGCAGCACCGACATGATGCGCCAGCATCAGCACCAGGTTCACCACCAGGCACACGTTCGCGAACCAGCCGAACAGCCCGTAGAACACCGCCATGAAGGCGATCACCAGACGAAGCCGACGGCCAGCGAGATCGCCCCGGCGCGGATGCAGTCGGCCCCCAGCTCCGGCCCGACGCTGCGCTGCTCCACCACCGTCAGCGGCGCCGGCAGCGCGCCGGCGCGCAGCAGCACCGCCAGGTCGGTGGCCGAGGACGCGGTGAAGCTGCCGCTGATCTGACCGCGCCCGCCGGTGATCGGCTCGCGGATCACCGGGGCGCTGATCACCTTGTCGTCGAGCACGATGGCGAAGCGGTGGCCGACGTTGGCCCGCGTGACGTCGGCGAAGCGGCGCGCGCCGAGCGAGTTGAAGGTGAAGTTGACCACCCACTCGCCGGTCTGCGGATTGGTCCCGGCGCGGGCGTCGGTCAGGTCGCCGCCGTCCACGTCCACCCGCTTGCGCACCGCGATCTTCTGCTTCGGATCGTCCTGCATCGGCAGGAACTCGTCGCCCGGTGGCGGGACGGCGCCGGCGGACGTTGGCGTTCGCCGCCTCGTCCACCAGGCGGAACGTCATGTGCGCGGTCTTGCCGAGCAGGTCCTTGATGCGGTTGCGGATCGCCGATCCCCGGCAACTGCACGACGATGCGGTCGCTGCCCTGCTGGGTGATCTGCGGGATCGACCACGCCGGTCTCGTCGATGCGGCGGCGGACGATCTCGATCGACTGCTGCACCGCGCCCTGGGCGCGGGCGCGCAAGGCGACCTCCGAGAGGGTCAGCAGAACCTGGCCGTCGGGTGTCGAGGTAAGGTCGAGGTCCGGCGCCGCGGTCGGACCCTCGGTGCTGATCAGCGGCTTCAGCGCCGCCATCGCCGCGTCGGTCCTGGCCGGGTCGCGCAGTTGCAGCAGCACGCGGTTCTGGTCGGGCTGCGGCCTGCAGCGTGCTGGTAGAAGATCTCGCCCGGGCGCAGCGCCTGGCGGACGCCGTCGACCAGGCCGTCCAGCCGCTCCTTGATCACCGCCTTCATGTCGACCTCGAGCAGCAGGTAGCTGCCGCCTTGCAGGTCGAGGCCGAGATGCACGGTGCGCCACGGCAGCCACGCCGCCGGGGCCGGCAGCAGGTTGGGCAGGCACAGAAGGGCGCCGAGCAGGCAGGCCCCGAGGATGAGCGCAGGTCTTCAGCGGGCTGAAATACATCATGGCCCGCGGGGCAATACCGACGGGCCGGGGGCGTGGCAACCCCGCGGACGCGAGCGATCGGTCCGTGCCGTGAGGGTTTGGGACGCGGGGTGGGTGTGGGGTGGGGGAGGGGGCACGCGGGCGGCCGGGCCGGGGCCGTTTGGGTCGGTGCCGCCGGGAGCGGGCGCGCGGTGGTGCGCGCCGGTCCGGGCTACCACCGGCCGCCGGCCGCGCTTGTTATTCCGGCCGTGCTTGTTATTACGGTGCATGGCGTCGCTGCGCCGGCTGTCGGTCCGTGCGCGGTCGCGCCGGTGGGCGACGCCGTGATGGCCGTCGCGGCAGGACCGGTCGAGGGCTCCCGCCGCCGCAGCGGGCGCGGTCGGGTGCACCCTTCCGGCGTGCGCTGTTCTCACCACCGTAGGTCAAGCGCTCGGGGGCAGGCGTTGTAGGGCATTGCGTCCTGACGGTTCGGATCCGCGGCCATCGCGCGGGACGGCGGGTGGGCGAGCGGTCGCCATGGCGCGGCCAAGGTCGCCCGGGCTCGCCGCGGCGGGGCGTGGGCCGTTTCTCACCACTGGGACAGACGCCCGGTGGCAGGCTTTGTATGGCGTTGCGTCCTGGCCGGCGCGTTTTCCAGCCAGGGCCGGCCCAAGGGTCGTCATCGCCCAAGGTCTGTGCTGGGGCGGGCTTCGCTCGGGCAGGCTGTCGTCAGCGTCGCCACGGGGGCGCCGGCCAACCTGCCCGTTCTCACCACCGGGTCGTTGCCCGGTGGCAGGCGCTGTATGGCATTGCGTCCTGGCCGGCGCGATTTGCCGCCACCGCCTGGCAGAGGGCCGCCCTCGGCACCCGGCCTCGGCCGGGACAGACTTTGCCAGGACCAGCTCTGGCTGGCGTTTGACCGGCGCCGTCCAGTGCCGGCGAGCCTGGCGTGGGCGGAGGGTGTATAGGGTTGCTGCGCGGATTCTCGAATCGCGCGCCCTGCGAGGTGTGCCGCCGCGGCGAAGGTCGGGACACGGCGCGGATGCACCGGGTCGTGGCAACCGGGATGGCCCGGAATTGGATGTCGCCGGCGGACCGGCTTTGGACGCCGGTTGACCGGCGTCGTCCGGCGCGGGCGGGTTGTACAGGGTTGCGTCGCGTTTTGTTGCATCGCGTGTCCTGGCGCGGGGCCGGTTGCGGCGAGGGCACGGGTTCGGCGCGCACCCGGACTCGGCGTCGTTCGGCTCGGGCGGGTTCGGCGTGGGCGAGCATTGTACGGCGCCGGCTGAGGGTGTACAGGGTTGCTGCGCGATTTTTCGAATCGTGCCCCCGGGCGCCGGGCGCGGCTCGGGGGCCTGGCGGAATTTTTCCTCTTGCTGCTGGTGCGGGTGCCGCGACCGTTCCCGCCACCGGGCCAAGTGCCCGGGGCAGGCTTTGCATGGCATTGCGTCCTGGCCGGCGCGATTCGACGTCGCCATGCCGGTGCGGGTTGCCAGCATCTGCGCCCGGGCCGAGGAACGCGGCGGCGTCCGTCCCGGACAAGCGCATTCGGGGCTTTCCGCGACCAGTTCATCGAGTCCGCTCCGACCGCGTGCCAACGGGTCACCGGCAGATCCGGTTGTGGTGGCCGAACGACAGTGAACCGCCAAGGCGCGAAGGCGCCAAGGGTCCAATGGTGATAGCGCGCGCGCCGGTGCGTGCCTGCGCCGGTGCGTGCCGGCGCCGGTGCGTGCCGATCCCCGCTTTTCTTGGCTCCTTGTTGGCGCTCACCCGCAACCTGATCCGGCGAGCCACGAAATGCTCAAGCAGGCGGCATGAGCCCGATCGGCCCGACCGCACCAGCCTCGCGCCGTGCTCGCCGCCGTCAAGGACGCCTGCGGCGCCGCTGCGCGGTCGCTCCGCTGCGCGGAGCGCTCCTTGACCGCGGCTGCGCGCGGCGCACTGCCAGCAATACGGTCGGGACGGAGAAACTGCTCTCGGTCGAACCAAGAAACTGAACGTGCGGTTTGGCGGGCGGTGACCACCACCACACGCCAAAGCCGGAACTTGCCAGAGAAGGAAGAGATGGTGTGATCGGTCGATCCCAGACGCGCAACACTCCGAAAGACGCCACGGCAGTCAATGTCGCCGCCTTGTTTGAATGCACGTCGCGGAAACCAGCTCGGCAGCGTCCGATCAGGACGCCGAAACCGGACATATGAGCGCAAGCGATCCGACCCACCACCTGAACTCTCTTGCAAGCCGGGGGCCGTCCACATATGGTGTGATCGGTCGATCCCAGACGCGCAACACTCCGAAAGACGCCACGGCAGTCAATGTCGCCGCCTTGTTTGGAATGCACGTCGCGGAAACCAGCTCGGCAGCGTCCGATCAGGACGCCGAAACCGGACATATGAGCGCAAGCGATCCGACCCACCACCTGAACTCTCTTGCAAGCCGGGGGCCGTCCACATATGGCGTCTTGGCGGTTCACTGGCCGGCCGCGCCACACACCGCGCATGATGCGACGTCCAGATGCGATCGCGCTGAACGAAATCCCGCCCCACACCGCGGCGGGCCACCGCTACATGCCGTATTCCTGCTTCAGCTTCTCCTCCGCCGCCTGCTGCGCCAGCATGGCGTCGCGCGAGGCGGGGGTCAGCGCCTCGGCCGGCCCCAGCGGGCCGTCGTAGCTGTAGCCGAAGAAGTCCCGCCGCTCGGCCATCGTCATGTTCTCCCAGCCCGGGTACTTGCGGAAGTTCTTCGGGTCGGGGCGGAACTGGTGGACGTAGTCCTCGGGCTTGTAGCGGTAGAGCACCATCGGCGCGCCGGGCTTGCGCGGCAGTGGGGGTTCGCCGGCCTTCTGGCGGCGCTCGTCCTCGACGGCGATGGCGAGCTCCGCGTCGTCGATCTCGTCGATCCAGCGGACGACGACCTCGGACTTGGCCTCGGCCTTGCCGCCGTGGGCGGCCTCGGCCGGGCGCGACGGGGCGGCGCGCCATTCGGTGGTCAGCGTCGCCGCGGCGTCGGCCCAGTCGCGCGCGGGGGCGGCGGGGCGGCGGCGCTGGCGGTCGAGCAGGTGCGCGGTGCCGTTGATCGCGCGGTGCAGCCCGACCGCGTTGGCGCGCTGGCGCAGCGCCTGCTCGGGGGTGGCGGCGGACTCGAAGGCGAGGCGGAGCGCGTCGAGCATCCCGGCACTGAGCGCGATCATGCCGGTCGCCAGCATGGTCTCGATCGCGTCGCGCGGGTCGAATGCCGCGAGTTTGTCGAGGCCGTCCTGCACCACCTCCTGCCAGGCGGCGTCGGGGGCGTCGGCCGATGGGCGCGGCAGGGTCAGGACCAGGGAGCGCAGCGCCTGCGGCGGGATGGCGTAGGGCGGCTTCTCTGGCGGTGGGGTGGGAAAGGCGGGCGGGGTGGGACAGGGAGGTGGGGTGGTGGGAAAGGGAGGCGGGATGGGGAAGGGAAGAGGTTCGGACAAGGGAGCAGTTCCTGATGTCAGTTAGAATGATAGACATAACACGGACAGGAATATAATCTCCAGCATTGTTTTCCAGGCGGCCGTCTCTGGTGCGAAGTCCGCCTCCCGGCGCCAAAGCCGCGACACCCGGGACGGCGCCCGCGCGGCGTTGCGCCCCCCTGATGCGCCGCCTATGCACCGGCCATGGATCGGCCCCTGATCTACCTGGTCGCCGGGGAGGCAAGCGGCGACGTGCTCGGCGGCCGGCTGATGGCCGCGCTGCTGGCCCGCCGGCCCGAGCTGCGCTTCGCCGGGATCGGCGGCGACCAGATGGCGCAACACGGCCTGACCAGCCGGTTCCCGATGCGCGAGCTGGCACTGATGGGCCTGCTGGAGGTGCTGCCCAAGGTCGCCGCGCTGCGCCGGCGCCTGCGCGAGACGGTGGCCGACATCGCGGCGCAACGCCCCGCCGCGGTGGTCACGATCGACAGCCCCGGCTTCACGCTGCGCCTGCTGCGCGCGATCGAGCCGCTCGGCCTGCCGCGCGCGCATTACGTTGCGCCGCAGGTCTGGGCCTGGCGGCCGGGCCGGGTGCGCCACTACGGCGGGTTGTGGGACCGGCTGCTGTGCCTGCTGCCGTTCGAGCCGGCATTCTTCGCCCGCCACGGCCTGCCGGCAAAGTTCGTCGGCCATCCCGTGCTGGAGAGCGGCGCCGACGCCGGCGACGCGGCGCGGTTTCGTGCCCGCCACGGACTGGCAACGGACACGCCGGTGCTGACCGTCATGCCGGGCAGCCGGCGTACCGAGGTCGGCCGCATGCTGCCGGTGTTCGGCGCCGCGCTGCGCATGGTCGCCGCCCGCGTGCCGGGACTGGTGGCGGCGGTGCCGCTGGCCGGGCCGGTGGCCGAGGCGGTCGCCGCCGGCGCGGCACGCTGGCCGATGTCGCCGATCCTGCTCGACACCGTCGCGGACAAGCACGACGCCTTCGCCGCGTCGGCCGCGGCGCTGACCAAGTCGGGCACCTCGACATTGGAGCTGGCGCTGGCCGGCGTGCCGATGCTGGTGGGCTACCGCGTCAATCCGCTGTCGGCGGCGCTCGCACGGCGGATGATCACGGTGCGCTACGCCTCGATCTTGAACCTGATCGCGGAGCGCGAGATCGTGCCGGAGCTGATCCAGGAGGCCTGCACCCCGGCGCGGCTGGCGGCGGCCCTGCTGCCGTTGCTGACCGATCCGGCCGCCGCGGCGGCGCAGCGCGCCGCGTGTCGCGCGGTGCTGGCACAGCTTGCGCCGCCGGTGGGCAGCCCCTCGGCGGCGGCAGCGGCCGAGGTACTGGCGCTGCTCGATCTTCCGCCGAAACGCTGATCACCCGGCGGGCGGCGGGTCGAGCAGACCGGATGCCGCCATCCGCGCGCGGCTGGCCGCCATGCTGTCCATCACCTGCAGCGCGGCGTCCAGCGCGCGCCGTCCGGCGGCGGCATCCACCACCACCGGCGCGCCGTCCAGCACCGCGGCGATGAAGGCGGCGTGCTCCGCGGCGAGGGAATCGTGTTCCTGCCAGCTTGCTTCCTCGAAGCCGAAGCCGGCGAGGCCGGGCACCGGCGCCCCGCGCCCGCGCGCGATCACCGTCAGGCGGCGGTTGGCGAAGTCGATCGCCATGGTGCCGTCGCGCGTGAAGATGCGCATGCGCCGCTCGTTGCGCTGGGCGATGCGGCTGGCGGTGATCGTCGCCACCGCGCCGCTGGCGAAACGGATGCGCGCGTTGGCGATGTCCTCGTGCGGGCTGGCGACGGCGGCGCCGACCGCATCCACGCTCTCGATCGGCGCCGCCACCAGCGCGAGCACCAGGTCAAGGTCATGGATCATCAGGTCGAGGATCACCGAGACGTCGGTGCCGCGCGGCTTGAACGGGGCGACGCGCACGGCCTCGATATAGAGCGGCGCACCGAGCCGGCCGGACAGCGACGCGTGCGCCGCCGAGAAGCGCTCGAGGTGGCCGACCTGCACCACGCGCTGGTGCGCCGCGGCAAGCGCGGCAAGCTCGTCGGCCTCGGCCAGCGTGGCCGCGAGCGGCTTTTCCACCAGGATGTGCTTGCCGGCGCGCAGCGCGGCGGCGGCGAGCGCGTGGTGCGCCTGGGCCGGCGCGGCGATGATCAGGGCGTCGGCGGCCGCCAGCAGCGCGTCGAAGTCAAGGTCGGGCGCGCCGACTTCCCAGCCGATCGCTTTGGCGCGCTCCTCGTTCAGGTCGTGCACGCCGACCAGGGTGGCGCGCTGCGACGCCGCCACCTTCAGCGCGTGGTAGCGGCCGAAATGCCCGACGCCGGCGACGCCGATGCGCAAGCGAGACGTGACCATCGCCGTCACTTAGCACGATCCCCCGAGCATTTCTCCCCTCCTCGCGAGGGCGCGGGTCACGCGGCGGACCACGGTCCGGTCATGGGCCATCGGGAGGCGTTGGTGCCCGGACAATACCAACGCGGTGACAGTCGGCGCACCGATGACGTGTTGCGGCAAACCGGGTATCCCGATGGCTGTATGAAGCGGCAAGGCAGCGATCCGTGAAAAACATTCTGGTTGCACTGGTGTTCCTGAGCGCCGGGATGGTGGGGTGCGCTTCTGATGCGCCGCCGTTGGAAAATGTCAGGTCTAGCGAGTTCGTGCCGCCTGCCGGACAAGGGCCGGTGGTCTTCGTTCTTTCCGGCCGCGCCGGCCCAACCGCCTATACGTTCATTCCTGGCGAGCTTGCCAGGCTCGGCTACTATGCCGTCCTGCTCGACGGTCGCGATTTTCCCGTGACCGACGCGAAAGCCGGCGAAAACCTGCGGCAGTTGATCGTGCTGGCTCAGCACTCGCCGCATGCGAGCACAGGACCCCGTGCAAGCATCGGGCCCCATGCAAGCATTGGAAAGGTCGCCGTGGTCGGCGCGTCCGCGGGCGGTGGCGCTGCCCTCGCGTATGCCACCTCGCTGACCGATCTCGTGTCCGTGGTCGTGGACTACTATCCGGCGACCAGATCGATCCGCGACAAGGCAGACGTGGTCCGTCGCTGGACGGTGCCGAGCCTCGTATTCGCGGGTGACGCGGACAACAATGGATGCTGTATGATAGGCACGATAACGGCGATGGCGGCGTCCGCGAAGGCTCGCGGCGCGCCCGTCGAGCTTGTCGTCTATCCCGGTGCCGATCACGATTTCATCTGGGGTGTGCACTACAAGCGGGATGCGGCGGAGGACGCCTGGCAACGCACGCTGGTGGCGCTGCTCCAACACCTCGGCGCGTAGCGGTCGGGCTTCGACTGATGCGTGGTGGCTGGCTGGCGATCAACTGACTGCCGGCATTGTCCGCTCCGAGGTTCGGGACGGCGCGCGCTGGTCGGCTGGGTGGGACCTGCCGAAAACTTTTCCCCCAATCACCCCGGCTACCCCCCAGCCGCGCGAAGCCCGATACTGCCCGGCGACTCGCTGCCCCGAAGTGACAGGCCCGAGGTGACACGCCGCGGTGACAGGCCCGAGGTGACACGACGGTGACCACAGACGCATCGCCGACCATCGACGCATCGACCGGCCCGGTGTTCTCCGTCGTCGTGCCGATGTTCAACGAGGCGGACGGCATCCTGCTGCTGCACGCCCGGCTTGCCGCGGTGATGGATGGCCTCGGCGAGCCCTGGGAGGCCGTGATGGTCAACGACGGCAGCCGCGATGCCACGCTGTCGGTGGTGGAGGCGCTGCGCGACCGCGACCCGCGCGTCGCGGTGGTCAACCTGTCGCGCAATTTCGGCAAGGAGATCGCCACCACCGCCGGCCTCGATCACGCGCGCGGCGCCGCGGTGATCGTGATCGACGCCGATCTGCAGGACCCGCCGGAGGTGATCCCGGAGCTGGTCGCGGTGTGGCGCGAGGGGTTCGACATGGTGCCGGCCCGCCGCCGCGTGCGGCAGGGCGAGACCTGGCTGAAGACGCGCACGGCGGCGCTGTTTTACCGTCTGATGCGCAACTGGGGCCAGGTGGAGCTGCCGCCCGACACCGGCGACTTCCGGCTGATGAGCCGGCGCGCGGTGGATGCGCTGCTGAAGTTGCGCGAGCAGCACCGGTTCATGAAGGGGCTGTTCGCCTGGGTCGGGTTTCCGTCGAAGCCGGTACTGTACGACCGCGCGCCGCGCGCTGCCGGCAAGACGACATGGAACTGGTGGAAGCTGTGGAACCTGGCGATCGAGGGGTTCACCAGCTTCAGCGTGCTGCCGCTGAAGCTGGCCACCTATCTCGGCGCTGTGGTGGCGCTGCTGGCAGCGCTGTTCGGGGTCGCGGTGGTGGTGCGCACGCTGGTCTCGCACAGTTCGCCGGCCGGTTACCCGAGCCTGCTGGTCGTGGTCCTCCTGCTGGGCGGCACCCAGCTCATTTGTCTCGGTGTGATCGGCGAGTATCTAGGTCGGGTATTCAACGAAACGAAGCAGCGTCCGCTCTACCTGGTGGAGCGGTATCTGCCGTCGCGTTCCGCCGCCGCGGTCGGCGAGGCTGCTGCGAAGCAGCCCTGAGCCGGCCGCCGGCGGATCGCGGCGCCGGTCGACCGGCCCTCAGGCGCCGCTCCGGCTCCACACCGCCAGGACGCTCTTGCCGAAGCCGTGGAACAGCACGCGGTCGAGGACCCGTGAGACCGGCACCATGACGCCATCCCACAGGCGTACCTGGCCGGCCGAGATCTGTTCGGTGCGCAGCAGCAGGCGGTTGGCGAGCGAGGCGAAGAAGCCGACCGAGTCGACCATGATCAGCCGCTCGAGACGACAGCCCTCCGGCGTCAGCGCGCGCAACCCCGCCGCGGTGTAGCGCCGGTGATGGCCGACCGCCGCGTCCATCGGACTGAACAGGAATGGATGCGCCGGCGACAGCACGATCAGCCGGCCGTCCGCTGCCAGGCGCGCCGCGGCGTGGCGCAGCTCCTGCGCATCGTCCTCGATATGCTCCAGCACGTCGAGGTACACAATCGCATCGAACCGCTCCGTCGCCTCGATCGCCGTCAGCGTGCCGACGACCACGCGCACCGTGGGGTCGGTGATGCGGGCCGCCTGGGTGGCGTCCGGCTCCAGCGCCGTCCAGTGGGAGACCGGCGGCGCGAACAGGGAGGGGATGTTGTTGCCGATCCCGGCGCCGACCTCCAGCACCGACGCACCCAGATAGGGGCGGATCAGATCGGCGACGTAGGATTTCCAGCGCACGGCCTGCGCCATCAGCGGCAGTTCGCCGCCGCTGTACTGAAAGTTCATTGCGCCCCTCGCGGTGCGTCAAAGCTGGACAGGTCCGTCACCATCATCACGCCTTGTAACACAACGGCGACCTCTGGGGGAATGGTCGAACGCACGCGGCGTTCGGGCTCGGATGCCCTGGTACCGAAGGCGTGCGGCGGGCGCACGGTTTCCAGCCACCATGGACACGCGCTATCCCGCCAGCTCCCGCCGCACGATTGCGGCCCCATCCGCCAGTGCCTTCAGCTTGCCGAACGCGGTCGCGCGCGGCAGGTACTTCATGCCGCAATCGGGCGCCGGGATCAGCCGCTCGGGCGGCAGATATCGCAGCCCGGCGCGGATGCGCGCGGCGACCGTCTCGGCGGTCTCCACCGCCGGGTCGCCGAGATCGAGCACCCCCAGCATCACCTGCTTGCCCGTCAGCTCGCGCAGCACGCCCAGATCGAGTTTTGGCTGCGCCGCCTCGATGGAAATCTGCTGCGCGATCGTATCGGCAAGCTGCGGCAGAAAACTGTAGCCGGTCGGCTTCTGCTGCTTCACCACCGCGGCATAGCCGAAACAGATATGCACGACGGTCGGCCCGGCGATGCCCTCCAGCGCGCGGTTGATCGCCGGCAGCCCGTAGCGCAGCGCCTTCTCCGGATCGGTGCGCACCCAGGGTTCGTCAAGCTGCACCACGTCCACGCCCGAGGCCTTCAGGTCGCGCAGCTCCTGGTTCACCGCGATCGCGTAGTCCATCACCAACGCTTCCTCGTCGGTGTAGAACTCGTTCTTCGCCTGACGCGACAGGGTGAACGGGCCGGGCAGCGTGATCTTGCTGGCGTGGCCCGGGGTCGTCGGCATGTTCTGCAGCAGGAACTGCACGTCGCGCAGCTCGACCGGGCCGCGGCGGCGGATCGGGCCGACCACGCGCGGCACCGGCGTGGCACGGTTGAACTGCGCGTTCACCTCGCCGGGCTGCTCGGCGTCGATGCCGTCCAGCGCGAGCGCAAAACGGTTGGAGTAGCTCTCGCGGCGGATCTCGCCGTCGGTGATGATGTCGATCCCGGCACGTTCCATGTCGCGGATCGCCAGCACCGTGGCGTCGTCCTGCGCCTGCTCCAGCAGCGCGTCGGGGATGCGCCAGATGTCGTGCGCATGGGTGCGCGGCACGCCGTGCGCCGCCAGCCCGGCGCGGTCCACCAGCCAGTCGGGCTGCGGGTAGCTGCCGACCACGGTGGTGGGCAGCAGGTGCGTCGGGTAGGTCATGCCGCCCGCAGGATCATGTCCGCCCCCTTCTCCGCGATCATGATCGCGGCGGCGTTGGTGTTGCCCGACACCACCGTCGGCATGATCGAGGCATCGATCACCCGCAGCGCGTCGAGCCCCTTCACCCTCAGCGTGGTGTCCACCACCGCCATCGGTCCCGGCCCCATCATGCAGGTGCTGGTCTGGTGGAACGTGGTGCCCGAGGTGGCGCGCACATGGTTCAGCAGGTCCTCGTCGGTGCTTGCCTGCGGGCCGGGAAAGATCTCCTCGGTCACGTATTTCCGCATGCCGGCATGGCGAACACCTTGCGCGTCACCTTCAGCGCGGCGACCATCGTGTCGCGATCGTTCTGGGTGGCCAGGTAGTTCGGCTGCATCGCCGGCGGCTTGGCGGGATCCGGCGAGGTGATGCGCAGCCAGCCGCGGCTTTCCGGCCGGCAGGGGATGGCGCCGAAGCGTGCAGGCGGGGAACTTGTGCATCGGGTCGCCGACCTTGGGCATGCTGCCGGCCATGAACTGATACTGCACGTCGGGCGAGTCCAGCTCCGGGCGCGTCTTGACGAACAGCCCGATCGGCCCGGCGCCGGTCATCAGCGGCCCGTCGGCGAACAACGCGTACTGCATCCCCGCCCAGATTCGCCGCAGCCAGTTGTGGTAGATCTCGTTGAACGTGGTCACGCCCTGGCAACGGAAAATCATCCGCCCGCCGACATGATCCTGCAAATTCTCGCCGACCCCCGGCAGGTCGTGCAGCACCGCGATGCCGAGACCCTGCAGCAGCGCGCCCGGCCCGATGCCGGAAAGCTGCAGGAGCTGCGGCGAGTTGATCGCCCCGCCGCAGAGCAGCACCTCCCGCCGCGCGCGCACCTGGTGCAGCGCGCCGTTGCGGGCGTATTCGATGCCGACCGCGCGCCTGCCGTCGAGCAGCACGCGATGGGTCAGCGCGTGCGATTTCGCACGCTGCAGATTCGGCCGGTGCAGCACGGGCTTCAGATAGCCCTCGGCCGTCGAGCAGCGCCGCCGCCCGCGCACGGTCAGTTGCAGCGGCCCGACGCCCTCCTGCTCGGCGCCGTTGAAGTCGGCGTTGTACTGGTAGCCGGCCTGCTGCGCCGCCTCGATCAGCGCGTCGTGCAACGGATGTTTCGTGCGCAGATCGGAAACGCCGAGCGGACCGCCGGCGCCGTGGAATTCGTCGGCGCCGTGCTCCTGGTCCTCGGCCTTGCGGAAATACGGCAGCACGTCGTCATACGACCAGCCGGCGTTGCCGAGCTGGCGCCACAGGTCGAAATCCTGCCGCTGGCCGCGGATGTAGATCAGCCCGTTGATCGCCGAGGAGCCGCCCAGCACCTTGCCGCGCGGCCAGGGAATGCGCCGGTTGTGCATCTCGGGCACCGGTTCGGTCTCGAAATACCAGGCGACTTTGGGGTTATAGATGTTGCGGTAGAAGCCGGCCGGGATGTGAATCCACGGATCGGTGTCGTTGCCGCCGGCTTCCAGCAGCAGCACGCGGTTGGAGGGATCGGCGCTGAGCCGATTGGCCAGCACGCAGCCGGCCGAGCCGGCGCCGATGATGACGAAATCCGCCTCCGTCGTGGCCGCCACCTGGTTTCCCCCCGTGCAGTCGTTTTGGCCCGTTACGATGGCGCCAAATGCCCGGCTCGGCCAGAGGGGGAAGGGGAGGGGCGATCTTCTCCCCCTCCCCTTGAGGGAGGGGGCCGGGGGGAGGGGTCGGGCAGGCACGATGCGTGGTGCCTGCACGACCCCTCCCCCCAACCCCCTCCCGCAAGGGGAGGGGGAGAACAGTGTCCCTGGCCTTCCTTCGATTGCGGCTATGGCCCCGGGGCGGCGGCGAGCATGACGCGATTGCGGCCGGCGCGCTTCGCCGCGTACAGCGCCACGTCCGCCTCGCGCAGCAGCGCCTCGGGCGTGTCGGTGCCGGCGCCGCGGCAGGCGACGCCGATGCTGACGCTCAGGCGACAGCGGTGGCCCGGCGTGGGGGCGAACGTCATCGCCTCGACCGAGGCACGGAGGCGTTCGGCTGCCGCAACGGCCTCGTCCTGGTTGGAGCCCGGCATCACCACGACGAATTCCTCGCCGCCATAGCGGGCGAGCGAATCGAAGACGCGCGTGTTGGCGCGCAGCGTCTCTGCGATGGAGCGCAGCGCGCGGTCGCCGGCGGCATGCCCGTAGTCGTCGTTCACCTGCTTGAAGTGATCGACATCCAGCATCAGCACCGCGACCTCGCGATCGGGGCTGGTGGTCAGCAGGCCGTGCAGGTGGCGCAGCAGATAGCGCTGGTTGTAGAGGCCGGTCAGCGAATCGGTCAGCGCCAATTCCAGCGCCTGGCCAAGGTCGGCGCGCAGCCGGTCCTGGTAGAATTTGCGGCGGATCTGGTTGCGCGCCCGGGCGCGCAACTCGTTGGCGTCGAGCGGCAGCACCAGCCAGTCGTTGGCGCCCAGGTCGAAGCCACGGAGCAGCCGTTCATGCTCGTCCGGCTCGGCGATCAGCAGCATCGGCACGTCGCGCGTGGCGTCCGCCGCCCGCAGGCTCGAGGTCAGCTTGAGCGGATCCTCCCCGCTCATGGCCAGGCTGAGCACGATCAGGTCGAACGAGCCGCTGGTCGACGCTGCAACCGCCTCGGCCTCGCTGCTGGCGCGGCTCGTCACGATCCCGTCGCGGCCCAGCGCATCCTGGATGGCCTGCGCGCCCGGATCCCAGTCATCGATCACGAGTGCGCGAGCGCCGGCCACCGAGGGGTCCTGCTCGGGTTCGGCCGCCAGGCCGAGGGCGCGCACCGTCTCGCCGCGGGCGCGCCACTCGTCGAGCAGGCGTTTCAGCCGCACCAGGCTGCGGACGCGGGCCATCAGGGTGTCGTATTCGACCGGCTTGGTGAGGAAATCGTCGGCCCCCGCCTCCAGCCCGCGCAGCCGCTCCGACGGCTCGCCGAGCGCGGTTACCATCACCACCGGAATGTGCCGGGTCGTCGGGCTTTCCTTCAGGTGGCGACAGCATTCGAAGCCGTCCATGCCGGGCATCATGACATCGAGCAGCACCAGATCGGGCTGCCAGTCGCGGGCCAGCCGCAGCGCTTCGAACCCATCGCGGCCGCTGGCGACCTGGTAGTATTCAGCCGACAGCTTGGCTTCCAGCAGGCGTGTGTTTGCCGGAACATCGTCGATGATCAGGATGCGCGCGGTCATCCGGGTAAAGTCGTCCTTCCCAATCGGGCGGCACCGCCTGGTGCCGCGAGCCACCTGGAGTTGTGTGTAACGCATGGAGGCGGATTGCGGAAGCAATCACCTGGGGCGCTCCCGGGCGCCGGCGGGGTGGGGGCCGCCTGGGCCTGGCGGGCAATATCGTTCCGCCTGCCAACCGTCTGGCCGGGCGCGCGTCGCGTGATGCCGCCCGCCGGTTACGCTGTCCCGGGTGGGCGCCGGGCTTTCGCGACTCGGCAGTTTCCTGTATTCGCAAGCGCAGCGTGCCATGATTGTGAACAAAAAGCGACACAACGATGACGAATGCACTACAGTCGTCCGCCGCCGACGGCAAGACTATAAGTAACCACTGGGACCGTTCCGTCGCGGAACCAGGTCTGTTCTTTCGGCGCTGGCTGGCGAACCCGTTGCAGATGGGTTCGGTGGTGCCGTCGTCCGCGGCGTTGTGCGCCCGCATCGTGCGCCAGACGCGTCGCGCCGGGGATGAGGCGGTGCTGGAGCTGGGGGCCGGCACCGGGGTGATCTCCCGCGCGCTGCTGGCCGCCGGCGTGCCGGCCGACCGGCTGTTCGTCGTCGAGATCGCGCCCGCCATGGCCGCCCATCTGCGCCGCGCGCTGCCCGGCACCAGGGTTATCGAGGGCGATGCCAGCCGCCTGGTGGAGCTGGTGCCGGCGGAGTGGCATGGCCGGATCGGCACGGTGATCTGCGGCATTCCGCTGGTGCTGCTGCCGTTTGCCGAGCAGCGCCGGTTCATCGCCGCGATGCAGGCGGTGGCGCCGGGGCGCGGCTTTCTGCACTTCAGCTATTGCGCCACCTCGCCGATTTCCACGCGCCGCCACCGACTGGCGGGCCGGCGCGAGGCCTGGACGCCGCTGAATTTTCCCCCCGCCAGCGTCTGGCGTTACACGCCGCCTCGGGTGACACGCGGCGGCGTGTAGCCGTGCCTTGCCGCGCGACACACCGCGGCGCGGCAATGGTCTGCGCGCGGCCGGCCGCGGCTGGCTCTATGCCCGCGGCGGCCGAAGCGGCAAGCTCCATGCGGCCCTGCGCGCGGATGGAGACCATGCCGGATCGGCTGCTGCTGCGCCTGGCGCCCTTCGGCTTCGTGCTGCTGTGGAGCTCGTCCTTCATCGGCGCCCGGGTCGGCCTGCGGCACGTCTCGCCGCTGCTGTTCGTCGAGGTGCGGCTGTGCCTCTCGCGCCGCCCTGCTGGTGCTGGCGATGCGGCTGCTGCGCCGCTCCTGGGCGGTGCTGCGCGGCAAATGGCTGCACTGCGCGGTGGCTGGCGTGCTGGTGAACACCGTGCTGCTGGACCCCGCGCACGTCGCGATGACGCGGATGAATGCCGCGCCGATCGCGCTGATCCAGACGCTCAATCCGCTGCTCACCGCCGTGCTGGCCTGGCCGCTG
The DNA here is from genome assembly GCA_963773345.1 of uncultured Alphaproteobacteria bacterium. Lineage (GTDB taxonomy): Bacteria > Pseudomonadota > Alphaproteobacteria > Acetobacterales > Acetobacteraceae > Palsa-883. The sequence goes on along the minus strand of CAVZBG010000010.1, from coordinate 542,225 downwards.
CTGGGAGAGCGGCTGCTGCCCCGGCAGGTCCTCGGCCTGGTGCTCGGCACGGCGGGGGTGGCGCTGATCGTCGGGCTGGCCGCGGCGCGGAGCACGGTGCAGCTTGACCTGGCGCTGCTGTCCGGGCTGGGCGTGCTCGGCCTGGTCGCCGGCACGCTGTATTTCGCCCGGTTCTGCCGCGGCGTGCCGATGCTGGAGGGCGCGACGGTGCAGTTCCTGGCCGCCGCGGTGGCCGGCGCGCTCGCCGTGCTGCTGTTCGAGACGCCGCACGCCGACTGGACCGCGCGCGGCGATCGCGGCGATCGTGTGGAACGCGGTCGGGGTCTCGCTGGGCAGCATGGTGCTGTATCTGCTGATGCTGCAGCGCGGCTCGGCGGCGCGGGCGACGGCGAATTTCTACCTGGTGCCGGGCGCGGCGGCGCTGCTGGCCTGGGCGCTGCTGGGCGAGGCGCTGTCGGGGCTGACCGTGCTCGGCCTGGCGGTGTCCTCGGTCGGCTGCTGGCTGGTGCGCCGGCGGTAGGCGCCCGGCGGTAGGTGCTAGCCCGGACTTCTCAAACTGTCGCGGGATGATGGCGAAGGTAATTGTCGTGTCAAAGCCTTTTCGCGCCGCCGCCAATACAGGTTGTATTCGCAAGGCGCGAAAAGGCTTTGGCGCGGCAAGGACCGAGCCAGCACCCGCGAGAGTTTGAGAAGTCCGGGCTACGCCAGGCGCAGGATTGCCGCCCCGGCGGCGATCGCCAGCGCGCCGCCCCAGCCCCAGCGCCCCGGCCGCTCGCCCAGCAGCAGCCGCGCCAGCAGCACGCCGAACAGGATCGCGGTTTCGCGCAGCGCCGCGACCGGCGCGACCGGCGCCCGCGTCAGCGCCCACAGCACGACGGTGTAGGAGCCGATCACGCAGACCGCCCCGCCCAGGCCGCGCCGCGCCTCGGGCCAGGTCGGCCGGCGCGGCGGCGCGCTGCGATGCAGCCACAGCAGCGTCGGCACCGCGGTGAGCGGAAACAGCCACAGCGCGTAGGTCAGCGGTGCGCCGGACAGCCGGGCGCCCACCGCGTCATTCAGCGTATAGGCGGCGATCACCACGGCGTTGGCCAGCGCCAGCCGCACCACCACGCGCTCGCCGGGCACCCCGCGCGGCCGCGCCAGTGCGCCGACGCCGAGGCAAATCGCGGCAATGCCGATCCAGGCGGCCGGCGGCAGCGCCTCGCCGATCAGCCCCCAGGCGGCGAGCGCGGCCAGCAACGGCGCGACGCCGCGCATCAGCGGATAGGCCAGGGCGACGCCGCCGCGCGCATAGGCCTCGGCGATCAGCGCGAAATACACCGTGTTCAGGCCGGCCGAGGTGAGCAGGTAGCGCCAGGTCGCCGGCGGCGGCAGCGGCACGAAGGGCAGCGCGAGGCACGCCAGCAGGCCGCTGCCGGCGACCACCAGCGCGGTCTCTCGCCGCCGATCCGCCCCGGCGCGCACCACGATGTTCCAGCCGGCGTGCAGCACGGCCGCGAGCAGCACGGCGGCGATGACGGTCGGAGGCAGCAGCATGGCGGCAGCATCGGCGCCGGGCGTGGGGCTGCCCAGACGGATGACGTTGCGCGGTTGTTGCCGGCGGTCGCCGTCCGACATAAGGAACCGGCCCTGGGGGAGACTGACGGCGGAGGCCGCCGTCTGTGATATAAGTCGGGTCGGAAGACGGCCGAGCAGATGACAATGGACTTCACGCCCCGCCTCGACATCCTGCCACCGCCGCAGCGCCGCCTATGGGACGAGTTGACTGCCGTGCCGGCCGAATTCGTGCTGTACGGCGGCACGGCCCTCGCGCTCCACCTCGGGCATCGCCAATCGGTGGACTTCGACTTCTTTGGTAATCGGCCGCTGGACGAGGTGCGGTTGGTGCCCGCCATGTCCTTTCTTGCCGGCGCAATCGTGACACAGCGCGCGCCGAATACGTTCAGTTGCCGGATTGACCGCGGCGGCGTAATCCAACTGTCCTTCTTCGGGTTGCCCGACCTGCCTAGCCTGTCACCGCCGCTGATCGCGCCGGACAATGGGTTGCAGGTCGCTTCGCTGCTCGACCTGGCCGGCACCAAGGCTTCGGTGGTGCAGGTGCGCGCCGAGGCCCGGGACTACATCGACATCGACGCCCTGCTGCGCGACGGCCGTATCGATCTGCCAACCGCGCTGGCCGCGGCGCAGGCGATCTACGGGGCAGCGTTCAATCCGCAGAACACGTTGAAGGCCCTTTCGTATTTCGAGGACGGCAATCTGCCCCGCTTGCCTCAGCCGGTCAGGGATCGGCTGGCGCGCGCCGCACGCGAGGTCGATCTCGATCGCCTGCCGACGATCGCCGTCGCGGAGCGGGGCGCCGATCACGGTCCGGGTGCGTCGCGATGAAGACCATACCTTTGACACCCGATACCGAAGCGCTGGCGTCCCGTCTGGTGTGGTTCGAGGAACCGGCGGAGGCCTTGTCCGATGCGGTCCGCTTTGTCGCCTACGCATTGGCGCGAGCGACGCACGCGGACATGAAGGTCCTGCGCGCATTCCTCACCGACGACGATCTGCGCGAAGCGCTCGACCACGCACCACCAGGTATCATCGACCCGCGCTCATGGGCGTACTGGAACTCCAAGCTGGGACGCTATCCGGCGCCGCCGATGCCAACGCGGCGGTTTGAGTGAGCAGACCGACCGCTCGATTTCGCAGGTTGGCGCGCTCGCCGAGCGCGGCGACCTACGTGGTCCGTGTTGCGGTTCACCGTCGTGGCCGGCTAGCGATTAGGCAAGCCAACAACAAAGCAAGCAAGAATGCCAGCGGACACAGAGTTTCGCTGAGTTCCCACAGAGTTTCACTGAGAGAAAGCAAGTAAAAATGAATGGCGCTTCGCGCTAAGGACCGGCGCGCCAGTCGAGGTGTCTTGCGCGTAGCGCCATTCGCTTCCTCTGTGAAACTCTGTGGACACTCCGTGAAACTCTGTGTCCGCTGGCTTTCTTGCTTTTCCTGCCTTGCTTGGTTGCTTGCGTCGCCCAACTGTCCCGTCGGTCGCAGTGTGCCGCCCGGCTCAGTCTGTCTCGCCGTCGCGGCGGAACGGCGACTGTTCCGCCAGCGCCGCCATCTCGGCGCGGATCTGCGGCCGCTCCTCGGCCAGGAAGCCGGCGACCGCGCGGCGCAGGCCGGTATGCGCGATCCAGTGCGCCGAGTAGGTCGGCTGCGGCAGGTAGCCGCGCTGGATCTTGTGGCGGCCCTGCGCCCCCGCCTCCACCCGGCGCAGCCCGTGCGCGATCGCCCAGTCGATGGCGCGGTAGTAGCACAGCTCGAAATGCAGGAACGGCCAGTCGCCGCGGCAGCCCCAGTTGCGGCCATACAGCGCGTCGGCGCCGGCGATGTTCAGCGCGCCGGCCACCGGCTTGCCGCCGTTCGCCGCCAGCATCAGCACGACCCGATCGCCCAGCCGCTCCGACAGCAGCGAGAAGAACCGCCGCGTCAGGTAGGCGCCGCCCCATTTGCGGTCCACCGTCGCGGTGTAGAACCGGTAGAACGCGTCCCAGTGCGCCTCGGTCAGCTCGGCGCCGGACAGCGCGTGGAAGGTCAGGCCGGCGGCGTTGGCGTCGCGCCGCTCGCGCCGCAGCACCTTGCGCTTGCGTGACGACAGCACGGCGAGGAAATCCTCGAAGCTGGCATAGCCGAGGTTGTCCCAGTGGAACTGCATGCCCAGGCGCTGCAGCCAGCCGGCCTCGCCCAGCCCGTGCCATTCCTCTTCCGAACAGAACGTGACATGCACCGAAGACAGGTCGAGCGAGTGGCACGCCTGCTCGAACGCCGAGGCGAAGGCGGCGGCCGGGATGCCGGCGCCCGGCCGGCGCAGCAGGCGTGGCCCCGGCACCGGCGAAAACGGCACCGCCACCTGCAGCTTCGGGTAGTAGCTGCCGCCGGCGCGCTGCAGGGCGTTGGCCCAGCCGTGGTCGAACACGTATTCGCCGTAGCTGTGCGACTTGGCGTACATCGGCGCGACCGCGGCGATGCGCCCGTCCTCGGCGCGCAGCACCGCGTGCCGTGCCAGCCAGCCCTCCCGCGGATCCGCCGAGCCGCTGTCCTCCAGCGCGCTCAGGAAGGCGTGGCTGACGAACGGGTTGTCGGCGCCGGCGCAGGCGTCCCAGTCGGCCGCCGGGATCTCGGCGATCGCGTCGTGCAGCGTCAGCGTGAGGGCAGCGGAGCCGTCGGGCATGCTTGGGTCAGCCGATCGAGGACAGGGGAAGCGGGGGCATTCTGTCACTCGTTCGGGGGTGATGGGTAGTGGTTTGACGGCGCCGGCGCAGCTTTGTTGCCGTACGCGCTTGACCGTCTGCCGGTCTTGGTACAGCGTTCGCCATCCTCCTGCGCGGTCGAAAACCCCGGACGGACGGTGGTGCGGCAGACTACCGGAGACCGGGGCGCGATTTTGCCGCGATGGGGGCGGGGGAATTTCGGCGGTCACGGGACACGTGATCGCCGGCTTGTCTAGGCAGGACGCGCATGAACTGTGCTGGCCGGACAACGAATGGCGCTGTAGATCGGCCCGCCGCAAGGGCCGCCGCGACCGGGCGCGACCGTTCGGCGCGCGACGCGTCGGGGTCGGTCGGCCGGACCCGGCAAACACCACACACTTTGCATCAATGCGACGGAGGGCGGTGACACGCGGCCGTTCCGGTCCGCGATCACGCGCGCAACGCAGGAGACCAACGACGACAGGGTTTCGCGACTGAACGACATTCGGCGGGAGGAGGAACGAAAATGACGAACCACGACGACATCGCGCTGATGGCCCACCTGATGCGGCGCGCCGGCTTCGGCGCCAGCCGCGACGAGCTCGAGGCGCGGGCGGCCAAGGGCTACGAGGCCACCGTCGAGGACTTGCTGACCCCAGAGGCGCACCCGCCGGTCGATCCCTATGTGCTGCTGCGCCATCAGCCGGCGGCGCTGCTGCCCGGCGGGCAGCCGCCGATGGGCAACGTGAACTACATGTACTACCTGGTGACCACGCAGCGCCCGCTGGAAGAGAAGATGGCGCTGTTCTGGCACCAGGTGTTCGCGACCGGCAACTCCAAGGTCGACAACTACGATCAGTTGCTGGAACAGATCGATCTGTTCCGCCATCGCGGCATGGGCAACTATCGCGACCTGCTGCTGACGATCTCGCGCAATCCGACGATGATCTTCTGGCTGGACAACAACCAGAACCACGGCACGGCGGTCAACGAGAACTGGGGCCGCGAGCTGCTGGAACTGTTCAGCCTGGGCGCCGGCAACTACACCGAGAAGGACGTCCGCGAGGCGTCGCGCGCCTTCACCGGCTGGACCTTCGAGACCAAGATCCCGCGCCTGCCGTATGGGCGGTTTCCCTGGAAGTTCGAGTACCGGCCGGAAGATCACGACGACGGGGTGAAGGAGTTCCTCGGCTTCCGCGGCAATTTCAACGGCGAGGACATCATCGACATCGTGGTGCACCAGCCGGCCTGCGCGCGGTTCATCTGCCGGCACCTGTACAACTTCTTCGTTGCCGACGAGCCGCAGGTGCCCGCGTGGAACCTGGAGCCGCCGCGCGATGCGGCCGCGATCGATACGCTGGCGGCGGCGTTCCGCGAGGCAAAATTCGAGATGAAGCCGGTGCTGCGGACGCTGTTCAACTCGGACTTCTTCAAGAAGGCGCGCTACCAGCACCTGAAGTCGCCGGCCGAGGCGGTGGTCGGCACGCTGCGCCTGGTGGGCGGCTACGAGCTGCCGAAGCCGGGCTATGGCGAGCTGTCGATGCAGCCATCCTACATGGGCCAGGACCTGCTCAACCCGCCATCGGTCGAGGGCTGGCACACCGGGCGCGAGTGGATCAACAGCGGCTCGCTGATGGCGCGGATCAACTTCGTCGCCGAGCAGGTCGGCAACCAGTCGCTGCCCGGCGTGCGTTCCATCATCGAGCGGTTGAAGGCGATGGGCGTGCTGAGCCCGGACCAACTGGTCGATCGGTGCCTCGACCTGCTGGGGCCGGTCGAGGTCAATCCCGACACGCGGCGCGAACTGACCGAACAGGCGAACGAATGGGGCAAGCTGAGCTGGGACAGCGAGGCAAATGCCCAGCTTGCCGCCAAGCGCGCCACCGAAATGATGCAACTGATCGTCGCGACGCGCGAATATCAGTTCGCCTAGCAGATCACCCTTATCGGGCAAGGAGGAACGGCAATGTCCGCGACGCAGAAGGATCCCGTGCTGGTCGTGCTGCAGCTTACCGGCGGGAACGACTATCTGAACACGGTGATCCCGTACAACGACCCGCTCTATCGCGACAACCGCAAGGCGGTGGGGATCGGCGACAACCAGGTTCTGCACATCGACAAGGATTATGGCTTCGCGCCGTACCTGGCGCCGCTGAAGAAGTTCTGGGACTCCGGCAATCTCGCGCTGATGCACGGCGTGGGCTATCTGGATTCGCCGCGCTCGCATTTCCGCTCGATGGACATCTGGCACACCTGCGAGGCGGACAAGGTCGGCACCGAAGGCTGGCTGGGCCGCGTGGCGCGCGAGATCGACCCGAAGAAGGAGAACGTGGTCACCACGGTCAGCTTCGGCCCGTGCCTGTTCCGCGCTCTGTCGGTGCCTGGCGTGCCGGTCGCGTGCGTCGCCGGTCCGCTGGAGAAGTACGGATTCCTGCCGAACATCCAGGAGCGGGAACAGCGCCTGAAGGTGCTGGAGCGCTTCGCGCGGATGTACAAGCCGGAGCCGGGCAGCGGCGTGATGGAATACCTCGGCACGACGGGCCTGGATTCGCTGAAGGGCGCCGACATCCTGAAGGTGGCGCCGCAGCGCTACAAATCCACCGTGCAGTATCCGGACAGCTCGATTGCCCGCAAGCTGCGGGGCATCGCCCAGGTGCACCTGGCGGGCCTGGGCAGCCGGATCTTCTACTGCGACCACGCCAGCTTCGATACGCACGCGGGACAGGCCCCGCTGCATGCGACGCTGTGGACCCAGGTGACCGAGGGGCTCGAGGCGTTCATGGCCGACCTGCGCGAGCACAACGCGTCGGACAATGTGATCGTGCTGATGTTCTCGGAGTTCGGCCGCCGGGTGCGCGACAACGGGTCCGGAACGGATCACGGGGCCGCCGGCGTGACGTTCGTGATCGGCGACAAGGTGAAAGGCGGGCACTACGGCGAGTACCCCTCGCTCAAGGCGGAAAAGCTGGTGCAGGGCGATCTGAACCCGAGCATGGATTTCCGCGGCATCTACTCGACGATCCTCGACAAGTGGATGGGGATGAATCCGGCGCCGATCGTCAACGGCACCTATGAGCAACCGGCCTTCCTGCACTAGCCGCGAGGGGTGACGGCGCGTCCCGCCGGTTCCCGTGGCGCGGGCCACGGGAAGGCGGCGGGACCCCATGGGGAAGCCAGTTGGGAAGCCAGTGGGGAAGAGTAACGACGGAGATCGCGGGCAAGGTCCGGGCGAACCGCCTTCCGGAGCACGGAAGGCAACACCGGACGTGACGGGAGGACACTATGCCGCTTACAACAGTTGCGCGTGGACGGACGTATGACTGGAGCCATGCCGTGGGGCGTGGTTCGGCATCGGGCACCGGATTCAACTATCCGCAGACGATGTGCCTGGGCAGCGGGCGGGACATCTATGTCGCCAACCGCGGCAACGAGAACAACTTCGGCATGCGGGTGAACAAGGTCCGGCTCGGCGGTCCCGGCGAGGAAGAACTGCTCGAGGAGTTCTTCCAGCACGGCGAAGGCGATGGCCGTTCGACCTGGCCGTTCGGTGTCGCGGTCGATCACAACGATCATGTCTACGTCTCCGACGAGTGGGACAACACGATCTCGGTGTTCGACGGCAGCGGCAGGTTCATCCGCAAGTGGGGCAAGACCGGCAGTGGCGACGGCGAGCTGCTGCGGCCGGCCGGCCTGGTGTGCGAAAAGAACGGCAACGTCATCGTCGCCGACAGCGGCAACAATCGGCTGCAGGTCTTCGCCCCCGACGGCAAGTTCGTGGCGAAGTGCGGCAAGGCCGGCAGCGGCGACGGCGAGTTCAACCAACCCTGGGGCATCACCGTCGACGCGGACGGCAACATCTTCGTCGCCGACTGGAAGAATCATCGGGTGCAGAAGCTGTCCCCGGCCGGCAAGTTCCTGATGAAGTTCGGCGAGTACGGCACGCTGCCGGTGCCGCCGAACGCCTTCGCGGTGACCTACATGGGACCGTGGGTGTCCAGCAGCGAGCCGACCGCGTATCCCAAGGCGGGCCTGCTCAATCACCCGACCGACGTCGCCGTGGACACCGACGGCGACATCTACGTCACCGATTGGGGCAACCATCGGGTCAGCATCTTCGATTCCGAGGGCCACCCGATCACCAATCTGATGGGCGATGCCCAGGTGATGTCCAAGTGGGGCCAGCAGAGCATCGACGCCAACCCCGACATGATGAAGGCGTATCGCCGGGCGAAGAACCTGGAGCCACTGTGGCGGTTCTGCTTCCCGACGGCCGTGGAGTTCAATCCGGCAACGGACGAGATCATCGTGGCCGACAGCCAGCGGAACCGCCTGCAGATCTACCGCAAGGTGCGTGACTACGTGGATTTCCAGGCGAATCTGTAGGCGCCGGCCTGGCATCGCGGGTGAACGGAGCGGGCGGCCCGTGCGGGTCGCCGGTTTGGTTTGTGTTTCGTTCTGTGTGCGTGCCGGGCTGGTTGGCGTTGCTGCACCGAGCGCCTTGCGCCGGCCGGGGCGCTTGGGCATTTGCACCCTGACTGGAAACGATCTGTCATTGCGAGGAGCGCAGCGACGAAGCAATCTCCTGCCTCCAGGGCGGGAGATTGCTTCGTCGCTGCGCTCCTCGCAATGACAGGTGGGCTGACAGGTGGGCTGACAGGTAGGATGACAGGTGGGCTGACAGGTGGGCTGACGAGCCCCGTCAGGGTGAAGATGCTCTTGCACCGCGCGCCGGTAACCCCGCGGTGATCAGCCGCGCCTGGCGCGGCGTGGTGCCGGGGGGGCGTCGCGCGGCACGGGCCCGCCCCGATCGCGGGCTGCCGCGTCCGCTTTCGGGCGGATCGGCTCGACGCTGTCGGGCAACGCGCTCTGGATGAACCGGCCCAGCACCTCAAGGTCCTCGGTGCGGGGGAAGCTCGGGCGCCACAGCAGACCGATGCGCCGGTGCGCGCGTGCCACGCGGAGCGGCCGCACGGCCAGCCGCTCGTTCCGGCTGGCCAGGTGCGGCACGGCAAGCGCCGGCACCAGCGTGCAGCCAAGGCCCGCGGCAACCAGCTCGCAGAGAGTCTCCAGGCTGGTCGCGCGGAAGGCGTCGCTCGGCGGCCGCCGGCTGTGCGACTGCTCCCCGCATACCGCCAGCACCTGGTCGCGCAGGCAATGCCCGTCGTCGAGCAGCAGCAGTTTTTCGCCCGCAAGATCCCGTTCGGTGACCACCGGCCGGCTGCCGAGCCGATGTTCTGGCACGCAGACGAAACGGAACGGCTCACGGAACAGCGGCATCACCTGAACGTCATCATAATGATCTGATAGTGAAGTCATGATGACATCCAGCGAATATCCCTCAAGTGCCGCAAGCAGGTTGTCGGCAAGCTCCTCGCGCAAGACCAGGCGAAGATGCGGAAAGCTCTGCTGCAGCCGGCCGAGAAACCGCGGCAGAATGTACGGGCCGAGCGTCGGGATGATGCCCACGCGCAGGTCGCCGGTCAGTGCACCATCGCGGTGGCGCGCGAGTTCCGCGATGTGGTCTGCCTCTTCGAGCATGCGGCGCGCGTGCGCCACGATGCGCTCCCCGAGCGGCGTGAGCCGCACGAATCGCGTGGTACGTTCGACGAGCGAGACGCCGAGCGCCTCCTCCAGCCGGCGCAATTGGCCGCTGAGGGTTGGCTGGCTGATGTTGCAACGCTCCGCCGCGCGGCCGAAATGTTGCACATCGGCAATAGCGACCAGGTAGCGCAGCTCCGCCAGGGTCACGGCGGGATTTTCCATCGGCGGTCCCTATTGGTGATGTCGCCGCCTTAGATTGGACAAATGAGCCGCTCGCCGCAAGGTTGTGCCGGCGTGCGGCCGTTCGCGCGGCGCGGGTGGCAGGCCGGGGCTTCGCCCCGGACCCCACCAAGGGGCGCTGCCCCTTGGAAGCCCGCCAAGGGCAGCGGCCCTTGGAACCCGTCCTTTGGTCGGGTTGGGGGAGGGGTGCCAATGGGGCCAAGCGCGCGGCGGATCACCGCCGCGCGCTTGGCCCCATCGGCACCCCTCCCCCAACCCGACCAAAAAATGGATCCCAAAGGCTCCGCCTTTGGTGGGGGGTCCAGGGGGGCAACGCCCCCCTGGCGGGTTTCAGGGCGGAGCCCTGACCTTCCTTCCGGGTCACCGCGCGCCGCGCCTGTTTACGGCGCCATGCGTTCGGCCACGCGCATGAAAATCGGGATGGCGGCTTGCAGTTCGGGCAGGCGGACCTGCTCGGTCGGCGTGTGCGCCTGGGCGATGTCGCCGGGGCCGAGCACGACACAGGGCGCCAACGCCTGCAGCTCGGAGGCGTCGGTGCCATAGGGTGCGGTGCGCGGCGGCGCGCCGGCCACCTCGGCGCACAGGCGGACGAGCGGATGATCCGCCGGCAGCTCGGGCGGCAGCCCCTCGCGCGCCTCGGTCACCGTGATCCCGGCACGCGCCGCCGCGTCGCGCACGGCGCTGAGCACTGGCGCGGGATCCAGCCCGGCGGAATAGCGGAACTTGATCCGCGCCGTGGCCTTCGGCACGGTCACGTTGACCGCCGCGCCATGGTTGTCGAGCACCAGGTTGAAGTCGCTGAACGGCGGGTCATAGTCGGGGTCCTGCAGCGCCCTGTCGGTGCGCAACCGTTCGAATATCGCTTGCATCTCCACCAGGAACGGGATCAGCGCCCAGTTGGCGTTGACGCCGCGCCCGGTGGAGCTGTGCGCCTGCACGCCGGTGGCCACGCAGGTGAAGGCGATATGGCTGCGGTGGCCGCGCACCGGGATCATGCCGGTGGGCTCCACCACCAGGATCAGCCCGGGCCGCGCCGCGCGGGCCAGCGCCGAGTGCTGCACGATGCGCCGCGCGCCGGCCTTGGTGGTTTCCTCGTCGGTGGTGATCAGCAGGCTGACCGGGACGCTGTCGGGCAGCGCCTTGGCGGCCAGGATCGCGGCGGCGAGGGGGCCCTTCATGTCGGTGGCGCCCAGCCCGTGCAGCGTCCCGTCGGGCTCGGTGCGGCCGGACCATGGGTCGTCCTGCCAGCCGGTGTCCGGCACGGTGTCCATGTGGCCGGAGAACGCGATGCCGCCCGCCACGGTGCCGCGGCCGGCGCCCCGACTGGCGCCCCGACTGGCGCGGTGCGCGACCAGCGCCCGCTTGGCCACGCCGGCATCGTCCAGGTAGTCCAGCCGTTCGACCTCGAAGCCGGCGAGCTCGGCCTCGATGCGGTCGGCGATGGGGAGGTTCGAGAGAAAGCTGCGGCTGTCGATGGCGACAAGCGCGCGGGTCAGCGTGGTGAGGTGATCGGTCATGGGGGAACCGTAGAGCAGGTTCGGGCGGACTGGAACCGCGTCAACCCCGGCCGCAGGGCAGTCGGGTGAACGCGGGAAAGACGGCCGATCAGCCGCTTCACTGTCATTGCGAGTTCCCACCGGCCGGCGGCCGACCCGCCCTGAATGAAACAGTCGGGGCGCCGAAGAGAAGGACACTCCCCCTCCATGAGGGAGGGGGTTGGGGGGAGGGGTCGATCGGTGTGAATCCCCGACGACCCCTCCCCCCAACCCCCTCCCTCATGGAGGGGGAGCTTGTTTCTTGTTAGGAGCGGAGCGACCCCCGGGTCAAGTGCCCGAGGGCAGGCGCCGCAATCCCCATCCAGGGTACGCCCCTCGCGGGGGATTGCTTCCCCCGGCCTTCGCCGGGGTCGCAATGACAGTGGGATCCGTGCGGGCTCGCTGCTTCACCCGATTGCCCCGCCGGCGCGACGTATCGGCGCTGCAGCCGGGCCGCGCGCGCCGTACTTATCGTGGCCTTATCCTGGCCGCCGCGCTTTCCGATCGCGGCCTTACGCGATCCGATCGATCTTGCCGGGGCCATGAACCTGTACTCGCACCTCGCCGACGCCGCCTGGATTCGCTTTCGTATCGTTGGTGCTGATATCCTCGCGGTGGTGGTGATCGTGCGGTTGTTCGCGGTGCTGAGCGCCTGGTGGCGGACGCTGCACGCGCGTCGCCCGGCCCCGGTGACGCGGCGCCCTCCCGGGCGCCAACGCACCGGACGCTGAGGCGGCTTTTGCGCGCCTCTTGCGCGCGGGGCTACATCTTCTGCTCAAAATCAAGCGCCGCGGCGGTTATTGCTGCACGCCTACGACCGTAACGAGTCCGGGGCCTCTCCATGCTCGATCTGACAACCTATTGCATTGCGGGTGATCCCGCGCTCCGAACGCGCGGCAACGAGGCACCGGCGCATGCCGGGCAGGGGAGAAACAATACCTGGGAATTCGGTAAGATATGTGCCGACAGCGGCAGTGGCGTTAGAGCGACGCGTTCGCTGAACGAGCACGTATAATGCAATCAGGGTTCTTCCACCCAAGCTCGCGCCGCTTTGTTCTCTCTCGTTGGGAATACGCGAAGCTGCGCGGGCATCAGGAAGCGAAACGCGCTTACCACGTGGGCGATCCAGGCCACGTCCGTCACGACGGCGACGCGCTCCCAGCGCGTCCAGTACCCGACCCCGACCCTGAAGTCCTCCCACACCGCGCCGGGTTCCATGCCGGCGAAGTCCGTGCCGATTTCGTAATAGCATCGCATCTTTGGATGCTTCTTGGCGGTCGCTTCGACTTGCGGGATCAGAATCGCATCGTAATCCTCCCGCGTGACACGCCCGACCGCGCTGGCCGCGATCACATTGTCCGGAAACCCTTCTAAGATTTTGATCACGGCCACCTCCGGGTTCTTGCTGCATGAACACACGCCAGCTTCAGCCGCCATGCCGCCCATGCGCCGCGGCGCATCCTAAGTCATCAGTGAGGAACACCCATGGACCGCTCCTTGGTCCAGGTCAATGCGCTGTGTCAGGTCGGATACACTTTCACGCTACTGGCCACCGAGTCGGCAACGTGTTCTTTCGTGATCACGCCGGCGACATCCCCCGCCCGCGGCACGCCGCGGCCCCGCACGACCACCGCCATCACCGCCTGCTTGCGCCAGATCCGCCGGATCACATCGAACACGATGTCGTCCTCGCGCACGATGGTGAAATGCCGGCTCGCCAGGGAGCCCAGGGTGACAGCGGAGTGCGCACCCTCCGACGCCTGGCGCAGCGCCGTGTTGACGCGCAGCACGCCCATGATGCGGTTGCCCTCCGTCACCGCCACATGACGCATGCGGCCGTTGTTGTCGGGCAGCGCGAGAAACGCATCAAAACTCATCTCGGCGGGTGCCAGATACACGTCGGTGTCCATAACCTCGCTGGCGTGGCGAACGAGGAACATGTTCGCATGCAGCGCCTTCGGGATGACGTGCCCGCGGCGGAACAGTTTCAGCGTGTAGATGTTCTCGCGCGACAGCACGCGCCGCACGCCGACGCTGACGGCAACCGCCACGATCATCGGCAGGACGATGCCATAGTCGCGCGTCATCTCGAAGATCATCGTCACCGCGGTCATCACCGCCCCGGTGCCGCCGCCGACCATCGCCCCCATGCCGACCATGGCGAAGGATGGGATATCGAGCGGGATCGGCAGATGCAGCGCGACGAGGCCGGCCGCGAACGCGCCACCGATCGTGGCGCCCATGAACAGAGACGGCGAGAAGATCCCGCCTGACGAACCCGACCCGAGACTGAGCGTGGTCGCCAGCAGCTTGCAGACGAACAGCAGGACGAGCAGTCCGGCAATGGACACCTGCCCGGTCAGGATCGACTGCACCGTCGCATAGCCTACGCCCTCGACGTAATAGTGGCCGAAGCGCTGCTGCAGGGCGTAGATCAGGATGCCCACCAGCAGCATGCCCAGCACATGGCGCGTGTAGCGTTCCTTGATCTTGTCGAACAGGTCTTCGACGAGATGCAGGCCGCGCACGAAGCCCGCAGCTGCGACGCCGATGACGACCCCGAGCAGCGCGTAGAGGCAGAGACTGATCGCCGAGGAGGCATCGACGCTGATCGGCGCCAGTTGCGGCACCGCGAAGGCCGGCTGCGGGCCGAAGAAGAAGCGCCCGATGAAGGTCGCAGTGCCGGTGGACAGCGCCACCGGCAGGAAGGTGCGGACGCTGACCTCGGGCATCATCAGCTCGATGGCGAACATCACGCCGCCGATCGGCGTGTTGAAGGTTGCGGCGATACCGGCGCCGGCGCCGGCCGCCACCAGAATGATCCGCTGCCCGGGCGGCATGCGCACAAGCTGGCCCAGCGTCGACCCGAGCGCCGAGCCGATCTGGATGATCGGTCCCTCGCGCCCCACCGCGGCGCCGCTGCCGATGGCGATCGCCGAGGCCAGCGACTTCACCACCGCGACCACCGGGCGGATCACGCCGCCCTTGTAGTAGATCGCGTCCATCACCTCCGGCACGCCGTGGCCCCTGGCCTCCGGGGCAAAGGTCGATACCAGGAATGTCACCACCACCGCACCGAGCACCGGCACCAGGATGATGCCGGCGCCCCACGGGCTGGGTGGGGTGAACAGGTTGGCGTCGTAGCGCACCGCGAACTGGCCGAGGAACAGCACGTTGTGGATCAGCCCGATCAGGTCGCGGAACAGCACCGCGCCAAATCCGGTGACGACGCCGACGATCAGCGCCAGGATCGAGAGCAACACCAAGCTGATCCGGCGGACGTCGTCGTCGTTCGTTTCGCCAGCGGGAGCACTCGCCGGCCCGGCGTGAGCGGGAGCGACATGCTGAACGGTCGGACGACCGGTGAACGGGATCGGGGTTGGTCGGATTTTCATCATCTGTCCGTGGCAGCGTCGCGTTATCGGTCGGCAAGGACGCGATCGCGTGCGGCCTCTGCTTGGCCGCCGCCTAGGCGACCCCGGACAACAATCGTAGCCCCAGACTCAGATCGTGTGGAGTCCAGGGTCGGGCTTCCCCGATCGCTGCACTGGGCCGCACAAGCAGATGGGCGGCAAACCGTGACGTTGGAAAACCCTCTCCGGCCAAATGCGATAGCCCCGGGAGCTGGTTGGTCCGGCGTTTCGCGCGCCGCGGCCAACAGGTTTATTTGGGCTTTATGGCGAATGCCGCGCTTCCCGATCGCGACCTTAGGCGGGCCGTTCGATCTTGTCGGGGCCATGAACCTTTACCCGCAGCTCGCCGACCCCGCGTGGCTCCGCTTCGGGATTGTCGGTGCCGACATTCTCGCGGTCGTGGTGACCGTGCGGCTGTGCGCCGCGCTCACCGCCTGGTGGCGGACGCCGCGCGCGTCGCAACCGGTGCCAGCCACCGTTCGCCCGCCCGGGCGGCCCCCTGGGCACTGCAATCGGCGGCCCTGAAGCCGGTTTTATGCGCCCCTTACGCGGGCGCCCGCATTTCCTGATCACAACCGAATGCTGCAACCGCTAACTGGCGCATCCTGCCGAACCGTACCAACCGCGGGGATATCCCCATGCTCGACGTTGTCTATATCCTGATCGGCGCCGTCTTCCTCGGCGCCTGCATCCTCTACGCGCTGCGCCTGCGACCGGCTCTGAAAGGTCCCAATCCCATGACGCTCGACTATTGGCTGGGCGCGATCGTCACGGTCGGCCTGTTGGTCTACCTGGTCTTCGCGCTGGTCCGGCCAGAGAAATTCTGACCTGGGACATTCTGAGGAGCCGGCACCCATGACCTTCAACGGTTGGCTGCAGATCGCGCTGTACTGCCTGGTGATCATCGCGATCACCAAGCCGTTCGGCGGCTACATGACCCGCGTCTTCGCCGGCGAGCGCACGCTGCTCTCGCCCGTGCTGCGCCCGGTCGAACGCGTGCTGTACCGGCTGTCCGGCGTCGATGAGGCGGCCGAGCAGCACTGGACCAGCTACGCCATCGCGATGCTGGCGTTCAGCTTCGCCGGCTTCGTCTCGCTCTATGCGTTGCAGCGGCTGCAGGGCGTGCTGCCGTTCAACCCGGCAGGGCCAGGACGCGGTCTCGCCGGACTCCGCGTTCAACACCTCGGTCAGCTTCGTCACCAACACCAACTGGCAGTCCTACGTGCCCGAAACGACGATGAGCTACCTGACCCAGATGGCGGGGCTCACGGTGCACAACTTCGTCTCGGCGGCCACCGGCATCGCGCTGGCGGTCGCGCTGGTGCGCGGCTTCGCCCGGCGCTCGGCGCAGACGATCGGCAATTTCTGGGTCGATCTGACCCGCTGCGTGCTGTACATCCTGCTGCCGATCTCGATCGTCGTCGGCCTGGTGTTCGTCTGGCAGGGCATGCCGCAGAACCTCAACGCCTATACCGACGTCGACCACGCTGGAAGGCGCCAAGCAGGTCATCGCGCAGGGCCCGGTCGCCTCGCAGGAGGTGATCAAGATCATGGGCACCAACGGCGGCGGCTTCTTCAACGCCAACTCGGCGCATCCGTTCGAGAACCCCAACGCGCTGACCAACTTCATCCAGATCGTGCTGATCTTCTCGATCGGCGCCGGCCTGACCAACGTGTTCGGCCGCATGGTCGGCGACCAGCGGCAGGGCTGGGCGATCTTCGCCGTGATGGGGATCATGTTCCTGGTCGGCGTGGCCACCGTCTATCGCGGTCGAGAGCCAGGGCAACCCGGCCTTCGCCGCCTTGCACGTCGACCAGAAGCCCGGCCAGATCGACCAGACGCCCGGCGCGTGCAGGCCGGCGGCAACATGGAGGGCAAGGAGGTCCGGTTCGGCATGGCCAACTCGGCGCTGTTCACCACCATCACCACCGACGCCTCGTGCGGCGCGGTCAACACCATGCATGACAGCCTGCTGCCGCTCGCCGGCATGGTGCCGATGGTCAACATGATGTTCGGCTGCATCATCTTCGGCGGCGTCGGCTCCGGCCTGTATGGCATGCTGCTGTTCGTCATCGTGGCGATGTTCGTCGCCGGGCTGATGGTCGGCCGCACGCCGGAATACCTCGGCAAGAAGCTGGAGGCGAAGGAGGTCAAGATGGCCATGCTGGCCATCCTGGTGCTGTCGATGTCGATCCTCGGCTTCACCGCGCTCGCGGTGGTGCTGCCGGTCGGCACCGGCGCGATGGACAATGCCGGCCCGCACGGCTTCAGCGAGGCGCTGTATGCCTACTCCTCGGCCACCGCCAACAACGGCAGCGCCTTCGCCGGCCTGTCCGCCAACGTGCCGTTCTGGAACACCACGCTGGGCCTGGCGATGTTCATCGGCCGGTTCATGATGATCGTCCCGATGCTGGCGATCGCCGGCTCGCTGGTGAAGAAGAAGATCGTGCCGGCCTCGGCGGGCACCTTCCCCACCCACAGCCCGCTGTTCGTCGGCCTGGTGATCGGCGTGATCATCATCACCGGCGGTCTGATCTACTTCCCGGCCGTGTCGCTCGGCCCGATCGTCGAGCAGCTCGCGATGCACGCCGGCACCATTTACGCCTCAGGCAGCTAGTGCCCTGCCCCCGGCGTTCGCTGCCCTGCGCAGCGGACGCCGCGGATCGGCAGGCCACTACAAACCAAGAGCATTAAGACATGGACACTCAGACAAGACAGCGCACCGCGTCCTCGATCCTGGACCCGGCCATCCTGGTGCCGGCGATCTGGCAGAGCGTCGACAAACTCGACCCGCGCATCATGATCCGCAACCCGGTGATGTTCGTCGTCGAGATCGTCGCCGTCGCTCACCACGCTCATCTTCATCCGCGAGCTGGCAACCGGCGGCGGCGCATCTCGGCTTCACCTTCCAGATCATCTTCTGGCTGTGGCTGACCGTGCTGTTCGCCAACTTCGCCGAAGCGGTGGCCGAGGGCCGCGGCAAGGCGCAGGCGGCGACGCTGCGCCGCGCCCGCACCGAAACGATGGCCAAGGTGCTCGCCTCGCCCAGCGCGACGACGCACCGCGCCGTCGCCGGCCTCGGAGCTGAAGCAGGGCGACATCGTGTTCGTCGACGCCGGCGACCTGATCCCGAGCGACGGCGAGGTGATCGAGGGCATCGCCTCGGTCGACGAATCCGCCATCACCGGCGAATCCGCGCCGGTGATCCGCGAATCCGGCGGCGACCGGTCCGCCGTCACCGGCGGCACGCGCGTGCTGTCGGACTGGATCAAGGTGCGCATCACCGCGGCGCAGGGCCACACCTTCCTCGATCGCATGATCGCGCTGGTGGAAGGCGCCGAGCGGCAGAAGACGCCGAACGAGATCGCGCTGAACATCCTGCTGGCCGGCCTGACCATCATCTTCGTGTTCGCCGTCGCCACCATCCCGAGTTTCGCCCACTACGCCGGCGGCGCGGTGTCGCGTGGTGATCCTGGTGGCGCTGTTCGTCGCGCTGATCCCCACCACGATCGGCGCGCTGCTGTCGGCGATCGGCATCGCGGGCATGGACCGGCTGGTGCGCTTCAACGTGCTGGCGATGTCCGGCCGCGCGGTGGAGGCGGCGGGCGACGTCGATACGCTGCTGCTGGACAAGACCGGCACGATCACGCTGGGCAACCGCCAGGCCACCGAGTTCATTCCGCTGACCGGCGTGACCGTGCAGGAGCTGGCGGACGCGGCGCAGCTTGCCTCGCTGTCGGACGAGACGCCGGAGGGCCGCTCCATCGTCGTGCTGGCGAAGGAGAAGTACGGCCTGCGCGGGCGCGACATGGCGCCGCTGGACGCGCGCTTCGTGCCGTTCACGGCGCAGACGCGGCTGTCCGGCATCGACTTCGGCGGCTCCTCGATCCGCAAGGGCGCGGTCGATTCGGTGCTGGCGTTCGTCTACGACGATCCGCATGCGCCGCGGCACGGTGGCGGGGTCGCGGTGGCGACGCCGGTGCGTCCGGCGGCGGCGCAGGAGCTGATCGCCAAGGCCGAGGAGATCGCGCGGGCCGGCGCCACGCCGCTGGCGGTGGCGAAGGACGGGCGGCTGCTCGGGCTGATCTACCTGAAGGACATCGTCAAGGGCGGCATCCGCGAACGCTTCATGGAGCTGCGCCGGATGGGCATCCGCACGGTGATGATCACCGGCGACAACCCGCTGACCGCCGCCGCGATCGCCGCCGAGGCCGGGCGTCGATGACTTCCTGGCGCAGGCGACGCCGGAGGCGAAGCTCAAGCTGATCCGCGACGAGCAGGCGCAGGGCAAGCTGGTGGCGATGTGCGGCGACGGCACCAACGACGCGCCGGCGCTGGCCCAGGCCGATGTCGGCGTGGCGATGAACACCGGCACCATGGCGGCGCGCGAAGCCGGCAACATGGTCGATCTGGACAGCGATCCGACCAAGCTGATCGAGATCGTCGAGATCGGCAAGCAGTTGCTGATGACCCGCGGCGCGCTGACCACGTTCTCGATCGCCAACGACGTGGCGAAGTATTTCGCCATGATCCCGGCGATGTTCGTCGCGTTCTATCCGCAGCTTGGCGCGCTGAACGTCATGCATCTGGCGAACCCGCAGAGCGCCATCCTGTCGGCGATCATCTTCAACGCGCTGATCATCGTCGTGCTGATCCCGCTGGCGCTGAAGGGCGTCGCCTACCGCCCGATCGGCGCCGCGGCGATCCTGCGACGCAACCTGCTGATCTATGGCCTTGGCGGCATCGTGGCCCCGTTCGTCGGCATCAAGCTGATCGACATGCTGGTCACCGCCGTCGGCCTGGCCTGAGGACATACGACCATGATGAAACATGCCCGCCCCGCCATCGTGATGATCGTCTGCATGACGATCATCACCGGCCTGGCCTATCCGCTGGCGATGACCGGCATCGCGCAACTGCTGTTCCCGTACCAGGCGAACGGCAGCCTGATCACCAAGGACGGCAAGGTGATCGGCTCGGCGCTGATCGGGCAGAACTTCACGGGGGAAAAATACTTCCACCCGCGGCCGTCGGCGACCACCGAGCCCGATCCGAAGGACGCGACCAAGACCATTTCGGTGCCGTATGCCGCCGACAATTCGTCCGGCTCCAACTATGGCCCGACGCAGAAGGACCTGATCGACCGGGTGAAGGGTGACGCCGCGGCGCTGGCCAAGGAGAACCCCGGCACGCCGATCCCGGTCGACCTGGTGACCACCTCGGCGAGCGGGCTCGACCCCGACATCACGCCGGCGGGGGCGATGTTCCAGGTGCCGCGCGTCGCCAAGGCGCGCGGCCTGCCGGTGGACCAGGTGCGCGCGCTGGTCGAGGCGCATGTCGAAGGCCGCACCCTCGGCGTGCTGGGCGAGCCGGTGGTGAACGTGCTGGAGCTGAACCTGGCGCTTGATGCGCTGAAGTAGGCGGATCGCCGCGTCGATCGTATACCTCTTCCGCTTGCGGGAGAGGTCGAGCCGCAAAGCGCCGAGGGTGAGGGTGGCGCCGCGCGGCACCACCCTCACCCGCGTCGCAAGGGCTCCGCGCGTCGGTCCGCTTCGCGGCCCGACCCCGCGAAGAGCGGGAGAGGTGTAAAAGACCCACATGCACACCACCCGACTGGGCACCGCCGGCCCCGTGGTTTCGACGATCGGCCTCGGCTGCATGGGCATGTCCGGCCTTTATGGCCCCGCCGCCGAGGATGAAAGCATCGCCACCGTCCACGCCGCGCTCGATGCCGGGGTGACGCTGCTCGACACCGGCGACTTTTACGGCGTCGGCCACAACGAGATGCTGCTGCGCGAGGCGCTGCGCGGCCGGCCGCGCGCGAGCGCCGTGCTGTCGGTGAAGTTCGGCGCCTTGCGCGCGCCGGGCGGCGGTTGGGGCGGCGTGGACATGCGGCCGGTGGCGCTGCGCAACTTCCTCGCCTACACGCTGCAGCGCCTGGGCACCGACCATGTCGACATCTACCGCCCGGCCCGGCTCGACCCAGCGGTGCCGATCGAGGACACCGTGGGCGCCATCGCCGAGCTGGTGCAGGCCGGCTACGTGCGCCACATCGGCCTGTCCGAGGTCGGTGCCGAAACGATCCGGCGGGCCCACGCGGTGCATCCGATCGCCGACGTGCAACTGGAATACTCGCTGATGAGCCGCGGCATCGAGGCCACGATCCTGCCGACCTGCCGCGCGCTGGGCATCGGCGTCACCGCCTATGGCGTGCTGTCGCGCGGTCTGCTTGGCGGCCAGGTCCCCGAGGCCGAAGCCGCCGACATACGGGCAGCGCGCATGCCGCGGTTCCAGGGCGAGAACCTGGCCCGCAATCTCGGGCTGGTCGCGGCGCTGCGCCAGGTCGCGGCCGCGCATGGTGCCAGTGCGGCGCAACTGGCGATCGCCTGGGTGATGTCGCGCGGGCCGGACATCATTCCGCTGGTGGGCACGACCAACCGCACGCGGCTGGCCGAGGCGATCGCTGCCGCGTCAATGCCGCTCGACGCGTCGACGCTGGCGGAGATCGAGGCCGCCGTGCCGCATGGGCAGGTCGCCGGCGCGCGCTACGACGCGGCGCAGATGGCGCATTTGGACAGCGAGAGGTAGCGCGGGTTCAGACTGATCGACGCCGCGTATCCTTCTGCGGCGCGCCGCCGTCGTGCTTAGGCGACGCCCAACCATTACCGCGTCGAAGCAGCGCCCTGGACAGGCCGCGGGACCATTCCATTCCGGGCAAGGCAATCCCGCTGCCGGCCAGCCGAGCCGGTGCAGGGTTTGTGCCCGCCGCCGCAAAGCAATCAAGTAAGTAGCCATCGGACACAGAGTTACACAGAGTATGCCACAGAGTTTCACAGAGAGAAAGCAAATGGCGCTGCGCGCAAGATATCAGGATTTGTTGAACTGGCGCATCTGTCATCAGCGCGAAGCGCCAATAAACCTACTTGCTTTCTCTCTGTGAAACTCTGTGGTATACTCTGTGTAACTCTGTGTCCGCTGGCTACTTACTTACTTTCTTACTTGCCGGCTTGCGCACAATGCGAATGCGTTCCAGTCAGGCCAACCGATCGACGATCAGCCCCGAAGCTGAGAGAACCCCGTCGCGCCAGCGCGAAACCGGCGCCCCGCCAGGCACTCCACCACCCTCGCCCTATTCGAACTTTGCCAGCCGCACCGCCGTGTGGCCCCGGCTCGGCCGCAGGCTCGGCATCACCAGCAGGCAGTCGTTGTGCGGCGTGCGGATCTCCGTCGCTCCGTCCAGCGCGATCACCGTGTTGCGCCTGGCAACAATATCCCCACCCCGATACGGCTGCACGAAGCTGAAATTCGCCGTGGTCGCGGTGACCACCTTCGTCACCCGGGCGAACCGCGGCGGTGCGCGCGGCAGCGGCGGCGGCAGCGCGGCCGAGACCGGCGCCATGTCCAGATGGTGCAGCAGCGCGCCGACCGCCTCGCGCGCGATGTCCACCGTCGCCGGTTCCCAGTGCTGGCCTGCCTCCAGCAGATTGCCGGCATACGGCGTCGCCGGGTCGGCGAAGCGCGGATAGTCGATGATGCGCTTGCCGCCGGCATGGCCGCGATCCGCCACCACCAACGCCGGCACGCCGATGTCCAGCGCCAGCCGCTTGCCCTTCGCGGTCTCGCCGCACAGGATCAGCGGATCCGACGGCCACAGCATCGAGTGCAGGTCGATCAGCACCTCCACCGTGTCGATCAGTGGCCGGATCTCCCGCGCCCGCTCCAGCTCGACGGAATGCCGCGGGCCGTCCAGCACCTCGGCATCCCAGACGCGGTTGATGTCCTCGTCGACGAAGCGCGAGGCGGTCGGCTGGCGCGGATCGAAGCGCTGAAACGCCTCCAGATTGACGAAGCCGAAGGTCAGCCTGCCGCGCGTCGGCGCCAGCCCGGCGCGCAGCAGCCGATCCAGCACGATGGCGCCGGAGATCTCGTTGCCGTGCGTCAGCGCCAGCAGCGCGACGTGCGGCCCCGGGCGCTCGCGCCGCGCGCGTGGTGAAGCCGCGCACGCCGGTGTTGCCCTCGACCCAGGGTGCCGATGTCCGGCACGGCGAGCCGGACCTCGAAGGGCGGCGCGGGCGGAACGTTGACGTGCTGGCCCATGCCGGGCGCCTCACACCAGCAGCCGGTCCGCCAGGCGGCGGATGAACGCGTCGCAGGCGTCAAGCTGGTCCTGCGCGACCCACTCGTCCGGCTGATGCGCCTGGGCGATGTCGCCGGGGCCGCAGATGATGTGGGGATGTCGGCTGCCTGGTAGTAGCCGCCCTCGGTGCCGTAGCTCACCTTGCCGGCGCTGTTCGCCCCGGTGATCTGCTTGATCACGCGCGGTCAGTTCGTGGTCGGGCGCGATCGCCATGCCCGGCATCGTGTTGCGCACCTCGTAGCTGAACCCGGTGGCCGGATCGACCGCATGCATCGCCGGCTCGATATGCGTGGCGACGTAGGCTTTCAGGCGCTCCATCTCGCGCATGCCGTCGTCGCCCGGGATGGGCCGCCACTCCATGACGAACTCGGCGTGCTCGGGGATGATGTTGAGGATGCTGCCGCCCTGGATGGTGCCGACATGGATGGTGGTGTGCGGCGGATCGAACCCCTCCTCGAACGGGCCTTCCTGGGCCAGCCGGTGCGCTTCGTTCGCGACATAGGTCACCGCCTGGGCGGCGGCGTAGATCGCGTTGACGCCCTTGCCGGGCTCGCTGGAATGGCCCGGCTTGCCGCGCACCCGGACGCACAGGTCGAGCTTGCCCTTGTGCGCCAGGATCGGCTTCATGCCGGAGGGCTCGCCGACCACGCAGAGCGCCGGCTTCAGGCCGGAGTCCGCCAGGTCGCGCACCAGCCGCCGTGCGCCGCCGCAATTGGTTTCCTCGTCGTAGCTGATGAACAGGTGCAGCGGCCGGGCCAGGGTGCGCGCGCGCATCTCCGGCACCGCGGCGAGGCAGGCGGCGACGAAGCCCTTCATGTCGCAGGCGCCGCGCGCATACAGCCGGCCCTGGGCGCGGCGCAGGGTGAACGGGTCGGCGGTCCAGCTCTGCCCGTCCACCGGGACGGTGTCGACATGGCCGGACAGCGCGACCCCGCCGGCCTGTTGCGGGCCGATGATGGCGTGGATGTTGGCCTTGTTGCCCGCCTCGTCGGTGCTGACGCGGTACGGCACGCCGTTCGCGTCGAGCAGCGCGCGTATGTAGGCGATCAGCGCCAGGTTGGAGTTGCGGCTGGTGGTGTCGAATGCGACCAGCCGTTCGAGAATCTCGGCGGTGCTGGCGCGCGTCGGCGGCAGGTCTGTTGGCATGGCGGCAGCATATACGGGCCGGCATCAGCGGCAAGCTGTGGCCCGAACACAGTTTGGTTGCGGCTTCACAGTGCTGCAATCCGGGCGACGGCGCACGCGACCGGGCAATCGGGTGAAGCCGCGCGCGCGCCGGGATCCCGCTGTCATTGCGACCCCGGCGAAGGCCGGGGGAAGCAATCCCCATCCAGGTACGCTCCTGGCGGGGGGATTGCTTCCCCGGCCTTCGCCGGGGTCGCAATGACAGGGAAGCGGCTGATTGGCCGCCTTTCCCGCGTTCACCCGATTGCCCTGGCGCCTGCCGCCGCGCCTCTTGCGGGGGCCACCCGACCGCGGCACATGTCCGCCCACATGCCCGTTCGTGCCCCAGCACTCCGCCTGCATCCGCTGCACCGTCTCTGGCGATTGTTGCCCGGCCGCGCCCGCCGGCGGGCCATGGCGCGCGCCACCGCGCTGATCGCGCCGCGGCCGGACCGCAATCCGCCGCCGGCCGCGCACGGCCTGGCGGTCGGCGGCGAGCTGTCGCGCGCCTCCGGCCTGGGTGAGGGGGCGCGGCGGCTGCTGCACGGCGCGGAGACGCTCGGCCTGCGCACCTGGCCGCTGGACCTCGGCACGCGCGGGGGAGGCGGCGCCGACATCCCCGTGCCTGCCAACGAGCCGCCACCCGCCGGCGCGCCGCTACTGCTGCACGTCAATGCGCCGCTGCTGCCGCTGGCCATGCTGCGGCTCGGCCGCGCCAGGCTGCGCCGGCGTCGGGTCATCGGCTACTGGTTGTGGGAGTTGCCGACGCTGCCACCGGACTGGCGCGTCGGACCGGCGTTCGTGCACGAGGTCTGGGTGCCGTCGACCTTCGTTGCCGGTGCGCTGGCCGAGCTGATGCCCGGTCGCGTGCGGGTCGTGCCGCTACCCGCTGGCGATCGCCCCGCCGACCGCCGTCGCCGACCGCCCCGCCTTCGGCTTGCCGCCGGACGTCGTGACGGTGCTGGTCTCGTTCAACCTCGCGTCCTCGTTCGAGCGCAAGAACCCGCTCGCCGCGATTGCCGCGTTTCGCGCCGCATTCGGCGACCGCAGCGACCGGTTGCTGGTGATCAAGGTGGGCTATCCGCAGCATTTCGCGGCGGACCTTGCGCGGCTGCGCGAGGCGATCGCCACGGCGCGCAATATCCGGATCGACACCGGAACATTATCGTCGGCGCGGAACCTTGCCCTGACGGCGTCCGTTGACATCGTGCTGTCGTTGCATCGCAGCGAGGGGTTTGGTCTGGTGCCGGCCGAGGCGATGCTGCTGGGCAGGCCGGTGATCGCGACGGGATGGTCCGGCAATATGGACTTCATGGATGCCACCTGCGCCGTGCCGATCGGCTACCGCCTGGTTCCGGTGCGCGATCCCCGCGGCGTGTACCAGGTTCCCGACGCCGTCTGGGCGGAAGCCGATCCGGACGAGGCGGTCGCGCAGCTTCGGCGTCTGGCCGACGACCCGGCCTTGCGCACGGCGCTCGGCGCGCGGGGGAAAGCGGCGGCGATGGCACGGCTGTCCGCCGAACCCCTGGCCGAGGCGCTGCGCGGCATCGGACTGACGGTGCCGTGACCCGCGTGCTGGTCTGGCAATGGGGGCGGCGCGGCGGCGCACCTCGCTTTGCCGCGCTGCTCGCCGAGGGGTTGCGGGCGATCCCGGGCACCGAGGTGGCGCTGTCGCTCTCCAGCCGGGCCGAGCTGCTGCACGGCAACCAGCCGCCGCACTGCGACCTGCCGGTGGACACCTACGGCGGCGTCCTCGGCTTCCTGGCCCGCCTGCTGCTGGCGCCGCTCGCCGTGCCGGGCCTGGTGCGCCGGGTCCGCGCCTTGCGCCCGGACGTCGCGGTCTGCGCGCAGCCCGGGCCGCTGGATCTGCTGATGGCCGCGGCACTGCGGCGGCTGGGCGTCAGGTTCGTCGTCGTGGTGCACGACGCCGAGTCGCATCCCGGCGGCGGCGTGCCGTTCGAGATGACGCTGCAGCGCCTGCTGTGCCGGCGCGCCAATGCCGTGGTCGCGTTGACCAGCCATGTCGCGGCGCAGTTGCGCGCGCGGGGACTGGCCGGATCGCCCGATCGCCCGCTGCTGCTCGCGCGGCACCCGCCGGTGACGTTCGATCCGCCGCCGCCACCCCCCCTGGCGCATGGCGGGCCGGTCCGCCTGCTGTCGTTCGGCCGGCTGCTGTCCTACAAGGGCCTCGATCTGCTGGCGGAGACGCTGCGGCGGCTGGGGCCGCGCGCGGATGTCGCGATCCGCGTGGTCGGCAGGGGGCCGGAGACGCGGACCCTCGCGGCGCTGCGGGCGCTGTCCGGCGTCGTGGTGGAGAACCGCTGGGTGCCGGAGGACGAGGTGGGCGCGCTGCTCGGCTGGGCGGACGCGCTGATCCTGGCCTATACCGAATCGAGCCAGAGCGGCGTGGCGGCGGCGGCGCTGGCGGCCGGGCGTCGCGTGGTGGCCACGCGCGTCGGCGGCCTGACCGAGCAGTTGCAGGACCAGCCGCTCGCCACGCTGTGCCCGCCCGATGCGGACGCCCTGGCCGGGGCGCTGCGCTGCCTGCTCGCCGCGCCGCAGTCGCCGCACCCGGCGGTCGATGCGCGCGCCGCCTGGCGGGAGATGGCCGCGTCGCTGCTGGCATGGGCCGAGGCGGCGGTGCGGCGTGGGGCAGTTTGAATGGGTGTGCAGGGGTCGGGCTGACACAGATCGGCATCACTCTGACTGGACGAGGTGGAAGGCCGCGCGCCGCGCTGATCTCGGCGGTCCGAGGGTGGCGGCGGTTGGAGTCCCTTGACGAACTGTAGTCAATAGACTACATTGACCCATGCTCGAACTGAGGCAGACGGAGCAGTTTCGGCGATGGCGGACGCGGCTCAAGGATGCGCGGGCACGGGCATTGATCGCGTCTCGTCTGGACCGCCTTGCGTACGGACATGCTGGCGACGCGGCACCGGTCGGAGAGGGGATCAGCGAACTGCGCATTCATTATGGTCCTGGGTATCGCATCTACTTTCACCGGCAGGGCAATGCCGTGGTGATCCTGCTGTGCGGTGGGGACAAGGGGAGCCAGGCGAACGATATTAAGACGGCGAAACGGCTGCTCGATGAATGGAGGCAGTGACATGGCGGTTAAGCTCACGACGTACGACCCGGCTGAAGACCTGACCTCCGACGCGGCCATCGCGACCTTCATGGCGGAGGCATTCGCAACGGAGGACACAGGCTATATCGCGCATGCTCTTGGGGTCGTGGCGCGGGCGAAGGGTATGGCACAGATCGCCCAACAGACCGGTCTTTCGCGCGAGCAGCTCTACCGGTCGCTCAGCGAACACGGCAATCCGACGTTGAAGACAACAATCGCGGTGATGAAGGCGCTGGGGATTGAATTGACGGCCAAGGTTCCGGCTTGAACGGGTGTGCCGACACCAGGTCCTGGAGTTCAAGACTTTCGGGTCTCCCGAAAGATATGACCGTAATGGGAATGCAGCAGCATGGCCGCGTCGCTTGGGGCGGAATAGGTCTCGGAATTCGGGACAGCGTGTCGAGCTTGCCGTAATGGGCCCTATGCGTCACGCCCCTACCGGCGGGCAGCAGACCCGGCAGCGATGCGGCCCTGCTTGAACCGAATGCGCGGCTGCGCAATGCTGGCTTAGCTGCCTAGGCTGGCCCCACCCGGCGTCAGGCGTATAATGCGCCTCAAGAGAAGCCATGGAGATGAGGCTATGGAGGTTAAAGAAGCGATTGCGGCGGCTAAAAAGTATGTCAACGAGGTTTACGCCGACGAGCAGGTGGCAAATCTCGGCTTGGAGGAGGTCGAGCACATTCCGGCGACTGGCAATTGGGTAATCACTTTGGGTTTTTCCCGGCCTTGGAACACTCCGCGAACACGAGCACAGGAAATTCTGGAGAACATGGGTGGAGTATCCTCGCTGAGGAGGTCCTACAAAGTCATCACCATTGCCGACGATGGGACGGTTCTCTCCATGAGAAACCGTGCAAAGGTGGAGGCGGCCGAATGACAGGCGTGGTCGTGGTCGATGCCAACCTCATGGTGCTGTTGGTTGTTGGATCGGCCTCCAAAGAATACATTGCTAAGCATAAGCGCCTGCGAGAAGATTATACCACCGACGACTTCGAGCTACTCGGCCTGATAATTTCGGAATTCTCCGACATCGTTCTCCTACCACACATTCTCGCGGAGGTTTCCAGCCTGGCTAGACAAATCGCGAATCCCGCGCGAGCAAACATCCAAGAAGCTTTGAAAACCTTAATTGCGACGGCTACCGAGCTTCCAATCCCAAGTGCTCATGGCGCACAGCGTGACGAATTCGGTGAGCTGGGACTCACGGACGCCGTGACACTCCATCTCTGCAACATGAGTGTCAATGGGATCCGTCCAACGCTGATCACGACCGACACTGACCTTGCCAACAGTGCACATTCGGCGGGGTATAGTGTCATCGACTACAAGCAAGAATACCAAACGGAATAGCCACCTCGCAAAAAACATCCGAACGAAGGTTCTCCTCCGTGCCAAACGCTTCCGCCATCCAGACTTCAAGACTTTCGGGCGCTTCCGTTGCCCCCGTGCTTTCAAGGGGTTACGCTGCCCGCAAGGTATGACCGAAAAGAACCCTCCTTGCCGGCCTCTCGGCTATGCCCGCGTCAGCACCTACGGGCAGACGCTCGACGCGCCGCAGTCGCCACACGCGACGGTCGATGCGCGCACCGCCTGGCGGGAGACGGCCGCGTCGCTGCCGCCATGGGCCGAGGCAGCGGTACGGTAAGCGGACGGCCGGCAGGCGAACGGGCGGTAGCTTTCTCGGCCTCCCCCGGCATGCTACCGCGCGCGCATGAAGGCGCTGCTGCGGCATCCGGCGACACAGGCGGTCTTGGTGTGGCTGGGCGGGCTGTACCTGATCTTCGCGCTGCGCACGACACGCTGGGTGCTCGACGGGCCAGAACACCTGGCGCAGGCGACCGCCGGCCACGCGACGGTGGCGGCGTTCTGGCACGAGCGTCTGGCGCTGATGCCGATGCTCTGGCTGACGCTGCGGCGGCGGGACCCGGCGCAGCGCGGCCACGTGCTGGTCAGCCAGCACCGCGACGGACGGTTCATCGGCGCGGTGATGCGCCGGTTCGGGGTTGATGCGGTCTACGGGTCCTCGCGGCGCGGCGGGGCGACCGGCGTGCTGACGGCGCTGCCGCTGCTGGCGCGTGGCGAGCACCTGATCATGACGCCCGACGGGCCGCGCGGACCGCGGCGGGTCGCCGCACCCGGGGTGGCGCAGATCGCCGGCTTGGCCGGAGTGCCGGTGCTGCCGTGCGCCGCGCAGACCTCGCGCCGGCGCGCGCTGCGAAGCTGGGACCGCATGGTGGTGCCGTTGCCGTTCGGCCGCGGCGTGCTGGTCTGTCTGCCGCCGATCCTGGTGGCGCAGCAAAGCTGGGAGGCGGCGGTGCCGCAGATCGCGGCGGCGCTGACCGCGGCAGCGGATCGGGCGGATCGCCTGTGCGGCGTATGACACCGGGGATGGCGCCCAAGGGGAACGGGCAGGGGGACCTGCCGGGGGATCGGCCGGCGGACCGGCGGGCCGCCGCATGGGTGGCGCTATGGGCGGTGGCGACGACGCTCGCGGCGCCCGGGCTGCGCCTGCTGCTGTGGCACCGGCTGCGCCGCGGCAAGGAGATGGCCGGGCGGCTGGCGGAGCGGTGCGGCATCGATGCCACCCCGCGCCCGGCGGGGCGGCTGCTGTGGCTGCACGCCGCCAGCGTCGGCGAGACGGTCTCGATCCTGCCGGTGCTGGCCGCGCTTGGCGCGCAGGCGCCGGCGCTGACGGTGCTGCTGACCACCGGCACGGTGACCTCGGCCCGGCTGCTGGCGCACCGGCTGGAGGCCGGGCTGGAGGAGCAGGTGCTGCACCGCTTCGTGCCGCTCGACGTGCCGGGCTGGGTGGCGCGGTTCCTGGACCACTGGCGGCCGGACGCCGCCGGCTTCGTCGAGAGCGAGCTGTGGCCCAACCTGCTGTTCGCCTGCCGCCGGCGCGGGGTTCCCGTCATGCTGGTCAATGCGCGGATGTCGGCGCGCAGCCTCGCCGGCTGGCGGCGCGTTCCCGGGTTTGCGCGCGCGGTGCTGGGCTGTTTTGCCCGTGTGCAGGCGCGCTCGCCGACCGATGCGGCGCGGCTGGCGGCGCTCGGGGCGCCCCGCGTCAGCGCGCCCGGCGACCTGAAGTTTGCCGCCCCGCCGCTGCCGGTCGACGCGGTGGAGCTGGCGCGGCTGCAGGCGGCGCTGGACGGCCGGCCGGTCTGGCTGGCCGCCAGCACGCATCCGGGTGAGGAGGCGGCGGTGTTTGCCACGCATCGCGCCCTGGCGCCGGCGCATCCCGGGCTGCTGACCATCCTGGTGCCGCGCCATCCCGAGCGCGGCGCCGCGATTGCCGGCGCGGCGGGCGACGTGCCGCTGCACCGGCGCTCGGCGGGCGAGGCGCCGCCGGCGCAGGGGGTGTGGCTGGCCGACACGCTGGGCGAGCTGGGGCTGTGGTACCGGCTGGCGCGGCATCGCCTTCGTCGGCCGCAGCCTTCTCCCGCCGGGCGGCGGGCAG
Organism: uncultured Alphaproteobacteria bacterium; assembly: GCA_963773345.1. Classification (GTDB taxonomy): domain Bacteria; phylum Pseudomonadota; class Alphaproteobacteria; order Acetobacterales; family Acetobacteraceae; genus Palsa-883. The sequence goes on along the minus strand of CAVZBG010000010.1, from coordinate 511,375 downwards.
AACCCGCTGGAGGCGGCGCGGCTCGGCTGCGCCGTCGCGGTCGGGCCGCATGTCGGCAATTTCCTCGATGCCGTGCAGGCGTTGGAGGACGCGGGCGCGCTGACCCGGGTGGCGGATGCGCCGGCGCTGGCTGCGTGGGTCGCGGCGATGCTGGCCGATCCGGCGCGGCGTGCGGCCGCCGGCGCCGCGGGGGTCGCCGCCGCTGCGCGCTGGGCCGATTTGCCGGAGCGGACGGCGCAGGCGCTGCTCGCGCTGCTGCCTCCGCTGGCGCCGTCCCACCCGCCGCCGGCGTCGTCGCACGGCGCGCCGCCGCTGTCGCCGTCCCGGGCGCCGCCGTCGCCCAGCGCCCCGCCGGTGTCGTCGCGCCCCGGGCCGCCGACATCGCCGGATGCGCGGCCGCTGGGCTCGGCCTGAGATGCGCCCGCCGGCGTTCTGGCAGCATGGTGTGCGGTCGCCCTGGCCGGCGGTACTGCGACCGCTCAGCGCGGTGGTGGCGGCGGTGACGGCGCGGCGCATCGCCCGACCGGGGTGGCGGGCGCCGGTGCCGGTGATCTGCTGCGGCAATGTCACGGTGGGTGGCGCCGGGAAGACCACGCTGGCGCTCGATCTGGCCGCGCGGCTGGGTGCGCGGGGGGTGGCCGTGCACGTGCTGCTGCGCGGCTATGGCGGGGCGGTGCGCGGCGTGCATCGCGTCGCGGCGGGCGATCCGGCGTCGCTGGTGGGGGACGAGGCGCTGCTGCTGGCCGCGGTCGCGCCCACCTGGGTCGGCGCCGATCGCGCCGCCAGTGCGCGCGCGGCGGTGGCCGCCGGCGCCGCGGCGCTGCTGCTGGACGACGGGCTGCAGAACCCCTCGCTGTGCAAGGACCTGGCGCTGCTGGTGGTGGATGGCGGCAGCGGCTTCGGCAACGGCCGCGTGCTGCCGGCGGGGCCGTTGCGCGAGCCGGTCGCGGCCGGCGCGGCGCGCTGCCAGGCGGCGGTGCAGATCGGGGCGGACGCCACCGGCGCGCTGGCGCACCTGCCGGCCGGGCTGGCGGTGCTGCACGCGCGGCTGGAGCAGGACGTGGCCGGGCTGGCCGGGCAGCCTGTGGTGGCGTTCGCCGGGATCGCCCGGCCGGACAAGTTTTTTGATGGGCTTGTACAGGGCGGCGTCAGCGTGGTCGCGCGCCGGGCGTTCGCGGATCATCATCCCTATACCGCGCGGGACATTCAGGACGTGCTCGAAATCGGCGGCGCGGTTGGGCGCGACGGCGGTGACGACGCCGAAGGATGCGGTGCGGTTGCCGCCGGCGCCCCTGGCGCAGGTGCGGGTGGTGGGGGTCAGGCTGGTGTGGGACGACGAGGCGGCGATCGAGGCACTGCTCGGGGTGGCCGGCGGTCTGCCAGGGGATAGGCGCGTCCCGGGAGCTGAGCCGGAACGGTTTCAGTCGTTGCCGCGGTTAGCAGTCGATCGGTGGGCCGGGTTGCCGTGGTGACCGGCGCGCGCGACGGCTCAGCGCTGGGTCACCACGCCGCAGCGGATGCACTCGAACTTGGTGGTGCGCATGCTGCCGCCGAGCGTCCGCGTCCGGAAACCGTCGGACACGCGGTCCACCGTGAGCGTCCCGGTCTGCGGCGCGGTGGGGTGATCGTCCTCCGACACCTCGGCCTCGCCGATAGCGCCACAGGCGGGGCAGCTCAGGTGGACCTGCCAATTGTCTCGCGTGGTCATGCCGCCAGTATGCCACGCTGGCGGCGCGCGACGCCAATCACAAACGACGCCGCGGCCAGGACATCATTCGGACACCATCCGGCAACAGTCCGGCGGCGGCCCGGCCGATGCGCGGCACAAAGCGGCGCGGCAATTCGCAGCCCCGAGGGGAAAGCCCGTGCCCCGCGCCGGCATCTCGCACACGCGTTGGCCCCGACCCGGCAGGGGACGTTCAGCCGCTTCACCATCGACCGGCTGATGGCCGTTGTTGCGCTGCCGAGGCAGGAGGTCGAGCTGTCCGTGCCGGTGCGTTCGCCCGTTGATCGCAGCCCAGGCCGCGGCGCCGCGCGATCTCCCGCAACGACCTGTGTGGCCAGGGCCGCCGCGTTTGATCACTTCCTGCGGTCGCCCTCCGGCGTCATTCCCGGCCGTGCGCGTTCACTCGCAGCCTTGGAACCTGTGCTGCGCACAGACCCTCGTCATCTTTTGCGCCTGTGCGACCTGCTGCGGTTCCATCTGCGCAGCAACCTGGTCGCGATCCTTCGTTCCATCAGCATCGCCCATCACAAGGGCGAGATTGAACCACATGTAGGCGCGAAGATTGTCCTGCGTCACGCCTTCGCCGTTGAGATACTTCCGGCCGAGACTGTCCTGCGCCGAAGCAAATCCCTGCGCTGCCGCCAGCCGATACCACTTGACCGCCTCGGTGTCGTCTTGTGTGACGCCGCGGCCCTGTTCAGACATGAAGCCGAGACCGTACTGTGCAGCGGCAAGTCCCTGCGCTGCCGCCAGGCGGAACCACTTGACCGCTGCCGCATCGTCCTGTGGGACGCCTCGTCCCGGCAGGTACATCGCGCCGAGACTGTTTTGCGCCGATGCGACGCCTTGCTCGGCCGCCAACCGATACCACCTGGCGGCTTCTGCGTCGTCCTGCGCGGTGCCCTGCCCTTGTTCGTACATGAAGCCGAGGGTGTTTTGCGCTGATGCATGTCCCTGCGCGGCGGCCAGCCGGTACCACTTGATGGCTTCGCCGTAGTCCTGCCGCACGCCTTGCCCGTTGTAGTACATGACGCCGAGACTGCCTTGCGCCACCGCATTTCCTTGTGCCGCCGCCGGTCGATACCACTTGGCCGCTTCCGCGTAGTCCTGCGTCACGCCGCGTCCGTGTTCGTACATGAGGCCGAGGAGGATTTGCGCGTCCGCCTGCCCCTGCTCGGCCGCCAGCCGGTACCACTTGATGGCTTCCCCGTAGTCCTGCGACACGCCTCGGCCGTTGTAATACATGGCGGCGAGACTGTTCTGCGCCTTCGCGTCGCCCTGCTCCGCCGCCTGTCGATACAACTGGACGGCTACCGCATAGTCACCGCGCGAATCCGCGGCGGCACCGTCTTGCAGTGGACCCGCCCAGGCTGCGACCGCGCTCAGCAGCAGCGCGGTGACGACCGTCGATAGAAACCTTTTCACCGATCCCGTTCCCCAATGCCGCCAGACCCGAAGCAAAATCGTGCGGCTGTCGACATAGTAGCGGTGCGGGATCCTGCGCCGCAATTCGACCAGAAGGCATAAGTCGGGCCCCCGGTGCCGGCGCGGTGTCCGCAGGTCCCTCCGCGGCGCCGGTCACGACGGCGCTGCGTGGCGCGCTGCGCCGATGTCAGCCCGGCAACGGCAACCCGTCCGGCATCCCGCGCAGCGTGCCGGACGGCAATGGCGGCCTGTGGCGCCGGAGAGCGGGCAGCCGGAATCCGGCGACGCGGTCGGTTACGTCTCGGCCATGACGAGCTGGCCGGCCTTGGCGCGCCGGTCGTAGGGGCGCACGCGAATCTCGACCGTGCGCCCGAGCGCGGTCAGCCAGGCGGTGAGGCGGTCGATCGTCACGCTCTCCATGCGGCCGCGGAGCACTTTGGAGAGCGTCGGCTGATCCGTGCCACACAGCCGCGCTGCTTCCTGCTGCGTCAGCTTGCGCGCCTTGATCGTGTCGCCGATCGAGGTGATCAAGGCGCTTTTCACGGTCAGCTCGGCTGCTTCCGCGGGAGAGAAGCCCATGTCGGCAAACACATTGCCGCTGCTTTTCTCGAAGGGGATTTCGCTCATTAGGTGTCCTCCGTGTCCAGTGACCGCGCGCGCCGCAGCCGTGCGGCGATCAGGTCGGCATCTGGCTTCGGCAGCGCCATGCCGGTCTTCGATTTCTTCATGAAGGCGTGCAGCACGTACACCGCTTTCTTCAGGGCCACGACATACATCAGACGATATGCGTTGCCATCGAAGCGTTCCCGCAGTTCCAGCACGCCGGCCCCGATCTGCGGAAGCGGCTTGGTGTCGAGTGGCATCCGCCCTTCCTGCACCTGGTGCAGCCGATGCCCGAACGAAGCCTTCACGCTCCTACATGTGACAATGAAGAGCGTCATAACGTTCTTTGTCACCCGTGAGGCGCTGGGAAGCGGGGTAGTGCCCGCCATGACGGCTGAACCGCCCGGAGCGCCACTGTCAACGGCAGTCGGCATCAGCGTTGGTCCGAGGTCGCATGTCCCAGACGGATTTGTCGCCAGGTCCCGGAGGGCCCAAAAATCTTCGCCGCGCACTTCGCGTGCTCCGCGGTGGATTTTGCCTGCCGCGATCCGCCCGCGACCCTCCACGGTCAAATCGCCTCCAGATCGACCCGCACCGACAGCTTGTGCGTCCCGCCACCCAGGAGCACGCCGCGCACCGGGCTGACATCGCCGTAGTCGCGCCCCCAGCCCAGCACCACGTGCTCGTCCTGCACCACAAGGTCGTTGGTGGGATCGAGATCGACCCAGCCATGCGCCGGCCCCAGCCACGCGCCCACCCAGGCGTGCGACTGGTCCGCGCCCCTGCGCGCCACGCGGCCCGGCGGCGGGCGCGTGCGAATGTAGCCGGAGACATAGCGCGCCGGCAGCCCCAGCGCGCGCAGCCCGGCGATCATCAGATGGGAGAAATCCTGGCAGACGCCGGCGCGCTGGCGCAGCACCCGGACGACCGGCGTGGCGATGGTGGTCACCCCCGGGCGGAAGGCGAAATCGCGGTTGATGCGCGCGGTCAGGTCCAGCAGCCCGGCCAGGATCGGGCGGCCGGCGGGGAAGCAGGTCGCGGCATAGGCGCCCACCGCCGGATCGGCCGGCGCCATCGGGCTGGCGAAGGCGAACTCGGCGACCTGCCAGGCTTCTGGCCCGCCGGCGCGGGCGGCGGCGGCGATGGTCTCCCAGGGCGGGGTGGCGGCGGGGTCGGGCGGGGCGGGGAAACCGACCTCGACACTGGCGGAAAGGCGCACCTCGAACGCGGCGTGGGGAAGGTCGAGGAACAGCCAGCTTACCCGGTTGCCGAAATGATCGGCGCCCTCGGTGCAGCGTGCCGCGGCGGGCGTGGTGTCGATCTCGGCACTGGCGACGGTCTGCTGCGGCAACGCGCGCGGCAGCAGGTGCAGCATGTGCGCGGCAAGGTCGACGGACTCGCCGTAGGCGTAGGTGGTGGTGTGGCGGACGCGGTATTTCATGGGGGTGAGGCGCTGATACTCCCCCTCCCCTTGTGGGAGGGGGTTGGGGGAGGGGTCTCGTGGCGGGAGGTTTCGGTGCGATACTGGCACCGACCCCTCCCCCCATCCCCCTCCCACAAGGGGAGGGGGAGCTTATTATCTTTGCCCCGCACCTCACGCGGCGCCTCGCAGCGTCGGGGCCTCGCCGCCCATGCCGACGGTCTGCGCCGCCGGCAGCAGCGCAAAGTACCGGCGCGTCAGCCGATCCGACAGTGCACCGATCCCGGCCTCGATCTCGCGCAGCTCGGCCGGCAGCCGCGCGGCCGCCGCCGCCTGGTCCGCGGCGTCGGCAACACGGCGCACCAGCACCCCGGTGTCCGCCAGCAGTGCCGCGGCGTAGGTGGCAAGCCCGCCCTCGCTGTGCCCGGCGACGTTGGTCAGGTGATGCCACATCGCCTCAAGCTGGAACGCCAGGCCGCGCGGGTTGCCCTCGTCGGCCAGCACCAGGTCCAGCACCGGCGCCGGCTGCAGCACCGTCAGGTAGCGGCTGCGGTAGGTGATGACGGAATCGCACAGTTCCAGCACCAGGCGCAGGCCGGCCTCGATGCGCGACGGCGGCTGGTCCAGCGCGATGCCCACCTCGGCGGCGATCGCCTGGGCGCGCTCGACGCGCCGGCCGAGATCGAGGAACAGCCAGCCGCCGCCGCGCACCATGTTCTCCGCCGCCACGCCGGCGAACGTGGCGGCGAAGCGCAGGATGCTGACCATGGCATGGGCAAGCTGGTCCAGGCTGCGGCGCGCCCGCACCGCGTCGGCATGCGCCAGGCGCAGCGCGATGGTGAAGGCGGAATACATGTCGCCGGTGAGGCGATCGCGCGCCAGCTCGGTCATCCGCGCGACGGTGGCGAACAGCTCGGCGATGGTGCCGCCCGCGCGCGCGGTGGCCAGCAGCGCCTCGGACAGCGCGCCGGTGCCGTGCGCGGCGCTTTGCATCTCCGCGGGCACCAGCCCGGCGTGCGCCAGGCAGTGCAGCAGGCATTCCAGCTCCGCCACCTCGCGCGGCATCGGCTGGCCGCGCGACAGGCGGGCGAGCGTGGCGCGCACCAGGCGGGCGGCGGCCTCCAGCCGCTCGGTGTAGCGGCCGAGCCAGAACAGGTTGTCGGCGACGCGGCTGGGCAGGTCGCCGGTGGTGCGGCGGATCGCCAGCGGCGCCATCGGCATCATCGCCGGACCGATGATTTCGGCCGCGCTCGTCGTTCAGCACCCAGACGTCCTTCGACAGGCCGTGCGTCGGCAGCGCGCCGGCGAGGTGCTCGCCTTCCTCGATCACCCGCGCGAGCCCGCCTTGCATGACGTGCCAGGCCTGGCCGTCATGGATCAGGAACATGCGCAGCACGATCGGCTTCGGCACCATGCCGGCGTCGCCGGCCCCGGGGTTCCCGGCCGACGGCGCAACGGACGGCGCGATGGCGGCCGAGGCCGCATGGTCCCAGCCGTGCGCCTCGATCCGCGCCAGCAGGGCGGCGCGGTCGGTTGCGGGCAGGTCGGCCAGCACCGCGGCCGGCGTGTTGCCGTTGGTGGCGGAACGGATCAGCCAGCGCGGCGGGTCCTGCCGCACCAGCTCGCGGGCGCGCGAATCGCCGAGCCACATGGTGGGCAGGCTGGGCAGCAGCAGCCGCTCGCCGAGCACGCGCAGCGACAGCGCGGGCAGCCAGGCGGCCAGCGCCGGCGCCTCCACCAGGGCCGAGCCGGGATCGTTGCTGATGCGCAGCGCCCCGGCGCGCGCGGCGTCCATCAGCCCGGGAACGCCGAGCAGGCTGCCGGCGTCCAGCTCCAGCGGATCGATCATGCGCGAATCGAGCCGGCGCAGCAGCACGTCGACCTGCTGCAGGCCCTTGAGGGTCTTCAGGAACACCGCGCCGCCGCGCACGGTCAGGTCGCCGCCCTCCACCAGCGCGCAGGACAGCTCGCGGGACAGGAACATGTGCTCGAACCAGTGCGGGCTGCCGGTGCCGGGGGTGAGCAGCGCGATGGAGGGGTTGGCGCGGTCCGGCGCCAGGCGTTGCAGCGCGTCCTGCCAGGTGTCGAAGAACGGGCGCAGCGTGCGGATCTGCATGCCGCGGAAGGTTTCCGGCATGACGCGGGCGAGCACGCGCCGGTTCTCCCGCGCGATGGCGATGCCGGCAGCGCCGGCGGTGCGATCGGCCAGCACCATCCAGTGCCCGTTCGGCCCGCGGATCAGATCGGCGGCGTAGAATTCCATCCGTTGCGGCCAGGGCGGCCCGCCGGCACTGGCGCGGCAGGCACGTAAAAAGCCGGGATTCGGGTAGACCAGGGCAGGCGGCAGCACGCCGTCGGACAGCAGCGACTGCTTGCCGTAAAGGTCGTCCAGCAGCGCCGCCAGCAGCGTCGCCCGCTGCGCCAGGCCGGTGGCGAGTTCCTGGTATTCGCTCGCCAGCAGCGGCAGCGGGATCGGATCGCACCGCCAGGCGAGGCGCTCGACGCCGGGCAGGATGGAGGTGACGCCCTCGTCCTCGAACGCGCGATCGAGACGGCGCGCCGCTTCCTGCAGGCCGCCGTCGCCCAGCGTCGAAAAGGCGCCGAGCAGGCCGCGCCAATGCGGGCGCAGGCCGCCACGCCCATCCACCATCTCATCGAGGCCAGCCGGAAGAGCCACGCGCGGTCCGTGCAGAGTCGATCGGACCGGCAGCATCGTGCAATGCGGCGCGCACGGCTAGACCCATTCAGTGCCCGGACACGCGGACGTTGTTCACTCGATGAGGTTGCTCTAGCATTTCCACTGGATGGTGCGGACCAACAGTTGGAGGACCATGACATGCGAAACGTTGTCGCGATCGGAGCGGTGGTCCTGCTCGGCAGCGCGATCTGTGGCACCAGCCAGGCGCAGGATCTGCCGGCGCGCAAGCCCGGACTATGGCAGGTCACCATGCTGACGGCGTCGGGCAAGATGCCGCCGCAGCAGATGAAATACTGCCTCGACGCGGCGACCGACGCGGCCTTGTACAAGATGGGGATGAGCGCGGTGCAGGGCATGTGCTCCCGGAACGACATCCATCGCAGCGGCAACGTGGTCACCATCGACACGGAGTGCAAGATGGGCGAGACGCTGGTGACCTCGCACGCCACGATGACGTTCGTGGGGGATACGGCCAATCACACCGACATCCAGACCCATTTCGATCCGCCGATGATGGGCCGCAGTGACTCGTCGATGACGCGGGACGCGACATGGGCGGGGCCGTGCCCGCCGGACATGCAGCCGGGAGACATCGTTACGGCCAACGGCATGAAGATGAATCTCACCACGATGCCAGCCAAATAGGCCCCGCTCCTGCCGCGGGCGCCGGGCCGAGAAGTCGCAAGGCAATTGGTATCGCCCACGCGGGTGATGACACCGTGGCGGGTTGAGCTGCTGCGCCTTTTGCGTCGCCATCCGGCTCGCCGTATTCGAGCACGACACATTGCGTTGGGTCGGGCTTACGGGCGGATGCAGGTGGACGTTGGGGGCGCTGCTCGCGGCTGCGGCCGCTGCGCCGCGCATTGCCGGAGTCCGATCGTCCATCGCGCTGGTCAGCCGCGCAACCAGAGTCGGCCTGACCGCTTCTTCCCTGGTGGGTCCGTTGCCTACGGCCGCGAACAACGTCCCGGCTAGTCTAGGTCTGGGTCTCGTATTTCGAGATCGCCATCGAATGCTTGTCCAGCTCATCGAGATTCTTGTCGTTGGTATCCGCGGCGTCCATCTGGCTTTCCAGATAATCAGTCATGACATCCTGGGCCTGCTGGATTTTCTTCTTGTCGTCTGCATCCTTGGGGTCGAGTCCGAAATTGTTCTTGCCAATCAGATCGTTGAACTGCTTCACCCCGTTCTTCCAGGCGTCATTGGCGTTCTGCAGCGCGAGGATCTTGGCCTGCAGAACGTCGACCGAAGCGTCGTACTCCTTGTCGGCTTTCTCAACGTCGGCCATAAGCTTGGTCATGTTCGCCTTCGGCTCGGGGATCTTGGCCTTGTCGCCAAGGATCTTGAGCGCCTGGGCCTTCGCGTCGTTCCAATTCTTCGCTGCCATGTTCCACACCCCATTTGGTCAATACACCGCCCCAACGAAAGGCCTGATTGTACCTTAGCTATAGCTATCAGTGTAGACGATGCCGTGGCGATCCTGCAATAGTCGTTCGCCGCAGCGAGTGGGGGCCGATTCGGGGGGCGTCGTCCTGGACACCCCGCAGAGAGACGACCTTTGGAACCTCGCCGAGCAACGCCCTCTGGCCGATTTCAAAATCTTCCCCGGAGGATGTGCCGTCCCGGGCGATCAATGCGAGCGCCCGGGCGGTGCCATCGCCTACGCGGCGGCGCGCATCGGGCGATTGGGCTGGAAGCGCCGGCGGCCGCGCTGCTGGTGCTGGGCGGGGCGCGCGGGCTGGTTCGCACCGGTGTCGGGTGGGACGTGGCCGACCGGTTGCAATTTCACCCCGTTGACGCGCTCGATGGCGCGCAGCGCGGCGCGCTCCGTGTGGTCGCAGAACGAGATGGCGATGCCGCTGGCGCCGGCCCGCGCGGTGCGGCCGATGCGGTGGACGTAGCTCTCGGGCTCCACCGGCAGGTCGAAGTTGATCACGTGCGAGATGCCGGTCACATCGATGCCGCGCGAGGCGATGTCGGTCGCCACCAGCACGCGGGCGCGGCCGGAGCGGAAGCGGTCGAGCGATTTCTCGCGCGCGGGCTGGCTCTTGTTGCCGTGCAGCGCCTCGGTCTGGATCTGGGCGGCGGTCAGGTGGTCGGCCACCTTGTTGGCGCCGTGCTTGGTGCGGGTGAACACGATCACGCGCGCCAACTCCCGGTCCTCCAGCAGGCGGACCAGCAGGGCGCGCTTGCCGGCGGTATCGACGAAGTGGACGCGCTGCTCGATCTTTTCCGGCGTGCGGACCTGCGGCGTGACTTCCACGCGCAGCGGGTCGCGTAGGAAGCTGTTGGCAAGCTGGCTGACCTCGGCCGGCATGGTGGCGGAGAACAGCATCGACTGGCGCCGCGCCGGCAGGGCGGCGACGACGTGGCGGATGTCGCGGATGAACCCGAGGTCGAGCATCCGGTCGGCCTCGTCCAGCACGAAATGCGACACCTGGTCGAGCCGCAGATGCTTGGTGCCCATCAGGTCGCGGATGCGGCCGGGGGTGCCGACGACGATGTCGGGGCCGCGGCGCATGCGTTCCTCCTGCGGGCGGCGGCCGACGCCGCCCAGGATGACACAGGTAGAAATCGGCTGACCGCTGGCGAAGTCGCGGATGGCGGCGTCGATCTGCAGCGCGAGCTCGCGCGTCGGGGCGAGGATCAGGCAGCGCGTGGAGAACGGCCGGGCGCGGCCGGGTGTGGCGGCGAGGTGCTGCAGGATGGGCAGCGCGAACGCCGCGGTCTTGCCGGTGCCGGTCTGCGCGACGCCCAGCAGGTCGTGGCCGGCGAGCAGTTGCGGGATGGTGCCGGCCTGGATTGGGGTGGGGGTGGTGAAGTTCTGCTTGCTGAGGGCGCGCAGGATTGGCTCGGCGAGGCCGAGCGCGGCAAAAGTCGGAAGCGTCAAAGGAAGGGGTATCTCCGGCGCATGGGGCGGGGTTTCGGCCCGCGCGATGCATGCGCCTTGCGTCCGCCGACCCCGCGTAACAATGGGGGCGGACCAGTTTCGGATGAGATGTCCCGGGAGGGGCGCGACCAAAGCGGGCCGGGCGCCAATTACGCGATCACGAGAGGCTCGATGCGGGATATGGGCCGGTTCGGGGGGAAGCGCAATGGGCGATTGTGCGTAGCAGCATGGTGGGACGGCTTGCGAGCTATGGCTGCATGCAACATATGTCCCTTGACATCATATGGCGGTATCGCTAGGTGCGCGCCATGGCAAGCGCCACGGCCATTCTGGACTACAGGGTGGATGTCGAAGGCGGGTTCATTGTGGCGGTCAAGGTGTGGCGTGTGCCGTCACCGGTTATCGGACCGATGCATTCATTCAAGTATTCGCGGTTCTTTGGCCGGCCCGGCGAGCGGCTGGTCGGCTACGACAACGAACGTGGCAAGGGAGATCATCGGCACTATGGCAAATTCGAGGAGCCTTATGTCTTCTCGTCGATCGAGAAGTTGATGGCGGATTTCGGGGCCGACATTGAGCGGGTGAAAGGGAGTCTGTGGTGAGCAAGGTGTTGAGCGTTCACGTCGGAGACAGTTTCGATGCGATGTCGAAGCGTGTCGTCGATGCCTGGCACCGCGCCGAACGAGGCGAGCTGGCCGAGGTGAATGCCGAGCGACACCTCGGCTTCGAGACTTTTGAGCTGTTTGCGCGGGTGATGACACCACGGCGGCTTGAACTGCTGCGCCATGTGCACCGCCATCCGCCCCGCAGCATTCGCGCGCTGTCGATTGCGCTTGGGCGGGACTATCGGCGCGTGCATGCGGATGTGGGAGCACTGGTGGCCGTCGGATTGCTGGACCGCGATGCGGCCGGGTTGCATGCCGATTATGAAACGGTGCGCATGGAGACGCTGATCGCGCTGTAGATGCGAAAGTGAGCGGCGGCGAAACAGCGGCCGCGCGCCCAGCGCGCGGTCCGGTCCGTATCGCGGCGCCGCAGCACATGGTTCGGTGATCTCCGAAACATCCGGCGCCGTGGCGCGCCTATGGTTCCGTTCCCAACGGCAGGAGACGGCCCATGGATGACCTTGCACAGCCACACCCCGATCACGCGCGCATGCATGCCGAATGGCATCGCGGGGCCAGCACGCGTGACGGGGCAGCGCTGCTCGCGCTGTACGCCGAGGACGCGGTGTTGGAGAGCCCTCTGGTTCCGGCGATCCTCGATGACAAGACCGACGGGGTGCTGCGCGGCAAGGCGGATATCGCCCGCTTTCGGGAGCAAGGGGCGCGCAGCCGGCCGATCGGGCTGGTGCGATGGCACCGCTCGACGACCTGGTTCAGCGCGGGTGGGACGTTGGTGTGGGAGTACCCGCGTGCGACGCCGGACGGCGATCAGGTGGACATTCTGGAGGTGATGGACATCGCCGACGGCCGGATCCGGCACCATCGGATCTATTGGGGCTGGAAGGGGTGCATGCTGCTCAGCCGGACACTGGCGCGGCGGGGCGAGGCGGGGGCGGGTAGTTGCGGGTCTTTGGCCGGTGCCGGGGTCGATGCGGTCGAGAGCCGCAAGCGGCGGACTACGCTGCCCTCCGGGTCAACCGCCCGGGGCATGGCTTTTCCGTCCAACCGCGGCGGCGACCGGGCGGGACCGCTCAGCGCGGCCCGGGCAGGCCGCGGCCGCGGGTGACGGCTGTCTCGCCGAATCGGGCGCGCAGGGTGTCGATCGCCGCCTGCGCCGCGGCCAGGCGCGGCGTGTCGGGGTCCGCCAGGTCGCCGCGATCGGCCTCGGCGCGTGGCACCAGCGCGCTGGCGCCGATGCCGATCAGGCGGAAGGCGGTGCCGGTCGCCTCGCGCGCCAGCAGGGTGCGGGCGGCAGCGAACAGGCGGTCGGGCAGCACGGTGGGGGTGGCCAGCCGCTGCGCCCGCGTGCGCAGGGCGAAGTCGGCAGTTTTCAGCTTCAGCACCACCCCGGCGGCGGCGAAGTCGGCCTCGCGCAGCCGCCGGCCGAGCTTTTCGGACAGGCGCCAGAGGGGGCGTTCCAGGTCCTCGATCCGCGTCAGGTCATGGTCGAAAGTGGTTTCGGCGCTGATCGACTTGGTTTCCCGCGTCGGGTCCACCGGCCGGGAATCCTCGCCGCGGGCGCGCCGGACCAGCGCCGGGCCGTCGTCGCCCAGCCGGCGCAGCGCGTCGCGGATCCGACAGCGCCTGCAGGTGGCCGAGGCGGGTGATGCCCATGCCCTCCAGCTTGCGCGCGAGCGCCGGGCCGACGCCGGGCAGCAGGCGGACCGGCTCGGGGGCGAGCAAAGCGGCAGCTTCGGCGGCGCCGATCACCGCGAAGCCGCGCGGCTTGTTGCGCTCGACCGCGATCTTCGCCAGCAGCCGGTTCGGCGCCAGGCCGATCGAGACGGTGACGCCGACGGTCGCGCTCGACCTCGAGGGCGAAGCGGGCGAGCACGGCGGCGGGCGGCGCGCCGTGCAGCGCCTCGGTGCCGGCGAGATCGAGCACCGCCTCGTCGATCGACAGCGGCTGGACCAGCGGCGTGAGGCGTTCCATCAGCGCGCGGATCTGCCGCGAGGCAGCGGTGTATTTGGTGAAGTCGGGGCGGATGACCACGGCGTCCGGGCAGGCCTTCAGCGCCTTGAACATCGGCATGGCGCTGCGCACGCCGGACAGCCGGGCGACGTAGCAGGCGGCGCTGACCACGCCGCGCGTGCCGCCGCCGACGATCACCGGGCGGGTCGCCAGCTCCGGCCGGTCGCGCTTCTCGACGCTGGCGTAGAACGCGTCGCAGTCGACATGGGCGATCGTGAGGGTCAGCAGCTCGGGATGCGGCACCATCCGCCCGCCGCCGCACTGCGCACATCTGACCGCCGACGACTGACCAATGACCACTGATCCACAGTCGCGGCACAACGCCGGCGGGGCGTCACCGGTCGCGTGGGACGCGGCGTGCTGCCCGGTCGATCGAGGCGATTGTGTCATCGCCGCTTCCTTCGCCGCCGCTCCGCCCGGGCCCTGGCACCCGACTCCGCCGCCGCGCGTTACCGTATCGCAGCCCGCTCTGTCATGCACATCCCGCTGGGCGACCTGCCAGGCCCGGAGCGCTGCGTTATCGGCTCTGCGTTATCCGCTCTGGGGCACGGCATCGGGCGCCGCGCCGGTGCGCGGGGCCGCCCGCGCCGCCAGGTTGCGGGCGGTGTTGATCAGGGCGAGATGCGAGAACGCCTGCGGGAAGTTGCCCAGTTGCCGCCGGTCGGCCGGGTCGTATTCCTCGGACAGCAGCCCGACATCGTTGCGCAACGACAGCAGCCGCTCGAACAGCGCGCGCGCGTCGTCGTGCCGGCCCTGCAACAGAAAATTATCGGCGAGCCAGAAGCTGCAGGCGAGGAAGGCGCCCTCGCCCGGGGGCAGGCCGTCGGTGCCGGTTCCGGTGTCGTAGCGCAGTACCAGGCCGTCGCGCACCAGCTCGCGCTCGATCGCCGCCAGCGTGCCGCGCACCCTTGGATCGTCGGGCGGCAGAAACCCCACCAGCGGGATCAGCAGCAGGCTGGCATCGAGCGCGGTCACGCCATAGGACTGCACGAAGCTGTTGCGCGCGGCGTCGAACCCGCGTTCGCAGACCTGGCGGTGGATGGCGTCGCGCACGCTGCGCCAGTGGTCCAGCGGCGCCGCCAGTCCGAACTCCTCGGCCGAGCGCACCGCGCGGTCGAACGCCACCCAGGCCATGACCTTCGAGTGGGTGAAGTGCTTGCGGCCGCCGCGGACCTCCCAGATCCCGTCATCCGGCTGGTCCCAGATCGTTTCGAGATGCGTGACCAGCGCGCACTCCAGGTCCCAGCTTGCGTCATCGGGCACCAGGCCGGCCTTGCGCGCAACATACAGCGCCGCCACGGTTTCCCCGTAGACGTCAAGCTGCACCTGCCCGGCGGCCGCGTTGCCGATGCGCACCGGGGCCGAGCCCGCATAGCCGGGCAGCCACGGCACCTCGAATTCGGTCAGCCGGCGTTCGCCTGCCAGGCCGTACATGATCTGCAGATCGTCCGGGTCGCCCGCGACCGCGCGCACCAGCCAATCGCGCCAGGCCTTCGCCTCGTCGAGGAAGCCGGCGCCGATCAGCGCGTACAGCGTGAAGGTCGCGTCGCGCAGCCAGCAGAAGCGGTAGTCCCAGTTGCGCGCGCCGCCGAGCTGCTCGGGCAACGAGGTGGTGCCAGCGGCGACAATCCCGCCGGTCTCGCGGTGCGTCAGCGCCTTCAGGGTCAGCAGCGAGCGCAGCACGGCGTCCGGCCATTCGCCTGCCGGCTTGAACGCCGCGGCCCAGTCGGTCCAGAACGCCTCCACCCCGGCCAGTGCGTCGGCAACCGGCAGCGGCGGCGGGGCGGGCCGATAGGATGGCGTCCAGCTCAGCGTGAAACCGATTTCCTGCCCGGCCGCGACCTCGAACGCGCCGACCGTGCGCATGTCCTGCCCGCGCAGGTCGACCGGCGTGTCCAGCAGCAGGCGGTCGGGGCCGGCGGTGAACTGCAGCCGGCCGTCGTCCTGGCGCGAGACCCAGGGGACGATGAAGCCGTAGTCGAAGCGGACGACCAGCTCGGTGCGCATCGGCACCGTTCCGCGCAGGCCGCGAACCAGGCGCACGACGTCCGAAACGCCGTCGCGGCGCGTCATGCAGTCGACCAGGCAGACCGCGCCGTCCGGGGTTTCGAACGTGGTCTCCAGGATCAGCGTGGCGCCGCGATAGCGCCGCGTCACGCTTGCGTCCTCGCGGGCCGGCGCGAGCAGCCAGCGTCCGTGCTGCGCGTCGCCGAGCAGCCCCGCGAAGCAGGCGCCACTGTCGAACCGCGGCACGCACAGCCAGTCCATCGACCCGTCGCGCCCCACCAGCGCGACCGTCTCGCAGTTGCCGATGATGGCATAATCTTCGATGCGGCTTGGCATGATGCGCCTCGGTATCTTGCCGGCGCGCGGCGAAGACGACGAACGCCGCGCGCACGGGCCGGTTGTTGCTGCCATTTGTGGCGGCGTCGGGGCGCCGGTCCGGTGCATGGTCCTCGCGCAATGCCGTCCGGCGGCGCCGAACGCCTGGATATACCACGCTCTCAGAACGAATGTAGATGCTATGGGGCAGGCGACGAGGAGATGGCACCATCGTCGCGTTGTGAAAACCTTCGATGGAGTGCCCCATGCCAAAGTTTGACGACCTCAGCCGGTCCCTCGTCGCCCTGGACCAGGATAGCACGTTAATCGCCGCGATCGAGCTGAGCCGCTCGAGCTGGCTTGTCGGCGGCCTTGTCCCTGGCCTGCGGCGGGATCCGCGCAAGAAGCTGGAACCCGACGCACCGACCCTGCTCGGCCTGCTGTACCGCTGGCGCGACGAAGCGATCGCCGCCGGTCGGCGGATCGAGCGGATCTGCGTTGCCTACGAGGCCGGCCGTGACGGGTTCTGGCTGGCGCGTTGGCTGCAGGCCCGCGGCATCGAGTGCCACGTGATCCATCCGACCAGCATACCGGTCTCGCGCGAGCACCGGCGGGCGAAGTCGGACCGGCTCGACCTTGGGCTGCTGCTGCGCGCCTTGCTCGGCTGGCTGCGCGGCGAGGCGAAGCACTGCTCCATGGTCGCGGTGCCCACGGTCGAGGAAGAGGACGCCAAGCGCCCGATCCGCGAACGCGACCGCCTGACGGTCGAAGCGACCCGTCTGGTGAACCGGATGACCTCGCTGCTGGCGCTGCACGGCATCCGCGGCTTCAACGTGAAGCTGAAGGGGGCGGCGGCGAAGCTGGCCACGCTGCGCACGGCGGAGGGCGCGCCGCTGCCGCCCAACACGGCGGCCGAGCTGCGCTCGGCGATGCAGCGGCGGCAGGTGATCAAGGTGCGGATCGCCGAGATCGAGGCGGCGCTGCTGGCGCGGCTGAAGCAGGCGCCGCACACCGGGCCGAACGCGATGATCGCGCTGCTGGCGCGCGTGGTCGGCGTCGGCGTCGAGACCGCCGAGATGCTGGTCCACGAGGTGCTGTCGCGCCCGTTGCGCGATCGCCGCGCGGTGGCCCGCTACGCTGGCCTGACCGGCTCGCCCGACGAGAGCGGCAGCAAGCGGCGCGAGCAAGGCCTGGCCAAGGCCGGCAATGCCCGGGTGCGGCGCGGGCTGATCCAGCTCGCCTGGCGCCTGCTGACGCATCAGCCGCAGTGCGAGCTGGTCAAGTGGTATCGCGAGCGCACCGTGGACGGGCGCCCCATCACCCGCAAGGTCATGATCGTCGCCATGGCGCGCAAGCTGCTGATCGCGCTGTGGGACTATGTCACCCACGGCACACTGCCGGCCGGTATGCGACTGCATCCGGCGGCCTGAACCGCCCCGCTTCGGCAAGCGGCAGAGGACGCATAGAAGGGGAGGCATAGAGACGGAATAGAGGGTTCGGCGCTCGTCTGCTCGCGGAGCAGGTGTTGCCGATGACGATCCGAGGTGGCGGTGTCCCGCTTCCGCCCACGGCCCTGGTGCCGCTCTTGTAGAATGGGCCCGCCGCTCGGAGCTTCGCCGCCGATGCGAATGTCTGCATCATGGTATCGATCCCGCAGGATCGGCCGAATACAAGGTTGCCACGCGAAGCATCGCGGGGCGCAGGGCGAACTCCCCTCTGGTCGGATGGCAATGCCGATCGACCGCCCGGGCATCACGAGCCTGGCACCGTGCTCGCCGGCGTCAAGGACGCTGCGCGCCGCCTCCGGCGGTGGCCTGCGGCCCATCCTTGACCCCGGCTCCGCGCGGTGCCCGCTGAAGCCTCAGGTCGGGACGGAGAAACGGTCCCTTCAGTCGAACCGAGAAACTGGAACGCAACGATGAAATAGGCCTTGACAGAGAAAGCCCCATACAAGGGCGGAAGAGCGTAGCGTATTCCGCCGCTTGCCGCGTGGCGATCGGCCGTCGCACGGGTGGCGGAATGCGCTGCGCTTTTCCGCCCTACGATTCCGGCCAGGTGCGGCGTCTGGGTGCGGTCAACTCCGCGGCGTGCCGTGCGCAGTGATCTGCTGCGGCGGGTCGCTGACCGACCACAGACGCGGGCCGTGCGCCGGCGCGACCGTCGGCGTCTCGGGCTGTTGGGCGGGCACCGCCTGCGTCACCCCGCCCGGGCCATTGACCCCGAGCGCGTCGCACGCGTCCCCGCTGCGCGTCACCGTTACCTGCGGCTTCGCGCCGTTCGCCGGATAGACATAGGTCATCCGCTCGCTGCAGACGCCCGGCCCGCCGGACATCGAGGGGAACACCACCCCAGCCCCGGGCGCGTTCGTCGGCAGGCTGCCGAACGCCGCCTGGATCGTCCGGTCCAGCGGCATCGGCCACATCGGCTGCGTGAACGGCCACGTCGGCTGGGTGAACGCCGCGTGCATCTCGGCCATCATGCGGTGCATCAGCGCGGCCTGTTCCGCGACCATGCGCAGCAGCGGATCCCCGGCCCGCAGCGCCGCGGCGGCGGGCGTCATCGTCTCGGCCGCACCGGGCATGATCAGCACCACCGCGCCGGGCGGGACAGTGATGGTCTGCGGCCCGGACGGCGGCCCGGCCAAGGCGGACCCGGCGTAGGCGGCCAAAGGCAGCGCCAGACAGGCGCCGAGCAACGCGTTGCGTGCCGTCATCTTCGCACCCCTCCAACAGATGGCTCGACAGCGCGAAGCCTGCGACGCGGCGCTTGTCGGCAGTGCGACCGCCGGATGAATCTTCTGTTAGACGAGTTCAGGGGGAGGCTCATTGCCCGCCAGTTCGGCGGCGATCAGGAACTCCCGGTTCCCTTCCGGCCCGATGATCGGGCTCTCGGTGATGCCGAGCACGCGCCAGCCAGGCAGCCCCGCCCACCAGGCGCGGATGCGCGCGCACACCGCCTCGTGCACCGCGGGATCGCGGACCACGCCCTTGCGGCCCACCGAGTCGGGACCGGCCTCGAATTGCGGCTTGATCAGCGCCACCGCCCAGGCACCCGGCGCGCACAGTGCCAACGGCGCCGGCAGCAGCGTCGCCAGGCCGATGAAGCTCGCATCGCAGACCAGCGCCTCGATCGGGTCGGCAACTGCCGCTGCGTCAAGGTAGCGGGCATTGGTCTTCTCGCGCACCACCACGCGCGGGTCGGTGCGCAGCTTCCAGGCAAGCTGGCCGTGCCCGACATCCACCGCGTGCACCCGGGCCGCGCCATGCGCCAGCAGCACATCCGTGAAGCCGCCGGTCGAGGCCCCCACGTCCAGGCACACAAGCCCGGCCGGCGACAGGCCGAAATGCCGCAGCGCGTGCGCCAGCTTGAGGCCGCCGCGTGACACCCAGGGATGGTCCTGGCCGCGCACCTCTAACGGCGTCTCGCCCGCCAGCAGATCGCCCGCCTTGGCGACCCGGCGCTCGCCGCTGAAGACTTTTCCCGCCAGGATCAGGGCCTGGGCGCGCGCGCGACTCTCGGCCAGGCCGCGGTCCACCAGAAGCTGATCCGCACGGCGCCTCATCGCGAACCGCGCGAAGCAAGGTCAGGGCTCCGCCCTGAAACCCGCCAGGGGGCGTTGCCCCCTGGACCCCCACCAAAGGCAGCGGCCTCTGGACTCCATTCATTTTGGTTGGGGTGAGGGAGGGGGGAGTGGGGCTGGCCCGGGCGTGCGCTATCGCCCGGCGTCGCCGGCGCGATGGCGCACGCCCGGGCCAGCCCCACTCCCCCCTCCCTCACCCCAACCAATGGACGGGTTCCAAGGGCCGCTGCCCTTGGCGGGGGTGCAGGGGGCAGCGCCTCCTGCCGGGGTCCAGGGGCAGAGCCCCTGGCCTTCCTGCACGGCATTGCGAGGAGGGCGGCTGCATGCCATATCCGAGCGCGTCGGTGGGGCATTGTTCGGCGTGCGGCCGGCCCGAGCTTCCGGAGAGAGTGCATGTTACGCGTTGTCCTGGCTCAGCCCCGCGGCTTCTGCGCCGGCGTCGAGCGGGCGATCGAGATCGTCGAGCGCGCCCTGAAGAAATATGGCCCGCCGATCTACGTCCGTCACGAGATCGTGCACAACCGCCATGTGGTGGAGGATCTGCGCACGCGCGGCGCGGTGTTCGTCGACGAGCTGGACGAGATCCCGCCTGGCGCGCGCACCGTGTTCAGTGCGCACGGCGTCGCCAAGCAGGTGGAGCAGACCGCCGCCGCCCGCGGCCTGCCGGTGCTCGACGCCACCTGCCCGCTGGTTGCCAAGGTGCACAACGAGGGTCGCCGCTATGCCGCGGGCGGGCGCGAGATCGTGCTGGTGGGGCATGCCGGCCATGCCGAGGTCGAGGGCACGATCGGCCAGATTCCGGGCAAGGTGCACCTGGTGCAGACGGTCGAGGACGTTGGCCGGCTGGAGGTCGCCGATCCGGAAAAGCTGGCCTATGTCACGCAGACGACGCTGTCGGTCGACGACACGCGCGGCATCATCGCAGGCGCTGAAGGCGCGGTTCCCGGCGATCGTCGGGCCGGACGTGCGCGACATCTGCTACGCCACGCAGAACCGCCAGCAGGCGGTGCGCGAGCTGGCCGGGCAGGTGGACGTGATCCTGGTGGTGGGCTCGCGCAACAGCTCCAACTCCAACCGGCTGCGCGAGATCGGCGAGGAGCTGGGCCGGCCGGCCTATCTGATCGACGATGCCGAGGCGTTGCAGCCCGAGTGGTTCGTCGGTGTGGAGTCGGTCGGGCGTGACGGCCGGCGCGTCGGCGCCCGAGATGCTGGTGCAGGGCGTGCTGGACGGGTTGCGCCGGTTCGGCGAGGTCGAGGTGTCCACCCTGGCCGGCGTGGCCGAGGACGTGCGATTCCGCTTCCCCGCCGAGCTGGCGGACGCGTAAAGGCCGGCGCGTGATGGCTGGGGCCTGAAGGAGAACCGTGCATGGCCGTGCCGTTGAACCAGGCGATCCGGGTTGGCGCCTATGTGCTGAAGCAGCACCTGATCGGGCGCAAGCGCTACCCGCTGGTGCTGATGCTGGAGCCGCTGTTCCGCTGCAATCTGGCCTGTGCCGGCTGCGGCAAGATCGACTATCCGGCCGAGATCCTGAACCAGCGCCTGTCGGTCGCGCAGTGCATGGAAGCGGTGGACGAGTGCGGCGCGCCGGTCGTGGTGGTCGCCGGCGGCGAACCGCTGCTGCACCGCGAGATCGAGCAGATCGTCGAGGGCGTGATCGCGCGCAAGAAGTTCGTGATCGTCTGCACGAATGCGCTGCTGCTCGAGAAGAAGATGGCGCTGTTCAAGCCGAGCAAGTGGTTCACCTGGTCGGTGCACCTGGACGGCGACCGCGCGGAGCACGACGAGTCGGTGTGCCAGGCGGGCGTGTATGATCGCGCGGTGGCGGCGATCGCCAAGGCGAAGCAGGCCGGGTTCCGCACGATCATCAATGCGACGCTGTTTTACAATGCCGAGCCGGAACGGACGGCGCGGTTCTTCGACGACGTGATGGCGATGGGGGTGGACGGGATCAGCGTCTCGCCGGGCTATGCGTACGAGCGGGCGCCGGATCAGGAGCATTTCCTCAACCGGCGGCGGACCAAGGAGCTGTTCCGCGGCATCTTTGCGGCGCGGAAGAAGGGGCGGAAGCGCTGGGCGTTCAACCAGTCGTCGATGTTCCTGGATTTCCTGGCCGGCAACCAGAGTTTTCATTGCACGCCGTGGGGCAACCCGACGCGGACGTATTTCGGCTGGCAGCGGCCGTGCTACCTGCTGGGCGAGGGCTATGCGAAGAGTTTTCGCGAGCTGATGGAGACGACCGACTGGGACCGTTACGGGACCGGCAATTACGAGAAATGCGCCGACTGCATGGTGCATTCCGGCTACGAGGCGACCGCGGTGACCGAGACGATCCGCCGGCCCTGGAAGGCGCTGGCGCAGGTGGTGCGCGGCATTCGCACCGAGGGCGAAATGGCGCCGGAGATCCCGCTCGATCGGCAGCGCCCGGCGGAATACGTGTTCAGCCGCCACGTGGAGACGGCGGTGGCCGAGATCCGCGCGCGCAAGACCGAACAGGTTGCCGACGCGGCGGACTGAGGCTTGTACACCTCTCCCGCGCTTCGCGGGCTTGGGCCGCGAAGCGGACCAAGGTGCGGAGCACTTGCGCCGTGGGTGAGGGTCGTGCCGCACCACCCTCATCCGTCTCGCTCCACGTCGGCGATTCTCCTGCCGCCGCCGGCAGGGCACGAGCGTAGGCGGCCATGCGCCCCGTGTGGACGCCGGTATCGGTGTCGGCCTAGTGCCCGGCTTCGCCCAGCATGAACATGGCTTGCCTGTAGCCGGCTTCCAGTTCTTGCGCCCGGACCAGGGACAGGTGGGTCCGCACCCGCTGGAGAAGAATGGGAGCCGAAATTGGCTTCTGTATATAATCCACGGCACCAGCGCTGAAACCTTGCATCTCGTCTTCCTCATCGCTCATGGACGTAACGAAGATCACCGGAATTTTCTCGGTCGATGGGTTGGCCTTGATCTGCCTGCAGACTTCGTAGCCGCTCACATCCGGCATCATGACATCCAGCAGAATCAGGTCGGGCAGGTACTTGGCTGCGGCGGCCAGAGCCCGCTCGCCACTGGTGGCGAAGAATAGATGATATCGGTCCTGCAATATCTGCCGGAGAACCTGCAGATTGGTGGGCTCGTCATCCACGACCAATATCCGTTGCCGCCCGTCCGACGCTGGTGTCTTCGGGTCCCGGTTGCTGTCGGGCATGGTTCAGGTCTCCTTAGAGCGGCAGGGCACCAAGAATGTCCTCGATGGTCCGTCGAGCGAGGTCGGTGTCGAAGTTCGCCACCTCCTGGCGCAGGCACCGATACCTCGTGGCCAGAAACGATTGTTCCAGGTCTTCGCCCGCGGCATCGAGGCAGTCGATCGCCGCGCCCAGATCGTCATCCAGCAGCACCGCCGCCCGATCGAGGGACTTGCGCACCTGGGCCGGATCGGCGGGTGGCCGGGATACCGTGGTCTCGTGTTCCTCGCTGTTGCCGGCGAAGTGTTCTTCAAGTTCGGCCAGCACCGAAGCAAGACCGGGTCTGAAACAGTCGAACGCAACCTGGACCGCCGTCCGATCCGCGCCGGGATCGCTCCTTGTTGCCTCTCTGGCGGCCTGTTCCAGATTGGACGATACCGAAGCGAGAGCTTCGGCACCAAGATTGGCCGCCACTCCCTTGACGCCATGCGCCATCTGACGAACTTGATCCATGTGGCCGAGCGCGATCGCCTGCTCCAACTGCGCGGCGACCGCCAGGTTCTTCGCAAGGAAGGACTCAAGAAGGGACAAATAAAGCTGCTTATTGCCACCAAGCCGCGACAGGCCGGCCTGAGTGTTGATGCTATTGATCGGCAACCAAGGTTGATCCACCGCTGGCCCATCGCTCGGACGGTTCGGCACCTGTCGGCCCAGCCAGTGGGCCAGCGTCGCGTAAAGGTGGGGCGGGTCGATGGGCTTGGCGACATGGTCATTCATGCCGGCTTCGAGGCATTTCTCCCGGTCGCCAGTCATGGCATCGGCGGTCATGGCTATGATCGGCAGGGTAGCAAACCGAGGCTGCGCCCGGATTGCCCGGGTTGCCTCGTAGCCGCTCATTTCCGGCATCTGCAGGTCCATCAGAACCGCATCGAAATGGTCCGTCGCCAGGGCGAGGCACTCCAGCGCCTCGCGACCGTTCCCGGCGGTGATGATGGTGGCGCCCTGGCGTTCGAGCAGGGAGCGGGCGACTTCCTGGTTGATCAGGTTGTCCTCGACCAGCAGCAGCCTTGTGCCGTTGAGGCATGCCGACAACGGATCGTGAATCGGGTTGGCATCACTGCGCGGCTGGTGACCGAGGGCACCGGCAACCGCATCGAATAGCATCGAAGCGGTCGCCGGCTTGCTCAACGTGGTGATCATTCTGGCCCCCTCCACCTCCAGGGTCCGCCACTCATCACCCAGTTGGAAGACGTTCGTAAGGATCACGATCCGGGTGCTCGAACCGCCAGCTTCCTCCAGGCGACGGATGGCATCCGGGCCGTTCAGGTCCGGCCGCCGCCAGTCCAGCAGCGCGACGCCGAACGGCACCCCTTCGGCAGCCCTGCGCTCCACCCGGACCAGCCCGTCAGCCAGATCGGCCGTCGCTTCGCACCGCCAGCCGAAGCCCTCGGCATAGGCGCTTAGACTCTCCCGGGCCAGCGCGCTGTCGTCGATTATCAGCAGCCGAAGCCCCTGCAGCGCTTCGGCGCATTGCAGGAAAACCGCATCCTGGAAATCGTCCGCTGGCGCGCGAGCGAAACTGGCGGTGAAGAAAAACTCGCTGCCTCTGCCGGGTTCGCTCTCGACCCCGATCGTGCCGCCCATCAGGGTCGCGAGGCGGCCACAGATGGCGAGCCCAAGGCCGGTGCCGCCATGCCGCCGCGTGGTTGAGCTGTCCGCCTGACTGAAGGCCTGGAACAGTCGGGCCACCTGTTCAGCGCTGATACCAATGCCGGAATCGCGCACCAGAAAACGCAGCATCGCACGTTGGTCGTCAACATGGACCGGTTCCACGCGGACGCTCACCTCGCCATGGTCGGTGAACTTGATGGCATTGCCGACCAGGTTGATGAGCATCTGGCAGAGCCGCTGGTCGTCGCCGATCAGTGTGGTCGGCAGAGCGGAGGCGATAGAGAACAGGACCTCGATATCCTTGGTCTGTGCCGTTGCGCCGATGATGGTGGCAACGTCGTGCAGGACAGCATCCAACCTGAACGGCACGGGGCTCAGCTCCAGTTTTCCGGCCTCCATTTTCGAATAGTCAAGAATGTCGTTGATTATAGTCAGCAATGATTTTGACGATGCATGTATTTTTATTATGTAATCGGATTGCTGTGGCGACAGTTTGGTGTCCGCCATCAGGTAGGACAGGCCGACGATGGCATTTATCGGCGTGCGAATCTCGTGGCTCATCGTGGCAAGAAATTCCGACTTGGCGAGATTGGCCTTTTCCGCCACAAACTTGGCGCTCTCGAGTTCGACGTTCGTCTCCTTCAGCGCCTGGTCCATGCGTTTGCTGTTTGTAATGTCGCGCGCCGCCGCGAACACGCCCTGCAGCACCCTGTCCCGGTCGTAGAAGGTGGTTGCATTATAGGACACCACCGTTTTCTTGCCGTCCCTCGCACGGGCGGTAAGCTCGTAGTTGGTGACCTTCTTCTCGCTCAGCACCAGCTTGATGCCCGCCTCCGCACGCTCAGGGTCGGTGAAGTAATCCTTGAACGGCGCACCGATCAGCTCGTCACGCGTGCACCCGGTGAGCGCCTCCATCTGCTTGTTGATGTCCGTAATGATGCCGGAGGGATCGGTCGCGGCAAGCGCGTCGATGTTGGATTCGATGAGGGAACGCGTGTAGAACTGCTGGTCACGCAGACGCTGATCAAGCTTCTTCTGTTCCGCTTCGACCTGCTTGCGCGCGGTGTTGTCCGTGCCGATCAGCAGGTAGCCGATGATTGCGTTTTGATCGTCACGCAGCGCGGTGACCGACACGACCGCCGGAAACCGGCTGCCGTCCTTGCGGATGTAGGTCAGTTCGTAGATGTCCTCGATGCCGCGCGATGCCTTGAACACCAGCGCCTCGAAGCCCGGCGTGATCGGCGTGGACAGCTCCGCACTCAGCACCTTGGCACGGGCGATCACTTCCTCCGGATCGGAAATATCGGCCGGGGTGATCTTGTTCATCACTTCGGCGGCCGCGTATCCCAGCATCCGTTCCGCACCGACATTGAAGATCTGAATGACGCCCTTCGCATCGGTCGCGATGCTCGAAAAATTGGCGCTGTTGAATATTGCGTTCTGCAACGCCCCGGCTTTGAGCAGCGCCTCCTCGGCCTGCTTGCGGGCGGTGTTGTCGGTGCCGATCAGCAGGTAGCCGATAATTGCGTTCTCGGCGTCGCGCAGGGCGGTGACCGACACGACCGCCGGGAAACGGCTGCCGTCCTTGCGGATATAGGTCAGTTCGTAGATGTCCTCGATGCCGCGTGATGCCTTGAACACCAACGCCTCGAAGCCTGGCCTGATCGGCGTGGAGAGCTCGACACTCAGCACCTTGGCACGCGCGATCACTTCCTCCGGATCGGAAATGTCGGCCGGGGTGATCTTGTTCAACACCTCGGCGGCGAGGTAGCCCAGCATGCGTTCCGCGCCGACATTGAAGATCTGAATCACGCCCTTCGCGTCGGTGGCGATGCTCGAAAAATTTGCGCTGTTGAAAATCGCGTTCTGCAACGCCGAGGCCTCAAGCAAGGTCTCCTGACGCTTGAGTTCGGTGACGCGCTCGGTCGCACGAGCTGCGGATTCGAGATTGACGGGGTCGCGGATCTTGTTCGGCATGATCTTCTTCTCATTCATCTCGGTGGGAAACGTCGGATTCACGTGGCAATTCTGGCCGTCGTTTGCCGAGGCCATGACCTTAGGGCCTGAGGCGAAACAAGTGCTGCAACCGCGCGCCCGGCAAACTTCCGTGTCATGGCCGCGCTTGGGCCGGCCACCCACGACTGTCTTTGCCGCGAGCTGCAAAGGCGTGGATGACCGGGCCAAGCCCGGTCATGACACGGGATGTTACGAGCCATCCCAGTCGATTCGGTTATTCCGCCTCCTGCCCTAACAGGAACACGGCGCCGAAGGTTCATGACCGCCCGGCTCGACCACCAATGGCTGAACTATTGGAGCTCGCTGCACAGCCTCCTTCCCGCAGAAGTCGCCAAAACCCGCCGCGAAATCCTCCAGGCAGATCCTTAAGTCGCCCGCGGAGACGAGCGTCGCGCTGTCGATTCGGCGTAGCGCGTTCACATCGCCCACTCACGGAAGCAGCAAACCGAGGCTGCCGAGATGCCCTCGGTTCGTACGATGGAGTCGTCAACATCCACCTTGGGGGCCGACGGACCGGGAACGCAGATGTGCCATACGCTTTAGTTCGGCCCGCGCGGTGACGATAGGCTCGGAAACTACTCATACCAACCGTCGAACCGGGCATGGTTTTCCGCCCTACACCCGTTCCGCGCACCCGCTTCGGAGCACGTCCGGGTTCACCACATTGATCGGCACGCCCGCCGCGTAGGCCAGGATCTGGTCGAAAATGTCGCTGAACTGAAGCTGGTATTCCTCGTGCGTCACGTAGCCGATATGCGGCGTGCAGACGACATTGGGCAGCGCCAGCAGCGGGTGCGTCGGGTCGCGCAGCGGTTCCTCCTCATAGACATCGACCGCGGCCATGCCGGGGCGGCCGGCGCGCAGCGCCGCCACCAGCGCGCCGGGTTCGATCAGCGGGGCGCGGCTGGTGTTGACCAGCAGTGCCGAGGGCTTCATCCGCCCCAGATCCGCCGCGGTGACGATGCCGCGCGTGGCATCAACCAGGCGCATGTGCAGCGAAACGATGTCCGTCTGTTCGTAGAACGCTGCCTGGCTGGGCGCCGTCGCGTGGCCGTCGGCGGCGGCGCGCGCCCGCGCCGCCTCGCGCGCCCAGACCAGGACTTGCATGCCGAAGGCGCGGCCGTAGCCGGCGACCACGCTGCCGATGCGGCCGTAGCCGTGGATGCCCAGCGTCTTGCCGCGCAGCGTGTGGCCGACGCCGATCTGCCAATGTCCGGACTGCAGCGCCGCCATCTGCTGCGGGATCTGCCGCATCGCGGCGAGCATCAGGCCGAACGCCAGCTCCGCGGTGGCGTACGACGGGGTGTCCGCATGCTGGCTCGACGAGACGATGATGCCGAGGCGCGTGCAGGTCTCGATGTCGATGTGCGGGTAGACGCTGCGTTGGGAGATCACCCGCAGCCTGGGCAGGCGCTCCAGCAGCGGCGTGCGGATTTTGGTGCGCTCGCGGATCAGCACCAGGGCCTCGGTGTCGCGCAGCCGCGCGGCGAGGGCGTCGGTGTCCTGCACGTGGTCGGTGTGGATGGCGACCTCGTGGCCGGCCAGTTTCGCGAAGCAGGGCAGGGTGCGGACGGTGTCGTGGTAGTCGTCGAGGATGGTGATTTTCATTGGGGTCTCGCTGGGGCAGAGAGTAGGCACGGTTGCCACGCATACCGCGTCGGACGCGGCGACGCGGCACGCACGGACGCCTGCGTTATACACGCCTCTTTCGTGCAACTGAGATAGCGCCATGACCGCCTATATCGGACTGCTCCGCAAGGAGAAGAACAGCGATTTCGCTGTGGACTTCCCTGACTTCCCGGGGTGCGTCACCGCCGGCCGGACGCTCGATGAGGCCCGCCGCATGGCCGCCGAGGCGCTCGCGTTCCATATCGAGGGAATGCAGGCAGACGGCCATGACATCCCGCCGCCATCCTCGCTCGAAACCATCATGGCCGATCGACACAACAAAGGCGCCGTTGCCGTCCTGGTCGACGTGCCGGAGAAGTCCGAGCGCGCCCTGCGCATCAATGTCACCTTGCCGGAGGATCTGGTGCGGTCGATCGACCGGGTTGCCGCCAATCGCTCCCGCTTCCTCACCGCGGCCACGCGCGACCGGCTGCGGCGCCAGCGCAAATCAGCCTGATCCGATCGGACGTTTTGGCGCGAACCGCGCCGGCATTCCGGCCTGCCGCTACAGCGCCATTGGTGCGCGCCCGCGGGCGTTGCCGGCGTCCACCAGGCGCCGCAGCAGCGTAACGAAGCGTTCCCGATCCGCCGGGCGCAGCGCCTCCAGCGTCCGCGCGTGCGCGCGCCGTGCATGCGGGTCGATGCGGGCGAGCAGGCGATGCCCGGCCGCGGTCAGCTCTGCTTGTTTCACGCGCCGGTCGGTCGCACCGGGGCGGCGGCGCAGCAGGCCGCGCTGGTCCAGTCGCGCAACGACGTTGGCGGTGGTGGCGCGGTCGACGCCGACGGCGAAGGCGAGTGCTGCCTGGTCCAGCCCCGGCTGTGCGGCCAGCACGCTGAGCAGGCTGAACTGCACCGGGGTGATGCCGAACGCGGCGCACTCCTCGGCGAACAGCGCTAGGTGGATCTGGTGCAGCCGGCGGATCAGGAAGCCGGGGCGGGCGGCGAGGGTGCGCCAAGGGTCGGCGGCGGCACGGCGGGGCATGGTCAGCGCCCGCGCAGAAAGTGACGCGAGAACCAACGCCGCAGCGCACGCAACAGCAGCGGCAGCAGGCGCAGGCGCGGCGGCGATGGCGGCGCGTCGTGCGGCGCGGGCCCGTGCAGCCCCGTCCCGTCCTGCGGTGCGCCGCGCAGCCGTGCCTCCAGGGCGCGGGCGACGGTTTCGGCCAGCTCGGCGGCGAAGGCGCGCACGATCGGGCCGCGGCCAAGCTGCGCCAGCGGCCCGCGCAGCGCGTAGCTGACCGTCAGGGTCAGGTCGCTGCTGCCGGGGGCGGCGGCGATCAGGGCAAACGTTGCGCTGGCGCGGAGTTGGGTGTTGCTCGCCGCGTCGCGGCCCTCGCCTTCGAGCGTGCCGGTGTGGTCGCCGCGGTAGCTCACGCGCGCGGTGCCGGTGAACTGCGCGCGGATCGGGCCAAGTGCGGCGGACAGCTCGCCGGTCAGGTGGTCCGGCGCGGTGGAGGTCAGGCGGGCACCGGGGACGCACTGCGCGATCAGGGCGGGGTCCTGCAGGGCGGCCCAGACGGTGTCGCAGCGGCAGGGCGAGGCGGATGGTTTCGACGATGGGCTGGTCGGTCGGGGCGCGTGGGCGTGCTGGTTCGGCCTGATTGCTGCGGCTTTCGGGCGCTTCGGTACCCCTCACCCCATCCCTCTCCCGCAAGGGGAGAGGGGGCGCGGTACGGAGGTCAGTGCCACCCTCTCGCGGTCCCGGGTCAGAATTGGGATGAGGGCGGTCGCGCAGCACGCGCTGGATGGCACGCACGATCCCCGCGTAGCCGGTGCAGCGACAGAGATTGCCGGCGAGCTCCAGGCGGATCCGATCGGCATCCGCACCGGGCAGCCGCAGCACGATGTCGCGCGCCGTGACCAGCATTCCGGGCGTGCAATAGCCGCATTGCAGCGCGTGCTCGGCGGTGAAGGCGGCGCGCAGCAAGGTCATGACGGGATCGTGCTCCAGCCCTTCGATGGTCTGCACGCGCGCGCCCTCGCAGGCGGCGGCGAAGGCGATGCAGGAGCGCGCCGGCGCGTCGTCGATCAGCAGGGTGCAGGCGCCGCAGACGCCGTGCTCGCAGCCCAGATGCGTGCCGGTGAGCAGCAGGTGCTCGCGCAGGAAATCCGCCAGATGGGTGCGCGGCGCGACCGCGGCGGCGACGGCGCGACCGTTCACCGTGAGCGACACCTCGATGCGTCCTGGGGACGATTGGGTCTGCCCCGGCGTCCGCTCGGCAATCTGCCCGGCGGTCATGCGAGCCCCGCCTGGGCCATCGCGCGGCCCAGCACGACGCGCTGGATGTGCGCGTCCACCGCATCGAGTCCGGGCAGGTCCGGCGCGCGTGTTATCGTTTCGCCTTCCAGCACGATCGGCACGCCGCCGGTGGCGCCGATCACCGCGCGCGTCACGCCGCGGTCCACCAGCACCGCCGCCATCGCGTGGGCGAATTCCCCTGGTTTGCGGCAGGCTTTCACGTAGCCCCAGCGCGCCGCCGGTGACAGTTTCGGGATCCGCACGGCGCGCAGCAGTTCGCCCGGGGTCAGCGCGGTGCGGAAGGCGCCGCGGATGAAATCGTGCAGGGGCAGGGTGCGATCGTTGCCGGTCAGCGCCTCGGCGCCGAGCGCGGTCAGCACGGTGACCCAATCCGCTGCCGGATCGGCATGGCACAGGCTGCCGCCGATCGTTCCGCGGTTGCGCACCGCGCGATAGGCGATGCCCTCGGCGACGCGGGCCAGCAGGTTCAGGCCGATATCGGGCACGCCGCCGTCGGCGATCGCGGCGTGCGTCACGCAGGCGCCGATCGTTACGGACGTCGGCAGTCTCGCTGACCTCGCGCAACGCGGCCAGGTGGGCGATCGGCACCAGCAGCGCCGGCCGCGCCAGGCGCAGGTTGAGCATCGGCCCGAGCGACTGTCCGCCGGCCAGCGCGCTGGCGCCTGGTCGCGCCAGCAGCGCGGCCGCGTCTGCCAGGTCTGTCGGCCGGGCGAGATCGAACGCGGCGGCCTTCATGCGGGCACCATCGTCCGGGCGTGCAGCAGCGCGGTCAGCAGGCGGCGCGGGGTGATCGGCAGCTCGGTCAGCTCCACGCCGAACGGGCGCAGCGCGTCGTTGACCGCGTTGGCGATGGCGGCGGGCGGGCCGATCGCGCCGCCCTCGCCGATGCCCTTCTGGCCGAACGCGCTGTACGGCGACGGCGTTTCCATGTGGTCGATGCGCGCGTCGGGCACCTCGGTGGCGCCGGGCAGGATATATTCCGCCAGCGTGCGCGTTCAGCGGCTGGCCGTTGGCGTCGAACGGCATTTCCTCGTAGAGCGCGGTGCCGATGCCCTGCGCGGTGCCGCCGATCACCTGGCCGTCGACGATCATCGGGTTGAGCAGCACGCCGCCGTCCTCGACGATGGCGTAGTCGATGATGCGCGACCTCGCCCAGTTCGGTGTCCACCTGCACCACGGCGGCGTGCGCGGCGTAGCTGAACGTGCCGCTGTCGCGCTGCGGCTTGTAGCCGGCGGTCACCTCCAGCCCGCCCGGATCGACCGACGCGGGCAGGTCCTGCGGGCGGCGATACCAGGTGCGCGCGACCTCCTCGATCGCGACGCGAGCCGGTGGCGGAGGCGACGACGCCGTCGCCCACCCGCACCGCGTCGGCGCGTTCCTGCAACAGATGCGCGCCGATCGCGCCGATGCGTCTCGGCCAGCTCGCGGCACGCGGTCGCCACCGCGCCGCCCGCCATCACCGCGCAGCGCGAGCCCCAGGTGCCGGTGGAATACGGCGTCAGCGCGGTGTCGCCGTGCACCACCATGATTTTCTCCAGCGGCAGGCCGAGGATTTCGTGCGCGACCTGCGCCAGCGTGGTTTCCAGCCCCTGGCCGTGCGATCTGGATGCCGACGCGCAGTTCCAGGCCGCCGTCGGGCGTCATGCGCGCGACCGCCTGCTCGAAGCCGGGGATCATCGGGATGCCCCAGCCGGCATAGACCGAGGTGCCGTGCGCGCGCCTGCTCGCAGAAGATCGACAGGCCGACGCCGATGCGGAGCGGACCGGCTTCCTGCGGCCTGGCGGGCGCGGATGGCGGGGAGGTCGATCGCGGCGACGACGCGGCGCAGGCATTCGGGATAGTCGCCGCTGTCGAAATGTTTCTTGGTGATGTTGTCGAACGGCATCGCCTCGGGCGGCACCAGGTTGCGCAGCCGGACCTCGTGCGGTTCCAGTTTTGCCGTCGCGCGCGATGGCATCCATCATCAGTTCCATGACGAAGCAGACGCCGGCGCGGGCGACGCCGCGATAGGGCAGGATCGGCGGCTTGTTGGTCGCCGCCGACCAGGTGCGGCAGCGATAGGCGTCCATCATGTAGGGGCCGGGCAGGATGGTGGCGACCTGCGCCGCTTCCAGGCAGGCGGAGAACGGATAGGCCGAGTAGGCGCCGGCATCGACGGTCGCCTCGGCGTCGAGCGCCAGCAGCCTGCCGTCGCGCGTCGGCGTAGGCGGTGATGTCGTAGTGGTGCTCGCGGCAGTTGGCGTTGCCGGTCAGCTGCTCGCGCCGGTCCTCGATCCAGCGCACCGGATGGCCGAGGCGGCGGGCGAGCCAGCCGGCCACGACCTCCTCGGCGAGCAGGATGCCCTTGTAGCCGAAGCCGCCGCCGATATCGGGCGCGACGATGCGCACGCGGCCTTCGTCCAGGCCGAGGCACTCCGCCAGGCCCGGTGCGCACGATGTGCGGCAGTTGCGTGGCGGTGTAGACCAGAAGCTGTTCCAGCCGGCGGTCCCAGACGGCGACGACGCCGCGGCCTTCCAGCGGCGACATGCATTGCCGCGCGGTGCGGAAGCTGCGGCGGATCACGATCGGGGCGCTGGCGCGGATCGCGGTCAGGTCGTCCTCGACCACGGTTTCCAGGAAGACGTTGTCGCCCCAGTGCTCGTGCACCAGCGGCGCGCCGGGGCGGCGGGCGTCCAGCATGTCGACGACGGCGGGGAGTTCGTCGAAGTCGACGGTGACCGCGGCGGCAAGGTCTTCCGCCTCGGCGCGGGTGGCGGCGACGCAGACGGCGATCGGCTCGCCGACATGGCGCACCTTGTCGCGCGCGAGGATGGGCTGGTCGGAAACCTTGAAGCCGGGCAGCGCGGAAACGACCTGCATCGGGCGGACATCGAGGTCCGCGGCGGTGAAGACGGACCCGGTGGCGTTGTCCGGAAGGTGGATACCACGGATGCGCGCATGCGCCAGCGGGCTGCGCACGAAAGCGAGGTCCTGCATACCCGGCAGGCGGATGTCGGCGATGAACTCGCCGCGGCCGCGCAGATAGCGGTCGTCCTCCTTGCGCGGCACGCTGCGGCCGATGCCGCTGCCGGTGTCCGCCATGAGCTGCCCCCTTTCGATCGGCGTTTGCAGTGCCTCGCGGCACGGATTCTGGCAATGCCTGTGCCACTTGGCCACCGTAAGCAAGCGGGGATTGTCCGGCGGATTTGCCCCGGCCCGATCGTCAGTGTGCTGACGATTTCGGCTGACGGCAAACAGCGAGGCACCGGCGGACCCGCACTTGGATCCCATTGCGCGGCGGGCGAGCAGTCGGGCGCGAGTGGCTGATCCAGCGATGCGGCCGGCCGCGCCGCGTGGGGTTTGAATTGTCCGGGACAACAACGCACTTTCACGAAGGACGTGAGGCTTCACGATGCCATCCGAATCACCCGGCGCTCCGTGGATCGAGGAGCAGATTGCGCAGGACGCGACCCGAAAGACCATCGAGGACACGCAGATCATCCGTCTATCGGTTGAAGATCAGCGCACGGTCGCCGCCGCGATCCTAAACCCACCGGTGCCTTTGCGGTCGCTGGTCCATGCTGCCGAGGCCCACAATCGCTTGATTCGGGACCGTCCCGCCCGCGCTCGCTATCCCGGATGCCCTCCCAAGCCCGTGCATCGATCGCCCGCGGAAGGGAGCGCAGAATTCCCTCGACAGCCCGCCGAGGGGTGACGCGGTGGCAGGACCGACGGACTTCGACGCCATCTTGGGTCGGATAGATCAGGGTCTTGGCCAGGATCCCGATCTGGACGCCCTGCGTGCCGTGCGCGACATGCTGGACGACGTTGCATTCATTCCCGGACTCAAGGCCTATATAGGCCGAAACCACAATTCGCTTGGGATGACCGAGATTCCCAATCGATTGAAGGGATTGATGCGGCGCGCCGAGGAGCGCCGGGATGACAAGGAGACGACCAAGCTGCTCATCATGACAATGGCTGCCGGCGGCGGTGTGGCCCTCGTCGTCGGGAGCATCGTTGCGGCGTTTGCTTTGGCGGTTCCGGCCGTGGCACGCATACCGGCGTTCGGAGGCGTGTGGGTGGGTGGCCTCGGGTATACGGCGGCACGAAGGACGGACCAGGAACGGGCGCTTTATCAACAAATCGCCGACCAGTTGGACAACGTCGTGAAGACCTTGGAAAGCAAGCCATGAACGAGTCGTTCGCATCCTTGTATGTCGTGGCCGCGATCGGCATTCTCATTCCGCTTGTGTTCACTCTCTTCATCGTTTGGACGGTGCCCAGATCGCGCGAGCGCAGCAAGGGATTGATTCACACGATCAATGAGTTCCTCGGCGGCCTGCACAAACATTTTGAGCAGGGTCAAAAGTAAAAGTCCGTTCCGATCGTCTCGCCAACGACCGAACCTTCATGGCTGTAGCAGACGGCGCTGCGTGTTCCCCTTGCCACCCTACTCCACCACCGCATGCAGCCGCCGCAAGAACTCCTTCGACCGCGCGTGCTGCGGCGCATGGAAAAAAACTTTCGGCGGCGCATCCTCCAGGACCCGCCCGCCGTCCATGAACAGGACGCGGGTGCCCACCTCGCGGGCGAACTGCATCTCGTGCGTCACCACCAGCATCGTCATGCCGTCCTCGGCGAGCGCCTGGATCACCTCCAGCACCTCGCCCACCAGCTCGGGATCCAGTGCCGAGGTCGGTTCATCGAACAGCATCAGCACCGGCTTCATCGCCATCGCGCGCGCGATCGCCACGCGCTGCTGCTGGCCGCCGGAGAGCTGCACCGGCTTCTTCATCACGTGATCCGACAGCCGCACCCGGGCAAGCTGCTCCGCGGCCAGCGCGCGGGCGTCGGCGAGCTTCATCCCCAGCACGCGGCGCGGGCCGATCGCGACGTTGTCCAGCGCGGTCAGGTGCGCGAACAGGTTGAAGCGCTGGAACACCATGCCGATGCGCCGGCGCTTGCGCGCGGTCACGGTGGGGCGGTCCGGCACCAGCTTGCCGTTGCGCAACTCGCCCGCCATGTTGACGCCGTCGAGCAGAATCTCGCCCTCGGTCGGGGTCTCGATCCGGTTCACGCAGCGCAGCAGCGTGGATTTGCCGGCCCCGCTCGGGCCGACGATCATGACGATCTCGCTCTGCATCACCATGAGATTGACGCGATCGACCACCGGGATTCCGCCGAACACCTTCGACAGGTTGTCGATGACCAGCAGCGGCGCCGCGCTTACGGTTGGTGTGCCGCTCACGCCAGGCGCTTCTCGACGAACTCGGAGCACCACGACAGGACCGAAATGATCAGCAGGTAATACACCGCGAGCGCCGCATACAGCTCGAACGGCACGAAGCGCTCGGCGATGATCACCTGCGCCGAGCGCGTCAGCTCGGTGATCGAGATCACCGACAGCAGCGACGATGTCTTCACCAGCGTGATGATCTCGTTGGTCAGCGGCGGGGTGATGCGGCGCAGCGACTGCGGCAGCAGGATGAACATGATCGACTGGCGGTTGGTCATGCCGATCGACAGCGCGGCCTCGGTCTGGCCGTGATCGATCGATTGCAGGCCGGCACGCACGATTTCAGAGATAAACCCGGCGGAGTTGAACGCCAGTGCGACGACGCCGCTCCAGAACGCCGACAGCTCGAAGCCGACGCGCGGCAGGGCGAAGTAGATCAGGAAGATCTGCACCAGCGCCGGCGTTCCGCGTACGAAATAGACATAGGCGCGGACGATCACCTTCAGCGCGGTGAGGTCGGAGGCGCTGATCAGGCCCATGACCAGCCCGACCAGCGTCGCCACCGCCATGGCGCAGAACGAAATCTCCAGGGTGACGATGGCACCCTGCGTCATGTAGGGGATGGCGTACCAAACGCTGCCCCAGTCGAAGCCGCCCACGTCGCGTTAGGGCAGGACGTCGGGTATCGTGTTCGGGGTTGGCATGGTGGAGCCGAACCACTTCATCTGCAGCTTGTCCAGCGTGCCGTCGGTCTTCATCTCGGCAAGCTGGCTGTTGACGAAGTCGCGCAGCGCCCCGTCCTCCTTGCGGAAGGCCATGCCGAAATACGCGGTGACGTCGGACACCCCAGGCAGGATCTTGAACTTTCCGGGGGCGTCGCGCATCACCACCATCAGGGTGGACTTCGAGTTCACCACCGCCTCGATGCGCTTGTTGAGCAGGTCCTGATACGCCTCGGGGTAGTGCTCGTACTGCTTCACCTCCTTGTAGCCTGGCAGGCCCTTGGCCTTCAGCTTGTCCTCGAAGGTCTTGACGATGACCGCGGCGGCACTGCCGAGCTGCACGCCGATGACCTTGCCCGACAGGTCGTCGGCGGTCTTGATGACCGTTTCGTCGGCGCGCAGCAGGATGACGTTGCTGGCGTCGGCGTAGGGCATCGAGAACAGCACCTTCTCGGCCCGCTCCTTGGTGATCGTCATGGCCGAAACGATGCAGTCGAATTTTCCCGCGTACAGCGCCGGAATGATGCCGTTCCACGCGGTGTCGACAAGCTGCGCCTTGACGCCGAGCTTCGGCACCATCAGCGCGATGATGTCCGGGTCGTAGCCCATGATCTTGCCGTCCTTGAAGAACTCATACGGCACGTAGGCGACCTCCATGCCCACGATCAGCGTGCCGCGCTTCTTGGCGTCCGCCATGGCGTCGGCACACGCCGGGCGAACCGAGGACAGGCCGACAAGACCGGCCGCGCCGGCGCCGGTGAGCAGCGTTCGTCTAAGCATGAAGCACCCCCTGGTTTGGTCTTGCTTGACGGAACTGTAGCAACCCGCGTGCCAGTTGGGGAGCGGGTGCGGTGGGGTTGGACGCGTCACTGCTCCCCCTCCCCTTGAGGGCTTGGGCCGCGAAGCGGACCAAGGCTGGGGGGAGGGGGTAAGGGGGGAGGGGGTGGCGTCAGGGTCGCACTGAAGCCTCGTGCGCCTGAACCCCTCCCCCCTTACCCCCTCCCTCAAGGGGAGGGGGAGTGGTTTCGTCCTTACCCCCTCGCCGCGATGCGCTCGCGCCAGCGCGGCTGGGCGCAGATGCGGCCGAGGAACTCGATCACCGTGTGCGCGCCCAGGTACGCCGTGACCCCGGTGCCGACATCCAGTAACGGATTGACCTCGACGAAGTCGAACCCCACCACCTCCAGCCGCTCGGCAATGGCGGCCAGCGAGTCGCGCAGTTCGGCGTAGCTCATGCCGTTCGGCTCGGCCGAGACGCAGCCGGGCACCAGCGACATGTCCATCACATCGACATCGATGCTCACGTAGCAGGCAGTCCCCTCCGGCAGCAGTGCGGCGATGCCGGCGGCGCCCAGGCGGCGGAATTCCGACATGGTGACGATGCGGTTGCCGTCGCGGAACACGTCCTCGATCTGTTCCTTGCCGTGCCGCAGGCTGCGGATGCCGATCTGCGTCAGGCCCTGCACGTGCATCATCGCCGCGACGTGGCGGAAGGCGTGGCCGTTGGTGTGGCGCAGCCCGTGCACGAACGGCGCGTAGTCGGTGTGGGCGTCGAAGTGCAGCACGTGCAGCGGCCGGGAGAACGCGCGCACCACGGGGTAGGTGATCGAATGGTCGCCGCCCAGCACCACCGGCAGCGCGCCGCGCGCCAGCACGCCGGCGACCGCGGCGGTGATCAGCTCGAAGCTCAGCTCCACGTTGGTCGGGCGGATATCGACGTCGCCCATATCGGCGATCAGCCCGCCGGTCATCTCCGCTTCCAGGTATTGTTGGCGCGTCTCCGGATCGTAGTAGCCCGCGGTGCCGAAGCGCAGCGAGTGCTCACGCAGCGCGCGCGGTGCCATGCGGCTGCCGGGCAGGAAGGGCGAGCCCTCGTCGAACGGCACGCCGAGCACGGCGATCGCCGCGTCCAGCTTCGCCGGATCGTCGCAGACCGGGGCGCGCAGGAAGGACGGGATGCCCACGAAGGGCCGGTTGACCTGGTGCATGGGAAAGCCTCCTGCGGCGGTGCGGGATTGGGACCGCGGTCATCCTACCAGGGCGGCGCGCTGGCCTGGAAATTGCTGGATTTCGCCCGACTCCCGCACAGAACTGGCTCCCGCACATAACTGGCTCCCGCACAGAACTGGCTCCCGCACAGAACTGGCTCCCGCACAGAACTGGCTCCCGCACAGAACCGATGAGGCTGACCATGGCCAGCAAACCCCTGCATCTGGGTTGGTTCATGAATTTCACCCCGGGCGACTGGGACCACCCGCTGGCGGCCGGCGGCGCGCCCTGGGACGGCAAATTCTACGTCGACATGGCGCGGGCGCTGGAGCGGGCGTGCTTCGACTACATCATGATCGAGGACACGCTGATGGTGTCCGAGACCTATGGCGGCAGCGCCGAGGCCGGCATGAAATACGCGCAGTTCGTGCCCAAGCACGACCCGTCGCCGCTCGCCGCGGTGATCAGCGCGGCGACGCGCGACCTGGGGGTGGTGGCGACGTTTTCCACCCTGGCGTACCCGCCGTTCATGCTGGCGCGGCTGTGCTCGACGCTGGACCACATCGCCGGCGGCCGGTTCGGCTGGAACATCGTCACCTCAGGCGAGGAGCTTGCGGCGCAGAATTTCGGCATGGACCACCTGCCGCCGCGCGCACAGCGCTACGACATGGCCGACGAATATGTCGACCTGGTCTGCAAGTTGTTCGATTCGTGGGACGCCGACGCGGTGGTGATGGACCGGGCGACCGGCACCTACGCGGATTACCGCAAGGTGCGGCCGATCCATTTCGCGGGAAAATTCTTCAAGGTGCGCGGGCCGCTCAATACCGTGCGCTCGCCGCAGGGCAGGCCGGCGTTCGTGCAGGCCGGCGGCTCGCCGCGCGGGCGGGCGTTCGCGGCGAAGCACGCGGATTCGATCATTGCGGTGGCTAACGGCATCGAGGGGATGAAACAGTATCGCGACGACGTGCGCCGCCACGCGCTGGCGTTCGGGCGCAATCCCGACGACATCAAGGTGCTGTTCCTGGTCTATCCGACGCTGGCGGAAACCGACGCCGAGGCGCACGCGAAATACCGGCGGATGATCGAGTTCGAAGGCATTCATCGAATGCGCGCTGGTCGGCATTTCCGCCATCACCGATATCGACTTCTCGCAATTTCCGCTGGACGCGCCGCTGCCGCAACTTACCACCAATGGCGAGCAGGGCTCGCTCGACAAGTTCGCGCAGTGGGGCAGCGGCAAGACGCTGCGCCAGTTGGCGATGGAGCGGTTCGGCGCGGCGGGCTCGGACGTCGATTTCATCGGCTCGCCCGAGACAGTGGCCGAGCGGATGGGCCAGGTGGCGGAGGCGGTGGGCGGTGACGGGTTCCTGATCAGCACGCCGTTCCAGCGCACCAGCCGCCGCTTCATCATCGAGGTGACCGAGGGGCTGGTGCCGGCGCTGCAGCGCCGCGGCCTGGCGCGGACGGCCTATTCCGGCGGCACGTTGCGGCAGACACTGACGGAGTTCTGAGGCGGGTTCCGGCGCTGGCACCGCCTATACCTCGCCCGCGCTTGCGGGAGAGGTCGCGGAGCACTTGCGACGCGGGTGAGGGCGGCGCACGCGGCACGACCCTCACCCTCGGCGCTTTGCGCCTCGACCTCTCCCGCGAAGAGCGGGAGAGGTGTACGGTTGGCGCTGATTGGGTACTGATCAGCCGTGGAGGGCGCGCAGATGCTGCCGATCATCGACTTCACCGGGGTTCGTGCCCACGACGCCGCGAGCACGCGCGGCGCCGCACGGGCGATCCGGGACGCCTGTCTGACCGACGGGTTCTTCTACATCACCAATCACGGCGTGCTGGAATCGGTGATCGAGGCAGTCTACACCGAAGGAAAACACTTCTTCCAACAGCCGCCGGAGGCCAAGCGCCTCGCCGCGGTGAACGCGCGGCATCGCGGCTTCAACGCGCTGGGCGACGCGCTGATGTACGAGGCTCGCAAGCCCGACTACAAGGAATTCTTCAGCATGGGCCTCGACCTGCCGGAGGACGATCCCGACGTGCTGGCCGGGGAAAAACTGCGCGGGCCGAACAACTGGCCGCCGGAGATGCCGGCGTTCCGCGCGGCGCTGGAGGCGTATTACGCGGCGATGCTGGCGTGCGGCGCCGACCTGATGCGCGCAGTGGCGGTCTCGCTCGAGCTGGATGCGGATTTCTTTGTCGCGCGCTACCGCAAGCCACTGCAGCGCACGCAGATTGTCTACTACCCGCCGCAGCCGCAGACGCTGGGCGAAGACCAGTTCGGTGTCGCGCCGCACAGCGACTTCGGCTGCATCACCCTGCTGTGGCAGGACAGCAACGGCGGGCTGGAGGTGCTGGAGCGCTCGACGCTACGGTGGGTTCCCGCGCCGCCGATCCCGGGCACGCTGGTGATCAACGTCGCCGATCTGTTGGCACGCTGGACCAACGACCGCTACGCCTCGACGCCGCACCGGGTGATCAACCGCTCGGGCAACGAGCGGCTGTCGATCGCGACGTTCCATGACCCCGACTACAAGGCGGTGGTCGACCCGCGCGATCTGGGGACGCCGGAGGCGGCGTGCCGCTACGAACCGATCCTGGCCGGGGAGCACATCGTCGGACGCATCGAGCGGTCGTTCGGGTATCGCAAGCGGCTGGCGCCGGCGTCGTAGCGCCTGCCCATAATCTGACCAAGGCGTGCATCGGGGCTGAGCAGATCGTCAGTGTGCGGACGAATGCAGTACACCTCTCCCGCTCTTCGCGGGAGAGGTCGGCGCGCGGAGCGCGACGGGTGAGGGGCGTGCCGCGTGCTCAACCCTCACCCGCGTCGCAAGTGCTCCGCGCCGTGGTCCGCTTCGCGGCCCAAGCCCGCGAAGAGCGGGAGAGGTGTACCGCGGCCCTCACCCGACGGTAAAATGCGCCTCCGTCGGCTTCCCGGCGCGGCCGTTGATCGGCAGCATGTCCTGCGGGCAGGCGGAGAACGCGATCACCAGGTCCATCTCCGCCCGCAGCGCAATGTAGCTGCCGGGGGTGGAGACCGGCGGGTCGAACGACAGCGTGCCCTCCATCGTCCAGGGGATATTCATGAACAGGTTGAGCGGGCTCGGCGTCTCCGGTGGGGTCAGGCCAAGGTCACGCATCCCCTGCGCCAGGTTGTCGGTGCAGTTGTCGTGGTAGTGCGTGACGCCAAACCCCTGGTAGCGATAGATGTCGCAAGCCGCCATCAGCGTGTCGTGGATACCCCCAGAAGTGTCCTCCAGCACGGTCAGGATCGGCCGGCGGTGATTGGTCAGCAGCGTGTCGCCGGGCCTGGGGATCAGCCGCTGCATGCCGGCGCGGCTGTGTTCCATCGACATGAACTCGGTCAGGTCGGCGCGGTTGAATGCCCAGGTGTCGACCACCTGCTCGCCGTGGGTGTTGATCACCTTGATGGTCTGGCCCTTGGCGACGAAAGCCGCCTTGCCGCTGCGGGCGGGGATGGTGATCGGGCTGTCCGGCATGCGCGGTTCCTCCTGAGGTGATGGGTCTGCGGGTGTCGCAGCGGTACGGGGCATTGCAGCCTGGGTCGCAACGGGCGCAAAGGCAACCAGGAAAAGACCCAGGGGAATGACCCATAGGAATGCCGTGCATCAACGCCGAAGGGGAAGCCATGGATGAACGTATCGAAATCGACCTGAACGGCAAGCTGACATTGCCGTTGCGGCTGCTGCGCGGGGCGGTGGTGGCGGCGCGCACCGGCTGGTCGGATCGCCTGGCGGCGGGGCAGTTCCTGAAGATCGTCGACCCCTGCGGCAAGCAGGCCGGCGACTTCTGGGCGTTCAACGCGGCCGACCCGGCGGAGCATCTGTCGGCGATGCACACGCGCGTCTGGGTCAACCGGCTGTGCCCGGTTCCGGGAGAATCGTTCCACACCAACCATCGCAGGCCAATCCTGCAACTGGTGCAGGACACCTGCGGCGTGCACGACCTGCTGACCGCGCCCTGCGACGAGCACCGCTACCGGCTGTACGGCGTGCAGGGCCAGCACGCGAACTGTGCCGGCAATTTTCGCGCGGTGACTGCGGCCACTGTTGGGCGAGACGCCGTACATCCCGCAGCCGGTCAACCTGTTCATGAATGTGGGGGTGTTTCCGGACGGACGGGTGGAGACCGGCGCCTGCCCGTCGAAGCCGGGCGACTGCGTGGTGTTCAAGGCGTGGATCGACTGCGTCGTTGCGCTGTCGGCCTGCCCGCAGGACTTCAACCCGGTGGCCGGCTGGTATCCGACGGACCTGCACGTGGGGGTCTACGAGGCGGCGTAGGGCGGATAAGCGCAGCGTCATCCGCCACCTTTCCGCGCAGGTGGCGGATTGCGCTGCCCCCCGGGTCAAGCGCCCGGGGGCGTTGGCTGATCCGCCCTACGATGCAAAAACAGTTACGATATCGATGCAATGCCGACGGCGCTACGGCATCGATGCCGGCCAGCTTGTCGTCGGCGCCCAGCCCAGCCGGGCGCGCGCCGCTGCATGGCCGACCGGCGAGCCGCGCGGGAACCGCTCGTACAGCGCCGGATCGCGCAGCGGGATCGTCGCGCCGTACAGCACCTCCAGCCGCGGCACCGTCGGCTCGGTGGCGAAGACGTCTGCGGCGGCCAGGAAGAAGACCTCGAACCCGGCATAGTCAACCGTCGCGGCGGCGGCGAAACCGCGCGCGCAGTCCTCCGGGCCGACATAGGCGCGCAGATAGGGCATCGGCTCGGCGCGGCCTTCCGGGCCTGGCTTGCCCGCCATGAACTCCGCCATCTCGGGGAAGGCGACGAAGCAGGGGCGGATCACCAGCACCTCCATCCCCCGGCGCGAGAACGCCTCGGCGATCCGCTCGCCGCACAGCTTGCTGAGGCCGTAGGCGTCGGTCGGGCGCGTCGGATGCATCTCGTCGATCGGCAGATAGTCGGGCGGCA
This sequence comes from uncultured Alphaproteobacteria bacterium, assembly GCA_963773345.1. Lineage (GTDB taxonomy): Bacteria > Pseudomonadota > Alphaproteobacteria > Acetobacterales > Acetobacteraceae > Palsa-883. Next base: position 468,420 of record CAVZBG010000010.1, on the reverse strand, counting down.
TCCCGGGGTTGCTGGCGTCGAGCCCGGTCGCCGAGCTGGAGGAGCAGTGGACCACGCGGCGGACGCCCGCGAGACGGCTGGCCTCGAACAGGTTCCAGGTGCCCATCGCGTTGACCTGCATGGTCGCCGCGTCGTCGGTGGCGAAGGAGCGGTCGATCGCGCCCAGGTGCACCACCACGTCGATCCCCTGCAGCGCCGTCCGCAGCGCGGCCAGGTCACGCAGGTCGGCTTGGCGATAGTCGGCGGGCGGGTCGGCCGGCGCGCCGATGTCGAGCACGCGCGGCGCGTGCGCCGCCAGCGCCCGCACGACATACTGGCCGAGGCGGCCGAGCCCGCCGGTGATCGCGATCCGCATGTTGGGGCTTCCCTTTTCCGTCGTCCCATCGTCAGTATGCGGACGAACGCGCCGGTGGCGCGATATCTCGACGATCATGCTGGCGACGCGGTGGCGAATTTTGCGGCTGGGCGCGACCTTGGTGCCACAAAACCGAGCACCGGCGCGCGGGGGAGGGGACCTTGGCACATCAAGGACGCCCGAGGATGTCCGGGGGGATCACATGGTGATCCCACCTGGGTCATGGTACGTGCCTTGCTTCGTGACGCCATGGGTTGACGTGTCATGGGATCGGCCAGCCGACCGAAGGGCGCTGCATGAGTAAGACGAGGGCGGCTGCCGCGGTCGCCGGCGACGATGCCGCGCCGATCGTGCGGCTGGAACATGTGTGGAAATCCTTCGGCCGGCTGGAGGTGCTGACCGACGTCTCCCTGTCGGTGCCGAAGGGCGAGGTGGTGTGCATCATCGGCCCGTCCGGCGCCGGCAAGTCCACGCTGCTGCGCTGCATCAACCACCTGGAGACCATCAACGACGGCACCATCCACTTCGAGGGCAAGCCGGTCTACCGCTACACGCTGCACGGCAAGGTCCACATCGACCCGGAACGCCAGGTCGAGGCAGTGCGGGCGCAGATCGGCATGGTGTTCCAGTCGTTCAACCTGTTTCCGCATCTGACCGCGCTGGGCAACGTGATCGAGGCGCCGGTTTACGTGCTGCGCGAGCCGGCGGCGAAGGCGCAGGCGCGGGGTCTGGCGCTGCTGGGCAAGGTCGGGCTGCTGGAGAAGGCCGATGCCTATCCGCACCAGTTGAGCGGCGGCCAGCAGCAGCGCGTGGCGATCGCGCGGGCGCTGGCGATGAACCCCAAGCTGATGCTGTTCGACGAGGCGACCTCGGCGCTGGACCCGGAGCTGGTCGGCGACGTGCTGCGGGTGATGCGGCAACTGGCCAACGAGGGGATGACGATGATCGTGGTCACCCACGAGATGGACTTCGCGCGCGAGGTCGCCGACCGCGTCATCTTCATGGACAACGGCATTATCGTCGAGGACGGGCCGCCGGGCGAGGTGTTCACCAATCCGCGCAGCCCGCGGACCCGGCAGTTCCTGCAATCGATCCTGAATCGGAACGGCGCCGCGGAGGCGGCGGCGTGACGGTGCCTGCGGACGCGACGGAGCAAACAACAGGAGGCAACACACAATGACCGACAAACCCCTTATCGACGCCAACGGCAATCCATTGGGCCGGCGCGGCCTGATCCGATCCGGCGCGATCGGCGGCGCCGCGGCGCTGCTGGCCGGCGGCACCGGCACTGCGCGCGCCGCCGCGTTGGCGCCGCCACCGGTGAACGACAAGGATTTTCCGGACTTCTCGCTGATCAAGATCAACTCCGACGATGATTCGCTGGCGAAGATCCAGAAGAAGGGGCTGGTGGTCGGCACGTCGAACGACTGGCCGTACTCGTTCCTGGATCCGAAGACCAACGAGTGGTCGGGGATCGACGCCGGCTTCATCAGCCTGGCCTGCAAGATGCTGAACATCGACAAGATCACGGTGCAGACAGTGACCTTCGACGGGCTGATCCCCGGCCTGCTGGATGGGCGGTTCGATATCGTCGGCGATTCGATCCACTACACCAAGAACCGCTCGAAGGTGGTGAATTTCTGCTTCCCCAACTACTACTACGCCGAGGCGCTGGTGGTGCCGGCGGGCAATCCGCACAACTTCCACCAGCTCGCGGACCTGAAGGGCTACACCGTGGGCACGCTGCTTGGCACCAACTACGCCGAGTGGCTGCAAGGCATCCCGGGCATCAAGTTCCAGGGCTACAAGGACTGGGCGCAGATCATTCCGGAGCTGGCGATCGGACGCACCGACGCGGCGCTGTACGACCAGCCGGTGGTCGCCGCGCTGATGAAGCAGCACCCGGAATGGAAGATCGAGATGCCGGCGGACTACGAGCCGCACACCTTCAAGAACCCGGTGGGGTACAGCAGCTATGCCTTCCGCCAGGCCGACATCCAGTGGGTCAGTGCGGTGTCGTCCTCGTTCCAGTGGATGGAATACAACGGCAAGTCGAAGGAGATCCTCACGCAGTGGGGGCTGAGCGGCTACAACAACTAGACGTGTCGGCTTGATTTCCTACGGTGAACGGCAGGACAGATGATCTTTTCCGTCGACGACATGATCGCCTTCCTGCCGTCGCTGCTGCACGGCGCGATGTTGACCATCGCGGTGTCGTTACTGGCATTCGGCCTGGCCCTGGTGTTCGGGCTGGTGATCGGCATCGCCCGCATCTCGCGGATCCCGCCGCTGCGCGCCGTGGCAGCGTGCTACATCCAGTTCATCCGCGGCACGCCACTGCTGCTGCAACTGTTCTTCATCTACTACGTGCTGCCCTATGTCGGCATCGTTCTGACCCCGTTCGTGTCCGGCGCGACGGGGCTGACGCTGAACTATGCGGCGTACATGGCCGAGGTGTTCCGCTCCGGCATCCAGGCGATCCCGAAGGGCCAGTGGGAGGCCGGCCAGTCGGTCGGGATGTCGCGCCGGCTGCTGATGCGCCGCATCATCCTGCCGCAGGCGATTCGCATTATCATCCCCTCGCTCGGCAACTTCTTTGTGTCAATCTTCAAGGATTCGGCGCTGGTGTCGGTGATCACCATGCGCGACCTGATGTTCAGCGGGCAGTTGCTGGCCTCGGCGACCTACAAGCATTTCGAGATCTTCGCCGAGGTGGCGGTGATCTACTTCCTGATCAGCTACCCGACGGCGAAGTTCGTGGAGTGGATCGAGGCGAAGGTGGATATCACCAAGCGGCCTTTGGTGATCGGGATGCGCGGGTAACATAAAAGGCAAGACTCTCCCCCTCCCCTTGAGGGAGGGGGACGGGGGGAGGGGTTCCGGGGGCACCGATGCCCGTTGCGACCCTGGCATCAACCCCTCCCCGCAACCTTGGTCCGCTTCGCGGCCCAAGCCCGCAAGAGGAGGGGGAGACTCAGCACCAATCCGCTGCTACACCCGCGAACTCGGCCGGTAGAACGGTTCGTGCCGCGCCGGGTCGATGTAGCTGGCGTAGAACGCCCGGACGTGCGGCAGCAGCGCCTTCGACAGATGGCGCCGTTCCACCTCGTCATCGGCCAGCGCCTTCTGCAAGTCCTGATGCAGCGCGGCCAGCGCGGCGTCGCGATCCACCTTGGTGAATTTTTCTCCCGCGTAGATCACCTCGCCATCGCAGACCACCGTCCGCACGCCACCCGTCTTGCCCCGCTGCAGCACCGCGTCCAGCACCGGCGTCGCCGCATCCAGATAGGGATACGCAACCTGCCGCCAGTCGATCAGCACCATGTCCGCGGCCTTGCCCGGGGCCAGCACGCCCAGGCGGTCGCCGAATGCCGTGGTCTTGGCCCCGCCCGAGGTCGCCATGCGGAACACCTGGGCGATCGTCGGCACGTCTGCGTCCACCATGCCCGGTACGCGATGCGCCCGCAGCACCATCCGCATCTCCTGCAGCATGTCGCGATCGTCGTTGATGCCGGCTTCGTCGATGCCGATCGCGGTGTTGATGCCTTTGGCCTCGAAGACGTTCAGCGCCGCGACGCCGGAGCGCAGGCGGAAATTGGACGAGCAGTTGTGGCAGATGCAGGTGCCGGTTTCGGCGACGCGGTCGATGTCCGCCTCGTTCAGCCAGACGCCGTGGCCCAGGGTCATTTTTGGGCCGAGCAGGCCGAAGCGGTCGATGTACTCCAGTGCCGTGCCGCCGCCGCGCCGGCGCGCGTATTCCTTCTGGTAGGCGGTTTCGACGAGGTGCATGTGCAGTGGCACGTTGTAGTGCCGCGACAGTTCGGCCAGCCGCGCCAGCGCCGCGTCGGAGCACCAGTGCAGGTTGGCCGGCGCAAGCTGGATCTGCACGCGGCTTTTGTTCTGGTGGCGGTGATACAGGTTCTCGAACAGCGCAACGTAGTCGTCGAGCGTCAGTTGCAGGCGCGCGAACCAGCGCTGCGCCGGGCCGCGCAGCTCGGCCGGCAGGCTGGTGAGAAACTCCTCGTCCCGCTGGTAGACCAGCCGGTTCTGGTCGCGCACCGCAAAACTGTAGGACACCCGCATGCCGATGTCCTCGTAGGCGCGGATGACCTCATCGGCACGCGCCTCGACCTCGGCGAGCCGGCCGGGCGCCCAGCCGTGGATGTGCTGCACGGTGGTGACGCCCGAGGCGATCATCTCGAACGCCGAATAGAGCGTATCGAGATACAAATTCACGCTGCGCATCACCATGCGGGTGACGAACCACAGCTCCAGCGGCATGTCGGGCGAGCCAAGCTGCACCGGGGTCAGGCCGACATGGTGGTGGCCGTTGATGAAGCCCGGCAGCAGGATTTCCTCGCCGGTGCCGATCACCGGCACGGTCGGGTGTTGGCGATGCAGGTCGGCGAACGTGCCGATGGTGGTAATGACGCCGTCTTCCTGCAGCACCGCGCCGTCGGCGATTTCGTTCCAGGTATGACGATCCACCGCGTGGGTGATCATCGTCCGGCTGCGGATCAGTGATGCGGGCATGTGCATGTCCCCTGTCATTGCGAGGAGCGTAGCGGTCCCCGGGCTTGACCCGGGGAAGCAATTCCCCTTCGCGGTGGGAGATTGCTTCGTCGCTGCGCTTCTCGCAATGACAAGTGGTGTGTCAGGTCGGTGAGAAGCCGCCCTACCGGTCGAAATACCCGGCGCGCACCGCCATGCCGACCAGGTTGACGATCAGCCGTCCGGCGGTGATGCAGGTGATCTGGTTCACGTCATCGCGCGGCGTGATCTCCACCACGTCCATCCCGACCACGCGTCCCTTGCGCACCAGCCCGTGGATCAGCTTGCGCGCCTGGTGGAACGCCACGCCGCCGGGGCAGGGCGCCGCGACCGCCGGCGCGATTGCCGGGTCCATGCCGTCGAGATCCACCGTCAGATAGTAGCGCCCGCCGTCGGGAATCCGCGCCAGGATCGCGTCCATGCCGACGTCATGCAACTCCCACGCAGTGATCAGGTGCGCACCGTACGCCAACGCCGCCTCGGCCTCCTCCGTCCGAGCGCTGCCGGTGGCACGCAATCCGATCTGAAAAATCTCCCCGATATGTGCCATTTCGGAGGCGCGACGGATCGGACTCGACAACCCCTCGCGCACGCCGTTCACCTCGTCGCGCCAGTCGATGTGCTGGTCGATCTGCACCAGCGTGATCGGACCCTGCCCCTCGAACGCCTTCAGCACCGGGATCGGCACGCCATGATCGCCGCCGAGCACGATCGGCAGTGCGCCAGCCTGCAATATCTTGCGCACCGCCTGTTCGGTGTAGCGCGCATGCGCACTGGGATCGCCGAGCTCGGTGCGGATGTCGCCACAGTCCACCGCGCGGATCGGCTTGCCGGCATAGAGCGGGCCGCCCAGGTCGAAGTCGTAGCGCTCGATCGAGCGGATGATGCGGATCGACGCCTCGCGCATCGCGGTGGGCGCATTGCTCTGGTCGTTGGTGATGTCCTCGTAGCTGTAGGCCTGCGCGTACGGCACGCCGAGATACGCGATGTCGGCGGCAAGGTCGTCCAGCGAGGTGGCCGGCGCGGAGTACAGGAACGTTCCGGGCGTGCGTCGGGGCGGGTTGGTCAGCAACATGGCGGGTTTCCTTGGGCGGATTGCTCGAAGCGGCAGGCTGGGCAAAAGTACACCTCTCCCGCTCTTCGCGGGAGAGGTCGGCGAGCGGAGCGATGCCGGGTCAGGGATGCGCCGCGTGCACCACCCTCACCCGCGTCGCAAGCGCTCCGCGACCTCTCCCGCCAGCGCGGGAGAGGTGTACGTGCGCCTCAGTCGTGCAGGTGCTCGCGCAGTGTGTTGCCGGCATACTCCTTCCGGAACACCCCGCGCGCCTGCAGCACCGGCACCACGGCACGGCAGAGCTGCTCGAACATCCCCGGCATCAACGTCGGCGTGAAGATGAAGCCGTCGCAGGCGCGCGACTCGAACAGATCCTGCAACTGGTCGGCGATGCTGTCCGGCGCGCCGACAAGCTGCGGGCACAGCTCGCTGGTGGCGAACCCCCGCGCCGCCTCGCCCAGTGTCAGCCGCTGCGCCTGGGTGCCTTGCAGGATCACGTCCAGAGACCCGCGCGAGCCGGCCTCGATGTGCATGTCGGCGAGCGGCTGATTTGGGTCGTAGCCCGACAGATCGACCCCGAGATGACCCGACATCTGCGCCAGGCCGACCTCGGTCTGCACCAGGTCGTTGACATAGGCCTGCCGCTCGCGCGCGATCGCGTCGGTCTCGCCGATGATCACGTCGATCGAGGGCAGGATCAGGCAATCCTCCGGCGCGCGCCCCTGCTTGACGACGCGCGCCTTCAGGTCCTGGTAGAATGCCTGCATGTCCTCCTTGCTGTGCTGCAAGGTGAACACCAGCTCGCCCCAGCGCGCCGCGAAGTCGCGCCCGCGCGATGACGAGCCGGCCTGCATGATCACCGGCCGGCCCTGCGGCGAGCGCGGCACGGTCAGCGGTCCGCGCGTCCTGATCCAGCGGCCAGCGTAGTTCACGTAGCGCACCTTGTCGGGATCAGCGAAAATGCCGCGCTGCTTGTCCAGCACCAGCGCGTCGGCGTCCCAGCTTTCCCACAGTCGGCACACCGCTTCCACCACCTCATCGGCATAATCGTAGCGCGCATCACGCGCCGGCAGTTCGGCAAGCCCGAAATTCTGCGCCTCCAGATGGCCGTGCGAAGCGACGACGTTCCAGGCGACGCGCCCGCCGCTCAGCAGATCGAGCGTGCCGAGCGCGCGTGCCAAATGGTACGGCGCGTAGAACGTCGAGGACAAGGTCGCGCCGAGACCGATACGACTGGTGACGCGCGCCATCATCGACAGCAGCGGGATCGGATCCAGCAACCCCATCTGCCCGCCGCCCCGCAGCGTGGTGGCGAAGCTGCCGCCGAACAGGTCGTGCAGCCCGAGGATGTCGGCATAGAACAGGCTGTCGAATTTGCCCGCCTCGAGCACGCGGGCGATGTGCTCGTGGTATTGCGGGGTGAAGATGCCGAGATCGGCCTCCGGATGGCGCCAGGCGCCGTGGTGATGCGCGGTCGGGCCCGCCAGCAGGAAGGCCACCAGGTGCATCTTGCGCTCGGGTTTCATGACGCCTGTCATCATGACGGCGGCATCGTTACTTTGTCGGACAAGGACGCCGCCCGGCGCACGAAGTCCAACGGGCCATTGAAGTCGAACGCGTTGTAGACCGCGGCGAGATGATTGAAGTGCGGCGCCTGGGCGAACTGCACGAACGTCAGTCGGTGGCCGGCATAGTCGGAGTTCAGCAGGTCGCGCGCAAAGGCCAGCAGCTTGCGGCGATCGTCCGCCTCCCATTGCGCATTCAGCGTGTAGAACTTGGCCAACCAGTCCCTGGTGCCGGCGGCCTCGAACGCCGCGGCGTTGGGCGTCACGCAGATCTGCCCGCCGCACAACTCGCGGGCGATGTGCATCATCTGCGGCAGGTTGGAACAGGCGAACACGCGCCCGGCATACAGGATCGACTGGTGCGGCATCAACAGGCCCGCTGGGCTGCGCTGCGCCAGGGTAATCGCGGCGGTCAGGTGCGCGTTGATGCCCTCGCGGTAGCACACCAGGTCGGCCAACTTCTCGCGTACCGCCTGCAATTTGTCCAAGCCGGTCTGCTTCGCGTTCCACAGCGCCGCGCCGATCATCATGTCGGCGACGTATTGCAGCCGTAACACATAGGGGAACGCCGAGTAGCGGTGCAGCGTGGCGCGGATGTGCTGCGCGGCGCGGGTGTGACGGTAGAAGAACACGTCCTCCCACGGGATCAGCACGTCGTCGAGCACCAGCAGCACGTCGACCTCATCGAAACGGTTCGCCAACGGATAGTCGGCCAGCGTGCCGCGCCCGGCGAACCCGGCGCGGCAGATGTGCTTGACCCCCGGCGCGCCCATGCGGACGATGCAGCCCACGGCGTAGTCCGACAGTTTCTCGTTCGTCCAGGCGCCGACAGTGGGTTTCAGGAACGCCTGGTCGGCGTAGGCGGCGGCGGTCTCGTATTTCGCGCCGCGGATGACGATGCCGGCGTCGGTCTCCTTCGCCACGTGCACCATCATGTCGGGGTCCTGCTCCTGCGGCGGGCGGGAGCGGTCGCCCTTCGGATCGGTGTTGGCGGAGACATGGAACACGTCGTGCTCGACCACGGCACGGATGTGGCGGTCGATGTTGTCGGCGAAGCGCGGGTCGATCTCCGCCAGCACGTCGCGGCCGTCGAGCAGCGACCACATCTCGCCCACCGTCTCGTCGCCGACGCGGGTCACCACGCCACCGATATCCTGCATCACCAGGTCGATCGCGGCAGTCTTGTCGGTCCAGTCGCTGGTCTGCCGCGGCGGGCGGTGGAAGGTGGAGTGACGCTCGCCGTTTTCGCGGTAGCTCAGCGCGTCCCGGTGCGCGGGATCGTGTGCCATGTCGTACATCCGCGCCTTCACGTCGACGATCGGCTTGAAGGCGGGATGGGTCGTCACGTCCTTCACGCGCTCGTTGTCGATCCAGACCTCGCGGCCGTCGCGCAGTCCCTGGCGATATGCCTCGGCCGTCCTGATCATCATTCTCTCCTACGCCCGGCGGCGATATTGCCGTAGCGTGACGCTGGGCAAAACCCCAATTTCGGCGGTTCCGGCAGGGCGGGAGGCAGGGATGGCAGCGTATCGGATCGTCACGAGCGGGCTGGTGCTGGCCGCAGGGGAAGCGGCGGCGCGGGCGGCCGACCTGGTGCTGCGGGACGATTGCATCGAGGCGATCGTGCCGCCAGGCAGCTTCACCGCCGAGGCGGAGCGGATCGATGCGGCCGGCCGGCTGATCATCCCCGGGCTGATCAACGCGCACACGCATGGCCACGGCGGCTTGGCCAAGGGCATCGGCGACCGCTGGTCGCTGGAGCTGCTGCTCAACGCCGGCCCCTGGATCAACGGCGGGCGCACCGAGGACGACCGCTACCTGTCGACGCTGCTCTCGGCTGTCGAGATGCTGCGCAAGGGCTGCACCGCCTGCTACGATTTGGCGGCCATGCTGCCGACGCCCTCGGTCGAGGGCCTGCACGCGGCGGCGCGCGCCTACAACGATGTCGGCATGCGCGCCGTAGTCTCGCCGATGATCGCCGATCGCAGCTTCTACCAGGCGATTCCCGGATTGCTGGAAGCGTTTCCGCCCGAGCTGCGCGCGCTTGCCGAGAGCATGCGGACCGCGTCGGGCGAGGCGATCCTGGCGCCGATTCGTGCCGCGGCGACGGCCTGGCCGTATCCGCGCGACCGCATCCGGCTCGGCATCGCGCCGACGATTCCGCTGCACTGTTCGGACGAGTTCATGACCGGGTGCCGCGACATGGCGGCGGAATTCGGGATGCCGGTGCAGACGCATCTGGCGGAATTGCCGGTGCAGCGGGCCGGGGCGCAGCTTCGTTATGGCATGACATTGACGGCGCATCTGGAGCGGCTGGGGCTGCTGGGGCCGGGCTTCAGCGGTGCACACGCGATCTGGATCGACGACGCCGAGATCGCGCTTTTGGCGAAGCACGGCGGGGCGCTGGCGCACAACCCCGGGTCCAACCTGCGGCTGGGCAACGGCATTGCCGACATGCGCCGCGCGATCGCCGGCGGGGTGACGGTGGGGGTCGGGACGGACGGCTCGTCCTCGGCCGACAACCAGAACATGTTCGAAGCGATGCGGCTGGCGGCGTTCGTTTCGCGGGTGTTCGACCGCCCGCCGGAGGACTGGATCGGCGCGGCGGAGGCGATCCGGCTGGCGACCGAGGGCAGCGCGGCAGTGCTGGGCATGGGCGAGCTGATCGGGAAGATTGCGCCGGGGTACAAGGCGGATCTGGTGTTCCTCGATCTGGATCACGTCAACCTGGTGCCGCTGAACAGCGCGGTGAACCAATTGGTGAACACCGAGGACGGCGGCGCGGTGCGCGACGTGATGGTGGGTGCGAAGTTCGTGCTGCGCGACCGCGAGCTGCCCGGGCTGGACTGGCCGCGCATCGCGGCGCGGGCGCGGGAGGCGGCGGCGCGGTTGGCGGCGGCGAACGCGGGGGCGCGCCAGGCCGCGGAGAGCCTGGCCCCGGTGATCAATCATTTCTGTGTCGGTCTGGGGCGCTGTGCGCACGGATTGCCGCGCCGGCTGAGTGCGGAGGCTGTCGTCTAAAAACGTTAGACTCTCCTCCTGCCCTTGAGGGCTTGGGCCGCGAAGCGGACCAAGGTTGGGGGGAGGGGTTGGTGCCAATATCGCACCGACGCTCCTCGCATCCCGACCCATCCCCCCAACCTTGGTCCGCTTCGCGCCCCAAGCCCTCAAGGGGAGGGGGGAGAAACTTGACCCGTCGGCGTCTGCCGTCGATATCACCGCAATCCCTTGCGCAGTCCTTCCACCAACGTGAGCGCGAGCACCACCAGTAGCGAGACCAGCACCACCAGCGACGACACCGCCGCCACCACCGGATCGATGCGGTCCGACATGTAGCTGTAGATGCGGATCGGCAATGTTTGCAACGCCGGGCCGGTCATGAAGATCGTCATCGTCACTTCGGAAAACGACAGCAGGAAGCAGAACAGGAACGCGGTGACCAGTCCGCGCGCGCACAGCGGCACGGTGATGCGCGCCAGCATGCGCAGCCGCAGCGCGCCGAGCGCCATCGCGGCCCATTCCATCTCCTCGGGCACCGCGGCGAGGGCGGTGTGCAGGCTGCGGATCGCGTACGGCGTCACGATGACGATGTGCGCCAGCACCAGGCCGATCAGCCGGTTGTACAGGCCGATCCGGTTGACGAATTGCAGCATCGCGATGCCGAGGACCACCGCGGGGACCAGCAGCGGCGAAGTGAAAAAGGCCAGCAGCGCGGCCTTGGCCGGCAAGGGATACCGGGTCAGGCCGTAGGCGGCGAGGAAGGCGCAAGCCACGGCGGCCAGACCGGCCAGGGTCGCCAGTTCGGCGCTGAGAGCGAAGCCGGAGACGAAGTCGGGATAGGACAGCGCCTCGCGATACCAGCGCAATGAGAAGCTGGTGATGGGCAGCACGAAATAGGCCTGCGGCGTGAACGACATCCACACCACCAGCACGATCGGCGCCAGCATGACGACCAGCATCAGCGTGGTGACCGCGCGCGTCATCGCCGCCGCACCGCCAGTTTTTGCCCGACACCCACCAGCACCAATGTGAAGGCCAACAGCGCCACCGCGATGGCACTGCCGAATGGCCAGTCGAGCTGCTCCAGGTTCACCTGGTACGCCAGGACCGCAACCACCAGGGTGCGCGCGCCGCCCAGGATCGCCGGCGCGGCGAAGGCGGTCATGTTCATGATGAAGTTGATCACCAGGCCGGTGACTAGCGCGGGCCAGCTCAGCGGCAGGACCACGTGGCGGAACACCTGCCAGTTTCGTGCACCCAGCGTGCCGGCGGCCCAGCCCAGCGCCGGGTCGATGCCGGCGATCGCGGCCCATAACGGCAGCAGCACGAACATGAAATGACCGGGCACCAGCGCGATGGTGATGCCGGTTTCGTTCAGCATCAGACGCAGCGGTGCGTCGATCAGGTGCAGCACCTGCAACGCGGTGTTGATCAGGCCATTGCCGCGCAGCAGCAGACTCCAGCCGAATGATTTCACCACCGTGTTGACCAGGAACGGGCTGACGAAGGCCAGGATCACCCAGGGTTGCCAACGCGGGCCGATGCGGGTCAGACGCAGCGCCACCGGATAGACCAGGGCGGCGGTGATCAGGGAGACGATCAGACTGATACGCAGCGTGCGCAGCAGCACGTCGGCGTACAGCGGGTCGGACAGCCGTGCGAAATTCGCCAGTGTCCACTTTGTGGTATCGACGCCTTGCGGCGTGTTCGGGTGCAGGCTGTTCAGCATCGCCTGCCACAGCGGCCAGACATAGGCGCAGGCCATCACCACCAGCAGCGGGGCGACGAAGCCGATACCGCGCAGACGGCTGCTACGGGTCATGCAACACCACGCTGTCCGCCGGCTGCCAGCCCACCGACACGCGTGCGCCGAGTTTCAGGTCGGTGGCCTCCCCCGGGATCTGCATGGACAAGGACAGATCGCCGACCCGCAGCCGGCATAAAGTTGCGGCCCCGGCATAGACCAGATCGTCCACCACCGCGTCGAGCCGGTTCGACAACGGGCCGGGCGCGACATTCAGGTGCTCCGGCCGCACGATCAGCCAGGCGGGTCGCCGGGCGAGATCGCCGGCCAACGCGGCAGCGTCCCGCGGCAGGCGAACGCGCAGGCCGGTTCCGGTGGTGCCCCAAATCGCATCGTTCGCGTACTCAATCGAGGTCAGCGCGATCTCATTGGCCGATCCGACGAAATTGGCGACGAACCGGGTGGCCGGCGTGCGGTACAGCTCGCGCGGCGCACCGACCTGCTCGATCTGCCCGGCGCGCAGCACCGCGACGCGATCGGACAGTACGAAGGCTTCCTCGATGTCGTGCGTCACCAGGATGGTGGTGACGCCCAGTCGATGCTGCAGTCCACGCAGCTCCACGCGCAGTTCGTCGCGCAGGCGGGCATCCAGGTTGGACAGCGGCTCGTCCAGCAGCAGCAGGCTCGGCCGCACCACCAGGGCGCGCGCCAGCGCCACGCGCTGCTGCTGCCCGCCGGAAAGTTGTGCTGGCATCCGCCCGCCCAGCCCATCGAGGCGGACCAGTGCCAAGGCCTCATCGACCCGCGTGCGCAGTTCGGCGCGCGGCACGCGGCGCATGCGCAGGCCGAAGGCGACGTTGTCGAACGCCGTCATGTGCGGGAACAGCGCGTGGTTCTGGAACACGAGTGCCATGTTGCGCGCGTGGATCGGTCGCGCGGTCACGTCGGCGCCGTCCAGCAGGATGCGGCCGCGATCGGGGGCGTAGATGCCGGCGATCGAGCGCAGGATCGTCGTCTTGCCACAGCCGGACGGGCCGAGCAGCGTGAAGAACGTGCCGCTCGGCACGTCGAGATCGACCCCGCGCACCGCCGCGACCGCGCCGAAGTGTTTTTCCAGCCCCTCGACGCGAAGCGACATCAGTCGTTGTGCGTCAGTTCCGCGGCCATCATTTCGCCGAGGTGATTTCCTTCTGGAATCGTGTGGTCCATTCCGCGCGGTGCGCCAGCACGTAGAGGTAGTCGATCTCGGTCAACTGCTCGAGTTCGGCGCCATGCGGAACGCGGGCCTGGGCGGCGGGGGATAGTTCCACGGTGCGGTTCATGATCGGATTGCTGTAGGTCTCGGCGCGGTATTTCTGTACCTCGGGGCCGATCCACCAGTTCAGGAACGCGATCGCGCCCGGTGGGTTCGGGGCGTTCTTCATCACGCCCATCGTGCTGGGGCTCATGAAGCTGGGCAGTGGCACCGTGGTCGCCACCGGCAGGCCGCGGCGGATCATGTCGGCACCGGAGCTGGTGGAATAGACCGCGACCGATGCCTCACCCGACTGGATCAGGTCGGCCATCTTGGCGTAGGTGTTGCTCCAGTCGACCACGCCCGGGGCGATCTTCTTCAGCGCGGCGAAACCCGGATCGATGTTGTGCTCGTCGCCGCCATGCATGCGCGCGGCGATGATGACGTTGTACAGGCCATAGGTCGTGTCGCCCGGCGCCAGCAGAAGCTGGCCCTGGAACTCGGGGCGCTCCAGGTCGGTCCATTTCGTCGGCGGCGCCCAGCCCTTCTTGGCGAAGACCTCCTTGTTGTAGATGAAGCCGAAGATGTCGCCATACGGCACCACGCCGACCAGCTTGCCGGTCGCCGGGTCCTTGATCTTCGCCGCTTCGTAGAGGCTGTTGATGTTTGGCGCCGTGGCGGGATCGAGGGGCGCGAAAATCCCCTGCTGCATCCCGGCAAGCCAGGGCAGGTGGTCCGACATCACCACGTCCACCTGCGGCTTGTCCTTCTGCGCGACGGCGGTGGCCATGATCTCCGGCCCCGTCGCCTTCGGCACCAGGATCACGTGGTAGCCGGTCGCGGCCGCGAACTTCTTGTCCCAGCCGTCGCGTTCCAGCATCTGCTGGATCGTGCCGCCCCAGGTCAGCAGGTAGACGTCCTTGGTCTGCGCGCGCGCCGGTCCGGCGTGCAGCATCAGCGCTGCAACGAACGCGGCCAGCAGTGCGCCCAGGAACCCGCGCCGGAGCGACGCGCGCAGGGGCGAGGCAAACGCTGGGCGTCTCATGCCACAAGCCGCAGCGTCGACGGTGGCGGGGTGCGGCGGCCGTCGCGCTGCGGCACGCCGCCGCGCAACGTGCCGGGCTCGATGCTGCCCCAGAACGTCTCGAATCCCTCGGGCAGCGCGCGGCTGTTCGGTGTTGCCAGCCACAGCCGGATCAGCAGCCGCGCGCGCCCCGCCGCGACGTCGTCGGCATAGGCGGTGCGGCCATGATAGACCACGTGGTTGTTCAGCAACTGGATGTCGCCGGGCTCGAACGGCGAGTGCAGGCAGGTTGCCTCGGCAATCTCGGCCAGCAGGTCCAGCGCCTCGTTCTGCGCCGCGGTCAGCCGCGGGATCTCGGGGAATTCCTGCGCCTGCTCGACATAGGTGCGGGAATACTGGCTGGTGATCCTGCCGTCGCGCTCACCCCACACCGGCACGGCGAAACAGGGTTGGGCGAAGACGCCGTCCTCGTCCTTCGGGCGGCAGCGCCAGTAATCGTGGAACAGCAGCTCCACCAGGTCCGGCCGGCGGCGCAGCATCTCGTTGTGGATGGTGGGGATCGACGCCAGCTTGGACACGCCCTCGATGCCGTTGCGCACGCACATCAGGGCGATCACGTCGCAGCGGTCGGTATGAAAACGCAGCGGCCCGGTGGAGCGGGCGCGGGCGCGCGAGGACACCACCTTGCCCGGCCCGGAGTCGATGAAGGTGGGTTGCGCGTCGCGCGTTTCGTCACGCACTTCGCCCATGATCTCGCCGCTCATGTTCTGATACAGCGGCAGCCCGAGATGCTGGCCGAGACCCCAGAAAATCTGCCGCAGCTCGTCGTCGGTGTAGCGCGCCACGTCGAGGCCGCGCAGCCGCATCGCACCGCGCCCGTCCTCCAGCTCGTCGTTCACCCGGTCCAGCAGCGACGCCGTGCGGGGCAGCGGGAAATCCTCGCGCCCGAAGCCGAACAGCGGGGCGCGGCGGACGCGCGCCAGGGCGTCTCCGATCTCCCGCTGGTGGGTTGCGTCGAACCAGAGAATCCAGTCGCCGGCGCGCTCCAGCTCGTCGCCCCGCCAGACCGCCCGTCCGGTGATCATCTGCCGCGTCATCGTCCCAATCTCCTGCACGATACCTCTATTTGACGACGTTTCGCGCCACGTTGCAAACGATCGGCGTGGCCGGTTTTGACTTGGCGGCGGCCGGGACCCGATACTCAGTGTCGGCGCGGGACGGACGGGCCGATGCACCTGCCGCCGCGCAGGGCACTGTCGGACCGGGACCCGGCGACAACGGAGACGCGGGCATGAGCGCGACTTTGGAACCGGGCCAACGGATCGACCTCCGGCCGATCCAGGAACGTTTCGGTGCCGAGGTCCTTGGCCTCGACCCCTCGGCGCCGCTCGGCGATGCCGCGTTCGCACGCATCGAACAGGTTTGGTTCGATCACAGCTTCCTGGTGTTCCGCGACCTGGCGATGACGCCGGACCAGCACATCGCGCTGACAAGGCGCTTCGGCGCGCTGCACATCATGACGCCGCTGCATTTCAACCTGCCCGGCCATCCGGAAGTGATGGTGCTGACCAACGCAACGGAGCAGGGCCGGCCGCTCGGGCTGCGCGGCGCCGGCATGGGCTGGCACAGCGACGGCGAGGACAAGCGCATCCCGAACGCCGGCTCGATGCTGTACGCGCACCAGGTCCCCGACGACGGCGGCGACACGCTGTTCGCCGACATGTACGCCGCCTACGACGTGCTGCCGGAGGCGACGAAGCGGCGCATCGCCGGCCGGCACGCGCGGTTCAGCCGCATCGACATGCACGAGATCCACTACCCGCACCTGCCGCCATTGACCGACGAGCAGAAGCGCGAGCGGCCGGATGCGTTTCATCCGCTGGTGCGCACGCACCCGCGCAGCGGCCGCAGGTCGCTGTACATCGGCCGCTGGGCGCGCGACATCGAGGGGATGCCGCCCGAGGAAGGCGTCGCGCTGGTGCAGGCGCTGTTCGCCCATGCTTCCGAGCCGAGGTTCGTGTATCGCCACCACTGGCGGGTGCACGACGCGGTGCTGTGGGACAACCGCTGCATGCTGCACTGTGCGACCCCGTTCGATGAGACGCGCTATGAGCGGCTGATGCACCGCACGACCCTGGAAGGCGACGTGCCGGTCTAGCGCCGCAAGGTTGCGAACCGCCATAGTCGTGGCTGGCCGGCCGGAGCCTGTCCGCGGGCCGGCCATGACGGGCGGCCGCGGGCCGGGCGTTGGCGGGCCGCGCGCCGGGCGGCCGCGGGCCAGTGGCCGCACGGCACGCCCGAACGTCTACGCGGCGTTCCGTCGTACCGCCTCGGTTCCCGCCTCCAGCCCGACGGCGTGCGCCAGGCGATCCAGCCGGCGCACCACGCTCTCGCCGGCGAACACGCCGCTGTCCTCGGCCAGCCGCAGCACCAGGCGCCCGCCGGCCATCGCCAGAGCCGTGCCGGCCAGCAGGTCGGGCGTGCCGGCCGACAGCGTGTAGGCCAGCCGCAGCGCCGTCCCCAGCACCTCGGCGCGGTGCGCGCTGGCGACATCCAGCAGCAGCCGCGCGGGGCGCAGGAACTCGGCGTCTGCCTCGGCCTCGTAACGCAACGCGATGGCCAGCGCGAGGAAGGCGCGGGCGTGGTGGTCCAGCCCGATGCCGGGCTGGCGCAGCACGCGCAGGAAGGCCTGCTCGGCGCGGAACTCCGGATGGTCGTGGCTGCCGATGTCCGACATCCAGCAGGTCGCCTCGCGCAGTCCGCCGCGTCTCTTGGGTGTCGTTGGGGAACAGCGGGTCGGTCCAGGCGAGCAGCGCCGGCGGCAGCGTTGGGTCGCGGCCCAGGCGGGCGGCCAGGTCGCGTCCGGCGGCGAGCAGCGGATCCTGGCCGCGGATCGCCTCGGGCATGCGCTGCATGAACCAGCCCTCGCGCAGGCCCGACTGGCGCTGAACACCACGCGGCGTGCCCCGGTGGCGCGCAGCACGCGGCGCAGCGCGATGGCGGCATAGGGCAGGTCGTCGATGCGCCGGCGCGAGATTGCCGGCAGCCGCTCCAGCGCGCGGCGGCCGGCGCTGCCGATCACCCCGGCCAGGTCGCGCGCCTCCTCCCGGCCGATCGCGTAATGATGCACCATGTGCAGCGGGTAGCCGATCTGCGCCATGTGGATGCGCGCCAGCGCGCGCCAGGCGCCGCCGACCAGATACAGGTCGTGGCCCATCCCCTCGGACAGCCAGGGCACGTCGGCCAGCTCGGCATCGGCGATGGCGCGGGCCCGCATCGGATCGTTGCCGGACCGGTCGGCCAGGCGGATAACGCCGAGCCGCGGTGGTCTGCGAGGCGCCCTGCTCGCCGCCGACCAGGCGCACCAGCTCCAGCGAGCCGCCGCCGATATCGGCCAGCACGCCGTCGGCGCTGGGGATGCCGCACAGCACGCCCATCGCCGAATAGCCCGCCTCCTCGGTGCCGGACAGGATGCGGATCGGCACGTCCGGCATGCGCGCCTGCAGCGCGCGCGACGAAGTCGCGGCCGTTCAGCGCGTCGCGCACCGCGGCGGTGGCCAGGATCTCGAACGGATCGGCGCCCATCGCATGCGCCACCGCGTGGTAGCGGTGCAGCACGGTGAACGCCTGGGCCATGCCGTCCTCGTTCAGCCGGCCGGTGGCATACAGGCCGCGGCCGAGGCGCAGCACCGCCTTCTCGTTGAAGATCGACATGGGATTGCGCGTGTGGCCCTCGTAGACCACCAGACGCACGGAGTTGGACCCCAGGTCCACCACCGCGCAGCGCGGCGTTTCGGCGGGCGGGCGATACGGCATGCGATCAGTCCTCTGCCACGCGGTCCTGGCGGCGGCCCGGGCCACCGCCGACGCCGGCGGCGGCGATGGAGGGACCGTGCAGCGCCGATCCGCGGCCGGACAGTGAGGGGTTGGTCATGAAGTAATCATGAGCGGAGACCGGTTTTTTGCCGACCGGCACGCGCTTCCAGGTGCCGTCGGCACTGCAGCTCCCACGACTGCAGCGAGTCGCGCAGGTTGACCACCATGATCTGGTCCAGCACCTGGGCGTGCACCGTCGGATTGTGGATCGGCACCAGGGTTTCCACCCGCCAGTCCATGTTGCGCGCCATCCAGTCGGCCGAGCTAATGTAGACCCGGGCGTGGCGCGACGGCAGCGCATGGCCGTTGCCGAAGGCGCAGATGCGGGCGTGCTCCAGGAAGCGGCCGACGATCGACTTGACGCGGATGTTCTCCGACAGCCCGGGCACGCCGGGACGCAGGCAGCAGATGCCGCGCACCACCGCCATCACCTTCACCCCGGCGCGCGAGGCGCGGTACAGCGCGTCGATCAGCGTCTCGTCCACCAGCGAGTTCACCTTCACCCAGATGGTTGCCGGCTTGCCGGCGGCGGCGAAGGCGATCTCGCGGTCGATCAGCTCCAGCAGCACCTTGCGCGTGGTCAGCGGACTGAACGCCACCGCATCCATCAGCTCGGGCTCGGCGTAGCCGGTCATGTAGTTGAACAGCCGCGCGGCGTCGCGCGTCAGGTCGGGGTCGCAGGTGAAGAACGACAGGTCGGTGTAGATGCGCGCGGTGATCGGATGATAGTTGCCGGTGCCGAAATGCGCGTAGGAGCGCACGGCGCCGGCCTCGCGGCGGACCACCAGGGACAGCTTGGCGTGGGTTTTCAGTTGCGCGAAGCCGAACACCACCTGCACGCCGGCGGCTTCCATCTCGCGCGCCATGCGGATGTTGGCCTCCTCGTCGAAGCGGGCGCGCAGCTCGACCATCGCGGTGACCGACTTGCCGGCCTCCGCCGCCTCGATCAGCGCCTTGACGATCGGGCTGTCGCGGCTGGTGCGGTACAGCGTCTGCTT
This sequence comes from uncultured Alphaproteobacteria bacterium, assembly GCA_963773345.1. Lineage (GTDB taxonomy): Bacteria > Pseudomonadota > Alphaproteobacteria > Acetobacterales > Acetobacteraceae > Palsa-883. Next base: position 449,019 of record CAVZBG010000010.1, on the reverse strand, counting down.
CACCGCGATCACGTTGGGATCGCGCGCCGCCTGGCGCAGGAACTGCACCACCACGTCGAAACTTTCGAACGGGTGGTGGACGATGATGTCCTTGGCGCGGATGGCGGCGAAGCAGTCGCCGCCGAAGTCGCGGATGCGTTCCGGGAAGCGCGGCGTGTAGGGCGGGAACAGCAGGTCGGGACGGTCGTCGACGATCAACTGGTGCAGGTCGGCGAGGCCGAGCAGGCCGGGTTCGCAGGCGCGTCTCGTCGGAGCTGGCGTCGAGCTCGTCGGCCACCAGCGCGCGCAGCTCGTCCGGCATGGCGGTGTCCATCGTCGAGATGGATCACCACGCCGCGGCGGCGCCGCTTCAGCGCCGTCTCGTAGGAGCGGACAAGGTCCTCGGCCTCTTCCTCGAATTCCACGTCGGTGTCGCGGATCAGGCGGAACAGGCCCTGGCCGGTGACGCGGAAGCCGCGGGAACAGCCGGTCGAGGAACAGGCTGACCATCGCTTCCAGCGTCACGAAGCGGATTCGTCGCGCGCGGCGCCACCGGGCCGAACCGCCGGCACCCACGCCACCAGGACCGGGGGCAGGCGGATGAAGCGATCGACCTGGGCGGGCAGCGGGATCAGCGCGCGCATCATGTGCCCATTGTCGCGCGCCGCCAGCAGCAGGGCCATCACCAGGCCCATGTTGGGGATGAACGGGAACGGGTGCGCCGGGTCGATGGCGAGCGGCGTCAGCACCGGGAACACCCGCTCCATGAACCAGGCATCGAGCCAGGCCACGTCGTCGGGCGAGAGCTGGGTGGTCTCGCAGACCTCCAGCTCGGCGCCGCGTAGCGCGGTGCGCAGCTCGCGCCAGACCCGCTGCTGCTCGGTCAGCAGCCGGTCGGTGCGCTGCTTGATCTCGACAAGCTGCTGGGCCGGGCGTGCGGCCGTCCGGCGAGGGCGTGGTGACGCCGGCCTTGGCCTGGCCGATCAGGCCGGCGACGCGGACCGAGTAGAACTCGTCCAGGTTCGACGCGCTGATCGAGACGAAGCGCAGGCGCTCCAGCAGCGGATGGCGGGGGTTCTCCGCCTCCTCCATCACGCGGTGGTTGAAGTCGAGCCAGGACAGCTCGCGGTTGATGAACCGCTCCGGGCTGTCGATCGCGATTTTTGGGGATGGCGCCGGTGCGGCTGGAGCAGACGCGGGCGCGGCTGGGGCGGCCACGGCGTCGTCGCTCGGCAGGTCCGTCACGGGCTCGGTCGTTTGCCGCTCCGCTGCCGGCGATATCGATTGCAGCTCCGCCGTGGCGGCGTCGGCGACGGCAAGGTCGTGTGCGGGTGGCGGGTTCATGGCGCGATCCTACAGCAGCCGCAGGGCCGGCGGCGAGGGGAGGGCGGATGACAACGTTGTTTCATGGATCGTTGCTTTGGCGACCGGCGTTTGCCGGGACGGCGGCCCACGATCGTCGTCGGCGCCGTCGCCGTCGGAGTCGTCATTGTCGGGGGCCGTGGCATCGGGGTCGGCGGCGATCAGGTCGGCCAGCTCGGTGCGGGCGAGCGGGCGGGTGATGCCGCCGTGGCTGCCGAGGGCGGCGCGGTCGAGCCGATCCACCGCCGCGCGCAGCGCCCCGGGCGTGCGCGGCAGCCGGGTGAGCAGCCAGTCCTGCGTCTCGTCCGACACACGGTGCTGGCGGTCCTTGAACAGGCGCGCGAGCAGGGCACGCAGCAGGGCGTCGTCGGGTGGCAGGATCTCGACCGCCGTCATCGCGCGCAGGCGGGAGCCAAGGTCGCGCAGCCGGACCGTCCAGCGCGCCGGCGGCGTGCGGGCGGCGAGCAGGGCCGGCAGGCGCGCTTCCGCGGCGGCGTTCAGCAGGTGCAGCAGCGTGGCCTCGTCCGCCATTGCGTCGGCGTCGTCGATGGCGAGGCCGGCGGTGCCCGGCAGGTCGGGCAGCTCGTCGAGCCGCGGCAGCGCGGGGCCGGTGAGGTACTGCGCGCCGATCGCGGCGGCCCAGCGGTGCAGCAGGTGCGTCTTGCCGCAGCCGGCCTCGCCCCATAGCGCGAGGCGTCCCTGCGGCCAGTCTGCGACGCGGTCGAGCCAGGTCAGCGCCGCCTCGTTCGAGGCCGCGCGGATGAACGCCGCCGCGTCGGGCCGGGTGGCGCGCGACAGGGGCAGCGGAAGCTTGAGCTGGGCTGGCATGGCGGTCAGATGGCCTGGCTGCGGGGCGAAGGGAAGTGTCCTGCGGCGCGCCGGCGGGCGCAATGCGAACGTAGTGGCGTTCCATGGCCGTTGCGTGAAGCCTCAGGTCCAGGTCGCCGTGATCCCCCGATGCTCTCGGGGACAACGGCGCGTCGTCGATTCCGCGATTTCCCCAAAACAATGAGTCCGACGTTGGATTTTAACCTATCTTGAGCGACTCGAATCGAGGATCATCGGATGAGGCATTCTGCGGCACGCACGGCGAGCACGCGAACGGCGGCGACTGCGTCTGTGACGCCGCTGCTCGATCGGGGCGTTGCCCGTGCCTTGGCCGCTGCGGTCACCGGCGAAAACCGGCTCGCCCTCGCCCGCAGCCTCACCGTCACTGCCGCCACAGCCTATGCCGCCTCCCTGCATCCCGCCCGCATTCCACCACAGGTGCCGGACGACGTCGGTCTGGCGTCGCTCGATGCCGAGGCGCACAGCGTCGCGACGCAGCTTGGCGCCGGCCTCGCCGGTATCCCGGCCGGCGAGGCGGCCTATCTGCTTGGCTGCATCTACACGAGCGCGCTGCCCGCCGATTTCCGGGCGGCGCACGGCGTGTTCTACACCCCGCCCGAGATCGTCCGGCACGTCCTCGACATGGCCGAGCGCGCCGGCACCGACTGGCGGGGCGCGCGCTGCCTCGATCCTTCGGCCGGTGGCGGCGCTTTCGTCATCGAGATGATACAACGCATTCGCACAGCGCTCGCCGGTACCGATCCGGCTCTGGTCCTGAGCCAGATCGCCGCGCGCGTGCGCGGCTACGACAACGATCCGTTCGGCACATGGCTGGCGCAGACGGCCGCCCACTTCGCTGTGCACGACCTTGAGGCCGCCGCCGGGCGGCGGCTTGCCAGGATCGTTCTGGTGCGCGACAGCCTCGACGTGCGTCCTGAGGACCTGGGCGCCTTTGATCTGGTCTCCAGCAACGTGCCCTTCGGCCGGATCACCCTGCCGCCGGACCGCCGCGCGACCTATGCACGCAGCTCTTACGGGCACGCCAACCTCTACGGGCTCTTCACCGATGCCGCCCTGCATTATGCGGGCAACCAGGGCGTTGTTGCTTACGTCATGCCGACCTCGATGCTGTCCGGCCTCTACTTCCGGGCGCTGCGCGCCCTGCTGGCCAGGGAAGCGCCACCGCATGAGCTGACCTTCATCACCGAGCGCTCCGGCGTGTTCGACGATGCGCTGCAGGAAACCATGTTGGCGACCTACCGGAAGGGCCGCCGCAATCGCACAGGCGCGGTCAATTTCCTGACCATCGACAGCAGCGGGCAGGCCGGCGCGACCAATGCCGGCAGCTTCTCCCTGCCGGCCGATGGCCGCGCGCCCTGGTTGCTGCCGCGTACCGCTGACCAGGCAGACCTTGCCGCGCGCCTCCGCAGCATGACATTCCGATTGTCGAGCTATGGCTACGGCGTGTCGACCGGGCCGTTGGTGTGGAACCGGCACAAGCCGCAATTTCGTACCCGGGCCGAACCGGGCGCCCTGCCGGTTGTCTGGGCCGAGGCGGTCACCAGCGACGGCCGGTTCATCTGGCGGGCCGAGAAGCGCGGCCACGCGCCCTGGTTTGTAGCCAGGCCGGGCAAGGACGGTTGGCTGATCGTCCGGCAGGCCTGTGTGCTGCTGCAACGCACGACCGCCAAGGAGCAGAGCCGGCGTTTGATCGCGGCCGAGATGCCGGAAAGCTTCGTCGCCAGCCATCGTGGCGGCGTCATCGTCGAGAACCACCTCAACATGGTCCGCAGCCTGGCCGCGAAACCCACGGTGACGCCGGCGACGATCTCTGCGGTGCTGAATAGCCATGCGGCCGATGCTGCCTTCCGGTGCATCAGTGGCTCGGTTGCGGTCTCCGCCTTTGAACTTGAGGCCTTGCCTCTCCCCGATCCGGCAACCATGCGCAAGATCGCGGTGTTGCTCCATCGTGGGGCGCAGCCGGCGGAGATCGAGCGGGCAATCGCCGCTGCCTACGGTATGGCCGATGCTGCCGCCGCTGCTTGACGTCGAGAGCATCCGGGCGCGGCTGCAGGTCATCTTCCCCGAGGGCACGCCTGAGCGCGCGAAATGCACCGGTCTGGCCGCTGCCCGCACGATCTACGTGATGCTCTACGTCGGCGCGATCGAGGGCGGCGAGTGGCTGGCACCGAAATACGTCTATCGCATGGGCGACACCCAGGCCGCCAGGACGAGCGATGGCGATCGGGCCACCTACCTCGCCGCGGTGAAGCGGCCGGGCACGCCAGAGCCGCCGGACCGTTGGTACAAGGAGAACACGCGTGAATCGATCCGCGACGAAGTTCTTGCCCGTGGCTTGATCCCGATCGGTGCCGTGCTGGTGAATCCCCAGGTGCTGCCCACGTCAAACCGAGGCCGCTATGTCCTGCGCGCAGATTTGGCCGCCCTGTTTGATCCCTCGCTCACGCCTGAGCAATTCGACAAGGCAGCCGCCGCGTGGCGTGACACTCACCTCACGCCGACTGCGCTCGCGACGGTGAAGGTGCTGCAGGTTGCAGCCACGAGCGCGAAAGCGAAGGTGGCCGTCATGCTGCCGAGCGGCGAAGGCCGTGTCATGTCGCCCGGCCCCTCCTCGATCATCACCAAAGCGGTGATCGAGGTCTTCGCCCCGCGATTTCTCGCCAACCCCGCGGTGGTTTGGATTTCCGAGAGCAGCCGCAAGGTTGTCGACAAGGATGACAAACTGCTGCAGTTGCTCGGCATCAAAATCGACCCTGAGAAATTGCTCCCCGACGTGATCCTTGCCGACACTGGCGGCGACCTGCTGTTCGTCTTCGTTGAAGTTGTCGCCACGGACGGCCCGATCCACGAAGGTCGCCGAAACGGATTGATCAAGCTCATCACCGATGCCGGTTTCAGACCTGACCAGGCGGCATTCCTGACCGCGTTCCAGAGCCGCGCGCACCACGCCTTCAAGAAGGTCGTTGCAAGCCTGGCATGGGGCTCCTTCGCATGGTGTTTCGCCGAACCCGAGCATCTGATCGCGTTCGACGGCATGAAACCGGGCGGCGTGAAAACGTTGCGGGGTTTCCTGCCGTAAGGCGGCCGCCCGGGCGCAAGGGCAATTCGTGTCGCGCCCCGCGCGTCGGCGCAAGCAGACCGAAAGTCGATGACGTTGACGATTGGTGTCACTAGTCACTATTGACGCTGGACGGCGATGCAGCCGAGGGTTGGCCGAGCGGGCGGGCCGGCGGCCGCCCGGCATGAGCGAGCGAATGAGCAACTCCCTGCAGGATGACGTTCAACGCGCGCGTGCGCTGCATCAGCGCGGGATGCTGGCCGAAGCCGAAACGATATATCACGACATCCTGCGGCGGCAGCCGGACAACCACGACGTGCTGCACCTGGCCGGGCTGCTCGCGTTGCAGGCGGGCCGGCCGGAGCAGGGCGTGGCGTTGATCGGCGAGGCGCTGCGGCTGCATGGCGACGATGCGGCGGCGCTTGGCAATCTCGGCGTGGGGCTGCGCGCGCTGCGGCGCCATGCCGAAGCGCTGGCGAGCCACGACCGGGCGATCGCGCTGCGGCCGGACTTGGCGCAGGCGTATTCCAATCGCGGCCTCGTGCTGGCCGAGCTGCAGCGCCCCGAGGAAGCGCTGGCGAGCTACGACCGGGCGATCGCGCTCCGGCCCGTGCTTGAGGAGGCGCACGCCAATCGCGGCGTGACGCTGGCAGGTCTGCGGCGCCACGAAGCCGCCCTGGCGAGCTTTGACCGGGCGATCGCGCTGAAGGCCGGACCGTGCCGAATCGCATTACAATCGTGCCAGGCTGCTGGCCGATCTGCGGCGCCGCGACGAAGCATTGGCGAGCTACGACCGCGCGATCGCGCTCAAGCCGGACTATGCCGAGGCGCACTGCAATCGCGGCATCGTCCTGGCGGACCTGCGGCGTCCGGCGGACGCGCTGGCGAGCCTCGACCGGGCGATCGCGCTGCGGCCGGACGATGCCGCGGGGCATTGTCAGCGCGGCCACGTCCTGGCCGATCTGCAACGTTTCGATGGAGCACTGAAGAGCTGCGATCGGGCGATCGCGCTCGACCCGGCGCATGCCGACGCCTGGTCCGGCCGCGGCTACGTGCTCGCGGAGCTGGGGCGCTACGCCGACGCGCTGGCAAGCTGCGACCAGGCGATCGCGCTGCAGCCGGACGCACGCGGACGCCTGCTGCAATCGCGGCGTGGTGCTGGCACGCATGCAGCGCCCGGCGGACGCACTGGCGAGTTATGACCAGGCGATCGCGCTCGACCCGGATCATGCCGAGGCGCACTGCAACCGCGGCGTGGTCCTGGCCGGGCTGCACCGCCATGCCGATGCGCTGGCGAGCTATGACCGGGTGATCGCGCTGCGGCCGGACTATGCCGAGGCCGACTGGAACCGCAGCCACTGCCTGCTGGCGCTGGGGCAATTCGAGCCCGGGTTGGCAATTGTTTGAATGCGCGCAAGCGGCTTGCCCGGCCCGCGGGGGATCGCGCCTTCCCGCAACCGGCCTGGCTGGGGCAGGACGGCATCGCGGCAGGACCCTGTTCATCCATTGGGAGCAGGGGATGGGCGATACGCATCCAGTTCTGCCGCTACGCCACGCTCGCCGCGGCGCGGGGCGCGCGGGTGGTCGTGTCGGTGCAGGATCCTTTGTGGCGGCTGGTCGCGACGCTGGGACCCGACATCGAGGTCGTTGGCGGCGACGGAAGTGCCCGGCGACGTTCGACTGCCACTGCCCGATGATGAGTCTGCCGCTGGCATTCGGCACGACGCTGGAGACCATTCCAGGGGCGACACCGTATCTCGCGGCGGATGCGGCGGCGGTCGCGCGCGTGGCGCGGACGGTTGGCCGCGTTCCGCGGGCTTGCGCGTCGGGCTGTGCTGGGCCGGGAACGCACGGCCCGATCAGCCCGCCGCGCACGCGATCGACCTGCGCCGGTCGATCGCCCTGGCGCAGTATGTCGCCGCTGGCGGAGGTCGCGGGCGCGACGTTCGTCTCGTTGCAGAAAGGGGCAGCGGCCGCGCAAGCCGCTGCGCCGCCCGCCGGCCTGGCGCTGCACGACTGGACCGATGAACTGGAGGATTTTGCGGATACCGCGGCGCTGATCGAGGCGCTGGACCTGGTGATCACGGTCGACACCGCCGTCGCGCACCTGGCCGGCGCGCTGGGCAAGCCGGTGTGGATTCTCAACCGGTTCGACGCCTGCTGGAGGTGGTTGCTGGAGCGCGACGATTTGCCGTGGTACCCGACGGCGCGGCTGTTCCGCCAGCCGACGCCGGGCGACTGGGATAGCGTGATCGCCGCGGTGACGGCGGCGCTGCGCGAATTGATTCACGCCGGCACGACCGGACCTGCACCGTAGGGCGGAAAAGCCAACGCCCCCGGGCGCTTGATCCGGGGGGCAGCGCATTCCGCCATCTTTGCCGCACGTCGATATCGGCACTGTTCGCGGCGATGCAAGAGGCGGAATGCGCTGCCCCCCGGATCAAGCGCCCGGGGGCATGGCTTTTCCGCCCTACGCCTGTTGCGATGTTCCGTCCTACGCCCAGGGGGTGAGCGCACGGCGGGCGGAGATGGCGGCGATCTCGCGCAGCGCGGCGGCGACCTGGGCAAACACCGCGTCCCAGTCGCCTGCGCGCGGTTGGCGGAACAGCGTCGCGGTCGGGTACCAGGGCGAGTCGCTGCGCCCGACCAGCCAGCGCCAGCACGCGTCGAAGCGGTTCAGCACCCACACCGGCTTGCCGAGCGCGCCGGCCAGGTGCGCGACGGCGGTGTCGACCGTGATCACCAGGTCCAGCGCCTCGACCAGCGCCGCGGTATCGGCGAAGTCCTCCACCTCGCTGGTCCAGTCGTGGACGGTCAGGCCGGCGGGCGGCTGGGCAAGCTGTTCCGCGCCCGGACCCTTTTGCAGTGACACCAGGCTGATGCCGCGCACCGCGGCGAGCGGCGCCCAGGACGCCAGCGAGGTGGAACGGCGGCGATCGACGATGTTGGCGCTTTGCCGCTGGTGGCGCGGATCGCCCGACCAGCAGATGCCGACCCATAACCCCGGCACTGCGCCAGGCGGCCGCGCCAGGAGCCGGAGCTGGCCCGCTCGGCGAGTGAGATACGGCGCACGGCGCGGGATCGTCTCCAGCGTGGTGCCGAAGGCCAGCGGCAGGCTCAGCAGCGGGCACTGCAGGTTGAAGTGCGGCAGCGCGTCGCCCTGGGCAACCAGCGTCACCTGCGCGACCGGCTGGCACCGGGCGCAGCAGGCGCTGCATCAGGCGCAGCAGCGGGCGCTGCACCTCGAAGACGATGCGCGCGTCCGGCGGCAGCAGCGACGAGATAGCGGCAGAACTGCAACGTGTCGCCGAAACCCTGCTCGGCGTGCACCAGCAGCGTGCGCCCGGCCAGCGCGCTTCTCGCCGAGCCACAGCGGCTGCGCGAAGCCGCGGCGGGCGGGACGCATGACTCGCCGATTCCCAGCGCCATTCGTATTTGCGCCAGCCTTCCCGGAAGTCGCCGAGCGCGAGGCGCGACAGGCTCTCGTTCCAGTATGCGTCGGCATAGTCGGGGCGCAGCGCCTGGACGCTGCGCGTAGTCGGCGATCGCCGCGGCGTGGCGCGTCAGCCGCTGCTGCGCGCCGCCGCGGTTGAGCAGGGCCTCGGGGAAATCCGGCCGCAGCGCCAGGGCGCGGTCGTAGCCGGCGATCGCGTCCTCCAGGTCGTCGAGCTGCTGCAGCACGTTGGCGCGGTTGTAGTGCGCCTCGGCGTAGTGCGGATCGAGTTCCAGCGCGCGCTCGTAGGCGGCCAGCGCTTCATCCGGCGGTCGAGCGCGGTGAGCGCGTTGCCGCGGCTGTTGTGCGCGGCGGAATGTCCGGCGCCAGCACGACCGCGGCGTCGAACGCGGCGAGCGCCTCGGCGTGGCGATCGAGGCGCTGCAGCGCGGTGCCGATGTTGATGTTGATCTCGCGGTGGCCGGGGACCAGCGCCTGCACGGCGCGATAGCTGGCGAGGCCCGCCTCGAGCTCGCCGAGGCCGAGCAGGGCGTTGCCGCGATTGAGCAGCGCGTCGGCGTGGTCGGGGCGCAGCGTGAGCACGCGATCGAAGCTGGCAATGGCATCGACGTGATGCTCCAGGGTGGTGAGCAGCGTCCCCTGGTTGAACAGCGCCTCGACGAAGTCCGGGCGCAGCGCGACGGCGCGCGCGAAGGCGGACAGCGCCTCGGGCAGCCGCCCCAGCGCCATCAGCACGATGCCGCGCAGATTCGAGGCCTCGGCGCGGAACGGCGCCAGCGCCAGCGCCCGATCGATCGCGGCCAGCGCCTCGGCGTAGCGGGCGAGATGGCTCAGCGCGATGGCGCGGTGCAGATGCGCCTCGGCGAGTCCCGGGTCGAGCGTGATCGCCTGGGTGGCGGCGTCGAGCGCCGCCTCGACGTGGCCGAGGCGCAGCAGGGCGCTGCCGCGGTTTGCCACGTAGGCGGCGACGCCCGGTTGCAGCGCCACGGCGGCGTCATAGGCGGCGAGCGCCTCGGCCGGGCGCTGCTCGGCCAGCAGCACGGTGCCGCGCGTATCGTGCGCCTCGGCCAGGCCGGGGTCGAGCGCGAGGGCGCGGTCCAGGCTGGCGAGCGCCTCGGCGCGGCGGCCAAGCTGGGCCAGCGCCAGGCCGAGCCTTGCGGCGGTGGCGGCGGCGGCCGGGTCGGCGGCGGCTTCGGCCAGGGAAGCGGCGGCGGCGGCAGCGGCGGGTGGACGCGTCCGGGGACGCGATGCCGTCGGGGTGCGGGGCGCTCGGGCGCCGCCGGCCGGCGCCGCGCCGCGCCCGCCCGCCGCCTTGCCCGGCGGCTTCTGCCGGCCGCTCAATTGTAGTGATAGTAGCGCTGGTCGGTGCCCAACCCGTTGTCGGGATTGGGCACGCCCGGCGTCTGCATCGTGGCATCCGCCGGGTTCAGGTCCGGTTCCGCCTGCGGGCCGGGGCCGGTGATCCCGAGCGACCCGGGCGTGCCGGCGCAGCCGGTCTGCAGCGCGGCGGCGGTCAGTCCAGCCAGGAGGAACAGCCAGCGCATGGGGGGCATATTCGCGCCGCGGGCCGGGGTTTGTCCATCCTCGGCGGTCCGCGGCGGCGCGGCAAGGCAAGGCAAGAACCACCGCGGAGCGCGCGGAGCACGCGGAGGTATGTCTCACGTTGCATGGCATTGAGGCGCGGCGATGACGCCGCCCCGGCGGCGCGGCAGCAGGTTCTACTCCGCCCGGAGCACCCCGCGATGGCTCGCCCCGTCGATGAATTCCAGCACCTCGGCGACCAGCGGATCGCTGGCGAACCGCACCCGCGCCGCCTCCAGCCGCTGCTTGAACAGGCCTTCGTCGCGAAACAGCAGGCCGAACGCCTGATGCAGCCGGCCGACCTGCCGCTTGTCGAAGCCGAGGCGCTTCAGCCCGATCACGTTCAGCCCGGTCAGGTGTGCGCGGTTGCCGAACACGAAGCCGAACGGGATCACGTCCGCTCCCACGCCGGAGACGCCGCCGACCATCGCTGCCCGCCCGATGCGTACGAACTGGTGGATCGCCGACTGGCCGCCGATCACCACCTGGTCGGCGATGCTGACATGTCCGCCCATCACCACGTTGTTCGCCACGATCACGTGATCGCCCAACTGGCAGTCGTGCGCGACGTGCGCCACCGCCATGATCATGCAATCCGCGCCGACCCGGGTGATGCCGCGCCCGGTGACGGTGCCGCGATGGATCGTGCAGTGCTCGCGGACCTGCGTGCGCGCGCCGATTTCGCAACGCGTCGGCTCGCCCTGGTATTTCAGGTCCTGCGGTTCCAGCCCGACGGTGCAGAACGGGAACAGCACCACGTTCGGCCCGATCACCGTGTGGCCGTCCACCACCACATGCGAAACCAGGCGCGCGCCGTCCTCGATCACCACGTTGGCGCCGACGCTGCACCACGGCCCGATCCGCACCCCAGTCCCGAGCTCGGCGCCGCGCGCGACGATCGCGGTGGGATGGATCAAGACCGCTGCCGGCATCGGGACCAACGTCGGGTTCACTGGCATGTGGATTCGCCTTGAATGCTGCGCCGATTCCTAGACGGAGGCCATGGGCCGACCAACACAAGCATTGTTACATCGTGTTTCGTCGATTGGGTAACAAGCTGGTGAGCAAAGCCGCTGGCCGCGAGAAAGACGCGGTTGTGCGTTGGCGCCGCACTGGTTTGGATATCGCCGGGTACCGGCAGCGTACCGGCAGCCGAAAGAATTGGCCTGCCGGCGCTGCCCTCTCTGTCGTGGCGGCCTTCCCGCCGTCCTCGGGTCACCCCGATTACACTGCGCCTGCCGCTGCGCGGCGGGGCTCGCGTGACCCGCGCCGCTCGGGCGGCGGCCTGGTCCGTGGCGAAGCCGGCGACCACGGCACGCGCGGCAGATGGTTCCTATTGCGTTACGATCAGCCGCGCGCAGCCGAACGCCTCCCACATGCGGGCGGTGAAATCGGGATACAAACGGATCGGCCCCGGACGGTTCGCGTCGTTCGGCCCATCCTTGATGTCCAGAAAACTCTCCGCCGGCAGGCACTCGGCCAGCAGCACGTCGGGTTCCGCCAGCTCCAGGTGGTGACAGGCCACCCGGTCCACCGGCACCCGGGCTATGGTGCCGCCGTTGATCGGGTGCTTCACCGGAATGAGCCCGCGTTGATGTACACCGCGCGGTCGGGCGACAGCCACCGATCGCGGTGCGGCCGGCCCGGCCCGAACGCACCGGCGGCGATGCGCACCGGCCAGACCTGAAGCGGTTTCGGATGCCGCACGCAGTCGACGTAGCGCTGACCGGCCCAGATGATTGGCGCCGGGGCCTCGCCCGGCACCATGTGATGTGTGCCAGATCGCCGACACGCAGCTCCACCACCGCCACTTCGCCGCCTGCCGTCAGGATGCGCGTGCCGGACGTGGGTTGCCAGCAGCGTGCGCAGCGTGGTTGACTCAGCCCCCCACCCCGAAGGGACCATCGCCATCGCTGCCACCCAGTCGCGCGGAAACTTCCGTCTCGTGTTGATCAAGCCGTCGCATTACGACGACGACGGCTATGTCATTCAGTGGTTCCGCTCGTCGATGCCCTCCAACAGCCTTGCCGCGGTGTACGGGCTGGCGATGGATTGCGCGGCGCGCCAGGTGCTGGGCGCCGACACCGACACTCGTCGTCGATGCTTATGACGAGACCAACACCCGCATCCGCCCGGAACGCATCGCGCGCGACATCATCAGCGCCGGCGGCGGGCTGGTCGGGATGGTCGGCGTGCAGTCCAACCAGTATCCGCGCGCAATGGACCTGGCGCGGCGGTTTCGCCGGCTCGGCGTCGAGGTCGCGATCGGCGGGTTCCATGTTTCCGGCACGCTCGCGATGCTGCCGGCGATCACGCCGGAGTTGCAGGAGGCCATGGACCTCGGCATCACGCTCTACGCCGGGGAGGCGGAAGACGGGCTGGAGGAACTGCTGCGCGATGCGCATGCCGGGACGCTGCGGCCGCTGTACAACCACATGGCCGCGCTGCCGAACCTGGCCGGCGTGCCGATCCCCCACCTGCCGCCCGATCGCATCGCGCGCACCGCCGGGTTCATGACCACCTTCGATGCCGGCCGCGGCTGCCCGTTCCAGTGCAGCTTCTGCACCATCATCAACGTGCAGGGCCGCATCTCGCGCCGCCGCACGCCGGACGACGTGGAAGCGATCGTGCGGCACAACGCCGCGCAGGGCGTGCACAGCTTCTTCATCACCGACGATAATTTCGCGCGCAACAAGGACTGGGAGCCGATCTTCGACCGGTTGATCGCGCTGCGCGAGCAGGGTGGGTTCAACATCAAGCTGACCATCCAGGTGGACACGCTGTGCCACCGCATCCCGCGCTTCATCGAGAAGGCCGGGCGCGCCGGCGTGGTGCGGGTGTTCATCGGGCTGGAATCGATCAATCCCGACAGCCTGCTGGCGGCGAAGAAGAAGCAGAACCGCATCGCCGAGTATCGCGACATGCTGCTGGCCTGGAAGCGCATCCGCGCGGTGATCTGGGCCGGCTACATCATCGGCTTTGCGGCCGACACGCCGGCCACGGTCGCGCGCGACATCCGCATCATCCAGCACGAGCTGCCGATCGACTTCCTGGAGTTCTTCGTGCTGACGCCGCTGCCGGGATCGGAGGATCATCAGAAGCTGGCGCTGGCGGGCGTGGCGATGGATGCCGACCTGAACCGTTACGACACGTTCCATGTCGTGACCGCCCACGCAACGATGCGGCGGGACGCGTGGGAGCGGGCGTACTGGGAAGCCTGGCGCAGCTACTACACGTTCGCGCACATGACCACGCTGATGCAGCGTGCCGCGGCGACGCGGATCTCGCTCGGCAAGATGCTGAACATGCTGCTGAGCTTCTGGAGCCTCAGCCTGATCGAGCACATGCATCCGCTGGAGGGCGGCTACCTGCGCCGCAAGGTGCGCACCGAGCGCCGCCCGGGCCTGCCGGTCGTGCCGGCCTGGCGCTTCTGGCCGGGCTACGCGGCGGACATGGCGGTGAAGCACGCGCGAGTGGCGGTGATGGCGGCGCGGCTGCTGATGGTGCGCCACCGGTTGAAGCGGGATCCGGCGGCGCGCGATTATCGCGATCTGGCGCTGACGCCGGTCGGGGACGGCGAGCCGTTGGAGCTGCTGACGGTCACCGCGGCGGCCCGCGGCGCGGCGCGGGCGCGGCTGCGCAAGCTGGCGCCAGTGGACGACTAGATCGGCGGCGACTAGATCGGCCTGCGCCGATCAGAGCACCAGCCGGCCGCCGATAACGATCAGGGTGGCGGCGAGAACGCCGCGCAGAACCGGGTCCGGCACGCGCACGGCGATATAGCTGCCGACGATGATTCCGGGGATCGAACCGGAGAGCAGCCCCGCGAGCATTGGCCAGTTGACCGACCCGAGCCACCAATGGCCGATCCCCGCCACCAGCGTCAGCGGCACCGCATGCGCGATGTCGGAACCGACGATGTGCGCCATGGGCAGACGCGGATACAGCAGCAGCAGCACCGTCACGCCGATCGCGCCGGCGCCGATCGAGGAGATCGTGACCAATACCCCCAGCGCGACGCCGGTGAGCACGGTCAGCATGGCGATGCGTCGGGGCGAGAGGCGATCCAGCCGGCCCGCCATCGCGGCGACGAACCGCTGGCGGAACATCAGCGCCAGTGCGGTCAACACCAGCATCACCCCGAGGACGCTGGTGATGACCTGGTTCCAGGTGCTGTTATTCAGGTCCAGTTGCGAAATGAACAGCAGGGTCGCGGCCGTCGCCGGCACGCTGCCGGCAGCCAGGCGGCGAACGATCTGCCAGTTCACCGTGTGATTCAGGCCGTGCACCACCGTGCCGGCCGACTTGGTGGCGGAGGCGTACAGCAGATCGGTGCCGACGGCGGTCGCCGGATGCACGCCGAACAGCAGCACCAGAAGCGGGGTCATCAGCGCGCCGCCGCCCATGCCGGTCTGGCCGACCAGCAGCCCAACGAAAAAGCCGGACAGCGCGTAAAGCGGAGTCATGGCCCACAGGTGCGTCATCGTCGTTTCCTTCGGACTTCGGCTGCAGCGAGTCAGGTTGCAGCCTGGGCAACCAACTTCAGCAGCGACGCGGATCCGAACGCCGCCAGGCGGGGCGTTCCTGCGCGGGGCGGCGCAGCATCAACATACCGGATCACTGCCCGCAGAAGCGATCGCCTTCTGATCCGGTCAGACCAACCTTATCGTCATGGCGACCGCTATGGCGTGTGGGTGCCCCTGGCGCCCCGGTTGGCTGCCGCGCGGGGTTCATCGCATTTGTCGCCAAGTCATCGAGTTCCTGCACGATCTTGCGTGCCAGCCACAGGTTGGGGGCGGTCCGGTGATCGCCGAGGAGGCGCGCGATCACAGCGAGACGGACATCCTGGACGGGTGTTTTGCAGGCCGCCATGCGTCGCGCCCTCCGTTCGGCAAATGTCGTGGGAGCAGGTGTCGTGCCGATTTCGCGCAGCCTTGACATGCGCCGCGACGGGTCGGACGGACCGTCGGCGCGGTGGGCGGCGGTCGACAGCCGGGCGGTGTGGCGGCCGAAGCTGGCCGCTGCGCCTACGATCGTGTGGGCCGGGGACTGCATGGCGCATATTCCTATCTTTCCGATGGGAATTAGGGTATATGCGGCGGGCGGCTGTCAATCAAAAACTTTCGGGGCGAAAGCTCACCGGGTTGCCGCGACGTGCCAGCCGGCGCAAACAGCCGAGGGGGGAGTCGACCATGTTATCGAGCAGGGCCAAATACGCGGTTCGCGCCGCGATCTTCCTGGCCAGGCGTGCGCGCTCCGGCGACTGGGCGCAGGCCGCGAAGGTCGCCGACGAAGAAGCGATCCCCCGCAAGTTTCTCGAGCTGATCCTGGTGCAGTTGCGTGACCACGGATTCGTCGAGAGCCGGCGCGGCGCGCAGGGCGGCTACCGTCTGCTGCGTGATCCCGAGCGGATCTCGGTGGCTGACCTGATCCGCATCGTGGACGGACCGCTGGCTCTGACGCCCTGCGCGAGCCGGACTCGATTTCGGCAATGCAACGACTGCGTGGACATCCGGACCTGCCGCTTGCAGCCGTTGATGCTGCAGGCGCGCGACGCCGTGGCCGGGGTATCAGAGAATTGCTCGCTCGCCGCACTGGCGGTCGCGCGGCAGGCTGGACGGACGCCGTCCGCGGTGGGCCGGCGCCGCCGGAAGCTCGCCGCCGGGGGAGCCTGATCGAGTCCAGCCGCATGCCGCGCAACGCCAGGGCACATTGCAGCGACTGACCGCTGCCGTCAGGTAACACGCTACATAAACGACATGAACGCGCCGGGCGGCCGCTCAGGCCGCCGTCCTAGCGCCAGACCGGCCTGCCGAGGTTGACGGTGCCCGGGCTGGTGACCGCGCCGCCGACGGCACCGACGGCGCCACCCACCAGCGCACCGACCAGCGGTGCCCCGCCGGTCGCGGCCGCGATCGCGGCCCCCGTGCCGGCCCCGATCAGCCCGCCGGAGGCCGCCCGGTCACCCGGGCTGTAGCCGCAGCCGGCCAGCCCGAGGGCCATCGCCGCCAGCAGGGTGGTGGTCGCGGTCGCGCGCAGCATGGGTCGGTCTCCTTTCCGTTGGCATCGCCTGCAAGAGGTTGCCGCGAGGTGGTATCGCGGGGCCGTGACGTCCTGTCGCGTTGGCGTGAGGCCGCCGCGGCTCACGGAGTCGTCAGCGCGCCGCCGACCGCGCCGACGCCGGCGCCGATCGCCGCGCCGGTTGCCGGCCTGCCGCCGGTCGCCGCGGCCACGCCGGCGCCGACCCCCGCGCCGATGAGGCCGCCGGTCACCGCCCGGGTCGCCGGATCGGCACCGCAGGCCGCCAGGCCGAAGCTGAGCAGTCCCAGCAGCAGGGCCAGGGAAATCTTACGTTGCATGGTGTTGCGTCCTTCCCTTGAACCGGCGCAGCGAACCGCGCGAGGATGGAGACAGGTTGGCGGGAATGCGGCGGTGCTGTGATTTTGCGGTTGGGGTGGGGGCTGGACGTTCTCCCCCTCCCCTTGAGGGTGGGGGCGGGGGGAGGGGTTCCGCCGGCACCGTGCTGTCGAACCCCTCCCCCCGTCCTTGGTCCGCTTCGCGGCCCAAGGCCTCAAGGGGAGGGGGGCGAATCGAGCCAACCGCACCCTTCGCCGCCGTCGCACACCCCTTGTGGACGGGCGGGCGGGGGGTTAAGCCCTGCGCCGTCGCATCACACTGCCTTGAAGGTTTAACGCATGTTCTCCCGGCTGCTCGGCTTCATGTCGGCCGACATGGCGATCGATCTCGGCACCGCCAACACGCTGGTCTACGTCAAGGGCCGCGGCATCGTGCTGGCCGAGCCGTCGCGTGGTCGCCATCGCCGACGTGCGCGGCAAGAAGCAGGTCCTCGCGGTCGGCGAGGAGGCCAAGCAGATGCTCGGCCGCACCCCCGGCAACATCTCCGCCATCCGCCCGCTGCGCGACGGCGTGATCGCCGACTTCGAAGTGGCGGAGGAAATGATCAAGCATTTCATCCGCAAGGTGCATAACCGCCGCGGCTTCGCCTCGCCGGTGATCATCGTCTGCGTGCCCTCCGGCTCCACCGCGGTGGAGCGGCGGGCGATCCAGGAAAGCGCCGAAAGCGCCGGCGCGCGCAAGGTGCATGCTGATCGAGGAGCCGATGGCCGCCGCGATCGGCGCCGGCCTGCCGGTGACCGAGCCGTCCGGGCTCCATGGTGGTCGATATCGGCGGCGGCACCACCGAGGTCGCGGTGATCTCGCTCGGCGGCATCGTCTATGCCCGCAGCGTGCGCGTCGGCGGCGACAAGATGGACGAGGCGATCATCAGCTACATCCGCCGCAACCATAACCTGCTGATCGGCGAGTCCTCGGCCGAGCGGATCAAGATGGACATCGGCGCCGCCGCGCCGCCCGACGACGGCGACGACGGGCCGTACCGCGAGGTCAAGGGCCGCGACCTGATGAACGGCGTGCCGCGCGAGGTGCTCGTGAGCCAGCGCCAGATCGCCGACAGCCTGGCCGAGCCGGTCAGCGCCATCGTCGAGGCGGTGAAGGTGGCGCTGGAGAACACGCCGCCCGAGCTGGCCGCCGACATCGTCGACAAGGGCATCGTGCTGACCGGCGGCGGCGCGCTGCTGTACCGGCTGGACCAGGTGCTGCGCGACGCGACCGGCCTGCCGGTGGTGGTGGCCGAGGACCCGCTGCAGTGCGTCGCGCTGGGCACCGGGCGGGCGCTGGAGGAAATGCGGCGGCTGCGCAACGTGCTGACCAGCATGTATTGATCACCTACATTGTCCTCCCCTCCCTTGAGGGCTTGGGCCGCGAGGCGGACCAAGGCCGGGGACGGGTCGGTGCCAGGGTCGCACCGACACATCGTGCCGCTGCCACCTCTCCCCGGCCTTGGTCCGCCTCGCGGCCCAAGCCCTCAAGGGGAGGGGGAGATTGCACGTCTCCGTCTATCGGTCGCGGCGGGTGATCGGCTATGGTGGCTGCCTGTCGGCGGTGACGGTGTGCCCGGTGGCCTGCCAAGCGGCCCAAGCAGCGTGAAGGCCCGCCGCGTCGCGGCGGCCGGCTGAATTCTGGAGGACGAAGCTGACGTGATCCGGCCGTCGATCCCGGCGCGGCAGGCGCTGGCGAAGCTCACCCTGCCGGTGCTGATCGCCGCGGCGTTCGGCCTGATGCTGCTGGGCAAGGCCGACACGCTGCTGGCCGACCGCGCCGCATCGCGCTCGGCGACGTCGCTGGCGCCGATCTACGTCGTGCTGGCCGCGCCGCTGGCCGCATCCGCGCCGCAGTCAGCGGGATCGCCGAGCTGTGGGACATGCAGGCCGACAACGCCCGGCTGCGCGAGGAGAACGAGCGGCTGCGGCAATGGCAGGCGACGGCGCTGGCGCTGGATGCCGAGAACCGGCGGCTGAAGGCCGAGCTGCACTGGATCCCCGATCCGGCGGCCGCTTCGTCACCGCCCGCGTGGTGGCCGACGCCGGCGGGGTCTATGCCCGCGCGGTGCTGCTCGCGGTCGGCCCGAACCACTTCATCCGCCAAGCGGCGAGATCGCGCTGGACGCAGAGCGGCCTGGTCGGGCGCGTCACCGAGGTCGGCGCGCGCACCGCGCGGGTGCTGCTGATCACCGACCTGAACAGCCGCATCCCGGTGATCCTGGAGGCCAGCCGCGGGCACGCCATCCTGATCGGCACCAACGGGCCGCGGCCGCGGCTGCTGTACTGGTCCGACGGCGCGCCGCCGCGCGAGGGCGAGCGCGTGGTGACCAGCGCCGGAGGCCGACGCCTTCCCGGCCAACCTGCCGGTCGGCACCGTGCGCTACAGCGCCGCCAACGTGCCGGAGGTGGAGCCGGCGGCGCAGCTCGACCGGCTGGAGGTGGTGCGCCTCTTCGATTACGGGCTGAACGGCATGTCGCCGCCCGAGGCGTCACGGCCGCCGCCGAGCGGCGTCGAGCGGCGCACTGAGGCCGCGCCGATGGCCGCACGCGACGAACAGCTCCCCGGCATCCGCCCCCGGCCGACGCTCGGGCGGCGGCTCGACATCGTGGCGCGGCACAGCTTTCCGGCCACCAGCACGGTGCTGCTGATGCTGCTGTGCGGCCTGCCGTTCGGCATCGCCGACCAGGCCGTGCTGCTGCCGGCGGTGACGCTGGCCGCGGTGTTCTTCTGGTCGCTGTTCCGCCCCGCCGTCGTGCCGCCGCCGGTCGTGTTCCTGATCGGGCTGCTGCTCGACCTGCTGGGCTACCTGCCGCTCGGCGCCGGCGTGCTGACGCTGCTGCTGGTGCACGGCCTCGCCGCTGCGCTGGCGGCGGCGGCTGGCGCAGCAGGGCTTCGTCGTGGTCTGGCTGGCCTTCGTCGGCGTGGCGCGCCGGCGCCGCGGGCCTGATCTGGGCGCTGACCTCGCTGCTGTCGCTGCCGGCTGCTGCCGCTCGGGCCGGCGCTGTTCCAGGCGGCGCTCACCGGCGCGCTCTATCCCGCGCTGGCGATCCTGCTGATCGGCGCGCCATCGCACGCATCGCCGATCCGGAGCGGGCCTGAGTGCAATGAAGCGCGAGACCCGCCGCACCGGCGTCTTCACCCGCCGCGCCCTGCTGTTGGTGGGCGGGCAGGTGGCGGTGCTGGGCGGGCTGGCGGCCAGGCTGTACCAGGTGCAGATCGTCGAGGGCGGGCGCTATGCCACGCTGGCCGAGGCGAACCGGGTCAGCGAGCGCGCCTGATCGCCGCCGCCGCGCGGGCGGATCCTCGACCGGTTCGGCACCGTCGTTGCCGGCAACAAGCTGAACTGGCGCGCGGTGCTGATCGCCGAGCAGACGCGCGACGTCGGCGCAGACGCTGGACGCCTTCGCGCGCATCGTGCCGCTGGCCGACCACGAGCGCGCGCGGATCGAGCGCGAGGTGCGCCGGCACCGCCGGTTCATTCCGGTGATGGTGCGGGATTTCCTCGGCTGGGACGAGATGGCGCGCATCGAGGTCAACGCGCACCGACCTGCCCGGCATCATGGTCGATGTCGGCACCACGCGGGTCTATCCGTTCGGCGACCAGCTCGCGCATGTCGTCGGCTATGTCGCGCCGCCGAACGAGGCGGACGTGGCCGACGACCCGCATGCTTGCGCTGCCCGGCATCCGCGTCGGCCGCGCCGGGATGGAGAAGTACCACGATCTCGGCGCTGCGCGGCCGCGCCGGCGAGGTGCAGCTCGAGGTCAACGCCGTCGGCCGGGTGATCCGCGAGCTGGACCGCCAGGAGGGCGTGCCGGGCGAGGATGTCGGCCTCACCATCGATGCCGCAGCTGCAGCAGGCGGTGCTCGGGCATCTGGGCGACGAGAGCGCCAGCGCCGTGGTGCTGGACTGCACGCAACGGCGAGGTGCTGGCGATGGCGACCAACCCGTCGTTCGATCCGTCGCTGTTCAACTCCGGCGTGTCGCAGGCGCAATGGGTCGAGTGGACCGACAACCGCCGCGCGCCGCTGATCAACAAGGCGATCGCCGGGCTGTATGCGCCGGGCTCGACGTTCAAGATGGCGGTGGCGGTGGCCGCGCTGGAAGTCGCGCGCGCATCACGCCGCAGCGACCGGATCGACTGCCCGGGCTATCTCGATCTCGGCGACACGCGGTTCCATTGCTGGAGCAAGGGCGGCCACGGGCTGCTGGACCTGCATGGCGGGCTGAAGAACAGTTGCGACGTGTTCTTCTACGAGACGGCGCGGCGCACCGGCATCGACCGCATCGCCGCGATGGCGCAACCGGTTCGGCCTGGGCATCGGACCTGGCGATCGATCTGCCGGGCGCGCGGACCGGGCTGATCCCGACGCGCGAGTGGCGCATCGCGCAGGGCGAGCACTGGAACATCGGCGACACGGTCGTGAGCGGCATCGGCCAGGGCTACATCGCAGGTGACGCCGCTGCAGCTTGCGACCTATGTCGCGCGGGTCGCGACCGGGCGCGCCGTCGTAGCCGCATCTGACGCGCCAGCTGGGCGGCGAGCTGCAGCCCGGGGCGCGGGCCGACGGACTGGCCGAGCTTGGCGCGTGCCGCAGCGCGACCTGCAGCTTGTGCGCGAGGGGATGTGGGCGGTGGTGAACGAGCAGGGCGGCACCGCGCCGCGGGCGCGGCTGCCCGATCCGAAGGTGCAGCTGGCCGGCAAGACCGGTTCGGCCCAGGTGCGCGGCGTCTCGCGCGAGCTGCGCGAGAACGGCGATTTCAAAAGCGACAAGCTGCCCTGGGAGTTCCGCCCGCACGCGCTGTTCGTCGCCTTCGCGCCGTATGACGCGCCGCGCTACGCGGTGTCGGTGGTGGTCGAGCACGGCAATGCCGGCGCCGACGTGGCGGCGCCGATGGCGCGCGACATCATGATCGACACGCTCGGGCGCGACCCGGCCAACCGGGCGTATCCGCCGGGCGCCGAGGTGGCGCAAGGGCCGAACCCCGGGCCGAACGGCGGGCCGACACCCCGGGCCGCACCCTGGGCCGAGTGCGGAGACGATGCCGGCTGATGGGGCCGCTGCGGCACCGGCCGCGGCGGGTCCGGCAGTGGGCCGTGCGGCAGTCACCGTCGGATCGCCAGGCGGCGCCCCTGTCGTATCTCCGGTCGCCTATCCCGTCGGTCCTCCGGGGGCGGGCAAACTGCGATGATGGACCGCCGGCTGATCCGCGAGGCCTCGTTCGACCTGGGCGGCAAGCTGTGGCAGGTCAACTGGCTCTACGTGCTGCTGCTGTGCGGGCTGGCCGGCGTCGGCTACGTCGCGCTGTACAGCGCCGCCGGCGGCTCGCCGAGCCCTATGCCGGCGCGCCATCTGCTGCGCTTCGCGGCCGGCGTCGGGCTGATGCTGGCGATCGCGCTGATCGACATCCGCTGCGCTCGCGAAACTGTCCTGGCCGGCCTATTTCGTTTCGTTGGCGCTGCTGGTCGTGGTGGCGCGCTACGGCCATGTCGGCAAGGGCGCGCAGCGCTGGATCGAGTTCGGCGGCCTGCAGCTGCAGCCGTCGGAACTGATGAAGCTGGCGCTGGTGATGGCGCTGGCGTCGTGGTTCCACCGCGCCTCGTGGGAGCGGATCGGCAATCCGCTGTTCCTGATCCCGCCGGTGCTGGCGGTGCTGGTGCCGGTCGGGCTGATCCTGAAGGAGCCGAACCTCGGCACCGCGGTGATCATCGCGGTGGTGGGCGCCGCGGTGTTCTTCGCCGCCGGCGTGCGCTGGTGGAAGTTCCTGCTGGTGGCGGCTGCCGGTGCCGCTGCTGGCGCCGCTGGTCTATGCCCATCTGCACGACTACCAGCGGGCGCGGATCGAGACGTTCCTGCACCCGGAAATGCGACCCGCTGGGCGCCGGCTACAACATCATCCAGTCGAAGATCGCGCTGGGCTCGGGCGGCATGTGGGGCCAGGGCTACCTGCAGGGCACGCAGGCGCACCTGGATTTCCTGCCGGAGAAGCAGACCGACTTCATCTTCACCATGATCGGCGAGGAGTTCGGCCTGGTCGGCGGGCTGGCGGTGATGGCGCTGCTGTGCCTGATCGTGCTGGGCGGCATGGCGATCGCGCTGCGCTGCCGCCACCAGTTCGGCCGGCTGGTGGCGCTGGGCATCGCGATGAATTTCTTCATGTATGTGTTCGTCAATATCGCCATGGTGATGGGCGTGATCCCGGTGGGCGGCGTGCCGCTGCCGCTGGTCTCGCACGGCGGCTCGGCGATGTTCACGGTGATGATCGGGTTCGGGCTGCTGATGTCGGTGCACGTGCACCGCGATGTGGAGTTCGGGCAGGAGCGCGAGGCGCTGTGAGGGCGTCCGGGTGATCGACCTGCCGGCATGACGGCGGTGCGCCGTCGGTGGGTCAATACATTCTGATACAGTTATGACTTAGCATGCCGGAATGGTTGCCCCGCTGTCCGGCGCTGTCCGAGTCAGGGTGGCCGCGCGAGAGTCCGCGAACACCCCTCGGATCGCATTAACAAGACACTGGGTAACCAATTGTATCCCCGGACCTGCTGCAAGACTGTTGCAACCTTTCCTGTGTTTCGCTCGGATCGCGCGCACCGAACCCGGCGCGTCATCAACCCAACGACCGGAGGGCTGCGGACCATGATCGAGTATTTGAAGGCCTGGCTGGAACTGAGGACCGACCGCCGAGCGGTGACGGCCCTGGAATATGGCGTGATCGCCGGTGTGCTGGCGGTGGTGGTGGTGACCGCGTTCACGACCCTGGGCACCGGCCTGAACAACGCCTTCACCAGCGTCTCGAACCAGCTTTAATCGTAGCCGGGCTTGCGCCCGGCCTCGATGGATGACCGCGAGCCGCGGCCGTGTCGGCGGCGGTAGGGGGGGCCGGTCATGACGGAGAGGGCCGGACCGGCCGGTTAGAACGAGAACTGCTGATCGCGCGGTGTCGGTCCGAACGGCGGGCCGTTGCCCCACCTCAACGGCTATCTCGCGCGCGTCGTGGTGCCCGGCTGGACCGCGACGTATTGGATGAAGCACATCACCGACATCCGGCTGAGCAGCAAGCCGCTGGACAATTTCTGGATGCAGAAGGCGTATCGGGTGCCCGCCGGCATGTTCGCGGTGGACCATCCGTATCCCTCGCAGGACAACGCGTCCTCCTGGCCGATCACCGAGATGGTGGTGAACTGCCTGGTCGCCACGCCGGTCGGCGGCGAGCGTCGGCCGGCGAGCGGGTTTGCCATCGAGGGCGTCGCCTGGGATCGCGGCCATGGCATCCGGCAGGTGGAGGTGTCGCTCGACGGCGGGGCGATATGGAAGCCGGCCGCGCTGGGCAATGACCTTGGCCGATTCGCCTTCCGCGCGTTCAGCCTGCAGACGGGCAGGCTGCCGGCCGGAAATTATATGATCTCCGCGCGCGCAACGAACAACGCCGGCGAGACGCAGGTTGACAAGCTGAAGTTCAACCCGGCCGGCTACCACAACAACGTGCCGCAGATGATCGCGGTCACCGTGGCATAGGGAGGCGTCCATGCTTCGCAGCCTCGCGGTCGCCCTGCTGCTGTCCGCCGCGCCGGCCGTCACACCTGCCCTGGCGCAGGAACCGGTGCCGCTGAAGCCGGGTCCGGGTGTTGACACCGTGCAGGCCGCGTGCGGCATCTGCCACACGACGAACTACATCCGGATGAACTCGGTGTTTCTGACGCCGGATGGCTGGAAGGCCGAGGTGGCGAAGATGCGAACGCTGCTGGGGGCGCCGATCGACGACGCCACCGCGGCCACCATCGTGCAGTATCTGTCGGCCGATTACGCGGCGCCGGCGAAACGGTGAGCGTTCACCCCAGCACCGCCCCGGCCACCAGCCCCTGCACGATGTAGCGCTGCACGCTCAGCGCCAGCACCAGCACCGGCAGCGTGATCATCGTCGCCGCCGCCATCAGCGTGCCCCACTGGATCGAGTTGTAGCCGATATACCCCAGCACCGCGACCGGCAGCGTCTTCGTCGTCTCGTTCGACAGCACCAGCGCGAACAGGAAATTGTTCCATGACGCAATGAACGCCAGGATCGCCGTCGCCGCGATGCCCGGCGCGGTCAGCGGCACCACGACGCGCGCCAGCACCCCCAGGATCGAGCACCCGTCGATCTGCGCCGCCTGCTCCAGCTCGACCGGCAGCGCCTCGATGAACCCGACCAGCATCCACACGCTGAGCGGCAGCGTGAAGATCAGGTGGCTGACGATCAGGCTGGCGTAGCTGCCGACCAGGTGCAGATCGAGGAACAGCATGAACAGCGGGATCAGGAAGGCGATCCCGGGCGCCATGCGCGCCGCCAGCAGCACCACGCCGACCGCGGTGCGCCGCCAGCGCGCCAGCGCATAGGCCGCGGGCAGGCCCAGCAGCAGCCCACCCAGCGTCGCGCCTGTCGCGACCACCGTGCTGTTCAGCACGTAGCGGGCGAACGCATTGTCCTGGAACACCTCGGCGTAGTTGGCCAGCGTCGGGCGGAACAGCCACACCGGAGGAAAGCTCAGGAAGTCCACCGTGGTCTTGAACGAGCCCAGCACCATCCACAGGAACGGCAGCATGAAGGCCAGCACGACGACCCAGGCCGTTATCGCGATGGCGACCGTCTGTGCGCGCCGCTGTCTCATGCGCGCCGCCGCAGCCGCACCAGGCCGAGGGTGATCAGCACGACGACGGCGAACAGCACCAGCGCCACCGCCGCGCCGTAGCCGATCTTGTCGTACGACATCGCCACCAGGTAGTTGTACAGGTTGATCGTTTCGGATGCGTGGCCAGGCCCGCCGTTGGTCATGACGAAGACGATATCGATCACCTTCAGCAGGTCCATCGCCCGCAGCATCGCCGCGACGACCAGAGTCGGCGTCATCAGCGGCAGCGTGATGTGCAAAAAACACTGCCAGGCCGAGGCGCCGTCGACCAGCGCCGCCTCGAACGGCTCGCCGGGCAGCGTCGCCAGCCCGGCGATGCAGATCAGCGCCACCATCGGCGTCCACATCCAGGCATCGACCAGCACCAGGCTCGGCACCACCCAGGCCGGGTCGGACAGCCACAGCGGCGGATTGGCGGTGCCGATCAGGCCGAGCAGGTAGCGGACGATGCCGAGCGACGGATCCAGCATCACCACCCAGACCAGCCCCATCGCGACCGGTGTCGCAACCATCGGGAAGATCATCAGCGCGCGCAGGATGCGCCGGCCGGGAAACGCGCGGTGCAGCAGCAGCGCGATGGCGAAGCCCGCCGGCAGGTTGGTCGCCAGCCCCAGCGCGGTGAAGTAGAACGTGCGCCAGAGCGAATCGAGAAACCGCTGGTCATCCAGCAGATCGAGGAAGTTCTGCAGCCCGACGAAGCGCGGCGGCGCGAAGCCGATCAGCGACCATTTCTGCACGCTCAGGTAACAAAGATAGACCAGCGGGAAGCCCATGACGACCGCGGTCGCCAGCAACGCGGGCAGCAGCAGCAACTCCGGCGTGCGGAGGCGAACTTGCCGCCGCAGCCATTGCCGCGCGGTGCGCCGCCCGGGCGCCGGCAGGGTGCGGAACGCGGTTGCCGACATCGGCTGCGGCCGTTCTCAGCCCTTCAGGATCTGCGCCGCCTGCTGTTGCGCCGTCTCGGCTGCCTTCTGCGCGTCGCCGCCCTGCAGCACGGTGTTGATCGCGGTGCCGATCGCTGCGCGGATCTCCGGCACCGGAACGACCAGCGGATTGGCGCCGTTCGGCACCGCCGTCTCGATCTCGGCGTGCATCGCCGCGATCATGTCGGCCGGCACCGACTTGCGGTAGATGTCGTTGGCATAAACCGACTGGCGCGACGGCGGCAGATGGATGGCCTGCGTCGCGGCGATCGCCATCTCCTTCGAGGTCAGGAACTGGATCACGTACCAGGTCGCCTCCTTGTGCTTCGACGACGCGGCGATCGCCGGCGCCCAGGAGATCACCGTGCTGTGCGTGCCGGCGGGGCCGGCCGGCAGCGTCGCGACGCCGACCGCATCGACGATCTTCGACTGCGTCGGGTCCTTGAAGTAGGCGAGGAAGTTCACCGCATCGGTGAACATCGCCGCGTGCTCCTGCTCGAACAGCGGATAGGTGGTCTTCCACTGCATGCCGGCGATGTTGGGCGGCCCGGCCGCGCGCAGGATGTCGCCGTAGAACTTTAACGCCTTGACGAAGGCGGCGCTGGCGAACAGGGGATTGCCCTTGTCGTCCAGCCATTGCCCGCCATAGGCGAACAGGAACGGGGCAAAGGTGTAGACCGCCTGCACGCCGTCGCCGCGGGTGACGTAGCCGGCCACGTTGCCGGCGCGGTCGGTCAGCTTCTGCGCGGCCGCCATCATGGCATCCAGAGTCGTCGGCACCGCGACCTGCTTCGCGTCCAGCATGCGCTTGTTGTAGAAAAGCGTCTGCAGCTCGACGCTGATCGGGATGCCGATCTGCTCGCCACCGTAATAGGCGATCCTGGCGATGTTGGGGAAGAAATCGGCAAAATCCCAGTCCGGCGCGGTCAGGTCGGAGTGGATGTAGCGGTCCAGGTTCTGGTACCATTTCGCGCCGCTGAACGCGGCGGCATCCCAGGACGGCAGGGTGAAGAAGCCGTCGATCGAGCCGGGATCGGACCTCAGCAGCAGCGGCAGTTTCTGGCGGAGCTGGTCCTCATACAGGATCTCCCAGGTCACCTTGATCCCGGTCGCCGCCTCCAGCGCCGGAAGCTGCTTCTGCGCCCAGGCCGTCCAGGGATGCACCGAGACCATGAAATGCAGCGAGGTGCCGCTGAATCGCTTCCAGTCGAAGCCCGCGGCGCTGGCCGGCAGGCCGGCCACGCCGGCTCCCCCCGCGGCGAGGGCCGCGAGGAAGTCGCGCCGATGGAGAGCGGTCATGGCGTTGTCTCCCTGGTCCGGGCGTTGGTGCAGGCGGGCTCTGCGGCCCGTGCGGGAAGCTTGCCGCTTGGCGGAAGGCGGTGTCAAACGGTGAAGGGAGGGGCGGAGTTTTGTCATGATTGGACGGCGACATCGTTAATCCGCGTTCATGATATTCTCCTGCCGTGACGGTAGGGCGGGTTCGGACGACGCTCATGGGCGGCATCTGCCGCAGCGTGCAAGAACGTCGGCGTGGGTGCCGGCAGCGGCTGTCGATTCAACGCAGAGGCGCAGAGGCCGCAGGGATCTCAGAGAAACAATGATGCGCTTCGCGCGCAGCGCAGTCATCACCCCGCCTTCTCTGAGATCTCTGCGCGCTCTGCGTCTCTGTGTTTAGCGGGGACCTGCGAGTGGCACGGGCGTGGCCAGGTCAGGCACCTGTCATGCCTCGTCACGACGACCTCATCCACTCGGTGTGCGCCAGAAATCAGGTGAAGATGCCGCTGGTGACGTGAGGCAGGCCGATCAGATCGACCCGTGTGCCATCCGACAGCAGCAGCAGGCTGCCGCCACGACCGTCCGAGATCTGCGTGACGCAATCGTATTGCCGATGCTGCTCGCGCTGTAGCCGACCAGGTCGAGCGCGTCGATGCCAACCCGGAAATCGTTGATCACGTCCAGCCCGCCGGCCTGTCCCCGCGTGATCGTCACGACATCGGCAACACCACCGTCGGTGATGCTGTCGTCGCCGGTGCCGACGACGAAGTCGGTGCGGCCGTCGCCCGCCGTCATGATATCGTTGCCGGACCCGCCCTGCAGCACGAGGCTGCCGGTCGCGCTGCCGCCCACCAGCGACTCGTTGCCCGCCCCGGCGATCAGCATGTCGTTCGCCGCCCCCGCCGCGGTCAGCACGTCGCCGCTCGCCCCGCCATAGAACACCACTTTTCCGCTGCCCGCGGTAAGCTGGCTGCCGGCGGCGCTGCCGGCATAGTAGACGCCGCCGCCGGCGCCGGCCTGGACCGAGCACTGTGCCGGAGCCGGCATACAGCACGCTGGCCGCGCTGCCGTTGATGAAGGTGAGCGTCGCCGACTGGTCGTAAACCCTGTCGCCCTGCGCCGGTGTCGGTGATCGACACGGTGCCGGAGCCGGCCCAGATCGTGTCGCCGCCGCCCGAGGCGATGGTGTCCTGCGTGGTCGCCGCCGCCAGTGAGGACAGCGTCACCACGCTGCCGCCCGCTCCGGTGTTGATCGTGGTAGCGCCCAGCCCGCCGTTGATCGTGTCGAAACCGTAACCGGTGATCGTGGTGGGGCCGTCGCCACCGGTCAGCTCGCTGCCGCCCGCGGCCAACCCCACCAGCGTGACGCTGCCGGTGGAACCGTCGGCGTTGGCGTTGACCAGGCCGGGCCGCAGCGCCACCGCGACGCCGTCGATCGTTCCGCTCGTGGCGTTGAGATTGATCGCGGTCGGGTTCGGCAGCGCGATCAGGTCGATGGTGGTGGCGCTGCCCGGGCTGACCACGGTGCGCGCCGCGTCGGCGGCCGCCAGGCTGGCGAATTCCGGTGTGTAGACCAGCGGCGTGTCCACGGTCGCCGCGTCGTCGCCCAGGACCGTCAGGCTCCAGTCCTGCAGCACGGCGGTGCCGCCGCTGGTGTTCGTCGCCTCCAGCGTCCAGGTGCCGGTCGCGGTCTCGCCCCGGAACGCGTTGTCGTCGATGACGCTGCCGGTCAGGTCCAGCCCGCCGGTCTGGTCGGCGCCGTCCACCAGCCCGGCATTGTCGAGCAGCACCGACCGCGTGCCGTCGGGCGAGATCAGCACCAGTTCGCTGTAGGCCGCGAGCAGGTTCGTGTCGGTGATGCTCACCTCGACCTGCTGCACGCGAATGGCGGCGGTGACGCCGAGCAAGCTGGCTGATCGTCTCGCCCGGCCGCAATGCTGACGTCGGCGCTGTCAGTCACCGTCTGCGTGACCTGGTTGGCGCTGGTCGACTGCTCGGTCCAGGCGCGCGCGAGGTTCACCGCCACGTTGGCATCGACCACGCCGAAGCCGAGATCCTCGGAGAACTGCATGCCGCCGCCGTTCCAGTCGGTGGCACCATTGGTGACGAAGCCGGCGGCACTGGGCGGCGGGGCGTAGGCGGAATTGGCCAGGATCTCCTGCACGTCGCGCCAGCCCAGCGCCGGATTGACGCCGAGCATCAGGCTGACGACCGAGGAAATCGTGGGTGCCGCGTAGGACGTGCCGCTGCCGGTTCCGTAGGTTGTGCCGCCGGGCAACGGCACGGTGACGTTGTCGCCGATCGCGGCGACAAGCAGGCCCGGGCCGGGATTGGAGTAGGACGCGACCAGCCCGTCCGGATCGCTGGCGGCGACGGCGATCACCTCGGGATTGGCGTTGATCGGCTGCAATGCGACGGTGTTGGCGTCGGTGCGGTCGTTGCCGGCGGCGAACACCACGACGTCGCCCAGGCCGCCGCGGCCATCGGTCACCGCCGTCGTCAGGGCGCTGTACCACGTGGCGTAATCGGGGTCGGTTGGCTCGCCCTCCCCGTAGCCGTCGTACGCCCAGGAGTTGTTGATGACCTCGGCGACGCTGCTTGCGTATTGCAGGGC
This sequence comes from uncultured Alphaproteobacteria bacterium, assembly GCA_963773345.1. Classification (GTDB taxonomy): domain Bacteria; phylum Pseudomonadota; class Alphaproteobacteria; order Acetobacterales; family Acetobacteraceae; genus Palsa-883. Next base: position 418,854 of record CAVZBG010000010.1, on the reverse strand, counting down.
CTCGACGAAGTAACTGAACGGCGTGTTGCCGAAGGTGACCTTGACGCCGATGATCTCGGCGTTAGGCGCGATCCCGACCGGCAGGTCGTTCGCGCCGGAATCGCCGATCAGGCCCGAGGTCGTGGTGCCGTGATAGTCGCCCGGCGGCTCGGCGATGCTGGTGGACGACGAGCTGCCGAACCGACCGAAAGACGGGACGGCGAAACTGCGCGACAGGGCGGTGGAGAAGTCGCCGTACAGCGCGGTCGTCGCGGGATCGAAACCGTCATCGATCAGCGCGACAGACGTTCCGAGGCCGGTCGAAGTGTGCCATGCCTTGAGAAAGTTGCCGCCGTAGACCGTCGTTGCCGCGTACGTATAGCCGTCAAGCTGGTCTTCGGTGAGGCCGGTCGGCGAGACCGGGTTGACGATCCCTGCCCACCCGATCGCCGCATGCGCGTGGCGCGCGTGCCGTTCGGCGGACGCGGTGGACGGCACGGCGGCGTCACGGTCGGGATCGTCGGACCCCGGCAGCAGGCCGTCGTCTCCGGCATTCCCGGCTCCCGCGGCCCATCCGCGTCGCGACGTCCACATTCCGCGCCTCCAGGCCGATACGCGGGCACGACCGTGCGGTGCGGCGATGAATGCGCGGTTAAGCCGGGCAGATCAAATCAAATATGAGACGACCGCGGTCAGGCCGCGGCGCGGAAGGTGCGCGGAATGCCCGCTTTCGGCACCTGGCCGTGCAGCGGCTCGGCGGGCAGGCCCTCGTGCAGCAGGCGCCGTGCGTCGATCAGTTTTGCCAGGTCGATGCCGGTGGCGAAGCCCATGCTTTCCAGCATGAACACCAGGTCCTCGGTGACCACGTTGCCGGAGGCGCCGGGCGCGTAGGGGCAGCCGCCGAGGCCGGCCAGGCAGGAATCGAAGGCGCGGATGCCTTCCTCCAGGCCGGCCAGCGCGTTGGCGATGCCGAGGCCGCAGGTGTCGTGCAGGTGCAGCCCGTAGAGTTTGTCGCCGATCGCATCGCGCGTCGCCCGCACCACCTCCTTGATCTGCGCCGGGTGCGCGTAGCCGACCGTGTCGGCCAGCATGATCTGGTCGGCGCCCGCGTCCGCCAGCCCCTTGGCCAGCGCCACCGTCTTCGCAGTCGGCACCACGCCGTCGATCGAGCAGCCGAACGCGGTGGAGCAGCCGGCGACCACCGGCACCTTTCGCGGTTGCGCGCCCAGCCAGGCCATGATCTCGCGCATCATCTCGATCGACTGCGCCGGCGTGCGGTTGAGGTTGGCCATGCTGTGGCCGTCGCTGACCGAGACCGGGATGCTGATCTTGTGCACCCCGGCGTGGTAGGCGTTCTGCACGCCGCGCAGGTTTGGCGCCAGCGCCTGCACGGTCAGGCCGGAGAGCGTGGCGAGCACCTGGGCGACTACCTCCGGCGTGTCGGACAGTTGCGGAATGACCCGCGGCGGGACGAAGCTGCCGACCTCGATTTCGCGGACGCCGGCGGCGGCGATCGCCTGGATCCAGCGCACTTTTGCTTCGGTGGTCATGCGCGTCTTGGCGATCTGCAAGCCGTCGCGCGGGCCGACTTCGCAGATTGAAACGAATGTGGTCATGGGGCGGGTACCTCGCAGGTCAGGATGCTGCCGGTTTCGGATTCGGTGATCATCAGCGTGCGTCCGTCGGGGGCGAGCGCGCAGTTCGTCACCATCCGCCCGGCGCAGGAGGCGATGCGATAGCGCGGCACGCCGTGCGCGTCGATCACCCAGACGCAGCCGTGGCCGGGGTTGCTGATGTAAAGGCGGTCCGCCGCGTCCATCGCCAGCCCGTCGGGGCCGGAGGTGCCGGCGGGGACGCGGGCGAAACATTGCGCCTTCGCCACCACCGCGTCGTTGCGCAGCAGGAAGCGCCAGACCTCGCAGGAGCGGGTCATGGCGACGTAGACGTGGGTCTGCGCGGTGTTGAGCACGATGCCGTTCGGGCTGGGGCCGGTGGCGAGCAGCCTGTCGAGCCGCCCGTCCTGGTGCAGGCGCCAGACGCGGCCGGTGGGGTCCTGCAGGCCGGTCTGACCCTGGTCGGTGAACAGGATCGAGCCGTCGCGATGCAGCGTCAGGTCGTTCAGGCCCTTGAAGCTCTCGCTCATCACCGTTTGCAGCAGGGGCGCGGTGGCGCCGGAGGCGGGGTCGATGCGGATCAGGCCGCGCCGGTAGTCGGCGGCGAGCAGGGTGCCGTCCGGCAGGACTTTCAGGCCGTTCGGCCAGCCGTCGTATTCGGCGAGTTGCGTCCAGGCGTCGCCCTCGATGCGGAAGATGCGGCCGTAGGGGATGTCGACCACCAGCAGGCGGCCGGCGGCGTCGAAGCAGGGGCCTTCCAGGAAGCAGTCGACCGGCTGGCCGGCGCGGTTGGCGTCGGCCCACTCGGTGCGCTGCAGGCGGCGGAGGGGCGCCGGCATGCGGGTGAGCACGCGGGTGGGGAGGTCTTGCGGGGGTGCGAACCACATGGGCGGATGGTGGGACGGGGGAGGGGGGGAAGGCAAGACGGGCAGGGGAAGGCCGGGGTGTCTGCCCGGTTGGTCGGCTCTGTGCGGCCCGAGGCCAGCACAAGTGCAGCCCCACACACGTGCGTTCGGGCGATTGACCTGCTTGGGCGAGTGTTTCAAGTCGCGTTATGCCCACTCATCCTCGCCGAACCTTTGCTTCCGATGGCGCGGTCTGCTAGGCGTTGGAGATGATTGCGCCTCGTCAAATCGACGAGGTCATGAGTAAGGCGGCGTCGGCGGCCCTCAAAAAAGTGGGCATCAGCCGCGTCTTCAGCGTGCCCGCTACGGACTCGGAGGGCCATGAAGCATTGCATGTGACCGTCGTCCTCAAGAAAAGCAAAAATAGGGAGATGAACGGGGATCTCGCCCTCGACACCATTGTCAGCATAGGGCGGGCTCTCCGAGACTCCGGGGACGAACGGCTGCCGATCGTCGAATTCGTTGGCGAGGAAGAGTTGGAGCCGAGTGGCGATACTGAATCCTGACCATCTGTTTGGCCACGCCGAGAAGCTGGTGGTGCCCCCACCAGCCGGGCCGTCGCGCCAGGTCGATCTGCGGCGGGCGATCTCCAGCGCATACTACGGCTTGTTTCATTTTGTGCCGACATCCGTCGCCGACGAGTTCGTCGGAACCAGTCTGCGCGCAACCGGCCGCTACGTGCTTGTTTACCGCGCATCGATCACCGGACGCTGAGGGAAATATGTGCCGAGGCAAAGAAGCCGACGCCGTCCGCCAGATATGCCGCATACCTGCCGTCACAGGGACTTGGCCCACTTATTCAGGCGTTTGCGGAGGCCGCGATGGATCTACAAGAAAAACGACATATAGCTGATTACAATCCGCAACCTCGGTTCAAGACGTTGGATGCGAAGCTGGCAATCGGCGCAGCCCGCAGCGCCATCGGGCGATTCGAGCGCGCCGACCAGGAGGACCGCAAGGTCTTTCTTACCCTGCTTCTTTGCCCGCCGCGGTAGGGTGGTGTTGGCACGATCAGTTCAATGCGCGATCGGAAGTATCCGATAAGATGGCACGTCCTGTGATCTCCCCCGACCCTTTCCGAGTCTTGACCGAGCTCCCGCCGTCGGTGTGAATGGCCTCGCTCGCGGCCAACGTTGACCGCACGCCGCGCCGCAAATCAGACCGATGCACGCCATCACCGTCTGCCGCGCAAGGAGGAGTCCGATGAGCGCTTCGACCGCACGGCCCCGATTCAAAGGCGTCTTCCCGGTGGTCCCGACCACTTTCGACGAACGTGGCGCGCTCGATCTTGACAGTCAGCGCCGCTGCGTCGATTTCATGACCGATGCGGGCGCGAACGGCCTGTGCATCCTGGCGAATTATTCCGAGCAGTTCGCGATCTCCGATGACGAGCGGGAACAATTGACGACTGCCATCCTGCGGCATGTTGCCGGGCGTCTGCCGGTCATCGTGACGACGACGCATTTCAGCTCGCGGCTCTGTGCGCAACGCTGCCGGCGCGCCCAGGACCACGGCGCGGCGATGGTGATGGTCATGCCGCCGTATCACGGCGCCACGATCCGGGTCGGCGAGCCGGGGATCGTCGATTTCTTCCGCACGGTGTCGGATGCGATCGACATTCCGATCATGATCCAGGACGCGCCGGTCAGCGGCACGCCGCTGTCGGCCGGGTTGCTCGCCCGCATGGCGCGGGAGATCGAGCAGGTTGCCTATTTCAAGATCGAAACGCCGGGCGCCGCGTCCAAGCTGCGCGAACTGATCGCGCTCGGCGGCGATGCGATCGAGGGGCCGTGGGACGGCGAGGAGGCGATCACCCTGCTGGCCGATCTTGACGCCGGCGCAACGGGCAGCATGCCGGGCGGCGGCTACCCGGACGGGTTGCTGCCGATCGTCGACGATTATCAGGCCGGGCGACGCGAGCAGGCTGTCGCGGGCTACCAGCGCTGGTTGCCGCTGATCAATTACGAGAATCGCCAGTGCGGGCTGCTGGCCTGCAAGGCGCTGATGCGGGAGGGCGGCGTCATCGCCTGCGAGGTGCCGCGCCATCCGCTGGCGCCGCTGCATCCGGCGGTGCGCGCCGGGCTGATCGAAACCGCCCGCCGGGTCGACCCGATGGTGCTGCGCTGGGGCAAGTAGGCCGGGCGGCACCGGCCCGCCTCTACTCCTCCATGCCCCGGCCGCGGATCCGCTCGAAGCCCATCAGCAGCGCGATCATCGCGATCGTGCCGATCACGCCGCCCGTTACCGCGCCGATGACGGCAGCATGGCCGCTGCCTATCACCCCGCCGACAAAGGCGCCCACGAGGAGCAGGACGAAAGGAATCAGGCAACCAACCGCTAACACGTGCACTCGCCCTTCCCGTGGCGCCGATCAGACCGCTTGGAGGCGGCAAGGGCGTCCCGTGTCCGGCCATCGGCCGCCTTCATGTACAGCCCCACACAGCGCCTGCCACCCCGGCGGGCAGTCACAATCGAGGCATCCCTACCCCGTCCGCCTACACGTCCTTCAGTTCGATCCGCGCCAGGAAACTCCGCAGCCGTTCATGTTCCGCCCGCGCGCCGAACACCGCCTGTGGCGCACCGCGGACCGCCGCGCGCCCGCCATCCATGAACACCACCTGGGACGACACATCCCGCGCAAAACTCATTTCGTGAGTGACCAGGATCATCGTCATGCCGTCCTGCGCCAGCGCGCGCACCACCTTCAGCACCTCGCCGACCAGCTCGGGGTCCAATGCAGACGTGATCTCGTCCAGCAGCAGCACCTTCGGGTTCATCGCCACGGCGCGGGCGATGCCGACGCGCTGCTGCTGGCCGCCGGACATCTCGATCGGCAGACTGTTCAGCTTGTCGTCCAGGCCGACGCGCACCAGCCAGTGCTCGGCCGCCGCGCGGGCCTCGGCGCTTGGCCATGCGGCGCACCTTGCGCAGGCCCAGCATGACGTTCTCGGCCGCGGTTAGATGCGGGAACAGATTGAAGAGCTGGAACACCATGCCGATGTCGGCACGAATGCGGGCCAGCTCGTGCTCGCCGCGCGGCTTGCCGCCGTCGCGGTAGCCGACCTCGACGCCGTCGACCTGGATCGAGCCGGAATCGTAGGTTTCCAGCAGGTTCACGCAGCGCAGCAGCGTGGTCTTGCCGCTGCCGCTGGCGCCGATGATCGAGACGACGCTGCCCTTCGGCACGTCGAGGTCGACGCCCTTCAGCACCTGGTTGGCGCCGAACGCCTTGGTAAGCTGGCGCACTTTCACCAGCGGGTCAGGCGCCGGCCCGTCGGACACCGTTTCACTCGCGGACATAGGCAAAGCGTGCCTCCAGACGGCGGCTGGTTTGCGACAGGGCGTAGTTGATGAGGAAATAGATCAGCGCGCCGAGCACGTAGAGCGGCATCGGCTTGAAAGTGCGGCCGATCACCTGCTGGATCGCCAGCATCAGATCGACGATGCCGACCAGCGACACCAGCGAGCTGCCCTTCACCGTATCGACCACCGTGTTGATCCAGGGCGGCAGGAAGCGGCGCAGCGCCTGCGGAAACACGACGTAGAGCATGCGCTGCCCGAAGGTCAGGCCGATCGACTTGCCGGCCTCGATCTGGCCGGGCGGGATCGATTGGAAGGCGCCGCGCGCCACCTCGGAGACGTGCGCGGTCTCGAACACCAGCAGCGCCACCACCGCCGACCAGAAATTATCGACCTTCCAGCCGGTCAGCGGCAGCATGTAGAAGATGGAAAAGATCAACACCAGCAGCGGCAGGCCGCGCACGAAGTCACTGAACAGCCGGATCGGCCACGCAATGACGCGCGGGCCGTAGCTCAGCCCGACGCCGAGGATGACGCCCAGCACCAGCGCCGCGACGACGACGATGACGGACACCTGCAGCGTCACCAGCAAGCCCTGCACAGGAACGGCAGGGCATCGAGCATGACTTTTATCATCGGCGGGGGATCATCGGCGGCGGATCGCGAACTGGCGTTCGAGCTGCCGCAGACCGAACAGCAGGACGTAGCCCGTGACGAGGTACATCGGCGCGACCACGGCATACACCTCGACGATGCGGAACGTGTTGGTATAGATCCAGTTGGCGCCGTAGGTGAGCTCGGGCACCGCCAGCACGCTCGCGATCGAGGTGTCCTTGAACAGCGAGATGAAGGCATTGCTCAGCGACGGCAGCACGATGCGCAGCATGGTCGGCAGTTGCACGTGCAGCACGCGCTGCCAGGGGGTCAGCCCGATGGCGCGGCCGGCGTCGATCAGTCCTTTCGGAACCGCATCCAGGCCGGCGCGGAACACCTCGACCAGATAGGCGCCGGCGTAGATCGCGAGCGTCACGACAAAGCTGGTGGTGGCATCGTATTCGAAGCCGCCGACGCTGGGGATGCCGTAGAACACCAGATAGACCAGCAGCAGCAGCGGCACGTTGCGGATGAACTCGACATAGGCACCGACCAGGGCGCGCACCGTGCGCCCGGCGTGGTGCGACAGCACGGCGAGGCTGAGGCCGATGACGATGCCGAGGGAGATGCCGGCGACCGCCAGCTCGAGGCTCAGCAGCAAGCCCCAGTCCAGCTTGTCGAAATACCGCCAGACGAAATGGAAGTTCAGGTGATAGGTCAAGGTGGCCGGCACACCTCTTTGCCGCGCCGGCACGGTGCGCTGCCCGGCCGGCGCGGCGTCGTGGCGAAGCGCGCAATCAAACTCGTGGCGAAGCGCGCAATCAAACTCGTGGCGAAGCGCGCAAGCAGAATCGTGGCGACGGCGCGCACTCAGATCGGCGGGAATCCGGGCTTCTGCACCGGCGGCTTGTCGCCGAAGAATTCCTTGAACGCGGCGGTATAGATTTCCGGCTCGCTGCCGTGCATGGCGACGTTGAAGCAGGTGTCGACAAAGTGCAGCCAGTCGGGATCGTCCTGGCGCACGGCGGCGGAATAGAGCTGCGCCTCGTAGGCGTAGCCGGGATCGGTGTAGTCGCCGGGGTTGTGCTTGACCAGCCACTTCACGGTCGAGGCATCGACCACGCCCACGTCGGCGCGGCCGGCGGTGACCGCCTGCATGACATTGGCCTGGGTGTCGAGCTGCATCGACTGCGCGTCGGGCAGCGCCTGGTGGACCAGGTCGTCGGCGCCGACGTTCTGCAGCACGGAGGCGCGCACCTGCTTGCCGGCGGCGAGCAGCTCCTTGTAGGTCTGCCATTTGGATTTCGGCCCCGTCAGCAGCGCCGCGCCCTCGACGTAGTAGGGGCGGCTGAACGCCACGAGCTGCGCGCGGGCCGATGACACCGTCATGAACTGGATCACGATGTCCACCTTGCCCGTGGTGATGTTGGGGATGCGGGCGTTGGGGTCCTGCTGGACGTACTCCACCTTCGTCTCGTCGGCGAACAGACCCTTGGCGAGGATGCGTGCCATGGCGATGTCCATGCCGGTAAGCTGGCCCTTGTCGTCCTCGAAATGCCAGGGCGGGTTGGTCGAGCCGGTGCCGACGATCAGCTTGCCGCGGTCGAGCACGGTGCGCAGCAGGCTGGTGGACGCGGCCTGGGCGGCGGCGCGCGACGGGTTGAGAATGGCGCCGGCGGCCGCGAAACCCAGCCCGGCGGCGCCGAGCCGGAACAGGCCGCGACGTTCGGTGGTGGTTTCGGTCATGTCTGGTTCCCCCATGTGTGGTGTGCCCGTTTTGTGGTGCGTCCGGTCGAGATGAGCCGGGCCGTTGCCGACGCCGGTTGCCCGCCGCGGCACTCTAAGACATTTCCGCGCTGGCCGGAAACGCCACCGGTCATAACCCCACTGTCATTGCGAGGAGCGTAGCGACGAAGCAATCCCCTGCCTCAGGAGGGCCAGATTGTTTCGTCGCTGCGCTCCTCGCAATGACAGGTGGGTCGGTGAGTGCGGTCTCTGCGAACGCGCTCCGGCCCGAATCGGCCACCCGACAACCGCACCGCGGTGCCTGCGCCACTTCTCCGGGCAACGCGGAGCGAGAGGTCGGTCCGGTTGGTTATCTATCACCGTCGCCCAGGACCCAGCTTCGGAACAGATCCAGATCGATGTTGCCGCCGCTGATCACCAACCCGACCCGCTTGCCGGCCATCCGTTCGCGCTCCTGCAACAGCGCCGCGAGCGGGGCGGCGCCGGCGCCCTCGGTCAGATTGTGGGTATCCGTCCAATACGCGCGGATCGCCGCAGCGATCGCCTCATCCGTCACCGTCACGATCCGCGCCGCCCCCGCACTGATCATCGCGAAGGCCTCGGCGTCGGGCTGGCGCACCGCCATGCCGTCGGCCAGCGTCTCGGCGCGGTTCAGCCCCACCAGGTGCCCCGCCGCCAGCGAGCGCGCATAGGGATCGGCGCCCGCGCTCTGCACGCCGACGATCTCTGTCCCCAGCCCCAACAAATGCCGCGTGCGGATCGCGCCGCAGATCCCGGAGCCCAGCCCGATCGGCACATACAGCGCATCCAGCGCCGGCGCCGCCTCGAACAACTCCAGCGCCCAAGTGGCCACCCCCAGCACAAGATCGCGCGCGAACGAGGGCGCGAATTCCAACCCCTCGGCCGCGGCCAGCGCCGCCGCGTGCTCGCGGGCGGCCTCGAAATCCGTGCCGTGCTCGACCAGCCGCGCGCCCTGTGCGCGCATCGCCGCGTTCTTCTCCACGCTGTTGCCGTGCGGCACCACCACCGTCACCGGCACGCCGTAGCGCCGCCCGGCATAGGCCAGCGACTGGCCGTGATTGCCCCGCGTTGCCGAAACGATCCCGCGCACCTCGGGCCGCTCGCGCGCCAGCCGCTCGGCATAGACCAGCCCGCCGCGCAGCTTGAACGCGCCGGTCGGCGTGTGGTTCTCGTGCTTCACCCACACCTCGGCCCCGGCGCGTGCGGCCAGCAGCGGCCAGGCGTATTGCGCGGTTCCCGGAAAACTCTGGTGGATCAGCGCCTGGGCGGCGCGCAACTCGGGCAGGGCAAACATCACGTCTCCATACCGACCCAACCGAAACGACCCAACCGAAACGACCCAACCGAAACGACCCAACCGAAACGACCCAACCGAAACGACCCAACCGAAACGACCGACGCAACCGAAACGACCCAACCGAAACGACCCAACCGAAACGACTGGGCCGCAAAACGGCACAGGCCGCCGTCCGGTTGCCCGGACGACGGCCCGTGCGACGCTCAGCCGGGATCGGCTGGGGTCAGGCCAGCTTGAGGTTGGTGGCCGCGGCTTTGCCGCGCTCCATCGTGATCTCGTAGCTGACCTTCTGGCCGTCGTTCAGGCCCTTCAGGCCGGCCGCCTGGACCGCGGTGATATGGACGAACACGTCCTTGCCGCCGTCCTGCGGCATGATGAATCCAAACCCCTTCGTGGCGTTGAACCACTTCACGGTTCCTACAGGCATGTCAGTCGCTCCTTAATCGGCGCGCCCCCCGTGGCGCGCTTATGGGGGATCACCGCATCGTGCGGCGCGCCGGCCGGGACATTGTCGAGCCAGGGGCGCATCGACGTCCTGCGCGGTCGCGCCGTCCGGTTCAGGCGAGCTTGAGGTTGGTGGCGGCGGACTTGCCGCGCTCCATGACGACCTCGTACGCCACCTTCTGGCCGTCATTCAGCCCCTTGAGGCCGGCGGCCTGCACGGCGGTGATGTGCACGAAGACGTCCCTGCCGCCGTCCTGCGGCATGATAAACCCGTAGCCTTTGGTGGCGTTGAACCACTTCACAGTGCCGGTAGCCATAGCTTGCGTCATTCTCCGTCGTGGGGCACCGGGCCTGATCGCACGGTGCGGTAGACAACCGGCCCTTTGGACGTCTTGAGGGCACCCGAATCCGACGGAAGCGCAGCAAGCCTAGCCAAAATGCGATTGCACCTCTCAGTTGGCACCGAAACGGCGCACCCTGTCAATGACAGTCGCGCGATATCCGAGCGCCGCGCACGGGTTCGGCAACAATTGACGCGGGATTAACGCAATACCGGAGATTGGTCGCAAAAATGGTCATCTCCCCTCGCAAACGAAAGGGGCGAGCCCGAAGACCCGCCATGTTTCGTTTTCGCGATCCGTCTCGACGATGCGTTGTGCCGATCCGTTTCGATCGTGGTGTCTCGCCGTCTGGGACCGCGCGTCTGGAGCGGCGGGTCGAGGGCGCGATCCCCGCGACGGTAGGGTTGCAGAAATCCATGTCGCCCCTGCCGCCACCACCCGGGGGCATCGGCGGGGCCTTCTTGTCCGGCGTCTCGGCCACCATCGCCTCGGTGGTCGCCTTCAGGCCGGCGACCGAGGCGGCGTCCGGCGGCATGGCGCGCACGATCTCGATGCCGAAGCGCCAGTACCCCCGCACAGTGATTTTGACCGGTTGAGCCCGCTCCGGGCGTGAGCAGGGGGCCGCAATTGCGCACGATCTCGGCTCGCGTTGCAAGTCTTGTGACGTTGCAGGGCAAGAAAGAATTTGGCGCAGATAAAGGCCGATGCACGCTGAACACGCAGATGGTGCAGTGTGGCTGACAGGGCGTGCGCCACGCTGGGCCATCTGCGTGTTCTGCGCGCATCATCTTGATATCTGCGTTGAAACCTTCCTTCGCCACGCAGCGTGTGCCGCAGCCGGCCGTGGGAGCCGAGTGAGGAACGCATCGGCGTCTGTTCTAATGATGCAATGAAAAAGGGCGGACCTTGCGGCCCGCCCCTTGCAGTCTCGCAGCGATCCGGACGTCGATCAGAAGTCCATGTCGCCCATGCCGCCGCCGCCGCCCGGGGGCATCGGCGGGCCCTTCTTCTCCGGCTTCTCGGCCACCATCGCCTCGGTGGTCACCAGCAGGCCGGCGACCGAGGCCGCGTCCTGCAGCGCGGTGCGCACGACCTTGGTCGGGTCGATGATGCCGGCCTTCACCAGGTCCTTGAACTCGCCGGTCTGCGCGTCGAAGCCCCAGTTGTACTCGTCCTTGTCCAGCATCTTGCCGGCGATCACCGCGCCGTCCTCGCCGGCGTTCTCGGCGATCTGGCGCAGCGGGGTCTGCACCGCCTTGCGCACGATCTCGATGCCGAAGCGCTGGTCGTCGTTGTCGGCCTTCAGCTTGGCCAGGATCAGCGACGCGCGGGCCAGCGCCACGCCGCCGCCGGGCACGATGCCTTCCTCGACCGCGGCGCGGGTCGCATGCAGCGCGTCATCGACGCGGTCCTTGCGCTCCTTCACCTCGACCTCGGTGGAGCCGCCGACGCGGATCACCGCGACGCCGCCGGCCAGCTTCGCCAGCCGCTCCTGCAGCTTCTCGCGGTCGTAGTCCGAGGTGGTCTCCTCGATCTGCGCCCGGATCTGGTTGCAGCGGCCCTGGATGTCGGCCTTCTTGCCGGCGCCCTCGACGATCGTGGTGTTCTCCTTCTCGATCAGCACCTTCTTGGCCTTGCCGAGCATCGGCCAGCGTGACGTTCTCCAGCTTGATGCCGAGGTCTTCGCTGATCACCTGGCCGCCGGTCAGGATCGCGATGTCCTCCAGCATCGCCTTGCGGCGATCGCCGAAGCCCGGCGCCTTCACCGCCGCGACCTTCAGCCCGCCGCGCAGCTTGTTCACCACCAGGGTGGCCAGCGCCTCGCCCTCGACGTCCTCGGCGATGATCAGCAGCGGCCGGCCGGACTGCACGACGCTCTCCAGCAGCGGCAGCATCGGCTGCAGGCCGGACAGCTTCTTCTCGTGGATCAGGATGTACGGCTCGGTCCAGCTCGGCGATCATCTTCTCCGCGTTGGTGATGAAGTACGGAGAGACGTAGCCGCGGTCGAACTGCATGCCCTCGACGACGTCGAGCTCGGTCTGGATGCCCTTGGCTTCCTCGACCGTGATGACGCCCTCGTTGCCGACCTTCTGCATCGCCTCGGAGATCATCTTGCCGATCTCGACCTCGCCGTTGGCGGCGATGGCGCCGACCTGGGCGGTCTCGGCCGGGGTGGTGATCTTCTTGCTGCGCTTCTTCAGCTCCTCGACCACGGCGGTGACCGCCTTGTCGATGCCGCGCTTCAGGTCCATCGGGTTCATGCCGGCGGCCACCGCCTTGGCGCCCTCGCGGACGATCGCCTGGGCGAGCACGGTCGCGGTGGTGGTGCCGTCACCGGCGATGTCGTTGGTCTTGCTGGCGACCTCGCGCACCATCTGCGCGCCCATGTTCTCGAACTTGTCGGCCAGCTCGATCTCCTTGGCGACGGTCACGCCGTCCTTGGTGATGCGCGGCGCGCCGAAGCTCTTGTCGAGCACCACGTTGCGGCCCTTCGGGCCCAGCGTGACCTTCACCGCGTCGGCCAGGATGTCGACGCCGCGCAGCATGCGCGCACGGGCATCCCCGCCGAAGCGAACGTCTTTTGCAGCCATGTGTCAGTCTCCCTTCGTTGATCGTGGTCGTGTCGGTTGTCGTGCAGCGATCGCAGGCGCAGGCGTCAGGCGGCCTTCTTCTTGGCGGCCGGCGTGCCCTCGATGATGCCCATGATGTCGGACTCCTTCATGATCAGCAGCTCTTCGCCGTCGATCTTGACCTCGGTGCCCGACCACTTGCCGAACAGGATGCGGTCGCCGGCCTTGACGTCGAGCGGCACGAGCTGGCCCGGCTCGTTGCGGGCACCCGGGCCCGACGGCGACGACCTCGCCCTCCATCGGCTTTTCCTTGGCGGTGTCGGGGATGATGATGCCGCCCGCGGTCTTTTCCTCGGCGTTGAGCCGCCGGACCACGACCCGGTCATGCAGGGGACGGAACTTCATACGGATCGCTCCATTGAGTGTGATGAGAGCCGGTGTGAGTGTGTTGCTGCCTGCCGCAGTCGCGCCTGACCCCGCAATGGGCACCCGCGTGGCTGCTAGCACTCCCCCCTGGGGAGTGCCAGCCATCTAGGCCCGGGTCGGAGGCGAGTCAAGTGGCCGGCAGCAGTCTTTGTGAATGAGTGCTAGACCGCTGAAATCACAGTCACTTTTGCTGGCGACGCGGCAACTGCCCGTGGCATGCTGGCGTTACGAGGGAGCGATCCGCCCGGCAGAGGCGGCGCGGGAGATGGGTCACCGGCACCGGTTGGCACACATGAGGTGAAGGAACGACACGCATGAGCCTGGCGTTGCAGCTCAAGGACTACCGCCTGACCACCGCGGAAATTCTCTACCACCTGCCGGATCATCCCGGGATCCTGCAAAGCTATGTGTGGCAGGACCTGGACATCGCGCCGCGCTATCCGGTGCTGCGCCGGTTTCTTGATTTCTGGCGCCGCGAGCTGGATGGGGCGGTGCATTCGGTGCGTGTCGCGTCCACCGGGCTGGTCAAGCCGCCGTCGGTCCGGGTGCCCGGGGCGTATCTGCGGCTGCATTAGGGACGGTCCGAAGTAGGGCCACGCGAGTTGTCGTGCCGATGGTGTTTCGCGTCGCCGCAGCTACGGCATGGACAGACACGGCGTAGCAGTTGAGGCACCTGGCGATGCCGGTGCCGCGCGTAGCGTCCGCACGTAACACAGCGGCGCAGAGGCCTCAGGGACCTCAGAGAAGGCGAGGCAGTGAATGCGCTTCGCGCGGAGCGCAGCATCCTTCCTCTGCGATCCCTGAGGCCTTTGCCTCTGTGTTCCATCATTGCCGCCGCGGGCACGAACGTCCGGTCGTTGCATGCCGCAGCAAGTTGCACATTCGAGCGTTGCCTCAATCGGCAGCCGCCCGCCTAGTACATGTGCTGGCCGCCGTTGATCGACAGCGTTGACCCGGTGATGAAACCGGCCTCCTCGGCGGTCAGGAAGGCGACGGCGCGGCCGATCTCCTCCGAGGTGCCCAGGCGGCCGATCGGAATGCGGGCCAAAATCTTCTGCATCACCTCGGCCGGCACCGCGCGGACCATGTCGGTGTCGATGTAGCCCGGCGCGACCGCGTTTACCGTGATGCCGAAACGGGCACCTTCCTGCGCCAGCGCCTTGGTAAAGCCGTGGATCGCCGACTTGGCGGCCGCGTAGTTGACCTGGCCGTACTGCCCCATCTGGCCGTTGACGCTGCCGATGTTGACGATGCGGCCGAACTTCGCGGCGCGCATCGACTCGAACGTCATCTTGCACAGGTTGAAGCAGGAGCCGAGGTCGGTATCCAGCACGGCATCCCACATCTCGCGCGTCATGCGCGCCAGCGTGGCATCGCGGGTGATGCCGGCGTTGTTCACCAGGATCTCGATCGGCCCGACCTCGGCGGTGATCTGCTCGACCGCCTTGTGGCAGGCGGTGAAGTCGCTGACGTCGAACCTCATCACGCGGATGCCGGTCTCGGCGTGGAACGCCTCGGCCGCGGCGTCGCTGCTGGCGTAGTTGGCGACGACGATGCGGCCCTGTTCCTTCAGCGCCACGCTGATCGCCGCGCCGATGCCGCGCGATCCACCAGTCACCAATGCAACACGGGCCATGTCGGCGTCTCCCCTGATTGTTTACGGCGTTCCAGACCTTATAGCACGGCGTCGCCGAGGTGCGTCAGACCCCAAAATGCAATGGGCCGCGCCGGGGAGGGGACCCCGGCGCGGCCCGGCTTGCGCCGATCGGCTTGTGGTGGAGAGCGTCCGATCAGCGCTCGACGCACATGGCCACGCCCATGCCGCCGCCGATGCACAGCGTCGCGAGGCCCTTCTTTGCATCGCGCCGGCCCATCTCGTGCAGCAAGGTGATCAGCACGCGCGCGCCGGAGGCGCCGATCGGGTGGCCGATGGCGATGGCGCCGCCGTTCACGTTCACCTTGGAGGTGTCCCAGCCAAGGTCCTTGTTCACTGCGATGGCCTGGGCGGCGAATGCCTCGTTGGCCTCGACCAGGTCCAGGTCGTCGGCCTTCCAGCCGGCGCGGGCCAGCGCCTTGCGGGTGGACGGGATCGGCCCGGTGCCCATCACCGCCGGATCGACGCCGGCGGTGGCGAAGGCGGCGATGCGCGCCAGCGGGGTCAGGCCGCGCTTCGCCGCTTCGCTCGCGGTCATCAGCACCAGCGCCGCGCCGCCGTCGTTGATGCCCGAGGCGTTGCCGGCGGTCACCGTGCCGTCCTTGCTGAACGCCGGGCGCAGCCTGGCCATCGACTCGGCGCTGGCGTCGTGGCGGATGTATTCGTCGTCGCTCACCACCGTGTCGCCCTTGCGGCCCTTGATGGTGACCGGCGCGATCTCGGCCTTGAAGCGGCCGGCCTTCTGCGCCGCACTGGCCTTCTGCTGGCTGGCCAGCGCGAAGGCATCCTGCTCCTCGCGGGTGATCTGGTACTTGGTGGCAACGTTCTCCGCCGTGTTGCCCATGTGGTAGCCGTGGAACGCGTCCCACAGCCCGTCCTTGATCATGGTGTCGATGAACTCGACGCTGCCCATCTTGGTGCCGGCGCGCAGATAGGCGGCGTGCTGCGAGGTGCTCATGCTCTCCATGCCGCCGGCGATGACGATGGCGCTTTCGCCGGTGCGGATCTGCTGGGCGCCGAGGGCGACGGCACGCAGGCCGGAGCCGCAGACCTGGTTGATGCCGAAGGCGGTGGCCTTGTCGGGGATGCCGGCCGCGCGGGCGGCCTGGCGGGCGGGGTTCTGGCCCTCGCCGGCGGCGAGGACCTGGCCGAGGATCACCTCGTCCACGTCTGCCGGGTCGATGCCGGCGGCGGCGATCGCGGCCTGCACCGCGGCGGTGCCGAGCACGTGTGCGGGGACCGCGGCGAAGGCACCGTTGAAGCTGCCGACGGGCGTGCGCATGGCGGCGACGATGACGATGTCGTCTCTGGCTGGGTCAACCATGTCTGGCTCTCCTGTGGCGACGCATTGGTGCGCCTTGGGGGCCAGGGTAGCGCCGATCTCGCAGACGCGAAAGCCGGCTCGGGGGAGCCGTGCCGGGGGGTGTGAAGCTAGCGGTCGCGCCGGTCCTCGGCGGCGCCGGGTGCGGCCCGGCTGTCCAGTGTCACGGCGGCCGGGCTGGGGTCGGGGGCACGTGCCTCCTCCACCCGGGCCAGTTCCGGCGTGGTCGGGCACACCGCCAGACCGAGATAGGGTTTCGGATCGACCGCGTGGCCGTCGATCCGCACCTCGAAATGCACGTGCGCGCCGTGTGCGTTGCCGGTGGTGCCGATCTGCCCGATGATCTGCCCGGCGCTGACCGGCGTGCCGCGGGCGATGCCCGGGGCGAACGCCGACATGTGGGCGTAGCGGGTGATCACCCCGTCGGCGTGCTGAATGTCAACGATGTTGCCGTAGGCGAAATACCAGCCGGCATAGACCACGCTGCCGCCCGCCGCGGCACGGATCGGCGAGCCGTACGGCGCCATCAGGTCAACGCCGGAGTGGTGCGCGCTGAAGCCGCGGGAGAGCACGCGCAACTGCACCGCGGGCACCAGCATCCGGCCGCAGAACCCGCCATCGGGTTGCGCGGCAGCGGCGGGCAGCGCGAGCAGCAATCCGAGCAGGAGGATGGGCAGTCGCATCCATATCGGGTATCATGGCACAGTTAACAAAACAGCTACGGCACGGCGATGGATACGTAGCGGGAATGTGATTGTTGTGCCCGGCCATGATGATCGCGTTTTGTTCCAGCGGCGGCGACATCGGTTTGCGAACCGCGGGACACCGCGCGGGCAGACCGGATGCACCGGCCAGGACGCACCGGCCATCACGCGAATTGCGGTGACGTCGCAGGACAATCGGGTGAACGGAGGGGAGGCGGCCAATCACTCGCTTCCCTGTCATTGCGAGGAGCGCAGCGACCCTCGGGTCAAGTGCCCGAGGGCAGGCGCGGCAATCCCCATCCGGGTGCGCACCTGGATGGGGATTGCTTCCCCCGGCCTTCGCCGGGGTCGCAATGACAGCGGGCGCAGGCTCGTTGCTCCGTCCGACTGCCCTGCGTGACAGCCACGGCACGCTTGCCAGCTCGATTCCGCGCGGCCTATCGTCGCGGCGCATGCGTGCGCTTCGCAACCTGCTGGACCTTGCCGGCCGCGTGTCGCTGCCCGGCCTCTTCGTTTTCGTTTCCCTTCCGGTCCTTCTGCTGCTGGCGGTGCTGATCCCGCCCGGCTATTCCCCGGACGAACCGGATCACGCGGCGCGCATTGGCAGCCTGCTGCACCTGCAGCTCCTCGGCCAGCGCGGCATGAGCGTCGCGCCGGACGGCAGCGCCGTGCTCACCGCCGGCGTGACCGCCGATCCGGCCCTGGTGGTGGCGGACCAGGCGATCACCGATCCGGCCTACAAGTGGTACACCCGCGCCGACTTCAACCGCCTGCTCGCGGTCCGCTGGTCGGCGGCGCCGCGCTTCGTGCCGGCGCCCAACACCGCGCAATACGCGCCGCTGTTCTATGTGCCGGCGGCCATCGCCATGGCGCCGGTCCGGCTGCTCGGCCTGCCGCCGTTGCTGGCCATCCTTGCCGGCAGGCTGGCATCGGCTGTCGGCTACGTGCTGCTGGGCTGGTTCGCGCTGTGCCTCGCCGAGCGCGGGTGCCTGCTGATCTTCGCGGCCCTGATGCTGCCGATGAGCCTGTGGCTCGCCGCGTCGCTCAACCAGGACGGGCTGCTGATCGCCACCGCCGCGCTCGCCGCCGCGTTGCTCGGGCGCGGCGCGATGGTGGCCGGCGGCATGGCCCTGGCCTGCGTCATGCTGTCGAAGCCGGTCTATCTGCCGCTCGCGCTCATTCTGCTGGTACCATGGCGCAACGGTTTGGAACTTGGGTTCGGCATCCGGCTGGCCTGGGCCGCGTGTTGCGTGGCGCCGGCCGTCGCCTGGTCGCTGCTGGTGATGCAAACCGTTTCCACACCGGTCTATCTGCCACCCTATCATCCCGGTCCGCTGTTCGCCGGGGACACCGGCACGGTGCTGCATGCCACCGACCCGGCGCTGCAACTCCGGGTGCTGCTCGGCGACAAGCTGCGGCTGATCACGCTGCCGCTCGATGCGCTGGTAACCGAGGGGCGGCAGAAGTTCGTGCAGATGATCGGCCAACTCGGCCTGTTGGACGTCGCATTGCCGCGCCCGCTGTATGCCGCCTGGACCGTCGCGATGGCCGGCGCCGTGGCATCCGCGGTGCTGCGTGCGCCGGCGGAACGACCCGCCGGAGTGCCGGTCGCCGGTGCCGTGTGGATCGGCATCGCCGGTTCGCTTCTGCTGATCTATCTGGTCGAATACCTGACCTGGACCGGCGTCGGCGCCACGCTGATCGCCGGGGTGCAAGGGCGCTACTTCCTGCCACTGCTGCCGTTCCTGGGTCTTGGCCTGCCATCGCTGCGGCTCGCCAACCCCGGGGCGCTGCGCACGTTGTGCGCAGTCCCGGCGGTCGCCCTCGCCGTGGCCGGGCTGCTCTATCTGCCGCTGCTCACCGTGTTCGCGTTCTACCTGCGCTGACACGCACCCACCGGCGGCGCATGCGTTGCGCATTTCGTTCTCGGACGGTGGTCGGTTACGACGAGATGACTGAACAATGATGAAACGTTAAGTCAATGCACCACGCGCGCCTTCTCTCCGGTGGCCAGACCATTGTCGCGGTCACGCTGATTGCGGTCCTCGGCTTCGGTGTGGAACCGGCCGCCGCGCAGAGCATGACGTCATCGGGTGGCGCAATGTCCACTGATCAGGCGGTAGAGCTGGACCTTGAGCTGGACCTGCCGCTCCGCGACGTGGCCACGGCGGTTGCCTGGTCGAACGATGGCTCGAGGCTCGCCGCCGCGAGCTTCTATGGGGGTGTTCTAACGGTCTGGGACTCCACCGGCCACCGCATCAACGAATTCCGCCGGTCTGGCCGCGGCCCATACCCCGGCAATTCGCTGGCCTTCGGTAACAACGCCGGGACGCTCCTCGTCACGGTGCCAAGGCCCGGCGCGCCCGCCGATGCGGCGCTGACGATTTGGGATGTTGAGACCGGAAAGAGTGTCCGCGATGTCGAAGGTCCAACGCCGGGGCGCGGCCTTCCATTCAATCAGGCGTGGAATTTTGCCGTATCACAGGACGGCAGATGGGCGGCAGCAGCGCCGCTACGTGTGAGTGGTCCTGCGGTGACGATTTACGACACCACAACGTGGCAGCCATCGCAACAGATTGCGCTTGCCCGAGGCGGTGCGACGGGCCTTGCTTTCTCCGACGACGGGCGATTGCTCGCGATAGGAACCATGTTCGGGGATGTTGTCATCGTCAATGCACAAGATGGGCATCGCCTCATCACGATCGCGGCGCTTGAGAGGACGCTATCTAGATCGATTGGCGCTCTGGCGTTCAATCCGGATAACTCGCTGCTCGCAGCCGGGACAGGATTGGGCATCACCGCGGTTCAGATAGACACCCCTGTGCGCGTGTTCAATGTACGCAATGGCTCTCCTGTGTCCGCTTATCGTGATGGCGACCAGTTGATCCGAAAGCTTGTCTGGATGCACCACACTGGCGTTCTGGCGTTTGTTTGCAGTGACCACACGGTGCGGATCTGGCGCCCGAATACGCCGTCACTGTCAGCCCTGGTGCTCCAATTCTCAAATGGGCTCACGTCGCTCGCGAGCACCGTCGACGGTCGTCGTCTGGCGATCGCGGATGGTACCCACATCAAAGTATATCGGTTCGATCGACCGAAGTAGCAGCCGAACCAAGAGCAGGTGCTGCGAACCTGCCAGATTGTTGTATAGTCTTGCCGGGTTGCTACCCTGCCCGCGACGAGACGCGACGGA
The DNA here is from genome assembly GCA_963773345.1 of uncultured Alphaproteobacteria bacterium. Classification (GTDB taxonomy): domain Bacteria; phylum Pseudomonadota; class Alphaproteobacteria; order Acetobacterales; family Acetobacteraceae; genus Palsa-883. The sequence goes on along the minus strand of CAVZBG010000010.1, from coordinate 398,745 downwards.
GGACGCCGATGCCGACACCAATCGGGCCGAACCTGGCCCGGCAAAAGCTGGCCAACGACGAGCTGGTGATTTGCCTCGGGGTCAACCAGTTGCGCACCCCGAACATCGCCATGATCGCCGCGGCGTGCGGGTTCGATGCGATCTACATCGACCTGGAGCACAACCCCACCTCGCTGGAGACGGCGGCGGCGGTGTGCGTCGCGGCACTCGGGCTGGGGGTAACGCCGATCGCGCGTGTCACCTCGCACGATCCGCACGATGCGACGCGCATCCTGGACTGCGGCGCGCAGGGCGTGATGGTGCCGCACATTCAGAACGCGGCCGAGGCGCGCGCGGTGGTGCAAGCCTGCCGGTTCGCGCCGATCGGGCATCGTTCCGCGGCCGGCACCGTGCCGGCGCTGGGCTACGCGACGCTGAAGCAGCCGGAGATCAACCGGCTGCTGAATGAGAACACATTACTGATCGCGATGCTGGAGACGCCGGAGGCGATCGCCAATGTCGAGACAATTGCCGCGGTGGATGGGATCGACGTGGTGCATATCGGCTCCACCGACCTGTCGACCGAGATGGGCATCCCCGGCGACTACAAGCACGAACGCATGCGCGCGGCGTTCGAGGCGACGGCCGCGGCGGCGAAGCGGCATGGCAAGGCGATGGGCGTCGGCGGCGTGCGCGAGGACCTGCCGTTCCAGACCTGGCTGGCGCAGCTTGGCGTGCGGTACCTGACGAGCGGATCGGATGTCGGCTACATCCTGTCCGCCGGCCGCGCCGACGTGCGCCAGCAGCGGGCGATCCCGCTCAGGCCGGCATGATCTCGCCGGCGACGCTGGCATACCTGGAGGCCTGCCGCGTCGGCCACCTGGCCACCGCCGACTCAAGCGCCGCGCCGCACGTCGTCCCGGTGTGCTTCGCCTGCACCGACACCACGCTCTACATCACCATCGATGCCAAGCCGAAGGGCGACGCCGCCGGGCTGAAACGCCTGCGCAACATCCTCGCCAACCCGCAGGCCGCATTCATCGCCGACCGCTACGATGAGGACTGGTCGCGCCTAGGCTGGGTGATGCTGCGCGGCGGGGTAGACATCCTCGACGCGGGCGCCGAGCACGATCGCGCCCAGGCGCTGCTGCGCGCGCGCTACGCGCAATACCGCGCCATGCCGATCCAGGCGCTGCCGGTGATCGCGCTGCGCGTTGCGCGCGTCGCCACCTGGGGTAACCTGTCGGCGGCGTCGGCGCCGCCTGCCTGACGACTGCCTCGATGACCGCCGCATCCCGAACGCACGCCGGACCCTGATCGCATGAACGCCATCGCCACGCCGCGCCCCGCCGCCACCGTGCTGCTGCTGCGCGACGGCCCGCCAGGAACCCAGGGCGGGATCGAGGTGTTCATGCAGGTGCGGCACCAGGACATGAAGTTTGCCTCCGGTGCGCTGGTGTTTCCCGGCGGGCGCGTCGACCCCGAGGATCATGCGCTGGCGGCGAATGCGGCGTTGTCGCCGGCGACGGCCGGGCTCGATCCGCTGGCCGGGGCGCTGCGCGTCGCGGCGATTCGCGAAACGTTCGAGGAAAGCGGCGTGCTGCTCGCCCGCCCGCGCGGCGGTGCGGCGCTGGTGTCCGGCGCGCGGCTGCGGGAGCTCTCGGACAAGGGGCACGGGTTCGCCCGGATGCTGGCCGATGCGGCGCTGGTGCTGGCGGCCGATCTGCTGGTGCATTTCGCGCACTGGATCACGCCGGTGCACAACCCGCGGCGGTTCGACACGCATTTCTTCGCGCTGGCGGCGCCGGAGGATCAGCTTGCCGCTCATGACGGCACCGAATCGGTCGAGTCGATGTGGATCGCCCCGCGCGACGCCGTGGCAGGCAGCGAGGCCGGCCGCGTCAAGCTGGTGTTCGCCACGCTGATGAATCTGCAGCGGCTGGGTCGATACGGCAGCGTGGCCGAGGCGTTGCAGGCGGCCGGGCGTGCGCAGGTGGTGACCGTCACGCCGGAGCTGGTGGCGCGCGGGGAGGGCAATATCCGTCAGATGCGCATCCCGGCCGAAGCCGGCTACGGCGGCGAGGTGTTTACGGCCGACCTGCCGCCGGCGTAGGGCACGATGCTCCCCCTCCCCTTGAGGGAGGGGGCGGGGGGAGGGGTTCGAGCGCCGCGCTGTTGGAAATTTGGGTACCGCTCGGACCCCTCCCCCCAACCCCCTCCCGCAAGGGGAGGGGGAGAAATGGCGGATCGTTACATCACTGTCTCACACCGGAACCCCTCGCCCCAGCGCTTGATATGCCCGCGTGACGGCGAGGGGAAATGCGCAAAGCAGCACAGTGTGTTGGTGTCGCAGTAGGTCTCCAGAAATTTGCGACGGGTCGCGGATCCCTGCTTGGGATCGTAGTCCACCCGCATCGCCAGCTCGGGGTAGCGGCCCTGCAAAGGCGAGTGGATCAGGTCGCCGGTGATCACCGCTTCCTTGCCGCCCTTGCCCAGTGCCACTGCGAAATGATCGATCGTGTGCCCGGGCGTCGGCAGCAGGTGCAGGTGCTCGTCCAGCCCGTAATCGCTGGTGATCAGCTCGGCGCGCTTGGCATCGACGATCGGCAGCACGCTGTCCTCGATGCAGGGGATCGGCGTCCTGGCGTTCTCCGCCGTCCAGAAATCCAGCTCCTTCTTCGAGAACAGGTAACGCGCCTTGGGGAACGTCGGAACCCACTTGCCGTTCTCCAGCTTCGTGTTCCAGCCGACATGATCGACGTGCAGATGCGTGCACATCACCAGGTCGATGTCGTTCACCGTCAGCCCCAGCGCGGCGAGGCCCTTCATCCAGGCCTCGTCCTTCTTCTGGTGCCACAGCGGGCGCGCGGTGCGCTCCTTCTCGTTGCCGATGCAGCTATCCACCAGCACGACGTGGCGCGGCGTGCGCACGATGTAGGACTGGAAACACAGCACCAGCTTGTCGTCGTCATCCAGCGCCGCCGGCTTCAGCCACGAACGGTTTTCCGCCAGACGCTCCGGCGTCAGGCTGGGCAGGAATTCCAGCGCCGGCGTGAAGCCGGTCTCCATCTCGACGATGCGGTGGATCGTCAGATCGCCAACGGTGAATGTGTTGCTCATCCCCTGTCCTCCCTGACCGGCCGCGGTCCTGGTAGATGCTAGTCGGGCGGGGACCGATCGGCAAACCGACGGCACCCACGGCACCGTTGGGGTGGGGAGACATATGTCATGGCAGTAACCGTGCGCGCGGCGCTGGAGAGCGATCTTGATGCGCTGGTTGCGCTCAATGAGATCGTGCGCGAGCTGCACGCGGCGCTGTATCCCGAGGATTTCGCGCCGCAGGCCGACCGGGACGCGGTCAAGGCCCGCTACGCGGCGCTGTTGCATGCGGCCGGCCATGCGCTGATCGTCGCCGAGGCCGATGGCACGGGCGCTGGGCGGGACGGCGGCGTGGTGGGTTATGCCTGGACCGAGCTGCAGGTGCGTCCGCCCAGCCCCTTCTACAGTCGCCGCGATCGCATCTACGTGCACCACCTCGCGGTCGCGCCCCAGGCGCGCCGCCAGGGCGTCGCAGCCGCGCTGTTCCGTCATATTGAGCAGCACGCGGCCGCGCAGGGTGTCGAGGACGTCTATCTGGAATCCTGGGCGGCCAATAAGGCTGCGCATGCGTTCTTCGCCGCGCAGGGCTTCACGCACCTGAAATACATGTTCCGCAAGCGGTCGGTGTGAGGCTACCGCCGCAGCACGATCCCCGCCGCCGCCAGCATCAACCCCATGCCGAGGACGTCGGCGAGCTCGACGTGCTCGCCGAACAGCGTCGCACCGACCACCACCGCGATCACCGGCGAGACGAACGCATAGGTGCCGACGCGCGAGGCGCCCCAGTCGCGCACCAGCAGGAAGTAGATCACCGTCGACAGCAGCGACCCCGGGATCAGCAGGTACAGCCAGGCGAGCCAAGCCGGCATACCCCAGTCGAAACGCATCGCCGCCCAGGCGCCGGGCTCGAACAGCAACGCGCCGAGCAGCAGCAGGCCGCCGCCGATCACGTTGGTCATCCACGCCATGTCCACCGGCGACACGGTGCGCATCATCGGCCGGATCTGCACCGACCCGAACGAGTAGAGCAGGGTCGAGATCACCACGCCGGCCGCGCCGGCCACCTCGGCCAGGCGCAGCTCGCCGGTGAACGCTTTTGGACCGAACAGCACGACGATGCCCACCACGCCCACCGCGATCGCGGCCGCCTGCCGCAGCGTAAAACGCTCCTGCCCCAGCATGGCGCTGAATCCAAGCAGGGCAATCGGCGTCAGCGCCGAGCTGATCACCGCGGCGAGGCCCGCGGTGATGTGGCGCAGGCCGTACAACTGGATCACCTGGCTGAACGAGATCAGCAGCAGCGAAACCAGCACCATGCGCAGGATCAGCCGGCGCGGCAGGTACGGCCGGTGGCCCTGGCTAAGCTGCCAGGCGAGCAAGGCGAGGCCGGCGCAGGTCCAACGCAGCCCGGCGAACAGGCCCGGCGGCACCACGGCGATGCCCACCTTCATGCCGAGCCAGGTGGTGCCCCACACCACGCACAGCAAGGCGAACATCGCCTGCCGCCGCATCGCCGGCGGAACGCGCCGGCGGGTGACGACCGAAACGCGTCGCCAGGTGGCGGAAAGCGCGGTGACCGCGCCCGGGGCAGCTATGTCCGACATGCTGCTACGTCTGAAACCGGACAGCTTAACCATTGACCCATCGGCACTGCGCCAACGTCATGCCGGCGCATGCCGGGATCCACGACTTGTCTGCGTTGCAGCAAGGAAAGTCGTGGATGCCGGCATGCGCCGGCATGACGTTGGGGCACCGTCGGAGAGTTGATCATTCGGATACCCGGTATGCCATCTGTGCGCGGACCTCAGCGGGCGAAGCGGGCGAAACGGAACGGCGCGGGATCGACCACCGGCGCATCGCCGGTGACCAGTTCGGCGATCAGCCGCCCGGCACCCGGCCCGATGCCGAAGCCATGGCCGGAGAACCCGGTGGCCAGGAAGAAGCCTGGCAGCGCCTCGACCCGGTCGATCACCGGCACGGCGTCCGGCGTCACGTCGATCATGCCGCCCCAGCTTCCGGCCACCTGCATGCCCGCGAACACCGGGAAGGTGCGCGCCAGTTCCCGACGGGCCTCGGCCAACGGGGCCTCACGCGGCGGCGGATCGAGCACGCGCACCGCCTCGAACGGCGTGGCCTGGTCCAGCGACCAGCGGCGCGGGGTACGCAACGCGTCGAAGAACGCGCGGCCGAACCGCATCCGGAATTCGCCGTAGTTCTGCCGCATCGTCGGCAGGTATTGCCGCAGCAGGCGGAACGAGTCCGGGGTGATGTCGGCGATGTTGGCGTTGCGCCGCGCGATCGTGTAGCCGCCGTCCAGCCGCTTGCGGAAGGCAAACACCGCGCCGCTGGCCGCCACCTCCGGGCCGCCGCTGAGCGGGGCGGTGCGGAAGCACGGAGGCGAGCACGCGCAACTGCGGGAAGTCGATGCCCCCGTTGCCGCACGGCAGATTGCCGCAGAACAGCCGCGACCAGGCGCCGCCGGCCAGCACGACCGAGTCGCAGACGATCGGCCCCTTCTCGGTGACCACGCCGCTGACGCGCCCGCCCTTGGTCTCGACGCCGCGCACCGCGCACTCGGTCAGCACCGTGGCGCCGGCCGCGCGCGCCGCCTCGGCGATCGCCGGCGCGGCCTGCGACGGCTCGGCGCGGCCGTCGGTCGGCGTGTGCAGCGCGGCGATGAAGCGGCCCGACGCGCCCGGAATCACCTTGTCAAGGTCGGCCCCGCGCACCAGGCGCGAATCCACCTGAAACGGCCGCGCCTCCTCGAGCCAGGCCTCGTGCTTGGCGACCTCCTTCTCGGTCTCGCACAGATAGGCAATGCCGGGCTGGCGGAAGCCGGTCTCCCGGCCGGTGCGCTGGTTCATGCCGCGCCACAGGCGCAGGCTCTCGAGCGCCAGCGGGATCTCGTCCGCGTCGCGGCCCATGGCGCGGCACCAGCCCCAGTTGCGGCTGGACTGCTCGGCGCCGATCTGGCCCTTCTCGCACAGCACGACGGCGTGGCCCTTCTCGGCCAGGAACAGCGCGGCTGATGTGCCGATGATGCCGCCGCCGATGATCACGACGCCGGTCCGGGCAGGCAAAGCGGCGTCGGAGGCGACGCGATCGACGGGCGGGGACATGGGTGTCGCGAAGGTTGGGGTGCGCTGCGGAAAGTGGGGGCGGCGGAGAGTGGCCAGTGACTGATGGCCAGAATATGGTGCAAGCGCGTTGCTGACCTATGAACAACCAACAGTGGAGCGTTGCGCGATATGACCTGGCGGGTCGGCGTCGATGCCGGCGGCACGTTCACCGATGTCTGCCTGTTCGACGACGCCACCGGCCGGGTCGACGGTCTGGAAGGTGGCCTCGACGCCGGATGATCCGTCGCGCGGCATCGCCGACGGGGTGGCCGAGGGCGCGGCGTCGGGTCGACGCAGCCCCGGCCGCGATCGGCTATTTCGGCCACGGCACGACGGTGGCGACCAACACGCTGATCCAGCATCGCGGCGTGCGCACCGGGCTGATCACCACCGACGGGTTCCGCGACCTGCTGGAGATCGGCCGGCAGAAGCGGCCCGACCTGTACGACCTGCAGGTCGACAAGCCGCCGGTGCTGGTGCCGCGCGATCTGCGGCTGGAGGTGCCGGAGCGGCTGCGCCACGACGGCAGCGTCGAAGTCGCCGCTGGACGAGGCGGCATTCCGCGCAGCGGTGCGCCGGCTGCGCGAGGCGGGCGTGCAGGCGGTCGCCGTCTGCTTCCTGTACGGCTTCGTCCGCACCGACCACGAGGAGGCCGCGCGCCGCATCCTGGCGGAAGAATTCCCCGCGGCGTTCGCCTGCGTGTCGCACCAGGTGGCGCCGGAGTTTCGCGAATTCGAGCGCATGTCCACCACGGTGGTGAACGCCTATCTCGGCCCGGTGATGCGCGGCTACATCGAGCGGCTGGCCGAGCGCCTGGCGCGGGCTCGGCATGACGCGCGACGCCGCACCTGACGCAATCGAACGGCGGGGTGATCGGCTTCGAGCAGGCGGCGCGGCTGCCGGTGCGCACCGTGCTGTCCGGTCCCTCGACCGGCGTGGTCGGCGCGCAGGAGGTCGGGCGGCTGGCCGGGTATCGCCGACCTGATCACCTTCGACATGGGCGGCACCAGCACCGATGTCGCGCTGCTGCAGGGCGGGGTCTGCCGCATGGCGAGCGAGGCGGTGGTGCACGGCTATCCGATCAAGGCGCCGATGCTGGACATCCATACGGTGGGCGCCGGCGGCGGCTCGATCGCGTATGTCGATTCCGGGCGGGCTGCTGAAGGTCGGCCCGCGCAGTGCCGGCGCCGACCCGGGACCGGTCTGCTACGGCCGCGGCAGCGAGGCGCCGACGGTGACCGACGCCAACGTGGTGCTGCAGACGCTGAACCCGACGCATCTGCTCGGTGGGCGGATGGCGGTGCGGCAGGATCTGGCGCAGCGCGGCGATCGGGCGGCTGGCGGCGACGCTGGGCATGGACGGGATGGCGACGGCGCAGGGGATCATCTCGGTGGTGACCGCCAACATGGCGCGCGCGATCCGGGTGATCAGCGTGCAGCGCGGCCACGACCCGCGCGACTACACGCTGGTGGCGTTCGGCGGCGCCGGGCCGCTGCACGCGGCGCGGCTGGCGAAGGAGTTGGAGATCGGCCGCATCCTGGTGCCGCGCAATCCGGGCATCCTGTGCGCGATGGGGCTGCTGCTGACGGACCTGCGCGCGGATTTCGCCACGACACGGCTGCACACGCTGTCCACCGCCGCGCTGGCCGACATTGCCGATGCGTTTCGCGTGCTGGCCGGGCAGGCGGAGGCGTGGTTCGCCGAGGAGGCGATCGAGCCGGCGGCGCGGCGGATCACCCGCACGGTGGACATGCGCTACGCGGGCCAGAACTACGAGCTGGCGATTCCGCTGCCGGATGGGGCGGTCGGGCCGGCGGCGCTGGAGGCACTGGCGGAGGGGTTTGCCGCGGCGCACCAGCGGATGTACGGGTTCGTCGCCGAGGGCGAACCGGTGCAGCTTGTCACGTTCCGCGTCGAGGCTGCCGGCGTGGTGCCGAAGGCGTCGTTCAAGCCGCAGCCGGATGCGGGGCCCGATGCGTCGGACGCCGTCGTTGCGCGGCGCGAGGTCTGGCTGCCCGAGGCCGGCGGGTTCGTTACCTGCCCGGTCTATGATCGCGACCGCCTGCGCGCCGGCAACCGCATCGCGGGGCCGGCGATCGTCGAGCAGATGGATGCGACGACGGTGGTGCTGCCGGGCATGGTGGCGCGGGTCGAGCCGTACTTGAATCTGATCCTGGAGGCAGAATGACCAGCGAATTCCTCCCCCTCCCCTTGAGGGAGGGGGCTGGGGGGAGGGGTCCCAGCGGCACAGTCGGTGCCAAAGATCCGTGCCCCGGAACCCCTCCGCCCCAACCCCCTCCCTCAAGGGGAGGGGGAGAAGAGACGTCTCAACCGCATCGAAGTCGACCCGATCACCGTCGAGGTGATCGGCTGCGCCCTCGCCTCCATCGTCGAGGAAATGGGCGAGGCGCTGATCCGCGCCTCCTACTCCACCAACATCAAGGAACGCCGCGACTGCTCCACCGCGCTGTTCGACCTGAACGGCAACACGCTCTGCCAGGCCGAGCACATCCCGATGCACCTCGGCAGCTTCATCGGCCTGCTCCCGCACATCATGAAGCGCCACCCGATCGAACAGATGCAGCCGGGCGACGTGTTCGTCGGCAACGACGCCTATGAGGGCGGCGGCACGCATCTGCCCGACATCGTCATGGCCGAGCCGGTCTTCGTCGACGGCCGCATGGTCGCCTGGGCGGTGAACCTCGCGCACCACGCCGATTTCGCCGATCGCGGCCATGCGCATATCTACCAGGAGGGGCTGCGCATCCCGCCGGTGCGGCTCTATCGCGCCGGCGAACTGCAGCGCGACGTGCAGGAGCTGATCCTGCTGAACTGCCAGGTGCCGCGCGAGCGGCTGTCCGACCTGCGCGCGCAGATGGCGGCCAACCGTCTGGGCGTGCAGCGGATGACCGCGCTCTGCGCCAAATACGGCCGCGAGGTCGTGCTGGCCGCCGGCGACGCGTTGCAGGACTACGCCGAGCGCAAGATGCGCGCCGGCATCGCCGCCATCCCCGACGGCACCTATCGTTTCGCCGACCGCTACGACTGCCCGGAGGTGGACGGCGAGCTGCCGATGCACTGCGAGATCCGCGTCGCCGGCGACGAGATGCATCTGGCATTTCGACGGGCCGCCGCAGGTGCGCGCCGGGCTGAACATGACCTACACGGCGCTGCTCTCGACGGTTTATTACGCGGTCAAGACGGTGGTCGATCCGACCATCCTGCCGAATGCCGGCCTGGCGCGCCCGCTGCACGTGACGGCGCCCGAGGGCACCATCGTCAACTGCGTGCATCCCGCGGCGGTGAACGGCCGGCTCGGCACCTGCCAGCGCGTGGTGGACCTGATCCACGGCGCGCTGGCCGAGGCGGTGCCGGAACGAGTGACCGCGGCCTCGCAATGGCGCCTGCTGCTCGATCACCTTCGCCGGGCACCAGCCGGGCGACAACCGTCTTTGGGTCTATCTGGAAACGATCGGCGGCGGCTCCGGCGCGCGGGCGACGAAGGACGGGCTGGACGGCGTGCACGTGCACCTGACCAACACCTCGAACCTGCCGGTCGAGGCGCTGGAGATCGAATACCCGCTGACCCTGCTGCGCTACGAGCTGGTGGACGGCTCCGGCGGGCCGGGACGGCATCGCGGCGGCATGGGGCTGCGCCGGGTCTATCGCGCCGAGGCGGAGTGCCGCGTGCGGGTCGATGGCTCGCGCATGAAGTCGCCGCCGTGGGGGCTGTTCGGCGGCCAGCCCGGTGGCAAGGCCGGGGTCACGCTGCATGGCGGCGCCGCGGCGTTCGATCATGGCTCCGGCACGCTGCGCAAAGGCGAGATCATCGAGGTCGTCACCGCAGGCTCGGGCGGCTACGGCCCGCCGGCGGAACGGGATCCGGCTGCGGTCCGCCGCGATGTCGCCGAGGCGAGAATGGATGCAGCGACGGCGGCGGAGGTGTATGATTTGTAACGAGTCTACGCTTCTCCCCCTCCCCTTGAGGGAGGGGGTTGGGGGGAGGGGTTGGCCCCAGTGTCGCATCGGCGCGTCCCCAATGAACCCATCACCGCGGGAAGGCAGAACGTGACCCGGGAGACCATCATCGAGACGCTGAAGGCGCGCGAGGCGGAACTGCGGCGGCTCGGCGTACGCCATATCGCCCTGTTCGGCTCGGCCGCGCGCGGCGAGGCCGGCGAGGCGAGCGATATCGACATTCTGGTCGATCTGCAGCCCGACGCCCCGATCGGCGTGTTCGCCTAGGTCGGGCTGACGCAGTTCATCGCGGACCTGTTTCCCGTGCCGGTCGATGTCGCCAATCATGGCCGCCTCAAGCCGCATGTGCGGCCGAGCGCCGAGCGAGAGGCAGTCTATGCCTTCTGACCAATCCGGTCAGGCGCTGCGCGACATTCTGGAGAACGCGCGGCTTGCGCACCCCCTTTATGTCGGCGATTTCAAAATGCGTCACGACCCGGACGCTATCCGCGCCGCACGGGGCGGATCAGGCCTTCATACTGGCCCGGCACCATATCGAGATACAGATTGCCGGTCAGGTCCAAGCTCATCGTGATCATGCCGACGACGGCCGCCCCGGTGAAATCGGCGGGGAACCCATACCGGCCAACCAGCAGCTCCAGCGGAATACACACGACGCACAGATACGCCGCCCCGATCGCGATCAGCCTATTGCGGGTCGCTTGTACATACTCGGCCGTGGCCGCGCCGGGACGCAGGCCCGGAATGTATTCATACTGCTTTTTCATTTTGTCGGCGATTTCATCCGGATTGATCGCCTTGCACGCGTACGGATAACACAGCGCGATCAGCACCAGAGCATACAGCAGAAGGTAAAGCGGCTGGCCGCGCGCCAGCGGACCGTCGATGAAGTGCCGCACGGCCGGCGGCACGCCGACATGCGCGACGATGGTGGCCGGAAACAGCACGACCGTGGTCGCGCTCACCGACGGGTCCATTCCGGCGGGATTCGCTCGGAACGGCAGCCAGGACTGCGCGCCCTGGATTCCGAGCCGATTGGGCAGCGTCCGGCGTGCTTCGTTAACCGGGGTGCGCCGCATCGCCTGGCCGACGAACACCATGAACGCCACCAGGACCACCGCCGCCGGAAGCAGGAGCCAAACCGGGAATGGCAGCTTCGCTGGATCGGGCAGGGACCCGAGTGCAACGGGCAGGCTGACGAACAGGCCGCTGGTGCCGACCAGCTTGAAGCCCAGCCCGCTGAACGCGGTGCGGAACTCGCCGCCAGCCCCGATACCGCGCAGGTTGATCTGCCGCGCCAGCCACGTGAGGAACAGGCTGCCTCCGGTCAACGTGACGACACATGTTAGCCGGAACAGCCAGCCCGGATGCGGCACCGCCGGGCCGGCCGCGTCATGCAAACCCTCCAGCATAATCGCCGCCTGGAACGAGGAAACCGCGGCCACTGCGACGGTCAGGCGCATCGCATAGCGATCGAGCCGTATCTGTCCGGGCAGCCCTTGCGCCTTCAGCGCCTTCAACGCCGGAACCACCGCGGTGCCGGAATCGATGGCGCTGACCGCGAACAGGTAGGGCGCGATGTTGAGTGTGAAGAGCGAGAACCGCCGCACCGCGCCACCAGTGAACACATCAAACAGGCCGAGCGCGTCATTCCAGTGCTGGTTCAGCACGTCTTCCATGAAGCCCGGCGTCACCCCCGGGGCCGGAATGTAGGTGCCCAGGCGAGCGACGATCAACGCGAGCGCGGTGAAGCCAAGCCCCTGCCGGAGCAGCGGCGAACCACGCAGCGCGCCCTTTCGCAGGGCATCGACAACCAGTTCGGCAACCGACGCCATATTGCGCTCCCTCCACTCGCATTGTCGTGCGAAGGCCGCGGTTCAGCAAGCGAAACCATGCGTGTACAAGCGTTTAGCGCGGCACGGGGCTTCACCCCCGGGCCGCGCTTCCCCGGCAACTCTGTGGGTCGGATGGGCTTGCTAGAAGCGCTCGCGCTCCAGCCGCTCATGCTCCAGCTTACGGGCACGCCGCACCGCCTCGGCCGCTTCACGGGCCCGGCGCTTTCATCACTGGTCTCGACGAGGAAACGTTCGCGGCGGACGTGCGCACCGTCTATGCCGTGACCCGCTGCCTCGAAATCAATTCCTAGGTAAGCCCGCGGCTCGATCAATCGATCCGTGATCGACACCCGACCCTGCCATGGCGGGCGATCATGGAAGCCGCGAACGTGTATCGTCACGACTATGACACTGTCGCGAAGGACCAAGTATACCGCACGCACTACTGACCCCGGGCCGCCGGCGGTTCCCAGCGCGCGAGTATGGCGAGCGCCCACCTTTTGACTCGGCCGAGCACCGTGGCAGCTATTTGGATGCCAGCCGTGCCAGTTCGACGCGGCAGACCTCCTCCAACGGCGGCAGGTAATCGCGGGCGGCCTCCCACATGACCGGCGCTGAAATATGGCGGTACTCGTGCCGTAACACGTTCCCGATGGCCGCCACCTTCTGCCACGGAATATCCGGATGCCGGGCCTTCAACGCGTCAGGCAACCGCCGACTGGCTTCGGAAACGATCTCGATTCCGCGCTCGACAATCCACTGTTTCTCCCAGTCGAGCTAGAACGCCTCAAGCGCGGTGTTCCCAACCTTGTCGCGGATACGTTCGATCGCCTCGACCATGTCCGTCAGGCAGGGCGTGACCGACGATCGGGCCATCAGAACACCCGCAAGGCCGCCGCCGCGATGTCGGCGCGTAGAACCTTGTGGATGCTGTCGCGCGTCATGACATCGGCCTTGCGACCAAGGATGCGAGAAGCCTGTTCCTGCACGTCCATCAGATCGAACAGGCCAAACTTTCCTTTTTCGTAGTCAAAGAACAGGTCGACGTCGGAATCCTCGCGTGCGTCGCCCCGCGCGGTCGAGCCGAACAGGTAAAGGTGCAGCACGCCGAGCCGCTTCAGTTCGGCCTCGTGCTCCCTCAGTCGGACGATGGCTTCGGTCCGTTCCATCGAGACAGTGTAGCACAATCGAGGGTTGCTTTCGAGCCGTCGTGTCCGACCGGCCGTCTGTGGTCGCCGGGGAGCACGGTGGCGACAGGACGGCGACAAGGGCGGCGCCGACGACCGGACGGGAAGCTCCACGACCGGCCTGGCATCTGGCAAACGGGAACACTGACGACGCTCCCACCGTCCCGCAGATCGAGGTCCACGCCCGGCGTATCGGGACCGCCGGGCGTCGTGCGCCTGTCCGCGCGGCGGTTGCATAATGCCGCGATCGACCATCTGTGGCAGACTTCGCCGAACGCGGTGGCCGGACCGGCGACCGGACGTAACGCTTGGAGACCGACCGATGACCCTGTCCCGCCGCGCCCTGCTCGCCGCCGGTGCCGCGCTTCCGTTCCTCCGCCACCCCGCGCGCGCCGCCGTCGCGCCCGGCAAGCTGGTGTTCGGCCTGTCGAGCTACCCGCCGACCATGGCGCCCTGGGCCAACGCCGGCACCGCCGCGGCGACCGCCAAGCTGATGTTCCATCGCGGCCTGCTGGGCTACGGCCCGGACGGGGCGCTGCGCGGCGAGCTGGCAGAAACCTGGGAGCATGCCGACGACGGCGCCTGGGTGTTCCACCTGCGCGACGCCGTGTTCCACAACGGCGCGAAGGTCACCTCGGCCGACGTCGCCTGGACCATCGAACAAATCGCCGCCGAAAAATCCACCGCCTACCTGCGCGCCGAGATGCAGCGCCTGGCGCGCGTCGAGACTCCGGACGCGAAGACCGTCCGCCTCACCACCAAGCAGCCGACCGCGACCCTGCCGCTGATCATGGCAAGCTATTTTCTGCCGATCCTCGCCAAGGGTTCCACCGCCGACAATCCGCTCGGCGTCGGTGCCGGCCCGTTCCTGCTCGCCGGCGAGGAACGCGGCGTCTCGCTGGACTTCAAGGCATTCGACAAGTTCTACCGCCCCGGCCTGCCGAAATTGCAAACCGTGCGCATGGTCGCCTATGCCGACGAGAACCTGCGTGTCGCCGCGCTGCAGGCCGGCGATGTCGATCTGATCGAATACGTGCCCTGGCAGTCGATGCCCAGCATCGAGGCGGACCCGAAATTAAGTCTCCAGACCACCTCCGGCCCATTCATGTATCTCACCTTCAACGCCAAGGCCGGCCCGTTCGGCGATCCGCGCGTGCGCCGCGCCGTGGCGCACGCGATTAAGCGCGAGGACATCATCAAGGCCGCTTTCTTCGGCCGCGGCGATCCGATCGAGGGCCTGCCGCTGCCCAAGGGCACGCCGTTCTACGACGAGGCGCTGGCGCACGGCCTGGCCTACGACCCGGCCAGGGCCAAGGCGCTGCTGGCCGAAGCCGGCGTCGCCAGCGGGTTCAGTTGCAAGCTGCTGTCCACCGCGCAGTACGGCATGCACAAGGACACCGCCGCCGTGACGCAGCAGTACCTCGCCGCCGTCGGCATCCAGGCCGAGCTGGTGCTGCCCGACTGGGCGACCCGCGTGACGCTGGGCAATCGCGGCCAATTCGAGTTCGCCGTGATGGGCTCGGCATCGGAGAGCAACGACCCCGACGGGCTGTCGTCGTTCCTCGACGGGCGGCTGTCGCCCTCCTACGTGCGCAGCTACGCGCTCGATAGTCCCGAGCTGGACGAGCTGATCGACGCCGGCCGCGCGGAGTTCGACGCCGCCAAGCGGCAGGCGATCTACACCGAGCTGCAAAAAGTCTATCTCCAGGAAGCGCCGATGGTCGGCCTCTGCTTCCGTGCCCAGGGCTACGCCATGAGCCGCCAGGTGCGCGACTTCCACAACATGCCCGGTGCGCTGACGTTCTATTCCGGCACCACCTTCGAGACGACGACCACCGGCTAGAGCGCCGTCAGCATGACGGGAATCGCCGCGCCACCCGTACACCTCTCCCGCTTGCGGGAGAGGTCGAGGCGCGAAGCGCCGAGGGTGAGGGTGGTGCACGCGGCACCAACCCTCACCCGGCATCGCTTCGCTCGCCGACCTCTCCCGCGAAGAACGGGAGAGGTGTACATGGCCTAGCAGGCCCGTCGGGATGTCCGTGTCGAGCGCCGACCCGCAGCCGCTGCACGCCGCGACGTCACTCCTCAAGGTCAGCCGGTTCGGACCGCGCCGCTGCGCCGGCTGGCTGCTGCTCTACGCGCTGATCGTCACCTACAGCAGCCTGGTGCTGGGGCCGGGCGGCTTTCACTTCGTGCCGCAGGACCCAGGGGTCGCCTGGCACGCCTTTCTTGCCACGCCGTTCTTCGACAACGGCTCCGACCAGCGGCCCGACTGGATCGCCAACCTGCTGATGATGGTGCCGTTCGGACTGCTGGCCACCGGCGCACTTGGCAGCGGCCGCAGCCTGATCGCGCGCGTGCTCGGCACCGCGCTGGCGCTGCCGCTCAGCCTCGGCTTCGTGCTGGCGATCAAATACGCGCAGATCTTCTTCCCGCCGCGCACGGTCTCGCTGAACTACATCATCGCCCAGTCGATCGGCGCGACGCTCGGCGTGGGGCTGTTCCACCCGCTGCGCGCGGCGCTGCGGCGGATCGCCGCCACCGCCGCCGACAAGGCGTCCCACCTCCGGCTGATGCTGGACGCGGCGATATTTGGTCTGCGTCGCCTTTGCGCTGTTTCCGTTCGATGCCGTGTTGAGCGCGCAGGACTTCGCCCAGCGCTTCGCCAGCCTGCCGCGGGTGCTGCTGTCGCTGCCGGATTCGGGCCGGCCGCTCGGGTTGCAGGTCGTGATGCTGGCCGCCACGGCGGCGGCGGCGGTGCCACTCGGCATGCGGCTCTCCCTTCCAGCGGAACGATCCGGAGACCCACCAACTCTGCCTCGCATCGCCGCGACCGGCGCGGCGATGCTGGCGATCCTGTTCGGCGCGACGCTGTTCGTGCTCAGCGCCCGGGTGTCAATCGCGACGTTCGGGCTGCGGCTGCTCGGCGTCCTTGGCGGGGCGCTGCTGCTGCGCTGGCTGTCGATGCGCGACTTGCCGCAATTGCGCGAGCGGATCGCCGGCGCGCTGCCGGTTCTCGTGCCGGCCTACCTGCTGCTGCTGGTCTACGCCAACGGGCTGCTGACCCGGGCCTGGGTGACGCCGGAGCACGCGCTGGCCGGCCTCAATCCGCGCGGCCTGTTGCCGCTGTGGTACAACTACATCGAGTCGAAGGCGCATGCGGTGGAAAGCAACGTCGGGCATGCCGCGATGTACGCGCCGGTCGGCGTGCTCGCCTGGCTGCGCCGCGGCGCGACGCGGCGGACGGCCCTGACGGCCGCCACGATGGGCGGGCTGCTGGCGCTGGCGATCGAGGTGGGACGCGGGCTGAAGCCCGGCATGCAACCCGACTTCAACATCGTCCTGGTCGGCGCGATCGCCGGCTACCTGGCCAACCGTGCGATGTCGATCGTTTGGCCCGCCTTGCTGTCGTTGCCCAAGCTGATTCCCCAGGATGCGCCGGCGGGGGATCGCCCCGCGCCCCCCATAACTGCAGTGCAACTTCCCACCGCCGCCTGGTTGCCATTGCGCATGATGCTGGCGGCCGTGTTGCTGGCGTCGGCGGCGGCGCTGGTCCGGGACTACCCGCTCGGCACCTGGCAGGCGCCCGCGGTGCTGGCGGCGTGGGTCGCGCTGCTGTGGCGGTGGCCGGTGCTATGGCTCGTCGGGCTGCCGGCGATCGCGCCGGCGCTCGACCTGGGGCCCTGGACCGGCTGGATCGCCCTCTCCGAGGCCGATATCGCGGTGCTGGCCACGCTCGCGGTGCTGCTGCTGCGCGCGCCGCCGACGCGGCAGGACCTCTGGTTTGATGACCGCGTGCCCCTGTTCCCGCGCTTGGTGCTGGCGCTGGCGGCGGTCGCCTGGCTGGTCGGGATGCTGCGCGGCTTCAGCATGACCGGCCATTTCCCGGGCGGCAGCGACAACCCCTACCTGACCTGGCTGAACACGGTGCGACTGGGAAAACCGTTGCTGTGCGCGCTCGCGCTGCTGCCCTTCATGCGCGCCCGCCAGCGCGTGCACGGCGACGCCGCGGTGCTGTTCGGCGCCGGGGTGCTGGTCGGCCTGGCCCTGGTGGGCGTCGCGGCGCTGGCCGAGCGCATCGCCTTCACCAGCCTGTCGGATATCCACAGCAACTTTCGCATCACCGCGACATTCAGCTCGATGCATGTCGGCGGCGGGCATATCGGGGCGTATCTCGCCTTCGCCATGCCGTTCATAATCGTCTGCCTGCGGCGGCCGCGGCTGTGGACCCTGGTGAGCCTGATCGTTCTGCTGCCGCTGTCCGGCTACACGCTGGCGGTGACATTCGCGCGCACTGCCTATATGTCGGCTGGCGCCTCGATGGTGACGACAAGCTGCGGCTGGATGATCGCCCGGCACCGGCGCGGCAGCAGGCTGGATTGGCTCGGTGGCGCAGCGGTCGCGGGCGCGGTGGCGATCGCGCTGGTGGCCGGGCTGCACACGCATTTCATGCGTTCTCGGGTGGCGCAGGTGTGGAACGACCTGGCGTTCCGCGAGGCCAACTGGGAGGCCGGCCTCGGCCGGCGGAACAGCGACCTGGCGACGGTGCTGTTCGGCATGGGCACCGGCTCCTACCCGCGGTTCGCCGCGCTGCGCAGCTCGCCCGACCAGCAGCCCGGCACCTACGTCGTGCGCCACGAGGGTAATCGGACGTATTTGGCAACGAAGCTCGGACCCGACTTCTATTACGGCCAGAAGGTGCCGGTGACGCACGACACGACCTATACCGTGATGTTCGACATGCGGGCGCCGGTGCCCGGCACGCAGCTTACCGTGCTGCTGTGCACCAAGCTGCTGCTGTATTCCGCCGGCTGCCACGAGCTGCGTCCGACGATCAGCCAGGCCGGCGTCTGGCAGCACGTCGCCGCGCCGTTGCTCTCGCCGGTCCAGCGCGGGCGGCTGGAGGCGCCGGTCGAGTTGTCGTTCGCCACCGGCGCGGGCGTGGTGCTGGACCTGGCCGAGGTGCAACTGGTCGGGCCGGATGGGCGCAATGTGGCGGCCAACGGCGACTTCGCCGCGGGCACCGCGCGCTGGTTCTTCACCTCGGACGAGCATTGGCTGTGGCGCATCCTGGATGCGCCGCTGTCGGTCTGGTTCGAGGGCGGCGTGCTGGGCTTCGTGGCGGTGACCCTGCTGGTGGTCGGCGCGCTCGGCGGTGGGGTGCGGGCGGTGCGGCGCGGCGAGGCGATGGGCGCGCCGATTGCCGGGGCGATGCTCGCCGTGCTGCTGTCCGGTTGTTTCGACAACGTGTTCGAGGCGCCGCGGATCGCGCTGCTGTACGACCTGGCGGCGATGCTCGGGCTTATGTTGGGCTGGCCGCCACGCGAGTTTGATGTGCCGGGCGTGCCGCAGCCGGGCTCATTGCCATGAGGGGGGGTGCCCCCGAGCCGGCCCGAGGCATCGCCGTCGCAGGGCGGAAAAGCGCAGCGCATTCCGCCATCTTTCTGCTGGAACCGGCGGAAAGGTGGCGGAATGCGCTGCGCTTTTCCGCCCTACGCGAACTGTGCGGGCCGTTGCGCGGGCCGTCGGGCCGCCCCCGATGACCTGGTTGCTCCGCCGCCTGCTCACCTCGATCGTGCTGATCTGGGTGGTCGCCAGCATCGTTTTCCTGGCGATCCGACTGGTGCCCGGCGATCCGGCCGAACTGCTGCTGTCGCAGGGCGGCATGGCCCCGGATCCCGCCGCGGTCGCCGAGCTGCACGCGCAGCTCGGCCTGGATCGGCCGGTGCTGGCCCAGTACGCCGACAGCCTGCGCCGCGTGGCCACCGGCGATCTCGGCCGCTCGCTGCAGGACGACACCCCGGTGGCGGGGGAGATCGCGATCCGCCTGCCGCGCACGCTGGAACTGATCGGCGCCGCGGCGCTGCTCGCCGTGCTGCTGGGCATCCCCGGCGGCCTGCTGGCCGCGATCGGCCGCGACGGCTTGCTGGACCGCGCCGGCTCGTTCGCCGCGGCGGTCGCGATGGCGGTGCCGGTGTTCGTGGTCGGCACGCTGCTGGTGCTGCTGTTCGCGCAGACGCTGCACCTCGTCTCGGCCGGCGGCTATGTGCCGCTGGCGCAGGACCCGCTGCGGCATTTCGAGCTGGTGGCCATGCCGGCCCTGACCATCGCGCTCGGCCTGGCCGCCGCGGTGTTCCGCATGACCCGCGCCGCGGTGCTGGACGAGCAGCGGCGCGACCATGTCCGCACCGCCTGGGCCAAGGGCCTGTCGCCGCGCCGCGTGCTGCTGCGCCACGTGCTGCGCAATGCGTTGATGCCGGTGGTCACTGTGCTGGCGCTGCACCTGGGCAGCCTGCTCGGCGGCACCGTGCTGGTGGAATACGTGTTCAATTATCCGGGCCTGTCGGGGCTGCTGGTGGAGGCGGTGAACGCCCGCGACTACCCCGAGGTGCAGGGCGTCGTGCTGGTGATCTCGGTGCTGTTCGTGGCGCTGAATTTCGCCGTCGATCTGATTTATGCCGTGCTCGATCCGCGTGTTCGGCGTGCATAGCATTCATATTTCTCCCCCTCCCCTTGAGGGAGGGGGTTGGGGGGAGGGGCATCGCAGCGAGGTGCTTCCGTTGACCTCCGCGGAGACCCCTCCCCCTACCCCCTCCCTCAAGGGGAGGGGGCGCAGTATCCGTCAACACGCATGAAATCGCCGGCCCGTGCCCCGGTGATCGCCGTCGCCGCCATCGCGCTGCTCGCGCTGGTGGTGCCGGTGCTGCCGCTGGCCGATCCGCTGCATATCGACGTGACCCACCATCTGGCGCCGCCGTCGCTGGCCCATCCGCTCGGCCAGGACGAATACGGCCGCGACGTGCTGTCGCGCCTGCTGTGGGGGGCGCGTGTGTCGCTTGCGGTGGCCGGCGGGTCGGCGGCACTCGCCTGCGCCGGCGGCGTGCTGCTCGGCCTGGTCGGCGGCTTCTGGCGCGGCGTGCCGGCGTTCCTCGCGCTGCGCAGCATGGACATCGTGCTGTGCTTTCCGCCGCTGCTGCTGGCGCTGCTGGTGGTGACGCTGCTCGGCCCGGGCGCCGGCACGCTGATCCCGGTGCTGGCGGTGCTCTATTTGCCGGGCTTCGTCCGCGTGGTCTACGCCGGGGTGCTGGCGGTGCGCGCGCAGGACTATGTCGAGGCGGCGCGCGCCATCGGCGCCCGGCCCGCGCGCATCATGCTGCGCACCATCCTGCCCAACATCGCCGGCCCGGTGCTGGTGCAGGTCAGCCTGACCGCCGCCTCGGCGGTGGTGCTGGAGTCCGGGCTGTCGTTCCTCGGCCTCGGCGTGGTGCCGCCGGCGCCGTCCTGGGGCCTGATGATCGGCGCCGCGCGCGCCACCATGGCGCAGGCGCCACTGCTGCTGCTGTGGCCGTGCCTGGCGCTGAGCGTGACGATCCTGGCGATGAACGCGCTGTGCGATTCGCTGCGTGACTGGGTGGCGGGGCGACCCTAGCAGCCTGTCGGCCGAAGCGGATAAAATCCAACGTTCGAGTCAGGACGGTTTGGCGGATTTCCGCCGGTTGCGCCGAGTTCGGCAGGGTACCAAGTGCCAGATTCTGTCTACGAGCACGCCTGCGGCCCGCCGGTCAGGACGTGGACCTGGAAGGGCAGGAACGTGGCCGTGGCAGAGTTGCAGAAATCGTACAGGCCGGGCACGCTTAAAGTGCTGGGTCCCCACACGACATATTTGAACGTGGATGAGGGGCTCGTGTAGTTGTAGGTGACCTGTCCGACGCCGGGCGCGAGGGTTGTGATAGTGTAATTTCCTACGGTGGCTGTTGGATTACGCGGATTGGACCCGCGCCTGAAGTCGGTGATCGTGCCGCCGGCGAGGTACTCCTGGTTCTCCCATGCGGGAGCCCCCGGCTGGGTAACACGCCGTATTGCCCACGAGCAGCGTCGTGATTTGTGCCTGCGTGAGCATGACGTAGGAGGGGTCTCTTGTATTTTCGCTACATGCCGCCATCGCGATCCCGGGGCCAACCGCACCGAGCACGGCCGCAATCATACCGAGCGCCCAGATCGATCGCTTCATGGTCGAACAGTCCTCCAGGTAGGCATCAGAAGTCGAGACTTGTCGAATTATAGCGCCCACCCGCCCGCGCTGGCAAGGACAACCTCAAGTACGGGTCTCCCGTTTTGCCCGATACCTCCTATCCGCTGATCGGCTCGGCGGCCGCGCGCGCAGGCTCCGACATCAGCATCTCGATCCGCCCGGTGATCTGCCCGCCGTCCTCGACCTGAAGCCGGCGACACTTCGCGGTGCCCAGCACCTTTCCGGTGGCCCGCACGATCAGGCTGCCCTTCGCCGTCAGCGTCCCGTCGATGGTGCCGGCGATCTCGGCATCCTCCACCTCGACCTCGCCCTTGAACATGCCGCCCGGGGCAACGGACAGCTCGGTGGCCTGGATCATCGTCGCCTCGACGGTGCCCTCGACCACCAGGCGCTCGGCGTCCTGTACCGTGCCCTGCACGCTGATGCCGCGCCCGACCACCAGGGTGCGCCGCTCCGCCGGATCGCGCGCCGGCCGCCCCCCTGTCAGCAGGCCGGGCCGGGGCGCACCGGGGCCCGGCATGGCGCCCAGGCTCGCAGCCGGCGTTGCACTCGGTGGGGCCGGCATGCCGGTCGGGCTGGACGGTGACGGCGCGGCAGGAAACGGCGGTCGTGCCATGGTGGGCGGCTCCTTCGGAGTGGCTGGGCGGAAGGCGGGCACCCCCAGGTCGGCATTGCCCGGCCCGGTCGATGGTGCCTGCGGTTCGGCCGGGCCCGCCGGCAGCGGCGGGGCCGAGGCGGGCTCATCGGGCTTGCGGCGTTTGAACACGATATCTCCGGGTTTGCGACGGCGCCCGCCCTATCATGACAGCGTCGCCAGGAACAGCCCCGCGACCGATCATCTCCCGGCGAGGTTCTCCCACCGCGCATCGCCGGGCCCGGAAGCCCGGCGCATCGCGTCGTCCAGCACATGCACCATCGCCGCGGTCCCCAGTACCGGGATCAGCAGGTTGAACCCCGGCAGGTAGCCGGCCAATGCCATGATGCCGCCTTGCACCAGGACCGGTGCACGATTGGTTGAATACAGCAACTCGGCCGCCCGCCGATCGAACCGCCGCAGCGCCACCGTCATGAACAGCCCACGCCCGATCGCATAGGCGCCGACCGCCCAGGCCAGCAGCAACCCGATCCCCGGCAGCACCAGCGCCAGCGCCAGCGCCAGCAGGTTCAGCAACAGGATTCGCCACACCAGCGCCAGGCCGTCCGCAATCTCCGCCAGCAGCGACGCCCCCGGGGCCGGCGGCAGCATCGGATAGTACCGCCGCTCGACCGCGCGTGCGACTCGGTCGATGAACAGCGTCGCGATCCCCGCCGCCAGCGGCAGGAACAGCCACAGCCCCAGCAGCGCCGCGCCGAAACTGCCGAGCAGGTCGGCACCCCAGGCCAGCCACCCGGACGCGTGCGCCAGCGCCCGATGCACCGCCCACAGCACCGCGAGATGCAGCGCCACGAACACCGCGGCCGAGCACGCCAGGCTGAGCACCAGCACGCCAAGAAACGCCGGGTCGGTGACCTGCGCAATGCCGCGGGCGACGGGGGAGAGCAGGCGGGTCATCGGTTCACGTGTCTCCGATTGCCGGTCCCCGGGCGCGGGTGTTAGGCGGCATGGTTTGCACAGGACGAGGATTGCATGCCACCCGCACGGTTCGACATTCTCGACATCGGCAATGCAATTGTCGACGTGGTGGCGCGGGCGGGGAAGGACTTCCTCAGCCGCCACACCATGCACAAGGGCACCATGGCGCTGGTCGACGCCGCGACCGAGCACGCCCGCGCCGACGTGGCGCTGGCCGCGCTCACCCGCAGCGAGGCCGGCAGCCTGATCCAGCGCGGGGCCGGCGACAGCGTCCCTCCCGTTCGCGAGATCGCCGTGCGACGGCGCCACATCATTCCCGGCGAGATCATCAAGGCAAGCCAGTGGTTCATCGGCGTCTTATCGGAATCTCGCCGCGGCTCGCGGTGATTTGAGAGGTTAGCAGTGCGGTGTGGCGAGGCGCATCAGCCTGGCTGCCATGCTGCCGGGCGCCGCTCTCCACACTGGGTCGGCGTGGCAGCTCGCCGCCGGCACCCGGCGCGATTATGTTTGTATGATTAACTAATCAATGCTACCTGTGCCGCTTCTGTCCTCAATCAGGAATGCGCATCATGTCCCCCCTCTCCGCCGCCGCCGCCGCCCCGCCCGACCCGCCGCCCGGTCGCATCGCTGCCCAGGATCAAATGCGCCGCCGCGCCGTGGCCGCGGCCCTCGCCCCCTGGCGGCAGGCGATCGCCGACGCAAGCGAGGCCGCCCGCGCCGCCCGCAAGCAGGCCGCCGCCGCCCGCGCCGCCGGCCCGAACGCCCGCGTCCGTCCGCCGCGCCCCAGGCCACGCCGCCCGACGCCGCAGGCCCTTCTCGCGGCCCTTCTGGCAGAACTCCATGCACCAGAGCGCGCTCCCGCCGCGCCCGACACCTGCCCGACAAAACCCTGTGTACCATTTCCGTCGGCCGGCCCCGCCGCCCCGACGCCCATGCCCGCCCCGCACCCGCACGGCACCGCGCACGCCGTCCCGGCCCGATGCGCGCACGAAACCGCACCGCCAGCACCCTATGTACCAGACCGCGCCCCCATCGCGCACGACACCGGCCCGCCAAAACCCTATGAACCATTTCCGCCCGCCGGCTCCGCCGCCTCGGCGATCACGTCCGCCCGGGATCCGCACTCCATCGCGCACGCCGCGCCGGACCAGCGCGCACACACAAACCCCCAGCCAAAACCCCTTGTACCAGAGGGCGCAACCGGCCCGCGCCAAACCGCCGCGCCAGCATCCCATGTACCAGTCCCCGCCGCGGCCGCGCCCGTCCTCCCGCCCGGGCTGCCCAACCGCGCCGCGCGGCGGCGATGGATGCGCCAGCAGCGCCGCCTGCACCGGACCCCGCCCGCCAGCACCCGCTCGTGACCTCGCGCCCGGCCATGACACCGTGAAAGGCAATGGCCCCGGTGGCGAGGACGGCTTCGCCCGGGGCGGAAGCACTCGTGACGTTTTGCGAGAGCGGATCAGGCCAGCAGGTCGCGCACCGCCTGCACCATCGGCTCCGGCGTTTCGCGCGACAGGAAATGCCCGGCGACCCGGACCATCCGGCGCTCATAGCGTGCGGTGAAATGCGGCGCGTCGTGTTCCGAGTCCTCCGGTGGGGTGACGCCGTCGGCCTCGCCCTGCAGCACGATGGTGGGCACGTTGATGGTCGGCTGCGCGGCCAGACGCGCTTCCAGCGCTTCCAGGGCGGGGTCGCCCGGAGCGTTGATGTAGCGGTGGCGGTAGGACTGGATGGTGACGTCCACAAAATCCGCGTTGTCGAAGCTGGCGGCGGTCTGCTCGAACGTTGCAGTGTCGAATTGCCAGTTGGGCGACCACAGCCGCCAGAGCAGGCGGGCCAGGTCGCGCCGGTTGGCGCGCAGGCCGGCGCGGCCGCGCTCGGTGTTGAAATACCACTGGTACCAATAGCGCAGCTCGGTCACCGCCGAGGCCGGCTGGCCCGAGGCCGGGATGTTCTGGATGTTGTAGCCGGTGATGGAAACGAGGCCGCGCACCCGTTCCGGCCACAACGCGGCGACCACGCAGGCGGCGCGGCCGCCCCAGTCGTAGCCGCCCAGGATCGCCTCGCCGATGCCCAGCGAGTCCATGAAATCGCGCAGGTCGGCCCCCAATGCCGCCTGCTGCCCGGAGCGCGGCGTGGCCGCGTCGAGGAAGCGCGTCGGCCCGTAGCCGCGCAGCCACGGCGCGAGCACGCGGCACCCGGCCTCGGCAAGTGGCGGGGCCACGCCGTCCCAGTCATGCGGGTCGGACGGCCAGCCGTGCAGCAGGATCACCGGCGGGCCGTCGGGCGGGCCGGACTCGAGGTAGGCGATCTCCAGGGTGGGAGTGGTCACGGTCTTGTGCATGCGCCTGGTGCCTGTCTTCGTGGTTGCGCAATTCGGTGGGTCCGTCCGGCTTGCGCCACCGCGCCCCGTATCGCCAAGGGCCTGAGGCGAAACAAGCGCTTCATCCGCACCTGTGGCAAACTTCTGTTTCATGGCCAATCCCCGGGTCAAGCCCGTGGACGGTCATGACACGGGATGCTGCGAGCCGTCCCAGCCGATTCGCTTATCCCGCCTCAGGCCCTTACCGGCGGACGGCTCGCGCGAGCGGCGCACAAACTGCCGGTGGGACGGTCGCCGACAACCGAAAGTTGTGCCACTGTCGCGCGAAAGGTGTGGGCTGCGGCATGCGCGCATGGTGGTCGGGCGACCTGACGACGCTGCTGGCCACGCCGCCGGAGGCGATCGTCCAGCGCCTCGTGGTGCGCCTGGTGGAGACGCACCACCTGAACCGTGCGGCGCAGCTTGCCGCGTGGCGCGAGCAGGTGCCGTCGCTGCAGGCCCTCGCGCGCGGCCTGCCCGGCGCGTGGCGCGTGCTGCTGGAATATCCATTGCTGCGTCTGGGCAAACGGATCGACGCGGTGCTGCTGAGCGACCGCGCCATCCTGGTGCTGGAGTTCAAGACCGCCGACCAGACCCGGCTGGCGCGCGAGCAGGTCGAGGACTACGCGCTCGATCTGTTCGACTTCCACGCCGAGAGCCGCGCCCATCCGGTGGTGCCGATCCTGGTGGCGGCGCAGGGCCAGCCGCGCCCGACCGACTGGCCGTTGCTGTGGCACGCCGTCACCCCGGTGCTGGAGGCGACCTCGCGCACGCTGCTCGAGCTGGTGCACGCGGTCGTGGCACGCATTCCCATGCCGCAACGACCGCTCGATGCGTCCGCCTGGGAGGTGGCACCGTACCGACCGGTGCCGACCATCGTCGAAGCCGCCACCATGCTGTATCGCCGGCATGGCGTGGCGGAGATCGCCGCGGCGCGCGCCGATGTCGGCAACCTGACGCGCACCAGCGACGCGATCGCCGGTGCCGTCGCGCAGGCGCGTGCTGCCCAAACCCATCTGGTACTGTTCGTCACCGGGATCCCCGGCGCCGGCAAGACGCTGTGCGGCCTGAACATCGTGTTCGGTGCCGACATCGGTGCCGCGTTCCTGACCGGCAACCTGCCGCTGGTGCACGTGATGCGTGAGGCGCTGGCACGCGACTCGCGCGACCAGGGACGCAGCCTGCGCATGGCGCGCCAGCAGACCGAAAGCGCCATCCAGCCGCTGATCGGTTTCCTGCGCGACAACCGGGAACGAACCGATCCGCCGCACGAGCATGTCATCGTGTTCGACGAGGCGCAGCGCGCCTGGGATGCCGCCTTCGGGGCACGAAAATTCGGCCATGCGCAGAGCGAGGCGGCGATGTTCCTCGACATCATGCGCCGGCACCCCGACTGGGCGGTGATCGTCGCGCTGGTCGGCACCGGCCAGGAGATCAACACCGGCGAGGCCGGGCTGGCCGCCTGGGGCGAGGCGCTGCTGCAACGGCCCGACTGGCGCGTGCATGCGCCCGACGGCGTGCTGGCCGCGGCGGACCCGCGCCAACACCTGTTCGCCGCGGCACCCGCTCGGATGACAATCGATCCGCTGCTGCATCTGGCCGTGCCGGTCCGGTCGGTGCGGTCCGCCGCCGCCGCGCCGTGGGTCGATGCCGTGCTGTGCGGCGATGCCGCCGAAGCCGCCGCGATTGCCGCGAGGGCCGGCGGCGTGCCGTTCCTGCTGACCCGCTCGCTGCAAGCGATGCGCGCATCGTTGCGCCTGCTCGCGCGAGGGCGGCGCCGCGCCGGGCTGGTGTGCAGCGCCGGCGCCAAGCGGCTGCGCGCCGACGGGGTGTGGCCGAATTTTCCCCATCTCGACGCCGATGCGATGGCGCACTGGTTCCTCGACCGCTGGCCGGACGTGCGCGCCTCCGACGCGCTGGAGCTGCCGGCGACGCAGTTCGCCTGCCAGGGGCTGGAGCTCGACCACGTCGGCCTGTGCTGGGGCAACGACCTGGTCCGCCAACCGCGCTGCGCGGCGTGGGTGGCGCGCGCCTTCGTGGGCACGGGCTGGCAGATCATGCGCCGCGAGCCAGCCATCGCCTATCAGGTCAACACCTATCGCGTTTTGTTAACCCGTGCGCGCTACGACACGGTGATCTGGGTGCCGCGCGGCGATCGGGACGATGCGACGCGGGCGCCGGCCGAGTTCGACGCCGTCGCCGGGTTCCTCGCGGCGTGCGGCGCGCGTCCGCTGGAGGACACCGAGAT
The DNA here is from genome assembly GCA_963773345.1 of uncultured Alphaproteobacteria bacterium. Taxonomy (GTDB): domain Bacteria; phylum Pseudomonadota; class Alphaproteobacteria; order Acetobacterales; family Acetobacteraceae; genus Palsa-883. The sequence goes on along the minus strand of CAVZBG010000010.1, from coordinate 371,332 downwards.
GCAGGAAACCAAGACACCGGCGCCGTCCACGGGTTCGGCCGACGCGCCGGCAGGCACCTTGCTATGAGGCGGCTCCTGCTCGCGTTATTCCTGGCGTGCCTGACGCTGCCGGCACGCGGGGCAGAACTGAAGATCGCCACCTGGAACCTGGAATGGCTCACCGCTCGCCCGGACGGCGACCGGTCGCTGCCGCAGGACGCGCACCCGAAGCGGCCGGAGGACATCGCCACCCTGGCCCGCTACGCCGCGCAGCTCGACGCCGACGTGATCGCGATCGAGGAGGTCGATGGCCGCGAGATCGCCGCGCGCGTCTTTCCGCCTGACCACTACTCGATCCACATGACGCGCGACCACCTGGTGCAGCGCGTCGGGCTGGCGGTACGACGTGGCCTTTCTTACGACCTTAATCCGGACGAGACGGCACTGGCCGACCCGAGCAAGGGACTGGCGCACCTGCGCAGCGGCGCCGACATCACGCTGCACCTGCCGGGTGGGCCATTGCGCATCCTCGCGGTGCACCTGAAGACCGGCTGCGAACGCGACGCGCTGAGCCGCAGCCACCGCCCTGCCTGCAAGACGCTGGCCGCGCAACTGCCGCCGCTGCAGGCCTGGATCGCGGCGCGCAAGGCCGAGGGGGTGCCGTTCATCGTGCTCGGCGACTTCAACCGCTGGATGGACGGCGATGACCAGGTGATCGCCGCGCTGCGCCAGGCGGCGCCGCTGGCGCGTGCCACCGAGGGCCACGCCAGCCCGTGCTGGGGCGGCGAGCACTTCATCGACCACATCCTGGCCGGCGGGGCGGCCGCGCAGTGGATGGAACCGGCGACGCTCAGCGTGCAGGTGTTCCGCGAGACCGGCGAGGATTGGAAAGACCGCTTGTCCGACCACTGTGCGGTCGCGGTGCGCTTTCGTCCGCCGGGGTGAAGGCGCATAGTCCTGCCCATGCCGGATGCCACCACCGATGTCGCCGCGACGTTGAAGATCACCCGCAAGCAGGTGCGCACTCTGCTGGATTGTTATCGCGTCACCCGCGGCAAGGGGTTCAAACTGAAACACTACGACCCGGCCGACACGGCGGGGCACGTCCTGAGCAAGCCGCAGGCGGACCACCTGCTGAGCGCCGGCGTCGAGCGGCTGGCGGCACTGCAGGCAAAACTCTACGCCAACGATCGCTGGTCGATGCTATGCGTGTTCCAGGCGATGGACGCGGCCGGCAAGGACGGCACGATCAAGCACGTGATGTCCGGGGTGAACCCGCAGGGCGTGCAGGTGACCAGCTTCAAGGTGCCGGGACCGGAGGAGCTGGCGCACCACTTCCTGTGGCGGGCCGCGCGCGCGCTGCCCATGCGCGGGCACATCGGCATCTTCAACCGCGGCCATTACGAGGAAGTTCTGGTGGTGCGGGTCCACCGGGAGATCCTCGATCGGGAGCGCTTGCCACCCGAGCTGGTCGGCAAGAAGATCTGGGCCGAGCGGCTGGAGACGATCGCGGCGTTCGAGCGCTACCTGGCGCAGCAGGGCACCGTGGTGCTGAAGTTCTTCCTGAACATCTCGAAGGCGGAGCAGAAGCGCCGTTTCCTGGCACGGCTGGACGAGCCGGACAAGCACTGGAAGTTCAGCAGCGCGGATCTGGCCGAACGCGGCTACTGGGACGACTACCAGGTGGCCTACCAGGAGGCGATCGCCGCGACGGCCGCCTCGCACGCGCCGTGGTTCGTGGTGCCGGCCGACAACAAGTGGTTCACCCGGCTGGTGGTGGTCGCCGCGATGATCGAGGCGCTGGACCGGCTGGATCTGAAAATCCCGGAAATGAGCGCCGAGGAGCGGGCGGCGTTGCACGCGGCGCGGCTGAAGCTGGAAGCGGAGTAGCGCACGCGGACTGGACGGACAGGGCTGGACATCCTTCTGCCGGATAGTATATATAACGCCCATATCGAATATCGAGAACCCCTCATGCGTGCCCTGGTAGACATCCCCGACGAGCACATCCGCAGGCTGGCAGAGCTGTGCGAGCGTACCAAGCGGCCACGCACCGCGCTGATCCGCGAGGCGATCGCGGATTATGTGGCGCGTCACCAACCCGACGCCGAGGCGGACGCCTTCGGTCTGTGGGGCGCGCGCGGCGCGCGTGGCTCGGACGGCGTGGGCTAACAGCGTAAGGTGCGTGCCGAGTGGTGAAGCCGCTGTTCGACACCAACGTCCTTGTCGGCCATCTGCGCGGGATCCCCGCGGCGCGCGACGAACGCGCGCGCTACGAGGATAAGGCGATCGGCGTCAGCACCCGGATGGAGGTGTTGGCCGCCGCAAGCCCGGCGACAGCGCAGTCGACGCAGCGATGGCTGGATGACCTGAGGGCTCGTTGCAAAACAAGCGCTGCGGTCGGTCGCGACGCCGCTCCCCGTGTCATGGCCGTCCCCGGGTCAAGCGCCCGGGGACGGCCATGACACGGGGGGCAGTCCGCCAGAGCCGGCGCAATTATTTGTCAACGAGCCCTAACGCTGATCGGCGTCGATCGGGCCGTGGCCGAACGCGCCGTCGGGCTGTGCAAGGTACTCCGCATGAGGCTGCCGGACGCCACTGTCTGGGCCTCCGCCCAGGTGCATGCGATGCTGCTGGTCAGCCGCGACACACGGGATTTCCCCCATGATGATCCAGGCATCCGCGTTCCCTGCGCGGTATGACGGCAGCAACCTGTCGGGATGGGAGACCGGACTTTGCGCGTGCTGCTGTGCCTGTTCCTGCTGACCACGCCGGCCGCTGTATTCGACGCGACGGATCAGGTGGTCGCGGGGGTCGAGGCGTACAATCACGGCGACATCACCACGGCCTTCCGCCGGTTGAGCGCCGAGGCCGCGCGGGGCAACTCCGATGCCGAGGTCAATCTCGGCTACATGTACGCGCGTGGCCAGGGCGTCGCCGCCAATCAGCTTGAGGCGCTGCGGCTGTATCGCCTGTCGGCAGCACAGGGCAATGGCGAGGGGATGAATGCGCTCGGCTACAAGTATCAGTTCGGTACCGGCGTGAGGCCGAACCTGCAGACCGCCATCGACTGGTATTGCTGGGCCATCGCGCAGGGCGACCCGCGCGCATTGAACAACCTTGCGATCCTGTATGACCACGGGATCGGGGTGCCGGAGGACCTCGGCACGGCGCGCGACCTGTGGCGCCAGTCGGCGCTGCGCGGGCATCCAAACAGCGCGTACAACCTGGGTGCCTCGCTGATCGCCGCGCCGGGCGCGCCGGGCGATACCAGTCAGGGAATGCTGTGGTTGCAGCGTGCGGCGATGGCGGGCCAGGCGGCGGCGCAGCAGTGGCTGCGCGCGTCCGGCTACGCCGGTCCGTTGCCGCCGTCGTTCGACACCGCCGCGGCAATGACCATCCTGCCCAAGGATCTCGCACCGGGTCATGCGCCTGTCTGCGCGGCGCCGGTCTCGTAGCTGCCGCGCGGTTCAAATGCGTGGGACCGTCCGTAATTGGCGCAGCAACCTCAAGTGCCAGCGCACGTAGCCGCGCTGCACGAACCCCAGCCGCGCGCGCAGTGCCGCGTGCCCGTCCGCCAGCCGATGGAACGGGATCGACGGGTACAGGTGGTGCTCGGCGTGGTACGGCATGTTCCACATCAGCAGCCGTACCGCCGCGTTGGTCAGCGTGGTGCGCGTGTTGGTCAGGCCGTTGCGGTTCTGCGTGCAGCCGGTGTGCTCGGCCAGCACATAGGCGCGCAGGAACGGCTGGCAGAGCAGTTGCGGACCGATCCAGATACAGCAACGGCGTCCGCCAGCCGAACAGCAGCGCCGCGGCGACGGCACCGCCCGCCGTCGCCACGCTCATCGCGCGGACGCTGCGGATGACACCGGGCGCCGCCGCCGCGCTGACATAGGGATAGGCGCGCAGGTCGCCGCGCCAGCAGTCGCGGATCACCAGCAGCCGCAGCCGCCAGTAGGGAACGCCGAGGACGCGCCAGACGTAGCGCGGGAACGTGTCGGTGGGAGCGAGGTCCAGTTCGGGGTCCTCGCCGGGGATCTGCGTGTGGCGGTGATGCGCCAGGTGGAAGGCTGTGTAGAACTGCAAGTTCAGCAGCGACGGACAGGCGGCCAGCCAGCCGAAGATCGCGTTGGCGCGGCGCGAGGCGAACGCGGTCTGGTGCATTATCTCGTGCGCCGGCGCGAACAGCGCCACCTGCGTCAGGCCGAAGGCGAGGAACGCCGGCGCCACGGTCCACGGGCCGGCGACCGCGAGCCACCACCCCGTGCCGAGCAGCAGCACGGCGTGCAGGCCCAGCCGCAACGGCGCCCGGCAGATTGGCGCGGCGCGACAGGGCATGCAGCTCGGCTGGGGCCAGCACGCGGTCGGGCGGGGCGGTCAAGCGGGCACCTCCTGCACAGGGATTGGGCACGCGGCGCGTGGTCGGCGCGAGATTGCGAATCCGACGCGGTCCGTGCAAGCGCCGGACCACCGGCTGCGCCGATGCCGCGCCGCGCGCTATGCTGGGCGGCAGACACCGGGCCACAGAGATCGGGAGAACCCCCATGCGCGCCGTCTGGTACGACCGGCAAGGCCATGCCACCGAGGTGCTGACCTGCGGCGAACTCCCCACCCCGCACGCCGGGCACAACGAGGTGCGGGTGCGTCTCGAAGCCTCCGGCGTGAACCCGTCCGACACCTATCGCCGTCGCGGGCCGCCGGCGATGGAGTATCCGCGCGTCATCACCAACAGCGACGGCGCCGGCGTGGTCGACGAGGTCGGGCCGGGCGTGCCCGCGCACTGGCTGGGCAAGCGGGTGTGGCTCTACAACGGCCAGCGCAACGGCCGCTGGATGGGCACCGCGGCGGAATACATCGCGCTCGATGTCGACCTGGTGACCGAGCTGCCGGCGCATGTCTCGTTCGCCGAGGCGGCGACGCTCGGCGTGCCGTGCATGACCGCGCATCGCTGTGTGTTCCTCGCCGGGGCGGTGCAGGGGCGCGTGCTGCTGGTCACCGGCGGCGCCGGCGCGGTCGGGCACTACGCGGTGCAGCTTGCCAAATGGGCCGGCGCAACGGTGATCGCGACGGTCGAGCTCGCCGGCGAAGGCCGAACGCGCGCGGCAGGGCGGCGCCGATCATGTCATCGATTATCGGCGCGAGGATGTCGCCGCGCGGGTGCTGGAGATCACCGGCGGGGCGGGTGTCGATCACGTGGTGGATGTCGATTTCGGCGGCAACCTGGCGGCGACGCTCGGCGCGGTGCGGGCGAATGGCAGCATCGCGGTCTATGCCTCGAACGGCGACCGCACGCCTGCCGTGCCGATCCGCGAGCTGATGCAGAAGAACATCGCGCTGCACGCGATGTCGCTGCCCGGCTCGCCGCATGAAGCGCGCAAGCGGGCACAGTCCGACATTGCCCGATTTGTTGCCACACCGGGGCGGGTACTTCGGTCGCGGCCCGCTTCCCGCTGTACGAAACCGCGGCAGCGCATCTGGCGGTGGAGCGGGGCGACAAGGTGGGGACCGTTGTCGTCGAGTGCGCGCGCTGAGCCGCCACGCGCCTTGCGTCCGCGCGATTGGTCCCTTCCTCTTACATGTAAGAGTAAGGAGACCGCCATGCGGATCATATCGAAAGGGCAAGTGACGATCCCGGCGGACATCCGCGAACGGGCCGGCTTGTTGCCGCACACGGAGGTCAACTTCGAATTCGACGACAAGGTCGTGCGGATCGTCCGTGCCCGCGCCCGGAACAAGACTGGGCGGGGAGCGCGCCTTATCGCCCATTTGCGGGGGCGCGGGGATGTCGCCATGAGCACCGACGCCATCATGTTGCTGACCCGTGGGGGTGAATGACCGCGATACTGGTCGACAGTAACGTCCTGCTCGATCTTATGACCGAAGATGCTCGCTGGTTCGCCTGGCCGGCGGCGTCCGTCGAGCGGGCCGCTGATCGGTTTCGTCTGGTGATCAACCCGATCATCTACGCCGAGATGTCGATCCGGTACTCGCAAATCGAGGAGCTGGACGAAGTCCTGCCGAAGGCAATGTTCGATCGCGAGGCGCTGCCCTATGAGGCGGCCTTTCTCGCCGGCAAGTCATTTCTGGAATATCGGCGCCGCGGTGGAACGAAGCGATCGCCGCTGCCGGATTTCTTCATTGGCGCGCACGCCGCGGTTGCGGGGATCGGCTGCTGACACGCGACGCCTCCCATTATCGGACTTATTTTCCGAAGCTGTCATTGATCGCTCCGGGCTGAACGTGTTCTCATTCAATCGATCCGCGCGAACACCAGCCCCTTCACCCGGCCGCCGTCGACGTGCAGGCCGGTGATGCGTCCCGACGCATCGCGCAGCACGCGCGTGTCCAGCCAACCGCGATACAGCGTCAGCGGCGTGTAGATGCGAATGATGTCGCCCTCGATCGGCTCGATCTCCCACGGCTCGGCGGCCAGCAGCAGCGGTCCGGCGACGCGCAGCTCGGCGCCGGTCTCGGCGGCAGTGATCGTCCAGCTCGCGGCGGTGTCGGGATTGGCATATCGGCCGGGCAGATCCGCCGGCAGGTGCGCACCGGCCGCGACGCGGTGCAGCGTCTCCGTGATGCCGGCGTCGCGTTCCACCTCGATAGATGCGACGTCGAATCGAAGGAAAAAATCGCCGGAGCCGCGGCTAGTGGTCAGGCGGCCGTCGCCGGTCGGCACCAGGAAGGTCGTCACACCATTGATGCCGGCGGTGACCCGGTCTTTCGCATCCCGCGCGATATCCACCGTGGCAGCAGAGTCGCGATTCAGATACCGCCCGGTCAGCTTCTCCGCCGCCGCCCAGTCGGGCATCGGCGGCACGGCGTGCACGCCATGCGCGCCCTCGACCAGCGCGTCGATCACCTGGAACGCCAGCTCGTGCGGGTCCGCGGTCGCATCGTTGCTGATGCAGATCACCGCGATGTCGTGGTCCGGCACGCGCACGAAACTGGTCTTGAACCCGGGCCACAGCCCGTCATGGCCGATGGTGCTCATGCCGCGATAGGTCTTGATGCGCAGGCCGCGCGCATAGGTGTTCGACGTGCCGTTGACGAACGGTGTCAGGGTGGTCAGCGCCATGTCTAGCGCCTCGCCGTAGCGGCGCGGCAGTCCGAACTGCGCGTGCCACAGCGCCAGGTCCTCCACCGAGGACACCAGCCCGCCCTCGCCGTGCAGCGGGAAATTGTGCAGTGCCCGCCGCCATCCGTTCGGTGTCGGCAGGTAGCCGGTAGCCAGGCCGGGCACCAGGTCCGTGGAGCGCGGCGTGTGCCGCGTCATGGTCATGCCGAGCGGGGCGAAAATGCGCCGGTCGAGGAAATCCGCGAGGCTCTCCCCGCTGACCTGTTCGACGATGCGCCCCAGCAACATGAAGTTCGAGTTGCTGTAAAGGTAGCGCGTGTCGGGGGCAAAATTCAGCGCGCGCTGGCGGCAGACGCACGCCAGCAGGTCCTCGGCGCGGCACGGCTGGCCAAGATCGACGCCACCCAGGCGCATGATCTCCAGCATGTCGCGGATGCCGCTGGTGTTGTGCATCAGGTGCGCCAGCGTGATGTGCTGCCCGAGATCGGGGAATGCCGAGATGTGCTCGCGCACATCGTCCTCGATGCGCAGTTTTCCCTCGGCCGCCAGCAGCAGGATCGCAGCGCAGGTGAACTGCTTGCTGACCGAGGCAATACGGAAGGTCGTTCCCGGTCCGATCGGAACGCCCAGCTCGATGTTCGCCATGCCGGCGGCGCGGTGCAGCACCAGCGCGTCCTCGCGCACCACGCCGATGGTCACGCCCGGCCCGGCGGTTCCCACGCCACGGCGCCAGCAGCCGCTCGACGATCCGCTGCAGCCGCAACGATGCCAGCGTGGTCATGCGCCGCTATTCCACCAGCGCGCGCAGCTCGGCGGGACGGCGCACGACCACGTAGCCGGCATCGAGATCGACCACGCCGTCCTCGCGCCACACGCGCAACTGCTTGTTGACGCTCTCGCGCGTCGAGGCGACCAGCGTTGCCAGGTCGCGCTGCGACAGCTTGACGTCGATGCGCACCCCGCCGGGCGCCGGGCGGCCGTAGTCGCCGGCGAGCTTCAGCAGCAAGCGCGCCAGCCGCCCCGGCAGGTCGAGCAGGGCGATCGCCTCCAGCGCCATGCTGGTGCTGCGCAGCCGATTGCACAGCACCGCCAGCAGGCGGAGGTAAAGGTCGTCGTTGGCGCGCAGGAACGGCACCAGATGGCGACGTTCGACCACCAGCAGCGCGGTGTCCTCGATCGCGCTGGCATCGGCGCTGCGCGGCTGGCCGTCCAGTAGCGCGATCTCGCCGAACACCTCCCCGGGATTGATGACGTTGAGGGTGATCTCCTTGCCGTCGCTGGAGATCGCGCTGATGCGCACGCGCCCGCGCAGCACCGCCATCATCGAATTGCCGGTGTCGCCCTTCTGGAAGATCGTCATGCCGCGCTTCACGCGGCGTTCGACCGACAGTTTGAGGATGCCATCCAGCTCGGCCGGACGCATCGCCTGGAACAGCGGACTGGCGAGCAACGCCGTCCGCTTCGCATCGCGATCAAGCCCGGCCACGGTTTGTCCTCGTTTGCCTTACCCCAACCCGTGCAGTATGCGCGCTTTGCCGGCGTAGCGGAATACCGCCGCGCCGCGGCGCCTGACGAGGAGACCTGACCATGCAGTTGGCTGCCGCACCGCTGGCCGAGGCGGTGCGCTTCGCCGAGGCGCACGAGACCCCGTGGCCGCGCGACCTGCGCGCGCATATCGAGGGCGGTTATTTCGAGCGCCCGCCGCACAACGAGATTCTCGGGCCGATCCGCCCGCGCGGCGCGCCGAACGGGCTGGTCGTGCGGCACGGCGAGCGCATCGCGGCGTGGGGCGACACGCGACAGGTCGATTTCTCCTTCAGTGTGGCCAAGAGCTATCTGAGCCTGCTGGCCGGCATCGCTGTGGCGGACGGGCTGATCGGCGATCTGGACGAGCCGGTGCGGCGCACGGTGGACGATGGCGGCTTCGATGGAGCGCACAACGGCGCGATTACCTGGCGGCATCTGCTGCAGCAGACACGTCTGAGTGGTCGGGCATGCTGTTCGGCAAGTCCGACGTGATCGACCACAATCGCAGCCTGGCGACCGAGGGGCGCGGCGCGGCAAAGGGCGAGCGGCGCGCGATGCATGCCGCCGGGCACGTTCTGGGAATACAACGACGTGCGGGTCAACCGGCTCAGTCTGGCGCTGCTGCGGCGGTTTCGCCGGCCGCTGCCCGAGGTGTTCGCAGAGCGGATCATGCGCCCGATCGGGGCGTCGAACGACTGGCGCTGGCACGGCTACCGCACCTCGTCGGTCGAGATCGACGGGCGGATGATCGAGTCGGTGGCCGGCGGCACGCATTGGGGCGGCGGCATCGAGATCCATGCCGAGGACCAGGCGCGCGTCGGCCGGCTGGTGCTGCAACGCGGCTGGTGGGACGGCGTTCAGGTGCTGCCGGAACCGTGGATCGCGCAGTCGGTGATGCCATGCGCACTGAACCCGACCTATGGGCTGCTGTGGTGGCTCAACACGCGGCGGCTGCGCTATCCGCATGCGCCGGAGGACAGCATCTTCGCGGTCGGGGCCGGCGGCAACATCACCTGGATCGACCCGGCGCACGAGATCGTTGCAGTGCTGCGCTGGATCGATCCCGCGGCGGTCGACGGGTTCATTGAACGCGTGCTGGCGGCGCTGTGACTGCCGTACACCTCTCCCGCGCTTGCGGGAGAGGTCGGAGCGCGGAGCGCTCCGGGTGAGGGTCGTGCCGCGAGCACCACCCTCACCCGTCTCGCTTTGCTCGCCGACCTCTCCCGCAAAGAGCGGGAGAGGTGTACCGCCGCGGTTCCCGCGGCGCCGCATCTGCTCTAACCTCGCCACCGACGCCGAGGAAACGCGCATGCCCAAGACCTACGCGACGCTCGCCCTGTCGGAGCCGCAGCCGCACACGCTGCTGGTCACGCTGAACCGGCCCGACGCGGCGAACGCGATGAACACGCAGATGGGGCTCGACCTGCTCGATCTGTTCGACGGCCTCGCCGCGGCACCGCGCACCTGTCGCGTGGTCGTGCTCACCGGTTCGGGTTCGCGCGTATTCTGTGCCGGTGGCGATCTGAAAGAGCGCAACGGCATGACCGATCAGCAATGGCAGGATCAGCACCTGATCTTCGAACGTGCCATCCGCGCGGTGATCGCCTGCCCGGTGCCGGTGATCGCCGCGGTGAACGGCGCCGCGTTCGCCGGCGGGTTGGAGATTTCGCTGTGCTGCGACTTCATCTACGCCGCCGAGCACGCGCGCTTCGCGCTGACCGAGGTGACGCTGGGCATCATGCCGGGCGCCGGTGGCACGCAATCCCTGCCGCGCGCGGTCGGCAGCCGACGGGCGAAGGAGATCCTGCTGACCGGCAAACCGTTCACCGCCGAACAGGCGTATGAGTGGGGCATGGTCAATCGCATCTGCAAAGCCGATGCGCTGCTGGGCGCGGCGCTGGAAACCGCGGCGACGATCGCCGCCAACGCGCCGATCTCGGTGCGCCAGATCAAGCACACGGTGAACCAGGGCCTCGGCGTCGATCTGGCCACCGGCATGATGTTCGAGATCGAGGCGTATAACCGCATGGTGCCGACCGAGGACCGCCGCGAGGGCATCCGTGCATTCAACGAGAAGCGCAAGCCGAACTTCCAGGGACGCTGACCGCGTCGGGAGCAACAGTCATGAACGTGATCACCGATATCGCTGCCCAAGAGGCCGCTGCAACGGGACTGACGCAGGCCCTGTCCGAGCAGGCGCGCAAGCTGACCTACGCCGACCTGCCGGAGGAGATCCGCACGCTGGCGCGGCAATGCGTGCTGGACACCATCGCCTGCACGCTGGCTGGCGCGTCGGAACCGCTGACCGCGCTGCTGCTCGCCGAGATGACGGAGCAGGGCGGGCGGGCAGAGGCCGGCGTGATCGGCCACGCCGCACGGCTGCCGGCGGCGTCCGCCGCGCTGGTGAATGGCGCGGCAGGCCATGCGCTGGATTTCGATGACGTGAACCTGGCGATGCCCGGCCATCCCTCGGTGGCGATCCTGCCGGCGCTGCTGGCGCTGGCCGAGGCGCGCGGAGCGAGCGGTGCCGACATCATCGCCGCGTTCGTTGCGGGGTACGAACTGCAATGCCGCGTCGGTACGACGATCTCGCCGGGGCACTACGACGTGCTGGGGTTCCACGCGACGGCAACGGTCGGCAGTTTTGGCGCGGCGGCGGCGTGTGCGCATCTGCTGGGGCTGGACGCGGACGAGCCTCGGCGACGGCGCTGGGCATCGCCGGGACGCAGGCGGCCGGGCTGAAGTCGATGTTCGGCACGATGTGCAAGCCGCTGCATGCAGGCAAGGCGGCGTATCACGGGCTGCTGGCGGCAAAGCTGGCGGCGCGCGGATTCACCAGCCGCGCCGACGTGCTGGAATGCGCGCAGGGCTTCGCCCGCACGCACAGCCCGGACTTCAACCCAGCGCGGGCGTTCGCCGACCCCGCCGGGTGGCTTCCATATCCGCAACAATCTGTTCAAGTACCACGCCGCCTGCTACCTGACGCACGCGCCGATCGAGACCGCCCGCAAGCTGCGCGCGCAGCACGGCGTGACGCCGGACAAGGTGGCGCGGATCAGTCTGCAACTTGATGAAGCCTGTGATCGCGTCTGCAACATTCCCGCCCCGCGCACCGGGCTGGAGGCAAAGTTCAGCCTGCGCCTGACCACGGCGATGGCGCTGGCCGGCGTCGATACCAGCGGGCTGGCCAACTTCTCGGAGGCGACCGCGGCCGACCCGGTGCTGATTGCGCTGCGCGACAAGGTGGAATTCGATTTTCACCCGCACACCGGGCCCACCAAGGCCGCGCTCACGCTCGAGCTGACCGACGGAACCCGGCTGACGGCGCAGCACGATTCCGGCGTGCCCGCCGCCGACGTCGCGGAGCAGGGCCGGCGGCTGGAGGCGAAGTTTTCCGGGTTGGTGGAACCGATCCTCGGGCGCGGCAAGACCGGCGATCTGCTCGGTGAGCTCAGCCGGTTGGACGCGCTGCAGGACGTCCGCGGCGTGATGGCGCTCTGCGTGCCGTAACGCTGTATCGCCATGACCATCCCCAGCCTCGACATCGATCCGTTCTGCCAGGCGTTCTTCGACGACCCGTTCCCCTCGCACGCCGCCCTGCGCGACGCGGGGCCGGTTGTCTACCTGCCGCGCTACGATCTGTTCGCCATCGCGCGCTACGAACAGGTGCAGGCGGCGCTGACGAACTGGCAGGATTTTTCCTCCGCGCGCGGCGTCGGGCTGTCCGACTTCGCACGGGAAAAACCGTGGCGCCTGCCCAGCCTGCTGCTGGAAACCGACCCGCCGCTGCACGACCGCACGCGCAGGCTGATGGACCGCGTGCTGTCGCCGGCCGCGATCCGCGCGCTGCGCGCCGACTTCACCGCCGCGGCCGAGGCGCTGATCGATGCGCTGCTGGAACGCGGCAGCTTCGATGCGGTGCGCGACCTGGCCGAGGCCTATCCGCTGACGGTGTTCCCCGACGCGGTCGGCATGCCGCGGGAGAACCGACGCTTCCTGCTGCCGTACGGCAACATGGTGTTCAACTCGTTTGGGCCACGCAACGCGTTCTTCGAGGAAGCGGTGCGCGACGCGGCACCGGTGCTGGAATGGGTGACGGCGCAGTCCCGCCGCGAGGCGCTGGCGCCGGTGGGGTTTGGCGCGGTGATCCACGCCGCGGCCGATACCGGCGAGGTGGCGCGCGAGGAGGCCGAGATCCTGGTGCGCTCGCTGCTGACCGCCGGGGTCGACACGACCGTCAACGGTCTCGGCGCCGCGCTGTACTGCCTGGCGCGCTTTCCCGCGCAGTTCGACCGCCTGCGCGCCGACCCGTCGCTGGCCCGCGCTGCGTTCGAGGAAGCGGTGCGGCTGGAAAGCCCGGTGCAGACCTTCTTCCGCACCACCGTGCGCGATGTGGCGATCGGCGATGCGGCCGACGGTGTCGAAGCGATGGCAGATTTTGTGAACGAAACAGAAACGATCGACGAAGGCCGAAAGGTCCTGCTGTTGCTCGGCGCCGCCAACCGCGATCCTCGGCGCTGGGAGCGGCCGGATGATTACGACATCACGCGCCGTGCCGCCGGGCATGTCGGCTTCGGTACCGGCATTCACGGCTGCGTCGGCGCCGTGCTCGCCCGGCTGGAAGGCGAGGTCGTGCTGGCTGCGCTGGCGCGGAAGGTGGCGCGGCTCGAGATCGTGGGCACGCCACGGCGGCGCTACAACAACACGCTGCGCGGCCTGGCGAGCCTGCCGATGCAATTGCACGCGACGTAACGATCAGCGCGGCGGTGGCCCGTTGGCGAGTATCAGCTCGCAAACGTTGCAAAAATTTCCTCGAACGCCTTGAGCTGATTCCCCGCCGTGGAGGACGGCACGATGACCGGCGTGTGGACGCCGGCGTCGCGCCACGCCTCGATACCTTCGCGCACCTTTTTCGCCGGTCCGAACACGGCGACATCCGCCAGCCAGCGGTCGGTCAGGTAGGTCGGCACGTCATCGTTGCGGCCTGCGTCGATGGCAGCCTCGATCGCCGCCATCTCCTCGACGTAACCGGCTTCCCGCCAGTAGTTGCGATAGTTCGGCCGGAACGCATAGCCGGTCAGGGCGCGGCGCAGCACCGCCTTCGCGGCGTCGATGTCATCGGCGATGCAGGTGGGCAGCATGTTGCCGATGAAGAAATCGGCCGCGGTTCGTTTCTCCGGCGGCAGCGCGGCGAGGGAGGCGGTCATATGGGAGCGCGCGGCGTTGGCGAACACCACGCCCTGGCCGATCTCGCCGGCCAGCGCCACCATCCGCCGGCGCAGCGCGGCAAGGATCACCGGCGGCATGGCGCCCAGGTCCTTTTCGGCGCGCAGCTTGTCCACGAAGGCGCGCGTGTCGGACAGCGGCTTGCCGGGAGTAACGCCGAGCCGGACGTAGGACGGCGCATGGGCGATGCCGATGCCGAGGTGGAAGCGGCCGTCCGAGACCTCGTGCAGGAAGGCGGCGCTCTGCGCGAAGTCCAGCACGGAGCGCTGGTAGATCGGTGCGATTGCAGTGCCGAACTTGATGTGCGTGGTGTTCCAGGCCAGTGCCTCGCACAGCGACATGTTGCCGAAGATGCTGGGGCACCAGGTGCCCGCGAAGCCGCGGCGCTCGATCTCCTGCGCGAGCTCGATCGTGCGGCGCCGGCGTGACGGCACGGCGACCAGGCTGACGGCGGGCATGTGTGCGGACATGACGCATCCATACGGCATGTGCGCAGGGCGGAAAAGCCAACGCCCCCGGGTCAAGCGCCCGGGGGCGTTGGCTTTTCCGCCCTGCGGTCCTGTGCTGGGATCGGGCACGCAACGCGCGTTCGACTGCCTGATCGTCGGGGCTGGTATCATCGGCCCGGCACACGCGCCGGGGGACGGCGCTGCGTTGTCGGGAGGTGTTCGCCGATCTGCTGGGTCTGCCAGCGCCGGCGCATGCGGAGGGAAAATGAAGCTGCAAGCTGCGATTCTCGACTGGGCGGGCACCGTGGTGGATCACGGCAGCCGTGCGCCCATGGGCGCCTTCGTGCGCGCGTTCGGCGAATTCGGCGTGTCGATCAGCATCGCCGATGCGCGCGGGCCGATGGGGATGGCGAAATGGGACCACATCCGCGCGGTCGGTCAGGCGCCGGCAGTGGCGGCGGCGTGGCGCGCCAGGCACGCGCGCGATTTCACCGAGGCGGATGTCGACGCGATCTTCCGGGTGTTCGAGCCGATGAACGTGGCGGCAGTGCGCGATCACGCCGATCTCATTCCAGGGGCGGTCGAGGCGATCGCGGCGCTGCGTGCGCGCGGGCTGCGGATCGGCGCGACGACGGGCTACACGCAGGCGATCATGCGGGAGCTGGCGCCGCTCGCTGCGGCGGCGGGCTACGCGCCGGAGCTGACGGTGTGCGCCGGCGACCTGCCTGCCGGCCGCCCGAGCCCGTTGATGATGTGGTACGCCATGGCGAAGCTGGGCGTCTGGCCGGCGGCGACGGTGGTGAAGGTGGATGACACGGCGCCGGGGATCGGCGAGGGCGTGGCGGCTGGCACCTGGACGGTGGGCGTGGCGCTGACCGGGAACGAGGTGGGATTGTCGGCGACGGAGCTGGCAGCGCTGGCGGAGGCCGAGAGGGCGGCGCACCGCGCGCGGGCGGGCGCGGTGCTGACGGCGGCGGCCGCGGACTACGTGATCGACAGCATTGCGGAGCTGCCGGCGGTCGTGGCGGCGATCGATGCGCGGCTGGCGGCGGGGGAGCGACCGAAAGCGGCGCGCGGGTAACGACGCTGCCGCCGGCCCGGCCGCGTGGCGCCGCTCAGCGCCTTGCGCGGTCTTGTCGTTTCATCGGCAACCACTGCCCGACCGGATCTTGATCTGGATCAATGTGCGCCGGCGCGCGAACGGGCAACATGCCCTGTTCCATGCGAGAGGGAAGGGGGCATCCACCCCATGAACTACGTCGATCCGGCCTGCGCCTATTGCCCGCCCAACGTGCGCGCCTGCCGCGTGGGGGAGGCCGAAGCGCGTGGCCCGGGCTTCTGTCCCGGCAAGGTGGACCCCGACACACAGGCCGCCGCCCGCGCGCTGTACGACGATCCGCAGACGCGGAAAATCGCCCATGCCGCCGCGGTGGTGGAGTCCGAAGGCTACTGCAAGTGGACCCGCGTCGAGGAGGTCGTGCAGTTCGCCAAGCGCATGGGCTACCGCAAGATCGGCATCGCGAACTGCATCAGCTTCGTCGATCACGCCTACGTGCTGTCCGGCATCCTGGAGAGTCATGGATTCGAAGTGGTTTCGATCGCCTGCAAGAACGGCAACATCCCCAAGGAGGAAATCGGCATCCAGGAGCACGAGAAGATCCGTCCCGGCACGTTCGAGGCGCTGTGCAACCCCATCGCCCAGGCGGAGATGCTGAACGCGCATGGCTGCGAGTTCAACGTGGTGATGGGCCTGTGCATCGGCCATGACAGTCTGTTCTTCAAATACGCGAAGGGCATCAGCACCGTGCTGATCGCCAAGGACCGGGTGCTGGGGCACAATCCGGTGGCCGCGTTGCAGCTTGCCGACAGCTACTACAGTCGGGTGTGGGGACCGGATCGTCCGGCCAAGCCGCCCAAATTGCCGGTGGCCGGCCGGCGCAAGGGCGACTGATCGTCGCCTCGCCGGCCGGGCCGCGCGTGGTGCGGGCCTGCGCCGGTGGTTGGAACCGCATTTGACCTGACGCGGCGTGCCTTCCACTCTGGCGCGAACAGGAAGGCGTGCGTCATGGACGGCAAGCGACCGACGGTTTCCTCATTGCGCGGCATCGTGGCGGCGGCACATCCGCAGGCGGCGCAGGCCGGCGCGGCAATGCTGCGCGCCGGCGGCAACGCGTTCGATGCGGCGGCGGCGACCGCTGCCGCGCTGAATGTGGTCGAGCCCTATATGTCCGGCCTGGCCGGCATGGGGATGGCGACCTGCTACATCGCCGCGGAACGGCGCGTGCGCACGCTGGACTTCGTCACGCGCGTTCCCGGCGCGTTTCCGGCCGGGACGTTTTCCAGCCGCGCGCAGTTAGCGCGCGGCGCGATCGCCACCGGCACGCCGGGCAATCTGGCGGGCTGGTGCGAGCTGGTGCGCAGCCACGGCAGCAAACCCCTCGCCGAGGTGTTCGCCCCCGCCATCGCGCTGGCGCGCGAAGGATTTCCGCTGGTAGACTACAATGTCGCCGCGCTGCGCGACAGCGAGACGGAGTTCAAGGACCACGATTTCTACGCCGACTGGGCGCGGGTCTACACAAAGGGCGGCGTGGCCCTCGGGGCGGTGCTGCGTCAGCCTGATCTGGCGCGCACCTACGAGGTGATCGCCGCCGAGGGCCCGGGCTATCTGTATGGCGGCAAGCTCGGCGCGGCGCTGGTTGCCCATGTGCAATCGCTCGGCGGCTGCCTGACGATGGGTGATCTGGAATTGGCGCAGCCGGTCTGGCTCGATCCGCTGGTGGCGGCCT
This sequence comes from uncultured Alphaproteobacteria bacterium, assembly GCA_963773345.1. Classification (GTDB taxonomy): domain Bacteria; phylum Pseudomonadota; class Alphaproteobacteria; order Acetobacterales; family Acetobacteraceae; genus Palsa-883. Next base: position 354,284 of record CAVZBG010000010.1, on the reverse strand, counting down.
ATCGCGACCTGTCGATCCACACGCTGCCGCCGCCCTGCGAGGGGTTCCAGTACCTGCTGACGCTGCGTCTGCTCGACGGGTTCGCGCTGGCGGCGATGGCGCGGAACGGGATCGAGCACCTCGACACGATGTATCGCGCCATCCGCCTGGCGGCGGGCGTGCGCATCGCCAACAACAACCCGTCGCCGGAACGTCTTGCTGGGCTGCTGGGGGCAGCGTCGGTCGAGGCGCTGCGGGCGCGCCTGCGCGATGGAACGCCGATCGAGGGACCGACCGAACAGTGGCTCGCACCGACGCCGGCGCCCGCGCGCGGGCAGCACACCACATCGTTTTCGGTGGCGGACCGGCACGGCAACGTGGTGTGCATCACCCAAAGCCTCGGCGCGAAGTTTGGCTGCGGCCTCGTGGTGCCCGGCCACGGCGTCTGTCTCAACAATTTTCTCTATTGGGGCGAGGTCGATCTGCGCGGCACCAACCCGCTGCGACCCGGCGCGCCGCTCGCCTTGCCGATGGCGCCGAGCATTGCCACGCGGGCCGGCCGGCCGGTGCTGGCCCTCGGCACGCCGGGCAGCTACGGAATTTGCCAGACGCAGCCGCAGGCTTTGGTCCAGCACGTCGATTTCGGCCTGACGATCCAGGATGCCATCGATGCGCCGCGTGCCCGGCTGTGGGACGGCAGGCGGGTCCAGGTGGAATTGCGCATCCCGGCGGCGACCATCGCGGCATTGTGCACGCGCGGCCATGCTGCCGAGGCCGCCGCGCCCTGGACACCCACCGTCGGCGGCATGCACGGCATCGCCATCGATCCCGCCACCGGCGTGCTGGCCGGCGGCTGCGATCTCCGTCGCGACGGCTTCGTGGCGGCGGCCTGAACAAGGAACACCCACATGCACTGGACCGATCGACGCGAACGTTTCCGGGCCGTCCTGCGGGGCAGCGAGTGTGTCCATCCCGGCTCCGTCTTCGACCCGATCTCCGCCCGCATCGCCGAGGAACTCGGTTTCGAGATCGGCATGTTCGCCGGCTCGATCGCCTCGTTCACCGTGCTTGGTGCGCCCGACCTGATCGTGCTGACGCTGACCGAGTTCGCCGCGCAGGCCTATCGCATCAACCGCGCGGGAAAACTGCCGCTGCTGGTCGATGCCGACCACGGTTACGGCAACGCGCTGAACGTGATGCGCACGATCCAGGAGCTGGAGACCGCCGGCGTCGCCGCGGCCTCGATCGAGGACACGCTGCTGCCGCGCACCTACGGCGAAACGAAACCCACGCTGATCTCGATCGACGAGGGCGTCGGCAAGATGCGCGCGGCGCTGGCGGCACGCGAGGACAGCAGCTTCGTCGTGGTTGGCCGCACCAGCGCAGCGGCGATGACCGGCACCGCGGACGCGGTGGCCCGCGCCAAGGCGTATCAGGCCGCCGGCGTCGATGCGCTGTTCTTTGCCGGGCGCATCACGCGGGATCAGCTTGATGCCATCGCCGGCGAGGTGAAGCTGCCGATCGTGCTCGGTGGCCTGAGCGGCGACATGCTGGACAAGGCGTATCTCGCCAGCCGCGGCGTGCGCATCGCGCTGCAGGGGCATCAGCCGTTCTCGGCGGCGGTGCAGGCGGTCTACGCCACGCTGAAAGCGCTGCGCGACGGGACGAAGCCGGCGGACCTGGCGGGGGTGGCCTCGGCCGAGACGATGCGCCGGGTGACGCGCGAGGGCGTTTACAAGAGCTGGACGGAACGGTTTCTGAGCGGATAGTTGCGTGCGTACACCTCTCCCGCTCTTCGCGGGAGAGGTCGCGGAGCACTTGCGACGCGGGTGAGGGTGGCGCACGCGGCACCACCCTCACCCGTCTCGCTGCGCTCGCCGACCTCTCCCGCGAAGAGCGGGAGAGGTGCACGTGGCGCCCAATCACCTCCGAAGGTGGTCTGACCAGCATTGCGAAAACTGGCCCTTTCACCCAAGCCAATTCTCTGCCCATCTGCCTCGCTGAACTCGCCGGAGGTCCCGATGGAAACCATTCGCGTGGTCTGTGGGCACGACTGCCCCGACATGTGCTCGCTGCTCGCGCACGTCGAGGACGGCCGGGTGCTGCGCGTGGAGGGCGACCCCGATCAGCCCTTCACCGCCGGCTTCGCCTGCGCGCGCGTCAACCGCGACGCCGAGCTGGTGAACTCGCCCCACCGGCTGGCCTCCCCGCTGCGCCGCATCGGGCCGAAGGGCGAGGGGCAGTTCGCGCCGATCACCTGGGACGAGGCGCTCGACGAGATCACCGCGCGCTGGAAGGCGATCATCGCCGAATCCGGCCCGCTGGCGCTGTTCGGCTACGCCTACAGCGCGCACCAGGGGCAGATGAACCGCGGCCTGGTGAACGGGCTGTTCCACGCGCTCGGCGCCAGCCGGTTGCAACCCGGAACGGTCTGCGACACCTGCTGCGAGGCGGCGTGGGACGCGACGGTCGGCTCGATCGGCGGCGCCGATCCGGAGACGGTGGAAGAACTCCGACCTGGTGATCGCCTGGGGCGCCGATCTGGTCACCACCAACGTGCATTTCTTTGCCCGCGTGGAGCAGCTTCGCCGCAACGGCGTGCCGCTGGTGGTGATCGACCCGCGTCGCAGCCGCACCGCCGCACGATCGCGACTGGCACCTGCCGGTCCGCATCGGCACCGATGCCGCGCTGGCGCTGGGCGTGATGCACATCCTGGTGCGCGACGGGCTGTGCGACCGCGCCTACATCGCCGAAAACACCGTCGGCTTCGACCGGCTGGAACACGAGGTCCTGCCGCGCTTCGATCCGGCGCGCACTGCCGCCATCACCGGCCTGCCGGAAGCCGATATCGAGCGCCTGGCCGCGATGTACGGCAACGCGAAGGCCGCCTTCATCCGCCTGGGCGAGGGCATGACGCGGATGCTGCACGGCGGGCAGGCGATGCGGGCGGTTGCCTCGCTGCCGGGCGTTACCGGCGCCTATGGGCGTCGCGGCGGCGGTGCGCTGCTGATGACTGCGGCGTCGTGCGCGTTGAACTACGACGCGGTGCAAGAAGCCGTCGGGCCCGGCGACGACGCGGATGGTCAACCACCTGCGGCTCGGCGAGGCGCTGCTGGAGATGCGCGATCCGCCGATCCGCGCATTGTTCGTCTCGGCGAACAATCCGGCAGTGACATGTCCAGACGTGGCCAAAGTGCGCCGCGGCCTGCTGCGCGAGGACCTGTTCACCGTCGTGCACGACCCGTTCCTATCGGTCACCGCGCGCTATGCCGACATCGTGCTGCCGGCGGCGCTGTATCTGGAAACCGAGGACCTGTACCGCGCCTATGGCGCCTATTACATGCAATACGCCCCGCGTGCCGTCGCGCCGCAACCGGGCGCGCGCTCCAACGTGGACTTCGCGCAGGAGCTGGCGGCGAGGATGGGCCTGACCGATCCGATCTTCCGCATGTCGCAGGACGAGATGCTGGGCGCGCTGTTGGACGGCGCCACCGGCAAGGCGGCGGTCGATCCGGTCGCGCTGAAGACCGCCGGGCCGATCCGCATCGCCCCCGACGGCCCGCAGCAGTTCCGCACACCGTCGGGCAAGCTGGAGTTCTATTCCGCGTCGCTCGCCGCGCAGGGACTGCCGCCGATGCCCGACTGGGTGCCGCACCCGGACGAGCAGCGCGAGGCCGCGACCTGGCCGCTGCGCCTGCTGACCGCGCCGGGCTACTTCCAGAGCCACACGGTCTACTCGCGCGTCGAGTTCCTGCGCCGTCGCGAAGGCCCCGCCGTCTGCATTCTGCATCCCGACGATGCCGCGGCGCGCGGCCTGGCCAACGGTCAGCGCGTGCGGCTGTTCAACGACCGCGGCACGGTGGTGTTCACGTTGCGCGTCAGTGACGAAGTCCAGCCGGGCGTCGTGCTGGTAGTCGGCCAGCGTCCGGACAGCGAGGCGACGATGGGCACCATCAACATGCTGTGCTCCGACCGCTTCACCGACATGGGCGAGGGTGCCACGTATCAGAGCACCTGGCTCGACGTGGCCGCCTACCAGGAGGCGGCCCCGGAGGGGGACCGGGAGGCGGCATGAGCGAGCTCGTTCTGCACCCGGACGAGGCGCTCGACGCGCATCTGGCCGGTGCCGGCTACGTCTTCGTCGCCGCCGAGGCGATGCACCAGTCGCTGGCGGCGGCCGGTCCGCTGACCGACTGGGGCGACTTCGCCGCAAGCTGGGACGCGCTCGATCTGGATACCTACATGGCCGATGGCGGGCGCTACCGCCGCCGCCGCCATGCGGTATTTGCCGCCACCGCGGACGGCGCGATCCGCCGCCAGCCGCACCAGGCGCACTACCAGACGCTGGACTACAACAAGCTGAACGGCGGCATCGCGCGCTGGTTCTCGCCGATCACCGAGGCGGTCGGCGACGGGCCGAGTCTGGCCACGATCCTGCGGTTCTGCCATCGGCTGTTCGGCGGCCTCGCCCCGGTGGTCCGCGCCTGGCACGTCGAGGTGCACCAGTTCCGCATCGAGGCGCGCCCAGGCGAGGCCGGCCAGCCGACGCCGGAGGGGCTGCACCGCGACGGCGTCGATTATGTGCTGGTGCTGCTGGTCGGCGCGGCAGAACATCGCCAGCGGAACCACCACGATCCACGACCTGGAGAAGCGGCTATTGGGCAGCTTCACGCTGACGCAACCGTTCGACGCGGCGCTGGTGGATGACGCGCGGGTGTATCATGGCGTGACGCCAGTGGTGCCGCTGGACCCCACGCTGCCGGCGCACCGCGACGTGCTGGTCGTGACGTTCCGCAATGCGCGGGCAGGGGGGATGACGGGCGGTTGATCTGCGAGGCGTTTGAATCCTCGACTCGCCGGTGGTGCCCCCACGTCATGCCGGCGCATGCCGTCATCCACGCCTTGTCTTCGAGCAGCAGGCAACGACCTGCCTTCGCACAACAGGTCGCGACTTGCCTTCGTGCCGCGCGTAAAGTCGTGGATGTCGGCATGCGCCGGCATGACGTGTGCCGGGCGCCAGTACGTTAGGCGATCCACCTCTGGCGTCGTACCAAAAGCGGCGTTCGACCCATGCCGCCGGGCAATCTCCGCGATGCCATGACAATACGGACCGGCATCATTTTCCCACCAGGCCGCGCAACCCACGCAACGCCAGATAGTACCCCTCCACCCCGAACCCGGTCACCATCCCGCGGCTGACCGTTGCGGTGTCCGACACCGGCCCGCGCCGCACCGGGTTCGAGATATGCACCTCGATGGTCGGGAACTTCACCTGCCCGATCGCCGCGACCAGTGCCGGGTAGCCGCGCGAGAACCCGGCCGGATTGAAGATCGCCGCATCGAACCCCTCGTCGTTCGCGGCATAAAGGCGGTTCACCACCTCGCCCTCGATGTTGGAATGGAAGATGTCAATCTCCACGCCAAGCTCGGCCGCATACTTGCGGATCTGCGCGTCATATTCCGGCAACGTCATGGTGCCGAAGATCTCGGTCTGCACCTTGCCGCGCATGTTCATGCCGGCGCCGTGGATGATCAGGATTTTGGTCATGATTTTGGCCCTTTCGCCGCCCAGCCCCCTATGCCGCCACACCCAGCCGCGGTGGCGATTTCAGGGTCTGGTAGATCACGCAATACCGCTCGGTCGTCTCGATCAGCCGCGTCAGCCTGGTCGCATCCGCGTCCGCATCGATCTCAAATCGCAGCGTGATGTCGGTCAGCCCAACCGGCACGCTGCGGTCCACGCCCAGCGTGCCACGCGCGTCCCACACGCCCTCGGCGGACACCTTGCCCGACCGCATCGGAATCCCCATTGCCGTCGCCACCGCGCGCAGCGTGACGCCGGCGCAGGCGACCAGCGCCTCCAGCAGCATGTCGGCCGAGCAGGCCAGCGCGCCGTCACCGCCGGTCGCCGGATGCAGCCCGGCGGTGACGGTGTCGTGCCAGCCCGGAACGTTGCAGGCGATGGCGGAGGGATCGAGGATCGCCTCGGCGGTCGAGACGACGCGCGCGGCCTCGGGCGTGTCGCGATAGCGCTGCTTCAACGGCGCCTGCAGCGCGCGCAGTTCGGTGGCGTCCATGCGTCCTCCTGACGGTCGTTGCGGACGATGCTGCGGGCGGAGCGGGTCGGCGGTCAATGCACCGGCCCGGTGGGCCGTGGTTCCCTGCCAGGGTCGGGTCCGCTGCGTGCGGCGGGGGAGCGCGTCGCGTAGAACAGGTGCGCCTCGATGCCGCCGAACAGCACGAGCGGTGCGATGGCACCGGCAGACCCCGCGACCTGGTGCCCGAACCGAACACAGACATAGAGCAGAACAATCATGCTCTGTGCCATGCCGGGCGCCCCGATTGCGCGATAGTTCGACCCGTAATGATAGCCGATCCAGAAACCAGCGCGTCCGACGATCCAGGTCACGGTTGTCGCCACGACCGCGCGCATCGCGGTCCCATTCGAACAATAGAACGCCAGGCCGAGCAGCCCCGGCACGAACACCAGAAGTTGTTCCAGCGTGTGCTGGAGATAGCGCAGATTGATCCTCAGACGCAGCGTTTCATGGCCCGCCAGCGGATCAATCGCCGATGATCGCAGCCGCTCGTGTGCGACCGCCTCGATGCCGGTGACGAAGCACAGCAGGATCGCCACACAGCAGCAGTTGACGGTGAAGAACAATCTCGTCAGCGGATCGTCCATGCCGGCCAGGGGTGGCAGCCAATGGTAGATGCCAAGCCATAGCGCGACCGTCACAAGAGCGGCGGGCAGGATACAGGCCATCACGGCGGATCGCTGGCGCTTCACGCCTGGATCACCGGCGTACGCGCTGTTCATTCCTGTGCTTCCTTTCGTCACTGGAGCCGATGGTGCACGCGAGAGCCGGCGCGTCGCGGGATCAGTCGTCGCGGCCGAGGTGGCGCAGCAGCAGCGCCGCCCCCGGCAGGTCCGCGCGTTTCTGCTCCAGCAAGTCCGCACCGCCGACGGCATAGACGGCGACCGCGGCCAGCAGTTCGCGCAAGCGGTCGGGGGCGTTGGCGTCGAACGGCAGCACGCAGCCGCCGGTGCGCCGGGCAAGGTCCTGGAACAGCTCGGCGTCGCGGCGGGCCAGCCAGTCCGCGACATCGTGCAGCACGATCAGGCGGATGCCGCGCGCGCCCATCGCGTCGGCGAGTTTGCGCCCTCGAGTGGGGGATTCCTCGAACACGTCGCCGATGTAGGTGACCACGCGGACGCCGGGGGCGGCGAGGGCGCGCGACATGATCGGCAGAAGCTGCGTGCGGCCGGAGATGCAGCGGATCGCGGCGGCGCGGTCGCGCAGCGTGGCGGGGTTGGACGTGAAGTCGGTGAAGGTGTGCAGCAGGGAGCCGCCATGCACCGCCAGCGCCACGTCGAGTTCGCCGGGCAGGGCGCGGAACAGCGAGTCGGTGACTTTGCGCGCGGTGTCCCAGGCGGGCTCGCGCGAGGCGGTGGCGTCGAAGCCGAAGATCAGGCGGGGCCGGGTCGGGGTGGTGGCGGGCACTGCTTGCGGCGCGGCGCTCGGCAGCAGCGCCGTTAGCGGCGCCGCCAGCTCGCGCAGCCTTGCCAGCAGCGAGACGGGCGTGTGGGCGGGCGCCTCGGGCGCGGGGGCCTCGGGCACGGGGGCCTCGGGCACGGGGGCCTCGGGCGCGGGATCCGGGACCAGGACGAAGTTCGGCTTATCGGACATGGCGGGAGCCCTCGCCGCGGGCCATGCGGCCGTGGCGAACGCATCCTAGCGCGCCGCGACAGCGCTGTTGAGCGGGCGCGATCACAGGCGGTTGGACCGACTCGCCCGCGCCTCGGTAGCGTTGCGCGGGCACACAGCGGACCGGAGGTCGATCGATGGGAAGCAGCAACATTGCCGCTCGGCGCGGCGCGAAGGCCAGTCGCCGCAAGGCAATCGTGGCGCAGAAGCGCAAGGCCGAGGCGTTCGGGGATACGCTGGCCGGGCGGGTGGCCCGTGCCGCGACGGCGCCGATCCTGGACTGCCTGCTGGCGGAAAGCCTGTTCGAGAGTGGAATTGGGACACTGGCCCTCGCGCGCGGAAGCCTGATCGGCCAGCCCACCGTCGCCGTTTTTCTGCTCGATACGTTCTGCCTGGGCGTCAAGGACGTCATGTTCCGCACGCTGGAGGGACGCCAACTGACGACCTGTCTCGACCGACTGGGCGACGCGACGCCGATGGTGCCGGTCGATCCGGGCTACGCGCGCAAGCTGTTGCGCGACCTGGTGCGGTGGTCCGGCGCGCTCGGTTTCCAGCCGCATCCGGACTTCGCCGTGGTGGAAGCGCTGTTTGGCAAGGTCGATGCACAGGCGTGCGAAACCGTGTTCGCGTTCGGGCAGGACGGCAAGCCGCTGTACATGCCTGGTCCTTCCGAGCCTCCGCTCTTGGTCCGCCGACGGATCGAGCACCTGAGCCGGCAGCTCGGGCCGGACGGGTTCCATTACATCGTTCCGCTGCAAGAACAGGCTTGGTGAGCGGTGCTTTCCGGCAGGTGCTGCAAGCCGGGGCATAGACAACCTGGGGGCGCACGCGAAGGCAAGTCGTAGACGGCAGGCCACCGGCCTTCGCCGGTGCAGGCTCAGCCTGTCTTCGGGCGGCGCGTTGGGCCGACCAGGGGGGCGGCTATGCCGAGGGGCGAGGGCGCCGGCACGGGATACGTCAATCCGGTCGGCGCACCGTATCAGGCCCATGCGGCGGTCAGTACAGCCCCCGCTCCCGCGCCTTCACCCGGATCAACCCGGAGAGCACCTCCAGCGTCGGCATCGCCACCCCCACCGCCCGCGCCATCTGCAGCGGCACCGAATACAGTGCGTCGATTTCCATCCGCCGTCCCGCCTCCAGATCCTGCAGGATGCTCGGCCGGTGCGCAAGCTTCGTGTTGGTCGCCACCACCTGCTCGACATCGAGCTCCACCGGGAAACCCATCGCGGCAGCCAACGCCATCGCCTCGGCCAGCAGCGCGCGGGAGGTCGCGACCAGCGCCGGCTCGGTGTGGGTGTCCTTCACCGCCGCCTCAGCCAGCACGCACATCGGCCCGGCGCTCAGGTTGAACACCAGCTTGTGCCAGATCAGCGCGCGGATGTGCGCGCTCAGTGTCACCGGCAGCCCGGCGGCGCGGAAGGCACCGGCCAGCGCCTCCAGCCGCGCCGAGGCCGACCCGTCCGGCTCGCCGAACGAGGTGCCGCGCCCGGCGCCGGTCAGCAGGCGCACCACGCCGGGCCGCGGCACCGAGCAGGCCGGCCAGAACACGCCGCCGATCGCCCGGTGGGCACCGACCGCGCCGGCCAGTGCACCCGCGGGATCGAGCAGCGGGATCGCGTCTCCCGGCCATGCGCAGTCCCGCGCACCGCCCAGGGAGCCGCCGCGCGGCGCGCCGAGGGCATGAAAATACCACCACGGAATGCCGTTCATCACGAAGGCAACCGCGGTCTCGGGCCCCAGCAGCGGTCCGATGCGCGCCGCCACGTCCGCCAGCGCGGGCGCCTTCACCGCGACCAGCACGCCGTCCTGCGGCCCCAGCTCCGCAGGGTCGTCGCTGGCGGCCACGCGGACGGTCAGCGCCTCGTCCGGCGTCTCCACGCGCAGCCCGTCGTCGCGGATCGCCGCCAGGTGCGCACCCCGCGCGACGACCGAGACCGCCGCGCCGCCGCGCGCCAGAAACCCCGCCAGGTAACCGCCGACCGCGCCGGCGCCGAAGACACACAGCCTCACGCGCGCGGCCTCATGGGGCGAGGATCTCCAGTGCCGCGCGCGCCAGCGCCTGCACGCCGAGGCCGATGCAGCGCTCGTCGGGCTGGTAGTCCGAGTTGTGCAGCTTGTCGTTGCGCCCTGGCGCGCCGGAGCCGACGCGAAGCTGGAAGCCCGGCACCAGGTCCGCCAGCAGCGCGAAATCCTCGCCGCCGAGGCTCGGCTGGCCCTCGTCCACCGCGTCGCCGAACTGCTTGCGCACCGCGGCGATGGTGGGCTCCAGCACCGCGTCGTCGTTCACCAGCGACGGCACGCCGCGGTGGTAGTCGACCGCGCAGGTGACGCGCATGCCGGCCTCGATGCCGGTGGCGAGGCGGGCCAGCGCGGCCTCGATCAGGTCGCGCGCCGGGGCGTGCAGCGTGCGGACGGTGCCCTTGATGGCGCAACTGTCGGGGATGATGTTGTAGGTCGTGCCGCCCTGGATCATCCCGACCGTCAGCACGGCGGGATACATCGGCGGCACCTCGCGCGAGACGATGGTCTGCAACTGCATGACCAGCGACGCGGCGGCGACCAGCGGATCGACCGAGGTGTGTGGCCACGCGGCGTGGCCGGAGCGGCCGTGCACGACGATATCGAACCGGTCGGCGGCGGCCAGGCACGGGCCATGGACGTAGCCGAACTTGCCCACCGGCAGGTCGGGGTAGTTGTGGAAGCCCAGCGCCAGGTCGATCTTCGGGGACTCCAGCAGCCCGTCGGCCAGCATCGCGCGCATGCCGCCGACGCCTTCCTCGGCCGGCTGGAACACCAGCTTGACCGTGCCGGCAAGCTGCGGGGCCAGGTCCTTCAGCACCGCCGCGACGCCGAGCAGCGTCGTGGTGTGGATGTCGTGGCCGCAGGCGTGCATCAGGCCCTTGTGCTGGCTGGCGAATGGCAGGCCGGTGCGCTCCTCGATCGGCAGCGCGTCCATGTCGGCGCGGATCGCCAGCACTTTTCCGGGCCGCCCGCCCTCGATCAGACCGACCACGCCGGTCTTGCCGATGCCGGTCCGGTGGGCGATGCCGAGGCGGGTCAGCTCGCGCGTCACCACGCCGGCGGTGCGCACCTCTTCGAAGCCCAGCTCGGGATGGGCGTGGATGTCGCGTCGGAGCTCGATCAGATCGTGCTCGATCCGTTCGGTGGCGACGCGGATCGCGGTGGTCGGGTCGTTGGCCAGGGTGTGCGACATGCGCGCCTCGTGCGGATTGCGAAGCGCGCACCATACCGGGCGCGGGTCGCGCTGCAACGTCCCTGTCGCGCGGGCGCGGCGGGAGGGTCATCGCGGCGATCTGGGATCGCCCTTGGACTTGGAGTGCGTCAGTGGCCACCGTCACGCGGCAGGCACCGCGGCGCAGCGTGGGGCGGGACTTTAGCCGAGGGTGCGGAGCACTTCCTCGTCGGTGGGGAACTGGCCGGTTGCCTTCTTCGAGTAGCGCAACGCGCCGTCCACCGTGATCTCGAACACCCCGCCGCCGGATTTGCGCAGCCGCACCTCGGCCGTCGGGGTCCTTTTCAGGATCATGTCCCGCGCCTGCCTGGCGCGCGGTTCGTAGCCTCACATGCCGCAGTATTCGATTTCGATCTGCATCCGGTGGGAGCTCCTCAAGGTCGCGACCGTTTAGCGTCGCACCGGGCCGGTAACTGCGCAAGCGCTGTCGGCCCGGGGCAATCGGGTGAGTCAGCGGACCTGGCCGGATGCCGCTGTCGCGCACGTGACGCAGCACGGTCCGGACGGGCGCGGGGGTGGAGGGTTGAGTTCGCGAAAACGCGATTTGCACCGGTGGCACCGCCGGCTCGGGGTTCACAGGGTTGATTCGGGAGAATGCAGATTCCGGGTTTTGTCCGGGTGGCAGCGCCGGCTCGGGGTTCAAGGGGTTGATTCGGGGAAACGCGGATTGGGGGTTTGGCGCGAACGCGGCGGTCGGCTCGAGGTTCAAAGGGTTGATTCGGGCAAACGCAGATTTGGGGTTTTGTGCGCATGGCGGGGCCGGCTCGGGGTTCAAGGGGTTGATTCGGGGAAACGCGGATTTGGGTTTTTGCACGGGCGGCACGGTCGGCTCGGGGTCCAAAGGGTTGATTCGGGAAAAGGCGGACTCGGAGCTGTGCCCGGGCGGCACCGCCGGCTCGGGGTTCAAAGGGTTGATTTGGGGAAATGCAGATTCGGGCTTTTGTGCGCATCGCGGGGCTCGGGGTTCACAGGGTTGCTTCGGGAAAACGCGGATCCGGGGTTTTGCGCGGGTGCCGCGGCTGGCTCGGGGTTCAAGGGGTTGATTCGGGAAAAGGCGGACTCGGAGCTGTGCCCGGGCGGCACCGCCGGCTCGGGGTTCAAAGGGTTGATTCGGGGAAATGCAGATTCGGGGTTTTGTGCGCATGGCGGGGCCGGCTCGGGGTTCAAAGGGTTGATTCGAGAAAATGCAGATTTAGGGTCTTGCGCGGGTGGCGCGGTCGGCTCGGGGTCCAAAGGGTTGATTCGGGGAAACGTGGATTTGGGGTTTTGCACGGCTGCTGCCGCCTGCCCGTCCGCCTGGCTGGCGGACGCGCACGACTCCGTCTTGCGCGTGGCGACAGTGGTCTGCGACAGGCTCGCAGCGAGGCCAGGCGGCGGCATGAGTCCGCGTATTGTGCCTGGGGGGATGCTGTTGGGAGAGAAGGACATGCGGGCAGGCTCCGGCTGGAAATGAGTGTGACCATGCGTTATATAGGTTGACATTCTGCCTCATTAAACTAACGTCTGTCTCGGGTGCGGGTGACGGGCCGCACCTGGACCAAGCCAACTGTGGGTCACCGACGTCATGCGGCCGGTGGGGAAGACTCGCGTCGTAGCTCCGGAGCGTGCCATGGCAGCTCGCCACCGACTTCGCTAATGTTCAGGCCGTGCCGACCGACAACGATAAAGCGATGCCGGGAGTGATATCGCGATGGGGGGGTTCCTGCGGACCTACGCCGATATCGCTTTGCAGGCGCCGATGGACGCGGCGGTGGTCATCCCCACAGTGTTGCGGCCGCATTTGATACCTGCCCTGCACAGCATCTTCGCCCAAAGGTTTCCCGGCCGCATCCACATCATGATCGGCATCGACAGCATTCGGGGCGACCTGGAGGTGATCGACGCCGCCTGTGCCGCCCGCCCATCGCAGTGCGCCGTGCAGGTTTTCTGGCCGGGCTATTCCACCTCCAGGCGGCATGGCGGCCTGACACCGCCCGGGGACGGTGGGGCGCTGCGAGCGGTGCTGACCTACCTCGCCAACTCGCCATACGTTGCCTATCTCGACGATGACAATTGGTGGGATACCGAGCATCTCTATCAGCTTCGGCGAGCGATGGACGACGCGGAGTGGGCATTCGCGTTGCGCTGGTTCGTCCACCCCGAGACCCGCCGGCCGATTTGCGTCGATACCTGGGAATCCGTGGGTCCGGATCAGGGATCGTTCAAGGAGCGCTTCGGCGGTTTCGTCGATCCGAGCTGTCTGATGATCAACAAGGTGGCTTGCCCGCAGGCCCCACAGAACTGGAATTTCCCACTCGAGCACGATCCGATGTCGGCGGATCGCAGCGTGTTCGCGTTCCTGTCGCGCAACCATAAGGCGTGCGGCACCGGTTGCCCGTCAGTGTTCTACACCATGAACGCCAATGACGAGCTGCACCCGCAGCGGCTGCGCCTGATGGGAGCGGCTTACGACGTAGCTGGGAAGGCTTCGGAAACCGCGGGCTGATGGACAAGGTGCTGCCCTGCCCGGGCCGTGGTCCGGTCTGGCCGGTTGCACCCCTTCGGTCGGCCCGCTCAGTCCTCGCTGAGCTTGCCGATATGGTGCTGGGCGTACAGCTCCAGGCCGAGCTTGCCGATCAGATCGAGCTGCGTCTCCAGGAAGTCGATGTGTTCTTCCTCATCGTGCATCAATTCCTCGAACAGGTCGCGCGTCACGTAGTCCTTGACCGCGTGGCAATGGGTAGCGGCCGCCTGATACAGCGTGCGGGCGTCCATCTCGGCCTGCAGGTCCCGCTCGATCACCTCCTTGACGTACTGCCCGATATGCAGCGCCCCGAGCGTCTGCATGTTGGGCGCGCCGTCCAGGAAGATGATGCGCGCGATGATCTTGTCGGCGTGCTGCATCTCCTCGATCGACTCCTGGCGCCATTTCTTGGCCAGCGTCCGGTAGCCCCAGTTGTCGAGCAGGCGGTAGTGCAGCCAGGTACTGGTTGACCGACGTGAGTTCGTGGCGCAGCGCCTGGTTGAGGTAGTCGATGACCCCGGTGTCGCCTTGCATGGTCCGTACTCCCTGTGCCGCGGTGCGCCGATAGGGCGCATCTGGCCGGCTTTCGCCCGGCTAAGTTTGGCCAGTTTGCCGGCTTCCCACAACCTGCCGGCGCGACCGCATGCCGGACGCGGCTCGTTGGAGTTGGCTCTGTAGCGGGTTGTGTTGTGCCGATTCACAGAGCCGAGGCGTGATACCAACCGCCTGAACCATCAACGCCTCGACGGTACCAACATCGTCATGCCGACCCCCGGGTCAAGCGCCCATGGGAGGCGTTCCATCCTATTCGGCTTCGACGAGGTCGGACTAGGTAGTTTTCGAGCCTTCCGGCATGCATGCCCCGCAGGCACCATCAGCCGTAATAGCGTGGGCGATCAATTCTCGTTGTGCAGAAGCTGACGGGAGATGAAAATGGCGAATGGCTCCGGCTTGGGTAGACGCTGGGAGGTTTACCGTCCATCCAAGGGGGTTTTGTTCTGGTCCTGCGCCGGCTGCGTCGTCGCCACTATCGTGATCGGCTTCGCCTGGGGTGGTTGGGCCACCGGCGGAACCGCAACAAAAATGGCGGCGGGTGCAGCGTCCGGGCACGCGCACAACTGGCAGCAGCGGATTGCATCAGTCGCTTCGAAAACGGTCCTAACGCGGCCGCGCAACTTGCCCTGCTGAAGAAGGCCGAAACCTACGAACGGAGCGATCTGATCGACAAGGGCGGCTGGACGACCATGCCGGAGAGCAAGGAACCCGTGGCGGGGGCAGGGGATATCTGCGCCGAGACGCTGATGACAACGACGCTGACCGCGGCAAAAGGAATGACCTCGGCACGGTTGAAAGACCTTGGCGATCCGGTGCCGGGGCAGCGTAAATCGCCGCCGCGACGTTAGCCGGGACCTCTCGCACTCTCGCGCGGAACGGGTCGAGCGGTCGGCGACAGGTAGGCGGCCTGTGCAGGTCCGGCGACCTTATTTCGGTGACGGCTCGCGCGATTTCAGCCGCGCGGCAATCTCCGCGTCGGTCAATCGTGCATCGTAGATCGAGCGCGGCTCGATGGTGCGCGCGACCAGCGTGGCGGTCACCACCGCCAGCAGCAGCGGCACGATGAATGAACGATCGCGGCCGGTCAGTTCCATCATCAGCACCACGGCCGAGATCGGCCCCTGGGTCGTCGCCGCCAGCACGGACGCTGCCCCAACCACGGCGAACAGTCCGGGCGGTACGCCGGGCCAGAACCACGACCAGGCATGGCCGAGAACGCCGCCCAGCAGCGCGCCCAATGCCAGCGACGGCGTGAACAGCCCGCCGGGCGTGCCGCTGCCGAGACACATGGTGGTTGCGGCGGGTTTGAGAATCAGCAGCATCAGCAGCAGTCCGGGCGCGACTTCGCCGACAAAGGCCAGTTGCGTGACATCCCGGCCATTGCCGAGCAACTGCGGAAATTCGATCGAAACGACGCCCAGCAGCCCGAGCGCCAGCGCCGGTGCCGCCAGCCGCCGCCACCCCTTTGGCTTGTTGCGGTCTGCCCAGGCGATCGAACGGACGTAACCCACCGAGACCAGCCCCGCGATCGGTCCCGCCAGCATCGCCCAGACGTCGATCGAGGCCGAATTGACATAGGCCGGAATGAGGTAGGTCGGCGCGTCGGGCAGCACCAGCCACGCGACCGCCGTGGCCAGCAATGAGGCCAGCACCGCGGGAAGCACCAGCCGCAGTGCAAGCACGCCGCGCAACACCTCCAGGGCGAACAGCGCGCCGCCCAGTGGCACGCCATAGGCGGCCGCCATGCCGGCGCCCGCACCGCACGCCACCAGCAGCCGCCGCTGCTCATCCGACAGGCCGGCGCGGTCCGACAGGGCATTGCCGATCACGGCACCGGCCTGTTTGGGCGCGCCCTCGCGACCCAGCGAAGCGCCCATCCCGACGACCACGACGGAGAGCACGGCGGAGCCGAGCGTGCGCAAGGCGGGCAACCGCCCGGCGGAAAACCAGATCGCCTCGGTAATGTCGATGCCGTTGCCGGCGGTCAGGCGACCCAGGACCATCTGCCCCGCACCGGTCAGCAACCCTGCGGCCAGCAGCACCAGGATATGCCGCCACGCCCCCGCCTGCGTCGCCGCATCCAGCAGGGTGGCTCCCGGGTCCGGCCACATCAGATGTTGCACCGCTTTCAGCAGCTCGGTGAGCAGCATCGCCGCGACACCGGCGCCCACGCCGGTGAGGATCACCGCCAGCCAGAACGTCGCCGCGCCGGGCAGCAGCAACGTGGCGGGAATCATGCTGAAGCCAGTCCCGGAGGCTGGCGATCCTTCCGGGTCGTTCACCACGGTGGGGCGGTCGGGGCCAACCATCCCGGTCCAACGCGGCGCGCGCGAGACAGCATCGCCTGGCGGGGCGCCCGGTGGGGCAACGGCACGTCGGTCCGCATCCTGCGGCGGCAGCCTGCGTGCGGGTCGAAAGGCATCCCGTCAACCTGTCATTGGCGTTGATGTGGCCGGGGCGTTGATGTGGCCGGTTGCGAAACCGTGCTTGCGTTCACGCTGTCGCTGCGGACCTTCTTTCGCGCAGTCTGGACTTGACAAGGTTCGATGCCAACCGGCCGTGGTGCCGAAATCGGCCGCGCCGCCGCCCCGCGCGGCAGTGCGCCGGCCGATGTCAGAACGGAATTTCCAACTCCACCCGCCAGCGCAGCGTGCCGTCGGCGGTGGCCCTTGTCGCGCCGAACAGCCAGCCGACTTCGTATTTCAGCGCCCCCGCGTTGCCGAGACCGAGCTGATGCAGGTTGAGCGAGCCGATCGCCACCGGCCCGGCGCGCAGTTGCTGCTGCGAGAACCGCGGCGAGGCACCCAACGTTCCGGTATCGCCGTAGATCTCGATCGCCGGCGACAGCGGTGCCCACAGGTTCCAGCGGCTTTGCCAGGCATAGCTGAAATCCAGCCCCTGGCTGGTCTGGTCCGGCCCCAGTTGGCGGGTGAGGAACAGGTTGATCGTGTGCGTCGTCCGGCCGATGTCCTTGGCGATCACCGGGCCGAAGGTCAGCTCGTTGGACGCGGCATAGGCGCCGTGCGTCATCGTTTGGCCGTACTCGACGTAAAAGCCGAAATCGGCGAAGTACTCGCCCGGCTCGGTCAGCTCGAAGGTGTTTTCCGACACCACCTGGGTCAGCAGGGTCGGCTGGCCATTGTTTGGATCGTTATCGAATCCGAGCTCGATCTCGCTGTGCCACCACGACGTCAGGCCAGTCCCCAGCTCCAGCGTGTAGCTCTGCTGCCCGCCGATGCCGGCGCGAGGATCGACGGTGTCGGACCCGTTGTGCTCGATCTCGAGTTCGCCAAGGTCGATCTCGTACGGCGAGACCACATGGAAGTCGGCACGCGCCGACCGCAGCGGGCACAACATGGGAGCCAGCAGCGCAAGCGCCGCGGCCAGTCGGACGGCGCCGCGGGTCATTTCGCGACCAGCACGCCCTGCGCGGTGTCCTGATGGAAGTCGCCGAAGAACTTGTAGGTCCCGGGATCGAGCGGGCCGAGGAACACGGTGATGGTGTCGCCCGGCGGCACCAGCTTCTCGCGGTTGAGATCGGTGCTCTCGAACTCATCGGCGGTGTCGTCGGTGTTCTTCACCTTGAGCTGGAATTGCACATGCGCCGGCACCTCGATGCGGTCGGGCACAAAGCGGTGGTTGTGGAACAGCAACGTCGGCAGGTCGGCGGCACGGGCCGGCGCCCCGCCCGCCAGCAGCGCGGCCAGCACCACCGCGGCGGCGACCGGGCGCACGCGCACCCGGCTGATGGCGCGCGAGCCGATCATCAGCACCAGCAGCGTGGCGAGCCAGGCAGCGAGCTGGATGCCCGACGGGCGGGCGGAGTAGCCGACCAGCGCGTGCAGGCTGCGCCCGACGAAGCTGTCGTCGGACAGGATGAAGCTGGTGTTCCACAACTGCTCGCCCCAGCCGGGCAGCAGGTCGGCGGAATGCAGTATCGCGGCGGCCTGGCCGGCCATGCCGGCGGCAAGCAGGGCGATCAGCCCGTTGGTCACGCTGAACAGCCGGTGCAGCGGGATGATGACGAGGCCGCGGTACAGCAGGAACGAGGCGCCGCAGGCCAGCGCCAGCCCGGCCACGCCGCCGGCGACCATCGCCAGCGGGGCGGTGTTCGACGCCGCGGCGATGCCGTAGAGGAACAGCACGACCTCGGACCCCTCGCGCAACACCGCGACGGCGACCACGCCGGCCAGCGCGGCGAGCGAGCGCTGGCCAAGCCGCACCTGCTGGCCCACGTCGCGGAGTTCGCGGGCGACGG
The DNA here is from genome assembly GCA_963773345.1 of uncultured Alphaproteobacteria bacterium. Classification (GTDB taxonomy): domain Bacteria; phylum Pseudomonadota; class Alphaproteobacteria; order Acetobacterales; family Acetobacteraceae; genus Palsa-883. The sequence goes on along the minus strand of CAVZBG010000010.1, from coordinate 336,026 downwards.
TGCGGGCGTGGTGCGACATCCACAGGATGTGCCAGCTCAGCATGACCACGGCGAAGCAGCAGGATCGAGGCGGTGAACACTTCCTGGCCGGCACCTTCGAAGGCGTTGGACAGCGCCGCGGCGAAGGCGGCCACGAGGCTGGCGCCCGCGACGCCCACCGCGACCCCGCCGGCGATCCAGCGGGCGCGCCTGGCAACGCCCTCGGTCGCCGCCAGGACGATGCCGACGATCAGCCCGGCTTCCATCGCCTCGCGGAAGACGATGATCATGCTGACGAACATGCGGCGCTTCTCAAGGTATGCAAATGCGAGTTACTCGCAGTTGAGACGCTATACGCGATCGTCGGGGCCGGTGCAAGAGGCTTGGCCGCTCGGGTAGAGGCGCATCGGAAACAGTACGTCCGTGCGCCGTAGGGCGGAAAAGCCATGCCCCCGGGCACTTGACCCGGGGGCAGCGTATTCCGCCGCAACGCAACTGCCCGTCGCCCGTCCCCTACCCGACCTTCCAGATCTCCCCGGTCCGCGCCACGTGCGTGATCGGCGTCACGCTGTCCACCTGCCAGCCCTTTCGTTGCAGCCAGGCATCGAAATCCGCCTGCTGGTTGGCGTGGCACTCGGCCAGCATGCGCCCGTCCGCCAGCGCGATCACCGAGGTGATCGTCGTGCGCGGATCGACGCGCCACTTCTCCGTCGGCTTCAGCTCATCGGTGAACCTCGCCATGTCGTCCCATCCCGGCGCCTTGCCGATCGCGATCCAGCGTCCCATAGCGTCTCCTTATGCCGACTGGCATTTTCTACCCCGTCCGGCCGCGCCGGCCGGACGGCGGTGCAAACGTTATACCCCTTGGGGTTACGCCCCCTTCGGGGCGACGAACGGATAGGGGATCGGCCGGCCGCCACGGATCGGCAGCACGATGGTCGCCGTGCCCGGGCAGGTCTCGATATCGGATTGCAGCTTCATCCCGACATCCATCTCGATCAGCCCGAGGCCCTCGGCCTCGCGCTTGCCGGTCACCCTGGCCCAGACCGTGATCGTATCGCCCGGCACGATCATCGCCCGGTGCTGGAACTGCACCTTCCACGGCCAGCCGTCCGGCAGGCACATATCCTTCAGGTAGCGCGGCAGGATGCTCTGCTTCCACGAGCCCTGCGCGAGGATGTTCGGCAGGCCGTCGTGGTAGACGGCGAAGTTCTGGTCGTAGTGGATGCGGTGCCAGTTCTCGATCGCCGCACTCCAGCGGAACAGGTGGGTCGGCGTCAGCGGGCCGATCACCAGCGGCGGCATATCCTGCCCCACCTGAACGTCATCGTAATGGAGCTGCGTCTTGGCGCGAAGCTCGTCTGCGGTCACCATGGCTGAATTCCTTCCGGTGCGGGCCGGTCTGGCGGCGGCCAAACCTACCGACGGATCGTCGAGGCGCGCAGGATGCACAGCACGTCGCCGTCCTGGTTGGTGTAGGTCGTTTCGGTCGTGACGACCAGCATCGCCGTGCCGTCCTTGGTGACGCGGCCCTTGATGTCGGAATACCGCGCCTGGCTGAAGATGTGATCGCCGAGCGTCGGGTATTTGTACAGCTCGATCTCGTTGCCGGCGTTCAGGATCCGCTTCAGCGGCGTGGGGATCGGCGGCAGCGCGCCCTTGCGGTCCGCGCCGCCCTCGCGCACCCCGCCGATGCCGTCGGATTCCGGGTTCTCGCGGAACGCGCGGGTGATCGGGTCCTCGACCCCGGCCAGCGTCTTGCGCCCGATATAGGAGCAATAGATCGGCGGCGTGATTATCCCGCCGAATTTCGTCGTCTTGGCGAAGTCGTCGTCCCAGTAGCGCGGGTCGGGGTCCATGATCGCGTTGGTGAAGATGCGCAGGCCCTCGCGCTCGATGCCCCAGGGCGGGCTGGCCTCCACCTTGTCGGCCGAAGCGCCGATCAGCGCCTTGACCGCATCGGTCAGCGGGTTTGCTGTTTCGCTCATGCAAAGCTCCTTGTGAGCACGGATGGGTCGTGCACGCCGCCGTTCCGTGACGGCACCCGGGCCGGGGCGTTGCCGCCCCGGCCCGTCACCGCAACGGTCCGCACCCGGGCCGGGTGTGGGCGGCGGGGGAAAACTACTTCGCCGGCACCATCGGCTTCGGGAAGAACGCTTCCTCCCACGGCCAGGCGCCGTCCGGCTCGTAGGTCGGCAGGCCCTGCAACGCGCGATCGAGGTACGGGCTGCTGATCGGCTTGTCCCACGGATAGATGCAGCCCTCGTAAAGCTGCTTGCCGCGGCGGAAGTGGTGCGCCTGCTCCACCGTCTCGACGAACGGCGCGTTGGCGTCGAACAACTGCTCCCGCTTGATCGGGCGCGGGCCGCAGCGCGACACGTGGCCCCAGGCGTAGCGGCCGATCATCTTCTCCAGCATCCAGACGCAGTCGATCAGTTTTCCGAGATCGACGCCGGTCTCGATGCCCATGCCTTCCAGCATGTGCATGAAGTCCTCGGTCGGCGCCATGCCGGTGGAGCGGCCGTTGCCGCAATACGGGCACCCGCCGATGCCGCCGATGGTGCCCTGCAGGTGCAGCGTGTCATCGCCGTCCAGTGCCTTGATCGCGGCATAGGCCGAGGTGATCGCCATGCCGCGGCTGTTGTGCAGGTGCGCGCTGAAGGTGTCGATCTCCGGCCAGCGGCGCTTCACCCGGCCGAAAATTTCCTCCACCTTCACCGGATGGCACCAGCCCATCGGATCGCCGATGCTGACCGAGGTCACCTTGATGCCGACCGCGTCCCACAGCTCGTGCTGCTTCTCCAGGAACTTCATCGTCATGTCGACGCTGAAATCGCCGACGAAGTTGGAGCCGAAGGTCGCGTTGGTGCCGATGCCGGCTTCCTTCACGCCGTTCCGCACGGCGTCGTCGATCACCTTGGGCCAGGCGGCCATTTCCTGCATCTGCGAGCGGTTGGTGTTGCGCCGGGCAAACACGTCGCACTGGTGGACGCGCAACTGCGGCCGGCGGCTGCGCACGATGGTCAGCGGCGGCGAATACTGCTTGGCGCGTTCCACGCCCTTCTCGTTCAGCGCCAGCGCGGTGTACATCACGCCCGGCTTCGGGTGGAATTTTGTCACGATCTCGTCGATCCGCGCCATCTGCGGGGTGTATTTTGGGCTGACGAAGGAGCCGATCACGATCTGCTTCAGCCCGGTCTCCGACAGGGCGTCCAGCAGCTCGACCTTGTCGCTGACCGGGATGTTGGCATCCTCGATCTGCATGCCCTCGCGCATGCCTTCCTCGGTGTAGACGATCTCGGGATACCGTCCTGTCATGGGTTTCCTCCTTGGGGTTCAGCAAGCTTGTCGCGCCAGGCGCCGGGCAGCGGCGCGCCGGTGCGGGTCATCGGGACATACCAGGGCGCTGTCCGGCGGTTTGCAAGGGGTGGCGGGGCAGCCGAGCGTGACGGCGGCTGCGTTCCGTGCGCGATCCGGATCGCGTGAAGCCGGTGTTTGCAGCACCCGAATGAACCTGCGTCGCCGCATCGCTGTTCCTGGCGCGCCCCATCCCGCGTGACGCTCACGCAGGGATGAGGTTCTTGGGTACCCTAGCAGCGTTTGCCGATGGACTCAAAGCCGGGCGGCCAGCGGCCACGATCGCTGATGGCGGCGAACCGCATCCTGAGCAAGCTTGAGGCGGTCGTCAGGCGACCACGGACCTTGCCCGCCCGGCGCGCCGACTGGCCGGTGGCCGCTGGAAAGATTAGAGTGCCGCGATGGCAAACGATCGAAGCTACGACGGCGATCTCGCCCTGTGGGCCGAGGATCAGGCCCGTGCGCTCCGCGGCGCGGCGCGCGCGCGGATCAACCTGCCGATCGACTGGGAGAATGTCGCCGAGGAGATCGAAAGCTTGGGCAAGTCGCAAGGGCGCGAGCTGGCGAGCCGCATTGGCGTCATCCTGGTGCATCTGATGAAGCTGCAAGCGTCGTCCGCCACCGAGCCGCGCGCCGGCTGGCGGGAAGCGATCATCGGGCAGCGGAACGAGATCAGGCGGCTCATGGAGGACTCGCCGAGCCTGCGATCGACCGTTGACGGCACCATCGCCAGGGAGATCGGCCACGCAGCTTATCAGGCGTCGGCTGCGATTGCGGACCATGGGGAGGCGTCGCTGATCGATCTCGGCAGCGTCAGCTTCACCGCCGAGCAGGTGCTCGGCGACTGGTTCCCTGGCTGATCCGCATGCGCGCGCACGACCCGCTGGGTCGGGCGATGCCAGCGGGAGGAATACACGGCCAGTCGCTTCGGCGGCACGTTCAGGTGACGCCGAGCAGTTCGTCCAGCGTCATCGGACAGGTCGCGGGCAGTGGCTGCGGCGGCCGCCCCTCGATCGTCTCCGGCGTGGCGGCAAGCGCGTCGGCATAGAGGGCGACGAGGTCGATTTTGTGCCGCATCGACGGCACGAAGCGGCGCCGCGCCTGGCGCCGGAAGTCGACCGCATCCGCCCTCCAGGTTGGCGTATCGCGGGCCAACGGCCACGCCTCCACCTTGAGCATGTGACGGAGCGCCTGGACCAGCAGCAATTCGACGGCGTGCAAGCGGTTGCTGCCGACGTCCTTGATCTCCTCGGCGATGTTCGGCCAATCCAGCTCAGCCTCGTTGATCAGCTCGCCGGCAGCGCGCCGGCGCAACAGATCGGCCTGCCGCTCCGACCAGCGCAGTATGTCGGTGTCGTAAAGATCGCTAAGGTCATTCATCTGGCCACTCGTTCGCTGCTTCGGGCGGGCATCCCGTTCCTAGCTCGGGCCGACGATCGGCGCTGGACTTATGCACCCGTAGCCGTTTGACCGCCAATTGGCGCTGGCACCCCGGGCTGGCCACGAAGCGGTGCGTCGCGGCAACCGGCCGCCGACAGTTCCGTCGCACCTCAAGAATCGCGTCGGGCAGCGGCGGACACGAAGGCAAATACGTTGGCGTCCCGTACGGGATTCGAACCCGTGTTACCAACGTGAAAGGCTGGTGTCCTGGGCCTCTAGACGAACGGGACGACGCCTGCCGCGGGGTCGTGCCCTGGGGCCGCGGGTGGGTAGCGGAGCGGTCTGCCGGGGTCAAGGCGCCGCGCCTCACGCCACCGCCGCATCGGCGATGAAGAACCCCGGGTTGACCGCGCCGTTCCATTCCTCCGCCCGCAGGTGCCCCGCCAGGTGCAGCGGCACCGCGTCGCGCGCCAGCAGCGCGTCGGCCAGCGCGCCCTCGCGGGCGCGGAACAACATCGCCTTCAGCCGCCGCCCACCGCCTTCACCCTCGACGAACGCGCGGATCGTGCCGCCCTCGCGCCCCACCCGGTCGGCGCGCACCACGCGGGCGCGCTGCAGCACGAACAGCGGCTCCTCATTGCCGGCGCCGAACGGGGCCAGCCGCGCCACCTCGCGCGCCAGGTCGGCCGTGGCACCCGGCACCGCGAGCGCGCCCTCGATCGCCAGGTCAACGGCACTCGGCAGGGCGGCCGCCGCGGCCAGTCGTTCATCCAGGAATGCATGGAACGCGTCCAGCCGGTCCGCGGCCAGCGAGAACCCGGCCGCCATCGGATGGCCGCCGCCGGTGGCCAGGATGCCCATCTGCCGCGCCGCCAGCACCGCGGCGCCCAGGTCGAGCCCCGGCACCGAGCGCCCGGACCCCTTGGCCACCCCGCCGGCGATCCCGGCGACGCAGGCCGGCCGGTTGAACCGCTCCTTGATCCGCCCGGCGACGATCCCGACCACGCCGGGATGCCAGCCGTCGCCGTGCACCAGCAGCGCGGCATGGCCCTGCGCATTCTGCCGGTCCGCCTCGGCCATTGCGGCGTCGAGCATCGAGGCCTCGACCTCCTGGCGCTGGCGGTTGACGGCGTCGAGCGTGGCGGCGAGTTCGGCTGCCTGTTGCGGGTCGTCGGTCAGCAGCAGGCGCAGGCCAAGGTCGGCCTGGCTGATCCGTCCGGTGGCGTTGATGCGCGGCCCCAGCACGTAGCCGAGCGTGAAGGCGCTCGGCCGGTCGCGGGTCTGCACGACGTCGAGCAGCGCGGCCAGGCCGATGCGGCCGCGCCGGCCCAGCACCTTCAGCCCCTGGCAGACCAGGGCGCGGTTGATCCCGGTCAGCGGCATCACGTCGCACACGGTGGCCAGTGCCACCAGGTCCAGCATGGCGAGCAGGTCGGGCTCCGGCCGGGCGGCGAAGAACCCGGCGCGGCGCAGCGTCCGCACCGTCGCCACCGCGGTCAGGAAGGCGACCGCCGTGGCGCAGAGCAGCGTCAGGCCGGATCCGTCGTCAAGCCGGTTGGGATTGACCGTGGCGAGGATCGGCGGCGGCGGCCCGTCGGCCTTGTGGTGATCCAGCACCACCACGTCGGCGCGGCCCCGCACCGCGTCCAGCGCCACAGCCGCGGCCGTTCCGCAGTCGACGCAAACCATCAGCGTGGCGCCGCGCCCGACCAGGCCGAGCAGCGCCGGCGCGTTCGGGCCGTAGCCCTCGGTCGCGCGGTCGGGCACGTAGGGGATCACGTCGCAGCCCAGCTCCCGCAGCAGGCCCGCCACCAGCGCCCCGGCGCAGGCGCCGTCCACGTCGTAGTCGCCGAACACCGCCACCGTCTCGCCGCGGCGCACCGCGTCGGCCAGGCGCTCGGCCGCCGCCTCCATGTCGGTCAGCAGCGACGGGTCGGGCAGCAGCGCGCGCAGGGTCGGGTCGAGGAAGTCGGCGGCGCCCGCAAGGTCGACGCCGCGCGCCGCCAGCAGGCGGCCGACGATGTCCGGCACGCCGAGGCGCTGGGCGATGCCGAGGCTGATGCGGTCTTCGGCCTCGCGCCAGATCCAGCGGCGACCGGTCAGGCTGCGCGCGACGTTGAGCGCCGGCTGGGTCATGTCGAAGACGGATCGGAATGTGTAGGGAACGTCGTAGGGCGGAAAAGCCATGCCCCCGGGCGCTTGACCCGGGGGGTGGCGCCTTCCGCCGTCGGTAGTTTGGCGGGACGCACCGGGCCGTCCGCCGTCGGTGTGGTGGCGGAATGCGCTGCCCCCCGGGTCAAGCGCCCGGGGGCATGGCTTTTCCGCCCTACGCCGCTGGTTCGCTCGGCCATGCGGGCGCTAGGTCGGCGTCCAGGTCTTGGTCGTGAAGTTGTGGTGCGCCTCGATGAAGCGCACCGTGCCGGACTTGCTGCGCATCACCATCGAATGGGTGATCGCGCCTTGGCCGAAACGTTTGACCCCGCGCAGCATCGCCCCCGTGGTCACGCCGGTGGCGGCGAACATCACGTCGCCCTTGGCCATCTCCTCCAGGCTGAATTTCCGCCGCGGGTCGGGATGCCCCATCTCGATCACACGGGCGATCTGCGCGTCGTCCTCGAACAGCAGGCGGCCCTGCATCTGCCCGCCGATGCAGCGCAGCGCCGCCGCCGCCAGCACGCCCTCGGGCGCGCCGCCCGAGCCGAGGTAGATGTCGATCTCCGATTCCGGCGTCGCCGTTGCCACCACGCCGGTCACGTCGCCGTCGCTGATCAGCATGATGCGCGCGCCGGCCTCGCGCACCTTGGCGATCAGCTCCTTGTGGCGGTCGCGATCGAGGATGCAGGCGACCAGGTCCGACACGTCGCACCGCTTCGCCTGCGCCAGGTTGCGCAGGTTGCTCGCCACCGGCGCGTCGAGGTCCACCACGCCGTCCGGCAGGCCGCCGCCGACGGCGATCTTGTCCATGTAGATATCGGGCGCGTGCAGGAAGTTGCCGTGCTCGGCCAGCGCCACCACGGCGAGCGCCGCGGGGCCACCCTTGGCGGTCAGCGTGGTGCCTTCCAGCGGATCGACCGCGATGTCCATCTTCGGGCCGCCGGCGCCGACCTTCTCGCCGATATACAGCATCGGCGCCTCGTCCATTTCGCCCTCGCCGATCACCACGGTGCCCTCGATGGCGACGGTGTCGAAGGCCTTGCGCATCGCTTCCACCGCGGCCCCGTCGGCATCGTTCTTCTTGCCGAGGCCGATCCAGCGGGAGGCCGCGATGGCAGCGGCCTCGGTGACGCGGACCAGCTCCATGGCCAGGTTGCGGTCGGAGATGATGGGGTCGGGCAGGCGCGGTGGGGCGGGTGCGTCCATGGTTGTTTCCTCCCGGCAGGACTGCGAGTCCGGTCAGCGTAGCACGGTGGCGGAGCCGGGGGGAGAAGCGGATCGGTCGGCGCCCGGTGCCGTGCAGGCTCGGTTCGCCGCGGCGTGTGCGGCGAGGGGTGGGCGAGCGCCACGCAGACCGCCGCGCCATGACGGCGGCTGCGTCTTCACGGTGCAAAGGATTGAGTCCGAGAGGTCCATGTTTGCGACGATCACCCCAGTCGCGGGGACGCCGATCGCAAGCTGCGGGCGGGCGTCTGACCACCGATGCCCGGCGCGCGCCGTTCTCACCACCGGGACGAGTGCCCGGTGGCAGGCGTTGTATGGCGTTGCGTCCTGGGGGCTCGCGTTCGCGACCATCGTCCGGGGTAGACGCCGAGCGAGCAGCAGCCACGGCACGGCCAAGGTCGACCGGGCTCGCCGGGGCAGGGCGTGGGCCGTTCTCACCGCCGGGACAAGCGCCCGGTGGCAGGCGTTGCAAGGGGTTGCGTCCTGGCCGGCGCGATCTCCCGTCCGGTCGGGACGGGTATGGCTGCCTGGTTGCCGGGCTGGCTGGGGCATGGCGGGGCTGCGACATCGGTGCCGCGCGGCGCGGAAGGGGTGGGTGCTGGCGGACGGTGTATAGGGTTGCTGCGCGGATTTTCGAATCGCGCGTCCTGCAAGGTGTGCCGCCGCGGCGAAGGCCGGAGGGCGGCGCGGATCCGGCAGATCGTCGCAATTTGGGTGGCCCAGGCCTGGATGTCGCCGACGGACCGGTTTTGGATGTCGGTCGACAGGCGTCGTCCGGCGCGGGCGGACGTTGTACGGGTTGATTCGCGTTTTGTTGAATTGCGCGTCCGGGCGCGGGTCCCGTTGCGCCGCGGGCAGGGGTTCGGCGCGCACCCGGGCTCGGCGTCGTTCGGCTCGGGGGAGCCCGGCGTGGGTGGACGCTGTACAGGGTTGCTGCGCGATTTTTCGAATCGTGCCCCCGGCGCCGGGCGCGGCTCGAGACCCTGGCGGGATTTTTCGCTTTCTGCTGGTGGGTGCCGGACCGTTCTCACCACCGGGTCGTGGCCCGGTGGCAGGCGCTGCATAGGGTTGCGTCCTGGCCGGCGCGATTCGACGTCCCCATGCCGGTGCGGGTTGCCAGCATCCACGCCCGGGCCGAACAACGCAGTATCGTCCGCCCCGGGGGAGGCCCATCCGGGGTTTCCGCGACCGGCGCATCGAGGCCGCTTCGGCTGCGTGCCAACGGGTCACCGACAGATACGGTTGTGGTGGCCGGACAACAGTGAACCGCCAAGGCGCCAAGGCGCCAAGGTTCGGATGGCGCAAGCGCGCGCGCCGGTGCGTCCCGGTCCCCGCTTTTCCTGGCGCCTTGACGTCTTGGCGGTTCACTGTCCGGCCGCGCGCCATGCAACGTACGATGCAAATGCCGAACGCGGTCGCGCTGAACGAAATCCCGCCCCACACCGCGGCGGGCCACCGCTACATGCCGTATTCCTGCTTCAGCTTCTCCTCCGCCGCCTGCTGCGCCAGCATGGCGTCGCGCGAGGCGGGGGTCAGCGCCTCGGCCGGCCCCAGCGGGCCGTCGTAGCTGTAGCCGAAGAAGTCCCGCCGCTCGGCCATCGTCATGTTCTCCCAGCCCGGGTACTTGCGGAAGTTCTTCGGGTCGGGGCGGAACTGGTGGACGTAGTCCTCGGGCTTGTAGCGGTAGAGCACCATCGGGGCGCCGGGTTTCCTCGGCAGCGGGGGTTCGCCGGCTTTCTGGCGGCGCTCGTCCTCGACGGCGATGGCGAGTTCCGCGTCGTCGATCTCGTCGATCCAGCGGACGACGACCTCGGACTCGGCCTCGGCAGCCTTGCCGCCACGGGCGGCCTCGGCCGGGCGCGGCGGGGCGGCGCGCCATTCGGTGGTCAGCGTCGCGGCGGCGTCGGCCCAGTCGCGTGCGGGGGCGGCGGGGCGGCGGCGCTGGCGGTCGAGCAGGTGCGCGGTGCCGTTGATCGCACGGTGCAGCCCGACCGCGTTGGCGCGCTGGCGCAGCGCCTGCTCGGGGGTGGCGGCTTGTTCGAAGGCGAGGCGGAGCGCGTCGAGCATGCCGGCGCTGAGCGCGATCATGCCGGTCGCCAGCATGGTCTCGATCGCGTCGCGCGGGTCGAATGCCGCGAGTTTTTCGAGGTTGTCCTGCACCACCTCCTGCCAGGCGGCGTCGGGGGCGTCGGCCGATGGGCGCGGCAGGGTCAGGACCAGGGAGCGCAGCGCCTGCGGCGGGATGTCGTAGGGCGGCTTCTCTGGCGGTGGGGTGGGGAAGGGGGGAGGAGTGGTGGACACGTGCAAGGTCTCCGATGTGAGTTAGAGTTACAGACATAGCACGGACAGGAATATAATCTCCAGCATTGTTTTCGAGATGGTGGTCAGCGGTTTGGATGCCACCTTCCGGCTCGCACCGCGGGGGGCGGGTCGCTTGGCCTAACCGCGGGATTCGACCCAAAGCGGACCTACGGCGACGCGACGGATGCGCCCCCGCTCAGGGCGAATGCGCACCCGACGCCTGATATTGCCTTTGACCTGAATCAATGCCCGCGCGCCGGCGGCTGATACAACCCTGTTGATTGCACCGGATGGGACGAGTGTAGGGCTCAGCGCTTCCAGGGGAGTGGAGATACCGAGGGCATTCGGGCGGACGTTTGCCGAAAGCGGATAGCGTGCCCGCTTCGCCCGAGACACGCTGGTTCCTGACCGACCATCCTCGTGCGAGAGCGTCAGGATGACCTAGCACCGCGCCACTCCGGCGAATGCTATGCCCGACACAGGAGCACACCGATGGCAGCCGACGGCATGACCCAAACCCCGAGCAAAAACCGCATTATCCACGACGCCGAGTACTACATCCTCGAGGCCCAGCACGGCGCGCGGTGGGCTGCCGAAGATGCCGAAATCGAACAGAAGCTGGCCGAGCTTAGGAAGAAGCACGGCACGCCGCCCAATATCATCCACATCATGTGGGACGACACGGCGGTCGGCGAGGTGGGCATTCCCGCGATCCAGAAGGTGCGCGGCTTCGAAACGCCGAACATGAACCGCCTCGCCGCTGAAGGCATCAACTTCATGCGGATGTATACCGAGCCGTCCTGCACGCCGAGCCGCGCGGCGACACTGACCGGCCGCCACGCGGTGCGCAACGGCATGTTCAACGTGGCCTTTCCTTACGAATACAGCGGATTGGCCGCCTCCGAACTCACCACCGCGGAGGTGCTGTCCAAGGCCGGCTACGCCACGGCGTTCTACGGCAAGGCACATGTCGGCGACGTCGAGGCCAGCTACCTGACCAACCACGGCTTCGATGATGCGCTGTGGACGCCGTACAACCAGGTTCCGAGCCTTTATACCCCGCAGGGGCAGATGATGGCGCTGGCACCCGGCGTCATGTACCCGGAGATGTTCCCCAAGGACCCCTATGACATGGATCCGGGGTGGCGCCCGAGGGGCTACGTATGGGCGCTGGAGGGCACGAAGGGCGGGCCGGTACGGGAATTCGGCCGACCGCCCAACCATGAAGACTACATGAAGCTCGATGGCGAGATGCAGAAGCGCACCATTGCGTTCATTCGCAAGAACGCAGCGGAAAAAAAGCCGTTCTTTATCGACTACTGGCCTGTCATGGCGTCACTCCTTGGCTTTCCGAACCGGGTGACTGCCAATGGCGCGTTGCCGCAGGAGGCCCTGGCGCGGCTCGACGTTTGGGTCGGCGAGTTGATGACCGAGTTGAAAAGCCTCGGCATCGCCGAGAACACGCTGGTCATCCTGATGGCCGACAACGGCCCGTTTACCCACAACGGCCCGCCTGGCATGGCCGAGACGCTCTACCGCGGCGGCAAAGGCGATTACCTCGAAGGCGGCGTGCGCGTTCCGGCGATGGCGTGGTGGCCCAGCGTGATCGCGCCCGGGCAGACCGTCGGCGACATCATCCACGAGACGGATCTGTTCACCACCTTCGCGCGCCTGGCGGGGGCAACGGAACACATCCCGACCGACCGCATCATCGACGGCGTGGACCAGACCGCGTTGTTCCTGAAGGGCGACACGTTCAGTCGGCGCGATTACGTCTTCATATACACCGGCAACGTCCTGGCCGCGACCGTGAAAGGGCGATACAAGCGTGTCTGGGTCGGTGAACATCCCGGCCTGTCCGGGGCGGCCTTCTTCGACCTGTTCACCGATCCGCGTGAGACGAGCGCCAAGATGCTGCCGATGTTCCCTGCCAAGGGAATGTTCACCATCATGAAGACGCGCCACCAGTTGTGGATCGAGAAATACCCGCACGCGAAGGAGGCGCGCGCCTTCCCGCTCACGGGCATCGAGAACGCACGCCCGGAAACCACCGCGGCGGGGCATCCGCGCGTGGACGTTTCCAAACTCCCGTTCGATCCGTTCCAGTTCATGGAAACGCTGTCGGAGTGGAACGACATCCAGTTTGACAGAGAGGAATGAGGCACCGAGCATCCGGCGCTTCGCGGGCGGTGAATGAGGAGATCGTGAACAAACGAACGCAGCCGAACATCGTGTTCATCCTGTGCGACAACACCGGCTGGGGCGACTACTCGTGCTACGGGGGCAGCACCCCTACCCCTCGCATCGACAAGCTCGCCAGCGAGGGCATCCGCTTCAAAAGCTACACGGTCGAGTCGCAGTGCACTCCGACCCGCTCCGCGATCATGACAGGCCGCCAGTCGGTACGATCCGGAACGTGCAAGGTGTTGTTCCCTGGGGAAGGCGAGGCCGGCCTGTCGCCCTGGGAATATACGATCGCCGAACTGCTCTCGGATGCGGGTTACGCGACATCGATGTGCGGCAAGTGGCATCTCGGTGAGATCGAGGGCCGGCTGCCGACGAATCAGGGCTTCGACGAGTGGTGGGGGTACAAGAACACTGTCGATGAGGCCGCCTATACGTCGTACGCGGCGTTCCGGGCGCTGATCAAGGAGAAGGGGATCGAGTCGCCCAAGATCTGGGAAGGCAAGAAAGGCCAGAAATCGACTGCGGTCCGCGAGCTGGACCTGAAGGTACGTCCCTTCCTGGACGAGCTGATCGTCGGGAAGGTCACCGACTACATCAATCGGGCCGCCAAGGGCGACAAGCCGTTCTTCACCTATGTCGGGCTCTCGAACCTGCACCCGCCGGCGCAGGTGCACCCCGATTTCGATCAGACCGATCCCTCGCGGCTTGGAATGTACGCGGACTTCATGGCCGAGATGGACCACCGCGTCGGGCAGATCGTGGACTGCGTGGATGCAGCGGGGATCGGCGACAATACGATTATCGTGTTCTCCAGCGACAACGGGGCCGGGATGATCAATGCCCAGAATGCACTGGGCGGATCGAGCGGACCATTCCGCGGCGGGTTCTTCAGTCCCCCGTGGGAGGGCTCGATGCGGGTTCCGGCCATCGTTCGCTGTCCCGGGAGAGTGCCGGCGGGCGTGGTCACCGAGGAGATGCTCTCGGCGCATGATTGGTACAAAACATTCGCGGCACTGGCCGGCGCCTCGGACAAGGTGCCCACCGACCGACCGATGGACGGCGTCGATGCATCGGCGTTCCTGCTCGGCGCGGGCGAGAAGACCGGCCGGGAGACGCTGCTGTTCTTCGGCCCCGACGGCTCGCTCATGTCGTCGAAGTGGCGCAACATCAAAGCCGTGTTCCGCCACGCCGAGGGCGTTAACGAGCCGATCGTGGAAACGCAGTTTCCGATGTTCTTCGACCTCGGCAGCGACCCTGGCGAACGATACAATCTGTTCGAGATGAAGCTGGACATGGGCTGGATGTTCGGGGTCGTGTATCCGGCCATCACCGAATACAAGAAGAGCATCGTCCAGTACCCGAACATTCAGCCGGGTGAGGAGTTCACCGGGTATTCGAAACCCAAATGAAACGACAGCGTGTGGCCGCGTTGTCGTTTCTCACATCGCGGGCTGTCACTCGCGAGTGGGGTACGGAAAGGGCCCGGAAACCTACCACAGTGGCGGCAGCCGACGCGCCCGGCCCGAACCGTCGCAATCCAACCAACCCGGCGATATGCGATGGGCAGCAGCTACAGCCGGAACTCCACTCCAACCGGCAGTCGCCAGACCGCCCAGGCGGGACCGTTGGGATCGACTCAAGCTGGTCCCTCGACCCAGCGCTTGCTATTGATTCAGATCAATGTGTCACTTGCCACTGGTGACCAACTGTCAGCGACCCTGCGCCTGGCGGGCCCAAAGGAAATGAGTGATGACACGTTCCCCGGCGTTGCCTCAAGGCGAGAAGCGCAACCTAGCAGAGTAGAGGCAAACCATGACCACATCCGAAAAACTGATGGCGGCGGATGCCATTCCAAAGTCGAACACCGAGGCGGGGCGACGCATCTTGGACGATGCGCCTCCGGGTGGGCCGGTCTTTAAGACGTTTGCCGACTTCCTCGGAGCCGTGGCCGCTCGCAAGATTGTGCCAATTGACTTGAATCCTGCCGTGCCGGCCAGCGTCAATGCCAACCTGGATGTGGTCTTCCAGAAGGGAGATGACTATGAGCTCAAACTGAATCTCTTCGCGTCGAAAAATTCCGACAAAGCGCTCCCGCTAGTCGTTATGGTCCACGGCGGCTGCTGGATCGACGGCGGTCGCGGCGACTACAACTACTATGGCGTCAAACTGGCCGAGGCTGGTTACGCAACGGCGACAGTGGACTATCGCGTTGCGGACCAAGCGCCCTACCCGGCTGCGGTGGATGATGTGCGAAACGCCATTCAGTGGCTCAAGGACCACGCCAAAACGTACAACATCGACCCAGATCGCATTGCATTGCTTGGCGGCTCAGCCGGCGGCCATCTGGTCGAGTTGATCGGCTACTCTGCCAATACCGCGACCACGCAGCATCCCGAGGGGCCGGGACCGAAAGTGAAGGCCGTTGTCGCGTTTTACGGCTGGAGCGACTTGACTGACCCAAAGGTCAGGGATTTTTACTGGAATGAAGCATTCCTCGGCAAGAAGTATGCTGACGCCCCGGAGCTTTACAAGGAACCCACCCATGGCAGGGGGCGAACGGGCCTTGGGGAGGCACGTATTTCACGGCGATGGAAGGCGGAATTCGTGCGCCGTTCATCATTCGTTGGCCGGGCAAAGTGCCGGCGGGCAGCGTCAACAATGAGATCGTTCACATCGTTGATGTCTACACGAACTCTCGCACGCATTGGCGGAGCCGACGTGCCAAAGGATCGTCCGATCGACGGTATCGACCAGTTGGACTTCTTCCTCGGCCAACAGGACAGCTCCAACCGCGAAGGCTTCCCCGCCTTCGTGGCCGATCGGCTGACCGCGGTTAAATGGCGGAACTGGAAAATGCACCTGATCTGGCAAGAGAAAATGTATGATCCGCCGCAGCGGCTGCCAGTGCCGAAGCTGGTCAATCTGCTCACAGACCTCCGGGAGGAGCGTGACGTGGGCGTATACAACACGTGGGTTGCGCATCCCATGATGCACATCATCATGGAGTTCCAGGCCAGCCTCAAGAAATACCCGCCGATCCCATCCGGCACGCCGGACCCGTATGTTCCTCCGAAATAGACAAGCCGGCTGACAGTCGCTCGATGTCGGTGTCAAGGCTGGCTAACGCGGGTGTCCGAATGTCAGGCCGGCGACGACTTCATGGTTGCACCCGATATCGCAGGAACTCACTCGTGATGATGTGTAGTCTACGCAACGTTATTGGTCTTGCATTTGCGATCATCGCCTGGCCTGGTCTGGCCGCGCTCGCCGACGAAGGGGGCGTGAGTTTCTGGGTGCCGGGACAATACGGCAGTTTCGCTGCCGTGGCGCCCACGCCTGGCTGGTCGCTGCCATTGGTGTTCTATGACTACGGCGGGTCCGCCGGCCGCGGGGTGACCCTGCCGCGCGGCCACCTGCTGTCGGCTGGCCTGAACGCATCGCTCAACGGCGTGTTCGTCGTGCCGACCTACGCCCCCGACACCACGGTGCTCGGCGGGCACCCGAGCTTCTCGGTGGCCTTTATGCCGGCCTATACGACCGCGTCGGCCAATGTCGGCCTCGGCCCGTTGTCGGTGTCCCGGTCGGATTCGCTGTTCGGCGGCAGCGATCTTTACCCGACGGCGCAACTGTTCTGGAACGCCGGCGTGCACAACTTCATGGCGTACCTCACGGGCGACATCCCGGTTGGCAGCTACAATCCCAACCAGCTTGCCAATATTGGCGTCGGCCACGGCGCGATCGACGGCGGCGGCGCCTATACCTATCTCAACACGAAGACCGGTACCGAGTTTTCCGCGACCCTGGGCTTCACCGAGAATTTCAGGAATCCGTCGACCGACTACACGAACGGGATCGACTCGCATCTGGACCTCGGAGCCGCGCAATTCCTCTCGGAGCATTTTTTCGTGGGCGCCGTGGGATATTACTATCAGCAACTGACTGCCGATACGGGACAGCGCCCGATTCTCGGCCCGTTCGAGTTGCGCACGCGCGGGGTAGGGCCGCAGATCGGCTATAATTTCGAGGTAGGCGGCGTGTCGATCTACACGAACCTGCGCGGCTACACCGAGTTCGCGTCTGACCACAGACTTCAGGGCCATGCCATTTACGCCACGGTTAGCATTCCGCTGTCGGCACTGTTCAAGGGCCGTTCCCAGTGAAGCGTCGCCGTGTCGCCGCCTGACCAGGCGATCATCCGCAGCGCCATTGCCATGGCCGAGAGGTCTGCGTTCCACCCGAAGCGGCGGTTACCAAGCCACCCGGGCAGCAATCGTCGTTGCCTCCGTTTACAGACATTCGAACCAGGTCACGTTCAGCGTACCGCTTGCCACACCACACCGCGAACCGGCACCTCCACCGCAGACCGGCAGGTGAGGCAGGCTGGCACGTGATCCGACTGCCGACACATCTCCGGCAAAGCCGTCCGGATTGCCGGATATTCCACGGCATCAACGGTATGGGCCGCGGCCCGCGCCAGTTCGGCCCACTTCGGCAGAATACGCAGCGGGTGCTGTCGCTCCCGCGAACGACCCAGGGCCCGCCATCAGCCGGCCGCCCCCACCCTCACCCCAGCCAGCGATGCGCCCGCGCCGCGCGCATGAAGCCCGCCACCGCCGGCGGCTGCGGCCGGCCAGGCAGGCTCGCCAGCACGATCGTCCGTTCCACCACCGGGTCGGCCAGCGGCCGCACCACGACATCGGGCTGGCTGACCGCGTGCTCCGGCATGAACGCGAAGCCGAGGCCGGCGGCGACCATCGCCTGCACCCAGTCCTCGCGCTCCGAGCGGAAGCGGGCATACAGTTCTACGCCTATCTGGCCGCACACCGTCATCACCCGCTCGCGCATCTCGCAGGCCAGGCGGTCGACATAGGGAAGCTTGTCCAGCTCGCGCAGCGCCAGCGCCTCGCGTGCCGCCAGCGCATGGCCTGGCGGCAGCAGCACGACGTAGCGTTCGGTGTAGAGCGGATCGAGCCGGAACGATGCATCCAGCGCGTCCAGCGGATTGAGCACCGCGGCGTCCAGCTCGTCGGTCTCCAGCCAGCCGCCCAGCTCGCGCGGCCGGCCTTCGCGGATCGCCACCTCGATGCCGGGATGGCTGCGCTCGAGCGCGGTGAGGAAGCGCACGACGCACGCCGGCCCCAACGTCGGCATCACGCCGATGCGCACCGGCGGCTGGTGCAGCAGCCGCAGGCTTTCCGCCGCACTCTGCACCGCGTCGGCGCGCTCCAGCACCTGGGCCAGCAGCGGCTGCATCTGCCGGCCGAACTCGGTCAGCCTGAGGCGGTTGCCCTCGCGGAAGAACAGCGCGCCGCCCAGTTCGGCCTCCAGCTTTTTCATTGCGGTGGTCAGTGCCGGCTGGGACACGTGGCACTGCTCGGCGGCGCGGGTGAAGCTGAGCGCGGCCGAGGCGGCGAGGAAGTAGCGGATCTGGTGCATTTCCATCGGGCGTGTCCCACCCCGTTCGGTGCAGCATCAGCACGGAATGGCCGCGCCGTCACCCCTGCCGCGGTTATCGGCGCATAACGCAACGATAGTTCATCCGGCGACGCCCGGTCGGCACAGTCGGTGCCATCGCAACCGGGATGGGAAGGGAACCGGCAATGACACTGTTCATCGTGGAGCGGGCGCTCGGCGGCATCAGCATGCAGGCGCTGGCCGGCGCGCAGGCGGCGGCGATCGGCGCGGCGCGGGACAGCACCGCGCGCGGGCAGAAGGTGAGCTACGTCCGCTCGATGTTTGCCCCCGACGACGGCCGCTGCTTCTGCCTGTTCGAGGCGGAGCGGGCGGAGGACGTGCGCGCCGTCAACGACACCGCCGGGCTGCCGTACGAGCGCGTCACGCAGGCGCTGCAGCTCGATCCGCCCGCAGGCTGAGCCGGGGTCAGAACAGCTTGGTCCACCGGCCGGCGTCGTTGACGTTTTGCAGCCGGATGGCGGCATTGCGGTCCGCCAGCGCGCCGAACTGGACGGCAAGCGACTCCGCGTAGCTGAGCAGCACGCGGATCATCTTGGCGGTCGGGTCCGCGGCGCGCGTATGGCGCAGCGCGGTGCCGAGGTAGCGCAGCGGATCGAAGACAAGGTCCCCGTCCGGATGCACCGGATGCAGGAACGCGGGATCGGCGAGCAGCTCCTCGGGCCGGTCGCGCAGCCTCTCGTACAGCGCGATGTAGCGTGCGGAAAGGCCGACAGCCTGCGCCTCGGCGCCGGCGGCCAGCAGTTTCAATCGCCCGATGAGGTTCTTGGTCACCATCTGCCCGGCGTTGCGGCGCGGGAAATGCGCCAGCCGGACCATGGTTTCGTCCTGCGACGGCAGCTCGGTGGTGCCGCGGAAGGCGTTGTGCGCACCGCTGCGGATGCGCAGGTCGGGTGCGGCGGCGGTGGCTCGGACAGTGACGTGCGACATCGGTTCGGGTGCGTCCCGCAGGCGCCAGCGCATGCGCGCCGGAACCAGCAGTTCGTTGGGGTCGTCGCTTTGCGTTTCGACATAGTCGATCGTCGGGATCTTCAGCGCCTGGATGGCATCTGGCACTCCCGCAACGCGCGCGCGCAGGCCGCCCGGATGGCCGCGCGCGTCGAGAAACTCGTCGGCATCGAGAAACATGATCCAGTCGGGCGCGAACATCGACAGCGCGTTGCGGAACAGATGAGTGGCGTAGAATTCCACCGCGTAGAACGGCACCGTGTTCTGCAGCACGGTGATCGGCAGTCCCTCGGTTCGCAGGTTGGTCAGGATGTCCAACGTGCGGTCGACGCTGCCATTGTCCAGCAACAGGTGATGATCGACGATCGCCGCATGGTGGCGGACGAATGCCTCGATGATGTCGTCCTCGTTGAAGACCCTCGTTACGGCGACCAGGCGCATACGGCACGGTAGGTGGACGCGGGCAGCACCGTCAAACGCGCCAGGGTGCGACGCAGGCCGCCGTCGTGCAAAGCGACGGGAGCGCGACCTCCGGCTGGAGTCGCGACCGGCTCGATCCGCCGGCTCGCCGCGACGGGCTAAGGCGACGCCCAACAATTGCTGCTGCGAGGCGCGCCCCTGGACGGGGAGCGGGAGCATTCGATGCCTGGTGGGACACCGCTGCGGCAAGTAATCAAGCAAGTATTTTCAGCACGGAGGAAGCAGGGAGGACCACGGAGCACACGGAGAAGTAGGCTTCTGGCGCTTCGCGCAGGGGTGTGTTCACACAGCGCGAAGCGCCAAAACTTGTCTTCTCCGTGTGCTTCGTGGTCCTCCCTGCTTCCTCCGTGCTGAAAATACTTGCTTACTTTCTTATTTGATTACTTGCTTGCTGGATTGCCGGTCTGCCGCGACAGCAAAGCCCCAGGGTGAACCCGATGTGCTGTCCCGCTCGGTAGGCGTACCGACCTGCGACACCGAACCGTCGATTCGTTCATTGTTGGGCGTCGCCTAAGCCTCGTCGGGCCGGGCGGTCAGCGTGACCTGCTCGGCCCGGCGCAGCAGCCCGAGCGGCACGGCCTGCCCGGCGCGTTCGCCGGTCAGCGCGCGGTGCAGATCGTCCACGCCCGCGACCGGCGTGCCATCCAGCGCGACGATCACGTCGCCGGCCTGCAGCCCGGCGCGCGCGGCCGGGCTGTCGGGTGAGACCTCCATCACCAGCACGCCGGTCGCCTGCGTCAGGCCGTGGTGGCGGCGCAACCGCACGTCGATCGGCACGGTCTGGCCGGACAGGCCGAGCCTGGAGCGGCGCACGCGGCCGTCGCGCATCAGCCGGGTGGCGACCCAGATCGCGGTGTCGATGCCGATGGCGAAACAGATGCCCTGCGCCGGGGCAATCGTTGCGGTGTTGATCCCCACCACCGCCCCCGCGCCCGACACCAGCGGCCCGCCGGAGTTGCCCGGGTTCAGCGGCGCGTCGGTCTGGATCACGCTGTCGATGAAGCGCCCCGACGGCCCGCGCAGGGTGCGCCCCAGCGCGCTGACGATGCCGGCGGTGACGGTGCAGGTGAACCCGAGCGGGTTGCCGATCGCGACGACCATCTGGCCGACGCGCAGCGTGGCCGAGCGGCCCAGCTCGGCGTGCGGCAGGCCGCTGGCGTTCAGCCGCAGCACCGCGGTGTCGGTCGCCGGGTCGTCGCCCACCAGCGTGGCGTCGAGCGCCTGTCCGTCGGTCAGCGTAGCGCGCAGTTTGGCGGCGCGCGCCACCACGTGGGAGTTGGTCAGCACGTAGCCGTCCGGGGTAAAGATGACGCCCGATCCCTGGCCGGCCGGGCGCCCGTCGGCGCGCAGCACGGTGACGTGCACGACCGCCGGCCCGACGCGCTCGAACGCGTGCACGACCTGGGTGGAGTAGGGGTCGAGCTCGGGGGTTGTCCCGAGGGGCGTGGCGCCGGGGGACGTGGCGCCGGGGGACGTGGCGCCGGGGGACGTGGCATCGAGGGGCATGGCAAGGTGTCCTTTGCCTGCCCACATGGGGGACCCTGCCGCCGCGGCGCACCCGGTCATCCGGCCGGGGTGGGCCCCCGGTCATCCGGCCGATACCGGTGCGGCAGCGGACCGCGCAGTCTGCGGCTCTGCAATGGTTCAAGGAGTGGGCGCCATGAGCGCGGACGTGATCGAGCAATTGTCGGACGCATTGGCCGACCGGGTGGCGGCGGCGGGCTGTGTGGTCGCGGTGGGCCGCGGTCACCGGCACGTCAGCGGCATCCTGTGGCAGCCGGACGTGGTGGTGACCTCCGAGCAACTGCTGGGCGAGCGGGACGCGTTCACCGTTGCCCTCGGCGGGACGACGGTGGCGGCCAGGCTGGCCGGGCGCGACCCGGGCACCAACGTCGCGGTGCTGCGGCTGGAGGCGAAGCTGGAGGGCGCGCTGCCCGAGGCCGCGCCGACGCCGCGCGCCGGGTCGCTGGCGCTGGTGCTGGGCGCCGATGCGGCGGGCGCGCCGACCGGGCGGCTGGCGATGCTGCACGCGGTCGGCGCGGAATGGCACAGCCAGGCCGGCGGGCGGATCGATGCGCTACTGCGGCTGGATGTGCGGCTGGGTGCCGATGAGGGCGGGCCGGTGCTGACGCCGGGCGGGAAACTGCTCGGCATGTCCACCTCCGGGCCGCGCCGGCGCGCGCTGGTGATCCCGGCGGCGACGATTTCCCGGGTGCTGCCGTCGCTGCTGGCGAGCGGGCCATGTCGCGCGCGGCTGGCTGGGCGTGGGGCTGCAGCCCGTTGCGGTGCCGGAAAGCTTGCGCGCCGCGGCCGGGTGCGAGGCCGGCATGATGGTGGTCAGCCTGGCCGACGGCGCGCCGGCCGCGCTGGCGGGGGTGCTGCCGGGCGATCTGGTGCTGGAGGTCGATGGCACGCCGGTGCGGCGCGCGCGCGCCCTGGCGGCGGTGCTGGGGCCGGAACGGATCGGCCAGCCGGTCGCGCTGCGCCTGCTGCGGGCCGGCGAGCTGCGCACGCTGAGCGTGCTGATCACCGCGCGGCCGGCGCGCTGAGGCCGCCGTCGTTGCGGGTTCGGCTGCACGTTGCGGATGCGGCGCGGCGGCAGGAGCTGACCGCGCTGCTGGAGGCGTCCGGGCATGTGGTGGCGGAGGAGGCACCGGACGTCGTGCTGTGCGACATTGCCCCCGGTGTCGCCGTGCCGGGGGAGGCGGAGGCGCCGGTGATCGTGCTGACCAACCGCGCTCCCCCAGGCGATCCGCCGGCTGGGATTCTGGGGCGTGAGGTCTCGGCGCGGCAGTTGGACCTGGCGGTGCGCGCGGTGGCCGCCGGGCTGCTGGTGCGGGCGCCCGGGTTGCCGCAGGCGGGCGGATTTGGCGCGGCCGAGGAGGTGCCGCCGCTGACCCCGCGCGAGACCGAGATTCTTACCCGTGTCGGCGAGGGGATGAGCAACAAGGCGATCGCGCGGCGGTTGGGGATCTCCGTGCACACGGTGAAGTTTCATTTGGAGGCGCTGTTCGCCAAGCTGGAGGCGACCAGCCGGGCGGAGGCGGTGGCCAAGGGACTGCGTGGGGGGATTCTGGAGATTTAGCGCCGGATCATTGCGGTGGCGATGCGTGATGCACCGCCACCGCATCCTCCCGGATCATCGCCGCCCCCTTCTCGGCGATCATGATGGTCGGCGCGTTGGTGTTGCCCGTCGTCAGCGTCGGCATCACCGAGGCGTCGATCACCCGCAGCCCGGCCAGCCCGTGCACCCGCAGCCGCGAGTCGACCACCGCCATCGGGTTGTCCTCGCCCATCCGGCACGTTCCGACCGGGTGGTAGATCGTCGTGGCAAACCGCCGGCAGTAGTCGAGCATTTGCTCGTCGGTCGTCACGTCCGGCCCGGGCAGCGTTTCCACCACGCTGTGCTGCGCGATCGGCGGCTGCGCGAAGATTTTGCGGGTTAGCCGCATCCCCGCCAGCAGCACGCGCCCGTCGGAGGCCGCCGACAGGTAGTTCGGCGTGATCCGCGCCTTGGCGAACGGGTCCTTCGACGCCGCCATGATCGTGCCGCGGCTGTCCGGGCGCACCGGGCAGACCGCCACGGTCATGCCGGCCTCGCGCTCCAGCGTGCCGAACAGCGACGGGTCGTAGCTCGCCGGCGTGAACAGCAGTTGCAGATCGGGGCTGGCCAGGCCCTCGCGCGAGCGGGTGAACACCTGCGCCGAGGTCACGCCGAAGGTCAGCGCGCCGTTGCCGAGCAGGAAGAACCGCGCCACCTGGCCCGCCAGCCGCACCCCGCGGGCAAGCTGGTTGATCGAGATTGCGTCCCGCACCCGATGCGAAATCCGCGCCACGTAGTGGTCCTGCAGGTTGGCGCCGACGCCGGGCAGGTCGTGCACCACGTCCACGCCGATCGATTGCAGATGCGCCGCCGGCCCGACGCCGGAAATCTGCAGCAGATGCGGCGAATTCACCGACCCGCCGCACAGGATTACCTCGCGCGCGGCACGGACCTCGCGATCGGCGCCCGCCTGGCGGAACGCCACGCCGACGCAACGTTTTCCCGTCGAACAGCAGGCGCGTCGCCAGCGCGTCGGTTTCCACCCGCAGGTTCGCCCGGCCCTTCGCCGCCGCCAGGAAGGTCCGCGCGGTGGAGCCGCGGAACCGCCCGTTGCGCGTCATCTGCGAATACCCGACGCCCTCCTGCATGCGCCCGTTCAGGTCCTTGCTGTAGGCGTGGCCGGCGGCCTGCGCTGCCTCCACGAAGCGGTGGGTCAGCGGCAGGATGGTGCGGTAGTCCTCCACCCGCAGCACGCCGCCCTTGCCGCGCACCTCCGGATCGCCGGGGGCGTAATCTTCCGACTTGCGAAAGAACGGCAGCACCTCGTCAAACGTCCAGCCGCGGCAGCCCATCTGCGCCCAGCCGTCGTAATCGGCGGGATTGCCGCGCACATACAGCATGCCGTTGATCGAGGACGACCCGCCCAGCGTCTTGCCGCGCGGCCAGTGGATGGTGCGCCCGGCGCTGCCCGGGCCGGCCTCGGCGGTGTAGTTCCAGTTGATCACCGGATGGCGCAGCAGTTTCAGCACGCCGGCGGGGATGTGGATCCAGGGGCGCCAGTCGGGCGGCCCGGCTTCGAGCAAGGTGACGCGCGCGCCGGTTTCGCTCAGCCGGCTGGCGATGACGCAACCGGCCGAGCCGGCGCCCACCACGACGTAGTCCGTTTCCATCCCGTTGGCGTCCTTTCGCGTCGGCGCATCTTTTGGCCCGCTCGTGCCGGTCGCCAGGTCCGCGAGGCCTAATGTTACGGTCTTATACCAGCCGGCGTAACAATTGACCTATCGGCACGCGCAGCGCGCCCCCCGTGTCATGGCCGGCCCACGGGTCGGGCCGAAGGGCCGCCCGAGGACAGGCTTCGGCCGGCCACCCACGTCTTTGCTGCGTGGAACGAAGAAAAGACGTGGGTGGCCGGCCTGCGCCGGCCAAGACACGGGGGGCGGCCATGACGCGGGGGGGCGGCCATGACGCGGGAAGGCAGTCCGCCAGAGCCGACGCAATTATTTGTCAACAGGCCCTTACAGGGAGTCGGCCTCCTGCGGCTCCCGGTCGGCGCGCTCGGGCACCTTGAGCGTCAGGCGGAACGTGGTGCCGCCCGGGCCGGTGGACAGCAGGCCGATATCGCCGCCATGCGCCAGCATCAGGTCGCGCGCGATCGCCAGGCCGAGGCCCGAGCCGCCCGCCCGGTGGCCATTGGTGAACGGGCGGAACAGGTTGGCACGCACGACCTCCGGCAGCCCCGGCCCGTCGTCCGCCAGTTCGATCATCAGCACGTCGCCGTCCTCACGCACCCGCGCGCGCACGCGGCGGGCGCCGGCCTCGGCGGCGTTGCGCATCAGGTTCACCAGCACGCGGAACAGATGGTTCCGGTCGGCCTCGACCTCCTGCTCGGGCGGGATGCGGTTGTCCAGCTCGCAGCCGCCGGCGGTGCCGCGCAGGCTCTCCGCCGCCTCCGCCAGCAGGCTGCGCAGCCGGATCGATCCCAGCAGCGGCGGCGGCGGCCCGTCGCGCGCGAAGTCCAGCGTGCGGTGGACCAGGTCGATCGCCCGCTCCACCGCCTGCACCAGCGAATCGCCGGCGCGGCGCACCGCCGGATCGGCGTGCCGGCGCAGCCGGTCGGCCTGCAGCAGCACCGGCGCCAGCACGCCGCGCACATCGTGGCTGACCTTCGCCACGACCGTCCCCAGGGCGGCCAGACGGCTGTTGCGCCACAGCGCCGCGCGCAGCTCGCGCTGCATCGCCGCCAGTTCGCGCCCGGCCACGGAGATCTCGTCATCGCGCAGCCCCGTCGCGACCCGCGGATCGAGCGGCACCCCATGCTCCGGATCGGCGCGGAAGGCGGCGATCGAGGAGGTCAGCCGGCGCATCGGCCGGATCAGCAGCACCAGCAGCGCCAGATACAGCACCACGCCCACGGTACTGGCCACCACCAGCGTCGCCCAGGCATCCGGCCCGTCGAGTTCGCGCAGCGCCTGGGTGAGCGGTGCGCGGTGCATGACGAACTCGATCACCGTACCCCGCTTGAACGGCGCGTTGTCGGTGATCTCGACCAGCGCGTCCCGGGTCGCCGTCGCGGCGACGAAACCGCGGACCAGCGACTGGAAGGCGGTCTCCTCGCGCAGGTCGAAGGTCTTTTCCGGCCGTACCGTCGGATCCCCCGCCTGGATCAGCGTGGTCCCGAGCGGGTCGCTCAGCCGGATCGAACTCGATGCCGGAGTCGCGCAGCAGCGCGTCGCGCTGCGCCAGCGCGGGGCTGTTGGCCGGCGCGGCGGCGGACAGCGCCGCGATGTAGGCCTCCAGCGCCTTCTCCCGCAGGATCACGCGGCGATCGCGGTCGAAGCTGGGGATCATCAGCAGCGCCTCGGTCGCCACGACCATGCCGACGACGAGCAGCAGCAGCCGCAGGGACAGGCTGTGGCGCAGGCCGATGCGCGGCGGCGGCTCCCGCGGGTCGCGGTCCGGTGGATCGTCGGGTCGGCGGGAGAGGCTCATGCGCATGGTCCGGTCGAGGTCGTGGCGGCAGCGCGGTGCGCCGCGGACGTGGGCGAGGAAAGGCCGTGGTAGCGCCGAAACGCCAGGGAGGATGTGAGCATGATCACGGGATCGCGATCCGCATGGGTGCCGCGCCTGGCGGGTGCGGGCCCACGGCGACGGCGCGCGGCAGGCCCTGCGCCGCCGCCGCGGCCCGGCCGGCCTCGAACAGCAGCGACAGGAATTCCGCCTCGCCGTTGAACTTGGACGAGATCGGCAGGTCGAGCAGCGCATCGTCGGCGTCGTAGCTGGTCAGCACGACATCGTCCGGCAGCGCGTCCAGCTCGGCCTGCAGGACGTTGTGGCAGGCGATCTCGTTCAGCCGGTTGGTGATCTCGAGCGGCGTGCGCGGCACGCCCGGGCGGCGTGCCGGCTGGGCACGGACCAGCAGCAGCTCGCGCGGCGGCGGTTGGGTGGCCAGCGCAGCGAGCAGCGGCTGCAGCGGCGGGTTGCCGGAATAGCCGCCGTCCCAGTAGGCGCGCCCGCCGATCTCCACCGCGGGGAACACGAAAGGCAGGCAGCAGGAGGCCAGCAGCACGTCGACGGTGATCGCGGCGTTCTCGAACAGCACCGCCTGACCGGTCTCGACATCGGTCGCCGAGACGATCACCCGCGGCGCCGCTGGATCGGCGAGTAGCGCGGGCTCGACCAGGTCGGCGAGCAGCGCGCGCAGCGGGTGATGGCTGAAGGGCCAGAGGGCGGACCAGGGGGCGGGCCAAAGGGCGGAATTGAGCTGGGCCGGGCTGAACAGCCGCATGGTGGCCTCCAGCCCGCGCCAGACCAGGGAGTTGGACATGTCCCAGCCCCACAGCCAGCGCTCGAGCGGGGCGCTTTGCAGCGGGCTCGATGGCGTGGGCGTGGGCGAAGCGTTGCCACAGGCGGCGCATCGCCGCACGCGCGCCGTCGCGGCCGCCGAGCACCAGCCCTTGCGCCAGCATGACGCCGGTCAGCGCGCCGGACGACACGCCGCAGACGGCATGGACCTCAAGCCCTTCCTCAAGCAGCCGATCCAGCACACCCCAGGTGAAGGCGCCGTGTGCGCCTCCGCCTTGTAACGCCAGTGCGGCCCCCCGCCCCGGATCGCGCCCCGGCCCCAGATGGGTGGCGCACGATTTCGTCATCTCGGGAATGTGAGCGATCGGCGCGCTCAGGGCAACCGATTTAGCAGCCTCACGAGCGATTTTGTGTGCGGCGCAAACAGGCGCGGCGCAAACAGCGTGGAGAGGGCACGTTTTCCGGCCTCGGCGCGGGTCGGATAGGGCGACGATCAGCGCGACAAGTGCAGACGCCGGTATGCGCCGCGCGATCGCCAGTGCCCATTGGCCGATCATTTCTCCCCCGTGCGGCGCCAGGATGCCGGCGCCGAGCACGCGTTTCCCCGACAGGACCAGCTTGACCAGGCCGGTCAGGTCGCCCTCGGCGACGGCGCGGTCGTTCTCGGCCAGTGGCGCGCGCAGCAGCGTGACGCGATGGCCGGCCGCGCGTGCGTCGGCCTCGGTCAGGCCGACCTGGGCGAGTTCGGGCGTGGTGTAGGTGACCCGGGGCAGCGCGGCGTAGTCGAGCCGCGCCGGCAGGCGGAACAGCGCGCGGCGGATGACGATCGCGGCGTGGTAGCTGCCGACATGGGTGAAGGCGCGCGGGCCGATCCCGACGGGATCGGCGATGTCGCCGATGGCGAAGACGCGGCGGTTGGTCACGCTGCGCAGGCCGCGGTCGGTGGCGATGCCGGCCGGGGAGGCGCCGCACGTTGCCCGCCTCCAGCGCCAGGCGCTCCAGGTTCGGCCGCCGGCCCGCGGCGACCAGCAGATGGCTGCCGGCGATGCGCCGCCCGTCCGCCAGGACCAGCGTCGGGCCGGGCTCGACCGCGGCGACGGACGCGCCTTCGATCAGCGTCACGCCGTGCCCTGTTGCGCGGGTCGGCGATGGCCCGGCGCAGCCCGTCCGCCAGCTCCGGGTCCTCGCGCGGGGCGATGCGGCCGGCCTCCACCAGGGTGACGCGGCAGCCCAGCCCGGCGTGCGCGGTCGCCATCTCCAGCCCGAGCGGCCCGCCGCCCAGGACCAGCAGGTGCTCGGGCGGGTGGGCGAGGGTGAACAGCGTCTCGTTGGTCAGGAACGGGACGGCGTCGAGGCCCGGGATGGGCGGGACGGCGGCGCGGCTGCCGGCGGCGATGACGATGCGCCGCGCGGTCAGGCGCCGGCCGTCGATGCCGAGCGTGTCGGGGTCGAGGAAGCGCGCCTCGCCGCGCAGCACCTCGGCGCCCAGGGCGCGGAAGCGCGCCTCGGAGTCCATCGGGGCGATGGCGGCGATGGTGCCGGTGACGTGCGCGCGCACCGCGTCCCAGTCGATCACCGGCTCCGGCAGGCGGATGCCGAAGCGGCCGGCGGCGCGGGCCGACTGCGCCGCATGCGCCGCGGCCAGCAGCGCCTTGCGACGGCACGCAGCCGGTGTTGAGGCAGTCGCCGCCCATGCGATCGCGCTCGATCAGCGCGACTTTCAGGCCAAGCTGCGCCGCGACCGCGGTGAGCGACAGCCCGGCGGCCCCGGCGCCGATCACCGCGAGATCGAACTCAGGCATCGGGACCGTCGGCCTCGCGGCCCTGGGCGTCGTGGCCCTGGGGTTGGCGGCCCTGGGCGTCGGTCTGGCGCCCCTTGACCGCGTGCCAGATCGCCGGCAGCAGCGTGAGCACGGCGAGGCCGAGCAGCGGCAGCAGCACACGCGGCGAGAACACGACCGAGAAATCCGGTGCCGCGCCGTGCGCCAGCACACCGGCGAGGTCGCTGCCGATCGCGGCGAACACCAGCGTTCCCGGGATGATGCCGAGCAGGGTGGCGAGCGCGAACGGCAGCAGCCGCATGCCGCACGCCGCCGCGGCCAGGTTGACCAGCCAGAACGGAAAGATCGGCACCAGCCGGATCGCCAGCAGGTAGAGAAACCCGTCGCGCTCGATGCCGGGCCGGATCCGCGCCATGAACCGCTCGGCGCGGCGCGGCCATCAGGTCGGCGAAGGCGGTGCGGGCGGCCAGGAACAGCACCACCGCGCCGAGGCTGGCGCCGATCACGGCCAGCGCGCCGCCCAGTGCCGTGCCGAACAGCAGGCCGCCGGCGACGGTGACCAGCGCTGCCTCGGGCACCGAGCAGGCGACCAGGATGGTGTAGACCAGCACATAGGCGCCGGCAGTCGCGACCGGGTGCGCCGCGACGGCGGCAAGCAGCTCGGCCTGGTGGCGCGCCAGGCTGGGCCAGGACAGGTCCTGCTGCAGGCCGAACGCCCACAGGGCGACCAGGCCGGCAACCAGCAGCGCGAGCGGCAGCAGGTGCGTGAGGCGTGCGCGGGTCATCCGAACCGACGGGCGTTGCGGGCCGCGTGTGGACGATCGGGCGGCGCCTGTCCAGCCGGGCGGATCGCCTGGAGGAAGCAAGGATCGGGGCCGGCCCGGAAACCCGCCAGGGGGCCTTGCCCCCTGGTACGCCCCACCAGAGGCAGCGGCGCTCGGGTCGCCATTTTTTGGTTGGGTGTAGGGAGGGGTGCCGACGGGGCCGAATGCCCGGCGGTAATCCGCCGAGCATTCGGCCCCGTCGGCACCCCTCCCCAAACCCAACCAAAGGACGCGATTTCAAGGGCCGCTGCCCTTGGCGGGGTTCCAAGGGGCAGCGCCCCTTGGCGGGGTCCAGGGGCGGAGCCACTGGCCTTGCTTCCTCCAGGCGATTGCCTGACCTGTGCGGGGGATCGCGGCCGGGCCGGACAGGTGCCTGGAGTTCTGACGGGCAGGGTGCGCCCGCGCACGGGCAGGGGCGGCCGGGTCACCGTCGCTAGGGTGTAAGGGGTCGCTGCGGAGGTGCGGCAATTTGCGGCCGCCGGGCGCTGGGCGTGGACGTCGCGGGTCGCGTGTCTGGTCGAGGTGGCGGCGGCCGGCGCCCGGGCCACCGCCGCTAGGGTGTAAGGGATCGCTGCGGGGGCGCGGTGATGCGCGGTTTCTGGCCGCGGGGCTTGGCTCGGAGTTCAAAGGGTTGATTTGGGAAGACGCGGGTTCGCGGTGTTGCGCGGGCGCTGCGGCCGGCTCGGGATTCAAAGGGTCGATTCGGGAAAACGCGGATCCGGGGTTTTGCGCGGGTGCCGCGGCCGGCTCGGGGTTCAAGGGGTTGATTCGGGAAAACGCGGACCCGGGGTTTTGCGCGGGTGGCGGGGTCGGCTCGGGGTTCATAGGGTTGATTCGGGAAAACGCGGATCCGGGGGTTTTGCGCGGGTGTCGTGGCCGGCTCGGGGTCCACAGGGTTGATTTGGGAAAATGCGGATTTGGGGTTTTGCGCGGGTGCGGCGGCGGCGGTTCCTGCGCCTCCGGCGCCAGCCGCACGGCCATCGCATGCGGCCGGTGCGCGCGGACTGGCACCGCCGCGACCGGCAGCCAGGCTCGGATGATGACCGCCCTGCCGCAGAGGTGTGCTGCCCGCGCCGCCACGACGTCATGCCCCGGCCGGTAGGTCCCGCCCAGAGTGGCGAACCCCTCCGGTGTGCGCGGCAAGGCGCTGCGGCGGCCGGGCCCTTGGTGCCGCCTGTTCGCCACCGTCGGCGCCCTGCAAACGGAGCCCACTGTCTGCGCCGTCGCCGCGCAGAGCGACGCGTGGGTGGGATCGCCGCGCGGATCGCGACGGTGCGGTGGGCCGTCCTGGCGGCGCAGGGGAGCCGACGCCGGCCGCGCAGCACGGGCGTCCGGTGCGGCGGGGGCGATTTGGAACATCGGCGATCCTTGTGCGGTGACAGTTAGTCAGACTGACTTACACCGGGGTGCCGCGCCGGCGCTAGCGGAACCGCCTGCGGGTGGGACGCCCGGCGACCCGCGGGAAAAGGCCGTCTCACGTCGTGGCGAACACCGCCGTGGTGAATGTTCAGAGCGCCCAATTCGTCCGCCGTGAAGCCGCGGCGCTTTTCACTCGCCCCGCGTTTGTCCTTTGGCTTGGCGACGGCGGCGGGGCGATTTGGCGATGGCGTCCAATGCAACCTCCCGCCGGTCGGACGGTTGCGCTTCCAACGCCAAACGTCGCCCGCGAGCATCGCAACGCCCAGCGCGACGCGGCGAAGTGGTGTGCGAGTTTGCGCCTTACGCTTTCGCGATGAATTGAAACGTCGCGGTGTCAGGGTTTCGCCGCGACAAACCCCCGGCCCCCTTGGCGCGTGCGCTGGGGTCCGGCTTTCTATGCCGAACGGTCCGCCGTGATGCTTTGGCACGGTAGGGCCGGCGCGGAAGGGGAATCGAATGGCTGGGGGCGGGCTATCCTCTCGCCCGGAATACCGCGTTGTGTCTGACCGCGTAGTCTGGCCCCTGCCTGTCATGCTTTCGCGTGACGGGCGGGGTGCGGCGGACCTTTCCAGCACGTGGGAGTTGCGGTTGTCCTTTCCCGCCGCGCATCCCGCCGCGTGCCGTAGTGCCCCGCCGCCGCCCCCAGCCCGTGCGGCGGCGGGGTTCCCTGCCCCCATCCCCCAGCATGCTCCGTGCGGCGACTAGCGTAGCGCTGGGCGGCGTCGTCATCGTCGCGGCAAACCGGGAGGGGGTCACATTGCGGCGCTAGCGCTGGGGACCGGTTCGATGTGGCATGATCACGATCGGTGCAGCCGGGAAAGGCGATCACCCTCAAGAAAACGGGAACTGGCGTGGCGACAGGACGGGCTTTTCTCTCGCCTCTCAGTTGGTGGACTTGCAAGCATCCGCCTTGTCGGACATCGGCCTTATTTCTATCGATGACGAACTGCCGCCGCTTCCTTCCGAATATCCGTAGACGAACAACACTGGTGGCTTTCCAGAAGCCGTTACAGAGTAGACTTCCGTGTGGCTCCCTCCCTCCGGGATGGTGCAAATGGGTTGCTTTGCCAATGTCGGTGCTGCCAAAGCTTGCGCAGCAGTGAAGGTGCATCCATCGTCAAGCGTCCCGAAACACTGATCAGGGGGCGGTGCGCCTGGTTCGATGCTAATCCATTTTGGCCCGAATTTCTCCGGGCCGTAAGTGCCGAGTGTCACGGTCCACGCTAGCTCTTCGCGCCCCTGACGGATGGTGGTGGATGGCTTGCCGGCTACCCTGACCCGCACCAAACCTTCCCGTAAGGCGGCTGATCCCGTCAAGGTAACGCCCACAGTATTCCAGCGAATCACGGGATTGTCGATCATGTCGTCCCATCCAAGACGTTCAAAGCCTTGTGCAGGTATGGCCGCAATCACGAGGTCAGCGATGTTGATGATCGGCAAATCTGCGGCTTCGCGCGGATATACAGGCATGCCTGCCATCACTCTGGGCGTAGAGGGTGGCCGCCACAGGACTGCGAGGACGTAACCGGCGCCGCAAGCGGCGACTAAACCTAGCAAGATTATGGCAGTCCTTTTCATGTGACCTCAGAACCGTGACGCTGTCGTCGGCGTTGCTGCTGGCACTGTAGCTCGGCACAATTGCGCTCGGCAACTCGGTCAAGAAAGCCAGGGAGGCGGCCGCAGTGGTGGCACGGTGGTCAGCGCGCCCCTACGCGGCGACGGTCACCACGGGGCACTGAGGGCGCTGGGCGGCGTGGTTATCGTCGAGGCATGGCAGGGGCCACATTGCAGCGCTGTTGCTGGTCACCGACCTGCTGTATTGTGATCATGATTGGTAAGCTGGTGTCGGCAATGACTGTCGAGGATAGGGGGGTCTCCGGAATATTTCCGATGAAGGAAAGCGCCGTCTGCAAGATGTGTGGCGAGCGATCCGATTTTGTCAACGCCCACATTATCCCTCGTAGCTTTTACCCCGAGCGCGCCCGAGGCAAAGACGGTCTCAGCGTCTTGTCTTCGGACCCGACAGACCGGAAACGCCGCTCGCTCATTGGGATATATGATAACCGGCTCGTCTGCGCCGGGTGCGAGAGGCGCTTTGATCCGCTGGACAATTACGCGGCCAAGCTCCTGATGGATGACGTGACGGCGTTTAGAACGGTCAACCACCACGGCCAGCCCCTCCTATACCAAGCCGACTTGTTTGACTACCCTAAGCTAAAGTCGTTCTTTCTGTCCTTGCTATGGCGCGCGGCTGCAACCGACCGGCCCGAGTTCGCGAACGTTGACCTTGGCCCATTTCTGCCGACCCTCACTTCCGTGGTGAAGCGCGGCGATCCTGGTGACGCCGACATGTTTGCCACGATTCTTTGCAGGTTTAGTGATGTCGAGAGTTGGCAATCAGGCGTCATCTCACCCGTCCGCCACCGCTATGAGGGTCTCAACTTTTATCGGTTCGTCGCCACCGCCTATGTTTTCCATATCAAGGTCGATCGTCAACCCGTCCGCGATACGTTAGGGGCGCTGGTCATGCGCCCCGAAGCACCGCTGATGATTTTGGCCCAAGAGTTTCGTGAGAGCGCGGAGTTTCGCACAATGATCCAACTGGTAAAGATAAACTCAGAGAAAACTCATTCTTCGTACACACCAAACTGAGGCCACGAAGTCAGTGCGAGATTGGCGCTCCTCCCGCCGCTGCCTTTGCAGCACGAAAGACGTGTTCGGCCCAACACTGGACATGCAAGGCAATCTTCTCGCAATTGGAATAGGGCGAAACACCAAGCTTCTCAAGCGCGGTCCTTAGATTCCCTGTCGAACCAGCAACGAGGCCAAGTGAGTCGATCACAACCCGTCTCTTTTTTCCTCTGCTACCTGACACTTCGTCTCTATGCTTGTAGTAGTTGGCAATCTCCCAAATGAACTCGATCATGCTGTATTCGTGGGACCCATACATTCCGCATACATTGAAGATTTCTAGATCGTCCTTAAAGGCCCAGCTAGCTGCCGATTTCACCCGGCTAATCTTGATCTGCAAAATGAGAAATGAAACGCCTATCAATTCCTCGATGTTCTCGATTTCTTCTTCACACACGGCCTCGATGTAATCCGCGTCCGCGCGGTCGCGTGATGCTGCTTTATCACACGCCCGCTCCGACGCCCCGATCAGTCGCGCGATTTCTCCAAAACTGCGGATAAATTGCCCGTCTTGGACAGCGTATTCGAGAATCCGAAGTTTGAGATTCCGAAGCGCAGCATCCTTGTTGAACTCGAACTGCGTCACGACTTCCTCCCGGATCGAGTGGGCAACATCCCGTCGCCACGCTCGCGGCGTTTGAACGTATCGGGTAGTCGTCTCCCTGCGTCATCCATCACATTACCCCAGCTATACGGACAGCCTCGCGAATCGTGCCGCTGTCGGCATCGCAACCTCGAGTGATGGTTCCGTTGCTGTCCGTAGGCTCATCGCTCATGTTTTCAACCTCGAAAACATGCTAGTTCCGCCCGCCAGCTTTAGCAGCACGACCGGGCTTCACCCGGATTCTCCAAGAAAGTTCAGCGGCGATCGCTTTGCGGAAATCGCGGTCGAGTTTGTTGCTCTGTGGAGGCTTGAGTAGCATAAGCGCCTTGTTCAACAGGGCCACTGAATGGTCACTTGGCTTCTGAGCTATCTTGCGCGCGTCTTCCCACGTAAGGTCGCCAAATGCGACGGACGTGAATATCTCCCAATCATCGCCCTTTGGAATGTCCGCCCGATTTATGTACGGGTGGACACCGGGCTTTTTCTGCCGAGCAACATGCGAGCTCTCCGCGATTGCGTATGTTGGCGGACCCGCGCCGTTTAAATTCACGAATATGTAAAAACAGTTTGGATCAGCGACGGTTTCACCCTGTCCCAAACGCCAAGAATTGCCTTTGTCTGCGTTCGTTTTCACCTGGAATGTCCACGCTGTATACTTATTCGGGAGGGTGGCGAGTAAGTCAATTCCCTGAGCATTGCGCGAGGTCATGGCAACGATGAAGCCGCGTCGAGATAGCTCGGCGGCGGCACAGTACACGCCAGTCATTCCAACTATTTGCGGCTTCATCCCTAATCTCCCTTGGTGCCTGCTTTATCGCTCCCGTTGACCGACACCCTAGCTCCGCACGATCCGCCCGGCAACTTGGGCCTCTCGGGACAACCCCAGCTTTCCACTGTCCCACCCTCTCCGGACGGGCAATCTGGCGCACCTTGACCGCGCGGGGCGGTATCATCGCCCGGCAGCTTGCTATGATCCGCCAGGGTGGCGCTACGGCGCCCGCAAACGAAAGGGGCGGACCTTCGCCCGCCCCCTGCCGCACGCCCCTGTAGCGTCGCCCTAGATCGCGACGCCTTGCCACATGGCGTCAACCGCCTTCCGGACAACCGCCAGCTTTTGCTCGCCATAGTCCTTGCGGACGGAGTCCTCCGCGTGCCCCGAGAGGTAGTTTTTCACGTCACTGTTTGCGATCTCGCCCGGCAAGCCGGTTGTCTCGGTTACGAACGCATGCCGGAAGCTATGGCATGGGG
Organism: uncultured Alphaproteobacteria bacterium; assembly: GCA_963773345.1. Lineage (GTDB taxonomy): Bacteria > Pseudomonadota > Alphaproteobacteria > Acetobacterales > Acetobacteraceae > Palsa-883. Next base: position 300,632 of record CAVZBG010000010.1, on the reverse strand, counting down.
CAAGGACGGAAGACGACGGGCGCTTGCCGGTTGCGGGGTCCTTCATGCCGGGGATGCCCAGCGCGTCCATGATGTCCTTGCGGCCCACGACGAGACGGCAACGCCGGCACCAACCCCTCCCCCCATCCTTGGTCCGCTTCGCGGCCCAAGCCCTCAAGGGGAGGGGGAGAATGTTATCTGGCGGTCAGCGGATGAGGACGTAGTGGACCGTCACCTCGAACGGAATCTGCGCGTTCGGCATGTCCGGCGGCAGCGGCGGCAAAAACGCGCCGCGGAACACCGACAGGGCGGCAAGGTCGAGCCATTGCGAGCCCGACTTGCTGGTCAGCTCGAGCGCCTCCACCTTCCCGTCGCGATCGACCTTCATGTGCAGCGTCACGTCGCCGTCCTCGAAATTCGCCGCGGCCTGCGGCGGGTAGTAGCCGTGCCGCTGCCACCAGGCGCTGACCAGGTTGAGCCAGTCGGTGCTGACCGCGACGCCCTCCATCTGCACCGATGCCGACGGCGAGAGCGAGCCGCCCTGGATCGGCCCGAACGACAGGTCGATCGTGCCCGGCTGGCCGGGCCGCGCGATGTGCGGCTCGACACGGGCGGCGGCGGCGGCGGCATGCCCTGCGGCGCGGCGCGGTTCGGCGTGGTCGGGCCGGGCAGCCCGAAGGAGAAGGCAAGCGGACTCGGGAAGGCGGGCGCGCGCTCCGGCCGGCGTTCCGGCCGCGCCCGCTCCCGTGGACGGCGCCTCGGGCGGCGGCGGCGGCGGGGACCGGCGGCGGCAGCGGAATCACCATCGCCTGCGGCGGGGGCACGGGAGCCGGGGTGGGAACCGGCGGGCTGGCCTCGGGCGGCGCGGGCGGCGAGGGCGCCGGGTGCGGCAGCAGCGCCGTGGTTGGCGCCGGGGGTGGCGGGCGTGCCGCGGACGGCACCGGGGTGGCGCCGGCGCCGGGTGCGCCTCGGCCGGCGCCTGGGGCGATGGCGGCGGCGGAGGCGGCGGCAGGAGCGCCACGGACGGCGGCGCGGGCGGCGTGGCCGGCGCGGGCGGAACCGGCGGCGTGGTCACGCCCGGCGCTGGCGACCCGGGCTGCGACGGCTTCTTGAGGGCCGGATTGGGTCCGGAGTTGAGCACCGGAGAGTGCCCCTCGAACACCATGGCGAAATCCGCCGGCGGCACCTGCTCGGCCTGCCGCGGCCGATACTGGATGGTCAGCAGCAGCAGAACCAGAATGCCGAGATGCACCGCGAGCGAGACGGTCAGCGACGAACGGAGCGGACGCCCCCGCCCCTCCGGCCCCACCATCGGCGACCGCCCCGGCGCGCCGGCAGGCAACCGAACCAGCCTTTGCACCCGATCCATGCCCCGCGCCGACCCTCGCGACCACGCCACGCCAGGCTTCTACATCGGACGCCCCGCGCCGACATCCAGTGGCACCGCCCGGTCGAAAGCAAGCCCGGGGCTCCGCCCCGGACCCCGCCAAGGGGCGCTGCCCCTTGGAACCCCGCCAAGGGCGGAGCCCTTGGAACCCGTCCGTTTGGTTGGAGCGAGGGCGGGGGAGAGGGTCCGGCCTGGGCGTCTGCCATCGCGCCGGCGTCTGCCGGCGCGATGGCAGACGCCCAGGCCGGACCCTCTCCCCCCGCCCTCGCTCCAACCAAAATGGATGGAGTCCAGAGGCTCCGCCTCTGGTGGGGGTCCAGGGGGCAAAGCCCCCTGGCGGGTTTCAGGGCGGAGCCCTGGCCTTGCTTCCGACCGGGCGGTGCGATTGACGCCGTGGGGGGGCGCCCGTATAAGCCGCCGCCTGCGATGGGGGGCCGCGACCGGGGCCTCGGCGGTCGCGTGGCTTTTTCTTTGCGTGGAGTGCAGGGTTCCGTGAAGCGCACCTATCAGCCGTCCAAGCTTGTCCGCAAGCGCCGGCACGGATTCCGCGCCCGCATGGCCACGGTCGGCGGTCGCAAGGTCTTGGCCAATCGCCGCGCCAAGGGCCGCAAGCGCCTGTCGGCCTGACGCTGGGGGGTTGCGTGGCCGCCCCGGGACGTTTGACGGCGCCGCGCCGAGTTTCTGTTGCTCGCCGCCAAGGGGCGCAAGGCGCCGATGCCGGGGCTGGTGCTGCAGGCGCTGCCGCGGGGTGACACTGGTGCCGCCCCTGGGCCGCGCGGCTGGGTTTCACGGTGACCAAGCGGGTGGGCAACGCGGTGGTGCGCAATCGCGTCCGCCGGCGGTTGAAGGAGGCGGCGCGGTTGAACCTCGCGGAGCAGCCGTTGACGGGTGTGGACCTGGTGCTGATCGGGCGCGAGGGCACGCGCGGGCGGTCGTTTGCCGCGTTGCGCGAGGATCTGCGGCGTGCGCTGGCCAAGGTCGGCGCGGGTGTCAAACGTCCTGGGGCGGGCGTGGCATGAGCGTGGGCGCGCGGGTGGCGATCGGGGCGGTGCGGGCCTATCAGTGGACGCTGCGGCCGGTGATCGGGGCCAACTGCCGGTTTTTCCCAAGCTGCTCGGACTACGCGATCGAGGCGTTCAGGACGCACGGGGCGGTGCGCGGCGGCGGCCTTGCGGCGTGGCGCGTCGCGCGGTGCAACCCATGGTGTGACGGCGGCGTCGATCCGGTACCGCCGTCTCTGGCGCCCCCACCTGTAACACCAACTGGGCGCGCGACGGAGCGGTGATGGACCAGAAGCGGCTGTTTCTCGCGATCGCGATCTCGGTTGCCATCCTGCTCGGCTTTCAGTTTCTGATGCCGCATCCGCCGGTGCCGGTGCATCCGCCGGCAAAGGTGGAACTGACCCAGGGTGGGCAGACCCAGGGTGGGCAGACCCAGGGTGGGCAGGTGCAGGGCGGGCAGCCGCAGGCCGGGCAGCCGCAGGCGGGGTCGGCGGCCGGCGCGCCGGGGGCGCTGGCCCAGGCGGGTTCCGCGGCGGCCAACGCGGTGCCGAAGAACGTGCCGCGGGTGCAGATCGACGCGCCGCGGGTCGGTGGCTCGATCAGCCTGCTTGGCGCGCGGATCGACGACCTGGTGCTGAACGACTACCGCGAGACGCTGGCGCCGAACTCGCCGCTGGTGCGCCTGCTGGAGCCGCGGTCCGAGGCGCAGCCCTATTACGTGCAGTATGGCTGGACGGCGGCGGCGGGCAGGCGGTGAAGCTGCCGGGCAACGACACGGTGTGGACGGCCTCGGCGAACGAGCTGGCCGTCGGCAAGCCGGTGACGCTGTCGTGGGACAACGGCGCCGGGCTGACCTTCGAGATCGTGCTGTCGGTCGACGACAACTACATGTTCAGCGTCGAGCAGCGGGTGAAGAACGCCACGGGCGCGCCGGTGTCGCTGTTTCCCTGGGCGCGGGTGCGGCGCGACTACACGCCCGAGGTGGCCGGCTACTACGTGCTGTTCGAGGGGCTGCTGGGCGTGGTCGACGGCACGCTGCAGGAGACCACCTACGCCAAGACCAAGAGCGAGGGCGAGAAGAACGCACGGCGTCGCCTATGACGCCACGGCCACCGGCGGCTGGGCCGGCATCACCGACAAATACTGGCTGGCCGCGCTGATTCCCGACCAGTCGGTGCCGGGACGGCTGAACTTCCGCCACATCGCCGAGAACGGCGATCACTACCAGGTGGACTATGTCACGCAGGACCCGGTGAGCGTCGCGCCGGGCGCGACCGAGACGCTGCCGTCGCACATGTTCGCCGGCGCCAAGGTGGTGCGGCTGCTGGACCAGCTACGAGGACGCGTACAACATCCCCAGCTTCGACAAGGCGGTGGATTTCGGCTGGTTCTACTTCCTGACCAAGCCGATCTTCTATTGCGCTGGACTGGCTGAACGGACTGCTGGGGAATTTCGGCCTGGCGATCATGGTGTTCACCGTGGGCGTGAAGCTGCTGTTCTTCCCGCTGGCGAACTATTCGTACCGCTCGATGAGCAAGATGAAGCTGCTCGGGCCGAAGATGACGGCGCTGCGCGAGCGGTTCAAGGACGAGCCGCAGCGCATGCAGCAGGAGATGATGGCGCTGTACAAGGCGGAGAAGGTGAACCCGGCGTCCGGGCTGCCTGCCGATGGTGGTGCAGATTCCGGTGTTCTTCTCGCTCTACAAGGTCATCTTCGTCACCATCGAGATGCGGCAGGCGCCGTTCTTCGGCTGGATCCACGATCTGTCGGCGGTGGATCCGACCAACGTGTTCAACCTGTTCGGGCTGATCCCGTTCGATCCGACGGTGATCTCGCCGTTCCTGCACATGGGCGCGTGGCCGCTGATCATGGGCTGCACGATGTTCGCTGCAGCAGAAGCTGAACCCGCCGCCGCCCGATCCGGTGCAGGCGCGGCTGTTCCAGTTCATGCCGATCATCTTCACCTTCATGATGGCGCGGTTCCCGGCCGGGCTGATCATCTACTGGAGCTGGAACAACACGCTGTCGATCGCGCAGCAATGGCTGATCATGCGGCGCACGCGGCTGGCGCGGCCGGGGCTGGCGCGGACCTGATGGGGGTGGAGGCGGGGCGCGGGGGGCCGCGAGTGAGCTAGTAAGTAATCAAGCGGACACAGAGTTTCACAGAGTGCGCACAGAGTTTCACAGAGGAAGACAATGGCGCTACGCGCAAAGCGCCTTGGCGGCGATCATGCCATCCGCGCGAAGCGCCAGAAAATCTTCTCTGTGAAACTCTGTGTGCACTCTGTGAAACTCTGTGTCCGCTTGATTACTTGCTTGCTTGCTGCCCCGCAAGGCGACAAGTGACACAGGAAACCGACGACGCGGCCCTGCTGGAAGCGGCGGCGCTGGAAGCCGGGCGGCTGCTGTTCGCCGGCGTCGTGCCATTTCGTCTACGCGGCGCAACGGATCGACCAGCTTCCGCCGCCGCGCGGGCCGGAGGTGGCCTTCGCCGGCCGCTCCAATGTCGGCAAGTCGTCGCTGCTGAACGCGCTGACCGGGCAGCACGCGCTGGCGCGGGTGTCGAACACGCCGGGGCGGACGCGGCAGCTCAATTTCTTCGATCTGGGCGGCCGGCTGACGCTGGTGGACATGCCGGGCTACGGCTATGCGCAGGCGCGGGAAGGACGTCAAGGCCGACTGGCAGGGGCTGATGTTCGACTACCTGCGCGGCCGGCCGAGCCTGCGGCGCGTGCTGCTGCTGCTGGACGCGCGGATCGAGTTGAAGGACGCGGATCGCGCGGTGATGGAGTTGCTGGACCGCGCCGCGGTGACGTTCCAGATCGTGCTGACCAAGGCGGACGCGGTGAAGCCGGGGGCGCTGGCGCGCAAACGGGCGGAGGCGGAGGTGCTGGCGCGGCGGCATCCGGCGGCGCATCCGGAGGTGGTGGCGACGAGCGCCGAAACCGGGGAGGGGATCGCGGCATTGCGCGCGGCGCTGGCGGGGTTGGCGGGGTAGGCGGGGAAACGGCGAGCCGGACTGACGCAACGGCGAACCGGGTCGGCGGATTGGCGGATCGGATCGGCGGAACGGCGGATCGTGCCGGCGGCGCGGCGGCGGCTGAGGCCGGACAGGCCGTCCGTCGGTTCGCAGGGCGGTGCCCGATTGCAGTCCCGTCGCGCGCCTCGGCATCCTGCGGGACGGATGCAACGGCAATCGCACGGAGACCGATCATGGTGGAAAAGTCTGGGGTGGAGAAATCGGGGTTCGACCCGTTGACCCTGCCCGAGAGCAACGCGACCAGCTACCCGGAGCCCTTCCGCGCGCTGAACCAGCAGCGCTGGAACCGCCGGCTTAGCAACCATGCCGGCCTGACCAATTTCGGCGTCAACCTCGTGCGCATCGTGCCGGGCGGGCAGTCGTCCTGCCGCCACGCGCACACGAAGCAGGACGAGTTCATCTATGTCCTGCAGGGCGAGGTGGATCTGGTGACCGATGCCGGGGTGGAACATCTGTCCGCGGGCCTGTGCGCCGGTTTCGCGGCCGGCACCGGCAACGCGCACCACTTCGTCAACCGCTCCGCCGCGGATGTGCTGCTGCTGGTCATCGGCGACCGCACCGCGGGCGATGCGGTGAGCTACCCCGACATCGACATGCACGGCCACATGGAACCCGGCGGCCGGTTCGTGTTCACCCACAAGGACGGCAGCCCCCTATTGAACCCCGATCGCAACGCAGCGCAGCGACTTCGTCGGCAGTGACGCATGGCACATGCACCGGTGATACCCGAGATCGTCATCCCTGATTGCGCGCTGCCGGAGCATCGCGAGGCAATCTTCCGCCTGCTCGACATTTACAACGACGAGCGCACCGGCTTTCCCGACCCGGTGGCGCCGCTGGCACTGCTGCTGCGCGAACCGGGCAGCGAGACCATCGTCGGCGGGCTATGGGGCGTCACCTACTGGCGTTGGCTGTTCGTGGACCAGCTTTTCGTGCCGGAGGCGCAGCGAGGTCGCGGACTCGGGACAGCGCTGCTGAAGCAGGCCGAGGCCAAGGCGCGCGAGCGCGGCTGCTTCGGCGTATGGCTGCTGTCGTTCAGTTTCCAGGCGCCGGATTTCTACCGCCGCCACGGCTACACGGCGTTCGGCCGCATCGAGGATTATCCGCCCGGTCACCAATGCACCTATTTCTTCCGGCGGCTTGACTAGCACAGCGATTCCAAGGAACGACTCCGACCTCGCAAGTGCGGACGCGCGGCGTATCGCGCCTGCCGTATGACGCGGCCACCTTGGGGAGGGCTGATCGGATGTGGCGCATGTGCCCCCAGGTCCCTGGCGCCGCGGTTCCGCTGCGGGGCGGGCGGCGCGCATGACCCAGGCCGCGGCAGCAGCAAGCGGTTTCGGCGGCGAGACGACGACACTCGCGCACGTGCTCGCCCGGCGTCTCGTCGACGCCGGCGACAAACCCTGGATCCTGACAGAGGCCGGGCGTTTCACTTACCGCGAGGTCGACCGACTGGCCTGTCGGCTGGCGAACGGCCTGGTTCGGCTTGGCGTCGGGCGGGGCGACACGGTGCTGTTGATGTTGAACAACTGCATCGAGTTCATCGCCCTCTGGTGCGCCCTGGCGAAGATCGGCGCGATCGAGGTGCCGGTGAATTGCCACTACAAGGGCCGCCTGCTGGCCCATCTGGTGAACGATTCCGCGGCACGCGTGATCATCGCGGACGGCGAGTTCCTGCCCCGCCTTGCGGAAGTCGCGAGCGACGTGACTGCGCTTTCAACGGCGGTCGTCTACGGCACCACGCCGGAGCCTCGGCCGGACGCCCGGGTCGGTGCGGCCCGCCTGGTGCCATACGCCGAGATCCTGGCGGACGACGCGCGGTTCGCGGCGTTTTCGCCGGCGCCGTGGGATCAGCTTGCCGTCATGTACACGTCCGGCACCACGGGACCCTCGAAGGGCGTCATCGTCACCCACGGCCATGCCTTCGAGTATGCCCGCGGGGTGATCGACATGCTCGATCTCCGCCCGGACGATGTCTACTACGCGCCGCTGCCGCTGTTCCACATCGCCGGACAATGGGCCGTGGTCTACGCGGCGGCGATTGCCGGCGCGACGGCGGTGCTGCCGGACAGTTTTGGCCCTGCCCGGTTCTGGCCGATCTGCCGGCAGTACCGCGCCACCTGCTCGTTCCTGCTGGGGGCGATGGCGAATCTGCTGTACCGGCAGCCGCCGGCCGCGGACGATGCCGACAATCCGCTGGAACGCGTCCTCATCGTGCCGCTGATCCCGGACGTCGAGAAGTTCAAGCGGCGCTTCGGCGTGCTGGTCTCGACCACCTGGGGCGGTACCGAAATGAACTGCCCGACCCGCTCCGGTTTCGAGCTGCCGAACGCGCGCACCTGCGGCCGCGTCGACACCGAGCTGTACGAAGTTCGTATCGTCGACGAACACGACAACGAGCTGCCATCCGGGGTGGCCGGCGAGGCGGTCGTGCGGCCGAAAAAACCCTGGATCGTCATGGCGGGCTATTGGCGGCATCCGGAATGGACCGAGCAGGCCTGGCGGAACCTGTGGCTGCATACCGGCGACATGCTGATGGCGGATGCGGACGGCAATCTGTATTTCGTCGACCGCGTGAAGGATGCCATCCGCCGGCGTGGCGAGAATATTTCCTCGATGGAGGTGGAGCAGGAAATCAATGCGCACCCGGACGTGCTGGAGACCGCGGTCATTCCGGTCGCGGCCGAGGTGACCGAGCAGGAGGTGATGGCGGTCATCGTGCCGAAGCCGGGACGAACCCCCGCGCCCGAGGCGCTGATCGCCTTCCTGGGCGAGCGGCTGCCCTACTTCATGGTGCCGCGCTACCTCGAGTTCGCCAGCGAGCTGCCCAAGACGCCGACCGGCAAGATCCAGAAATACGCGCTGCGCGCGCGGGGCGTCACCGCGGCGACCTGGGATCGCGTCCAGGCGGGCGTTCCGGTCAGGAAATAACGGACGAACCCGGCCGCCGCCGCGATCGCCTCGGCGTCCGGACCGAACCTGTGTCAACGAGGGATCATGGAGGATCGCGTGCCAGACAGGATCATCGTGCAGCTTGATGCGGGGATCGCATCACTGACCTTCAACCGGCCCGAGCGCCTCAACGCCATGACGATCGAGACCTGGCAGTTGATGGGACGGCACCTCGCGGAGCTGGCGCGCGATCGCGCCGTGCGCTGCCTGGTGCTGGCCGGCGCGGGGCGCGCGTTCCTCGCCGGACACGACGTCGAGGAAATCCGCACCCACAATGAAGAGATGAGCGCGGGGCGCCTGTCGCCGGCGCAGCTTCGCGAATGGCAGAAGGCGTTGCAGGACACCACGCGCCTGATGCGGCTCGCGCCGTTTCCGATCGTGGCCGCCGTGCAGGGCTACGCCGTGGGCGCCGGCTGCGAAGTGGCGTTCGCCTGCGATCTTGTCGTGGCCGGCGAGGACGCCAAATTCGGCTTTCCCGAGGTCAATATCGGCGTGACGATCACCAACGGCGGCACGTTCTTCGCGCCGCGCAAGATCGGTCTCGCGAAGGCGCGTGAGCTGGCCTACACGGGGGAATTCATCGATGCGCAGGAAGCGTATCGAATCGGCCTGGTGAACCGGATCGTTCCGGTTGGCGAGGTGCGCGCCGAAGCCGAGAAGCTCGCGCGGCGGATCGCCAGCCGCGCGCCGGTGGCGGTGCAGCTTCACAAGATGATGCTGGATCGGGGGCTGGATTCCTCGCTGGAGACGATGCTGGCGATCGAGACCGAGTGCCTGGTGCAGACGGCGATGACGAAGGACAACCTTGAAGGCACGAACGCGTATTTCGAGAAGCGGGAGCCGAGGTTCACGGGGGATTAGGGTGGCGTTTCCGGTGGACGAGTGCTGTCGGGGGTAGCGGACGCTGGTGTGGCGCATCGCGGACCGTGGCGGACCTTGCGGCGGCGCGGGCAGGTGGGTGGGTGGTGCCCGCGGGCGGCCATTGATTCAACACAGAGGCGCAGAGGCCGCAGGGATCGCAGAGAAGGCAAGCAAGTGAATGCGCTTCGCGCGAAGCGCATCATTTTTTCTCTGCGATCCCTGAGGCCTCTGCGCCTCTGTGTTTAATCTGCGCCTCTGTGTTTAAGCGGACCTTGCGAGCGGCACGGGCATTGCCGGAGGGGCTGGATCGCCGGTGCGCCTCGCATGGCCGCCACCATATTGATCGCCGCGCTTGAAACAACGCGACCCCCCTTCGCGCCAGCACGGGGCACGCTCGGGGTGGTCGCCAACGTTGTGCGCCGCGTGCGGCGAGACCTGCCAACTGCGGCGGAATGCAAGCGGCAGAATGCGCTGCGCCCCGGGTCAAGCGCCCCGGGGGCGTTGGCTTTTCCGCCCTACGCCGTGCGCCACGGCGCCGTTACGCCGTGCGCCACAGCGCCGTTACGCCCTGCGCCGCTGCGCCGTTACGCCGGCCGCGCGGGTGGGCCGTGCTTGACCCCCTCCACGCCCCGCCGTACACGCGCGCCGTCCACCGGGCAGCGGGCGACCGCGACCGTACCGGCCCGCCCCGAGCCCAGCGGACAGCGACCGCCCGCGCCACGCCGAGGACCCAGCATGACCGCCTCGCCGACCAGCCTTGAGGACGCCACCCAGCAGGCCATGACGCTGGCCAAGGCGCTGCCGTTCCTGCGCCGCTACGCCGGCGCAACAATCGTGGTGAAGTACGGCGGCCACGCGATGGGCGAGGAAGCGCTGGCCGAGCAGTTCGCCGCCGACATCGCGTTGCTGAAGCATGTCGGCATCAACCCCGTCGTGGTGCACGGCGGCGGGCCGCAGATCAACGCCATGCTGAAGCGGCTGGCCATCCAGTCCAGCTTCGTCGACGGCCTGCGCGTCACCGACGCGGCGATGGTCGAGGTGGTGGAGATGGTGCTGGCCGGCACGGTGAACAAATACGTTGCCGGACTGATCACCAAGGCGGGCGCGCTCGCGGTCGGCATCTGCGGCAAGGACGGCGGGCTGGTGCGCGCGAAGAAGCTGGAACGGACCGTGCGCGATCCGGACAGCCATATCGAGAAGGTGCTCGATCTCGGCTTCGTCGGCGAGCCGGTGGAGATCGACGTCCGGGTGATCCACGCCCTGACCGGCGGCGGGCTGATCCCGGTGATCGCCCCGGTCGGCCTCGGCATCGACGGGCAGACTTACAATATCAATGCGGACACGGTGGCCGGCGCCATCGCCGGCGCATTGCAGGCGACGCGGCTGCTGATGCTGACCGATGTCGCCGGGGTGATGGATGCGGAGAAGAAACTTATCCCGGAGTTGACGGTGGCCGAGGTGCAGGCGGGGATTGCCTCCGGCATGATCTCGGGCGGCATGATCCCCAAGGTGGAGACCTGCATCCACGCGGTGCGCAACGGCGCGCGCGGGGCGGTGATCCTGGACGGGCGCGTGCCGCACGCCTGCCTGCTGGAGCTGTTCACCGACGCCGGGCCGGGCACGATCATCCGGCGCTGACGCACGGTCAGCCTGGGGTTTCGCCGCGTCGGTGGCCTCGACGCCGAGCGGTAGGTTCCTGCCGGATTGGTTAGCCAGGACAGACCGGCTGAGGCGTTGGCGGGGTTCCGCAAGACCTTGTCACGTGCCCCGGTCCTATCCCACGCCGACCGGGTGCGGATGCCGCCTTCGAGTCCTTCCGCGACGCGGAAGCCTGCAAGGCGATGCGGCCGAGGAGCTGGTCGCCGAACCCGGCCGCGTTTCTCTGTGCCCACCCCTATGGTAGGATCGAAGCATGGCTCAGTCCGAACGAGAGAAATTGATCCGCCAGTACACCGCCGGGGAGGTCACCTGGCATGCGCTCCAGGAGAGCGGCTTCGACAACTATGTCCAGGTGCTCGGCGCACTTGGCGAGCTGGGTCTGCGCCCGCCGATCGCGCCGATGGACGGTCCGAACGTCGCCGCCCGCGAGCGCGGCCGGGCGATGATTCGCCAGGCGCTGCAGGCAAACAAGTGAGCGGGCCGTACCGCCTCATCGTCACCGACACGTCGCCCCTGTTCACGCTGGTCCTGGCGGATGCGCTGGATGTTCTGCTGCGCCCCGGTCTGCCCGTGAGCATCCCCGATGCGGTCTATATCGAAGCGACCAGGGTGCGCGGCGCGCCTGGCGCAGACCGGATCGTCGAATGGCTCAACGACCACCTGGACATGGTGAAGATCATCCCGACCGACATCGGCATCGATCAGCAACGGCGACTCGAAGAAGGACGCTCAATTCGCGGGCTTGGCGAACAGGCGGCGGTTGAAGCGCTTGAGCAATTCCTGCGCAGTGATCCTGCCGCAGAGGCGGTGCTGTTGTTCGAGGATACGGATGTCGAGAAGCGCCGGGCCATTGTCGATGCGCGCGTGGGACTGATCAGCACGGGCGATTTTTTGCGCGAGCTGGAAGCGGTGCGCCTGATTCAGTCCGCCGATTACGTTCTCGACCGGGCGGCAGCGCAGGGCCGTAATGTCGAGCGCCAGCGGCGCGCGATGGAAGACGGCACCACCCGCGAGCGCCTGCGTGAACAACTGATGCGTCGTGACCAGCCGGAGCCGGAACGCTGACGGGCGCATGGGCATTTTGCGGATGCAACGATGACCGGCGGCATGTGGCATTTTCCACAGGATGCTTGCGGCGCGGTGCGCAACGGGGCGCGCGGGGCGGTGATCCTGGACGGGCGCGTGCCGCACGCCTGCCTGTTGGAGCTGTTCACCGACGCCGGGCCGGGGACGATTATCCGGCGCTGACGCGGGTTCAACATTCTGTGAGCTCGCCCGACACGCCCCCTTGAACGCACAACCGTCCGCTATATTGGTTACCGCAGGACAATGGTCGGACGCACCCCGGTGATCTGCCGAGATCCGAGGATCGGCGCGATGAGGCGCCAATACGGCGCCGGCGGCGTGATCCCGGCCGTCCGTCTGCCCGACCCTGAACACGAGGAGGGAGCGATCGGATCATGGCCAGGGAAAATCTTGCCGACCGGGTGAAGAACGGACCGCTGACGCCGCGGTGGAAACAGGTGGTCGCCAAGAACAAGGGCATTGACGACCTGAAAGGCGATATCGACGGGCCGGTGGGCGACTACGACAAGAACCTGAAGGCCGCCACCGACGCGGATGGCGATCTGGCCAAGGCCTGGGACGCCATGGTCACCGCCTTCGCGACCTGCCAAAAGACGGAAGTCAAGGCATTCGACGAACATGAAAAGGCATTTGACAAACTGAAAAAGGACCAGAGCGCCCTTTGGACGAAGGCCGCGGCCGAGGCCACCAAGCTCTCCCGCACCGACGTGCCGGCGGCGCTGGACGTCGCCTCCAAGCTGGTAGACGACAGCGACAACTTCATCCAGCAGGCCAACGAGATGTACAAGGCCATGATCGACGCCCGCCAGACAGCGGACGATACCTTCGAGAAGGCCTATGGCGATGCCCGCAAGGCGGTTGACGCGATCCAGGCGCAGAAGAAAAAGCTGGAGGACGATTGCAACAAACTGGATGATACGCTGCGCAAAACGATCACCGACATGCAGAAGCAGGCGATCAAGGCCAGCCAGGACAAGGTGGCCGACGCGCTGGCAGGGTTCCTCAAGACACTGTGACTTGCCGCGGCCCTGTCGCCGCGCGCGGCGCCGCCGATCACGTCATGAAGGCAGGAATAGCTGGCCGCTCGTCGGGCCACGGTTGTCAGGTGGCAACGGGCGCGTCCGGCGGGCTGCCGGGTGGACCTGACGGCAGGGCGGGGTGCGGGCCGCCGCGGCCGAGGAACACGAGCTGCCAGCGCATCTCCTCGATCGCCAGGGGGAAGCCGCCGCCCGGGCCGGGGGCGAGCAGCCCGCCGGGGCCCAGGCGGGCGAGCAGGGCCTGCAGCGGCACCGCCAGCCGCATGCTGAAGCCGGCCTTCCAGACCAGGCTGACCACGCCCTTGGCGCTGCGCAGCGTGCACACGCGCTCGACCAGCGCCATCGGCACGTCGGCGGCGACCGCCAGCATTGCGGCGGCCAGGCGCGCCTCGCCGCGGCCGGCCACGCCGAGCAGCTCGGCCTCGGTCAGGCGACCGGCGACGACGCGGGCGCGCGCGTCGGCCAAAGCCTCTGTCAGGGTAGGGGCCTCTGTCAGGGTGGGGGCCTCCGTCGGGGGGGGGGCTCTGTCGGGGTGGGGGCCTCCGTCAGGGTGGGGGCATCGGTCGGGGTGGCGGCTTCGATCAGGGCGGCATCGGGCGCAACGCCGGCGCCGGCCGGATCGGCGGCGTCGTTCGGGCCAGGGGCGCCGGGCGCGATCGCGGCGGACGGCCGTGCCGCCGGCGCGAGGCGCAGTCGGGCAGTCAGGCGCGCGCGCAACTCGGCGGTGACCGCATCAGGCAGGTCGACGCGGCTGGCAAGCTCGCCCAGCAGCGTGTCGGCGACGATGCACGACAGCGCCTCGGCGGCGTGCGGGGATAACCTGGGCCGGCGGACCAGCGGCGCGTGCCAGGAAATCTGGTCGGCGGCGCGGGCGATCAGCGCGTCGAGCGTCGATTTGCGGATCTGCGCCGAGGAGTTGAGCAGCATCGCCTGGATCGCGTCGGCGTCCGCGATCTCGGCGACGGCGTCGGCCACGTCCTCGGTCAGGTCCGGCCGCCGGGCGACGGCGATCGCCACCACGGGCGCGTTCGCCGCCAGCAGCGCCAGCAGGTCGGCCTGCGTCAGCAGCGGCGACAGCCGGATCACCGGGCCACTGACCTCGATCGCCGCGTCGCGCGCGAGCCGCAGCACCAGCTCGCGCGGCGCGTTCGGCATCTCCTTCACCACCTCGGCGATGGCCGCGCGAACCCGCACCGCGGTGTCCTCGATCAGCAGTCTGAGCGCCACAGCGGTCTGCCGGTTGAGGCGGGATTGCTCGGTCGCGGTCAGGCAGGGCGCGAGCGCTGCCAGCTTGCCGGCGAGCAGCGCCCGCACCCGGTCGTCGGCGTCGCGGGCGAGCACGCCGAGCGCCGAGGGCGGCGTCGCCGGGTTGAGCGCCAGGGCGGCGCGCACGGTGACCGAGGGATCGAGCGCCAGCCGCAGCAGGATGTCGACTTTGGTGGCGAGGTTGGCGCCCTGTCGGACGCGCGCGGCTTCGTCCGCTGCCCCGGCACCCTGTGCGGCTTCGTCCGGCGTCCCGCCGGCAGGCGCGACGTCGTCCGGTGGCGCCGCGGGCCGCGATCGCGGGTCCGCCACAAGGTGCGAGGCGGTCATGACCTGCCCTGGCGCCGCATCTCGTCATGCCGGCGCATGCCGGCATCCACGACTTGCTTTGCCGACACAAAGGCAAGTCGTGGATGCCGGCATGCGCCGGCATGACGATGCGGCATCGGCGAAGGGTCACTCATTCAGGGCTCGTTGCAACACAAGCGCTGCGGTCGGTCGTGACGCCACTCGCCATGACACGGAGGGCAGTCCACCAGAGCCGACCCAAGTATTTGTCAACACGCCCTTAGTCACCTGGCGCGACACGGTCACGACTCCGCCTTGTGCGAGACGCGCCAATGGCCGCGGCCGCCGCGCTTGACCGCGTACATCGCCATGTCGGCGCGGCGCATCACGCTTTCGATGCTCTCGGCGCTGCCGGCCGGGCGCGAGGCGATGCCGATCGACATGCTGACTGGCAGCTCGAGCCCGGGGGCGATCTCGGCCAGCGCGCGCGGGGCGTTCACCCGCAGGTGCTCGGCGCGCTCGGCGGCGGTCATGTGGTCGGCGCCGTTCATCCACAGCGCGAACTCGTCGCCGCCAAGCCGCGCCACCAGGTCGGTGGGCCGCACCAGGTTGCGCAACATGTGCGCCGCCGCGGCCAGCACCAGGTCGCCGACCTCGTGGCCGAGCAGATCGTTCACCGGCTTGAAGTTGTCGAGGTCCACATACATCAGCGTGCCGCACTCGTCCTCGCGGTCGAGCCGGTCGAGATGGCGCGGCAGCTCCTCGAGGAACGCGCGGCGATTGAACAGGCCGGTGAGCGGGTCGGTGCGGGCCTGGCGCCCCATCTCGCGCTGCAGGGCGTCCTGTTCGAGCACGCCACGCACCACCAGCGTTGTGGCGCCCACCAGCAGGCGGTCGTCGAGGTCCCAGACGCGCGCGCCGGCCGCGCGCCACAGCACCAGCCCGGCGGCGCCGCCGAACCGCGTGTTGCAGGCGCAGGCCAGCACCGACCATCCGTCCTCGGTGATGCAGTGCTGCGGGCTGTCTGCGCCGGCCTGCAGCAGCCGCGTGGTCGTGGTGAGGATCTGGTCGATCGCCGGGTCGCTGAGGTGCACGCCGGCCTGGTGGGCGATGGCGGGCACCGCGCCGGCCTCGGAGGTGCGGATCACCGCCGCGCCCTCGGCGCCCAGCGCGTTGGCCAGCGCGTCGAGCGCCGCGTGCATGACGCTCGGGGTTGCCACCTCGTTGCGCATGACGGTCAGGATATGATCCAGCACCTCGCTGCGGCGCAGCGTCGCCGCCATCTGGGCTTCGGCGCTGTCCTGCTCGGTCACGTCGATTCCCAGGCCGCGCACGCCGATCTGGCGGCCCTTGGCGTCCAGCAGCGGGGCGGCGGCAAACGCCAGGCAGGCCAGCGTGCCGTCCGGGCGCTTCAGCCAGGTACGGTGGCGGCGAATCGGCCGCGTGGTGCGAAACGGGTTGAAACCGCCGGTCTCGCTCAGCTCGGTCAGCAGCCGCTCAGCCGGCTGCCCGAGCAGGCTCATCACCGCCCAGCCGAGCGCCGGGTCCGGCATGACGAAGCTGAAACGGCCCTGCGCGTCGGTCTCGAACGCGAAGTCGGCGGCCATGTTGACCAGGTCGCGCCAGCGCTGGCGGCTGTCCAGCAGCGCGTTGCGCAGCGGGGCGAACAGCCCGGTGTCGGGTTGCCGTGCGGCGATGGTGTCGTGCGAGGCAACAGGCGGGGGTGCTTCACCCGCGTTGGTGGCGCTCATCGGCGAACGATCCTTGGGGCGATCCGGCCCGCGTATCCGCCGCATTTCAACCGATCCGTGCTAACGAAAGGTTTCCGTAGGCTGCGGTTGTCGTGGTGTCCACCACGATGTGTCCGGAGGGGGGCCGCCCCGGGGCCCCGGCGTGGATCGCCCGCGTTGACAGGCAACCGGGGCCACTCCGTCGTCCGCCGCCGCAACCCGGGGAGCCGCGCACCGATGCGTCAGCACCCGTTGGAGCCGCCGATCGAACGCCTGCGGGAGAGCCGGGACGCTGTCCGCGGCCACCCGGGGCGAGGCCAGCAGGGATGCAGCCTGGGCGGTGGTCGAGGCGGCGCTGGACGCGCTGGATGCGGGCAAGGTGCGGGTCGCCGAGCCGGGGCCGGACGGCTGGCGGGTCAACCAGTGGCTGAAGAAGGCCGTGCTGCTGTCGTTCCGGCTGACCGACTCGGCGCCGATGGAAGGCCCGGGCGGCGCGCCGCGCGGCCAGACCAACCGAATTCGGGAATACCCCCTGTTGCAGGCGGGTCCATCCCCGCTGAACCGGAGCGCGACGTCATAAGGCCCAATATGCTCACTCGGCCACAGACTGCCGGAACACCCGCCGGCCGGCCGCTATCCCGGCACATCCTCCGCCAGCAGGTCCTCCAGCGACCACGGACATTCAGCCGGCAGCGCCAGCGGCGGCTCACCATCCATGTGCTCCGGCAAGATCCGCAGCGCACGCCCGAAGATTCGAGCCGGATCAAGCCGCCGTCGCATGGACGGCGTGAATCGGTCCGCGGCATCGATCGCGAACCGCCTCGCGTCGGCCTGCCAGTTGGCGGCATCGCGTGCGTCGGGCCAGCCCATCGCCTTCAACCGGTGCGCCATCGCCTGCATCAGCAGCGAGCCGACGGCATGGACCTGTTCGTTGCCCACGCTCTCGATCTCCTCGACGACATTCCCCCAATCCACCTGGTCGTTGACGCGCTCGCCGGCGGCCAGCCGGCGCAACAGCGCCGCCTGCAGCTCGGACCATTCCAGGATGTCGGTCTCGTAGAGGTCGGTCACCCACGCCTCCGGCGCCCGGAGAGAAGATGATCGGACCGTAGCACGATTGCCGCCCCGGCACCACGCCAACGCCTGGCCGGCTCAGGGGGTTCGCATTTGTGCCCCAGAGACGTTGGCCGTGCGCATCGCCCGCCACCGACCGCCCCGCGAGGGTCGGGTGGTCGTGCGTCACGCGCAGCAGATTGCTTCGCGCGCAATGGCATCGGAAGACGGCCGGCCAACCCACCTCGCACCGCGATGCGATACCGGCGACCACGCGCCCGCCCGCGTTGACAGGCAACCGGGGCCTCTCCATCGTCCGCCGCCGCAACCCGGGAACCCCGCGCCGATGAGTCAGCACCCGTTGGAGTCATCGATCGAACGCCTGTGGGAGACGCGCGAGACGCTGTCCGCGGCCACCAGGGGCGAGGACAAACGTGATGAAGCCTGGGCGGTGGTCGAGGCGGCGCTGGACGCGCTGGACGAGGGCAAGGTGCGGGTCGCCGAACCCGGGCCGGACGGCTGGCGGGTCAACCAGTGGCTGAAGAAGGCGGTGCTGCTGTCGTTCCGGCTGACCGATTCCGTGCCGATGGAAGGCCCGGGCGGCGCGCCGGTGTGGGACAAGGTGCCGATGAAGTTCGCCGGCTGGGGGGAGAACCGGTTCCGCCAGGCCGGCTTCCGCGCGGTGCCGGGCGCGGTGGTGCGTCGCTCCGCCTATATCGCGCCGGGCGCGGTGATCATGCCGAGCTTTGTCAATGTCGGCGCGCATGTCGGGCGGAATACGATGGTGGACACCTGGGCGACGGTGGGAAGCTGCGCGCAGATCGGCGCCAACTGCCATCTGTCCGGCGGCGTCGGCATCGGCGGCGTGCTGGAGCCGCTGCAGGCCAACCCGGTGATCATCGAGGACGACTGCTTCGTCGGCGCGCGGTCCGAGGTGGCGGAGGGGGTGATCGTCGAGCGCGGCGCCGTGCTGTCGATGGGGGTGTTCATCGGCGCCTCCACCAAGGTGGTGGATCGGGCGACGGGCGAGATGCATGTCGGGCGGGTGCCGGCCTATTCGGTGGTGGTGCCGGGGTCGCTGCCGGGCCGGACGCTGCCGGACGGCTCGCCTGGGCCGTCGCTGTATTGCGCGGTGATCGTCAAGACGGTGGACGCGCAGACGCGGGCGAAGACCTCGATCAACGAACTGCTGCGCGATTGAGCGGGATGGTGCGGGCGGGTCGGCGGAACCGACTCCCTCCCCCCTTGAGGGGGAGGGTTGGGGTGGGGGTCGGGCGCGGCACCGGCCTTTGGCCCGACCCCCCACCCCAACCCTCCCCCTCAAAGGGGGGAGGGAGTAACAAACGGCCATGACCGACCCGCTGCCACTCGCCCAGGCGCTGATCCGCTGCGCCTCGGTCACCCCCGCCGATGCCGGTGCGCAGGGCGTGCTGGCCGACGCGCTTGAGCGCCTGGGGTTCACCGTGACGCCGCCTGCGCTATGGCGTGATCGAGAACCTGTTCGCTCGCCTCGGCGACGGCGATCGCCGCACATCTGCTTCGCCGGGCACACCGACGTGGTGCCGGTCGGCGCGGCGCAGTGGCGGCACGACCCGTTCGGCGCCGAGGTGCACGACGGCGTGCTGTACGGCCGCGGCGCCTGCGACATGAAGGGCGGCATCGCGGCGTTCGTCGCCGCGGTGGCCCAGTTGCTGGCGGACGCCCCGCCGTCTGGCGCACCACCGCGCGGCTCGATCAGCCTGCTGATCACCGGCGACGAGGAAGCCGATGCCGTCGACGGCACGGTGCGCGTGCTGGAGTGGATGGCGGCGCACAAGCAGATCCCCGATTTCTGCCTGGTCGGCGAACCGACCTGCCCGGTGCGCCTTGGCGACATGATCAAGATCGGCCGGCGCGGCAGCCTGAACGCGAAGATCGCCGTGCACGGCACCCAGGGCCACGTCGCCTATCCGCACCGCGCCGACAACCCGGTGCACCGGCTGGTGCGCGCCGCCACGGCGCTGACCGCGGCGCCGCTCGACGCGGGAACCGAGTTCTTCGAGCCGTCCAGCCTGCAGTTCACCAGCCTGGACGTCGGCAACCCCGCGACCAACGTGATCCCCGCCGCGGCGCGCGGCGCGCTGAACATCCGGTTCAACGACCGCCACACCGGCGCCTCGCTGTCCGCCTGGCTGCGCGCCGTGCTGGCGCAGCACGCCGAGCGGTTCGACCTGGACATCGCGATCAGCGGCGAGCCCTTCATCACCCAGCCCGGCGGCGCCGTCGAGGCGCTGCGCCGGGCGGTGGAAGCGGCGAGTGGCGTCGCGCCGAAACTGGACACCGGCGGCGGCACCTCCGACGCGCGGTTCATTGCGCGCTACTGCCCGGTGGCCGAGTTCGGGCTGGTCGGCAGCAGCATGCACCAGGCCGACGAGCGCGTGCCGGTCGCCGAGCTGCGCGCGCTGGCCGGGATTTACCGCGCCGCGCTGGCGGCGTTGCTGAGCGCAGACCAGGCTGCGCGGTCGGCTGCGTCGCCGGTCGCTGCGCCGGCCCGTTCTGCGGAATGAGCGGAACCGTGTCCCAGGCGCCACCGCGGGCCAAAAACATCCTGCTCGGCGTCATCCGCGTCGCGACGGGTCGGGCGGACGGCCTGGCGCAGTTCGGCGATACCAAGGAGGCGTTCCTCGCCAGCCTGGCGCCGCTGCTGGCCTTTCCCCTGGTCGGCGCCCTGCTGATGCTGGCCCAGGGCGAGGGTCTGGCCGCGCTGTCGGACCTGCTGGCCACCTTCTGCGCCCTGCTGGCCCCGGCGGTGCTGTCCTATGAGGCGGCCCGCTATTGGGGGCGCGCGGCGGCGTGGACCCGGTTCGCCGTGGCGTTCAACTGGTGCCAATGGGCGATTCCTGTCCTGGCGGTGCTGCTCGCCATTCTGGCGGGGATGCTGCTGGCACTCGGCGTGCCAAGCCAGGCGGGCGTGGCGGTGGTCGTGGCGGGCCTGGCCGGCTACGGGCTGTGGCTGCACTGGTTCCTGGCGCGACACGGGCTTGGCCTGAGCGCCGGCCGCGCGGCGCTGCTGGTGGTCGGGGTCAATCTCGCCACCGTTCTGCTGGTGCTGGGACCGAGCCTGGTGGTACTGGCGCTCGGCGGCCCAGTGACGGAGCGATGATGGCCGCGGAGCGATGATGGCGGCGGAGGGATGATCGACAGCGTTGCGGTCTTCGTGCGCTCGATCTCCAGCGGGATGCACGCCGCATTCCTGCTGGCGCGCGGCCGGGCAGAGGGGCTGCGCTATGCCGACAGCGACCTGGCCGGCGCCGCGCGCAGCTTCTGGGCGGTCGCGGTGGCGCTGCCCGCCTTCATCTGCCTGCGCCTGCTGAGCGGCAACGGCGGTGCGATGCCGGCGCACGATTTCGCGCTGGATCTGCTCAGCTACATCATCGGCTGGATCGGCTTCGCGCTGCTGTCGCGCCCGGTGGTCGAGGCGATGGGCGCCGCGCCGCGCTGGCCGCGCTTCATCGTGGTGTGGAACTGGTGCAACGTCATCCAGTACCTGCTGCTGGTGCTGGCGGCGGTGCCCGGGCTGCTCGGCGCGCCGGCCCTGGTGCAGGAGACGGTGTCGCTGATCGCCATCGGCTGGGCGCTGTGGGTGGAGTGGTTCGCCATCAAGCTGGCGCTGGAGGTCTCGACGCTGGCGGCGCTGGGGCTGGTGGGGCTGGACCTGTCGATCGGGCTGGCGCTGACCGCGCTGGGGCAGGGGCTGGCGGGGTGAGGGGCGGCCAGATGCTGGTCAGGTTCGCCGACGACCTGGTGATGGCGTTCGAGACGTTCGACGACGCCGAACGGGTCCTGGCGGTCCTGGGGAAGCGGCTTGCGCGGTATGGGCTGACGCTGCAGCGCGCTGACCGCTTGTCGCTGCATCGATCCGCTTCGCGGCTCGATCCCGACAAGACGCGCTTCATCGACTTCCGGCCGCAGCGGCCGGAGGGCGAGCAGTCACCGGGACAAGTGGGACCACGTTCGACTTTCTCGGCTTCACCCACGTCTGGGGGAGGTCGCTGAAGGGCTGCGCGGTGGTCCGGCAGGTGACGGCGAAGAACCGTTACGCCAGGACGGTGGCGGCAGTCACCGACTGGTGCAAGCGCCATCGGCACCAGCCGATGCGCGAACAGCATGCGCGCTTGTCGTCCATGATGCGCGGGCACTTTGGGCTACTACGGCATCACGGGGAACAGTCGGCGGCTGAGCTGGTATGCGCATCAGGTCGCGCGGGTCTGGAAGCAATGGCTGTCGCGCCGCGGCGGCAAAGGCACGTTCCTGTGGTCCCGCTTCGGCGAACTCCTCAGGCAGAACCCGCTTCCACCAGTCAGGATCGTCCATCGTTACGCCTCCGCGGGCGAAGCTCTCGCGTGAGGAACCGGATGCTGGAAATCGGCACGTCCGGGTCTGTGGGGGGCGAGGGTGGCAACATCCTCGCCTACCCGGCTGGCGTTGATCGACGAGCCGCCGCCGAGCAGGCGCGCCTGCTCGTAGAACCACGGCTGGCCCGGCTGGTTCGTTCCGCTGTCGCCGCGCGAGGCCTGCAACGACGGCCACAGCCACTCGGTCTGGAAATAGCTGCGGCCGGGATAGGGCGACGCCAGCAACGGCGGGATGTCGGCCGGGGTGACATCGCGTCCCGCCTCGGCCAGCAGCACGCGCGTGCCCGGGTCCTCGCTGAGCCGGGACGCCAGCGCGCAGCCGGCCGAGCCGCCGCCGACAATCAGGAAGTCGACAGGGTCCGATGGCAGGTCCATGCTCGGGCGATCCTCGTTGCCATGTTGTCGGCAACGATCATAACCGGAACCTCGGGGGGAACATCAATGCACCACGCCATCGCGCCGTCGCGCCGCACCCTGCTGCTGGGCGCCGCTGCCACCACCATGCTGCCCGTCCTGCGCGCGCGGGCGCAATCCGCCAGCGTGCTGAACATCGCAACGAGCGGGGATCCCGGTCCGTTGGATCCCACGCCGGTCACCTCCGATCTGTTGTCGGAGATCACCCAGCTTTTCTATGAGACGCTGTACATTTTCGCCCCCGATTTCAGCATCTCGCCGCTGCTGGCCGCCGCGCTGCCGGAGATCACCGACGGCGGCAAACGCTACGTCATCACGCTGCGCCAGGGCGTGCCGTATCACGACGGCAGCACGATGAACGCCGACGACGTGGTGGCGTCGCTGCAGCGCTGGGGTCGGCTGTCGCCGCGCGGCCGCACGCCCTGGGCCTTCCTGGAGTCGATCTCGGCGAAGGATGCCTCGACGGTCGAGATCGTGCTGAAGCAGCCCTATTCGCCGCTGGTCAATCTGTTGGCGTTCCCCAACGGCTCGCCGCAAATCATGCCGAAACGCGTTGCCACCGCGCCCGACCCGCTGAAGGATTTTACCGGCACCGGTCCGTTCAAGCTGGTTGAGTACAAACCCGATACCTGGGTGCGCGTCGGCAAGTTCGCGCAGTATGTCTCGCCGCCGGGGGCGACGAACGGGTATGTCGGGCGGCGCGAGGCGCTGGTCGATGAGATCCGGTTCCTGCCGACGCCCAACCCGACCACGCGGGCGGATGGGCTGCTGGCCGGGCAGTACCAGTGGGCGGACAATCTGACCCCGGAAAGTTACGCTGCCCTGCATGGCAAGCCGGACGTGGTGCCCGGCGTGCTGACGGCGGCGCTCTGGGTGCTGTTCATCATGAACAACAAGAAAGGCGTGATGAGCAATGTGCTGATCCGCCGCGCCGCGCAGGCGGCGATCAACTGCACCGACGCGCTGACGGCAGCGTTCGGCGACAAGTCGTTGTGGGTGCCGGAAGGATCGATCTATCCGCAGGGCACCGCGTGGTTCGATGCCGATGCACCGGGCTACAATCAGGGGAATACCGCCAAGGCGGCGGAGTTGCTGAAGCAGGCCGGATACAAGGGCGAACCGATTCGGATCCTGACCAGCACGCAGTACGATTACCAGTACAAGACCGCCCAGGTGATCGAGGCCAACCTGACCGAGGCCGGGTTCAAGATCGACCTTGTGGTGACCGATTGGGCAACGATTCTGCAGCGCCGGCAGAACCCCGACCAATGGGACGCTTTCGTCACCGGCCATGGCGTGGTGCCGGAACCGTCCTCGATCACCGTCTTCAACCCGAGCTATCCGGGCTGGTGGGATACGCCCGACAAGCACGCGATGTTGCAGGCGTTCGTGACCGAAAGCGATACGGCCAAGCGGATGCCGCTGTGGCACAAGCTGCAGGCGCAGTTCTACATCGACGTGCCGACGGTAAAAGTCGGTGCCGGCTTCACGACGTTCGGTGCCAGCAAGCGGATGACCGGCTACTATCCCGGCATCTGGCCGGCGTTCTGGAATACCAAGCTTGCAACGTAAGGCGTCGCCACCCCGGGAGGAAATCCCCGCTGACTACACCTCTCCCGCTAGCGGGAGAGGTCGAGGCGCGTAGCGCCGAGGGTGAGGGTCGTGCCGCGTGCACCAGCCCTCACCCGGCATCGCTGCGCTCGCCGACCTCTCCCGCGAAGGGCGGGAGAGGTGAATGAGCAGGTCCACATTTCTTCAGGGGCGACGTCGTTACGCCGTCACCCCCACATTCCAAAAACACGGCCAGGCCAGCGGCGTGTACCCGCTAAGCTTCGTCGAAATCCCATAAAGCTGCAGGAACTCGCCCAGCTTGATGGTGGGCACGTCGCGATAGAAAATCGCCTGGATCTGCCGCCAGGCCGCCATGCGCTTCGCCGGATCTGTTTCCGTCACGAAAACGTTCAGCGCGGCGCGCTTGTCCGGCGAATCCCACCAGCCCGGATAGCTCGGGTTCACGATGGTAATCAGCGTCGGGTCGGCCACCAGGCTGTGCGAGGCGATGAAGGCCTCCCACAACGCCGGGTTGGTGCGCTTTTGCAGCAGCGTCGCCCAGTCCATCACCTGCACATCAACCTTGAAGCCGACGTCTTCCAACTGCACCTGCGCCACCTGGCCGATCTTGAACATGTAGTCGTATTGCGTGGTGACCAGGAAGCGCACCGGCTTGCCGTCGTAGCCGGCCTCCTTCATCAGGGCTTTCGCCTTGTCGGGGTCGTGCACATTGTAGCCCGGCGTGTCCGGATCGTAATAATCCGTCCCCTTCGGATAGATCGAGCCTTCCAGGTGCCACAGCGGCGGCGAACCGAACGCGGCGGCCAGCATGTCGGACGGCACGATCGCGTAGCGGACGGCGCGGCGCAGCCGCGGATCGCTCAGCACGCCCGCCTTGGTGTTGAAGATCATGTTGCTGGTGTTCGGTGAATTCACCAGCCCCGGCTTCACGTTGGTCTGGTTGGCCAGCCGCGCGTACGCCTCCGGAGTCAGCAGGTCGGCGAAATGGTACTGCCCGCTCAGCAGCCCGTCCACGCGGGTGACCGGATTGGGGACCGGAACGAATCGCAGCTCGTCGATCAGCGCCTGCCGCCGCCCGGCGTAGCCGTTGGCCGGGCCCGGCGGCGAGACGTAATCGGCGAACCTGGCCAGCCTGATATACTGATCGGGCTTGTACTCGATCAGCTTGTACGGCCCGGTGCCGACGAATTCCTTCAGCGGTTCCGGCGCCGTCGCCAGCCGTTTCGGCATGATCGCCGCGGCCCCGTTGGGGTAGCCGAGCAACGCCAGCATCGGCGCATAGGGCCGCTTCAGCGTCATCACCACGCTGCTCGGGCTGCTGGCCACGATGGCCTCGACAAAGTCGCCGATCGAGCGGCCGCGCGGCGACAGCCGGATCCAGCGTTGCAGCGAGGTCACCACGTCGTCCGCGGCCATCGTGCTGCCGTCATGGAACTTCGCATCGGTCCGCAGCCCGATGGTGTATTGCTTGCCGTCCGCGGAGATCTCCGGCAGCGCCGACGCCAGCACCGGAAAGAAATGCAGGCTGGGGTCGAAGATGTACAGCGTCTCGTGAATGTGCTGATCGATCTCGGACACCAGGTCCGCCGTGAACGGCATCGGATCGAGCGAGCCCGGATCGCCAACCGTCGCGATCGTGATCGACGTCGCGGGCGGGGCGGATTGCGCCCGCGCGCCTGCCCAGGGCTGCACCAGGCCGGGCAGCAGCGCCGCGGCGCCGCCGGCCAGCACTGCGCGACGGTGGAATCTGGCCTGCTGCTGCATCTTCCCCTCCCGGTCGTTTGTCCGACTATCGCGCATTCGATCGGCCATGACTACACTCGACCGGTCCGCAACACCGGGCCGGGGGAGCCGCCGGAGCGCGCTTACATGACGGAGTACGTCCTGCGACGCATTGCCGGGATGGTGGTCGTCATGTTCATCGTGACAACCATCGTCTTTCTGATATCGCACATCATCCCGGGCGATCCGGCCGCGGTGATGCTGGGTCCCGATGCCACCGCGGTCGATATCGCGGCGCTGCGCACCAGGCTTGGGCTGGATGCGCCATTGCCGGTGCAGTACCTGGACTTCCTGCGCTCGGTCGCGGCGCTGCGGCTCGGTGATTCGATCTTTCTCGGTCGCAGCGTGACGCAGGCGCTGCTCGAACGCGCGCCGCTGACCATCCAGCTTACTCTGATGGCGGCGGCCCTCGCCACGCTGCTCGGCGTGCCGATCGGCGTGCTGTCCGCGGTCCGGCGCGGCAGCATGGTCGACCAGGTGGTGACGGCGTTCTCCATGACGGCGGCGAGCCTGCCGAGCTTCTGGATCGGCCTGACGCTGATCGAGTATCTGGCGGTGCGCTGGCACATCCTGCCGGTCGCCGGCTACGGCCCGCCGGGGGCCGGCCTGTTCGAGCGCCTGCGCTATCTGGTGATGCCCGCGATCGCCGTCGGCGTACCGAATTCCGCGCTGATCATCCGCTTCACCCGCACCAGCATGCTCGACGTGCTGCACGAGGACTATGTGCGCACCGCGCGCGCCAAGGGGCTGCATCCGGCGACGGTGATCATCAAGCACGCGTTCCGCAACGCGCGCACCCAGGTGCTGACGGTGATCGGCCTGACCGTGGCCGGATTGATCGGCGGGGCGATCGTCACCGAAACGGTGTTCGCCCTGCCCGGGGTCGGCAACCTGGTCGTTTCGGCGGTGCTGCGGCGCGACTATCCGGTCATCCAGGGCGCCCTGCTGGTGATCTCCGGCGTCTATGTGCTGATCAATCTCGGCGATCGATCTGCTGTACGCCGTGCTCGATCCGCGGGTGCGCTACTGATGTCCGGGTCGGACGCCGTCCTGCCGCTGCAACGACGGTCGGTCTCGCCGGCGCGGGCACTGCTGGGGCGCATGGTGCGCCGGCGCCTCGTCGTGCTCAGCCTGATGGTGCTGTGCGTGGTCGTGTTCTGCGCGATCACCGCGCCGTGGATCGCGCCCTATGCGCCGCAACGCATGGACATCGCGCACCGCCTGGCGCCGCCGTCGGCCAGCCATTGGTTCGGCTCCGACGATTTCGGCCGCGACGTGCTGACGCGGTGCATCTACGGCGCCCGCCTCTCGCTGACCGTCGGCTTGCTGGTGGTGCTGCTCTCGCTGGTCTGCGGCACCATCCTGGGCGTCGTCTCCGGCTATATCCGGCGGCTGGATGGATTTCTGATGCGGGTGACCGATGCGCTGATGGCGTTCCCCGACATCCTGCTGGCGATCGCGCTGATGGCGGCACTCGGCGCCTCGGTCTACGACGTGGTGATCGCCCTCGGAACGGTCTACACGCCGCGCGTCGCGCGGGTCGCGCGCGGCGGCACGCTGGTGCTGCGCGAGCTGCAGTACATCGAGGCCGCCGAGGCGCTGGGCGCCACCGACCGGCGGGTGATGCTGGTGCACCTGCTGCCGAATCTCGTTTCGCCGCTGCTGGTGCAGGGAACGTTCATCTTTGCCTCGGCGATCCTGACCGAGGCGGCGCTGTCCTTCCTGGGCGCCGGCGTGCCGCCCACCACGCCCACCTGGGGCAACATGATCGCCGCCGCGCAGCAATACATGGAGCAGGCAAGCTGGCTGATCCTGGCACCCGGCCTGTGCATCGTGCTGACCGTGCTGTCGTTGCAGATGGTGGGCGACGGACTGCGCGACGCGCTGGATCCCCGGCTGCGCCGACTGACATGATCCCCGCGCCGACTGACATGATCCCAGCGCCGACCGGAACGATGCCGGCGCCGCCCGGCATGCGCGACGACATCCTGCTGTCGGTCACCGATCTGCACACGCAGTTCCGTTCCGGCGACGACATTGCCCGCGCGGTGGACGGCGTCAGCTTCGACCTGCGCAGCGGCGAGACACTGGCCATCGTCGGGGAGTCGGGCAGCGGCAAATCGGTCACCTCGCTGTCGATCATGCGCCTGGTGCCCAGCCCGCCGGGCAAGATCACCGCCGGCAGCGTCATGTTCCGCAACCGAGACCTGCTGCGCCTGCCGGAGCGCGCGATGCGCCGGATCCGCGGCAATGAGATCGGCATGATCTTCCAGGAGCCGATGAGCAGCCTCAATCCGTTGCTGACGGTGGGCGAGCAGATCGCCGAGGTGGCGCGGGCGCATCGCGGCCTGGGCCGGGCCGCGGCGTGGCGCCACGCGATCGACATGCTGGCGCGCGTCAGGATCCCCGATCCGGCTTTGCGCGCCGCGGAGTATCCGCATCGCCTCTCGGGGGGCATGCGCCAGCGGGTGATGATCGCCATGGCGCTCGCCTGCCACCCGTCGCTGCTGATCGCCGACGAACCGACCACGGCGTTGGACGTAACGATCCAGGCGCAGATTCTCGACCTGATGCGCGGCCTGCAGGCGGAACTGGCGATGAGCGTGCTGTTCATCACGCACAATCTCGGCGTGGTGGCGGAGATCGCCGACCGCGTCGCCGTGATGTACGCCGGCCGCATCGTCGAGCAGGGCACGGTCGGCGCGGTGTTCGCGCGGCCGCTGCATCCCTACACCATCGCGCTGCTCGCCAGCATCCCGCAGGTCGCCGGCGGCGGCCGCGATCCGGCCCATCGCCTCACTGCCATCCCGGGCCAGGTGCCCAGCGCCGCCGCGTTGCCGCCCGGCTGCGCCTACGCCCCGCGCTGCGCGCGTGCCACCGAGGTCTGCCGCCAGGTCGCCCCGCCGATCGAGCCGGCGCTGCCGGGCCACGAGGTGCGCTGCCATCACTGGCGCGATGCGTGATGACGCTGCCCGCCGAGCCGCGCCAGGTGGAAACGTCAACGGTCGTAACGCCGCCGGTCGTAACGCCGCCGGTCGAAACGCCGCTGGTCGAAACGATCGGGCTGGAGGTGACATTCCCGGTACGCGGCGGCCTGTTCCGCCGCGCCACGATCGACGGGCTGCGCGCGGTGGACAATGTCAGCCTGACGATCAGGCCGGGCGAGGTGCTCGGCCTGGTCGGCGAATCCGGCAGCGGCAAGACCACCGCCGGGCGTGCCATCCTGCGCCTGCTGCGGCCGACCGGCGGCCGCATCCGGTTCGACGGCATCGACATCACGCAGCTTGACCGCGCGGCGATGCGGCCGTTGCGCCGGCGCATGCAGATGATCTTCCAGGACCCGTATTCCAGCCTCAACCCGCGGCTGAAGATCCGCGACCTGATCAAGGAGTCGCTGATCATCCACGCCATCGGCACCGCGCGCGACCGTGACGACCGCGTCGCGGAGATGCTGCGCCGTGTCGGCCTGCCGCTCGACGCGATGGAGCGCTATCCGCACGAATTCTCCGGCGGCCAGCGCCAGCGCATCGGCATCGCGCGCGCGCTTGCGGTCGACCCAGTGTTCGTCGTGGCGGACGAGCCGGTCTCCGCGCTCGACGTTTCGGTGCAGGCACAGGTGCTGAACCTGCTGCTCGATCAGCAGCAATCGCTCGGCCTGGCCATGCTGTTCATCGCCCACGACCTGGCGGTGGTGCAGTACATGAGTGACCGCGTGGTGGTGCTGTATCTCGGCCGCGTGATGGAGATCGCGCCGAGCCGCGAATTGTATCGGCGGCCGCGGCATCCGTACACCGTGGCGCTGCTTGAGGCGGCGCCGACGCCGGACCCGGCGCGCCGGCACCGGCATGCCGGGCTGCTCGGCGAGATTCCAAGCCCGTTCGCGCCACCCTCCGGCTGCGTGTTCCGCACGCGCTGCCCGCACGCGATCGCCGACTGTGCGATGACCGTTCCCAAACTCGTGCAGGTTGCCCCGGGGCACAGCAAGGCGTGTCTGCGTGATGACATCCTGTAGCGCCGCGGGGAACGAGGCAGCGCATCATCCGGCTGCGCGGGCACAAAAGCGGCAGCGAATACGCCAGGCCGTGCGGCTTCGTCGCGGCCGTTCGTTATCGAATCGAAGCAACCGGCGCAGGCCATCGCCCGGCCGGCCACGCCATGCCCGGCATTCATCAGGGCAATCGGGTGAACGCAGAACAGGCGACCGATCAGCCACCTCCCTGTCATTGCGAGGAGCGTAGCGACGAAGCAATCCCCATCCAGGTACCCTACTGGCAGGGGATTGCTTCGCTACGCTCGCAATGACAGCAGGATGCGGGTGGGCCCGTTGGTTCACCCGATTGCCCTGCGGCATTCATCCGCCACCCTGGCGCGATCCCTGGACCGGGCGCAAGATTGCCCAATCTTGCACACGCAGACCGGGATGGAATCGTTCGTTTCAGTCCAGCCTCCGCGCCGGGCCGGCCGCGTGGAGCGCTAAGCGATGTCCGGTGCCGCGCAAAAGGTTCCCCACCGGGCGCTGATCACGCTCTGCGTCATGACGGGCAACCTGATGCAGTCGCTCGATGCCTCGATCGCCAACGTCTCGCTGCCGTACATGCAGGGCACGCTGTCGACCAGCGCCGACGAGATCACCTGGGTGCTGACCTCCTATGTGATCGCCGCGGCGATCATGACGGCCCCGGTCGGCTGGATGGCGGTACGGTTCGGCCGCAAGAACCTGCACATCACCTGCATGGCCGGCTTCGTCACCGCCTCGATGCTGTGCGGCATGGCCGAACTCGCTGCAGCAGATGGTGGTGTTTCGTTTCGCCCAGGGCATCTGCGGCGCTGCGCTGGTGCCGCTGTCGCAGGCCACCATGCTCGACATCTATCCATTCGAGCGCCGCGCCCAGGCGATGGCGATCTTCGGCATGGGCGTAATGGTCGGCCCGATCATCGGCCCGACGCTCGGCGGCTACCTGACCGAGGTCTACAACTGGCGCTACGTGTTCTACGTCAACCTGCCGTTCGGCGTGCTGGCGATCACCGGGCTGCTGATCTTCCTGCCGAAGGCATTGCCGCGGCCCGAGCTGCGGTTCGACTGGCTCGGCTTCGCCGTGCTGGCGATGGGCGTCGGCTCGTTGCAGCTCATGCTCGACCGCGGCCAGATCGACGACTGGTTTTCCGCCCGCGAGATCATCGTCGAGGCGGTGCTGGCCGGCCTGGGCCTGTATCTTTTCGTCGTGCACATGTTCACCGCGGAGCGGCCGTTCCTGCCGCCGGGCCTGTTCCGGGACCGCAATTTCGTTGCCGGCTCGACGATGATGTTCTTCACCGCGACGGTGATGCTGGCGAGCTCCGCGCTGATGGCGCCCTATCTGGAAACGCTGGCCGGCTATCCGGTGGAAGCGGCGGGCCTGGCGATGGCCCCGCGCGGCATCGGCACCGTGATCGGCATGCAGCTCGCCAGCATGCTTGCCCGCTACCTCGACCAGCGCATGATCATGGCGGGTGGCCTGCTGATGCTTGGCCTGGCGCTGCATTCGATGAGCTTCTGGACGCCCGATGTCAGCCCGGTGCAGATGGCGCTGACGCTGGTGCTGCAGGGGTTCGGCATCGGCTGCGTGTTCAATCCGATGACGGTGATGGCGTTCACCACGCTGCCGGCGCACCTGCGCGGCTACGCCACGTCGCTGCAGGCGCTGGCCCGCAATCTCGGCCAGGCGATGGGCGTGTCCGTCACCACCTTCGCCCTGGCGCGGCTGTGGCAGCGCTCGCACGCCGACATCGCGGCGACCATCACGCCGTTCGACCGCGTGCTGCAGGGCAACGACGTGGCCTCGCGCATGCTGGACGCGACCACGCCGCACGGCGCCGCGGTGCTCGACCAGATGGTCAATCACCAGGCGCAGATCATTGCCTACAACAGCGACTTCCGGCTGATGTCGCTGGTCGTGCTGCCGCCGCTGCTGCTGCTGCTGGTGATGCGCCGGCACGAGCGCCCCGCCAAGCCGGCCGCCGCGCCGGCGGGGGGTGATTGACCTGCGCCGCCATCCGGGCATAGTCGGGCGCAGGTGGCGCGGAAGGGGTGCGCGATGGACGCGGTGCGGCTGAAAGTGTTCTGGCAGCCTGGATGAACGAGCTGTCTGAGACTCAAAGAGTTTCTGTCGGTCCGTGAGATCGAGTTCGAATCGATAAATGTGCTTGAGGACACCGCCGGACTGGCGGAGCTGCGCCGGCTTGGCGCGCGCTCGGTGCCGGTGCTGTCGCGCGGCGATGACTTCGTGTTCGCGCAGAACATCGCCCATGTGGTCAAGTTCCTCGGGCTGAACGAGGCGACCGGGCCGGTGCTGTCGCCGGCGCAACTCATCGTGCGGCTGGAGCTGTTCCTCGACGCGGCCGAGCGGTTCATTCCGCAGATGCCGGATGAGCGGCTGAGCGTCGAGGTGCCGAACCGGCCGCGCACCTATCGCGTGCTGGGCCATCACATGTTCCGCATCGCGGAGACGTTTCTTGAGGTCGCCGCCGGCGCGCCGCTGACCTATGAAAGCCTGACCGTGGCGCCGCCCGAGGCAATGCAGCGCACCGCCGACATCGTGGCGTATGGCGACGCGGTGCACCGGCGGCTGGCGACGTGGTGGGACGCCAAGGCCGACAAATCCGGGCACGAAACGGTGCAGACGTACTACGGCCCGCAGCTTCTGCACGAATATCTGGAGCGCACGACCTGGCATGTCGGCCAGCACGTGCGGCAATGGATGATGCTGCTGCGCATGGCCGGCATCGAGCCGGATCACCCGTTGGGGGATGCGGCGTTTGCCTCGCTGCCGATGCCGACCAGCGTGTGGGACGGGTAGGCGTTCGGGGGTTACCAGACCAGCCGGACGCCATACGCACCGAAGGCGCGCTCGTTCGATATCAGAACCATCCGGTCCAACGTCGCCTGCGCGATCAGCATGCGGTCGAACGGGTCTTTCAGCGGGCCGGGCGTGACAGCGCCGGATCGCCGGCAATCCACCAAAGGAACGCATGCGTGTCGAGCAGCAGGTTCAACCGCTACCGTTCCCATCCGGCGAGTTCGTCCGCGGGCAGGGGCTCGAAGAACGCGGGGCCGACCGAGACGACGCCGCGCAGCGCACCGAACTGGCGCTTGGGACCAGTGGGTTGATACGGAACGAGCTTGGCGATCGGATGCTTGCCGCGCGCCAGCACGATTTCCTCGCCCGCCTCGACCCGGGCCAGGAGTTGCGACAGTGTCGTCTTCGCGGTGTGGATGGTAACGGTATCCATGCGCGCCTCCTGGCTAAGATAGATTTGCTAGTTTTCATGCCCGCTGCAAGAGAGGGTCCGAACCGTTCGTTGACCCGGGCACCGCCAACAAAAGGAAGGTCTGTCCGTGCTGTCCTTCGATGCGATCCGTGCCCGTGCCGCCGAACGCAAAGGCGGCGAGGCGGCCCTGGCGCGCCTGCTGCCCAAGGTGGCCACGGCGAAACAGCTTGCCGCGTTGCGCGACGACCGCGTGCTGGCCGAGATGACCAGGCGCATTTTCTGCTCGGGGTTTGCCTGGACGGTGATCGACAAGAAATGGCCAGGGTTCGAGGCGGCGTTCCTCGGCTTCGACCCGTCGCAGTTGTTGCGGCAGGCGCCCGAGTTCTGGGACGCGCTGACGACCGACGTTCGCATCGTCCGCAACGGCCAGAAGATCATGTCGGTGGCAGCGAACGCGCGGTTCGTCACCGACATCGCCGCCGAGCATGGCAGTTTCGGGCGGTTCCTGGCCGGCTGGCCGGCGACGGATCAGGTCGGGCTGCTGGCGCTGCTGAGCAGTCGTGGGTCGCGCCTGGGCGGCAACACCGGGCAGTATCTTCTGCGCTTTCTCGGCAAGGACGGCTTCATGCTGTCGCGCGACGTGGTCCGATGCCTGCGCGACGCGGGCCTGGATGTTGCCGGGGCGCCGACCTCGAAACGGGACCTGGCCAGGATCCAGGAGCAGTTCAATGCCTGGGCGAAGGCGACGAAGCTGCCGTACACGCATCTGTCGCGGATCTGCGCGATGTCGATCGGCGAGAAT
The DNA here is from genome assembly GCA_963773345.1 of uncultured Alphaproteobacteria bacterium. Lineage (GTDB taxonomy): Bacteria > Pseudomonadota > Alphaproteobacteria > Acetobacterales > Acetobacteraceae > Palsa-883. The sequence goes on along the minus strand of CAVZBG010000010.1, from coordinate 267,079 downwards.
TACCCGGTCGAACGGCTGGAAGCGTATATGAGCGAGTAGGTTCGCCATCGGGCATTCCGGTGCTCGCACAAGCGGCCATGACTCTGGCCCGGCAATCCGGATCGTGATATCAGCGATAGCAGAAGGGAACCTTCGATGGCCCAACTTATCGTGCGCAATCTGGAAGACGAGGTGAAGGCAAAGCTGCGCCGGCGCGCCGCCGCGCATGGTTGCAGCATGGAGGAGGAGGTGCGCGCCATCCTGCGCGCGGCGGTGAATACCGAGGCAGCGAAACAGGCCGGACTTGGCACGCGCATCGCCGCACGCTTCGCCGGCATTGGCCTGCGCGACGGCGAAGACATTCCCGAGTTGCGCGGCTATGTGCCGAAGCCCGCAACGTTCGACGAGTGATCATTCTCGATACCAACGTTCTGTCCGAGCCCATGCGACAGCGGCCGGACCATTTGGTGATGGCGTCGCTCGACCGGCAGGCGGAGCTTGCCGTGTGGACCACGTCCATCAACATATTCGAGCTGCGCGGAGGGATCGAGATGCTGCCGGACAGCCGCCGGCGATCACGACTGGAAACCGAGTTCGAGCGCCTGATCGACGAGGATTTCCACCGTCGCGTCGTCGCGTTCGACACCGCAGCCGCGGAACAGGCCGCGAGGCTGATGGCTGCCCGGCAACGCGCCGGCCGGCCAGGAGAGCTCCACGACACGATGATCGCCGATATCGTGTTGGCCAACCACGCCACGCTGGCTACACGCAACACGCGGCATTTTGCCGATCTCTCGGTGCCGGTGGTGAACCCGTGGGGCGAGTGAGCGACTTCGTGGGGAGCACGTTCGAGACACCGCGCCATGACGGCGGGTGGGGTTGCGGCCGGCGGGCGCTGGTGCCCGCGATGTCGAGATCGCGGACTATCGTTGAGGAGCTTTGGCCATGATGCTTGAGCAAGTCCATCCGGGCCGGGTGTTGCGCGATGAGCTTGCAACCCGCGGCCTTTCGGCCGCGGCCCTCGCGCTCAAACTGCGCGTGGCACCGCAGCGGATTCAGGAAATCATCGCGGGCAAGCGCGGGATTTCGCCGGAGACGGCGCTGCGCCTCGGCCGGTTCTTCGGCAATGAGCCGGAGTTCTGGCTGTCGATGCAGGCGAGCCATGATCTGGCGATGTTGCGCAAGCAGATGGGCGACCGGATCGATGCGGAGGTTGAGGCCGCGGCGTGAGCGTCCCTCACCCGGATGGTTTTGGACGACCCGGCTGGGATTGATTTGGGGTGCTCTGGCCCACATCCCGGTGGTGACACGGCCCCATGCAGGTCCCGCCCTAAAAGCGCCGCCTGAGCCAGGTCCAGAACCCTTCTGGACGCCGTGCCGCAGGCGGAGGCGCGGGTCGAGCCGGGGCAAGCGGCGGCGCAGTCCCGGTCAAAATGTCCCAGGCAGACCGCGTGCCGGACCTGCTGTCGGTCGCCGGTCCGGATGCAGCCACGGAGCGCCCCGCCTGATCAGGAGCCGGCGCCAGCGCCGGTACCCTGACGGCTTTGGTTGCATCTGCGTCAAGACTGACTTCATCGCACATCGCGGCGACGATCTCTGCCAGCTCACGTCTGATTTCTTCGGCTTCCTGGTGTCGTCTGTCGGTCTTTGGCGCGCTCGGCGGCGATACGTGCTCCTAGTCGTCGGCATAATGCTGCATGAAAAGGCGCATCACATGGGACACGCCCTCTTCCGTGACATCCCGCAGCCCTTCATCGAAGTATCGGCTGCGGGTGTAACTGCCAGTGATGACTTCGTAGGAGGGGAAATAGGCTACCTCGTCGTATCGGGCGGCAACCTCCTCCGCTGCCACGCGCAAGACGGATTTGGAGTAGGTCGTCGAAGCCAGAACGCTTCTGTCTTCCATGGTCGCAACAAGCGGCACCGGCGAAACCGTGAGAATGAAGCGGGCGTTCACATTTTTCGATCGGATCAGGTCGATCGTCTCCGTCAGGTCGGCGATGACATGGCCGACGCCGATGTTGACGAACCCATGCTTCGTCTCATCGAAGACGCCGCCGGCCACACCCGGGCACAATGGATAGACCGCACCATCGGCTCGAAAATACCACGCCTCAGTCAGGCCGAGGGTAAAAACGAAGACATCCAGTTCTTCAACGGCGCGGCGAATTGCGGCGAAGTGCTGCCGTCGATCCTCGGCCAGTTCGTCAAGTGACGCAAAACCGTCCGGCTGGATTTGCGGACGGTAGGGGTCGATCACCCGGCCATTCGCCGTCGGCCACGCGTTATCCAGCGGGACGAACAGGCCGTACGCGCGCTTGATCGTTTGAACAAGCTGCCGGGACGTATAGATGTTGCCGTATCGGGCCGTGAACAGGCTGTAATTGTAGTCGCTCGCCAGGTGCGCGACCATGGGGTGCGCCGTCTCGGTCACGAAGTAGTTGAAGCCACTCGTCGTCAGATGCCGGGCGATGTGCTGTGCAAAGCAGCTTCCGGCCGTGGCGATGCGGTCGTTGCGTGAGATCTTGAACTTCGCATGGACCACCGGATCGACATCGGCTGTCGCAACGCCGGCAATCGCCCTGCGCCAAAAGCAATGATCCGGCAGAGCGCGGTAGGGATGATCCGACACGCTAGGCTCCTGCCAGTCCCATGCGGCGCTTTGCCTTGGCGACCTCAGCGGCCATCACCGCCCCGTACTCGTCGGTGCCATGCACACCGTCCAGAAAGTATCGCTCGTTGAGAAAGCCATTCGCATCCCGCGTTTCCGCGGGGCCTTCAATAAAATGAACTCCAAGCTCCGCACAGAAGCACCTCGCCACGTACGTCCATATCCACCATATCTTGTAACGGAACGACTTGGACGGGCAGCCGAACTGCTCCATGCGCTCCCTGAAATGGCCGTTGACGGCGCGCAGCATCAGGTCGGCATTTTCCACTGGCGGCGGCGCCTCGATAACAAAAACCGGCAATTCACAGAACCCCATCGCCAGGCGGACCAGACCGAACTGCCACCCAAGGTCGCCACGAATTCGCCGAAGCAGCAGGTCGAAGGGGATCAACTCGGCCTGGGAAGACATCCGGTGCTGTGGCAGGGACGGCACGAGAAAATCGAACGGACGGGCCTCATTGATCATCCCACCTATCCAGTGAAACGAACCAAGGATTGCTACCACCAGATTGGTCGGCTGCAACTCCTCGAGGGCAACCCGAATGTCGCCCGCAACCGCCGGATGGAACCTGACGCCATCGTCCGCAAACTCGACGTACGGCTCATAGCGTTCCCCCCGCAATTCCAGGCCGTGAATGTCGCATTCGACCAGGCCGCTGGCCCGCGCCAGCCGATGGCCGGAAATGTAGGGCACAATTTGGCTGTTTCCAAAAGCCAGTTCCACAGGCATGGCGCTGCGATCCGTTCGCTCCCGTCGTCAGTCTAGCCGGCCAACAGGTCGTCTGCCAGCCGGCTCCGTACGTCCGACAACCAGACCTTTGCCATCTTGCGTGGCCGGGCGACGACGACCGCGTTACCTATCACCGAGTTGTATCGCGAATTGCTCGGTGCAGCGTTGCATCCGCCGCCGAGCCGGTCCCGCCATCACCCCGCTGCCAGCGTCTGCATCGCCGCCCGCCGCTCGAACACCCGCAGCAGCACCCGCACCGCCCGCCCGCGCTCGCTCTCCAGCTTGGCATCCCGCTGCAGCAGCACCGCTGCATCGCGGTGCGCCATGTGCAGCAGCCCCTCGTGCGCCACCGCATCGGCCAGCCGGAACCCCGGCAGCCCCGCCTGCCGCGTGCCCAGCGCGTCCCCCCCGCCGCGCAGCCGGAAATCCTCATCGGCGATGACGAACCCGTCATCCGTATCGCGCAGCAGCGTCAGCCGCCGCCGCGCCGTCCCCGCCAGATAAGTCTCATGCAGCAACAAACAAAAACTCGCCGCCGCGCCGCGCCCCACCCGCCCGCGCAACTGGTGCAACTGCGCCAGCCCGAAACGTTCCGCGTGCTCCACCACCATCACGCTGGCCTCGGGCACGTCGACGCCCACCTCCACCACCGTCGTCGCCACCAGTAACCGCACCGTCCCCGCAACAAACGCCGCCAGCGCCGCTTCGCGCACCTCGCTGACCTGCCGCCCATGCGCCAGCCCCACCACGTCCCCAAACCGTGCCTGCAACGACGCAAACCGCATCTCCGCCGCGGCGACATCCAGCTCCTCGCTCTCCTCGACCAGCGGGCACACCCAGTAGATCTGCGCCCCCTCGGCCAGCTTGCGCGCCACCCCCTCCACCACCTCGTCCAGCGTATCGAGCGCATGCAGCGTGGTGCGGATCGGCTGCCGCCCGGCCGGCTTGCCGGTCAGCCGGCTCACCTCCATCTCGCCCCACTGGGTCAGCAGCAGCGTCCGCGGGATCGGCGTCGCCGTCATCACCAGCACGTCGGTCGTTTCGCCCTTGCCGCCGAGCGACAGCCGCTGGTCCACCCCGAACCGGTGCTGTTCGTCGATCACCGCCAGCCCGAGGTCGTGGAACGCGACGCTCTTCTGGAACAACGAATGCGTCCCCACCACCAGCCTGATCGACCCGTCCGCCAACCCCTCCAACACCCGCTTCCGCGCCTTGCCCTTCACCGACCCCGTCAGCGCCGCCACCTCCACCGGTGCCAGCGCGCTCAGCGTGCGCCAGTGCTGCCGCACCAGGATCTCGGTCGGCGCCATCAGCGCGGCCTGCGCGCCTGCCTCCACCGCGCGCAGCATCGCCATCAGCGCCACCAGCGTCTTGCCCGACCCGACATCGCCCTGCAGCAGCCGCAGCATCCGCCGCGGCGAGGCCAGGTCGGCGTCGATCTCCGCCACCGCCCGCTCCTGCGAGCGCGTCGGCCGGTGGCCGAACCGCGCCAGCGCCTCCCGCCGCAGCGCCCCGTCCCCGGTCAACGACCGCCCCGGCCGCCTGCGCACCCGCCCCCGCACCAGCGCTGTGGCGACCTGGTCGGCCAGCAGCTCGTCATAGGCCAGGCGCCGGCGCGGCGGCGTCTCCGTCAGCTCGCCGGCCGGCGGCGCGGTCGGGGCATGCACCAGTCGCAACGCCTCGGCAAAGCCCGGCCAACGCTCGCGCCGCAGCAGCGCCGGGTCGTGCCACTCCGGCAGCGGCGGGATCCGCTCCAACGCCTGCGCCATCGCCCGGCCGACCTGGCGCGGCCACAGCCCCGCGGTCAGCCGCCATGCCGGATCGATGTCGGGGATGCGCTCCGGTTGCGTCGCCGGCACCACGTAGTCCGGGTGCGGCATGGTCAGTTGGCTGCCGTACCGTTCCAGCTTGCCGGAGACCAGCAGCTTCGCCCCCGGCGCCATCAGCTCGGCGCGGGTGAAATGGAAGAACACCAGCTCGGCGAAGCCGGTGCCATCGGTCACCACCACGCGATAGGGCTGCCGGGGATTGGCGGGCGGCTCGTGCCGCACCACCTCGATCGCCAGCGTCGCCACCTGGCCGGGCCTGGCGCTGCGCAGCGCCTCCTTCAGCGTCGGGCGGGCGCGGCGGTCCAGGTAGCCCTCCGGCAGATGGAACAGCAGATCGATCACCCGCTCGCCGCCGATCGCACGCTTCAGCAGCCCCGCCACCGGCGGGCCTATGCCGCGCAGCAAGGTCAGGGGCGCGAAAAGCGGGGCGAGCTGGTCTGGTGTCATGGCGCGTGGGCCGTGTTGTCCTTCACCCCGGCGGGGCGGGTCAAACGACCGAAGGCGTGCGGCCGAACCGCCAAGTTGTCAGCGTCGGCACCCTCTGCTAGCCTGCTAGCATAAAACCCGCAAGGAGACTCACGCTGCCAACCCTGGTCATCCGCAACATCGACGCCACGCTGCACGCCAGGCTCAAGGACTATGCCGCCACGCAGGGGCATTCGATGGAAGAGGAAGTCCGTCGCATCCTGCGCGACCGCCTCGCGGTTGCGCCCCTGGGTGGGGAAGCCGGATGGGCTGATGCCATCCGCGCCTTGGTCGAGCCGCTCGGGGGCATCGATCTGCCGGAGGTCGAGCGCGAGAAGCTACGCGACCCGCCCGACTTCGCTGGACCCGAGTGGGGCTCGGAGACGTGATTGTGCTCGATACCAACGTTCTCTCGGAACTGATGCGCCCGACGCCGGCGCCGGCCGTTCTGGCATGGGCGCGGGCGCAGAACGCGGCAACGATCTTCACCACGGCCGTTTGCGAAGCGGAACTGTTGTTTGGTGTTGCCGCAATGGCCGAGGGGCGGCGTCGCATGGCGCTCGCGCGGGCGGTCGAGGCAATCCTGGGCACCATCCTGGGCGGTCGGGTGCTGCCGTTCGACCGCGTCGCGGCAAAATTTTACGGCGTGCTGGCAGCCGAAAGCCGCAGGTCCGGCCGACCGGTCGGCATTGCCGACCTGCAGATCGCCGCGATCGCACGGGCGCGCAGTGCGGACGCGATCGCGACGCGGAACACGCAGCATTTTGCCGGCTGCGGTCTGGCGATCGTCGATCCCTGGTCGGCCGGGGCGGTGACCGCCGGCGGAGCAACGTGAGGCCTGCCCGGCCGAGTGGTCACGTCCTTGATGAGGGCTATGGCGGGGATGTCACTGGCCCGGTCACGCCGGCCACGCCATCCGATGTCGCAGCCCCCCCGTGGCCTATGCCGCGCAGCAAGGTCAGGAGCGCGAAAAGCGGGACCAGCGAATCCGGTTGCACGGCTGACACGGTGTGATGGCGCGGCTATATGACACCGCCCTGATGAGCGAACCACACCCTCCCCCGCTCGACGTGCGCCGCCGTCGTCTGCTGTTCCGCGCCACCCACCGCGGCACGTTCGAGAACGACCTGATGCTGGGCGGCTTCCTGCGTGCGCAGATGGACACGCTGGACGAGGCGGAGCTGACCGCCCTGGAAGCCCTGCTGGAGCTGCCCGACCCCGATCTCGCCGACTGGCTCACCGGCCGCGCGCCGATCCCGCCGGAGCGGGACACGCCGATGCTGCGCCGCATCCGCACCGCGGTGGCGAAATGACCGTTCCCCCCGAATCGCCACCCCGCAGGCCGCCACTGCTCGGGCCGCCCTCACGTCCGCCGTACCGGTCTACGGCGCGCCCGAGGGCTGGGACGCCTTCCTGCTCGCCCGCCGCCGCGCCGAGTCCGCCGGCCCCGTCGTGCACGTCACCCGCGACGACGCCCGCATGGCCCGCCTGGCCGAGGCGCTGGCCTTCGTCGCCCCGGAAGCCGAGATCCTGCGCTTTCCCGCCTGGGACTGCCTGCCATACGACCGCGTCTCGCCCAACCCGGTGCTGGTCGCCGAGCGCGTCGCCACCCTGACGCGGCTGCTGGAAAAGCCCACCCGCCCGCGCATCGTGCTGACCACGGTCAATGCCCTGGTGCAGCGCGTGCCGCCGCGCAGCAGCGTTCGACGGTGCCAGCCTGAAACTCGCCGTCAACGGCAACGGTCGCAGCCGGAAAAACTCGCCGCATTCCTGGAAGCGCAACGGCTACGGCCGCGCCGGCACGGTGATGGAGCCGGGCGAATACGCCATGCGCGGCGGCATCATCGACCTGTTCCCCGCCGGCGAGGCCGACCCGGTGCGACTCGACCTGTTCGGCGACACCATCGAGTCGATCCGCGTGTTCGACCCCGCCACCCAGCGCAGCGGCGCCAGGCGCCGGCGCGCTGACCCTGCGCCCGGTGTCCGAGGTGCCGCTCGACCGCGACGTCCATCGCCCGCTTCCGCTCCGGCTGGCGCGACCTGTTCGGCCAGGGCGCCGCCGACGACCCGCTCTACCAGTCGATCTCCGACGGCCGCCGCCACCCCGGCATGGAGCACTGGGTGCCGCTGTTCCACGCGCAGATGGAGACGCTGCTGGACTACCTGCCGGGCGCCTCGGTCAGCCTGGACCACCAGGCCGAGGAGGTGCTGGCCGCCCGGCTGGAGATGATCGCCGACCATTTCGCGGCGCGCCGCGCCATCCCGCGCGACGGCGAGGTGCCGTATCGGCCGCTGCCGCCGGGCCGGCTCTACCTCGACCGCGCCGGCTGGGACGCGATGCTCGCCGGTGGTCCGCTTTTCGCCTTCTCGCCGTTCGGCAGGCCGGACGGTGCCGTGGGGGTCGATGGCGGCGGCCGCCCCGGGCCGATCTTCGCCCAGGCGACCGCCGTGCCGGTGTCCGGGGCGCTGCATCGGGGTTGAACGTGTTCGAGCAGCTGCGCGCCCAGGCCGAGCGCTGGGCCAACGAGGGCCGGCGTATCGTGATCGCCGCCTGGACCCGCGGCTCGCGCGAGCGGCTGGCGCACCTGCTGCGCGAGCACGGCGTCAAGGACGTCGCGCAGGAGGACGACTGGGCAGCGGTCAGCCGCAAGCCGGCCGGCGCGGTGTCGCTGGTCACGCTCGGCGTCGAGCGCGGCTTCGTCGCCGACCGCTTGGCCGTGGTCGGCGAGCAGGACCTGCTGGGCGAGCGCATCTCCCGCCCGTCGCGCAGCCGCAAGCGGGCCGACCAGTTCATCGCCGAAGCCACCGAGATCGCCGAGGGCGACCTGGTCGTGCACCAGGAATACGGCATCGGCCGCTACGACGGGCTGGCGACGCTGCACGTCACCGGCGCGCCGCACGACTGCCTGCGGCTGATCTACGACGGCGACGAAAAGCTGTTCCTCCCCGTCGAGAACATCGAGGTGCTGTCGCGCTTCGGCAGCGACCAGCAGGGCGTGGCGCTGGACAAGCTGGGCGGCACCGCCTGGCAGACGCGCAAGGCGCGGATGAAGAGCCGCATCCGCGACATGGCGGGCGAGCTGATCCGCATCGCCGCCGCGCGGCAGATCCGCGACGCCGAGATCATGGCGCCGCCGGAAGGCAGCTTGCGACGAGTTCTGCGCCCGCTTCCCGTTCGCCGAGACCGAGGACCAGGCGCGCGCCATCGCCGACGTGCTGGAGGACCTGGCGTCGGGCCGGCCGATGGACCGGCTGATCTGCGGCGATGTCGGCTTCGGCAAGACCGAGGTCGCGCTGCGCGCCGCCTTCGTCGCCGCGATGTCCGGCGCCCAGGTCGCCGTCGTGGTGCCGACCACGCTGCTGGCGCGCCAGCATTTCCGCACGTTCTCGGAACGTTTCGCCGGGCTGCCGGTGCAAGGTGGCGCAGCTTTCGCGCATGGTGCCGGCGAAGGAGGCCGCCGAGGTCAAGCGCGGCCTGGCCGACGGCAGCATCAACATCGTCATCGGCACGCACGCGCTGCTGTCGAAGACGATCACGTTCGCCGACCTCGGCCTGCTGGTGGTCGACGAGGAGCAGCATTTCGGCGTCGCCCACAAGGAGACGGCTGAAGGCGCTGAAGGCCGACGTGCACGTGCTGACGCTGACCGCGACGCCGATCCCGCGCACGCTTGCAGCTTGCGCTGACCGGCGTGCGCGAGATGAGCCTGATCGCCACGCCGCCGGTCGATCGCCTGGCGGTGCGCACCTTCATCATGCCGTTCGATTCGGTGGTGATCCGCGAGGCGATCCAGCGCGAGCGGTTCCGCGGCGGCCAGGTGTTCTGCGTCGTGCCGCGCATCGAGGACCTGCCGCGCATCGCCGAGCGCCTGGGCGAGATCGTGCCGGAGGCGAAAATGGCCCAGGCGCACGGCCGCCTGGCGCCGACCGAGCTGGAACGCGTGATGACCGAGTTCGGCGACGGCAAGTTCGACATCCTGCTGTCGACCAACATCGTCGAGAGCGGGCTCGACATGCCGGCGGTGAACACGCTGGTGATCCACCGCGCCGACATGTTCGGGCTGGGGCAGCTCTATCAGTTGCGCGGGCGCGTCGGGCGCGGCAAGCAGCGCGGCTACGCCTATCTGACCTGGCCGCCGAACCACCGGCTGTCGGTCGCGGCCGAGAAGCGGCTGACGGTGATGCAGACGCTGGATGCGCTGGGCGCCGGCTTCACGCTGGCCTCGCACGACCTGGACATCCGCGGCGCCGGCAACCTGCTGGGCGACGAGCAATCCGGCCATATCCGCGAGGTCGGCATCGAGCTGTATCAGCAGATGCTGGAGGACGCGGTGGCCGAGCTGCGCGCCGGCGAGCGTCACGCGGCGGGCCAGGAGCGCGACTGGACGCCGAACATCAGCCTCGGCCTGCCGGTGCTGATCCCGGAGACCTATGTGCGCGACCTGCCGGTGCGGCTGGGGCTGTATCGCCGCATCGGCGCGCTGGCGTCCGACGCCGAGACCGAGGCGATGGCGGCCGAACTGGTCGATCGTTTCGGCACGCTGCCGGAGGAAGTGGAAAACCTGCTGCAGGTGGTTGCGCTGAAGCGCGCCTGCCGCGAGGCCGGGGTGGAGAAGCTGGAGGCCGGGCCGAAAGGCATGGTGATCGGCTTCCGCGGCAACGCGTTCGCGAACCCGGCGGGACTGGTCAACTGGCTGGCGGGTCGGGCGGAAAGCTCGGCGGCCAGGTGCGGCTGCGGCCCGACCACAAGCTGGCGATCGTGCGGGATATGGACGTGGCGACGCGGCTGCGCGGGGCGCGCGAGGTGCTGGGCAGCCTGACGCGGATCGTCGGGCAGGCGAAGGCGGCGTAGGGGGGTGGTTGCTACCGAAGCGTCTCAGTGACCGCCCTGAGTGCAGGCGCGAGCGTGATCACTTACGGCCTGCGCAGCCAATCACTGAATCTCGCGAGCGCATCGGCCGGGGTGACGATGGGAATCCGGGCATGGAACCCGAGGGTGAGCAGATCGCGGTCGCCGGAGATGATGAGATCAGGCTGGGCTGCGACGGCACGTGCCAGCACGGCATCGTCGTCAGGATCGCGGCTCACTGGGGTCGGCAGGGGTGGCGGATCGACGATTTCGGCCAGAAGCCGCACTTCCGCCAGCATCTGTGCCGGATCGGTATCAGACCGGGCGAGCGTAGCCTGAAACTTCGCGCGCGCGATGACGTCGGTCAATTCGGCGAGCAGCGCCGGGGAACTGACCAGGGTCAGTGCGCCGATTCGGGCCTGTTCGATGAGTGCGTGCGACGCACCGTGCCAGAGCAGGCCCGACACCAGCACATTGGTGTCAATCACCGCCCGCATGCCGCCGCCGCTCGGCGCGCACCGCCTTCACCTCGGCATCGATCTCGTCCATCGACGTCGGTTCGATGCCGGTGGCGGCTACGCGATCGGCGATCGAGAGCAGCGCGTCGGCCGCCCGGCGGCGTTTGATCGCGTCGGTCAGCAGCCGGTCGAGCGCTTGCGGCGTGAGAAGTCCGACGTCGCGCGCAGCCTTCGCCGTCGCGTCGGGCAGTTCGATCTGGATCTTCGTCATGACCTGGCCTCGTAGGCGTCGTCTTCCCGGTTGTTCCAAATCGCGTCGAAAGCGGGTGCGCTCGCAGCGGCGGCATCGCGGGTGAGCGCGCGCTGCTGCTCGCGCAGTCGGATGAAGCCGACAAAATCCTCCACCTCGAGCAGCCGGTCCGGCGGCAGTGTATGGATCTTCTCGATCAAGCTCTGGGTATCGGCCGGCATGGCGGCGGCTCCTCAGTGCACGGGTGCATGCAGATGCGTTATCCGGCGTTGCAGGTCAACAAATCGCCCCCAACGGCGACGGCAGCCTCATCTTCGACGGCGCCGTCCCCTACGCTTGCAGGCCGAAGAGCCGGCTGGGCCTGCATCGCCGCATCGGCGCGCTGGCGTCCGCCGCCTGCCTGCTCCGCCCGAGGGCCAGCGCACCTCACCCGACCGTCGCCAACCAACCCGCCCCGTCGTTCCTCGAACCGCCGGCTTGCCTGCCTACCAGCCACCATCCCACAGCATCGCGCAGTTGGTCAGCACTGACGCTGACAGGATCATTCCCAGCAGCGCCAGCAGGTGCAGCAGCATGTCGAGTTTGCGCGAACGAGCACGCGGGCGGATCGCGGCCGGACGTGCGTAGGCGGGTTCGTAGTATCTCATGTTGTACTATTCCTTCACCCAGGCTTGTCCGGTCTTCATCCGTCGGTCTGCGCATCCCATCGGCGGGCCGCCGCATCCGGCGGTGGCGCGAGGCAGCTTGCCGCCGTCACCAACCACCTGATGGACTGCATCTGCCGCGGACCTGGCAACGTCACCGGAATGACCGGGACGGCCCTGGCTGGTTCGACTCCAGCAGCCAGTCCAGGCTCACGCCGGTCCTGTTGCGCGGCGCGACCAGGAATTCGACGGTCGGCCTGCTCTCGCCGCGTTCGTACAATTCGTAGGTACCAGCCGAAGCCCCAAGCAGCAGCGCAAACAGGTTCGGCTCCAGGTTGGGAAGGTCGATATTCTCGCCATACGACCGGCGGACGGTGACAAGACGCTCACTCCGCCGCGCGAGGTCGATCAGATCAGCGGACATGCAATCTTCCGGTTTGCCGTGCCGGTCAGTGCAGCGTCGCTGGGAACGGCATGTCCCAGATCAGTCTGGCCCGCACCGCACGCAGGACGTCGGGCCACCGCCGGTGCTCACCGAGCTTGCGGTAGGTGTCGCCGTACAGTTCCTCGAGATGGAACATTGCGTCATCCCTGCGCACGATGATGGAGGTGCCGGCAGGATCGTCCAGGTCGTCGGGCAGGATGACGATGAGTGGCTCGCCCAGCGCGCAGTAATGCAGCTCGGCCGACCAATCCGGCGTCAGCTCGGCGATCACGGCGGAGAGCTGCTCGCACTGCTTCGCTCTTAGCGTTGCCGAGGTATTTGCCGCGGAGTGGATCTCGTGGTCTTCGATTTGTCGGTTAAGCATCGGTGTGTTCCTTTGCGCCTTTGGTCTAGGCCACACGAGCTATGTATCTCTTTTCGCGCGCAGTGCAAAGCATTATTTTATTGACCAGTCCAGAAAACGGATAACAATGGTTACATGGTCCTTTGGTACTGGTTTCAAGCGGGTTTCACTCTCGATTGGTTGCAAGAAACGACATGCAGGACATGCTCCCGCCAGTCATGCGGCCGACCGTCGGGATGAAGGTGATCTCGAAGGCGGCCGGCGCTCCGGCTGGCGCCGCCCCGCACGCCAACCCGCCTGACCGTCACGTGACCACCCTCGGATGGTCGCGGCAACGCATGGCGCGGGAGGACGATATCCGCGACCAGCGACGACCATGCTGCCGTGTCATGGCTCACACCCACGCGCGGCCGCCGACAGCAGGCTGCGTGACGGGCATTGAGGAGCGACGGTGCCATGGCGGCAAGCACCGGCGATGGCCTTATATATGTCGCACTGGGACTGGCCGCCGCTGTGGCGACCATGTCCGTCGGATACCAGTCCGCCGACACGCAGCAAAAGCTGCTGTGGCTGCCGGGGACGATCGGCGCCGGACAACCTGCCGGCATGGCCGGGCAGGTCGGCGACGACGCGGGGAGTCCGGCGTTTCCGGTGTCGCCATGAATCCCGGATGACGCGCAGGAGCGGTGGCGCTGGCACCGGCCTTCGCGGACCCAAGCCGTCACGGTTAACCAACCATCATGGCGATCCAAAACGGTCGTGCCTGGCGAAGCGGAGGTTAACGCGGCATCCCGCCCCCCGTGCCGCCACCGGCTTGCGGCGCTTTATCGCCGCGCCCGCCCTATCAGCATGACCAGCACCAGCAACGTCAGTCCCGCTGCCAGCGCAAAGGCGCCGCGGAACCCGAACAGGAACGCTGCCGTATCGGAGCCGCCACGCGCCGCCGCCATTGCGCGCAGCGTCTGGAACGCCAGCATCAGCCCGCTGGCGGCCAGCACCACGCCGCCGGTGCGCGTCAGCATCCCCAGGCTGCCCGCCACGCCGCGATCCCGCCGCGGGATCGTCGCCGCCAGGCTGTCGAAATAGGCGACCTGGAACAGCCCCAGCCCGAAGCCCTGCGCGAACATCGCCAACGCCAACACCCCGACCCCGGTCCGCCCGGCGAACGCCGCGATCACGCCCAGCCCGAGCGCGGCGCACAACGCCCCCGCCACGGTCAGCCGGCGCGGCCCGCTGCGCCCCGTCAGCCGCCCGGCGATCGGCGCCGCCACCATCATGCCCAGCGGCGAGGCCGCCAGCGCCAACCCGAGCCACAGCGTCCCCAGCCCGGCCACCCGGTCCAGGTAGAACGGCATCAGCAGCATGATCGCGAAGCCGGAAAAATTCATCAGCGTATGGCCGAGATTGATCGCGGCGAACCCCGCGATGCGGAACAGCCGCAGATCGATGATCGGCTGCGCCACGCGCCGCTCCTGCCGGATGAAGCCCCACAGGCTGCCCAGCGTCACCACCGCGAACGCCGCCGCCGTGGCCGGCGCGCGCAGCCGGTTCAGCGTCAGCAGCAGCGCGCCGATGGTCAGCACCAGCAGCACCGCGCCGAGGGTGTCGAATCGCGCGCGTCCCAGTGGGCTTTCAACGTCCGGGCTTTCGACGTCCGGGCGTTCGACGTCCGGGCCGGCGACCTCCGGGTTGGCAACATCCGGGCTGGCAACCTCCGGGCTGGCGACCTCCGGGCTGGCGACCTGCGAGCCGGCGCCGGGCGATGCAGGCGATGGCAGGGCAGGCGACGGCAGGGCAGGCGAGGGTGGGGCAGAGGAGGGCAGGGCAGGCGATGGCGGGGCAGGGGAGGGCAGCGCGAAGCCCAGCGCGCAGCTTCCCAGCGCGATCGGCGCACGCGCCCAGAACACTGCGCTCCAGCCCCAGCGGCTGACGAGCACGCCGGCGAGCAGCGGCCCCAGTGCCGAGCCAAGCCCGAACATCATCGTGTAAAGTCCCAGCACCCGCGCGCGGCGTTCCTCGGCCACGAAGCCGGTCACCAGCGCGGCGCCGCAGCTCAGCACCAGCCCGGCGCCGACGCCTTGCAGGCAGCGGGCGAACAGCAGCCAGCCATACGACGGCGCCGCGCCGCACAGCACGAACGCAGCCCCGCTCCAGGCGGTGCCGAACAGGAAGATGCGCCGGTGGCCGATCATGTCGCCGATCCGGCCGAACACCAGCAGCAGGCTGGCATGGGTCAGCGTGTAGCTGATCACCAGCCACTGGATCTCCGGGATCCCCAGAGCGAAACGCTGGGTGATCGACGGGAAATCCAGGTTCACCATCGAATTGAGCGGCACCACGAGCGTGCCGAGGCACACCACCAGCACGCGCGACAGCGGCGACATCCCCCGCATGACGGTTACCGGTTCGCCGATGGCGCGCACGCCACGGGCCGGGCGACGCTCACGCGCGGCCCGGCCCAGCCCAGGCAGACAAGACAAGACGAAGCGAGGGCGGTCAGCCCGGCCCCGGCTCGAGGTAACGACTGGTCAGACCGCCTTTTTCAGCGTCGGCGAGGCCTTGAAGCGCACGGTCTTGCCGGCCTTCACCCTGATCGACTCGCCGGTGCGCGGGTTCAGCCCCTTGCGCGCCTTGGTCTTGCGCACGGTGAAGGTGCCGAAGCTCGGCAGGGTGAACTTCCCCTCCTTCTTCAGGTGCTTGACGATGGCATCCATCAGGTCGCCGGCGGCTCGATTCGCCGCGGCGCCGGTCAGCTCCGCCGAGCCCTGCAGAACCTCGGCGATGAAGGCTTTGGACATGCTCTACTCCTCGTTCGATCGAGTGTTTGCCACGGTCTTCCGACTACGGGACCATGCATGCCGCTCCGGTGTAGAAAAATCACCTGGCCAGGCGAATCGCCGCGTCGTGGCGCAATGTTTAGACAGACCTTGCGGATTCGCGCCAGGGGTAATGAACAGGGGGGCAATGAACCGGCGCGGCGTTCCGGCGCCGCCGGACCTGCCAGCGCCGCCGCGGTCGCGTATCACCCGGCGGTCCGCCTCGTCGGCCAGGCAATCGGGTGAGGCGTCGGAAAGGCGCCCGGCCAGCCAGTACACTGTCATTGCGAGTTCCCACCGGCCAGCGGCCGACCCGCCCTGAATGAAACAGTCGGGGCACCGAAGAGAAGGACACTCCCCCTCCCCTTGAGGGAGGGGGTTGGGGGGAGGGGTCGATCGGTGTGAATCCCCGACGACCCCTCCCCCCAACCCCCCTCCCTCAAGGGGAGGGGGAGCTTGTTTCTTGTTAGGCAATCGGGTGAGCGTCGGAAAGGCGCCCGGCCAGCCAGTACACTGTCATTGCGAGTTCCCACCGGCCGGCGGCCGACCCGCCCTGAATGAAACAGTCGGGGCGCCGAAGAGAAGGACACTCCCCCTCCCCTTGAGGGAGGGGGTTGGGGGGAGAGGTCGATCGGTGCGAATCCTCGACGACCCCTCCCCCCCGCCCTCAAGGGGAGGGGGAGCTTGTTTCTTGTTAGGAGCGAAGCGACGCGGCAATCCCCATCCAGGTACGCGACTGGCGGGGGATTGCTTCGCTACGCTCGCAATGACAGCCGGATCCAGCGGGACCATCGCTTCGCCGGATCGCCCTGCCTCATCGGCTCGGACCGCTTGACATACGCATGAGCGGCCGATGGCCCACCTTGGCCCGTCACCGACCTGGCCGCAGGCGGAGCAGTGGCTGTGGCGCCTTCGCCCGTCGCTTTCCCGGCGCGTCCCCACCCGCAACGCCTCAACGGCCTTTCGCCAACCGCCGCTCCATGCTCCGCCCATACGCCGACAGCGCAAAACAGCACACGAAAAACACCGCGGCGGAGAACACGTAGCCCTCGGTCGCGAAACCCAGCCAGGCCGGGTCCTTCAGCGCCTGTTCGACCGCGCCCAGCAGATCGAACAGCCCGATGATCGTCACCAGCGTGGTGTCCTTGAACAGGTCCACCACCGTATTGATGATGCCCGGCACGATGATGCGCAGCGCCTGCGGCAGCACGACGAAGGCCTGCACCTGCAACCAGCCCAGCCCGAGCGAGTCAGCGGCCTCCTCCTGCCCGGTGTCGATCCCTTGCAGTCCGCCGCGCACCACCTCGGCCATATACGCGGCATTGAACAGCACCAGCGCCGCCATCGCGCGCAACAGCCGATCGACCGAGACACCCTCGGGCAGGAACAGCGGCATCACCACCGTCGACATGAACAGCACGGTCAGCAGCGGCACGCCGCGCCACACCTCGATGTAGCCGATCGACAGCGTCCGTACCACCGGCAACTGCGAGCGCCGGCCGAACGCCAGCACGATCCCCAGCGGCAGCGATCCCGCCACGGTAACGAACGACACGATCAGGTCGAGCATCAGCCCGCCCCATAGCGAGGTGTCGACATAGGCCAGGCCGAACACCCCGCCGGCCAGCAGGATCGCCGCCAGCGTGGGAAACACGATCAGCAGCAGCAACACGTACAGCCAGCGATGCCGGACGCCGTCGCGCAGCACCGGCGTGCAGAACGCCGCGAGCAACGCAACGACGACATCGACGCGCCAGTACTGCCCGGACGGATAATTGCCGTAGATGAACAGCGGGAAGCGCACACGGATAAAAGTCCAGCAGGCGCCGTCACCGGTGCACGCCGCGCGCGTCATCCCCGAGATCGTCGCGTGCGTCACCGCCCAGCGGAACACCGGCGGCAGCACCAGCCCCGCCAGCACCAGCACGACGATGGTCAGAACGGTGTTGAACACCGAGCTGAACAAATTCCGCCGCGCCCACGCGATCGGCCGCGGCAGCGTCCGGCCGGCGCGATCCGGGGCGAAACCACCCGGCATCGGCAGCCGAGGTGCGGCAATGTCGCTCATCGGCCCACGAACAGGATGCGGCGGTTGTACCAGTTCATGAACGCCGACACGACCAGGCTGATCGACAGGAACACGCCCATCAGCAGGGCGATCGATTCGATCTCGCGGTTCGACTGCATCATCGCCGTACCGGCGAAAATCTCGTACAGCTCGGGATACGCCACCGCCGCGCCGAGCGAGCTGGATTTGATGATGTTGAGGTACTGGCTGGTGGTCGGCGGCACCATCACCCGCAGCGCCTGCGGCAGAATGACTTTTGACAGCACCTGGCGCGGCCGCAGCCCCAGGCTGAGCGCCGCCTCGCGCTGGCCCTTGTGCACCGACAGGATGGCCGCGCGCACGATTTCGGCGATGAACGCCGACGCGTAGATCGACAGCCCCGCCCACAGCGCCACCAACTCCGGCACCACCTGCACGCCGCCGGCGATATTGAACCCCTGCATCGCCGGCCGATCGGTGTGGTCGATGCCCGCCAGGAACGACAACACCGCCGGGGCCAGCAGCAGCAGCGATTTCACCCCCAGCGGAAAGCCGCGCCAACGCACCCGCCAGACGAACGGGATGGCGAGCAGCAGAACCAGTGCAAGCGGCCACAGCGTCGCGGCAAACTCATTGCCAATGAAGCTCGGCAGATAAAACCCGCGGATGTTCAGCAAGGCGCCGAACGGCAGCCGGATGCTTTGCCGCGGCCCCGGCAGCGTCTGCAGCACCGCCACGTACCAGAAGATGATCTGCACAAGCTGCGGCGTGTTGCGCACCAGTTCGATGAACCCCAGCGCGATGTTGCGCACCAGCCAGTTGGCCGACAGCCGCATGATGCCGACCAGCAGGCCCAGCAGCGTCGCCGCGACGATACTCATCGCCGAGACCAGCAGCGTGTTGAGCACGCAGACCAGCAGCGCGCGGGCGTAGGTATCGCCCACGGCCCACGGGATCAGGCGAAACGGGATATCGAAATTCGTCGGGTCGAGCAAGGTAGCCGAACCCCAACGCCCCGTGCCGCCGCTCCGAGGTCTTGGCGGCAACAGACAAAAGAAACCAGGCGATCGCCACGACGACGCCGAGCAGCACCCATTGCGCGGCTCGCGCACGCCGTGACGGTCGCCTGACCACGTCAGCAGGTCACTTCCAGCTTGGTGTCACGAACAGTCCGCCTTTCAGGTAAGTGTTGTTCATGCCGCGCGGCAATCCCAGCCCCTTCTCGCCGAAGTAGGTATCGTACACCTCGCCGTAGTTGCCGATATCCTTGGCGATGCGATACGCCCACTCGTTGTCCACACCAAGCAGCTTGCCGAAATCGCCTTCCAGCCCGAGATACCGACGCACCTCCGGATCCTTGCTCGAGGCCTTGATCTGGTCGACGTTGGCCTTGGTGACACCCACGAGTTCGCCTTCCACCATCGCGTCATGCACCCACTTCACCAGTCGCGACCAGCCCTGGTCGCCCAGCCGCGTGAACGGACCCAGCGGCTGCAACCCGCCGATCGTCTCGGGGATGAACATCCAGTCGTCCGGCTTCTTCATGGTGGAGCGCGCGGCGGCGACCGATCCGCCGTCGTCGGTGTAACCGTCGCAGCGGCCGGCATCGGCGGCGGCGAAAGCTTCCTCCGGCTTGTCGAACAGCAGCGTCTTGATCTGGATGCCGTTCGCCCGGTTGTAGTCGGCGATGTTGGTCTCCAGCGTCGTGCCGGTCAGCAGGCAGATCGTTGCGCCGTTCAGGTCTTTGGCGTGCGCGACGTTGAGGCTCTTGCGCACCATGAAGGTCTGCGCGGTGTAGAAGTTGTATGCCGGCTCATCCAGCCCGAGCTGCGTGTTGCGCACGAAGGTCACCTCGGAATCGCGGATCAACACGTCGATCTCGCCGGACTGCAGCACCGAGAACCGCACCTTGGAGGTGGTGCCGATGAACTTGACCTTGGTCGGGCGAGCCAAGCAGGGCATCGGCGATGGCGCGGCAATACGCCACGTCCAGCCCCTGCCATTCGCCTTTCGAATCCTGGAACGCGTAGCCGGGAATGCCGGTGTCGATGCCGCAGACGAGCTGATCGCGCTTCTTGATCGCGTCCATGGTCGGACTTTTCAGCACCTCCTGGGCGGCGGCGATATCGGCACATGCCAGCATCCCGGCAAGTGCCAGACCGCACGCGGCCAAGCCAACACGCATCAATGACATGGTCTGCCTCCTGTTGTGTCGCAGGTACGCCAGCGGGCCATACCTGGGACTGCCCCCGATGAACGGCCAGTCTGGCCGTATGCGAGGCAGGATAGCCGGCAACCTTGGCAGTCGGCAACGATCGACCTGCGGCATCGGGCGCCGGCGGGTTGGCTTCAGGGTGTGCGGCCCGGCCGGGCCTGCGCCGCGCCGGCTTGCGCTACGAGCCCGGCTTGCTGTGCGAGCGACGTGGGAACAAGGCTTCCGGTGGTGCCGCCGCGGGCGGCGCGGATCGCTGTCCCCAGTCCCATCAACTCTGCGGCGGCCGGCGCGAAGCCAGGATGTTGTTTCGGTCCAACCTCTTGCCTCGGCCGGTGACGCGCAAAATCTGATACGTGATGTTTGATGCGGCAGTGCGGCCGACCATGCGCACCACCCTGGCAATCGATGACGACGTGCTGGCCGCCGCAAGGGCGCTGGCGCGGCAGCAGCAAGTCACTGTTGGCAAGGTCGTTTCCGATCTGGCGCGGCAATCCCTGTGCCACCCCCTGGGTCTCCGGGCGCCCAAGCGCCAGCGCAACGGCGTGCCGCTGTTGCCGGTCAGCAACGCCAAGGTGGTCGTGACGCTCGAGATCGTCAATGCGCTGCGTGACGAGTTGGATCGGCGTCTTTCCGTCGGCGCCGTGCACGGCGGAGAGCAGGGCCTGCATCTGATCTGATGCGTCGGACGGCGGCGGCATCGGCTTCGGCGGGCAGGCCACAGCGGGTCAGGTGCGAGGGCCTGGATGTGCCGCGGTACAGCGAGAAAGCAAGTAAAAAATCAATCGGACACAGAGTTACACTGAGTGCACACAGAGTTTCACCGAGTAGGTTTTTTTGGCGCTTCGCGCTGGTGATGGGCGGACCGGTCGGGGCAACTTGCGCGCAGCGCCAATTTCTTCCTCAGTGAAACTCTGTGTGCACTCCGTGTAACTCTGTGTCCGATTGATTTCTTACTTGCTTTCTTGCCGTACCGGGATCTCCGAATAATGCGCGTATGGCCCGCGCACGCCTGCATGCGGTCACCCTGCCCAACGGGCCACTACACAACCGCACTCGAATCATTTATTGCCGAATATCCGCTAGATCGGCTCGGTATCCAGCGCGTAGCCCGCGGCGCGCACCGTGCGCACCACGTCCAGCTCGCCCGTCCCGTTGATCGACTTGCGCAGCCGGCGGATATGCACATCGACCGTGCGCGGCTCGACATGGATGTCCGGGCCCCAGACCGCGTCCAGCAGCTCCTCGCGCGAAAACACCCGGCGCGGGTGCTGCATGAAGAATTCCAGCAGCCGGAACTCGGTCGGGCCCAGATGCACCGGCCGGCCGTTGCGGCTGACGCGGTGCGCCGCCAGGTCCATCGAGATGTCGTGGAACGTCAGCAGCCCCTTCGCCGGCACCGCGTTGGACCGGCGCAGCAGCGCGCGCATGCGCGCCAGCAGCGCGTCCATGTTGAACGGCTTGGTGATGTAGTCGTCCGCGCCGGTGTTGAGGCCGCGCACCGCGTCCTGGTCCTCGGTGCGCGCGGTCACCATGATCACCGGCAGGTCGCGCGTGTTCGGGCGGCGGCGGATCTGGCGGCACACCTCGATGCCCGACATCACCGGCAGCATCCAGTCCAGCAGCACCAGGTCGGGCTGCGTCTCGGCGATGCGGGTCAGCGCCTCCTGCCCGTCGGCTGCTTCCTCGACGCGAAAGCCCTGCTTTTCCAGGTTGTAGCGCAGCATGGTGGCGAGCGCGGCCTCGTCCTCCACCACCAGCACCAGCGGCTTTGACAGGCCGGAAAGTCCATCAGGCATGTGTTGTTCCTCGTTTCGGCCGCGATCCAGCATCACCCGGGCCGGCGTCGCCCACCCGCGCGCTAGTCATGCGGCCGCACCACGGCATAGGCCGAGGTGTCGCCCTTCGGCCGTGCCTCCGGTGAGCGGCTCGCCGGTCACCGCGTAGTAGACGATCTCGGCGATATTGGTCGCATGGTCGCCGATTCGCTCCAGGTTCTTGGCGATGAACAGCAGATGCGTGCACGGCGTGATGTTGCGCGGATCCTCCATCATGTAGGTGATCAGCTCGCGGAACACCGCGTTGTACAGGTCGTCGACCACCTGGTCGGAGCGCCACACCTCGATCGCCTTGTCGGCGTCGCTCTCGCTCGACCGCGTCGATGATCGGCTTCAGATTGTCCTGCACCAGCCGCGCCATGTGGCCCAGGCCGGACAGGCTGAGCGGCAGCTGGAACTGGCTGAGCACGATGCTGCGCTTCGCCACGTTGGCGGCATAGTCGCCGATGCGCTCCAGGTCGCCGGTGATCTTCAGCGCCGCGACGATCTTGCGCAGGTCGGCCGGCCACCGGCTGGCGCAGCGCCAGCAGGCGGATGACGAACTGCTCCACCTCGCGCTCGATCGCGTCGACCTTCGGATCGGCCTCGACCACGCGCGTCGCGATCTCGGTGTCGCGCTGCATGATCGCCTCGGCGGCGAGCGCCACCTGGCTTTCCACGATGCCGCCCATCTCGGTCAGCAGGTTGCCGAGACGTTTCAGCTCCTGCTCGTAGCTCTTGACCAGATGCTCCGGCGTCTTCGGACATCGCTGGGTGCTCCTTTCGGTCGTAGGCGGGCCGGTGCCCGGCGCGGCGCGCGGCTCAGCCGAACCGGCCGGTGATGTATTCCTGCGTGCGGCGTTCCTTCGGCGCGGTGAACATCTGCGCCGCAGGCGCCACCTCCACCATCTCGCCCAGGTAGAAGAACGCCACCTGGTCGGCGCAGCGCGCCGCCTGCTGCATGTTGTGGGTGACGATGGCGATGGTGAAGTCGTGCTTCAGTTCGTCGATCAGTTCCTCGACCTTCAGCGTGCTGATCGGATCGAGCGCGCTGGTCGGCTCGTCGAACAGGATCACCTCGGGGCGCACCGCGATGGTGCGCGCGATGCACAGCCGCTGCTGCTGGCCGCCCGACAGGCCCATCGCCGAGGTGTTGCAGCCGGTCCTTCACCTCGCCCCACAGCGCCGCCCGGGTCAGCGACCATTCGACGCGCTCGTCCATCGCCGCGCTTGCGACAGTTTCTCGTGCAGCTTCACGCCGAACGCGATGTTGTCGTAGATCGTCATCGGGAACGGCGTCGGCTTCTGGAACACCATGCCGATGCGGGCGCGCAGCGCGTTCAGGTCGACGCCGGGGTCGATGATGTTCGTCGCCGTCCATCATCACCTCGCCGATGGCGCGCTGGCCCGGATACAGGTCGTACATCCGGTTCAGCACGCGCAGCAGCGTCGACTTGCCGCAGCCCGACGGGCCGATCATGCCGGTCACCTGCCGTTCCGGCAGGTCGAGGTTGATCTGCTTCAGCGCCTTGTTGTCGCCGTAGAAGAAATCCAGGTTCCGGATGGCGATGCGCGGCTCGTTGATCGCCGAGTTGGAGCGCGCCTGCACGCCGCCGAAGCTGGCCGATTGCTGATCCTGCTGCTCGCTCATCGTTGTGCTCACCCATCATCATACTCATCGGTTATTTCCTTCCCCGCAGCACGAACCGCGCGACGATGTTGATCGCCAGCACGCCAACCGTGATCAGCAGCGCGGCCACCCAGGCGAGCTGCACCCAGTCGTCGAACGCCGAGCCGGCATATTGATAGATGGTCACCGGCAGGCTGGCCATCGGCTGTGCCGAGGCTGACCGACCAGTTGAGTTGCCGAGGCTGGTGAACAGCAGCGGCGCGGTTTCGCCGGCGATGCGCGCGACCGCCAGCAGCACGCCGGTGACGATGCCGTCCATCGCGGCGCGGTAGCAGATCAGCACGATCATCTTCCATTTCGGCGCGCCGAGCGCCGATCGCCGCCTCGCGCAGCGTGGCCGGGATCAGCCGCAGCATGTCCTCGGTGGTGCGCACCACGATCGGGATGACCATCACCGCCAGCGCCAGGCTGCCGGCGATGCCGGAGAAGCCGCCGAACGGCTCGACCACAAGCTGGTAGACGAACAGGCCGATCAGGATCGACGGCGCCGACAGCAGCACGTCGGAGACGAAGCGCACCGACGTTGGCGATCACCGAGCCGTGGCCGTACTCGGCCAGGTAGGTGCCGACCATCAGGCCGATCGGCGTGCCGATCAGCGGTGCCGAGCCCGGTCTGGATCAGCGTGCCGACGATGGCGTTGAGCAGCCCGCCATTGCGAGCCGGGCGGCCTGGTCTGCGTGGTGAACACGGTCAGCGACAGCCCGCCGAGGCCGCGCCAGAGCAGGGTGAACAGGATCGAGGCGAGCAGCGCCAGGCCGATCACGCGTGGCGGTCACGCACAGCACCTTGACGATCAGGTTGGTGCGGTGGCGGCGGCGGCCGAGCGCGCGCGCCACCGCCTCGTTCTTGGCGCGGGCCCGGCGAGCTGCGCGCCGGCTGCGATGGTGGTCGCGCTCATCGCTCAGCCCTTCAGCCTTGCGGCCGCAGCAGCATCCGCGAGATCGCCAGCACGATGAACGAGATCACGAACAGGATGAACCCCAGCGCCAGCAGCGAGGCCAGCTTCAGGCTGCCCTGCGGGCTTTCCGGAAATTCCAGCGCGACGATCGAGGCGATGGTGTTGCCCGAGCCGAACAAGCTGGTGGAGATGCGGTTGGCGTTGCCGATCACGAAGGTCACCGCCATGGTTTCGCCCAGCGCGCGGCCGAGGCCCAGCATGATGCCGCCGACCACGGAGACGCGGGTGTAGGGGAGCACGATCGAGCGCATCACCTCCCAGGTGGTGCAGCCGACGCCGTAGGCGGATTCCTTGTAGACCGCCGGCACGGTATCGAACACGTCGCGCATGGTGGCGGCGATGAACGGGATGACCATCACCGCCAGGACCAGGCCGGCGGTGAAGATGCCGGTGCCGAACGGCGGGCCGGCGAACAGGTCCTGCAGCACCGGGATGCCGTCGAATGCGTCGATCAGGGCCGGCTGGATGGTGTTGCGACATGATCGGCACGATGACGAAGAAGCCCCACATGCCGTAGATGATCGAGGGCACGGCGGCGAGCAGCTCGATCGCGGTGCCGACCGGGCGGCGCAGCCAGTTCGGCGCCAGTTCGGTCAGGTAGAAGGCGATGCCGAAGGCCAGCGGCACGGCCAGGATCAGCGCCAGCACCGAGGTGACCAGCGTGCCGTAGACCGACACCAGCGGCGCCGAACATCTGCGTGCACCGGGTCCCAGTCGGTGGACCACAGGAAGCCGAGGCCGAACTGCGCGGAAGGCCGGCAATGCCGCCGATGAACAGCGACAGGATGATGCCGCCGAGCAGCACCAGCACGAAGCCGCCCGAGCGCGCGGGCCACGCCGGCGAAGATCGCGTCGCCGATGGCGCGACGCGCGTGGCGCGGCGATGCGGGGATGGCGGCGACGGCGTTGCTGCACGTGCTGAATCTGCCAGCGTGATCATGAGCGCGGCGCGCCGGGACAGCCGCCCGGCGCGCCGCGTCACGTGAAGCCGGCCGTCACATGCGTGCCCGGAACTTCGGCCTTCCAGGCGGCCCGGATGGCGTCATGCACGCTGTCCGGCAGCGGGATGTAGAGCAGCTGCGTGGCGATGTCGCTGCCATGGGCGAAGCCCCAGTCGAAGAACTTCTTCACCGCGGCGCTCTGCGTTCGCGTCCTTCGGATCGGTCGGCAGCAGCACGAAGGTGGCGCGACTCGATCGGCCAGCTTTCGGCGCCCGGCTGGTCGTTCAGGTCGATCGCGAAGTTCTGCACCTTCGACCAGTCGGCATTCGCCGCCGACGCCTGGAACGCCGCCATCGTCGGGGCGACGAACTTGCCGGCCTTGTTCTGCAGCAGCGCCGTGGTCAGGTGGTTCTGCGTCGGCATAGGCGCTTTCGTCGTAGCCGATGCCGCCGGGGATCTGCTGCACCGTGGCGGCGACGCCGTCGCTGCCCTTGGCGCCGGCGCCGACTCGGCCAGGCTCACGCGTGGTCGAGGAGCCGACCTTGCGACTTCCATTCCGGGCTCTGCATGCCGAGATAGTCGGTGAACACGAAGGTGGTGCCCGGAGCCGTCGGCCCGGTGCACCGGCGCGATCGCCAGCGACGGCAGCTTCAGGCCGGGGTTGAGCGCGGCGATCGCCTGGATCGTTCCACTTGGTGATCTTGCCGAGATAGATGTCGGCCAGGATCGGCCCGGTCAGCTTCAGCTGGTCCGGCTTGATGCCGGGCAGGTTGACGATGATGTCCACGCCGCCGATCACGGTGGGGAACTGCATCAGCTTGTGCGCGGCAAGCTGGTCGGCCGCCACCGGCATGTCGGAGGCGCCGAAATCGACCGTGCGGTTGTTGATCTGGTTGATGCCCGCGCCCGGAGCCGATCGCCTGGTAGTTCAGCTTGATGCCGGTCGTGCCGCTGCGCCGCCTCGCCCCATTTGCCGTAGATCGGCGCGGCGAAGGTGGAGCCCGCGCCGGTGATCTGGGTCTGCGCCTGCGCGGCGAAGCCAAAGCCGGCCAGTGCAGTGGCCAGCGCCATGGTCCTGAATCTCATCCCTCGTCTCCTCAATACCCCCCGACGGCGCAGGCTGTGCCGCCCGGCCGACCCTAGGCGCGGGTTGAGACGCCTCGATTGCAGTTTGATGAAGGTTCCATGACAGCCGGGTGCCAGCGGCCGCCTGCCGCGCGGGCTGGGGGTGAGGCTCAATACGACCGTGTGCATGCGGGGTGCGAGGCGAACGCGCGCCCCGCCGTTTGGCTGCCTGGGCTCGGCGTCGGCCACCATAACCGGGACACAACAGGAACAATCCGCCAAACCTGTGAACGTCGTTGCAGCGTGGTGCGGGTTGCGGCACCCCTGCCGCGCACGCCAGGGCGGTACGCACGATCACCGGCCCCGTCATGCCGGGGCCGGCATGACGCGCGGGGCGGGGCGCGACTCTTTGACGCCACCGCCCGCACTTGCCAAGCTTCGCCATCGCATGCGCCGCACGGCATAAGGAGCCACCGCCAATGGAACTCCGCAACCTGGGCCAGTCCGGCCTGCGCGTCTCGGCCATCGGCCTGGGCTGCAACAACTTCGGCGCCCGCATCGACGACGACGCCACGCGCGCGGTGATCCACAAGGCGCTCGATCTCGGCATCACCCTGTTCGACACCGCCGACACCTACGGCGAGCGCGGCGGCTCCGAAACGGTGATGGGCAAGATCCTCGGCGACGACCGCAAGCGCATCGTGCTGGCCACCAAGTTCGGCATGCCGATGGACGATGTCGGGGTCAAAGTCGGCGGCTCGCGCCGCTACATCATGCAGGCGGTCGAGGACAGCCTGCGCCGCCTGCGCACCGACTGGTTCGACCTGTACCAGATCCACCAGCCCGACCCGCGCACGCCGATCGAGGAGACGCTGCGCGCGCTCGACGACCTGGTACGGCCAGGGCAAGGTGCGCTACATCGGCTGCTCCAACTTCCCCGCCTGGCAGGTGGTGGAAGCGCAATGGACCGCCCGGGCGCACAATCTGAACGCCTTCGTCTCCTGCCAGGACGAATATTCGTTGCTGGTCCGCCACGTGGTCGAGCCGCAACTGAAGCCGGCGGTGCTGCAATACGGCATGGGCCTGCTGCCGTTCTTTCCGCTCGCCAGCGGCCTGCTGACCGGCAAGTACCGCCGCAACGCCGCGCTGCCGGCGGACGCGCGGCTGGCCAACACGCCGCGCCTGGCCGACCGCTACCTGACCGAGCGCAACTGGCCGATCGCCGAGAAGCTCGGCGACTTCGCCGCCCAGCACGGCCACACGCTGCTGGAGCTCGCGTTCAGTTGGCTGCTGGCGCAGGCCCCGGTGGCCAGCGTCATCGCCGGCGCGACGCGGCCGGAACAACTGGAGCAGAACGTGCAAGGCCGGCGGCTGGAAGCTGTCCGCCGACGAGCTGGCCGAGATCGACCGCATCACCGCCGGATGAGACCGGCGGCTGGCGCCGCCTCCCTGTCATTGCGAGCGTAGCGAAGCAATCCCCATCCAGGTGCGCTCCTGGATGGGGATTGCTTCGCTACGCTCGCAATGACACCGAGATCCGTGCGGCCGATTGCCTCACGCGACCGCGCTCGCACGCCACCCCACTCGCATATCCCCCGCCCGCCGCCATCCCACCCGCTTGGCATCCTTGGATTCCCCGGCAATAATTCCGCCGGAAGCGGCGCCGTCGCTGCCGGCTTCCGGGGGGTGGCTTGCATGATCGGTCTGGTGCGCCTTGCGTTGCGCCGGCCTTACACGTCCGCGATTGCCGCGATGCTGATCGTCCTGCTCGGCGCGCTGTCGGTCACGCGGATGATCGTCGACATCTTCCCGGTCATCGACATCCCGGTCGTGCTTGTCGTGTGGAACTACCCCGGCCTGACCACCGAGGACATGGAACGCCGCGTCGTCTTCATCAGCGAGCGCGCCTATTCCACCACCGTCAACGGCATCTCGCGCATCGAATCGCAGTCGATCCCGGGCATCGGCATCTTGAAAGTGTATTTCCAGCCCGGCACCGACATCGGCGGCGCCATCGCGCAGATCGCCTCGGTCGACAACACCATCCTGCGCATCGCGCCGCCGGGGATGCAGCCGCCGGCGGTGATCCAGTTCAACGCCTCGAACGTGCCGGTCGTGCAATGACGATGTCGTCGAAGACGCTGACCGAGCAGCAGATCTACGACTACAGCCTGAACTTCATCCGGGTAAAGCTGTTCACCATTCCGGGCCTGGCCACGCCCGGCCCGTTCGGCGGCAAGTCGCGGCAGATCAACGTCGACGTCGATCCGGCGCTGCTGGCGGCCAAGGGCTTCTCGCCTGACCGACGTGGTCAGCGCGCTGCAGGCGTCCAACGTGATCGTGCCCGCCGGCACCGCGCGCATCGGCGACCGCACTTACAATGTGCAGCTCAACTCCAGCCCATCGCTGGTGGACCGCTTCAATGCGCTGCCGCTCGGCGTGTTCGACGGCGTCCCGGTCACCATCGGCGACGTCGGCCATGTCAGCGACAGCTTTGCCGACGCAGACCAACATCGTGCACGTCAACGGCAAGCGCGCGGTCTACCTGGCGATCCTCAAGCACGCCGACGCCTCGACGCTGGCGGTGGTGGACGCCGCGCGCGCCGCGTTGCCGGAAATCCAGGCCGCCGCGCCGGACGGGCTGGAGCTGAAGCTCGATTTCGACCAGTCGGTGTTCGTCCGCGCCGCGGTCGAGAACGTGATCCGCGAGGCGATCATCTCCTCGATCCTGGTCTCCGCGCTGATCCTGGTGTTTCTGGGAAGCTGGCGCAACACGGTGGTCGTTTCCACATCGATCCCGCTGTCGATCTTCGCCGGCATCATCGGCCTGTTCCTGACCGGCAACACCATCAACCTGATGACGCTGGGCGGCCTGGCGCTGGCGATCGGCCTGCTGGTCGACAACGCCACCGTGACGATCGAGAACATCCATCGCAACCTCTCGCACGGCAAGCCGCTGACCGTGGCGATCCTGGATGGTTCCGCCGAGGTGATCCAGCCGCTGACCGTCGCCACGCTGGCGATCTGCATCGTGTTCTTTCCGGTCGTGATGCTGTTCGGCGTGGCGCGCTATCTGTTCATTCCGCTGGCCGCCACGGTGGTGTTCTGCATGCTGGCGTCGTACGCGCTGAGCTTCACGGTGGTGCCAAGTTTTGCGCGATTCCTGCTGGCTTCCGCCGGCGACCACCATGCAGCACCGAAGGGCCTGTTCGGCCTGTTCGACCGCGGCTTCGACCGATTCCGCGGCGGCTACGGCTGGCTGCTGGAAGGAACGTTACGCCACCGCGCGTTCGTGCTGGTCTGTTTTGCGGCACTGCTGCTGGTCACCGGTGGCGTGGCCGGAACGATCGGGCTCGATTTCTTCCCCATCGCCGATGTCGGCCTGATCAAGCTGCACTACCGCGCCCCGCCCGGCACGCGCATCGAGGACACCGAGAAGCAGGTGCTTCAGGTGGAAGCCGCAATTCGGAAAATCATTCCGGCCACCGAGCTGGACACCATCAACGACACGGTGGGCGTGCCGTCCTCGTTCAATCTGGCCTTCGTCCCCAGCGACAACGTCGGCGAAATGGACGCCGAGATCCTGATCTCGCTGAAGCCCGAGCACCACCCGACGATCGGCTACATGCGCGCCATCCGCACCGACCTGCCGCAAAAATTCCCCGGCAGCCTGTTCTATTTCCAGACCGCCGACATCGTCAGCCAGGTGCTGAATTTCGGCCTGCCGGCGCCGCTCGACGTGCAGATCCAGGACGTGAACTTCAACCGCTCCTACGTGCTGGCGCAGCGGCTGCTGCAACGCATGAAGACGATCCCCGGCGTGGCCGATCCGCACCTGGTGCAGGTGCTGAACTATCCCGGCGCTGCAGATCGACGTCGACCGGCTGCGCGCCGCCAAGCTGGGCGTCTCGCAGCGCGACGTCGCCAGCAACATGCTGGCCTCGCTGTCGTCCTCGGTGTTGGTGGCGCCGAACTTCTTCCTCAACCCGCAGAACAACGTGAACTACTTCGTCGCCGTGCAGACGCCGATCAGCCGGATCAATTCGGTGGCGGACCTGATGAGCACCCCGGTCGCCGCCCCCGCGCCGCGGGCCGCGGCGGACCCGGCCGCGCTGCCGGCTGCGCCGGTGCTGCGGCTGGCCGACATGGCGACGGTGTATCCGCGTTCCGACCTGGAATCGGTGAACCACTACACGGTGCAGCGCGAGCTCGACATCGCCGCCAACGTCGACGGGCGCGACCTGGGCTCGACCGCCGGCGATATCCAGGCGGCGATCAACGACATCAGCAAGGGCCTGCCGATCACCACGCACATCTACATCCGCGGCCAGAACGAGGTGATGCAGGCCTCGTTCCGCAGCCTGGCGCTGGGCATGATCCTGGCGGTGATCCTGGTCTACGCGCTGCTGGTGATCCTGTTCCAGTCCTGGGTCGATCCGTTCATCATCATGATGGCGGTGCCCGGCGGGCTGATGGGGATCATCTGGATGCTGGCGCTCAGCGGCACGACGATCAACGTCGAATCGCTGATGGGCTCGATCATGACGATCGGCATTTCGGTATCGAACTCGATCCTGGTGGTCAGCTTCGCCAACGACCTGCGCGCCCGCGGCATAACGTACAGACTGATCCCCGCGCTGCCAGCACGTCGGCGCCGCGCGACGCGGTCACCGAGGCGGTGGTCGGCGCCGGAACGATCCGGCTGCGCCCGGTGCTGATGACCGCGCTGGCGATGATCATCGGCATGGTCCCGATGGCGCTCGGCCTCGGCGAGGCGGGCGAGCAGAACGCGCCGCTCGGCCGTGCCGTGATCGGCGGGCTGATCGTGGCGACCTTCGCCACGCTGTTCATCGTGCCGATCTTCTATACGCTGCTGCGGCGCAAGCCGCCGACCCTGCACATGCTGGACACGCGCTTCGCCGCGGAAGCGGCCGGCGCGGAAGCTGGCGGGCAGCCCCCAACTGGAGAACCGATGCCCGGAGACCCCTCGCATGGCTAGACGGAATCGTTTCGCGAGCCTCCTGCTGTATGTCGCCGGCATCGTCCTGATCGGCGGCGCGACGCTGGCCGGGCTGCGCATGTGGCGGGACAAGGACCACGCGCTGTCGGCCTCGCGCGCCGCACTCGCCGAGGTGATGGCGCGCGGCCCGGTGGTGCAGGTGGCGACGGTGACCCAGGGGCCGAAAGAGCGGCTGATCCAGTTGCTCGGCGACACGCGGCCCCAGCAGGTGGCCACGCTGTACGCCAAGGTCAGCGGCTACGTGACCTCGATCGCGGTCGATCGCGGCGACCGGGTCAAGGCCGGCGAACTGCTGGCCGAGGTCGCCTCGGTGGAGACCGACCAGCAATACGAGGCCGCGCTGCGCGACCTGCAGAACAAGCAGCGCAATTGGCAGCGGGCGAAGGAACTTGTGGCGCGCGGCTGGACCTCGCAGCAACAGGCGGACCAGGCGCAGACCGACTACACCATGGCGATGGCCACCGTGGCACAGGATGCGACGCTGAAATCCTATGAGCAGATCCACGCCCCGTTCGACGGCGTGGTGACCGCGCGCTTCGTCGATGTCGGCGTGCTGGTGCAGAATTCCACCACCAACAAGGTCAGCAACCAGCCGGTGGTGACGATCGCGGACGAAAGCAAGCTGCGCGTCGATGTCTACGTGGAACAGCGTGACGTGCCGTTCGTGCATGTCGGCGACCTGGCCGACGTGGCCGACGGCGCCAACCTGTCCCGCAAGGTGCAGGCGCGCATCGCGCGCACCTCCGACGAGCTGGACCCGCGCACCCGCACGCTGTTCGTGGAGCTGGAGGTCGACAACGGCGACCACTTCCTGGTGCCGGGAAGTTTCGCCTACGTGACGTTGCACATCCCGATCCCAAGCTATCCCGAGGTGCCGGTGGCCGGATTGATCGTGCGGGGCACGCGCACGTTCATCGCCGACGTATCCGGCGACAAGACGGTGCATCTCCAGCCGGTGACGGTGGCGAGCACCGACGGCACCAACGCGGTGCTGGCCGCGGGCGCCAAGGTCGGCCAGCGCGTGGCGCTCAACCTGCCCGACGAGGTGGGCGATGGCGGCCGCGTGCAGCCGATGGGGGAGAAGTAGCGCCGCCGCTTACCTCTCCCGCCCTTCGCGGGAGAGGTCGACGCGCGAAGCGCCGAGGGTGAGGGTCGTGCCGCCTGTCTTGCCCTCACCCGGAGCGCTGACGCGCTCCGACCTCTCCCGCAAGCGGGAGAGGTGTACGATGGCAACGGCAATGTCATTCACGATGCGAATGCTCTATCGTGCCACCGGCCGCCCGTATCACCACCCCGGCCAACCCGCCGCACCACCCCGGCCAAGCAAGAGGAAACCATGCCGAAAGCCTATTGGTTCAGCGTCTATCGTTCCGTCTCCAACCCGGACGCGCTGGCTGCGTACGCCAAGCTCGCCGGTCCGGCGATCACCGCCGCCGGCGGCCGCTTCCTGGCCCGCGGCACGCCGGCAAAGACCTACGAGGCCGGCCTCGACCAGCGCACCGTGCTGATCGAATTCGACAGCGTGGCCCAGGCGATGGCGGCGCACGACAGCCCCGGCTACCAGGCCGCGCTCGCGGCTTTGGGCGATGGCGCGGAGCGCGACATCCGCATCGTCGAGGGCGTCGGCTGACGCGCGCGCAACGGTGCGCCGCACGCCGGCGCGGCAATGAAGCGGCGGAATGCGCTGCGCTTTTCCGCCCTGCAAGATGGACGTAGGGCGGAAAAGCGCAGCGCATTCCGCCGCGCGGACTAAAATCACCCCGGCAGCCGGTCGCCCTCCGGCGGCGCCGGCACCTCGAACGCGTTCACCACACCCGACAGGAACGCATAGAAATTCGCCGCCGCCGTCAGCTCGACCAGCCATTGCGCCCCGTGCCGTGCGAGCAGCGCGTCGAACACCGCCTGCTCCACCCGGTTCGTCCGCATGAGCTGGCGCGTATACACCATGATGTCGCGCTCATCCTCCGCCAGCCCGGCCGGGTCGCCCTTCGCGCGCACCACGTCGATCACTGCCTCGCGCAACCCGACGCGGCGGGCAGCATCGACCTGCGCCGCCCAGACATACGCCGCCTCGCGCTCGCGCGCCGCGGTCAGCGCGGCGATCGAGCGCAACGGCTGCTCCACGATCGTGTCGTTGCGGTTGAACGGGACCAGCGGCAGCAACAGCTCCGCCAGCTTCGGGCTGTGCAGCAGCACGCTGAACGGCCCGCGCACGCGGCCGAACACCTCCAGCACCTGATCGACGACGTGCTGATCCGCTGCCGCAACGTCCGCCTTGCCGGCGATCGTCGGTATCCGTGCCATGGCCGCCTCCCGCGCTACAGCCCCGACCAGGGCTTGCCCCATTTGTCCTCGTAGACGAACTCGTGCAGCATGCCGCGGCCGACGGGGCCGAAACGACCCATCGGATAGCCGATCGGCAGGATGGCGTAGGAGTGCACGCCCTGCGGCAGCCCCAGCGCCGCCTCGGCCTCCTGCTCGTGCAGCAGGTGCCGCGTGGTCAGTGTCGAACCGAGGCCCAGCGCGCGCGCCGCCAGCAGCATGTTCTGCACCGCCGGATAGATCGAGGCGCCGGACCAGCGGGTGGGTGACGACTTCTTCGATGCACGCAACGATCCAGACCGGCGCCTGGTGGAAGTGCTCGGTCAGGTATTCCACCGCCGCGTGCTGGCGCTGGTAGCGCTCCGGCGTGACCCCCGGCGGCGGCGGGGAGGTGGCGTAGCGCGGCCCGACCACCTCGTCGAACGCGCGCTTGTAAAGTTGCTGCACCGCCCGCTTGATCTTCGGATCCTTGATTACCAGGAAGCGCCAGCGCTGGCTGTTGCCGCCGTTGGCGGCGCAGACGCCGGCTTCCAGAATCTTGCGGATCAGCTCGTCGGGCACCGGGTCCGGCTTCAACCGGCGCATCGCGCGCGTCGTGTGCATGATCTCGAACACGTCGGTTGAATCGGCCATCACGCCCCCCTCACGGCAACTGCCCAGCCTTACCCCAACGTCTTATGAAAGAACGCCGTCACCGGATCGTGGGACGCGTTCCCCGCCCGCGTCGCGTAGTCGATATACAGCAGCTCGATCGACCCGCCCGCCTTGCGATAATCGGCGACGAAACGTTCCGGCTCGTTGGCATCGATCGGCGACTCCGGATCGCGGTAGTCGTGCACGATGTCGGGCTTGCCCTGCACCCACAGCGCCGGCGGCGTCAGCACCTTTTCCCCGCGCTCCAGCGCCAGCACCGGATTGCCTTCCGCCATGTTGGCCTCGGTCTTCCAGTACATGTCATGCCGCTCCGGAATGTCGCCCACCCACGCCGGCGGATTGGCGGTATCGCGCGCGCGCCGGGCATGGCGGTAGCGCGACAGCGGGTTGATCACGGGCCAGGTCATCGACACGCACTGCACCGTCGCATCCACCGCGGGCGAGCCGGCCGGCAACGCCACCGAAACATAGCGCGGATCGCGCGGGCGCATCGCTGCCAGCATCGCCAGATGCCCGCCGCTGGATTGCCCGCACAGTCCGATCCGGTCCGCCCGCACGCCCAGTTTTGGCCCGTTCGCCTTCACCCAGCGGATCGCATAATTGATATCCACCAAGGAGGTCGGATACCCGTCCGCCGCGTGGCGGAAATCCAGCGCGATGGCGACCAGGCCGGACGCCGCCAGCACTTCGTCGCGCCCTTTGCACTCGTTCAGGCTGCCGTTGCACCAGGCGCCGCCGTGCAGATCGATGACAGCCGGGAACGGTCCATCGCCGCGCGGGCGGAACACCCGCAGCATCAGCCCGCGATCGCCGTGCCGCAGGTACTCGAAATCTTCAGTCGAGAACTCGTAGGTTCCGCTAGCCATTGTATCCCTCCCTCCGGTTACGCCTCAGCCGGGCGGCTGCGGCAGGTCCAGTCGCACCGCGACCGCGGCGCTGGCGATCACCGCGGTGTCGCCCGATGCGTGGCCTGATGTCTCTGGGGGCACGTCGAGGCCGCCTTTTACCACAACCACGCTCACCTGTCCGTGCGGCAGCGTGGCCTGCACCGCCGCGGCATCGACTTTGTCCGGCCGCTGCACGCCGATGGTGACCTCGACCAGCATTTTGCGCGAGTCCAACCCGAGCGAGCGGATCAGGCTCAGAGAGCTGTGATGGATCGCGTCCTGCACCGCGCGGATCGCCGCCTTGGTGTAGTCGCCGCCGTGCAGATCGTTGCCGGTGCCCAGCTCCAGGATGACGCGCGTGGGTTTGGGGGCACCGCTCATGGCAGGTCCAGCCGCACCACGGCCGCCGCATTGGCGATCACGGTGGAATTGGTGCCGACGTCGTTCGGGATTTCCAGCCCGCCCTCGACCACGGTCACCGTTCCGGTGCCGTGCGGCAGGATCGCCAGCACGGCCGCCTTGTCCACCCGTTCCGGGTGCGGCACGCCGATGGTGACCTCGACGTGCATGGCATCGACGTGCTGGCCGAGCGCATCCGCGACGCTCAGCGAGTTGTGCCACAGCGCATCGCGCAGTGCGCGCACCGCCGCCTTGGTGTAATCGGCGCCGCGGATGTCGGTGCCCATGCCGATCTGCAGCACCATGCGTTTCAGCGGCATCGAGGGGATCCTGTCAAAACCAAGACACTCCCCCTCCCTCAAGGGGAGGGGGTTGGGGGGAGGGGTTCATGCCAGAGACGCACTGAAACTCATTTCCGCGGTAACCCCTCCCCCCAACCCCCTCCCTCAAGGGGAGGGGGAGATTCTTCTCTTTCCTATCCTTACTTCGCCAGTTCCGGCACCCTTACCTTCGCCCCCTTGAACGCCGGCATTACCTCGGTGGCAAACCGCTCCAACTGCTCCAGCGCCTCCGACTCCGGCACCCCCACCGACAGGCTCACCGAGATCCGGTCCAGCGCCGGATATTTTTCCTCGAGCGCCTTCAGGTGATCGATCATCTGCTGCGGCGAGCCGCACAGGAACCCGCCCGCGTCGATCGCATCCTCGATCCGCGGCAGCTTCGCCCCCGGCGCGCGCTTGGGATCGCGCATGATCTCGATCTGCTCCTCGGTCAGCGCGCGCACCAGTCGCAGCTCGCCGAACATCTTCATATTTTCTTCGTAATATTTCGCCGCCTTGCGGATCCCCGCCTCGCGCGTATCGGCCATGTAGAAGTGGAACCCGAAGCACAGCCGCTCACCCAGTTCGATGTGTTTTCCCAGCTTCGCGTGCGCCTCCTGCCAGGCCAGCACCACCTTGTGCATCGCGCCCCCTTCGGCCGAGCCGCCGCCCACCATCCCCTGAATCCCGTGCTTGGCCATGAACTCCAGCCCGCGCGCGGTGCCGCCCTGGATCGGCTGCCAGGTCTCCACCGGCAGCCGCACCGGCCGAGGCACCAGCGTCAGCTCCTTCAGCGCATAGCCGCGATACGGCACCTCGGGCGGCAGCGTGTAGTGCTTCCCCCGATGGCTGAACTGCTCCTCGTTGAACGCCGTGAAGATGATGTCGACCTGCTCCTCGAACAGCTCGCGGTTGGCCGCCTGGTCGATCAGCGGCGAGCCGAACGTTTCGACCTCGCGCGTATGATACCCGCGCCCGAGGCCGAACACGACGCGCCCACCGCTCAGGATGTCGGCCATCGCGTAGTCTTCCGCCAGCCGCAGCGGATGCCACATCGGCGCAATATTGAACCCGCAGCCGATCTTCAGGTTGCGCGTCACGTGCGTCAGGTGCAGCGCCATCAGCAGCACGTTGGGGATGCACTCGGTGCCCTCGCGCTGGAAATGGTGCTCGGCCATCCAGAACGCGTTGTAACCCATGCGGTCCATCAACCGCGCCATCGCCTGCGCCTTGCTCAGCGCCGTGGCGAGGTGCGCGTTGTCGTAGCGCCGGTCGTTGATCGGCGTGCCGGCGTAGCCGACGTTGTCCAGATCGACATGGCCGGCATACAGGCTGTCGAATTTCGTGATCATTGCACGCCCTCCGCGCGGGGATTCTTCACCCGTTCGGTGGCGATGGTAGCCCAGGACGCGCGATTGGCAACCTGCCGCCTGCCGCGGCCCCCCGCCTGCGAGCGCCGCTGCCTAGTACGGCCGATGCCCGGCGACGTTGCCAGCAGGGTCGTACTCGCACACCCAGACCTGGCGTTCGCCGTCGAACGCCATGCCGCAGCCCACTTCGCGCGTGGTGCGCCAGACCACCTGCGTGTAGTGCGTGCAGACGCCCGCGCAGGTGTTGCTGTCGGGATCGTAGTCGCCCTTCTCGGCGATCCAGGTCTGCACCACTTCGGCCGGCGTCACCGTCCCGCCGGAGATCATGAATAGGTTCTCGCCGTACCGGTCATTCGGCTGGTGCGCGAAATTGTGCGTCGCCAGCAATTGCCCGGCCCATTGCCTGGCGTCGGCAGCGAGCGCCGGCGACCACGCCAGCGGCGGCGATCCGACCCGTTCGCGCGCGGAATTATGTGCATCCAGCAGCGCGTGTGCGCTGAACGTCGGCAATTGCTGACCGCGCGCCGCGGCGACGGTCAGCATCAGGGCGATGGCCAGCCCCAGTGCGCGAGATGGCGTCATCCTGCGCTCCTTCGGCTTATCTCCACGCGTCCGACGCTGGCCGACGATCGCGGCAGCAAAGCGGCAAAACCGAGGCAACGCGCGACGGGCGCGTGACGCCGGCCCGGTCTGCCCATAGTCTCCCCATCATGCGCCGGTCGCCGTGGCCGGCACACGGGGACACCGTATCGTCCGCGGGGGAAAGCGCATGGAGTTCGGCATCTTCCACGAGTTCCCCTCGATCGCGGGGCAGCCCGACGCCGCCGCCTTCGACCAGGCCTTCGAGCTGGTGGACGGCGCCGAGCGCTGGGGCCTGGACGCGATCTGGCTCGCCGAGCTGCATTTCGATCCGGCCCGCGCCGTGCTGTCGTCGCCTCTGTGCGTCGCCAGCGCGATCGCCGCGCGCACCCGGCGCATGAAGATCGGCATCGCCGTGCAGGTGCTGCCGCTGTGCCATCCGCTGCGCCTGGCCGAGGAGGCCGCCACCGTCGATCAGCTCAGCCGCGGCCGGCTGATCTTCGGCGTCGGCCGCAGCGGCGTCGCCTCGACCTACGAGGCCTACGGCGTGCCCTATGCCGAGAGCCGCGATCGTTTCGCCGAGGTGCTCGACATCGTCCAGCAGGCCTGGACGGCGGACACCCTGTCCTATCACGGCCGGTTTCATCGCTTCGAGAACGTGCGCGTCACGCCGCGTCCCTTCCAGCAACCAACGCCGCCGATCCGCGTCGCCGCAACCAGCCCCGACAGCTTCGTTTCGATCGGTAAGCAAGGCAAGCCGATTTTCGTCGCCGTCCGCTACGAAACCGCCGACGAGATCGCCCCGCTGCTCGACGCCTACCGCGCCGCCTGGCGGGCCGCCGGGCACGCCGGCGCCGGCGCGGTGTTTCTGCGCGTGCCAGCCTACCTCGCCGCCACCGACCGGCGCGCCCGCGCCGAGGCGGAAACCAGCTTCATGCACTTCTTCCGCCAGCAGGCGAAGCTGCTGGCGGATTCGGCGAAGCGCCCCGGCGTCGATGGCGCTGCCCGCCGCGCCGCCACCGCCGCCCGCCTGCTGGCCATGAGCTACGACGACGCGCTGGCCGGCACGGTGCTGGTCGGCTCACCCGCGGCGGTCAGCGACAAGCTGCATGGCCTGCAGGCGCAGCTTGGCCTGGACGGCGTGCTGATGGAGCTGAACTGCGGCGGCATGATCCCGCACGCGCAGGTGAAGAGCGCGCTGCGCCTGCTGTGCCGGGAGGTAATGCCGCGGTTCCATTAGGCACGGTCGGTGGCGCCTGATCGACCGCAAGGCAAGATCCACCGCAGAGCGCGCAGAGCACGCAGAGATCAAACCGTGGCGCTTCGCGCGTCGCGCTGCACATCCGCCTCTGCGTGCTCTGCGCGCTCTGCGGTGGATCTTGCCTTGCTTGCCGACCGGCAACACCCCGGAGCGCCGCCGCCAAATGAAAACGTTGCAACCCACGCTTCCCGGCTTGCTTGCTGCGGCGCACCAAGGCGACAATGACAGAATGATGGACAGGGTGGCGCCAACCGAGGCCGACCAGACCGTGCAAGCCCCTGGGCGTGCCCCGGCCCGGGGGGATCGGTTCGGCGATCGGTTCGGCGGCCCCACGTTCGCCGCCCTCGACCTTGGCACCAACAACTGCCGCATGCTGGTCGGCGCCCCCACGCAGGACGGCTTCCGCGTGGTGGACAGTTTCACCCGCACCGTCCGCCTCGGCGAGGGCCTGCACCAGTCCGGCACCCTGTGCCCCTCGGCGATGGACCGCGCGATTGCCGCGCTGGCAATCTGCGCCGAGCGGCTCGACCGCCGCCCGGTGCGCGCCCTGCGCGCGGTCGCCACCGAGGCCTGCCGGCGCGCCAGCAACGGCGCCGCGTTCCTGGCGCGGGTGAAGGCCGAAACCGGCCTCGCGGTCAGCATCATCTCCGCCCGCGAAGAGGCCGAACTTGCAGTCGAAAGCTGCGCCCCGCTGCTGGCCGGCAGCGGGCGGCGGGCGCTGCTGTTCGACATCGGCGGCGGCTCGACCGAGCTCGCCTGGGTGCGGCTCGACCCCGGCGCCGAGCCGCGGCTGATCGGCTACCTGTCGCTGCCGGTCGGCGTGGTGACCCTGGCCGAGCGGTTCGGCACCGCGGGCTTCACCGAAGCCGGCTTCCTCGCCATGGTCGACGAGGTCGCCGACCGGCTCGCCGCCTTCGAGCAGGTGCACTGCATCGCCCGCGAGCTGCGCGACGGCGGCGTGACCCTGCTGGGCACGTCAGGCACCGTCACCACGCTGGCCGGCGTCGCGCTGGGCCTGGAGCAGTACCGCCGCCAGTTGGTGGACGGCGCGGTGCTGACCGGTGCGGCGGCCGACGCGGCGCTGGCGGTGCTGCGCGACGCTCGGCCCCGACGGGCTGAGCGCGCACCCCTGCGTCGGGCCGGACCGGGTCGAGTTCGTGCTGCCGGGCTGCGCGGTCTTTGCTGCAATCACAAGGGTGTGGCCGGCGCCGCGCGTCATGGTCGCCGATCGCGGCCTGCGCGAGGGCATGCTGCTGCGCCTGATGCGCGCCGACCGCCAGCGGCCCCGGCCGGCGCGTCGGCCGACGCCCAGCTCGGCGGCGGGTCCGGCCCAGGGTCCGGCACAAGGTCCGGCCGCGGCGTGACGCCGCCCGCATGAGACCGTGCCCCCGCATGAGACCGTGCCAATGAGATCGTGCCCATGAGACCGTGCCAATGAGACCGTGCGCATGAAACCCCCCGGCGGGCGCGACGCAGCCGTCACCCTGCGCACCGCGCGCGGGCGCAGCGCCGGCCAGCAGCGCTGGCTGCGGCGCCAGTTGAACGACCCCTATGTGCACGCCGCGCAGCGCGAGGGCTTCCGCTCGCGCTCCGCCTTCAAGCTGCTCGAGCTGGACGAGCGCCACCACCTGATCCGCAAGGGCGCGCTGGTGCTGGACCTCGGCGCGGCGCCCGGCGGCTGGACCCAGGTCGCGCTGCAACGCGGCGCCGCGCGTGTGGTCGGCATCGACCTGCTGCCGATCGAGCCGATCCCCGGCGCGACGCTGCTGCAAGGCGACCTTATGGACCCCGCGCGCGAGCAGGCGCTGCTGGCGCTGCTGGGCGGCAAGCCCGACCTGGTGCTGTCCGACATGGCGCCGAACACCACCGGCCACGCCGCGACCGACCACATCCGCATCATGGCGCTGGCCGAGCTGGCGCTGGAGATCGCGCTGCCAATCCTGGCCGAGGGCGGCGGGTTCGTCTGCAAGCTGTTCCAGGGCGGCGCGGAGCGGGCGATGCTGGAGCGGCTGAAGCGCGGCTTTCGCAGCGTCCGGCACGCCAAGCCGCCGGCCAGCCGCAAGGAGTCGAGCGAGCTGTACGTGGTGGCGACGGGGTTTCGCGGTTAGCTATTGCGTCCAGGCGTTAGCGTGGTGGTGAAGGTGATGAAGGACAAGATTTTCGAATATCCCGGCAGCATCGAGCGGCCGCCGGTGCATCCTGGCCGTACCCTTGCGGCCGAACTCGTTGCGCGCGGATTGAGCGCGAACGCGCTCGCGCTCAAGCTGCGCGTGCCCGCGAACCGTCTGTCCGATATCGTGCGTGGCCACCGTGCGATATCGCCGGAAACCGCACTTCGGCTCGGCCGCTATTTCGGAACCGGTGCGGCGTTCTGGATGAACCTGCAGTCAAACTATGACCTGGCGCTTGCCAGGCAGGAACTCGGCGCAATCATCGATCGCGAGGTCGAGGCCGCCTGACCTCGTGCCTGGCGCGGGCAGCCGGCCGGCAGACGCCTCGACGTCAAGCGCGATCGTGACGTAGGGTGTGATGCATCGCGCGGCAGATCGTGATCGACCCCTGGGAGAACGCAAATGCGCTACACCGTGGTTCTGGAACAGGAACAAGACGGTGGATACGTGGCAATTGTGCCAGCGCTTCCCGGGTGCGTCAGCCAGGGCGACAGTCGCGAGGCGGCCGTTGCCAACATCCGGGAAGCGATCGAGCTGTACCTGGACGATTGTCGCGAGGCCGGGGATCCAATTCCGATCGAGGCAGGCAGGGAATTCATCGACGTCGAAGCCGCCTAGACCGGCCGCGGACCCGTGGCAAAGCTTCCGACCGATCTTTCCGGCCGGGAGGTTCGGACCGCCTTGGAGCGCGCGGGCTTCGTGTTCCGCCGACAAACGGGCAGCCACATGATCCTCCGGCCCGACACGCCGCATGCCAGAGTTGTTGTTCCTGACCACCAGCAAATCCGGGCCGGCACACTCCGCCGCATCATCACCGACGCCGGTCTCACGCTCGAGCAGTTCATGCGGCTGCTGTAGCAGTTTCGTCAGGATTGGCTGGATAGGGCCGTCCTCCAGCACGTCGAAGCGATTGGCGAACGCCGTCGCATCCCCGAATGCCCGGCCCAGGCCGACCGGCTTTCCCCAGGTTTGCGGCCGGGTCATCACCGCGAGGTACTCGCGCGGAACCTGCCGGCTGATCGACACGCTCTCGATGGCTGCAAGTCCGACCAGGGCGGCGCGCGCCTTGTCCTGCGATGGCGCGCCCTCGGCCGTCGCGTAGACCAGGACGTTGGTATTGATGCAGCTCAACGGCCGCCGTCGCCGTAGAGGTCCTCCCGCCGCAGGCTGAGCCCAGCAGGCCACGGCCCCAGGTCGTGACGTGGCAGATCGGCTGGATCGAGCGGCCGGGCGACCTGCGACTGCGCCGGACGCGCCGTCAGCGTGATGGTCACCTCGTGCTCGTCGGCGGGGACCTCGGCGGGGGCCGTGCCGGAAATGCGGCGGTCCGGGCCGACCACGACGCGGGTGCGGATCTCGTTCATGGCATGGTGCCCCAAGCGGCCTGCGATTTTGCATCTTGCCACGCTCCGGCGGCATGGCAAGCACGCCCACTTTTCTGTGAATGCGGCATGCGTGCGTCCCGGGGCTTGCGAGACAGCCCGGCCGGCGATGCGTCATCCCCTACGGCGTCCCGCCGGCGCGGCGGAGCAGGTCCTCGTAGTACGGCAGGCCGCGCGCCAACCGCGGATCGTCCGGCATCCGCGCGATGGCGTCCCGGCGCTGGGCCAGCGCGCGCTCGGCCAGCGGGCGTGCCTCCGCCGTCTCGCCCAGCTTCAGCAACGTCTCGGCGACGCGGCCCACGCTGATCGACAGATCGCGCTGCCAGCCGGCGTTGCCGGGGTCGGCGCGGGCCAGGCGGTCGCGGATGCCCAGGCTGTCGCGGTAGCTCTTCAGCGCCTCCGGCAGGTTGCCCTGCGCCACCAGCACGTTGCCGACGTTGTCGTAGGACACCGAGAGGTCGCGCTGCCAGCCGGCGTTGCCGGGGTCGGCGCGGGCCAGGCGGTCGCGGATGGCGAGGCTATCGCGGTAGCTCTTCAGCGCCTCCGGCAGGTTGCCCTGCGCCACCAGCACGTTGCCGACCTTGTTGTAGCGACACCGAGAGATCGCGCTGCCAGCCGGCGTTGCCGGGGTCGGCGCGGGCCAGGCGGTCGGCGATGGCGAGGCTGTCGCGGTAGCTGTTCAGCGCCTCCGGCAGGTTGCCCTGCGCCACCAGCACGTTGCCGACCTTGTCGTAGGACACCGAGAGATCGCGCTGCCAGCCGGCGTTGCCGGGGTCGGCGCGGGCCAGGCGGTCGGCGATGGCGAGGCTGTCGCGGTAGCTGTTCAGCGCCTCCGCCAGGTTGCCCTGCGCCACCAGCACGTCGCCGACCTTGTTGTAGGACACCGAGAGATCGCGCTGCCAGCCGGCGTTGCCGGGGTCGGCGCGGGCCAGGCGGTCGCGGATGGCGAGGCTGTCGCGGTAGCTGTTCAGCGCCTCCGGCAGGTTGCCCTGCGCCACCAGCACGTTGCCGACCTTCTCGTAGGACACCGAGAGATCGCGCTGCCAGCCGGCGTTGCCGGGGTCGGCGCGGGCCAGGCGGTCGCGGATGGCGAGGCTGTCGCGGTAGTTGTTCAGCGCCTCCGGCAGGTTGCCCTGCGCCACCAGCACGTCGCCGACCTTGTTGTAGGACACCGAGAGATCGCGCTGCCAGCCGGCGTTGCCGGGGTCGGCGCGGGCCAGGCGGTCGGCGATGGCGAGGCTGTCGTGGTAGCTGTTCAGCGCCTCCGGCAGGTTGCCCTGCGCCACCAGCACGTTGCCGACCTTGTCGTACGACACCGAGAGATCGCGCTGCCAGCCGGCGTTGCCGGGGTCGGCGCCGGCCAGGCGCGTCGATGATCGCGAGACTGGCGCGGTAGGCGGTCAGCGCCTCCGCCAGGTCGCCCTGCGCCACCAGCACGTCGCCGACCTTGTCGTTGCCGACACCGAGAGTCGCGCTGCCAGCCGGCGTTGCCGGGGTCGGCGCGGGCCAGGCGGTCGCAGATGGCGAGGCCGTCGCGGTAGCTCTTCAGCGCCTCCGGCAGGTTGCCCTGCGCCACCAGCACGTCGCCGACCTTGATGTAGAACACCGAGAGATCGCGCTGCCAGCCGGCGTTGCCGGGGTCGGCGCGGGCCAGGCGGTCGGCGATGGCGAGGCTGTCGTGGTAGCTCTT
Source organism: uncultured Alphaproteobacteria bacterium (assembly GCA_963773345.1). Classification (GTDB taxonomy): domain Bacteria; phylum Pseudomonadota; class Alphaproteobacteria; order Acetobacterales; family Acetobacteraceae; genus Palsa-883. The sequence continues at coordinate 222,816 of CAVZBG010000010.1, read as the reverse complement.
CAGCGCCTCCGGCAGGTTGCCCTGCGCCACCAGCACGTCGCCAAGAATACCAAGCGCGACTGCACGGGGCCGCTCGTCCTCGACTTGGATCATCAGCGCCGCGTCAATGGTTTTTCTGGCACCATCAATCGTTCCAGCGATCTGCTCCAGTCGGCTGATTTCGATCCAGTTCCAGATGCCCTCGGGGTCACACTCGGCCGCTTGGCGAAACGCTTTCAGGGCCCCAGCCAAATCGACCAGCTTCAGCATCGCCCCGAGCTGCCTGGCCTTCGACGCAGCCTCGCGGCGAGCGCCTCCGGCAAGCGCAAGTTGCTCTTCCATCTGTCGGCGCAGGACATCGGCGGCGGGGAGCTTGTCGCCTTGGGCCAAGGCATCCATCGCCGCCCCAGCGTCCTCATTCGGCGACGTGCGTGCTTCCTGCTCCAGTCCGCGAACGCCCTGCCGGAGCTGGTCAAGATCCTGTCGCATCCGTTCGGCCTGAAGGTCACGCGTGGCGAGTTGCGTCTCGTACTCCGCGCGCAGCGTCGCCATGGCCTCCTCGGCCCGGCGGTCTGTCGCGTCCGACAGCCGCACGGTCGTTTCCGCGCCAGCGGATTTCAGTGCCGCCCAAAGGTTGTCCGCTGGAATCGCGTACGCAACGCCGGTACCCTGCTCTGCGACGGCCACAACCATTCCCCAGACCACGTTGCCCAGATCATCGAGCACGGCCGAGCCGGAGAACCCACCCGCCACCGTGAAGCCGCGCGCCGAATTCGTCGGATCAATCTGTCGCCAGCCTCGGGGAATGTTGGTGCCGCCCATCTCGCCTTGCACCTGCTGGCCGTAGCTCTTGTAGTCGGCTTCGGCGCCGTGGATCAGGACGGGGCGGCTCTGGTTCGGCATGCGTTGGGCGATCGCGGGCAGCGGCGAGATCGCCGTGACAGGCTTGTCGAGACGAACCACGGCGATATCGGACAGGTCGCCAGGCGGCCGACGAACGTTGGTGAACCAGCCGCCGGGCACCACGCGACCGGTCACCTCATCCTGTAAAGCCTCGAAGCGGATCGTGACCACCTCGTTTGGCGGCTGCATCGGGACCGGTTTCGGCAATCCGAGATGAGCACCGACGACGTGGGCGCAGGTCAGCGCGATGTCCGGTCCGACGAGGAATGCGCAACCCGCCAATTCATCTTCTTGGGCATGCGCCCGCAGCCAACCGACGACCGCGCCTGGACCCAAATCCCCAGCCATGGCGCGTCAGCCTACCATTTCAGGACAACCTTCAGATTGGCTGCGACCGTGCCCTCCACCAGGACGATCCCGGTCTTGCCGCTGATATTCACGCCGAACTCGACCGAGACCTCCTTGGCCGAGGCGGTCGCCTTGCGCAGTTGCTCCAATGCCTGCTCGGCCAGTTCGGCGACCATTGCTATCCCGTCCGACCAGGTGGCGGCGACCCGGTCGGCCGCCCCGGTCGCCTCGGAGACGCCGGTGCGCGTTGGCAAGGAGGCCCGGCTCGACTCGACGGTCACGATGGCGCCGGAGGGCAGGGTAAACGTTGTGTAGTCCACCGGCGGTGCCTCCCTGATGCTGTGGGACCGGAACGTTATGCGCATTCCACCACGGCGGCAATAAAGCAAAGCATCCGGGAATCGACCGGTCCGCCATTGCGTTTTGGCAGGCGGGCACTGCGGTGTCGGCCTCCGGCGCCGCCAGGACGGTGGCGACGGCGCCGTGCTTCACGCGCAGCGCGATGGCGATTTCGTCGAGGCGACCCCGCGTTCGCGGACCGCCGCCGGCGACAGCACGGCAAACACCAGGTCGGTGGCGGTCAGCCCCCTGATGATTTCCGCCCGCCAGTCGTCGGTGAACTTGATCTCCGCGGTGTCCCGCCACGGGTCGTGGCCGGCGGCGCGCAGGTCCGCCTCCAGCCGCGCGACCAGCGCGGCGGTGTCGGCATGCGCGTAGCTGAGGAAGACCCTGAGCCCCATCGGTGCCCCTCTGCGGCCGGCGTCGAAACGTCCGGCTTCGGCACGCTGGCAGAAGGGATCGGCCTGGCGCGAGGCCGATCGGCGTCGGCCTGCGCCAGCCCGGCTCGCGCCAGGCGCCGGGTGCCCGCCATGCCCTCGCGGCACGGTCATGCAACCAGGCAAGCAAACCGGCGCCGCCCAAAGTCGCCCGGAGGGCACACAGAGTTTCACCGACAGTAAGCCAACGGCGCCTGGCGCAGTCACCAGCCGGAGCGCCAACCCCCTGCGCCCGGCGCCGTCAATCTGCTCGGTGAAACCCTGTCTGCCCTCCGTGCCACCCGGTGCGCCGCCGGCTGATCCCCTCGCTTCCTGCCGTCGTCCGCAGCGGGCAGTCAATGTTAGTTTGCATCGCCGCTATAGTTAGTATATCTAGCACCCGTTGTCAACCGTTTTCAACAGGAGCGATCGCACATGTCTGTCCCTTCCAACGGCATCACCGCGGACGTCATCCGCGACATCATGCCGCCCTACCAGCTTAGCCACGACCTGCTGGTCGCCACCTTCGCCGCGCTGCCGCCGCCGCCGCCCGACGCCACCACCGCCTGGCGCCACGCCCGCGCCACCCGGCTGATCGAGGAGATCGCCCGGCTGCTGCCCGCCGACGCCGCCCAGGCCCGCCTCGCCGCCCAGATCCTGACCCTGCGCGAGGCGGCCGACACGCTCACCGCCCGCCTGCACGCGCCGGATGCGACGATCGAGCAGATGTGCCGGCTGGCCCGCGCCTCGGCCGACCTCGCGCGCACGGCGAACGCGCTGGAACGGTCGTTGCAGCGGCACCAACAGAAGCCGGTGCCGTTCTACGGCACCGTGCTGCAGGACGCGGTCGATATCGCCGCGGTCGCCGCGGTCTGGCACAACCGGACGCCGGCCGCTGCCGCGGGTCCGTCGCAACGCCCGCCATCGCCAGCGGTGCCCGCTGAGCAGCCCGCGCCGACCGCCGCGCCCCCGCGCGACCCGGCGCACCCCGCCGCAGCCCCAGCGGCGCACCGAGCGGCGGTCCCGCCCCAGCCGGCGCCCGACGGCCCCGACGCCGCGCCGCCGCCGGCCGATACCCACCCGACCGAGACCCCGACGCCCACGCGACAGCCGGCCAATCCCACGACCATCGCACCGGCGCCGCGGCCGGACCGCTCCGCCGCCCCCGTCACCCGCCGCGTGCTGGACGGGGGAAAGCCCACCGACTGGGAGATCACCCGGCTCGACGAAGGCCCCGGCTGGACGCGCGAGGTCCTGCGCCACCGGCCCGCCAACGCCGCCGGCACCGGCCCGGCGTCAGGGCGCGACGTACCATGACCCCGGCCTCCGCCGGGGCAGGCTCCCGGGCCTCCGCCGGGGCAGGCTCCCACGCCTCCGCCGGGGCCGGCTCCCAGACCTTCGCCGGGACCGGCTCCCGGGACCAGCGCCCTGCCGCATGCCCCGCGCTGCGCCCGCCCGCGGCCCTCGCCGGGGCCGGGCTTGCGGGCGCGCCAGCGGCGCACGCCAGGGGCGAGCCGGGCCCGCTGCGCAACGGCCACCCGCGCGAGAATCCCGCCCTCGCGCCCCGGTGCGGCGCCAAGGCACGCACCACCGGCTGCCCCTGCCAGGGCCCGGCCATGGCCAACGGCCGCTGCCGCATGCACGGCGGCAACTGCCGCGGTCCCGCCACGCCCGAGGGCCGTGCGCGCATGATCAAAGCCAACACCAAACACGGCGCCTTCACGGCGGCCAAGCGCGCCGACCAGCTCTACGTCCGCACCCTCATCATCCGCTCCCGCCTGCTCCGCGCCGCCCGCCACCTGTGGCGCTACCTCCCGCCCGACATGGCCGCCCGCCTGGCCCACGGCCCAGACGAACTCGCCGCCCCGATCCACCCCTCGAACCTGCCCTTTCTCGCGCCGCAGGACGCAATGCCATGCGAAGCCCGCCCCCGGGCGCGCCAGCGGCGCGACTCTGGGTTGAGAACCGGCCCGGCCGCCGACGCCCCTCAAGCCGCACGAACCGGCGAACGCCCGACGCCCCCCACCGGCCGCGCCGCCGAACGTGTGGCCGCCCGCGCCGAGGCCGCCGCCCTCGCCCCGTGGCGCCAGGCCATTGCCTTCGCCCGCCAGGCCCGGCGCGCCGCCCGCCAGGCCCGGCGCGTCGCCCGGGAGGCCCGCGCCGCAGCCCGCAAAACGCAATCCGCAGGACGCGATGCCATACAGAGCCTGCCGTCGGGCGCGCCTGCGGCGCCACCCGGGGGTGAGAACGCCGCGCACGCGGCCGGATTGCCCGGCGGGGAAACCATCCCCGCGTCCGCGCCCGGGTCCTCCGCGCAGGAGTCCAGCCTGCTGGAACGCGAGGTCGCCGCACGGGCGGCCGGTTTGCGCGGGCGCGGCTGCATTCGACCTGACGGCGACCCGGCGCGCCGGCCGCAAGCGGAATCCGCATTCCCAGGACACAATGCCTTGCAACGCCTGCCACCGGGCGCCTGTCCCGGTGGACTGCCACCGAGCGCGCCTCCCGGAGGTGAGCCGGCCGCGCCTCCCGGCGACCAGCCGTCCGTCCCGGCCAGCGGCCAAATCGAAAATCCAGGACGCAATGCCGTGCACCGTCGGACGGCAGCCCCCGCGCGGCCATCCGCGCCCACGCCGGCGGCCGACACGGCGCCCGACCCGTTGCGCGCCGCAATTCCGGTCCGCTCCCGGCAGACCACCCCCTCCACCGGCCAAAACGAAAATCCAGGACGCAATGCCGTGCACCGTCGGACGGCAGCCCCCGCGCGGCCAGCCGGGCCCGCGCCGGCGGCCGACACGGCGCCCGACCCGTTGCGCGCCGCAATTCCGGTCCGCTCCCGGCAGACCACCCCCTCCACCGGCCAAAACGAAAATCCAGGACGCAATGCCGTGCACGGTCAGACGGCAGCCCCCGCGCGGCCAACCGCGCCCGCGCCGGCGGCCGACACGGCGCCCGACCCATCGTGCGCCGCAATCCCGGTCCGCTCCCGGCAGACCACCCCCTCCGGCGGCAAAACCGAAAATCCAGGACGCAATGCCTTGCAGCGCCTGCCAACCTTGAGCCTGCCACCGGGCTTGACCCGGTGGGGCGCTTGTCCCGGTGGTCAGCGGCCCGCCGCGCCGCCGCTCACCCGCCGCACCCCGACCAAGGCCGCGGCGCTGCGCAGCACCAGCCTCGCCACGGCGTGGAACTCGGGCATGACGCCCCTGCTCGCCGCGTGCTTCGGCCCCAGGCTGCCCGCGCCAGGCTGGCGCGTTCCCCAGGCGATGCCCGCGGGCGGCCCGGTCGCCGCGGCGCTGGACGGCCTTCAAGCCGCGCAGCAATCCCGCGCCCGGTGACCCGCCGGCCGCCGGTCCCCGCGCCACACCTCCGCGCACTCCGCGTGCTCCGCGGTGGACCTTGCCTTGCGGCGCCACACGCCATGCCACCTCGCCCCACCGCCCCGACAAAGCCATTGGCGATCGCCGCGACGATGCTATCCTGCCGCCGGGCATAACGCGCGCACGCGGGGGGACCACCAGATGCAATACGAGGTCAGCTTCGGTCGGCTGGATCGCAAGCCGCGCTCGGTCACGCCGGGCAGCAAGTTCCGGCTCGCCCTGCTCGGCGACTTCTCCGGCCGCGCCAACGCCGGCACGCTGGAAACCGGCGAGGCGCTGGCCAAACGCAAGCCCATCAAGGTCGATGTCGACTCCCTCGACACCGTGCTCGAGCGCATGGCCCTCACGCTCGCTCTCCCCTTGGCCGAGGACGGCGGCACCATCGAGGTCAAGCTCGCCAGCCTCGACGACTTCCACCCCGATCAACTTGTCGAGAACCTCGAGCTGTTCGAGCAGCTTATGACGCTGCGCCGCAACCTCGGCAGCAAGGCCGGGTTCGACCGCGCGGCGAAGGAGGTGCTGTCCTGGAGCGGCGAGGAACTGCTGCCCCCGCCGCCGCGCCAGGCCCGCGGCAGCGACATCGCGACCGACAAGAAGCTGTCGGATTTCGCCCGCCTGACCGGCCGCCCCAGCAACGCCGAGGCGGCGGAGGCCTCGACCGAGGACCTGGTGCGCCGCCTGATCGGCCCGTTCATCGTCCCGGCCCGGGATGCCCGCCAGGACCAGCTTATCGCGCGGGTCGATGAGGCGCTGTCGGCGGCGATGCGCCGCGTGCTGCACCACCCCGACTTCCAGTCGGCGGAATCGACCTGGCGCGGCGTCGAGTACCTGGTGCGCAAGATCGAGACCGGCGCCAAGATGGAGATCGTGCTGTACGACGTCTCGGCCGAGGAGCTGGCGGCCGACCTGGCCGCGACCGACGCGCTGGACAAGACCGGCCTCTACGGCCTGATGGCGGAGCAGCCGGCACTGGATGCGCACCAGGGTCCGCTGTCCGCGGTGATCGGCCTCTACGGCTTCGAGGTGACCCCGCCGCACGCCGAGCTGCTCGCCCGGCTGGCGCAGGTCGCCGCGGCCGCCGGCGCGCCGTTCATCGCCGGCGTCGGCCCCGATCCGCTGCTCACCCCGTTCCACGACCAGCACCCGCTGATCCAGGACGCCTGGACCGCGCTGCAGGAGCTGCCGGCGTCCGCCTATCTCGGGCTGGCCGCGCCGCGCTTCATGCTGCGCATGCCGTACGGCAAGAAGACCGACCCGATCGACGCCTTCGCCTTCGAGGAGTTCACCCGCCAGGGTGGGCTGTCCAGCATGCTGTGGGGCCATCCGGCGCTGCTGCCGGCGCTGCTGCTGGCGGAATCCTGGACCCAGCAGGGCTCGAAGATGAAGCTCGGCACTGTGATGGGCGTGCGCGACATGCCGTACTATGTCTATGTCGATCCGCACGGCGAGCAGATCGCGCTGCCCTGCACCGAGCGGATGTATTCCGAGCGCCAGGCGGTCCAGGTATCCAGCTATCGGGTGATGCCGCTGCTGTCGATCCGCGGCCGGCCGGAGGTGCGGCTGGGCGGCTTCGCCTCGCTCGCCGGCACGCCGCTGGCGGGTTTCTGGGCGCCGGTCGATGCCAAGGCTCCCGCCGCCGCGCCGCCGCCGGTGCCGCCACCGGCGGTCGAACCGGCCGGCGCGGCGCCGCAACCCGCGGCCGAGGAAGCCCCGGCCGAGCAGCCCGCGGCGGCCGAGGACGCCGGCATGAGCGATCTCGACAAGATGCTCGCCGACCTGAACGCCCCGGCCGCAGCCCGGCCGCAGCCCCGGCCGCGGCCCCGGCCGAGCCGGCGGCCGAGCCGAGGCCCCGGCCGAGGACGACGGCATGAGCGATCTCGACAAGCTGCTCGCCAGCCTCAACGCCCCCGCCGAGCCGGTCGCCGAGGACGCCACCGAGCCCGATCTCGACGCGCTGCTGGCGTCGCTGAAATAGCGCCGCCCCCGCTGTGCATAAGCCCCCGGCATGGGTCAGCGTGTGCAGAAGCCTTGGTCACAGGCGCTGTGCGGAGACGTTGCTCGGGGCAGGTCGCGTGACGGCATCAGCGCAAGCCGACCGCACCCCGTGTCACGGCCGTCCCCGGGCTAGACCCGGGGATTGGCCCGGCCACCCATGTCTTTGCGGATGCCTTTCCCGATGCTTTTGCCGGTTGCCTGCGGCAAAGTCATGCGCGGCCAAGCCGGACACCGCGATGCGATGGGCAGCGGCTGCATGACTGCTTGCAGCGTTGCTGACGCGACGACCCCCCGGACGGATCGTCCGGGTCAGGCGGGCGTCACGATGATGTCCACCCGCTGGCTCTCCTGCGCCATGCCGGGCACGTCGCTGACGCTGCGCCGCAGCCGGGCGATCTGCCGGCCCTCGATGCCGAATTCCACCAGCTTGTCCTCGATCAGTTGGGCGCGCAGGCGCGACAGGTCCACCATCGCCTTCGGGCCGGCCGGATCGATGTACTCGGCCAGCGTCACCGGCACCTCGGGGTGCTGCGACAGCCAGTTGGCGGCGCCGCGGATCACCGCCAGTGCGTCGGGGTCCAGCATCGCCGACCACTGCGCGAAATACACCGCGTAGTCGGGCGAGCTGCGGCGGATGCGTTCGGCAATGTTGGGATGGATGATCCAGGGCATGTTGGCGGTCGTCTGCTCGCCGCAGTTCTGCGATCCACAGATCGCGCACGTCGGTTTGGGACTCGCAGCGGACCAGTTCGATGCTAACATCCGGCGCCAGTGTGTTGGCCAGCAGGTCGTCGATGTATGCCTCGCCGCCGACCAACCAGACCCCACCGTTGAACTCAGCGAGCGTGATGTCTGCCATGCAAGCCTCCCCGAAATGCCACGATCAGCCGCGCGTCGCCGCGCTCCCCGGTAGCGGCAGGTCGCCATGCCTCTGACCCTCACCCTCGACAGTGGGCCGGGCGGGGCCGGTCGCGAAACCCGGACGCTCAGCCAGGGAACCTTATCCATTGGCCGCTCGCCCGGCAATGACTGGGTTCTGGCCGACCCGGATCGGCAGCTTTCCAAGACCCATTGCGTCATCGTCGCGGCCGGCGGCCACTATATGCTGACCGACCTCAGCACCAACGGCGTCTACGTCAACGGCGCCACCGAGCGGATGCCGCGCGAGGGCCAGCTCGAGCTGACCGACGGCGACGACTTCCGCATCGGCGAGTACGTGATCCGCGTCAGCGAGTCCGCCGCCCCCTACGCCGCCGCGCCGCATCCTGCCCCGGGGGGCGCCCTGCCGGGCGGCCTGGCGCATCCCGATCCTTTCGCCGGACGCGGCGACCTGAACCCGGACCCGCTCGACGACATGTTCGGCGCGGCGCCCGGCGCGCCCTTCGTGCACCCGATCGCGGCCCCGCCGCCGCCGGTGATGCGCACCAACGATCCGTTCGACGTGGCGGACGAAAAGGTGCCGGCGCGGCGCATCGACCCGGACGACTCGCTGTTCCGCGGCATCACGCCGTCCCAGGAATGGCAGGGGCCGTCGCAGGCCGACCACGCGGACGCACCGCTGCAGGCCTTCGCCGCGCCGAAGGCGATCACGCCGACGAATTTCGACGATCTCGATCTCGACGCGCTGCTCGGCGACACGCCGCCCGGCCAGCCCGCCCCGGCGCCCATGCCGGCACCCATGCAGGCGCCCATTCCGGCGTCCATGCCACCCCCCCCGGCACCGCGCGCGGCACCGGTGCCCCCCAGCCCGGCCCGGATGCCGGTCCAGCCGCCGGCGCACGCAGCGGGGCCGTTCGATCTCGAGGCAGCGGGTGCGCCGGCCGTCCCGCTCGCCCGGCAAGCGACCCCGGCCGCCGCGGCAGCGCCGGCGTGGCCGGCGCCGCAGGCCGCGGCCCCCGCCCAGCCGGCCGCCCACCCTGCGGCAACGCCGGGCGTGCCGACCGCCGATGCGGCCAGGCTGCTCGCCGCGTTCCTCGAGGGCGCCGGCGTCCCAGGCCTCGCCCTCGGCCCCGATCCCGAACGCGCCATGCACGAGGCCGGCGCCGTGTTCAACGCCCTCGTCGAGGGCATCCGCCAGGTGCTGATCTCGCGCGCCGCGGTCAAGAACGAGCTGCGCGTCGAGCAGACCATGTTGCGCGCGCGCGACAACAACCCGCTGAAATTCTCGGTCACCACCGAGGACGCGATCGCTGCACTGTTGCAACTACCACGCCCCGGCTACAAGCCGCCGCTGGCAGCGACGCGGGAGGCGTTCGACGATGTCCGCTCGCATGAGATGGCCGTCATGGCCGGCGTGCAGACCGCGCTGATGGGCCTGCTGAAGCGGTTCGAGCCGACCGCGCTGGAAAAGCGGCTGGAACCCGGCATGTTCGGCAACATCCTGCCGGCGGCCCGCAAGGCGCGCACCTGGGAACTGTTCTGTGCTACCTACAAGGCGATCGCCGCCGAGGCGGAGGAGGACTTCCAGTCGGTGTTTGGGCGCGAGTTCGGTCGTGCCTATACTGCACAGATGCAGAAGCTCTGACGCCAGTCCCGGTGGCGGCGGAGGCAGCCGCATCGCCGCGGGTGGGGCCGGCGATGCGATACGGAAATGTGGGTTGCGGGAACCGGCCTGGCGCGGGCATTACGGTGCGCGAACAAGGTGGGCGCGAACAAGGTGGGCGCGAACAAGGTGGGCGCCGAACAAGGTGCGCGCGAACAAGGTGCGCGCGAACAACGTGTGGGAGGGTCGCTTGATGGGTCGTTGGCGGTTCGGCGTGTTGCTTCTGGGGCTGCTCGGCGGGCTGGCGGCATGCGCCCCGCCGCCACCGCCGCCACCTACCGTGGTCAATGTCAGCCTGACCGCCAGCAAGGACGTCAACCCGACGCCGGGCGGGCAGGGCACGCCGCTGCAGATCACCGTCTATCAGCTTGGCTCCGACGCGGCGTTCGGTAGTGCCGAGTTCTTCCAGTTGTTCAGCCAGGACGCGGCGACCCTGAAGACCGACCTGGTGAAGAAGGACCAGTACATCCTGGCGCCCGGCCAGACCAAGACCGCCACGATCAACCCGCTGGATACCGTCACCGCGATCGGCATCTTCGCCGCCTACCAGAACTACCAGGCGGCGACCTGGCGCGCCGTGGTCTCGGTGGCGCCGCACAAGACCACCACGATCACCGTGCAGGCCGGCGCCAAGGGGATCGTCGTCACGACCGACCCGGCCTCGGCGCTGAAGCCCGGGTCCTGACCATGGGCTGGGAGAACAAGGTCGTCTGGACCGAAGGACTGTTCCTCCAGCCGCAGCACCTGCAGCAGCACGACCGCTACTTCGAACGGCTGGTGCGGGTCAGCACCGCCGCCTTGCGCCCGTTCAGTTGGGGGCTGACCCACCTCGAGCTGGACGCCGAACTGCTGACGCTGGGGAAATTCGCCATGCGCAGCGCGGCCGGCGTGCTGCCCGACGGCACGCCGTTCAGCGTGCCCGACGACGTCGACCATCCGCGCCCGCTCGACATCGCCGAGACGGCCCGCAACAACATCGTCTACCTGCTGCTGCCGACGCGCCAGCCCGGCGGGACCGAGACGGCGCCGGCGAACCAGCAGGAGACGGTCGCCCGCTTCGCCGTCGACGAGCACGAGGCGATCGACAGCAACGCCGGCTACCAGGGATCGGCGACACTGCCGATCGGCAAGCTGCGGCTGCGCTATGCGACCGAGGGCGAGGGGCGCGAGGGCCACGTCGCGCTCGGCCTCGCCCGCATCGCCGAGGTGCGCCCCGACAAGAGCGTGGTGCTCGACGAGACCTATATCCCGCCGCTGCTGCTCAGCACCGCGTCCGCCACGCTGTCCGGCTTCGTGACCCAGTTGCAGGGGCTGCTGCACCATCGCGCCGAGGCGCTGGCCGGCCGCGTCTCGGAAACCGCCACGCGCGGCGCCGGCGAGATCGCCGACTACCTGATGCTGCAGCTCTGCAACCGCTACGAGCCGTTGATGACGCACTTCACCGGCACCCTCGGCCAGTTGCACCCCGAGACGTTCTACCAGGTCGCGGTGTCCCTGGCCGGGGAGCTGTCGACCTTCACCGAGACGCGCAAGCGCCCGCCGGCCTTCCCGACCTACCGGCACGACGACCTGCAGGCGACGTTCCGCCCGGTGATGGCCGCGCTGCGCCAGTCGCTGTCTGCCGTGCTGGAGCAGAACGCCGTGCAGATCCCGCTGCAGGAGCGCAAGTTCGGCATCCGCGTCGGCCCGATCAGCGATCGCACGCTGGTCGCCAGCGGCACCTGGGTGCTGGCGGTCAAGGCGCAGATGCCGGCCGAGGCGCTGCGCCGCAGCTTTCCCAACCTGGTGAAGATCGGCCCGGTCGAGCAGATCCGCGAGCTGATCAACGTGGCGCTGCCCGGCGTCGCGGTGCGCGCCCTGCCGGTGGCGCCGCGCCAGCTTCCCTACTACGCCGGCACCAGCTACTTCGAGCTGGACCGCAGCAGCCCCTATTGGGCAGCGCTGGCGCGCTCCGGCGGGATAGCGATCCACGTCACAGGCGACGTGCCTGGACTGGAGATAGAATGCTGGGCGATCCGGGGCTGAGCGAGCCATGCCGGGGCGAGCCATGCCGGGGTTTGAAATAGATGAGTGACGATCCGTTTGCCGAACCGCACGATTCCGAAGCCACGATGATCCGCCCGCGCCCGGGCGGGCGCGGCGCCGGCGCGGCAGCACCGCCGCCACCATCCGCCGGAGCGCGCACGGCTGCCGTCGTGCCGACGGTCGGCGTCAACCGGCTGGTCGCCGCCGCCTCGCCGGTGCTCGGCGCGGCCATCCGCCTGACCGCGGAACGCGGCCGCAACCCCGATCCGGAGCGGCTGAAGCGCGGCATGGTCGAGGCGATCCGCGAATTCGAACGCCAGGCGCTGCAAACCGGGCTCGACACCCAGTCGCTGCGCGCCGCGCGCTACGCGCTGTGCGCCACCGTCGACGACCTGGTGCTCAGCACCCCCTGGGGCGCCGCCAGCTCGTGGACCGCGCAGAGCCTGACCAGCATCTTCCACAACGAGGTGTCCGGCGGCGAACGCTTCTTCGACATCCTCGAGCAGATGCAGAAGGACCTTGGCCGGCACGCCGAGGTGGTCGAGCTGATGTATCTCTGCACCTCGCTCGGCTTCGAGGGCCGCTACCGCGTGATGCCGCGCGGCACCGCGGCGCTGGCCGAGCTGCGCGACGGCATCTACCGCACCATCCGCAACCGGCGCGGCGAGTTCGAGCGCGACCTGTCCGGCGCACTGGCGCGGCATCAATACCGGCTACAAGCCGCTCGGCCAGCGTATGCCGATCTGGATCCTCGCAGCCTCCACGCTGCTCGCCGCCTGCCTGATCTACGTCGCCTTCAATTTCCTGCTGGCCTCGCAATCCGACCTGGCCTTCGCCGAGCTGGCCGGCCTGCCGCCGCACGGCACCATCGTGGTGCCGCACCCGGCGCTCGCCGCGCCCCCGCCGCCCCCGCCGCCGCCGATCGCCGCGGTCGTGTCCACCCCAGCGGCACCCGTCGCTGCAACAGTTCCTGGCGCCCGAGATCAAGCAGGGCCTGGTCCAGGTGTTCGAGGACGCCCAATCGGTCACCGTCCGGCTGATCAACCGCAACATGTTCGGCTCCGGCTCCGCCGACCTGAATGCCACCTACCTGCCGCTGCTCACCCGCATCGGCCAGGCGATGAACACCGAGCGGGGCAGCGTGCTGGTCAACGGCTACACCGACAACCAGCCGATCCATACCGTGCAGTTCCCGTCCAACTGGCAGCTCTCGCAGGCGCGCGCCGACGCGGTCGCGAAGGTGCTCGAGGCGCACATGACCGATCCCAAGCGCGTGCAAGGCGGTCGGCAAGGGCGATGCCGACCCGATCGCGCCGAACACCACCGCCGAGGGGCGACAGAGCAACCGCCGCACCGAGATCGTCGTGGTCAAGACGACGGTGCAGCCATGAACTCCGGGATCAGGAACTTCTTCAGCCGGATCTTCCGCAACCGCTGGGTCCGCACCTTCATCGGCGCGGCACTGCTGGCGGTCATCATCTGGTTCTTCGGCCCGCTGCTCGGCATCGGCGCGCTGCACCCGCTGGACAGCGAGTCTGGTGCGGATCATCGTCATCGCGGTGATCTTCGTCGGCTGGCTGGTCGAAAACCTGATCCACAAGCTGCGCGCCGCCAAGAAGGAGAAGGAGCTGGTCGACGGCGTCGCGGTGCAGGTGCAGAATCCGAACGAGACCGCCTCGGCCGAGGAGATCGCGCTGCTGGCCGACCGGCTGAAGGAGGCGCTGGCCGCGCTGAAGAAGGCCAAGCTCGGCAAGCGGCTCGGGCGGCTATCTGTACCAGCTTCCCTGGTACATGTTCATCGGCCCGCCCGGCGCCGGCAAGACCACCGCGCTGGTCAATTGCGGCCTGAACTTCCCGCTCGCCGACAAGACCGGGCAGGGCGCCGCGCACGGCATCAGCGGTGTCGGCGGCACGCGCAACTGCGACTGGTGGTTCACCGACCAGGCCGTGCTGATCGATACCGCCGGACGCTACACGACGCAGGACAGCAACGCCGCGGTCGATGCCACCGCCTGGCTCGGCTTCCTGCGCATGCTGAAGAAGCACCGCGGGCGGCAGCCGCTGAACGGCGTGCTGGTGGCGATCAGCCTGTCCGACCTGGCCACCCTGAGCGATGCCGAGCGGCTGGCGCACGCCACGCGCGATCCGCCGGCGCATCCGCGAGCTGCACGACGAGCTGGGCGTGCGCATCCCCGCCTATGTGCTGTTCACCAAGGCCGACCTGATCGCCGGCTTCGTCGAGTTCTTCGAGACCCTGGGCAAGGAGGAGCGCGAGCAGGTCTGGGGCGCTCACCCTGCCGCTCGACGTCGGCAAGGACGAAGGCGGCGCCGTCGCCGGCTTCGGCGCCGAGTTCGACCTGCTGCTGGAGCGGCTCAACGACCGCATGCTGGAGCGGGTGCAGCAGGAAACCGACATCCAGCCGCCGGCGGCTGATCTGGGGCTTCCCGCAGCAGATCGCCTCGCTGCGCGGCGTCGCGGTCGAGTTCCTGACCGAGATCTTCCGGCCCAGCCGGCTGGAGGCGCGCCCGCTGCTGCGCGGCGTCTATCTCACCATCAGGCACGCAGAACAGCACGCCGATCGACCGGCTGCTCGACGCCATGGCCGGCCAGTTCGGCCTGCAGCGCCAGGCGGTGACGGCGTTCAGCGGCACCGGGCGCAGCTATTTCCTGGCGCGGCTGATCCGCGAGGTGGTGTTCGGCGAGGCCGGCCTGGTCGGTCGCGACCCGAAGGTCGAGCGGCGGCAGCGGCTGATGCACATCGCCGCCTATTCGATCGCGGCGGTCGTGCTGCTCGGGCTGACCGGCATCTGGACCGCAAGCTGGCTCGGCAATCGCAGCCTCATCGCCGAGGTGCACGCCGCGTCGATCCTGTACAACTCGCAGTTCGCCGATGCGCTGAAGCGCGATCCGCAGGACGCCGATCTGCAGGTCGATGCTGCCGGCGCTGGACACGCTGCGCAGCATCCACGGCGGCTACGCCAGGCGCAACGATGCAGTGCCGCTGATGCTCACCTTCGGCCTGTATCAGGGCTACAAGCTCGGCGCCGCCGCGCAGGACGGCTATGTCCGCGCGCTCAACGGCCTGCTGCTGCCGCGCCTGCTGGTGCTGCTGGAAAACCAGATGAGCGCCAACCTCGACAAGCCCGAGGTGCTGTACCAGGCGCTCAAGGTCTATCTGATCCTGGGGCGGCAGGGGCCGATGGACGCGGACCTGGTCAAGCAGTGGCTCGGTCTTGCCTTTACGCTGCGCTACCCGGGCGAGGACGCGGCGCCGGCGCGCGCGTCGCTCGACCAGCACCTGGCCGCGATGCTCGAAAATCCGCTCGACGAAGGTGGCGCTGAACGGCCCGCTGGTGGCCCAGGCGCGCGGCATCCTCACGCGCGAGCCGTTCGCCGAGTATGTCTACAATCGCCTGCTGCAGAGCTCCGTGGTGCAGGGGCTGCCGGAATGGACGGTGGCCGACAATGCCGGCCCGGCCGGCGGGCGGGTGTTCGAGCTGCGCGACGGCAAACCGATCACAACTGGGGTGCCCGGGTTCTTCACCTCTGAGGGCTATCATACCATCTTCATGGGTTTGCTGCCGGGCCTCGCCAAGAGTGCCACCGAGAGCGACTGGGTGCTCGGCCGCCAGCGGGTCGGCGGCGTTGCCGCTTCGCTGGCGGAGATGGGCAAGCTGCGAGCCGACGTCACCTCGCTGTATCTGGACGACTACACGCGGCATTGGGACGCGCTGCTCGCCAACATCGCAGCTCAAGCCGTTCACCAGCCTGCAGCAGGGAACCGACGAGCTGTTCGTGCTGTCCGCCCCGGACTCGCCGCTGCGCGACCTGCTGACGGCGATCGACCAGCAGACCCAGCTCAGCAAGGCGGGGGTCGAGCGGGCAGGCGCTCGGGGCGGCGGCGGGGAAAGCGAAGGTGGTCGGCAAGGAGCTCGGCGGCTTCGGTGCCTACCTGGCCCGCCAGGGCATGTCGCTCGAGCAGGGTGAGGCGGTCAACATCCTCGGTAACGCGCTGGGGACCAGCGGGCCGGGCGGCAAGCCGGTCGATCCGGCGTCGCGGGTCGATGCGCATTTCAAGCAACTGCACGACTTCGTCACCGGCAGCAAGGAAGCCCCGGCGCCGATCGAGGCGGTGATCGCCAAGATCCAGCAGATCTACCAGGGCATGAGTCAGGCGGCGAACGCGCCCAACGCGGGTACTGCCCTGCTCGCGCAGCTTGGTGCCAGCGCCAGCGCCGGCACTGCCGCTGGGGCAGCCGGGGCAGCCGGTGGCGGCGGCGGCCCGGCGGCGCAACTGACCGCGGCCGCGCAGGGGGCGCCGAAGCCGGTCGCCGACATGATTGCCGCGGTGTCGCAGAGCAGTACGCAGGTGACCGCCAGCGGCGCCAGCCAGTCGCTCCAGGACGCCTGGAAATCCAAGGTGCTGCCGCTCTGCCAGGCAGCGTTCAACCGCTACCCCTTCATCGCCGGCAGCTCGGCGGACGTGCCGCTGGACGACTTCATCCATTTGCTCGGGCCGGGCGGGCCTGATGGACCAGTTCTTCGACCAGTACCTGAAGCCGTTCGTCGACAACTCGACATTGCCCTGGAAATGGCAGTCGGCCGACCACACCAAGCTTGGCCTGTCCGACGGCGCGTTGAACGAATTCCAGTACGCGAGCGAAATTCGCGACGCGCTGTTCCCCACCGGCGGCTCGCAGGTCTCGGTCAAGTTCCAGTTGGTGCCCACGACGCTCGATCCCGGGCTGGCCCAGGTCAGCATCGAGGCCGGCGGCGCGCGGCTGACCTACGCGCATGGACCGCTCGAGCCGACCGCGATGCAGTGGCCCGGCACCGACGGCAAGACCCAGGTGCGCTTCACCGCAACGCCCGCCGGCGGTGGCCCGGCCACGGTGATCGAGAATAACGGGCCGTGGGCGCTGCTGCGCCTGATCGACGCGGCGCACGTCACGCCGAGCGACCAGCCCGACAAGTTCCAGGTGGCGTTCAAGACGCCGGCGGGCAACGCCGTGTTCGAACTGGATGCGGCCAGCGTGCGCAACCCGTTCAACATGACCGCGTTGCGCGCGTTCCGCTGTCCGGCGCAGCTTTAGGGGAGCGGGGGGACGTGTCGAGCAGCAGCAGCAGCCAGTCCGGCCAGAGCAACATCTCGGTCAAGATCGTTCCGGACCCCGGCATCACGCTGGGGCTGCACCGCCTGAAGGCGACCGAGGAGCTGGGACGGCCGTTCGAGTACGACCTGGCGCTGACGAGCGACAAGGCGCAGCCCGACCTGACCTCCTGGATCGGTGCATCGTGCACGCTGTCGATCACACTGCCGGACAAGAGCCAGCGCTACTTCAACGGCGTCATCGCGCGCGCGATGTATGACGGGTTGGAGCGCGGTGCCTACCAGTATCGCCTGGAGCTGCGTCCGTGGATCTGGCTGCTGACGCGCGTGCAGGACTGCTACATCTACCAGAACATGACGGTCTGGGCGATCATCAACGATATTTTCAGCCGGAACAGTTTCACCAAGCTGTCCGACAAGCGGCAGAACCAGGCCGGCAGCGAGACGCTGGAATTCTGTGTGCAGTACAACGAGACCTCGTTCGACTTCGTCACAAGGCTGATGGAGAAATACGGCATCTACTATTATTTCACCCACACGGCCACCGACCACACGCTGGTCTTCGCCGACGATCCCAACTCGCACACCGCGCTGACCAACGCGATCCCGTTCGCCTTCAGGCAGACGATGGTCACCACCGTCGACGACCACATCTGGCAGTGGACGGCCGACCAGCATCTGTTCTCGGGGACGGCGACGTTCAACGACTACAACTTCACCACGCCCTCGGCCAACCTGCTGGCGAAAACCTCGCAGAGTGCCAGCTACGCGGACTACAGCACGCTCGAGGTCTATGAATTTCCCGGCCCCTATGCGGTGGTCGCGGACGGCACCACGATCTCCAAGGTGCGCATGCAGCGCTACACCGCGAAGTCGCAGATCTTCCAGGCCGTGACCAACTCCCGCCTCGTCTATACCGGCTGCAAGTTCACCGCGTCCGGCTTTACCGAACTCGTCGCAGAACATCGAATACCTGGTGATCAGTGCCACATACACGATTGGCGAGGGCGAATCCGCCCCAAGCGGCGGCGGCAATGTTGCCGACTCGTTCGTCTGCCACTTCCGCGCGATCAAGGGAACCGTGCCGTTCCAGTTGGACGAGATCACGCCGCATCCGCTGATGCACGGACCGCAGACCGCCAAGGTGGTGGTTGCCAGCGGCGACGAGATCACCACCGACACCTACGGCCGGATCAAGGTGAAATTCCCCTGGGATCGCAGCTCGGCGCAGGACGACACCGCGTCCTGCTGGATCAGGGTGGCGCAGATCTGGGCCGGCTCGAGCTGGGGCACGATGACCATCCCGCGCGTCGGGATGGAGGTTGTCGTCGACTACCTGAACGGCAATCCGGACCGTCCCATCGTCGTCGGCTGCGTCTACAATGCCAACAACATGCCGCAGAACGCGCTGCCGGCCAACAAGACGCGCTCGGACACCATGACGAATTCCTCGACCGGCGGCGGCGGGGCCAACCAGTTGCGCTTCGAGGACAAGGCCGGCTCGGAGGAGGTCTACTTCCAGGCGCAGAAGGACTACAACAAGCTGGTGAAGAACAACGAGACGGTGACGGTCGACCAGGGCAACAGGTCGATCACGCTGAACAAGGGCGACAATTCGTTCACCGTCTCGCAAGGCAAGAATACGGTCACGATCCAGAAAGACAACTCGGTCACCATCAACCAGGGCAACAACTCGACCACGGTGTCGCAGGGCAACGACAGCCTGACCGTCTCGACCGGCAACCACTCGATCACCGTGACAGCCGGGTCCAGCACGGTCAGCGCCGGAACGTCCCTCACGCTGAAAGTCGGATCGAACAGCATCGCGATCAGCACCTCCGGCATCACCATCACCGGCGGAACGATCAGCCTGAGCGCCACCGAATCCATGAGCGCCAATGGCGGCACCAGCATGACGCTGCAGGCCGCGTCGATCTCGATCAATTAGTGGCATCGGTCATGACACCTGAGGGAGGCGGCTGAGCATCGGATGGCAAGCGGACAACTGGAAGACGACGGCGATTTCACCATCCTGCTGAAGCGCGCGCCGGCGCCGCGCGTCGAGGCGACGCCGGATGCGGCGCCGCCGCCGTCTGCCGAGCCGCCGTCTGCCGAGCCAATGCCCGCCGGGCCGGCGCCGCCTGCCGAATCACCGGTCCAGGCGTCACTGCGCGCCCTGGCGCAGCGCGCACCGCGCTTCGCCGGCCTCGTCGGCGCCGATGCGCGCCGCTCGCTCGAGGCCATCGTCGCCGAGATCGACCGGCTGCTGGCCGCGCAGGTCAACCTGGTCCTGCACCATCCCGAATTTCAGCAGATCGAAGCCACCTGGCGCGGCCTGCAGTTCCTGGTCGGCGCCATCGAGACCGGCTCGATGCTGAAGATCAAGCTGCTCGACATCTCGAAGCGCGAACTGCGCCGCAGCCTGCGCCGGTTCCATGGCACCGCCTGGGACCAGAGCCCGCTGTTCAAGCACATCTACGAGGCGGAGTACGGCCAGTTCGGCGGCGAACCGTACGGCGTGCTGATCGGCGATTACGAATTCGACCACCGCCCGGAGGACGTCCAGTTGCTCGGCGAGCTGGCGCAGATTGCCGCGGCCGCGCATGTGCCGTTCATCACCGGCGCGGCGTCGAGCGTGATGCAGATGGACACCTGGGCCGAGCTGGCCAACCCGCGCGACCTGACGCGGATCTTCCAGACCCCGGAATACGCGGCCTGGCGCAGCCTGCGCGACAGCGAGGACGCGCGCTATCTCGGGCTCTGCCTGCCGCGCTTTCTCGCCCGCCTGCCGTATGGCGCCCGGACCGATCCGGCCGAGGGTTTCGCCTTCGAGGAGGCCGTCGAGGGGCCGGACGGACGAAACTACCTCTGGGCCAACGCCGCTTACGCGATGGCCGTCAATCTGGCCCGCGCGTTCGGCCTGTACGCGTGGTGCGTGCGGATCCGCGGGGCCGATACCGGCGGCGCGGTGGAAGGCCTGCCGGTGCTCACGTTTCCGACCGCCGACGGCGACGTGGACCGGCGTTGCTCGACCGAGATCGCGCTGAGCGAACGACGCGAGGCGGAACTGTCGCACAACGGCTTCATCCCGCTGGTGCACCGCAAGGGGTGCGATTTCGCGGCATTCATCAGCGTGCCGTCGTTGCAAAAACCGCAAGAATACGCCGATCCGGCGGCGACCACGAATGCTGCCGTGTCATCGCGCCTGCCCTACCTGTTCGCCTGCTGCCGTTTTGCCCACTATTTGAAATGCATGGTGCGCGACAAGGTCGGCAGCTCGCTGAACCGCACCCAGTTGCAGGACTGGCTGCAGAACTGGCTCGACCTATATGTCGATGGCAGTCCGGGGGACTCGGACGAAGAATGGAAGGCGGAGCATCCGCTGGTCGAGGCCGAGGTGACGCTGGAGGGGCAGGACGACGCCCCGGGCTACTACGAGGCCAAGTTCTTTCTGCGACCGCATTTCCAACTGGAGGGCCTGACCGCCTCGTTGCGCCTGGTGTCACGCGTGCCGGCGCAATGAACGCGGCGGCAGGTAGCGCCGCTCGGCGGTCATTCAATCTGCAACAAGGAGAGGACCATGGCGGACAAATCCAACGTCGACATCATCATGATGCTCAAAGACGACCAAGGCGCGATCACCGCTGAAAGTACGTCCGCCATCGACGGCGAGACCGGCTGGACGGACGATTTCACGGCCGGGAAGTACTTCGAAATCGACGACTTCAAGCTTGGTATCGACATCGAGGACAACGACTCGCCCAGTACCGGCCAGACAATGGTCGGTCCGGACGGCAAGCCTGTCACCTTACAGAATCAGCAGAAGGGCGGGAAGTTCTCCAACTGGGTCAAGAACATTGCGCCCAAAACCGCTACCGGTGCGGCAGCGGTGTCGTCGATGTACGGACCCGTGTTGAAGCCGATCTCCTTCACCCGGCAGGCTGATTCCGCATCCCCGCTGATCATCAAGAATTGTTTCAAAGTCATACCATTTGCTTCCGCGGCCATCGTGATGCGCAAGACCGGGGGCCTGCAGGGAACCGCGGGCATTGGGCACATCGGGTTTATCCGCATCGATTTCACGAGCGTGCTGATCACCGGGATCGACTGGGACGGCGGTGAAGTCGTCAAGGAAACCTGCGAGTTCGTCTGCCGTACGCTTCAGGTGAAGTATCGGACCCAAAAGTCCAGCGGCGCCGGCGGCAAAATGTCCAATTCCACGAAGCTGAGCCTGGTGAAGGCGACCGACCAAGGCTCGTCCGGCTGCTGATCGGTGTCCCGGCCGGCTGCCGCCCGGCGCTTGACTTGACCGTCCGCCGCGCGGGCGGCGGACGGCGCCACTCGCGTGGTGGGCGGCTTCCGGACCTATGCCGCCAGCGCGCGCATCAGCTTCGCCGCGTCGCAGCCCGACCCGCAGGGCGACGGCAGCACCGCCGTGATGCCCAGCGCCGCCTGCAAGCTGGCCGTGAAGGCGCAGACCGGCAGCCCGATCTGAACCGCCGGGATTGACAGCGGCACCTGCCAGTTCAGCGACGCCATCGCCTGCGCCTGCATCGCCGCCGACACCACCGCGCTGGTGGCGAACGTTGTCGGCACGAGCGGCAGCTTGGGCAGCAGCGACAGCAGCAGCGCCAGCAGGTTGGGCATCGTCAGGCTGACGCCGAAATGCGCCGACAGGGTCGACATCAAGGCGGCCAGCCGGGCCTGCACGCGCAACTGGATCGCCGGGAAGCCCAGGCTCAGCGGGCTGACCCCGAGGCTCGCCGACAGCGAGGCCACCGCCGACAGCGCCGCGGTCAGGCTCGCCATCAGTTCCGGCGCGGCGAGAGCGGGTAGCTGCAGCTTGGCCAGCACCCGCAGCGCCGCGGCGAGCTGCGCCGTCGCCGACAGGCTGACATTGAGCTGCGCGGTGGCGGCGATCATCGGGCACAGCGCCAGCAGCAGCGCCAGGAAGTTGCCCCAGCGCGGCATCGGGATGCCGCCCGGCACCGTCAGCGACAGCATCATGCTCGGCGACGGCAGCAGCAGCCCGAGCGAAAGCGCGAGGTTCACCTGGTCGATCGCGGCATTCAGCCGGGCAAGCTGCAGCCACCCCAGCGGATTGATGCTGGCCATCGCCGACAGCCTGGCGTTCAGGGTCGCCACGATGCGGGCCATGGCCATGGCCTGACCCGGGACCAGCAGGTCGATGCCGAGCTGCGCCAGTACCTGCGCCCGCAGCGAGGCCATGGCCGAGATCGTCGCCACCGCCTGCATGCTGAGCTTTAGTTGCGGCAGCGGCAGCGACAGCCATCCCGCCTCCGGCGTCCAGGGCGACGCGGGCAGCCCGGCGGCGCTGAGGTACGCGGACAGGCCGAGCGGGACATTCATCCCCGGCAGCGACAGCGAGGCCGAGATATCGAGGCTCGGCAACGACCCCAGGGCATTACGGCAGAAACAACCCATAAGCATCTCCTTACCGGCGCAGCATACAGGCGGCGGCGACACGCGTCGCGCCCACCTGGTGCGGTGCCACCAACAAGGTTAGTGCAAGCCGGGGTTCGATGGAATTGGGACTGTTGCCTGACAAAAATCGACGAGCCTCTGCGCCCGGCGTATCCCGAACGGCGACCGATCACAACCTCGTGAAATCACTGTTCTCTGTTGCGATCAGGCGCCAAATAGCGGTGGCAGGTCGGCTGACCGGCTTGCGGCGAGCGGGCAAACCTGTTCGGATCGAGCAACCTTCAGACCGTTCGATGGCGCAGTGAGGCCGGGCAACGGCGCGACGTTCCAACAGCGACCAGGGGAGATCCAATTTGGCCGACGACGTCACACTCGAAGATCTGCAAAAGGTCTATAAGCGCCTTGATGCCCTGGAAAGCGGTCTCAAGGAAGCCAACCGTCTGCTGAAAATCCAGGACGATTACGACAAGGACATGAACAAGATCATCGCGGACAGCACCAAGTCTGCGAGCGACGACCTGAAGAAGCTGACAGGCAGGGTGGCCGACCTGGAGAAGAAAGTGGGCAAGAAGTAGCCCGCCCGGCAAGCCGGGCTGGCCGCCGGTATCCCCGCGTCGCGGATCCGTCCGGCGGGGATATCGAGCCGGACCCAGATCGGCCCGCGACTATTTGTCGAGACGGCTCAGGTCGGTCAGCACTTTGTCCAGCTTGTCCATCCAGCCGGACCAGATATCCATGTTGTCCTCGACGCCCTGCAACGCATCGAGCATGGTCTTCGTCACTTGGGCGATGAGCTTCTTGTTCTTCGGATCCTTGGCGTCGAGGCCGAAGTCGTCGCCGTCGACGATGTCGCCGTATTGCTTGGCCGCCGCCTTGATCTTCGCCACGGCGGTCTCGACGTCGACGATCGTCTTCTCCATCTCCTTGCGCTGCTTGCTGAGACCGGTGGCGGTCTTGACGCCCTCTTCGAGGACCTTCGCCAGGTCGACACGTGGCTTCGGCAGCTTGCCTTCCTTGCCCAGCGACTTGGTCGCGTCTGCCACCGCATCGTTGTAGAGCTTGACCGGATCGTCCATCCCCTGTCCCCTCGTTCGGTTCGCGCGGCGGCGCCGCGTGGGTCACGTTGTCATACTGTCACGATAGGCGTATCCGGTGCGACAATGCAACGCGGCGTTAAACTGCGGGAACGCGTGTTGGATCAACTCCGCGATCGGCACCACCCGGTCCGGACCCGGCGCCGCCCCGGCCGCGCACAATCACGTGATTCCCCTCGTGGACAAAACCCGCTAGCGTCGGTGTCCTACAGCATCCGGGGACGAACGATGCCTCCCGCCGCACGCGCGACAGACATGGTCCTGCAGTCAGGGCCGCATTGCCATGCGCCGATGCATCCGGCGGCGCTGGTGCCGACCCCGGCGCCGCACCCGCCGATGCCGCTGCAGATCATCCCCCGTGCTGCCCCACCGTCACCATCTGCGGCCAGCCCGCGGCGCGGGCGACCGACCAGACGCAGCCGTGCATGATCCCGGCCTGCGTTCCGGGTGGGCCGGGGATGATCGCCAAGGGGTCAGCCACGGTCATGATCGGCAAAATGCCCGCGGCGCGCGTCGGCGACCCGACGACCCACGAGGCGTGCGTCGGCCCCATCCCAGGCCCGGCCGGCACCATCACCGGCCCGGGCGCGCCCACCGTGATGATCGGCGGCTGACCCGGGGTGCGCCGCGGACATTTCGCCGCCTTCGCACCGCACTGTCCGCACTGCGCCCGCACCGGCGCCGGCCCGCATGTCGCTGGTGCTCGCCGCGGTGTGCGCCGAGCAGGCGGACGAGGTGATCAGCGGCATCCTGCACTGTCCCAACCCGGGGTGTCAGCACGAATACCCGATCATCGACGGCATTCCCGTGATCGTGCCCGAGCTGCGCACGCTGCTGACCGAACGCGGCATCGAGCTGCTGCTGCGCGACGATCTCGACCCGCTGCTGGAGAGCATGTTCGGCGACGCGATGGGTCCCGGCGGCTGGTTCGACGTGATGCGCCAGACCGTGTCGAGCTATGCCTGGGACGGCTGGGCGGATCTCGACCCGGACGAGGCCGCGGCCGAGGAGGGCCCGGTGACTTGCCCGTCCCCTGGCCCGTCCCCTGGCCCGTCCCCTGGCCCGTCCCCTGGCCCGATCCCTGGGCCGATCCCTGGGCCGATCCCTGGGTCGACGCCCGGGCCGCTACCTGGTGCGGTGCGGCGCTGCCTCGACCGCCTGCTCGACATGGCCGCACCGGTCGGCGGCGTCGCGCGGGCGCTGGACATCGGCTGCGGCGCCGGGCGCAGCGCGTTCAGCCTGGCGGAGCGCCATGAGCGGGCGCTGGTGCTTGGCATCGACATGCATCTCGGGCTGCTGCGCCTGGCGCACGGCGCGCTGCACGGCACGGTCAGCTATCCGCGCCGGCGAATCGGGCTGGTCTACGACCGCCGGCGCTTCGGGGTGTCCCTGGCCGGGGCCGAGCGGGTGGATTTCTGGGCCTGCGACGCGCTGGCGCTGCCATTCGCCCCCGCGTCGGCCGATCTCGTCGCGGCGCTGAACCTGCTCGACTGCGTCGCCGAGCCGGCTCGCCTGCTCGCCGGGCTCGCCGAGGTGCTGCGCCGCGACGGCAGGCTGCTGCTCGCGACTCCGTACGACTGGTCGACCCGCGCCACCCCGGTGGAGACCTGGATCGGCGGACACTCCCAGCGGGCGGCGCATCGCGGCGCCGCGGAGCCGTTCCTGCGGACGCTGCTCGCCGAGGGCGAGCATCCGCAGTCGGTCGCCGGCCTGCGCCTGCTGGAGGAGACGCCGTCCTGGCCCTGGCAGACCCGGCTGCACGAGCGCAGCACCGTCAGCTACCGGAGCCACCTGCTGGCGCTGGCGCGCACCAGTGGGTGACGCGGGACGGGCGAAACCGGCTGGCGGCGCGGCACGGGCGCGTCAGAACACCAACAGCCCGGGCGCGACGACGGCGGCCACTGCCAGCACGAAGCCCACGGTGCCCATCAGGTAGGCGAATGCCAGCAGCGCGCCCGCCGACGTGATCACCGAGGCGGTGGCCAGCACGATGCCGAGATCCAAGGCCGCGGCCGCGTTGTCGAGCGAATGTGACCGTTCCAGCGACTTCGACCGCTCTTCCTCGTAGCGTCTGGCGCGCTCGGCGAGCACCTCCTTGCCGGTCTTCGGGTCGCTGTTGTAATGCTTCTCGTCGTCGGCGAGTTGCTTCAGCACCTTCTGGCGCGCCGCCAGACGCTCCGGTGAGGTCGGGTCGTCGAGAGTGCCGACAACGCTGGCCAGATCATGGGCGTTGGCGGCGCGGATCGATTTGGCCTGGTACTCGTTCCAGGTGTCGGCGGCGAGCACCGCCGTCTCGGTCAATGACACCTCGGCGTGCTTGGCCTGCTGCTCGCAGATCGCCAGCGCCGCGGCCAGCACGGCGATCACCAGCGCGGCGTGCTTGTTGCTGTGCGCGACGTGTTCCGCCTCTTCGGCGTGCTTCGTGCTCATCCCCGCTCCTGCCATTTCCCCGACGGATACACGACACTAGCCTGGATTCCGCCCGCCACGTAAGCGCGACGATGCGGCGGGGCGGACAGTCATGCGGCCGTCATTGCGCCGGGCCGTCATCGCGCCAGGCCGCCATCGCGCCAGGCCGGCAGGCGCCAAACGGGCCGGCGGCGTCGCTGCCACGGTCTGGTTCCGTTGCGTTCCAGCATTTTGTGTTCCTCTCGGGCGCGGGACGTGGAAAGATGCCGTCCGGGTGCCGTTGAGGCTCGGGCGCGCCGGCTGGCGCTGCGCCCTGGCATCGGGCACCCTGCCGAACGGGAACCTGCGCTCTCGCCCGACAGGGGCGACCGCGCGGCTTCTGGCCGGATCAGGGGTGGAGACGTGTCGCTGTCCGGTGCCGCCATTTCGGCGAACCGGCCGGCGGGACCGGACGCAAGGGGAAGGCGATGGCGAGCAAGGCACGCTGGCAGGTGGCATGGCTGCCGGAGGCGTTGCGAGTGCGGGCGACTCTGCTGTCGCGGGCCGCGCTCGGCACCATCGCGACCCTGCTTCTGGCGACGTCGAGCCTGGCGCAGCCGGCGCCGAACGCGCATCCGACCGGGGGGGCGGTGAAGGCGGGCAGCGCGACGATCAGCAGCAGCCCGAGCACGACGACGATCACGCAGAGCAGCCCACGTGCGGTGATCAACTGGCAGACGTTCAATGTCGGGTCGCAGCAGACGGTGGATTTCATCCAGCCGTCGGCGTCCTCGGTGGCGCTGAACCGGGTGATCAGCGCCAACCCGTCGCTGATTGCCGGGCAGATCGACGCCAACGGGCAGATCATCCTGATCAACCAGTCGGGGGTGATCTTCTACCAGGGGGCGCAGGTGAACACCGCCGGGCTGATCGTCTCGGCGGCGGGGATGAGCGACCGTAACTTCATGGCCGGCAGGCTGGTGTTCGACCAGGCGGCGAGCCCGAACGCGGCGATCGTGAACCAGGGGACGCTGACGATCGCCGACGCGGGGCTGGCGGCACTGGTGGCGCCGCAGGTAGTGAACTCGGGGGTGATCACGGCGACGCTGGGCCACGTGGTGCTGGCCGGAGCGAAGACGGCGACGCTGGATCTGTACGGCGACGGGATGCTGTCGCTCGACGTGAACAACGAGGTGACGCAGGCGCCGCTCGGGCCGAACGGGGCAGCGGTGACGGCGCTGGTGACCAACACCGGGGTGATCCGGGCGGACGGCGGGACGGTGCAGTTGACCGCGCGCCAGGCCGACGGGTTGGTGCAGGATCTCGTGGACGCGGGCGGCAAGATCATCGCCAACAGCGCCACCACCAGCAGCGGCGGGTCGCAGACCGGGACGGTGGTGCTGGGCGGGCTGGGTGGCTCGATCGTGCTGAGCGGGGTGGTGACGGCGGACGGGAACGCGCCGGGCAGCACCGGCGGGCAGGTGCAGGCGAACGCGAGCCAGGGTGTGACGCTGACGCCGACAGCGCAGATCAGCGCCTCCGGTCCGGCGGGCGGCGGGACGGTGGCTGTTGGCACGACGCTGGCGCGGGCGGCCGGCGGGCCGGGGACGGCATCGAGGCTGACGGCGCAGACGGTGCAGGTCGATCCGGGGGCGAGTATTGCCGCGAATGCCACCGCCGATGGCAACGGCGGTCGGGTCACCGTGCTGTCGGTGCAGTCCACCAGCATGGATGGCGCGATCTCCGCCCAGGGGGGGCCGCAGGGCGGCAATGGCGGGTTCGTGGAGACTTCGGGCACGTGGCTGGGCATCGGCGACAGCGCGATCATCAACACCACTGCACAATCGGGCACCGGCCAGACCGGAATCTGGCTTCTCGACCCGGCCGACATCACGATCTCGAGCAACCCAACCTTGGACGTCACGTGCGCGAGCGGGACCTGCGTCCCCGATTCTTTGACGATCACCACCGCCAATCTGAACAACACCGCACTGGACGGCGATCTGGCCAGCACCAACGTGATCGTGGAGACGACCTGCAGCACGTGCATTGCGGCGCTGGGCGGCACGATCACCGTCAGCAACACGGTGAGCTGGACAGCGAACACGACGCTGACCCTGGAAGCGGCCAATAACATCGTGATCGATGCGCCGATCACCAATACGACCAGCACCAGTGCCGCACTGATCCTGAGCGCCGGCGGCGGAGTGAGCCAGGACGCGACGACTGGCGCAATTTCCGTCGCCAATCTCGCGATCACCGCAGCGGGTCCGGTCACTCTTCTGGCGGGGAACAGCGTCACGACACTCGCCGGTTCGGTGACCGGGAGCGGCAACGCTTTTCAGTTCAACAATACCGCGGCAGCACTGGCCGTCGGCAGCAACGTCGGTGGCAGCGGCGTAAGCGGCATAACGACCAACGCCGGCGCAATCGACCTCACGACGACCACCTCCGGCGGCATGACGCTGAGCAGTTCACTCGATGCGGGTACCGCACCGGTCGACCTGGTTTCCGCCGGGACGATCAGCCAGAGCAGCGGGGTGATCACGGCGGGAACTCTGACGGGGAGTTCGGTCGGCGGGGCGACGCTGAACGACGCGAATCTCGTGACGGATCTCGGGGCGTTCAGCAACGCGACGAGCGGCGCGCTGAGCTTCACCAACCACCAGAGCTTCACCACGACGGGCACGGTGAGCGACACGGTCGGTGCACTGAGCCTGATCACCACGACCGGCAACATCACTGAGGACAGCGCGATCACCGGCACCGGGCAGACGGTGACGCTGACCTCGGCCGGCACCATCGGCCAGACGGCAGGCGTGATTACCGCGGGGACGCTAACCGGAAGTTCGGTTGGCGGGGCGACGTTGAACGATGCGAACCTGGTGACGGATCTCGGTACGTTCAGCAATGCCACGAGCGGTGTGCTGAGCTTCACCAACGCGCAGAGCTTCACCACGACGGGAACGGTGAGCGACACGGTCGGGGCGCTGAGCCTGATCACCACGACCGGCAACATCACCGAGGATAGCGCGATCACCGGCACCGGTCAGACGGTGACGCTGACCTCGGCCGGCACCGATCGGCCAGACGGCCGGCGTGATCATCGCTGCGACGCTGACTGGGAGTTCGGTTGGCGGGGCGACGCTGAACGACGCGAACCTGGTGACCGACCTAGGTGCGTTCAGCAACGCGACGAGCGGGGCGCTCAGCTTCACCAATGCGCAGAGCTTCACCACGTCGGGGACGATAAGCGACACGGTCGGGGCGCTGAGCCTGATCACGACAACGGGGAACATCACCGAGGACAGCGCGATCACGGGCACGGGCCAGATCGGTGACGTTGACCTCGGCCGGGACGATCGGCCAGACGGCCGGCGTGATCACCGCTGCAACGCTGACCGGGAGTGCGGTTGGCGGGGCGACGCTGAACGACGCGAACCTGGTGACCGACCTCGGGGCGTTCAGCAACGCGACGAGCGGGGCGCTGAGTTTCACCAACGCGCAGAGCTTCACGACGACGGGAACGATAAGCGATACGGTCGGGGCACTGAGCCTGATCACCACGACGGGCAACATCACCGAGAATAGCGCGATCACGGGTACCGGTCATACGGTGACGCTGACCTCGGCCGGCACCATCGGCCAGACCAGCGGGGTGATCACCGCGGGCACACTGACCGGGAGTTCGGTTGGCGGGGCGACGCTGAACGACGCGAACCTGGTGACCGATCTGGGTGCGCTCAGCAACGTGACGAGCGGGGCACTGAGTTTCACCAACGCGCAGAGTTTCAGCACGACCGGGACGATAAGCGACACGGTCGGGGCGCTGAGCCTGATCACCACGACCGGCAACATCACCGAGAATAGCGCGATCACCGGCACCGGTCAGGTCGTGACGCTGACCTCGGCCGGCACGATCGGCCAGACCAGCGGGGTGATCACCGCTGCGACACTGACCGGGAGTTCGGTTGGCGGGGCGACGCTGAACGACGCGAACCTGGTGACCGATCTGGGTGCGTTCAGCAACACGACGAGCGGCGCGCTGAGCTTCACCAACGCGCAGAGTTTCAGCACGACGGGGACGATAAGCGACACGGTCGGTGCGCTGAGCCTGATCACCACGACCGGCAACATCACCGAGAATAGCGCGATCACCGGCACCGGTCAGGTCGTGACGCTGACCTCGGCCGGCACGATCGGCCAGACCAGCGGGGTGATCACCGCTGCGACACTGACCGGGAGTTCGGTTGGCGGGGCGACGCTGAACGACGCGAACCTGGTGACCGACCTCGGTGCGTTCAGCAACACGACGACCGGCGCGCTGAGCTTCACCAACGCGCAGAGTTTCAGCACGACCGGGACGATAAGCGACACGGTCGGCGCGCTGAGCCTGATCACCACGACCGGCAACATCACCGAGAATAGCGCGATCACCGGCACCGGTCAGATCGTGACGCTGACCTCGGCCGGCACGATCGGCCAGACCAGCGGCGTGATCACCGCTGCGACACTGACCGGGAGTTCGGTCGGCGGGGCGACGCTGAACGACGCCAACCTGGTGACCAACCTTGGTGCGTTCAGCAACGCGACGACCGGCGCGTTGAGCTTCACCAACGCCCAGAGCTTCACCACCACGGGAACGATCAGCGACACGGTCGGTGCGCTGAGCCTGATCACCACGACCGGCAACATCACCGAGAATAGCGCGATCACCGGCACCGGTCAGGTCGTGACGCTGACCTCCGCCGGCACCATCGGCCAGACCAGCGGGGTGATCACCGCTGCGACACTGACCGGGAGTTCGGTCGGTGGGGCGACGCTGAACGACGCGAACCTGGTGACCGACCTGGGCGCCTTCAGCAATGCGACCAGCGGGGCGCTGAGCTTCACCGACAACCAGAGCTTCGCGACGACGGGGACGGTGAGCTCGGCTGGCGCGCTGACGCTGATCGACAGCCTGCCGAGCACAGGGACCATCACCGTCGGTTCGGGTTTCGAGGTCTCAGCGAGTGGCCAGTCCATCACCCTGCAAGCGGACAACCTGACGCTGACCGGGACGGTGAACGCGGGGACCACCGGCACGGTGACCATCGAGCCCGAGACGGCAAGTCGGAACATCGATGTCGGCACGGGAACGAACGCCCTGGTGCTGAGCGCGTCGGGCGTGGGCAACACTCTCGACCAGATCACCGCGGGCACCCTGGTGATCAGCAACAGTGGCGGCACGGGTTCATTGACCGTGAACCAGGCGGTTGATCCGGCCAATATCACCAATCTTCAGCTCGAGTCCGGTTCGGGCGGTGTCACGACAAGCAGCCCGATCACGATGTCGGGCGCAGTGACGCTGACCGCCGGCAGCGGCGGGATCGGGCTTGGCGACAACGTGACCAGCGGCACGACGTCCACGGTAACGCTGACCTCCGGTGGGACGATCGACCAGACTGCCGGCGTGATCACGACGGGGACGCTGACCGGGAGTTCGGTTGGCGGGGCGACGCTGAACGACGCGAACCTGGTGACCGACCTCGGAGCATTCAGCAACGCGACCAGCGGGACGCTGAGCTTCACCAATGCGCAGAGCTTCACCACGACGGGGACAATCAGCGACACGGTCGGTGCGCTGAGCCTGATCACCACGACCGGCAACATCACCGAGGACAGCGCGATCACCGGCACCGGTCAGATCGTGACGCTGACCTCGGCCGGCACCATCGGCCAGACCAGCGGGGTGATCACGGCCGGGACGCTGACCGGGAGCTCGGTTGGCGGGGCGACGCTGAATGACGCGAACCTGGTGACCGATCTCGGTGCATTCAGCAACACGTCGAGCGGCCCACTGAGCTTCACCAACGCGCAGAGCTTCACCACGACGGGGACAATCAGCGACACGGTCGGTGCGCTGAGCCTGATCACCACGGCCGGCAACATCACCGAGGACAGCGCGATCACCGGCACCGGCCAGATCGTGACGTTGACCTCGGCCGGCACCATCGGCCAGACCGCCGGCGTGATCACCGCGGGCACGCTGACTGGGAGTTCGGTTGGCGGCGCGACGCTGAACGACGCGAACCTGGTGACCGACCTCGGGGCGTTCAGCAACACGTCGAGCGGCGTGCTGAGCTTCACCAACGCGCAGAGCTTCACCACGACGGGAACGGTGAGCGACACGGTCGGTGCGCTGAGCCTGATCACCACGGCCGGCAACATCACCGAGGACAGCGCGATCACCGGCACCGGCCAGATCGTGACGCTGACCTCGGCCGGGACGATCGGCCAGACCAGCGGCGTGATCACGGCTGCGACGCTGACCGGGAGTTCGGTTGGCGGGGCGACGCTGAACGACGCGAACCTGGTGACCGATCTGGGCGCCTTCAGCAACGCGACGAGCGGACCACTGAGTTTCACCAACGCGCAGAGCTTCACCACGACGGGGACGGTGAGCGACACGGTCGGCGCACTGAGCCTGATCACCACGACCGGCAACATCACCGAAGATAGCGCGATCACCGGCACGGGCCAGATCGTGACGTTGACCTCGGCCGGCACTATCGGCCAGACCGCCGGCGTGATCACGGCTGCGACGCTGACCGGGAGTTCGGTCGGCGGGGCGACGCTGAACGACGCCAACCTGGTGACCGACCTGGGCGCGTTCAGCAACACGTCGAGCGGCCCACTGAGCTTCACCAACGCGCAGAGCTTCACCACGACGGGAACGGTGAGCGACACGGTCGGTGCGCTGAGCCTGATCACCACGGCCGGCAACATCACCGAGGACAGCGCGATCACCGGCACCGGCCAGATCGTGACGCTGACCTCGGCCGGGACGATCGGCCAGACCAGCGGGGTGATCACGGCCGCGACGCTGACCGGCAGTTCGGTGGGCGGGGCGACGCTGAACGATGCGAACCTGGTGACCGATCTGGGGGCGTTCAGCAACACCTCGAGCGGCGCACTGAGCTTCACCAACGCGCAGAGCTTCACCACAACGGGGACGATAAGCGACACGGTTGGTGCGTTGAGCCTGATCACCACGACGGGCAACATCACCGAGAATAGCGCGATCACCGGCACCGGCCAGATCGTGACGCTGACCTCGGCCGGGACGATCGGCCAGACCAGCGGCGTGATCACGGCTGCGACGCTGACCGGGAGTTCGGTTGGCGGGGCGACGCTGAACGACGCGAACCTGGTGACCGATCTGGGCGCCTTCAGCAACGCGACGAGCGGACCACTGAGTTTCACCAACGCGCAGAGCTTCACCACGACGGGGACGGTGAGCGACACGGTCGGCGCACTGAGCCTGATCACCACGACCGGCAACATCACCGAAGATAGCGCGATCACCGGCACGGGCCAGATCGTGACGTTGACCTCGGCCGGCACTATCGGCCAGACCGCCGGCGTGATCACGGCTGCGACGCTGACCGGGAGTTCGGTCGGCGGGGCGACGCTGAACGACGCCAACCTGGTGACCGACCTGGGCGCGTTCAGCAACACGTCGAGCGGCCCACTGAGCTTCACCAACGCGCAGAGCTTCACCACGACGGGAACGGTGAGCGACACGGTCGGTGCGCTGAGCCTGATCACCACGGCCGGCAACATCACCGAGGACAGCGCGATCACCGGCACCGGCCAGATCGTGACGCTGACCTCGGCCGGGACGAT
Source organism: uncultured Alphaproteobacteria bacterium (assembly GCA_963773345.1). Taxonomy (GTDB): domain Bacteria; phylum Pseudomonadota; class Alphaproteobacteria; order Acetobacterales; family Acetobacteraceae; genus Palsa-883. The sequence goes on along the minus strand of CAVZBG010000010.1, from coordinate 189,186 downwards.
CGGCCAGACCAGCGGGGTGATCACGGCCGCGACGCTGACCGGCAGTTCGGTGGGCGGGGCGACGCTGAACGATGCGAACCTGGTGACCGATCTGGGGGCGTTCAGCAACACCTCGAGCGGCGCACTGAGCTTCACCAACGCGCAGAGCTTCACCACAACGGGTACGATAAGCGACACGGTTGGTGCGTTGAGCCTGATCACCACGACGGGCAACATCACCGAGAATAGCGCGATCACCGGCACCGGTCAGATCGTGACGCTGACCTCGGCCGGGACGATCGACCAGACCAGCGGGGTGATCACCGCTGCGACACTGACCGGGAGTTCGGTTGGCGGGGCGACGCTGAACGACGCGAACCTGGTGACCGATCTGGGGGCGTTCAGCAACACGACCAGCGGGGCGCTGAGCTTCACCAACGCGCAGAGCTTCACCACGACGGGAACGATCAGCGACACCGTCGGGGCGCTGAGCCTGATCACCACGACCGGCAACATCACCGAGGACAGCGCGATCACCGGCACCGGTCAGATCGTGACGCTGACCTCGGCCGGCACCATCGGCCAGACCGCCGGTGTGATCACCGCCGCGACGCTGACCGGGAGTTCGGTTGGCGGGGCGACGCTGAACGACGCGAACCTGGTGACGGATCTCGGCGCGTTCAGCAACACGTCGAGCGGCGCGCTGAGCTTCACCAACGCGCAGAGCTTCACCACGACGGGAACGATCAGCGATACGGTTGGTGCGTTGAGCCTGATCACCACGACCGGCAACATCACCGAGGACAGCGCGATCACCGGCACCGGGCAGACGGTGACGCTGACCTCGGCCGGGACGATCGACCAGACCAGCGGGGTGATCACGGCTGCGACGCTGACCGGGAGTTCGGTCGGCGGGGCGACGCTGAACGACGCGAACCTGGTGACCGATCTGGGTGCGTTCAGCAACGCCACGAGCGGCGCTCTGAGCTTCACCAACGCGCAGAGCTTCACCACGACGGGAACGGTGAGCGACACGGTCGGCGCGTTGAGCCTGATCACGACGAGCGGCAACATCACCGAGGACAGTGCGATCACCGGCACCGGTCAGACGGTGACGCTGACCTCGGCCGGGACGATCGACCAGACCAGCGGGGTGATCACGGCCGCGACGCTGACCGGGAGTTCGGTCGGCGGGGCGACGCTGAACGATGCGAACCTGGTGACCGATCTCGGCGCGTTCAGCAACACCTCGAGCGGCGCGCTGAGCTTCACCAACGCGCAGAGCTTCACCACAACGGGGACGATAAGCGACACGGTCGGGGCGCTGAGTCTGATCACCACGACCGGCAACATCACCGAGGACAGCGCGATCACCGGCACCGGTCAGACGGTGACGCTGACCTCGGCCGGCACCATCGGCCAGACCGCCGGTGTGATCACGGCTGCGACGCTGACCGGGAGTTCGGTTGGCGGGGCGACGCTGAACGATGCGAACCTGGTGACCGATCTCGGCGCGTTCAGCAACACCTCGAGCGGCGCGCTGAGCTTCACCAACGCGCAGAGCTTCACCACGACGGGAACGATCAGCGACACGGTCGGCGCATTGAGTCTTGTCACCACGACCGGCAACATCACCGAGGACAGCGCGATCACCGGCACCGGTCAGATCGTGACGCTGACCTCGGCCGGGACGATCGACCAGACCAGCGGGGTGATCACCGCTGCGACGCTGACCGGGAGTTCGGTTGGCGGGGCGACGCTGAACGACGCGAACCTGGTGACCGACCTCGGTGCATTCAGCAACACGTCGAGCGGCGCGCTGAGCTTCACCAACGCGCAGAGCTTCACCACAACGGGGACGATAAGCGACACGGTCGGGGCGCTGACTCTGATCACGACGACCGGCAACATCACCGAGGCCAGCGCCATCACGGGCACCGGTCAGACGGTGACGCTGACCTCGGCCGGCAGCATCAGCCAGACCAGCGGGGTGATCACGGCCACGACGCTCGCCGGCAGCGCGGCCGGCGCGGTGAGCCTGACCGGGTCGAATGCGATCACCGCGCTGGGCGTGATCGGCACGCCGTTTAGGGATGCCGGCCAGGCGTTCGCCCTGACCGACGCCGACGCCCTGACAGTGAACGGGGTGACGGCGGGCACGGTCGCCCTGACCGCGCCGAGCATGACCATCCCCGGGGCGCTCGACGGAACCACGTCGGTGAAGCTGACGGCCACCACGGGTGGGATCAGCGGCACTGGGGTGGTCACCACGGCATCGCTGACCGGCAGCGCGGCGGGCGTGGTGAGCCTGATAGGCGCGAACCAAGTCGGCACGCTGGCGGGCTTCACCGCCGGCGTGAGCTTTGAACTGCTCGATATCCCGGCGCTGACGGTCGAGGGAACCCTCTCGGCGCCGTACATCGACATCGATACGGGGAGCAACCCGCTGACGTTGCTGGGCGGCACGGTGATCGACACCGGCGGCACCGCAGCGCCCAACCATCTCACGATCATGCGGAATCAGATCCCGCCGCCGCCGCTCGCCGGCGCTTTCTTCAGCAGCGGCACCTTCACGCAGACTGGCCCGATCCAGGTCAACCTCCTCGGCGGCGGGCCCAACAGTGTCCTGTCGTTCACCGGCAGGCTGGCCGGTGCCGACACCGTCGCGGTGACCGGGCCGACCACTTGGCTGATCCTGAATCTCGACACGCCCGGCACCAGTGTCACCGGCACCGTGGCGGTGAACCAGCTCACCGTGGTGCTGCCGCCCAACGCCAACTCGGCGCAGTTCTCCATCGCGCTGACCGGCACGGTGGCCGGGCTGAGCGGCGAGGAAGCGGCGGGCGAGGGCAGTGTGATCCCGACTCGCGGTGCCACGTTGCGCGTCAACAACTGCCCGATCGGCTCGGTCAACTGCGTGCTGCTGTCGACGGCGCTGGCGCCCGTCGCCAACCCGCTGCAGAACCTGGCGATCGGCATGTTGGTCGAGCCGAACGATGAGGGCGACCTGCTGCTCCCGCTTGTCTCCGACGAGGATTACTTCTCATGTCTGCTGCGCAAAGATTGCAACTGACCTGGCTGATCGTCCTGACGGCCCTCGTCGGCTGCGCCACGCCGCCGCCAAGCGCCTATGTCAACGGCGCCGGCGGGTCGAGCAAGCCGGCCGCGCAGGAGGCGATCGGCAAGAACGCGGTCGGCGAGGCCTGCACGATTCAGGACACCGGCGCGACCAGCGCCGACATCTATTGCGGCACCTGGCAGCAACCCAGCGCCAAGGTGCGCGGCGGCGAAGCCGCCAGTGCCGACGCGTTGGCAAACATCGCCACCAACAGCGCGTGGCGGGCCGCGCTGGATCAGCGCTTCCTCTGCCAGGCCCCGGAGACGACGACGATTCTCGGTTCCGAGCCGGCCGAGTTGCTGCAGTGCACCCAGCGCGTCGGCGGCTGGCCGCATGTCGCGGTGGTCGCGCTGATCAACGGGCATGCCTGGTATGGCGACGGCGTTCTGCCGGCCGCGACGGTGATGGAGCGCGCGATCGGCGTGCGCGCCGGGCTGATCAAGGCCGACGCCGTGCCGCCCAGTTCCGGTGCGGACGCGTTGCTGGCGCAGCGGCTTGGCCGCCCAGTCGGTCAGCTCGGGCGATATCGGCCAGTTCAACACGCTGATGTCGGCCGGCACGCGTGCCAACCTCAGCGCCAATCCGGCGGCGGCGGAGGCGGCGTTCCGTGCCGCGCTGGCGTTGCAGCAGAAGGCACTCGGCAAGGACAACCCGAACACCGCCGCGGCGGTGATGACGCTCGCCCTGGAGCTCTCCGACGACGGGCGCTACGCCGAGGCCACCGCGCTGTTCGACCAGGCGGCGCGGCTGGCGCCCGGCGCCGCCGACCCGATCGACCAGGCGCGGCTGCTGCACTATCGCGGGCTTGATGCGATCAACCGCGCCCAGTTCACCACGGCAGACACGCTGCTGCGCTCGGCGATCGCGGCGTACAGCGCATTGGTCCCGCCCAGCGCGCTGCAGCGCCGGTCGGCGCCGCGGGTGGGTGCATTCGGCGGCAGTCTCGTGTCGGATGAGGACATCGCTCACCGACCCGTCGGCGCAGGGCGCCCTGGTCGGCCTGATCGAGGCGCAGCGCAACGAGGCGCTGGTGCTGCGCCAGCTCGGCAAGCTCGACGAGAGCGAACGCGCTGCTGGCCTCGGCGACCGACATCGCCGAGGGCAATCACCTGTTGCGGCCGATCGTCGCGGCGCGGCTCTACCTCACCGACGGGGTGACGGCGGCAGCGGCGGGCAATTCGTCGCTGCTGCTCGACGATCTCGCCCTGTCGACGAACGCCTTCAACCGGGCGCTGCCGGAATCCAAGCCGCTGGCCGATACGATGCTGCTGCGTGCCGGCGAGCTGGAACGGACGGGACACCCCGATCAGTTGTTGCCGCTTGTGCCGCAGCGCCGTCAGCTCGCTCGCCGCGCTGAAGGCCAGCACCAGCGCCGTGGTGATCGCGCCGTGCCTCGACGCCTATGCCGCGGCGGCGGCCAACGACGCCGCGCAGAGCCAGACGCTGCTGGCCGAGATGTTCACCGCCGCCCAGCTCGGGCAGGGCGGCATCACCAGCCAGCAGATCGCCCAGGCGACGGCGCGGCTGGAGGAGAACGCGCGCGACCCGAAGGTGGCGGCGGCGATCCGCCAACGCGAAGATGCCAGCTCCAGGCTGCAGACGCTCTACGGCCAGCGCGATGCGCAGATCGCGGCGGCCCAGGGTGCCGGCGCGGGTGCGCCGTCGACGGTCGATACGTCGGCGATCGATGCGCAGATCAAGAAAGCCCAGGCGGACCTGGCGGATGCCGAGTCGGCCGTGCAGGCCGCGTCGCCGCAACTCGGCCAGCTCGAGCAGGAGGTGGTGCCGGCCAGCCAGGTGCTGGCGGATGCTGCACCCGCACGAGGCGCTGATCGAGATCACCGCCGGTCCGACCGACGGCTGGGTGTTCGTGCTGACCGGCGGGAAGATCGCCGTCGGCAAGATGCCGATCGGCGTCGCCGCGGTGGACAAGCTGGTCCGCGCCGTGCGCGCCAGCATCATTCTGACCGACCATCTGCCGACCTTCGACGTCGCCGATGCCCGCAAGCTGTACGACGTGACTCTGGGCACCGTGGCCGGCGCGCTGCAAGGCGTCGATCGGCTGGTGGTCGCGCCGCCCGGCCCGCTGCTGTCGCTGCCGTTCGAGGTGCTGCTGACCGGTGCCGGCCGATCCGGCCCATCTGGCGGAGGCGCCCTGGCTGGTGCGCCGCTTCACCCTGGCGCACGTGCCGGCCCCGGCCAACTTCGTCGGCCTGCGCAAGATCGCCAACGACTCGCGCGCGACGCAGCCATGGTTCGGGTTTGGCGACTTCGTGCCGCTGACCCTGAAGCAGGCCGAAGGCAGCTTCTCCGGCACCTCGTGTTCGGACAGCGCGCAGCTGCTGGCCGGCCTGCCGCAACTGCCCTATGCGAAGCGCGAGCTGGATGCCGCCCGCGCAGCTGCTCGGCGCCAGCCCGCAGGACGAACTGCTCGGGCCGGCGCCTTTACCGTGCCGGCGGTGGAGAAGGCGCCGCTGAAATCCTTCCGCATGCTGCATTTCGCCGCGCACGCGCTGCTGCCGTCCGAGCTGAAGTGCCAGAGCGAGCCGGCGATCGTCACCTCGGACCCGGCGGGGGCCACCGATGCGACGCAGGCGCTGCTGACCGCCTCGGACGTGGCGCAGCTTAGCCTCGATGCCGATCTGGTCATTCTGTCGGCCTGCAACTCCGGCGGGGCGGGGGGCAGCACGGCGGGTGAAAGCCTGTCCGGCCTGGCGCGTGCGTTCTTCTTCGCCGGTGCGCGGTCGCTGATGGTGACGCACTGGTCGGTCAACGACCAGGTGGCGGCGTACCTGGTGGTCAGTGTGCTGCAGCGCATGAAGCAGGACCCGGCACTGGGGGTGGCCGGTGCGTTGCGCGCGACGCAGCTCTCCATGTTGCAGGACGCGGGGAAGGCCCTGCCGGCGCAGATCGCTGCGCCGTTCTTCTGGGCGGGCTTCGCGGTGATCGGCGACGGCGGCGGCACCGGCGCGGCAACTGTGGCACAGCGCACTTCGCCGGAGGGTCAGACGAGGCTATAAGCCTCGCGCGATCGGCGGGGAGCGCATGGACGTCATCCAGACCCTCGGGAAGTACGAGATTCGCGGCACTCTCGGGAAGGGTGCGATGGGCACGGTCTACGATGGCTGGGACCCCGCCATCGCCCGCCGCGTCGCGATCAAGACCGTCAGCCTGCCGGCCGATCCCGATCCCGACACCGCCGAGGAGATCGCCCGGTTCCGCCGCGAGGCGCAGGCCGCCGGGCGGCTGACGCACCCGAACATCGTCGCCGTCTACGACTACGGCGAGACCGCGGACATGGCCTACATCGTCATGGAATTCGTCGACGGGCCGTCGCTGAAGGCCCCGCTCGACAAGCACGAGCGGTTCGCCATCGCGGACATCCAGCGGGTGATGGGTGATCTGCTGGCCGGGTTGCAGTTCAGCCACGAGCGCGGCGTGGTGCATCGCGACATCAAGCCCGCCAACATCATGCTGACCATCGGCGGGGCAGGCGAAGATCGCCGATTTCGGCATCGCCCGCATCGAAATGAGCAGCATGACCCAGGCCGGCACGATGCTGGGCACGCCGGCCTACATGTCGCCCGAGCAGTTCCGGGGCGAGGTGGTGGATGCGCGGACCGATGTCTACTCGGCCGGGGTGGTGCTGTACCAGTTGCTGACCGGCGAGCGCCCGTTCGAGGGCGGCCTGACGGCCATCATGCACAAGGTGCTGACCACCGAGCCGCCGGTGCCCTCGCAGCTTGCCGGCACGTGCCCGCCCAGCATGGATGCGGTGGTGAAGCGGGCGATGGCGAAGCGGCCGGACGATCGCTATCCCTCGGCGGCCGCTTTCGCCGAAGCGATCCGCAGCGCGCTGGCCGCACCGGCGGCGCCTTCGCGGGACGACGATTCCGAAGCGACGATGGTTGGCGCGACCCTGGCACGTGCGGCGCCGGCGGCCGCCCGCGCGGCCGCGCCGCCACCAGCCGCGCGGGCGGTACCGGCGACGCCGGTGCCGACGCCCGCGCCGACGCGCTCACGCTTGCCGTTGCTGATCGGGGTCGGCGTTGCGGCGGTGCTGGCGGCGGGTACTGGTGCCTGGTTCGTGCTCGGCTCATCGCAACACGCACCGGCCCCGGCGGCACCTGGCCAGCAGGCGGCTGGCCAGCCGGCAGCGGGGCTACCCGCGACCGGCCAGCCGGCAGGGGGACCGCCAGCTTCTGGCCAGCCGGCATCGGGACCGCTGGCTTCTGGCCAGCCGGCATCGGGGCAGCTTCCGGCACCGGGCGCGGGCAGCGCACCAACCACGACCGCCCAGACCGCGCCCGCCGTACCGCAGCAGCAGCCGGCATCGCCCGTCACCGCCGCACCTGCAGCCGCGCCCGCCACCGCACCTGCCACTGCGCTTCCCACAGCGCCTCCCATTGGGCCTGCGCCCACGCCGGCACCACAAGCGCTACCGGTCTCCGCGCCAACCCAGGAAGCCACGACGGATCTGCATACCCTGCGCCAGCAGCTTGAACAGGCGCTGGCGCAGGCGCCCTGCACGCTGGCCAATGGTCTCGTGCAGGACAGTGGCACCGTCACCGTCGATGGTTACGCCGGCCGTGCCACCGCCGATTTACTCCGCCAGCAATTGGGAGGCGTCCTCGGTGCCGCGCCGCTGGACTGGCGCGTGCGGCCGGTCGATCAGGTGTTCTGCAGCGCGCTCGGCGCGTTGCGGCCGATCGCGGTGCAGGCCGGTGGCCCGGTGTCAGGTCTTTCGGTCACGCTTGCCGGCGGGCAGACCACGCTGCACGACGGCGATCGCATCATGCCGCGGATCACCATGGCGGACTTCGCCGGGTTGCTGCGGGTGGACTATCTCGGCCACGACGGTTCGGTGGTGCACCTCTACCCGACCGCCGCCGATCCGGCACAGCATGTCGAGGCCCGCCCGGCCACCCGCCTCGCACCCGGCGCGCAACTGTCGATCGGCGAGGGCGGCCCGGGTCGGCCGATCTGGGAAGTCGGCCCCCCCTACGGCACGGACATGATCATCGCGATCGCCTCCAGCACGCCACTGCTGACGCGGGCGCCGGGGCAGAACGCGGCGGACGACGCCGCGCCCTATCTGCGCGATCTGGAAAGCGGCATCGCCCGAGTCCGCCAGGCCGGCGGTCGGGTCTCCGGGACGCTGCTGCTGGTCGATACCTTGCCGAAGTGAGTCCGGCGCGCCGGATCCTCGGAGGCACCGGCTTGCTTTGCCACCGTGTTCCTCGCGATGCCAGGCGGGGCAGGCGATTCCAGTCTGTACGAACGCGCCCTATCGGGTTCGGTTGTACTCGTAGTCCTCGCACTCGCCCGCCCCGGCGCGCAGCCCGGCCGGCATCGGCGCGCGCGTGGCGTTCACCTTTGCATGCACGTCGAGAGCGGCCTGATCCGTCCACAGCTCGAGCAACGCCAGCTTGTCGGGGTTGAGCACGCTCTGGAACACCTCGAACTGCTCGCAGCCGGGCTCCTGCATGACCTCCGCACAGCGCGCCCGGAACGCCTGCGCGAGATCGGCGCCCTTTCCCGGAGCCGCGGTGATCGTGACAACCAACCGGACCGCCATGTTCCCTGCTCCCCTGCGTGCGAATGACGCCAGGCAGTAGTGGCCGCGCCGCGCATCGCGTCAAGCAACCGCGCGCCGTGTCTCCTACTTCCACCACAGCGACGCCGCCAGCGCCAAAGCCAGCAGCCCCGCCACCGCCTGCCAGAACCGCACCGGCGCGCGCTCGTAGAGCGTGAGCGGCCGGCGCGCCGGCTGGGGTGCGTACGCCGGGCCTGCCTCGAACTCGTGGGCGAACTCGGCCATGTCGGCGAACCGCTCGGCGGGATCGAGCGCGACCGCACGGCCCAGCGCGGCGCCCAGCCAGGCCGGCAGATCGGGCCGCAGCGCCGCAAGATCCCTCGGCCGCTGCAGGCTCGGCAGGCTGGTGGCATCGGGATTGCCGTAAGGGATACGCGCCGGTAAACGTGCGAAACAGCGTCACGCCCAGGGCATAGATGTCGGTCGCCACGTTGCCGGCCTCGCCGGCGAACATCTCCGGCGCCATGTAGGCGGTGGTGCCGGGAATCGCCTCGGGCGGAAAATCCTCCAGCCCGGGCAGCCGCACCACGCCCAGATCGAGCAGCTTCAGCGACCCGCCGGCCTCCAGCATCACGTTGTCCGGCTTGATGTCGCGGTGAATGATGCCGGCGCGGTGCAGCGCCGCCACCGCATGCGCGAGCCTGATCGCGATGCTGCGGCCCTCCTCCAGCCCCACCGCCGGCGCGCGCGCGAGCCGGGTTTCCAGCAGCTCCCCGACATACAGCGGCATGACCGTGTAGAGGCAGGTCTGCCGCCCCGGCGGCAGCTCGATCACGTGCGCCACCCAGGGGCTGGTCACCCGCGTGCCGACCCAGGCCTCGCGGACGAAGGCGGCGTGGTAGGTGGCGACCGCGGCGACCTGGCGGCTTGGGGAACTTCAGCACCACCGTGCCGCCATCCACCTCGTCGATCGCGCCGAACAGCCGGCTGTAGCGGCCGTCGGACACCAGGACGTTCAGCACGAACCCGTCGACCGTGTCGCCGACCTGCGGCACCGGGATCAGCGGCAGCCGCATGATGGCGCCGCCGACATCGGCCGAGCGCGCCGTCGGCAGCGCCACCACGTCCAGCACCAGGGCGGTGCAGTTGTCGGTGCTGCCGGCCTCCAGCGCCGCCTCGACCAGCGCCCGGCTGGTATCCTCGGGCGCCGAGCGCACGCGCAGGATGTCGGCGATCGCCTCGTCGACCAGCGAGCCGTGCACCCCGTCGGTGCACAGCAGGAAGCGGTCGTGCAGCGCCACCGGATGGCTGGTGTAGTCCAGCCGCAGCTCCGCCTCGATGCCGAGCGCGCGGGTCAGCACCGGCGACTTGCCCCGGTCGTCGCGCACATGGTCGGTGGTGAGGCGCAGCAGGCGATCGCCGCTCAGCCGGTAGGCCCGCGTGTCGCCGACATGCAGCACATGCGCGAGCCGGCCGCGCAGCACCAGCGCGGTGAAGGTGCAGCCCATGCCGACCAGGTTGGCGTCCTGCCGCCCCTGGGCGTTGATCCAGGCGTTGAGCGAATCGAGGATGCGGGCCGCGGCCCGCCGCACCTCCATGGTCTCCGGCACGTCCCAGAACCCGTCGAGGAACCCGCGCACCGCGGTCTCCGCCGCCACCCGCCCGCCCTTGGCGCTGCCGATGCCGTCGGCGATGGCCGCCGCCACGTCCCGCCGCTCCTCGCGGCGGCCGGGAGCCGAGCACCGCGCCGACGAAATCCTCGTTGCGCGGCCGCGGGCCGGTGGCCGAGTGGTAGCCGATGCTGACCCGCGGGGTTGCCAGGTCCTCGCTCACCCGGCGCGCCTCGCCGCCGATGGTGCGTCCGCTGGCCGGAATGGCCGCTTCCGGGATGGAGGATGCTGGGCCGGAACGGTCGGCGAACACGGGCTTCACGGCGGCAGCCGGCAATGGTCGTGCAGGAAGTAGCCGCCGGTGCTGGACGCCACGATGACCGTCAGAGCGCCGGAATGACGGTCGAGCGTGTAGTTGCCAGCCATCCTTGGCGTCGCGCCAGGAGATTTCGGCGTCGCTGACCCGGGCCGGATTGGCATCCACCGTCGCCCGGTCGTAGTCGATGCTGATCTGCCAGGTCGCGCCGCTGGCCGGATTGGTGCAGGTGATCGCGGGCGCGCGCGGCTGGGGCTGCCCGTCGACGGGCGCCGCCGCACCACATGTTGCCAGGGCGGCGATCGCCGCCGCCACGTGCCGGATTGGGAACATGCTCATATCTGCGCGGCCTGACCCCGCCCATAGCCAGTTTCCCGGACCTTGCCAAGCATGGCGCCCAAGGTCCGAAGGCGACGCCGGTTCGGCGGCCTGCGGCGCGGGCGGCGGGGCGCTGGACTGCCTGCAAAATGGTCGGTTCCGCGCCGGCCTTTCCCGGCCAAGGCCTTGATTCGAGCCGACATCCGGACAGCGCGGGGCGCGAACGGCGCAATTGCCGGGCCGTGGCGTGTGACCCTGATGATTGCTTAATGGTTATGCATCCCGCCGTTTTCGTAACCTTTATGCTGCGCCCCCCGGCGTGTCGGCTGCCGGCAACGCGCCGGCCGTACCTGTCGGCAACCATGGCGAGCAGTTTCCGCGGCCTGAACCTCAATCGGGGCGGGAATTCGCCGCCAGCCCGCCACGACCGCGCGCCGCCCGATTCCGTGGCCGCCGCGGCATTGCGTGCCGGGCGGCGATCCGTCGTGGCATGTCGCTTGCTTGCACCAGGTTCGGTTTGACGTCACTCGCTTCGAGCCATGCAGCGGGCGAGTGGGGTGCTGCCGTTCCGACGGAAGCCGCCGTCGGAACATCGACCACAATGGAGGAACCCCGTGCTCGTACCGTCACCAAAATGGCTCGATACCGGCGACAATGCGTGGCAGTTGGCCGCCGCGACGTTCGTCGCGCTGCAAAGCATCCCGGGCCTTACGGTTCTCTATGGCGGCGTCGTCAAGAAGAAGTGGGCGATCAACTCGGCATTCATGTCGATCTACGCGTTCGCCTCGGTGCTCGTCGTCTGGGTCCTGTTCGACTACAACATGGCGTTCGGACCGCAATGGTTCCCGTTCCTCGGGACGCCGATGCCCGCGCTGTCGGCCGCGTTCAGTATCGGCCAGGCAACCATCCCCGCCGCCGCGTCGGGCATGCCGGATATCGGCTTTCCCGATGGCAACGCTGGTCTACTTCCAGTTCGTGTTCGCCGCGATCACGGTGATCATCCTCGCCGGCTCGGTGCTCGGACGCATGAGTTTCCGGGCGTGGGTGATGTTCTGCCCGCTGTGGATGACGCTGGTCTATACCGTGGGGGCGTTCAGCCTGTGGGGCGGCGGCTGGCTCGCCAGCATGGGCGTGGTCGACTTCTCGGGCGGCTACGTCATCCATCTTGCCGCCGCCAGCTCGGGCTTCGTTGCCGCCGCCATGGTCGGCCCGCGCCTGCAACAGGACCGCGAGCATTTCCCGCCCAACAGCCTGCTGATCACCCTGGTCGGCGGCGGCATCCTGTGGCTCGGCTGGAACGGGTTCAACGGCGGTGACCCGTACTTCGCCAACGCCGATGCCGGCGCCGCGGTGCTGAACACCAACACCGCCACCGCGGTCGGCGTGCTGGTCTGGACCCTGCTCGACAAGATGGCCTACGGCAAGCCGTCGGTCATCGGCGCGGTCAACGGCATGATCGCCGGCCTGGTCGCGATCACCCCGGCCGCCGGTTACGTGAACGGCTGGGGCGCCATCATCATCGGCGTCGTGCGCCGGCATCATCCCCTGGATGAGCATGAACTGGCTGCAGAAGACCAAGCTGATGATGAAGGTGGACGACACGCTGAGCGTGTTCTCGACGCACGGCGTCGCCGCCATCACCGGCGGCCTGCTGACCGGCGTGCTGGCGCTGCCCCGACATGCTGGAATACATCGGCACCGACAAGGACGCGCCGGGCGTCAACGTCACCGGCCTGATCTACGGCGACGGCATCCACCAGCTTCGTGCTGCAGGTCGAGGGCGCGCTGTTCATCATCGTGTTCAACGTCATCATGACCTTCATCATCCTCAAGGTGATCTCGTTCATCACCCCGCTGCGGATGGACGAGGCGACGCTGAGGGTGGGCGACGACGCGGTGCACGGCGAGACCGCCTACGCCATCGGCGTCGAAGGCGAGTAGGGTCAGGGCTCCGCCCTGAAACCCGCCAGGGGGCTTTGCCCCCTGGACCCCCACCAAAGGCGGAGCCTTTGGAATCCATCCGTTGGATCGGGTGTGAGGGAGGGGGGCCGACGGCACCATCACCTCGGCGGCAGATCGCCGCCAAGGTGACGGTGCCGTCGGCCCCCCTCCCTCACACCCGATCAAGTGAAGGGTTCCAAGGGCCGCTGCCCTTGGCGGGGATCCAAGGGGCAGCGCCCCTTGGGTGGGGTGCCAGGGGCGAAGCCCCTGGCCTTACTCTCCTTCACCCGATGCCCTGCCTGCGCTGCACGTGGCAGGGGCGCGATGCAGGCGCCGTTGCAGGCTCTTCCACCGCCGGCGCGCCGCGCGGTTGGGCAGCCCGGGCGGGATGGCGGGCGCCGCGGCCGGCTCGGGGTTCACGGGGTTGATTCGGGCGGGGCGGGGAAGTGGGGTTGGAGCTTGGGGGTGGCGCCCGTCTCGGGGTTCAAGGGGTCGATTCGGGAAAACGTGGAGTTGGGGTTTGGGGCGGGTGTGGCGGCTGGCTCGGGGTTCACGGGGTTGATTCGGGAAAGCGCGGAAGTGGGGTTTGGGGCGGGTGTGGCGGCCGGCTCGGGGTTCATAGGGTTGATTTGGGAAAGCGCGGAAGTGGGGTTTGGGCGGGGTGTGGTGGCCGGCTCGGGGTTCATAGGGTTGATTTCGGGAAAGCGCGGAAGTGGGGTTTGGGGCGGGTGTGGCGGCCGGCTCGGGGTTCACAGGGTTGATTTGGGAAAACGCGGAACCGGGGTCCGGCGCCGCTTGCCGATCGCCGCTGTCGGTGCGGGCGCGCACGCCGGCGAGGCGCGCGGCGAGCTCGCGCTCCAGGGGCGTGTAGTCGGTCCAGGGGGTGCCGGGCGCCGGCGGCAACACCACCGGCGGCGTGTCGGGGCGGGCGGCGGGTGCTGCGGCCCGCGCGGCCTGCGCCCTGGCGGCGCGCCTGGCGGTCCAGGCGGCGTGCCGGGTTGCCCGATCGGCGCGCCTGGCCGCCAGCCTCGCGCGCTTGGCGGCGCGGGCGGCGGCGATGGCCTGCCGCCAGGGGGCGAGGGCGGCGGCCTCGGCGCGGGCGGCCTCGCGCTCGGCGGCCAGGGTGCACGGCAGGCGCCGGGCGGGCGCGCCGGGCGGCGCGGGGTGGCGGCGGTCGGGGGCGGTGCCGGTTCCCGGGGGTGGGTCGGGATTTGCACGAACGGCAGGTTGGAGGGGTGGATCGGGGCCCGGAGTTCCGGCGGGACCGCGCCGACGCGGGCCGCCATGGCAGGCGGGAGGTAGGGCCATAACAGCCGGGCCTGGCAGATCAGGCGGTTGCGGTTGATCAGGGTGCGGAGGTAGCGCTGCTCCGCCCGCTTCGGCGCGGTGGTCTTGCCGTGCCTGGTGTTGGCGGCGGCGCTGCGGGCGCGGCCCTCCGGCGAGCGCGGGCCGGTGGATTTGCCGCCGTGGCAGCGGCAGCGGCCGTTGGCCATGGCGGGGGCGCGGCAGGGTTTTCCCCCGCGGTTTTTGGCGCCGCAGCGGGGGGCGGCGTTGGGGTTGCCGCTGGGGTTGCCGTTGCGGAGAAGGCCGCGGTAGGGCGGCGCGGCGGGCGTGGGTGCCGTGTCGGGGCGATGCTGGTGGCGGGGAGGGACATGCGGGAAAGCCTCGGTTGGAAGCCGGTTGCAAGTGATGGATAGATAGGCTAACCAATTGGACGGCGCCAGCTAACATTTCGTCTGCTGTGCGGGTGGCGGAGGGAGCCGGGACGGACGCCAGCGGCCTCGGCGCTGCGCGGCGTGCACGCGGCGCTAGCGCAAACTCGGTTCGGGTGGCGCAGCGTGTCGATGACAGGTGCGCCGGCCGGCATGATTGGCGTCGGCGCGGGTGGTTGGTTGGGACGGTCCAAGCTGAGCGGCGGCAAAGAAGGCGCTCGCCTTGATCAGGCGCATTCGGCCCTGGGCGGATATCCTGGGGGTGAACGTGGCCGGAGATGGCCGGAAGGGGACTGACGGCCCCGGAGAATTCTGACGCCGCAGCGGACGTTCACATCGGCGGGGCCAAATGGTAGTTCTCGACCGAAAGCGGACATAAGCCTATTGGAGAGCCATTGACCAGTTGCGCCCCGGGTGCCAACGCTAGGGTAGATCCGTGAGTTGGGCTGGACATATCCGGCCACCCACATGGGAATCGCGAGGAGTGGGATGCAGCATGCGTCACAATCTATGAGCGGTGACAATGGCCTGGACCAAACCGACGATCCAACATGGTTGTTTGATGTTCCAGATGATGACCACATTGCGCCTCCGGTCGAGACGCGTGAGCAGGAATTACCTTTCGGCGGGCTCAGCTGGCAAAATTTTGAACGTCTCTGCCACAGGTTAGCGTGCACCGACGGTGATGTGGAGCGATGCCGGCTCTATGGAACCGAGGGTCAGGAGCAGGGCGGTATTGACATCTATGTTAGCCGTAGGTCCACGCCGAAATACGCCGTCTGGCAAAGTAAGCGCCACAAGACATTTTCGGCCTCGCAGGTGGAGGCTGCTGTAAGAGAGTTTCTGAACGGCGACTGGGTTGACAAAAGCGACCGCTTTGTTCTCTGCGTGCAGGCAAGCTTGCGCTCCACGGACACAGACAAGAAAGTAGAGGAGTGCCGCGCACTGCTTCACGGCCGCGGCATTGAGTTTGAACCCGTCGACGGCGAAGAACTTTCGCTTCGCCTCAAAGGTATGCCGGAGATCGTCGATGACTTTTTCGGCCGCGATTGGGCACTGCAATTTTGCGGTCAGGACGCGGCACAAATTCTTGCTGCGAGACTTAAGCCTGTCGAAATCGGAAAACTGAGGGTCAGCCTTCAGGACTGCTATGCGTCGCATTTTGCCAGCGTCGATCCCGGGGTGCTGAGCCGGTTGCCGTCTTCGAGCGCTGGAAGAAGTCTCTGTGCGGCTCGCTGACCGTTACGTGCTCACCGATTTCTGGCTGTCGCGAACCCCCGTCCCCCCGAGTCGAGAGGCGGAAGCTCCCGTCCGCACCAACGATCCAAGCATAGGCCCTGACGCTACGATGGCCGCAATCGCCGGACCCGAGCCCCAGCTCCGTCAGGAACGCGAACGAATATCCCTGGAAAGCTGGCTCGCCGACACAAATCGCGAGGTCGTGTTGGGGCCTGCTGGCAGCGGAAAGAGTACGCTCCTTCGGTACCTCGCGCTTGACATGTTGTCGGCCAGCCCAAAGCTTCTCGGGTTGCGCCGGCTCCGGCCGGACTTCGTTCCTGTTTGGATATCATTTCCATTTTGGACAAAAATAATCGCGACCGATAGTGCATCTGGTTCCCTTATTGACACCATCGAAGCGTGGTTCAAGCGACAGGACGAGCCGGAGCTCGTTGCACTCGTCCGTAAGGCGCTTGACGACAAGCGCCTTGTGCTGCTCGTGGACGGAATCGACGAATGGGAGAATGAAACGGCGGCGGGTACGGCGCTCACGCTTCTCCAGGCCTTCGCCGAACGCCGTTCCATACCTGTCATTTTATCAAGCCGCCCTCATGGATATCGACTGATGGGGGGCCTCGATGGATCGTGGCGGGTATCTGAAATCGCCTCTATGACGATCGAGCAGCAAGTTGATCTGGCGGCGGCGTGGTTCAAACATCTGGACGGCCCGCCGGTTGATAGCTTGGACGATCAAAGCCGCCGCCGGGCGGCGGATTTCGTTGCGGAACTCCAGACTAACGGCGCGATAGCTCAGCTTGGAGGCACGCCGCTCTTGCTGACGGGGCTGATCGCACTGAGGCTCGCACACCTGCAGTTGCCGCGAAATCGTTTTCTGGCCTACGCAGAACTGACCAAGCTTCTGCTCGAGACGCACCCGGTCTCGCGCGATCGGGCCGCCTTAGCGGGCTCGCCGCGTCAGGACTTGGACAATTCCACTCGCGAGGCAGCGCTCGCGGCTCTCGCTTATGGAATTCAGGCCGGTGAGGAATCCTCATCTCAGGATGCAATCGAAACCGATTGCGCTGCACAGATCGTGAGCCAGAGTTCTTGTTCAGAACGTTGGATTGTCCGCGCACGAAGCCCGCCAAATGGCGCGTGCCCTCGTTACGCTGAGCGAGGAAGGAATTGGGATTCTGTCCGGAAGTCGCCCCGGGAGGTCGGATTTTTTCATAGGATCTTCCAAGAATATCTGGCGGCGCAGCATTTGGCAAGCTTCTTGTTTAATGAGCAAGTTGAGTTCGTTAAAGCTAACGCGCTCGATCCGCGATGGCGCGAGGTCGTGTTGTGCCTGTTATATCGATTGCAGCGGCCGAATGAGATCAACGCCCTTGTCGAGATTATTCGCGATGTGCAGGCTGGGCCAGAAGCCTTGATAACGCGAGATCTTCTGCTCGCGGAGATCGCCTTTGGCGAATTCAAGCGGTCACCGGGGCTGGCTAAGCGACTTGCTGAGAACGCCTTTGACCAAATTGAAACTAGCAAATGGCAACCGCCAGTCCGCCACGCCCTGGCATCCTATGCGGTCGAGGGCCTTTCCTCGACAGCGCTGGCGCAGCGCGTGAGCGAGAAACTCACTGAATGGTTTCCTCGCTGGCACCGCTACGGCCTGCCGGATGCGCTTGCCGCAATCGCCAAATGGCCCGAAGACGAAGGAATTGCGCGCGTACTTTGGCGCGCGCTGCATGACGAATTTTACGAATCCAGCCGCGCGGCCGCTACTGCATTGGCTGTCCGATATGGCGGTCAACCTGAGTACGGCAAGCGCCTGTGCGCATTAGTGTCCGCGCCTCCAAGCTTCAACACTGCCGCGGCAGGCATCGAGGCGCTTTGGCGCGGTTGGTCAGCTCTTCCCGAACTGGACGATATTCTCGATTGTGGTCATCGATCCGTTCACCCGCTGATCGGGTTAGCGGCGACGCTCGGGCGCATTCACCGAAAAGTGCATCGGGATGAAGACTTTGCTTACGTGACCAAGATTGGTGACCGGAATGACTATCAGTTTAATGACCTGGTTACTGAGGCGCTACTCTCCGGCTGGTCAGGCGACGAGCGGTTAAGGGCTTACGCCACGAGTCAGGGATCCAGCGATCACGGATTGGGCACGCGCCGAAGCCGCCCCGATTACCGGCTTCTTATTAATGGTTTTCCGGGCGATGCGGAGGTAGCCGCATTGGTTGCTCAGGATCTCTCTCAACAATATCCCCACTGCGTCCATAATCGGGAGGAAATGGTCGCCCTCGCTAGACATTTCAAAGGAAATGCCACTGTGGTCTCAGCGATGGAGGCATGGGTATCAAGGCAAGATCGCGATGACGCCTTTGCCCTTGCGGGCATTGTACATGTCGCTCCGACGCCCTTGCTGAAGTCCAGACTTCTCAAATGCTTGGAAGATCCACAAAGCCTGAATTTCTGGGCTGCCTCCGCGCTCATCGACGTCTGGGGAGCGGACGAACCCGAAGTGCATGCTGCTCTTTCAAAAGGCTCGACGCTTCCGGTAAGTGAACGGCAATACGTTGCTCACGTTTTGCCATTTGTCATGCACAACAAGCAAGAATGTCGGGAGCGTCTGCTGGAAATCGTTGATGCCGGAGACGAAATTCGCGCCGATTTTGCGCTTCGAGGCTTGGGTACACTGGGCATCGACGCCTCCGACACCTCGGGGGCGGATCGCGTGTTTGCTCGAGGTTACGATGTTGAACGTTTTGTCGTAGAGAATGAAATTGGCGAGGTGTTGAAGCATTTCAGCGGCGATCCCCGAGCCGTTATTCTGGCAGAGAAACAGTTGCAACGTGACTTCGGCCGCATTGGGATTGTTGCCGACGTTTTTTCCAAAGATACAGCCATGCGTCGGAAGATACTCGCCGTTATGGCTCCCCTTAACGTCGACATGCGGTCGTCAATCCTGGGCCATATTTCACGACGTGGGGTGCAAGACCTCACTTGCCGAGCCCTAGTCGCGGCTGCGCGATTTGAAGAGGATGGCCAGATCGTGGTCGAAGCGTCGATGGCCTTGGCCCGCATCAACAAGCAACTAGGCCAGCTCAGCGACGACTACCTCGGCGAGATTAGCCGCGAGCTCAATGCGGTCGGGCCCCGGCTTGACGCGCGCCGTCAAGGCGCGTTCGCGGCTTCCGTAATCATTGGCCGGTTGGAACTTCTCGATCGCGCCGAAAGATCTTCTGGCACAGGGCGCCTAGGACTGCGATCGCACAGCGAGGTGATGCGTCTCATCACGACTGAATGGCCTATTTTGACGGCTCATTTCGGAGGCGACGAACAGGTGCTCGCCGCACTTAAGGTCAGCCCGGCGGAGCTATTCGACATTCTTCCCAGTCATATCGAGGACGCTCCCGAATTCAAGGCGTTTGCACTCCACATCGTCGATGCACAGTTTCAGAATCGGGGCCCCGGCTGGAGCACTTCGTTTCGTCGAGCGTGCCAGGCCCGCGACGGGGTATTTACGAGAACTATGTATCAAGAGCCTTGGCCACCGTGGTCGGACAACCTGGGGCTCGTACTCGGCCGCATTGACTGCCGGGGAAATACTTGGCCGTAACTTCGCCGGTGACGAGCGAACTGAGAAGGAGCTGCTAGCTTGGCTGAGCGCAAGCCCACACTCACCCGGGATAATCGCCGCTCTCTGTGAGGGTTGGCCGAATACGTCAGCATTCGAAGCGCTACGATCGCAGATGGGACATACCCCCCGACTGCCGATCGCTTTGTACTACAAAGTCGCTTCGGTCGTGTCATCTTCCAAAACGCTCGCTGACATGCTTGCATGGGGCGCGAGCGAACTCGTCGGCGATCTGTGGGAGGCCAATCCATTTTGGATACCGAACATAATCCGGCGCATCCAAAATGACGACGTAACATATGGGGTGATGCTAAAGCGATTGGCGGAACAACCCTCGCCCGGTGTCAAGGCCAGTTTTCCAAGATTGCTTGCGCGCGCTCGCGGCATGTCAGATGAACTTCGGGCTTGGTGCATCTCTGAATGCGAGCGTGCTAAAAGTGACCTAGTTGGCGAGGTTGGACTTGATCTCGTCGCCGGACAACTTCGATTGATCGCCTTGTCGCTATTCGATCTGCTGGGGGGGCCCGAGGGATAGCATCAGCCCAAGCACCGCCCAATGCTCTGCCTGCGCGGGAGACTGGCTCTACTACGGCTGTGCTCGACGGCTCCGTGCTATACACCGACGCACGAGGAAAGGTCCGGTTTCCACCCATGACCGCCTGGGGAGACGCTGATGTTTATGTCCGCTTTCGAGACATGAGCCGCGTCGCCTGAGTGACCAAGATGGGCGCCTCGCCGCCGTTCACCCTGACCACCGCATACAAGGCGGGCGCAAATGCCGTGCGAACCGCATGACCTCCCTTTCTGCGCCCCTCTCCGCCTCAGACCCTGCTGTCCGACCGCCGGCACCGACCCTCGGCGAGCACGACCTGGTGCGCCTCGGGCCGGAAACATTGGCGGCCGGCGGCGTCTTGCGGCAGCATCCCCGCCCCGCCCGCCGCAGCCACCCCAAGGAACCGCTGATGCGCTGCCCCCGCCCCCTGCTTCCGATCCTGCTCGCCGCCCTGCTGCTCGCCGCGGCCGTCCCCGCCTGGGCCGGCGGCACGCTGCGCATCGGCCTGAACGAGGACCCCGACGCGCTCGACCCCGCCCGCAGCGGCAGCTTCGTCGGGCGCATCGTCTTCGCCGCGACCTGCGACAAGCTGATCGACCTGGACGCAACGGATAAATTCGTGCCGCAGCTTGCCACCGCCTGGCGCTGGTCGCCGAACGGGCTGGCGCTGACCCTCACGCTGCGCGACGGGGTCAAATTCCAGGACGGCGAGACGCTGGATGCCGAAGCGGTGCGGGCCAACCTCGAGCGCTACCGCACCGCGCCGGAAAGCCTGCGCAAGGGCGAGCTGGGGCCGCTCACCTCGATCGAGGTGATCGATCCGCACACGGTCCGGCTGCGCCTGTCGAAGCCCTATGCGCCGCTGGTCGCCGTGCTGTCCGACCGCGCCGGCATGATGCTGGCGCCGCAGGCCATGGCGCGGCTCGGGGCAAGAATCGCCGACGAGTTGCCGTGCGCCGGGCCGTTCAAGCTGACCGAGCGGGTGGCGCAGGACCGCATCGTGGTGGAGCGTTTTCCGGGTTACTGGAATGCGCCGGCGGTTTCGCTCGACCGCATCGTCTACCAGCCGATCCCCGACACCACGGTGCGGCTGGTCAACCTGGAGGCGGGCAAGCTCGACATGGTGGAGCGGCTGGCGCCGACCGACGTCGCCAAGGTGAAGGCCGACCCGCACCTGCGGTTGGCCAGCATCACGGCGCTGGCCTACTACACGCTGTCGATCAACCTGGCGGCTCCGGGCCCGCTGGCGCGCGATCCGCGGGTGCGCGCCGCGCTGGAGGCCTCGATCGATCGCGTCGCGCTCAACCAGGTGGTGATGGACGGGCAGTTCACCCCGTCGAACCAGTTCGAGGCGCCCGGCACCACCTACTGGAACCCGCAGCGCCCGGTGCCGCCGCGCGACGTGGCGCGGGCCAGGATGCTGGCGGGGGAGGCCGGGGTGACCTCGCGCGACGCGCCGCACCCCACCTTCACGCTGATCACCGGCAACAGCCCGGTGGAGACCCAGGTCGGCGAGGTGATCCAGTCGATGGCGGGCGAGGCCGGCTTCGACATCAAGCTGCAGACGATGGAGGCCAATGCGCTGATCGCCGCCGGGAAGGCCGGCGCCTATGACGCGATGCTGGTGCTGTGGAGCGGCCGGGCGGACCCGGACGGCAACGTGTCGATCTGGCTGGCCTGCAACGGCTTCCTGAACTGGGGCAAGTACTGCAACCCGACGTTCGACGACGTGCTGACCCGGGCGCGCGAGGTCACCGACGTGGCGCAGCGCCAGGCGCTGTATCGCCAGCTTTCCGACATCTACCTCGATGACCGGCCGCACATCGTGCTGTACCACGTGAAATGGCTGTGGGGGCTGAGCGACAAGGTCTCCGGCTTCACGCCGACGCCCGACGGGATGATCCGCCCGCAGGGCATCAAGCTCGCGCCGTAAGGGGAGGGATCGCATGCCCAGCATCGACGCCGCACGGCTGCTGAAGGACCTGCGCGACCTGGCGCGCATCGGCGCGTACAAGACCGGCGTGCACCGGCCGACCTATTCCGATGACGACATGACCGCGCGGCGCTGGTTTGCCGCCCGCCTGACCGAGGCGGGGCTGGAGCCGGAGATCGACGGCATCGGCAACGTCATCGGCCGCATCGTCCGCGCCCGGGCCGAAACTGCTGCTCGGCAGCCATCTGGAGACGCAGCCGCACGCCGGCTGGCTGGATGGCGCGATGGGCGTGATCTACGGTTTGGAAGTCGCGCGCACCCTCGGCCGACGGCATCGAGGTCGGCGCCTGGGCCGACGAGGAAGGCCATTTCGGCAATTTCCTCGGCAGCCGCTCGTTCGTGCGCGGGATCGATGGGCCGGAGATCGCGCGCACCGTCAACCGCCACGACGGGGGAAAACTGGCGGACGCGCTGGCCCATGCGGGGCTGGCCGGGCGGGCGCGGGCGCGGCTCGATCCGGCGCGCTACCGCGGCTACCTGGAGGCGCATATCGAGCAGGGCGACGAGCTCGACACCTCCGGCCTGCGCCTTGGCGTGGTCACCAGCATCGTCGGCATCTGGCAGTACCAGATCCGTTTCGAGGGCGTGCAGAACCACGCCGGCACCACGCGCATGGCGATCCGCAAGGATGCCGGCGTGGCGCTGGTGCGGCTGGCCGGCGCGATCGAGGCGCGCTTCCCGCAGGTCGCCGGACCGCGCAGCGTGTGGACCGTCGGGCGCATCCTGCTGGAGCCGGGCGCGGCCAGCATCGTGCCGGGCGGGGCGGACATGCTGTTCCAGTTCCGCGATGCCGATCCCGCGCGCCTGGTGGCGATGGAGCAGGCGCTGGAGGCGCTGGTGGCCGAGGCCAACACGGGGCCCTGCGCCGTCACGCTGACCAACCTGTCGCGCTCGACGCCGAAGCTGATGGATGCCGGGTTCCAGGACGCGCTGGAGCGGGCGGCGGAGCGCAACGCGCCGGGGATGCACATCCGCATGCCGAGCGGCGCCGGCCACGACGCGCAGATCTTCGCCGAGAAGCTGCCGGCGGCGATGCTGTTCGTCCCCAGCATCGGCGGCATCAGCCACCACTATGCCGAGGACACGCGCGACGAGGACCTCGTGCTGGGCTGCCAGGTGTTTGCTGACGCCGCGGCGGAGATTTTGGGTCGTTGAGGAGCGGCAGCCCCGTTGGCAACGACTTGAACGATCTACAGAGAGACACTACGTCATCGTAGTGCAAGATGGTGCCCTGACCCGAGACCAGCATGAACGCCCCCATTTCCATCCGGCTCGACGAAGACGTGCGCGCGGCGCTTGAGGCCGAGGCGAAGGTACAAGGGCGGCCACTCGCAACCTATCTCCGACAGATTGCAGCGGCCGAAGCCGCGCGTTTGAAGCGTCAGCGCATACGCGCCGCCAGTGCCGCCGTGGGTCGCCACGTTGCCATGTCCGACCCGGCAAACTCGTTTGCCGATGCGTGGGGAACGCCCCTGTCCGCAGGCCTGGCGTCCGAAGGCCTGGCGTCGGAAGGCCTGGCGTCGGGCGGTCCGTCGGGTGGCTGACTACAAAGCCGGGCAGATCGTCATCGCCGACTGGCGCGGTGCGCTGCGGGGAGCGGCGAACAAGCTGCGTCCTGCGGTGGTCGTCCAGGACGACGCACTGTTCGACCCAACATACCCGAACATCATTCTGGTGCCGCTGACCGAGGACGACAGCCTCGCCATTCCCGATCTTGCCGTCATGATCGAGCCGACCCCGGAGAATGGCTGCGCCAAGCGGTGTTATGCGGTGGCGCCGTTCGTGACCGCGACCTCGGTCGCGCGGCTGCGGCCGACGCAATCGGCGATCACGCCGGGGCAACTTGCGCAAATCCGCCTGCAGGTCGCCTATGCCATCGGCATTGGTTGAAAGCAGCTCCATTTCAACGCGCCAACCTGTTCGTCTCGCCAATGCAACGGCCCCTGCAAGACGCTGCCTCAGGTGTCTGTGGACTCCGGCCGCGGCATGAAGGAGAATTTGATTTGTGGAACGGCGCCGAAGATGCTGGGGTGTGCTTGGCGGCTACGGTCCATCTGGTACCGTCGGAGACGCCCCGATCGGCTTGCCGTCGAACCGGGTGCGGTGCCGGCTGCTCGGGGCCAAGGAGGACACCCTCGGTGAGGCGACTCGACAAGACGGATGGATTCGCCCGGCACCGTGACAGGCCGGTCTGGCGGCGCGCGTCTCGCCGCCTGGTGACGCTCGTGACGTGCGCCGCCCTGTTGGTCGGCACCACGCCGGCGCCGCTCCAGGCCCAGGCGCCCGCCGCGCCGCCGCCTCCCCCGGCGCCGCAGGCGACGCAGCCTTTTGGCGCCCCGCAAGCGGCCCCAGCGACCCAGCCTTCGGCCGCGCCCCTAGCCGCCCAACCACCTGCGGCGCCTCCAGCGGACCAGCCGTCCGCGGCGCCCCAGCAGGCCGAAGCGCAGGGCTACAACGCCGAGCAGCTCGACGCCCTGCTGGCACCCATCGCGCTCTACCCGGACCAGTTGCTGACGCAGGTCCTGATGGCCTCGACCTACCCGCTCGAGGTGGTGGACGCCGCGCGCTGGGTCGCCGATCCCGCCAACAAGGCGCTGACCGGCGACGCCCTGGCGGCGGCGCTGGCGCAGCGGACCTGGGATCCGTCGGTCAAGTCGCTCGTGCCGTTCCCGCAGGTACTCGAGATGATGAACGGCAAGCTCGATTGGCTGCAGCAGCTTGGCTACGCCATGTCGGTGCAGCAGAGCGCCGTGATGGAGTCCGTCCAGCGCCTGCGGCGCCAGGCACAGGCTGCCGGCCAGTGTCAGACGACGGCACAGCAGGTCGTCACCACCGAAGGCCCGGATATCGTCATCGCGCCGGCGCAGCCCAACGTGGTGTACGTGCCAATCTACGACCCGACCGTGGTCTATGGCGGCTGGCCCTATCCACTCTATCCGCCGGTCTATCTGGCGCCGCCGCCATGGTATTATGGCGGGCCGGTGTTGGGGATCGGGCTCGTGTTCGGCGTGGGTATCCCGATCTACGGGGGGCTGTGGGGCTGGGCGAGGCCGAACTGGCGAGGCGGCAGCGTCTACGTCAACGTCAACCGCTACAACTCCATCAACGTGAACCGGCCGCCGATCCACAATTCGGGCTGGCGACCGCCGCCAGGACAGCCGGGCCGACCCGGCGGCGGTTACCGCCCGCCGAACTCAGGTCCGGTCGGCCGACCGGAGCGTCCGGTTGGCCTGCCGGCCAACGGCATCGGGCGGCCGAACGTGTCCGTGCCTGGCGGGGTCGTCCGCCCGCCGAGTGGCATGGGGCCAGGTAATCGGCCGGCGATCGGCCAGGGAGGCACCAACCGGCCGGGCGGCGGGCCAACCGCGCCGGGCCAAGGCGCCCGTCCGGGTGCCGGGCAGGGTGTCGGGCAGGGGAGTCGTCCCGGCGGCGGCCCGGCGGCTCGTCCTGCGCCGAGCACGCGACCCGCTCCGAGCACGCGACCCGCTCCCAGCACGCGACCGGCCGGCGGTGGCCCCGCGGCACTCGGCGGCATGAATGAGGGCCGGGCCGCGACGCAGTTCCAGAACCGCGGCGCCCAGAGCCGCCAGCAGGTAAGCCGCCCCAGCGGCGGCAGCGCGCGACCGCAGGGCGGTGGTGGCGGCGCGAGGCCGCAGGGCGGTGGAGGCGGCGCGAAGCCCCAGGGCGGTGGTGGCCGGCCGCAGGGCGGCGGCGGCAAGCGCGGGTGATGAAGGAGATCGGCATGTTCAGCGTCCTTCGCGTCCCGGCAGTGGTCCTGGTGGCATTGCTCGGTATCGGTCTAGCGGCGTCGGACCTTGCTACCCCCACACTTGCCGCGTCATCGCCGGCTTCGCCATCCGCCGCGGCGGCCGCGAAGCAGCAGGATTTCGCCACCCCCGACGCGGCGGTGGACGCGCTGTTCAAGGCCAATCAGGCCAATGACGTCGCCGCACTGCGCGCCATCTTCGGTCCGGACGGCGATAGGCTGGTGGTTTCGGGAGATCCTGTTGCCGACAGCGCGGCGCGCAAGCGCTTTGTGGACTTGTACAGTGCAAGCCATGCGTTGGCCCCGGGGGCCGACGGACGCATGATCCTGGTCGTTGGTCCGAATGCGTGGCCGATGCCGATCCCGCTCGAACAGGTGAGCGGAAGCTGGCGCTTCGATGCCAGCCAGGGAGCCCAGGGCATCATCGACCGGCGCATCGGCCGCAACGAGCTGATGACGATCCGTACCCTGCTGGCGGTCGTGGCGGCGCAGAAGGATTATTTCGATCGCCTGCAACGGGGCACCGGCGCCGGCGCCTACGCGCAGCGCGTTCTGAGCACGCCCGGCCAGCAGGACGGTCTCTACTGGGCGGCCGCGCCTGACGAGGCGCCGAGCCCGCTCGGCCCGTTGATCGCGCAGGTGGAGAGCGAGGGATATCCCGGCGCCACCGGGGCCAAGGGCAGGCCGACGCCGTATCAAGGCTATTTCTATCACATGCTGAAGGCGCAGGGGTCGGACGCCCCCGGCGGGGCCGAGGACTATGTGCGTGACGGCCACATGACCGGGGGCTTCGCCTTCGTGGCTTGGCCCGCGGTGTACGCAAGTTCCGGCATCACGACGTTTCTGGTCGACCAGGACGGCGTGGTGTTCCAGAAGGATCTCGGCCGCGCCACCGCCAAAATCGCTGGCGGAATGACCCGTTTCGATCCCGACGTGACATGGGCGCGGGTCGATATCAGCGACTGATACCACGCAGCGAAAGGGCTGACCCACCGGCGCCACCTCGTGTCATGGCCGGCCCCCGGGTCGGCCCGCAGGGCCGCCCGAGGACAGGCTCCGGCCGGCCGCCCACGACTTCCTTGCTGAGAACAGCAAAGTCGTCGGTGGCCGGGCCAAGCCCGGCCATGACACGGGAGAGTCGATCCCCTCGCTACCTGGTATGATCGGCGGCATCAGGCTGGCACCCCGGGCGACAGAAAGTCTCCTGTGTGGCGCTGCGACACTGCCCCGACCGGTGGTCTGCGCCGCCCGGCCACGCTGCCGCGCTTTCAGGTGTCGCCGGCGCGCCGCGGGTCATCGGCCAGCACGTCGTAGAGCCGGCCGAGCGCATCGGCGATCGCCGAGGGCGTGCCGACGGTACCGCCCTTGGTCACCAGGTATCGACCGCCGAGGCGGCCGTCGACGATCCGGCTCAAGGCGATCAGCGGCATGACTTCGCCCTGCAGGCGCAGGCTGCGAACCCCGAAACCAGCCAGCAGCCGGCCCGCGGTCTCGCCGCCCGACAGCAGGAACCCGCCCAGCGACGGAAATCGCGCGACCACGCGTTCGAAGAGATCCGCCAGGGCGTCGTAAAGCTGCAGCCTGCCGTCCGCGTCGAGCGCAGCGGTATCGGTGCGCAGCAGCATCGCCTTGACGGCGAGCGGCGCCTGCTCGAAGGCGGCGAGCAGCTCGGCCGCGCTTCGTCCGTCATAGCGCACGATGCAGGCGTAGCCGCCGGCCTCGGCGAAATCCATCTGCTGGCGCGACGTCTGCATGACGCTGCCGACGATGCCGAACACCAGCGGGCTGAGGCGGCGGGGTTCCTGCATCAGCCGCACCAGGGTTGCGGTGAAGGGGCCGGGATCGGCCGGCAGGATGGCAACGCCGTGACTGCGCCGAAGGGTCAGCGCGGCGCGGGCGATTTCCTCGATGTCGCGATCGGTTTCGGCGTCGCAAAGGACGGCGCGGACGCCGTCTTGCAGGCATGCCGTCAGCCGCGCAGCGATCGCCTCCCGACCGCGCCGGACGTCGGCAAGGTCGAGCATCGCCGAGGCGCAGGCCAGGCGTCCGCCGATCCAGGCGCCAAGGTGCGAGGCTGTGACGGGACAATTCGGATCATGCGCCACCTGCGTTTCGGCCAATGGCACGCCGTGGACGTAATGAATCCCGCCGATGGTGGTGCGGCCGGACGCCGGGAAAGCCGGCACCACCAGTGCCAGGCGCCGTCGGTCGGCGAGCAGTGTATCGAGCGAGGCCGGGATGGGTCCGCGCAGCGTGCTGTCGATGCGCAAGCCGATCAGATCAGGCGCGTCGCCGAGCCAGGCGGTCGCGACGGCCAGCCGTGCGGCGGCCTCTGCGTCGGAGAGTTCGCGGGTCTCCAGGTCGAGGATGTGGGCGCCATCGTGCTGGAGCGACGCCGGCGCGTCGCCGCGCGGCGCATGGCCGCAGAGATGGGTGTGAGTTGGCAGGCCCTCGCGCTTCAGCAACGAGGCGGTGGCGTTGCCGCCGGTCAGATCATCGGCGAGGACGCAAACCCTCATGCCGCGCCGCCGACGGGCTGGTTGCAGCGATCCGGCGGCCGCGGATGACGAACCTGCGCCATCGGGAAAGCATCAGATCGCCGGCGACAATGCGCCGCCACCAATGGCACGTTGTATGCGCTCATAACCAAGGTTCCAATGTCGTCCGCGCCTCGCATTGGCGGACACCATACGCATTGATCTGGATCATCAGACATCGCTCATTTGGCGCTTTGTCGGCGGCAACGCCAAGCGGGACGGGTCTATGGACCAGGGCAATCGCTTGAAAAGCCCGTTTGGCACAACGGGTTGAGGGTCGGCGCAACAGGGGGGATTCTCAGCAGGAACGAAACGTGATTCCTGGGCGGCCAGTTCCGATTCGGAGGCCGCCATGGCCCGCCCGCCCGAGACCACGTCCCTGCTCGACCGCTTCGCAGCGCTGCAGGACCCGAGACAGCTCGTCAAGGTGCTTTACCCGCTCCCCGAAATCCTGCTGCTGGTCTTGTGCGCCACCATCGTCGGAGCCGATGACTTCGTCGAGGTCCAACACTGGGGCGAACTCCATCTCGACTTCCTACGCCGGTTCCTGCCCTACAAACACGGCATCCCCAGCCACGATGCGCTGAACGATCTGATGAACGCGCTCAATCCCGGGCTGTTCGCCGAGTGCTTCATCACCTGGGTCAACGGCCTGCGCGACAGTGACCCGGACATCGTCGCGATCGATGGCAAGACCTCCCGGCGCACCCATGCCAAGTCCAAGGGACGCCAGCCGCTGCACCTGGTCTCCGCCTGGGCGTCACGCCAGCGCCTCGTGCTCGGTCAGGAAGCCACCGACGTTAAATCCAACGAGATCACCGCCATCCCATTGCTGCTCCAGCGCCTCGAACTGAAAGGCGCGCTGGTCACCATCGACGCGATGGGCTGCCAGACCAAGATCGCCGCCGCCATCCTCGATCGCGGCGCCGATTACCTGCTCGCCGTCAAGGACAACCAGCCCGCTCTGCACGATAACATCAAGCGCTATTTCGACGATGCGCCGGCCGAGGAACTGCAAACCTACCAGACCACCGACGCCGACCACGGCCGCATCGAAGTCCGCCGCCATGTCGTCAGCCACAACGTCAATTGGCTTGCCGAGGACAGTCGCTTCCCCGGCATCAAATCCATCGCCATGGTCGAGAACACGGTCGAACGCAACGGCGAAACCTCATGCGAACGTCGCTACTATATCTGCTCCCTGCTCCTGCTGGTCGTGCTGTTCGCCAACGCCGTCCGGTCCCACTGGCACATCGAGAACCGCCTGCATTGGGTGCTCGATGTTACGTTCCACGAGGATCTCTCGCGTTTGCGCACCGGTCATGGACCACACAACATGGGCACCCTCCGGCACATGGCGATGAACCTGCTGCGCTCCGCCAAACCAGGAAAGAGCCTCAAGGTCCGACGTAAGGTCGCCGGATGGGACCCCGACTACCTTCACGCCATCCTGCGAGGTGTAGCTTGATTTTTTCGAGCGATTCCCCTGGTCTATGGACTGTTGACAAAACTACGGGTAAACCGTATATCATGAGCGATGACGAATTTGCATGGGACGTCGCCAAGGCCCGAAGCAACCTTGCCAAGCACCTGGTCAGCTTTGAAGCCGCACGCCGCGTGTTCGATGATGCCTTCGCCCTCGATCGTCTTGATATTGGCAGCAGGGGCGGCGAGGTCAGGTATGTCATCACCGGCATGGTGAACGGCGTTCTTTTGACGGTCGTCTACACGGAGCCAGGCGCACGCACGCGCATCATCTCGGCGAGAAAAGCGACGAAACATGAGCAAAAAGAATACTATCGTAACCAAACAGCAGAGTGACGGGACGCTCGTCCAGGTGCTCGCCGACGGCACAACTCGGCCGCTTGAGGACAAGACGGACTGGGCGCGGCTGCGGGCCATGACCGATGAGGAAGTCCACGCGGCGGCAATGGCCGATCCCGACGCCCGGCCGATGACGGACGCGGAATGGGATGCGGCTCCGAAGGTGCCGCGGGCCAAGACGTTGCGCCGGGCGCTCGGGCTGACGCAGGAAGAATTCGCGGCGCGATTTCAGATCCCGATCGGCACGCTGCGCGATTGGGAGCAGGGCAGGGCGGAGCCGGATCAACCAGCGCGCGCCTATCTCAAGGTCATTGCCGCCGATGCGGCGGCCGTGCAGCGCGCGCTACAAGCCGGTCCTCGTCCCCGCTGAGCGGATTTCAGATCAAGCGAATGCGCCACGCCGGTGGCGCGGTGCGCGTCGAGGCAATCACCAAGGCGACGACAGTACGCATCGCCAGCGCGATCAGCACGGCGACAGCTTCCGTCCGATCATGCCGGGCGTAAGCGTCCGGTCTGAGCCGATGGTCAGCGTTCCAGCCAGACGCATTCGTTGGGATGGTGCTGCTTGATCGTGTCGACCGCCTCGTCCACATCAACGCCATCGAGAATATCGATCATTCTGATGAAGTTAGTAACCGACCGACCGGCGGCACGGAGCTCCATCAAGTCGCTGTCGCTCAAGAGATCTTTGTTCACCCACAGGGCGATGTTCGCACGAGTGCCAGATGGCGCTGAAAGTCCTCGTAGCCGGAACGGGTTAGCGCAAAGAACACCATGAGGTTCGCCTACTGTCAGGACTCAGACGGCAGTCGATCCGCTCGTGCGTCGTGCGACGGTCGACCGCCGCCTACAGGTCAAACTTGCCCTGCCGTGGGTCGTGAATTCGTCCACGATGGCGGGATACGGACAGCGCCTGAGCGCGTGGTTCAGACGGATGGAAACCGGCCGTCCACATCCGCCGGCGCGCTTCGTAGGCGCGCTGCTTGGCGGTCGTCTCGGCAATGAACCGCGCCGTCACCTCGACCCGCACCGGAGGCGCTCGGTCAGAACTGCCCGTCATGGCTCCCCACTTTCGGCTAGACGAACCGCGCGCGAGCGCGATGGTATACGCCGTCGAACAGCCGCGCTGATTTGATCCCCGATCCCATCAGCGCAGCACTGTCGCATTGGCCGCCACATAACCGAAGTCATCGGGTAATAATCGGCGCCCCCATTACCGCAGCGGCGAGAAACTCGCTGGCACCACCAGCATGTTCTCCTGCTTCAGCAGCACGCCCGCGGCGGCGGAGCCCGGCGGCCAGACGCCCTTGGCCACCGCCTCGGCGCGCACCTGCGCGCGATGGTTGGCGTCCTGGTACGCCCAGATGTGCACCCATTTGTTGAGTGGACCGATCTCGGAGTACCACGCGCCGACCAGCGGCGAGAGTTTTATCCGCTCGCCGATCTTCTCGCTCCAGCGGTCGATCACGCCGGGGATCGCGCCGGCGGCAAAGCTGTACATGCGGATCTCGTAGATGCCGCCCAACTGGCGCGGTTCCAGCGGCGGCGAGAACGGCGCCGGCAGGAACAGCTCGCTTTTCTGCTCGACGATGAATTCGCGCGTCGCCGGCGGCCAGCCCGGCGCGGCGGTGGAGGCGGCGCGCGCCGCCAGGCGTTGCTCGAACGTAGCATATGGCCAGACATGGATGACCTGGTTGAGCGGCCCGACCTCGGTGTGCCAGAACGCCGCCAGGGGCGAGAATTTCAGCCGCACGGGCAGCGCCGCGGCGAACCGCTCCTCGAACTGCGGGATGCTGGCGGGCTTGAGCTGATAGGTGCGCATCTCGATGATCATCGGTCGGCTCCCTCCCTGGAACGCACGCCGAGCGTAGCGCCTGGGGGTCCTCGGTCAACCCGCGATGCCAAACGTGCGGCGCGAACTTGGGCGCTCAACGTCGCACCGCGCCGATTCGCACAGAGTCCCCATTTCTGTAGAGTACACAAAACTAGGGTGTGGTTTGCGGCTGATCCCGGGTTTGCTACACCTGGCATGGGCGAGAGGCGACAAAGGGGCAGTGCTGCGGTTTGCGGCTGATCCCGGGTTTGCTACACCCGGATGGCCCAAGGGCAAGCCGCGAGGGCCGCTGCGGTTTGCGGCTGATCCCGGGTTTGCTACACCTTGAGCCGGTCCATAAGGTGCCCCGTGCCGCTGCGGTTTGCGGCTGATCCCGGGTTTGCTACACCTCTGCATCGAGACTTACTATGGACGGTTCGCTGCGGTTTGCGGCTGATCCCGGGTTTGCTACACCCCGGCGGCGAGCGGCCCCGGGGGACCTTACGCTGCGGTTTGCGGCTGATCCCGGGTTTGCTACACCCCGCGCGAGGCGGGCGCCGCTTCCTTCCGGCTGCGGTTTGCGGCTGATCCCGGGTTTGCTACACCTGCCTGCCCGTAACCTACTGAAAGCACGACCAAAACGGCATCTCCGGCGCAGCCTAAAACATCTCAAGCTGCGCGGGTGATGCTGCCCGCGGCTGACGTTGCCGCCCCCAGAAGGTGACGATGCGGCCGAACTGATGGTCGGTGATCACCAAGAAACGCACCTCACCCGCGGTCGGCAGCCGCATGCCCATGCGCCTGATATGGACCTGTGCATTCTCGCTGCTGGCGCAATGCCGCTGGTAGACCAGGTACCTGCATCATGGTGAATCCGTCATCGAGCAGGTCCTTGCGGAATCGCGTGTAGGCGCGGCGCTGCTCCTTGGTCTCCGTGGGCAGATCGAACATCGACAGTACCCACACGGTCTTCCACCCGAACGGTGTGTCAGGCACCGGGCTCGGCGTCTTCGCCATCGGCCTCTCCCGCCACCGGCAGACCTGTCGGCACCGATACGTCCAGCGAGCCGGTTATGTAGGACTGCGCCAAGGAAGCGGCAGCCCTCTGTATCGCCAAAGACACCGGGGTGTTCATGCCGCCGGAAGTTGGTACCACGTCATTGAAAACCGACAAAAGCGCGAATTTGCTTTCGCGACCGATGTTGTCCGTAACGACCCCATCGCGCAGCAGGGCGAGAACCTTCAGATCAACCAGCGGCCGGAACGGCTCCAGCATGTCGTCAGCGAGACAGAACGGATTGCCGCGGTTATGATGATGCAGCCCGAGTGAGGTGGCCATCCCCGAGCCGGCGAGGCTGCGGGCCACCGCGGCGCGAACCACCATGTAGCCATAGTTCAGAAGATTGTTGGGTGGTGGCCCCGCCCGGTCTCGCCGGAAGGCCGGGCCGAACACTCTGGCGAAATACCGCTGCGCGCCCTGCGCTTCGAGGTTGTCGGGATCACCCGACTTCACGCGCGCGGCCATCGCTCGGAGCCCCCAATCGGAACCGCACGCCTCGGCCAATACCAATCCCTGCATGGAGAGCTTCGCGGCGACGAGCCGGCGCCAAAGCTGTTTTCGCAGCGACATCGGCGCGTCGAACTGCGCGCGCTGGCGTTCGGTCTGTGTGGTGTGCCCGACCGCCGGTTGCACAAATGCACAGGGCAGATGGTTGGCGTCGCAGAGCACTGCCGCTGCGCCGGCTTCCGCCAATGCCGTGAACACAACCTGGGTGTAGGTCACCGCCGGATTGTCCACCACCAGGACCCCGATATCCTCGATCGGAATCGTCGTCGCGGGCTGCCCTTGTCGCTCAATTACCAACTGCCGGTGCGTCACGGAGAGCCGTGCGGCTGAGGAAATCTCGATGGTGCGCCGGATCATCGCTGCCATCCGCTCAATCGTTGGCGAGCCGAATGCGGCCGATCGGATCCACGGCCACCTTGCGCGCCCCAGCCTTCAAGACGGAGGCTGCGGTTGGCCGCCGCCAGACCGCCCCGTCGGCACTTCTGTGGTCTTCAAGGACGATCGGGCCGGCTGCCCAAACGCTCGTCACGACGCGATAGTCCGGGGGGCCGCCATTTGGACCTGGGAACTCGAGCGTGTCGCCCGGCGCCAGCGACATCACGAGATGATTTCCCGCCGTGTCGGATCGGCGCACCACCGGCTCGCCGCTGTGCAGGCGGCGGGTAGCCTCGAACAGGCTGACGATCTCATGGCGAATTTCGCCGCCCGGGGTGCGGAATACCTCCATGTGGTGGTTGTCGCTCGGGTCGGCGTAGGCGCGCGTACGGCCACTCAGGGGCACCATGAGTTCGATCTGCTGCTTGATGAGTATTCGCACTTTGCGAATCTCACGCCGTCCGTCCGGTCCATCGGCCAGTGTCGGAAAAGGCGGAAACGCCTTCTTTCGGTCGCCACCGTGCGCGTGCGGGTGCTCAAGGACCGCGCGCCGGACGTTGGGATCGCGGATGGCGTCGATCTGCGGCCGGGAAATGCCGACCAAAGACTTGCGAGTCACGAACAGGCGATAGGTCGTGTTGCTGACCTTGATGTCTTCCCGCGTATCGCCGTAGTTAGTCTGTGCGTGCAGCGCGCCCGAGACCTTGCGGCGCACGCGATGCGACACAACCAGGCGATCCATCCATCCCCCCACATCGCGGCGCAGCGTTGCCCACGGCAGCGGAAACTGGTGATGGCCGACTTCCCGCCCCGCTTTGTAATGGTCCGACAGACGCTTCACCGCGGATGGCGTTGCCAGCGCGATCGCGACGGCATCGACGGCGTGGTGCCGGTGGTCCGCACGATTCTTTTCGCCCGTGTCACCGAGAATCGTATTGAGTCCCCACAGGTCGCGCAGTTGCGCAGTGACGCGGCCGTTGCATGAGTCTACGCGCAACCGCGCATGCTCCCGCTGGTCCAGCCGCCGCAGGAAGTCGCGTGCTTCCCGGGCAATATAGGCGGTGTCGCGCAACTGGCGTTCGGAGAAATCTTCCGCCTCGGCACCGGCCCAGTCGGCTCGCAGGAAGCGCTTGAGTTTCGCCGGATTGTCGGCAAGGAGACTGGTTACGCGCCCCCTGACCTGCGGATTCCGACGAAGGCGGCCACCAATTCCAATTTGATCGCGGCCACGATTCCAGTCTGATGGCGGCCAGGCTGGGATCGTCTCGCAGGCCGGTTTTGTTCATGTCATGATGGTCGTGGCTGGGTCAAGCGGTGGTATGCCGTTTGGACTGACCCGCTGCCTGGAATTCAACCTTTCATTGCACCTTAATCCCGCCCGTAACCGCGCGGTGGTCTGATCTCGGCCAGCACGGAGAGGTCGAGATCGGCGATCGCCTCCAGCGTCTCGCCCATCGGGGTGCCGCGCAGGCTGTCCGGCAGTGCCATGAGCCAGTCGACACACTCAACCTGGATCCGCTGAAGCACATTGGTCGCGTCATCCCAACGCTGAGGTCGGCTGCGCCGGTCGACCGGCCGGCGTGTTCGGATCACGACGGGCGGGGGCTGTTTCAAAAGGCGCGCGCGATAGCGTGCCTGGCGTTCGGCGTTGCTCAGCGGGTGCTCGCCCTCGGGTTTCTGGCCTCTTGGCATGGTCCTGATCTCCGTTACGTAACGCTTTGCAGTGGGGGGCCGGGCTGTCCGGCAGCAGTTCATCCGCTGGCGCGCGGCTTGCGCAGGCTTTCGCCGCGCAGTTCGATCCGATGCGCGTTGTGGATGATCCGATCGAGGATGGCGTCGGCCAGCGTCGGGTTGCCGACGATCTCGTACCAGCGGTCGATTGGCAGCTGGCTGGTGATGATCAGCGAGCCGGCGCCGTAGCGGTCCTCGACGATCTCCAGCAGGTCGCGCTGCTGTTCGGCGAGCAGCGGTTCCGGCCCCCAGTCATCGAGGATCAGGAGATCGACCCGAGCGAATTGCTTCAATAGCTTGGCGTAGCGACCGTCGCCGCGGGCCAGCGCCAGGGCCGCAAACAGCCGCGGCACACGCTGATAGAGCACCGACAAATTCTCCCGGCAGGCCTTGTAGCCAAGCGCGCAGGCGAGCCAGGACTTGCCGACCCCGGCCGGCCCAGTCAGCAGACAGTGCCGGTGCTCACGGATCCAGTCACAGCCGGCCAGCTTCAGGAACACCGTGCGGTCGAGACCGCGCGGCGTGCGGTAGTCGACATCCTCGACCGCGGCCAAATGGCGCAGCTTGGCGGTCTTGGCGCGGCTCTTCGAACCGCTTCTGCTGGCGCTGCGTGTTCTCGCGGTCGAGCAGGATGCCAAGCCATTCCGCATGGCCGAGGGCGACACTCTCCGGGTTGTCCACCATATCCCGGAAGCCCTTGGCCATGCCGTGCAGGCCGAGTTCGGTCAACAGGTCGAGCGTTGGATGTTTGAGCAAAGTCGGTCTCCTAATGGTAGTAGCGAGGACCGCGGATGTTGTCGTGCAGCAACGGCGTGCCGTCCGCGGCTCGCGGCGACGCCGATTGGTCGATCCGGTGTTTGAGGATCGAGCCGACTGAGGCGTAGGTCAGCGCGCCGATCTCGATGGCGCGCAGGCTGACCGCCTCGGCTCGGGCGGGATCGATGCCGCGGAACAGGCGCAGCACGCCGAGGCAGGTGCGGAAGCCTTGTTCGGGATGCGGCCGGCGGGCCAGCACAGCGATGATCAGCCCCTCGGTGTTCGGTCCGATGGTACGGGCCTGGTGCTGCAACCGTTCCGGTGTCCATTCGCCATATCGACGGTGTGCGCTCGGCATATGTTCGGGCTGGGTGCCGTGTCGCGGTCCGCCGTAACGCCGGGCATGGGCGGCGACGCGTTTGCCGTGGTGGAACACCTCGATCGTGCGGGCCGTGGCGCGGGTGTCCACCTGCTCGCGGATCAGGGCGTGCGGCACCGAGTAGAAAAAGCCCTGGATCTCGACGTGGTAATCAATCCCGACGCGGGCGAGGCGCCACTCGGCATACTCGTAGTCCTGTTCGGGCAATGGCTGCATGAGGGGGCGTTCGACCGCCTCGAAGAGTTGACGGCGGCTGACGCCAAGCCGGCGCATCTCGCGGCCGTTCATCCGCTCGACAGCCGCGTCGATCTCGGCGTTGCAGGCAGCCAATGAAAAGAAGGTGACGTGACGCAACCGGCCGAGAATATAGCTCTGAGCGAAACGGACTCCGGCTTCGACCGCCGCCTTGTCACGCGGCTTTCTCGGTCGTGCCGGCAGCACGCCGACGTTGTAGTGCGCGGCCATCGCGGCGTAGCTGCGGTTCAGCTCAGGGTCGTAGAACGAGGGCTTGTTGACGCCGCTCTTGAGATTGTCTGGCACAAGCAGACGCGGTGCTGCGCCGAAGAAGCGGAACATGCGGACGTGTGCGCCAATCCAGTCCGGCAGGGTCTGTGTCCAGCTTGCCTCGGCATAGGTCAGGTTCGACGCGCCGAGCACGCCGACGAAGATCTCCGCCATGCGCACTTCGCCGGTGAGCGGGTCGACGATCGGGACCTTCTTGCCGGAATAGTCGACGAACGCCTTATGTCCGGCAACGTGGGTCTGGCGCATCGTCGGCGACAGGCGACGCTCGAACGCCCGGTACAACTCACAAAACCGGCTGTAGCCGTAGCCCTGCGGATGCACCGCGTCGTACTCTTCCCACAAGATCAGCAGGCTGACCTCGGGACGCTTCATCTCGCGCACCAGCAGAGCCCAGTCGGGTTCGGGATGGCGGCGGGCACCCAGTTTGGTGCTGGGCGCAGGGAACAGGCGCTGTTCCAGCGCCTCGTCGGTCAGGTCGGGCGGTAGCGGCCAGCCGAGCCCGGCGGCACTGGCTCGTGCCAGGTACTCCAACACGGTGGTGCGGCCCACACCGACCTCGCGAGCGATGCCCCGGGAGCTGACGTGGGCACCGAAGTGTAATTGCAGGACCTGCCGTATCCGCCGCATGGACAGTCTCTCCGTCGGCATCCGCGTTCCCTCCATTGATTGCGATGGGGAAACATGGACCCGGGTGAAAACTGACCCGCGAGACGATCCCTCCTCTGCCCGGATGCCCTCCTTGCTGCTTGGCGGAGGGTGGCCGGGCTCAAATCGGAACGGTGGTCGCCATCAGATCGGAACGGTGGCCGCCATCAGATCGGAATACCTGGTCGCCTTGCGTTGGAATTCGCAGGCACATGTCGTGTCGCCGAGTGCGCACTTGTCGGAGCTGTCAGGGCCATTCGTTGGTGATCCTGCGGCTTCACGCTCGTAGCCCGATCCCACAACGCCGATTCGGACATCGATATGGTCATGAATGGCAGGCATCGTGGTGGATGGTCGATCCATTGTGTGTCAAGTGGTTCGATGCCATTCTCTGCGCAGCCGGTGTAGTGTGACCTTGTCACCCATCTCGAAGTGGAGGTCTTGCTTTGGGCACATTGGTTGGTGTGAACGCCTTCAGAGGAATTGACACTCTCGTGCTGGATCGGATCGAAGGAAGAAGCAGGTTGGTAGAACTCCGCGACGGTGCGCGGATCTTTGCCCAGGGCGATGTGGCCGATGCGGTTTACGCGATCATCGGTGGTCCGGGGCGTGTTCGCATCGGTGCGGTCGGACGGGCTAGCAAGGGTCTGATGGTCGAGGTGCTCGGCACTGGCGACATATTCGGCGAAATCGCGGTTTTGGACGGTGGCGTCCGCACCGCCGACGCATTTGCCGATGGCAACGTACGGCTGCTGCGGATCGGTGCATCGCTGTTCATTGAGACCCTCGCGGAGAACGCCACACTCGGCCGCAACTTGTGCGGCATGCTCTCCGCGCGGCTGCGACGTACTTTCGATCTGTTTCAGGACGCCACGTTCGAGAGCCTGGAGGTCCGGCTTGCCCGGCAGGTCCTCTATCTCGCCAAGCGCGACGGACGACACTCCGAGCATGGCCTGCGGTTAGCGGGGCGGTTCCGGCAAGGCGACCTGGCAGACCTCCTGGGAGCGACCACCCGTAGTATTATCACAATCCTCAATGCCTGGAGGGCGTCTGGCCTGGTCATGTACGATGTAAAGCGCGCCCAGTTGACGCTGCTCGACGACGTAGCACTGCAGGAACTGATCGACATCGGTGCGGATCGGTGACCACTCGGGCCGCTGCTCAAGTGGCCCAGGTACCTGGCTACGACCTGCCTGTCCTTATTCAGATCGAACTTGGCCTTTCCTTCGGTAAGTTCGGACGTCAGGCGAGCCTGACAGCTCCAGCGACATGCAGAAGTGGCGGGCGGTCTCAAGGAGATATGAACAGGACGCCGAGTTGCTCGCCCCGGTTCGCTTTCGTGGCCTGCTCGATCCACCCGGCCAGGTTCCCCGGCGTCCCATGCTGGCCCAGGGGCGGCTTGTGCATCACCACGTATCCCGACCGCTCTAAATACTCGACCAGCCGCTTGGCAATGATCCGCGCTATCGTGTCGTCGCGTCATGCACACGCTTCGGGCCGTTGAACCGGAGGGCGAAGGACAGGGACCACGCGAGTTCGGTCCGGGTGGCCGGGCGGAGATTGGGGGTGTCGGGCACGGCGGGACAATATGAGTAGCTATGAACGTATCAAGAACATCGTGTAACTGCCCCCGGCTGCCTGGCCGCCGGCGAAGCGCCGCTGAAGCCCCGGAAAATTCTACAGCAGACCGAGGGTGGAGGAGCCTGAGGTAAGCCTTTGAAATATCGGGGTGAGCTCGGAGGGACTCGAACCCACGGCCCCAAGATTAAAAGTTCGAAGAGCGCATCGGGCGGTTGGCCCGATTTGACCCTTTTTCGAACCGCTTCAGGCGCTTTGGCGCCAACGCGGAGCCTGCCCCATCCCCTGGTTTACCCACTTTCACTGGCGCTCGCCGCCGATACCCCCGGGGGAAGAGCGGGGGACGCGCGGTCTCATTCTGGTCGTGTCGGAAATTTCCACACGGCCATGACCGCGGCCGGCACCCATCTGCCGATTGACAGCAGTCAGACCGTGGCGCGTACGTATCCGACGCCTTCGAAGGCCAAATACCCATGCGCTACGGTACCGGCGGGATAACCACTCCGAAGATGTCCGCCGCGCGCCTTGCGAAAATTCTGCTCGGCATGGTCGCGGCACTCGCCGTGACCGTTGCCGTCTCGATCGTGCTCATGATCACGCTCGACTTTCGACCCATCGTCGGGTGGTACCTGGCCGACGCGTTCGGCGGCCGCGTGAGGATCGGCGCGCTTGCGATCCGATGGGGCAATCCGATCGCGCTGGACCTGAAGGACGTGCACGTCGTCAATGACACCTGGGACACCGGGCGCGACCTGTTGCGCTTCGATAACGTGGTTGCGGATGTGGCTCTGTGGCCTCTGCTGCATGGTGTGGCCGAATACCGGGCGCTGCACGTCAATGGAGCGTCGCTGGTGCTCGAACGTGGTCCCGACCGGCGGGGTAATTGGAAACGCGGCGATACCGTCGCGGCCGCGCTGAGCGGCCGCGCATTCTTCCACCGCACCTCGTTTCCAACGCTCATCGACTTCACGCTGCACAACGGCACGGTCACCTACCACGGGAGCAGCAACGGGACGCCGATCAGGCTGCAGCTGGATACGCTCACCATCAACACCCCTGCCGAGGATCAGCCGGTCAAAGTGGTCGCGGACGGAATCTATAACGGCATGGCCGCGAAACTCACGGCGACCACGGACCCCTTCACGGTGATGCGGAATGCGTCGATGCCGTGGAAGACTGTATTCGGGATCGAAACCGCCACCAGCACGACCGACTTCGACGGCAGCATGACGGATCCGCTCAACTTTGATGGCGTCTCCGGTTCGCTGCGGATCGACGCCCATTCATTGGGTGATGTGCTGGTGGTCTTCGGCGCACCCGCGCTGGTGACGCCGCCGAGCCAGGCTGTCGGCGCCCTCAGCAGGCACGGCAACGCGTGGCAATGGGCAGGTCTGAACGGCAAGATGGGCGGCGACGCGCTCAGCGGCG
Organism: uncultured Alphaproteobacteria bacterium; assembly: GCA_963773345.1. Taxonomy (GTDB): domain Bacteria; phylum Pseudomonadota; class Alphaproteobacteria; order Acetobacterales; family Acetobacteraceae; genus Palsa-883. The sequence continues at coordinate 148,334 of CAVZBG010000010.1, read as the reverse complement.
GGCTGAATTTGACCGAGGGAGTGGGCGCAAATCCGGATGCCGTCGCCTTCGCCCTGACCTTCCCGCAACTCGATGCCAAGGCATTGAGCGGCGGCTGGAACGTCGCTGGTTTGCTGGGCATGCCTTTGCAGGTGGAGGCGCGCCCCGGAGCGACCGTCGATGGCCGGATCAACGCCGGTCAACTGAAATATGGCGCGACGACGCTGCCAAACTTCGCAATCCACGCCCGGACCATGCCGGGCGAGATGACGGTCGATGACCTGACGTTCGGCTATGCCGGGGGTACGACGCAGGCGTCGGCACAATTACAGAACGCCGACGCCGGGGCCCGGCTGCGTTTGGCCGCCGGGCTTTCGGGCGCGGACACCGGACAGGTCGCGCGAGTGCTCGGCGCGGCAGACGGCCAGATCAGCGGGCGGCTGGATGCTCGCGCCGACGCCGATATGACCGGGGAGGCCATCAATACCGCGTTGAAGGATAGCCGCGGCCAGGCGGTCGTTTCGATCGTCCAGGGGCGGGTGGCGCGCGAGTTGGTGGAGCTGCTCTCGACCGATCTGCGCGCCCTGTTCCACAGCGCGGAGGGATCGGCGGCGCTGACCTGCGTGCTGGCGGTGATGGAGATGCATAATGGCCTTGGCGTGGTCGCGCCGCTGCGGTTGCGTTCGCCGGAGATTGCCATGACCGGAGGCGGCACGATCGATTTCCTGACGAGCCGCCTGGATTTGCGTGTGGCATCGCAACCGCACTCGACGGGGTTCCTTGCGTTGGACATTCCGCTGGAGATCACCGGCACGCTTGCCAGGCCGTCGGCGCGACCCGCGGTCGGGTCAGCGGCGAAGGTGCCCGACAGGATGCCGGCGCTGTCCGCCGATCTGCAAGCGGTGAGCGACCGCAATGCGTGCGTGCGCTAGGATCGACGTTATCCCGCGATAATGCCGCGCGCGCGCAACTCGTCGACGACACGTTCGGCGAGCGCCTCGGCGGGTCCAGGTCGAGCGGGGCAGCCTCACGCCAACGTCGCTCGGCATCGTCGCCACCCTGGACGGCGCGACGATCGAGGTCGTGGTCGAACTGCTCGACGGCGCCGTCCACGTGCTCGGCTACACGCCGCGGCACGGCGTGGCTCGGGGGCCATTGGGCGAAGGGGGCGCCGGCCGTCTGGCCGGCGCCCCCGCCGCTCTGTTTTTTTGGTCCGGCGAGCGCCGCCGCGCGCCCGCCCCGGGGCGCCCGTCCCACGGGGAGATCGGCCGCGTCCGGGGGCGCATTCGGGGGAAGGGCGTGGGAAGCGCCGCGGCCCCGCGGACGCACCGGCCCGAAGTGCGTTGATTTACATGGTGAGCCCAGTGGGACTCGAACCGACGGCCCCAAGATTAAAAATCTCGTGCTCACGGGAAGGAACGACAGTTGTGCCTTCCCGTGAGCACGACGCCTCAGCAGGCGACCATCATTCGAGTCAACTGTCGGTGGTTTCCTGCCCCCGCAACCACTTTTACCGAACTCTCGAACAAACCATGATCACCCGCCGTCTTGCGGGCGCTACCCTTGTCGACTGAGCCAAGGCCGACCATCGCCGCAATCTCGCCAACCAGCTCGATCTCGAAGCCGCGCCGGCTGTCCGGCGCAGGGTGCAGGACAACGCGCTCGATCAGCCCTCGGACGGCGTCCAGTGCGACGCTACCGGCACTGACGATCTGCGCCCTCTACAAGAGCCGTCGGCAGGCGGAGCCGTTCTTCAAGTGGATCAAGCAGCACCTTCGAATGAAGCGGTTCTACGGTACGTCGGCGAACGCGGTGAAGACGCAGATCTGAATCGCCGTGTCGGTTTACGTGCTGGTGGCCATCGTCAAGCGGCGACTTCGGATCGAAGCGTCGCTCCACACATTGCTGCTGGTCTTTTCGGTCACACTATTCGAAAAAATTCAGATCCAGACTGCGCTCTCGGCCGAGGCCGACAGATCGGAAGATGCGAAATGTCACAACCAATTGAATCTGTTCAGTTTTTGACCGCACAGCAGATAACCGACTTCCATTAATCTCCTGGTCACCTTTGGGGCCTATTCCCGGCCGGTGGTCGGTCGCGACTTCGCATCGCACCTAAACTGGATCCCACCTCGTCATGCATGTCGAAATGCATGTCGGGCGTGGCGAAAGAATACGTGAGCAAGCCGGACACAGCGGTTTGCATCGATACCTATCGCCGACTCGCAAGCCGGGCGCACGGCGGCCTGAATGTCACCAGCAAGGGAATTCGTGAACATGGCGCTCACCAAGCGATCCAACCTCGGCAAGACCTCTAGCGCGCATGACGACGATGCGGCTGTTGCACCGCACCGCCGGCTGGGCGGGGTAGCAAATCGGGAGGCGGCGGACGTTCACGATGACGGCGCGGTGGTTTCGCTCGCTGCCAACTCGGCGCTGGCCGAGGCGCAGAAGCGCAAGGCGCGCACCTTTGCCCGGCAGCAGAAGGCGGCCGAGCGCATCGCCGCCGCCACGTCGCAGCTTGCCAGCGGCATCACCGAAGCGTCCGCGGCCGCCACGGAGATGCGCAAGGCCGCCGACCAGATCGCCTCGGGCGCCGAAGAGGCGGCCGGCGCCAGTCAGCAGTCGCTGAAGGCGGTCAACCACGGTGCGGCGCTGATCCTCAAGGCCAAAGAGAATGCGGACATTTCGGTCACCAAGACCGAGGCGCTGCAAACCGTCATCGCCGACGTGACCCGCCAGATCGCCAACTCCATTCTGGCGATCGGCCGCACCACGGAGCGGCAGGAAGCCTCGGTCAAGATGATCGAGGAGCTGGAGCGGCAGGCCGCCACCATCAGCGAGGTGGTCAAGGCGGTGGCGCGCATTGCGGATCAGACCAACCTTCTCGCGCTGAACGCCGCCATCGAGGCGGCGCGCGCCGGCCAGCACGGCAAGGGCTTCGCCGTGGTCGCCGACGAGGTGCGGACCCTGGCGGAGACCAGCGAGAAGAGCGCGCGCGACATCCAGGGCCTGATCGTCCAGATCCAGAAGGACGTGAAGGTCATCGCCGAGGGCATCCAAAGCTCGGCCACGGCAGCGCGCGAGGAGATGGTGAAAGGCAAGAAGACCACCGAGGCGCTGGAACAGGTTCGCGGCGACATGGCGGAAGTGATTGCCGGCGGCCGCGAGATCGCGCGTGCATCCGAGGAGTCCAACGTTGCCGCCAAGGAAGCCCAGAAGGGCTCGGAGGTGATCGCCGCCGCCGCCGAGGAGCAGGGTTCCGCCTGCGAGGAAACCCGGAAGACCGTCGATCAGCAGTCCCAGGCGCTGACCCAGAGCGAGCAGACGGCGCAGGAACTGTCGGAGTTGGCGGAGGAATTGAAGAACTCCACCGACATTGCCAAGAGCGCCGAGGAAGTTGCCTCGGCGGCCGAGGAACTGTCGAGCGCGGTCGAGGAGATCAACCGCGCCGCCGCGCAGATCACCACGGCGCTCGACCAGATCGGCAAGGGGGCGCAGCAGCAAAGCGCCGCCAGCCAGGAATCCGCGGCGGCCATCGCGCAGATCGAGAAGGGCGCGCAGATGAGCCAGACCCGCGCCCAGGCGGGGCTGGAGAAGGGCCAGGCCATCAGCGAGCTTTTGGGGGTCAACAAGGTGGCGGTCGACGAGCTGATCGCCGGCGTGATGACCTCGGTGGATGCCGGGCGCAAGAGCCGCGAGCAGATCACCGCGCTGGAGCAGATCAGCCGCCGCATCGACAAGATCGTCGATGCCATCAACACCGTGTCGATCCAGACCAACATGCTTGCGGTCAACGGCTCGGTCGAGGCGGCGCGGGCCGGCGAGTTCGGCAAGGGCTTCGCCGTGGTGTCCACCGACATCCGCAACCTCGCCCGCGAGTTCGGCCGAGAACGCCGACCGTATCAAGGACACGGTGAAGGCGATCCAGGACCAGATCGTGACCGTGCGCGGCGATCTGGCCGAGATCGTCGAGGCCAGCGTGATCGAGGTCGAGAAGAACCGGCAGATCGCCAGCAATCTCGAAGCGGTGGCCAAGGACATGGCGGCCGTGCTGGTCGGCAACCGCGAAATCGTCGCCGGCGCTGACGAGATTCTGCGGGTCACCAAGGAAGTGCAAACGGGCGTCGAGCAGGTCGCCGCTGCCGCTCAGGAGGCGGGCCGTGCCTCGACCGAGGCCACCGATGCCGCCAAGGAGCAGGCGAAGGGAACCGTGGAACTGGCGTCCGCAATCGAGGAGATCGCCTCGCTGGCCGACGAGCTGCAGGCCGCTGCGTAGCGGTCCCGCCTCGACAGCCCCATCGCGCGCGTTCAACTCCAGCGGAAGGCAGTTTCATGTCTGATGTCAGTGCCGTCATGACGCGGGAGGATGCCGCGCAGAGCGGCAGCCCCCTCGGCGCAAGCGGCGAGACGGCGGGCGATGCCCGGCAGTTCGTCATCTTCCATGTGAAAGACGAGATGTTCGCGGTGCCGCTTGCCGAGGTGAAGGAAATCATCCGCATGCCCGATGTGGTGCGGATGCCGTTGAGTCCGGCGGCACTCGAAGGTCTCGCCAACCTGCGCGGCACCGTGTTGCCGGTGATCAATCTGCGCAGCGTGTTCGGCTTCGAGCCGGCGGCGCACGACGATGCCACACGGGTGGTCGTGCTCGACCAGGGTCGCCCGGTCGGCCTGGTGGTCGACCGCATGGCCAACGTGGTGACCGTCGAGGCCGATGACATCGAATCTGCCCATACCATCCAGTCGACCGTCGATACCAAGCTGCTGACCGGCATGATCAAGGGGCGCAACGGCGCCTCGATGGTGATGATTCTCGATGCCGCCAATCTCATCCGGCGCGAGTTCCGCGACCTTGCCGGCAAACCTGCGGGCGAGCGTGACCCGGCGGTAGCCAGCCACCACACGGACGAGATGACGGCAGCGTCGTCCGCCGAGGGTACCATCGACGAAAATCAACTGGTCAGTTTCGAGGTGGCCGGCCAGGAATACGCCTTCCCGATCGAGGAAGTGCAGGAGATCGTGCAACTGCCGGAGCACGTCACCGACATACCCAACACCGCCGCGCACGTGCTCGGCGTGATCACGCTGCGCAATCGGCTGCTGCCGCTGGTCAGCCTGCGCGAGATGTTCGGCCTGCCACCGGCCGAGGCCACCGATGCCAACAAGGTGGTGGTGGTGTCGCTGGGGGAGGGCACCTCGGTCGGTGTCGTGATGGACAGCATCAAGGAGGTGTTGCGCGTCGGCCGCTCGGCGATCGACGCCATGCCTGCGCTGCTGTCGCAGAGCCGCTCGCTCGACGATATCCGGTCGATCTGCCGGTTGGACGAAGGCCGCCGCCTGGTCTCCATCCTGTCGGCCGGTCAGATGTTCAACGCCCACGAGGTGCGCAAGCTGGTAGGCGGCGAGAGCGAAGGAAATGAGGCTATGGCGAGCGACCAGGCGACCGCCGTGGCCGGCGAGAACGACGACGAGGAGCAGTTCGTCGTCTTCCGCCTGATGAACGAGGAGTACGGCGTCCCGATCGAACTCGGTGCAGGAAATTGTCCGCGTGCCCGAGGAACTCACCCGGGTCCCGAAGACCCCGTCGTTCATCGAGGGCGTCATCAACCTGCGCGGCAGTGTGCTGCCGGTGGTGGACCAGCGGCGCCGGTTCGGCCTGGAGGGAATTGAGCGCAACGACCGCCAGCGCATCATGGTCTTCACCATCGCGGGGTTGCGCACGGGCTTCATCGTCGATTCGGTCTCCGAGGTGATGCGGATCGGCGCGCGCTTCATCGACGGGGCACCCAAACTTTCCGCCGAGCAGCAGAAGCTGATCCGCCGGGTTGCCAACCTTGAAGCGCAAAAACGCATGATCCTGCTCCTCGACGTCGACCAGCTTCTCAACGTCAAGGAGGTGGATGCGCTGAAGGACGGCAAAGGCTGACGGGCCGTGCCGCCGGCCGCGGGGCCGGTGGGCGGGTTCGGAACAGCCGGCTGCACAAAAAGGTGAGCCGTGGCGCCATGATCAAACTGCTGATCGTCGACGATTCCGCATTGATGCGGCGCCACCTCGTGCAACTGTTCGAGCAGCAGCCGGACTTCGAGTTGCTGGCGGTGCGCAACGGCGTGGAAGCGCTGCGCGCGCTGGAGGACTTCGATCCCGACGTCATCACGCTCGACATCAACATGCCGGAGATGGACGGATTGACCTGCCTGTCGCGCATCATGGTGCAGCGGCCGAAGCCGGTGGTGATGGTCTCCTCGCTGACCAAGGAGGGCGCCGAGGCGACGTTCGAGGCGCTGCAGCTCGGCGCGGTCGACTTCATCCACAAGCCGGACGGCACCATCTCGCGTGACATCATTCGGATCGAACGTGGACTTGTCGCGAAGGTCCGCTCGGCGGCCTCCGCTCGGGTTCGCCGCTCGCGCGGGCTGACCTCGCGCCTGGCGGACCGGCACACCGAGCGCGCGATTCCAGCCGCGAAAGCGCTGCCGCAGTTGCCGCGCGACAAGCTGGGTATCGTGCTGGTCGGGGTGTCGACCGGCGGCCCCGGAACACTTGAAGAGATATTGCCGCTGCTTCCCGCCGGGTTTCCCTGGCCGGTGGTTGTCGCGCAGCACATGCCCAGCAGCTTCACCGGCGTGTTTGCCCGCCGCCTCGCGACGCTGTGCCAGGTGCCGGTGAGCGAGGTGACGCGGCAAACCGTGCTCGAGGGCGGCAACGTCTACATCGCCCGCGGCGACACCGACCTGGTGTTTACCAAGACCGGCCTCGGTGTGGTGGCGCTGCCGGCACCGGCGAGCGCGCAGCATCTATGGCATCCCAGTGTGACCCGCATGGTCGAAAGCGCGATGAACGTTACGACACCAGATCGGCTGGTCGGCGTGCAACTGACCGGCATGGGCGACGATGGCGCCAAGGCGATGGCGAGGCTGCGCGAAAGCGGCGGCCGTACCATCGCGCAGGACGAGGCGACCTCGGTGGTATTCGGCATGCCGGGCGAGCTGGTCCGCCTGCGTGGCGCCGATGCGGTGCTGCCGGCCAACCGCATCGCGGACCAACTGGTGGCATGGCTGGCGCCGGCCGCGTCGATGCGGACCGGCACGGAGGCGCGCTATGGCTCTCGTTAGGCGTGCCGCCGCACCGGTGTCCGCCGACGCAGTGCGCGACGATGGGCCACGCGACCGGGATGCGTGGATTGCCGACCTGGGGTCGGCCAGTGCCGCGACCCGCCGGCGGGCGGCCCGCGCCCTGGCCGAGCTGCCGGACGCCGCTTCCGTGCTGTGTGCCCACCTTGCCAATGAGCCGAACCTCAGCGTTCGCAGCATCATTCTGACCCGGCTGATCGCCAACAAGTCGCCTGAAGTGGTGACCGGCCTGCTGCCGCTGCTCGGCAGCGAAGACGCCAACCTGCGCAACGGTGCGATCGAGGCGCTGCAGCAGATGCCGGATCAGGTGGCACCCCACGTGGAAGCGATGCTTGGCGACGCCAACAGCGATGTCCGCATTTTCGCCGTCGATGTGCTGGCCGCCATGCGCCACCCGATGGTGCCGGAATGGTTGCGCCGCGTGGTGATCCTCGACCCGCACGTGAACGTCTGCGCGGCGGCGCTCGACGCGCTGGCGGAATCGGGGGAACCTGACGCCATCCCGGCGCTGGAAGCGCTCGCCGATCGATTTTCCGATGTGGCGTTCATCAAGTTCGCCGTGGATGCGGCGGTTCGACGGATTCTCGGACGATGATGGACCGCATGGCCGCCATGAACCCGACGCCGGCGCTGGCGCAAGCGACCATTTCCGACGAGGAATTCGCCAAGTTCTGCGAGTTCTTCTACCGCAAGACGGGCATCATGTTCGATGCGAAGAAAAAATATTTTGCCGAGCGGCGGATCGCCGATCGCATGCAGCGGACCGGCTGCGCGACGTTCCGCGAGTATTTCTCGACCGTCCGCTTCGAGGCCTCCGGCGCGGAGATGCAGCGGCTCGTCAACCAGATGACGGTGAACGAAACCTATTTCTTCCGCGAGGATTATCAGCTCAAGGCGCTGGTAGAGGGTATTCTGCCCGATCTGGCTGCCCTGCGGAAAACCGGGGAGCCCATCCGTATCTGGTCGGTGCCGTGCTCGTCCGGCGAGGAGCCGTATTCACTCGCCATCTACATCCTGGAACACTGGGCGGATGCCGACCGCTACGACATCGAGATCCTGGCGACTGATATCGACTCCGCCATCCTGGCGGAGGCGGCCGCCGGCATTTATGGCGAGCGGTCGCTGCAGCGGCTGTCGCCGGAGCTGATCAGGAAGTACTTCATCCAGCAAAAGGATCGGCGGTATCGGATTTCCGACGACATCCGTGGCTCGATCGATTTCTCCCAGGGCAACGTCGTCGATCCGCTGTTCATGCGCATGTTCCGTAACGTTGACATCATCTTTTGCCGCAACATGCTGATCTATTTCGATGACACGTCGCGGCGCGAAACCATCGAGGCGATGTACGACTGCCTGCGGCCCGGTGGCTACATCTGCCTCGGCCACTCGGAGAGCATGAGCCGGATATCGTCGCTGTTCCGCCCGCGCAAGCACGCCGATTCGATCATCTACCAGAAGCCATTCGAGACCAGGTGATGGACATCATCCAACTGCCAAGACGCAAGACGCGGGTTCTCGTCGTCGAGGACGGCATCACCATGCGCATGTTCTACCGCGACGTGCTGGAGGCCGCGGGCTTCGAGGTCGAGGAAGCGGTCAACGGCCTGGAAGGCGTCGAACGCGCCATGACCGGATCGTTCGACCTGCTGGTGGTGGATATCAACATGCCGAAAATGGACGGCTACCAGGTGATCCGGACGATTCGCGAAGATGCGGCCCTGTGGCGCGTGCCGGTTATCACCATCAGCACCGAGGACAAGGAGCAGGACGCCCTGAAAGCCTATGAAGCCGGCGCCAACTTCTACCTGACCAAGCCGGTGCGTCCGAAGGATCTGGAAGAGATGGCGCGGCTGCTGACCGGGATGCAGGTCTGATGACAACGCTGCTGGAACGTTTCATCCCGGAAGCCAGGGAACAACTGGAAGGTGCGGCGGCCGGACTGCTGAAGCTGGAACGCGATCCGTCCGATGCCGGGCTGGTCAACGAGGTGTTCCGCGCGGTGCACACCTTGAAGGGTGCCTCCGGCCTGTTCGACGTGCCGGGCCTCACCCGCCTGTTGCATGCCGGCGAGGACCTGCTTGGCGCGGTGCGCGCGAACCAGCTCACGCTGGACCCGGCCATGGTCGATGTCCTGTTGGACGCGCTCGACCGGGTGTCCGCGTGGGTGGACGAGTTGGAACGGCACGGCCGCCTGCCCGACGATGCCGAGGGGGTTTCGGTCGATCTGTCCAGGCGCCTGCGGGTGCTGTTGCCGGATGGTGACGAAGCGACGGGATCGGCCGCGCCGGTCGCGGCGATCGAGCGCGCCGACTGGCTGGGCGAACTGGCGGACGCCGACCGCCTGGCAGCCTTCGCGGAAGCCATCGGCGGCGGGCCGCCGCTGTTTGCCATTGCCTATGCGCCCGACGACGGATGTTTCTATCGCGGCGAAGACCCGTTCAACCTGTTTCCGCAGCTTGCGGGGCTCAAGGCCTTGCGGATCGCCTTCCGCGAGCCGCCGGCGCCGCTGGCCGAGACCGATCCGTTCCACAGCGCGTTGGCGTTCCGTGCACTGACGGGCCAGCCACGCGGTGAGGTGGAGCATCTGTTCCGCTACGTCATCGACCAGGTGACGATCGTCGCCGTGCCTGCCGAGGCGCTGATCCTTCCAGGCGGCGATGCCGACGCCGGGCCGGGGCACCGGGACTTCGTCGAGAATGCCGAACGGCTTCTGGCGGCACGCGACTTCGCCGGCCTGCGTGCCGCCGTCGCGACGCTGCTCGGGCTGACCGACGCGCACCTCTGGGTCGCGTCGGCACTGCGCTGGCTGGATGCGGTATTGGCCGCGCCGTTGCCGAATGCGGCCTGGGCGTCGGCGGTGGTGGCGTGCATTGAGGAGGGCCGTACGCGACCCATTGGGGGGAAGCCAGCACAGGCGAGCCCCGCGCCGACCGCCGCACCCACGGCAACGCCGGCCGCCGCAACGCCGAACGCCGCGGCTGCCCTGGCGGACAAGCCAATGGCGGCGCGCATTCTGGCCGAGCAGATGCGCATCGTCGCGATGCCAGGCGAGCCGGATGTGCTCCGGCGCCGCATGGCGGCGGTGGAAGCCACGATCGGCAGCCTGCTGGCCAGCCTGGGCTGGTCGTTGCGCGAGGGCGAGTTGGCCGCCGCCGCCGCGGAAGCGGCAGGCGGGGCGCCTGGCCGACTGGAAGACCTGATCACGGCGCTGGAGAACCGGGTGGAGGCGGCCGTTGCCGGCCCCGCGCCAATTCCCGACTCCGCGGTGGCGCTGCTGGCAACCGGCGCCCCGCCGGACGCCGCCCAGCCGGCACCTGGGGCGCCGACGCAACTTGCTCACGTGCTCAAGGTGGACCAGGCCAAGGTCGATGCGCTGATGAACCTGATCGCCGAACTGGTGGTGTCGAAGAACAGCCTGCCGTTCCTGGCCAAGCGCGCCGAAGACGTCTACGGCTCGCGCGAGATGGGGCGCGAAATCAAGGACCAATACGCCGTCATCGACCGTCTCGCGCAGGAAATGCAGCGCGCCATCATGGCGGTGCGCATGCTGCCGGTGTCCGAGGTGTTCGAACGCTTCCCGCGCCTGGTGCGCGATCTGTCGCGCAAGCTGAACAAGCACATCGAGCTGCGGATCGTCGGCGAGGATACCGCGGCCGACAAGACGATCATCGAATCGCTCGGCGACCCGCTGATCCATCTGGTGCGCAATGCCATCGACCACGGGATCGAGTTGCCCGAGCAGCGGGCGGCGGCGGGCAAGCCGGAAGCGGGGACGATCCAGCTCAAGGCGTTTCAGGAGGGCGATCAGGTCGTCATCGAGGTGTCCGACGACGGCAAGGGCATCGATCCGCTGGCGATCCGGCTGAAGGCGTTCGAGAAGGGGATGGTCACGGAGGAAAAAGCCGACGCGCTGTCGGACCAGGCGGCCATCAACCTGATCTTCCTGCCCGGGTTCTCGACGATCGAGGCGGTTTCGGACCTGTCGGGACGCGGTGTCGGCATGGACGTGGTCCGTACCGCTGTCGAAAAGATCAACGGCCAGGTCACGCTGTCGTCCCGCAAGGGCGAGGGCACCCTGGTGCGGCTGTCGCTGCCGCTCAGCATGGCGGTCGCCAGGGTGATGATGATCGAGGTCGGCGACGCGCTGTTCGGCGTGCCGATGGACGGCGTCGCCGAAACGGTGCGGCTGCCGCGGGACCGCATCCGCTGGATCAAGCGCTCGGAAGCCTTCGTGCTGCGCGATGCCATCGTGCCGCTGGTGCGCATGCACGCCCTGCTGGGACTGCCGCGCCGCGCGACGGAGGTGGACGAGGAGGCCGTGCTGGTGGCGCGGGTCCGCGGCGCCGCCGTCGGCCTGGTGGTCGACCGGCTGCGCGAGGGCATCGACGTCGTGCTGAAGCCGTTGGACGGGATCCTGGCCGGCATGCGCGGCTACTCGGGTTCGGCGCTGTTGGGCGACGGCCGGGTGCTGCTGGTGCTGAACCTGAAGGAGTTGCTGTGATGCCGCTGGTGTTCACCGAGACGCAGGTTCGTTTCGAGGACGTCTGCACCGTCGAGGACGCGCTGCCGCTGCTTGAATTCCTCAAGGGCAGCGCGGCGCCGGAGGTCGATCTGTCGGCCTGCACGCATCTGCACACGGCGCTGCTGCAACTGCTGCTCGCGGCGCGTCCCAACGTGGCAGCGCCGCCCGGCGATCCGGCTCTGGCGCGCTGGGTGGCTCCGCTGCTGAGCGAGGAACGGGGAAGCGCCTGACGCTGAGGGCGGAACGGTGTTTCACTTCTACCCCTCCCCTTGAGGGAGGGGGGCGGGGGGAGGGGTCGCGCAGGCATGATGCATCGCGCCTGCTCGACCCCGCCCCCCATCCCCCTCCCTCAAGGGGAGGGGGAGTAAAGCTCTACCAGTCACCCGTCCTTCAGCAGCCCATCAACCGCGGCCAGCAAGTCGCTCTTCTCGAACGGCTTCAGCAGCACGCGGTCCGCACCGAAATCGCTGTCCGCAAGCCGCACGGCGTCGGAGGGTCCGTTCGGATCGCCCCCGGTGATGGCCATGAAGCGGGTCCGCGGCGCCAGTCTGCGGCCTTCGCTGATCACGGTGGTACCGCTGGATCCCGGCATCCAGATGTCGGTGATCACCATGTCGAATTTCTGCGTGCGCAGCAGGTCGAGGCCGCTATCGCCATCGCGCACCGTGGTCACCTTGTGGCCGCTGCCTTGCAGGACGATACGCAAACTGATCAGCACGGCGGGAACGTCGTCAATCAGCAGAATCGACGCCATTGGGGGGCTCTCCTTCATGGACCGGCAGCAGGACCGTCACGGTGGTTCCCGCGCCGGGGGCACTCTCCAGCGTGATGGTGCCGCGCATCTCGGTGACCAGCGCCTGGGCAACGGACAGCCCCAGGCCGGTGCCCTGGCCGACCGGCCGGGCGGTGAAGAACGGTTCGAAGGCGCGCGCCAGAGTGACCCGATCCATGCCGCACCCGGAATCGATGATGCGCAGCCGGACGAAATGGCGGCCGTCCAGCCGTTGCGTCGTATCGAGCGCGATCACCAGTTCGCCGCTTCCGTCCATCGCGGCTGCGCCGTTGGTGGCGAGATTCAACAGCACCGTGATGAACGCGGCGCGGTCCACGAAGATCGCCGGCGCGCGCTCCGCCGCAAGCACCACGATCGTCACGTCCTTTGGCAGCGTCAGGCCGACAAGGCGGCGACATTCGTCGAGCAACTGCCGCGCATTTGCCACCATGCCGCGATGGCGCGCCCGGTGGGACACGGCGAGCACATCGCCGACGATGCGTCCGGCACTGCGACAACATTCCAGCACGATTTCGAGCTGGGACACGCCCTCGGCGAGCACCAACTCCCGGTCGAGCATGTCGCGGCCGAGCAGCGCGACCGGTTGCAGGAGATTGTTCATCTCGTGCGCCATGCCACCCAACACACGGCGTCGATCGGTGATGTCCCGGAGCACACCGGAAACGGTGCCGACCCGGCCATCGGCGTCGAGATCGATCTGTGCGTCGCAGACCAGGTCGATCGTGCCGCCGTCGCGCGGCTTCACGCGGAACTCGCCGCTGCCGGTGCCGTCCGGCCGGTCGAGCCCCCGATCAAGCCAAAGCACCTGCAGCAAAGTCTGGCGATCGGACTCGACCACCGCCAGCAGCAGAGTGCCGAGTGCTGCGGCACCGTCGAATCCGTCGATGCCGAACCGCGCACCGCACCAATCCAACTCGCCGCGCAGCCCGCGAGGATCGAGCGCCCAATCGGGCTGGTATTCGAAGAACGCGATGCGCGCCTGTTGCAGCGTCCGCTCCAACCGCGACCGACCTGCATGATCGCGCGGGATCATGTCGTCAGCCAAATGATGTGCGCCTGGCCGGTGTCGACCGGCCCATCGTCATGGCCGTCCGGCCGGTTGCCGGCCACCGGGTCACGCCTGCGCCTGGATGGTCAGCATGCCGGTGCCGACCGAATGCAACTTGTCGCGCATCCCGCCGACCAGGCCGTCCACGGAGTTCGCCGTCTCCAGCACGAGCTCGGACAGCATGCCGCTGTTCGCGGCGATCTGGGCGGCTTCGCGGATCTCCCGCGCCACATCGGACACCGAGCCCTGCATGCCGACGAGGCCGGTCATCACCTGCGCCGTCAGCGCGTCCTGCTCCGCGATCGCCTGGCCGATCGAGCCGCTGACCGAATCCATCGCGGCCACGGTCGAGAGCAGGACTTTCAGCACCGCGGCACTCGCCTGGACGGTGCCGGTCATCTGCTTCAGCTTGCCCTCGATCACCTGCGCCGCGTCCCCGGTCTGGTTTGCGAGCTGCTTCACTTCGGCTGCGACCACGGCAAATCCGCGTCCCGCCTCCCCGGCGCGCGCGGCCTCGATCGCCGCGTTCAGTGCCAGCATCCGGGTCTGCCGCGATATCCCGCTGATCAGGCCGAGCACATCTGACATGCCCTGTGACAGGCTTGCCATCGTCTCGACGCTGCGCTGGGTTTCCGTCGCCTGCTCGACGGCGATCCGGACGGTCGCGATCGACTTGCGCACTTCGCCGGCGATCCGCTCGATCGATGCGGCGAGCTGGGTGCCGAACAACTGAAGCTGCTCGATCGCGGTTTCCGAGTCGGCCGAGCGTGCGATCGACACCTTGAACTGGTCCCGCGCCTGGTCGGACGCGGTGGCCATCTCCTGCGCCATCTCGCGCATCTGGTGGTTCTCGGTGAGAACCGACTGCACCGAGGTCTCCACCTGCTCGACGATCTCGGCGCCGAACATGCCCATCGCCGTGGCGAAGTCTCGGGTCGTGCCGGGGGACGGCGTGGCCAGCAGCGCCCGATCGGCGGCGGCACGTTGGGCCGGGGCGGATCCGGGATCGGTGGTCCCGGCGTCGGCAGTACTGGCATCGGCAGGCGCCGGACCGGCGGCCGAGACGACCTCGGCCGGTGCGGCCGTCGCCGCGTCCTTGCCGGACCCGGCGAGCAGCACCAGAAGCGACAGGACGAACACCGCGGCACCGAGACCGTCGGACAACAGGGGGGTCGCCGGGACGGCGACCAATGCCGCGCCACACATGAGGCTGGCGGCCGCCGCCGACCCGACCACGCGCCGGCGGACGGCAGGGGACCGACGAAGTGCCATCACGCGTCGCATGGGCTGTTGCTCCCGGCCAGAGCGACCGCGTGCACGGCGCGCTGTTCCTGGCTGACATAGAAGGCGGCAAGCTGCTCCGGCGACAGCGCGGCGCCTTCACCATCCAGCCCGTGCAGCGCTCGCACGACGCCATCCGCCATCTGCCGCGCGAGATCGATGCGCTGGGCCTGCACGAAAGCGCGTTCATCGAGCGCACGGCCAAATTCGGCATCGGCAGCTCCCGCCGAGGCGCAGGCGGCGGCCAGTTCGGCGGGCAGCGTGCCGGCGTGCCGTACCAGCCGGTCGAGCAATGCGACAAGTTGCGCGAGCGTATCGGCCGCCTTCCACAGGAGATCGACCTGTGCGGTCGCGTCACTCTCGATCCGGTCGCGCACGGCTGCGACCTGCGCGGCCAGCAGCGCGAAGACGCTGGGCTGCGGGGCGCGAACGGGGGGCTGCATGGCTTGCGTCACGCGGCGGGAAGCAACTGCTTCAATAACCCCAGCAGATCCTGCGGCTCCGCCGGCTTGGTCAGCCAGCCGGTGGCGCCGGCGGTGCGTGCGGTGTCTTTCTTCTGCATGGCGGATTCGGTCGTCAGGACGACGATGGGCGTGAAACGTGTGGCTGCAAGCAGCCGTGCCTGCTTGATGAAGCCGAAGCCGTCGAGCACCGGCATGTTGAGGTCGGTGAGGATTATCGCCGGACTGAAGCCGCCCTTGATCTTGTCGATGGCGAGCTGGCCGTTGGCGCAACTCTCCACGGTGAAGCCGACCTTCGTCAGGATGCGGCTGATGCTCATCAGCATTGTCGGGGAGTCGTCGATGACCAGGATCGGCTTCATGCCTCGGTCTCCAGGACGGGAAGCGGCGTTACCGGCGCAGCGGTGGCAGGCTGAAGCGGCCTGAAATGCAGCAAGTGATCAGCCGGACGGCAGCGGTTTGCCGGCCCGGCGTGCGGGATGCCAGGCCCGACGGGGTGGTCTGGATCGTCTGATTCGCACGGCATGCCGCCATAAACGCACGGAGTGACTAAGAAAAAGCTAAGCGCGCCGGTGCAGCACGCGACGTGGCGGGGTGGGCGTCGGGCGGCGCAGCCTTGCCCCCGGATCGAGCATGCCCTCGGGCGCTTGACCCGGGGGTCCGGGGGCAAGGCGTTTCCGCCCTGCGTCCCCCCACATCCGTCAGTGCGCGATTTGCGCGGTGGCGTCGGCTGGCGGCACCTGAGCGGCAATCGGAATGTAGAGGGTGAACGTCGTCCCGCAGCCGACCGCACTGTCGACGGCGACGGCGCCCTGCCAACTGCGCAGAATGCCGAAGACCACGGACAGGCCAAGCCCGGTGCCCTCGCCGACCGGCTTGGTGGTGAAAAACGGCTCGAAGATGCGGCCTAAGGTCGTCGCATCCATGCCGCTGCCGTGGTCCGCGACCGCCAGCGTCAGGTAGGGGGCGCCCGCTTCGAGTTGCAGTGCCGCCGCCTGGCGGACCGACGGCCGCACCTGCCCCAGATCGACCGCGATGGAGCCTTGCCCGCCGCTGGCGTGCGCGGCATTGACCAGCAGGTTGGTGAGCACCTGCGTCAACTGGGTCTTGTTGATGGCGGCCAACCCGCCGGCGCAACTGGTGCGCTGGGACAGCGAGATTTTCCGCGGCAGCAGGTGCCGGATGAACGCCAACGCGGCATCAACTTCGACCGCGAGATCGACCGTCTCCAGCTTGGCGTCCTGCTTGCGGGCGAACAGCAGGACGTTGCGGACGACTTCGCCCGCCTTCCGCACGCTGTCCAGCACCAGCTCGAGGAATTCGTGGGCCTCCACATCGTCCGGCGGGAGGCGCTCGCGCATGATTTCCGGGAAGATCAGCGCCGGCTGCAGCAGGGTGTTGATTTCGTGCGCCACGCCACCGGCGAGCTGCCCCAGTGCCTCCAGCTTGTTCTGCTCGGCCAGCATCGCCTCATGCCGGTGCGCTTCGGTCACGTCGACCCGCAAGGTCACGAGACCGCCTTCCCGGGTGCGGCGTTCACGCATTTCGAACCACACCCCATCGTCACGACGATATTCGGTGCGGACGACTTGACTGCCGACCGCCCGACGCTGAACCGTACGATTGCGGAACCATTGATCGGTGTCCACGCCATCGATCGTGGCGACGCCACTCTGGAGCGAGATGCGCCACAGATCCTCGTAGCTGATGCCCGGCTTGAAGTGGTGCGCGCTTATTTTGGCAATTGCGCGATAGGCCGCGTTGCACGCCACCAGGCGATTCTCGGCGTCGAACAGGATGAAGGCGTCGGGGAGCGTTTCGATCGCATCGGCAAGGCGCGCTTCGCTGGCGACAACGGCGGCGGTGCGTTCGGCGACCTCGCGCTCGAGATTGTCGCGGTGGCGCTGCAGCGCTGCCTGGGCCGCTGTGCGTTGCTCGATTTCATGCCGCAGTTCGCCGGTGAGGCGCTCGAGCTCGGCGGCCCGCTCGTTCAGCAGTCGGTTCGTCCGATGTTCCGCAGCGCGCCGGTTGCTCTCCTGGTCCCGGAACAGCAGCCGCGTGACGAGGTGGGCCGCCTCGGTCACGGTGGCCCGCTCCCACGGGTCCCACGGGCGGCTTTGGCCGCGCACGTCCTCGCGCCATGTCTGGAACGATTTTCGCGGATTGATGCGGCCTGTGTCGGCGGAGACCATGACTGGTCCGCTCGGGTCTCCGGCCCAGCGGATCGTGTGTGGCCACTCCGAGCGGAACCACAGCAACCAGCCGGCAGGAAGCCGTGTTGCGGCCATGCCGCTCGCCGGCGAAGCACCTTCACGTGCAGCCGGATACAGCCTGGCCAGGCGGTCGGTAAACAGCGCGGGCTCGCCGCCGGCGGAAAGCCATTCCTCGATCGCCCCGATCTGCGCCGCGTCCGGCGTGATCCCTGCCGTCCAGGTATCGTCCGAATGACATAGCGCCAGGCCCTGCGCGCCTGCCTGGTGCAACAGCGCAGGCGCGATGCTCTGCAGGATGCTCCGGCAATCGAGCTTGCCGCGAGCGCCGGCCATGACTTCGGTCTCCTGTGTTCTCACCGCCTCGATGGCGTGCGCGGCGAAAATCCGCTCGGTGGTGTCGAGATACCAGGCCATGGCCTGGGTGAGCAGTTCGCAGCCTTGCCGGACTTCGTGCGGCACGAACCGCGGCGCAGGATGGTGACAGGCCACCAGCGCCCAGAGCGCGCCGTGCTTGATGACCGACACCGACATCGAGCTGACGACGCCCATGTTGGCGAGATATTCGCAATGGATCGGCGAGACGCTGCGCAGGACGGCGTCGCTGAGGTCGATCGACGCGCCGGTCGTCGGATCCGTATCGGGGTCGATACGGCTCGGCGTGTAGCCGGCGTCCGGGATCAGGCGCAGCGTGTTGCGCACATAGAGCGCGCGCGCCTGGGCGGGGATGTCGGAAGCCGGAAAACTGTGACCGAGATACGAGTGCGCGTCGGCGGCCTTGTCTTCCGCCACCACCTCGCCATTCCAATACGGGTCGAAACGGTAGACCATCACGCGCTGGTAGCCCGAGAGGACCCTGATGCCCCGGGCCAGCGCGACGCATGCCTCGGCAACGCTGGTGCTCTGGCGAATTCGCTCGATGCCGTTTCTTACCCGGCCGAACAGGAGCTCATCGCCGCCATTGGCGGGACAAGGCTCCAGCTCGATGAGCATGAGCCCGCCGCACCGATGCACCGATGCGTCCCATTCGGCAGGCGGCGCCGGCCGACGAAGCCGCACGGCGACCGTGTCGGTCGGCGGATCGGCGCACAGCAGCGGCGCGAGGCGTTCGGCACTGGGATCGTCCAGGACCTGGCCGATCGGCCCGCCGATCAGTTGCTGCGGCGTCGCGCGCAACGCGGCCGCGGCATTCTCGCTGACCGCCGCGAGCCGCAGGTCGGCGCGCGTGACGGCGAACAGCATGCCATGCGGCTGAATGCTGCCCGGACGATGGATCGGCTCCCGCGCGCAGGAGTTGAGATGTGCCGCAGGGTCAAGGAATGGGGGCAACTTCGGCTCCTGCGTGCAGCCAGTTTTCCAGCGCGCCAAAGGTGTCGAGGGCGGCCGTTACCATCGCGTCGATGTGTCCGTCGGCGGCACATCGTTCGACCGCGGCGCAGCACTGCGACCATGGCGAGGGGTCCGCTGCCGGGCCGCCGAGAAAAAAGCGTCTGCCCTGCGCGACGCCCGCGCCCAACAGGGCGTCGAGCCGCTGCACCATGATCCGGCCACCACGACCAGCGCCCTCGATCACGTAGACGCATCCGACGAAGGCACCGGGCGAGTCGATCGCAGGGAGCCGCGTGCATGTCGGCAAAGCCGCGATCTGGAATGCAGGCCCTTTCAACGCGGAGAGGTCGGCCTCGAGCAGCCGCGCCTTGCAGTACGAAAGCGGGTCCATGCCGTAGCGCCAAGGTGTCGGGACACTGTACAGCCGGGCTTCGAGCGCGGCGTGGAATCCATAGAGTCGGGCGAGCAGCAGGCGGTATTCCGGCATGGTCAGACTGCCACCCATGAGACGCACGAAGGCACGGTAAGCATGCAGGCGGAGGTGGGTTTCGGCGGTGGCGCGGCGCAGGCGCTCGCGCGCCGTGTCAGCCGCTGCGCGGGGTGGCCTGGCTGCCGGCCGGCGATAGCCGGCGGGCGCAGAGTTCCCTCCGCGTTGGTTCAATTCGTCCGCTGCCGCTCCCGTAGCGTTTTGCATGGCACCCGCCTGATGCGCCAGCCTACGCGTCGGGGAGAGAAACTTCGTTAACCCGGGCCGAGACCATCGGCACATTCGGCGTCGGCGTGATAGTTCGTGCGAATGCGGGCAGTCCGCCGATGTTCCTGTGATGTTCCGAACAGTCGCCTCGTCCCGCCATGCACGATGCGCCCAACCTTCGACTGGCCACCCGGGACGACCTTACCCTCTCGCTGTCTTTCGTCCTGCGGTTCACGCGCCACCCCGCCGAGGTCGCGCCGATAGGGGGTTCTTCATGGATGCCGATTGACACCCCTGCCGCTCACTTTTTTCGTCGGAGAACAGCGCTGACCGCGGTCGCCGGACATCGACCTCACGGGCATGTCGGGGGGGATCGGCGGCGATCTGGGGGAAAGAGCGTGGGACGGCCCGTCGGAGGCTCACGCGGGAAGGGCGAAAACCCGTTGATCTGGTTGATAAAGCCGGTGGGTCTCGAACCCACGACCTAAACATTAAAGGTCGAGCCCTTACCAGCCGCTCAAGTTGGCTGGACCTCCCAGTGACGTTTCAGCAGGCGACCATCATTGGAGTCAACTGTCGGTGGTTTCCTGTCCCCGCAACCAACGATCCCAAATGCCCGATCAGCGGGCGCCCATATTGCCGTGCGCCACAGGTCCGAACGGCGGCGTCAACCGAGATAATATCTCAGCACGATTGCGCGCATGACCACACCCAGCGAGACGACGGGGAACAGCGCCACGGCCAGGATCAATGCATCATGCGCCCACGTTCGCCGCGCCGCACCCACCGCCGGCAGCGCCACGCCTGCGACCATGGCAAGCGGCAGGAAATAGCGGCCCTGGATGCCATCGACGACCGCATGGCCGGGAATGGTCCAGGTCAGATACTGGATCGCGAACACGCCAACGGTGCAGAGCAGCACGCAAGCGACGATCACCAACCGGGACACGGCGCCGATCCTTTCGCCGCGCGGTCCCAGCAGCGCCGCCAATGCCGCGAGTCCCAATATGGCGGTCGCGGCGCCGAGATATGCGTGCGGCAAGGGCGTGTCGAGCCAGCCAAGCCGGCCGATGAAGGTCTCCAGATAGCCGCGCCAACCCACCGTCAGGGTGTCGTGCACAATGGTGATCACGAACCAGGGATGCCACAACAGCAGCACCGCCTGCGCGGCCGGGTCGGCGCCCAGGAATGCCCCGGTATTGGTCAGGGCGGTCGCCGCCGCGAGCGCGCACCATGCCGCTGTGCTGGCGATAATGGCCGCTGCGGCAACGATGCGCCATCGTAGCGGCCGCGCGACGAGGGCAAGCGGCAGCAGCTCCAGCCCGCAATATGGTGGTCGGGCCGTCGCCACCAGGCAGAGCATTGCGATCAGCCAGGCCATCGCCGCCGAGCTGCCGGGCTGCGGCGCGCGCAAGCTGCGCGCCAGCAAGGCGGCGGCCAAGGCGGTGCAGGCCAGCATCAGCGCATCCGGCGAGGTCGACGCCATGAGAGACAAGGACATCGGCAATGTCATGATCGCGAACAGCCATACGGCAATCGCGCCGGCACAGGCGATGGCCACCGCCCCGACCGCCACCGCGGCCGCGCCGGTCAGCAGCCGCGAGACCTTGAGCGTCTGCAACACCGTCAGGCCCGTTGCGCGTCCGACACCAACGCCAACGGCGGCCGGAATGTAGAAGACCGGCGGATAGATGGCCGTATTGGGGAAGCTGATCTGCGACCTGGTGCCGGACCAGCCGATCGGCGGCGGCCACATCGATCGTGTCGCCCGAAGGTCCGCATGAAACGGCAAGGAGTTGAATGGCCGAAAGGCCGTCAACACGGCTGGATCGGCCTGCCCGCCGGCGGTTACCTGCGCCGAGCCGTTCGGTCCGCTGATAGCGAACCGCGTGCCAATCAATCCGCCGTCCGCCACCTGCTCTGCGCGCAGGAAGTGATTCGGCTCGTCAGGGTTTTGGATCGGCGGCATTTCGATCGCCAGGCATGCCGTGGCGACCAGCCCGTACAGCACGAATGCCGCGGCCAGCAGCCGTGGAACGTCGGCAATCCGAGACGGTGACAGCATGCCGTGGGCATCCCCGCGCATTCCCGATCCGTGACGCGATCATCGGCCATCGCAAGTCTATCGATGGTGGTTGGCGGCAGCAAGAATTGCCCCGGCAAGTCGCAAAACCAGCGGCGGCGGGAAAGCGAGCCACCGGGTGTCTCTGCGCGATACTCTCGATCCGCGCGGAGGCGGGCGATCCGCTCGCCGACCGCCCCATGTCCGGTTTGGCAAGTTGCCGCGCTCCGGCTAGCCCTTGACGCTGCCCTCCATCAGACCGGCCACGAACCAACGCTGCAGCACGACATAGGCCGCCATCGGCACGATCGCGATCAGCGTCAGGATCGCGAACAGCTTGCCGGGATCGGTCATGAACGGGCCTTCGTAGTAGAGCGGCGCCAGCGGCAAGGTCTTCACCGGGTCCTTCGTCATGATCACCAGCGCCAGGAAGAACTCGTTCCACGAAAACAGGAATTGCCAAATCGCCACCACCAGCAGCGACGGGTGGATCAGCGGCATGATGATCCGCGTCAGCACCGCGAAATTGCCGGCGCCATCGACCTCGGCGGCCTCCTCCAGCGCCACCGGGATCTCGTCCATCGCCGCCTTCACGATCAGCGTGCCGAACGGAATGCCCAGCGCCGTCTCCGGACCGATCAGGCCGAGATAGTTGTTGGTCAGCCCCAGCATCTCCAGCAGTACCGTGATCGGGATCAGCAACGAGGCCAGCGGCAGCAGCAGCGCGGAGACCACCACCAGCAGGATTACCTGTCCGCCGCGGATCTTCAGCCGCGATATCGCGTAGGACAGCCCGGTCACGCAGATCAGCGTCAGCACCACCGTGGCCAGGCTGACCACCGCGCTGTTGACGAAGAATCCCGGCAGGTTGCCCTGCGACAGGATCGCGACCCAGTTGGCGAACGTCACGTGCGGCGCGATCAGCATCGGGGAAAAACTGTCGACCGAATCGCGCAGCGAGATGTCCACCATGTAGATCGTCGGCACCAGGCTGATGCCCGCCGCGACGAGCAGCACCAGATAGGCCAGCAGCACCGCGCCCTTCGAGGATCTAGGCATCGGCGAACCGCGTCGCCCGGCCGATCCGGTACTGCAACACGATGAGGGCCAGCGACAGCAGGAACAGCACCACCGCCACGGCCGAGGCGTAGTGCATCTCGTCCAGCACGAACCCGGTCTGAAAGATGTAGGTGGCCAGCGTCTGCGTCGAATCCGCGGGGCCGCCCTCGGTCATCAGGAAGATCAGCGGAAACTGCTGCAGCGCCTGGATCGTTCCGAGCACCGCGAGCGAGGCCGTGGTCGAGGCCAGCAGCGGCCAGATCACGTAGCGCACCCGCGCGAAGCCCACCGCCCCGTCGATCGCCGCCGCCGCCAGCAGCTCGCGGTCGATCTGCGCCAGCCCGACGCAGTACATCAGCACGAAGAACCCGCACCACTGCCAGACATTGACCGCGATCACCCCCACCGTTGCCGTCGCGGGATCGCCGAGAATGGCGGGGAAATGCCCGCCCAGTCCCACGCTGTTGAACAGCCCGAACAGCAGCCCGTAATCCGGCGCGTAGATCGTGGTGAACACCAGCGCGATCACCGAGGGCGTGATCACCATCGGCAGGAACAGCAAAGTGCGGAATGCCACCTGGCCGCGCGGGATATGCATCTCGATCGCCAGCGCCAGGACGAAGCCGATCGCGATCTCGAACACCACGCACAGCACCACCCAGACGGCGGAGTTGCGCAGCGCCGTCCAGAACACCGCATCCGTCGCCGCCTGCCGGTAATTCACCAGGCTGGCCCCGCCATGCGGCGCGAGCAGGCTGGTGATGGTGTTCGCCACGATCGGATAGGCAATGAAGACGGCGAACACCGCCAGCGCCGGCAGCACGTAGAGCCAGGCGTCCTGATTGCCCCGCCGCCCGCCGGCGAGTCGCCCCCTGCCGCGCCGCCGAGGTCCCGCGGCGCGCCGCTCTCCGCCGGCCCGGCGCGCCGCAACGACGGTCGCGCCGCCGGCCATGCTACTGCGCCTTTTGCTGCGCGAGCGCGGTTGCCTGCACCGCCTGCATCGCCGCCTCGGGCGTCAGCTTCCCGGCGCCGATCGCCTGCAGCGAGCTGATCAGGCTCTGGTTGATCACCGGATTGCCGATCACGTGGGTGTGCGCCGTGGACAGTTCCTTGATGTAGGTGTCGTACAGCGCGGTGAGATGCGGCGACATCGTCTGTGTCGGCTTCATGCCATTGAACGCCGGCAGGTCGTTGAGCGAATTGAGCGCCTCCTGCTCGCCCACGCCGCTGATGAACTCGTGCAGCACGACTTTCGTCGGCGGCGAGCACCTCGGGCGACTTTGCGGCGTTGTCGGTGATGCCCCAGCCGAAATCCACGCCCCCCATCGGCTCGCTCGGCTGGCCGCCGGCGCGCACCGCGGGGAAGTTGAAGGTGCCGTAATCCTCCATCGTCTTCAGCCCCGGGCGGTCCGACAGCCCGGTCTGCTGCAGCCACCAGGAGCCGAGTGAGATGACCCCGACCCGTCCGGCCGCGAACAGATTCGCCCCGGTCGGATACTGTAGCGCGCTCAGCGCCCCCGGCTGGAACACCTGGTCGGTGAACAGCCGCTGCCAGACGCGCGCCGCCTCGATCATTCCGGGCTTGTCCCAGACCGGCGCGCCCTGCTGGACGGCGAGCATGCTCGCAAGGTCGGTCTGCACGGCGATCTGCAGATACACCCACACGTCGAAGTTGCCGGCCGCCGCCCCCTGGTAGAACGGAATGAAGCCGGCCTGGCGCAGCTTGGCGGCATCGGCCACCAGCTCGTCCAGCGTCTGCGGCGGCGCGGCGATGCCGGCCTTCTGGAAGGCGGGAATGTTGTACCAGAGGTTGTTGATCTGCGCTTCCTGCGGCAGCGCATAGAAATCGGCATCGCCCGGCGGATTGCCGAACCGCGCCTCGGTCAGCAGGGTGGGGGAAAAATTCTTCTGCCAGTCCGGGCCCCACAGCGCCGCGGCGACCGCTGCCAGCTTCACCAGGTGCGGGCGGTATTGCTGGGTTTCCGCGCCCGGCGACAGGCCGATCAGGTCCGGCATATTGCCCGAGCCGACAGCCGCCTGCAGCGAAACGGAATAGGTCGGGTGGGGCTGGATCGTCGCCTTCACCTGGATGTCGGGATGCGCCTTCTCGACCGCCGCGATCATCGCGTTCATCGTCGGCGTCACCGGGGTCCAGGACCACACCGTCACCACCACGGGATCGGCCGCCCTGGCCGGCCCCGCGGCGCCAAGCCCGGCCAGCAGCAGGGCGGCGCCAAAGCCGAGCAGACGTGCCTTGGTGTTTCCCATCGTCGCCTCCCACTATTGCGCGCCCGTTACGTCATGCCGGTCCCCGGTCCCGCGCTGGCCAGGATCGCGACGGACCATACCCGATATCCGCGACAACCGGTCAATCGCCCGTGCCGGGATCGGGCCGCGGCGCCGGCGCGGATCGCCCGTCCGCGCACCGTGCCACGTCGCGGCGACGGTGCCCGTCGCCATCGTCCCGCGGCCATGCGACAAGTCCGCCCAGGTCCGCAGAGTCCCGGGAGATGGCATGCACATCGTCGTGGAACAGCGCCAGGAGGTGATCCCCCACGGGCACGGCCTGTTCAACCACTGCCACGCCTCCACCCTTGTTGTGCTGCCGTCGGGCGAGCTGCTGGCGGCGTATTTCGCCGGCCCGCGGGAGGGCGATGGCGATACCGCGATATGGCTGTCGCGCCGGCGCGGCGGCGCCTGGGACGCGCCGGTCCGGACCTTCGCCGAGCCGGGGCTGGCGCACTGGAACCCGGTGCTGCACGCCGACGGCGCGCGGCTGATCCTGTTCTACAAGGTCGGCCCGACCGTGCACGACTGGATCACCCGCCGCGCGGAGTCCACCGACGGCGGCGCCACCTGGACCGCCGCGCAGCCGCAGGTGCCGGGCGACCGTTCCCCGCGCGGTCCGGTCAGGAACAAGCTGCTGGTGCTGTCGACCGGCGCATGGCTGGCGGGCGGCTCGATCGAGACGGCGCGGCTGTGGGACGCCTTCGTCGATCGCAGCGAAGATGGCGGCGCCACGTGGCAGCGCGTCGACGTTCCGTTTGTGCATCGTGACGTGGCGCGACCGGACGGCAGCGGCGTTTGGCAAGGGCTGCGCGAGAACGCGCTGTGGGAGAGCGATCTGAACCGCGTGTTCCAGTGGGACGGCGTGATCCAGCCGACGCTGTGGGACTCCTCGCCCGGGCAGGTCCACCTGCTGCTGCGCAGCACGCGTGGGCACGTTTATCGGAGCGATTCGCCTGACGGCGGAACGACCTGGTGCGCCGCCTACGCCACGGCGCTGCCCAACAACAACAGCGGCCTCGACGTTGTGCACCTCGGCGGCGGGCGACTGGTGCTGGCGTACAACCCGGTCGAGGGCAACTGGAGCCGGCGTACGCCGCTTTCGCTGGCCGGCTCGGCCGACAACGGCGAGACATGGACGCGCCTGCTGGATCTCGAGAGCGGGGACGGCGAGTTCTCCTACCCCGCGATCATCGCGGCCGGCGGGGTCCTGCATGTCACTTATACCTGGAACCGCAAGACGATTGTCTATCATCGGCTGCGGCCTGTCTGAGCCCGTTCTGCGCAAGACCGCGACGATCGCGGACCAGCGCATCAGTGCCGAGGGGCAGAAAGGCAAGCAAGCCAGATCAACACGGATTACACGGATTAAGAAGCGGATTACACGGAAAGCAAGCCAGGTACGGCGCTTCGCGCGGTGTGGGGCCACTTTCTTGCGCGAAGCGCCCAACGATTACTGTTCTTCTTTTCCGTGTAATCCCCTTCTTAATCCGTGTAATCCGTGTTAATCTGGCTTGATTGTATAGCATCGAAACAGCAACATTGTGGATCGACGCCCCCACCCCGGAACGCCGGTACCCAAGCCGCGCACCCCCAACCTACGACTCCCCCGCTTCCCCCGGATCGTGCTCCCCCTCGCGAATCCGGATGTTGTATTTCTTCATCAGCGCCTGGAAATTGGCGCGCTGCATGCCGGTCTCCTCGGCGCTCCGCGTCGCGTTCCAGTCGTTGCGCTTGAGCGCCTCGAGCACGAACAGCTTCTCGATGGTCTCCACCGATTTCTCGCGCGCGAGCTTCTTGATCTGCTTGAGTTCCTCGCCGGTGCGCGGCACATCCAGCGCCAGCTCCGGCGACATATCGTCCAGACTGACCAGGTGCGCCCGGCGGATCACCCCGTCGGTCGCCAGAATGACCGCGCGCTGCACCGTGTTCTCAAGCTGGCGGACATTGCCCGGCCACTCATAATTCATCAGCACGGCCATCGCGTCCTCGGAAAACTCCTTCACCTGTTTCCCCATCTCCTCATTGAAAATCCCGAGGAAGTGGAAGGCCAGGGCAGGGATGTCATCGCGGCGCTCGCGCAGCGGCGGGATGCGGATCGGGAAGATGTTGATCCGATAGAACAGGTCCTCGCGAAACCTTCCGTCGGCGATCATCGCCTTCAGGTCCTTGTTGGTCGCGGTAATCAATCGGAAATTGGCGGTCTGCGTCCTGGTGTCCCCCACCGCCCGGAACTCGCGCTCCTGGATGACGCGCAGCAGCTTGGCCTGGGTGGTCATGGAGATGTTGCCGATCTCGTCAAGGAACAGCGTGCCACCATCGGCGATCTCCAGCATGCCCTTCTTGTTCGCCACCGCGCCGGTGAACGCGCCCTTGACGTGGCCGAACAGCTCGCTCTCCAGCAGCGTCTCGGTCAGCGCATTGCAGTCCACCGGAATGAATGGCCGGTCCTTGCGCAGGCTGTTGTAATGAATGGCGCGGGCGATCAGTTCCTTGCCGGTGCCCGACTCGCCGGTCAGCATCACGGTCGAGTTGGTCGGCGCGCACTTGGCGAGCAGCCGGTAGACGCTCTGCATCTGCGGGCTGCCGCCGATGACGTTCTCGAAGCGGTACTTGGCGCCGACCTCGGTCTTCAGGTTCAGGTTCTCGGCCAGCAACCGTCGCCGCTCCAGCGCGCGCGCGACCACCAGCTTGAGCTCGTCCGGATCGAACGGTTTGGGCAGGTAGTCGAACGCGCCGAGCTTCATCGACTTCACCGCCGTCTCGATCTGCGACAGGCCGGTGATCATGATGACGTCGATGTCCGGGTGCCCCTCGCGGACCCGGCGCAGCACCTCAAGCCCGTCGATCTTCGGCATCATGATGTCGAGGATGAGGATGTCGTAATGATTGTCGTCGATTTGGCGCAGCGCCTCCAGCCCGTCCTGCACGGCCTCGAGCTGATAGTCGGGGTTCCGCAGGATGCGCAGGCAACTGGCGATGATGATCTGCTCGTCATCGACGATCAGTATTTTCGCGCTCACGCATGGCTCCCGCTGCTGGCGATTTCCGCGACTTCGGGCGAACGAATGAGCGGCAGGCGGACCCGGAACGTGGAGCCTTTGCCCACCTCGCTTTCGACCTCGATGGTGCCCCCATGCGCCTCGACGATCCCGTGGCTGACCGACAATCCCAGTCCGGTTCCGGTGCCGATCTTTTTGGTGGTGAAGAACGGGTCGAAGATGCGCTGGAAGTTCTCGGCGGGTATGCCGCATCCGGTATCGGTAACGGAAAGTTCCACTACCGGCGTGGCGACGGCACCGGGCTGCAGCGCGCTCGGTTGCGGCAACAGCCGCGTGCGGACGGTGATGCTGCCCTTGCCGTCGATCGCGTGCTGGGCATTGACCAGCAGGTTCATCACGACCTGGGTGATCTGGTCGGGGTCGATCCGGACCGGCGGCAGGTCGGGATCGAGCGCCAGGGTCATGGCAATATCGCGCAGATTGGCCGGCCGCTCGACCAGGCGCGCGGTGGTCTCGATGATCTGGTTCAGGTCGGCGAATTTCTTCTCCGGCGGTTTCTCCCGGGCAAAATCCAGCAGCCGGCGGATAATGCTGGCGCAGCGCTTTGTCTCGCGGATCACCAGGTCCAGGTCCTCGGCATCCTGGCTGCCGTCCTCCATCTTCTCGCGCAGCAGCACCGAGAAGGTCAGCACGCCGGTCAGCGGATTGTTCAGCTCGTGCGCGATGCCGGAGGCAAGCAGTCCGACCGAAGCCAGCTTTTCTCCCCGCGCGGCTTCGGCCTGGGCGACGCGAAGCTGCTCGGTGCGCTGCTCGACCTTCTGCTCCAGGGTGCGCCCCCACTCCTGCAGCTCCGAGCGGGAATTCCGCAGCGCCGCGGTCATGGCGTTGAACGACTCCGCCAGCTCGCCGAACTCGTCGTCGCTGCGCACGGGGATCGGCTGCTGCAGATCGCCCGAGGCGATGCGCCGTGCGCCGAATTCGAGGTCGCGCAGCGGCAGATAGACCAGCGGCTGCACGAACAGCCCGACCGAGAGCGAGGCGAGAAGCACGAACCCAAGGGAAAAGGCGGTGATCGTCAGGGCGTTCGTGCGCAGCCGATGATCCATTTCGTGCAGGGAATAGCGGATCTCCAACACGCCCAGCACCGAGGTGGTTGGCGGATGGTGATGACAGGACGAATTATAGCAGGAGGGCTGGTTGCGGATCACCTCCATGCTGCCCAGCAGGCGCTGCCCGTCGGCGGCGGTAAACGTCCAGGTCCGCTTGCCCTCGGGAACTTCCTCCAGCGGCTTGCCGGTCCCGTGGCAGAGCGAGCAGCCCTCGGCGTTGCGGTCGACGATCTGGCCGATCTCAGCGCGATCGGTCGACTGCGTGATCTGGCCGTCCTGGCTGAAGATGCGGATCCGGTCGATGCCTTGCGTTTGCGCGACGTCGTGGATGATGGTGTCCACGTCGGTGGGCTGGTTCTGCAACATGGCGAGGCGCGTGCTGCGCACGATGACCTCGGAGAGCTGGCCGACCTGGCCGGCCACCTGATCGATCAGTTCATTGCGCTGATACCAGACCACCAGGGCGGTAAACAGCACCACCGCCAGGGAAAAGGCGACCGTGAGATAAAGCCCGACCTTGAACTTGAGGGACCGCCGATTTATGCCGTCCTTCGGCTCCCACTGCTCCGCGCGAGGGCCTCACGCGTGCAAACAGAGTATCGCTGAACGACTTGGCGGATCAACCTGACGCAGGGGCTGACAGCGTCATCGCGCGAACGGCGGGGGGTCGGGTTGCGCCCCGAAATGTTGGGCGGCAGCGTCCGATCGGCACTGGCCTGCGACCGCCGGCCGCGTGGCGACCGCCGGTGCCACCGATCGCTACTGGCGTCAAAGAATTGGAACCACGGATCAACGCAGATGCGCACGGATGGAATTGCTTTGAGGCATGGCGCCAGTCGGACCGCCCCGTGAAGCCTCTGATCCGTGTTCACCCGTGTTCATCCGCGGTTCCTTAATTCGGTCTACGAACCATACACAAGGGCCAAGGGGGCGAAGCACTGAGCGCCCGTCGTTCACCCAATTGCCCCGCCCGAGGGCGCGGGTCGGGCCGGTCGTTGCTGGCCTCAGCTTCGACGCGTGGGCGAGCCATTTCCCCACGGCATGTACAAAAATCCCATCGCCCTGCCGAAGCTTCGTAAGCCGTTGAGACATAACGGCGAATGTCGGGCTAGGCCGGCGCTGGGGCCGGCCGATGTACAACAAACCTGTACAACCACCCCCCCTTCACCGCGGCCGCCGCCCCGCCCGCATCCCCGCCGCCCCCACCCAACCCCTTGAACAACCACAACATTCCCCCAGCCGCCAACTCTGGCACGCAGCTTGCTTTAACGAAACCGCAAGCCAAGCGACCCGACCGACCGATCCCAAGGTGGCCCCGATGAGCGAACACTCCCAAGTCCTGATCGTCGATGACGACGACGTCGTGCGCCGCAGCTACCAGCGCTCCTTGCAGGCCGCGCACTACAACGTCGAAGCGGTCGCCGACGGCGCCGACGCACTCGCCGCCCTGCAACAGAAGCGCTTCGACCTTGTGCTGCTCGATCTGCGCATGCCGGGGATGGACGGCATGTCGGTGCTGCGGGCGATCAAGCAGGCCTGGCCGAAGAGCGAGGTGGTGGTGATCACCGGCTACCCCACCGTCGAGACCGCCAAGCAGGCGGTGCAACTGGGCGCCTTCGACTACCTCGCCAAGCCGGTCGGGCCGGCCGAGGTGATCTCCGCCGCATCCGGCGCGCTCACCCAGCAGAAATTCACGCTGCGCCGGGAGTTCGATCCCGACGCAACGCGCACCCCTCACACCGAGGCGAGACGCCTCGCCTCCTGATCCAAAGCAAGCAAAGGAACTTCGTCATGAACACAATGCGCAAAGTGCTGGTGGTGGATGATGATCCAGTCGTCAGCAAGAGTTTCGATCGCGTGCTGACCCGCAAGGGCTACATCGTGGTGAGCGCGGAGAACGGCCTCGACGCGCTGAACAAGCTGGCGCAGGCGGACTACGAGGCGGTGTTCACCGACATCAAGATGCCGGGGATGGATGGCATCGAGGTGGCGCAGCAGGTGCGGGCGCGCCAGCCGTGGACGCCGGTGGTGATCATCACCGGGTATGGCTCGGCCGAGCACGAGGCGCGGGCCGAGGCGGCCGGGGTGCGCGGCTTCCTGCGCAAGCCGCTGTCGCCGGCGATGATCGAGAGCAGCCTGGCCGAGGCGGTTGCCGGGGCGCCGGCGGCGGAACCGATGGCACAGGGTGGCGTTGCGGTGGCGGAAGCGGCGCCTGCCGTGGCGGCGCCGGAGCCGGCGGAAGAGGAAGCGGCCGAGGGCCGCAGCGTCGGACAGTTCGTCAAGAACCTCGCGCTGTTCTTCGCCGCCCCGTTCATCGCGCTGGCCTATGTCGCGCTGTTCCCGCTGGTCGGGATGGTGCTGCTGGCGCGCACCGCCGCGCAGGCCTGGCGCCACGGGCGGGCGGCGGCGCTGGCAGGCGCGGCAAGGGATTTGGCCGAGCCGCAGCCGACCGACGAACATGATACGGATGTCGGCATCGGCCGGTTCCTGAAGAACCTCGCGATGTTCTGCGCCGCGCCGTTCGTCGGGCTGACCTACATCGTGCTGTTCCCGCTGATCGGGCTGGGCATGCTGGCCTGGACGGGCGTGCAGGCCTGGCGCAAGCGGCAGGTCGCCGGCTGAGCGCCGCAGGCGATACGCCGCCAAGGCTGACGGCATCGGGTCCGGGGGGCGAACGCCCCCCGGACCCGTTCTGCTTGCGACCGCGGGGAGCATCCTCGCCGAGTGTGGCGGTGGGCGCTGCGCGGCGATCAATGTGAGGTGCGGCGACCGGCGGTGCGCGGTGGTCAGCGCGGTGCGGCGCACGGCCTCGGAATCGGGAATTTTCCTCCGCTTCCGCCACCATCGCGCGCCCGCCGGCTGATCTGGATCAAGGCCGGCCCCGGCGATGTCGTGCAGGACGGCTGGAATGGGCAGACGCTCCAGGGATGGCGGCGGCGACGGCTGACGCGATTCCGGCCAAGCGACGGAGACCGCATGTGACCAACCCCAGCTTAGGCGGCAGGATGGGTCGTGGGCCATTCGCCATGGGCACGATCGGCGCGGCGGTGGCCGCCGTCGCGCTGGCGCTGGCGGCGATGACCGCACCGGCTAAGGCCGCTGGCCCGGCCGACGCGCAATGTGTGGCCTGCCATGGCATGCCGGGGCTCGAGAAGCCGCTGGCCGACGGCCAGAAACTCTCGCTGCACATCGACGGCGACACCTTCGCGAAATCGGTGCACAGCGGATTCGGCTGCACCGCGTGCCATTCCGACGTCAACCTTTCCAGTCATCCGCCGGCGCCGAGCCCGATCAGCAGCAGGCGCAACTTTTCCCTCGCCATGGTGCAGGTCTGCCGCACCTGCCATGCCCAGCAGTTCAAGCAGTGGGACACCAGCGTCCACGCCGCCCTGGTCCGCGAGGGCGACCCGAACGCGCCGATCTGCACAAGCTGCCACTCGCCGCACGCCGTGATGAAGGGAATCGCCGAGTCGATGGACACGGTGCCCTGCAAGGCCTGCCACGGCGCGATCTTCACCGCCTATTCGGGCAGCGTGCATGGCATGTTGCGCGGCGGCGGCGTCACCCAGGCACCGCTGTGCTTCACCTGCCACGGGGCGCATGCCGTGCACGTTCCCTCCGAGGTGCAGGGACTGAAGGACGTCTGTCTCGGCTGCCACAAGAACGCGGTCGCGGCGCACGGGACCTGGCTGCCGAATGTCGCCCTGCATTTCGATGTGGTGTCGTGCCCCGCCTGCCATGTGCCGAATGCGCACCGCCGGGTGAACCTGGTTCTGTTCAACAGCACGACGCAGAAGGCGACGTCCGAGCCCGAGGGCATCCCCGAGTTCGCAAGCCCGGCCGATTCCGCGGCGGCGCACCAGGGCCTGGACGCGGCGACGCTATTCAACCTGCTGCAAACGCTGAACCGCCCGGGCGTCGCGGACAAGACGGTCATCAAGGGCCGCTTGGAGGTGAGCACGGCGGTCGAGGTGCATGAGATCGTGCCGAGCAGCGCCGCGATCAGCGATTGCGGTGTCTGCCACCGACAGGGCGCCAACGCGTTCCAGAGTGTCGTGGTGTCCGTCGCCGGCCCCGCCGGCATCCCGATCACCTACGGTGCCAACAAGAACGTCCTGAGCTCGGCCTTCTCCATCAACTCGATCGGCGGTTTCTACGCCATCGGCGCCACCCGGATCACGTTCCTGGATGTGCTGTTCGTCCTCGCTCTGCTCGCCGGCATCGGCGGGCCCATCGGACATCTGACACTGCGCTGGGCCTTCCGGCTATACCTGCGCCACCGGTCCAACGAGCAACCGAAAGGGTAGGCACCATGCATCGGCTCTACATCCACCCGCTTCCGGTGCGGATCTGGCACTGGGTCAATGCCGCCACCTGCGTGATGCTGGTGCTGACCGCGGTGCAGATCCGCTACGTCGGCCTGATCAACGTGGTGTCCTTCAGGGTTGCCGTCGCCGTGCACAACTGGCTGGGCTTCATCCTGATCGCCAACTTCTTCGTGTGGTTCGGGTTCTATGTGTTCTCCGACCGGATCAGGGTCTACCACCCCGACCTGAACCCGATGCGGTTCTTTCGCGGCGCCATCCGCCAGGGGCTGTTCTACGGCTACGGCATCTTCAAGGGTGCGCCCAACCCGTTCCACGTCAGCATCTACCGCAAGTTCAACCCGCTGCAGGCGATGACCTATCAGATCGTCATGCTCCTGCTGCTGCCGATCCAGTGCTTCACCGGCGTGCTGCTGTGGAATCTCACGCGCTTTGCCGGTGTCGTGGCGATGCTCGGCGGGGTGCGCGTGGTCGATACGGTGCACGTGCTGATCTTCATCGTGTTCGCCTTCTATATTCCGTTCCATGCCTATCTCGGAACGCTGGGCCGCACGCCGATGGAGCATTTCAAGGCGATGTTCACCGGCTACGAGGAACTCGAGGAGGGCGAACACCCTGATGGGGCGGAGTGACGCCGCTGGACCGGGCGTGCGGCCATGCTGCTGTGCTACGCCACACGTGATGGCCAGGCCCGGCGGATAGCGGCGCACATCGCCGCCCGGCTCGCCGACAGCGGCATTGCCGCGCCGCTGCACGACTTGGCCGAGGCGTTGCCGGCCCCGGCGGCGCTGGCCGCGGCCTCGCTGGTGGCCGTGGTCGCGGCGGTGCGCTACGGCCGGCACCTGCCGGAAGCGGATCGATTCTGTGCGGCCTATCGGGCGCTGCCGGCGCCGGCCCCGCTGGTCTTCGTCTCGGTGAACCTGACCGCGCGGAAACCCGGCAAGGACACGGCCGAGGGCAATCAGTATCTGCGGAAACTGCTGGCGCGCCACCGCCTGGCGCCGGTGCTGGCGGCCGCCGTCGCCGGGCGGCTCGACTATCCGCGTTACGGGTGGCTCGACCGGCAGATGATCCGCTTGATCATGAAGCTGACCGGAGGGCCGACCGATCCGGCAAGCTGCGTCGAGTTCACCTGCTGGCCGGACGTGGATCGGATTGCCGCGCGGATCGTCGCGCTGCATGGCGGCGCCGGGAGCCGGGGCGGGCACGGTAAGGTCGGACCGGCCTGATGCAGACGCCTTGTGGGTGCCGGCATGCGGCATGATCGGGCGAACGCCACGAGCGACCGCCAGGTGCTTCGCGCGGCGGGATCGGCGCACTCTCACCGAAGGTGATACAATGATCGCGGTTGTTCAGGTGCGGCACCGGGCGGATCGGCAACAGCGCCGCCAGCAGGGATTGACTCGCATATGACCCGAGAGGCGGACGCTGTCGTGCTCGGTAAAACTGGCGAGGCCAGCATGTGGAATTTTCGCCCGGCCCGCCCCGACGAAGCCGAAGCGGCCTGCACCGTGCTGCGCCGCTCCATCGAGGCGCTTTGCCAGGCCGATCACGGCGACGATCCGGCGCTGCTCGGCGCCTGGCTCGCCAACAAGACGTCGGAGCAGGTGGCGGCCTCGATCGCGGCGAACCCGACCGGGTTCCTGGTCGGCGTCGGTCCGGACGGGATCGTCGGCGTCGGGTCGGTGATTGCGACGGGCGCCATCACCCTCAACTATGTGGCCCCCTGGGCGCGCTTTCAAGGCGTCAGCAAAGGTCTCCTGCGCGCCATGGAGGATCACGCGGCCGGGCTCGGCGCGACCGCGTGCTGCTTGATCAGCACGGCCACGGCGCACCAGTTCTACCAGCGCTGCGGCTATACGGATAACGGGCCGGCCGTTCGGTCGTTCGCCGGAACGCCGGCGTTTCCAATGCGGCGCCAGCTTGGCCTGGGCATGGTCGCGGTGTCATGACGCACTGACCGGCCGGGCCGGCGCGTGCGGTCCGCGTAAACGCAATACGACCCGCCGGTCAGGCCGCCAGCGCGGCCTTCCGCTGCGTCATCTCCGCCAGGTAGCGCGACGGCATCTCCATGAACGGTGTCCGCTGGCGCAGCCACAACGGCTGATCCGCCGGCGAATGCACGCCCTGGTTGGCCGGCAGCTCGGGCCACGACGGCACGCGCAGCCACAGCCGCAGCAGGTGCCGCCGGCGTGCGACCTCCGGCCAGTCCTCGTAGCCGGTGCGCCCGTGCAGCAGGACGCGGTTGTTGAGGAACTGGATGTCGCCCTCGCCGATGTTCATGTCGAGGTAGAACTCGGGCGAGGACGCGATGCGCGCCACTTCCTCCAGTGCCTCGATCTGCAACGGCGTCATCACCGCGTCGCCGGCCGCCACCGCGCGGTGCGGGTAGCTGCCCGAGATGTTGCAACTGAAATCGCCGCAGGCGCGCGAGAAGATCACCACCCGCTTCACCAGCCGCCCGTCGCCGAATTGCGCGTCCAGCTCCATGCGGCGGAACACGTATTCGCCGTACAGCGTCGCCACCAGATCGGGCCGCGTCTCCAGCAGGCGGTTGTGGATGGCGGCGGCGCTGACGATGCGGCTGATGCCGCCCGACTTCGCCGCGCGCATGCACATCAGCGAAACGATGTCGCAGGTGTCGGTGTGCATCCGCTGCGCGCCGCCGGCGTGGTAGCCGCGCGCCTGGCGCTCGATGTCGCTCACGTCGAGCACGTTGCCGAGCAGCTCACCCAGGTAGGATTGCGGCAGCAGCTTGCCGATATGCGCCCCGAGGCCGACATAGATGCGCGCCAGGTCGTCGAACGAATACCGCTCCCGTGGCAGGCCGCGCAGCAGCAGGAAGCCGCGACCGGCGCGCAGGTCCTCGCCCAGCCGGGTGAGCCGGCCGCCCAGCGTCGGCAGCGGGAACGTTGCCGGGATGATCTCGGGGAAATCGACCTCGCCGAGCGCGTGCAGACGGTGCAGCGCGGCGTCGACCTCGGCGATCTCGTCGGCCGAGAGCACGT
Organism: uncultured Alphaproteobacteria bacterium; assembly: GCA_963773345.1. Lineage (GTDB taxonomy): Bacteria > Pseudomonadota > Alphaproteobacteria > Acetobacterales > Acetobacteraceae > Palsa-883. The sequence continues at coordinate 112,035 of CAVZBG010000010.1, read as the reverse complement.
GCATGCCCTCGGTGCGGTAGTCGATCTGCGATCCCAGCCAGGCGCTTGGGCCTTCGACAGGAGCGATCCCGTTCATGCGTATCCGTCCTTCCGTTGCGTCACGCCGAGGCTAGAGCAAGTTCTGGCGGCCTGGAACTGCGTACACCTCTCCCGCTCTTCGCGGGAGAGGTCGCGCGGAGCAATTGCGACGCGGGTGAGGGTCGTGCCGCGTGCACCACCCTCACCCGCGTCGCTGCGCTCCGCGCCTTGGTCCGCTTCGCGGCCCAAGCCCGCGAAGAGCGGGAGAGGTGTACGATAGGCGCGGCCTTCTCAGGCCACCAGACAGCACTTCTTGTACTTCTTTCCGCTGCCGCAAGGGCATGGGTCGTTGCGCCCGACATGGCGCAGCGGATTGCGCCGCGGCGCGCTGTCGGCCACCCACCGCGAAATTTCCTCAGCCTCGTCCGGTTCGTCGATCGCATCGGCCAGGTCATCGTCCAACTCATCATCCAGCGCATTGGCCGCCACTTCGACGAGTCCCTCCAGCGGAGGGGCGGGAAACGCGATCGCCTCCAGCACGTCCTCGATGTATCCGTAGCCCTCGTCCTCGAACCGGCTGTGATCGTCCGGCGCGGCACTGGCGGCAGCGGCCAGAGCATTCCTGAACCACTGTAGGTCGCTCACCCCGGTATCGAGCCGACCATCGGCGTAGGCGGCTGCCACCAGCGGGGCCAATTCCTCCCAGCCGAGCAGTTCGATGGCCGTTTCCCAACCGTTCCAGCCAAGGTCGCCCTCCGGGATGGGGCGTTCGGCATCGAAACGATACAGCGCCGCGCGGGTTGTCTCCGCCGGGATGCGGCCCTGCCAGGTCAAATAGGCGACCGTGCCGAACACCGTCATGCGGGCGTATTCGTTTGCCTCGGCATCCCACAGCAGGTCGAACAGCGCCTGCGCATCGCCATCGAACGCACCAAGGGCAATCTGCGGCACAGTCGTTACGTGATCGCTGCTGAGCACCGCCTCCAGTTCTTCGTCCGGCAAGCGCAACAGACGCAGCAGCGGCGCCTGCAGCCGCGGTTCGCGCGCCGCGCCCAGAATGTGCACGCCGTAATAGACCAGGTTCAACTCGCTCTGGCTGGTGACCGGCGCCTCCGCCGCGCGCGCGATCGCCGCCAGCAGCCCCGGCGCGACCTCGGGGATGCAGCACATGCATCCCCGAATCGCATCGAACGGTATGCCCACCGCGGTGGCGATCTCGTGCAGCAGCGGATGGCCAGGCGGATCGCTCATCAGGTCGCTCATCAGTTGGTCAGCCTCAGCTCGATACGCCGGTTCTTCGCATACGCCTCCGGCGTGTTGGCGGGATCGATCGGCTGGTAGTCGGAGAACCCGGTGGCCGCGAGATGCTCCGGCGGCACGCCATCGGCGATCAGCAGTTTCACCACCGTGATGGCGCGCGCCGCCGACAGCTCCCAGTTGGTGGCGAACGGCCCGCCCTTGATCGGCTGGCTGTCGGTGTAGCCGTTCACCTGCAAAATCCAGTGAATGTTTGCCGGGATCTCCGGCATGATCTGCTTCACCGTGTCGGCCAGCTTGTTGATCTCCGTCACGCCGGCGTCGGTCAGGTCGGCGCTGCCGACCGGGAACAGCACCTCGCTCTGGAACACGAAGCGGTCGCCGACGATCGAGATGCCCGGCCGGTTCGCCAGCACCTCGCGCAGCTTGCCGAAGAATTCGCTGCGGTACTGCTGCAGCTCCTCCACTTTGGCGGCGAGCGCGGCATTCAGCCGCTGCCCGAGATTGGCGATCTGCGCGTCCTTGTCGCGCCCCGCCGCCACGGCCAGGTCGAGCGCCTTGGCCACCGCCGCAAGCTGATCCTTGAGCTGCGCCACCTGCTGGTTGAGCAGCGCCAGCGCCGCACGGGCGCTGTCGCTGAATTTCTCCGCCTCGGCGGCCTGCTGGCTCGCGGTGCCGGCGCGTGCGTTGGCCTCGGCAAGCTGCGCCGCAAGCGCATCGCGCTCTTTGCTGACCTGGGCGAGCTGCAACCCGGTCGCGGCGGCGCGCGAGTTGGCATCGGCAAGCTGCGCCGCCAGGCTTTCCTTCGTCTGGTTGGCCTGCGCCAGCTCGCCTTGCGCCACCGTCAGCCGCTGCGCCAGCGCCGCGCGCACCTGGTTGCCGGTGGCGACCTGCTGATTGAGCTGTGCGATCGCCACCTGCAGCTCGGCGGCGTGGCTGCGCTCCAGCGACAGCATGTCGGTCAGCTTGGCCAGCTCCTGGTTGACCTCGTCGAGCTGCTTGTCGCGCGAGGACAGCGTCACCGACAGGAACGCCTGCGCCAGCACGAACACCAGCAGCACGAACATGATGACCATCAGCAGCGTGGACAGCGCGTCCACGTAGCCGGGCCAGGCGTTCAGCCCGTTGTCACCACGCCGGCGGGAAATCGCGGGCATCGGCGGCTAGACCCGCGGCGTTTCGGCCAGGGCGGCGACCGTCCTGGTCAGGATGCGCAGATCGCTGCGCAGGTCCGCGGTGCTCTGCGTCCGGCCCTGCTCGACCTCGGCCAGCAGGCGCTGCATGTAGAGCTCGATGTTGCGCAGGTGTGCCCGCCCCGCGTCGTCGCCGCCGCGCTCGCGCTGCTCGGCCAGCCGCTGCAGCGCCGGACCCAGCGCCGACTGCGCCTCGGCGATGCGCATCATCAGTTGCTGGCTGGCGCGCATCGTGTCCGACAGCGTCGCCAGCCGCTCGGTCAGCGTCAGCACCGCCTGGTTCGCCTGCAGGCTGCGTTCCTCGCCGCGCGACAGCACGCGCTGGAGGTTCTCCATGTTCTCGGCGGTCTGCTCCAGCAGCGCCTGGACATAGACCGGGATGGAGCCGTCTCCCTCGGCCAGCACGCCGCTGGACAGCCGCGTCAGCCCGGCCAGCCACTCCTCCAGCTCGTTGAAGAAGCGGTTCTGCGCCTGCCCCGCGGTCAGGTCGAGGAACCCCAGCACCAGTGCGCCTGACAGGCCGTACATCGAGGCGGAGAACGCGGTGCCCATGCCGGCCAGCGGCCGGGCGAGGCCGGACTTCAACTGGTCGAACATCACCGCCACGTCGCCGCCGCCGACCTGCATCCCGGCGATCACCTCGGAGATCGAGCTGATCGTCCGCAGCAGGCCCCAGAAGGTGCCGAGCAGGCCGAGGAAGATCATCAGCCCGGTCATGTAGCGCGACAGCTCGCGGCTTTCGTCGAGCCGCGAGGCAATGCCGTCGAGCAGGCTGCGCATGGCGCCGGCGGACAGGGTGAACCGGCCGCCCGCTTCGCGCCCGCCGTCTTCACGCCCGCCGTCTTCACGCCCTCTGGCGCGCCCGCCGTCGTTGCGCGCCGCCAGCATGCTGGCCATCGGCGCCAGCAGCCGGGGCTGGCGCAGCGCCGCCAGCCTTGGCCGCGCCTTCTGGAAGGTCTCCAGCCAAGTGACCTCCGGGCGGAGGCGCGTCACCTGGTGCAGGTTCCAGGCGATGCCCAGCGCAAGGACCAGCAGGATCAGGCTGTTGATGCCCGGGTTGTTGCGGAAGGCGGCAATCAGTACCGGCGACAGCAGGCCGGCGACCATCGCCACGGCGGCCAGAAACAGCAGCATGCGCGCCAGGAAGATGCCCGGTCTGGTCATTTGAGCCTGGTCATTGGGGCCTGGTCATCTCGTCTGGTCATGGCTTCGCCGCCCCGGTGAGCGCGGTCCCGCTGAGGCCTGCCACCGTGACGTCGACGCGGTCCGCCGGATCGCCGCCGGCGGCGCCCAGGGCCCGGATATAGATGTGCGTGGAGGCCACCCCGTCGGCCATCAGCGCGGCGCGCACCGCCAGCCCGCGCGCCAGCGACATCCGCCGCGCCACCGACGGATCGTCCGCCACACCCTTGGCATAGGCAACGACGTTGAAGGTGATCGTGTCGACCTTCGGCGTGGCCTTCACCAGGTCGCCGAGGGCACTGTTCGACACCGGGCTGAGATCCGCCTCGTCGGGCTTGAAGATCAGCCGCAGGCCGGAGGTTTCCACGCGTGCCGTGGTGCCGGCCGTTGCCGAGATCGGCGGCGGCGCGGGCGGCGCTGCGGTGGCCGGCGCGGCGGGCGGTGGGATCGGCGCCAGCGTGGCGACCGGGGGTGGGGCGACCGGCAGGGTCGCCGGCGGCGGTGCCGGACCGGCGGCGGCGGTGGGCGGCGTGGGCGTGGCCGGCGGCGTGGGCTCGACGGAGGCCGTGGCCCGGCCGCCGGACGCGGCGCCGGTGCTCGGCGCTTGCGTCGCGCTGGGCGGGACCGGCGGCACCGGGAGGGACGCCGTTGCGGCCGGGGCCGCCGGCACGACGCGCAGTACCCGCCGCGGTTGCGGCGGTGACGGTGGTGGCGGCGCGTTCGGCAGGGCCTCCAGCGCGCGCAGGTCGATGGTGACCTGCGCGTGGGCGGCTGCCGGCAGCAGGAGGAGGACTCCGGTCAGGAACAGGGGAGGGCGCATCGGCGCGACCCTAGCCCGCCGCTGCGCGCCGCTCAATGAAGCGTGACGGCCAACAGCAGTTCTCAATGCGATTGAGTCTCGGTTGCAGCGTCGTGGCGAGTCCAAAAAGCCACAGTTGGCATGAAACGTGTGTCGGCGTCGAAATAGGGGATTCGCAACGCCCGAGGAATGCGATTCCTGGCGGGCATGCGCCTGCTCGATTCGCTGCTCGGCTCATTGCGATCATGCCTGGACGCGTTTCCGGACAAGCGTCGGGGGATCAACACGTCCTACGGCATGGGCGAGATTGGCATGGCGGCTTTCTCGGTGTTTTTCATGCAGAGCCCGTCGTTTCTGGCCCATCAGCGGCAGTTCGAAGCGGGTCATGGGCGTTCCAACTGCACCAGCCTGTTCGGCCTCTCGAAGGTCCCGAGCGACAATCACATTCGTGACATGCTCGACCCCGCCTCACCGACCCTGCTGCATCCGATGTTCGCCGAAGCCGTCGGCCAGCTTGAGCGGATCGACGGCGGGCTTGATATGTTCCGCCGGCTCGGCGGGCGCGTGCTGATCGCGCTCGACGGCACGGAGTATCATTGTTCGCGCAACATCCATTGCCCACACTGCTCGACCCGGCTCAGAGGCAAGGATGAGACTGAATATTTCCATGCCATGCTGGCGGCGACACTGGTGGCACCCGGGCACGGCAAGGTCATCCCGCTGGAGCCGGAATTCATTGTCCCGCAGGATGGGGCGGAGAAGCAGGATTGCGAGAATATGGCCGCCAAGCGCTGGCTTGCCGCCCATGGAAGACGCTACGCGGCGCTTGATCCGGTGTTTTTGGGTGACGATCTGTTCTCCCGCCAACCGCTCTGCCAGGCGGTGCTGGACGCCGGCAGGCATTTCATCTTCGTCTGCAAGCCGTCATCGCATCCACTGATCCAGGAGGACCTGACCGGGATCGACCTGCCGGCGATCGAGACGACGGTCAAGCGCGGCAAGCAGCGCTTCGTCCATCGCTACCGCTGGCTCCATGACGTCCCGCTGCGCGACGGCAAGGACGCGCTCATGGTCAACTGGTTCGAGATCGAGATCATCAACGCCAACGGTGAGACGACGTATCGCAACAGCTTCGTCACTGATCTGCCGGTTGGCCCCGACCATGTCGTTGAACTCGCCGCCTGCGGCCGGGCGAGGTGGAAGATCGAGAACGAGACGTTCAACGTTCTGAAGAACAAGGGCTACAACCTTGAACACAGCTTCGGACACGGGAAGAAGAATCTCGCAGCCATCCTGGTGAGCTTGAACCTGCTGGCCTTCGCGATCCATACGATCTGCGACATCGGTGATGAACTCTGGCGCGCGGCAAGGGCAAAGCTCGGCCCGCGCTACAACTTCTTCGGCAAGCTCGCGGCGATCACGACGTTTCTCATCTTCCCGTCCTGGGACGATTTGCTCCTCACTCTTGCCTTCGCAAAGCCGCCGCCGATCCCGCCGTGACCGTTGTCACCCTTCTGACGTCGCTTGCCCACCTGCCAAACCATGAAAGCCCAAATCGAGACTTGCCGCCTGCTTGTCGGCAACTCTCATCTTGGCTGGGTCGTGCACGCCCTCACCGTCATCGACGGGTCCTTGTCCCAGCCTTCGCCGTAGTCGGCTCCGGCCATCCGCCAGGCCAAATGACCCCAGATGGCCGCAGCATGCCTCAGCCATGCACGCGATCAGGCGCCGCCATGACGTTGGGACAACGTCAGTGCGACAAAATTAGAATTGCTGGACGGCCAATTCGCCGGCGGCGTCGCAAACGGCGCGCGGCGGGTCGCACGAGACGGCGCCAGGCGCACGCCGGTCGGCGTGGCCGATATCGTTGCGGTCGTGCCTCGCTTCAAGGCTGGCGGGGTGGGGTTGTAGCTGGGTCCGTGCGTGGAGAACCCTCCACTCCGGTTCTCCCCGTCACCCCTATCCCGGCCCTCACCCTCACCCCCCACCCCGGCCCTCCTCCTCACCCCCCATCCCAGCCCTCCGCCTCACCCCCCACCCCGGCCCTCCCCCTCAAGGGGGGAGGGAGTTGGTGTGTCAGGCGCCGCGCGCCGCGGCCACCGCCTGGCCGTCGGCAACGAACCCGCTGAGCACGGGGTGCAGGTGCGCGTTGGCGGCCACCAGGTTGCCGGTGTCCAGCGGCTCGCCGCCCGCCGGGTCGGTGGCGTAGCCGCCGGCCTCGCGCACCAACAGGATGCCGGCCGCCATGTCCCAGCGATGCAGCCCCAGCTCCCAGAACCCGTCGTAGCGCCCGGCCGCCACCCAGGCGAGGTCCAGCGCCGCCGCGCCGAACCGGCGGATGCCGGCGACCTGCGGCATCAGCGCCCCGAGCGTGTGCGCGAACGCCAGCCGCCGCGCCGGCGCCACCGCGGCGAACGGGATGCCGGTGGCGAATAGCGCGGTCCGACAGCTCCCGCCGCGCCGAAACGCGCAGCCGATGCTCGTTGACGAAGGCCCCGCCGCCCTTTTCGGCCCAGAACATCTCGTCCACCGCCGGGGCGTAGACCAGGCCGGCCGCCAGCTCCGACGCGCCGCCGGCGATCCGCCGCTCCAGCCCGATGCTGATCGCCCAGTGCGGGATGCCGTGCAGGAAGTTGGTGGTGCCGTCGAGCGGGTCGATCACCCAGCGCCAGGCCCAGTTGGTCGACCCGGCGGCGCCGGACTCCTCCATCAGGAAGGCGTAGCCGGGGCGCGCCTTGGTCAGCTCCTCGCGCAGGGTCTGCTCGGCGCGGATGTCGGCCTGGGAAACGAAGTCCGACGGCCCCTTCACCGAGACCTGCAACTGCTCGACTTCGTTGAAGTCGCGCAACAGACGCTTGGCCGCCTTGTGCGCGGCGTTGGCCATCACGGTCAGGTGCGGCGAGAGGCGGAATGCCACGGCGCGGGCTCCCGTCAGCCCTTGGCGCGCTCCATGTAGCTGCCGTCCTCGGTCCTCACCACGATCTTTTCCCCCGCCTCGATGAACGGCGGCACCATGGTTTTTACCCCGTTGGACAGTTTTGCCGGCTTGTAGGACGAGGATGCGGTCTGGCCTTTCACCACGGGATCGGCCTCGACCACCTCCAGCACCACGCTGGGCGGCAGGTGCAGGCCGACCGGCTCGCCCTCGACCAGGTCGACGATCAGGGTCATCTGGTCCTGCAGGAACGGCGCCTGATCGCCGAGCAGGTCGGTCGGGACGTGGTGTTCCTCGTAGGTCTCGGGGTCCATCAGGACGATGTTGCTGCCGTCGGTGTAGGAGTAGGTGAACTCCTTGTTGTCGGTCATCAGCCGCTCGACGGTGTCGGCGGTGCGCCAGCGCTCGTTGGTCTTGTTGCCGGATTTCAGGTCGCGCATCTCCACCTGGATGAACGCGCCGCCCTTGCCGGGGGTGATGATCTGCTGCTTGAGCACGGTCCAGCGGCGACCTTCGTGCTCGATCACCTGGCCCGCGCGGATCAGGTTCGCCTGCTGCTTCATGGGAGAACTCGTGCTGCCTGTCGTGGGGTGCGGGCTTCTAGACCGCGGCGCCGGGTGGGGCAAGGCGGGGCGGCGGGCGGGTGCAGGAGGTTCATGTCGCGGAAGGGTGCAAGGGGTCGCTGCCGGCGGGTGCGCAGCGGGGCGGGCGATGGGGCGGGCGGGGCGCGCGAGGTACAGGTGCACGGGGTGCTTGCCGCCGCGGGTGCGCGCGCGGGCAGTCCGGGTGGTGCCGGTCGAGATGCCGCCGGGCGGCGGGCTGGGCCGGGGTTCATGCCGCGGAAGGGTGCAAGGGGTCGCTGCGGAAGAGGGGCGCATGAGGCCGGCGTGCCGGCTGGGCCGGGAGCGGGCGGCGCGCGTGCGGGCTTGGTTGGCGGCGGCGTGTGCTGCGGGTGAGGCAAGGAAGGGGAAACGCAGATGCACGCAAAGGACCGCAAATAACGCAAATTGATGCTGCGGCCACGCGGGCGGTCGGCGCGCGCTTGTGGCGCCGGCGGGTGCCGAGGCAGCGTCCGGCAGCCGGTCGGCGCCGGGTGGGTGGGGAGGCACGGATGCCCGGCGCGGTCTTCGGCCCCGGGGCGGCGTGCGGGACAGGTGCACGGGCTTGTTGCGGCGGCGAGTCGCCAGGCCGGTGCCGGCAGGCGCGGTCGCGTGGGCAGGTCGAAGTGCCTGCTTGCGTGTCGCGATGTCGCGCCGCGGACTGGTACAAGGGGTGCTGGTCGGCAGGTGCGCGCCGCGCACTGGTACATAGGGTTCTGGCGGCAGGGTGCGCGCCGCGTACTGGTGCATGGGTGCGGGCGGAGCCTCCGCGCGGTGGACTGGTGCAAGAGGTGCTGGCGGAGGGGCTGCGCGCCGCGCTCTGGTACACAGGGTTCTGGCGGCGCTTGCCGCGTGGGCGACGAATGGGCGCCGCGGACCAGCCGTGTCGCCGGCCGGGCGGCGTTCGTCGCGCCGGACATCGTGCGCCGCCCGGGGCAGGCGCCCGGGTTGGTGGCGCCTTTCCGCATCGCGCCGATGGTCAGCAGGAAATTCCGCGCGCCGAGCATCGCATGCTGCGCGGTGGCGAGGACTCGGACGCGCAGCAGCCGGAGACGCGAGGGTGGACGCCGGCACGGGCGGCGGAGGCAGCGGCATCAGGCGTGGGGTGGCGGGCGACGTCTCGGTCATCTCCCCAAGATGGCGGGCGCGGCATGGGCAACAAGGTCGCGGCGCGCACGTGGCCGCTTGTGCCCTGCTGGCGTGGACCGCAGCCGCCGATCAGGCGGGCGTACGTGGCCCCGGCGGCCCATCCGCGCCGAGCGACATCGTCGTCGCTGCCACGTTTGGCGTCACCGCGCGCCCGCGAGCCGAACAGCAGCGCGTCGTCGCCACGTCCGCGCAGCGCACGTTCAACGGCACGGGGAAGGCGCGCAGGCGCCGGGCCGACCGCGCGCAGGATCTCATCCACGGTGCGGCGGAGTAGCTGCATGGCGGCGCTGACCTGGCGGTAGAGCAGCGAAGCCTGCTCATACGCCGCGTCGTGTTGCGAGCGCGCCGGCGCGCCCTGTCTGCTTCCCCGCCCGGTTATTGCGTGGGGCGCTGCTTTAGCCAGTTGCCGAGGGAGAACAGGATGGTGGCGTCAGCAGGGCGATTGGCGGCACGCAGGGCCTGGTAACGGTCCGCCATGACATCGGCGAGGGCTCGACCGGACCGTCTCGCATCCAGGATGCCGGGGAGGGCGTGCGGGTCGCAAAGCCAGACTTCGTATTCCTCATGCGTCATGCCGAGGTATTCGTGCAATTCAAGATCGTGGGCCCAGGCTCCCGGGCGTCATGCCAGCGGTCGACGAAATCATCGATATCGTCGGCGGACGCCTCCCCTCTGCTGTAGAGATCGATGAAGCTTGGTGCTCGTGCGTGCGTCTGCAACTCAGACATCGATCCTCCGCCCGCGAACGGCGTTCTTGATCCACACGCCGGTGATCGGGTCCTTGGTCCCGATATGCCTGCCACGTCGGTTGTAGACCTCGACTTCGCCGTGCAAGCCGTCCCAGGTCATCAATTCCTTGCCGTCCTCACTGCGCCAACGCCGCTCCCCTTCAACATAGCCGAGGTAGGCGCAGTAATCCAGGATACTCGGCCTCGGTATCGGCTTGCGGCTCACCGCGGCCACCCCATCCACGCCGTTCCCCCGCGTGCGTACCAAGGGTCGATGAACGAAGCGTTACCGCTGTGCCGCCACTCTTGTCAGTCGAACTGGTCGAGCAGCGCCACAAGGTCCGGCCGGTCGATCGAGGTCCAGGCCGCGTGGGCTGCGGCGACGTGCGCCGCGCGTTCGGCTCCGTCGGCAAGTTCCGCCAGGCGGAAATGCATCACGCCGGTGCTGTATGGCTCTGGAATACGCGCATACAGTGCCAGCGCCGTCTGCGTACTGCCCTCGCGCCGCCGCCACGTCGTCCCGCGCACGCGCGATGTCGCCGAGGCTCTGGATGCAGTTCGCCTCGCCCAGCACGTCGCCGACCTGGCGGTAGAGCGGCAACGCCTGCTCATACGCCGCGCGCGCCGCGTCGTGCTGCGAGCGCGCCAGCGCGATGTCGCCGAGGCTCTGGATGCAGTTGGCCTCGCCCAGCACGTCGCCGACCTGGCGGTAGAGCGGCAACGCCTGCTCATACGCCGCGCGCGCCGCGTCGTGCTGCGAGCGCTGCCAGCGCGATGTCGCCGAGGCGCGCGATGCAGTTGGCCTCGCCCAGCACGTCGCCGACCTGGCGGTAGAGCGGCAACGCCTGCTCATATGCCGCGCGCGCCGCGTCGTGCTGCGAGCGCGCCAGCGCGATGTCGCCGAGGCTCTGGATGCAGTTGGCCTCGCCCAGCACGTCGCCGACCTGGCGGTAGAGCGGCAACGCCTGCTCATACGCCGCGCGCGCCGCGTCGTGCTGCGAGCGCCGCAGCGCGATGTCGCCGAGGCTCCGGATGCAGTTGGCCTCGCCCAGCACGTCGCCGACCTGGCGGTAGAGCGGCAACGCCTGCTCATACGCCGCGCGCGCCGCGTCGTGCTCGCGAGCGCCGCAGCGCGATGTCGCCGAGGCTCCGGATGCAGTTGGCCTCGCCCAGCACGTCACCGACCTGGCGGTAGAGCGGCAACGCCTGCTCATATGCCGCGCGCGCCGCGTCGTGCTGGGAGCGCATCAGTGCGATGTCGCCGAGACTGCGGATACAGTTGGCCTCGCCCCGCAGGTCATCAGCCGCGCGGCAGGCCTGGGCCAGGGCTTCAAGTGGTGCCGCTCGGCCGAGACCGGTAAAGCGCAGGAGTTCGCCCAGGCCGTAGGCGGCGTCGACCGCTACGGGCGGACGGTCCCCGGATGCTGCTGCGAATGCTGCTTCCAGGTTGGCGACCTCGGGCGTCAGGCGTGTCACCGCCTGGGCGCCGCCCGTCGCGCCAATGCGCGGCCCCAGGGCGGTGAGCAACGCGAGGTAATGCCGGCACCAGCGATCGGTCTCCGCCTCGGTCGCCGGGGCCCGTTGCCGCGCCCAGCCCCGCACCGGCGGCAGCAGGTCCAGCCGCCCTTCGGCCGACACCGCCAAGCCGATCGCCAGCAACTGTCGTGCCGCCTCGGTGGCGTCGTCTCCCAGCAGCGCGGCGCGATCCTCGCGTGCCATACCGGCCGGCAGCGCGCCCAGCAGGCGGAACAGCCGGCGGCCCTCCTCGTGCAGCCGCGGGGACTGCCAGGACAGGTCGATCGAGCGCACCAGCGAGGTGAGGCGGCCCTCCGGCAGGTCCGGGTCCTGCGCCAACGCCACGCCGCGGCGCTGCCACTCCTCCCACAGCTCCGCCAGCGCCGCGTGCGGTGCGGTGCGCAAGGCGAGCAGCTCGATCGCCAGCGGCACGCCGCCCAGCGCGTGCAGGAACGGCGCCAGATGCGGATCGTCGGCACGGATGCGCGGGGCCAGTTGCAGGAACAGGTCGCGGGCGGCGTCCGGCGGCAGCGGCGGCAGCACGGGCTGATGCGGAAAGGCGGGTGCCGCCGGCGCGGTGGCGCCGCGGTAGGAGCAGAGCAGCGTCAGCGACGGCACGGCGGCCAGGCGGCGCAGCGTGTCGCGGGTCGGCGCGGTGTCGGCGTCGTATGGCGTCTCCAGGTTGTCCAGCACCAGCAGCGCCGGAGCCGTGGCCAGCGTGCCCAGGGCGTGGTCGAACGCGGCGGGATCGGCGGGATTGCCGCCCAGCGCCACCACCACCGAAGTGTGTAGGCTGGCGGCGTCGTTCGCGGTTTCCAGCGGCACGAACCAGCGGCGCTCGGCGAAGCGGGCGGCAACGTCCGGGTGGGTGGCGACCGCGCGGGTCAGCGTGGTCTTGCCCATGCCCGGCCCGCCCAGCACCACCACGGCGCCGGGGCGCGGGGCGGTCAGGGTGGCGACAAGGTCCGCGATTTCGGTGTCGCGGCCCAGGCAGCGGTCGGGTGGAAGCAATGGGTTGCTGAGTTGCTGCTCCTTGGGACCCCTGGCATCTGGTGCACGCCCGCGGCCAGATCTGGCGTCGTCGTATGCGTCGGTCAGCTCCAGGTACCAAGCTGCGTGCGAGGAGTTGTCACCGAATAATTCACGCGTGATTGTCCGCAGATCATTCGGTAGATGGGTGCCACTGCGCCAAAATCGTACCGCACGCTCGTTGCCGGCGCAGGCTTCGGCAAACTCGATGTTGGTCCAACGTCGCCGCGACGTGCCTGGCGCCGCTTTGGGCCGCGTCCCGTTGCGAAGGTGCCAGTCGAGCAGCCGCGCGAAGGTCCGCGCCGGATCGCCGGGCGGAAGTTCCGGAAGAGTCCGGATAATCTCAGAGTCTTCCGCGTCGTTGGCTTTGATGTTTCCGCCTCCATTCGACCATTGGGAAGGCCGTCCCGACGCAAAGGAACGGCCCCATGTTCGACCCGATCACCACCCTATATTTGTCGTTGCTGTGCACATCCGCAACGGCCGCGTTCGCGGCGCGTGAGGTGCGCCACCACGCCCTCGCCCGCTGTTATCTGGCCAACTGCGTGATCTACGGGATGCTTGGCCTGTGCCACTGGTGCGGCCTCTGACCGATCATCGTCGATCGCCGGCGGTCACGGCTTGCGCGTCGCCGGAACTGGCAAGGCAGCCCGTTGCGGGGCGCGCGCCGTACTCCTGTCCCGCTCTTCGCGGGGTTGGGCCGCGAAGCGAACCAACCGAAGCGCCGCGGGTGAGGGTGGTGCCGCGCGGCACCACCCTCACCCGCGGCGCAAGTGCTCCGCGACCTCTCCCGCGAAGAGCGGGAGAGGTGTACGTCGCCGGCCCGCGCCGCTCTCATAGATAATCCAGCGGCACCGCGGTGGTGAACTTCATCTCCTCCATCGAGATCGACGAGCTGATGTCGCGAAACTCCAGCTTGGTGATCAGCCGCTTGTAGACCTGGTCGTAGACCTCGACCGAGGGCACCACGACCCGCAGCAAGTAGTCGGTCTCGCCGGCCAGGCGGAACGCCTCGACGATCTCGGGAAAGTCCGCGATCGCCTGGCGGAACGATTCCGACCAGTCGATCGAGTGCCGCGGCGCGCGCACCGAAACGAAGATGGTCATCGGCAGGTTGGCCAGGCGGCGATCGACCAGCGCGACGCGTTTGGCGATCAGGCCGGTTTCCTCCATGCGCTTGATCCGCCGCCAGCACGGCGAGGTGGACAGACCCACCTTGTCGGCGATCTCGGCGACCGGCATGTCCGCGTCGGTCTGCAGGATCTTCAGAATGCGGCGGTCGGTGCTGTCGTACATGGCGGCTGTCCCGGGGTTGGTGAACGGACTCGACCCGTTTGCGCAGGATGCAGCAGACGCGCAAAAAACTCGCGGGATTTCTGCCAGCCATGCGAAAAATTGCGGCGTTTTACCCGTCTCCGTGGTGTAATCTCCGGTCACTTGCAAGCCGCCACACGGCGCGCCGGAGAAGTCGCATGAGCGCCACCGCCGCGCCTGCCCTGTCGAAGCTGGCCTTGTCGAAGCTGGAACGGGTCCGCCGTGCCTTGGCATCCGCCGAGGTCGATCGCCCGCCCTACGCCTTCTGGACGCATTTCCCCGGCACCGACCTCGATCCGGAGGCGTTGGTCGAACAGACCGTCCGCTTCGCCGCCGCGCTCGACATGGATTTCGTCAAGGCGATGTCGAACGGCCTCTATTGCGCCGAGGACTGGGGCGTCTTGGCCGACTACAGCGCCATTGGCCAGGGCGGCGTGGCGCGCGTCGTCCGCACCCCGATCGGCGCGCCCGCCGACTGGCGGCGCATCGGCGTGCTGCCGGTCGCCGCGCCCGCGCTGGCTCGCGAGCTGCGCCATCTGGCCGGCCTGGCCGCCGCGCTCGGTCCGGCGACGCCTGTCCTGGCCACGGTGTTTTCCCCGCTGACGATCGCGCACAAGCTGGCCGGCGAGGCCCTGGCGCGCGACCTTCGCGATGCGCCGGAGCTGGTGCTCGGCGCGCTGGAGCGGATCGCCGTGACCATGGCCGACTTCACGAGCCACGCCCTCGCGGCCGGCTGCGCCGGCGTCTACTTCGCCGTGCAGGATGCCGACCCGGCGCGGTTCGACGATGCCGCCTATGCGCAGTTCGGCGAACCGTTCGACCGCGTTGTGCTTGGTGCCGCCGCCGGCGGCTGGTTCAACGTCGTGCACATGCACGGCGAGCGGATCCTGTTCGATCGCGTGGAGAAACTATCCGGTGACGGCGCTGAACTGGCACATCGGCGAGGCACCGCCCAGCGTCGCTGCCTACCGCCAGGCGGGCGGGGCGCGGCCGATCGTCGGCGGCCTGCGCCGCGACGGCCTGACCCGGTGCGACATGGCATCGGTCACGGCCGACCTTGCCGACGTGTTCGCCGCCACCGCCGGGCGTGGCATCCTGCTGTCGCCCGGCTGCGTCATCCGCCACCCGGTCGAAATGGACTTCCTCAGGCGCGTCGCCACGCTGATCCGGCACGGCGCGCACCCCGCCGCAGGAGAACAGCCTTGAGCACGCAACCCAGTACCGCGATGCGGGTTTCCAGCGCGGTGATCGGCAATGCCTTCGAGTGGTACGACTTCGCCATCTACGCCTACATGACGCCGATCATCAGCACGGTGTTTTTCCCGGTCGATCCGAAGGACCCGGCGACGCAGATCAACGCGCTGCTGGCGACCACCGCGGTGTTCGGCGTCGGCTTCTTCATGCGCCCGGTGGGTGGCGTCGTGCTCGGCGTGATCGGCGACAAGTACGGCCGCCGGGCCGGCATGGTGCTGGGCATGGCGCTGATGGCGCTGGCGATGCTGATCATGACCTGCGCGCCCAGCTATGCGCGGGTCGGGCATCGCGGCGCCGGTGATCATCGTCATCGCGCGGCTGCTGCAAGGGTTTTCGCTCGGCGGGCAGTTCGGCACCTCGACCTCGTTCCTGATCGAGATGGCGCCGCCCGGCAAGAGCGGCATCTACGGGTCGTGGCAGATGACCGGGCAGGTCGCCTCGCTGGCGGTCGGCACCGCGTTCGGGGTCGTGCTGACCCAGCTCTACACGCCGGCGGAGCTGGCCGCCGGGCTGTGGCGGATCCCGTTCGCCTTCGGCATCGTCATCCTGCCGGTCACCTGGTACATCCGCCGCTACCTGGAAGAGTCGCACGTGTTCGTCGCCATGCAGCAGGAGCGGGCGCGGACGCCGGGCGAGGGCATCGGCCAGGGCCTGGTCGGCCACACGCGGATTCTCTTTGTCAGCATCGGCATGATCGCGGCCAGCGCGGTGTCGTTCTATGCCGTCTACGGCTACACGGTGACCTACGCCAAGGCGGTGCTGCATCTGCCGGTCGGCAGCGCGTTCATCGCCGAGCTGGTGGCCGCCTGCCTGATGCTGGTGGTGATCCCGATCGGCGGCATGCTGTGCGACCGTTTTGCGTCCGCGCGCAAGCAGATGCTGGTCGGCTTTCTCGGCGATCTATTTCCTGCTGATGTACCCGGCCTATGCCTGGCTGGCGGCGGCGCCGACGATCCCCAAGCTGGTCATCGTGGAACTGGCGATCAGCGTGGTCAGCGGGCTGTTCCTCGGCGTCTACTGCACGACGATGTCGGAACTGTTCCCGGTGCGCATCCGCTCCACCGGCCTGTCGATCGCCAACAACGTTTCGGTGCTGATCTTTGGCGGGTTCGCGCAGTTCTTCCTGACCTGGATCTACAAGCTGACCGGGTCGCAGATCGCACCGGTCTACTACGTCATGTTCGGCATCGCGCTGGGGCTGATCGGCGCGCTGTTCATGCCGGCGCGGACCGGGGGTGCCAGGGCGTAGCCGGGGTGGTCCTGCGAGGCGAGGCAGGCATGGAATCGGCTACCCCAACTTTCGGCAATCGGCGCAAAAATTTTGCCGCCTGGCGCGCGATCAGGCACAAACGAGACGCTATTTGCCTCGCCATCGGGCCTACATTGCCGCGCATCAAACAGTCCGAAACTGGAGTTGCGGCATGAAAACGATCGGCCTCATCGGCGGCATGAGTTGGGAAAGCACGGCGACCTACTACAGCCGCCTGAACCAGGAGGTGCGCCGTCGCCGCGGCGGCCTTGCCTCGGCCGAGATCCTGCTGCGCTCGGTCGATTTCGCCCGCATCGTCGAGATGCAGAAGCGCGGCGCCTGGGACGAGGCGACCGACGTGATGATCGGCTTGGCTCGCGCGCTGGAACGCGGCGGTGCCGATATGGTGCTGATCTGCACCAACACCATGCACAAGCTGGCCGACGCGGTCGCGCGCGCGATTTCGGTGCCGCTGCTGCACATCGTCGATACCACCTCGCGGCCGGTCAAGGCCCAGGGGCTGCGGCGGCCGCTGCTGCTGGCCACGCAATACACCATGGAGCAGGATTTCTACCTCGATCGCATGCGCAAGCTGCACGGCCTGTCGCCGCTGGTGCCGGCGTCGGCCGCCGATCGCCGCCTGGTGCATTCGGTGATCTTCGACGAACTCTGCCGCGGCGTCGTGCGCGATGCCTCGCGCGCCGCGTTCCGTGCCATCATCGCGCAGGGCAAGGCGGCAGGCGCCGACAGCGTGATTCTCGGCTGCACCGAGATTGGCCTGCTGATCGGCCAGGACGACACCGACCTGCCGGTGTTCGAATTCGACCATCCTGCATGCCGATGCCGCCCTCGACCTCGCATTGGCCGAGACGTCGCAGGCCACGTGGCAACCGCCCATGGCCGCCTGAGGCAGGCAGCCCCATATGTAAGCAACGCCGAGGCCTGGCCGTCCGCCCGCGAGCGGGACGAGCGGCCGGCCCAGTCTGGGCAAACTCGGCCCGGGTAAAGGAGAACGCCATGCCGACTCCGACAATGACCCATTGGGAACGCGTAACGGCTGCCGTCGCCGGCCAGGAGGTCGATCGCGTGCCGGTCAGTCTGTGGCGCCACTTCCCGGGGATCGACCTCGATCCGGCCCGGCTGGCCGAAGCGTGCGTCGCCTGGCAGCGGACGCATGATTTCGACCTGGTAAAATTCATGCCGGGTGGCACCTACTCGGTCGAGGACTGGGGTGCCGTAAGCGCCGATGTCGGCTCGCCGATCGGCGCCCGGGCGGTGGTGAAGCCGGGGGTGACCAGTGCCGAGGGGTGGCCGCGCCTGGCCAGGCTGTCCCCGACCGAAGGGCACCTGGGCCGCGAGGCTCAAGGCGCTCGCCCTGGCGGCCGAGGCGCTCAACGGCGAGGTGCCGATCCTGCAGACGGTATTCAGCCCGCTGACCACCGCGGTCAAGCTGGCGGGCAGTCGTGCCTTCGCCGATCTCCGGCGGCACCCCGATCTTTTGGAGCCGGGGCTGGAGATCATTGCCGAGACCTCGATTGCCTTCGCTCGCGCCTGCCTGCGCGCCGGCGCCCACGGGTTGTTCTTCGCCACCCAGTGCGCCAGCTACCGGCTGCTGAACGAGGCCGAGCATCGGCGCTTCGGCGTTGCCTACGACCGCCGCGTGCTCGACGCGATTGCCGGCGAGTGCAAGTTCGTCATGCTGCACCTGCACGGCGACGATGTGATGTTCGACCAGACGCTGGACTATCCGGTGAACATGCTGAACTGGCACGACCGGCGTTCGGAGCTTGGTCTTGCCGGTGTGCTGCCCCGCTTCGGCGGCCTGCTGGTCGGCGGGCTGAACGAGGCGACGACCCTGCCGAACGGCCCCATTGATACGATCAAGCACGAAGTGCGCGATGCGATCGCCCAGACCAGCGGCCGGCGTCTGATGATCGCCCCGGGCTGCGTGATCCCGATCGCCACGCCCGAGGCCCACTATCGCGCGGCGATCGAGGCGGTCCGCGAGGCGGCGCAGTAGCGCGGGTCACCGCGATCAGGTGAAGCGATGGGGCCGCCCGATCCACATTGTCATTGCGAGCGTAGCACTGTCATTGCGAGCGCAGCACTGTCATTGCGAGCGCAGCACTGTCATTGCGAGCGCAGCGAAGCAATCCCCTTGTCATTGCGCACCTGGATGGGGATTGCCGCGCTTGCCCTCGGGCACAAGACCCGAGGGTCGCTTCGCTCCTCGCAATGACAAGGGGATTGCTTCGCTGCGCTCGCAATGACAGTGTGGATCGGCCACAGCCGGCCCCTCGGCTGATTACGCTAACATATCATACCCCGCGCATCCCAACTGGCCACGTTTCGACACATTTGCCATCGACCCACCGTCCTGACACGATCGACGTAACGATTCGCGTCGCGTCGAAGGACACCGCAGCCGGATGAACGCCAGCCTGTTCGCCGAGGGGGCAAAACTCGCGCCCTACTGGTGGGACCGCGTCCCGCGCCCGGCGCTGCCCCAGGCCGCGCCGCCGTCCAAGGCGGACGTGGTCGTCATCGGCTCGGGCTACACCGGGCTGTGTGCCGCACTGCAGACCGCACGGGGCGGGCGCGCCACCGTGGTGCTCGACGCCGAGGATGCGGGTTGGGGCTGCAGCACGCGCAACGGGGGACAAATCTCGACCAGCGTCAAGCCGGGCTACGACGCGCTGACCCGCCGCTTCGGCGCCGAGCGTGCATTCCGCATCGTCAAGGAAGGGCAAAACTCCCTTGCCTGGGTTGCGTCGTTTGTGGCTGAGGAAGCCATTGACTGCGACTTCCGCATCGCCGGCCGCTTCCACGCCGCGCACAATCCCGCCCGCTACGAAGCGCTGGCGCGCCAGTACGCGGCGCAGCCCGAGGGGCTGGAGGTCGAGGCGCACATGATCCCGCGCGCCGAGCAGCGGCGCGAGCTGGGCACCGACGCCTATTTCGGCGGCGTGCTGTTCGCGCGGCATGCCTCGGTCGATCCGGCCCGCTTCCACCAGGGCATGCTGGACCGCGTCCTGGCGGCCGGTGCCACGGTGATCCCGCATTGCGCCGCGACGTCGATCCAGCGCGAGGCCGGCGGGTTTCGCGTCGGGCATGGCGGCGGCTCGATCGCGGCGCGCAACGTCATCGTCGCCACGAACGGCTACACCGGCGCGCTGACGCCCTGGCTGCGCCGCCGCCTCATCCCGATCGGCAGCTATATCATCGCGACCGAGCCGATCCCGCGTGAGTTGATGGCCCGGCTGATGCCGCGCGATCGTATCGTCAGCGACACACGCAAGGTGGTGTATTATTATCGCGCCTCGCCCGACGGGCAAAGAATCCTGTTTGGCGGCCGGGTGTCACATGACGAGACCGACCCGACGGTCAGCGGCCCGCGGCTGCACGCCGAAATGACCCGCATCTTTCCCGAGTTGGCCGGCATCCGCATCAGTCATTCCTGGGCCGGATTCGTGGCCTACACGTTCGACGAGATGATGCATGTCGGCGTGCAGGACGGGCTCTATTACGCCATGGGCTATTGCGGGTCCGGCGCGGGGATGGCGGGCTATCTCGGCACGCGGATCGGCCAGCAGGTGCTGGGGCGCAACGACGGCGCGACCGCGTTCGATGGCCTGCCGTTCGCCACCCGCCCGTACTACTGGGGCAAGCCCTGGTTCCTGGCGCCCGCGGTGGCGTATTACCGTTGGCACGATAAATTGGGGCGGTAGATATCGTAGCCCAACTTCGCCAATTCGCGGCAAAACTGCCTGTCCGGGAGTCGTAACGGCTCGTTGCAAAACAACCGCTGCGGTCGGTCGTGACGCCACTCCCCGCGTCATGGCCGATTCCCGGGTCAAGCCCGGGGACGGCCATGACACGGCGGGCAGTCCGCCCGAGCCGACGCAATTATTTGTCAACAGGCCCCCAGGTCATCGGCAGGCCGTCCGGCGTGACCGCCAGCGCAATCACCACCTGCACGCTGTCCGGCCGGCGATCCCGCGAGTAGCCGAAGCGGCGCTTGTCGCCTTCCGGGAATGGTGGGTTGGCCTCAAAGGTACGTTTACGGCGTCAAACATTTCTTCAGCAGGTCCGGTGTGACCCTTCGGGATGCCGAACTGCTCGAAGGCTTCCGACCACCCTGCACGCGGAACTGCAAAGGCTTTTACGTCGAGCTTCAGGACTTCACCCAATTGCTCCGCGACTTCATCCGCGCTGACCATCGAACCAAGCTCGACGACGCGCTGCCCTGACCAGGTTGGTCCGATCAGCAGCGTCGCCATCTCGGCGCCGATGTCGTTGGTCGCGACCATCGTCGATTTCCGGTTGGTTGGATTGTAGTAGACGGGCAGCGTGCCGCCCTGAGCCACGTGCAGGCCGTAAAGGAAGTTTTCGAAGAACCCGCCGGCGCGCACGAAGGCGATCGGAGATGCCAGGTCACGAAAGCCTTTCTCCAGCAGCGATAGCGCCGTGATCATCCCGAGCCCGCTGGTTCTGTTCGCACCCATCGACGAAAGCGCTACCACTCGCGGCGGCACGGCCTTGGTCAGCGCCTCGACATAGTTCGCAATCACGCCCTTGGCTTCTTTGTAATCGGGCGAGGGGACCCATACAGACGGCAGCATGACGAATGCGCCTTCGACGCCTTTGAGCGCCCGCTCGATGGCTGCCGCATCATTCCAATCGCCGTCCACCAGCTCCACGCCCTGGTCCGCCCAGGTCCCCGCCTTCTCGCGGTTGCGCACCAGCGCGCGTACTTTCTTGCCGTGCGCCAGCAGGTGTTTGGCCGTGGCGCCGCCTACTTTTCCCGTGATTCCCGTCACCAAAAACATGAGTCTTCTCCTGAGCTATAGGGACAGAACAATGCCCCTGTTGGTTCAATGGACGAGCGGCAAAATCGCCCGGATGCGAGGATCGCGCAGATAGAGGCCGCCCCATGCCAGCGCGCCCAGAGCCAGGGAAACGAGTTCCGGCGGCGACCCCAACTCACCGATGCGGACATGGGCGCAGATGGCACCCCCCAGAAAGCCAGTCACCAGGATCGCGCCGAGGACGGCGGTAGCCGGGATGGCGTAAAGGATGGCGCAGGCGAGGATGATCGGACCCACGACACGGGTCAGGTCCATCGCGAACCCGGTTTCCTGCAACATGCTCGCGATCTGCCCCGGCGCGAAAAGCTGAATAGTCCCATCTGCCACCAGAGCGATAACGACAACCGCGCTCATTGTCCGGCCGGCCCACAGGGCGCGATGCAGGGTCATAGTTTCAGGCACCGGATGCAGGTTCATAGTTTCGGACACTTGTTGTTCTCCAATGGGGGGGTCCCGATTGCGAGGTTTACCGTGTCTCCTGGGTATGATAAATACCGATAAAGTGAACGCACTGTTCTCTCTGTGGGGAACAATCCCGAGGGTCGAAAATGCAAAATCTCGAACCCATCCGCATATTCATAACGGTAGCGGAAATGGGGAGCTTCACCCAGGCGGCCGATAGCCTGGGCATCCAAAAGGGGAGGGCCTCAACGGCGGTCCGGAAGCTGGAAGAAGCTGTCGGTGTCAGGCTCCTGCACCGGACGACGCGCAGCGTGCAGTTGACGGAGGACGGACGCGCATTTCATGCGCGTGCCCGCGATCTGCTTGCTGAAGTCGATGACCTGCACTCGATGTTCGCAGGCGATCGCGTGGCACTTCGCGGGCGTTTACGGGTCGATCTTCCGACCGAGGTGGCGCGTACAACGATCGTGCCGGCGTTGCCGGATTTCATGGCGACTCACCCCGAGTTGGAGCTGGAGGTGTCGAGTACGGATCGGCAAGTTGATCTGGTTCAAGAGGGGTTCGACTGCGTATTGCGACTTGGTCCCATAGGGGACGAGACGCTGGTTGCCCGCCCACTGGGCCTGTTGCGCATGGTCAACGTTGCCAGCCCCGCCTATCTGGCGCGCCATGGCGTCCCTCGATCGCTAGAAGATCTCCAGCGTCAGGAACATCGGACAATTCATTTTTCGACGATGCTGGGCGCAAGATCCATTGGATGGGAATATCCGGACGGCGACGGCTACGCGACGCTTCAGTTGCCAGGTGCGCTACACGTCAACAGCGCGCAGACCTACGAAGCCGCTGCCCTCGCCGGCCTTGGCCTGATTCAGGCGCCACTCTTGGGGGTTGGCCGATACTTAGAGAGTGGAGCGCTGGTGGAGATCATACCCGATTTTCGTCGCCGGGCGCTCGCCGTGTCCCTCGTCGTAGCACATCGGAGCAATCTGTCGCGCCGAGTCCGCGCATTCATGAAATGGATGCTGGTCAGGTCACAGAGCCGGCGACCGGCGCCATGCCCCTGCGGATCAGCCGCTCGCTTCGGCCGCCAGCGCATCGCGACCGCGGCCGGTCAGCACCACTGCGCAGTCGCCCATCGCCTTGCCCGACGCGTGCTCGATCCGGACCAGCTCGCCGTCCACCGCGGCCTCCCACACCGGCAGCCGCGGGCAGGAGGTGCGCCACGCCTCCATCACGTCGGCGTAGCAGCGCGGCCGCGCCGCCACCCATTCCAGCAACTGGACGATCAGCATCTCGGCCGGCAGCGTCTGTGAGGTGTCACGCATCCTGTTCCTCCTTCTGTCTGTCTGCCGGTGCCACCGGACCGTCCGCTGGCGCCGTCTGGGCCGGCGTCGCCCACTCGTTGACCAGCGTATAGCCGACTCCGAGCAGCACCGGCCCCAGAAATATGCCGAGCAGGCCGAACGCCAGCGCACCCCCGATCACGCCCAGCACGGTCAGCACGAACGGCAACTGCGCGCCGCGGGCGATGAACCACGGGCGGATCAGGCTGTCGGCGCCGGACACCGCCACGACGCCGTAGACGCCGAGAAAGATGCCCCAGCCGAGGTGCCCGGTGATCATCAGCCAGAGTGCCGCCGGGATCCACACCACGGGCGCGCCGACCGGCAGCACCGCCAGGAACCCGGCCACCGTGCCCAGCAGCACCGGCCGCGGCACGCCGGAGACCCACAGCCCGAACGCGGTCAGGATCCCCTGCACGACCGCGGTGCCGAGGATGCCGTACACCACGCCGCGCACCGTCGCGCCGGTGATCCCGATCAGCCGATCGGCGCGCTCGCCGGCGATGCGCCGCAGCAGGTCGGTCAGCCGCGCCGCGATCGGCTCGCCGTAGACATAGAAGAAGAACGCGACGAACAGCGCGAGGATGAACAGCAGCACGCCCTGGGCGATGCCCAGCAGCAGCCCGAAGCCGCCCTCGAGCACGATGCCGACGATACGGCTGCAGCGCCGCCAGCATCTCGGAGATGTCGGCGACCCAACTGTTCCAGATCTCGGCGAAACTCGGTCCGACGAAGGGGATTGCGGCAACCCAGCCGGGGGCCGTTGGCAGGCCTGCGCGCACCGCCGCCTCGGTCAGCCTGCGCATCAGGTTGACGTCCTCGGCGCTCGGCGTGGCGATCACCAGCGGCAGCACCACCATCACCGCAGTCAGCGTCACCATCAGCCCCGCGGCCGGCGTGCGACGCAGGTGCAGGTGCGCCCGCAGCCACTCGAACACCGGCCAGGTGGTGAACGCCAGGATTGCCGCCCAGAGCAGCGACGACATGAACGGATACAGCACGATGACGCAGCCAATGCCGATGCCACCCAGCAGCAGGGCCATCAACACCCGTTCGGCGGTCATCCTGCCTCCCTCGGCCAACGACTGGTCATTCCTCTCCCCCTCCCCTTGAGGGAGGGGGGCGGGGGGAGGGGTCCTCACCAAAGTCCGCACCAATACTCTCGGCTACTTCCGGCGCCCCGACCCCTCCCCCCAACCCCCTCCCTCAAGGCGAGGGGGAGAATAGCACGCGGCGGCTGGTCAAGCGCCCGGCGCGCCTGTAGCTTCCACGCCCGCATCCCGGGAGGCCTGTTATGCCACGCTTCGCCGCCAACCTGTCGATGATGTTCAACGAGCATCCCTTCCTCGACCGTTTCGACGCCGCGGCGAAGGCCGGGTTCAAGGCGGTCGAGTTCCTGTTCCCCTTCGAGTATCCCGCGGCCGAACTCAAGCGCCGCCTGGATGCCAACGGGCTGACCCAGGTGCTGTTCAACATGCCGCCCGGCGACTGGGCCGCCGGCGAGCGCGGCCTGGCCGTCGCTGCCCGGCCGCCAGGCGCAATTCCGCGACGGGGTAAAACTGGCGCTCGACTATGCCACCGCGCTCGGCTGCAAGCTGGTGCACTGCATGGCCGGCATCGTGCCGGCAAGGCGTGTCGCCGACCACAGCGGCCGCCGTGTATGCCGCCAACCTGGCCTGGGCGGGCGAGCAGGCGCTGGCCGCCGGCGTGAAGCTCGCCATCGAGCCGATCAACCACCGCGACATGCCGGGCTATTTCCTCAACACCGAGGCGCAGGGCGCCGCGGTGGTGCAGGCGATCGGCTTCGACCGGGTCGGCCTGCAGTTCGACGTGTATCACTGCCAGACGACCGAGGGCGACCTGACCAAGCGCATGGAGCAGCACCTGCCGCTGATCGTGCACATGCAGATCGCCGACGTGCCCGCGCGCAACGAGCCGGGCACCGGCGAAATCGGCTGGCGCTTCGTGTTCCGCCGGATGGACGAGCTGGGCTATACCGGCTGGGTCGGCTGCGAGTATCGCCCGGCCGGCGAGACGTTGGCCGGGCTGAACTGGCGCAAGGACTTCGGGGTCTGACACGCCGGCGTGGTTAGCGCCGGCGCCGCAACGCAACGTCAACTTGCTTCGGCCCACCTTTGGCGTCCTCGGGCCGTCGCGGCAAAACGTTCTTTCCAGGGAGAGACAGCATGAAGATCGGATTTATCGGCCTCGGCATCATGGGCCGCCCCATGGCGCTCAACCTGCATGCCGCGCAGCACAGCCTGCTGGTGCACGACCGCATGCCGCTCACCGACGACATCAAGGCGGTCGCCGAAGTCCGCGCCCGACGGCAAGACGGTCGCGGCGAACTCCGAGGTCGTCATCGTCATGGTGCCCGACACGCCCCGATGTGGAGGCCGTGCTGTTCGCCCCGGGCGGCGTCGCCGAGGGGCTGAAGCCGGGCACGCTGGTGATCGACATGTCCTCGATCAGCCCGATCGCCACCAAGGAGTTCGCCAAGAAGATCAACGCGCTGGGCTGCGACTACCTGGATGCGCCGGTCTCGGGCGGCGAGGTCGGCGCCAAGCAGGCGACGCTGACCATCATGGTCGGCGGCCCGACCCGGGCGTTCGAGCGCGCCAAGCCGCTGTTCGACAAGATGGGCAAGAACATCACCCATGTCGGCGAGGCGAACGGCGACGGCCAGACCTGCAAGGTGGCGAACCAGATCATCGTCGCGCTGAACATCCAGGCGGTGGCCGAGGCGCTGGTGTTCGCCTCGCGCGCCGGCGCCGATCCGGCAAAAGTGCGGCAGGCGCTGATGGGCGGTTTTGCGTCGTCCCGCATCCTGGAGCTGCATGGCGAGCGCATGCTGAACGGCACGTTCAACCCCGGCTTCCGCATCCGGCTGCACCAGAAGGACCTGAACCTGGCGCTGTCGGCGGCGCGCGAACTGGGCCTGTCGCTGCCCAACACGGCAATCGCGCAGCAGATGTTTTCGTCCTGCGTGGCGCACGGCGGCGCCGATCTCGACCATTCGGCGCTGATCCTGGCGATCGAGGGGCTGGGGTCGCACTCGATCCGCGAGAAGCGGTAAGCCGGGCGCGACGCCCGACGTTCGCCTGGGCGAACGTACGGGATCGGCGGGGGATTGGCCGGCACGACGGTCCGGTGCATGGCCCGAACCGCGCGGCACTGATGCAAACGCGGGGGTTCCGCCAAGCGTACGTCGCGACGACGGCGCTGCGGATTGAAGCGTGGCAGAACGGCGCCTTGCTCGTGGTTTCGCCGCCGCGCTAGCATGTCGTCGACCTCGAAGGAGAACGGGATTGCCTGGTGAGACCGCCATGCTGGCTCTCGACCCAAGGGTCGCTCGACGGCCGATCTCGGTCGCCGAGTTCCTGCGCATGGGCGAGGTTGGCATCCTGGGTCCGCGTGATCGCGTCGAGCTCATCGAGGGGGAGCTGATCGCCATGGCGCCGATCGGGGCCAATCACGCCGGGACGATTAATGCGTTGTTCGATGCTCTCGCCGCCACGATGCGCGGGCGCGCGGTCGTCGCGCCGCAGAATCCTGTCCAACTGAACGATCGCAGCCTGCCACAGCCTGATTACGCGGTGCTGGTGCCTCGGCCCGACCATTACCGAAGCGCCCATCCGCGTCCGCATGAGGTCCTGTTGCTTATCGAGGTGGCGGACAGCAGCCTGGAGTACGACCGGGACGTGAAGCGCGCGCTCTATGCACGGCACGGCATCCCAGAGATGTGGATCGTCGATCTGGTCAACGGGGATGTTGAGGTCTGCCGGTCTCCGGGACCGGACGGCTACGCGTCGGTGACAACGGTTGGGCGGACCGGTGTCTTGGAACCCGAGCGGCTTCCGGGTGCTCGGATCAAGGTAGCGGACATCCTGGGCTGACCTACCGACTCTCCCGATCCTCGCCGGCAACGCATCAACTGCCACGCATCAACGCCAGGTACGACGCCGCTCGATGCAACGGCGCGCCAGTTGCCGAATCTCCTGTGCGCTTCGGTGCATTACCCCAACACCGAGGAGGAGGTCGCGCACTTCGCGCTCGCGGTTGCCACGCTGGCGAAGTATCGCGCGCACCTGACCACCGCGCTTGACCGGGGACGTGGCCGGGCTATGACAGCGACAGGCGGCCGGCGGCAAGGTGCCGAGTCGCTTGAGGCTGGGAACGCGCCCGCGTTGTGGCGCCACCACCGGTTTGGGTCCCAAACCCCGGTCTGGCCGCGCCGACGCATTTCGCCACAATCCGTCGCTGGCCATGATCGCAATTGAAATTTCGGGAACTTTCGGCTAGGCTGTAGATACTTTCACCGATTCTGAGACACGCCGGGGGGCGGTCGGTGAGGGTGTAGGAAGTCCCTGATGTCCATGCGGTTCACCGAAATCGGTCAGCAGTTACGGGCCTACCGGCTTGAATCCGGCTTGCGCGCGGAGGAGATCGCCGCCCGGCTCGGGGTGTCGCGCGCCGCGCTCTATCGCTACGAGAAGGGCGAGGTCATCAAGCTCGACACCATCAAGCGGTTGGCCGAGCTGCTGAAAATCTCCCCCCTGTCGCTGCTGGGGATCGGCGTGGAGTACTACAGCCGGCCTGTCGGGTATTACGAGCGGCTCCGGCAGATCGAGGAGACGGCGGACCAGGTCCTGCAACTGCACGGACCGCTCTGCTACCTCACCACCTCCGATGCCTATGACGAGGCGCTGACCGAGGCGTTCGAGGAGTCGGCCGACCAGGCCGGCCCGGAACGTGCGGCCATGCGCAGCATGACCGAGCAGGTGCTGGGCATCCTCAAGGCCCGCAAGCGGATGTACGGGTTGCGCCGGCCGGGCATCATCACCATGGTGTCGATCGGCTCGGTCCAGCGTTTGCTGGAGGATGGCGTCGCCGGTAGCATCACCCTCTCCGACCGCGCCCGACGGTTGTGCCGGCAGGTCGCCGAGGCCGAGGTCGAGAACATCGCCGCGCTGATGGAAACCGAGCCGATGGGCCTGCAGTTCGGCGTGCTGGTCGGGGCGGAACCGACCTCCGCGTTCAAGATCCTTCGCTCGCGCGACCGGGTCAGCCTGGCGGTGAACCCGTTCCGGCCGGACGCGCATCCCAGCGCGCATACCGGGGTGGCCATGATCACCGGTGCCGACGAGGCGATCGCCGCGCACCAGCGCGTTGCCGAGACAAGCTGGCGCGAGGCGCTGAAGGGACCGGCGGCCGCCACCAGGCTGCGGCAGTTGATCGGGCAGGGCACGCGTGCCTGAAATGCGAGGCTGAGCGGCCTTCCGGCCGGATGGCACGGCTGGGCGCGAGCGCCGTCGGGTTCTATGCTGCGGCGGATGACAGCACCGCCGCCCGCCGCCCTGCCGGCCCATCCGGATGTGACGATCGACTCCAGCCAACGGGTCTGGGACGGTCGGTTCCCGCTCGACCTTGTGCGCTTTCGCCATCGCCGGTTCGACGGCGCGACCTCGGGGCAGCGGACCTGGGAGCTGTGGCGCCGCGGCCGGGCCGCGGCGCTGCTGCCGTACGACCCGACCGCCGACGCCGTGGTGCTGATCGAGCAGTTTCGCCTGCCAGCGCTGGCCGCCGGCCTCGATCCGGTGCTGGTGGAAATCCCCGCCGGGCTGGTCGACCGCCCGGAGCCCCGGAGACCACCGCCCTGCGCGAGACGCAGGAGGAGACCGGCCTTCTGGTGGACCGGGTCGCGTTGATCGGCAATGTCCTGCTGATGCCGGGCGGCAGCGACGAGATGTGCGCGGTTGTTCGTCGGCCGGGTGCGGAGTCCCGCGACCGATGCCGCCGGGATTGCGGGGATGGCCGGCTTGGCGGCCGAGGACGAGGACATCCGCGTCCGCGTGTGGCCCGCGGTCGAGGCGATCGAGGCGGCGCTGGCGGGGCGCTTTGCCAACGTGCTGACCATGGTGGCGCTGCTGTGGTTCGCGGCGCGGCGGGACTGGCTGCGGCGGGAGTGGGCAGGATCATGACCGAGCGCCTCTACGAGGACGATGCGCAGCTTCGCACCATGCAGGCGCGCGTGGTGGCCAGCGGGCCAGAGGGGATCGTGCTCGATCGCACCGTCTTCTACGCCCGCGGCGGCGGCCAGCCGGGCGATATCGGCGTGCTGCGCTGGGACGGCGGCGAGACGGCGATCGCCGACACGGTCAAGGGCGAGGGCGAGACGATCCTGCACGTGCCCGCGCCGGGTGCCGCTCTGCCGCCGGTCGGCGCGACGGTCACCGGCACGATCGACTGGGACCGGCGCCACCGGCTGATGCGCATGCACACCGCGATGCACCTGCTGTGCAGCCTGATCAAGGGCGCGGCGGTGACCGGCGGCGCGGTCGGCGCGGACCGCTCGCGGCTGGATTTCGATCTGCCGAACCCGCCGCCGAAGGAAGCGGTCGAGGCGGGCCTGAACGCGCTGATCGCGGCGGATCATCCGGTGCGCCTGGAATGGGTGGACGAGTCGGTGCTGGACGCCAATCCGGCGCTGGTGCGCACGATGTCGGTGCAGCCGCCGCGCGGCACCGGGCGGCTGCGGCTGGTGCGCATCGGGGCGGACGATGCGCCGGTCGATCTGCAGCCCTGCGGCGGCACGCATGTCGCGCACACCGGCGAGATCGGCCGCATCGCGGTGGTGAAGATCGAGAACAAGGGCAAGCAGAACCGCCGCATCATCATCGCGCCGGTTGAGGTGGGTTAGCCCTGTCATTGCGAGGAGCGCAGCGACGAAGCAATCCCCCGCGAGGGGGCTCCGACGGGGATTGCTTCGTCGCTGCGCTCCTCGCAATGACAGCGGGATCCAGGGAGACGACATGCAAGCGCTGGTCACGACGGACTGGCTGGCCGGGGAACTCGGCAAGCCGGACCTGGTGGTGTTCGACGCCACCAAGTACCTGCCGAACGAGCCGAAGGACGGCCGCACCGAATTCCGCGCCGCGCACATCCCGGGCGCGCGCTACTTCGACATCGACGAGGTCGCCGACCCGGACACCGACCTGCCGCACATGGTGCCGACCCCAGGACGTTTCGCGAAATTGATGAGCGCGCTCGGCGTCGGCAACGCCACGCGCGTGGTGTTCTACGACCAGAAGGGCCTCGCCTCGGCGGCGCGCGGCTGGTGGCTGATGGGGCTGTTCGGCCACGACCGGCCGCGCGTGCTCGACGGCGGGCTGCCGAAATGGCTGCGCGAGGGGCGCGCGACCGAAGCCGGCGATCCGCCCTCGCCCGCCGCGACATCGTTCCGGCCCGACTACCGCGCCGCCCGCCTGCGCGGCATCGGCGACGTGCTGGGCAACGTAACGACACGGACAGACCTGGTGCTGGACGCCCGCGCCGCCGGCCGCTTCACCGGCGCGGTGCCGGAGCCGCGCGCCGGGCATGCGCAGCGGCCACATCCCCGGCTCGGCCAGCCTGCCGTACACCGACCTGCTGAACGCCGACGGAACGTTCCGCCCCCGCGCGGCGCTGCGCGACCGCTTCGCCGCGGCCGGCGCCGACGGGGCGCGCATGCCGGTGGTGACAAGCTGCGGCTCCGGCGTCACCGCCTGCATCCTGACGCTCGGGCTGCGGCTCGCCGGCCTGCCGGAGGGCGCGGTGTACGACGGATCGTGGACGGAATGGGGCGGCCGCGCCGACACACCAGTGGAGACCGGCTGATATGGCCAAGGATCATTCGAAGCTCGGCTTCCACACCAGGCTGTCGCACACCGGGCGCGAACGACAAGACGGTCCACGGCTTCGTCAACCCGCCGCTGCTGCGCGGCTCCACCGTGCTGTACCCGACGGTCGCCGAGCGCAAGCGGCTGGGCGGCATGCGCGGCCAGCGCGTGCTGACCTACGGCCTAGGCGGCAGCGCGACGCACTGGGCGCTGGAGGACGTCATCGCCGAGATCGAGGGCGGCACGCGCTGCGCGATCGTCTGTTCCGGCCTCGCCGCGGTCACCACGCCGCTGCTGGCGTTCCTCAAGGCCGGCGATCACATGCTGATGCCGGACAGCGTCTACGGCCCGGCGCGCAACTTCGCCGAGGGCATGCTGAAGCGGTTCGGCATCGAGACGACGTTCTACGACCCGGTGATCGACGGCGCCGGCATCGCCGCGCTGATGCGGCCGAACACCACGGTGGTCTACACCGAAAGCCCCGGCAGCCACACCTTCGAGGTGCAGGACATCCCGGCGATCGCCGCGCGCGGCGCACGCGGGCGGCGCAAAGGTGCTGATGGACAACACCTGGGGCATCCATTTCTTCCAGCCGTTCCGGCACGGCGTCGATGTCTCGATCCAGGCGGTGACGAAATATCCGGCCGGCCACTCCGACATCCTGCTCGGCAGCGTCACGGTGAACACCGAGGCGGACTGGCAGACGCTGCACGCCGGCGCGCGCGGGCTCGGCCAGTATGCCAGCCCGGACGATTGCTGGCTGACCTTGCGCGGCCTGCGCACCATGGGGGTGCGGCTGGCGCACCAGGAGCAGGCCGGGCTCGAGGTGGCGCGCTGGCTGGCGGATCGGCCCGAGGTGGCCCGCGTGCTGCACCCGGCGCTGCCCGGCGCGCCCGGGCACGAGATCTGGAAGCGCGACTTCACCGGCGCCTGCTGGCTGTTCGGCGTGGAGTTCAAGCCGGACTATTCAGTCGAGAGCACCCATGCGTTCGTCGAGGCGCTGGCGCTGTTCGGCATCGGCGCCTCCTGGGGCGGCTTCGAGAGCCTGGCGCTGCCGACCACCGGCTTCGTCACCCGCACCGCCGGCGGGGCAGGTTTCGCCGGCCCGGTGGTGCGGCTGCATATCGGCCTGGAGGACGTTCGCCGACCTGATCGCCGACCTGGAGCAGGGGCTCGCCGTGTTGCGCGGGTTCGGGCGTTAGGGTGGGGTCGCTGCGCGGTCCGTCACACCTCTCCCGCTCTTCGCGGGGTTGGGCCGCGAAGCGGACCGACGCGCGGAGCGCTGGCGACGCGGGTGAGGGTCTTGCCGTGGGGAACACCCTCACCCGCCACGCTTCGCGTGTCGCGACCTCTCCCGCGAAGAGCGGGAGAGGTGTACGGGGCATCTCGTCGGACACGCCCATTGCCCGGCACAGCGACGTTCGCAGCGTGGCCTCGGAGAAATGCGCGCGCGCATAGGCGATGCCGGCGGCGCTCCGTTCCGCCCACAGCGCGTCATCCCCCAGCAGCGCCACCAACTCCGTGGCGATCGTCTCGGCGGTACCGCAGACCGACGCCACCGCGGACAGGCCGGGCAGGCCTTGCGCGCCAACCGGGGTGGTGACCAGCGGCAGGCCCTCGCGCAGTGCCTCCACCACCTTGCGCTTCACGCCCGCTCCGTGCCGCAGCGGAACGACCGCCACGCGCGCCAGGGCATACCATTCGCGCAACTCGGCATCGCCGACATTGGCGGCGATCGTCGCGTCGCACGCCGGCGAGCGCCCGCACCCGCGCGGTGGGATCCGAGCCGACGATCGCCAGGCGGGCCGATGGCGCCTGCAGGCCGCACCAGGGGCATGATGTCGTGCACCAACCAGCAAGCGGCATCCTCGTTCGGCGGATGGGCGAACCCGGCGACGAACAGCAGCGTCTGACCGCGGCACCGGGCGGCGCGGCGGCGGCAAAGCTCGGCGAAGCCGTAAGGCTGCACCGCGCGCGCAACGACTCCGGGCTGCAGTGCGACGACCTGATCGACCTCGGCCTGCGACGGGTAGAGCACGACGTCGGCGCCGCGCCAGATACGCCGCTCGCGCCGCAGCATGCGTTGCGGCATCGCGCGCGAGGGCCGCATCGCGCTGCGAGCAAGCGCCTGCTGGCGCATGCGGTCGTGATGCAGGTCGTGGCCGTAGACGGCGACGCGCGCGCGCGAGCGGCGGCGCAGCAACGGCAGATAGCGCGCTCGCCACGATCCGGCCGGCTCAGCAGCACGTGATCCAGCGCGGCGCCGTTGACGCTGATCCAGGCGCCGAACTGCCGCAAGCCGCCGCGGTGCACCTCGACGCCGCGTGCCTGCAACGCGGCTTCGTAGACCGGGCGCGGCGTCGGGCAGTCCGACCAGAACTTGACCACCGCGCCGGCCCGCAGCAGCGCCTGGATGAAGGCCAGCATGGTGCGCGACCCGGCGTCGCGATCAGGCTCCGGGCACGCGGTGGTCGATCACCAGCACCACGGGGCGCGCGCGCCCCTCGTGCGCCAAGGCGCGGTCGCGCGCGCGCAGCACCTGGGTGCCCGGCGGCACGTGCTGCGTCGCCAGGATGGCCGCCCAGCGCGCGACGAAGGTGCCGCGGTTGATCTCCTGGTATGCCTTCACGCCGTGCCGTGGGTCGGTGCCGTGCGACACGCCCTCGTGGTGCACGACCACGGCGCGGGGCTCGTACAGCACCTTGTAGCCCGCCTCGCGCAGCCGGAAGGCCAGGTCGGAGTCCTCGAAATAGGCCGGCGCGTAGCACGGATCGAAGCCGCCCAGCGCGGCGAACACGGCACGCGGCACCAGCAGGGCCGCGCCGGAGCAATAATCCACCTCGCGAACGTAATTGTATTCCGGCTTTTCCGGGTTGTCGCCGCGGCCGTAGTTCCAGCCGGTGGCATCGTTCCAGATGATCCCGCCGGCTTCCTGCAGCCGCCCGTCGGGGTAGACCAGCTTGGCACCGACCGCGCCGGCGTCCGGCCGGGCGTTCGCGAGCGCCAGCATCGCGTCGAGCCACCCGGCGCACGGCTCGGTGTCGTTGTTCAGGAACAGCAGGTGCGCGCCGGTGGCCAGTCTGGCGGCTTCGTTGCAGGTGCGCAGGTAGCCCAGGTTGCGCGGCTGACGGATCAGGCGAATGCCCGCGACCCTGTCGAAGCTGGGCAACCGCGGGATCGTCCGAGGCATCGTCGACGACGATCACCTCGATCGGCGCCGCCGGCGGATGCTGCCGCGATCGCCGCGAGGCAGCGCAGCGTGCACGGGACCTGGCCGAAGGTCGGGATGATGACCGATACCGCGGGGTGGGCCGCGTGGTGCAGGCGGATGCGGTCGGCCGGCGGCGGCGCGGGGACGGGCCGCGGCAGCCTGGCGGCGGCGCGTCGGGCGCGCCTGGCGCGCACCCAGTAGACGGCGTGCAGCGGCAGTCGCAGCGTCAGGGTCCACCACAGCGACGCGGCCGAGGCGGCGCACCGGCAGCGGCAACGTCAGCGGGTGCTGCACGACGTGGCAGGCGAGGCGCTGTTCGATGTGCAGTGCCAGGTCCGCGATGGCCTCGGCCACGCGGTCCCAGGCGCGCGTCGGCCAGGGCGACGCGATCACCGGCTCGTCGATACCCTGGGTTGGCTTCGCCGCTCACGGTCCTCGCAGTCGCGGTCTGGCCGCTGGATGCGGCAAACGCACGCGACTGTAGGAACGGGGCGGGTTAAGGACGGATTAATGCCGGCCACAACAACGCGTGAAGGTTCGCAGGGGTGCCAGGGTTCGCTGCCGATCGCTGCGGCTTTGCGTCCTGCCGGGTGGGAGACACGTGCGCCGGCGCGTAGTAACAAGATGTCCCAGCCGGCGGAGCCATGATCTTCCCTCGCGCCCGTGATTGCCATGATCGCTGAGCGGCCGCACATTCCCGCCGGGCACGGCGCTGCGGGTGGTCGGCGATGTGCACGGCGACGCGCGGGGCTTCGCCTATGCGGTGGCCACCGACCGCTTCATCGTGCAGCTTGGCGATCTGATCGACCAGGGACCGGACAGCGCCGCGGTGCTGCGCGCCATGTTCGCGCTGATCGATTCCGGCGCGCGGACTGTTTCTGCTTGGCAACCACGAGTTCAAGCTGGCGCGGGTGCTGGCCGGTCAGGCGACGCGCGCGGATGCGGCGTTGGCGGTGACGCTGGCCCATCTCGACGAAGCGCTGCGTGCGCGGGTGGTGGTCGAGGTCGCGCGTGCGCCGGCGTGGCTGCGGTACGGCGACCTGTTGTTCGTGCATGGTGGGTTTCACACCGCGATGCTCGATGGGCCGGCGCCGGTCGTCGGGTTGGGGCGTCCGGAACCGGTTGTGGCGCGGGCGCTGTATGGCGAGCCGACGGGACGGATGCAGCCTGACGGTTATCCGGAGCGGAGCCTTCGCTGGGTGGATCGAATCCCCGCGGGCCTGACGGTGTATTGCGGCCACGACCGTCGCAGTGGGGACGGTCGGCCCTTGCGGCGCCGCGGTGCCGCCGGCGGAACGGCGGTGTTTTTGGACACCGGCGCGGGCAAGGGCGGGCATTTGTCCTGGATCGATATCGATCCGGCGGTTGGATCGCCCTTGGTCGGATCGTAACAGGAACGACGTGCCGTTCCGGAAGCCGCTTGCGGGCTGATGCCCGTGGTAGGCATACGGTCCCGGCCGAACCCGGTACGGCGCCGCGCGCCACCGGCGCTCTACTCCCGGAACAGCACCGATGGATTTGGCGTGTATCGGGCAAGCTTCGCACGATCGAGCCGCACGCCCAGGCCAGGCGCATCGGGGATGGCGAGATAGCCCTCGGCATCCAGTGCGAACGGCGTCTCGGTGATGCCATCGAGATACGCACTGCCGCCGATGAATTCGACCAGGTCGACATTCGGCAGCGCGGTCGCAAGCTGCAGGTCCGCCGCGAGGCCCACGGCGGTGTTCCAGCCATGCCCCACGTAGCGCACGCCGAAATCGTCGGCCATCCAGGCGATCCGCCGCTGCTCGCTGATGCCGCCGACCTTGGTGACATCGGGCTGCACGATATCGAACGCCCCGCGCGACAGCCACGGCAGGAACGATTGCCGCCGCGTCAGCACCTCGCCGCCCGCGATCGGCACCGGGCTGGACCGGCGCAAATCGCAGAAGTCGTCGATGGCATCGGGACGCAATGGCTCCTCGAACCAGCCGACCTCGTAGTCTTTCAACATCTCCGCCGTGCGCATCGCCCATTTCAGGCCGTTCGGCCAATGCGCGTCGGAGGCGCCGGCATCGACGAACAGCCGGCTCTCCGCCCCCGCGGCGTCGCGTGCCGCGCGGACGATCGCCTCGTCCAGCTTCGCGTCGTCCCGCCGCCCGAACGGACCCCAGCCGATCTTGAAGGCGCGAAAGCCACGGGCGCGATAGTCCGTGACGGTATCGTGCATCTCGGCC
The DNA here is from genome assembly GCA_963773345.1 of uncultured Alphaproteobacteria bacterium. GTDB lineage: Bacteria > Pseudomonadota > Alphaproteobacteria > Acetobacterales > Acetobacteraceae > Palsa-883. The sequence goes on along the minus strand of CAVZBG010000010.1, from coordinate 76,116 downwards.
GGATGCGCCATCAGCAACGAGCAATAGGGCTGCACCCGTGTCCGGTAGCACCCGCCCAGCAACTGCCCGACCGGCAGGCCGGTGGCCTTGCCCAGGATGTCCCACAGCGCGATGTCGATGCCGCTGATCACGTGCGTCAGCGTGCCGCCGCGGCCCATCCAGAACGTGTTCTGATGCAGCTTCTCCGCCACGCGCTGCGGTTCGAGGGCGTTCTCGTCGCGAAACAACGGCTCCAGCACATGCAGCCCGGCCTGGACCAGGCGGCCATTGGTGTAGACGCTGCCGTGCCCGGTGATGCCGGCATCGGTATACACCGCGATCAGCGCGTGGATGGAGTCCTCCGGCTTGATCTCGGCGTCCCAGCCGCCCTTCGGCGTGTCGCCAATCAGCGGTGCCGCCTCGATCGAGGTGATCCTGATCGTTCTGCCTTCCATGCGCGTTTCTCCTGGCCGGCCCCGACGGTACACCTCTGCCGCTCTTCGCGGGAGCGGTCGGGTCGCGCAGCGGTTGAGCCGCGAAGCGGATCAACGGTGAGGGTCGCGACGCGGGTGAGGGCGGTGCCGTGCGGCACGACCCTCACCCGCCACGCTTCGCGTGTCGACCTCTCCCGCGAAGAGCGGGAGAGGTGTACGACGTGCTGCCACCCCCCCCGCACCCAACCGGAGACGCCAACCATGCCGCGCATCCTGATCGCCGAATGCATGCAGGAGATTTCGTCGTTCAATCCCTTGCAGTCCGGCTATGACCATTTCGCCGTGCAGCGCGGCGAGGAACTGTATCGCCAGGCCAGCCTGAACAGCGCCGTCGGTGGGGCGCTGGCGGTGTTCCGCGGCGCGCCCGGCGTCGAAACCGTGCCAACCTACAGCGCGCGCGCCGGCAGCGCGGGGCTGGTGTCGGCGGCCGGCTGGAAGCGCCTGTCGGAGGAATTCGTTGCGGCGGTGGCCGCCAACGTCGGTGGTATCGATGGCATCTACGTCTCGCTGCATGGCGCCATGGGGGCCGACGGCGAGCTGGACCCGGAAGGATTCCTGCTGGCCGAGGTCCGTCGGCTGGCCGGGCCGCAGATGCCGATCGTCATTTCGCTGGACCTGCACGGCATTTGCACCGACCGGATGCTGCGCAAGATCGACGGGCTGACGCTGTATCACACCTACCCGCACGTCGACTTCGCCGATACCGGGGCGCGGGCGGCACGCCTGCTGCTGCGGCTGATGACGCAGCCGACGCGCGGCGTGATCGCGCGGGTGGTGATCCCCGCGCTGGTTCGTGGCGACGAGCTGATCACCAAGAGTGGTTGCTATGGCGACCTGATCCGCGAGTGCCAGCGCATCGAGCGCGACGGCACCGCGCTGGCGGCCGGCATCATGATCGGCAATCCGTTCACCGACGTACCCGAGCTGTGCAGCCAGGTGCTCGTCATGACCGACGGCGACGCGGCGCGCGCCCGGCAGGAGGCGGAGCGGCTGGCCGCGGAATTCTGGCCGCAGCGCTTCCGCATGCAGGGCAAGCTGATTTCGCTCGAGCGGGCCATCGCGCAGGCGCGCACCATGGTGGGGCCGGTGCTGTTCACTGATGCCGCGGATGCGACGTCGTCGGGCGCGTCGGGGGATTCGAACGCGATCCTGCGGGGCCTGCGCGAAGGCGGTTACGACAAGCGCGTGCTGGCGCAGATCGTCGATCCCGCGGCCGCCGCGGCGGCGCACGACGCCGGCGTCGGCGCCACCATCGAGGTGACGCTGGGCGGCTGCCACGATCCCGCGCGCTTCCCGCCCATGCCGGTGCGGGCGCGGGTGCGTCTGCTGTCGGACGGCCGCGCGCGGCTGGAGACGATGCGCGCCGCGCTGGATGCGGGCCGGACGGCGGTGCTGACCTGCGACAATGTTACGGTGGTGGTGATGAGCCGGTCGGTCAGCCTGTTCGACCGGGCAATGTATTACGCGGTCGGACTGAACCCGCGCGACTTCGATCTGATCGTGGTGAAGTCGCCGCACACCGAGTACCACATGTACGACGAGTGGGTGGAGAAGAACTTCAATATCGACGCACCCGGCGCCACCTCGGCGAACATCCGGATGCTCGGGCACACCATCTGCGCGCGGCCGATGTACCCGTTGGACGACGATGTTGCGTTCACGCCGGAGGCGACGCTGTACACGCGCGCCAACTGAAGCCACGTACACCTCGCCCACGCTTGTGGGAGAGGTCGGTGAGCGAAGCTCGCCGGGTGAGGGTCGTGCCGCATGCACGACCCTCACCCGCGTCGCTGCGCTCCACGACCTCTCCCACAAGCGTGGGCGAGGTGTACGTGGCCCCGGTCCGCGCGCAAGCGCCTACGCGACATCAGCCGGTGCCGGCAGCGTACCGTCCGCGGCCAGCAAACATGCGACCGCGCTTCCGTCGGCCAGCTTCGCCAGCGGCGGGTCGATCTCCCGGCAGCGCGCTTCCGCAAACCGGCAGCGCGGCGCGAAGCGGCACCCCTTCGGCACCTCCGTCGCACTCGGCACGTCGCCGGGCAGCACGTGGCGATGGCGCGGCAGATCGGGGTGCGACACCGGCACCGCCGACAGCAGCGCCCGCGTATACGGATGCGCCGGACGCGCGAACAGTGCATCCGCCTCGGCCAGCTCGACGATGCGCCCGAGATACATAACCGCGATGCGCGTCGAGATGTGACGCACCACCGCGAGGTTGTGCGAGATGAACAGGTAGGTCAGCCCCAGCTCCTGCTGCAGGTCCTGCATCAGGTTGATGATCTGCGACTGCACCGAAACGTCGAGCGCCGACACCGCCTCGTCGCACACCACGAACTCCGGCTTCAGCGCCAGCGCCCTGGCGATGCCGATGCGCTGGCGCTGTCCGCCGGAGAATTCGTGCGGGTAACGATGCGCCGCTTCGCGCGGCAGGGCCACCAGGTCCAGCGTCTCGGCCAGCCACCTTGCGCGCTCGGCGCGGCTGCCGAGCCGATGGATCGCATAGGCTTCGGTGATGATGGCGCCGACGGTCTTGCGCGGGTTCAGCGAGCCGTACGGGTCCTGGAAGATGATCTGCAGGTCGCGCCGGCGCGCGCGCAGCTCGCGGCGCCCGAGATGGGTGAGATCGGTGCCCTTGTGCAAGATCGCCCCATCGGTCGGCTCGATCAGCCGCAGGAACAATCGCCCCAGCGTGGATTTGCCGCAGCCGAACTCGCCGACCAGACCCAGCGTCTCGCCCTTGCGGATCTGCAGATCGACGCCGTCCACCGCGCGCACCAGGTGCGCCGCGCCGCCGCCGCGCAGCTTGAAGTGCTTGCGCACGCCGCGCGCCTCGATCAGCACCTCGCCCGCTGCCGGATCCCTGGATGCTGCAGCACAAGCTGCCGGACCGCCCGACGCCCAACTGCTCATCGCCGCCCCGCTCATGGCGGCAACTCGCCGAACGCACGCAGGCAGGCGGCGGCATGCTCGGCCGACAACGGGCGCAGCGGCGGCGGCGGCGCGCTCGCACAGCGCGTGGCGATATGCGCAGCGCGGCGCGAATCGGCAGCCCGGCGGCATGTCCATCGCACCCGGAACGGTTCCGGGAATCGTCGCCAGGCGCGCGCGGCGGCTGGTAATGTCGGGGATCGAGGCCAGCAGCACCTGGGTATACGGATGCGCCGGCGCATCGAACAGCGTGCGCACCGGCGCGGTCTCCGCCACCCGGCCGGCATACAGCACCATCACCCGATCGGCGATTTCGGCGATCACGCCCAGATCGTGCGTGATCAGGATCAGCGACAGGCCCGGCATCGCGCCGCAGGCCACGCAGCAAGTCGAGAAGCTGCGCCTGCACCGTCACGTCCAGCGCCGTGCTCGGCTCGTCGGCAATCAGCAGCCTGCGGACTGGCGGCGAGCGCAATCGCGATCATCACGCGCTGGCGCATCCCGCCGGACAGCTCGTGCGGATAGGCGTTCAGCCGGCTGCGCGGGGAGGGAATCTCCACCTGCTCCAGCAGTTCCAGCGCCCGCCGCCGCGCCGCCCCGCCGCGCATCCGGCCACGCCAGCGCAGCACTTCCTCGATCTGCGTGCCGACGCGCATCACCGGGTTCAGCGAGGTCATCGGCTCCTGGAAGATCATTGCCATGTCGCGGCCGCGATGCGCGCGCCAGGCCTCGCGCGGCTGGCCCGCCAGCTCGGTCCCGAGCAGCGCGATGCGGCGCGCCGACATCGTCAGTGCTGGTGGCAGCAGGCCCATGATCGAAAGAGCCAGCATGCTCTTGCCGCTGCCGGACTCGCCGACGATGCCCAGCACCTCGCCGGGGGCAACCGCCAGCGATACATCTGCCAGAATCGTTGGATGGCCCGGATGCGCGGCCAGGCGGACCGTTAATCCGTCAACTGCCAAAACATCCGGCACTTAAGGCAAGGCCAGGGGCGCTGCCCCTGGACCCCGCTGGGGCCGTACGGCCCCAGACCCCTCACGCGCTGCGCGGCTGTTCATAGTTTCATTCGGGGGTCGAGCACGTCGCGCAGGCCGTCCCCCAGCAGGTTCAGCCCCAGCACCGACACAACGATCGCCAACCCCGGAAAAATCATTGCCCAGGGCGCCGTCTCCATGAAAGTCGCGCTCGCCGGCGATGATGTTGCCGAACGTGGGCGTCGGCGGCGGCGGGCCGACGCCGATGTAGGACAGCACCGCCTCGGCCAGGATCGCGATGGCGAACACGTAGGTCAGCCGCACGATCAGCGGCGCCATCGCATTGATCAGCACATGGCCGAACAGCAGCCGCAGATCGCTGGCGCCGAGCGCGCGGCCGGCCTCGACATACTCCATCTCGCGCACCACCAGCACCGAGCCGCGCACGATGCGCGCGGTGTGCGGGCTGGTGGCGATGCTCAGCGCGATCACCACGTTGGTGATCGACGCACCCAGCACCGCGCTGATCACGATCGCCAGCAGGATCGCCGGAAACGCCATCAGCGCGTCCATCAGCCGCATCAGCGGATTGTCGAGCCGGCGGAAATAGCCGGCCAGCGCGCCGATCGTGGTGCCGGCAATGCCGGTGACAACCACCACGAAGAAGCCGATCTCCAGCGAGGCGCGGCCGCCATACATCACCCGCGACAGCAGGTCGCGGCCGAAATGATCGGTGCCGAACCAATGCTCCGCGCCGGGCGGCAGCATGCGGGCGCGGAAATTGCTGCGCATCGGATCGTACGGCGCCAGCACGCCGCGCCAGCAGCGAGACCGCCACCACGAACAGCACCAGCACCGCGCCGGTCGACGAACGACCGGTTGCGCAGCAGCCGGCGCAGGAACGGCCCGGCCAGCCGCGCAACGTCGGCTGAACCAGGTCGGCGCCGGATCGATTGACCGCGCTACTCAAGGCGCACCCGCGGATCGGCCACGGCATAAAGGATGTCGACCACCAGGTTCACCAGCAGGTAGATCGCCGCGACGAACAGCAGCGTGCCCTGGATCACCGGAAAATCGCGGCTGAGCACGGCGCCGATCACCAGTCGCCCGACCCCGGGCAGCGAAAACACCTGCTCGATCACCACCGCCCCGCCCAACAGTGAACCGGTGACGATCCCAAGCACGGTCAGGATCGGCACCAGCGCGTTCGGCAGGCCGTGCCTGGTGACCACGACACCCCAGGGCAGGCCCTTGGAATCCGCGGTGCGGATGAAATCCTGATGTAGCACCTCCAGCATCGCCGAGCGCGTCATGCGCGCAATGAATCCCACCTGCACGGCCGCCAGCGTGAAGGCGGGCATCGCCATGCTGTGCCACCACCCCGCGAAACTCTCGGTGAGCGGCACAAAGCCGCCGGCGGGAAACCAGCGCAGGTCGACGGCGAAGCCGAAAATCAGCATCAGGCCGAGCCAGAACTCCGGCACCGACAGCCCCAGCAGCGCCAGCACCATGATCGACTGGTCGGTCCAGCCGCGATGGCGCATCGCCGCCAGCAGCCCGGCGACGATCCCCAGCAGCGTTGCGAACACCAGCGCCAGCGCGGTCAGCGACAGCGTGACTGGCAGCCGCTCGATGATTGCGGCGGTGACGCTGCGGTTGAGCAGGATCGACTGGCCCAGATCGCCGTGCAGGATTCGCTCGTACCAGGCGATCACCTGCAGGTAGAACGGCTGATCGAGGCCGAGCCGATGGCGCACCTCCGCCAACTGCTGCGGCGTCGCGCCGGGATCGAGGAACATCGCCGCGGGATCGCCCGGCACCAGCCAGATCACCGCGAACGACATCAGCGAAACGAGTCCCAGCACCGGCAACGAAATGAGCAGGCGCCGGAGGACGAAGCGCAGCAACTACCGCCCTGCCGTGGCTTCAGTCATGCGCGTGGCCGGCACGTGGTTCATGTCTCCAGCCACGTCCCCCACAGCCGCGGGATGCGATACGGCGTGAAATTCTTGATCCGTGACGACACCACCTGGAACATCCCGTAATTGCCGAGCGACACGGTCACCGCGTTCTCGTACATGTGGGTCTGGAACTGCGCGAAGATGGCCTTGCGCTTCTCCATGTCCAGCTCCGCCAGCAGATCGGCGTACAGCTTGTCGATGACCGGATCGTCCTTTTGCTCGGAAATGCCGTTCGACCAGATGCTCATCAGCTTGGCGGGTCCCTCGTACGGCTCGATGCCGAGGCCGTGCGTCCAGAAGTGCCAGCCGTTCGGGGTGAAGCCCAGCGTGGAGACGGTCGGCCAGTCGGAGACCTTGACCTCGATCTTGATGCCGATCTGGCCAAGCTGCTCCTTGATATCCGTCGCCGTGTCGGTGTCGGGGCGCGTGTTGTCGGTGATGAAGGTCAGCGTCTCGCCCTTGTACCAGCTCTTCGCCAGCAACTCCTTCGCCTTCGCAGGATCGTTGAGGTTGTACAGCTCGGTGCCGGCCGTCGTGTAATAGGGCGAGTAGCCGTAAACCAAACCGCCATCCAGCTTGTAGATGTCGGGATAGGCGATCGCCATGGTCTCTTCCATGTTCAGGCAGGCGGCGACTGCACGGCGGAAGTTCACGTCGTTGCAGGGCGGCTGCGCATGGTTGAATTTCGCGATCTGGATGGCGAAGGGCAGCAGCTTCAGCACCTGGAAGCGGCTGTCGCCTTGCAGCTTCTTGGCGGTGGGGCCGTCGGTCGTTTCGTTGATCAGCGCTTCGCCGGTCTGCATGGCGGCGGTGCGCGCGCCGCTCTCCGGCATGAAGCGGTACACCGCGCGGTCGATGAACAGCTCCTTGCGGCCGGCAAACCCATCCCGCCCGGTGTAGTTCGGGTTGGGCGTGTAGTCCGCAAAGCGTTCCAGCGTCGCGTGGCTGTCCGGCGCGTATTCCACGAACTTCATCGGGCCGGTGCCGATGAACTTGAAGTCCTTCGGATCCTTGCGCGCTTCCTCGGCCGGATAGATCGCCAGCGGCGTGCCCGGCGAGGACAGCGTATCGAGGAAGTTCGACTGCACCTTCTTCAGCCGGACCGTCATCTTCGAGCGGCCCGGATGCCTCCATCTTGTCGACGCCGCTCAGCAGCACCTTGGCCAGGCCGATCTTCTGGTAGCGCTCCAGCGAGGCGACGGCATCGCCGGAATCCATGATCTTGCCGTTGTGGAATTTCACCCCGGGGCGCAGCGTGAAGACGTAGGTCAGCCCGTCCGTGGAAATCTCCGCGCCCTGGGCAAGATCGGGCACCACGCCGGCGTGCTCGTCGCGGGCGTAGAGCGTTTCGTACATGTGCAGGTTGATGTCGCGCGCGACCTGGGCGGAGGTAAGCTGCGCGTCGAGCGAGGGCGGCGCCTGGGTGAGGGCGACGGTGACCGTGCCGCCTCGTTTCGGTTGGGGAGTGCCCTGGGCGGACGCGGCGATCGGCGATCCTGCCAGCGCCGCCGTCAGTCCCGCCGTGCCGGTCTTGAGCAGGTTACGCCGTGTCCAGTCGACCATTGTTCAGTACCCCCGGATCAGCTCTGTCGCCCGAGCGCCGGCCTGGGCGCCAGCGTTGGTCTTGTGGTTGCCCGGATGGTATACCGCGCCGCGGCACCGTCAATACATCGTGCGCCTGCACACGCATGGGGAACCATATCTGTGCGCGTGCCTTTCTGCGGATGACGATGTCGCCACGGAAGCCGGAGGCTGACCGGGTCTCGCGACCCCAGGCTGCGACCTGAACTCATCTCGTGGCATGCTGGGGTTGGCGAATCACGAGTCCCGCCGCGACGGCGAGGACCACGGCGACAAGACTCCCGGCGGAGAACACGGTCGAATAACTCACGCCGGCGAGCTGGCGCAGTGGGCCGACGCCGAACGCGGCGATGCCGTAGCCGACCTGGTAGAACGCGATCAATGTTCCCGACATCATCGCCGCCTGGCGTGGGAACGCGGCACCGGCGAAGCTGATGCTGAACGGCAGGAAGGCGGAGCAGGCCAGTCCGGCCAGGGCGAACCCCGCGATGCCGCTGGCGGCGGCCCCGGCGCGGGCAACGAACTGGAACGTGACGGCAAGCAGGATGGGCAGCCCCACGTAGATCCAGCGCGCCGGAATGAAACGATCCAGCAGCGCGATGATCACGCGTCCCAGCGTGACCATCACCCAGAATGCGGTGAGCGCGAATGCGGCCTCCCGCACGGGCACGTGGCGCTCGGTGGCAAGATACAAGGTCGCCCAATTGCCGCTGAGCGTCTCGACCACGCCATACAGCAGCACCGCGGCGGCGAAGCACCAGAATCGCGCGGGCAGGCGGCCGCCGGCGCTGGCGGCGTTGTAGGGCAGACGCAGTGGGGCGCGCAGCGTGCCGAACAGCAGCATCGCGACCAGCAGCATCATCAGCAACGGCAACACCCACCAGGCGCCCAGGAAGGTGAACAGCGCCACCAGCAGCGGCGCCAGGGCCGTGCCGACGCCAAGCAGGGCGTTCAGCAGCAGCACCGCGCCGTCGGCATTCTTGGGGAAGAAGCCTTCCACCAGCGTGTTCAGCGCCATCACCGTCGCGCCGAAGCCGAGGCCCAAGGCGCCGGTGGCGATGCAAAGCTGGACGAAGGCGGCTGACGTGCCGATCAACAGCGGACTGCTCGCCAGCAGCGTCATCGCCACCAGATCGCCGCACAGCCCGAGCCGCAACACGCCACGCAGGCCAAGGCGGCGGGCCAGGCGGGCCCCGAACGCGGCGGCGAGAATCGCCAGCATCACCTGTGGAATGAACATCCCGCCGTATTGCGTGCTGGACAGGGCGAAGCCGTTGGGGTTGGTGAAGATCGTGCTGGCGGCCGGGAAGGTGACCAGCGCGAGGCCCTGCACCACGCCGGCGAGGTAGAGCAGACCGACCTCGAACCGGCTGGCGCTGGTTGGCACGGGATCAGCCCAGGCGCCGCAGCAGGTGCTCGCCCACGCGCAGCGCATTGGCGATGGCGGTGAGGGACGGGTTCACCGCACCGATGCTGACGAAGAAACTGGTATCGACGACGTAAAGATTGTCGAGCTGGTGCGCCTTGCAGTCGCGGTCGAGCACCGACGTGGCGGGATCGTCGCCGAACCGGCAGGTGCCGGCCTGATGCGCGCAGCCGGCCAGCGGGATGTCGTTGTGCATGTAGATGTCGCGCGTGACCAGGTGCTGCGACTGCAGGCCGATCTGGCCCAGCATCGAGCGCAGCTTGTCGTAGAGCTTCTGCTTGGGTACCTGGTTGTTCGGCGTGTAATGCAGCGTCAGCCGCCCTTCGCGATCGACGGTAACACGGTTGTCCGGGTCGGGCAGGTCTTCGGTGGTCAGCCAGAAATCGAAGGCGTGGCGCGCGATTTCGTCCAACACGTGGTTGGGCATCAGTGCGGTCAGCAGCGGCTTCTCGGCGCGATACATGCCGCCCAGCGTCTTGCCGATCATCTGGATGTTGCCCATCGGGTAGGGGAAGCCGTCCATCCCGAAATAGAAGTCGTTCAGCGCGAGCGTCTTCTGGAACATCGTATCGTTCGGCGTGAGCGACAGTGCCAGCACCGCCTGGCTGTTGTGGAACATGTAGTTCCGCCCCACCTGGCCGGAACCGTTGGCCAGGCCCGTGGGATGCGCGTCATTGGCCGACCGCAGCAGCAGCGCGGCGGAATTGGCGGCGCCGCAACTCACCACCACGATATTGGCGGTGAAGCGCGCTGGCACGCCCGCCACCTCGGCGAGCACGCCGGTGACGCTGGTGCCGGCCACGTCGGTTTCAAGTTTCAGCGCCTTCGCGTTGCGTAACAGTGTGACGTTTGGCTGCTCAAGCGCGGGGCGGACGGCGATCACCTCGGCGTCGGACTTGGCGTGCAACAGGCAGGGGAATCCGTCGCAGGTCTGGCAGCGGATGCACGTGCTGGCGGCCATGTCGGCCTCGTTCAGCATCACCGCGCAGGGCGCGGGGAACGGATGGTAGCCGGCCGCCTTGAGGGCTTCGGTCAGGGTCTCGATGCGGGGTTCGTTGGACACCGGCGGCGCCGGATAGGGCGCGCTGGTCGGGGGTTCCGTCGGGTCGATGCCGTGCGCGCCATGCACCTGGTACAGGTGTTCTGCCGCGGCGTAGTAGGGTTCCAGCTCGTCATACGTGATCGGCCACGCCGGCGAGATGCCGTCGTGGTGCCGCATCTCGGCAAAATCCTCCTTGCGCAGGCGATACAGCGCAGCGCCGAAGACTTTTGTGGCGCCGCCGACGAAATAATGCACCTGGGGCTGGAATGGCCTGCCATTCGGCAGGTACCAGGTTTCCGGCGAGACATAGCGGTTGGCGCCGAACACGTCCGCGACGCTCCAGTTGCGCGCCTCGCGTGGCAGCCAGTCGCCGCGCTCCAGGATCAGGATCTTCTTGCCCGAGGGCGCCAGACGGTGCGCCAGCGTGCCGCCGCCGGCGCCGCTGCCGATGATGATGACATCGTAACGCCCATCCATGCGCGCTACAGCCCCGGGCTGCTCTGCATGATCCCGCCATCGGCGAAGATCGTCGTCGCCGTCAGGTAGCTTGCACCGTCGCCGGCGAGGAAGACGACCACATTGGCGATCTCATGCGGGTCGGCCATGCGTCCGAGCGGGATGGCAGCGTTGAGTTTTGCCAGCAGCGCCGGATCCTGCATGGTGGAAAGGTTGATAGGGGTCGCCACCGCGCCCGGCCCGACGCCGACCACGCAAATGCCGTGCGGCGCCAGTTCCACGCCGGCGGTGCGGGTCAACATCCGCATGCCGCCCTTCGACAGGCAATAGGCGGTGTTGCCGGGCATCGGCCAGTCCTCGTGCACCGAAGTGATGTTGATGATCCGGCCGCCGCGCCTGGCATCGCCACCGGCACTGTCCTGGGCGATCATCTGCCGCGCGGCGACCTGCGTGCCGAAGAACGCACTCTTGAGGTTGATGGCGAGCACCTTGTCGTACTGGTCCTCGGTCGTCTCCAGCACCGATGTGCGGGTCTCCACGCCGGCGTTGTTCACCATGATGTCGAGGCGGCCGAATTTCGCCACCGCGGCCTGCACCAGCTTGTCGATTTCCTCGACGCGGCTGATATCGGCCTGCACGCCGATGGCGGCGCTGCCCAGCGCGGTGATCTCGCGCTCGAGTTCCTCGGTTGCTTCGGGATGGACCACGTAGTCGATGACGATATTGGCGCCGGCCTTGGCCAGCCCAAGCGAGATCGCCTTGCCGATCCCACTGTTTCCACCGGTCACGATCGCGACCTTGTCTTTCAGCGACATGACAGTCCTTTCATCTATAGCGCAGGCGGCAGGAGTCCCGACTGCATCTGATCGATCACGGCGAGACTATCACGCTTTCCCGCGTCCGGTTGCCAACTGGTCGATCAGATTTGCGACAAGTCCGGTCCAGCCGGTCTGATGCCCGGCACCCAGGCCGCGGCCGGTGTCGCCGTCGAAATACTCATGGAACAGGATGAAGTCACGGAAATGCGGGTCGGCCTGGAAGATGGCGCAGTCGCCGAACACCGGTCGCCTGCCGTCCCGGCCGCGCAGGAAAAGTCCGACCAGACGGCGACACAAATGGTCGGCCACCTCATCGAGCGTGAGCCGCTCGCCGGATCCCACCGGGCACTCGATCAGGAACTTGTCACCGTAATAGGAGTGAAAGCGCCGCAGGCTCTCGACGAGCAGAAAATTCACCGGCATCCAGACCGGGCCGCGCCAGTTGGAGTTGCCGCCGAACAGCCCGGAATCGGATTCCGCGGGCTGGTACTGCATCCGGTAGTGCATCCCGTCGCAGTCGAACTCGTAGGGGTGCTCGAGATAGTAGCGCGACAGCGCGCGCACGCCGTGCGGCGACAGGAACTCGGTCTGGTCGAGCATCCGTTCCAGCACCTTGGTCATGCGAAACGTGCGCGCGAGCGACAGCAGGTGCCGCCCGTCGGCGCCCGGCTCGCTCCAGCGCGAGATCAGCGACGCCAGGTCGCTGCGTTGCTCGTGGAAATAGCGCAGGCGCTCGCCGAAACCCGGCAGCCGCTGCAACAATGCACCATCCACGACAGCCACCGCGAAGAGTGGGATCAGACCGACCATGGAGCGGATGCGCATCGGGAAGCTCCTGCCATCCGGCATGCACAGTTTGTCATAGTAGAAGTGATCGGTATCGTCCCACAGCCCTGTCCCGGTTCTGCCACGACCAGTCATTGCTTCCGCGATATAGAGCAGGTGTTCAAAGAATTTCGCCGCCATGTCGTCGTAGACCGGGTCGTGCCGGCTGAGTTCGAGGGCGATGTCCAGCATGTTCAGGCTGTACGTGGCCATCCAGGCGGTGCCGTCGGACTGCTGGATGAAGCCGCCGGTGGGCAACGGGGCGGAGCGGTCGAAGATGCCGATATTGTCGAGGCCGAGGAAGCCGCCCTCGAAGATGTTCAGCCCCTGCTGGTCCTTGCGGTTCACCCACCAGGTGAAGTTCAGCAGCAGCTTGTGGAAGACCCGTTCCAGGAACGCGGTATCGCCGACGCCGCCGTTCCGCAGCCGGTCGTTCTCGTAGACGCGCAACGCCGCCCAGGCCTGCACCGGGGGATTGACGTCGCCGAACGCCCACTCATAGGCCGGCAGTTGCCCGTTCGGGTGCATCATCCAGACCTGGCAGAGCAGCAATAGCTGGTTCTTGGCGAATTCGGGATCGATCAGCGACAGGCTGACGCACTGGAAGCCAAGGTCCCAGGCGGCGAACCAGGGATATTCCCATTTGTCCGGCATCGAGATGATGTCGGCGGCGCTCAGATGCCGCCAGGCGCTGTTGCGGCCGGTCTTGCGCCGCTCCGGCGGCGGCGGCTGGCGGGGATCGCCGTCCAGCCACTCCGCCACGTCGAAATTGTAGAACTGCTTGCTCCACAGCAGGCCCGCGAATGCCTGGCGCTGCACCAGCCGCATGTCGGCATCCGCGATGCCCGCCTGCAACCCGGCGTAGAAGGCGTCGGCTTCCTGCCGGCGTTGTTCCACCAGCGCGTCGAAACCGGCGAAGTCCGGTTTGTCGCCCGCGCCCAGGCGCAGGCGCGCGCGGACCACGACGGTGCCGCCGGCCGGCACGGCGCGCTGGTAGACACCGGCGACCTTGGTGCCGAACCCCACCGGATTGACCGCTTCCTGGCGGCCGTGGACGATGAAGTCGTCAAACCCGTCCTTGAAGTAGCCGGGCGCCCCGAACGAGCCGAAGACCCTTGCCACGTTCGTGTCGTTGTCGCAAAAGATCAGCCGGTCCTGCCCCTCGAAGCACAGCACGAAGCGGCCCAATCGGTCGTGCTCGCCGACGACCTCGCCGGGGGCTTCCTCGCGCATGTGCGGGCGGGCGTAGTCGTCGTCCCAGCTCCATTCGTTGCGGAACCAGGCCTGCGGCAGGATATGGAGCGGTGTCGTGTCCGGGCCGCGGTTGTGCACGCTGACGCGCATCAGGATGTCGGTCGGCGTCGCCTTCGCATATTCCACCTCGACATCGAAGTAGCGGCCGTGGTCGAACAGCCCGGTATCGATCAGCTCGAACTCGCGCGCCTGGGTCCCTTTGCGGCGCGCGTTCTCGTCAATCAGCCACTGGTACGGAAACGCCGCCTGGGGCAGCTTGTAGAGCATCTTCTGATAGGCGTGGCTGGGTACCGCATCGAGGTAGTAGTAGAGTTCCTTGACGTCCTCGCCATGATTGCCCTGCTCATTGGTCAGGCCGAACAGCCGTTCCTTCAGGATAGGGTCCTGGCCGTTCCACAGCGCGAGCGACAGGCACAGGAGCTGGCGATCATCGCAGAATCCGGCGATGCCGTCCTCGCCCCAGCGATAGGCGCGGCTGCGCGCCTGGTCATGGGTGAAATAATCCCAGGAGGTACCACCCTCGCTGTAGTCCTCGCGCACGGTGCCCCATTGCCGTTCGCTGACATAGGGTCCCCACGCCTGCCAGTCCTCGGTACGGTTGCGCATCGCATCCAGCCGGTTGCGTTCCGGGTCGGCTGGCTGGTCCGCCCCCTTGTCTGCCCCCATGTCTGCCCCCGGGCCGGAGTCGTCGCCCTTTGATCCTGTGTCCATCTGTCATCATCCTTTGGCGGCCGTGCGCGCCGCACACAGGTTGCGCCACGCCTGCAGCGTGCAGGCCACCGACCACGCCTGCGCCGGCGCGCCGCGCGGGTCGTGCGGCGGGTCGCCGTCGAAAATCTCGCCGATCGTGCCCAGGCCCTGATCGAACAACGCATCGCGCATCGGCGCGAGCAACGCCAGCGCTGCGTCGGCGTCGCCGGTGACGCGATAGGTCGCCAACGCAAAGTGCCCGAGCAACCAGCCCCACACCGCCCCCTGATGATAGCCGCCGTCGCGCTGGCGCACATCGCCCGCGTAGCGCGGATGATACGCGGCGCTGCCGGGTGCGAGGGACCGCAGCCCGTAGGAGGTCAGCAGATGGCATCGGCAGGTTTCGACGACGCGACGCCGGTCGGCGAGCGCGAGCGGACTGTGCGGCAGGCTGACGGCAAAAATCTGGTTCGGGCGGATGCGGTCGTCGATCCCGTCCGGCCCGTCGATCACGTCGTGCAGACCCTGGCCATCGGGCCGCACGAATCGCGCGAAGCCGGTTCGCGCGGCGGCGGCCGGGGCGGAGAATGTGTCCGCCTCGCCCAGCATCGCGGCAAAATCCGCCATGATACACAGCGCATTGTGCCACAGCGCGTTGATCTCCACCGGCTTGCCGATGCGTGGCGTCACCACCCAGTCCCCGACCTTGGCGTCCATCCAGGTAAGCTGCACGCCTTCCTGGCCGGCCCGCAACAGACCATCCGCGGGGTCCACCGCGATGCCGTAGCGCGTGCCGCGCCGATGCCAGGCGATCATGTCGGCGAGCACCGGGAACGCCGCGCGCAACGCTGCCACATCGCGGGAGTGCGCGACATAGGCACGCCACGCCTCGAAGAACCACAACGCGGCGTCGGCGGTGTTGTAGTCGGGCGTGTCGCCGGCACCGGGAAACACGTTGGGCAGCATGCCCTGACTGACGAAGCGGGCGAAGGTCTGCAGGATGCGCAGCGCAACGTCGTGTTGGCCGGTCGCCAGTGTCAGACCGGGCAGACTGATCATCGTGTCCCGCCCCCAGTCGCCGAACCAGGGATAGCCGGCGATGACCGATTGCCCGTCCGACACCTCCGGCAACGGACGAGCAATCACGAAGGCGTCGGCGGCCAGCACCAGCCGGTTGATCCATGCGGGTGCCGATGGCAACGCGGCGGTGGCCAGCACCTGCCGATCATGCGCCAGCCGCCGCGCCAGTGCCGCGGCGATGTCATTCGATGGATCGGGGTGCAGGCTCGCCACGAGGCCGCACCACGCGCCGGGACGCAGCGGCAACGTTGCCTCACCGACACAGAGATGCGCGTCGCTGGCGCCGAGACCGCGCGCCGTCTCCATCGGCAGGTCGAAATTGCGATACCAGGTGCGCTGCGGCGTGATCTGGCCGTCCGAGGCACGCAGCCGCAGCGTAAAGCGCGTGCCGTCCTGCACGCACAACGTATCGCCGGTTGCCGAGAGCGTCGGTTCGAACCCGTCCTCCCAGGTTTCGCCGTGGTGGTCGCGGTTGTTGGCGAGCAGGGTCACGCGCAGCGAGAGCGACGCCGTGTCACCCGCCACGGGATGCAGGAACCAGCCTAGCCAGGTGGTGTCCTGCCCGGGCTCCATCCAGATGCGCGCCTCGATCCGCCGGCCGGCGAGGGAAAACATCCACACCGGCACCGAATGGTCGAGATGAAAGCTTTCGATGCCGAGCTGACCCGGCGGCACGATCTGGCCGCCACTCCACCGATTGGCGAACAGCGGCCAGGTCGCCGCGCCGTCGAGCAATGTGGCATCGGCCTTGGTGAAGACGAGGCGGCGGCCAAGCGGCGGATCGACGGGCGCGACCAACAGGCCGTGATAGCGCCGCGTCAGCGTTCCCGTGATCGTGCCGGCAGCGTAGCCACCGCGGCCATTGGCGATCCACCATTCCCGCCGTTCGGCTTCTGCCAGAATGCCGCAGACGGCACGGCCGAATCGGATCGGTCCAGGCACGATCGCGTCGTGCGGGTCATCGGTTGGCATGGCCTATCATGCAGGTCGGGGCTGCCGGGCGCCAGCCGTGGACGTGGCGGCAGGCGCGTGACCGCCTGGCGTGATCGCTGCGCGTGCTCGATCAGCCGCTTCGCGGTGGTCGGTCGTGTCCCGGGGTGTGGTGCAGGAGCCGTGGATAAGCAGCCGCCTTCGCCGTGACGCCTGGCGGTCGCTCCGGCGGGCTGCTTACCCACAGCTCTTATACCACTCTACGGGACACGACCGAGACGGACCATGAGGCCGGTCGCCAGTTATCTCCTGGTGTCCGCTGAGAGGACGCAGGCCACCTCTGACGGTGCGGGGATTGCCTGGGACAGGCTCAGGCGCATCATCGTCGGGGCCCACGCGAATTCCTGTCCCCCTGACCCAGGCGGCAGCGGATCAGCGTGTGTGCATGGCGATGACGCCCTGCGGCGGACCGGGTGAAGCGGCGGGGGGGGTGGAAGAGGGGGGCGATGAAACTCGGGATCATTTCGGATATCCATTGCAACCTTTACGGGCTGCGGCAGGCACTCGCGGCGATGGAGTCGGTCGACGAAGTGCTGTGCCTGGGCGACAGCATCAATGCGTCGCGGTTTTGCAATGAAACCATCGCCGCGCTGAAGGCGCGTGGAGCGCTTTTGATCCTCGGCAACCATGAGGAGGCGTTCCTCGCGTCCGCCGGAGAACACGCGCGCGACGGCAACGGAACCGACCCGGCCCTGCTGACGTGGCTCTCCGGCCAGCCGCACCGGCGGACGCTGGAGGTCGCCGGAAAGAAGCTGCTGATGGTCCATTCCACGCCCTGGGAGCCGCGCGGCGAATACGTGTTCCCCCACAGCTCACGCCTGGAGCGCTTTGCCGAGGCCGATGCGGATTTCGTGCTGTATGGGCATACCCACGTCCAGGTGGTCCGCCGCGTTGGCCGCGTGCTCGTGATCAACCCGGGCTCGGCGGGCGAGGCGCGCTATGACGGCACCAACTGGCAACTCAGTTGCGCCATTCTGGACGTCGCGACCGGTGAAGTGGAGCGGATCGACTTCCCCGACCCGCGCTACGCGGCGCACGCCTGACGGCCGGTCGCTCGTTCCCGTGCTCCGGCCGGGCAGGTGGACGTCTGCCGGCGGGGCTTCGGCCCGGCGGCACGCGTGTGGCGTTCCTCCGCCTCCTGCCTGTCTTCGATAATGCCCAGCCGCGCGGCAGTCTTCCGCTGGGCCAGTTCAACGGCCTTCCGCGATGCCGCCGGCGCGCCTATCCTCCGGGCAATTCAGGAAGGACACGATGGAACCGAACCCAATGCCTTCTCCGGGGGCAAGAATGCGTGCCCTGCTCGCCGGGCCGGGCATCATGATCGCACCGGGCGTCTATGACGGCTTCAGCCTGCGGCTCGTCGAGCAGATGGGCTACAAGACCGCCGCCATCTCGGGCGCCGCTCTCAGCGAGAGCGATCTCGGTTGGGCCGATGTCGGCATCATGGGCTACGCGGAAAATCTGCGTGCCTCCAGCGCCCTTGCTGCGATCAGCTCCATTCCGCTTTCCGCGGACGGCGACACCGGTTACGGCAACGCATTGAACGTCTATTTCACCGTCCAGGGGTTCGAGCGTGCCGGACTGGCCTGCCTGCTGATCGAGGACCAGGTGTGGCCGAAACGATGCGGCCACATGGAGGGCAAGCAGGTCATTTCGGCCGAGGAAGGCGTCGAGAAGATCCGCGCCGCCGCGGCAGCGCGCCGTGATCCCGACTTCGTCATCAAGGCGCGCACCGACGCGACGGCGATTTACGGTGTCGGCGAGGCGATCCGCCGGCTCAATCTCTACGCCGAGGCGGGGGCCGACCTGCTGTTCGCGGACGCGCTGCTCACCGCCGAGGACATCGGCACGGTCGCGCGCAACGTCATCAAGCCGCTGACCGTCAACATGGGTTTCGGCATCCGCCAGCGCCCGACGACGCCGTTGCTGTCCGCCCGGCAGCTCGAGGATCTCGGCGTGAAAGCGGTCTCCTATCCGCGCATGCTGACCGCGGCGGCGATCCAGGGTATGAAGAACGCGCTGGCCGTATTCGGCCAGTCGATCGAGGAAGGGCGCGTGATCGACCGTCCGGACCTGCTGGTACCGTTTGGGGAGTTGAACGAATTGATGGGGCTCAGCCGGCTGCGGACCATCGAACGCTCCTTCGCGGCGCCGGAAAGCGGCGCCTGAGCGCGACTCATGCGTGATTCATTCCGCACGCTCGACACGCTCCGCACCGCGGGCGGAACCGTCGGATTCTACAGCCTGCCCAGGCTTGCCGACGCGCTTGGCGTTGCGCTCGACCGGATGCCGGTCTCGCTGAAAGTGCTGCTGGAAAACCTGGCGCGGCACGAGGACGGCGTGACGGTGACGGCGGACGACCTTGCTGCCCTGGCGCGTTGGCCCGATCCAGCCGCGCTGGGGCGGGAGGTTTCGTTTCACCCCGTCCGCGTCCTGATGCCGGATTCGTCCGGGGTGCCGCTGCTGATCGATCTCGCCGCCATGCGCGACGCGATGGTGACGCGCGGCCTCGACCCGCGCCGTGTCGATCCGGTCGTGCCCGTCGAACTGGTGATCGATCATTCCGTGCGCGTCGATTTCGCCGGCACGCCGGACGCCTTCGCGCGCAACCTGCGCCTGGAGCTGGAACGGAACGCCGAGCGCTACGGCGTGGTCCGCTGGGCGATGGAGCAGTTCCGCAACCTGCGCGTCGTGCCGCCCGGCAACGGCATCGTGCATCAGGTCAACATCGAGTACTTTGCCCAGGTCGTCGTCCGCGCCACGCGCGACGGCGGCGCCTTGGCATTTCCCGACAGCCTGGTGGGCATGGACAGCCACACGCCGATGGTCAACGCGCTCGGCGTGTTCGGCTGGGGCGTGGGCGGCATCGAGGCCGCGACCGCCATGTTCGGCCAGCCCGTCGGACTGCCGACGCCGCGCGTCGTCGGCTGCCGTCTGCTCGGCGCGCCGCGGCCCGGGGTGATGTGCACGGATGTCGTGCTGGCGCTGACCCGCTTCCTGCGCGCAGCCGACGTGCTGGCCGCCGTGGTGGAGTTCTGCGGCCCGGCGCTCGACCATCTGTCGCTGCCCGATCGGGCAACGATCGCCAACATGGCGGCGGAATATGGCGCGACGATGGGGTTCTTCCCGGTCGATGCCGAAACGTTGCGCTATCTGCGCCAGACCGGGCGCGCGGAAGAACAGATCGACCTGGTGGAGCGCTATACCAGGACGCAGGGTTTGTGGCGGGATGCTGACCCGGCGTTTCAGACCGTCCTTGAATTTGACATCGGGTCGGTGGAACCGTCGCTGGCAGGACCGTCGCGGCCGGAAAGCCTGGTCGCGCTATGCGACGCGCCGCAGCGTTTTCGCACTGCCTATGCGGCCCAGGGGGCGGGCGATGCTCAGGCGCCGTCCGTCGCCGTTGCGCGACCGTTGCAGCATGGCGATATTGTCATTGCGTCCATCGCCTCCTGCACCAACACGGCGAATCCGTATCAGATGATCGCCGCCGGGCTGCTTGCCCGCAATGCGGTCGCCAAGGGGCTGCGCGCGAAACCCTGGGTCAAGACCTCGTTCTCGCCGGGCTCGCGCGTCGTGCCCGCGATGCTGACCAAGGCGGGCCTGACCGAGGCGCTGGATGCGCTCGGGTTTCACCTGGTCGGTTTCGGCTGCATGAGCTGCGGCAGCGGATCCGGCGCGCTGGCCGACGATGTCGCGGCCGAGATCGCGGCGCGACAGCTCGTGATGGCCGGCCTGATCTCCAGCAATCGCAACTTTGACGGCAGGCTGAACGCCGCGGTGCGTGGCACCTTCCTGGCGTCGCCGCCATTGGTGGTGGCGTACACGGTCGCGGGCTCGATCCTGCATGACCTGACACGCGACGCTCTCGGGTTCGATCCGGAGGGGCAACCGGTGTTTCTCGCCGACCTGTGGCCGGACGACGCCGAAATCCGCGCCGCACTCGACCAGGCGCTGATCGGCAAGCTGTTCCACGACGCCTACGACACGTTCGCCGACCCGGGCTCGGAGTGGGCGAATATTCCGCATCCAACCGGCCCGGTGTTCGCCTGGGATCCGGACAGCATGTACCTGCGCCGCCCGCCGTTCCTTGATGCGGGAGATGCCGACGGCGCCCCGATCATCGGCGCGCGCATTCTGCTGATGCTCGGCGACGATCTTACGACGGATCACATCTCGCCGGGCAGCACGATCCCCGCCGACACCGACGCGGGTGCGTATCTCGCCGAACACGGTGTGACGGTGCAGAAATTCGGCACCTACATCGGGCGGCGCGCGAACCACGAAGTGATGATCCGCGGCACCTTCGCCAACGTCCGGCTGCACAACGAACTCGTGCCGGACCATGAGGGCGGGTTCACCCGCCATCAGCCGAGCGGCAAGGTCATGACCGTGTTCCATGCCGCCGAGCGCTACCGCGCCGAGCGGCAACCCGTCGTCGTGGTCGCCGGCCGCAACTACGGCTGCGGCTCGTCCCGCGACTGGGCCGCGAAAGGCACCAGCCTGCTCGGCGTGCGCGCGGTGATCGCCGAGAGTTTCGAGCGCATCCACCGTTCCAACCTCGTGGGCATGGGCGTCCTGCCGCTGCAGTTCCCGCCCGGCATGACGCGCGGCACACTGGGCCTGACCGGGACAGAAACGTTCGACCTGCCCGATACTGCCGCGTCTCTCGTCCCCGGCGCGGCGGTTCCCGTCCGGCTGAACCGCGCCTCCGGACAATCGGAAACAATCGTGTTGACCTTACGCGTCGATACGCGCCGCGAGGCCGACTGGGTGCGCAATGGCGGCGTGCTGCCGTATGTGCTGAATGAACTGGCCGCGGCATGACCGCCGCGCGCCGCAGCCCGACCACTCCCAGCCTCACCAAACGTGTCTGCGAGCGCATCGTCGCCTGCGGACACGAACCGCTCGATGCACGCCTGCTCCGCGCCGCGCGCCAACTGTTCCTCGATGGCGTGGCGGTCGCGGTCGCGGGCGCGCGGCTGGAGGCGGCGCCAGGCATCCTCGCGGCGCATTTCGCCGACCCGTTGACGGGAACCGGCGGCGGCTCCGCGGCCTCGCTGCTCGGGCTGAACGCACGGCTCGGCACCGTGCAGGCGGCCCTGGTCAACGGCGCGTCCATGCACGTGCTCGACTTCGAGCCGATGTGGCTGCCGGCGACCCATGCGCTGTCGCCGGCCCTGGCCGCGGTCCTGGCGCTCGGCGAGGCTTTGGGCAGCGACGGCGCGAAAATCCTGACCGCGATGGTGCTCGGCATCGAGATGCAGGGCCGCTTGCGTCAGGCTGCCGGCCCGCTGGAGTTGCACGAGCTGCGGTTCCATCCGCCGGGTTTCGTCGGTCCGATCGGCGCGGCAGTCGCCGCGGGTCATCTGCTTGATTTCGATACCGACCAGTTCGCCAACGCGATCGGCATCGCCGGCTCAAGGTGCGGCGGACTGTTCGTCAATCTCGGCACGATGACCAAGGCGACGCACTGCGCCTACGCGGCGGCGCTCGGGCTGGAAGCGGCACTGCTGACGCGACGCGGCTTCAGCGGTTGCCCGACGCTGTTCGACCCGGCACCGCAAGATTACGCGCAGGCGTTCTTTCCACGTGGTCTCGCGGGGGAAGCGCTGCTCGATTTCGGGCAGACCTTCCGGATCGTCGATCCGGGCTATGCGATCAAGATCTTCCCTGCGAAATTCTCCACCCATTACGCGATCACCGCCGCGTTGATGGCGCGGCGACAGATCCCGTCGCCGGATGCGGTCCGTGCTGTGCGGATCACCGCGGCGGACGTGCCGTCAAGCGACCGGCCGCAACCGCGTAGCGGACTCGATGGCAAGTTCAGTCTGCAATACACCGCCGCCGCCGCGCTGCTCGACGGCCATGTCGGGCTCGCAAGCTTCACCGACGAACGTTTGGCGCGCGCTGACATGAAGGCCCTGCTTGGCAAGATCGACGTCACGCTGTCACGCGACATTCCGAGCATCTACACGGCCGGACGGTATCTCGACCTTGCGGTGACGCTCGCGGATAGGGCAATCGTGCGCACACGCTGCGAGCGGCCGCGCGGGTCGTGGGGCGCAACGCCGATCACCGCGGAAGAGCATCACGCCAAGGCGCGCGATTGCCTCGCGACCTGGCTGCGACCCGATGCCGTCGCATCCTGTATCGCCCGCTGCGACGCGATCGACCGCCTGGACCCACAGGGCGTGCGGGCGCTGCTGCACCTGGCGAGCACAGGGGAGGAAGGCGGGTGCTGCTGATCGATAACGACGTGGTGGCTGCCGTTCTCACCACGAAGGACTGCATCGCCGTGCAGGAACGGGCCTTCGCCGGCATGCTGACCGGTGCGTCGGTGTGCCGGCCGCGGCTCGATACCTTCGTGCCGTGCGAGCGGGAGGACGGTTATTACCGGTTCGGCTCGATCGAAGGCGCGACCGACGGGGTGTACGCGGTCCGACTCAAATCGGACATCATGACCTGGCCGAAGAACGCCGACGGCAGTTGGTCGGAAAAGAAATACTGCATGCAACCCGGCACGTATTGCGGGTTGGTGCTGCTGTTCAGCACGGCGAATGGCGAGCCGCTGGCGATCCTCAACGACGGACACCTGCAGCACATGCGGGTGGGCGCGGCCGCCGGGGTCGGGGCGCGTCTGCTAGCGCGCTCCGACGCGCGGCGCGTCGGCATGATCGGCTCCGGGGGCATGGCGCGTACGGCGCTGGAGGCGTTCGTCGTGGTGCGCCCGATCGAGCAGGTGCGCGTCTACAGCCGCGATCCCGCGAACCGCACGCGATACGCACGCGAAATGTCCGACGAGCTCGGCATTGCGGTCGAGCCGGTGGACAGCGCGCGGGATGCCGTGCGCGGCGCCGACATCCTGGCGAGCACGACCGACAGCATGCTGCCCATCGTGCAGGCCGATTGGCTGGAACCGGGGATGCACGTCGTCGCGATCGGACCGCTGGATTTCGCGCCGGACTGCGAAGCACGCATCGACGTCGTGGTACGGCAGGGCGACGAGGCGTTCGATCTGCCGGAGACCGGACAGTTCCGCCGCGACCTCGGCCATAGCCGCAGCGCCTTTGTCGCCGGCACGCCTGACGAGCAGAAGCGGCTGCCGCCGGTGGTCCGCCAACCTCGATCCGGACGGTCCTGGCCGCCCTATGCCGAGGTCGTCGCGGGGCGCGCACCGGGGCGCACGAGCGAAGCGCAGATCACGCAGTACCGGCCGGTCGGAAACTGGGGGCTGCAATTCGCGGCCTGCGGCGCGCTCGCTTACCGTGCAGCGAAGGCACGCGGGCTGGGCCGAACGTTGCCGACCGAGTGGTTCGTCCAGAACATCAAGAATTAGCCGGTCATGGCTGCATCGCTCCCCACTTTCGTGTTCAGGGGCCGGACGATCGAAGTTGATGCGCCGCATCTCGCCTTCGCGACTGCGATCGCAGGGTGGTGCGTGTGGTTCTGCCACGATGCCTGGCGCGCCCAGCGCGATGTTGAGAACCTGATCCTCATTGTTCCCGCCTCGGCCGTTGCGGTGGTGCTTTATGCCGCCATCGCCGCCGGCTGTTTCCGCGCAATCGCGCGCGACGATGAGCGCACCGCGCTGCGACCGCCGCTCGAGCGCGCCGTCGGCGTCCGAATCGCCGGGACCATGGCGCTGCTCGCCGGCTACGCCACGACCGGGCCGCTGATCGGCTTCGATGTGGCAACCTTCGCCTACGTCCTCGTGATGCTGCTGTTTCTCGGCGAGCGGCGCATCGCCGTCCTGTTGCTGGTGCCCACGCTGTTCTGCGCCATCGTGGTCTATTGCTTCGGCACGATCCTGGCGACGCCGCTGCCGCTGTTCTTCTTCGGGAACGACGCGTCGTGATCGACACGCACGCGCTCGCCGCCGCCCTGCATCTTCTCGGCAGTTCGTGGCAGCCCTGGCTGGTGGTCGTCCCCGGAATCCTGATCGGGCTGGTGGTCCATGCGGTGCCGGGCCTGACGACCTCGATGGCGCTGGCGATCTGCCTGCCGCTGATCCCGTACATGGATTTCCTGCAGGCGCTCATTTTCATGACGGCGATGTATGCGGGCGCGCTGTTCGGCGTGGCGATTCCGGCAGTATTGCTGAATGTGCCCGGTTCGGCGGCGGCGGTCGGAACGACCTTCGACGGGTTTCCGATGGCGCAGGCCGGTCGTCACAATGAGGCACTGGGCCTGGCGCTGGCGTCCTCCTGCGTCGGTCAGGCCGCCGCCTATCTGCTGCTGCTCTGCCTCGCGCAGCCGATCGCGGCGTTCGCGCTCAGGCTCGGCCCGCCGGAGATGCTCGTCGTGTCGTTGTGGGGATTGACCCTGATCGCGCGCCTGCGCGGGCGTCATTTGGCACGTGGCCTTCTCGCGGGCGTCTTCGGCCTGTTGCTCGGCACGGTCGGCCTTAGCGTGCGCGGGGCGGCGCGCGGCACCTTCGGGTTCGATCTCCTGCTCGACGGCATCCCGATCGTTCCGGCGATCGTCGGCCTGTTCGCGGCGGCGGAACTCTTCAACCTTGTGGGCCGTGACTACATCGTCGCCGACCTGACGCGGCGCCGCGTGGAAGCCCGACGCATCCTTGCGGGCGTGCGGGAGACGTTTCGCCATCCTGCGACGCTGCTGCGTGGTACGTTGCTCGGAACCGGCATCGGCATCCTGCCCGGCGGTCATGCGATCGCCAACCTGCTCTCCTATTCCGAAGCGAAGCGGGCGGCGAAGGATCCGGAACGATTCGGCACCGGCGATCCGCGCGGCATCATCGCCGCGGAATCCGCCAACGCGAGTTCCGAGGGCGGTTCGATGGCGACGCTTCTGGCACTCGGCATTCCGACGGGCGGGGCGACGGCGGTCATGCTGGTCGCATTCGGCATGCACAACATCACCGGCGGCCCGGCCTTCATGCGCGATCATGCCGATCTCGTCTACGCCGTCATCCTGTCCAGTCTCGCCCAGGTCGGCATTCTCGCGGTCGTCGGCTTCGCGTTCATTTTTGTGGCCGGCTTCGTTGTGAAGGTCCGTCTGCGCCTGCTTGTCACGTTGGTGCTGGCGATGGCTGTTGTCGGCAGCTTCGCCCTCGCCCAGAACTTGGCGGGGCCCATCACGCTGGCCGTCTTTGCGGTGATCGGTTGGCTGATGCAGCGCTTCGACTATCCGGTCGCCGCGGTGGTCGTGGGTCTGCTGCTCGGCCGCTTGACGGAAGGCGCGTTGCTGCGGACCTATCAGATGAGCGGCGGGGAGATCGGCTTCATGCTGACGCGGCCGATCGCGCTGGCGATGCTGGTTCTGCTCGTCGGCTCCATTGTATTTCCTTATCTGCGACCGGCGCGTCTCCGTCTGGGAGCGAACCGCGGCGGGAGGACAGTCTGAGATGCAGCGTAGAAGCCTTCTCGGCGCGGGTGCCGCGGCAATCGCGACCTTGCGCCTCCGGCCAGCCCGGGCCGACACTGCCTGGCCGCGGCGGCCGGTGACCATCCTCGTGCCGTTCGACGTTGGCGGCAGCGCCGACCGGCTCGCGCGCGGCTTCGCCCAGTTCATGCCGAAATATCTCGGCCAGCCCATGACCGTGGTCGATCGCGCCGGCGCCGGCGGGATGATCGGCACCACGTGGTTCCTGCAGCAGCCCGCGGACGGCTACACCGTGATGCTGACGCCGGCGACGCCGTTCATTCCGGTCAATATTCTCGTCACCAACGCGCACTACACGCTCGACAGTTTTACCTTTGTGAATGCGCAATGGACAGACTACACCATCCTGGTCGTTCCGAAAGACCGGCCGTGGCGCACGGCCGCGGAACTGATCGACGCGATCCGCGCCAATCCCGGCAAGCTCAGCACGAGCGCCGATTTCGGCTCGGTGGGTCACATCACGACCATTGCCTTGCTCGATGCGCTTGGCCTTGGTCCGAACGCGGTACGTATCGTCACCTTCGATGGCGCCGGCGCAATGCGCACGGCGCTTGCCGGCGGGCAGGTCGACTTCAATATCGGCCAGGCCGAGGGCGCGGAGGTGATCCGCGACTTCATCCGCCCGCTGGCGGTTTTTCTCGACCACCGCGTGCCGGAATACGATGCGCCGCCGATCAACGACGTGCTGACGGCCTACCACACGTCGGTTCCTCTCATTAATGGATCGGTCCGAACGTTCGTGTTCCCCGCCGCCTTCAAGGCGAAGCATCCAGACGATTATGCCAAGTTCGTCGCGGACTATCGCGCGACGCTCGACGATCCCGCCTTTCGCAAGTGGCTGAAGGACAACCAGATGGCTGGCGACTGGGTCGGCGAGGAACGCACGACGGCCATCATCCGCGCCAATTTCGACGGTCTGAAGAAGTACAAGAACCTCATCAAGCCATAGCTTCGGGGACGAACGATGCAAGGATGCCGCATGACAGGACACCGGATTCGGGCGATCATCGCTTTCGTGTTTCTTCTGGTCACATGCGGATCGTCCGTGGCCGACGACATCGTTTCGTCCTGGTCGTCGGTGCAGGTGCCGCCACCGCCGCTGCTGCAACCGGTCAAGGTCGATGCGAGCCAGACCGCGTTGCTGTTGCTCGACTTCTCCAAGACCACATGCAATCCGCAGAAGCGCCCGCGCTGTGCAGCCTCGCTGCCAATCGCGGCGAAACTGCTGATTGACGCGCGGGCGCATCATGCGAGCGTCATCTACAGCACGGTGCCAAACGGTTCGATCCAGGATTCGCCGGCGGCGCTCACGCCGCTGCCCGGCGATCCTGTCGTCAGCTCCGGGCCGGACAAGTTCTTCAACACCGACCTGGCGAACATTCTCCAGGCCCGGCACATCCACACCGTGATCGTCGCCGGCACCATCGCGCAGGGCGCGGTGCTCTACACGGCCAGTGCGGCGGCGTTGCACGGCTTCCAGGTCCTGGTTCCGGTCGATGCAATGTCCGCGAATGATCCGTTCGGCGAACTGTCCACGGCCTGGATTCTTGCGAACGCAGCGGCCAGCGTGTCGAGCCACGTCACGCTCACCCGATCGGACATGATTACCTATTGACGCGATTAACGAACGAGACGCGAAGGGAAAGGCGCCAATTGTTGGCGAGTCCGGCCAGGGATCACCACAGCGGCGCCGCCGCCGATCAGCCGCCGCGCGACCAGGCTGCGGGTGCTTGGGATCGATAGCCTGCGTTCGATCTGACCCACCACCTGCGCGGTACACCAACGTTCCGGTCCCGCTACTTCAGATCCTTCACCGCCGCCATGAACGACCGCACCGCTGCCACGTGGTCCGCCAGGGTGCGGCCCTGAATGCGCTTGTGACGGCCGGCGTTGTAGGTCGTGTGACCGGCGATATGGCTGACGCCGGCGTTCTTCCAGAACGCAAAATCCCGCCGCCAGTCGTCCGGCGTGCCGGCGCCAAGCGACATCCACACTTCCAGACCGACCTCGGAGGGATCGCGGCCCGCTTCCTTCGTCCATACGCGCAACTGGTCGAACTTCGCCAGCGCCTTTTCGCCGGCCGAGTAAGCGAGCGGCATCCAGCCATCGCCGATCCTGGCGATGCGCTGCAGGATTGCGTCGGCGTGGCCACCCCACCAGATCGGTATGCGGCCGGCGGCCGGGCGCGGGTTGATGCCGGCGTCGTCGATGGTGTGCCAGCGTCCCTTGAACGTCACGTTCGGCTGCGCCCACAGCGCACGCATCACCGCCACCTGCTCTTCCGATCGGTGGCCGCGGGTGCGAAAATTCTCGTTCAGGCCTTCGTATTCGATCTCGTTCCAGCCGACGCCGACGCCCAGCCGAAAGCGGCCGTCGCACAGCAGATCCAGCCCGGCGGCCTGTTTGGCAACCAGAACGGTCTGGCGCTGGGGCATGATCAGGATGCCGGTAGCGAAGCCGAGACGTGTGGTGCAGCCGGCGAGGAAGCTCAGCACCACGAACGGGTCGTGCACGGCATGTTCATTGGTGCCGACGCGGACGCCCTCGGGCTTGGGCTTGGCGGGGTTGGCGCCCATCACGTGGTCGCCGGTGATGACGTAGTCGAAGCCGAGGCCCTCGACCGCCTGTCCGTAGTCACGGATGACGGACCGTCCGGTGCCGATATCGCCAACCGGCAGCGATGCGCCGATCTGCATGGGTTGCTCCTGTGCTGGTGGGGGGCGCGCGGATGGGACAGGTTCAGGGTGGACATAATGGCGCCTTTGTCCAGCGTGTCATGACGCGCGAATTCGTGCTGCCAGCGTGGTCTCGCAGGTGGCCACGCCGGCCAATTTTACAAACGCCTCGCGATCCCGTTCTATCGCAGTCCAGCCATCGACCGTAAAGGCATCTCCCATGGCGACTGTCCTCGCTCGCCCGTGCCTGCCCGTGAACCCTCCCACGCGGGGCGAGCCTTATCTGCTGACCCCTGGCCCGCTCACCACGGCGTTCTCGACCAAACAGGCCATGCTCGTCGACTGGGGGTCCTGGGACGGCGATTTCCGCGCCATGACGGCCGAACTCCGCAGCGCTCTGCTGGCGATTGCGGGCGGTGGCGACGCGTATGATTGCGTGCCGCTCCAGGGCAGCGGCACCTATTGCGTCGAAGCCATGCTGGGCAGCCTCATTCCGCATGACGGCAAGCCCCTGGTGTTGGCCAACGGCGCTTATGGCCAGCGGATCGCCACGACGCTGCGCTATCTCGGCCGCGCGCACGCCGTGCTCGACAAGGGCGACTATCTGCCGCCGCGTGGCGACGAGGTGGCGCGGCTGCTCGCTGCCGATCCGGCCATCACCCATGTGATCGCGGTACATTGCGAAACGAGTTCCGGCATTCTCAACCCGGTCGAGGAGATCGCGGCCGCAACCGCCAACGCCGGGCGCGCGCTGCT
The DNA here is from genome assembly GCA_963773345.1 of uncultured Alphaproteobacteria bacterium. GTDB lineage: Bacteria > Pseudomonadota > Alphaproteobacteria > Acetobacterales > Acetobacteraceae > Palsa-883. The sequence goes on along the minus strand of CAVZBG010000010.1, from coordinate 46,779 downwards.
GGTCGATGCGATGAGCAGTTTCGGCGCCGTGCCGCTCGACCTGGCTGCCACCGGCTGCGAGGCGTTCGTCTCGTCGGCCAACAAATGCATCGAGGGTGTGCCGGGCTTCGGTTTCGTCATTGCCCGCAAGACGGTGCTTGCGGCGTCGAAGGGCCGCAGCCACTCGCTCAGCCTTGATGTGCACGACCAGTGGGAGGTCATGAATCGCACCGGCCAATGGCGCTTCACCCCGCCGACCCATGCGGTCGCGGCGTTCCTGGAAGCGCTGCGGCTGCACGCGCGCGAGGGCGGCCAACCCGGGCGGCTGGCGCGCTACACGCGCAACCGCGATGTCCTGGTTGACGGCATGCGCGGGCTTGGTTTCGAGACGCTGCTGGTCGATCGCTGGCTGTCGCCGATCATCGTGACGTTCTTCACGCCCGCCGATCCGGCATTCGAGTTCGGCCGCTTCTACGACCTGATGAAGCAGCACGGCTTCATCATCTATCCCGGCAAGTTGACCGTGGCCGACAGTTTTCGCATCGGCTGCATCGGCCAGGTCGACGAGCACCTCATGCGGCAGGTCGTGCAGGCCGCGGCACAGGCTTTGGCAACGATGGGCGTCGCCAGTGCCGCACCGGCGGAGGCTGCGCTGGATGAGCGCAAGCGGCTGGCGGCATAGCGGAACCGCCGCCGTGGTGTTCGCGCCCGCCGGAGCATACCGACCACCATAGCGGCAGCGCGCGCGCCGGTGAGCACGCAGCAGTGTATCCGGATGCGCATCGATCGCGGCGCGCGGCCATGACGCCGATGGCGCCGCAGCGGCACCCGCCCGCCGAGGGCGAAAGCGACACCAACCTCTCGCCGCTGCGCCGCGCCTGGCAGCAGCACCACGTTGGCCCCGCCGGACGGGCGATGGTCGAGGAGGACGCGCGCCTGTTCCTGCACCAGAGCGTCTCCTCGCCCTGCCTCACCGCCATCCGCCGCGCCGAGGGCATCTGGATCGAGGACGCCGACGGCCGGCGCGCCATGGATTTCCACGGCAACAGCGTCCATCACATCGGCTACGGCCATCCCCGGCTGAAGGCGGCGATCGCGCGGCAGATGGACGAGCTTGCCGTTCGCGCCACGCCGTTTCACCAACGAACCGGCGATCGCGCTGGCCCGCAAGCTGGCTGCCATCGCGCCCGGCGGGCCTGGAAAAGGTGCTGTTCACCACTGGCGGATCGGATGCCATCGAGGTCGCGCTGAAGCTCGCGCGCGCCGCCACGGGGCGTTTCAAGACCGTGTCGTTCTGGGACAGTTTTCACGGTGCCGGCTTCGCCGCGGCCGGCCTGGGCGGCGAGCAGATGTTCCGCTCGGGTCCGATCGGCCCGTTGCTGGCGGGTACCGAACACGTCGCCCCCTTCGCCTGCTTCCGCTGCCCGTACGGCCACCACGCCGCGTGGCCTGGCCCCGACCTGGCGCGCTGCGGCATGGCCTGCGCTGCCTACCTGCGCTACGTGCTGGACCGCGAGGGCGACGTCGCCGCCGTGGTCGCCGAGCCGGCCCGCGCCACCGCCACCTTCGCCCCGCCGGGCTACTGGCAGGCGGTGCGCCGCGCCTGCGACGCGCATGGCGCACTGCTGATCTTCGACGAGATCCCGACCGGCCTCGGCAAGACCGGCGCGATGTTCGCCGCCGCGCACGAGGGCGTCGTCCCCGATATTGTCGTGCTGGGCAAGGCGCTTGGCGGCGGGATGCTGCCGATCGCCGCCGTGCTCTGCCGCGCCGAGCTCGATGTGGGCGCCGACTGGGCGTTCGGCCATTACACGCACGAAAAGAACCCGCTCACCGCCCGCGCCGCGCTCACCACCATCGAGATCATCGAGGACGAGGGCCTGGTCGAGAATGCGCGACGGGTCGGCGCGCTGGCGCTGGCCCGACTGCAGGACATGGCGCGCACGCGACCGCTGATCGGTGAGGTGCGCGGCCGTGGCCTGCTGCTGGGCGTCGACCTTGTCGCCGATCCCGAAACCCGCGCCCCCGCTGCCGAGGCGGCCGAGCGGGTGATGTATGCCGCGCTCGCCAACGGCCTCGCCTTCAAGACGAGCATGGGCAACGTGCTGGTGCTGAGCCCGCCGCTGACCATCACCGCGGCCGAGATGCAGGCGGCACTCGACATTCTGCAGGCTGCCATCGACGCCGCGGCCCAACGTTGCCGCAGCACAGCCAGCTAGAGCATTCTGACCCTGACTGGAGACGCGACCTGTCATTGTGAGAAGCGTAGCGACGAAGCAATGTCCCACCCCGGAGGCAGGGGATTGCTTCGTCGCTGCGCTCCTAACAAGAAACAAGCTCCCCCTCCATGAGGGAGGGGGTTGGGGGGAGGGGTCGTCGGGGATTCACACCGATCGACCCCTCCCCCCAACCCCCTCCCTCAAGGGGAGGGGGAGTGTCCTTCTCTTCGGCGCCCCGACTGTTTCATTCAGGGCGGGTCGGCCGCCGGCCGGTGGGAACTCGCAATGACAATGAACCGGCTGAGCGGCCGCCTTTGCTGCGTTCACCCGATTGCCCCGCCGCTCACGTCGCCGAGACGCATTTGCCGACGTCTTATTCCCTTCAATGCGTGCGTGCATCACGCCGGTCGCGCCAGTCGAAATAGCGCATCGCGTACGGGACGAACCACGGATTGCCGCCATAGAGCGGGACGGTGGGGAAGCGGGGGCCGTCGAACACGGTGCGGCCTTCCGGCAGCCCGAGAATTTGCTGGGCGATCTTGCGGCCGAAATACGTGCCCATCGGGACACCCGCGAAATTGTATCCCATGCCGTACCAGATGCCGTCGTGGCGGCCCATATGCGGCATCATGTCGAACGTCGCTGCGCAGCATCCGCTCCACAGATGGCTGAAGCGGACGCCGGCAAGGTCGGGCAGGATGCGGCCGATGATCGCGCCGAGGCGCGCCGCCATCGCGTCGACCGAGTTGAGCCTGCTGCCGGTCGCGCCCCCGAACAGCAGGCGGAACGTATCGGGGGCGGGACGGACATAGTCGATGTTCATGTTGCTGTCGAGCACCGTCCGCCCGTGCGGGATCAGGTGCCTGACCCGGTCTTCGCCCAGCACCTCGGTCGCCGCCATGCAGGCGGTGAACGGGATCACGCGCCGTGCATGCCAGCGGAACCCGCGCGGCGTGTAGCCGTTGGTGGCGACGATCACCTCGCACGCCGCGACCGAAGCGGCACTGGTACGTAGGCGGAACAGATCGCCATCCCGCTCGACCGAACGCACCTCGGTCCGCCCGCACAGGCTGCCGCCGGCGGCGAGGACGCGCTGCAGCAGGCCCTGGTGGTAGAGACCCGGATGCAGCGACCCGAGATCCGGAATGACCGCCCCACCCACGTAAAGGTCAGAGGCGATCTCGCCGTGCTGCTCGGACTTCGGCACCATGTGGAAGTCGAAGCCGACATGCCGCCTGGTGATCTCGAGCTCCTTCGCCATCCGGTCGTAATGCGCCCGCGACGTGGCGCCGATGAAGCGCCCGCAGCGCGTCATGTGACAGTCGATGCCCTCCTCGCAAATCAGCGCCCGCGTCGTCTGCAGCGCCGCATCGAGCTCGCGATAGATAGCCAGGGCGGATTCCAGCCCAACCGCCGCCATCAGGTCCGGAAAGCTCTTCTTCAGAGTCGCCCGAGATATCCGGCATTGCGCCTCGACGCGCCGAAGCCGGGGTCCTCGCTGTCGAAGACGACGACCTTGCGTCCGGCACGGAGCAGCGTCAGCGCGGCCGAGAGCGCGGTGAGCCCGGAGCCCACGATGGCGACGTCGGTGGAACCGGGCACTCCTGCGGACACGACCGGCACCGGGGGCGCACGGTCCCACCAGTAGGGCTGGTTCTTGAAATCGGCGGTCAGCAGATTGCTGGTTGTCATGGTCACTGGTGGCGCGCCTGCATTAGCTCATCGTCGGTGAATATGTTTCCAGTCGAAACATCGAAGCATCGCGAAAACAGTGCGGAGGTTGGGCGTGTCGGGCATGGCGGGATGATAGGGGATGGTGGGGAACGGAGCAAGAACGCACAGGCGGCACCAAGATCAATGGGTATGCCCGAGTGTATGCCGATCCAGGATGGGGCAGAAGTATGCTAGTGATTTCAATGAATTATGGATACTCCGGCGGAGGGAGGGGGATTCGAACCCCCGATAGAGGTTGACCCCCTATAACGGTTTAGCAAACCGAAATCCGCCAGAATCGGCACAAGGATGATCAAGGCTGGTGACGCTAAATCAATGAGTTAGACGGCGCACAGAGCGTCTGTCACGCTGGGGGCGCATATAGGTCGGCACATAGTCGGCACATCCCGGCAGTGTCGAGTGCACCTCGCCTGCCGTCGCTCTCGCCGACCTCAGTGGCGCCGAATATGGCGGTTCAGCGCCGACGCGCACGCGCCTCCAAAGCAATCATCATCGACTTGGCCCTCAATCCGACGCGACGCGTCGCGGCAACGGCCACCAAGGTGGATGTCGTTACAGCAGCCTTTCAGGACTACTCAACCAACTACGTCAACGTGGCCCCGGTTCAACCGGCGCACTGGATCGCCGCGCAAACCTTCGGACTCAGCCGGCAGTCCAGGGAAGCGGTACTCGATTTGGTCGGCCAATTGCACGCAATCGGTCTCACGATCGGGGATCTCGGCTGGCAGGTTTCACCGGCCCAGGCTGACGCGCCACAGCGAGAGGCGACGATCAAGGCTTTGACGGAGCTGTGGGAGGAAACCGAGGCAGCTGCGAACGCGATCCACCGCGCCGTCGCCAAGATCGCGACAGGCGCCAACCCCGCCGATGAGCCTGAGCGCGCAAAGCGACGGGTTTTAGGCGGTTTTTGATCACGGAATTTGATGGGGCAGCGCGCGGCCCCCTCGCCGAACGTGCTCAACGGGTCTTTTCGGAAGTATTCCTTGGTGAGACTGAAGGACCATTCCTCGGAGCCGACCTGCGCACGTGACCGCCGGGAGCGCAGGCGGGGTCAAGGAGGCTCCGCGCCGTAGGCGTGGATGCCTTGACGCCGCCGAGCACCCGGCGAGGCTGGAGCGGTGGGCGGGCCGGCAGGCTCAGCCGGCGGCGGCGTTCGCCTGGGCGTCCAGGCGATCGACGAGCTTCTGGAAGACGTCCTCGAACCCGGGATCGTAGTTGTCGGGGTGGTCGCGGATGACGGTGATGGCGCGGCGGTAGTAGTCGGCGGCCTGGCGATGATCGCCGCGGGCTTCGCAGACCATGCCGAGGCGGTCGTAGCCGTCATGGACATCGGGGAAGCGCGCGAGCAGGTCGTGGGCGGCCTGCTCGGCGGCATCGAGATCGCCGGCGTGAACCAAGCCGACCACGGCGTTGGACGCCTCGGTCAGTTCGTCGAGTTCGTCGGGTTCCTGGAAATAGTTCGCCAAGGACGGCTGGCGCGCCGGCGCCGCGGCCGCCTGAGCGGGACGTGCGGCAAGGGCGGCGGCCTCGTCACTGGCCATGCAGCACTTCTTGTATTTCTTGCCGCTGCCGCAGGCACAGGGATCATTCCGTCCGATTTTGGCCATCTCGCCAACTTCTTGCAAAGGACGCACCCAGTGTACCAAGCCGTGCTGGCCGACGCCAAGTTCCATGAGCAGCTTCTCGCCTTCGACCGCGACATTGCGGCCTCCACCCGGGCAGCACGGTGCTGGCTCTGCGGTGGCGCGCTGCATTCGGCGCCGTATGACCGCAAGCCACGGGGCGGTCCGGCCGGGCTCGGCCGGGAGCATGCCGAGCGCTTCAGCTTCTGCTGCGCGGTGGATGGTTGCCGCACGCGTGCCACCCCGCCGTCGCTGCGCTTTCTGGGCCGGCGCGTCTACCTCGCCACTGTGGTGACGCTGATCTCGGCGTTGATGCTCGGCACCACGCCGTCGCGCCTGGCGCGTCTGTCGGTCGTGCCAGGACTTGATCGTCGGACACTGGCGCGCTGGCGCGTCTGGTGGCTGTCCACCTTCACCGATAGCCCCTTCGCAGCCGTCGCCATGGCCGCAATGGTGCCGCCGCTCGACATCGCGGCGCTGCCGGCGTCGCTGCTCGAGCGGTTCGCCGGCGACATCCGCGAGCAGCTCGTCGCCTTGCTGCGCTTCCTCAGGCCGCTGACCGGCGGCGCATCGGCGATGCGCGCTTTCTGACGGGCGTCACCGATCCGCAGAGGATGCGCGTCGCCGGCCCGCGTTGAGGGCGCCCACCGTGGTCACGCTCATTTTTCGGAGGGCGAGCGTGACAGAACGAGGCGGATCGCGGGTACATGAGCGATGGGCGCGGTTGCGCTTCTCGATTATCGGCGCGCTTCTCGCCGCGCCGCCGGCGAAGGGCGCGTTGCACGCGGCGCTGGTGCAACTGGCCGCGCGCGAATGGCGCCACCCGAGCACCGGCGCACCGGTCCGCTTTGGTGTTTCTACTCTTGAACGATGGCTCTACCGAGCCCGCGGCGAGCAACATGATCCGGTCGGTGTGCTGCGCCGCAAGCGGCGGGGGGATGCCGGCGCGCAGGCATCAATGACGCCGGCGTTGCGCGAGGCGCTGCTGGCGCAATACGGCGCCCACAAAAGCTGGTCCGCACAGCTTCACCGAGACAATCTGGCAGCCCTGGCCGAGGCGCGACCGGAATTACGGCCGGTGCCGTCTTACGCAACGGTTCGACAATTCCTCGCCGCGCGCGGCCTGACCAAGCGGCGACCGATGACGACGCGTCAGACCGAAGGCGCGCTGGCGGCGGCGGCACGGCTCGAGGCACGCGAGGTGCGCGGCTATGAATCCGAGTATTCCGGCGGGCTCTGGCATTGGGATTGTCATAACGGTTCTAGAAAGGTTCTGACGCCGCGCGGCGAATGGCGAACACCGGTGCTGTTCGGCGTGCTCGATGACCATTCGCGGCTGGCCTGCCATCTCCAATGGTACTTGGCCGAGAATGCCGAAAACATTGCACATGGTCTGTCGCAGGCGATGCAAAAGCGGGGTCTCCCGCGTGCCGCCATGAGCGACAACGGCGCAGCCATGACGGCGACCGAGATCACCGAAGGTCTCGCCAGGCTCGGCATCCTTCATCAGACCACGCTGCCATATTCCCCCTATGCCAACGGCAAGCAGGAAGTTCTCTGGGCGTCGGTCGAAGGCCGGCTGATGGCCATGCTCGAGGGTGTCGACGATCTCACCCTGGCGCGGCTCAACGAGGCGACCCAGGCCTGGGTCGAGCAGGATTACAACCGCAAGCGGCACAGCGAGATCAACGATACGCCGCTCGCCCGCTTCCTCGCCGGCCCCGCCGTGACACGCCCCTGCCCGGATGCCGCTGCATTGCGGCTGGCCTTCACCCGCAGCGAACGGCGGACCTTGCGCAAGAGTGACGGCACCGCCGTCATCGAAGGCCGTCGCTTCGAAGTGCCCAACCAGTATCGGCATATCTCCCTGCTGGAGGTCCGCTTCGCCGCCTGGGATCTCACCCAGGTCCACCTCGTCGATCCGCACACCGGCACGGTTCTTTGTCGCGTGTTCCCGCAGGACAAGGCGGCCAACGCCTCCGGCCAGCGCCGCAGCCTACAGCCAATCGCGACCGAGCCGGGCAAGCCATCGCCACCACCGGCCACGCCACCATCGTCCACGACGGCGCGCGGCATCGGACCGCTGCTGGAGCGAATGATCGACCGGCAGTCCGCTACCGGGTTGCCGCCCGCCTATCTGCCCAAGGACGAAGGAGACGACGCGTGAACAACAAGATGCTCGCGCTCTACGGCCTCAAATGGAACCCGTTCACCCCCAACGTGCCGACCGAGGCATTGCACGTCACCCCGCGTCTGGAATCGTTCTGCTGGCGCGTCCAGCAACTCGCCGGCGACGGCGGCTTCGCCCTCGTCACCGGCGCCCCCGGGTGCGGCAAATCGGCCACCTTGCGCATCCTGGCGGCGTCGCTGGCGACACAACGCGACGTCAGCGTCGGCGTGATCAGCCGACCGCAGGCCAACATCGCCGACTTCTACCGCGAGATGGGCGAACTCTTCGGGGTCGAATTGCGCCCGCACAATCGCTTCGCCGGCGCGAAGATCCTGCGCCAGCGCTGGCAGGCGCATATTCAGAGCACCCTGCGCAGGCCCGTGCTGGTGATCGACGAGGCGCAGGAGATGCAGACCGCGGTGCTGGCAGAGCTGCGTCTGTTGGCCTCTACCGATTTGGACTCGAACATCCTGCTGACCGTGGTGCTGGCCGGAGACGGACGGCTCGCCGAACGCCTGCGCTCGGATGAATTCCTCCCGCTCGCCAGCCGCGTGCGGGTGCGCCTGCCGATCGAACGCGCATCGCCCCAGGACCTGCAAGCCTGCCTCGGCCACGCCCTCCGGCAGGCCGGCGCCCCCACCCTGATGACCGCGGAAGTCATCGCGGCCATCTGCGATCATGCGCAGGGCAACCCGCGCGCCCTGATGATCATGGCGGCCGAATTGCTCGAGGCCGCGGCCCAGCGCGACGCCCGTCAGATCGACGAGACGCTGTTCTTCGAGGTCAGCGCCGTGCCCGCCACCAGCGAGGCCAAGGCGGCGATCCGCCGCCGCCGATGACGCAGCTTCCGGTTCAGCCGGCCTGGCGTCTCGCCGAGGCTTCCGAGCAGCGGCGCTGGCTGGTCGATCAGCTGTGGTCCGAGGATGCCGTCGGGATCATCGGCGGCGAGCCCAAATGCTGCAAATCCTTTCTCGCCCTCGATCTGGCCGTCGCCGTCGCCGCCGGAACCCCCTGCCTGCGCCGCTTCGCGGTCACGCGGCCCGGTCGCGTCCTGCTCTATCCCGCCGAAGACGCGCTGCACGTCGTGCGCCGACGCCTCGAGGGCATCTGTGCCGCCGCCGGTACCGCTCTCGCCGAACTCGACGTCCAGGTGATCACCGCGCCCAACCTGCGCCTCGATCTGGAGGCCGACCGCGCGCGTCTCGAGGAGACCGTCGCCACCCTCAAGCCGAGGCTCCTGATCCTCGATCCGTTCGTGCGCCTGCATCGCATCGACGAGAACGTCAGCGGCGACGTGGCACCGCTGCTCGCCTTCCTGCGCGAATTGCAACGACGCCATGCCACAGCCATCGCCGTCGTCCACCATGCCAGGAAGGGCGCCGGAACCGTCCGTGCCGGCCAGGCCCTGCGCGGATCGTCCGAATTCCACGCCTGGGGCGATTCCAATCTCTATCTCCGCCGCGACAGCGACGACCGCATCGCGCTCACCGTCGAGCATCGCGCCGCCGCGGCCATCGCCGGCATCACGCTCGAACTCGCTCAGCGCGATGACGCCCTCGCCCTGCGGTCCGTCCAGGGCGATCCCCAACCCAATCGCTCCGTCCACCAGGAATCCATCGATCAGCGCATCGCATTGGTTCTCGCCGATGCCAGCCAGCCACGGCCATTCTCCGACCTGCGCGCGTCTTGCCGCGTTCGTGCCACCACTCTCTACGAACGCCTCGCCGCCATGATCGCCGCCGGAACCATCGTCAAATCCGCCGACGGATACCGCCTCGCCGCACGCTGAACGGTCAGAGCCAAGCGCCGAACCCACGCGGCCGTCGCGCCAAGCCAGATCCGAATATCGCGACCACCGAAACGCGACCGCGCCCCGCCATCTCAAGCATTCCCAGTTCCGGTTCCCAAATACCCTACGGCAAACGGGAACCGGAACTGGGAAGCCCATCAAATGCCGCGATCACAAGCCCATCGGAAACCGTGATCCTGCTCAGTCTATGACATCCTGTTCCGGGCGGCGTCGGAGACGCTGCACAAGATCGCTGCCGACCCAAAGCATTTGGGCGCGGAGATCGGCTTCCTGGCCGTGCTGCACACCTGGGGGCAGAACCTTCAACACCACCCACACGTGCACTTTCTTGTTCCTGGCGGTGGAATCGCGCCGGACGGCAAAAGCTGGATCCCCTGCCGGCCGGGATTCTTCCTGCCGGTCCCGGTGTTGTCACGGATGTTCCGGGGCTTATTCCTGCACTATCTGAAGAAGGCGTTCGCCGCCCAAACGCTGAACTTCTTCTCCGCGTATCGCCACCTCCAGGAGCCGCCGCGTTCCGGCGTTACCTGACGCCGGTTTGGAACACCGAGTGGGTCGTCTACGCGAAGCGGCCCTTTGCCGGGCCGGCACCTCAAGACTCCCCTCATTTGTCAGACCGGGCCGAAAACGTCTGCGAAGAGCGGCTGGTCCTGCAGCATTTGAGAGAAGCGCTGCATCAGCGGACGCAGCCTGGTTTCCGGCATCGTGGGGATCAGATCGTAAAGCATGCAGCCCTGACGGAACAACGAGTGGACACGCCGCTTGGCGGTGTTGGTCTTGAGCATCCGGTCGTAACCCAGCGCCTCGCCGGCGGCACCGAGCAACGTCAACAACACGACCGCGAAAGCGTTGATCAGCCACAACCGATCACGCCGCTCCGGTGATTTGACATGCATCGTGCCCATCCCCATGCCGAAGCGCAGGTCCTTGGTATCGCGCAGCCCGCACTCGATTCCCCAGCGACGGCCATAGTATCCAATCAGATGCTTGGCGGTGGCGTCGGTGGTGCTGGCGGCCAGGCACCAGGCCTGCTTCATGTCGGGGTGCTGAACGCAGACCACGGTTCCCACTGGATAGCGATCGGCGGTGACCTCAGCGCCGCGCAGTACACGGGCGCGTCCGCCGGGTCGCACCCAGGCGGCAGCGGTGCGGGTTTCTCCGGTCGTGGCGGTGACAGCGATGTTGCCGCGGAAGCGGATGACGTAGTCGAAGCACAATTCCTCGGTCAGCATGCGGTACAGCTTCTGGTCGCCGAAGCCGCGGTCGGCGACCACGCAGACCTTGACGTCGGCCGGCAGCAGTTCTGCCAGCCGCACCAGCACGCGATGCTCGTAGAGGCTGCGGTTGTCCTTGAGCGTGCGCTTGTCGACCGTCAGCCACAGCAGGGGCGTGGCACGGCCGTGATCGGTAATCAGGGACAACATGATGGTGGCTTGCTTGTCTGCATCGAAGTCGGTCCAGTCCAATGCCACCACTATGGAACTGCGCGCGCCAACGACGAAGGGAACCCAGCGGGAGAGGATGTCGTCGACCTTGATCTCTGGGTTGGAGAGCAGGCGATCGACCTGTTTGGTCGCGTGCTTGGGGTTCAGACTGCGGGCGGCGGCGAGTTCCCGGCCGATGGCGCAGACCGCGAGCGAGGCGCCGCGCAGCACGCCAAGGGTGGCGTCGCTGAGCGAGGCGACGCGCTTGGCGTGCAGGTCGTGGCCCAGCACGTCGCCAAGGACCTGCCTGACCTGATTGATGGAGAACCGCTGCTTCCGAATGACCATCGCATCTCTCGACCGGCTGTTGCGGGGCGGGAAATGTGTTGGGTCGTGCGGAGTTGGAAGTCGTCGTGGCGAATTCGCAAGGATATGCCGCCGACGGCGCTCGTGCGATTCTTTCCGGAATCGCCCCTATGGCCGCCCGATTCTTTTATGTCCCAAAGAAAATGAGGGGATGAGTGAGGGCCGGCACAGGTTCTCGACTATGTTGGGCGGTACACCCACCGTGTTGCCATCTCCAACAACCGCCTGGTGTCCATGGACAACGACAAGGTCCGCTTCCGCTGGAAGGATTACCGGGACGACAACCGCCAGAAGACGATGACCCTGGACGGCGGGGAGTTCATCCGCCGCTTCCTGATCCATGTGCTACCGGACGGGTTCCACCGCATCCGGTACTACGGCTTCCTCGGCAACTGCCATCGTGCGCTGAAGCTGGCGCACTGTCGGGAACTGCTGGCGATGGCACCGGCCGCACCGGCGGATGATCTGCCCGCTGACTATCGCGACCGCTATGAGGTGCTGACCGGACAATCCTTGCGGGCGTGCCCGCACTGCCACACCGGCATCATGGTGGTGGTCGGCTGCATTACGAGACCAACCGTCTGCCAGCCGGCGCCGGACACATCATGACGCCGGATCGACGACCCGACTGCGCCAAGCCGAACCACCCGCCAGATCGGGGCGGGAATCCTGTGGCCGCGAGCGTCTTGAACGTGCCCGTGGGCGCGTTTCATCAGGGGTCAAATGGTCAGCTCCGGTCTACCCTGGCCGCACCAAGGCTTGGCTGGGGCAGCCGTTGGCACCAAACCGCCGCCCCGAATGCCCCGATGGTTCTCCAGCAAAAGGGTCAGCGCCATTCAACACCCATAGTCGCGGCGGCGGCGGGAGCGGCTTAGTCCAATCCGTTTTTCGCTCACCGGCGCGGCCCCCAGTTTGGGTGCCCACGCGGGAAGGCTCGTGCGCCGCGCCGCCAAGCGAAAAACGCTCTTCATTATGTGGACCAACGGATTATGCCGTGCGACGTCGGCACATTGTCGGTTTCGGGCCGAATAGCGCGTTGGTTGCACGGCATAATTGATGGCATTTTCTGCTAGGTCGTGCTGCGGACCTGACTGAGCATGGCGAGCAATGTGTCGGAGGGAGGCCGGAATTTGCCCGCTCGGACCGTCGGCGGCGCGTGCGCGGCAAGCACGGCCAGTTTCTCGTCGGGATCGGCACGCAGATAGGCTTCGGTGCTGTTTATGCTGGCATGACCGAGCCACAGCGCCACCTTGCGGATGTCACCGGTCGCTGCAAGCGTATGCATGGCGCAACTGTGCCGCAGCACATGCGGTGTCACCGTCTTTTCTGCCAATGATGGCTCCTTCTGCGCCGCGACGGCCACATGCTGGGCAAGCCGATGGGCAAATCCATCCCGGGTCAGCCGCCCTCCGCTCCGATTCAAGAAAAGTTCCGGAGCTTGCCCGGGCGGACGAACCGCGAGCCATGCCCGGAGTACGGTCCTGGTTTCCTGCCACAATGGCAGGACACGCTCGCGTCGTCCCTTTCCCATGATGCGGATCATGGCGAGCGACCGGTCAGTGAAGTCATCCGGGCGCAGCGAGAGCAGTTCGGAGACGCGGAGGCCTGCCGCGTAGGTCAGGTGCAACATGGCGCGATCGCGTGCTCCACTTACCGTGCGGGGGTCCGGCACAGCCAGCAGCGCCAGCACCTCGGCCTTGGTGAGATAGTCGATCAGCTTCGCATCGCTTCGCTTTATCGGCAGTGCGCGCAGGCGCAGGGCCTGGCCGAGACAAGCGGGGGCCTGATACTCAAGGTAGCGGAAGAACGCTCGAATCGCGGCGAGCCTTGCATTTCTGCTGCGCGCACTGTTGCCGCGGCTTTCCTCGATATAGGCCAGGAAAGCCAGCACCAGTTCCGACTCGATTTCTTCCACGGCCAGGTCACTCGGCCGCTTCTTCAATCGGTCCGCCGCAAAGCGCACCAGCAACGTGAAGCTGTCGGCGTAGGCGGCGATTGTATGAGGGCTGGCGTTGCGTTCTCGCGGCAGGTGTGCCCGAAGGAAGTTGGCGAGATGCGGGGCAAGAGCAGTCATACCGCATCTCCCCGGAACAGCCGTTCGGTCGCGTCGGCGATTCCGTGCAGCAGCACTGGCGTCGCCTCCAAATACCAATAGGTATTCGTCACGTCCGAATGACCGAGATAGGTGCTGAGCGCGGCGATGTGACGGGTGACCGCCTGTCGATCGTGGGCGCACGCCTCGAGGGACCGCACCGCGAAGGTATGACGCAGATCGTGCAGGCGCGGACCTCGTGTCCCTGGCGGGCCTCGATATCCGAGCTGGCGGGTGAGTTGTACAAAATCCCCCACGCCGTGGTCTGATGCGGCGCCCGGCCCGTGGTCACAACGAATAAGTCGTCGCCGTCGCTTTTCAGCCTGGCCCGAATTGTCGCGTAGTTGTTCAGCGCCCGGCGCGTCGTCGCGTGGATTGGCACAAGGCGGCTCTTGCCGAACTTGGACTTCCGGATGATCAAGCCGTCATCCGTGAGGTCGTTCCGCTGCAGGGCCAGCGCTTCTGAAATGCGCAGGCCCGTCGTGGCCAGCAGGCCGAACAGGTGGTGGTAGGTGTGCGGGCTGATGGCGCCCGTTGGCGGCAGATCGAGCGCCGCATGCATGATCGCCCGTATCTGATCGTTTTCCAGGATGTGTGGCGCCGGCCGTGGAAGTTTGCCGCGGCCGAACGCTTGCGCTGGTGGAACCTCGTGTTCGGGATCCTCAGCGTTGAGGAAAGCACAAAATCGCCGGACGGTATCGAACCAGACCCGCGCCCGAGGCGGTGAGAAAGCGGTCGCACACCACTCTTCAATCCGACGGATACGGGTGTGCCGATCTCCGTGCGCCTCGGCGTAGGCCGCGTAGAGTTCCAGTGTTCGTTTCTGCTCATTGAACCGGAGCCCGATCCCACGGTGGAAAGCAACATAGCGGGCAAACTGGCTGCTCAGCATGCCACGTCTCCCGGCCAGGGCTGGGCGACCGTCTCAAGCATCGCAACATCGACCTTGGCGTAGATGGCCGTCGTGCTCTGCGAGCGGTGCCTGAGGACCGTCCCGACCGATTCCAGGTTCGCGCCCGATCGCAACATGGTGGTTGCCAACGAATGACGAAAGATGTGTGCACCGGTAGGGATGCCATCGATGGCTCCCCGCGCCAGCACCCTCGCGACGACGCCCGCGATCTCCGCCGCCGACGCGAACGGCGTGAACGGGGCCTGGATACGCACGAACACTCGTTCTTCCTGAACCTTCGGCCGCACCTCTTCGAGATACGCCAGCACGGCATCGCCGACATCCTGTGGCAGCGGCATGCTGCTGGGTCGACCCTCCTTGCCATGCAGGCGCAATCGCGCGTTTGTCCAATCGATATCGACGAGCCGCATCCGCCAGACGTCTCCTGCACGCAATCCAAGCCGCGCCAGGAGAAGAATGATCGCCCGATCACGGATACCGACCGGGGTGCTCGTGCTGCAGGAGGCGACGATCCGCTCGATCTCAGTCGGACTGGCATAGCGCACAAGCACCGCGAGCCGCCGACGCGGTGCCGACGGTACGGCGTTGACAAGCTCAGGGCGGCATTTGCCGCGCCCAACCAGGAAACGGAGATACGAACGCAGGACCGTCGTCGTCATCCGCACGGACGCGCGTGAGCGCGCAGGATCCTGGTCCAGCACCACGTTGCGGATCGTGGCGGCATCGCAGGCGGCAGGATCGCGACCCAATGTCGACAGCCAACGGGACGCCTCGCCGAGATAGCGCTGGATCGTTGTGTCCGTGGCTCCTCGGTGCTGCTTGAGCCAAATGCGAAATTCGGAAAGGAGCGGATTTTCAGGCAATCCCGGGATGACGGGCGCCGGAGGGATCGCGCCGCCCTTCCGTAGGAAACAGATGAAGCGTTGCGCTCCCCGTCGACGGTGCGCGGCCCCCGTCCGGTCCGCCAGCGCGCCGCGCTTGCGGCGAATGGGACAGTGGCAGTCGTGCCGGATGAACCGGTCGAGAACGATATCGTCGGCACCGCACCATCGAATCCGCGACAGGCGAAGCCAGCAGGCAAGATGTTCAGCTTCCGCGCGGTATCCACGCTGATTGCCCGGGCTATACCCAACGGCCTGGAGATGGGCAGCGAATCTGATCAGGTGGCCGGGCAGATCGTGGAGATCATGGATGACCGGAATGTCCCCGCAATCCTCAAGGAAGCGGATGAAGCGACGAATACGGTCGATGTAGTCCGACGCTTGAAGCGCATGGGGGCCGAAGCTGGGACAGCTGCACTGGTGCCGGGTAAAACGATCGACAAGACTTCTCATCCACGCAGGCGATGGGAGTCCCCGATCGTGCAAGCCAAACGAGGAAGTGGCGTGCGGCCGCGCCGTAGCGCCGGACGGAGCGCGATGAGTGCGTGTTGCTCAGATGGTCGAGGAACGCCACCACCAGTGCGTGGTCCTGCCCGGATGCGTCGGTCTCGCCCGGATTGTCGCCGGAGGGGGAAGTGTTGAGGGCTGGCATGTTGGTTCTTTCGGATTGTGGAAAGCGAAAGGACCGTAGCCAGAAGGGGAGAATTATGCGGAGCGATGCAAAGGCTGTGTGGCGCCTGACCAACGAATCGCAGGCCCAGCTCTGCATAACGTGCTGGTCAGCATAATACTTCTACTACCGGCTCTGGGAACCCCGTCTGACGTGGCAGGCCAAGCAGGACTTCGTTGGTAAGCAGGCGCAACATCTGATGCACATCGCTTGCAACGACACCGGGTGGTATGCCGCCGCAGCCGACAAGCTGCTGTTCCACGCGCTCATGACCGGCACCTCGTTGCCGACGCCACAACTGCTTGCGATCACCAAACCTGGCCGCCTGGTTTCCGGCGTCCCCGTCTTGTCTGGCGAGGCGGGGATTGCGGCGTTCCTCCGTGATCGCGGCCACTACCCCCTATTCGCCAAGCCGATCGACGGCAAATACAGCGTGTCCGTCATCAGTGCCGACGATTACGACGCTGCGGCCGACTGCGTTGTGCTGCAGGGCGGCGAGCCGGTCGCGCCGGCGGCGCTTGCCACGGCGATGACCAGCAGAGAGGCGGGGTACGTCATCCAGCGACGCCTCGCGCAGCATCCTAAACTGGTTCGATTGTTCGGACCTCCCCTCTGGTCCATGCGCGTGATCGTCCTGGTGGCCTCGACGGGTCCTCTGATTCATCGCGCTGTCGCCAAGATCGCGACTGGGCAAAACCCTGCCGACAACTTCTGGCGAAGCGGCAACATGCTTGGGGCCATCGATCTCGCAACCGGGCGGATAGCGAGGGTGGTGCAGGGGACCGCTGCCGAGATGGTAATCGACGGGGTCCATCCCGACACCGGCCGCCCAATCACCGGCACCCCAATCCCTGACTGGGAGAGTCTAACAGCGCTGGTGACGAAGGCGGCGAGGCTGGTGCCCGGCATCCGCACACAGTCATGGGACGTCGCCCTGACGGACGCAGGGCCGGTGCCCCTCGAGGTGAACTTCGGTGGCGACCTCAACCTCACCCAACTCGCGTCAGGCGCCGGCGTGCTCGACGCCACCTATCGGGAGCACCTGCGGTACTGCGGCTACCGGTTCTGAGGCCGCCGCCCTCCCAAGCTCCGGCGCTGATCGCAGGCGGACAGCGAGACCGAGCTGCATGAGAAGAGGGAGAACTGAAGGTGATGCTTCCACCGCTTGGTAGCTAACGCCGATCCTGCGCGTGGCGCTTCTGCGCCGGAGGAGGGCGCGCCGCACAAAGCGAGAGAGGCCGGCCTCATCCTCGAAAGCATGCCGGCGGGCCTGGCCGCGCCGCCCGATGCGACCGAAGGTCACGACGGCCTGCCACCGACCAAACAGGTCCTTGTCAGTGGCCAGCGTCCAGGACCGAAGGCGGTTCAGCGCCGGCGCGTGCGCCTCCAAGGCAATCATCATCGACCTGGTCCCCACCCGAAGCGATCTCGCCGGCCCAATATATCGCCACGCCGCCTGAAGATCAAAACGCGAACAACGTACACGGTCTGCGAGCAGCAAATTCGCAAATGGCCCGCGCCGTTCGCACGGAGTGCCGTGACGCTGGCGGGGTGAAGAAGCCGAAGCAGGAGAGGGCGCTACCGCTTGCGCCGGCCGCGGCGCAAGGGTCGCGCGGCGTGGCGCGCGCCCGGCGATGCCGGCTCCGCCCTTGCGCCGCAGCTGCTTCGCGGTCGCCGGACGCCGAAGCTCAGAGGTGAGCGATGGCAGAGCGCGGGCGCCACCAGCCCCCACAGGAGAAGCAATCCATGCGAGCCGATGACGCCGAGCTCGAGCTGTTTCGCCGCGAGGTCAGCTGCGCCGCGCTTTTGGAGCGCTGGCCCGCCGGCTGGCGGCTCGATCGCCGGGAAAGCACCCGTCGCGCCCTGAAATACCGCCGCGGCGAGGGCGAGATCCTGATCATCAACCACGATGGACACGGCTGGTGGGACCCGCAGAGCTCCGCCAAGGGCGATGTCTTCGACCTGGTGCAGCATCTTGATCCGGGCCTGAACTTCGGACAGGTGCGCAAGGAACTCCGCCAGCTGGTTGGTGTCGCACCGACGTTCCCCGAGACATTGCGGCCGTCACTCGCGGACGTGCCGGATCGTCCGGTTGCCGCGCGCTGGAAGCGTCGGCCGAGACTACGACAGGGATCGCCAGCATGGTCGTACCTCTCCGGGCAGCGTCGTATTCCGGTTTCGATTCTGACGGCTGCGGCCGCGGCCGACATCGTGCGGGATGGTCCGTTCCGCAGCGCCTGGTTCGCCCATCACGGCGCCGATGGCGCTGTCAGTCACGTCGAGATCCGCGGCCCGGATTACAAAGGCTCGTTGAGGGGCGGGACCAAGACCCTGTTCCGGTTCGGCCGGGCAGGGGAGGGGGTCTGCCGGCTCGCCGTCACCGAGGCGCCGATCGACGCGTTGAGCCTGGCCGCAATCGACGGCCGTCGCACTGACACGCTCTACGTCGCCACAGGCGGCGGCATCGGGCCGGGGACGGTCTCCGCTCTCCAGGACGCAATGGGGGACATCGCCGGCGCTTCTGGCGCCCGTCTCGTTGCGGCCACGGACGCGAACCACGCCGGGGATCGCTTTGCCGAGCGCCTCAGCGAAATTGCCGCCGGAACCGGCATCCCCGTCGAACGCCTGCGGCCGATCGGCGCGACTGACTGGAACGACATCTTGCAGGGGAGGGCAGAGTGATTTCCGAACGCGCCTGGATTCTGCTGCCGTCCGGCAAGCAGCTCGACCTCCTCGATCCGGACCCGTGGGCTTGGACCGACGACGACCTGGCGATCGGTTTGTCGCGGACTTACCGATGGGCCGGATATTCGGCTTGGGATCTGCCGCTTTCCGTTGCCCAGCACTCGCTGGCGGTGCTGGCCCTGCGTCGGAGCCGGTTTGCCGAGCGCCCGCTTACGGATCCGGAGGCGCGGCGCGAGCTGCTGCACGACGCGACCGAGGCGTTGATGGGCGGATGGGACCCAATCACGCCGCTCAAGCCCCATCTCGGCCCCGGCTTCTCGGCCCTTGTCGCCCGGCTGCAGGCGGCCGTCGACCATCGCTACGACCTGCCAGCATGGACATCCACCGATTACGCCCTGCACAAGCAGGCCGATCGGCTCGCCGCCGCCAACGAGGCCTATCACGTGGTCGGCTGGTCGTGCGCGGCGATGCGCGAGCAGCTCGGGATCGAGCTGGCTCCGCTCGATAATGATCCGCTCGATCTGCCGCCGGATCAGCGGGCATGGGAACCGTGGCCGCCCAAGCTGGCCCAGGTGAGCTTCCTGCGCGACCTCCAGGCGCTTGCTGCCGACCAAAGCCCGGCCGGTGCCCGGCCTGCGGAGGGGCACTGACGTGGACGCGATCTCCCCGCTTGCCGGTTTGACCGAGATGCAGGCGCGAGCCGCCGCCCAGTATGGCGCCGTTCTCGTCCTGGCCGGCGCCGGCACCGGCAAGACCAGAACGCTCACCGCGGCCGTGGCGCATCGCATCGCCGAGGCCGGCATTGCACCTGGCCGGCTCCTTGCCGTGACCTTCACCAACAAGGCGGCAAGAGAGATGGCAGAGCGCATTCGCCAGAGTCTGGGGCAGGCGCCGCTTCCGTCCTGGATCGGAACATTCCACGGCCTGGCCGCGCGGCAGCTCCGCATCGAGCCGGAAGTCGCCGGCTTGCGGCCCGGTTTCGATATCCTTGATGCGGACGATAGCCGTCGGATGCTCAAGCGTACCCTGAAAGCGCTGAACCTGGCCGTCGCCTCATCCATTGCCGTTACAGGGTCGTACGCGAAATCCACGGTCATGCCCCAAGCTTTTCCGCAAGTTCAGGGAAGCTTGCGACGACGATGTCGTGCCGCGGATCAGGCTCCGGATCGGGCGGTCCTTCCGCGCCCCATTCGTCGGGCCGGCGCACGAAAGCCGTCCAGTAGCCGCAGGCCTTGGCGGCATTGAGATCGAAATTATGGCAGGCGACCATGCAACATTCGCTGGGATCGAGTTGCAGGAACCTGGCGCAGGTCTTGTAGGCTTCGGGCAGGACCTTGTATTTGCCGATTGCTTCGCAGGAGATGATGGCATCCCAGGAAATTCCGTTTTGCCTGGCCGTATCCATGACGATGCGGAAGCTCAGCAGCGTGAAAGAGACGCACATGAACTTGCCGCGCAACCGCGCAAGTGAATCGGCGAAGTCCGGCCAGCATTTCAGGCCATGGATCGTATCCCACCACAATGTGTGGCGCTCTTGCTCGCTGAATACGCCAAGCCCGTTGTCGGCAAGCACTTGATCGAGCGCGTCACGATGGGCGTCGTCGAACGTCATCGTGGCCGGCGCGTGTTCGCCATGGTTCACGATCAGTTTGAGGGAGCGACGGCGGAATTCGTTGGCGAGCCTGACCCAGTCGCGTTCGATACCGTGCCGCGCGCCAACCGCGCCAAGCGCCGTCCGCATACCGGTATGCCAGTCAAGAATGGTGCCGCCGGTATCGAAACAAAGTGCCTTGACATTGCTCAGCTCATGATGTCATTCCTCCCTTCGCAAATGTGTCGCGCGAGGGTGACGGTTCCAAAGGCGTGCCAGACAGTTTCATGTGATATCTTCCTGGTCGTTCCAACCGGATCGGGTCATCCCGCCGCGGGGATTCGATAGAGCCGGCCGGTCGCGTGAAGGTCCTCCACCGTCCACGGCGCGCCCACGCCGCCAATCATCCAGCCGAGGATCGCCCACAGGTCCTTGTCGACTACCGCGTCGTCCAGCGGTTCCAGCGCATCGACGATCGCGTAGATCTCCAGCCCCGACGGGAACGGTTCTGCCGCTCCGCCCGACGAACACCAGCGCATAGGCCATCCCGGATGGCGCGCGGACGAAACCCGGATCGGACAGCCCCACCCGGTCGAGATCGAAGGTTCGCACGAAGAAGGCGCGGAATTCCGGATAGTGGCCAAGCCGGTCTTCCGTCAGCACCAACGCATGGCGGGTGCCTTCGGTGACAGGCCTGGCGATGATCGCAACGTCAGCCATCACATGCCTCCCTGCCTGTCGAGGAAGGCGGCGATCAGCCGGGCGATCTCCGGGCCGGAATCTTCCTGCAGGAAGTGGCGGCCGGTCACCATGTGCGGCCCCTCGGCATGCGGCAGCAGGCGCTTGAACCGTTCGGCGAAGGTCGCCGCGTCGAACACCTCGTCCTCGCGTCCCCAGATGATCAGCGTCGGCAATCTGGATTTCGCCAGTTCCGCCTCCAGCCAGGCGAAGCGGGCCTGGGCGCGGGCCGTGTCATCCAGGGGGATCCAGCGCGGCCACACCCATGTCAGAAGGCGGGTCTCGGCATCGGGCAGGACGGCCTCGTAAGCGGCCTGCGCCTCGCGCCGGAATTTGTCGCGGCCGACGACGGACAGATACACCCCGCGCCGCGCCAGGACGTTGTGACGGCCCAGCAGATAGGGCCCGACCAGCGGCGCGTGCATCATGCGCCAGGGGAACAGGCGGGTGTGGAATTCGGCCGGCGGCGTCGGCCATGCCCAGGTGCTCATGACGGTCAGCGCGCGCACCCGTGCGGGATTGCTCATCGCGAAGCCCAGGCCGGTCGGCCCGCCCCAGTCGTGGCAGACCACCGTCAGGCGTTGCAGGTCGAGCTGCCGGACCAGGCCGGTCAGGTTCGCGATATGCCCATCGAGGCTGTGCGCCTGCTCGCGGGCCGGCTTCTCGGACAGGCCGAAGCCGATCATGTCGGGGACGATGACGCGGTGTCCCGCGTTCACCAGCGGCGGGATGACGTCGCGGTAGAGGAAACCCCAGGTCGGATTGCCGTGCAGCAGCAGGATGGGATCGCCGGCGCCCTCATCGACGTAATGCATCCGCCAGCCATTGACCCGCGCGTAGCGGGCGGCGAAGGGCCATTTGTCCCGAAACCCTTCGATGTTTTCCAGAGCGCTTGCGATCATGTCCTGCCCCTCATGCCGTGATGCGGCGCAGGAATGCGCAGATCACCAGCATCTTGACGATCACGTCCCCGGCGAACGGCTCGATGGCGGTGCTGATCGCCGCAGCCTGCGCGGGCGGCGGCGACGAGGCGGCCAGCCGGACCAGCAGTCGGTCCGCCCGAACCGATGCCGCGTGTTGCACCTGTTCGATCGCGGTTGCCAGTAACCCGTCGCTGTCGAGCGGCGCGAGCAGCAGCCAGGCAAACGACAGATACGACGGCCAGTGGGCAAGATGCCGATACATGCTCGCCAGGACCGCCCCTGGACGCCGCGTGCCGAACCCGTTCAGCGCGGTTACCAGGGCGGCGGTCCCGGCTTGCATGTCGGTCAGGTCGAGCAGCTTCGGCAATCCGATCCGCGCCATGGCGGCCACCGGCGCCGGCTCAGCGGCGGCGGAGTCATGCGGCGTCCGCCCATCCAGCCGCGCGCGCAGAGCGGTCAGTGCCACCGCCGCCATCGCATTGGTGTGGTCATAGGCGGCCAGGACACCCCGGATGGCCGCCAGGTCGTCCGCGCGCAGGCCCAGCCCCGCGAAGACCTCAGCTGGAATCGCGGGCATCGGCGGCAGCGCCAGCGCCTTGTGCAACGCCGTTGCCTCACTGATCACCGACCCGTCGGCATAGAGCGGGCGCAGCGTCCCCCAGGCCCAGGGCAAGGCGCCGTCGATTGTCGCCAGGTGACGCCAGATCAGGTTGACGACATCCACGCCCAGCACCTGGCGGATATCGGCGAAGATCGCCGCGGTCTCGCCTGTCGCGGCGGCTTCGGTGATGGCGGGAACCGGGTCGCTCACCCAACGTCTGTTCTCCGGTCGTACCGCGACTGCGGTGCTGATCTGTTGCTCACTCATGGCGACATGACTTCTTTCGGGTATCCGGAATGAGGCAGATGAAGCCGCTCCCCCCGCGATCCTCAGGTATTATCAATCGACCCGTCGGATGAAAACCAAGAGCCGGGACGAGTTGCGCTGGCGATGATGTCGTCCCAGCTTTTGCCCCGAGCCCGCAGATTCTCGATAGTCGGGCCAATGGGATCGCCATAAGCGGCCAGCGTCCGAGTGTGGATCCGCGAGCGCCAAGGCTCCGGCGTCACCTCCTTGAAAGCGATGGTCAACCGTCTGCGCTCGGCATGGACCGCGCGTGCGATCGTCTCCGATGACACACCTACACCCCGCATTGCGGCAACCTGCGCGCGCAATGCCAGAACGGCCGCCTCATAGCGGGATCGCAAACATCCATCTGTCGTCTCGCCCTGCAACGTTACGGGAATCCGGTCATTTTGATCCTGCTTCGATCGCTCCAGGCTCAACGCGGAGAAGTGCCAGAGTCGGAGCGACGACACCTTCGAGCAGCGCCCGCTCCGGGCGCACACGCGCAAGAACGCGAATACCCATCAGCACGCCGAGGAGATTCTGCGATAGGGTTTCCGCCGGCATCGACCGTGTAATCGTGCCGCCGGCCTGGCCGGCCCTGACGCATGCCAGAAAAAATGCCTCGATGCCGATGAGGACTTCGGCAACGACCTTGCGAAACGCGGGATCATGCGGGGCTACGTCGAGTGCCGCATTCACAAGCATGCACCCTTTCCGGTCGCGATCGTTGAGCGAGCGTGTTACGATGTCGTCAAAAAATGCCTCGATCGCTTGGCGAGGTGGCAGCGCTTCGCAGCGGCGGATTCTGTCGGCGACGCTCGCTTCGACGTAGTGATCCAGCGCCTTCTGGTAGAGCGCGCGCTTGTCCCCGAACGCGTTGTAGAGGCTGGCTGCGGTGATGCCGGTCCGCGCCACCAGGTCCCTGACCGAGGTCGCCTCATACCCCTGCTTCCAAAAGCACAGGACGGCCGCGTCCAAAACGGCGCCTTCGTCGAATTCCCTCGGTCTTGCCATCCCACCACCTGCCCAGCGCGAATTTAGGTATCTTGCCATCCTTTCCGCGGGAGCGTATTCTAGAACAGACATACTAGAACGCAAGGCGCGATTGACTCCCGCGACCTTGCGGCTGCTTGCGCCTGTAATGTCGGGGTCGGAGAGGAATCAGCTAGATGGGACTGCAACAGAAGCTTGATGCCTTCAAGGCCGAGTTCTTACGCACCGCGCCGGCCGGCCGGCCCGCGCTATACGAGACAAAAATCGAGGAATTGCGTGCCAGCTTCGCACTGGACCGCGCGATTCGAACCGGCGAGCAGGCGCCCGAGTTCACTCTGCCGGATCAACGGGGGAAGGGTGTCTCACTTGCCACCATATTGGTGTCGGGGCCCGCGGTTGTGACCTTTTATCGCGGGGGGTGGTGCCCTTACTGCAACATCCAGCTCCGCGCATATCAGGCGTGTCCTACCCGCAATGACCGCGCTCGGCGCACGGCTGGTCGCGATCTCGCCGCAACTGCCGGACGGCTCGCTGTCGACCGCCGAGGCGAACGAACTGACCTTCGACGTGCTCAGCGACGTCGGGAACAGGGTTGCCCGCAGCTTCGGGCTCGTCTGGTCTTTGTCCGAAGAGCTGCGCGAGGCGCTGCGGTCGAACAACAAAGCGCTGCCGGGGATCAACGGCGACGACAGTTGGGAGCTGCCGGTGCCGGCCACTTATGTCGTCGCCCGCAACGGCCGCGTCGCTCTCGCCGCCGTCGACGTCGACTACCGCAATCGCCTGGAGCCTGACGCCATCCTCGCAACGTTGCGGTCGCTGCGCCCGGTGTGACCCTGCCGGGCACGCGAGCACACGCAACATCCGCAGCAAACCGCCGCCAAGCCAGGTGGCGACAACACTCTCGCAAGGACACACCATGATCCGGTTCTATTTCCACCCGACCCCCAACCCCGCGAAGGTTGCCCTCTTCCTTGAAGAGACCGGCCTCCCCTACGAGGTCGTCCCAGTCGACACCAGCAAGGGCGAGCAGCACACGTCCGCATTCCGGGCGATCAACCCGAACGGCAAGGTACCGGCGATCGTCGATACGGACGGGCCCGGTGGCAAGGCGGCGCGGGTTTTCGATTCCACCGCAATCCTGCTTTACCTCGCTGAAAAGACCAGCCAGCTCCTCGGCAAGCCCGAGGACCGTCCCGAGCTGCTCTCATGGCTGCTGTTCATCGCCTCCGGGCTCGGGCCATTCTCGGGCCAGGCGGTGCATTTCCAGTTCGCCGCCCCCGAGGGGCTTGATTACGCGGTGAACCGTTACCGCCGCGAAGCGGACCGGCACTACCAGGTGCTGAACGACCACCTGCAAAGCCGGAACTTCATCGTGGGCGACGGCTTCACGATCGCCGATATCTCGGCCTGGGGTTGGCTCGACCGCGCGTCCCGCGTTCGCAAGGGCGCGGATGACCCGCTCGCGCCGTACCCTCACCTGAAGCGTCTTTTCCAAGCTGTCGATGCCCGGCCGGCGGTGCTGCGGGCTCGTGCCGTCGGCAAGGATCACGACTTCAAGAAAGTCAATGACGACGAAGCGAAGCGAGCGTTGTTCCCGTCGAACTATCCGCCGGCCGTATAAGGACCACTGTCATGAAGCTTGAGGGGAAGCGCGTCCTCATCACTGGTGGTTCGACCGGCATCGGCTTCGCGATCGCCAGGGCCCTCTTGGCGAAGGGGGCCAGGGTCGCTATCTCGTGCCGCCGCGGGGGTACGGACGCGATTGATCGGCCATGAACAAGGACCGTGCATCAGCAACTACCGGGGAAAATTCGCCGCGCCGCGCTGGCACCGCTTGACAAACTCCATGGAAAGATGAGACGGGACAACCGTCAGTGGCAACAACCCGCCGTGACAACGTGCCGCTCGCCAGCGCCCGCTCAGGCCAGCGCGAGCGGGTGTTCATGATCACCGGAATCGGTGTTCATGATCGAACGGATTGACCGTTCAAGATTACCGGAATGCGCATCCACCTGCGCCGGCCTGGCGCTGTTGCGATCGCTCGGCCTCCGGCGACGCCAGCAGAGGCTGCCTCGCCACGTTCATGTCCGGTCCGAATATGCCGAGCGGCACAAAATCTGCCGGTGCCGCCGCCGCGCGCATCGCAGACGCAGTCGCCTTCCACGCCGACCGCCAATTATATAGTGGGCTCTCCGAGATGCCGTGCCGCCGCGCTACCACCACGACCTTGCTGCCTTCGGCTTCAACCTCGGCCAGCAGCGCAGCCTTCTCCGCCGGCTTCCACTTCCGCCGACGCGTGATGATCTCTGATCCGGTCACGCAGCCTCCTTCTGGAGTCCTCCAGAATGACTCCCGTCAGGGGCCAACTCTGCAAAAGATGCCCACCTCGGCGCAACACGCCGCAGGCCGGACGCTTACGGTCAAAGCAGGTACGAGATTCGATCAACGCCAGCCGCCCATCGCTACGTTGTGAGACTTTCGCAATGGAGTGATAGGAACTCGGTCTACATCATTGGGCCAAATTTGCATATCAAGTCTCAGCGGCGGAACCGCATGGACGGCCACCGCCAGGCGGAAATGAGAAAGCGGTGCAAAGAGACCGAAATGCCAATTCGGGCTAAATAATCCTCCCGGTGTGTTGAAATGCAGTTCCGATCCGCCCAAAAACTCGAAACCAAAGTCATTGAGTGGATGGGATAGGCCAGAGCCGAGAGCCTTGAGATACGCCTCTTTCAGAGTCCACAACTCGGTAAAGCACGCCTGACGCTCCGATCGCTGCGCGCATGCCTTGCACACCGATAACCTCCAATTTCGAAAAATAGTGTTCGGCTATTTCCTCGGTGGTATGTGTATGGCTTACCAGTTCAACATCAACGCCGATCGGACCTGCCACCGAAACCCCGCACGCAACCAAGCCTCGGGTGTGCGCGATATTGAATTGAAATTCTGGGTGGCCGACTAAGAAGGGCTTTCCTGCGGCGTCAGATTCAAAATGCCAGAGGTCCGACGGTTGACCGCCGTGTAGCCCTAAGGCGTTGCGCAGGAGCGCGTGTGCGGCGATAAAGTCCCGTCGATCGCGTTCGAACATAAACAGGTCAGAGCGGGAACGCTCGACAGACGACAGTGTAGCTCGCGCCTCTGCTACGTCGGCGTCAGTCATGCCCTGAGTGGGACGAAACCATACGACGACCGGCTGCAATAGGTTCCACGAGACCACTCACCTCCTCCCGTCTCTCACGAGTGTTTGGTTAGCATGAACTCATATCGAACCAGGTCCGACCACTTGCGACCTCCGACCCTCCTTCAAGAGTTTGAATAACCGGAGGAAGTTGCCAGAGATGATTTCGTGGGGGCGGGCCATAGAAACTCATGCACTAATCAGGATGGAGAGCGCAGATTGTCAATTATTGTAGCAATGTGGGCGCTCCCGAGGACGCCATAGTGATCAGTCGGCAGGTCAACGCATCGAATCTCACCGGTCGCATGTTTGCGCCAGCCCAGCGCCCGATCCTCTCGGTCGATACCATCTCCATGTAGTGCACGGAACACCAGTAGTGGCCCATCATACTGTCCGGGCCGATATTCCGTAAGCGCCGCCAGATGCATTCGGTATACCGCGAACGATCGCTCTAGCGCGAAAGGGCCGAGAGCGGTGCCGCGCGGCCGTAGACTGTGTAGCTGCCGCGCCATAGCTGCCCATCGATCTTCCGGTGCCGTCCACTCCAATGCCATCGGACCGATACCGGCCGCGCGCCGAATTTCATCCCAATAGCTTCTAAGCAGCTGGTCTTCAGTGGGCATCAAGGCATCACCACAGCTTGAGGCATGAGTGTCAAGCAACGTCACCTGAGCGGCATCGGAATTTCCTCTCGAGAACTGGAGGGCCACTTCGAATGCAATTGCTCCTCCGAACGACCATCCCAAGAATTGATAAGGGCCAGGTATCTTGGCTTCCCTGATCGCCTCGACATAGGCTGTCGCCAGCTGAGGAATCGTCCAATGAGCGTTCGCGTCAGATTGTAAGCTTGCGACGCCGAACACCCGATCAGTTGGGGCCAACCGATCCGCAAGTTCACGGTAGCAGAAAATCTCCCCTCCTGCAGGATGCATCAGAAAGATCGCTCCGGTCCCAATGTTTCCTCCCATCGCGACAAGCGGAGATGCTCTTGCGACGTTCACGCTCGGCCGCGCCACCGCCTTCGCGAGCCCTTCGGATCGTTGGTGAACGAAATATCATCGATATCGGGATCTGTAGCGCCAATCGTTCTTCACAGTTTGCGGCGACGCGGACCGCAGCGAAAGAATCGCCGCCGAGTTCGAAGAAATTGTCGGTGACTCCGACGCGGTCGAGGCCAAGCACGTCTGCCCAGATGCCGGCCAGAACTTCCTCCGCTGCATCGCGCGGCGCGACGTAGTCCGCGGCACGCGCGGCACGGTCGCGGTCGGGTGCCGGGAGCGCGCGTCGATCGACTTTGCCGTTTGCAGTCAGCGGCAGCGCCGCAAGGCTGATCACAACCTGCGGCACCATGTAGCCGGGAAGGTGCGCCTGCGCGTGTTCGCGCACCGCCGAAGCCGTCACGCCAGGCCCGTCAGGAACCACATAGGCGACAAGCTGCTTCTCCCCCGCTGCTTCCTCCCTTACCACGACAACGCTTGCGGCTATCGCCGGATGGCGTGCCAGCACCGCTTCGATCTCGCCCAACTCGATGCGATGCCCGCGCAGCTTCACCTGGTGATCGCGCCGGCCGACAAACACGAGATTTCCGTCGGCGCGATACCGGACCATATCCCCGGTGCGGTAGAGCCGTGCCCCAGCCACCTCCGCGAAGGGGTCGGGAAGGAACCGTTCCGCGGTCAGCCCGGGTCGGCCCAGATAGCCGCGAGCAACTCCAGCGCCGCCAATGTAGAGCTCGCCCGTCACGCCCACCGGCACGGGCGACATCCGCTCGTCCAGCACGTAAACCCGCGTGTCCGAAATCGGACGGCCGATTGGCGGCGCGACCGGTTCGACCACGCGCTCCTTCGGCAGCTGAGCGAACGTCGAGTACGTCGTACATTCCGATGGGCCATAGAGATTCAGCACCCGCTCGATACCAGGATCGCTGTACAATTGGGCAACCAATGGCTGCGCCAACGGTTCGCCTGCAAGGTTTACAACCTTGACGGTCTCACTGAGAGAACTGAACTCGTAAATACTCGGCCGCGACGGAAGGAACAGTATTGACCAAGCTGACGGAATGGCTCTGAGCTTTCCACTCAAGAAGACTGGGGACCATAACGACAGTGCCGCCCCCGCACAGTGGACTGAAAATCTCGAACACAGACAGGTCGAAGGTGACCGAGGTAGTCGCCAGCGTGTGGCGTAGTTCGAGCGAACTGAACGCGCGCAGCGACCATCGCACAAACGCGCCGACATTATCGTGCTCGATGCCGACGCCTTTGGGCTTGCCGGTCGATCCGGAAGTGTAGATGACGTAGGCGAGATTGCGCGGGCCCGTGTCGGCGGCGAAGGCCGCTGCGCTCTGCGCTGCGATGGCCTCGGCGTCGCCATCGAGGGATACCAGACGAGTGCCGACCCCGGCGAGCCGGCCGCGCAGGGCCTCCTCAGTAACCACAAGGTCTGCCCCTGCATCGCCCAGCATGTACGCTAATCGCTCCTGCGGATACGAGGGGTCCAGCGGCACATAGGCCCCGCCAGCCTTCAGTATAGCGAGTAGCGCAACAATCAGGTCCGGTGAGCGCTCAAGAAACACCCCGGCTCGCGTTTCCGGCCTCACGCCAAGCCGCCGCAAATAGTGACCGAGGCGGTTGCTCTGCGCTTCCAGCTCACTATAGCTAAGCGATCCTCCGGCGCCGATCACGGCGAGCTTCCTCGGCTGATTTGCCGCTTGATCGGCAAACAATTCCACAATCGTCCGATCGCGCCGACAGTCTGTCGAGGTGGCGTTCCAATCCCTCACAAGTTGATGTTCTTCAGCCGCAGTCAGCAGCGGCAGCTCGCAAATCAGGCGAGTGGGATCCGAGACGATCGCGCGCAACAAAACGCAAAAATGTGCCGCCATCCGCTCGATCGTCCCGCGATCATATAGTTCACTCGCATACTCCATCTCGCCTTTCAGTTGACCAATCCTCTGGGTCAGCAGCAACGAAAGGTCGAACTTCGATGTCTCTTCCGAAAGGCGGACTGGGTGGGCCACGATTCCGGGCAGGTCTAGGATATCGTCTGGGGTATTTTGCAAGGCGAACATGACCTGGAAAAGCGGATTACGGCCTGGGTCACGTTCGGGCTGGAGCGACTCGACCAACTGCTCGAAAGGCAGGTCCTGGTGTGCGTAGCCGCCGAGCGTCACTTCGCGGACACGCTGCAGCAAGGCAGCGAAGCTCTCCTCACCCTTCACTGTCGTCCGCAGTACCAAGCTGTTGACGAAAAAGCCGATCAATCCCTCGACCTCACGTCGTGTCCGGTTTGCGATTGGCGACCCGATCACGATATCGGCTTGCCCACTGTAGCGGTGCAGCAGTACCCTGAAATGTCGCCACAAGCACCATGTACAGCGTCACACCCTCGCGCTGGCTCAGCGCTTCCAACCCCGCCGTCAAGTCTGCGGGCAGCTCGAAGTCGATCGAGCCACCCGCAAAGCTCTGCAACGCAGGACGCGGCCGATCAGTTGGCAGTTCCAGCGGCGTCAAACCGGCCAGTTGTTCGCGCCAATAACTCAGCTGCCGTTCGAGTGTCGCCCCGCGCAGCCACTCCTGCTGCCATAGGGCAAAGTCGGCGTATTGAACCGGAAGTGGCGGCAAGTCGGCTTCCTTGCCCTCCAGGAGGGCGCGGTAAAACGTCGAAAGCTCACGCGTCATCACCGCAATCGACCACCCGTCCGCCACAATGTGATGAATAACCGTCATCAGAACGTGCTGCTCAGCCGATAGCCGCACTAGAGTGATCCGCAGCAGCGGACCGGTGCGGATGTCAAAAGGCGTCATCGCCGCCTCGGCCCCAAGTTCATGCAATCGCGCCGTCGCCGCGTCGCTCTCCAGATCGCTCAGATCGATCAGCCGCAGTGGCAAAGACACCTCGTCCGGCTGTGCGATCACCTGTTCGGGCTCGCCCGCGATAGTGACAAAGCGCGTGCGCAGCGCCTCGTGACGCCGAACTACCTGCTCCAAGCTGCGCTCCAACAACTGCGTGTCGAGCGGTCCGTTTAGCTGCCACGCATCGAAGATGTTGTAAAATGGGCTTCCAGGCCGCCAGCAATCGAGAAACCAAAGGCGCCGCTGCGCAAACGACAAACCCAGCCGAGCCGGTCGCACACGTGGTTGCAGCTGAAGCGCGGCCCCGTGATCCAGTCTCTCCTGTCTAAGGAGTGCATCAAGGACGCTCTGTCGCTTCCCGTTCCATGTCGACATCTGCCATTTGTTGGACACTACGGCAATGCTTCCTGCTCAGCCATCAAGCGGGCCCACTCTGATTGGACCTGCTCCTCTGAAAGACTAGCGACTTTCACCAGGATGGCGGCGGTACGATCGAGGCGTGATCGATCGGAATTCTGCGTCAGCCACTGTTTAAGCGCCGCAATCGAAGGCTGCTCGAAGATCGCGCGAACGCTGATGTCGATGCCGAGGACGGCAGCTGCGTGGAATGCGGCTCGGGTGGCTGCGAGCGAGTGGCCGCCGAGTTCGAAGAAATTGTCGGTGACTTCGACGCGGTCGAGGCCAAGCACGTCTGCCCAGATGCCGGCCAGAACTTCCTCCGCTGCATCGCGCGGCGCGACGTAGTCCGCGGCACGCGCGGCACGGTCGCGGTCGGGTGCCGGGAGCGCGCGTCGATCGACTTTGCCGTTTGCAGTCAGCGGCAGCGCCGCAAGGCTGACCACAACCTGCGGCACCATGTAGCCGGGAAGGTGCGCCTGCGCGTGTTCGCGCACCGCCGAAGCCGTCACGCCAGGCCCGTCAGGAACCACATAGGCGACAAGCTGTTTCTCCCCCGCTGCTTCCTCCCTTACCACGACAACGCTTGCGGCTATCGCCGGATGGCGTGCCAGCACCGCTTCGATCTCGCCCAACTCGATGCGATGCCCGCGCAGCTTCACCTGGTGATCGCGCCGGCCGACAAACACGAGATTTCCGTCGGCGCGATACCGGACCATATCCCCGGTGCGGTAGAGCCGTGCCCCAGCCACCTCCGCGAAGGGGTCGGGAAGGAACCGTTCCGCGGTCAGCCCGGGTCGGCCCAGATAGCCGCGAGCGACTCCAGCGCCGCCAATGTAGAGCTCGCCCGTCACGCCCACCGGCACGGGCGACATCCGCTCGTCCAGCACGTAAACTCGCGTGTTCGAAAGCGGCCGGCCTATGCTGACCGATCCCGCTTCGTAATCAGAACGAGAAACGCGATGGGCAGTTGCCCACACCGTTGCCTCGGTTGGCCCGTAGAAATTCCACAGCGGCGAACCCGACAACTTGCCCGCTAGTGCTCCCGAAAGCGCTTCTCCTCCGGCGGCAAGCATCCGCAGCCTTGCGATAGCAAGGCGCGTGTCCTCGGCGACATTCGTGATCGTCTGCAACGCCGACGGAGTTCTGGCTGAAGATAGTCACACCCTCAACACGAAGTAGGTCACGAAGTCGTGTTGGCGAGCGTAAAGTCTGCGACCCGACCACAACGAGGCGGCCGCCTGTCAGAAGGCAGACCCAAATCTCCCAAACCGACAGATCGAAACTGCTCGAATGACAGGTAGTCCAAACGTCATGATCGTCAAACCGACCCAAAGAAGCGGCGGCCTCGATCATGCTTAGGACATTGCGGTGGGGTATCTGCTCAACCCGGCTGAATGATAAGATTCGGCGTCCAGAACTGCGAGAATAGCCTGATACGCATCCTTTCCCCGTCGCGCTGCTGTTCCAACGACGGATCGAACGCCGGCGAACAGGTCGGCACCCCAGGTAGAACGGAAGCCACCTGTGACCTTGCGGTATGTGGCTGTGGGCCGCAATTCCCTCTCGCTGCCATTGTTATCCGGCGGAACCTCCGGATGCTCCAGGAAGGTGAACAGGTGGCTGCGCACCTTCCCGTAACGCTTTCGCAGTCGCCTGCCATGGTGGTTGGTGGGCGCCAGCACCATAATCGCGTTCAACTCGTGATCCAGCCTGTGCTGATAGCTGCGCCGCGTGCTCTCGGCCAGGCTCCTGCGCCGCCGCGCCAGCACGACAGCCCGCAGCAGCAGCGCCTTCATGCGTGGGGCGAAGATGGTATCGCCCGCCTCGATGGCGTATTTGCAGTCACGCAGTTGGTGCGCCAGACAGACCTGCCATAGATCGGCATGCCCCTGCTGTGCGCCATACAGGTCGGAGACCCAGATGCTCGGCCGATGGCCTGCCATCGTCTCGGTGACCACGTTGGCCGCGCGGCTGTTGCGCACCACGTGGATCACCACCTGATCGTTCTGAAACACCCAATTCCAATGGGTGCGACCGTCGATGCGCACCGAGGTCTCATCCGAACAGACGATCCGCGAACGGCGCAGCCGGGCAAGAATGGCGGCGACCTCGTTGTCGAAACTTGGCTTGGCGCGCTGCAACATCGCATCCAACGCGCCCTCGCTGATCTGCAGCGCATAGAGGTGCAGAAACAGCTGGGTCAGGCGGCGATAGCTGATGGCATGGGTGAAGCGCAGATAGATCGCCAGCGCCACGATGTTCACGCTGAACGGCGAGCCGTCTTCCAGGCCCGCGGGTATCGCTGCCAGGGTTACGCCGCCGCAGCATGGGCAATGCCCAGCATAACGTTCCACACGGGTCACCACGGGGCGCACCACCGGGAGGTCGATCTTGTCGTAACGACCGTGCAGCACTTGATCGGCATCTGTCAGCACGGATTGGCAATGCGCGCAGGCGGCCGCTTTCGCGGTCACCGTTTCGTCGGGATCGCGGGCCAGTGGGCGACCGCCGCCCTTACGACCCAGGCTGCCGGTACGTGGTCCGACACGCTTGGCCTGCTCCGGCTGGTTCGGCTTCTGACCCCTCGACGGCGGCAGGCTGGAATTATCCGGTGTCTTCGACGGTTCGCCGAGCCTGGCTTCGAGCGCCGCCACCCGAACCGTCAGGCTCTGCACCTGCGCCCACAGCGCCCGGATCAGGGCGTCCTTCTCGGCGTGGCTCAGCTGGCTGAGGTCGGGGAGCTCGGGCACGCCCTGGTTTAGAATTGACTCGGCCGTGACCGTGTCAAAGGTTTTTTAGGCCAGTCGGAAGCGTCGGCGAATTATCCCTCAAAACGCCGATCAAACCGGGGTCGAGCAGATACGCGGTGGGAAATTCCTACGCCCTTTGGACGGCCGGTTGATCCCGAAGTGAAGATCACGTAAGCGAGATTGTCGGGCTCGACTTGCGGTCGGGTGACGGGGTCGGCCTCGAAGT
Organism: uncultured Alphaproteobacteria bacterium; assembly: GCA_963773345.1. Classification (GTDB taxonomy): domain Bacteria; phylum Pseudomonadota; class Alphaproteobacteria; order Acetobacterales; family Acetobacteraceae; genus Palsa-883. Next base: position 12,673 of record CAVZBG010000010.1, on the reverse strand, counting down.
CCCGAGTTCGCCAGTCACCGTCAACGTGGATGATGTTCCTGACCTTGTTTGGGAGCTGAACCGTCGAACTTGCGACAACCACATCGCAGCCCGCGTCATCAAGCAGCGAGTGAAGCCGCTCTTCCGGGTGAGAAAAATCCAATGGCACGTAGGCGGCGCCAGCCTTCACAATCGCAAGCATTGCCACAACCATTTGCGTCGAACGCGCGACGACATGCCCGACGCGCGTTTCAGGCCCTGCACCGAGACTACGCAACAGACAGGCGAGGCGGTCTGATTCTTCGCTGAGTTCGCGATATGTGAGTGCGACTCCGTCGCAACTAACCGCGACAGAGTTGAGGCGTTGCGAAGCCTGAAGGTCGAAGGCATCCCCGAGCGTGTTCGCTAGCATGATCTGGTACACGCGACGTTCCCTCTCGCGATAAAAGCACTAGCACCCCTGAGGCCCCTGGTCCATTACACCTCGTCCGGAAGACTACGTCTACAACTGCGAAATGGGTAGAGCCGATGCGGCGCGGGATGATTTACGGAAGCCGAAGGGGGCCTCGATGAACCCGCGCCGCATGAGTTAAGAGACTTCGATTAGTCGATCATCCAGTCGCTGCTGCCGAACAAGCTATGCGGTGTTCCGCGAGTGGACGACCGGAATTTGCAGAACGGGCAACGGTCCTCAGACTGCCGGCGCCAACCGGTTCCACCGCTAGGCAAAGATCGGCGTGGAATTGCATTTTTTAGACCGCGTCGAAAGCCTGCGACGGCGATCTGCGGATGATCGATGCCTCTTTCGTCAGCATCGCGGCGACGGCAAGATACAAGGTGTTCTTGCGCCTGCCGGCGGAGGCCCGGGATCACGCTAGCAGCCTGTCGGACTGAGCGAGTTTGCGGAAGAATGAGTTGCGTTGGGGCAGAAAATGGTCATCATATTTCCCATCGAGGGCGAATGACGAAATGAAAACCCATTTTGTTCTTGCTTTGTGCTTAAGTCCGAAAGGCTGCTAGGGCCGAGTGCATTGGCTCGGGCGGCGATCTGACCACCAAGATCCCTGCGCTCGTCGATACGAATGGTCTGCCCATCACAATCCACCTGACCGAGGGGCAATCCCATAGTGGCCGCAGCGCGGCCAACATGCTCGGCGCTGAGGTCGCGTATCGAGAGGTCCGGCGCGACTGGCAGGTCGTAACGGCTGTTCGTGCCCTTAGGTGCGCCTCGGCTCCTATGGAGGGCAGGCAGGTCCATTCGGCGCACCCCAGCCGGTCAACGCGCCGCCGGCCTATGCCGGCCGCCCTCCCGGCGCAGCTCGACGTGGACGCGGGGCGCGCCGTAGAGCCGGCGTCGGGACATGAAGATCCGTTCGATTTACCCGCACGTGCTCGGCTGCGGCTTCGGCCTGGGCTACACGGCGGGGTATCGGATGCGGCAGGGCGTGGAAGTCGCTCCCGGCGGCGCCGATGACCCGGCACGACGGCGTGACTCCCGGCTAGGCCGACACGGAGGCGTACTTCGTCAGACAATCCCTTGGGAGGAAGCCACCGCCGGGTCGCGCAGGATCAGCTTCTCCTCCTCAAGCAGCTTCGCGTCGCGCTGCAACCACTGCGTCTCTGCTGCATAGGCATTTCGTGCGGTCAGAACCTCGCCCAAACCTGCTGCCAGTTCCTCCGCGCCCATGTGCACACCGATCCGGTGCTCCGCCCCAATTTTGGTCGCCGCCGCCTCCGACAGCCGACGGCTACCCTTGTGGGATCCTCCAGGTGCTGTTTGACCGCTAGCGCCCTGAAATCCGCCGTGAACCGGCTGCCGGTCCGTTTCTCCGCCACTCCACCGTCCCGGGGTGTCTAGCCTCGCTACCAATTCCCACGCTTCAGAGGCACATCGTCTAGCTAGCATTACGTTTACGTAGCCGGTATACGGCCAGGAGGTGCCGATTGTGGGCGAATTCCTGGAGGCCGGAATGGACGACGATTTGCAGGACAACAGGACGTTCAAGGTCGTGCTCAATGAGGAAGAGCAGTATTCGATCTGGCCCGAGGACAAGGCGAGCCCGCTGGGCTGGCGCGATGAAGGCAAGATCGGAACCAGGTCCGAATGCCTGGACTACATTGAGCGCACGTGGACTGACATGCGTCCTCTTAGCGTACGCAACTGGTCAAGGATTGAGCAGGTTGGGGCGGCGCGGCAGCCCCGTTCCACGTGAGCCAGCGCCAATTATCAGCGTGAGGGATACGTGGTTAACTGCTTTTTTCCGCACGGATGGACGCGGTTCATAGAGACCTATTGGGATCAAGCACCAATGGTGGCGCGCTCCGCGACTGCCTATCCGATTACCACGGGAGAAGAAATTTTTGACTGCTTGCGGCGGCTTGGTCGCCAGTTTCGGTTGGACGGAGATCGTCCGACGGACTTGCCTACGCACGAGCGCTCGCCTCAAGCAGAGAATTGTAGGAGCTATGTCAAGCTCCTGTTCGACAACAAGAGGCTCCTAGGAACCGCTGTAGAATCCTTGCTCCCATATTCAAGTGACCAGGACCTGATATCGTATTTCTCTCGTATTCGCGAGGCCGCGGGTAACAGCGGCGTCTTGCTATACGTGACGGATTTCCAACTATATGCGCCTGAACTGTGGGAACGTATTTGTTCATTTCTTTTGCCATTGTACGAAAAGGTCGGGATGCCAGGTGGATATGCCGACATTGAATTATTCATGGGGCAATATGACACGACATCAGGCGGTGTCCACCGCGACACCGGAGCGAATTTTCATTTCGTGGTGAGCGGCGAAAAGACCATGCATGTTTGGCCCCGCACCACTTTCTGGCGGACTGCGAATGGGCCGAACGATCAACGTGTTTCGGCTTTCGACCCGATGGCGTGGAAGAATCACTTGGAGGATGCGGATACGCTCGATGCCGTGGCGGGTGACATGTTTTACTGGGCACCAAATCATTGGCATGTCGGCGAGTTGCCGGCATTCAGCGCCTCGATCAACATAGCTCTCTATCAATACGGACGTGCGACCGATTGCGTTTCCGCGGCGATAGTCGATGCAGTTAATGTGTCAAACGACATCCAAAACTGGTCCGCCGGCGACATTGAAAACTGGTCCCCCCAGGTTGCAACGATCGGCGGTGTTTGCGGCGTTAATGGGGTGAGAGTCCCGTCCTTCCCCTTCTTGGCCAAGAACTGTGTGGATCAGGTCGCGAACCTTCCTCCCGACATTCAGCGCTTTTTCGGATTGATGCGATCGCCTGGCTTCTCAAAGGAAATGGAATCAGCTGTGATTGAGGCGTGGCTCAGGCGAACGACAGGGTTCGCATTTGGTTCAGTCCCGTCCAAGCTGGACAGCAAGCCGCTTCGGCATTCCGATCTTGTGCAGAACACAAGCCCACTCCCCATTCTGTGGGCTGTAACGGGTGACGACGAACTTGTTTACAGCGCACGAGGTCACTCTGCCCGAATACGCAATGACACTGCTATCACCGGCATACTCAGCCGGATCTCGGAAGGGCGCCCAGATACCGTTTACGATCTTGTGCAACAGTGCTCTTGCAGCACAGTGGCGGCATCTGCCATCGCGGTGATCGAGGATCTCTATCGAATGCGGGCGATAACGCTGTCTCCCGCCTAATCCGAGCTTCCTACTGTCCGATACCCCCAACCCCTTGGAAAGACTCGACTTACCCCCTGATTGGCCGTCCAAAATGTAGCCATGTAATTCTCAATCTTGAGACTTGTACCCGGTGCCGAGGATATGCCCTTATCCCGCCATGTATATCGAATCCGTCCCCAACCGGAACTCACCTCCCGCCATCCTGCTGCGCGAGAGCTACCGCGAGGACGGCAAGGTCCGGAAGCGCACGCTCTGCAACCTCTCCGACTGGCCAACGGCGCATGTCGAGGGCCTGCGCGGCGTGCTCAAAGGCGGCACCGTCATCGCCCCGGACCGCGACGCCTTCACCGTCACCCGCTCGCTGCCGCACGGCCATGTCGCCGCCGCCCTCGGCACGGCGCGCAAGATCGGCCTCGACCGCATCCTCGGCCCCGACGGCAACCGCTGCCGCGACCTCGTCCTGGCCATGATCGTCGCGCGCATCCTCGATCCCGCCTCGAAGCTCGCCGCCGCCCGCGCCCTCTCGCCCGCCACGGCCACCTCGAGCCTGGGAACCGTGCTCGGTCTCGGCGAGGTCGACGAGGACGAACTCTACACCGCGCTCGACTGGCTGCGCGAACGCCAGCCCGCCATCGAGACGGCGCTGGCCAAGCGCCATCTGAAGAACGGCACGCTGGTGCTCTACGATGTCTCCTCGAGCTACATGGAGGGCCGCTGCTGCCCGCTGGCCCAGCGCGGCTACAGCCGGGACGGACGCCAGGGCACGTTGCAGATCGTCTACGGCCTGCTCTGCGCCCCCGACGGTTGCCCGGTCGCGATCGAGGTGTTCGAGGGCAACACCGGCGATCCGATGACGCTCGCCACCCAGGTCGAGAAGCTGAAGCAGCGCTTCGGCCTCGATCACGTCGTGCTGGTCGGCGACCGCGGCATGATCACCCAGGCGCGCCTCACCGAGGACATCAAGGCCGGCCGGGCTTGACTGGATCACCGCGCTGCGCGCCCCGGCGATCAAGGAGCTGGTCAAGGGCGGCGCCTTGCAGCTCTCGCTGTTCGACGAGCGCGACATGGCCAGCATCACCAGCCCCGACTTCCCCGGCGAGCGGCTGATTGTCTGCCGCAACCCCGATCTCGCCGCCGAGCGCACCCGCAAGCGCCAGGAACTGCTGGCGGCCACCGAACGCGACCTCGCCCGCATCCAGGCCGCCGTCGCGCGCAAGCGCAATCCGCTGCGCGGCGCCGCCGAAATCGCGCTCGCGGTCGGCGCCGTGATCGAGCAGCACAAGATGCGCAAGCACTTCGATCTTGACCATCACCGACCACAGCTTCGGCTTCGCGCGCAAGACCGCCGAGATCGCCGCCGAAGCCGCCACCGACGGCATATATATCGTGCGCACCAGCCTGGCCGCCGAGCGTGCTCGACGACGCGGCAACCGTGCGCAGCTACAAATCCCTCGCCCAGGTGGAGCGCGCCTTCCGCTGCATCAAGACGGTCGATCTGCACGTCCGGCCGGTCTACCACTGGCTGGCCGATCGGGTGCGCGCGCACGTCTTCCTCTGCATGCTCGCCTACTACCTGGAATGGCACATGCGCCAGAAGCTGGCGCCGATGCTGTTCGACGACACCGACAAGGAGGCCGCCGAGGCAGCGCGCGCCAGCGTCGTGGCGCCGGCGCAACGCTCACAGGCGGCGATCCGCAAGCAGACCACCGGCGTCACGCCGGACGGGCTGCCGGTGCACAGCTTCCGCACGCTGCTGGCCGACCTCGCGACGCTGACGCGCAACACCATCGTCACCGCGATCGCGCCGGAACTGCCGCTCACCGTGCTGACGCAGGCCAACCCCGGTTCAGCGCGGGCATTCGAGCTGATGGAGCTCGCATTGTAGCCAGTAACCGCAGATCCGAACTGGAAATTATCGTTGCTTTGTCAGTGGTTTATGTTTTTTGAAAGAGGGAAGCTCGGTTTAATATTGGTATTCCTCGAACAGAGGTTCCCGATTTTGCGGCAACATCTGGAATCTCGTGAGCCGGGAAACGGTGGCCCGGCGTCGTCAGAGGTCGCGAGGGCCGCGGATCGCCTCCTCGCGGCGACAAGCCTCCATCCAGGCCGGGTCGTGCTCGGCGAAGTCGTCCGACATGGACGATGGACCTCGCTGCAACGTGTGGTCGTCAAAATCCCGCATAAACGGCAACACGGCCAAGGAGATTCCAGAGTAAACGAGACAGTCCAGACTTATCGGCAGTCCTAACCTATTGTTTTCCCAGATTTAGCAGTCCGGTCATTAACGGGTCTGCTTCAGTCTCGGTGCAAGCTGGCGCTGGCTTGCACCGAGATTGAAGCAGACCCCTTCAAACGACAGAGCGACACGGGTGCGCGGCTTCGTCTGAGGGACCGATGCTCATCTGCGGCTGATCACGAATCGGCCTACAACGGAGGCTCCCAGATCTGATGCCTGGTGCGCATTGCGGCCAACCAACCCAGGTCGGAGACCAAAGACACGGAGGTCTCCGACGTTAAGGATGCGTCCCCGATCCGGTGGAAGAGGGCCACTGCGAACTCGTCGGAATTGTGCCGGCAGCGGTACTCGATCCCATCCGGGCGATCCGGGTGCTCGTGCAGAGCCTGCGACCAGCGTCGTGCGAGACTGTGCGGGCCGACCCCGACAACGCCCGTGGCCCCGAGGGCGCCGACGGCCTCGCCCCCGTGCAGGTCGACGAGAGAAAGGTCGCGCGCCAGCACGAGCGTGGTGATCGCGAGCTCAGCCAGCTCTGTATCCGACCGGAAGGTGCGCGGCTTGCGGCCGATCGCCTCGGCAAACGCGCCGTCGCGCGCCACCGCCGCGTAGAGCACGCCATAGCTGCGGTTCGGCGCGTCGAAGCGGTTGATTGGCGGACGGAACATGCCGGTGACGCTATCGCGACCGAACCACACCGGCCCATCCGCCGCGCGATGAATGCGCACGTACCGAGACCCCGCCATACGACGGACCAACGGGAGACGGCGGCGATTGATGTCGGCGGGCGGCTCGGGCAGCGCATCGCCGTCGCCACGTCGGGATGAACTCACGCTGCGCCTTGGGCATCCGCGGCGGCGGCCAGCGCCAGGGTCGCTTCCGGATCGGTCGCGAAGGCCTCGATCGGGGAACGATCATCGAGACCGGGATCCGGCGACAGGAAAAACGACAGCCGCGACCACCCATTCCGCAGCGGCAGGACGGCGAGGATGTCCCGCACCCCAGGGATGACCGTCCCATCCTTGAACTGGAAGGCGGGATAGAGATTGCGGTCGCCGCGCGTGACGGCCAGCAACTCGTTCCGCCGCGCCTTGGCGGCGACGCTCTTGGAATGGATCGACAGATACTTGGCGACCCAATCGCTGTCCTTCAGGCCACCCGCGCGCCGGACCAGATCCTCCTCGCCTTCGAGGGAGGCGAGTGTCCCGACGAGCTTCGGATCGATCGCCTGTTCAGCCGACAGCAAGGGCACCGTCGACCGGAGGAGTTCCACGACGCTGCCGATGTCGGTCGGCTGCTCGAGCGCCTTCAGTATCAGGTCATTGCCCGCGACGGTCGTGGCGCGGCTGATGGCCCGCGCGAGCCGGCCGATCAGCGCGGTCAATGCCGGGCCGGCTGCGTCGGCGCGCGGATGGGCCGCAAGCGCCAGTGCCAGCAGGTAGGTGATCAATGGTCCGTGCCTGTTGAGGCGGGGGTCAGGCGGGCCCGACCGCGATTCGCTCAGCTGCGCCCAGGCGCTCTGAATCTCCGCCGCCAGGACAGAGAAATCGTGACTCTCTCCGACGACAACGATTTCGATGTCCTTGGCGCGGGCGCCGGGAGTGCGGACACCACGGTTCACGATGTCCTTCGGAAGCAGAGCCAGCAGGCTGTCATCGGTCTCGAAAGCCGGAACCTCGAGGGACGATGGCGATCGCGTAGGGAGTGCGTGGGTCATGGCCGGAATATAGTCCAAAGCGCCTACGTTTCATAGAGGCGATTTAGGCGAACGTCGTCAACGACCCCGCTGGGGCTACACCGGGCGGCCGAGGATGGCGTCGGCGCTCGTGGGCGAATCCGCGGCGTGGTCGCCGCCGTAGGGGGGGTCACCTGCCGATTTGTTCAAAACTGCACGCTAAGCCGCCAGAGGCTGGAACATAGAACGAACCTCGCGCAGCGGCCGAAATGGCGCGGCCGGGTTTGCCTTGGTCCAGACGTAATCGCCGGTCAGACCGATGTGCTCCCATCCGAGCGGAGCCACGTGGGCCAGCAGATCATCGGGAACCGCCGCTCCCTGCGCGCGCAACTGCCGGACGGCACGGTCGAGATAGACCGTGTTCCAATGAACAATGGCGGCGGTGATGAGGCTCAGCCCGGACGCACGGAAGCTCTGGTTCTCGAAGGTGCGGTCTCGAATTTCCCCCTGGCGATGGAAGAATACCGCGCGACGCAGCGCGTTGCTGGCCTCGCCCTTGTTGAGACCCGGCATGGCTGCGTTGGCGAAGCGCCGGATCGGATAGCCATTGCAGGGTGAACAGGGTCCGTTCGATCCGGCCGAGGGCGCGGAGTGCCCGCGACAGGACATTACCGGCACCGGCCGCCGCCAGCTTACGCAGGATGACGGACGGAACGACCGCGCCGGTCTCGATCGAGGCCTTGAGCCGCATGAGTTCAGTCCATTGCCCGAGGATCGCCGCCGTTTCGACCGTGTCGCCGATCAACGGCGCGAGCAGCGGCCACGTGCCGGGCTTCTCAACCGTGTAGAGCTTGCGGTCCTTCAGATCCTTGATCCGGGGCGCGAACCGGTAGCCCAACAGATGGCAGAGGCCGAACACGTGATCCGTCGCCCCGGCGGTGTCGGTGTAATGCTCGGCGATGCGCAGATCGGTTTGGTGGGCGTGATGGTGCAGGCCGTCGAGCACGTAAGGCGCTTCGCTCATCGTCGCCGAAATGACCCGCGTGTAGAACGGTCCATAATGGCCGGACACGTGCGTATAGAGAACCGCGCCGGGGTCGATGCCGTATTTGGCGTTGACGGAACCGCCGGGTCCGGCGCGGCCTCCGGCCCGGAAATACTGTCCGTCCGACGAGGAGGTCGTTCCGTCATCCCAGATAGCGGCCATCGGATGGCTGTGGTGCGCGTTGACGATGGCCGCGCGGGCGGCGACGTAGTTGTCGTCGCTGATGTGCCATTGCGCCACGTTGACGAGGTGATAGTAGCCGAGACCTCGCGACGCGTCGGCCATCCGGGGCGAGGCCCAGATTGGTGCCGTCGGCGAGAACCGCCGCCAGTAGCGCCGCCTTGTCGGCGGCGGGATTACCGGTGCGCAGATGCACGAACCGGTCGGCGAATCCGGTCCACGCATCGACATCGCTCAGCACCTCGGTGATCCGCACTTGTGGCAGCATCCCGTTCAGCCGCAGCGCCAGATCGCGCGCAGCCTCGGGGACGGCAGGCGGGGTGCGGGCGATGAAGAGTTTGCTGTCCTCGATCTCGACCCCGTCGAGTTCTCCGCGCCCGGCACGGTCGGCCACGAAGGTCAGGCGGTCGCGCAACGCCGCCGCGCGGCTTGCGATGTAACGTCCGGGATCGGTCTCGCCGTCGATGCCGGTGTCGCGCCCGGCTTCGACCGGCAGCAGGTAGTCCTCGAACGCCCGATAGTCGCGGCTGCCAGTAACCCAGATGTTGCTGCCCCTCAGACGCTCCCTCAGCGTGGCCAACACCGCCGTTTCGTAAAGACGCCGGTCCGCGAGGTAATATTCGATGATCTGACCATCAGCCTCGTGACCCGAACACCACACGAGATCATCGAGGCCATGGCAAACGATTTCCTCGAGCAGACTCACTCTGGGTGGGAGGATGGAGACGGCGCCTTCGGCCAGTTCACCTTCGCCGTTGCAGACCATTCGATCACGCTCGAGTTCAATGAGCGATACGTCGATTCGAACTACCACCAGCACGAGTTCTGAGGAGGTCGCGATGGCACACAGCTATCACCACGCGGTCTCCTCGGCTCGTGCGGATTCCGACGAAGGCGGCCACCAATTCCAATTTGATCGCGGCCACGATTTCAGTCTGATGGCGGCCAGGCTGGGATCGTCTCGCAGGCCGGTTTTGTTCATGTCATGATGGTCGTGGCTGGGTCAAGCGGTGGTATGCCGTTTGGACTGACCCGCTGCCTGGAATTCAACCTTTCATTGCACCTTAATCCCGCCCGTAACCGCGCGGTGGTCTGATCTCGGCCAGCACGGAGAGGTCGAGATCGGCGATCGCCTCCAGCGTCTCGCCCATCGGGGTGCCGCGCAGGCTGTCCGGCAGTGCCATGAGCCAGTCGACACACTCAACCTGGATCCGCTGAAGCACATTGGTCGCGTCATCCCAACGCTGAGGTCGGCTGCGCCGGTCGACCGGCCGGCGTGTTCGGATCACGACGGGCGGGGGCTGTTTCAAAAGGCGCGCGCGATAGCGTGCCTGGCGTTCGGCGTTGCTCAGCGGGTGCTCGCCCTCGGGTTTCTGGCCTCTTGGCATGGTCCTGATCTCCGTTACGTAACGCTTTGCAGTGGGGGGCCGGGCTGTCCGGCAGCAGTTCATCCGCTGGCGCGCGGCTTGCGCAGGCTTTCGCCGCGCAGTTCGATCCGATGCGCGTTGTGGATGATCCGATCGAGGATGGCGTCGGCCAGCGTCGGGTTGCCGACGATCTCGTACCAGCGGTCGATTGGCAGCTGGCTGGTGATGATCAGCGAGCCGGCGCCGTAGCGGTCCTCGACGATCTCCAGCAGGTCGCGCTGCTGTTCGGCGAGCAGCGGTTCCGGCCCCCAGTCATCGAGGATCAGAAGATCGACCCGAGCGAATTGCTTCAATAGCTTGGCGTAGCGGCCGTCGCCGCGGGCCAGCGCCAGCGCTGCAAACAGCCGCGGCACACGCTGATAGAGCACCGACAAATTCTCCCGGCAGGCCTTGTAGCCAAGCGCGCAGGCGAGCCAGGACTTGCCGACCCCGGCCGGCCCAGTCAGCAGACAGTGCCGGCGCTCACGGATCCAGTCACAGCCGGCCAGCTTCAGGAACACCGTGCGGTCGAGACCGCGCGGCGTGCGGTAGTCGACATCCTCGACCGCGGCCAAATGGCGCAGCTTGGCGGTCTTGGCGCGGCTCTCGAACCGCTTCTGCTGGCGCTGCGTGTTCTCGCGGTCGAGCAGGATGCCAAGCCATTCCGCATGGCCGAGGGCGACACTCTCCGGGTTGTCCACCATATCCCGGAAGCCCTTGGCCATGCCGTGCAGGCCGAGTTCGGTCAACAGGTCGAGCGTTGGATGTTTGAGCAAAGTCGGTCTCCTAATGGTAGTAGCGAGGACCGCGGATGTTGTCGTGCAGCAACGGCGTGCCGTCCGCGGCTCGCGGCGACGCCGATTGGTCGATCCGGTGTTTGAGGATCGAGCCGACTGAGGCGTAGGTCAGCGCGCCGATCTCGATGGCGCGCAGGCTGACCGCCTCGGCTCGGGCGGGATCGATGCCGCGGAACAGGCGCAGCACGCCGAGGCAGGTGCGGAAGCCTTGTTCGGGATGCGGCCGGCGGGCCAGCACAGCGATGATCAGCCCCTCGGTGTTCGGTCCGATGGTACGGGCCTGGTGCTGCAACCGTTCCGGTGTCCATTCGCCATATCGACGGTGTGCGCTCGGCATATGTTCGGGCTGGGTGCCGTGTCGCGGTCCGCCGTAACGCCGGGCATGGGCGGCGACGCGTTTGCCGCGGTGGAACACCTCGATCGTGCGGGCCGTGGCGCGGGTGTCCACCTGCTCGCGGATCAGGGCGTGCGGCACCGAGTAGAAAAAGCCCTGGATCTCGACGTGGTAATCGATCCCGACGCGGGCGAGGCGCCACTCGGCATACTCGTAGTCCTGTTCGGGCAATGGCTGCATGAGGGGGCGTTCGACCGCCTCGAAGAGTTGACGGCGGCTGACGCCAAGCCGGCGCATCTCGCGGCCGTTCATCCGCTCGACAGCCGCGTCGATCTCGGCGTTGCAGGCAGCCAATGAAAAGAAGGTGACGTGACGCAACCGGCCGAGAATATAGCTCTGAGCGAAACGGACTCCGGCTTCGACCGCCGCCTTGTCACGCGGCTTTCTCGGTCGTGCCGGCAGCACGCCGACGTTGTAGTGCGCGGCCATCGCGGCGTAGCTGCGGTTCAGCTCAGGGTCGTAGAACGAGGGCTTGTTGACGCCGCTCTTGAGATTGTCTGGCACAAGCAGACGCGGTGCTGCGCCGAAGAAGCGGAACATGCGGACGTGTGCGCCAATCCAGTCCGGCAGGGTCTGTGTCCAGCTTGCCTCGGCATAGGTCAGGTTCGACGCGCCGAGCACGCCGACGAAGATCTCCGCCATGCGCACTTCGCCGGTGAGCGGGTCGACGATCGGGACCTTCTTGCCGGAATAGTCGACGAACGCCTTATGTCCGGCAACGTGGGTCTGGCGCATCGTCGGCGACAGGCGACGCTCGAACGCCCGGTACAACTCACAGAACCGGCTGTAGCCGTAGCCCTGCGGATGCACCGCGTCGTACTCTTCCCACAAGATCAGCAGGCTGACCTCGGGACGCTTCATCTCGCGCACCAGCAGAGCCCAGTCGGGTTCGGGATGGCGGCGGGCACCCAGTTTGGTGCTGGGCGCAGGGAACAGGCGCTGTTCCAGCGCCTCGTCGGTCAGGTCGGGCGGTAGCGGCCAGCCGAGCCCGGCGGCACTGGCTCGTGCCAGGTACTCCAACACGGTGGTGCGGCCCACACCGACCTCGCGAGCGATGCCCCGGGAGCTGACGTGGGCACCGAAGTGTAATTGCAGGACCTGCCGTATCCGCCGCATGGACAGTCTCTCCGTCGGCATCCGCGTTCCCTCCATCGATTGCGATGGGGAAACATGGACCCGGGTGAAAACTGACCCGCGAGACGATCCCTCCTCTGCCCGGATGCCCTCCTTGCTGCTTGGCGGAGGGTGGCCGGGCTCAAATCGGAACGGTGGTCGCCATCAGATCGGAACGGTGGCCGCCATCAGATCGGAATACCTGGTCGCCTTGCGTTGGAATTC